>NZ_JAQIYM010000087.1 GCF_028823535.1 Pseudomonas serbica | reverse complement strand
TTTGTTGACCGCGTACATATCCATTGCTGCGGTAACGGCCACCTAGGGTTCCGCTCTTACAGCGGGTCACTTTGAAAAGCGCAAAGTAACCAAACGCTCTTGCCCCTGGCGTTCGGTGCCTCGCTGTGGCTCGGCATACCCTCGCTCCGGTCCTGCTCCGTGGGCCCGCCGCGATGGGCCATCCATGGCCCAGCGCGGCTA
>NZ_JAQIYM010000086.1 GCF_028823535.1 Pseudomonas serbica | reverse complement strand
CAGATTGGTACGCCGTTGGAGATGACCGACGCGCACGGGAGCATAGTCTGGCAGGCGACGTACAAGGCGTGGGGTTCGGTTGAAAGGCTGGCGGTCAATGATGTCGAGCAGAACCTGCGGTTTCAGGGGCAGTATTTTGACGATGAGACGGGGCTGCACTACAACACGTTTCGGTATTACGATCCGGAGGTGGGGCGGTTTGT
>NZ_JAQIYM010000085.1 GCF_028823535.1 Pseudomonas serbica | reverse complement strand
GGTCAACTGGTCGATCACCTCGCCCAGGCTGTTGGCCGGCTGCCAGCGCAGGCGGTTGAGGAACGTCAGCCAGGCGCTGGCGTAGTCCTGGAAGTAGCGTTGGGTCAGGCGTTCGCGCAGCATGTCCGGGGTCAGTTCGGCGGCGATGTCGCCGGGCTGGTCGCTGAGCACCCAGTCGATTTCCTCGCGCCGCGCCTCGGCGAT
>NZ_JAQIYM010000084.1 GCF_028823535.1 Pseudomonas serbica | reverse complement strand
CGGCAACTTGAAGCCGCGCAGCTTGAGCAACGCCATCGGCCCCGCCCCCAGTTCGGTGCGTAGGTACCAGGTCAGGCCGATGCCATCGGGCGCCTTGAGCACCACGCGAAAACGGCTGTCGCCATCGTCCAGTGGCGTGACCAGGGCTTGCTCCAGCAGGCGGATCAGGCCCCAGGTGCCCGGGTAATCGCCAAACAGCCGTTCGTT
>NZ_JAQIYM010000007.1 GCF_028823535.1 Pseudomonas serbica | reverse complement strand
GGCGTTCGACCTGGGCCAGGGAGTTCCACCACAGGTATTTGGACTTGCCGGTGGCATCGATGATGGTGTGTGGCAGGCCGTCGTCGCCATTGAGGTATTCGGTGACATGCCCGAGGGCGTCAACTTCGGCGATGAGGTTGCCCTTGTCGTCGTAGCGGGCTCGCCAGGTGCTGCCGTCGGGGTAGTCCACCTGCGTGACCAGCGGGGTCAGGTGGTGATAGCGGTATTTGATCGAGCGCCCGAGCGGGTCGGTCTCTTCGAGCAGGCGCGAGTATTCGTCGTACTTGAGGGTGATCCTGTTGCCGTCAGGTAACGTCAGGCCGGTCATGTTGCCGATGTCATCGATGTCGATGACGTAGTGCTCGCCACCGAAGTCGCGACTGGCGATCACGCGGTGATCGGCGTTGTAGTGAATCTCGGCTTCGCGCCCGAGCACGTCGGTAACCCGCGTAGTGCGCGCCTTGATGTCGTAGCGGAAGTGGAAACGCTCGCCATCGCTGGTCCAGTGCTCCACTACCCGTTGCTGGCCGTCGAGCTGTTCCCAGCGGTAGTTGCAGGTCAGGCCCAGGGCGTTGCTGTGGCTGGCCATTACCCCGTCGATGTAGCTGAAACGGCGCAGTGAATCGCCGTTGCGGTTGATCACCTCGGCGAGTTGGCCGTTGTCGTCATAGCGATACTGCACCAGGGTTTCGACGGCTTCGTTGTCGACCACGCGCCTGACGTCGGTCAGGCGGCCCAGCGGGTTGTCGTAATGCAGGTGCACGCGCACGCCACCGGTGGCGCTGATGTCGGTGAGCGAACCTTGGGCGGTGCGGGTGAAATGCAGGAAGTGGCCCAGGGCGTTTTCGATGCGTTGCAGCGGCACCGGGTTGTTGTCGTCCGCGACTTCGCCGAAGTAGAAAAAAGTATTGTCGAGGGTTTGCAGCAGGTAGTGGCCGCCCTCGGTGCAGACCAGATAGACCTGTTCATGGGGGTTGTAGATGCGCTCCCCCGGTTGCACGTCCACGAACGGAACGCTGCGCCCCTGATTGTCGGTGAGATAAACGAAGGCGCCACTGCGCCGCAGGCTTTGCTCCCAGGGCAGGACCCAGCCCTTGCCGAGCACGCTGTCGACGCTCAGGTCGCTGGCATAAAAGCGCGACCATTGGATCGGCATCAGGCCCGGCAAGCTGAAGTCGGTTTCGTCGGTTATGACCTTGCGGCCAGTGGTGGCGTCGACGGGGTTGCCGATCAGGCCACCCACCGCTCGCTCGATGGCCGGCCCCACGACATAACGTGAGGCCACCTCACCGGCGACAAACCCGGCGGTGAATTTCAGTGCACAAGGCATGATGGCTTTCATGCCGGCCTGGGTCCCGGCCTTGATCAATTGGGCGATACCACCCGCTGCGCCGGCGACCGCCATGAGGATGTCGACCGTGGTCCGCAACCAACCCGGGATCTCGTCGTCCACCGGCAGGTAGCGATGGGTACCGCCACCGATGAAGACATTGTCCGAGCCGCTGGAGAGTGTCGCGCCGCAAGTCATCTTGTCGCCCTTGCGGGCGGCCGCCGTGCCGTTGATGAAGACGTTGGTCGAGCCTTCGGCGACCTTCACCGGGCCGGGATGCTTGTCGCAGGCTCCCGTGCTTTTTTCGACATGGGCGGCCTTGCGGCTATTGATGAACACGTTGGGCGACGCGGTGACGATGGTCCCCGCGGGTGAAGAAAACATACTGCCGATTTTCTCCCCGGCCGCGGTGAGCAGGCTACCTCCGACGCCTGCGACCAAACCCGCCAACAAAGCCACGCCAAACCCACAGGTGAACGTCGCGATCGCCACTGTGGCGACCAGCGCAATGCCGAGCGCTGCGCCGATGAGAAACCCACCCAGGGCGCTGGTGTGCGACAGTTCATCGCCAAACCTTGCGGCTTCAAACATGACCGTTACTCCTGTGTGCTGGAGTCGGTCTTGGTGCCGCCGGGCTGGCGAGGCTGAAAGCTGGCCAGCAGGTCATTCCAGTTCTGATTCTGCTCGATGCTGAAATCAGCCTGGGCTGTGGTGGAAAAAATCAGCGCGCGTCCAGGCTCGATCAGGAACGCCGCCTGGCGCTGATAGAAGGGTCGGCCATCGGTCATGTAATACGCATCGATCTGCACGCCGTCGATCGGTGCCGACGTCGACAGCGCAACGGCCTTCTTGCCCAACAGCGTATAGCCGCGCAGCTTGGACGCGAGCATCTTGACCTGACGCTCGACGTAGGCCTTGAGCGCCTCACCGGGCAGCAATGTGTCTCGGGAAACGGTGATGCTCAACGGTGCCGGAATGCTTGCCCCCAGCACGAACATGTTCACCGTGCGGTCCTGGAACCCTTGCGGCAGCGCGATGCTGCCTTCCTGCAACTCATAATCCATTCTGGGTAACTTCCTTGAATCAAAAAAAATGTGGCGTTCAGCGCACGGCAAGGCCGTCGAGCATGCCGTCAAAATCAACCAGCCAGAGACTGAGCGCGGGCCGGGCCGGATCGATCTCGCAAGCGATACTCAGCCACTGGCCATCGTCACGCCCGGCGACGGGCACCAGGGCACCCACCAGGCGCGCGTGACGATCGGCATGACCGCACTTGAAATGCAGATCCACCGATTTCGCTGCATTGCCGGCCACGCTGACATCGCGCTGACGGATGATGCGCACGTCCGGATGCTCCCGGCGAAACGCCTGCACCGAGGCTTCGAATAATTGATCCAGCGTCTGTCCCTGTTGCACGTCACGACGCTTGATCGTCAGGCTGATCGGCTCGCCCTGGTGCTCGAGGGTGGTCTGGACCTCACGGAAATTGAAGCCCGCCGGAAAAGCCAGGTTGAAACCCCCGAAGGAGAAACTGCTGGGCGTGTCTTGCAGCGCCAACACAGGCTCGGGCTCGAGTTCCGGCTCGGGCTCAGGCTGCACGAGGAGCGCGTTCTGTTGAGCCAGGCGTTCGGCTTCCTCCCGCGCAATACGCTTTTCGGAAATGCGATCGTAGAGACTGACCCTGGTCATGACACCGTTACCTCAGTCATTGACCCTGACCTCGGAACCGGTGATCTGGGTCGTGCCGGTGCTGGTGGTGGTGATCGCCTTGCCTTTGATCTCGATGCCGTCCGGCGTGAGGGTGATGCTGCTGTCCCCCACCTGGAGAATGATGTGCTGGTTGGCGCTGACCTGAATGAACTGGTTGTCGACCTGAATCGTCAGCGAGCCTTCCTGGATATTCATCACCGTGTCTTTCTTGATGGTTTCGGTGTGCGTGCCACCGACCGTGATCGTGCGGTTGCTGCCGACACTGTGGGTCTCGTCGACCTCAATCTCGGTGTCCATGTTGCGCTCGGCATGCATGATGATCTGCTCGGCGCCGGACTTGTCTTCGAAGCGGAAGAAGTTCGCCGTACCGCCGTCGCCCTTCATCGACCGCGTCAGGAACCCGCTCTGGGTCTTGTTTGCCGGCAACGACCACGGCGGGGTGTTCTGGCTGTTGTAGAGGCTGCCCATGACCAATGGGCGGTCGGGGTTGCCATCGAGGAACACCACCACGACTTCATCGCCCACACGGGGAATCTGGATGCTGCCGAAACCGCCGCTGGCGCCGGCCTGGGCAACGCGGACCCAGCAGGAGCTCTTGTCGTTGTGCTCGCCCTTGCGGTCCCAGTGGAACTGCACCTTCACGCGGCCGAGTTCGTCGGTGAATATTTCCTCCCCCGGCGGGCCGACGATGATCGCGGTTTGCGGGCCGGAGATGGTCGGTCGCGGGGTGGTGAGTTGAGGGCGGAAGACGATCTTTTTGCGCACGCAGGAGAAGGTGTTGTAGTAGCTCGCCTGCTGCCCGCTAAGGTAGTTGTTGTGGCCTTCGCTCTCGACGCTCATCAGCAGGAACTGACGATCATCGGCGGGGCCTTGATCGTGATCGTAATGCTGCAGCAGTTCGAAGGTGTAGCCGGGTTTCATCGCGCGGCAGTTGCTGGCGCCATGAAAACTCTTGCCCTTGAGTTCAAGCGCTTCGACCCGCAACCGCAGCAGCGCTTCACCTTCGTCGTAGGTGCCGTGGGTGTATTGGCCGGGGAAGTCGTAGATTTCAAACTCGTCGACATCGCCCTGCTTGTTCAGGCTCTTCATGGCGACCGGCAAACGATTGGACGGCTGACGATAATCGAAGGTCTGGACCGCGATTTTCCCCGACTGCAACTGACGGTTTCCGCTCCATTGGGTAATGGAGTCGGCGGTCTCGGTGACCGATGCCGTGTGGAAGCGGATCTGCGGTTGTTCAGGCAACGGCACCAGCGTGCTGGAGTCGTCGCAGATGATCATGGTGTGGCCTTCGGCGGTGTGCTCGAAGTAGTAGAACATCCCCTCTTCTTCCAGCAGGCGCTGGACAAAGTTGAAGTCCGATTCGCGGTACTGGGTGATGTAGGTGTAATGCTTGAGCGGCTTGCTCAGATGGAATTCGTGCCGGGAAAACGCGGTGCACAGCGCAAACACCTGGGTGACGACATCCTCGACTGTGCAACCCTGGAAAATGCGCGTGTCGAAGCGGTTCTTCAGCATGGAGAACCAGGGGTTCAGCGTCGCCGTATAGCGGGCCATGCCGCCGTCGCTGCCGATGCTGGCAAACCGCGTCAGGTAGCCTGCCAGGTAGCGAGGCGTGGCGTCTGCCAGTTCGATTTCCAGGACCACGTGCTGGCCCATCATCGACTTCAACTCGACGCCGGAGTCCTGGCACACCAGCAGCAATTCAAAGTTGTACGCGCGGGACAGACCTTCGGTCCCCTTGAAGGACTCAAGCAACAATTGCTGTTCGGGGTTGGCGAAGTTCTTGAACTTGAACAGGCGCCGATTCTGCGGGGAAAGCATTGCGGCAAGGTCCATCAACATGTGTATCTCCTTGAAAACAGTGGAAAGCTACCGCCCTCTCTCAACCACTGCGCACGAATCAGATAAAAGGGTCAAAACCCTGTTTGCCGCAACTATGAATTCTTGATTTTCATCGATTTTTTAAACACCGAATGAAATCCATTACACACCATTGTGCGTCAGGAACTGCGACCGCAAGGCAGTATGAAAGTGCCATTACCCGGCTAAATAATTGAGAAATTTGTCACACTTTTACGAATATCACAGGTACTCGAACGCGGGAAGGAGACACGCATGTTATGCGCCCTGTCAAGTCGCAGGCAGTGCATGCGGGCGCTTCCACGCGCTTCGAACTCAGCTCCGGATAATCCTGAAAAATAATTATCGCCACGCTGGCCAACCAGAAACGCCGATATATCAAGGACAAACGGGAAGTTAAGCGCTGTCAATTAGCGGCTAATGCCTTATTGCCATCATTGCCGAATGTAACGCGAATAACAAAAAATGGGATCCATGTTGAAACTTTCAACTCGCCCCGCAGTCGGAAGTGCGGCCCATTGCCATCACTCAGGCAATGCTGTGAAGTCGGATAATCGACAGTTTCACTGCAGCAACAAGGAAGCGCCTTTCCCCCAAGGACAGTGATGAGTAAATGGATCTTTTAGCCAACGTGCCCAGCTGGGCCGATGTCGAACGCAACCTCGACCAGAAATTCAGCGAGCTGAACCAGGGCGTCAACGACGGCCTGCAGAGCGTTCACGACAACTGGAACGGCTTCACCCGGCGTGTCAGCAATGGCGCGAGCCAGGCCTATGGCTACATGGGCGGTCATCGCATCGATGCGGTGCATCAGGCGATGACCCTCTCCTACCCGATCATCCAGATGGACCTCAAGCGCAAGTGGGCCTCGATTGAAATCGAGCAGATCCTGCCGGTGCTGCTGCAACTGGTCAAAGAAGTCTCGATGATTCTCGGCGGCAGCGTGGCGATCGGCACCGTGGCCGGCGGCGCAGCGGGGGCCTTCGCATTTGGCGTCGGCGCTGGCCCTGGAGCAATGGTGGGTGGCGGAATCGGGTTACAAGTCGGCAACCTGATTCTCATGGCCCTGGGCCTGTCCGCCATCGCCGAATATTTTTACCAGGGCCTGCCCGCCTGCCTCTCGACCTTGCAGGAAGGCATCGCCACGGCCTGGCACGCCGAAGAAGGCCTCAAGCCGTCCGGCCTCGACCCCAGCGGCGGCTCCGCTGCACTGGTACAGGAGCGCGTCGAACGCGCGGCACGACAACTGGCTCGCGGGCAGGAGCAGCTTGTACTCCTGCTGCTCACCGCCATCGTCACCTACCTGACCCGGGGCCAGATGAAAGCCGGTGTGATGAACAGCATGGAAAGCATCGCGACCCGCAGTGCGAAGCTTCAGGCGGAGATATCGAACAAGCAGTTGGCGGGTTGGTTGGCAAGGAATGAGCAGAAGTTGCTGGCTCGGGATGAGTTGCGGGTGAAGGAACCGGCGCCTCTTCAGAAGGCCGAGCCGGAGACAATGCGTGAGTATTACGCCAAGCAGGACCCTGACTTCGTTTCGGTGGAGGATCAGGTCAAGAAGGTCAAAACCTTCCAGACCAAGGGCTTGTCGAACGAGCAAATCGAAGGCTTCCTGAATACGCCTGACGGGGAAAAACTGCTGGGCAAACTGCAAGCGGCTGCCCCTGACGCTGATGCAACAACCATCTACTCACGGGCGTTCGACCAGGTAGCTTCCGGCTCCACCATCCCCGAAGTAAGGTTAATGGATTCGCCCCTTGTGAAAATCGTGCCCGAAGGCCAAGGCGTTTCACCTTACTCGCCGTTCTTTACCACTCATGAGGAGCTACAGGCAGCCGCGAACTCCGGGAGGACACTGGCTGATTCGTTCGGATTGCCGTTGAGCAGCGAATCAACCACCTATTCGATCTACGAGATGGCACCATTGAAGCCAACCGAGGTTTTTGTCAGTAAAGTCGCCCCTACATCAGAATTGGGCGGTGCAATCCAGAGAACCGGTGAATCATTCCAATATCTGACACCTAACCGTGCCGAGTGGGGAACACCAAAATTGATCGGAACCACAGCTAACTAGAGCCTCCTATGGATATCGAAAAACTTAAAGAAAAGACCCTGAAGCTACGGGCAGCCATCGATGCATTAAAGGCAAAAGACCCTGCTGCAGCTAAATTGGATCTAGAACTGGCCCCTCTGATGGATTTGGCCGAGCGTGGTCAAATCCGCACACCTATGGAATGGCGGGATATCCCTGGACGCTATCTGTTCACTGAGGAGGGGTTGCAGCAATATGCAGAGCTTGAGCACGCTTTTGCGGAGTTTAAAATCGAACTGATCGGAGGAGAATCCCCGACGCTACGTCGACTGAAAGCCCAGATGGAAGAAAAGAAGAACAGTAATCCGAAACCTACATAAGCACATAAAATGCCGTAGCCCCTTGACTCAAGCAAGGCGTACTGCAACGCGGTAAGGATTGAATGGCTATTCAGAAAGGCGAGCGTTTCGCCAACGAAGACATTATTCCTGGCCACCGCCTTTTCGACGAAACAAATCTGAGAATGCTGGGTGATCTGAACGGCGCTTACGCGAACTTTTACATTGAGCTGATTGGTGGTCGCGACTGGTCATCGTACAAACTCATTAAATCCAGAATGCGCGAAGATAAAAACCGCCAACCACCAGATCAAGGACACGATGAAATTCAGTGACGTTTTCAAAAGCCGTGAACATATGTTTGCCTTAGGCGTCGAGGAGACTACAGGTCGCCTTTACCTGTCGATTCCAGTCAGCAACGGCATGGTCGACTACGAGGAGTATTACCAAATTGACCGGGCAAACTTCGATCTCTTCCAAACGGATTTTGATACGGCCCTGGCGTTTGCCATGAGCTGTCGCCGCAGAGAGCTGGATGACCTGCTGATTGTGCAGCCGGGGGCCAATAGAGGAACGGCTATCTAAGGCAAGCTCGTCACTCCGGACCAATGGACCGCTGTCCTCGAAATCAAAATCCTTGAACGGCTACCTCCATGTCAAAACTACTGAAGCGCTTGAAAACCTTTTTCAGACAAAAGCCCGCTCCTCCACCCGCCCCCACCGAGCAGGTTGTCGATGCAGCCACCTTGACCGAAGTGGACAAGCAACCTTCCCGAGTGGAAAGGAACCTGTCGTGGCTGCCGAGCAATCGTGAGCCAGAGGTTTTTGTACCGTTGATGCCCCCTGCCTGCCCGGACCTGACGCTAGTGGATGCCCTCCTGTTGCAGCGTTATCGGGTATTCGTCATCGCAAATGACCGGGCCGGATGGACATCAGAGACGACGATAAACCGCGATAAAGCCAGCCAACTGGCTCGTGACTTGTACGGCAAGGGGACAGATATTGGTTATTGTCGAGGTACCGAATCCTCGTTCGAAATCTATTGGCTCATACAATGTGCGGCCATTGTTTCGCTGTTGGCCCATGGACCACAATCGGAACAATTCCTTACCTATAGAAAACATGTTGATTCCAATCGAGACTCTGCCCGGATTGGAGAGCAGGTCCGAATGTTTGATCAATACGTGGCGTCGCGCAGCAATCAAGACGTTGGTACCGAGAGGGACCGCCTCTTGAAAACGCCGACAACTGCCCTCGACTACATTGACAATGCGATCACCATCACCGCCCTGAGATACAACGGCTGTCCAGAATTCCAGATTTATTCAAGCTCGTTAATCCAGTTGCAATTCATCAAGAACGTGTTGCTGGGCGTTGAAAAAGATAAAGCCCGGTTGCACCAATTGACCATCGGCGTTTGGGCCAGCAAAGAGTTTGAAGCCGACGATCCTGAACTTGCTGGCGTACTGGGGGATGCCTTCTACATAGGCATTCAGATCTCACGCGGTCTGAAGATTCAGCTGCCTAACGGGTTGCCACCGGAAAGTCTTCCTCGCACATGAAATTGCTGCGACTTCAGGGATAACACTAGAGGTAACGTCATGACCGAAACCTGGTACCACGTTGACAACGGCACCCTTTGGATAGCAGATCAATCCATTCACCTGCCTCACCCGGTCAAAGTCGCCTTGCAGCATGACGACAGGCTCGCGGTCCTGATCGAGTCCCCTTCAAATGTCATTTTCAACAAAAACATCCTTGCACTATCGAGGCAGGGAAAGGTGGTTTGGTTCATCCAGGAAAGTCCCCACGGCACGCAAGCAGACAAGCCATACATGAGTCTTCAGTGCGACAAAAACGGGGCGTTGATCGTTAGTAACTGGAATGGCCTCAGTTACTCGGTCGATTGGCACAATGGTTCCGTCAGCGTTGTGAACTTTGATAAATGATTCGCTCAGGACTGGCGCCATGAAAGACATCTGCAAGATCTCCTCGAACCTTGCCCGAACAGCAGAACTACTGAGGAGATTCGGTCACCCGCAATGGGCCGACAGACTTGAGGAGTGCAGCCTTGCGCTGCCTCAGGATACGGCGTACGCGTTGTCTCGATTGATGTCGCTGTACGGCGGCATGGGCTCGATCAACGACGTTGTTCTGTATGAAGACGCAACGCCCTTGCTGGCCGAAAATAACGAACTTCAGACGCTGCTATCAGACCTCCATCAGCTCTGCGCACGGTGCCATTGAACTTCGCACCCCACGCTTGCAGGCCAAAATCGGCGATGTGCCGGATCGGCAATGGCGCCTTTAGGTTCGCAGATACCAAGTGCTCGGGCATCCGCAACAACGCCGTCTTGTTCGCCCGCTTGAGCATGCGCAACGAGAATGGCAGCAGGCACGCCATCAATACGACCAGCCCCCCCGCCAGCAACCAGTATCATCGATTTGCCGATGCAGTGGCCGGCGCTGGTGATTGCGGTTGTCTGCGCAGTGGTTGCCTTGCTGAAATAAGCTTACCGACCGCTCGGCAAGGGCGGTCGCGTTTCGACTTGCTCAAGGCTTACACGGTAGGTGGTGTAAGTGTCGCCGTCTTCAAGGTAAAGGTTGCTCTGGTAATTCGAGACTGCGCCTTTGAGCTTGATGTGCAGGCCGTTGGAGACACGCTGGATTACCACGTCCTTCAAGTCAGTGTCCGAGACCAGGAAGGCCGGGGTCTTGCCGAGGAGCACCTTCATCGTCTCATTATTCCTGCCGTCGCCATTGTTGACGTAGAACCTCAGGTTTTTGGGCTCATCTGGATCCCTGGCATCTTGAACGATGTAGATCGACTGCCCCGGAATGAAGTCTTGCTTCAGGACTACCTCGGAAGGAAATTCCGGTTTCTGCAGGTACGCATAGATGAAAACGCCTGCAAGGCAGAGCAAAAAGATAATCAAGAGATACTTTTTAACCCTGACTACAAGAGTTTGCAGTTCGGTCTTGTTCATGGGATTCAACTGTAATCGAAGGTGAATAGCACCAAGCCTTCAATCGGCTCTGTTTGCGCCGGCCGTCCGGTAATGGTAGCCATGGCACCCGTCCCGCTCGTTCAGCTCGCCGACAAAGCCCTCGTACGGTTCCAACGGGCTGAGCATGTGCAGCACGCCCGACCACTCGGGGTTTACGGTGCTGATATCTAAGCTGAACAAAGGGTGCAGATGGTTGGCCAGTTCCAGTTGATCGGCGACAAACACGTCTTCAACAGGTGGGAACGGCAGCATGCCGGTGGGGACTTTGGTGAAGTCGGGGGTGTGATCGTCGGTCATCAGAGATTCTTCCTTGTGGGGAGCCTCGGATTGAGCACTTTGGGTATCAATGGCTGTCTTGGTAAGCGCCCAGCGTGGCGCAGTGGCGACATTTGAACAGGTAGGCGGTAGGCCCATGATCCTTATCCAGGGCATTGAAGAACGCTCGCCACTGCGGGCCGTCCTCCAATCCTGTTGAGTCCTGAACGGCGGCGATGGCCGCTGGGCCCAGTTCAAGCAACTCTGCATGGCCGGCCTTACCGACAAACTCGGCTGCGTCGTCGCAGTGAGTCAGCCAGCACTCTTGCTGCCAGCCATTAAAACCAGGCGTGCGCTGGCTGACTTCGGCGATCTGCGCCTCGCTCAGCGTGTCTTCGCCGTCCAGGCCGATACTCTCGTCATCGACAAACGTCGCGCCCAGGCGCTGGTGCGCACTCCCGTCGGCAATGCACCAAGGGCAGATGCAGTTTTCGTATTCATCAATGGCGTATACCGGGCCCACATAAATGTAGCCTCGCGCCTGATTGCAGCTCACGCAAGTGGCGTAAGAGGCTTGCACCGAACCGCTACCGACGGGATCGGGATGATAAATAAAGTGGGGCAGTGTCATGTACGCATCCTTGTTAAGTGCATGCCTTTCATTGCTCGACCTGCTCTAACCATGTCTTGAATTCGAGGGCTTGCTCGGGGGTATTGAGTTGCGTAATCCAGGCGATTTCTTCCGGCACGCTTTGAGAGTCAGAGACTGCGAATACATAAATGGCGTTCTCAAACGCGCACGTCGTCAGCGACCTCAAGGCCGCAACACAGTGTTCGAAGACGAGTGCGCGGTGACGTTCAAAATCTTCATCGGGAATCGAATCAGCCAAGTCCCACAACAGGCTCGACAGGACGTTGAAGTGATCGCCACCGAAGGTTTCGTGGCTCCATTCAGCGGGTGACCATTTGAAATACGCCTGCTCAGCAGGTTCTTCAGCCTGCACGCGCGCCAAGTGATCAGCCGTGTTGAACGACGGCACCAGAGTCCGCGCATCAGCGTCTGAGTACAGCGCAAACCCACAGACATCGGCAGTGGGGTGCGCTTGGCGAAATTGCTCGATAGCCCTCTTGCACGCTACCTGAATATCTCGCTGAAAATGGTCGTTGATCTGGCCCGAGTCGCTCATTCAAAAAAGAACCTCATGAAACCATCCATATCCGTGCCCTCAACATCGCCGACCACTTCCCTGGCCCTGAACAGAAAGGCGGGCGTGCGCTGCCCCAGGATACGGCGTACGCGTTGGCATGGGCTCGATCAACGACGTTGTCCTGTATGAAAACGCAACACCCTTGCTGGACGAAAACAACGAACTGCAAGGGCTGCTATCAGACCTTCATCAGCTTTGCGCAGGGAGCCATTGAACCCGGCGCCCCACGCTTGCCAATGCTGAAAGCCTTCAGGCCTGCTCGAATCGCTGCTGCAGCAAGTGCCGGGCTGTGCCTGCATTGAGGTAAGTGCCGATCAGTTCCGCCAATTGCTCATTCTTGAGCTTTTTGTCGTCCCGGCAGAACTGAATCAACTGTAACTGGACCCAGCGCTTTTTCTTGTCGAGCTTCGCATCAGGCGAAAAGAACGAGCGCGAGGCCAACTCAGGCATCGGGGCATCGTCTTCCAGCAGCAGATTCAAGTGCAGCCCCTGGCCCATTTGCAGGCCAAAATCAGCGACGTGCCGGATCGGCAGTGGTGCCTTGAGGTTGGCAAAGACGAAGTGCTCGGGCGTCAGCAACAACGCGGTCTTGTTCGCCCGCTTGAGCAAGCGCAACGAGAACGGCAGCAGGCATGCCATCAATACGACGAGCACCCCACCAGCGACCAGTATCATCGATTTGTTACTCCCTGAAGCCTGCGGCAGCAGCCACGGCAAGACCAGCAACCCCAAGCCCAACAGCAAAAAGAGCGAGAAGCAACCCAGGGTAATCCACCCGCGCAATCGTGCGCCTTCATGCAGTCGGACTTCCTCCGTGGCATTGCCGGCATGGCTACGCAACTCCTGCACAATCGCCGCATCCTGCTCCACGTAATGGCCGAGAAAGTCCTCGGTAATGCGCGCACGCAATGCCTGGGGATCGGCGAAATAGTGATCCATCGCGGCGCAGGCTTGTGCCGCGTTGATCGGACGGGTGCCGCGGCTGACGGCCTCTTCGACCGTGACTTGCAGGGACGCCAGCCGCTCGCGATTGGAGGGGTGAGTGTCCGACGGATGAGGCAGGCTGGTTGCCATTTCCTCCTCGGGCAGGGTCAGCGGCTGCACGGCCAGCTCCTGCACCAGGCTGCCAGGCAAATCGCCGGTACGCACGTGTTCGGCGCTGGGGTTGGTCGCGCGGGCTACATGGGTCGATACACCCTGCTGCAACAAGGGGTCGATGGCAGCGATGCGCACCAACGCCGACGCGATGGCGATATTCCCCGTCAACTTCGCGCCCGCCGCGTCCGCCGCCAGCTCCCGCACGCGACTCCAATGGTTCACCGCGTGATCGAAACGCTCAATGAAATACTCACCGAGCATGAACGCCGGCCACAGCGTCGTGCGTTGCAGCACATCGCTTTGCAGCATGGTTTCGGCAATCACGCCGAGACTGCGGCCGATACCCTCGTAGATCGGTACGAAACGCAGGCTGTACTCGGTATCGGCACCGGCGAAGTGGGCCAGTTCGTGACCGATGACCGCGCCGGTTTCCGCCGAATCGAGCAGGCCCAGGTACAGCATCGGCACGTGCAGGGTGCGGCCCTTGAGCGCGGTGCCTGACGGCAGCAGGTTGACGTCGCTGGAGGTGACGTAAAAGCCTTCGGTCATGCCCAACACTATGTGCTCGGGTGCCAGCGCACCGAGTTGATCCGCCAGCTCGCGAACACGGGCCCACAGCGCAGGCGCCTGCTCCGGTGTGACAACTTGGCCGAGAACGCTCATCGGCGTGGACTGGAACATGTGCAGCATGACCGGCAGCTGTTTGCCCATCTGCCAGATCGAATACAGGAAACCGAGCATCAGCATTAGCACGACGAGCATCAGCTTGAATTCACCGGTGCTCATGTTCCCCATGTGCCACAGCCCCAGGCCTTCGAAACCGAGGATGGCCGCCACCGCTGCGCCCATGGCGACGATGTGCCCCACCAGCAGGTACGGCAACAGACGGCTCACCCGGCTGAAGGTGTGCAGCAATCGTTCACGGGAATGACTCGCGCGGGCGCCGGCCCAACGCAAACCCAGCAGCCCCAGCACGCCGACCAGCGAGGCCAGCAGGCCGAGGGCGATGGCACCCTTGGCCAGGTTGTTCATCACGCCAACCACCGGCTGCACGATGGTCAGTTCGTGTTCGGCCTGGGTAACCCGCGATAACGCCTCGTGGACACCCATGCGTTCGCCGTTGATATCGACCTTGGCCGAGCGTGAGAACGGCTTGGCAACCATCGCTTCGATTTCGACATGCATCTCGCTCAGTTCGGCCTTGATATCAGCGAACTCCTTGATGCTCTCGGTGCTGCGCTGTAACTCCCAGACACCAAACAAGCCAAGGAAAAGCGGCAGGAGAATCAGCACGGCAATGAGTTTCAACGTTCTCATGAGACAGGGCCTCAATAGTCGCGTCGCCTTGTATCCGTGGCGAGCATAAATTCCATTTAACGAAGGCCCGAAAGCCCTCACGCTAATGCACGGCCGACACATGAAAGTTGTGAGACGCAGTCGTACCTGGCGCGTTATACAGAAATAACGGCGATATGTAACTCCGTATTGCCCGAACACTCGTTCAACAGCGCAAGGTCGCCTTGTATATCCACGGATATCTCGGGATGCCATCACTTCGTGCCAGTAATATGACACTTATTCTTCAATTTTTTCCTTACCGGATAATCAAGCGGGCATTAGGTGAACCGGTTCACCTTTTTTCAATTTTTTTTAATTAAAAATTGGATCCATTTTCTTCCGGAAACCATTGAATCCATTGGGTTTCAGGCACTTGTGCAATTGACATCCGGCAGATGATGGCAAGCAGACATCATTGCGGCAGGTCACAAAAAAAAGAAAAAATCCGCGCCTCGTAGGAACTTTCCTACACATCCCGTTGCCATACACGACGTTACTGGCAACTCGATATCCATATGCCAGCATCGCACTCCCAATGATTCCTGGCAGTGTGATTTCTTGATGTCAAACATCAGCGATCACAACTGTGAACTGGTCGAGAAATTAGTCACTGCGCCCGTACTCCCCTGTATATCCGGGTAGTCGTCGCGAAGTGTTCAAGGACGAAGTTACCGATGACTCAGACGTTTTTTGATGTTGAAGCATTGATCAAGCTGCGAAGCCAGACCCGGGCCATTTCTGACGCGCTCAAGGCGCAGGCTTCGGACTACCTGGCGACCCTGGCTTTGCTGATTCGTCCGCAGACGTTTTTCGGTGAATACCTGCAGGGCGCGCAACGCAGCAGCGGCCGCGAGACGCAGCACCATTTCAAGGAACTCAAGGCGCTCTACGACCGCATCGGCTCGGCCGCTCCGTTCCAGCTGGTCAACGAACTCGAAGTGCCCCTCAACCTGCTCAGTACCACCCCGCAACTGTTTGCGCTGGAGTACGACAAGGTACTGTCCCAAAGCGGCCAATCCATTCGCATCACCAGCCCTGTGCGCTGGGTAGTCGGGTTCAGTTCGTTCGACCTGGCCCGTTTTCGCACGGTCATCAACGACCCCAATCGCAGCAGCGCCGAGCTGTACCGCTTCGTGGTGCATTACCTGGTGCTGTTCTACTGCCTGAGCAAGTCCCCCGGTATCAGCCGCTTGCTTGAAGGCCTGCGTTTTCCCGTCACCTTCGAACGCTTGAAAGACTTCGGCGACCTGCCCTTTTGCGTCATCAGTTCGCCGGTGCGCTCACAGTTGCCCGACGAATCGGTGATCCGCAGCAGCACCCAGATCGCCGGCAACACCAGCTTCGAAGAATTGGTGGGCTTGGAAAACATCATGGAAATGAACGATGAAATTCGTCAGCGCCTGCTGCTGACGATCGAAGGAATGTAACGCGCTCGGTCACCCATTGAACCGACACGCAAACGACTTGCAGCGAATTGTTCGCACAGGAGATCACGATGGCGAAGAAGGAAAGTACCCAGCACAAACTCGACCGCGTTCGCGCGCCTCGGGTCCATATCACCTACGACGTGGATATCGGTGACGCTCAGGAAAAGAAAGAGCTGCCCTTTGTCGTCGGTGTGCTGGGCGATTTCTCCGGTAACCCGCTGGAGCCGCTGCCGAAGCTCAAGGACCGCAAGTTCATTTTCATCGACCGCGACAACTTCAACGGCGTGCTCAAGGGCATCAAGCCGCGCCTGACCTACCGCGTCGACAACACCCTGGCCAAGAACGGCACGCAACTGGGTGTGGAGCTCAACTTCAACGCCCTCGAAGACTTCGAACCGCAGAACGTGGTCAAGCAGGTCGAGCCGCTGCGCAAGCTGCTGGAAGTGCGCAACAAGCTGGCGGACCTGCGCAACAAGATGGGCGGCAACGACAAGCTCGAAGAACTGCTGATGGACGTGCTGCAGAACACCGAGAAGTTGAAAACCCTGGGCAAGGAATTCGGCCGTGAAGCCGCCGTGCCAGCCACCGACGACAAAGCGTAGGAGCCTGACGATGAACGACAAGCAAACCGTGACTCAACAGGACAGCACGCTGGTTGAAGTGGACAGCTTCACCGCGCAATCCTCGTTGCTCGACAGCATCATTTCGCAAAGCCGCGTGGCCCGCTCCGAGACCGAGCGCACCCGCACCCGCGACCTGATCGGTGAATTGGTCAACCAGATCCTGGAAGGCGAAATGACGCCAAGCAAGGACCTGATCGCCGTGCTCGATGCGCGCATCGCCGAGATCGACGCGATGCTCTCCGAGCAAATGAACGAGATCATGCACGCCAGCGAGTTCCAGCAGCTGGAAGCGTCCTGGCGCGGCCTTAAGTATCAGGTCGACCAGACCGAGACCAGCACCACGCTGAAGATCCACCTGCTCAATGCTTCGAAGAAGGACCTGGTGCGCGACCTCAAGTCCGCTTCCGAATTCGACCAGAGCGCGCTGTTCAAGAAGATCTACGAAGAAGAATACGGCACCTTCGGTGGTGCACCGTTCGGCATGCTGCTGGGTGACTACGAGTTCAACCGCAGCCCGGAAGACATGTACCTGCTCGAAGAGATTTCCCACGTTGCAGCGGCTGCCCACGCTCCGTTCATTTCGGCGGCCTCGCCAGAGCTGTTCGGCTGGGACTCGTTCACCGACATGTCCGGCCCACGGGACCTGGCGAAGATTTTCGACACCGTCGAATACGCCAAGTGGAAGTCGTTCCGCGCCAGCGAAGACTCGCGTTACGTCGGCCTGACCCTGCCCCACGTGCTCGGTCGCCTGCCTTACGGCCCGGATACCACGCCGGTCGAGGAATTCAACTTCGTCGAAAGCGTCGATGGCCGCGACCACAACAAGTACCTGTGGATGAACGCCGCCTACGCGCTGGGCACCCGGGTCACCGATGCGTTTTCCCGCTACGGCTGGTGCGTGGCGATCCGCGGTGTCGAGGGTGGCGGTCTGGTGGAAGGCCTGCCAACCCACACGTTCAAGACCGATGACGGTGAAATCGCCCTCAAGTGTCCGACCGAAATCGCCATCACCGATCGCCGCGAGAAAGAGCTGTCGGACCTGGGTTTCATTCCGCTGGTGCACTGCAAAGGTACCGACTACGCCGCGTTCTTCGGCACCCAGTCGACGCAGAAGCAGAAGCAGTACAACACCGACATCGCCAACGCCAACGCCCGGCTTTCCGCGCAGTTGCAGTACATCTTCGCCACCTCGCGCATCGCCCACTACATGAAGGCGATCATGCGCGACAAGATCGGCAGCTTCGCCTCGCGCAAGGACGTCGAGCTGTTCCTCAACAAGTGGCTGTCGAGCTACGTGTTGCTGGACGACACCGCCAGCCAGGAAGCCAAGGCCAAGTTCCCGTTGCGCGAAGCGCGCGCCGAGGTGTTCGAGGTGCCAGGCAAGCCAGGGGTGTACAAGGCCGTGACCTACCTGCGCCCGCACTACCAACTGGACGAACTGACCGCTTCGTTGCGCCTGGTCGCCGAACTGCCGCAATCGACCCGCGCCTGATCGCCAACATTGCCAGGGAGGCAAGATGACCCGTCAACACAAGCTGTTGCCATCACTGCTGGACCGCTTGCTGGACGATCGTCCGCATCAGTCCATCGAAGCGTCATCGCAACGCTTGTGTTCGCTGGCCGATTACAAGGCCAGCATCGTTCGCGACCTCGAAGTCCTGGTCAACACCCGCCAGTCCCTGGTCGCCAACGAGCTGGAGGGTTTCGCCAACCTCAGCGGCAGCATCCTCGACTACGGCATGCCCGACTTCACCAGTCGCAGCGTGCTTGATCCGAAGGATCGCCTGCTGATTCAGCGGCAACTGGAGAAGGCCATCACGGTCGGTGACCGGCGCTTTCGCAGCGTCAAGGTGCAACTGCTCGCCCAACAGACCGGCCAACGCATGCTGACCTTTCGCGTGGACGCGGTCCTGCGCCTGCAAGACGTCACCCGCCAGGTGTCCTTCGACGCGGTGCTGCAGGTCAACACCCAGGAATACAAAGTGCAGAACCTCAACTGATGCTCGACGATCTGCTGCCCTATTACGAAAAGGAACTGTCGCACCTGCGCTTTTTGGGCCAGGAGTTCGCCAGCCAGTATCCGAAAATCGCGTCGCGGTTGCTCATCGAGGGCGATAACTGCGAAGACCCGCACACCGAGCGCTTGATCGAAGCGTTCTCGTTTCTCTCTGCACGCGTGCACAAAAAGCTCGACGACGAGCTGCCGGAAATCGTCGAGTCGTTTCTCGAGGTGCTGTACCCGCATTACCTGCGCCCTACCCCGTCGATGTCGATCGTCGAGTTCAACCTGGGCAAGCAGGAGAAAGTCACCGAGGCTTTCCGCGTGCCCCGGCATACCGAACTCAGTGCCAACCCGATCGATGGCGTGGTGTGTAAATTCCGCACCTGCTACCCGGTCGAGCTGTGGCCGGTGTCGGTGCAACAGGCCTCATTCATCGAGATGGAACGCTCGGCGTTCAACGGCCACAGCGCTGACCTGGTCGCGCGCTTGCGCATTGGCCTGGTGGCCACCTCCGACGTGATGTTCGGCAAGCTGGAACTGGACAACCTGCGGTTCTTCCTCGACGGCGAAAGCACCTTGATGCTGCAACTGTACGAGCTGCTGTTCAACAACCTGGCCAAGGCCACGCTGACCTTCGAAGATCAGGGGCGCAGCCGTGAGGTCGTGTTGCCGGCCAACGCGTTGAAAGCCGTGGGTTACAGCCTGGACGAAGGCCTGGTGGACTACTCCGAGCGCTCGTTCCTCGGTTACCGCTTGCTGCACGAGTACTTCACCTTCCCCGACAAGTTCATGTTCTTCGACCTGTCGGGCTTTGCACGCATTCTGGCCGGCAAGGAGATCGAGAAGGTCGAGGTCAACTTCTACTTTTCCGACTACGACCTGAGCGACCGCCTGGCGCGCCTGACGCAGAACATCGGGCGCAATAACTTCAAGCTCAACTGCACGCCGATCATCAACCTGTTCCGCCAGCAGGCCGAGCCGATCAAGTTGACCCACGCTCAGCACGAATACGCAGTGACGCCGGATGTGCGCCTGCAAGGCTCGGCCGAAGTGGTGTCCATCGATCGCGTGCGTCGGGTGCGCAAGGTCGGCGGCATCGATCAGGTCGGCACCTGCCATCCGTTTTTCGAACCCCGTGGCGATCAGGGTCCCGGCCAAAGCTTCTGGATGGCCCGGCGCCGTGCGGTACAGAGCGGCCAACGCGATGGCTCGAACGTGTTTATCCGGATAGTGGATCGCGAGCTGGGGTTGATGGAGGCCAACAACGATGCGTTGAGCATCCGCCTGACCTGCAGCAACCGTGACCTGCCCCTGCTGTTGCCGTACGGGGGCGAGCGCGGCGATTTCAATATCCCGGGCAACTCGGTGATCAAGGACATCCGCTGCCTGCGCAAGCCCACCGCCACCGCGCGCGTGCCCCTGGGCAACGGCGTGATCTGGCGGCTGATTTCGCACCTGTCGCTCAACCACATGTCGTTGGTGTCCCGTGGTCGCGAGGTGCTGCTGGAGCTGTTGTCGCTCTACAACTACCGCAACGTGTCGGCGATCCGCAAACAGATCAACGGCATCGTTTCGGTGAGCAGTGAACCTGTGGTCGCGCGCATCGGCCACCCGCGGCCGAATTTCGTGCGCGGCGTCGGCATCACCCTCAACTTCGATGAAAGCCAATACACCGGCAGCGGTGTGTTTCTGTTCGGCATGGTGCTCGATCACTTCTTTGGCCAGTACTGCTCCATGAACAGCTTTACCCAATTAACCCTTCGCACCTTGCAGCGCGAAAAGAGAGTCGTCCAATGGCCACCGCGAACCGGCGATCAACCCCTGGTCTGATCGACCAGGCACGGGCTGAGCCGCACCGATTCGAGTTTTTCCAATTGGTGCGCTTGCTTCGCCTGCATTACAGCAGAACCGGGCGCATGGACCTGCAGACCCGACCGCACGAAGACCCTCTGCGTTTTCGCTCGCAGCTGTCGCTCAACTTCCCGGCCAGTGAAGTCAGCGACTTGCAGTTCGAGCGTGAAGGCAAGGTGTCCGTGGCCGGCCTGCCGCTGTCCGAGATGCAAGTGACCTTCATGGGGCTGGTCGGGCCGTCGGGCGTGTTGCCGCGCCCGTACACCGAGCTGTTGATCGAACGGCACATCCAGTACCGGGATGACGCGGCCCATGCGTTTCTCGACATCTTTTCGCACCGCATGACCACGCTGTTCTACGAGGCCTGGCAAAAGTACAAGTTCTACATCGAGTATGAACGCAACGGCACCTCGGATTTCGATCGTTACCTGCTCAATCTGGTGGGCTTCGGCCCCGAGGCGCAGAAGCAGAAATTCGACAGACAAGGCTCGCCCCTGCGCCGGGAATTGTTCAGCTATTTCTCCGGCCTGTTCGCGCAGAAACCGCGCAACGCGTTGAACCTGGAAGCGATGCTGTCTTTCTATTTTTCGTTGCCGTTCAAGGTCAAGCCATTTGCCGGTCGCTGGCTGAAACTCGACGCCAGCCAGTGCACGCAGCTGGGGCGCAAGAACGCCGTGCTCGGGCAAAGCGCCGTCGCCGGCAACCGGGTCTGGGACTACCAGTCGTGCGTGCGCATCGAGATCGGTCCACTGGAACTGGCCGACTATCAACGCTTCCAGCCCGGCACCGAGGACTACCAGAAACTGCTGGAACTGGTGCGTTTCTATGTCGGTGCGGAACTCGACTTCCAGTTGGCACCCAAGCTCAAACCCAAGGCCGT
Source organism: Pseudomonas serbica (assembly GCF_028823535.1). Classification (GTDB taxonomy): domain Bacteria; phylum Pseudomonadota; class Gammaproteobacteria; order Pseudomonadales; family Pseudomonadaceae; genus Aquipseudomonas; species Aquipseudomonas serbica. Next base: position 336,910 of record NZ_JAQIYM010000007.1, on the reverse strand, counting down.
ACCGGTCGCCCGCCTGGGCAACGTGTCCCTGGGCCGGCTCGGCTGGCTCAAGCGACCAGGCGTCGACGTGGAGCCCTCCCGCTGCGCCCTCTTCCACATTCCTTTTGATGGGGTCTCCCTGTGAACCTGAAGTCCCTGTTTGCCAAGCTCAACGACACCAGCCGTGCCGCCACCGAAAGCGCCGCGGCCCTGTGCCTGTCGGAACACCACTACGATGTCGAGATCGAGCACCTGTTGTTGCAGTTGCTCGACAGCCACGACAACGACCTGCCGGCCATCCTGCGTCATTACGACGTGGTGCCTGAGCGCTTGCAGGCGCAATTGGTCACGGCACTGGGGACGTTCAAGAAAGGCAATACGCGCACCCCGGCGCTGTCGCCGCACCTGACCCGCCTGATCGAACAGGCGTGGGTGCTGGCCTCCATCGAGTTCGGCCAGGCCCAGATCCGCACCGGTCATCTATTACAGGCCTTGCTCGATGACGATGAGCTGCGCCGGGTGGTGATCGCGGGGGCGGCCGAGCTTGAGAAAATCAACGCCGACGATCTGCGCGTGAACCTCAACGCCTTGGTGGAAGGCAGCGCCGAATCGGCCCTGGCCAAACCGCCGAGCGACATCGCCAGCACGGTCAAGGGCAATGGCAAGACTCCGGCCCTCGATCAATACACCATCAACCTCACGCAAAGCGCTCGCGAAGGCCGGATCGATCCGGTGCTCGGTCGCGAGTTCGAGGTGCGGCAGATGGTCGACATCTTGACCCGCCGCCGCCAGAACAACCCGATCCTCACCGGTGAAGCCGGCGTCGGCAAAACCGCCGTGGTCGAAGGCCTGGCCCTGCGCATCATCCAGGGTGACGTGCCGTCGGTGCTCAAGGGCGTGGCCATCCACACCCTCGACCTGGGTTTGTTGCAGGCCGGTGCCGGTGTGAAAGGCGAGTTCGAAAACCGCCTCAAGTCGGTGATCGAAGAAACCAAGCGCAGCCTGCACCCGATCATCCTGTTCATCGACGAAGCGCACACCCTGATCGGTTCGGGCGGCCAGGCCGGGCAGAACGATGCCGCCAACCTGCTCAAGCCAGCCCTGGCCCGGGGCGAGCTGCGCACCATCGCGGCGACCACCTGGGCCGAGTACAAGAAGTACTTCGAAAAGGACGCCGCCCTGGCCCGCCGCTTCCAGGTGGTGAAGGTCGAAGAGCCGGACGAAGACAAGGCGATCCACATGCTGCGCGGCCTGCTGGCCAAGATGCAGGAACACCACAAGGTCACGGTGATGGACGAAGCGCTGGTGCAGGCCGTGCGCCTGTCCAATCGCTACATCACCGGGCGCCAACTGCCGGACAAGGCCGTCAGCGTGCTGGACACCGCCTGCGCCCGGGTCGCCCTGGGGCAATCGGCGCAGCCGGGGCCGCTGGAAGACTGCAAGCGCCAGATCGACAACCTGCAGGCGGAAATCTCGGTACTGCAGCAGGAAGCCGCCAAAGGCAGCGACCATGCCCGTCGCCTGGCCACCCTGAACGCCGAGTTGCTGACCGAACAGCAGACCCGCGATGCCCTCGAGCAACAGTGGCAACGCGAGCTGCAACTGGTGGAACAGCTCGGCGCCCTCAGCCACCCGGACAATCAGGCACCGGATGCACAAGAAATTGCCGCGGTGCGCGCCGAACTGGCCAGCGTCCAGGGTGAGCAACCCCTGGTGCATGCCCTGGTGGATGGCGGCACCATCGGCGAAGTGATTTCCGGCTGGACCGGCATCCCCCTGGGCAAGATGCTGCGCGACGAAATCGACACTGTGCAGCGCCTGCCGGCGCTGCTGGGTGAGCGGGTGCTCGGCCAGGACCACGCCCTGCAGGAAATCGGCAAGCGCATCAAGATTTCCCGCGCCCGCATGGAAGATCCGAACAAACCGATCGGCGTGTTCCTGTTGCTCGGCCCGAGCGGCGTGGGCAAGACCGAAACCGCACTGGCCCTGGCCGACACCCTGTATGGCGGCGAGCGCAACCTGATCACCATCAACATGTCCGAGTACCAGGAAGCCCACACGGTCTCCAGCCTCAAGGGCTCGCCGCCGGGTTACGTCGGCTATGGCGAGGGCGGCGTGCTGACCGAAGCGGTGCGACGCAAGCCGTACAGCGTGGTGCTGCTCGATGAGGTGGAAAAGGCCCACCCGGACGTGCTCGAACTGTTTTTCCAGGTATTCGACAAAGGCGTGCTGGACGACGGTGAAGGTCGCGAGATCAACTTCCGCAACACCGTGATCATCCTCACGTCCAACACCGGGACCGAGCGCATCATGCAGTGGTGCCTCAATGCACAGCCGCAACCGACACCGGAAGCCATCGTCGAAGGACTGCGTGAGGAGTTGAACCAGGTGTTCAAGCCGGCCTTCCTCGGTCGCCTGACCATCGTCCCCTATTACCCGGTCCAGGACGCGATTCTTGAGCGCATTGTCGCGCTCAAGCTCGCGCGCATTCGCCAGCGCTTCGAGCGCAATCATCAGGCCGTCCTGGGTTATGACGAGGCGCTGGTCAAAGCCATTGCCTCGCGCTGCACCGAGGTCGACAGCGGCGCTCGCAACATCGACAACATTTTGTCCAAGACCCTGATGCCGGAACTGGCACAGCGGGTCCTTGAGCGCATGGCGCAGGACAAACCGATCCAGAGTCTGAACATCGAGTTGGGCAGCGACGGCGATTTCGCCTATCGCCTGTGCTGACCGGGCATCTACAGGTAGTGGTCATGGACAAGAAAAGTTCAGGGAAGCGTCTCGAAAAGACGGCGTTGGCCAAATGCCTGACGGCGGTGGCGATGATGGCGGTACTGAGCGCCTGCGGCGTCACCGACCGGGTCGGCAAACGTGTCGACGACACCTGGGCGGGCGACATGCTGTTCGACGACCAGGAGAAGGTCATCCTCACCTCCGACGGCGGCAACCAGCTCAATCCCGACGCGTCCGGCCATCCGCTGTCGGTGGTGCTGCGCGTGTACCAGCTGACCTCGCTGGAGCGCTTTGCCTCGGTCGACGCCGACACACTGTGGGACGACCCGCAAAAGGCCCTCGGCAATACCCTGATCGAGAACCGCGAAATCACCTTGCTGCCGGGCATGGGCCAGGTCGACAAATGGCCGCTGAACAAGGCCACCGGCTATGTCGGCGTCGCCGCGTTTTTCCGCACCGACGAGAACAGCCGCTGGAAGGTTGCGTTTGACGCCAACTCCCTGCGCAAGGACGGCATCTGGTTCTCCTCCGACGGCCTGCGGGTACTGGTGGACAACAACAGGGTGTCCGCCGTCAGTGGCGTCGATGTCCTGGACAAACCCAAGACCCAGGAGCAGCTGGCCAAAGCCGCCGCCCTGCCCGAGCAGCCGGCCAAACCCTCGCTGACCGAGCGCGTGCAGGACGCCGTGGTGCAGAAGGCCCAGGACCAGACGAGTGCCTCCGCGCAAAAAGCCGTGGACTCGAAATTGAATTCATTTTTGGAAGGCGCTCAATGAGTAAGCAAAGCCGGGTGATGTGGTCCGAAGGCATGTTCCTTTTGCCCCAGCATTTCCAGTATCAGGATGAGTTCCACCAGCATCAGCTGGCGCAGGCGACCCTGCGCAACACGCCTTTTCACTGGGGCGTGCAGTTGCTCGAAGTGGACGAGGAAGCCCTCGCCACCGGCTCCCTGCAGCTCAAGCGGCTGAAGCTGGTGTTTCCCGACGGCAGCCTGTACGACGCGCCGCAGCACGACCCGCTGCCGGCCGCCCGCGACTTGAAGGACCTGCTCAAGGGCAACGACCTGAAGGTCTACGCCGCGCTGAAACTGCCGGAGCCCTTCGGCCTGAACTACGTCGAAGACGGCCAGGAACAGAAGACCGGGCGGCGCTATCGCAAGCAGTTCGACACCTTGCCAGACCTCAACGAAGGCGACCTGGAAAACGAAATCACCAGCCTGCGCCTGAACGTGGTGATGCTCATCGACGGCGACAACCTCGATGGCTACACCTGGTGCCCGATCGCCCGGTTGTCACGCAACAACATCGGCGGCTTCAACCTCGACGGGCATTTCGTGCACCCGACGCTGCACCTGGGCACCCATGACACCCTGATCGGGCTGGGCAAGCGTTTGCTCGGTGCCCTGCAATCGAAGAGCAAGGCGCTGTCGGGGCGGCGTCGCGAGCGCGCGGACCAGATTGCCGAGTTCGGCTCAAGCGACGTCACCCTGTTCTGGCTGTTGAACACGGTGAACCGTGCGCACCCTGCCCTGGCGCACCTGCTCGCGCATCCACGCCTGCACCCCGAGCGCCTGTATCTGTTCCTGGCCGAACTGGCCGGCGGCTTGCTGACGTTCTCGCTGGACACCCAGCTCAACGACATCCCCGAGTACGACCACCACGACCCGGCGGCCTCGCTGGTCAGGCTCGACGAAATGATTCGCGTGCTGCTCGACAACGTAGTGCCAAATCAGTGCGTGGTGATCAACCTGACCCAGACCAAACCCTCGTACTGGCAAGGGCAGTTGCACGATCCACGGCTGGCGGAGGCGGATTTCTACATCTCCGTGCACGCCGACATGCCGGGCGCGAGCCTGCTGGAACTGGTGCCACGGGCGTTCAAGGTCGGCTCGCCGGAAGACATCGAAGTGGTGGTCAACAGCGCCATGCCGGGGGTCACCCTCAATCATTCGACCCGCCTGCCCAATGCGATTCCGGTGCGACTGGACAATCACTACTTCTCCATCGAACCCCATGGCCGGGTCTACGAGCGAATGATGAGTGCCCAGGCCATCTCTTTCTATGCGCCCAGCGCGTTCACCAACCTCAAGCTTGAACTGATGGCGGTACTCAAATGACCGAAGCCGTACTGCAAGGCGCCGTGGCGCCCGCCCGTGAAAAACCGACCCTCAAGGACCTGGTGCAAGACTTCATCAGCATGGCGCTGATCGTGCGCAAGGGCCGCCAGGTGACGTCGGTCAGCGCCTTCGAGGCGAGCGTCGACAGCTTCTTCAAGGCGCTGGAGCTCGACGCCCGTGGCGCCAACTACAGCGTTGAACAGGTCAAGGACACCCAGTACGCCCTCTGTGCCTTCCTCGATGAAAGCGTGTTGCGCTCCGGGGACAACGAATTGCGTCGGCACTTTGAATTGCAGCCGTTGCAGTTCCGCTATTTCGGCGTGCACCTGGCCGGTGAAGGCTTCTTCGAAAAGATCGATGCGTTGCGTGGCGACGTCAAACAGAACCTCGACGTGCTCGAGGTCTACCACCTGTGCCTGGCCCTGGGGTTCGAAGGCAAGTTCAGCCTCGGGCAAAAGGACCAGTTGCGTTACCTGGCCAATACCCTGGGCCAAGACATCGCGCGTTTTCGCAAGACCCCCAAGGCCCTCTCGCCTGACTGGGCCTTGCCCGACCAAGTCTCGCAGATGCTGCGCCATGAAGTGCCCCTGTGGCTCTACCTGGCGCTGATTGCGCTGGTCTGCGCGGGTGTCTACCTGACGCTGGACTGGCTGCTGGGCAAAGACGTAGCCGCGTTGTCCGAACAAATCAGCCAGCTGTTCAGTGCCTGAGCACAGGTCAGGTAACCGAGTCAGGAAGACATGAAGACATTATTGCGTTCGTTGAAAAGTTTTTGGTTCCTCGTCCCCGTCCTGTGGCTGGCGAGCCTGGCGGTCTGCTGGTTCGTGGCCCCGCGCGTGGGTTGGCTGCGCGGGTATGCGCTGGAAGCGATGGCGCTCGTCAGTGCCTTCTACCTGCTGATCATTGTGCTGCGTCAGTACAAGCGCATCCGCGCCGAGCACAACCTTGAAAACCTGGTGCAGATCGAAGTCGATCGTTCGCTCAAGTCTTCTGGTGAGTTCCGCGATCAGCACGTGCTGCGCGAACGCCTCAAGCACGCCATCGCGATGTTGCGCACCGACCGCTCGGCCGGTGGCGGCGGTTCGTCGGCGCTGTATGATTTGCCGTGGTACCTGGTGATCGGCATGTCTGCGGCCGGCAAAACGTCATTGCTGACCCGCTCCGGTTTGTCCGCAAGCATTGCCAACAGCGCCAACGACACGGAAAGCGGTACCCAGCATTGCGATTGGTATTTCAGCCCCGAGGCCGTGATGATCGACACGGCTGGCCGTTACCTGCGCGACGACCCGTCGGCCAGTGAATTTGCCGCCTTCCTGCGCCTGCTGAAAAAACAGCGCAGCAAGGCCGCGGTCAACGGCCTGGTGCTGGTGGTGAGCCTGCCTGAACTGCTGGCGTGCAGCGCAACCGAGCGCAACGAACTCGCCGCACAACTGGTGTCGCGCATCGAGGAATACAACGATTGCCTGGACGCCAACCCTCCGATCTACCTGATGCTGAGCAAGACCGATCAACTGCCGGGCTTCAGCCAGGCGTTTGAAGGCCTGGACCTCAACGAGCGCCAACAACCCCTGGGCATGACCTTCGGTTTGTCCGAGATCCGTAACCAGGGCCTGCGCCCGGTGCTGGATGCCAAGCTGGCAAACCTGCACGGTCATATACGTCGCCACGTCGACGCCCAGATGATTGCCTTGGGTGCCGATGCCGACAGCGCGTTGCTGAACTTCCCGAACTATTTCGCCGAGCTGTCCGGGGTGCTGGAACAGTTTCTTCAGCATTTCGCCGAAACCCGTCGCAGCGGTGCGCCGCTGTTGCTGCGCGGGCTGTATTTCACCAGTGCCTTGCAGACCGACCAGCAGCTGAGCCAGGTGTATGAAGACGACCTGGCCGAGTCGTTCGCCTTGCAGCCTGCCGCCGAGCAACCGGAGCACGGCAGCGGCAAGAAAATCAGCGACCGCAGCTACTTCATCACTGATACGTTCCGTCGGGTGATCTTCCCCGATCGCGACCTGACCCTCTATCAGTCGCGCATTGGCAGGAACACCTCCGCCAGCCCTGCCCTGCTGGGCCTGGCAGTATTGGCCGGGGTTGCGTTCATTGGCTGGCAAGCCCTGTCGTTCCAGAACAACCGGCAGTGGCTGGCCACCTTGCGCGAACAACTTAGCGAGCTGCAACAGTCCCCGGACCGTGCAGGGTTACTCGCCTCGGGCCAGGGCCTGGAGCTGCTGCGTGAGCAACTCCACGCCATCGAGAAGCACCGTGCCAACGGCGTGCCGCTGCAACTGGGCGCCGGTCTCTATCGTGGTGACGACATCTACCGCGTTGCGCAGACTGCCTACTGGCAACAACTGCGCACCCAGGCGCTGGAGCCTGTCACCTTGCAACTGCAATTGCAGATGCGCGCCTTCAATGAGTTCGCCAGGACCATGGATGCGCAGAACAGCTTTGCGCCTGCACCCAACAAGGCCGACTCAGGCAAATCCCGCGCGTCGGGCCAGAAACTGCCGACCCGCTTGAACAACCTGCCGCGCAGCAGCGGTGATGTCGCCAATCGCCTGACCGGTGCCGCCAAGGGTGCTGCGAACAAGGTCCGGGGCGAAACGCTGACGGCGCTGCGCAACCCTGCCACGGCGAGCGATGCCGCTGACTTGTCGGCGACCACCGGCGGGCTGTCGTTGTCCGAAGAAATGCTCGGCCGGCTGGATGAGCGCCAAGTCGCCTCCATCATCGAGTCCTATAACGCACTGAAGCTTTACCTGATGCTCACGCAACCAGGCACCCATCCAGACCCGGAGTTCGTCGGCGCTGCATTGCCGGTGGCCTGGGCCAATACCGCCAGTGCCGAGCATCCTGTCAGCATCGCGGTGATCGAGGACAACTCACCGGTCTACGTGCAGTTGCTCAAGAATGGCCAGGCACCCGCCTTGTCGCGTAACGAGCAGCTCATCAACGAAACCCGCAACAGCCTGAAGTCCTTCATGATTTCCAGCTCGCTGGTAGACCGTGAATACCTGCGCCTGCAACTGGAATCCAGCCGTCAGTTCCCGGCTGTCGGCTTGAGCGACCTGGTGCCGCTGCCCGGCCGTCAGCTGCTGTATGGCAGCGAAGCGGTCCCGGCGATTTTCACCCGCCAGGGCTGGGAACAGTTCGTCAAGCCTGAGCTGATCAAGCTGGTGTCGGGCAACCTGCAAAACGAAACGGACTGGGTACTCGATGGCGAAGGCGGCGACAGCATCGTGCAGAAAGCCAACTTCATCCGCGAGTTCATGACGCGCTACAAGCGTGACTACACCCAGGCCTGGTACAGCTTCGTCGACAGCGTTGGCGTTCGTCACTTCACCGACATGGCCAATGCCACCCAGCAACTGTCACTGCTCAGCGACGTGCAGAACTCGCCGGTGAAAACCCTGCTGGCGGCGGTCAACGACAACACCCAGTGGGACGTCCCTGCCCCGCGCGAAACCCCGCAGGCGGGCGTCAAGCCCGATGACGGATTCTGGAGCAGCGTCAGCGGGATCTTCGATGGCAAGAACACCGCGCCCGGTGCGCTGGTATCGCCGCTGCCGGCGGTTGACGATGGCAGCCTGGCGAAGCGCTTCGAACCGGTATCGCGGGTGTTCGCCGTGCAAAACGCCGAAGGCGCCGACAGCACGATCATGGACCGCTACCTCGCAGCCCTGCGCAAACTCAAGGTGCGGATGAACAACATCCAGCGCTCCCAGGACGTCGGCAAGAGCAGCAAGCTGCTGATCAGTGAAACCCTCGAAGGGTTGCCAAGCGAAGTGACCAGCGTGCGCAACTATGTCGAGACCACCGTCGACACCAGCCAGGGCAGCCTGTCCGATTCGTTGCAGAGCCTGTTCAGCCTGCCGATCCAGTTTGCCTGGGAAACCCTGCGCGACCCGGCTGGCCAACAGATTGCCAAGGCCTGGGCGCAGCAGATCGCCAAGCCCTGGGAGCAGGTCATGGCGCACCGTTACCCGATTGCGCCCGGCAGCCGCAATGAAGCCTCGGTCAAGGATCTGCAGCGTTTCGTCGACCCGGAATCCGGGCTGCTGCCGAACTTCAAGCGCAACGAAATCGGCAACCTGTCCGGTGGCGAGGGCCTGGGGATGAGCAGCAACAGCAAGGCCACGCCGCTGGTCAATCCGAACATGGTCAACAGCATCGACAAGGCCAGTTCGTTGGGCCAGGTGATCGCCAGCCTGTCGGACCGCGACAACGGCTTCGAGATCATGCTCGAGCCCTCCGCCAACCTCACCGACATCATTTTCACCCTCGATGGCCAGGTGCAGCACTACCGTAATGGCAGGACCAGCTGGAGCCGTTTCTCCTGGCCGGGCACGACCACCACGCCGGGCGCACGCCTGGATGTGGTGACCCTGAGCGGCGAGCGCATCACGGTGTTCGACTACCCGGGCCGCTGGGGCCTGCTGCGCATGAACGACAGTGCACGGGTGAGTGATCTGGACGGCATCCAGCAACGCTTCAGCTGGAACACCGGCAGTGGCCCGGTCAGTCTTGCCGTGCGCAACTACGGCGGCGTCAAGCTGACCGACCTGGCCAACGTCAAGGCCTTGAGTGCGCTCAATGGCGCAGAGGGTCGCCCGCTGTGAGCCAGCAGAACTTGAACCCGGGAACCGGCCAATGATCGGTTGCTTCGGCAAGGTCCCCGCGAGCCCGGACTTCGTCAGCCTGCAAGGTGCGGGTGACGACGTCTGCGAGTTCGACGGCTGGCTGCAAGGCGCACTGGCCGCCCTGCAGCACCGCGACGACTGGCGCACGCTGTTCGACGGGTTGCCGCTGTGCTTTTTCAGTTACCGCGCACGCAGCGGCAACTGGTTGCTGGGCGGGCTGATCAGCTCGAGGGATTCGAGTGGGCGGCGCTATCCGTTTTTCATTTTCCAGTCCCTCAAGGCCAGCGAAGCCGAGCCTCTGGTCAATCCGTTCACCCTGGGTGAATTGTTCAGCGGTCAGATCCGCCCGCTGTTGCACATGGCCGTCCAGGGCGAAAGCACCTCGGCGCTGTTCGAGCGCATCAAGGCCCTGCGCCCGTTGCAAGGCCAGGACTTCGAATTGTTCCGGCGCGTGCATGACAAGTTCCTGATGAATTTCAACCTGCGCGATATCAGTACCGCACTCGAAGGCGCCTACCCGGAGTTCGTCACCAACGCCGTGCTGACCCGGCTGCGGGCCCTGGAAAAGCACCTCGGCCAGGCAACGCCAATCGGCATCGCCCTGCCCTTGCCGGCGGAAAGAGGCTTGAAAAACCCCACCGCCGATCTGTGGGTCACCTGGCTGACGCACATGACCGCGGCGCGCACCGTGCCGCAGGTCAGCCTGCTGGCGGACGACTTCATGCGCCCCCGACTGATCTGTTTTGCCTCACGCAATACCTGCGATGCCTATCGCCTGTTGACCGGTATCGGTGAGCGCTCGCAGAGCTATGACGTGCTGGCGTCTTTCGATGCCTTTGACGAGCACCACCGTAATCACGCCTTTGCCGAAATCGACCGCCCGTTGGGTGACGTTATCGACCGTTTTGTCGATGCCCTGGATTCGAAGCCCGTATGAACAAGATCAAGTATTACTTCTTGCGCTATCAACCCTACATCCTGGGGGTGTGCTTTTTCCTCACGATCTTCGTGGTGTGGGGCATCGGGCGTGGGTTCGGCTTCAGTTCGCTCAACAGCCTGCTGACCGGCATCGGCGTGTTCCTGGTGCTGTCCGCCGGGTATGTGCTGCTGCTCTATCGGGGCGTGTCCCGGCATCACAACCTCGAAGGGCTGCTGCGTGAGGATGCCGACCAGGCCGTGCTGAACGCGAGCCCGGCGGATCGCGAGGAAGTCAGCCTGTTGCGCGAGCGCCTGTTGCAGAGCATCGAGCGCTTGCACAGCAACAAGCCACGGGGCAGCAACCCCAAGGATGCGCTGTATGCCCTGCCCTGGTACCTGGTGGTCGGCCAGCCGGCCGCAGGCAAGAGCACCATGCTCTACCAGTCGGGCCTCAATTTCCCTTACGCCGAGCGCGAAGGTGTGCGAGTCGCAGGCCTGGGTGGCACGCGCAACTGCGACTGGTTCTTCAGCTCCGAAGCGGTCCTGCTGGACACCGCCGGACGCTACATGAACAACCAGGAAGAGGCCGGCAAATGGCGCGCATTCCTGCAGCTGCTGCGCCAGCACCGTCAGCGTCGGCCACTCAACGGCCTGATCGTCACTGTCAGCATCCATGACATCCTGCAGACCTCGCTCGAAGATCAGGAGCGCATCGCCAAGCGCCTGCGCGAACGCATCCAGGAAACCCATGCCTTGCTGGAAGTGCGCCTGCCGGTCTACCTGGTGTTCACCAAGTGCGACCTGGTGCCCGGTTTCACCCCCTTCTATCGCCAACTGGACGAGACCGCCCGCGGCGAAGTGATGGGCAAGACCTTCTCCCACAAAGGTTATGAGCAGGCCGACTGGGGGCAGCGCTTCGGCGCCGCGATGGACGAATTGGTCAGCTATTGGCAACAGGTGGCAAGCCAGCAACTGGTCACGCAGGACATCCAGATCACCCGGCAGGATTCGGCGGTGTATCGCTTCCCGCTGGAGCTGGCGGCCCTCAAACCACGGCTGCAACTGTTCGTCGATGCCCTGCTGCGCGCCAACCCTTATCAACATGCGGAACTGCTGCGCGGCTTCTATTTCACCAGCGCCCTCGATGCCGACCAGCCGGAATCGGGTGGGCATGCACGGCAGGTGACCGAGCGCTTCTCGCTGGAAGGTGAGCGAGAGATCGCCAACGGCAACGCACAACCGCGCCCGCTGTTCATCAACAGTCTGTTCCGCAAAGTCATCATTCCCGACCAGCACCTGGTGGCGCTGTACACCACTAACCACCGCGAACGTCGGCGCAAAGCCACCTGGATCGGCGCTGCCACACTGGTCGCGGTGCTGCTGTGCAGTCTGTTGGGCTGGTCGTACGTGAACAACAGGGACACGTTGCACAGCCTTTCGGCGGAACTGACCCAGGCGGCGGCCGATGACCGTTCCGCTACCGCGCAATACACCGCGTGGCAAACCCTGGATCGACTGCGCTTCTGGACCGCGCATTACTACGCGCAGCACCACGACGAAGGCGTGCCGCTGCGCATGCGCCTGGGGCTTTATCAAGGCCACAAGGTAGAGCCACTGGTGCGCAGCCGCTATTTCGACCGGCTGGAAAGCGTGATGCTCAAGCCCACGGCCGACAACCTGACCCGCTCGTTGTACTTGCTGACCACCCTCAAGGTCTATCAGCGCAATGCCAAGGAGTTGATGCCGGTGACCGGCGTGGACAGCGTCGAACCCAAGGCGCTGCCCAACGACAACCGGGCGCAATCCATTGCGCAGTTTGGCAAGGCGACGCTGGACACCTACGTGATGCTCTCGCGTGCCCAGCGGGAAAAGGCCGACCCTGCTTTCCTGAAAGCGAAGATCCCGGACTACTGGTACCCGGCGATTGCCCGCCAAGTGGGCAATGCCGGTGTCGCCGCCGCGGACTATGAGTTCGCCAGCCGCCAGATCAATTTCTACAGCGACCAGATTCACGAGCCGGACGTGCCGCGCATCCTCGACAACGCGTTCCTGATTTCCAGCTCGCGCAACTACATCAACAGCTTGCTGACGCAGTCATTGCGCTCGATCGAAACCATCACGCTGGAGTCGGACACCTTGTTCGCCTTTGGCCGAGCCGACTTCCAGAGCCTGAAGAATGAAGGCCAAGGCCAGCTAAGCGCGATCGCCGGCAAGCTGCTCAGCACCCCCAACGTCGGGAAAATCATCATCGCCGGGCACGCCGATCAACTCGGCGATCCCCAGGGCAACCTGCAGGTTTCCCGGCAGCGGGCACAAACCATCAAGACCTACCTGGTGGGCAAAGGCGTACCGGGCGAACTGGTCGAGGCCGTCGGCGAAGGCAGCACCCGGCCCCTGGTCAAGTGCGACATGCAACAGCCAAGGGCCCAGCTGATCCGGTGCCTGGAGCCTAACCGACGGGTCGAAATCGAAGTGCGGGCGCTCAACTGACACGCCGCGCTCTATGAAGAAAAACCGCTGCCCGGGCCGATTCCGGGTTGGCGCAACAAGCCTCTGTTGATCGATTCAAAGAGGTTAAAGCGAAGGGCTGTGATCTGTTTGCAGGTGACATCCTTTTTAATGAAGGTAAGGAGAAAGTAAAAATGGCATTTGACGCATACATCCAGATCGACGGCATTCCAGGCGAAGTACTGGACGACAAGCACAAGGATTGGATCGAAGTGCTGGGCTACGAGTACGGCGCCACCCAGGCGACTTCCGCGACAGCCAGCTCTTCGGGCGGTGCTTCGTCGGAGCGTGTGGCATTGAGCGACTTCAGCATCCGCAAAGCCGTGGACAAGGCTTCCGCCAAGCTGTTCGAAGCCTGCTGCAAAGGCACGCACATCGCCAAGATCCAGTTGAACGTCAACCGCGCCGGTGGCGACAAGGTGACCTACCTGACCATCAACCTGGAAGAAGTCGTGGTGTCTTCCGTCAAGGCGGTCGCTGGCGGAAGCCAGGGCGGCGAAGACAAAGCGGTTGGCGACCTGCCGATCGAAGAGATCAGCTTCAACTTCGCGCGCATCAAGACCACCTACACCCAGCAGAGCCGTGCCGACGGCCAGGGCGGCGGTAACGTCACCGGTGGTTGGGATCGCACTGCCAACAAGGTATTCGCGTAAACCCCGGGCAATAACGGGCCGCGAGAGCGGTCCGGTTTCAGCACTGCGCCCGCGAAAGCGGGCACGGTGTTCTTTTATTCCGATCCGAGTTGCCTATGTCTGAATTTCTCAACGACCTTTCGCTGGCCGAACTGACAGCGCCCATCAACGGGGGGAGCGGCGAAGACCTGAGCTTTTCCACCCTGTTCGATCAGGTGAAAGAAGCGCGGCGAGCAGACCCCGATTATCTGACCCAGGGTGACTGGCAAACCGACCTGAAGTCTTCCGACTGGGACCTGACCCTTACCCTGGCTGCCCAAGGCCTGGCTCGACAGAGCAAGGACCTGATGCTCGTCGCCTGGCTCAGCGAAGCCCTGGCGCACAAGTACCATTTCACCGGTATCACCTTTGGCCTGACCCTGGCCGAACGCCTGCTGGACACTTTCTGGGCCGACCTCTTCCCTTCCCTCGAAGAGGGGGCCGATGAACGCGCTGCCCGCCTGGCGTGGATGAAAACAACCTTGGCCGATGTGGTGGGCGCACTGCCCATCACCCAGGGCCAAGCGTACGGCCTGCTGCGCTATGACGAATCCCGGCACGTGGAGAACCTGGCGTTGCAGAACCCCCAGGCCATGCGCGCGGCCCTCGACGAAGGCAAGATCAACGCCGAGGTGTTCCAGCGTTCGGTGGTGTTGACCGACTCCGACCACCTGCGCCAGAAAGCCTTCGAAATCGCCGCCAGCCTCAATGCCTGCCAACAACTCCAGGGCACCGCTGACAGGCTGTTCGGCGATGACGCACCGAGTTTTGCCGGGCTGCATGACGTGTTGTCCCGCGCAGGCCAACTGGCCGAGAAACTGCTCAAGGATCGCGGTATCGAACTGCACACGGCCCCTGTCGCTCCCACCCCGGTCGTCAGCGAAAACGAAGGCGCACAACCTGCAGGTGAAGCAATGACCCAGACCCAGCAAGACATTCCCGTCACGCCGCTGCGTACCACGCCGCAAACCCGCGACGAGGCGTTCACCCTGCTGGCGGGTATCGCCCAGTATTTCAAGCAGACCGAGCCCCAGAGCCCTGTCCCCTATCTGATCGAACGCGCGATCAAATGGGGCAACATGCCGCTGGAGGGATGGCTGAGCGATGTGATCAAGGACAGCAACGTGGTGGACAACATCCGCGACGTGCTGGGGACGAAGTCCTGATGGCACTGAAAAAACTGCAGGCAAAAAAAATCCCGGGCAGCTGATGGACGCCCGGGATTCAAAAATGCATAAACCGTGGTGGTGAACGCGGGGCGCATACTACGCAATGTTTCGCCCTGTAACAAGATATTTTCGTTAACCGTTCAGTTACTATAATCTATAAGCCGTTATATATCCTGATATTTTTTACGGTTAACCTCGAAACCACCTTAACTACAGGAACCAGCGATACTCACGGGCACTGATGTCATTGAGGAATGCCAGGTGGTCCTGGCGCTTGTTCTCGCAATACACATGGACGAATTCCGCGCCCAAACCTTCACGCAGTTTTTGATGGCTTTGCATGGACTGCACCGCCTCGAGCATCTCCAGCGGGAAGTCGATGCCACTGTCGCGGTCTTCGTTGAGCGGGGCGATCGGTTCGCGGCCCTGTTCAAGGCCTTGTTCCATCCCCACCAGGATGGCGGCCAGTACCAGGTACGGGTTGGCATCGGCGCCGGCCAGGCGATGTTCGACCCGCAGGTTCCTAGCGTCCGACTCCGGCACCCGCAGGCACGCGTCCCGATCCTCGAAGCCCCAACTCGCGCGCGAAGCGACGTTCACCGTGGCGCTCAAGCGCCGCATCGCGTTGTGGTTCGGCGCGAAGATCGGCATGCAGTGCGGCAACACATCCAGGCAACCGGCCACCGCATGGCGCAACGCTTGTTGCCCGTTCGCCGCCAGCAGGTTGTTGCCCGCTTCGTCGTACAGGCTCACGTGCACATGCATGCCGCTGCCGGGGTGCTGCAGGTAAGGCTTGGCCATGAAACTGGCGCGGTAGTCGTGCTTGAGGGCCACGCCTCGCGTACTGCGGCAGAACAAAGCGGCCCAGTCGGCGGCGCGCAGGCCGTCGTCCAGGTGACCGAAGTTGATTTCGAACTGACCGGGGCCCAATTCGGCGGTGATCACCGTGGCGTCGATGCCTTGGGCACGCGCGGTCTCGACCATTTCATCGAGCACCGGGGCAAAGCGCGACAGTCGTTCGATGTGCATGTTCGGCTGGTCATCGGCATCACCGGTCAGCGGGTCGCGGGCAAACTGCGGCAAGCCATCGCGCAACTGGCTATCGAACAGATAGAACTCCAGCTCGAACGCCACCACCGGAAAAATCCCCTTGCGACCCAGCCGCGCCAACACTTGGGCGAGGACTTCACGGGGTTCAAATTCGATCGGTTTTTCCGTGCCGTCGGAGGTGATCAGCATCTGCCCCAAGGGTTGCTTCTCCCAGCTCACCAGCTTGAGCGTGCCCGGCACCAGGCGCCGCAGCGCATCCGGATCGCCGTCGTTGAAGCAGTAGTCGCCGATCTTGAACAGCCCGCCCTGGGTGCCGAGCAGCACGCAGTTCTGCGGCAACTTGAGGGCACTGCCGGCGGCGACTTTTTCGAGCATTTCGATCGGGTAGCGCTTGCCGTAGAAATGCCCGGGAATGTCCAGGGAAATCAGGTCGACGTAACGCACCTCGGGGTAGCGCTGACGAAACCCACGCACTTCGGCCAGCAGATCAGAGCACACAGCATCCATCGTTTTGTTCCTTGATTGTTTTTATCAGGTGTAGACCCAGAGCACGCGGGTCAATTGGGCTGAGAGGTTGCCGTAGCGGCAGTGGGCATGGCTGGCCAGTTGAAAGCTGTCGCCGGTGCGTAGCGTCACCGGGTCGTCATCATCGAGCCACAGGGTCAGCTCGCCTTCGAGGACGTAACCGCCCTGCTCCGAGCTGTCCTTCATGTGCCGGTCGCCGCTGCTGGCACCGGGTTCCAGCTGGCTTTCGAGCATGGAAAAGGACGCGCGCATTTTTGGCGAGACCAGGATGTCGGTGATGCCGTCGGCGTAATACAGGGTGCGGCGTTCGTCCGGCCGGGTGACCCAGGGCAACGCCATGGGTTTGGGCAGGCTGTAGAAATAGGTGGTCGGCACGCCGAGGGTCTCGCTGATGGCGGTCAAGTCCGCCACCGTCGGGCGGGACAAGCCGCGCTCCACTTGCGATAGAAAACCCACGGAGCGGCCGATCTTGTCGGCCAGGTCCTTCAAGGTGTACTTCTTGTGCTTGCGCAGGTCCTGGATCAGGATCGCCAGCGCCGAAATCTCTTCTTGCATGTCCATCTAATGGCTTCCAGAAATGGCCGATTCAAATGCTGTCGCGCAGCCGGTACCAGGCTTTGCCGATGGCTTCCAGCGGCGCTGCCATGTATTTCCCGCCGGGAAAGCTGGCGTTGCTCAAACCCTGATACAACGCCAACTCATCCGGCTGGCCGAGAATGGCGTCGGACACCGCCCGTGCCCCGGCCAGGGTTGGCAGCACGCCGTGCCCGGAGTAGCCCTGCAACCAGTAGAGGTCGCCGCGTCGACCGATGTCGGGCGTGCGCTTGAGCGTCAGGTCAATGTGCCCGCCCCAGGCGAACTCCAGTTCAATGCCCTTCAATTGGGGGAACACCCTTTCCAGGCACGGCCGGGTGGCACCGGCAATGTCCTTGGGCATGCCCCCCAGATAGGTGCAGCCGCCGCCGAACAGCAGCCGGTTGTCCGGCGTGCGGCGGAAATAATCGAGCACGAACTGGTTGTCGGTGACGCAGACATTGCCCGGTAGCAGCGCGGTGGCCTGGGCCTCGGACATCGGTGCCGTGGCCACTTGATAGGTGCCAACGGGCAGTACGCAACTCGATAGCTGCGGGTCGAGCCGGTCCAGGTAGGCATTGCAGGCCAGGACCAGGACATCGGCGCGGATGCGACCGCGGTCGGTGGTGACCACGTAGCCGTTTTTGTCCTCGTGATAATTCATCGCCTTGCTTTGTTCATGAATCACACCACCCGCCCGCTCAATCGCGGCGGCCAGCCCCAAGGCCAGTTTCAGCGGGTTCAAGTGCCCGCCTTCGGGGTCGAACAGGCCGGCCTGATAGCGCTCGCTGGCCACCCACTCGGGCAACTGGGCGCGCTCGATGAAGCGCAAACCGTCATGCCCCCATTTGTGGCTGGCTTCGTGTTGCCATTCGGTCAAGAGGCTGACCCGGCGTGGCATCACGGAAGTCCATAGATGGCCGGGGCGGTAGTCGCAATCGAAGCCATGGCGTACGGGTAATTGGCGCAACTCTTTTGCTGCCCAGCGCATGCCGTCCCACAAGCGCCGTGCGCGTTCATGTCCCAGCGCGGCTTCCAGCGGTGGCATGTCACAGGACCATCCGAGAATGGCCTGGCCGCCGTTACGTCCCGATGCGGCCCAGGCGACGCGACTGGCTTCCAGCAAGGTCACGCGTTTGCCGGCCAGGGCCAGGCGTAGCGCCGTGTGCAAGCCGCTGAAGCCGGCGCCGATGATCAGCACATCGGTGTTTTGCTCGCCTTCCAATGCCGTTCGATTGACCAGGCGGTCGGCGCAGGTGTGGGCGTAGTAGCTGGCGACATGCTGGGTGGATTGCTGAAACATTACCGGCTCCATGAAATTTTATAGTTCTAATTTCATGAAAAAATACAGGTTTAATTTCATGCGTGCAAGGTTGGTATCTTCGTTGGGGATGACTTGGCGGCCTGACAGATAACCCCTCTCCCACGGCCGCCCCCGATCCACTGAAGGAGCTGGCTTGCCAGCGATGGAGGCCAATGATGACGCAGGGAGCCTGACGCCCTGCGGCGCTCTCAGGTTTTTCGCGAGCAGGCTCGCTCCCACAGGTATCGCGTACAGCCGCAAAATTCCGGTTGGCTGTCAGGCCGGCATTGCCAGCATGCCGGCGCCTTCAAACTAGCGCCTACAGGCATTTCAACTACACGTTGCTCAGCCAATAAATTTCCCACCAGTTAAAAAACTTTCACAAAAACCTCTGGACGCACCCCCACCCTTTCCCCTATAAAGCCACCTACAGGAATATTATATTCCCACCAAGAAAATGCGCTCAAGGAATGAGCCTCGCTGTCCGCTGACATTTTTTCGCTATGCGATGAGCTGCCGCCATCATCCCGAGGACGTGTCATGCAACACGAGAAAAACCATTTCATCATCAAGATCACCTGTCCCGCGGTGTCGGGCATTGTCGCGGCCGTCACCACTTATCTCGCGGACAACGGTTGCTACATCGGGGAGATGGCGCAATTCGACGACGATTTCAGCGGGCGCTTTTTCATGCGCGCGGTGTTCCGTTTCAACGATGGCCACGCCGGGGATATCCAGCAGATCAAGGCCGGTTTCAGCGACGTCGCCCAGGCCTTCGACATGCAGTGGGAACTGCATGACACCCGCGAACCCATGCGCGTGCTGCTGATGGTGAGCAAGTTCGACCATTGCCTGACCGACCTACTCTACCGCTACCACAAGGGCGAGATGGACATGACCATCACCGCCATCGTCTCCAACCACCTCGACCTGCGGCCCATGGCCGAGCGCGAGGGCATCCGGTTCATCTACCTGCCGGTGACCAAGGACACCAAGGCCCGCCAGGAAGCCGAACTAATGAAGGTGGTCGACGACACCGGCACCGAACTGGTGGTGCTGGCGCGCTACATGCAAATCCTCTCCGACGACCTGTGCAAGCAACTCTCCGGTCGGGCGATCAACATTCACCATTCCTTCCTCCCCGGTTTCAAGGGCGCCAAGCCCTATCACCAGGCGTACCAGCGCGGCGTGAAGCTGATCGGCGCCACCGCCCACTACGTCACCAGCGATCTCGATGAGGGTCCGATCATCGAGCAGGAAGTGCAGCGGGTCGATCACGTCTACCTGCCGGACGACCTCGTGGCCACCGGCCGCGACACCGAGACCGTGGCCCTGTCGAAGGCGGTCAAGTACCACCTGGAGCACCGGGTCTTCCTCAACCAGGACCGAACGGTGATCTTCCGGTGAACACTCCCCGACTGATTGACGGCAAAGCCGCCGCCGCCCGGGTGTTGATCGAGGTCCGCAAGGACGTCGACCGCCTGCGTGCGCGAGACATCCAGCCGGCCCTGGCGGTGATCCTGGTCGGCAGCGACCCGGCCAGCCAGGTGTATGTGCGCAACAAGATCCTGCGCGCCGAAGAGGTCGGCATCCGCTCCTTGGAACATCGCCTGCCCAGCGACACCCGCACCGAACAGCTGCTCGAGCTGATCGCCCGCCTGAATGCCGATCCCTCGATCCACGGCGTTCTCCTGCAACTGCCCTTGCCTGCCCATGTCGATGAACTGCGGGCACTGCAAGCCATCGATCCGGGCAAGGACGTCGACGGTTTCCACAGTGAAAACGTCGGAGGCCTCAGCCAGGGCCGCCCGGTGCTCGCGCCTTGCACGCCTAGCGGTTGCCTGTATCTGCTGGAGCAAACCTGCGGCGATCTGCGCGGCAAGCACGCGGTGGTGATCGGCCGCTCGAACATCGTCGGCAAGCCCATGGTCGCCCTGTTGCTCAAGGCCGACTGCTCGGTGACCGTGCTCCACTCGCGCAGCCCGGACCCGCAAGCCCTGTGCCGCCAGGCCGACATCGTCATCGCCGCCGTGGGCCGTCCGCGCCTGATCGACGCCAGTTGGCTCAAGCCCGGTGCGGTGGTGATCGACGTTGGTATCAATCGCATCGACGACGCCGGTCGCAGCCGCCTGGTCGGCGATGTCGACTTCGACAGTGCCCTGCCCCAGGTTGCGGCGATCACCCCGGTACCCGGTGGTGTCGGGCCGATGACCATTGCCTTCCTGATGAAAAACACCGTGACCGCGGCCCTTATGCAACACCATAGCCAATCGGAGGCCGTATGCCCTTCAATCTCCTGAAGTACGGATTGAGTTCCGAATACCCGGTCGAAGTGGACCTGCCGCCACCGCGCGAGCTGAAATCAAGCTATGACGTGGTGATCATCGGTGCCGGTGGCCACGGCCTGGCCACCGCGTATTACCTGTCCAGGTACCACGGCATCAGCAACATCGCGGTGCTGGAAAAATCCTATCTGGGCGGCGGTAACACCGCGCGCAACACGGCGGTGATCCGCTCCAATTACCTGACCAGCGAAGGCGTGCGTTTCTATGCCGAATCGGTGCGGATGTTCCAGGGCCTGTCCAACGAATTCGATTTCAACATCATGTACTCCGAGCGCGGCCAACTGACCCTGGCCCACACCGATGCCACCGTGCGCTCGTTCCGCCAGCGTGCCGAGGTCAACAAGCACTTCGGCGGGCGCACCGAAATGATCGACCGCCAGCAGATCCGCGAACTGGTGCCCAGCCTCAACCTCGACCCCGGCCACCTGCCGGTGATCGCCGGCCTCTGGCACATCGACGGCGCCACCGCACGCCACGATGCCGTGGCCTGGGGCTACGCCAAGCAGGCGGCCAAGCGCGGCGTGGAAATCCACCAGCTCACCGAAGTGCAGGACCTGATCATCGAGAACGGTGCGATCACCGCCGTGAAGACCAATCGCGGCACGATCAAGTGCGGCTGCGCGGTGCAGGCGATTGCCGGGCACAGCTCGCTCCTGATGGCCAAGGCCGGGATTCGCTCGCCGATCCAGACCTTCCCGCTGCAAGCCATGGTCACCCAGCCGTTCAAGCCCTTTCTCGATCCACTGGTGAGCTCATCGGCGCTGCACTGTTATGTGCAACAGACCAGCCGCGGCGAGGTGGTGTTCGGCGGTGGCTCCGATCCGTACCCGCTGTTCAACACCCGTTCCACGCTCGATTTGAAGGAAAGCCTGCTGGCCCACGCCATCGAGATGTTCCCGTTCCTGGCCAACGCCAAGCTGATGCGCCAGTGGGCCGGGATCACCGACATGACCCCCGACTACAGCCCGATCATGGGCCTGTCGCCGGTGAAAAATTATTACCTGGACGCCGGTTGGGGTACCTGGGGCTTCAAGGCCACGCCCATCTGCGGCAAGACCATGGCCGAACTGGTGGCCAGCGGCGGCAAGGTCCCGGAGCTGATCAAGCCGTTCGGCCTGGAGCGCTTCTCGACCTTCCGGCAAGTCAACGAAATGGGCGCCACGGCGGCCAGTCACTGAGGGAGAGCGGACCATGAAAATCATCCATTGCCCGCTTAACGGGCCACGCAACATCAGTGAGTTCACCTATGGCGGTGAGTTCAAGCCCATGCCCGATCCAGTGACGTGCAGCGATGCCGAGTGGGCTGACTACGTGTTCAACACCGACAACCTCGCCGGCGTGGTGCGCGAATGGTGGATGCACACGCCTTCGAGCTACTGGTTTCTCGCGGAACGTCACACGGTGACCGACGAAATCCTGCGCACCTTCGACCCCAAAGAACTTTTCACCGCTCGCGTCGACACCCAGGAGATCGCCGGATGAACCGCCTACCCGCCCCGATGGGCCTGCTGATCGACCGTGACCAGCCCCTTGATTTCAGCTTCGATGGCCAACCGTTCCAAGGCCTGCAAGGCGACAGCATCGCCAGCGCCCTGCTCGCCAACGGCCGCTTCCTGATTTCCCGCTCGTTCAAATACCATCGCCCGCGTGGCCCGCTGACCATGGCCGGGCAGGACGCCAACAGCCTGGTGCAACTGCCCCAGGAACCCAACGTCCTGGCCGATGCCCACGCGCTGGCGGCTGGTTTGCAGGTGACGGCGCAGAACGTCAATGGCTCGCTGGACAACGACCGCGATGCGTACCTGGGCAAGTTCTCCAAATTCATGCCGGTGGGCTTCTACTACCGCTCGTTCTACAAGCCCAAGGGCATGTGGAAAGTCTGGGAACCGATCATTCGCAAGAAGGCCGGCCTGGGCATCCTGGACCTCAAGTTCCAGCCCGAATACTACGACAAGGCCTACCTGTTCACCGACCTCGCCGTGATCGGCGCCGGTCCCGCCGGACTGCACGCGGCACTGACCGCGGCCAACGCCGGGGCCAAGGTGCTGCTCGTCGAGCAACAGCCGGTTCTCGGCGGGTCGCTGACCTATGCGCGCTTCGACATCGCCGGTACCCGCGCCGACGCCTTGCGCCGCGAACTGCTGGCGGCGGTGCAGCAGCACGCCAATATCCGCATCCTTACCGAGGCGACCTGCAACGCCTGGTTCACCGACAACTACCTGCCGGTGATCCAGGGTAAACGGATGTACAAGGTGCGCGCCCGCCAGTGCCTGGTGTGCAGCGGTGCGTTCGACCAGCCGGTGGTGTTTCGCAATAACGACTTGCCCGGCGTGATGCTGACCAGCGCCGCACAGCGCCTGATGAAGCTGTACGCGGTCAAGCCGGGCAAGCGCGCGGTGGTGCTGACTGGCAACGATGACGGTTATCTCGCCGCGCTGGATCTGTTTGACCAGGGCGTGGAAGTCGCCGCGGTGGTGGACCTGCGTCATGGCCCGTGCGATGAAGCCCTGCTCGCCGCGCTGGCGCAACGCAAGATCCCCTGCCAGCGCAACAGCACCGTGTACGAAGCCCTGCACGAAAAAGGCCTGCGCCACGTCAACGGCGTCGACGTGCGCCAGATCACCGCCCAGGGCCAGGTCGCCGAGAGCGGGCAGCACCTGGCCTGCGACCTGCTGTGCATGTCCGCCGGCTACATGCCGGTCTATCAACTGCTGTGCCAGGCCGGTGGCAAGCTGGCCTACGACGATCAACGCGCTGAATTCACCCTCAGCGGGCTGCCGCAGAACCTCGCAGTCGCAGGCTCGGTCAATGGCCGTCACCGTCTCGACAACGTGATCGCCGACGGCGTCAATGCCGGGGCCGACGCCGCCGCTGCGCTCGGGCTTGCGGTCGGCGCGCAACGGGTGCCCTTGAGCAGCGAGGTGCGGGTCAACTTCAACTGGCCGATCTTCCCCCACCCCAAAGGCAAGGACTTCGTCGATTTCGACGAGGACCTGCAAGTGGCGGACATCGTCAATGCCACGCGCATCGGCTATCGCGACGTGCAACTGGTCAAGCGTTATTCCACTGTGGGCATGGGCCCCTCGCAAGGCCGTCACTCGGCGCTGCCGACCGCGCGCCTGGTCGCCTGGGCCACCCAGCGCAACATCAGCGAAACCGGGGTGACCACCGCACGCCCACCCTTTGTCGCGGAAAAACTCGCCCACGTCGCCGGTCGCGCCTTCGACCCGTATCGGCAAACCCCCATGCATGCCCGGCACCTGCAGGCCGGGGCGAAGATGATGCCGGCGGGCATCTGGCAGCGCCCGGCCTACTACGGCCATGCCAGGGACCGCGAGGCGTGCATGCAGGCCGAAGCGCTGCATGTGCGCAACAAGGTCGGCATCATCGACGTCTCGACCCTGGGCGGGCTGGATGTGCGCGGCCCGGACGCCGCCGAACTGCTCAACCGGATGTACACCTTTGCCTTCCTCAAGCAGCCGATCGGGCGATCCCGTTATGCGCTGATGACCAATGAACACGGGGTGGTGATCGACGACGGCGTCTGCGCGCGGTTCGCCGAAAATCACTTCTACGTCACCGCCACCACCAGCGGCGTGGATCGCATCTATCAGCAGATGCTCAAGTGGAACGCGCAATGGCGACTGGACGTGGACGTCGCCAACGTCACGGCTGCGATCTGCGCGGTCAACGTCGCCGGCCCCGACTCGCGCAAAGTGCTGGAGAAGGTTTGCAGTGACCTCGACCTCAGTGCTGCCGCGTTCCCCTACCTCGGCGTGCGCCAGGGCACCGTGGCCGGCATCAAGACGCGGCTGTTGCGGGTCGGGTTCGTCGGCGAACTGGGTTATGAAATCCACGTACCGGCACGCCATGGCCTCACGCTGTGGGACGCGCTGATGAACGCCGGCAAGGCCCATGACATCCGCCCTTTCGGCGTGGAGACCCAGCGTTTGCTGCGCCTGGAAAAAGGCCATGTGATCATCAGCCAGGACACCGATGGCATGACCCACCCGGCGGAAATCGACATGGGCTGGGCCGTCAGTCGCAACAAGCCGTTCTTCGTCGGGCGCCGCTCGGTGGACATCCTCGAAGCCCAACCACAAACCCGCAAACTGGTGGGCTTCACCTTGCCCAGGGACAGCCTGCAACCGCTCGAAGGTCATCTGGTACTGAACGGCCCGGACATCAGCGGCAACGTCACGTCCTGCGAGTACTCGGCGAGCCTGGGCAAGATCATCGGCCTGGCGTACGCCGGCATCGACCAGAGCACAGCCGGACAACGGATCCCGATCCGCGTCGAAGGTGGCCGCGTGGTCCAGGCCGAAGTCGTTTCGTTACCCTTTTTCGATCCCGCCAACCTGCGCCAGGAGCTTTGAGCCATGACCAGCCTGACACAACAACACAGCGCCGGTCAGCCGGCCCTCGCCCTCCTGCCCCGCTGTGCGCTGACTGACCTGACCGACCTGCCCCGGGTCGGCTTTCGCGGCGCCGGCAGCGCGGCCTATTTGCAGGGTCGGCACTTCGTGCTGCCAGACGCGCCCAACCACGCCGTCAGCCAGGTTGACGGCAGCTGGGTAGCGCGCCTGTCCCAGACCGAATACCTGCTGCTGGGCAGTACCCAGGACCAGGGCGAACGCGTCGCCGACGAAGAGGCTCGCTGGGAGTTGGATCATCAAGCCAACTACCTGCTGCCGCGCCAGGACAGCCATGCGTGGTTTCAGCTCAGTGGCGAGCATTTGTCCGAGGTCATGGCCAAACTCTGCGGCGTGGATCTGAGTACCCAGGTGTTCGGCCCCGGGGCCGTGGCGCAGACATCGGCTGCGCGTATCAACGTGATTGTGATCAACGCCACGGCTGCGCAACAGCCGAGGTTTTATATCCTCTGTGACCGGGCATCGATGGCTTATTTTCAGGAGGCGTTGCTGGACGCGATGGAGGAGTTTTCGGGCATGGCATAAAAGATTAATACCTACGCTCACGATCAGGCGGCCGGGCGGCGGCCCCCTGTGGGAGCGAGCCTGCTCGCGAAAAACCTGAGAACACCGCGGGGTGTCAGGCTTCACGCGTCAGCGTTGACCTCCATCGCTGGCAAGCCAGCTCCTACAGTGTGATTTGTGGCCATACGCAGCTTTCGTGTGCGCTGTGGAACCTGAGCTGGCTTGCCAGCGAAGAGGTCGGCGCATCCAACATCACGGGTGACTGACACACCGCCTTCGCTGGCAAGCCAGCTCCTACAAGGGATTTGTGGCCATACGCAGCTTTCGTGTGCGCTGTGGAACCTGTAGGAGCTGGCTTGCCAGCGAAGAGGCCGGCACATCCAACAGCTCTGGTGACTGACACACCGCCTTCGCTGGCAAGCCAGCTCCTACAGTGGATCGGGTACGGCCGTGGGAGTTGGGTTGGCTGTAAGGTCGCCTTCGCGAGCAGGCGCGCGGTTACCTGAAGAAATGACTGGGGGTCTTGCCGAACTGTTTCTTGAACATGCTGGTGAACGCACTGGGGCTGTCGTAGCCCAGCTCTCCGGCAATGTCGATGATCTTCTCGCCGACGGCAATACGCTCCAGGGCCAGCAGCAAACGCGCCTGCTGACGCCATTGGCCAAAGGTCATCCCGGTTTCCTTGCGGAACAGGCGCTGGATGGTTTTCTCGTCGAGGTCCAGGCGTGCGCTCCAGTGCGCCAGGGTCGAGCCATCGCCGGGATCGCGCTGCAACGCTGAACACACCGCCTTGATCCGCGGGTCCGTAGGCTGAGGCAGGTGCAAAGGCAGGGTCGGCAAGATCCGCAGTTCATCGAGGATCAGGCGCATCACCCGGCCTTCGCGCGAATCCGCTTCGTAGGGCGCAGTGATCTGCACCGAAACCTTGATCAACTCACTGAGCAACGCCGAAATACTCACCGCCCTGGGTTCCGCTGGCATGTCCGCAGCCGCCTCGGGACGTACAAACAGGCTGCGCATTTTCAACGGCCCGACGCAGCGGATCGAGTGAATGTGCCGGCTCGGCATCCAGATCCCACGGCTGGGCGGCACCGTCCACTGGCTCAATCCCGAGTGCACCACCATCACGCCTTCGATGGCGTAGATCAGTTGGTGGGCTTGATGCGAGTGCGCTTCGATCACCCAGTTTTCCGGGTAGTCGGTGGCGCTGCTGCTCACGGCGCAGGCGCGCCCGTCGATCTCCCTGAGGAATTCATCCAGCGACTTGATCATGATGCCCTTTTTGCGATAGTCGATTCCCGAATTGCGCGAGACAGGCAATCGGACGCCCCCTAGGATAGCGCTGAACCCTGAAATGGCCAGCGCTTTTACCCAGTGCCCGCCGTGCTTTTTCTCTGGAAGGATCCCATGTCCATCAGTACCACCGCCTCCGCCACTACCTCCAAGAAGGCCACCGCCTCGGTGGCCAGCCAGGCCAGCCCGTTGGTGATGCGCGTCATCGGTGCCTGTGCCCTGGCGCACCTGATCAACGACCTGATCCAGGCCGTGCTGCCGTCAATCTACCCGATGCTCAAGGCCACCTATGGCCTGACCTTCACCCAGGTCGGCCTGATCACCCTGACCTTTCAACTGACCGCTTCGCTGCTGCAACCCTGGGTCGGCTACTACACCGACCGCCACCCCAAGCCGTGGCTGCTGCCGGCCGGCATGGTCTGCACCCTGATCGGTATTCTGATGCTGGCTATGGTCGGCAGCTTCGGGGCGATCCTGGTGGCTTCAGCCCTGGTGGGCATTGGCTCCTCGACCTTCCACCCGGAAACGTCCCGCGTCGCACGCCTGGCCTCGGGTGGACGCTATGGCCTGGCCCAGTCCACCTTCCAGGTCGGGGGCAACGCCGGCAGCGCCTTCGGCCCGTTGCTGGCAGCGGCCATCGTCATCCCCTACGGCCAGGGTAACGTCGCCTGGTTCGGCCTGTTCGCGGTCTTCGCCATCCTCGTGCAATACGGCCTGAGCCGCTGGTACCGCAACCACCTGAACCTGTTCAAGCTCAAGCAAGGCACCCAGGCCACCCATGGCCTGTCCAGGCAGCGGGTGAGTTTCGCCCTGGTGGTCCTGGCCTTGCTGGTGTTCTCCAAGTATTTCTACATGGCCAGCTTCACCAGCTACTTCACCTTCTACCTGATCGAGAAGTTCGACCTGTCGGTGGCCAGTTCGCAGCTGTACCTGTTCCTGTTCCTCGGCGCCGTAGCGGCCGGCACCTTCTTCGGCGGCCCGATCGGCGACCGGATCGGGCGCAAGCAGGTGATCTGGTTCTCGATCCTCGGTGCCGCGCCCTTCACCCTCGCCCTGCCCTATGTCGACCTGTTCTGGACGGGCGTACTGAGCATGATCATCGGCTTCATCCTCGCCTCGGCCTTCTCGGCCATCGTGGTCTTCGCCCAGGAACTGGTGCCCGGCAACGTCGGCATGATCGCCGGGGTGTTCTTCGGCCTGATGTTCGGTTTCGGCGGCATCGGCGCCGCGCTGCTCGGGCACCTGGCGGATATCCACGGCATCGAGTACGTGTACACACTGTGCTCGTTCCTGCCGTTGCTGGGGATCCTCACGATCCTGTTGCCGTCTACCAAAGGCGTTTAGCGGCCAGGTTATGCGCCAGCGTCAAGGCATTGCCCAGTGCCGCGCCGCTGGCGGTGTTGTCGAAGATGCACCAGGCAGCCAGTCCGTCGGCGGCGGCTGCCTGCATCTCGCCTGCCAGGCGTTCCAGCCGCGGCAGGTCATAGGGGCTGTGATAGATGCGCGGCGAGCCGTGCAGCCGCCAGTATCGGAACCCCGGCCAGCCCCGAGGCGTCGAGTCGGTGCTGATGCGCGAAGGATCCACCGCAGCCTGGGCGACGCGATAGTGCACCAGCAATGCCTCGGCTCCTGTCCAGGATTCATGTCGGGGCTCAAGCACCACAGGCCCGGAAAAACACCGCCTGAGACTGACGAAAAACGCCTCGGCCAGCGCCTCGACGAATTCCAGCGACGGCGGCAACTGCACCAGCAGGCCCCCCAGACGATCGCCCAACCCGGCACATTGCAGCACAAATTCCTCGAGCGCCTGGTTACAGTCCTGCAAGCGCTGCACATGGGTGATCTGCTTGGGCACCTTGACGCTGAAGCGAAAACCGTCCGGTACGCTGGCGCCCCAGCGCTGGTAGGTTTGGACGCGATGCGGGCGATAAAACGAGCTGTTGATCTCGACGCAGTTCAGTCGTGCCGCATAACGCTGCAAGTGGGTGCCCGCAGCCGTAAAGGCAGCCGAATATTCCCGGCCCAGGCTCCAACCGGCGCACCCTGTGAAAATTGACTGAACGTTCACATCCATCCACCTCTCCCCCCCCAGCTTATGACTAAGGGCGCGAAGCGGCTGCAGCGGTTCCTTTTTTCATTCACGACAGCGGATCAATGGTCGAGCGCCATAAGTGATCGCCTTTACCTGCAAACAGTTGCAACCAACGGGCATCAATCCCGGTCGACATCGAAAAGCCAGGCATGGGGGTTTGCAGATGATAGGCGTGATTGTGCCAGTCCATAACGAGGAACAGCGCCTCGAAGAGTGCATCGAGTCGCTGCTGGCGGCAGCTTTTCACCAGGACCTGGACCGTGAAGAAGTCAGGATCCTGATCGTCCTCGACGACTGCACCGACGCTTCCCTGGACATCGCCCAGGCCTATGACGTGTGGACGCTGAGCTGCAACCACCGCAACGTTGGCAAAACCCGGGCCCAGGGTGCCGAACACCTGCTGGCGAAGGATGCACGCTGGCTGGCCTTCACCGATGCCGACAGCGTGGTCCCCGATACCTGGCTGGCAGAGCAGATCCGCTTCAACGCGGATGCAGTCTGCGGCCTGGTCGAAGTCAGCGACTGGTCCGAACACCCGGAGCGGGTGCGCGAGCGCTACCACGCCAGTTATCACACCGTAGACGGTCACCGGCATATCCATGGCGCCAACCTCGGTGTTTCCTCGGCGGCCTACCGCAAGGCAGGCGGATTCCAGGCCTTGCCCGCCCACGAAGATGTGCAGCTGGTCGCTGACCTGGAGCGCAGCGGCGCGCGCATCATGTGGACGGGGAGGAACCGGGTCACGACCAGCGCTCGCCAGCACTGCCGGTGCCGCGAAGGCTTTGGTGACTACCTCAAGTCGTTGGCCTTTTAACTATTGGCAGGTCTCGGCAAGGTCAATCGAGGTCGCCGAGCGGCTCCAGTATTCGAGCAGGAAATCCGCTTCTT
Source organism: Pseudomonas serbica (assembly GCF_028823535.1). Classification (GTDB taxonomy): domain Bacteria; phylum Pseudomonadota; class Gammaproteobacteria; order Pseudomonadales; family Pseudomonadaceae; genus Aquipseudomonas; species Aquipseudomonas serbica. The sequence continues at coordinate 307,173 of NZ_JAQIYM010000007.1, read as the reverse complement.
CATGGCGCACCAGGCGATGCAGGTGCAGGCGTTCGGCAAGCGCCCCGTGAACGTCGCGGCCGTCCTGCGAACAACCCTCGATCGGATGCAACCAGTGGCAGGCCAGCACGCTGCCCGCCGGGCCCAGGCTGCGCAAGGTCTGCTCGATGACCTGATGCCATTCGCCTGCATCGAGGAAGTAGCCCACCTCGCTCAGCACGATAAGATCAAACTCTCCGCTGGGCCAATCCTGGGGAATACGGGCCTGTTCGACGCGGACATGCTGCAAGCCGCTCAAGCGCTGGCGCGCCAGTGTCACCGCCTTCGCGTTGATGTCCTGGCAGAACAAGGCATCGCTGCGCCCGGCCAGCACCGCACTGAGTTCACCGTTGGCACAGGCCGGCTCGAACACACGCTGATAACGCTGGCGCGTCAGGCTGGCCAGCGTCAGTTCGCGCTTGCGCTTTTCGTACCAGCGGGTCCGAAAGGACCAGGGGTCATCGCTGGCCTCGAACATTTGCTTGAAGTAGTCGGGCGAGAGGCTCATAGGAACACCAGTTCAAAAGGTTGCAGCAGGCGTTCGAGGGTTTCTCGACTCAAGACCGCCGGTGCCTGTCCCTCAGGGCTGACCTGTGAGACATGGGCGGCAATGGCCTGGCGCTTTTGCGCCAACACCTGCGGTTCAAGCCGGTATTTGTGCGCCCGCGCCCAGGGGATCCGGGCATCGTCCGGCCGCGCCCAATGCCACGCCCAGACCGGCACTTCGATCAAGCAGGCCCCTTGCTGAGCGACCGCACAGGCAGTCGCCCGGCCGGTCGCTTCGTGATCGCAGTGGCCGTCCAGTCGCCAGGTGGTGATCACCCGATCGTGCGGGCGGATCAATGCCATCAGCCGCTCGATCAATAACGCCTCCTGCCCCGCCACGCCACTGTCGGGCAAACCCAGGCGCTGCCAGTCCAGTGCAGTGACATCGAGCCCCATGCAGGCGAGCGCGCGCATGCTCTCTTTCGGGCGCTGTTGTCGCAGGCGCGTCGGAGTCCAGTGCCGTGACTGCGGATGGCTGGCTTCGCCATCGGTGACCGCGATCAGCAGGACGTCGGCCTCCCTGCCCTGCATCCCGGCCAGGATGCCCGCGCAACCGAGGACTTCATCGTCAGGATGCGGGGCGACCACCACCAGGCGCTGCCCGGTGGGCACCAGTTGACGGTGGGTGATGGTGGGCACCCGCGCCAACCGTTCACTGGCCTGCCATTGGGCCAGCGATGTGCCCGGGCCCTGGATGAGATTTGGCCCTTGAGAAACCGGCTCGGCGCTCACAGCTCCCAACCCTCTTGCGGGTGCACGGCAAGCTGCTTTCCAAGCTGCGCCAGGTCCTTTTGCGCATGGCTCTGACGCACGAAGACCGGCAGGTCGGCAGCGAGCCTGGCGAAGTGACTGTCACGACAGAACGGTGTGGCCCCCAACCCGCGCCCGACATGGGCCAGCACGCTGTCCACCACGACTTCGACCTGGGCACGCAGGCGTCGGACCGGAAGTTGCGCTGAGCCTTGGGGGTTGTCATCGATCCAGTGAGCGGTCTCCCGAAGCACCGCCCGGGCTGCGCACAGCGCCGTATCGACGGCCCCCAGATGAGCCTGCGCATGGGCGTCGCAATACGGCTGCGTACAGTGCTGGCGAAGGTAACCGGCGAGCGCGCAGGCGGCGCCGTACCAGCACGCGGCAATCCCGCCGCCACCATGCCAGAAGCCGGGTCGGTCGACATACTGCCCGGGCGCCCCGACACAACGGCCAAGCGCGCCTTCGAACAGCAGGTCGACACTGGCTGTACTGCCCATGCCAACCGCCTGCCATCCCTCCTCGAGCAGTTTGATCGTGGGCTGGCGCAACGTGACCGCGACCAACTGCGGTCGCTGCTGTTCGTCCCATGCCGTCACGAGCGCATGATCGAGCACGGCGGCGCCGGAACACCAGGCTTTGCGCCCTTGCAGGTACACGTTGCCTGCCTGCCGATCGACGATGTTGAGCCGGGCAAAGGCCGGCTCGGCCGCCCAGGTTCCCCAGCTGCCCGCGGCCGCAGGCCAGTCGGGCTCGAGTTCTTTCATGATCGCCAACGCATCGGTATGGCCTTCGAACAACTTGACCAGCCCCAGGTCGCTGGCGGAGACGGTGGCCAGGGTGCGCCAGCGCTCCAGCGTACGGCCTTGCCCCGGCATTGGCAGGTCGGCAAATCCAGCGCTGATCAGTTGTTGCAGCAGCGGTTGCAGCGCAGCGTCCGCGGTGCGTATCGCAGGCCGGCAGGCAAACGTCTGCAGCAGACTGTCGAGGGTTGCCGCATGGCTCATGCCGATTCTCCCTGGTCGCGACTCAGTGCTCTTGATATTCAAGACTTGAAGTTGAGAGGCAAGCGGCCTGCAGGAGTTCATTGCATCTGCGCTGGAAAGGCTGAGCCAGTTTTTAGAACCACCCACGCCCGGGCAATGTCTCTGTTCTATAGACACCCTTCAATCGATGGGCAACGGCGGAGAACGCAGATGACCAGCTCGCCAGCGCATGCTCGCGCGCAAAAATTGATGTTTGAACGCAACGGCTGGGTGCCGAATAACCCGCGCCTGCCGGTGCTGATCTATCCCAAGGCCATCGCTGTCCAGGGCGACGATCCCGCAGCGCTGTTCGAGCAAACCTTCAGCGCCAACGGCTGGCCGCCGCAATGGCGCTACGGGGTATATGACTATCACCACTACCACACCGAAGGCCATGAAGTGCTTGGGGTGGCCAGCGGGCACGCACGCCTGATGCTGGGCGGACCCGATGGCGTTGTGCTGGAAGTCGGTGCCGGGGATGTACTGCTGTTGCCGGCCGGCACCGGCCACTGCAACCTGGATTCGAGCGACGACTTCCTGGTGATCGGCGCCTACCCGCCGGGCCAGCACGCCGACATTTGCCGTGAAGCACCGAGCGCTGCGCAACAGCAGAGCATCGACACCCTGCCGTTTCCCGATCAGGACCCGGTGCAGGGTGGCCATGGCGCGGTGAGCGAACATTGGTCAAAAGGCCAGCCGTGAAAAATCCCGAACTCGTAGCCCAGGCCTAGCTCCAATGTTTACCCACAGGAGGCCAGCGCCATGAACAACGATGACCGCATCACCCCTGCCGACACGCCGACCGAGGAGGATGAAAGCCTTGCGCCTTCGCCCCCCGAAACCACCGAGGAGCAAGCCGAGGACCTGCAGCGCAAAGTTGACGAGATACAACGCAAGGTGGCGGACGGCAACTGATCCGCCGTTGCATCATTGCCGGCGGGTTACGATCAACGCCACCACGGCGATGCGCTCCACCCGTTCATAACCGGGTTTGAGCAGTTCCTCGCCGAACACGTCGGGGTCCAGCTCTCGATAGGTCCAGTCGTACCTGTCCTCGCCCAGCAGCGGCTGGACGGACTCCAGGAAGGGGTCGCCGCCGGCGACCATTGCCACCCCGGTGTACAGCACCAGGCTGCCGTTCTTGTCCAGGCGCGGCAGCGATTCGCGCACGATGCGCAGCGACAAGGCTTCCCCCAACGCGCCGCCGCCATGGCGATAGGCGCGTTGCTGGCTGTCGTTCATGTAGGGCGGATTGGCGATGATCAGGTCGAACTGCCCTTCGACACTGCCCAACACATCGCTGTGGTAAGCGCTGACATTGCTCGCCTGGGCCAGCTCGGCATTTACCGCCGACAAGCGCAGCGCCCGTGGATTGATATCCACCGCCAACACTTCGGCATCCGGCCGGGCAAGGGCGACCACCAGCGCGCCAATGCCGGACCCGCAGCCGATGTCCACCGCTCGCCGCACGGGTTCCGCGCGCTGCTGCAAATAGGCTTCGATCAATTGCGCAAAACGGTAGCTGTCGGGCCCGAAAAATACCGAATCGGACTGCGTGGTGGGGTACGCCGAATGGGCAATCAGTAAGCGCCCCAGGCTTGACCAGCGCACGGTGCTACGCCACAGATTGCCCGCTTTCTCGACGATGCCCGCCTGTTCCAGTTCAGCCAGTTGTTCTGCTGAGAACAGCCTGTGATCGAAGGGCATCGACCAGCCGAACGCATCCCGCAGGTCCTTGGCCAAGGGCGGCGCAAAGCGCTGGCACACCCGTTCGTGGGTCAAGGGCGTCGGGGTGATGAAACGGTAGTCTTCGGCAGCGAGAAGCCTGCCCAGCTCCAGCAATGTGCGATCGGCGATCTGTTGTCCTGACATGCATGACTCTCCTGAAATCAGCGCAAACGGGCCACGCATTCAATAAAACGTCGGGTGGCGTAGAGTCCCGCGGGGCGACAATGGCGCTGTGCCGACAGCCACGGGATCAATAACTGCAACTGTTGCCGCGCAGACTGGCCGTGCAGGGAATCCTGCAACGCCTTGAGCTCAGGGTCGTTCGCAAAGGCCGCATCGGCGAGGGCATCGTCGGAGGGCACCCGGCGTGGCACTGGCTGGCGTTGCGGGTCTTGCCAGTCACCGGCGATCCAGTCGTGCAGCAGCTGTTTTTCGTAGCCACTGAACACGCCGAACATGGCCGCCGTATCGCCCTCGATCAACTGCCAGAAACGGCTGTCCCGGGGTGGACCGTGGCGTTTTATCCAGCCCTTGCGTTGCAGCGCGCCGAGAAAATCCTCGATCTGGCCCGGCGTCGCCAGCCACTGGTTGACGGTCTGGCCTTCGACCTGGCAGTAATCGGAATGCATGTGCTGGCCGAAGCCGCGTTTGCGTTCGAGCATGGCGACCACTTCCTGGTGCAGGTCGAAACCTGCAATCACCGCCGTCGAGCCTGGCCCCAGGTCATTGAGTCGATAGCCGGCGGCGACCCGCCGATAGAATTCTTCGCGCCCCTGCTCCATCGGCATCAGGTCGAGCAGCGCTTCGATCGCCTTGCGCCCGTGACCGCTGCTGACGTTGTCGATTGTCACGTGCAGGGTGAAGTAGTACGGGTCGATCCCCAGCTCCCGCAGTTCATAGGCGCTGATCAGCAGGTGCAGCGGCAATTGCTCATAGCCGAGGTTGTAGCCGATCACCTCGGGCATGAACATCTCGCTGCACTGCCCCAATGCGAGTTGAATCGCACCCTGGCGAAAGTGTTCGTCGAGCAGCCCCTGCCGGTCGCCACAGTCGTGCGCAGCCAGCAACTTGCGGTAGATCACCACGTGATTCTGCCGGTGATCGCCGTTGCCCAGCTCTTCCAGATAAGTGCTCAGCAGCCCGTCATACCGCAGGTCCTGCCAGTGCTCAAGCACACCGGTCAGCCAAGCGCCATCGACCTCCTTGGTCGGGGCCACCCGCTGCAGGAAAAACAGGGCATGGGCTTTGTTCGAGAAATACCGACGTGGCCCGCCCTGCTTGCGCGCTTCGAGGTAGAAGGCATAGTCGCGCGCGACATCGGCGCAATGTTGTTCCGACCATGCCGCCAACTGTCCTGGCGCTTCGGGCAGATCACAGGGGAGCTCGGCGGCCTCGGCCAGTTGCTCGCGCAGAAACTGTTCGCCCAGCGTTCGAGCTTGCGGGTCGTTGCTGTACAGCAAATCGTAGAGTTCGCGGTACTGGCCACCGGCGTCGGCATCCGCAAGCGTCGAAGGCGAACCTGTCAAGGGCGTGAATAGGGTCATTGGCTGTTCTCCTGGGCAGTACTTCGATCTATCACCGGGCGCTTTTCCTAGCGCCTGTCGTCGGACAAAGGTGTTTGCTCATCTGCCTCAGGCAGCTTCCTGTCGCGCTCGTTCCATTCCTGCTCGCCCTCTTCATCGTCGAGGTCGGCCTGTTTAAGGGGATCGTATTTGCCCGGATCGTCCGACGTGGGTAGCGTCTTGTCCGGGTCTTGTTTGTTGTCCTGAAAAGTCGATTCGCTGGACATGTCTCACCTCACAAACCGGGCCCGGGTTTTCCGGGTCGTACAGCTTTGAAGGCGTCCAGGGGATTGCGTGCGTTCGAGTAGACGAGCGGCATACACCCTTGCAGGAGATCGACATGCCAGCGAAGGCGCCCTCCCAATCAACCACTCTCTCGCGACTGTACCCGACCTACTGTAGGAGCCGGCTTGCCGGCGAAGGCTCCCTCCCAGTCAACCAGTCTCTCGCGACTGTACCCGATCTACTGTAGGAGCCGGCTTGCCGGCGAAGGCGCCCTCCCAGTCAACCACTCTCTCGCGGCTGTACCCGACCTACTGTAGGAGCCGGCTTGCCGGCGAAGGCTCCCTCCCAGTCAACCACGCTCTCGCGGCTGTACCCGATCTATTGTGGGGCCTGCCGACGATGGCGGCCTGACAGCCGACCTGTTCCCAAGTGAACGCATCCCCCTGTAGAAGCTGCCGAAGGCTGCGATCTTTTGATCTTCTATTCAGCCCGATCAATCCGATCCAGCGCCCGACTCACCGCCAGCTCGCCGAGCATGATGACCTGGGCAATCCCCAACAGGGTATTGCGACTCGTCCCTTCCATATGATCCGCCAGATCCAGCGTCATCACATTGGCCGAAGCCAGCGACTCACAGGCATGGGCCAGCAGGGTTTCGGTATCGAGTTCCGGGTTGACGATGAACATGGTGCAAAGCTTGCGCGGAGTGGCCTGGATATCGGCGGCTGAGGGGATGCGTTCGGAGGGTGTTACCGGATCGGTGTCCGGCGGGTTTGGGGTCGGCTTGATCATATGCTGTGTTCTCTAGTTGAGTGCCGCCCTTCTGCTACTAAACGAAAAGGGAGGCAACTGTACGCAGGTTAGTAGACCGGGGAACTCAGCTAAGCCGGCGCGCCCGAAAGCGCCCTACGTACAGCCACCATCAAAATACAGGTATGGAAATACCTGTCAGACGGATGCACGTGCAGCCAAATTACCGCGGGCTACTAAACCCGATCACTGACCATCAGTGACGCGAACCAAGTTACCGAGCAGCTCCAAGGCGCACAAGCCGGCGGATTCTGGCGTAACCGTAGGCAACGGCGCAAGGCGCTGTGGCTTTCGGGAAGTAACCTGGCTGGCGTTTAAACACGCTGCAAATTGCTCGAAAAAGCACTGCCAACAGAGCTGGAACAACCCTTGCTCCAAACGCTTGCATGCCGTGGGATACCGCCGCGTATCCTCCTTTTGTCAAACCCACAAACTTCCTACAGATCTGACGCGCCGCCATCTCGGACGCATCCTACGCGCAACCCGGAAGTGTCCTATTTCGACCTCTGGCCGCTTCTTGAAAGCTGTCGTGTACTTGAACTAGGGTGGAAATGAAGCCTCCCCCGTATGCCTATCCATACCAAGGAGGACTTAACGTGAACGACCTGACCGAAGCCAATGCCCCTGTCGCTGAAAACCGGACCAGCAAGCAACACCCCATTGTGGTTGCGTATCACCAGTCAACCCAGTGCTACTTTCGCCCCGAGACCGAAGAGCTGGTCTTTATTGCGGACGCCGAGGCGGGCGAGTTCGAAAACCACTGGCAAGATATGGCCCACCGGGTGAATGAGTTCCACCTGGCCAAGGAACGCTACACCAGAGTGCTTGAAAAGTATGTCGAGGCGGTTTCAACCACCACGCTGTCTCCCTTGGAAGCTGAAGCGCATGCCAAGGAAGTGACGGCGGCGGAAAGCCGGCTCGAGGCAGAACAAGAGGCGCTCCGCAAAAAGCTCGGCAGTTTTTCCCAGGAAAAAATGAGCTATGACGATGTCGTCGAATTGCTTCCAGTAGCCGGTACGGGGAAGAAACACAAAAACGGGACCAAGGCCAACCGCTATGCCTATGTCAAAAAAGGCTACTTCAGCAAAGGCCAGGATGGCCGCACGCTGCACACGGTGTCCTTGAAAGGCAACAAAAAGAAAGGCGCCGAGAACAGCATCTACGGTAAGGACAAGCATGGTAACCGACGCATCGATACGCTGAAGCTCAAGGAGCAACTGACCACCCTGGAGTGGCCAAAACTTAAGCTGGAGTTGAGCGACGTCATCAAGTGGACCGGTCTGGATTTCGATCCTGAAGCCTTTAATCAGGACGTTACCTTGTTCGACTGGGCTGAAAGCTGGAACGAAAGCCTAGTGGGCAAGACCGAGTTGGGCAAGAACGTCGACGTTTCCGGTGCCGCGCAGTTCATGCGCTTGGTGTCCAACGTCGGGGCCAGCACCGAATTCGCCCCAAACAAAGGCAATGTCGCGATCAAGGGCGAAGCGAAGGCCGTCATGACCGTCGCTTCCGGCATGGTTAACCTCCCTATCTATGTGCCGGACCGCATGGGTTGGTCATTGTCCTATACCAATGCTAAAGGCAATGACTTCGACATGGGAATGTTGCGCTTGTATCTGACACCTGAGTTGGCTGGTTTCGTCGGTGCCTCGGTGCAACTCGAAGGGCAATTGCAGGTGGTGACCAAAGGTGATCAGCAATTTCTCGCTGGTCAGCCCAATGGCCGATTACCCCGTTTCAAGGAAAGAAGAACCAGGGGGGCGGCGTTCCATCAGCAAATGGCCGCCGAAGATGAAGGCCTGCAAATCACCGGCGAAGCCTTTGCCGGCGCCCGGGTCGAGGGCAGTCTCAAAGGCGGACTGCAATGGCTTAAACCCACACCGCCAGCGGACATCAATCCCGGTCTCGCCGGACTATTGAAGTCCAGCGGCGAATTCAAAGAGTTCTGCAGTATTGGTGGCAGCATTGCCGGTTTGGCCGGGGCAGGGGCCGGTGGCAAGTTCTATTGCACTTTTATAAACGGGAAATTTTGTTTTCATGTGGCGGCCAGTTTGTGTTGGGGAATAGGGGCCAAGGGCGGGCTTATTGGCGAAGTGGGTGTCAATACGATTACGGAGTTTGGGGCTTGGTTGGTTTATCAGCTGTATCGACTGAATTATAGTTTTTTTGACTTGGTGAAAAAAGATGCCTTCAATGCATATAGTCAGTATTGTGTAATGCAAATGGATGATATGCAGAGCAACTTATAAAAAACTCATGACGTTAGGGGGGAGCGTTGATTCTGTTGAATATTATTTTAAAGAGATCGTAAAGTCCATTATAGATGAAAGTAAAACGAATCTGGATGCCTCGAAGCGACGTAATCAGCTGGCGACCAGTGTTAATGCCAACGCAGAAAAGCTCTTGAGCTTCACCCCAGAGGCAAAAGGGATTTTACTTTACCTTCTCACCCGCCATGGCGTTTGGGATCATCTCGATCCACACAACTACGGGAAGGCACTGGCACCCGATATCTACAAAGATCGTAAAGAAGCGGTGATCTGGATACTCAAAAGTATCCAGACCCGTATCGAGTGGCGAAAGGTGTTTTGCCGAATGACGCCTGATGGCTCAAGTTTGACTACAGCCGAAAATGAATTCCTGATAATCGAGCAGCAGGAACAGAAATTAGTGGATTTTCTGCGAGAGGGGTTTAATCGTGATCAGGATTTGCTTAGGGCGAAACGTGAGCTATCAATTATTTATGATCGGATAAGATCTGGTGTTGCTTGGGGGTATGCGCTGGCCATGAATGATTCACCCTACTATCAAATCAATTCCGATGACAACTTTCATTACCCCAGCCGCTGTTATTTTGGTTCGTGTGAAACAGAAACGGATCGTTGGGTTTGATACAAGGTTTTTTTTATGAAAATGTTTAAGCTTGCATTTATGCTTCCTGTTGTATTAGTGGCGGGCTGCGAACAGAACACCATGCCCGTGGGCACAGCTGAAGTTAATAGATCATCGCAAGAGTTGCAGGGTTTTATCCAAAGGGTAAAAGGCGACCTCGTCTTCGTCGAAGGTGGAGAATTCCTGATGGGGGACTATGGTGTGCAATACGGACCTGAAAAACTTCCCTACGATGCTGATAAGGATAGTAAGCCGCTGCATAAGATTGAGTTAAGTAGTTACTCTATCACCAAATACAAAATTACAAATCGGGAATATCAGTTCTACCTGAACTCCAATGATCTGCAACTTCGCCGGGACTCCAGTGACAAGTTTGCCGTCATCAGTGGACCTCCAAACACGCCCGCACACCTGGATTGGTTCGAGGCGGAAAAATATTGCAATTGGCTGACAAAGGTCAGCGAGTTACCGTTCGGTTTACCGACCGAAGCCCAGTGGGAATATGCAGCGCGCAGCCGTGGGCAATTTTTAATGGTGGCAACCAATGATGGTACTTATAAGGCGACTGATGACCCTGTAACCGAAGATTGGGAAGATGGTCCCAAGGGCATCAACATTTCCAGTTCTTGGGATCGCAAAACATTTGCTAAAGAGATGGGGTGGAAGACTGATACTCTCACCCCGTTGCCTGTGGATAGATTTCCACCTAACCCACTCGGTCTATATTCGATGTCCGATAATGGGTTTGAATGGGTCAAGGACTGGTATGACCCAACATATTACGAGAGCTCCCCATTGAAAGATCCGCAAGGTCCGGGCGCCCCTGCATATAAAGATCCTCCTTCGAATTACAAGTATGCAAAGGTACTTCGCGGCAAGGATTATGCAGATCCGCAGTGGGGAGGAGGCGTAAACGTACACAGAAGTTATAGGAGTCCAGATGGAAGTATGGCCAGCCTGTCTGGTACGGGTGATTTGTTGGTACTCACTGATAAAACAGCTCGCTGCGTAGTTAATCATCCGCGCCCTATTGAATAATGGTTTGGAAGAGATTTTTTCGCAGGAGTAATAGGATTTAATCAACGGAATAATAAAGAAACTCCGACGATCCGACTTTGCCGGCGAAGGCGATTACGCGCTGCGGCAGATACACCGCAGCGCCTGGTTCGCCGGCAAGCCGATCTCCTACAGAATTTCAAGTGTGATGAATCTCCCGATCCTTCGTCTCCGGCAGGAAGAACGTACCCAGGATCGCCGTCATCACCGCGATCACGATCGGGTACCACAGCCCATAGTAGATATCGCCGGTGGCCGCGACCATGGCGAAAGCCACTGTTGGCAGGAACCCGCCGAACCAGCCGTTGCCGATGTGGTAAGGCAGTGACATCGAGGTGTAGCGAATGCGCGCCGGGAAGAGTTCCACCAGCCAGGCGGCGATCGGGCCGTAGACCATGGTCACGTAGATCACCAGGATGGTCAGGAGCAGCAGCACCATCGGGTAGTTGGTCTTGGCCGGGTCGGCTTTCTCGGGGTAGCCGGCGTCCTTGAGGGCGGTGCCCAGGGTTGCGATGAAGGCGTCGTTGCGGGTCTTGAAGTCGGCGGCCGGCATGCCGGTGCCTTCGAAGCTGGGGATCACTTTGTCGCCGATACGAACCTGCGCGACAGTTCCCGGCTCGGCCTTCTCGTTCTTGTAGGGGATGGCCCGTTTGGCCAACACGGTCTTGGCCAGGTCGCAGGAGCTGGTGAATTTGGCCTTGCCCACCGGGTCGAACTGAAACGAACACTGGTCGGGATCGGCGATCACCGTGACCGGGTTCTTCTCCTGTGCGATGAACACGTCGGGGTTACCGTACTGGGTCAACGCATTGAAGATCGGGAAGTAGGTCAGCGCCGCGAGGATGCAACCGGCCATGATGATGCCCTTGCGCCCGATGCGGTCGGACAGGCTGCCGAAGATGACGAAGAACGGCGTACCGATCAGCAGCGAACCGGCAATCAGCAGGTTGGCGGTCTGCGCGTCGATCTTGAGCGTCTGCAGCAGGAAGAACAACGCGTAGAACTGCCCGGTGTACCAGACGACGGCCTGGCCGGCGGTACCGCCGAGCAGCGCCATGATCACGATCTTGAGGTTTTCCCAACGGGCGAAGGATTCGGTCAGCGGCGCCTTGGAGGCCTTGCCCTCGGCCTTCATCTTCACGAACACCGGCGATTCGCTGAGTTGCAGGCGGATGTAGACGGAGACGATCAGCAGCAGGATCGACAGCAGGAAGGGAATCCGCCAGCCCCAGGCTTCGAACGCCTCGGTGCCAAGCACGGTGCGGCAGGCAAGGATCACCAGCAGCGAAAGGAACAGGCCGAGGGTGGCGGTGGTCTGGATCCACGAGGTGAAGTAGCCGCGCTTGCCCTTGGGTGCGTGTTCGGCCACGTAGGTCGCCGCCCCGCCGTACTCGCCACCCAGGGCCAGGCCTTGCAACAGGCGCAGGGTGATCAGGATGATCGGCGCGGCCACGCCAATGGTCGCGTAACCGGGCAGGAAACCAACGATGGCCGTGGAGACACCCATGATTACGATGGTGATCAGGAAGGTGTGCTTGCGCCCGATCATGTCGCCCAGTCGGCCGAACACGATGGCGCCGAAGGGGCGCACGGCGAAGCCTGCAGCGAACGCGAGCAAGGCAAAGATGAAGGACGTGGTCTCGTTGACGCCGGCGAAGAAGTGCTTGGCAATGATCGCGGCGAGGGAGCCGTAGAGGTAGAAGTCGTACCATTCGAACACGGTGCCCAAGGACGAGGCGAAGATGACCTTGCGCTCCTCCTTGGTGATCCCGTGCTGGGGCGCGTTACCCGCGGTGGTGTTGTCGATTGCGGCCATGAGTCGTCTCCGTCTTTCTCTTGTTATAGGCCGGAGTACCCCACTATCTTCTTGTTGCCGCACCCTGGCCCTGGGGCTGATGTCATCGGATTACGGATTGCGCAAAGCATGCACACAGGCTGACGGCCTCGCATCGCTGCAAGGTTTCATTGAGCATAATCGGCTTCTTGCAGATATCCACTCGCCATCACGGGCAAACGGAATCAAGCGAATGAGCCTGCAACCGAGACTTTGTGCCGTTGGAAGATGTTTTGTTGCGAGGGGGATGTACAGAATGCAATAACCCCCACTCGCGCAGTGCGTGAGTGGGGGTTATCAGAAATATGGCAGGGGCGGCTGGATTCGAACCAACGCATGGCAGGATCAAAACCTGCTGCCTTACCGCTTGGCGACGCCCCTGTAGCTGCTGCCTGGAGAGCCGGGGAAGGCCCTCAGCAGGAATGGGCGGCAATTTACCAACATTCTTGCCGCCTGGGAACCCCCTCGCCCAATTATTTTATTTTAAAACAGCGACTTACCATCAAGGATCGACCTGTCCCATAAGTTCGGGCACCGATTCAGGGCGATTGGCGAAGCGCTGGGCAAGCACTGCGCAGACCATCAGCTGGATCTGGTGGAACAGCATCAGCGGCAGGATCAACACGCCAATGGTGCTGCCGGCGAACAGCACCTGAGCCATCGGCACGCCCGTGGCCAGGCTTTTTTTCGAGCCACAGAAAAGAATGGTGATGCGGTCTTGCTGGTTGAAACCCAGGGCCTTGCCCAGCACCGTGGAGGCCACCAACACCAGCCCCAGCACCACGCAGCAGGCGACCACCAGCCCGGCCAGGTCACGCAACGGGATCTGGTGCCAGATGCCTTCGATCACCGCTTCGCTGAAAGCACCGTACACCACCAGCAGGATCGAGCCCTGATCGACAAATTTCAGCCAGTTCTTGTTGCGCGCCACCCAGGCACCGATCCAGCGGCGAGCGATCTGCCCGGCAATGAACGGCAGCAACAACTGCAGGCTGATCTTCAGGATCGCGTCCAGGGTCGAGCCACCCTCGCCGTGCACGTCCAACAGCAAGGTCACCAGCAAGGGCGTGAGAAAGATCCCGAACAGACTGGACGCTGCCGCGCTGCAAATCGCCGCCGGGATGTTGCCTCGCGCCAGGGAGGTAAAGGCGATCGCCGACTGCACGGTGGCCGGCAGCGCGCAGAGGTAAAGCATGCCCATGTACAGGTCGGCGCCGATCAGCGGTGACAGCAATGGCTTGAGCGCCAGGCCGAGCAGCGGGAACAGGACGAAGGTCAGGCCGAACACCAGCAAGTGCAGGCGCCAGTGACCGGCACCGGCAATGATCGATTCCCGGGACAGCTTTGCCCCGTGGAGGAAAAACAGCAGCGCAATGGCGCCGTTGGTCAACCAGCCAAAGCCCACGGCCACCTGGCCACTGGCGGGCAACAGGCTGGCGAGCAGGACCACGCCGACCAGGGTCAGGGTGAAGTTGTCGGGCAAGAAACGGGGGCGGGTCATCAGGGGCATCCAGGCGGCCGGGAACGTTGCGACCACTCTAGCGCGCCCCCAAATTGCCGGCTAACGCTAATAAGCCAGGAGATAGCGCCTAACGGACACCTCTCAAAATCACGGGTGACTGATACGCCGCTTTCGCTGGCAAGCCAGCTCCTACGGGGGATTTGTGCCATACACAGCTTTTGTATGCGCTGCAGGCACCTGTAGGAGCTGGCTTGCCAGCGATGAGGCCGGCACATCCAACATCACGGGTGATTGATACGCCGCTTTCGCTGGCAAGCCAGCTCCTACAGACGACCGTTGCCTTCTCGATCACGCTCATAGTGCCGAGCGAGCGCAAACGCCGGCAACCAGGCCTCACGCCGCACCGTCCAGCTTTCGTAGGTAGGCGTGAACTGGTCAGGCGCATCGAATGAACCCAGGTTCACTTCGACCTCGTCATCGCTGCGGGCAAACACCGACGAGCCACAGCGAGGACAGAAATGGCGCCCGGCATAGTCCCGGGTTTCGCCCTCGATCGTCACCGCGTCCTCAGGGAATATCGCCGAAGCGTGAAAGAGCGCCCCATGGTGCTTGCGACAATCGAGGCAGTGACAAAGACCGACCCGATACGGTTGCCCCACCGCCACAAGCCGGACATCACCGCACAGGCATCCACCCGTAAATCGTTGCATGTCTGCCCTCCTCTCCAAGGGTTTGAAAGTAGCCGGTCAACGACTGTAGAGGCTAACAAAGCCTTCACAGCAAAAACTTGCGAAAAGCGACAGTAGGCTAAGCTTACGTCAGCTTATTGCCCTTGATGCTCGCGGCGGCAGTTGTTGGTTTTTCTGGAGAGCGTCTGCAACAGCTATCTCAGACAGGCCCAGACAATTTGCGCAGGATTGCCGTGATGACCGAGCCGTTACTCAGTTTTGACCAACTCAAGCGTGCTGCCGCCTCAGGCGAAATCGATACCGTTCTGGTGTGCATGGTCGACATGCAGGGCCGCCTGGTGGGCAAACGCTTCCAGGTCGAGTTTTTCATCGACAGCGGCCATGAAGAAACCCACTGCTGCAATTACCTGCTGGCCGACGACATCGACATGGAGCCGGTGCCGGGTTACGCCGCTGCCAGCTGGAGCAAAGGTTACGGCGACTTCGTGCTCAAGCCCGACATGCGCACCTTGCGCAAGGTGCCCTGGCTCGAGTGCACGGCGCTGGTGCTGTGCGATGTGCTGGACCATCACCATCGCCAGGACTTGCCCCACAGCCCGCGGGCGATCCTGAAAAAACAGGTCGAACGCCTGCGTGAACGCGGCTACACCGGCATGTTCGCCTCGGAACTGGAGTTCTACCTGTTCGACGAGAGCTACGAGGCCATCCACAAGCGCAACTACCTCAAGCCAAAAACCGCCGGGCACTACATCGAGGATTACAACATCCTGCAGACCACCCGCGAAGAGCCGGTGCTGCGGGCGATCCGCAAGCACCTGCAGGCCAGCGGCATCCCCGTGGAAAATTCCAAGGGCGAATGGGGCCCGGGCCAGGAAGAAATCAATATCCGTTACGCCGACGCCATGACCATGGCCGACCATCACGTCATCATCAAGCACGCTTGCAAGGAGATCGCTCAACTCCAGGGCAAGGCGATCACCTTCATGGCCAAGTGGCGCTATGACGCCGCCGGTTCCAGCAGCCACATCCACAATTCGCTGTGGGACAAGAACGCCAAAAAGCCGTTGTTCTTCGACGCCAAGGCCGAGTTCGGCATGTCCAAACTGATGCGTTCGTGGGTGGCCGGGCAGCTCAAGTACGCCAACGACATCACCTGTTTCCTTGCGCCCTATATCAATTCCTACAAGCGTTTTCAGGCCGGCACCTTTGCCCCTACCCGAGCGGTGTGGAGCCGGGACAATCGCACCGCCGGCTTTCGCCTGTGCGCCGAGGCCAGCAAATCGATCCGCATCGAATGCCGCATCGGCGGCGCCGATCTGAACCCTTACCTGGCCTTCGCCGCCCTGATCGCCGCCGGGCTGGCGGGCATCGATGAAAAACTTGAGCTCGCTGCGCCCTTCGAGGGCGATGCCTACGTTGACGAGCATCTGCCTGAGGTCTCCAAGACTTTGCGTGAGGCCTGTGCCGCACTGCAGGAGTCCAGCATGTTGCGCGAGGCCTTCGGCGACGAGGTGATCGACCATTACGTGCACACCGCCGAATGGGAACAGAAAGAGTACGACCGGCGCATCACCGACTGGGAACTGCAGCGCGGCTTCGAGCGCTACTGAGAGCATCATGACCAACACTGTTCAACTCATCTCGCCGGTCGATGGCCGGGTCTTCGCCGAGCGTCAGTACGCCGATATCGTGCAGATCGAGCAGGCACTGGCGACGGCCACCTGCGCCCAGGCGCAATGGAAGCGCCGGTCATTAAGCGAACGCGCGGCTTTTTGCAGCGCCGCGGTGGACGCCATGCTGGCCATGAAGGATGACATCGTCCCCGAACTGGCCTGGCAAATGGGCCGTCCGGTGCGCTTTGGCGCCGGCGAACTGCGCGGCTTCGAAGAACGAGCCCGGTACATGATCACCATTGCGCCGCAAGCCCTGGCGGCGCTCGAAGTCGAACCCGTCGCGGGCTTTCGCCGGTACATCAAGCGTGAGCCAATGGGCACCGTGCTGGTGGTCGCTCCGTGGAATTACCCCTACCTGACAGCGGTCAATACGATCATTCCGGCACTGATGGCCGGCAACAGCGTGATCCTCAAGCACGCTTCGCAAACGCTGCTGGTGGGCGAGCGATTTGCCGAAGCCATGCGCCGCGCCAACCTGCCAGAAGGGTTGTTCCAGAACCTGCTGCTCAGTCACATCCATACCGGCGTAGTCATCGGCTCCAGACAGGTGCAACAGGTGAACTTTACCGGCTCGGTGGCAGCCGGCATGGAAATGCAACGCGCTGCGGTCGAGGGTTTCCTGCGGGTCGGCCTGGAGCTCGGCGGCAAAGACCCGGCCTACGTGCGGGCCGACGCCGACCTCGAACATGCCGTGGAAAACCTGGTGGACGGCAGTTTCTTCAATGGCGGGCAGAGCTGCTGCGCCGTGGAACGTATCTACGTCGACCAGAACATCTACCCGGCGTTTGTCGAACGCTTTGCCGATCTGACCCGTCAGTACGTGCTGGGCAACCCGCTGGACGAAGCCACTACCCTCGGACCGCTGGTGAGTCCGGGGGCGGCGGATTTCGTCCGCGGGCAGATTGCCGATGCGCAGGCCTTGGGCGCGAAGGCACTGATCGACCCGCGGGCGTTTGCCGCTGACGTGCTGGGCAGCGCCTACCTCGCCCCGCAAGTGTTGGTCGACGTCAATCATCAAATGTCGGTCATGCGCGATGAAAGCTTCGGCCCGGTGGTCGGCATCATGCCGGTGGACAGCGACGAGCAAGCCATCGCCTTGATGAACGACAGCGAATTCGGCCTCAGCGCTTCAATCTGGACCCGCGACCTGGCCGCCGCCGAACGCCTGGGCGACGAGATCGACACCGGCACCCTGTTCATGAATCGCTGCGATTACCTGGACCCGGCCCTGGCCTGGACCGGGGTGAAAAACAGTGGACGCGGCGTCACCCTGTCATCCATGGGTTATGAACACCTCACCCGCGCCAAATCCTTCCATCTGCGCCACGAGACCTGAACCATGAGCCTGACTGGAAACTGGAATTACCCTACGAGCATCCACTTCGGTGTCGGCCGCATCGCGGAACTGGCCGAGACCTGTCGTAGCCAGGGGATCCAGCGCCCGCTGCTGGTCACCGACAGTGGCCTGGGACGCGCGTCGATCACCACGGCTGCGCTCGACGCTCTGCGCGATGCCGGGCTGGGCGCTGCGCTGTTCTGCGACCTCAAGCCCAATCCGGTCGAAGCCAACCTGGCCGGCGGGCTCGAAGCCTGGCGCGCAGGCAACCACGATGGTGTGGTGGCCTTTGGCGGTGGCAGTGGCCTGGACATGGGCAAGCTCATCGCCTTCATGAGTGGCCAGACCCGGCCGGTCTGGGATTTCGAAGACATCGGCGACTACTGGACCCGCGCCGATGAAAGCCGCATCGCCCCGGTCATTGCAGTACCGACCACCGCGGGTACGGGCTCTGAAGTGGGCCGTGCGGCGGTGATCATCGATGATCGCACCCACACCAAACGCATCATCTTCCATCCGAAAATGATGCCACGGGTGGTCATCAGCGACCCGGCCCTGACCGTCGGCATGCCGGCCAAAGTCACCGCCGGCACGGGCATGGACGCCTTGGCGCACTGCCTGGAGTCCTACTGCGCCCCGGGTTTCCACCCCATGGCCGATGGCATCGCGGTCGAAGGCATGCGCCTGGTGAGCAATGCCCTGGTGCGCGCCGTGCACACCCCTTCGGACCTCGATGCCCGCGGGCAGATGCTGGCGGCGGCGGCGATGGGCGCCACTGCTTTCCAGAAAGGCCTGGGCGGGATGCACGCCCTCGCGCATCCGATCGGCGCGCTGTACGACACCCACCACGGCATGACCAACGCCACCCTGATGCCCTATGTGCTCAAATTCAATCGCCCGGCCATCGAGGAACGCATCACACGCCTGGCCGCGTACCTGCACCTGCCCTCCCCGGGCTTCGACAGCTTCCTGGCCTTCGTCCTCAAATTGCGCAAGGACATCGCCGTGCCCCACACGCTATTCGAGCTGGGCGTGGATGATCAACGGGCAGACCTGATCGCGGATATGGCGATCGTCGACCCCAGTGCCGGCGGCAATCCGTTGCCGTTGACAAAGGCCGGCGTGACGGAAATTTTCCAGGCGGCTTTCCATGGCCGTCTCTGACTCGATCGAGGGTCCATGATCGAAACAGCAACACGTTAGCGGTTGGACACAGGAGCAGTACGACAAGGGGTTGAAAACCAACCCATCCGGAACCCCGGATGGCTGCGTATCAAACCTGAAGGGGCACACAACGATGAACCCAGCAAGCCAGCCCGGCACCGACGCGCCGCACGACGATGACGTCAAGGTGCTGCACAGCATGGGCTATGCCCAGCAGTTGTCGCGACGAATGGGGGTTTTCTCCAACTTCGCGATTTCCTTTTCGATCATCTGCATCCTCTCTGGCGGCATCAACTCACTGGCCCAGGGCACCTCGGGTGCGGGCGGCGCCTCGATCGGCATCGGCTGGCCGATCGGTTGCCTGATTTCCGGGGTGTTCGCCCTGGCCATGGCGCAGATTTCCTCGGCCTACCCCACCGCAGGCGGCCTGTATCACTGGGGCTCGATCCTTGGCAACCGCTTCACTGGCTGGCTCACGGCCTGGTTCAACCTGCTGGGGCTGGTCACGGTGCTCGGTGCGATCAACGTCGGCACCTACTACTTTTTCTTCGGTGCCTTCGGCCCGGCACTGGGCATGGAGGACACCACCACGACCCGGGTGATTTTCCTGGCCATCCTCACCGGGCTCCAGGCTTTGTGTAATCACCTGGGCATCGGCCTGACCGCCAGGCTGACGGACTTTTCCGGCTACCTGATTTTCGCCACCGCACTGGCGCTGACCATTGTCTGCCTGATCTCGGCCCCCAGTTTCGAGTTCTCCCGGCTGGTGACCTTCGGCAACTATTCCGGCGAAGCCGGCGGCAGCGTCTGGCCACAGGTGTCCAACGGCTGGATCTTCATGCTCGGCCTGCTGTTGCCGATCTACACCATCACCGGCTACGACGCCTCCGCGCACACCTCCGAGGAGACGCGTAATGCCGCCATGTCAGTGCCTCGGGGCATGGTCATGTCGGTGGTCTGGTCGCTGCTGTTCGGCTGGGTGATGCTCAGCGCCTTCGTGCTGATGCTGCCGAGCATGGACGAGGCGGCCAAGCAAGGCTGGAACGTGTTCTTCTGGGCGATGAACACCCAGGTCAATCCGCTGCTCAAGGACGCGCTGTACGTGGCGATTTTCATCTCCCAGGTGCTCTGCGGGTTGGCCACTGTCACCTCGGTTTCGCGCATGATCTTCGCGTTTTCCCGTGACGGCGGCCTGCCCTTCTCGAAAGCCCTGTCCTCGGTCTCGCCGACCTTTCGCAGCCCGGTGGCGGCAATCTGGACCGGCGCTACCCTCGCCGTGCTGTTCGACTGGGGCTCATCGGTGATCTCGGTCGGTGAGACACCGGTCTACACCATCGTGGTCTCCTGCACGGTGATCTTCCTGTTCTTCTCCTTCATCATTCCCATCGTGCTGGGCCTGTTCGCCTACGGGACCTCGAGGTGGCCGACCATGGGACCGTGGAACATCGGGCGCTTCTGGTACACGGTGTTTGCCCTGCTCTCGGTCCTGTCGATGGTGATCATCTTCGTCATCGGCATCCAGCCACCGAACGACTGGGCGTTGTACATCACCATCGGCTTCCTGGTGTTGACGGCCATCGTCTGGTTCGGCTTCGAAGCGCGCCGCTTCCAGGGCCCACCGGTGGGCGACATGATCGTCAAGCGCCAGGCCGAAATTGCGGCGGCTGAAGCGGCGTTGAATAAACGCTGAAGTCCTGGAGGAGCTGACTTGTCGGGCCGCCGCATCGCAGCGAAGGCGGCCTTGAGACTTGCGCTGCTCTTTCAGGCCCCAGCGCTGGCAAGCCAGCTCCTGCAGTAGTCAGGTGCATCCGCGCAAAAGCCCCTTCCTCGACATCGGCGGTCGCCATTCACGGCAGGCTCGCCCCTGCCGATGACCCTGTCCCTGGCAATAAAACAAAATCGCCATGTGCTCCCTTCGTCCCTTCATGCGTCGCATGACTTCACTGCCCGTTCCCCCCGTCTGGAGTTTCTCAATGCCCTCGCCCCATTCCCTGTCCGCCGCATTGCTCGGCCTGGCCCTCGTCTGTCCGGCGCTGGCCGAGGCCCAGGGCCTGGAGTTGGGACAAGTGCTGATCGGGGCCGAGGACCAGAGTGACGAAGACCAGGGCATCGAGGAGGCCAAGGCGCGGCTCGAGCAGGTGCCCGGCGGCACCAACCTGGTCGACATGCGCCGCCCGCTGCAGGGCCGGGTGGCGAGCAATCAGGATGTGCTGGCCTATCAGCCGGGGGTCTATGCCCAGTCGGCGGGCAACGAAGGGGTGAAGATCTCGATCCGCGGTTCGGGGATCAACCGGGCGCCGGGCGCCCACGCCTCGGGGCTGTACGCCATGCTCGACGGCCTGCCGCTGACCGGCCCCGGCGGCACGCCCTACGAACTGCTGGAGCCGCTGTGGCTTGACCACGTCGAAGTCCTGCGCGGCGCCAACGGTTTCGACCGCGGTGCCCTGGCCCTGGGCGGGGCCATCGACTACGTCAGCCACACCGGCTACAACGCCCCCAAGCTTCAGGTGCGCTACGCGACGGGCAGCCACGGTTATCAGCAGCGCCAAGTCAGTTCCGGGCAGGTGCTGGGCGACTTCGACTACTACATGGCCCTGACCGATGCCCGCGCCGACGGCTATCAGGATCACACCGCCAGCGACAGCCAGGGCGTCATCGCCAACTTCGGTTATCGCTTCAACCCGAACCTGGAAACGCGCTTCTACCTGCGCCACCGCCAGACCGACAACGACCTCGCCGGCCGGGTGACCAAGCACTCCATCGAGCACGACCCGCGGGCGGCCAACCCCGCCTACGTGGCGCGGGACGATCGCCGTGAACAACCGGGCAGCACCTTTATCGGCAACAAGACCACCTACTACATCGATGACGACTCAAGCATCCAGGCCGGCCTTGCCTACCATGACTACCCCATGGACCTGCGCGAGGGCCCCAATCGCCTGAAGGTGGCGTACACCGATGTTAGCGGCACGTTCGACTACAAGCGTCGCGACACCCTCTGGGGCCTGCAGAACCAAAGCACCCTGGGCCTGCGCGTGACCAGGCACCTGCCCAATGCCGGTGCCAGCGAGGAAGTACGCATCCCAAGCGGCAACACTGCCGGTTATGCGCCGGGCACCGCCATGCGCAACTTCACCTACCAGGGTTCGGACAGCGTCCTGCATGCGGGCAATGACCTGGAGATCGCCGACGACCTGTGGCTGACCACTGGCCTGGCGGCCATCTACACCCGCCGGGAAAGCGCGGTGACTTACCCGCAAGGGGGTGGCAAGACCAGTATGGGCGACTGGGACTACGCTCCGCGCCTGGGCCTGCGCTACCAACTGACCCCCGACCTGCAACTGTTCGGCAATCTCAGCCGCTCGGTCGAGGCACCGCACCCCTGGTCGCTGATCTACAGCTCGAACGTTCGCTTCCCGGCAGACAGCGGCCCGGCCACCGGCACCCAGCGTGATCCGATCGAGCTGCAGAACCAGACCGCGACCACCCTGGAACTCGGCGGTCGCGGCGACAGCGCGATGGGCCAATGGAGCCTGGCCTGGTATTACGCCCAGGTACGCCACGAACTGCTCTCGGTGTTGCCGGATGCCAACGCCACCACACCCTACGAGCTCAACGCCAGTCCGACCGTGCACCAGGGCGTGGAAGCCAGCCTGCTGAGCAACCTGTGGTCGGGCAACGATGGCGCAGAATTGAGCCTGCGCCAGAGCTATACCTTCAGCGACTTCCACTACCAGGACGACGAACGCTTCGGCGACAACCGCCTTCCGGGCCTGCCGATGCACTACTACCAGGGCGAACTGCGCTACGACTGGCCCCAGGGTTTCTTCGCCGCGCTGAACACGCAATGGGTGTCCAAGGTGGCGGTCGATTACGCCAATAGCTACTACGCCGATCCCTATGCGCTGTTCGGCGCGACACTGGGCTACAACGCGCCCAAGGGTGACTGGCAGACGTGGGTAGACATGCGCAACCTGACCGACAAGCACTACGCCGCCACCGTCACGCCGGGCTACGACGACAAAGGTCAGGACGCGGCGCGCTCGACGCCGGGCGAAGGCATGGTGGTGTATGTCGGGGTGTCGTGGAGCCTGTTGTGAGGTCCTGACTTGCGGCCAAGGCTCTACGCCCAACACAAAACATTGTAGGAGCTGGCTTGCCAGCGAAGAGGCCCAAAAGATCACCGCAACATTCAAGGCCACCATCGCCGGCAAGCCGGGCTCCTACAGGTCCGCGGCGAACACGCCTCCACGCCCAACACAAAACATTGTAGGAGCTGGCTTGCCAGCGAAGAAGCCCAAAAGACCACCGCAACATCCAAGGCCGCCTTCGCCGGCAAGCCGGGCTCCTACAGGTCCGCGGTGCCCACGCCTCCACGCCCAACACAAAACATTGTAGGAGCTGGCTTGCCAGCGAAGAGGCCCTAAAGACCACCGCAACATTCAAGGCCGCCTTCGCCGGCAAGCCGGGCTCCTACAGGTCCGCGGTGCCCACGCCTCCACGCCCAACACAAAACATTGTAGGAGCTGGCTTGCCAGCGAAGAGGCCCAAAAGACCACCGCAACATTCAAGGCCACCATCGCCGGCAAGCCGGGCTCCTACAGGTCCGCGGTGCCCATACCTCCACGCCTACACAAAACATTGTAGGAGCTGGCTTGCCAGCGAAGAGGCCCAAAAGATCAACGCAATATTCGAGGCCGCCTTCGCCGGCAAGCCGGGCTCCTACAGGTCCGCGGTGCCCATACCTCCACGCCCACACAAACCATTGTAGGAGCTGGCTTGCCAGCGAAGAGGCCCTTAAGGTCAACGCAATATTCGAGGCCGCCTTCGCCGGCAAGCCGGGCTCCTACAGGTCCGCGGCGAACACGCCTCCACGCCCAACACAAAACATTGTAGGAGCTGGCTTGCCAGCGAAGAGGCCCAAAAGATCACCGCAACATCCAAGGCCGCCTTCGCCGGCAAGCCGGCTCCTACAGGTCCGCGGTGAACGCGCGCGGAGCTACGAGGTTCGCGCCCCCGGGTTCTGCCAGAACGCGGGATCGGCACTCTTGAGCCGCTCGACCGCGTTATTGATATGGTTGAGCGCAGCGTGGCGCGCGCCTTCAGGGTCGCGTGCGGCGATGGCGGCGTACACGGCAAAGTGTTCGACCCGCACCGTCTTGGCCAGGTCGCGGCGGCGCTCCTCGTTGGAACGGGTGATGCGGATCGCTTCCTTGATGTACTGGGCGATGAATTCGTGCAGAGATGGGTACAGCGGATTGCCCGTTGCCCTGGAAATCGAGTGATGGAACCCCAGGTCTTCCTCGACGCCATCGCGCCCCGCCTGCTCGGCGGCATCGATGGCCTTCAGCGCCTGGTGGATAGCCTCCAGCTGCGCTGGCGAATGCCGCTGTGCCGCCAGTGCCGCCGCCTCCCCTTCGATACCGCGGCGCAGCTCGGTAACCCGCAATACGGCCTCGATAGACCCACTGACATCCAGGTCAATGGTGAACGCCTTGATGTGCGCACCTTCGCTGACGACAGTGCCGCTGCCCTGGCGAACCTCGACCAGACCGGCAGATTTCAGTCGCGAAATCGCCTCGCGGATGACCGTCCTGCTGACCCCGAAACGCTCCGATAGCACGGGCTCCGTGGGCAGGCGGGCGCCCGGCAGCACCTCGCCATTGGCGATATAGGCCTTCAGGGCCGCCGTCACCTGGTCGGACAGCGTGCCCTTGGCGGAGTCCTTCAGAACGGCCAGCGCCTCGGCGGAACAGGGAGTTTTGTCAGGAGTGGGCATAGGCATCTCTGGGCTCAAATCGGTGAACGGTACTGCATTTTAGACCCGTCGTCCTCCCTGACTTCTGCTCCTTGAATTCGTATGACGTATTATGATAAAAAACCGACCTTCATGTTAATCCGATAAAAACAAACGTCACCCACTACAAAAATAAGGATGGGGGAAACACATGACTGAATCAGTGATTCAAACCGGTGCCATCGCGCCCGCCGATCGCTTCGAGGACCTGGCGTATCGCAAGGTCGCATGGCGAATCCTGCCGCTGTTGTTGCTGTGCTACCTCGTCGCCTATCTGGACCGGGTGAACGTGGGTTTCGCCAAATTGCAGATGTCCGACGATCTGCAATTTTCCGAAGCCGTCTATGGTCTTGGCGCAGGGATTTTCTTCATTGCCTACTTCCTCGTGGAAATTCCCAGCAACCTGATCCTGCATCGGGTCGGCGCGCGGTTGTGGATCGCGCGCATCATGATCACCTGGGGCATCATTTCCTCGGCCATGGCCTTGGTCAGCACGCCCATGTCCTTCTACATCATGCGCTTCCTGCTGGGGATCGCCGAAGCCGGGTTCTACCCGGGTGTCATCCTCTATCTGTCCTACTGGTTCCCGACCCATCGCCGCGGCAAGATGTACGCCCTGTTCGCGACGGCAGTGCCGCTGTCCGGGCTGATTGGTGCGCCCCTGTCCGGCTGGATCATGAGTGCGTTCAACGGTGACCATGGGTTTGCCGGCTGGCAATGGCTGTTCTTTCTCGAAGGGCTGCCTTCGATCGCCGTCGGCATCCTGGTGATCTTCTGCCTCAGCGACCGGATCTCCAAGGCGAGCTGGCTGACCAGCGAAGAGAAACACCTGCTGCAGACCCGCATCGACGCCGAAACCGCTGGCCATCAAACCCACAGCCTGAAAGAGGTGTTCCTGCAGCCGCGTATCTGGCTGCTGACGGCCATCTACTTCTGCATGATCGCCGGCTTCTACACCGTGGGTTTCTGGTTGCCGACGCTGATTCGCCAGGCCGGCGTCAGCGATGTATTGCAGGTGGGAATGCTCACCGCCATCCCTTATGCCGCCGCGGCCATGACCATGATCCTGGTGTCGCGCAGCGCCGACCGGTTGCGCGAGCGTCGCTGGCACCTGGCGCTGACCGCGGTGCTGGGCGGTATCGGCCTGTTCATCTCCGCCACCTGGAGCGACAACTTCACGGTATCCATGATCGGCCTGACCCTGGGCTCCATGGGCGCCATGAGCACCCTGCCGCTGTTCTGGAGCCTGCCGACCGCGTTCCTCGGCGGTACCGCAGCAGCTGCCGGCATTGCCCTGATCAACTCCTGGGGCAACCTGGCGGGCTTCGTCTCGCCGTACCTGATGGGCTTCCTCAAAGACACCACCCACAGCACCACGATCGGCATGTATGTGATGGCAAGCGCGCTGTTCCTCGGTGCCCTGCTGGTCTTCAGAATTCCCGGAAAACTCGTCAACCGTTGACGTTTGGAGTAACTCATGAAAATTCTCGTGACCGGTGCCGCCGGCTTCCTTGGCCGCCGCCTGATCCAGGCCCTGCTGTCGCGTGGTTCGCTCACCGACCGCGCCGGCCAGTCCCAACCCGTCAGGCAAATCGTCGCCTTCGACATGGTTGCACTCCAGGGCATCGATGATCCGCGGGTAACCGTGGTGTGTGGCGATATCGCCGACCCTGAAGTGCTGGACAGCCTGATCGATGCCAGCACTGACAGCATCTTCCATCTGGCTGCGGTGGTTTCCAGCCAGGCGGAGGCCGACTTCGAACTGGGCATGCGCATCAACTTCACCGCGACCCGGGATATGCTCGAACGCATTCGCCTGCTCGGCACCTGCCCGAAATGGGTGATGACCAGCTCCGTCGCGGTGTTCGGCGGGCAACTGCCTGAAAAGGTCCGCGACGATCAGGTCTGGGCTCCTCAGAGTTCCTATGGCACGCAGAAAGCCATGAACGACCTGCTGCTCGCCGACTACAGCCGACGCGGTTTCGTCGACGGCCGCAGCCTGCGCATGCCGACCATCGTAGTGCGCCCGGGCAAACCCAACCTGGCCGCTTCGAGCTTCGCCAGCGGCATCATCCGCGAACCACTCAACGGCCAGCCCAGCGTGTGTCCGGTGGCCCTCGATACGCGGCTCTGGCTGATGTCGCCAGCGCTGGCCATTGAAAACCTGATCCATGGTCATGAGCTCTCAAGCGAGCGATTGACCGAGGGCCGGGTGATCAACATGCCAGGCCTGTCGATTACCGTCGAACGGATGATCGATGCCCTGCGCCAGATCGCCGGCGAGGAAGTGGCCGCACGGATTCGCCTGGAGCGCAATCCGGCGATCGAGCGCATCGTCGGCTCATGGCCCGGGTCCTTCTGCGCCACCTACTCCCGGGACCTGGGGTTCACGGCGGATGAGGATTTCAGCGCCGTGATCGAGCAGTTCATGACTGAATATCTGCCCGGATGAACCCAAGAAGGAGCTCGACATGTTGAATGCCCCTGCCCGCCCTCTGCTGGGCTGCATCGCTGACGATTTCACCGGTGCCACCGATCTTGCCAACATGCTGGTGCGCGGCGGCATGCGCACCGTGCAAAGCATCGGCATACCCGCTGCCGAGGTCGCCGGGCACCTCGATGCCGACGCGATCGTCATCGCCCTCAAATCCAGGACCCTACCCGCCGCCGATGCCGTGAAGGAGTCGCTCGAAGCCCTGCGCTGGTTGCGTGAGCGTGGCTGCGAACAGATTTTCTTCAAGTACTGCTCGACGTTCGACTCGACCGCCGCCGGCAACATCGGCCCGGTCAGCGAAGCCCTGCTGGAGGCACTGGACAGTGATTTCACTCTCGCCTGCCCGGCTTTCCCGGAAAACGGCCGCACGGTGTTTCGCGGGCATTTGTTCGTCCAGGACCAGTTGCTCAACGAGTCGGGCATGCAGCATCACCCGCTGACACCGATGACTGACGCGAATCTGGTGCGGGTGCTGCAATCGCAGAGCCAAGGCAAAGTCGGCCTGCTGCGGTATGACACCCTGACCCAGGGCGTCGAGAGCATCCGCGCCCGCATGACCCAACTGTGCGCCGAAGGTGTGCGCCTGGCGGTCGCCGATGCCGTGTCCGATGCGGACCTGCACCTGCTGGGCGAAGCCTGCGCAGGCCTTGCACTGCTGACGGGGGGCTCGGGGCTGGCGCTGGGCTTGCCGGATAATTTCCGCCGTGCCGGTAAACTGCGCGACCTGGACGCTGCTCAAGTGCCGACAGTCGAAGGCAGCGAAGTGGTGCTCGCGGGCAGCGCTTCGCAAGCCACCAATGGACAAGTGGCAAGCTGGCTGCAGGCAGGTCGCCCGGCCTTTCGGATCGACCCGTTGGCATTGGCAGCGGGAGAGCCGGTCATCGAGCAGGCACTGGCCTTCGCCGGTGACCATGCCGAAACGGTACTGATCTACGCCACCAGCGCGCCGGAGCAGGTCAAGGCGGTGCAACGCGAACTGGGCAGCGAACGCGCGGGGCACCTGGTCGAGCAGGCCATCGGCAGGATAGCCAGCGGGCTGCACCAGGCCGGCGTGCGGCGCTTTGTGGTCGCCGGCGGGGAAACCTCCGGGGCCGTGGTACAAGCCCTGGATATCCAACTGTTGCAGATCGGTGGGCAAATTGACCCGGGGGTGCCCGCCTGCGTGAGCACGCCCGGAGAACCCATGGCCCTGGCGCTCAAGTCCGGCAACTTCGGTGGCCCTGACTTCTTCGCCAAGGCACTCCAGCACCTGGCGGGAGTTCAAGCATGACCAATGAAAACGCCCTGCGCGAAGAAATCTGTGACGTCGGCGGCCTGTTGTACAGCCGCGGCTACACGGTCGGCAGTGCCGGCAACATCAGCGCCCGCCTCGACGATGGCTGGCTGATCACGCCCACGGACGCTTGCCTGGGCCGCCTGGACCCGGCGACGATATCCAAGGTCAACCTGGCAGGGGAATGGGTCAGCGGTGACAAACCGTCAAAGACCCTGGCCCTGCACCGTCAGGTCTATGATCGCAACCCGAGTGTCGGCGGCGTGGTCCACACCCACTCGACGCACCTGGTGGCGCTGACGCTGGCCGGGGTCTGGCAGCAGGATGACATCTTGCCGCCGCTGACCCCCTACCAGGTGATGAAGGTCGGGCACATCCCGTTGATCAACTATGAACGTCCCGGCTCGCCTAAAGTGGCCGAGCGTGTCGCGCAACTGGCCACCAGCGTGCGCGGGGTCATGCTCGAACGGCTGGGGCCGGTCGTCTGGGAAAGCTCGGTGTCGAGGGCCAGTTATGCCCTGGAGGAGCTGGAAGAAACGGCGCGCCTCTGGTTGATGAGTAACCCCAAACCGGCCCCGCTCGACCAGGCGGCATTGAATGAGCTGCATGAGGTTTTTGGCGTGCAGTGGTAACCCCCTTTGCCTTACGCTTGTATTTTTGCTTTCAGGAGTCTCCATGCCTCGTTTCGCTGCCAACCTCAGCATGCTCTACCCGGAACATGAATTTCTGGACCGCTTCGCCGCGGCCGCCGCCGATGGTTTCCAGGCGGTGGAATACATGTTCCCCTACGACTACAGCGCGCAACAATTGAAACAGCGTCTGGACGACAATGGCCTGGTCCAGGCCCTGTTCAACGCGCCACCGGGCAATATGGCGGCAGGCGAAAAAGGCACCGTGTCCTTGCCTGGCCGTGAAGCGGAGTTTCGCGCCGGCTTCGACCAGGCCCTGGAATATGCCGCGATCCTGGGCAATGACCGTATCCACGTCATGGCCGGGCTGCTGGCGTGCGAAGCAGACCGTGCCCGACACCACGAGACCTACCTGGAAAACCTCAGCCACGCGGCAACAGAAGCGGCCAAAGTCGGCGTCACCGTGTTGCTGGAGCCGATCAATACCCGTGATATTCCGGGCTTTTTCCTCAACCACCAGCATCAGGCACAGGCTATCTGCCAAGCCGTGGGCAAGGCCAATCTCAAGGTCCAGTTCGACATCTACCACTGCCAGATCGTCGAGGGTGACGTGGCGACGAAGCTGCGTCGGGATTTCGCCGGCATCGGTCATATCCAGATCGCCGGAGTGCCGGATCGCCACGAACCGGACATGCACAACGAGTTGAATTATCCCTACCTGTTCGAGCTGATCGATAAGCTGGGCTACAGCGGTTGGGTGGGTTGCGAGTATCGGCCGCGCGGCAACACCAGCGAAGGTTTGCAATGGCTGCGCGATTGGCAGGCCCGCTGAATCACTGACAGGCAGCCCCCTTTTTCCAAAGCGCCAGGATCTGCGAAAAACCGGCTCAAACATCTACAATCACGCCTTTCACCGCAGATCAGAAAGGTTTTACAGGTTATGGCGCTCGATCCTCCCACGATGTTGACACTCTCGATCGCCCTCGCAGCGGCCGCCGCGCTGTACCTGGCGATCGAATGGCGCAGCATTCGCGAGCCCTCGCTGCTGTTCTGGAGTGCGGGTTTTGCAACGATCAGCCTGGGGTCGACACTCGCCTTGCTGCGCGGGATCGGCCTTTTGCTGGTCGGTATCTGGTTCGCCAATGGCCTGCTGGTGGTGGCCCACTGGTGTTTCCTGCTGGGTGTCGCGCGCTTCACGCAAACGCGCCTGTCACGTGCCTGGTACCTGATTTTCGTGGTCTGGATGGCCTTGCTGTTGTTGCCGGACGAGCCGTCGTGGTCGAAGGTCATGCTGCTGGCCAATTCGCTGCTGGTCACGGTGGTGACCCTCAGGGCCAGTTTCCTCCTGCGCCCCCATGGCAAGTCGTTGAGCGTGGGCGCGGTGCAACTGCGTTATGTGCTGCTGGTCCATGGGCTGTTCTATCTGGCCAAGTCGATAACGGCGATCGTTCCCGGCACACTGATCGATCTTGCCGCCTTTCGTGGCGAGATCATTCAGATTTCACTGGTCGAGGGCACGATGGCGATCATGCTGATTGCCTTATCCATGACCGGTACCGAACGCTACAGGCGCGAAAAGCGCATCGCCCGGTTGGCCGCGCGCGATCCGTTGACCGCCCTGTACAACCGCCGCGCCCTCGAAGTACGGGCAGCGCGTCTGCTCGAAGACGTCTCGCCGGCGCGCCCCGGCGCCTTGCTGTTGATCGATATCGACAATTTCAAACAGGTCAACGACCTGTACGGCCATACGGCGGGCGATCGACTGCTGGTCACGCTGAGCGACATGATTCGTTCGGTCCTGCCCGACCGTGCACTGGCGGCGCGGCTGGGCGGTGACGAGTTCGTGATCCTGCTGCGCAACGCCTCGAATGAGCAAATAGTCGGGCTGGGCAGCGCGCTGCGTGAGCAGTTTCAGCACGCTGCCGCACAGACATTCGCCACCCCCGCAGCGGTGACCCTGAGCATCGGCGCCAACCTGTTCGACCATCCGCCAGCCAGCCTGGCGGCATTGATCGAGCAATGTGATGCGGCGCTCTACCAGTCCAAGCGTGGTGGGCGCGACAGCATTCGGCTGGTCGATCAAACCTTTACCAGCCACGAATCGGTATGAGGCGCGAGGATCGCTTATGAAACGCGCATCCAAAGAAAATAGAGAAGCCGGTGGTTACTGGGCTGGCTGAGCATTAGTGCCTGGAAAAACCGAAAGGACAAATCGGCATTCGGCTCCCGGTTCTTCGAAGCCGGAACGTTGTTCAAGCACGAATCCGCAGCGCTCCAGTACTTTTCTCGACCCCACGTTTTCCTTGAATACGTAAGCCACCAGTTGCGTCAGTTGCCAACGGTGCTGCGCCTGCTCGATCAGATGCCTGAGCGCCTGTGTCGCCAGGCCCCGGCCGCAAGTGTCGCGATCGATCCGATAGCCAACTTCGGCGCAACCCTTCGCCGGGTCGATGCTCTTGAGGTTGGCTCGACCGACAATCCTTTCACTGGCGTCTTCGATTACCAACGGATGCCAGGCGCCGATGGCGAAACCGGATAGATAGCCTTGGATATGCTCGGCGACGCCCTGCAATGAGTAAAAAGAAGATTCGCGGGCATCGATATGGGATTCGAACCATTCACGGTTGCGGACTTCGAATGCGAGCAACGCTTCGGTGTCGTTGCTTTTCAGCTCGCGAATCTTGAATGTCTTCATTCATCAACACTCCTGTGTTTCAGGCCGAAAGCGTGGCTGTCAGGTGCCGTAGTGCCCGGCGGAAGACCGGATGACAATCGGCAATCGGCAACTTATCAAGCGGGGCCCAGAAAAAGCTGAAGGCGTGGCCATGGTCATCGAGTGTTTGGTAGGTCCATTGTTCCGGCAGCGGCGCCTGCGCGTGGCACAGTTGAAACGACCATACCTGCTCGAGATGTTCGGCGTTCCAGCAACCCAGATCACTGACAACCGAGGCGTCGTCTATTCCAGACTCCTCGCTCAATTCACGAAGAGCGGCTTCTGCGGGTGTTTCTCCTGGCTCGATTGTGCCTTTGACCAGTTGCACGCCTGCCAGGGGATGGCGGAACAGAAGGATGCGCGGGTCAGTAATGCTGGAGAGAATGACGGGGCACGCCTTGTTCGGCGACATGGCGATCTCCTTATCGACGATGAAGCTAACATCATACGGTCTTTGACCCATATTTGTAGAAGCCGGCTTGCTGGCGATGGCGGCGTGACAGCGGACGGAGTACATATCCATTCCTGCGGTAACGGCCACTTAGGGTTCCGCTCTTACAGCGGGTCACTTTGAAAAGCGCAAAGTAACCAAACGCTCTTGCCCCTGGCGTTCGGTGCCTCGCTGTGGCTCGGCCTCTCGATGGGGCAAGTAAAATCAAAAGCCAAATCAAAAGCCATATCAAAAGCCATATCAAAAGCCATATCAAAAGCCATATCAAAAGCCAAAGCGAGGCGGCCTAGCGGCCGGCCTGGTCGGAAGCCGTACCCTACAGGTGACGGGGTTATCGCTGCGGATCGAGGTTATCCAGCGCGCGATTTACCGCGAGGTCGGCGAGCATGATCACCTGTTGGATGCCCAGCAACATGCTGCGTTGTGGTCCATCCACGAATGTCGCGAAATCGGTGGCCATGACGCCGGCGGATGCCAGGGATTCACAGGCGTGGGCCAGGAGTGTTTCGGTGTCGATGTTTGGGCCGATGAGGAACATCGTACTGGGGTTGTGAGGGGCAGAGGATTTCAGGATGGCGGGTTTGAGGTGAAGCTCGCGGGAAGTTGCGGATTCGGGGGGATTGGGGGTGGGTTTGGGCATGGTGAAACTCCGTTTATACCTTGTGAAGCCACCGCAACCTGTCGCTAAACAAGTAAGGGTGGCAGCTGTGCGCAGGTTAGCGAACCGAGAGGTATAAGACCCGGCAGACCCGAGAGTCTCCCGTGCACAGCCACCATATCGAAAATCGCATGCATAAAAACGCATGCGATTAAGACAAGTGTCTTATTGCGCTTATACCTTGTCGGATCGCTAAATCCGGTCACTGATTGGCAGCGACCCGAAAACGATAAAGACAAGGTACAAGGCGCACAAGCCGGCGGATTTTGGCGTAGTTGTAGGCAACGGCGCAAGGCAATGTAGCCTCGTATTTTTCCTACAGATGTTGCCTGGATCGAGTACAGGCGGGAGAGATTGGTCGACTGTCAGGCCGCCTTCGCTGGCAAGCCAGCTCCTACAGGGGAATGCGTTCGCCTGAAATCCGGTCGGCTCGTAGGCCGCCTCGCTTTGGCTTTTGATTTTTTTGCCCCATCGAGAGGCTTCGTTCCGGTTCTGCGCAGTGGGCAACCCGGCATGGATGCCGGGTTAGCCGCGCTGGGCCATGGATGGCCCATCGCGGCGGGCCCACGGAGCAGGACCGGAGCGAGGGCATGCCGAGCCACAGCGAGGCACCGAACGCCAGGGGCAAGAGCGCTTGGTTACTTGGCGCTTTTCCAAGTAACCCGCTGTAAGAGCGGAACCCTAGGTGGCCGTTACCAAAGGAATGGATATGTACCCGGTCAACAAATAACAGGTCGGCTGTCAGGCCGCCTTCGCGAGCAGGCTCGCTCCCACAATTGATCGGGTTTGGCCGTGGGAGATGGGTCGCCTGTTAGGCCGCCATCGCAGCGATGCGATACCAGTAGTGGACGGCGGATTCAGTGCAGGCTAAAAAGAAACGTTACCGATGCTGCGTCGGGAACATTTCCCGGCTCTCCAGATCACCCGGCAAAAAAGGGAGTTTGCAACGTGACTGAAGATACCAAAACCAAAGGACCCGCCTCGTACTTTCCTTCAATCGAAAAAAAGTACGGGCAGCCGGTCAGCCACTGGCTTGACCTGCTCAAGACCCTCAACAACAAGAAGCACATGGAAATGGTCGCCTGGCTCAAGACCGAGCACGGCCTCGGTCATGGCCATGCCAATGCTCTGGTCGCCTACTACCTGGCCCACGCAGGTTGAAGCAAGCTCGTCACGCAAGCTTGATAGCGCCACCCTGGATCTCGTCACGGGCGATGCGCAAATCGATGGCGTCCTGGTTGAGCCGATGGATCAGGTTGAGCAGGCGCTGGCGCAGCACCTCGTCCTTGAGCTGTTCAGCGGCGCGCATCACATCAAGCGCCGCGCCCTCGTTGTTGGAGGCCACGGAGTCGAGCAGTTTGCGGATGCTTCTTGATGGCCGGTTCATGGGTCGCTCCCTCGGTTTTGGTTGAGGCGGATCATAGGCGCGTTATGTTTCGTCCATGTTGCAGCCACCAAAGGTTTGCACGGCTTTTCAACAGGGTTGCGATGGCATGGGCTAATCTGCCCTCAGGCTCGACAGGCATGACCGTCCCCCATCAGCTCAAGGCATTGGCAATATGATCATTTCGTCCGCATCCGACTATCGCGAAGCAGCCCGTCGCAAGCTCCCGCGTTTTTTGTTCGACTACATCGATGGCGGAGCCTATGCCGAGCATACGCTGAGGGCCAACAGCGCCGATCTGGCGGACGTCAGCCTGCGCCAGCGCATCCTCAAGAACGTCGAAGCGTTGAGCCTGGAGACCACCCTGTTCGATCAGCGACTGTCGATGCCCATCGTGTTGGCGCCGGTCGGCCTGACCGGCATGTTCGCCCGCCGTGGCGAGGTGCAGGCGGTCAAGGCGGCCGAAAACAAGGGCATCCCGCTGTGCCTGTCCACCGTGTCGGTGTGCTCGATCGAAGAAGTCCGCGCCAATACCCGACAGCCCATCTGGTTTCAGCTGTATGTGCTCAAGGACCGGGGCATCATGAGAAACGCGCTGGAGCGCGCCAAGGCCGCCGGCGTGCAGAACCTGGTGTTCACGGTCGATATGCCGACGCCCGGCGCGCGCTATCGCGATGCCCATTCGGGCATGTCCGGTCCCTATGCATCGTCGCGGCGTATGTTGCAGGCCATCACCCGGCCCGACTGGGCCTTCAACGTCGGCCTGATGGGTCGCCCCCATGACCTGGGCAATGTCTCGAAGTATCTGGGCAAGGCCGTGACCCTCGAAGATTACATCGGCTGGCTGGCCAACAACTTCGACCCGTCGATCAGCTGGAGCGACCTGGAGTGGATTCGCGACTTCTGGAAGGGCCCGATGATCATCAAGGGGATTCTCGACCCCGAGGACGCCAGGGATGCGATCAGTTTTGGCGCGGACGGCATTATTGTCTCCAACCACGGCGGGCGGCAGCTGGATGGCGTGCTCTCCACGGCCCAAGCGCTGCCGCCGATCATGCAAGCGGTCGGCAATGACCTCAAGGTGCTGGTCGATTCGGGGATCCGCTCGGGGCTGGATGTGGTGCGCATGTTGGCACTGGGGGCCAAAGGGGTACTGCTGGGACGCTCCATGGCCTATGCCCTGGCGGCTGACGGTCAACGCGGGGTGGAAAACATGCTGGATATCTTCGCCAAGGAAATGCGCGTGGCCATGACCTTGACGGGGGTCACCTCCATCGACCAGATCGACGAATCCATTCTGGTGCGTCATCCCCTCAAGTAAAGACACTCACGGTCAGGAACCGCCCATGCGCATCGCCCTGCTTTCCGATATCCATCTGTCCGTCGAGGCCCTGCCGTTCCCGGCGGTTGAAGCCGACATCGTGGTCCTGGCCGGAGACATCTCCCGGCCGGCCGCGGCCATCGAGTGGGCCAGGGCATGCCCGACACCGGTGCTGTACGTGGCCGGCAACCACGAATTCTACGGCAGCGACCTGATCTCGACCTACGAGCAGTTGCACAGCTTGTCCCAAGGCACATCGATCCACGTGCTCGAACGCACGGCGCACATTCACGACGGGGTACGGTTCCTCGGCTGTACGCTGTGGTCCGACTACCGCCTGTTTGATCGAGAAGAAGATCGGGCGCAGGGTATCGACATGGCCACCAGACTCATGCGCGACTTCAGCCGCATCAAGGTTGCGCCTGATTTTCCAGACCTGTTTACCCCGGCCATTTCCCAGCTGATTTTCCTGCAGACAGTCGCCTGGCTCGAAGAGTGTTTTGCCGCCGACCGCAGCATTCCCACGGTGGTGATCTCGCATTTCGCACCGACCCGCTCGAGCATCAGCCCGGCGTTCGCCGATTCGCCGATCAACGCGAGTTTCGTGTCAGACCTCGAAGCGCGGATCAAGCAGTGGCAGCCCGCACTCTGGCTGCATGGCCATACCCACGGCAGCTTCGACTACCGGATCGGCAACACCCGGGTCATTTGCAACGCCCGGGGCTATGCCAAAAATGGCATCAATGAAAACGCTCAGTTCGAGGCCGCCCATGTGATTGATCTGAACCTCTGAACCCCCAGCTTTCATACCAAAGCGTTACCCTGCTACACCCAGGTCTGGTGGTCGGCGGCAGGATTTGCCCCTACATTGCCCGCGCCCATGGCCCCGGCGCAAAAAGCGTATCGCACGGAGCATTGCTGGATTTAGAATCAGTCGAGGCCAACCCACCCGCCCCTATTGGCAGTTTCGCCGACGGACATTGACCCATGGACATCGCACCCCGTTTCATCATCCATGAAACCGCCCACTGGATCCTCAACCACCATATGTCTTCGGCGCTCCCCGGCTATCTGGTCCTGGGCACCCGGTACAACGTCAATTCACTGTCCGACCTCCCCGAGCAGGCCCTGGCCGAGATGGGCGTTCTGCTCGCCAAGGTCCAGAAAACACTGCAAGCGGAGTTGCAGCCCAAGTGGCTCTACATCAGCCGGTTCGGCCATGATCCGCGTTTCCCCATCCATTTCCACTACATCCCGGTGTACCCCTGGGTCGAAGACCTGTTCTGGCAGGATGAGCGCTACCGCCTGCTGGAAAACTTCGGCGACAGCGCCAGCGCGCACACCTTGACCGACGGCGCGGAAATGACCCTGTTCATCTGGCGCGAATTCGGCGAGAGCCCGCAACCACCGGCCATCGAGGGCCCTTCGATCGACCAGGTCATCGAGCGCTTGCGCACCTGCTTCAGCCCGGCGAGCCAACGCCTGCTCGTTCAAGCCGGCAGCTGACATCGGCGAACGCGGTGCTAACATGACGGGCGTACCCGGATGCCTCACCAGCGCATCCCTCACCCACTGTCGGCAGTCACCGCATGATCGAAGTCACCGAAGTTTCCATTGCCCAACTGCGCGCTGCGCTCGAATCCGGCCAGACAACCGCCGTCGAGCTGGTCCAGGCCTATCTCGCCAGGATCGATGCCTACGACACGCCCCAGACGCCCACCGCGCTCAACGCGGTAGTGGTACGCAACCCCGATGCGTTGCAAGAGGCACAGGCCAGTGATACCCGTCGCGCCAAGGGCCTGGCCCTGGGCCCGCTCGATGGCATTCCCTATACGGCCAAGGACAGTTATCTGGTCAAGGGGCTCACCGCCGCCTCCGGCAGTCCGGCCTTCAAGGACCTGGTCGCCTATCGCGATGCCTTTACCATCGAACGGCTGCGCGCCGCCGGCGCCATCTGCCTGGGCAAGACCAATATGCCGCCGATGGCCAACGGCGGCATGCAGCGTGGCGTCTACGGTCGCGCAGAAAGCCCGTACAACGCCGACTATCTCACCGCCCCCTTCGCCTCGGGCTCGTCTAACGGTGCCGGGACGGCCACCGCCGCCAGCTTTGCCGCCTTCGGCCTGGCGGAAGAAACCTGGTCGAGCGGTCGTGGCCCGGCCTCCAACAATGGCTTGTGTGCCTACACGCCTTCGCGCGGGGTGATCTCGGTGCGCGGTAACTGGCCGCTGACGCCGACCATGGACGTGGTCGTGCCATTTGCCAGAACCATGGCCGACCTGCTCGAAGTGCTCGACGTGGTGGTCGCCGAAGACCCCGACACCCGCGGCGACCTGTGGCGCCTGCAACCCTGGGTACCGATTCCATCAGTCGCCTCGGTGCGCCCCGCGTCTTACCAGGACCTGGCCGCCAACCCCGCGGCATTGGCTGGCAAACGCCTGGGCGTGCCGCGCATGTACATCAATGCCGACCCTGAAGCCGGCACCAGCGAGGCCCCTGGCATCGGCGGCCCGACAGGGCAGCGCATCCACACCCGGCCTTCGGTGATCGGTCTGTGGGAACAGGCACGCCAGGCCTTGCAAGCCGCTGGCGCCGAAGTCGTCGAAGTGGATTTCCCCCTGGTCTCCAACTGCGAGGGCGATCGTCCCGGGGCGCCGACGGTGTTCAATCGCGGAATCGTGTCCAAGGAATTCCTCCATCACGAATTGTGGGACCTGACGGCCTGGGCGTTCGACGATTTCCTCCAGGCCAACGGCGATCCGCAATTGAACCGCCTGGTGGATGTCGACGGGCCGCTGATTTTCCCCCATGACCCGGGCACCCTACCCAACCGCGAAGGCGACCTTGCCGCCGGCATGGACGAGTACGTGCGCATGGCCGAGCGTGGTATCACGCCGTGGGACCAGATCCCGACAGTGCCGGACGGCCTGCGCGGCCTTGAACAGACGCGCAAGATCGATCTTGAGCAGTGGATGGATCGGTTGGGCCTCGATGCGGTGCTCTTCCCGACCGTCGCAGACGTCGGCCCGGCCAATGCCGACGTCGACCCGGCAGCGGCGGACATCGCCTGGAGCAACGGCGTCTGGGTGGCCAACGGCAACCTCGCGATACGCCATCTGGGGGTTCCGACGGTCACCGTGCCAATGGGCGTCATGCCGGACATCGGCATGCCCGTGGGGCTGACCTTTGCCGGTCGCGCCTACTACGATTCGAGCCTGCTGCGCCTGGCTTCGGCGTTCGAGGCCACAGGTTCGAAGCGCTTGATCCCGCCGCGCACCCCGCCGCTGGGCAAGTGACAGAGCGGACGGGACCGGCGCTAACGGCGTCGGTCCCGCCCCCGCCACTCACTGGTGCATCCGGGTGCGGTTGGCGCTTTATAAAAGTGCAGGATGCATCGTTGATTTGCACCGACGCTCGACGATCTCCCCTTGCCCGCCCACGTATCGGCAACGATCACGGCCTGAAAGGCATTTCTGGCGCGTGACTTGCTAGGTACACCTCAACCCTGCAGTCAACGCTGATTGCATGCATACGACAAAGGCGCCGTGTGTCCCCCGTTTTTCTGACGGTGGGCCGCATGGCGCCTTTTTTGTTTCCGGCATCGGCAATGGCCGGCAAGAAATTCGAGGGGCGAGGATGGCAAGCAAAACCGTACGCAGTGTATGTCCCTATTGTGGTGTGGGCTGCGGCATCGTCATGCAGGTCGAAAACAACCGGGTCGTCAAGGTCAGCGGCGACAAGGCCCACCCGACCAACGCCGGCAGGCTTTGCACCAAAGGCACCACCTGTGGCCAGGCCATCGCCGAGTCGGGGCGGATGGAACATGCCTACCTGCGCCAGGAACGCCAGCGAGATCCGGTGCGCATTGCCATGGACAAGGCCATCAGCGAGACGGCCAGCCGGTTGCGCGACACACTCGATCGCCACGGCCCCGATGCATTGTCGTTCTACGTGTCGGGGCAAATGTCGCTGGAAGCCCAATACCTGATCAACAAGCTGGCCAAGGGTTTCGTCGGCACCAACAACATAGAATCCAATTCCCGCCTGTGCATGGCCAGCGCCGGCAGCGGCTACAAGCTCTCCCTCGGTTCCGACGGACCTCCGGGCTCGTATCAGGACTTCGATCGCGCGGACCTGTTTTTCGTCATCGGCGCCAACATGGCCGACTGTCACCCGATCCTGTTCCTGCGCATGATGGATCGGGTCAAGGCTGGAGCGAAGCTGATCGTGGTCGACCCACGGCGCAGCGCCACCGCAGACAAAGCCGACCTGTTCCTGCCGATCCTGCCTGGGACCGACCTGGCATTGCTCAATGGCTTGCTGCACCTGCTGGTGAAAAACGGCCATACCGATCCCGCCTTCATTGCGGCGTTCACCGAAGGCTGGGACGCCATGCCCGAATTCCTCGAGGACTATCCACCAGCCAGGGTCGCGCACATCACCGGCCTGCCCGAGGCGGACATTCGTCAGGCCGCGCAATGGATAGGCGAGGCCGCCGAGTGGATGAGCTGCTGGACCATGGGCCTGAACCAGAGTACCCACGGCACCTGGAACACCAATGCCCTGTGCAACCTGCACCTGGCCACCGGCGCGATCTGCCGGCCAGGCAGCGGGCCGTTTTCCCTGACCGGGCAACCGAACGCCATGGGCGGTCGCGAGATGGGCTACATGGGACCAGGCCTGCCCGGCCAGCGTTCGGCGCTGGTCGAGGCGGACCGGGCGTTCATCGAGGATCTCTGGCGCATCCCCCGCGACAGCCTGCCGCGCGCCGCTGGCGGCGGCACCGTGGCCCTGTTCGAAGACATGAGCGCAGGCAAGATCAAGGCCTGCTGGATCATCTGCACCAACCCGGTAGCCTCCGGCCCCAACCGCCAGAAGGTCATCGACGGCCTGCAGGCGGCACAATTGGTGATCACCCAGGACGCCTACCTCGACACCGAGACCAACCGCTACGCCGATATCCTCCTGCCCGGCGCGCTCTGGGCCGAGGCCGAGGGCGTGATGATCAACTCCGAGCGCAACCTGACGCTGATGCAAAAAGCCGTGGAGCCCCCGGGCGAGACGCTGCCCGACTGGCAGATCATCGCCCGCGTGGCCTGCGAGATGGGCTTCGCCGACGGGTTCTCATACAGCACTGCCGAGGAGGTGTTCGAAGAGATCAAGCGCGCCTGGAACCCCAGGACCGGCTACGACATTCGCGGCGCCAGCTACCCGCGCCTGCGCGACCAACCGCTGCAATGGCCGTGCGCGTCCGAGGCCGCCGCGCCGCGCAATCCGATTCGCTACCTCAACGACGGCGTGAGCCAGACGCTCAAGGTCGAAGCCGATGGCAGCCAGCCGGCGATCGTGTTTGCCACCGAGCGCGGCAAAGGCTTCTTCCTCGCCCGGCCGCACATGATGCCGGCGGAAATGCCGGATGAAG
This sequence comes from Pseudomonas serbica, assembly GCF_028823535.1. GTDB lineage: Bacteria > Pseudomonadota > Gammaproteobacteria > Pseudomonadales > Pseudomonadaceae > Aquipseudomonas > Aquipseudomonas serbica. Next base: position 266,261 of record NZ_JAQIYM010000007.1, on the reverse strand, counting down.
CCTTTCCCTTCGTGCTTAACACCGGGCGCTTGCAGCACCAGTGGCACACCCTGACCAAGACCGGCAAGGTGGCGACCCTGAACAAGCTCAATCCGGGGCCCTTCGTCGAGATCCATCCCGAGGATGCCAGCGCGTTGGGCATCAAGGACAGGGACCCGGTCGAAGTTCGCTCCGTGCGGGGTCGGGCCGTGTTGCCGGCGGTGGTGACCGACCGGGTGCGCCAGGGTAATTGTTTTGCGCCTTTTCACTGGAACGATGTGTTTGGCGAACACCTGGCGATCAATGCCGTGACCAACGATGCCGTCGACCCGATATCGCAGCAGCCTGAGTTCAAGTTCTGTGCGGTCGCCCTGCAACGCGTCGAACTGATTGACCATCAGTTCCTGCAAACCCCAACGCCTGCTGCCATCGCCCCCTCCCCCGTGCCAGAGGAACTCGCCATGTCGAGCATCGAGACCTTCGCTGATCTGGCGGGCATCCGTCGCCTGCCCTCCCCGCAACTGAACGACAGCGAGCGCACCTACCTCGCCGGTTTTCTCAGTGGCTTGCAATCGACCGCCGGACGCCAGGCGGCTGGTGTGCCGGTGCTGCCGCCCAGCGCGCCTCTGGCTACCGAGACTCGCCTGTGGCTGGACGGGCTCCTGGGCGGGTTGTTCAGTCGGGTCGATGCGGGTATCGCACAACTGGGCAACCAGGCTGAAACTCCGGCACCCATCATCACCGACGACGCGCCCGCCGTGACATTGCTCTGGGCCTCGCAAACCGGCAATGCCGAAACCCTGGCCGAGCGTCTAGCCGCGCGCCTGCGCGACGGCGGTTTCGCCGTGGAGCTGAGCGCGATGGCCGACTTTCCCGCCAGCAAGCTGGCCAGCACGCAGAACCTGGCCCTGATCAGCAGCACCTTCGGCGATGGCGATCCGCCGGACAACGGCGAAGGGTTCTGGCACACCCTCAGCACCACCCAGACTCGCCTGGAATCGCTGCGCTTTGCCGTGCTGGCCCTGGGTGACCCGGCCTACGACCAGTTCTGCCGGCACGGCAGGCAACTCGACCAACGCCTGCAGGAACTGGGCGCCACTCGCCTGCTGGAACGGGTCGATTGCGACACCGAATTCGAAGAGCGCGCCGATACATGGCTGGCGCAACTGCAGAAGACGCTCAAGCCCGAGCCTGCGGTCGTTGTCCAGACGCACGGCGCCGCCAGCCCCGCCGAAACACCCGGCAAGGCCAAACCCCACGCCTCGCGGTTGCTGGCCAATCTTCACCTGAACAGCCAGAGCCCGCACAAGGAGACCCGCATGTTTTCCCTGGACCTGGCGGATTCAGCGCTGCGTTATGAGGCGGGGGACGCCCTGGGCGTGCATCCGCGCAATTGTCCGGAACTGGTCGATGAGTTACTCGCCCTGACCCGGTTGAATGCCGAGGCGACGGTAAACATCGAAAAAGGTGGCGAGGTGTCGTTGCGTCAGGCACTCACCGAACACTACGAAATTGCCCGGCCCAACAGCGACACCCTGGCCTTCATCGCCGAGCGCAGCACCAACCCCGGCTTGAAACAGCTGCTGGGCAATGGGCACAAGGCTCAGTTGAAACAATGGTTGTGGGGACGTCAATTGGCAGACGTACTGCAGGAGTATCCGCTCGACTGCTCGGCGAGCGAGCTGCTGGGTACCTTCAAGCGCCTGCAACCGCGCCAGTACTCCATCGCGTCGAGCGCCAAGGTGCATCCACGGGAAGTCCATCTCACCGTGGCGGCGGTGCGCTACGGCAAACGCAAGGGCGTGTCCTCGACCTTTCTCGCCGACCGCGCGCAAGACGCCGAGGTACCGGTTTTCATCCAGCCGTCGAAACACTTTCGCGTGCCCACCGATGGTGATGTACCGATGATCATGATCGGCCCCGGTACCGGCGTTGCCCCCTTCCGCGCCTTCTTGCAGGAACGCCGGGCGCGGGGCGATCAGGGCAGGAACTGGCTGTTCTTCGGTGAACAGCACGCCGCCAGCGATTTCTATTACCGCGATGAACTGCAAGGCATGCAGCACGATGGCCTGCTGACGAACCTGAGCCTGGCGTTTTCCCGTGACCAGGCCGAGAAAATCTACGTACAGGACCGCATCCGCGAACAAGGCGCCGAACTCTGGCGCTGGCTGCAGGACGGCGCCCGGTTGTACATCTGTGGCGATGCCAGCTGCATGGCCAGGGACGTCGACCAGGCGTTGCGCCAGGTCGCGCAGCACCATGGCGGCCTGGACCCGCAAGGCGCTGCCGATTATTGGCGCCAGATGAGTGAGCACAAGCGGTATTTGCGGGATGTCTATTGAGTGGTTGGAACATTGTAGGAGCCCGGCTTGCCGGCGAAGGCGGCCTTGAGTACTGCGCTGGTCTTTCGGGCCTCTTCGCTGGCAAGCCAGCTCCTACAAGTCCGAAGAAAACCACGGATTCATGGCCAACACAAAACATTGTAGGAGCCCGGCTTGCCGGCGAAGGCTGCCTTGAGTATTGCGCTGGTCTTTCGGGCCTCTTCGCTGGCAAGCCAGCTCCTACAGGTCCGAGGACAGCCAAGGACTCATGGCCAACACAAAACATTGCAGGAGCCCGGCTTGCCGGCGAAGGCGGCCTTGAGTATTGCGCTGGTCTTTCGGGCCTCTTCGCTGGCAAGCCAGCTCCTACAGGTCCGTGGAAAATCACGGACTCATGGCCAACACAAAACATTGTAGGAGCCCGGCTTGCCGGCGAAGGCTGCCTTGAGTATTGCGCTGGTTTTTCGGGCCTCTTCGCTGGCGATACGCCACTGACGCCTTCATAGGAAACATTTCGAGGCGTAATTTTCCGGCGCCTTGAAAGATTCCGCCTATGGACTACAAATACTCCAGCTATTAGCCGTCTGCCCAAGGGCGGTCTAGCCTTATCTAACGCCGGTGCGGTCTGGCCGGTCGAGACCTGATAAGAAGATAAAGCAGGAGTCAGTAACCGACTAGGCACACCTGGGTACATCGCGTTGGCAATTCGCTTGCCAGTGCCGCTGATGCCCGTTTGGCCACGATGATCAGTTGATCGACTTGCTGGGCCAACAGCCTGAGTCATTGATTTCACTCAACGCTATCGAACCTTGACCGGGACGATGGCTGAATGAACACGACCAAAGGTAGCTCACAGATGGGAACTGAAACGAAATGCCCGTTCAATCACGCCGCTGGTGGTGGCACCACGAACCGCGATTGGTGGCCGAACCAGCTGAATCTGAAGATCCTGCACCAGCACTCGCCCCTGTCTACCCCCGCGGACGAGGGCTTCAACTACGCCCAGGCGTTCAAGAGCCTGGATTTCGCCGCGCTCAAGCGTGACCTCACCGCCCTGATGACCGACTCGCAAGACTGGTGGCCGGCGGACTTCGGTCACTACGGCCCGCTGTTCGTCCGCATGGCCTGGCACTCCGCCGGCACCTACCGGACCGGCGATGGCCGAGGCGGCGCCGGCTCTGGCCAGCAGCGCTTCGCTCCGCTCAACAGTTGGCCGGACAACGTCAGCCTGGACAAGGCCCGTCGCCTGCTGTGGCCGATCAAGCAAAAGTATGGCAACAGCATTTCCTGGGCCGACCTGATCGTCCTGACCGGTAACGTCGCACTGGAATCCATGGGCTTCAAGACTTTCGGTTTTTCCGGCGGCCGACCTGACGTCTGGGAACCGGACGAAGATGTGTACTGGGGCTCGGAAAACAAATGGCTGGGCGGTGACGTTCGCTACGACAAGGCGCAAAAACCCGTGCAGGAGCCCGGCGACGGCCCGCTCGTTGCCGAACCGGGGAAAAACGAGGAGAGTCGTACGGAGCAAGGCCGCAATCTGGAAAACCCTCTGGCGGCCGTGCAAATGGGCCTGATCTATGTGAACCCGGAAGGCCCGGAAGGTAACCCGGACCCGGTGGCCGCCGGCAAGGACATCCGCGAGACCTTCGGCCGCATGGCCATGAACGACGAAGAAACCGTGGCACTGATTGCCGGCGGCCACGCGTTCGGCAAGACCCATGGCGCCGGCCCTGCCGACAACGTCGGTCCCGAGCCCGAAGCGGCCGGCCTTGAAGAACAGGGCCTGGGCTGGAGGAACAAGTTCGGCAGCGGCAAAGGCCCGGACACCATCACCAGCGGCCTGGAAGTGACCTGGACCACCACACCCACGAAGTGGAGCAACAATTTCCTGGAGAACGTGTTCGGCTTCGAATGGGAACTGACCAAGAGCCCGGCGGGTGCCCACCAGTGGACCCCGAAAAACGGTGCCGGTGCCGGGATCATTCCGGACGCGCACGACCCCTCCAAACGGCGCAATCCAACCATGCTGACCACGGACCTGGCGCTGCGCTTCGACCCGATCTACGAACCGATTTCCCGGCGCTTCCTGGAGAATCCCGACCAATTGGCCGACGCGTTCGCCCGCGCCTGGTACAAGCTGATCCACCGCGACATGGGGCCGCTGTCGCGCTACCTCGGCCCGGAAATGCCCAATGAAGAACTGCTGTGGCAAGACCCGATACCCGCAGTCGATCACCCACTGGTCAACGACAGTGACGTCGCAGCGCTGAAAAGCAAGCTGCTGGCTTCGGGCCTGTCGGTCTCGCAACTGGTTTCGACAGCGTGGGCGGCGGCGTCCACCTTCCGCGGTTCGGATAAGCGCGGCGGCGCCAACGGCGGGCGTTTGCGCCTGGCCCCACAGAAATTCTGGCAGGCCAACCAGCCCGACCAACTGGCGAGCGTGCTGGCAAAACTCGAGGGTATCCAGCAGGAATTCAACGCCGGCGGCAAGAAAATCTCCCTGGCCGACCTGATCGTCCTCGCCGGCTGTGCAGGCGTTGAACAGGCCGCGAAAAATGCCGGGCACACGATCACGGTGCCGTTCACCCCGGGGCGCATGGACGCTTCCCAGGAACAGACCGATGTCGAGTCTTTCGGTTTTCTCGAACCGATCGCCGATGGCTTCCGCAATTACCTCAAGGGTAAATACAGCGTATCGGCGGAGTCGCTGTTGATCGACAAGGCGCAGTTGCTGACCCTGACCGCACCGGAAATGACCGTGCTGATTGGCGGCCTGCGCGTGCTCAAGACCAACGTCGGCCAAACTTCCCACGGGGTCTTCACCACGCGGCCTGAAGCACTGACCACAGATTTCTTCACCAACCTGCTGGACATGGGCGTGGAGTGGAAACCGGTGTCGGACGCCCAGGAAGCGTTTGAAGCGAGCGATCGCAAGACCGGCCAGAAAAAGTGGACGGGCACTCGCGTCGACCTGGTCTTCGGCTCCAACTCGCAACTGCGCGCGTTGTCGGAGTTCTATGCCAGCAATGGCGAGGAAAAGTTCATCAAGGACTTCGTGGCGGCCTGGACCAAGGTGATGAACCTTGACCGCTTCGACCTGAGGTGAGCTGACCGCCCGGCGTGAATGGGCGAGCGCGCAGCCATGACTGCGCGCTCGCCGATCACTCAGTGGGGTGCGCGATGGATGGTCTTGAGCAGGTCTTCGGGGCTGATGTGCCCGACGACCTGCTGCACGCTGCCCGGTTGCGGCAGATCGAGGATGTGCCCCTTCATCTTACCGATCACGTGCATCTCGCAAGGCTTGCAGTCGAATTTCAACGTCAGCACTTCGTCGCCATGGATCAACTGCATCGGCGCGACCTTGGTGCGCACGCCCGTCACGCCCTTGGCCTGCTTGGGACACAGGTTGAAGGAGAACCGCAGGCAGTGCTTGGTGATCATCACCGGTACTTCGCCCGTCTCTTCATGGGCCTCATAGGCCGCGTCGATCAGCTTCACCCCGTGACGGTGATAGAAGTCGCGGGCCTTCTGGTTATAGACGTTGGCCAGGAACGACAGGTGCGACTCCGGGTACACCGGTGGCGGCGTGGTTTCGGCTTTGCGGCCGCCCCGTGGGTGGGCCGCAATGCGTGCCACGGTCAGCGCTTCGATCACTTCGCGGCGCAAGGCCTTGAGCTGCGAGTTGGGGATGAAGAACGCCTGCGGAGCGTCCAGCTTGACGTTGGTGGCGTGGTACTCGGTGGTGCCCAGTTGGCCCAGCAGATCGTGCAGTTGGTCCAGGGCCTGCTCCGGCTTGTTGGCCACGCCGAATGGCCCCTCCAGGGCGACGCTGGCGCTGATGCCCTCTTCGCTGGTGGCGGTCAGTTCCAGGCGCTCTTCACGCAGGCGCGCCAGCCAGGAAAGACCGATCCGGCGCTCGGCGGAGGTCTTTTGCAGCGCCTGGGCCCAGTTGTGATCCAGGTTGCGGCTCAACGGGTGATTCGGGCGCAACTGGTGCAAGCCCTTGGGCATCTCGTTCGGTTCGACCCGGTAGCGATAGCGTTTCTCGCCGTCCTCTTCGAATTCGCCTTTAGGCTCGGCAATGTTGGTGCGCCAGCCCACCACTTCACGCTTGACCAGCACGTTGAGGCCGTCACCGTTGGACAGCGGCTCGTGGGTGACCACCAGCAGGTCGCGCTTGCCGACTTTTTCCACCACGCCCACCGGCAGGCCGGTGAAGGTCGGCGAGTCGAAGGCGCCGATGTCGATCTTGCGCTCGCTGACGAAGTAGTCGGTGCTGCCACGGTGGAAGGTCTTGTCCGGGTCGGGCAGGAAGAAATGCGCGGTGCGGCCGCTGGACGCGCGGGCAAGGTCCGGACGATCTTCGAGCACAGCGTCCAGGCGCTGGCGGTAGTAGGCGGTGATGTTCTTCACGTAGCCCATGTCCTTGTAGCGCCCTTCGATCTTGAACGAGCGCACGCCGGCTTCCACCAGGGCGCGGATGTTGGCGCTCTGGTTGTTGTCCTTCATGGACAGCAGGTGCTTCTCGTAGGCGATCACCCCACCCTTTTCGTCCTTGAGGGTGTACGGCAGGCGGCAGGCCTGGGAGCAGTCACCGCGGTTGGCGCTGCGGCCGGTCTGCGCGTGGGAAATATTGCACTGGCCGGAAAACGCCACGCACAACGCGCCGTGGATGAAGAACTCGATCGCTGCCTCGGTTTCGTCGGCAATGGCGCGGATTTCCTGCAGGTTCAGCTCACGAGCCAGTACCAGTTGCGAAAAACCGGCCTGGTCGAGGAACTTCGCCCGCTCCAGGGTGCGGATGTCGGTCTGGGTGCTGGCGTGCAGCTCGATCGGCGGGATGTCCAGTTCCATCACGCCCAGGTCCTGGACGATCAGCGCATCGACGCCGGCGTCGTACAACTCATGGATCAGCTTGCGTGCCGGCTCCAGCTCATTGTCGTGCAGGATCGTATTGATCGTGGTGAACACCCGGGCGTGGTAGCGATGGGCGAACTCCACCAGTGCGGCGATATCGCTCACCTCGTTGCAGGCGTTATGCCGGGCGCCGAAGCTTGGGCCGCCAAGGTAGACGGCATCGGCGCCATGCAGGATGGCCTCGCGGGCAATCGCCACGTCACGGGCGGGGCTGAGCAATTCCAGGTGATGTTTGGGCAGGGACATAATATTTTTTAGTCAGGCTGTCACGGTCGAGGCGCGCATTGTAGCGGTGAAATGCCCAGGCGGCACCCGTGTACTGCCAGGTGGCGGGTTCCGGGCGCGAAGATGCAGCTGCGCGTACCACAAACCCCTTGTAGGAGCTGGCTTGCCAGCGAAGGCGGCCTTAAATATCACGCTGCTATTTCGGGGCCTCTTCGCTGGCAAGCCAGCTCCTACAGGTTCGCGTGTGGGATTACAGTTAGGCTTTGGCGGCCATTGCGGTGACTTCCACCCGCATCCCTTCCACCGCCAGAGACGCTACACCCACTGCGGCGCGTACTGGCCACGGCTTGGCGAAGAAGCGCTTGTAGACCTCGTTGAACGCGGCGCGGTCGGCCATGTCGGTGAGGTAGATGGTCAGGTGCAGCACCCGGTCCATGGAACTGCCGGCGCGCTCCAGCGCCACTTTCAACGCCTGCAGGGTGCATTCGCTTTGCAGGGTGATATCGCCCAGTTCAAGGCTGCCATCGGCACGGGTCGGAATCTGGGTGGAGACCAGCATGCCGCCGAAACCGGCGACGTCGGAGGAAATGGAGTCCGCATCGGGATCGGGAACGAAGGTCAGGTCTTGGTTTGCCATGGGGGTCTCTTGCTTGAGTGGGTAAGGCGGCGCTCGCGCATGTCAGCCGGGGCATTCATGGCGCAACGCCGGTTGCCCAGCCAGTTTACGGAACCCTCACGCCACCCGCTCGACTTTATCCGCTCGACGCTTCTTGCCCTCGCCGTTACCGCGCATCAACACCCAGCGCACGACCTTGTTCCAGGCATAACCCACCGCAACGCCGCCGACGATGGCGAGGACCACCGAGAGTACCGGATAGTCGCCAAGGCGCCGGGCCACCGACTGAAACTGGAAATGCGTCAAGTAGATATACAGCGTCGAGGACGCAATCAATGCCATGCCACGGGCCATGATCCCTGGCACGGGAATGGACCGCACCCAGATCACCAGGAGCGCGGCAGGCACGGCGATATCGACATGGCTCCAGATCTCCGCGGCGAACGGTCCATACCCCAGCATTGCCATCATGTCCTGCCAACCCACTACCAGCACGGTCACGACGCTGACGATCAACTTCTGGCGGGTTGTACCAGCGCTGTGAATGGCCATGCCGAGCACCATGATCGCCAGGTAATGCTGGGGCACGCGATTGAGCAGCGCGCTCGCATCGAACACCAAGGCACTGATCAGCACATCGGCCACCGCCAACACGCACGATGCGATGACAAAACAACGAAACGGGTCTGCACTGATGATGTTCCTGACGCGCTCGAACGACAGCACGAAGCCGATGATCACCAGCATCTGCACCAGCAGTTCTATGTACCAATAGGCGAAGTTGCCGACTGTATCGGCTGTAAACCAGTTGGAAATCAGCAGCAGCGATTGCCAATGCACTTTGTCGAACAGCATTTGCACCAACGCCGTGTACAGGATCGTCGGCACCGCGATGCTGGCAACGGACTTCACCAGCGTGCGCACGCTCCCGTACTCGTTGATGGCCTTGAATTGAAACCGTGCCAGGCTGACCCCGGAAATCAGGAACAGGGTCATGGTTTCGCCGAAAACCGGCCAGTGTGAAAACAGATGAAAATGGCCAATGACGATCAATACGATGGAAACCACGCGCATGAACACCGGCACTTCCATTGCCCGTATCGAGAACCTCGAGGCCTTGGTGTCGCTGGCCAGTTCACACAATTCAACGACCGGAATCATTTCCCATTGGTCGGGCAGATGACCGATCAGTTCCTCCAGCACCATTGAAGCCTGGACGAACGAGAGTGAATCCCCGCCCAGTTCGACGAAGGTCAATTGCGGATCGATGCGCGGCACTTCAAGAATTTGCGCCCATGCCTGGGTCAACTTGAGCGCCAGCGGAGACAGGTCCTGGCTGGAATTGACGGGCGCCGCCTGGTTATCGACCAGCGCCTGCAACGCCCGCTTGTCGATCTTGCCGTTAGGCGTCAGTGCAATGGAATCCACGAACACGAACAACGCCGGCACCATGTAGTCAGGTAGCTGCTGCCCCACATGCTCACGCAGTTCAACCGATGAAACAGGCTGGGTGGAAACACAACAGGCCACCAGTTTCACGTTCGATCGGTCGCTATCGGCCAACACCACACACTGCTTGATCCGGGGGTGCCTGGTGATCGAGCCTTCGATTTCAGCAAGCTCGATGCGATGACCACGGATCTTGACCTGGCTGTCACCGCGCCCCCGGAACATGACACTGCCATCGGCCAGATAAGTGCCCAGGTCGCCAGTTCGGTAGCAGATATCACCTTCGGCCCGGGTAAACGGATTGACCACGAACTTTTCTGTGGTCAGTGCCGCGTCACCGTAGTACCCCAGGGACAGATACGGGCTGCGTATCAGGATTTCTCCGGTTTCGCCTTCTCCAACCAACTGGTTGGCCTCATTGACCAGCAACAGTTGCGCGCCCTCGATGCCTTTACCCAGCGGGATCCTTGAGTTGTCGAGCGCCGGATCGACCTGATGAAAGGCCATCGCCTGCGGCGTTTCGGTGGTGCCGTAGAAGTTGACGCTGATGGCATTGGGGGCGATCAGGCAGATTTGCTGGTACAGGGTGTTGCTCAAGGCATCGCCACCCCAAAACAGGTAGCGCAGCTCACCGAACTGCAAGCCACTGATTTTCGCCCCGGTCTCAATGAGTTTGCCCAGGGGCGGCGTGAGGTGAATGACCGAGATCCCGTGCTGGTGTATCCATTTGGCCAATGCCGCTGGATCGACAACGGTCGACTGGGCCGGGATAACGACCTTTGCACCAATCGACAGCGGCGTGAACACGTCCCTGTAGACCGGATCGTGGCCCAGTCCCGACAGCAGGGAAAAGCAACTCTCCCTGGTCAACGAATGACGCTGGCTATGCCATTCGATGAAATGAACCAAGGGCGAGTGATGGGTGACAATCCCCTTCGGCTCGCCGGTACTGCCCGATGTGAAGGTGATATACGCCGGGTGTGCGGGGTTGACGTCGGGCAAGCCCCTTGGCTCGACGGCGAAGGCCTTCAGCGCGTCGCCGGGCATTTCCGGGATGTTGACCACGCGGACCGCGGACGAACGCAGGGGATCGACCTCGAAGGCGGCCTCGCCACAGACCAGGACAAAGCTCGGCTCGAGCACCTTGATGATCTGCTCGATGCGCGAACGTGGATAAGCCATATCGGCCACGGTGAAGGTCAAGCCGGCGCGCGAGGCACCGAGCATGGCGTAGACCAGGCCAGCGCAGCGACCGGAAACGATCACGACCCGGTCGGAAGCCTTCGCGCCCTGTCCAAGCAAAAAGGACGCAAGGCGCTGGCTGATCGCTTCAAGTTCGCCGTAGCTGCATGTGGCGTCATGAGAAACCACCGCCACGGCATCAGGTGTGCGTCCAGCGTGCTGCAGGAAATCCATGAATATCGGACGTTCGACGCAATACTCCAGATCCAGCGTCGGGTTCGGGCGCGCATCCTGCATATTATTGATCAACTCCCCAGGGCCTGTACGAGGTAGACACGACGGGAGGCTCGCAATCCGGAGATTCCCCCCCAAGAAGCTAGCACAGCTGCCATGGCCCGCCAGTGCGCCGGTCAACATGCGCAGGCCCCGTCAGCCTCGCCATTGCCTCGGACTGACCCCGGTCTTGCGCCGAAACGCCCGGGCCAGTGCCGAAGGGCTTTCATAACCGACCTCTTCGGCGATCAAGGCAATGGGCTTGCCTTCACGCAGGCGTTTCTGCGCCAGGCTGATGCGCCAGCTGAGCAGATAATCCGCCGGGGCCTGCCCGACCACCCGCTTGAAGTGCTCGGCGAAACTGGCCCGGGACATGTTGGCCGCCACCGCCAGTTCGGCCACGCTCCAGGCCTTGCCGGGTGACTCGTGCATGAGGTTCAAGGGGCGCGCCAGGCGCGTATCGGCCAGGCCTGCCATCATCCCTGGCTGCTGATTTCGACTGCTCAGGAGGTGGCGCAACAACAGGATCACCACCAGCTCGAACAGCCGATCCATCACTGCCTCACGGCCGCAGGTTCCGTCGAAGGCTTCGTTGAACAACCATTGCAGAGTGCCGGCCAAGGCCGGGATGTCCTCCAGTTTGAGCACCAGATAATCCGGTAGCGCCGTGGCCAGGGCATTGCCCGCACCGCCATCGAAGTCCAGGGACGCGCACACCAGCTGCGTATCGTTTTCCTGCGAGGCAAACAGCCGATGACGATAGGGCCGGGGAAAAAAAATCAGGGTCGGTTCCGTAAGATGCAGTTCACGGTCATCCGCGAGCCTGAGGGAGATTTCGCCCGCCTGGAGCAGATGCAGATGCCCGCAGGCCTGGCTGCCATCGAACGCCGTGGTGCCGCAAAAGGTACCGCTGTGAAAGGTCCCGGCATTGACGCCGAAATGCGCTAGCAATGTGGACAAGCGATCCATGAAGGGCCTCCGGCAGCAGTTCTGGACGATCTGTCGCATATCCTCGACGATTTGCATCCAATAGGCCAACCCGACTCTCTAGCATTCACTCCGTACCCAGCGCCCTTCGCGCATCCATTACGGAGAATCACCATGTCACGCATTATCCCTGTCAGCCTGGAACACGCCACCGAGACCACCCGCCCCTTGCTCGACGGCGTGCAGAAGAAAATCGGTTTCCTGCCCAATGTGTTCCGCGTCCTGGCTCACGCCCCCGCCGTACTGGCCTCGTATCTGCAGAACTCGGCGGCATTGGCCAAGACATCTTTGAGCGCTGCGCAGAAGGAAGCGATTTTCCTCGCCACCTCCCAGGTCAACGGCTGCGACTACTGCCTGGCGGCGCACACGTTGTTCGCCGGCAAGGCCGGGCTTTCCAGCCAGCAAATCCTCAGCGCCCGCGAAGGCCGGCTCGATGCCTATGCGTTGCTCGCCCGGCAAATCAGCGAAAGCCGTGGTCACCTGGACAGCGAGCAAATCGCCGCGGCCCGCGCCGCCGGAATCGATGACGCGAAGATCATCGAAGTGATCGCCCACGTGGCCTCGCAAACGCTGACCAACTACCTGAACAACGTCGCCCTGACCGACATCGATTTTCCGGCCATCGACGCCTGAATCACCCTGCGGCCAGCGATGGCGGCGTAACGACCACCATCGCATCGCCAGCAAGCCGGCTCCTACAGATGCGCGTAATGCCCCCATTCAACATGCCCCCGCAAATCCTGTAGGAGCTGGCTTGCCAGCGATCAGGTATTGGTCTTCAACTTGGTCCACAGCCGCGTGGTCAAGCGGGCGATGGAGGCTGGCAGGTCTTCTACCGTGAACAGCTTGTCCATCACCGACTTGGGCGGGTAGATCGCCAGGTCCTGCTTCACCGCCGGCACCACCTCGGCGTCCGCGGCGCTGTTGGGGTTGGCGTAGTGGATGCTGTTGCTGATGTTGGCGATGACCTGCGGTTGCAGCAGGTAGTTCATGTAGGTGTAGCCGTTCTTCTGGTGCGGCGCGCTCTTGGGCATGACCACCATGTCGAACCACAGGGTAGAGCCTTCATCCGGAATCGAATAGGCAATGTCGATGCCGTTGTTCGCCTCCCTGGCACTGGCGGCCGCCTGCACGATGTCGCCGTTGAAGCCGATCACCGCGCAGACGTTGCCGTTGGCCAGGTCGCTGATGTACTTGGAGGCGTGGAAATACTGGACGTAAGGCCGGATCTTCAGCAGCGCCTGTTCGGCTTTCTTGTAGTCGGCAGGCTCGTGGCTGTGGGGCGGCAACCCCAGGTAGTTGAGGGTGATCGGCAGCACTTGCGTCGGGTTGTCGATGATCGCCACGCCACATTCGCTGAGTTTCCTGATATTGGCCTCATCGAAAAACAGGCTCCAGGACCGGGTGACGTCGATGTTGCCGAAGATCGCCTTGATCTTCTCGACGTTGTAACCAATGCCCGCGGTGCCCCACATGTAGGGATAACCGTACTGGTTGCCGGGATCGTTGACCTCGAGCTTTTTCATCAGCACCGGGTCAAGGTTGCTCCAGCCCGGCAGCTGGCTCCTGTCGAGTTTCTGGATGGCCCCGGCCTTGATCAGGCGCGAGAGGAAATGGTTCGACGGGCTGACCACGTCATACCCGGTGTTGCCGGTCATCAACTTCGATTCCAGCACTTCGTTGCTGTCATGGATGTCGTAGGTGGCCTTGATCCCGGTTTCTTTGCTGAACGTGGCCAGGGTGTCGTCGGCGATGTAGCCGTTCCAGTTGGAAATGTTCACGGTTTCATCGGCGTAGGCGGCGACGCTGAACGTAGAGAGCAGTGCCACCAGGGAAACAGTATTGACGCGCATGTTCGATCACCTTCGTGTTGAAGTGCTTTTGTTGTAGGGGCAAGGCGGTGTTCTAGATTTCGCTTCTGGCCCGGGCCTTCTCTACGCGCATGCGCAGCATGGCACCGATATCCAGCAAGGGTTTGGGCGGCAGCCAGCCGGGCTGGGCGCGATCGATCACCGATTGCAGGAGCGGCGAGTCGATACCCGATGCCAGCTCCGCCAGCAGCCGTCCCCACAACGTGCCCCGCGCCACGCCGGAGCCGTTGCACCCTGCCACGGCGAACACGCCCTCCTCGACCTTGGCGAAATACGGTTGCCCGGAGCGCGAAGCGCTGAGGTGGCCTGTCCAGGTGTACTGGATGTCCTGCGCGCCCAACATCGGGAAACGCCGCTGCAAACCCAGGACATGGTGCTGGCGTCGGGTCGCCAGTTCGCCGGGCGACAAGTCGTGGGCGCGATATTCGGCGGTGTTGCGGATCATCACCCGTCGATCCGGGGTCAGGCGCACCGTAGCCCCCAGGGGCCGGGTCGACAGCACGCCCCAGGGCTCGACGGCGCCAAGGGCCTGGAATTCTGCGTCGCTCAGGGGCCGGGTCAGGCTGGCGCTGAGTTCCATGGCGAAGGTGCCGCTGTCACTGATGCCGGAACGGGGAATGAAGGCATTGAGGCAAACCAGCACTTGCCCGGCCTCGATGCAGCCCTGGGCGCCGCTGGCGCGGATACGTCCATTACCCAGGCGCTGCAGACTGCTGATCTCGGTGTTTTCAAACAGGGTCACCTGCGGCGGCAGTGCATCGAGCAGCCCCTTGACGTACTTCGCCGGTTGCAGCAACGCATTACCATTGCCGCACCAGATCGCCGCCTGGTAATGCCCGGTTCCCAGTTTCTGGCGCAACGGCTCACCTCGCAGGAACTCTGCAGAAGCACCCACCGCACGCAAGGTCTGCAGCTTGGCCTCGACCTCGGTCAACTTGCGCGGATCGCTGACCGCAAAGAAATACCCCGATTCGTGAAAGTCGCATTCGATGCCGTGCCGGGTTATGCGCTTGCGCACCTCGTCGCTGGCGGCACGGCCAATCGCGGTATCGGCCTGGTAGCCGGCGAAACCCGCAGTGCCCTGCAACTCGGCATGGCTCGGATGCTCGTGGGCGACCACGAACCCCGAGTTGCGCGCCGATGCACCTTGCGCGGCGCGCTGGCGGTCGACCACCACGATGCGTGCCTGGGGATGCAGTTGCGCCAATGAGTGCGCGGCACACAGCCCGGTGATGCCGCCGCCGATCACCAGCCAGTCGGCCTGCTGCGTGCCCTTGAGCGGGTCGCGCAACGGGCTGTCCCCGGCTTGCGCAATCCAGCCACATACGTTTTCCATGCGTCACCTCGTAGACTGTCTTTGAGCCGGCCTCTCGGACATCCGCATGCACTATTTGCATGAGTGATTGGAGATGACGGAAGCCATGACTAGAATCTAAAGGGACAGCGCAACGACAACCAACGTTATTAAATCATCCAGGTATTCTGAAAACGCATGGATAACATTCGCCACATGCCCTCGCTACAGGGCCTGCAGGCCCTGGTCGAGGTTGCAGATTCAGGCAGCTTCACCCAGGCGGCACAAACGCTGTGCCTGACACAAAGCGCCGTGAGCCGCAAAATCCAGCAATTGGAGAGTCACTACGGCACCGCGATGTTCATCAGGACCAGCCGCAGCCTGCAGCTGACAGCCGAAGGCGAACAGGTGCTAGCCAGTGCGCGGCACATCCTAGAACACCTCAAGGCCCTCGATGACCGCATCGCTCCGCAAAAGCGCCCGTTCCGCATCCGCATGCACGTGTCATTGGCGGTGCGCTGGCTGCTGCCCCGGCTGAGTGATTTCTACCGCCATCATCCACAGGTATCCCTGGCGATCGAGACCGTCGCCACCGAGGTGGTGGAACCGGCCAGCGACAGCGACGCCTACATCCTCTACCTGCCCGAACCGTCCAGGGCCGCGGATTGCCTGACCCTGTTCGAGGAAGCGCTGGTGCCGGTGTGTGCGCCCGGCCTGGGGTTGGCCTCACAGGAGGACCTTGCCGGCTTTGCGCTATTGCACCGTTCGAGCGACAGGAACGACTGGCGGTATTGGCTGGCCGCCAACGACGGCAGGTCACTGGACGAGTTTCGCCACCTTCCCTTCAACCTCGACGAACTGGCGCTGGATGCCGCCGCGCGCGGGCTGGGTGTAGCCATGACCGACATGACCTTGGCGGGCGAGTCGATCGAACGCGGCGTGCTGGTCATTCCGTTTGGCGAGCCGTTGAAGACCTGGGGGATTTACGCGCTGTGCCTGCAGCCGTCAGCGGCGGCGCACCCGGCGTGCGGGGCGATCTTGCAGTGGTTTGGCGAGCAGGTAGGAACAGCCCGCGACCTGTAGATACGCTGTTTCCGGTCAAGCTTTCGCTGAAAAGCCAGGCCGCGTCCATGGCGTCCTGACAGCCGATTCATCTCCCGCGTCTACACCCGATTCCCTGTAGGAGCTGGCTTGCCAGCGAAGGCGGCCTACCAGCCGGCCTCATCGGGTGCGTGAACACATTCCGCTGTGGATCGGGTATGGCCGTGCGAGATCGGTCGGCTGTCAGGGCGCCTTCGCTGGCAAGCCAGCTCCTACAGGGGGACCAACACCTCAGTCATCTTCATGCAACTTGATCCCCCGCGCATGCAGCAGAGGTGGTACCACCAGCACCAGCAGCGTCAGGGCCATGAACACCGCCGAGATGGGTTGGGTCAGGAATATCGTCCAGTCCCCCTCACTGATCGACAGGGCATTGCGCAACTGTTTTTCGGCCATCGGCCCCAGCAGCATGCCGACGATCACCGGCGCCACCGGGAAATCGAAACGCCGCATCAATACCCCGGCCCAGCCGATCCCCAGCATCAGCAGCAGGTCGAAGGAGGAATGGCGCATGCCGTACACGCCGATGGTGGCGAACACCAGGATTCCAGCGTTCAGGTAAGGCCGGGGGATCTGCAGCAGCTTGACCCACAGGCCCACCAACGGCAGGTTCAATACCAGCAGGATGACGTTGCCGATGTACAGCGAGGCCACCAGGGTCCAGACCAGGTCGGCGGAGGTTTCGAAGAGCATCGGCCCCGGTTGCAGGTTGTAGTTCTGGAACGCCGCCAACAGGATCGCCGCCGTCGCCGACGTCGGTATGCCCAGGGTCAGCAACGGCACCAGCGAGCCTGTGGCGCTCGCATTGTTGGCCGCTTCCGGGCCGGCCACCCCTTCGATGGCGCCCTGGCCCTTGTTGGCCGAAAACTCCTTGGGGTACTTGCTCAGCTTGCGCTCGGTGGAATAGGACAGGAAGGTCGGGATCTCCGCACCGCCTGCCGGGATCGAGCCAAACGGGAAGCCAATCAGGGTGCCCCGCAGCCAGGCCGGCACCGAGCGTTTCCAGTCGGCACGGGTCATCCACAACGACGTCAGGCGGTGCCGGCCTTCCGCTTGCTCGGTTTGATAAAGCAGGCTGTACAGGGCCTCGCCCACCGCGAACAGACCGACCGCCACCAGCACCACCTCGATGCCATCCACCAGTTCGGGCACGCCCAGGGTGTAGCGGGCAATGCCGGATGTCGAGTCGAGGCCGATCAGGCCGATGGTCAAGCCAATCCCCAGTGAAGCGAAACCACGCAGCATCGAGGCGCCGAGCACCGCCGACACGGTGGTGAAGGACAGCACCAGGATCGCGAAGTACTCCGCCGGGCCGAAATTCAACGCCAGCCTGGCCACGACCGGGGCGAACAGGGTCAGCAGCACCGTCGCAATGGTGCCTGCGACGAAGGAGCCAATCGCCGCCGTCGCCAGCGCCGGCCCGGCCCGGCCATTGCGCGCCATGAGGTTGCCTTCCAGGGCCGTGACCATGGAAGACGACTCTCCGGGCGTGTTGAGCAGGATCGAGGTGGTCGAACCGCCGAACTGCGCGCCGTAGTAGATCCCGGCGAACATGATCAGGGCGCCCGTCGGATCGACCTTGGCGGTGATCGGCAGCAGCAAGGCCACCGTCAGTGCCGGCCCGATGCCCGGCAAGACACCGATGGCGGTGCCCAGCAGGCAGCCGATGAAACCCCACAGCAGGTTGATCGGCGTCAACGCCGCGGAAAAGCCCATTGCCAGGCTGGCGAGAATGTCCATGCTGTCGATCTCCTTGGATCAGATCCAGGCGTTGACCAGCGGCGGCAGGGAAACCCCCAGCCCGGCATTGAACAACCAGTAGATCGGCAGGGTCAGGGCCATACCGATGGCCAGGTCGCGCAGTGGATGACGACTGCCAAAACCGCGGGCCGAACAGGCGAACAGCAGCCCGGCGGACAGCACGAAACCGATGACGTTGATGAGCAGCGCCACACCGATCAACCCTGCGGTGACCCAGGCTGCGCCGGCCTTGCCGCCCGCCACGGTGTGGACCTGTTGGTTATCCAGTTCGCGAAAACCGCCGCTGAACGCCTGATAACTCAACAATACGCCCACGGCCCCGAGAAACCCCGCGACCACCCAGGGGTATACATAGGCCGGCAAAATGACGAAGCCCATCTCCGGCGGAAAGCGCCAGGCGCCCACCGCCAGCACCAGGCTGAGGACCATCAAGCCGATGCCGATGGCCAACTGGGTCGGCACCACTGCGCGGGATCCGGTCATGTCAAAGCAACCCGACCTTGACCAGCATCGCGCGCAACCGCACGTGTTCCTCGTTGACGAATTTGCCGAAATCGTCACCGGTCAGCACGCTCTCCGTCCAGGCGTTGGTCTTGATGTTGTCCTGCCAGACTTTGCTCTTACTGGCGGCCAGCACGGCGTCGGTCACTTCCTTGCGCTGCTCGGGGGTAAGGCCGGCTGCACCATAGACACCACGCCAGTTGCCGATGATCACGTCGTAGCCGCTTTCCTTGAGGGTTGGCGCATCGATCCCGGGCACACGTTCGGGCGCGCCGATGGCGAGCACGCGGAACTGTTCGTTCTTGATGTATTGACCCAGTTCGGCGTAACCGCCGGTGATCACCTTGATCTGGCCACCAAGGGCCTGGGCGACGATTTCACCGCCACCGCCGGTGGCGATGTAATTGACCTTGTTGACCGGCACATCCAGCTTGCCCGCGAGCTCAGCGATGCCGATATGGTCGATCGAGCCTTTGGAACCACCGCCAAAGGTCACGCTGGTGGGCTTGGCCTTGAAATCCTTGATCAGGTCATCGAGGGTCTTGTAGGGCGAGTCCTTGCGCACCGCGAGTACGTTGTATTCGGTGAACAACCGGGCGATGGGCGTCACGTCCTTCAGGCTGATCTGCGGTTTGTTCTGCTCGATGCCCGCCACCATGATCGCACCGACCACCAGCAGCGCATTCGGGTCGCCCTTGGTGCTGTTGGCAAACTGCGCCAGGCCTAGCGTACCGCCCGCGCCCCCCTTGTTCTCAAAGGTGACGGCCTTGGCGACTTTGGCTTCGATCAGGGCCTTGCCCAGCACCCGGGCCGTCTGGTCATAACCGCCGCCCACGGAACCGGGGGCCATGAACTTGACGGTGTCCAGCGCAAAGGCCGGGGTACAGAGCGCGGCAGCGGTAACGCCGACCAGCAGGCAGCGCCTGAAATTACGGAGCAAAGCGGACATGGGCATCTCCTGAGTACCTTGTTTTTATGGGTGCCATTTGCACATCGACAGTAACCCCTGCCCGACAGCATCCGGCCTGTCTTCAAGCGTAGGCCATGACGCCACTGGTCGAGAGGTTTTCAATCGTCCCGACTGCGACGCAGACCTGCATGGGCGGCTTGCCGGCGATAGCGGCCGCCAATATTGCGGTGATCCTTCGGGCCTCTTCGCTGGCAAGCCAGCTCCTACAGGTCCGTGGAAAACCACGGATTCATGCCCAACACAAAACATTGTAGGAGCCCGGCTTGCCGGCGAAGGCGGCCGCCAATATTGCGGTGATCTTTCGGGCCTCTTCGCTGACAAGCCAGCGCCCTCGCGGGGCATATCCGAGCAAAAAAAGCTCTTTCGAGCGCATCATGGCCTAACCTCATAGGCGCAATGACTATCAACCAGTCGAGCACGCCCATGCGTCATGCCGTGAACCTACTGATCCTCATCGTTTTCGCGATATCGGGAACGAGCGCCGGATGGCTGTCGGCCGCCCCCCTGTCCGATACCCCTACCCTCGCCACGGTTTCCCCCTCCGCCAGCGTTTCCGACAGCGACCTGGAAGCGCTGCAGGGCCAACTCGGCAGCTACAAGCAGCAGGTATCACAGGCCAGCAACTACAGCCAGCTCGAAAGCCCGCAGGATCTGGTGCAGGCCCTCGTCAAGGAGGTCGATCGCCTCTCGGCACTGCTGTTGCCCGAGCAGGACCAGCTGCAGGCGCAACTGGGCGTGCTGGGCCCGCCGCCACTGGCGGATGCGCCTCCCGAAAAGGCCGATATCGCCCTGCAGAGAACAACCCTGACCGAGCAGAAGTCCCGGGTCGACGGCAAACTGAAAACCCTGGTATCTCTCAAGGCCAGCGCCGCCGAATTGCTGTCGCAGATTGCCGCCATCCGCCGCAACCTGCTGGAAACCGAAATGACCCAGCAGACCAGGAGCATACTCAACCCCTGGTTCTGGGCGCCCCTGCTCAAGCCGCCAGAGCATGACCGGGAAAAATTCAGCGCCTTCCTGCAGCAGATCGACGATACCCTGGACGCCACCTGGCATCCCGGCGAGCGACTGCTGACCTGCCTGTTGATCGGGATCGCCCTGTTGCTGTGGGTCGTGGGACGGCGCCTGGCCGAACGCGGGCTGACCTGGTTGTGCATCCATCGCATGCCGGAAGGTCGGCTGCGCCGCAGCGCCCTGGCCCTGGCCTCGGTCATCGCCACGGTGCTGACGGCCTGGATAGCCTTGCGCCTGCTGTTTTTTGCTTTCACCCGGGAAGTGCCGCTGTCGCCACAACTGGCGGGGTTCTCCCAGGACTTCGAAAAGATCGTCTATACCTGCGTGCTGATCATCGCCCTGAGTCGCGCGCTGCTGTCCACGCAGCACCCCTCATGGCGCCTGCCAAACTTTGCCGATCCCCTCGCCCTGGCGATGCAACCTTACCCGGCACGGCTGGCCTGGGCACTGCTGTTGCTGGTATCGCTGGCGCAGATGACCAATGCCACCAGCATGAGCGCGGAGCTGGTGATCTCGGTGCGCGGCCTGGTCGCCCTGATCGTCTCGGTCATGATCGCCATGCTGCTGATACGCGTCAGCAAAACCCGTCGGGAGATGGTCATGGCGGGTGTCGCCCCCGAGGCGGGCCGGACCTTCGCCGGGCTTATCTATTCCTTCGCCAGCATTGCGATCGTGATTTCACTGCTGGCCTTGCTCGCCGGCTACATATCGCTGTCGCGCTTCATCACTTACGAACTGGTGTGGTTCTACATCATCTTCGCCGGCTTTTATTTGCTGACCCAGCTGGTAAAAGACGGCTGTGAACACCTGTTTTCCCCCCGTGCTTCCACCGGCAAGTCGCTGAAACAGTTATTGGGCATTGGCGATACGCGGCTGGAACAGATTTCGATCATCCTCTCCGGTGCCGGTCGTGCCTCGTTGCTCTTGATCGCGCTGATCACCCTGGTGGTGGGTGGCATCGGATCGACGCTCGAACAACTGGCCACCAACATCCTCGCCATCCTCGGCGGCGATGGCCTGCGAAAACTCAACATCGTCCCGGCCAACCTGCTGCATGCCTTGCTCGCGGTGATCATCGGCGTCTACCTGATTCGTTCGCTGCGGCGCTGGCTGGACAACGAGTTGCTGCCCAAAACCGAAATGGACCCGGGCATGTGCGCCTCGCTCAGCACGCTGTTCTCCAACATCGGTTATGCCCTGGTGCTCCTGCTGATGCTGTCATCGCTGGGGGTCAAGTGGACCAACCTGGCCTGGATCGTCAGCGCCCTGTCGGTGGGCATTGGCTTCGGCCTGCAGGAGATCGTCAAGAACTTCGTCTCCGGGATCATCCTGTTGACCGAACGTCCGGTGAAGGTCGGCGACCTGATCAGCATCAGCGGGGTCGAGGGTGACATCCGTCGGATCAACGTGCGCGCCACCGAAATACAGCTGGCCGACCGCTCGATCGTGATCGTGCCGAACTCGCAGCTGATTTCGCAGAACCTGCGCAACGTCACCCTCGGCGGTAGCGCCCAGGGGGTGGCGAGCCTTGAACTGATGTTCCCGCTGGACATTGACCCCGAGCAGGTGCGCAGCTTGCTGTTAGACACCTTCAGCGAGCACGAGACCATCCTGGAAAAGCCGGCGCCGGTGGTGCGCTTCAGCCAGCTCAAGCCTGAAGGCATTACCCTGACCGTCACCGGTTATGTCAGCAGCCCGCGGATGGTCGTTTCGATCAAGAGCGAGCTGCTGTTCGAGATTCTCAAGCGGCTGGGCGCCGCCGGGATACAACTGGCGAAACCGCCAGCGGCGTAATGCAAATCACACTGTGAGAGCGAGCCTGCTCGCGATGGGCGTCAACGATAGCGCGCGCGGCCTGACAGACCGCATTATCCGCACGATTTTCGTCGGAACGCCGCCCGGAGCCGGCTCGCTCCCACAGGTACGCATTCTTCTACAAGTTCATCAATGGGCGATGCACACCGATTTCAGCTCGGTATACGCCTCGATCACCGCACGACCGAACTCGCGGCCCATGCCCGATTGCTTGACGCCACCGAACGGCATGGCCGGGTCGAGCAGCACGTGGGCATTGACCCACACCGTACCGGCTTCGATGCGCGGCACCAGGTTCATGGCCTTGCCCAGGTCGTTGGTCCACAGGCTGGCGGCCAGCCCGTAGCGGTTGTCATTGGCCAGCGCGATGACGGCGTCTTCATCGTCGAACGGCATCACCCCCAGCACCGGACCGAACACCTCTTCGCGCGCCACGGCCATGCTGTGGTCGATGTCGGCGAGGATGGTCGGCTGGACGAAGAAACCTTCCCCTTCCAGCAACTCGCCGCCCGCCACTACACGCGCACCTTCCTGGCGGGCCAGCTCGATGTGCTTGAGCACGCTTTGCTGTTGCTTGCGCGACACCAGCGGGTTGATCGCCGCCTCACAGTTCATGCCGGCGCCAATCGGCATCGCCGAGACCGCTGCTGCCAGGGCTTCGACAAACTGGTCGTGGATCGAGCGATGCACGTAGAAACGCGAGGCCGCCGCGCACACCTGGCCGTTGTTCAGCAGGCCGCCGAGGATCGCGCCCTGCACGGCTTTTTCGATGTCGGCATCGGCGAGCACGATCATCGGGTTCTTGCCGCCCAGCTCCAGGGAGAAGCGGGTCATGTTTTCCATGCACGCCACGCCGACGCTCTTGCCCACGGCCGTGGAGCCGGTGAACGACACTTTGCTTACCAACGGGTGCGCGGTCAGCACACCGCCGACCGAGGCCCCGCCGCCGGTCACCACGTTGAACACGCCCGCCGGAATACCCGCTTCCAGGGCCAGTTCGGCCAGGCGCATGGCAGTCAACGGGGTTTCCATCGCCGGCTTGATGATCACCGTGCAACCGGTGGCCAGCGCCGGCATCAGTTTCCAGGCGGCGATCAGCAGCGGGAAGTTCCACGGCACGATGCCGACCACGACGCCCACCGGCTCACGCTTGGTGAACGCCGTGAACTTGGCACCGGGCGGCAGCGGGATCGACACATCGAAGGTCTGCCCTTCGATCTTGGTCGCCCAGCCGGACATGTAGCGCATGAACTCCACCGTGGCGTTCAGATCCAGTGCGCGGGCCATGTTGATCGACTTGCCCTGGCTCAGGGTTTCCAGCTGCGCCAGCTCTTCGGCATGCGCCTCCACCAGGCGGGTGAAGTTCAGCAGGATGCGCTCACGGTCCGCTGGGCGCAGGCCCGACCACACACCGGACTTGAAGGCCTTATGCGATGACTGCACGGCGCGCTCGACGATTTCCAGGGGTGCGTCGAGGGTTTCGCACAGGGTTTGCCCGGTGGCCGGGTTGACCACGGCAATGCCCGGGCCTTCGGCGAACACCCACTGGCCATCGATGAAGCAGCCGTGTTGGCGATCGAGGAATGCAGCCACCTGAGGCAGGATTTCAACGTTGCTCATGAATCACCTTCAATTCTGTTGTTCTTTGAGGAAGCACACGACCGCCTGGCGATCGTCTGCCGACGCCATGCCCATGTAGGGCATGTAGGTGCCAGGCACATAGGCCTGGGGTTGGGTGATGAGTTGCGCGATGTTCTCGGCCTGCCAGTCGATGTTCTTGTTGCGCATGGCCTGCGAGTAATTGAAGCCTTCCAACGAACCGGACTTGCGCCCGACCACACCCGCAAGGTTCGGCCCCATCATGCCGGTCGTGCCCTTGGTCAACGCATGGCAGACCCCGCATTCATTGGCGAACAGTTCGGCGCCCCGGCTCTTGACCGGAGCGCAATCGGCCGCCAGGGCGGCCTGGGCCAGGGTGAAGGTCAGCAAAGCAGCGAGGGGCAAACGCAGGGTGGCGAACATGAGAAACGACCTTGAAAATCCACGCGCTCGCCAAACAGGCGAACGCCAACACTGAAAGTGCCGAGGCGACGGGGCTTCGGCAGGTTGAGAGGGATTGTCGGTGGTCTGCGACTCGCAGGTTTTGCCCTGCGTGCCAGTTGTGTTGGCGGTTCTGCCAAACTGGCGCATGGGCGCGATCGGCGATAGCAAAGCCTCTTCCAGAGTTCTGCCTATACTGCAATCCAGCCGCCCTGATCACCTGCGCTGAGGAACTGCTGGATGAATGTGACCG
This sequence comes from Pseudomonas serbica, assembly GCF_028823535.1. Taxonomy (GTDB): domain Bacteria; phylum Pseudomonadota; class Gammaproteobacteria; order Pseudomonadales; family Pseudomonadaceae; genus Aquipseudomonas; species Aquipseudomonas serbica. The sequence goes on along the minus strand of NZ_JAQIYM010000007.1, from coordinate 241,689 downwards.
ACTATTTTGATCGAGCAAGGATCATCAATATTTCGTCGAGAAAGGATCGCCGGGTAGAAACCGTAGAAGAATTCGCGCGCAACGGTTTTCCCTTCGATCATGACAAAGTCAGTTTTTTCCAGGCGGTGACGCCCACCGAGGACGATGGCTTCCCGAGCGTCGGCGCCCGGGGCTGCTTCATGAGTCACCTGGGGATCCTGGAAGAGGCGATACGCCTGGATGTGAAGAACATCCTGATCCTGGAGGATGACATCCAGTTTTCCAGGCGCATTTCCCAATACGGCAAACAGGCCATCGAGTCCCTGCAGGGCATGGAGTGGGACATCGCCTACTTTGGCCATCCGTTTGAAGGCGACTCCAGCTCGCCCTCCTGGAAAGCGGTCGACCAACCCATACACCTGTCCCACTTTTATGCGGTCAACGGTAAATGCATCACCCGGTTGAGGGATTTCCTGCTGCAGATTCTCGAGCGCCCGCCGGGGCATCCTGACGGCGGTCCGATGCACTATGACGCCGCCCTCAATACGCTCATTCATTCGAACAAAGACGTCCAGGCCTACTACTTCACCTGGAACCTGGGCTATCAAAGACCCTCGCGCACTGACCTGCACGCACTGTCGCTGTTCGACAGGACGCCTGTCCTGCGCGACGTCATGGGTATGCTGCGCAAGTTGAAGGCGAGGAACCTGAGACGAATTCGCTAAATCGAAAAACGCCGCTCCCGATCAGTGCACGGACCTGTGCACTGTCACCCCGCCCTGCAATCTGGCAAGCACAACCAACTCTTTGGCACCGTGGCAACAAGGCGCAAAAAATCCCGGCATTAGTATCTGGAGGGACGCAAACCTGCGCTCAAGAACAAGAACGGATGCCACACCATGCTCAAGCCCCCCTTGCTTCGCCTCTCGACCCTGGCGCTGATGATAAGCGCTGGCCAGGCGAGCGCCTACGAACTCTACGCCACTGACGACAGTCATCTGAACGCCACCCTGGAAGCGGTATTCGGGGTTTTCCACAGCCAGGAAAACTACGCCCTGTCGGGTCGTCTCGACGAAGGTTCGTCGTCATGGCGCGAAGGCTACATCAAGTACGGCCTGAGCTTCGACCAGGGCCTGGCGGGTGTCGGCACGGCTTACGGCGCGGCGAACATGCTCAGCTCCGGTACCTGGGGTGACGGAGATGCCGCGGGCTTCACCGACGGGTCGGAACGCACCACCAAGTTCGAGGACGCCTACCTCGGCTGGCGCTCCAGCGAACTGTTCCCGGCGCTGGGGGCTGACGGCATCGACCTGTCTTTCGGCCGCCAGAACATCGTAGTCGGCGACGGTTTCCTGATAGACGGCGATGCGCTGAACCTGGGCAAAGGCCTGGCCGACGGCGAGTTCAACCGCGGTGGCGCCTACTGGCTGGCCGCGCGCAAGGCTTTCGATGAAACCGCGGTGCTGCGCATCGGCGGCAAGGAAGGCTGGCGCAGTGACCTGATGTGGCTCAAATCCAACAACCGCGCCCAGGCCATGACCGAAATGTACGTCGGCACCCTGGAGCACGTGTCCGAGGCCGGCACCGTCGGCCTGACCTACATCGACACCACGGACGTCGACGAGCAGTACGCCTCCCCCGCGCAACTCGAGCGCGACGGCATGAAGACCTACAGCCTGCGCGCCACCGGCAACGCCGGGGTCAAGGACCTGTTCCTCTCCGGCGAATACGCCAAGCAGGACAAACCCCATACGGCCACCGAGGACGCCTGGTACCTGGAAGCCGGCTGGACCTTTTCCGACGCCGCCTGGACGCCGTATGCCGGCTACCGCTACAGCCGTTTCTCGGAAGGCTACGACACGCTGTTCTACGGTTTCAGCCGCGGCTTCGGCACCTGGTTCCAGGGTGAAGTGGCGGGCAACTATGCCGGCCCGTTCAACAGCAACTCACGCATCCAGCAACTCAAGTTCACCGTCACGCCGCTGGAGAACCTGACCGTCGGCGCGATGTACTTCAACTTCGACACCATCGACCGCAACCTGGGCAACACCGATGGCCACGAAGTCGACCTGTACGCCGAATGGCACCTCAACGATCACCTCACGGTGATGCCGCTGATCGGTGTCTTCCAGCCGGACAAGAGCGCCGACCAGGGCGGTACGCAGCTGGGTAACAACGACCAGAACCTCTACAGCCAGGTGATATTCGCCACGACTTTCTAAGTCATGCCGGGGCAGTGGCGCATCCGCTGCCCCCGTGGAAAAAGGCTTTTCCCATGCACAGAAAATTTCTCACGATCCAGAGCAAGATCACCCTGCTCGCCGGCCTCTGCCTGGTGTTGGTAATAGGCCTGCTGATGGGCCTGTCGCTCTACCAGACGCACCAAAGCAGCCAGCAAGTGGCCCGGGCCAGCAGCGACATGCTCGCCGATGCGGCCAAGGAACACATGCAGGCGCTGGGTAAAGTGCAAGCCATGCAAGTGCAGCGCACCTTCATGCAAACCCACGAATTCGGCCAGGGATTGTCGCGATACCTGCTGTACCTCAGGCAACTCCAACAACAGGGCACTCTGACCCGTCCACAACTGCGCCACGAGCTGAGCACCCAGCTGCAGCAGGCCCTGATAGACAAGCCCGACCTGCTCGGGCTTTACGTCATTTTCGAACCCGACGCGCTGGACGGTGCCGACGCCGGTTTCTCCGCCAAGCCGGACCTGGGCAGCAACGAAACCGGGCGCTTCTCCCTGTACTGGGTGCAGAGCAAACCCGGCGAACTGCAAGCGGTGATCGGCGACGAAGGCCTGCTGGCCAACACTGAGCCGGGCCCCAGCGGCGCACCCTACAACGCCTTCTATACCTGCGCCCGCGACACCCGCCAGGCCTGCGTGCTGGAGCCCTACTTCGACGAGGCTTCGGGCAGTCGCAAACTGGTGACCAGCGTCGCCTTCCCGCTGCTGGAGAACGGCAAAGTCATCGCCGTGGTCGGACTCGACATCAACCTCGCCGCGTTGCAAAAGAACAGCGAAGCCAGTGCGCTGCAGCTGTTCGACGGTCAGGGCCAGATCAGCATCGTCAGCCCCCGTGGGGTGATCTCCGCCAGCAGCCAGGACGCCGATCGCCTCGGGCACCCCATGGACAACGCCCAGGTGATGGACGCCCTGCGCCAGGGCCAGCCAAAGGTGTTCGTCGATCCGCAGCAGATCAAGGTCCTCGAACCGCTGCCACCGATTGCCGGCGCCGCACCCTGGGGTGTGCTGGTGGGCGTGCCACAAGCGGTGTTGCTGGCACCGGTCGCCAGCCTGCAACAGCAACTCGATGCCCAAGGCATGCAAAGCACCGCGCTGGAACTGCTGCTCGGTGGCGGCTCGGCCCTGCTCGGCCTGCTGTTGATCGGCTACGCGGCTCGGCGCATCACCCGGCCGCTGCAAGTGCTGACCCGGGTCATGGAAGACATCTCCCTCGGCGAAGGCGACCTGACGCGGCGCCTGCAAGTGCAATCGCGGGATGAAATCGGTCAACTGGCGACGGCGTTCAACCGTTTTGTCGAGCGCATTCACCAGTCGATCCGCGAAGTGTCGTCGGCGGCCCTTGGCGTCAATGAAGGTGCCCGCCGTGTGCTGGACGCCTCCCATTCATCACTGAGCAATTTCGACGATCAAGCCAGCCGCACCAACAGCGTCGCCGCCGCGATCAACCAGTTGGGCGCCGCCGCCCAGGAGATTGCGCATAACGCTTGCGGTGCCTCGCAACAGGCTTCTTGCGCCAGGCAACAGGCCGAAGACGGTCGCCAGGTGGTGCAGCGCACGATCGAGGTGATGAACGAGCTGTCGGGCAAGATCAGCGCGTCGTGCAGCAACATCGAAGTGCTCAACGACAAGACCGTGAACATCGGGCAGATCCTCGAAGTGATCAAGGGCATCTCCCAGCAGACCAACCTGCTGGCGCTCAACGCCGCCATCGAGGCGGCGCGTGCCGGTGAAGCCGGCCGCGGCTTTGCCGTGGTCGCCGACGAAGTGCGCAGCCTGGCCGGGCGCACCCAGGCCTCGGCGCTGCAGATCCAGCAAATGATCGAGGAGCTGCAAGTGGGCGCCCGCGACTCGGTCACCACCATGACCGAAAGCCAGCAGCACAGCGAAGAAAGCGTCACCATCGCCAACCTCGCCGGCACCCGCTTGAGCAGCGTCACCCAACGCATCGGCGAGATCGACAACGTCAACCAGTCCGTCGCCGCCGCCACCGAAGAACAGACCGCCGTGGTCGAAGCCTTGAACGTCGACATCACCCGGATCAACACGCTGAACCAGCAAGGGGTGGAGAATCTGCAGGCGACGTTACGCGCTTGTACGGAGTTGGAGCAGCAGGCGGCGCGGTTGAATCAGTTGGTCGGGAGTTTTCGGATCTGAGACAGCTGTTGCCTGATCTACCGCCTTCGCGAGCAAGCCCGCTCCCACAATGGGATCTTGGCCATACACATATCTTGTGTTCACTGGAGATCCCCCGTGGGAGCGGGCTTGCTCGCGAAGAGGCGATCAAATCCAACATCCATGACAACTGACACTGCGCTTTCGCGGGCAAGCCCGCTCCCACAGGGATCTGCTGCGGACACAAAAGCCTCATCCAATCTGGCACCCACAACCAATCACCTGGCATGCGCACAAACATGCCGCGTCGCACCCCACGCGTAGTATCGAAGCGCGTAAAGCAACGCTGAACCCCTCCATTGCTCACTAAAACAAAAAATCGGCCCTCGGGTCGCGGGAGACGTTTGTGCTCAAGAAAAGTGCGTTGGGCTGGCCAAAGATTGCCGGCCTTGGAATTGCGTTGGTGGTGGCCGGTCAGTTTTCCGGCTGGAACTTTGGCCTGGCGGCCGGTGGCTGGCTGAACATGCTGGTGGCCACCTTGTTGATGGCGCTGCTGTGCGGCGGGCTGGCGTTGTGTGTGGCTGAACTGTCCACCGCGTTGCCCAGCGCCGGCGGTGTGTTCGTGTATGCGCAAAGTGCCTTCGGGCCGTTCGTGGGTTACCTGGTCGGGGTGGCTTGTGCGCTGGCCTTGACCATCGGCACCGGCGCGGCGGCGACGTTCATTTGCGCCTACACCGAGTCGATTTTCGGGCTTGGCGGCTGGCCGGTGAAGATCGCCCTGTTCGCGGTGATCATCGGCATTCACCTGCGCGGCGTAGGTGAGGCCATGGGCTTGACGTTCATTGCCGGGGTGATCGCCGTCGTCGCCTTGCTGACCTTCGGCGTGGCCATGGCGCCCCATGTCGAGCTGGCCAACCTGCTGGCGTTGCCGGCCAATGTCTCTACCCCGCTCAGCCTCGGCGGCGTCTTCGCCTGCGTACCGTTCGCGATCTGGCTGTTCATCACCGTCGAGCAGACCGGTTCAGCGGCGGAGGAAGCTGATAGCCCCGGCCGTACGATGCCGCGCGGCATTCTCGCGGCCATCGGTACCCTGTTGGTCACCGCGCTGGTCGTGCTGGTGTGCGCACCGGGCGCTGGCGGTGTCGAGTTGGTGGGCTCGGCGGGCGATCCGCTGTACGCGGCGATGTCCAGCAACAGTGCGTTCGGCGCTGACTCGTGGCTGGCCAAGGTGATTGGCTGCGGCGGTGTGTTCGGTTTGATCGCCACCTTCTTCTCCCTGGTTTATGCGGCCTCCCGGCAACTGTTCGCGATGGCGCGCGACGGCCTGTTCCCGCAGTGGCTGGGCAAGACCGGCAAGCGCGGCACGCCCTGGCCGGCGCTGCTGCTGATCGGCGCCATCGGCCTGCCGCTATCGGAAGTCGATCCGGCCACCGTGATGCTCGCCGTGGTCCTGCTGCTCAACGTCTGCTACCTGTTCATTTTCGGCGCGTACCTGCGCATCAAACGCGGCCAGACGAACCTGCCACGCCCGTTCACCCTGGCCGGCGGCAAGGTCGTGGCCTGGCTGGGCCTGGCGCTGACATTGGTGGTGATCGCCGCCTGCTTCCAACTCGACCTGCTGATGCTGATCGCCCTCGCGGTGACCTTCGCCCTGTGCATTTTCAACTTTCTGCTGCGCACCCGTCGCAGCCCTGCCATCGAGGTTCCAGACCATGCCTGAACAGACCCTTTTGCAACGCCGTCACCGCGTACTCGGCAGTGCCTCGCCGCTGTTCTACGACAAGCCCCTGCACCTGGTGCGTGGCGAAGGCGTCTGGCTGTTCGACGTCGAGGGTCGCCGTTACCTGGACGTGTACAACAATGTGCCCTGCGTCGGCCACTGCAACCCCCACGTCACCGACGCCATGCACCGCCAGGCCACCACGCTGAACATCCACACCCGCTACCTCGATGAGCAGGTGGTGCGTTATGCCGAGCGCTTGACCGCGACCTTCGGCCAACCGCTGGACACTGCGATGTTCACCTGCACCGGCACCGAGGCCAACGAACTGGCGCTGCGCCTGGCGCGCTACGCCAGCGGCGGCACCGGCATCATCGTCAGTGACTACAACTACCACGGCAACTCGGCGTCGCTGGCCGAAGTCACCACCGCCCTGCCCTCACCGGAACCCTTCGCCGCCCACGCCCGCGCCGTGCCGATTCCGTGCCTGTACCACGCGCCGGCCGGCACCACGCAAACGCAACTGGCCGAGCGATACGCGGCCAACATCGCGGCGGCCATCGCCTCACTGCAGGCCCAGGGTATTCGCCCGGCCGCGTTGCTGATCGACACCCTGTTCGCCAATGAAGGCTTGCCCAGGGTTCCGGCCAGTTTCGTCGCCAAGGCCGCCGAGTTGATCCGCGCGGCTGGTGGCCTGTTGATCGCCGATGAAGTGCAATCGGGTTTCGGCCGTACCGGCGATCACCTCTGGGGGCACCAGGCCCACGGCGTCGTACCGGACATCGTCACCCTCGGCAAACCCATGGGCAACGGCTACCCGCTGGCCGGGTTGATCACCCACAAGGCGCTGGTGGAATCGTTCGGGCGCAACGCCATGTACTTCAACACCTTCGGTGGCTCGCCCGTAGCGGCGGCGGTCGGCATGGCGGTGCTGGACGAGATTGAACAAAAGCAACTACTGCAAAACGCACAAAGCGTCGGCGCTTATGTGCAGCAGCGTTTGCAGGTACTGGCAGGCAAACACTCGATCATTGGCGATGTACGCGGCAAGGGCCTGTTCTTCGCCATGGAACTGGTACGCGACCACGCCAGCAAGGAACCCGCCGGGCTGGAAGCGCGCAAGGTGGTCAACGACATGCGCGAGAACGGCGTGCTGATCAGCAAGATCGGCGCCGGCGACAACATTCTCAAACTGCGCCCGCCACTGGTGTTCAGCCGCGAAAACGCCGATCTGTTCGTCGACACCCTGGACCACGCCCTGAGCGCAATTTGAGGCCTTTGTCATGACTGAATTCCATACCCTGAACCATGATCAACAAGTCGCCCGCCTGCACGACCTGGCGCGCCACGCCCTGCAGCACTGGGAGGGCGAGTTCGGCGACATCGAACTGGTGAAATACCGCGAGAATGCGGTGTTCTCCGCCCGCCGTCACGACGGCCAGCGCGTAGCCCTGCGTATCCATCGCAACGGTTATCACTGCGAAGCGGCGCTGCGCTCCGAGCTGCAATGGATGGAAGCGCTGGAAAGCGCCGGGATTACCGTGCCGCAAATCATCCGCGCACAGAATGAAAGCCATCTGATCGAAGTCAGCCATGCCGAGATCGGCCAGCGCCATGTCGACATGCTCGCCTGGTTGCCGGGGGCTACTGCCGGCACCTCGGAGGCTGGGGTGCAGGCCGATACCGAGATCGACTTTTTGTTTGCCGAGGCCGGCAAGATGGCGGCGCGCATCCATCTGCATTCGGCGGACTGGCAGCAGCCGGACGAGTTTGTCCGGCATGCCTGGGACGAGGAAGGCCTGATCGGGGCGAATCCGTTCTGGGGGCGGTTCTGGGAGCTGCAACCGCTGAGCGTAGAGCAACGAGAGCTGCTGCAACAGGCCCGGCGCTCGGCCCGCCGGGACTTGCGTCAATACGGCCGGCACTTGGGCAATTTCGGCATGATCCACGCCGACCTGGTCCCGGAAAACCTGCTGATCGAAGGCCCGCGCCTGCGCCTGATCGACTTCGACGATGCCGGGTTTGGCTGGCATATGTTCGAACTCGCCACCGCCCTGTACTTCTGCCTGGATGACCCGCGCTATGAGCAGATCAAGGCGGCGCTCCTGGAGGGTTACCACGCGGTCAAGCCGCTGACCGAGGCAGATCGCCAGACCCTAGCGCTGTTCCTGATGCTGCGCGGCACCACGTACCTGGGCTGGATTCACACCCGCCAGGGCACGCCGACGGCGATTGAAATGGCGCCTATGTTGATTGAGCGGGCCTGCAGGCTGGCTCGGGAATATCTGCAGGCCTGATCCACCGTTTTCGCCAGCAGGCTGGCTCCCACAGGATTTGCGCCGGACACACTACCTGTGTTCACAGGAGATCCCTGTAGGAGCGGGCTGGCCCGCGAAGGGGCCATCACTTCCACCATCTATGTTGACTGACACACCGCTTTCGCGGGCACGCCACGCTCCTGCAGGTTTGTGTCGCTCACAAATGGTGAGATCGACACAAACCCTAACGCGGTCTCGATCAAGCCGCGCTGGCATGCTCAAGGCGATGGAACAAGCGGTTGAAATACACCAGGCTGTCGCGCGGTTCCCGCACACCGACATTATCCAGCTCCACGAACATCACCGAGTGCGAACCCACTTCCTTGCACTCGCTGATCCGCCCTTGCAGTTGCACCAGGGCGTCGCGCAGCACCGGCACGTCCGCGGCGCCGTCGTCCCACAGGTCCCAGGCAAAACGTTCGGCCATGGGCACCTGGGTCATGCCGGCGAAGTGGCGGGCCAGTTCTTCCTGTTCGCCACACAGCACGTTGACGCACAGGCGACCGTTGGTGCGGAATACGTCGTGGGTGGCGCTGTTGCGGTTGACGCACACCAACACGGTGGGCGGCGAGTCGGTCACCGAACACACGGCGCTGGCGGTGATGCCGCAGCGCCCGCCCGGGCCATTGGTGGTGATGATGTTCACCGCCGCAGGCAGCTGCGCCATGGCGTTGCGAAAGTCGATTTGCTGCTGGCTCAGGTCGGCCATGTCGATGCCCCTTCCTTCAGGAGGACCGCGAGGAAAGCGGCCCGTAGGTGATGGAGCAAGACTAAGGCTGCGCGCGCGCCGCAACCATTCTGACGATCCCCATGGCGAGGTTGGGTTTCCGCTAGTCGACTAGGTGGTTTCTTTATCGCAAGGGCCGGCGACAGTGGGTATCCTGCTTACAGGCTGTAAAAACAACAGCCGATGCGTGCCGCGCGTTCGCGTGCGAAAACAATAATTAGAATTTTCGTGGCAGCCCCTGATGCAAACCCGCAAACCGATTGTTTACATCGTTGACGATGACAAGGACCTGCGTACCTCGCTGGCCTGGCTGCTGGAGTCGGTCAGCGTGCAGGCGCAGTGCTTCGCCGGCGCCGATGAGTTCCTCAGCCAGTACGACCCCCAGCAGCCCGCCTGCCTGGTGCTGGATGTGCGCATGCCGGAAACCAGCGGTTTCCAGTTGCAGGAGATCCTCAACCAGCGCGGCAGCACCTTGCCGACCATTTTCGTCTCGGCTCATGGCGACATTCCGATGTCGGTCACGGCGATGAAGAACGGCGCCCTGGACTTCGTCGAGAAGCCCTACAACCCGCAGCAGATGATCGATCGCATCCAGGCGGCGCTCAAGACCGCCGTGCACGCCCAGGCCGACCAGCAGCAGCGCCAGAACCTGCAGGGCAAGCTGGCGCTGCTGACCAGCCGCGAGCGCGAAGTGTTGATGCTGGTGATCGATGGCAAGGCCAGCAAGGTAATCGCCCGGGAGCTCAACATCAGCGTGAAGACCGTTGACGTTCACCGCACCAAGATCAAGGAAAAGATGGGCGTGAGCAGCATTGCCATGCTGGTGCGCGAAGTGCTGCATTTGCCGATGGATGAGCCGGCGCGGCATTGATCTACGAACCCACACAGCACACTGTAGGAGCCGGCTTGCCGGCGAAGGCGTCAGGTCAGTCACCGAAGGTGTTGAATGACAGAGCGCCTTCGCTGGCAAGCCAGCTCCTACAGGGGATCGGGGTCAGTGCTGGCTGTAGCGCTTGCGATAAGCGCCCGGTGACACGCCAAAGCGCGATTTGAACGCCGACGAGAAGTAGCTCGAATCCGAGAAACCCCAGGCATAACACAGTGCCGAAAGCTTCTGCTCGACGTCGCTGCGGCGCAGGTTTTGCGCGCAGAAGTCCAAACGCCGATGCTTGATGTATTGCGCCACCACCAGGCCGCGCTTGGAGAACATCCGGTACAGGCCGCGCACGGAAATACCCACCTCACGGGCGATCAGTTCGGGACAGAGTTCCTCGTCGCTCAGGTGCGCGTCGATGAAGGCGATGATCTTGCGAAACTGCCGCTCATGGGGATCGACAGCACTGTCACGGGCGCTGATACCCGGCAGCAACAGGCTGGCCAGGGCATCGAGCACCGCTTCGCTTTCCTGCATGTCCAGCCCTTCCTGCTGGCGAGTCTCCAGGACCAGCTTGTTGGCCATCGCCGCCAGGGGGTTGTTGGCACCGATGCGCGTGGCGCAGTTGACCGCATTGAAGTGCGAACCACGCTCCACCACCTGACGCGGCAAAATCAGCGACAGTTGCCGGCAATCGTCGTTGTAGATCATGTCGCTCGGGCGGCTGGCGTCGATCAGGGCGATGTCGCCACAGCCCAGTTGCGCGCGGTTGTCGCCCTGCTCCAGGTGCGAACTGCCGCGCAGCTGGAACACCGCGTAGTAGTGGCCGTCGCTGCTGGTGCTGACGTCCTTGCTGGTGCGATACAGATGCACGTGCGCCATGTCGACCACACTGAGGTTGATCGCACCGCTGCGAAATTCCGTCAACTGGCCGTAGAAGTCGGTGTCCAGCGCCCTGGCGTCGAAACGCCCGCAGGCCTGGTTCACCTGGCTCAACCAACTTTCGAACGCCTCATTGCGCACCGTCGATGCTGTAGTCATGTCCGCAAAGCCTCAGGTTTTTTGTTGTTATTTCTCGACCGCTTCGTCGAGCGGTTCGGTCGTACGGTTAATTCTTTAGCCCTCACCTCCCTCGATGGCCGCCGGGCGCCATTCAACAGGCTCCGGCGTCAGCTTTCCAGTGAAGAAAGCGCTTAGATGTCCAATACCAGACGAGCGGAAAGTGCCCGGGAAACGCAGGCGCAGATCTGCTTGTTGGAGGCCTTTTCCTTGTTCGAAAGGCAGTTGTCGCGGTGCTCCGGCACGCCGTCGAGCACCTCGACGATGCAGGTGCCGCAGATGCCTTCGCGGCACTCGGTGTCGATGTCGCAACCGTGGGCCTGGAGTACGTCGACCAGGCTGGTGTTGGCCGGCACTTGCAGCACCACGCCGGAACTGGCCAGTTCGACTTCGAAGGTACCCGCCGGGGCGCTGTTGGCGGCCGGGTCGGCGGCGAAGTGTTCCAGGTGTATGGCGTCGTCGGAACGGGTGCGCGAGGCCACTTCCACCACTTTGTTCATGAAGGGTGCCGGGCCACAGGTGTAGACGTGGGCCGCAGGATTGGCGCGTTCCAGGCAGGCGCTCAATGCGCTGTCCAGGTCCGCCGGTTCCACGCCGTAGTGGAACTCCACATGCTCGGCGAAATTCGTCGCCAGCAACTGGGTAAACGCCGCGTACTGCGCCGAACGGGCGAAATAATGCAGGCGATAGGGCTGGTCGCTCTGCGCCAGTCGATAGGCCATGCTCAGCAGCGGCGTGACGCCGATACCCGCGGCGAACAGCACATGTTCGCGGGCACTTTCATCGAGACGGAACAGGTTGCGTGGCGCCCCCATTTCCAGCTCCATGCCCTCTTCCACCTGCTCGTGCAGCGCCAATGAGCCCCCGCGCGACTGCGCTTCTTTCTTCACCGCCACCAGATAGGCGCGGCGATCCTCTGGCGGGCTGCACAGTGAATACTGGCGGGTCACTCCGGTCGGCCCGGTGAGGTCGACGTGGGCACCCGGTTCATAGGTGTCGAGCGGCTGGCCGTCACTGCGCACGAGGCGAAAGGAGCGGATATCCAGCGCTTCGTCGACGATCCTTTCGATCTTCACCTTCATCATTGCATCACCTGACTATTTTTTTGTTTAACACAGCATTTGCAGGAGCTGGCTTGCCGGCGATGGCGGCCTTCAGCCTTGCATCGCCTATGTTGACGCCTTCGCCGGCAAGCCGGCTCCTACAAGGGTTCTTTTGCGAGCATGAGATCAGCGCATGAACAGGCCGCCGTTGACGTCCAGGCACGCGCCAGTTACGGACGTTGCGTTGTCGGCGATCAACAACAACACGCTGTCGGCAATGAACGCCGGGTCGCCGAGGGTGCCGGCCGGGATCATTTTCAGGATCTGCTCCAGTCGCTCCGGGGCCACGGTTTCGCGCACCACTGGCAAGTCCAGGGGCCCTGGCGAGATGCTGTTGACCGTTACCCCTTGTGGCGCCAGTTCACGGGCAAAGACCTTGGTCAGCGTCGCCACGCCGCCCTTGGCCGCCGCGTAATGCGCACCGGTGGCGGTGCCGCCGTTCTGCCCGGCCAGGGAGGCGATGTTGACGATGCGGCCAAAACCCCGCTCGGCGAAATGCGCGCCGAACACCTGGCAGGCCACGAAGGTGCCGCGCAGGTTGATCGCCATCGACTCGTCGAACTCTTCGGGCGTGATGTCCATCAGCGCCGCGACTTTCGACACCCCGGCATTGTTCACCAGGATGTCGGTGCCACCCCAGTGCGCGACGAGCAGGTCGCGGGCACGCTGGAAGTCAGCCTTGCTGCGCACATCCAGCTCGATGGCCACGGCCGTGGCGCCGCTGCCATCCAGTTCGGCGGCCAGTTGCCGCACGCCATCGAGACGCACATCGGCCAGGCCGACGCGATAACCGGCGGCGTGCAGACGGCGGGCGATGCACTCGCCCAGTCCGCGGGAGGCACCCGTTACGAGGGCTACTCGACTCATGATGTTGCCCTCACAGAAGGAATCCGAGCGCGCTCAGGCTGTCGGTGGAGTTGATCAGGCGCACCACTTTGCGCTCCAGGCTCGGCACGCCATCGGTGAAGCGGATACGGTGGTTCAGGTCGGCCACGAAGGGCGTGTGCACGCCACGCTTGTAGGCGTAAAGCAACTGCGCCGAGTTGACTTCGACGATGTCGCCAGCCGCTTCCACCAGGCGGAAACGCGAGACCGTGCGAATGGTTTTCGCCGCGTCCACCGCCGATGGCGAGTAGCCGGCGGTCAGGCGTTCGATGCGCAGGTCACGCATGCGTGCGTCGTCGTAGGCGTAGTTCAGCGTTGCTTCGAAGTCTTCGGTGTCCGGGTCGATCGGCACGATGTACTTGCCGCTTTCGCTCCACAGGGTCGCCCACTCGGCGTAATTCTTGTGGTCGAGCAGTTCGGCTTCGCGCCAGATGAACTCGATGGCCTGGGCCAAGGGACCGGTAAAACCGTGCATGTCGTGATTGCTCATTGGCTCATCATCCTTTTCCACATGTCGTAGGCACCGCGCATACCGCCTTCGTCGGTGGCGTGGCTGACCTTGTCGCCGTTTTCAGTGGTGATTTCGCGGTTCAGGCCGCGATTGACCAGGATCGGCGCGTCGACGCCGGCGTACGAGCCGCGCTGCACGCGGTCCCACGCTTCGGCGTCGTCGGGGCTGCCGAAACCGAACGGGCCCTGGAAGTGTTCGTGAATGCGCATGCGTTCGCGGTTGGCGATTTCCGGACCGCCGTCCATGCCGAGGGCAACGTGACGGATCTCGGTTTCAGTGACCGACACCGGGCGCAGCACACGGAAGAACGACATCGACATCGCCACGTTGGGGAACAGGTTCAGGTTGAAACCGGCGCCGTGCAGCGAGCGCACGATGCGGCGGACCTGATCGGCCGGCATCGTCTTCGACAGTTCTTCGGTGACGTGGGCAAACCGTTCTTGCAGTTGCTCAGTGCCGTCGTCGTGATCCAGATCGACATGCTCCGGCACCATCACCATCACGCTGTGACCGTTGCCCAGGGAGTGGGTGACGGCTTGTTCGTCGGTCATGAACGAGAGCATTTCCGAGGTTTCTTCATCCACCGACGACATGAACGACTTGTGCACGATCGGGAAGTGGTAGCCGTCGGTGGTGTTTTCCAGCTGGATCTTCCAGTTGCCCTTGAAGCTGAACTTGTGTTCGCCCTGGGTCTTGATCGGGTAGCCGGCGCCCTGCTTCATGAACAGGTCCATCCAGTGCTTGGCGCCGCCGAGGAAATCTTCCAGCGGTTCGATCTCGTCGTTGTAGCTGGCGAAGACCATGCCGGCGTAGCTTTCCACGCGCAGGCTGGTCAGCGGCAGTTCGGACTTTTCCAGGATGCCTTCATAGCCGTCCGGATACGGCAGCGCGCGCAGCTTGCCGTCCAGGCCATAGGACCAGCTGTGGTACGGGCAGGTAAAACCGGTGGCATTGCCCTTGTGCTTCTCGCACACGGTGGCGCCACGGTGACGGCAACGGTTTTCCAGCACGTTGATGTTGTTCTTCTTGTCGCGCACGACAATCACCGGGCGACGGCCGATGGTGGCGGTCTTGAAATCGCCGCTGTTGCGCACTTCGCTTTCGTGGGCAACCCACACCCAGGTGCGGTAGAAAATCTTCTCGAGCTCGGCTTCGAACAGCGCCGGGTCGTTGTACAGCGAGACGTCAACGCGGTCATGCTGGACCAGGTCTTCGGGGCTTTTCGACGTTGCGATCAGCCGGTATTCATGAGTGCTCATGCGGTTCTCCTCATGGCTTCTTTTTATGATTGATTGGTTGAGGCTTGCAGCTGCGCACCTAAGGCGCAGACCAGTTCGTCCTGACCTTTGCGACCGACGATCTGCAGACCGACTTTCAGCCCGCCGCAATCGAGTTCCACCGGCACGCTCAGCGCCGGGTGACCGCTGAGATTGAAAGGCCTTACCAGCGGAGTCATGCCGGCCACGGCCTTGCTGCCGCTACGCGCCTCGCTCAGCGTCGGTGGAAGGCTTGGCAGCGTTGGCAGCAGCAATACGGCAAAGTCTTCCAGCGCCGCGTCCACTTGTTGAGTGAACGCTGTGCGCACGGCTTCGGCCCGGGCCAGCTCTTCGCGGGTGGTGCGGCTGGCCGCCAGCAGGCGTGTTTCCACATCGGCGCCAATCAGGCCCTTGCCGGTCAGGTGGCCGAACGCCGCCCAGTTTTCGAAATTGATCACGGTCAGGCCGGCGGCAAAGGCTGCCTCGAATTCGCTCAGGTGCACGTTGCCACGTCGCCATCCGGCGCGGTCAGCGGCGGCTCCCAGGCTGGCTTGCAGGTGCGGGTCGCAGCTCACTTCAACGAACGCGACTCTGGAACCGGCGCCCGGCAGGCCCTGCACTTCAAAGCCCGGGCAAATCACCTGCATGGCAGCGATCAGGTCGTCCATGGATCTGGCGAACGGCCCGACGCAATCGAGGCTGGATTCCAGCGGATGGGCGCCAACGCGACTGACACGGCCGTAAGTCGGCTTGAGCCCGGCGATGCCGCAGCAGGCCGCCGGCACCCGCACAGATCCACCGGTGTCGGTGCCGATGGCGATGTCCGCAAGGCCCGCCGCGACCGCCGAAGCCGAACCGCTGGAGGAACCACCGGGCACACGGTCCGGTGCTTGCGGATTGATCGGCGTGCCGGTCCAGTCGTTGATGCCGGTGACGCCGAAAGCCAGCTCATGCAGGTTGGTCTTGCCGACGATCTGCCACCCGGCATTGAGAATCGCGTCCACCACTTCAGCGTTTTTAGTTGCTGCAGGTGCATCGGCAAAGGCGCGGCTGCCCGAACGGGTCGGATGGCCGGCGATGTCGATGGAATCCTTGATGGCCACGCGCTTGCCGCTGCCACCGAGGAGGAATTCACTGATGAACGTACTCATGCATTGAGCTCCGTGTTGAACAGCCGTTGCGTACGGAAATGCGCGATCAGCCAGGTGCCGTCGACACAGCGAAAATCGATGTTCAGCCGCGTGCCGAACAACTCGCTGCGGCCATCGGCGTAGGTGGAAATCTGCTGCATGATCCACTGCCCTTGCGCCGTGCTGCCGTCGACCTGGATCGACTCGCTGGTGAGGTAATGCAGGTTCAGGCGGAAGTGGTCCGATGGCGGCAGGTAACCACCGACAAAGGCTGCCACCGCTTCACGTCCACGGTGTTGGCCAAACGTCTGTGCGGTGGTACTGCCAACGCCTTCCCATATCGCATCGACGGTGAACAGCCGGGCCAACTCACTGACTTCAACCAGCGCCCGCGGCACATCGCACAGGTCCATGTAGCGCGCCATCAAGCGACGCACAGCACTTTCCCCTTCGAGCGTCGCCAGACGCTGCAGCAAGGCCTCGTTCATGGCTTACACCTTGGCCGCATCAGGGATGGTCAGCGGGCGACCGATGCGCGCTTCGATCTTGGCGTAGCGCCACAGGCTGTATTGGCCGACCGGCGTGGTGCGGAACAGGTTGCAGGCGTCGATCACCGACTGGTGGCAGTCGACGTCGGCCATGATGTACACGGTCCAGGGCGAAGTGGTCGAGGGGCCGACCATCAAGCGGTCGTCGTCCATGGCGCCGAGCACGGTGATGCCGGGCATCGCGCCGAGGTCGCCCATCATCTGGCTGAAGCCTTTCCACACGCTCAGGCCTTCGCCGGTGGGCAGGTCGAAAAAGTTCTGGGTGATGCCGATGCAGAAGACGACGCGCAGTGGTTCTTGAGTGGTCTGGGTCATGGGTGTTGATCCTTGGAAAAGAGGGTTCAGATGTAGCCCGGGAACGGCGGTACGCCGAGGAACACCGAGCCGGCGCCGTCGTACAGCCCTTCGCTGAGAAAGGCGTGCTGGGTCACCACCATCGAGTCGCGCAGGTAGCGCTGTAACGGATGGCGCAGGTAAATGGCGGTGGTACCGGCCAGGCTGTAGGCGCTCTGCACCACGGCGGCACCGGCCTGGGACACGTGGATCGCGGACAGGCGCAGCAGGCTCGTTTGTTCCGGCGTGACCGGGTTGCCGGCCAGGATCGAGTTCCACACCTGTTCGGTGGCGTTGTAGAAGAACCCGCGGGCAGCGGCGAGCTTCGCTTCAGCCTTGGCAATCTCGATACGCACATAAGCGCGGTCGGCCATTTTCGGCGCACCCGTGATACCTCCCCCGCCGGCCATGCGGCTGACTTCGTCGATGGCAGCGCGGGCCAGACCGAGGTTGACCACCGCCAGCACTTGCGCGGCGTAGGCAATCGACGGGTAGCGGAACAGCGGCTCATCGATGGTTGCCGCCCCGCCGCGAATAAACGTCCAGCGCTCGTCGATGCGCTTGTCGGTGACGCGCAGGTCGTGGCTGCCGGTGCCCTTGAGGCCCACCACGTCCCAGTTTTCGACGATCTCGACCTGGTCCGGACGGAACACCGCTGTGCGCGGCTTGCCGCCGGCGGCACCAATGCCCACGCCCAGCAGGTCGGCGCCTTTGCAGCCGCTGGCAAATTTCCAGGTGCCGTTGACTTGATAGCCACCTTCGACCACCTCGGCGGGTTGCAGCGGAAACAGGCCGCCGGCGAAGACAAGGTCAGGGCTTTGCGAATAAAGTTCGGCCAGGGTTTCTGCCGGCAACGCGGCGAGATAGACACCGGCGCTGCCGAAGCTGGCAACCCAGCCGGCAGAGCCGTCGGCTTCGGAGATGCGCTCGATCATCTGCAGAAACTTTGCCGGGGCCAGGGCATCGCCGCCGTAGCATTTCGGCGTGGCGGCACGGTAGATGCCCACCTGCTTGAAGCGCTCGATCATGTCCCGCGGCACATGGGAGCCGGCGTCGAATTCGTTGCGGCGTTGGCGTACTTCTTCCAGTACCTGCGCAAAGGCCGGGCTGTCGACGACATTCTCGTCAACATCGATCGATGCGTCTTGTTGCGCGACCGCTGAACGCAGCATGGGCTTTCTCCGTTTTGCTTTTTGTGTAGGAGCAAGCTTGCTCGCGATGGACGACCCGACACCGTGGGCCATCGGACAGCCCGCGTCATCGTTGACGTTTTGCGCGAGCAAGCTCGCTCCTACAGGTAAAGGGTGTTGGTCACCCTTGCATTTCGGTCCAGTGTAAAAACCGCATGCCGGCGCAACTATTGGTGCGTGCAGCCTCCCGACTAAAGAAATCCCCTAGCGCCACGCCGGTTACCTCTGAGCGCATCCCCATGCGTGAGCAGGTATAAAAAGCCATACTTGCGATTCCACCGGTCGCAACCTTCTGCCGCCAAGGGCCGTGCGATGTACTTGCCAAAACCGAATGATTTTTTTGCGCTGATCGAAGCCATGCCGCTGTGCATCATTCTTCACGATGCGCAGACCA
The DNA here is from genome assembly GCF_028823535.1 of Pseudomonas serbica. Classification (GTDB taxonomy): domain Bacteria; phylum Pseudomonadota; class Gammaproteobacteria; order Pseudomonadales; family Pseudomonadaceae; genus Aquipseudomonas; species Aquipseudomonas serbica. The sequence goes on along the minus strand of NZ_JAQIYM010000007.1, from coordinate 223,302 downwards.
AGGAAATTCTCTGGGCTAACGCCGCCGCCCTGGCGGCGCTGGGTTTCACCCTGGAGGAATTGACGCCACTCAAGGCCCCGGACATGACCCGCGATGCGCCCAAGTACCGGCGCTCGGTGGGCCTGCGCTGGCTGGAAGGTGCCGCGCGCACCGGCCAGCGCGCCATCGAGTGGTGCTATCGCTCCAAGCAAGGCGTCGAGATTCTTTCCGAGGCGGTGGCGACCCTGGTGCACCTGGATGGGCGCGATGTGCTGATGGTGCAGTTTCGCGACATCTCCAAGGAGGACAAGGTCAAGCGTGACCTCAAGCGTTTCGAAAGCCGGCTCAAGGCCTTCATGCAGGATTTGGCCGAAGGCGTGGCGGTGCTGGGCCCCGAGGGTGACATCCGGTTTATCAGCGACTCCGGCGCGCACTTGCTCGGCAATGAAGTGCACCCACTGATGGGCAAGAACTTCCTGGCCGGGTGCGACGACGCTTCGCGCCAGCGCCTGCTGCAACGGTTCGCCCATGAATCCCCGGAGCACGCGCCGTTCAACGTGCATTACAAAGTGCAGCGACGGGACGGCGAATGGCGCTGGCATGACGCAACGTGCCGCTATATAGAGATCGAGGATGACCTGGTCGGCCATCTGCTGCTGTTTCGCGACGTCACCGAGCAGGTGCAAGCCGAAGAAGCCCGACGGGTCAGCGAGCAGAAACTCGAATACCTGGCGCGCTACAACGCCATGGGCGAGATGGCCGTGGCCATCGCCCATGAACTGAGCCAGCCGCTGGCCGCCACGCGCAATTTCATCGAAGGCGCGGTGATTCGCCTGGGCAATGCCGCTGACGCCGATCAAGGCGTCGCCTGGGGTCTGCACAATGCCGTGCGGCAGATCGAGCACGCCTCGGTGATCATCAAGAGCGTGCGCGATTACGTGGTGAAACTGGAGCAGAGCGAAGAGCTGGTCGACCTCAACGAGCTGCTGCGCGAAACCCGCTACTTCATCAGCCTGAGGGCCGACCCGAGCCTGGTGCGCGTGGAGGTCGTGACCTCGCCCGAGCCGCTGCGGGTGAGCTGCGAGAAGGTGTTGATCGGCCAGGTGATCCTCAACCTGGCTTTCAATGCGATCGAAGAAATGGCCGACCTGCCAATCGAACGCCGATTGTTGCGCATTCATGCCAGCGCCCAGGACGGCGTGGCGCTGGTACGCATCGAAGACAGAGGCCGCGGCATCCAGGCCCAGGCGCAGGAGAAGCTGTTCGATGGCTTCTTCTCCTCCAAGGTCAGCGGCAATGGCATCGGCCTGGCGCTGTGCAAGAACATCATCGGCCGTCATCGGGGCGATATCTGGGCGCAAAACCTGGAGCCTTGTGGTGCCGTGTTCAGTTTTTCCCTTCCCCTCGCAATTCCCGCCTGACACCCCCTTCTCCTGCTCGTTCCCTCGCTCTGCGTGGGAACGAGCGATCCTCCCCCACGACTGGCACAGATACACAAACACTTGGCAGGCAGGGCAATTCCCCCGATCGCCGGGCGAGGCACTATTCGATGGTCAGAATCTGCCCACTCACCCGCGATCCGCGTTACCTACAATTCAGGAAGTTCCCCTTATGCGAACAAACAGGATCTCCGTACAGTCAGCGCTAGGCCTGAGCCTGCTTGTACTCGGTTTGAACAGTGCCCGTGCGGACCTGCCAGCCGACACCATCGGCCAGACCACCCTGGCCTTCCCCGCCGAGCCGCACCGTGCGTTCGTGGTCGATGTCGAGTTCGAGAGCTTCGTCGCCGGGCGTATCACCGTGGTCGATCCCGACCAGAAACGCGTGCTCGGCATGGTGCCGACCGGCTTTGCCGCCCCTTCGACCCTGAGCCACGACGGCAAGCTGATCTACAGTGCCGACATCTGGTACTCGCGTGGTACCCGCGGCACCCGCACCGACGTCCTGACCGCCTGGGACAGCTCGACCCTGTCGCCGGCCTGGGAAGTGCTGATCCCGAACAAGCGCGCCGAATCGCTGACCCAGCGCTACGGCCTGAAGACCAGCGGCGACGACCGTTTCGTCTACGTCTACAACTTCACCCCGTCGACCTCGGTAACCGTGGTCGACACCCAGAGCAAGGCCGTCGCCAGCGAAATCTCGATCCCTGGCTGCGTGCTCAATTACCCGGTGGGCAAACGTCGTTTCGCCTCGCTGTGCGGCGACGGCAGCCTGCAGGTGGTGACCCTCAACGACCAGGGCCAGGAAACCGCGCGCAACCGCACGCCGTTCTTCGACCCGAATGCGCAGAAGCTGGTGGAGCGCGCGGTCAACGTCGGCGACACCTACTACTTCACCACCACCACCGGCACCGTGCGCGCCGTGGACTTCTCCGGCGACACGCCAAAAATCCTGCCGAGCTGGTCGCTGGTCACCGAGGAAGAAAAGAAAGCCGGCTGGGCCCCGGGCGGCTGGCAACTGATGGCCGTCGCGCCGAAGCTCAACCGCCTGTACGTGCTGATGCATGACGCCCACGAACCGATGAAGTGGGAAGACCCGAGCACCTTCATCTGGGCCTTCGATCTCAAGACCCTGAAAAAAGTCGCCACCCTGGAAGCCCCGGCTCCGGTGTGGAGCATGCAGGCAACCGGCGACGACAAGCCGCTGTTGCTGGGCACCGACGTTGAGGGCGGCTTGCAGATCTTCGACCTCAAGACCAACCAGCACACCGGCAGCATGGCCAAGGTCGCCAAAACCGCGACCCAGGTCATGAGCTACTAAAAGAGATTCGGCCCATGCAATCAGATCCGATCTTCATTAATGCCTGCGCCCTCGCCATTTCGGCGTTGCTGGCCAGTGCCGCGACCCACAAGGTGCGGGCCCCGGGGCGCTTCGCCAGGCAGTTGGCGGATTATCAGCTGCTGCCTGCCGCCCTGGTTCGCCCGAGCGCCCGCTTGATCCCGCTGCTGGAACTGGCCATCGCTTTCGCGCTGCTGGTCCCGGTCAGCCGGGGCTGGGCGGCGTTGGGCGCGGCCAGCCTGCTGGCACTGTACGCCGCCGCCATCGGCATCAACCTGTGGCGCGGTCGTCGCGACATCGACTGCGGCTGTGCCGGCCCAGACCAGGCGCAACCGCTGCGCCCGGTGCTGCTGCTGCGCAACAGCGTGCTGGTGGCGCTGGCGTTGCTGGCCAGCGTGGCGCCGGTGGTGCGTGACATGACTGTGTTCGATGGCTTCGTGACCCTGGCTGCCGCCGCTGTCGCGCTGCTCATCTACGCCGCGGCCGATGGCTTGCTGGCGAACTCCCCTCTTCTGCTCAAACTGATTGGTAGGTAATCGAAATGGAAGGCTTGATCGTTTCCAATGTTCTGCTCTGGGTGCTGCTGGTGGCGGTGGCGTTTGTCGTCATGGGCCTGGTCCGTCAGATCGGCGTGCTGCACGGTCGCCTGGCGCCGGCCGGCGCACTGATGGTGGACAAAGGCGTGGCCGTCAACGAAGCCGCACCGCAAATCACCGCCGCCGATCGCAAGGGCCGCCCGGTGAACTTCGGCTACGCCGGTGAAAAATCGCAACTGCTGTTTTTCCTCTCGCCGACCTGCCCGATCTGCAAATCCCTGCTGCCGGCGATCAAATCCATCGCCAAGGAACAGGCCGGTACGCTCGACGTGGTGTTCGTCAGCGATGGCGACATGGATGCCCAGCAAGCGCTGATCCGCGAACACAAGCTCGAAGACGCCACCTACGTGGTCGGCCCGGAAGTGGGCATGACCTACCAGATCGGCAAGCTGCCGTACGCCGCGCTGATCGACAAGTCCGGCACCCTGCGCGCCAAGGGCTTGGTGAACTCTCGCGAGCACCTGGACAGCCTGTTCGAAGTCGAGCACCTCAAGCACGCGACGCTGCAGCAGTACCTCAATGCGCAGCCCCACGACCTTTCTCACAATCATGCTCACGACCATAGCCACGGCCATAGCCACTGATAAGGCAGGGAGACCTTCATGAAACTGCTGGATCTGTTATTCGAGCGCTCCACGCGCCGTGTTGCCGACACTACTTCGCGCCGCAAACTGTTGTCGCGCATGGGTTCGCTGATGGTGGCCGGTGCCGCCCTGCCCCTGCTGCTGCCCCTGGACCGAACCAGCAAGGCGCTGGCCGCCACCGACCCGAAGGCCGGAGACCCGGGTGATCCGAACAGTTGCGACTACTGGCGCTACTGTTCCATCGACGGCTTCCTGTGCAGCTGCTGCGGTGGCTCGGTGACGTCCTGCCCGCCGGGCACCGAAGCGTCGCAAGTGACCTGGATCGGTACCTGCCGCAACCCGGCCGACGGCAAGGACTACATCATTTCGTACAACGACTGCTGCGGTAAGCAAAGCTGCGCCCAGTGCGCCTGCACCCGTAACGACAGTGAAGAACCGGCCTACCGCCCGTTCAACAACAACGATGTGAACTGGTGCCTGGCCGCCAAGTCGCACATCTATCACTGCACCGTTTCGATCATCCGTGGCGTGGCGGTCTGACACGCGCTTTACCGCCGGTTGCCTGGGCAATCGGCGCTGTCCCTTGCAGGCGCTGGCTTGCCAGCGCCTACAGGTCCTCTAAGGAGACATCTCATGCGCAATGTGCTCATCCTCGGTCTCGTCTGCGCCCTGAGCGCCCCGCTCGTCCAGGCCCGGGCCATCCCGGACCCGACGCAACGTCACGCCCCCGGCAACGAGGAACTGCAAAAGCCCATCGCCCAGGCCGGCTACAGCGTGGGCGTGAACTATCAGCTGCAATGCGCCGGTTGCCATCTGGGCAACGGCATGGGTTCGGCGGCCAATGACACGCCGAGAATGACGGGATTTGTCGGTAACTTCCTGAAAGTCCCCGGCGGTCGTGAATTCCTGGTACGCGTGCCAGGCATGTCGCAATCGGCGCTGAACAACGCGCAACTGGCTGACCTGCTCAACTGGCTGATGCGCGAGGACGGCATGGCCGGCAAAAGCAGGCCCGCCGACTACCAGCCCTACAACGCAGACGAAGTCGCGGCACTGCGTGCCAAGACCATGCTCAACCTGCCGGGCACCCGGGCCGAACTGATCAACAAGATGCGCGCCCAAGGCATCGCCATCGAAGACGGGATGAGCAACTGAGTAGTTTTTCCTGATACAACCGGGGCCCAGGCCTTCGCGCCTGCCCGGATAATTCCCTTGCGACCGATGGTCGTCCAGACACCCTAAAAGCAAACCGACCGACGCCTGCGTCACGGCTCCCGACTAAACTTCGTCCATAACGTGAATGAATCCACAGTGCTGCTAAAGTGATAGCACGGGACCCCGCATTCTCCCCTGCTCTGCGAATTTCGGTGGAGGGTGGATTTCTCGACTATAAGTAGCTTGCCGTTGAGGCTAAAGCTCTGAAACGAGGGTAGTTTTGACCTGGATCGCGTTCTTGTTGGGCGTGAGGGGGTAGCAAAAATGGGATCTGATCATGATTTTTGAGCCGAGCAGTAGCCGTTCCGTACTCCAGCGAAGAAGCAGTACCAGTATCTTTATCCAGGCCGGCCTCGATAGTCTTGCTGTAACCGGAGTCGCTTGGTACCTGATTGACTACCACATCGGCTACATCACCCAGGCCTATGTGATCATGGTCCTGCTGTTGCTGGGGGCATTGGCCGTCGTCTACGACCATTACGCCATTTATCGAAGCAATGTCGTGTTCGCCGTCAAGGCCTTCAAACTGTTCAAGGCATGGACCGCCGCCTTTTGTTTTCTCGTCGCCATGGCCTTTCTTACGAAACAGAGCGAACAGTACTCACGCCTGTTGGTCGGTGAGTTGTTCGTCATTGGCTATTTTGCCCAGCTGCTGTTGCACCTGGGGAGCCGTGAACTGCAAAAGAAGTTCCTGGCGCATCCCACCCAACGGGACAACGCGCTGATCATTGGCTCGGGAGAGCTGGCGGACTTCCTCCACCAGAAAATCAGCAACAACCCGTGGCTGGGTGAACGGGTCGTCGGTTCCGTGCTGATCGGAGCGGCGGATGACCATGGCAAGGATGGTTCGGAAAACCCCAACCGCCTGGCGATCCTGGGAAACTTGTCCGACCTTGATGACCTGGTCGCGCAACACTCCATTCGCACCGTCTACTTCGTCACGCCCCTGGACGGATCGCAGGTGATCAAGGATGTGTATTTGAAGTTGTTCGACAAACACATCTCGGTCAACTGGGTGCCGGACATCTTCTCCCTGCGCCTGATCAATCACAGCGTTCGCGAAATTGCCGGCATTCCCGTGCTGACTTTGTCCGAAACCCCACTGATGGGCATGCGCCTGCTGCTCAAGAACCTTGAAGACCGCGTGCTGGCGTTTCTCATTTTGCTTTTCGCCGCTCCAGTGTTGGCCATCGTGGCCATTGCCATCAAGCTCGATAGCCCCGGGCCGGTGTTCTTTCGCCAGCAACGGATGGGCTGGAGTGGCGGACCTTTTCGCATCTGGAAGTTCAGGAGCATGGTCGTCCACCAGCCGGAAGACGGCGTGGTCAAGCAAGCGCAAAAGAACGATCCGCGCATGACCCGGGTCGGCGCCTTCATTCGCAAGACCAGCCTGGATGAACTGCCGCAGCTGTTCAATGTGCTGATGGGCGAAATGTCCCTGGTGGGACCTCGTCCCCATGCCATCCAGCACGATGCGCAGTATTCGCCTGACATCGCCGACTACTTTGCGCGCCACAACATCAAGCCAGGCATCACCGGCCTGGCCCAGGTGCGTGGGTATCGGGGCGAAACCAAAGATATCGAACAGATGATTCGTCGGGTCGATTCGGACATCGAATACATCAACAACTGGTCGCTGTGGCTCGACTTCGTCATTCTTGCCCGGACGGTGACGGCGTTCTCCGGCAAGCATGCCTACTAGGGGTGCCTTGCGTGCGCGAGTCGCCCGGTGGCGCTGGCAATCAGCGCTACCGGGTTGCGAAAAGGCAGGTAAAAGCCTGGAAGCCCGTCAGGCCGGGAACAGATCGAGCGTGCGTTCAACCTCGTCCGGGTCGATCCTGAAACCTTCGCCGTCCGGGGTACCCACCACAAAACCGAAGTTTTGCTGATCGCGATCCGTCAGGTACTTGAAGAAGCAGACGAAACGATCAGGCGGTTGCAGGATCAGCAACGAACCGCCGGGCTGCAGCAGATTGACGCCGTGAATGAGCTGGCTGCCTTCGATGCCGATCACTGTCCTGGCCCCGGCACAGGCCGCGACGATGGTTGGCACATCGCACTTCGACGGGTCAATGATGCGAAAACCCCGGCGCTCGCGCAGCCGTTCAGCCAACTCCAGTTCATTGCGCAACAAGCGCAACTCGCCCTTGTTGCCCCGCAGAACGAATACGCCGGGGTGAGAATTGACATTGACATGCGACAGCAACTTTTCAGACATTCCGCGAAAGCGCAGGTGCTTATGGCGGTTGTGACTGATGTCGTCAAAGATCACCAGCTCTCGAAAAAACGCATTGCGCACACGAACCGGATTCATCCCCAGCCAGTCTTCATAACCTGGCGCGTGAAGAATCCCGTGCCTGGCAACGGAAACGGCGTCTTCGCGGAGCACCGTCGTCACCGGGACGCCCTCCTGGCTGGCCATGGGATAGGTGATGCAATCATCGACCATCCATGAGCCAAACCACTTGTTCCCGCCCATGGTGCAATACATCGCCCCGCGATCGATTTCTCTTTCTATGCGGATCTTCGGCAACCATTCAATCCTGGGCGACAACCATGACTTGGCATCACCTTTGTAAATCGCACCGTCGATCAACCAGGCGTCCTTGATCAGAAAGGCGCGTGTCGGGCGGTGCTGGACGAGACCATTGCCCTCCATGGTGCGTCGGGGATGTTCGAAGGGATAAAACTGCCATCCCGTCACGCGCTCAAGCTGGTTGGGCAGATAAAAAGCAGGCGGCGCAATGGATGCATCCGCCGGAGCAACTTCCCAGGTCTTCACCGCGACGCTCTGCAATTCCTGCGACGGTTTTCTGGCAAGTTTCTCCTTTAACAAGTGTTTATACGCAGCAAAACTCCATTTCGCCCCAGCGCCGCTCACCAACATATTCGATTGCGACATAAGGATTACCACTCTACGTTTAAATACCAATAACGCTTGTCATCTGCTTGCTCGACATCAACATCAGTTGCAAATCAGGCTTTCCATGGCAGGGGGCGATTTCAGATGACTATAGCGACCGCGTAAGGTCTCCAGCAGTGTTTCCTGCGGCGCCTTGGCGCAGTGAAGATAGACCTTGGAGAGCCCTCCAAAACCCATTTCACGATAGCGTTCGGCAATTTCCTCATCACTTGGCCCGTCCGGCAGTCCAAGATGAAGGGTCAGTTTTTTACCCTCTACAGCAAACAGCGGTGTTTCCCAGAGAAATTGTGCGACGCCGACCCTGGGCAATCGGACAAACAGATAGCCATGGTTATTGAGCGTATCGACATCGCCGCCACGCCTTCTTTTCCATTCCAGCAGGCCATCGTCCGGACGCGCCAGGCATGTGCCGATATCGTAATAGTCGAAGCCGTTTTCCAGCGCCCATTCCAGCGCCATGAAGGTGGTGATCGAGTTGATTTCGCGCAGCTTTTTCGCATCCGAGTACACCGTTTCCGGGTAGCCGAAACGGATCGTGCTCCAGTAGCGCTTGCCCCCGCGGGTGATCACGCAACCGAGGTGGCAGGCGACGACTTCGTCCTCCAGCAGCACCAGGTCCAGTCGCCCGGCGGTTTTCGCCACCCTGCGCACCTCCTGCTGTTCGATTTGCGAAGCGGATGTGCCATGCCTTGCGCTGGCATAAGGTTGCAGCATGCCCTGGTCGGCGCTTTCGATTTCGTCATCGTTCAACGCCTGTTTCAGGCGATAACGCAGGCGGTTCTTGCGCAGATTGCGGCGCAACTCGGAGTTGTATCTGGCGGTTATATCCTCGATCGACCTGCCCAAAGGAACAACCGCGCTAAGATATTGCGGCACGCACAATGCGCCCGGCGTCGGTATTTCGCTGACAAATACCGTACGACCTGATTTATCCGGTTTAACTGGCTGATTGGCAACCTGGGGTTCGGCGCCCATCAGCACTTTGACAAATTCACGCTGGGCTTTGCGACCCACATAGAGAATGTCGTAAGCGCTCGCTTCGCGCAGCTTGAACCTGACGATTTCCCAGCGCCAGAAACACGCTCGACCGGCAATGTCGCGCAGCCAGGCGTGGGTTTTCCTCAGTTCAAAGCGTACTGACGGCGTTATCAACTGACGCAACAGTGCCTTTACATATTCTTTCATTTCGTATTAACACTAATTAATTAAGAAAAGATTATTCGAAAGTTCGAATCGATGAATAAGACACTGAAAACCAGGCTTCGATACGGTGGCGGTTGACGTCAAACTTTCGTCGTTTTTTACATTAATTACGACGCAAGTCTCGACCGCGCCAGCAAGTCGTCGCTTAATGAGCAGTAAAGATGCTGCGCCTGAGTTTTGCAAGATATTACGACGCTAAGCCTATATATAACGCCCGCGTTTCACCCGCCCGTCGGCGCCGAGCAGGCAAGCGTCCTCAATATGAACATCGGGTTACCGACCACATATCGACTGAACAGGCGCCTGGGCTCACTGACCAGCCTGAACACCCATTCGCAGCCCAGGCCACGCATCCATTGCGGAGCGCGACTCACCTTGCCACCGAGAAAGTCCAGGATCGCCCCGCCACACACGATCAGGCACGGCACACCGCTGGCCGCCAGCCTGGCAGCAACGACTTCCTGCTTGGGCATGCCCATGCCCAACACCACCAGTTCCGGCTGATATTGCCGGGCAAGATCCAGGTAGGTCTGCACTTCGGCGAAACCATGGTGGGCAGACACCACATTGACCGCCCATGCCGCTTCGCAGTGCCTCGCCGCATTGGCCAGGAAAGGCTCTTGCGTGCCCCACAAAGCCACGCGTCGGCCTTTGTACGCCGACAGCAGCTTGGGGATCAGGTCCGTGCCGTTCATGTTCAGCCCCGGTGCACGACCCAGTCGGCGAAACAGGATGGACATGCCGGAGCCATCGCGCAGCAACACATCCGCGGCCGACAGCGCCTGGTAGTAGTCATTGTCCCTGGCGATCAGGTTCATCGCATGGGCATTGACGAACCCAAGTACCGTCACCGCCTGCGGCCTGGACAAAGCCTCGATCAAGCGCTGCTCCTGATCGACGTCCACCACGACCTTGAGCGACTGAATGATCGTTTGCCAGTTGTGCTGCCAGGCCAATACGCGCATCAGGAGTCGTCTCGCTTGGAACGTACCCATTCAACCTGGCGTTTAATCAGGAAGCCCAGGTACAGGGGGATTTTCTTCAGCGCGTAGAACGGCGCATAAAGCAAAGCAGAAAAGGCGATGATGCCGCGACCAAAGCGGCTCCAGGCCAGCAGGATGGTCACCATCAACATGGCCACCGCGAGCGAAGCGATCAACGCCGGCAGCCATGCGCCGAACAGCAGGAGCACCAGCCAGGAGAGGATAAACGCCGCGCCCAACAACAAGGTCAGCAAGGCTAGCGGCGGCACCAGCAGATCCAGGGTCATGGCCAGCAGGTTGAGGTTGCGCCGGGCAATCGACTCGCCAAGCAATTTTGGCGCGTCCCCCAGGATCACGCCCAAGTGACCATGTTCCCAGCGCGTGCGCTGGGTAGTGAGGCCTTCGTCACTGCGCGGAAAATAGCTGGTGACCAAGGCCTCGGGGCAAAACAACGGCGGCTTGCCGCTACGACAGAAATCCAGGCCCATCTTCAGGTCTTCGACAATGTGACCACTGGCCAGCGTGATCAAGGGCAGGTCGCGCCAGACGAACGCCATGCCGGTGCCCATCAGCTGGCAGGGCAAACCCAATCGGGCCCAGCCTAGCGGGCGCGCCTTGTTCTTCACGCACCAGGCAAACTCGGCGATCTGCACCTTCAGCCCGGAATTCGCCGGTGCGCGCATCAGATCAAGGGCCTGGGTTGGCCGTCCCGAATCGATGCACCGGATGGCCAGGCACTCGATGAAGCCTTCGCTCACCTGGCAATCGGCATCGACAATGATCAGTACGTCCGGCGCATCGCTGGCCAGATGACGCGCGCCAAAATCCAGCGCATAGCCCTTGCCACGCTGCTGGTCGTTACTGCGCTCGACCACCTCGGCACCCGCTGCGCGAGCTGTTGCCGCGGTGTCATCAGAGCAGTTGTCCGCCACCACCAGCAGGCGGTCGCCCGCCAGCAGTTGCGGGCGCAGGGAATCGAGTGTGGCCTTGATGATCGAGGACTCATTGTGAGCCGGCACCAGCACCGCCACCCGCGGACGCGAGCGTTGTGCCAGCGCAGGCGCCCGCACTGGCATGCCCGCCAGCAGCACCTGCACGAACAGCACCAACACCGGCAGGAGGAGGATTGCCAGCGGTACGCCAAGAAGCCAATTGAGGAATGTGATCATGCTTGCGCCTTGAACAGATGAGCCAACTTGGTCGCTTCGGTATCGATATCGTGGCGCTCGAGCACGCGCTGATAAGCCGCCTCGCCCATGCGCTGCAACACCTCGACAGGTTGCGCGAGGCAGTCCGCCAGCGCCGCGGTCAACTCGTCCACCGCGCCGGCGGGAAACAGCCAGCCGTTCTCGCCCTGGCGTACCAGTTCGGGAATGCCTGCGACATAGGTCGTCAGCACCGGCCGGCGCAACGCCATGGCTTCCATGATCACCACCGGCAGGCCTTCGGCGAAGCTCGGCAGGACCAGGGCCCGCGCGGCGAGAATTTCCGTGCGCACCTGTTCGCTGCTGATCCAGCCGGTGATTCGCACCTGCGATTGCAAGCCATGCCGGGTGATCAGTGCTTCGATCTGCGGACGCATTTCGCCGTCGCCGGCCAGGACCATCTCGAACGCCACACCTTGCTCGGCCAACCGGCGCGCGGCCTCAAGCAACAGCAACTGGCCCTTCTGCTCACACAAGCGCCCTACGCAGACCAACCGCGGCGCGGCCGGCACCGGCACCGCCGGCACATCGTGAAAAGCCCGCTCCAGGCCACAATGCACAACCTTGACCCGTGCCCAATGCGCGTGGTCGACCCAGCGATACAGCTGGCTGCGCCCATAGGCGCTGATGGCCGCGACAAACGCCGAGCGCCGGACTTTCTCGCCCAGATGAATGAACTGCGGCTTGTCGAACTCTTCCGGGCCATGCACGGTGAAACTGTACGCCGGCCCGCCCAAGGCGTTGGCCAGCATCACCACTTCGGTCGAGTTGGTGCCGAAATGGGCATGCACGTGCCGGGCGCCGAACGCCTTCGTCCAGGACAGCACGCGGCACGCCTCGAGCAAATAGATCAGGTGGTACGGCCAGGAACGATCGGCGCGCTGGCCCATGCGCAAGGCCAGCCACAGTGTCGAAAAAAACCGTCGCGGCTGGACGCGCAGCACCTGCAGCGCAGGTTTCAACAGCGCCTTGACGCCGCCCTCCAGCACATACTGGGTTTTGCTGCGCTCGGACTCGTCCTCGGTGTCCACCAACTCGGCATCCCAGCCTCGCAGCGCGATGCGTTGTACCTCAAAGCCCTGGCGTTCCAGCGCCAGGATCTCGCGACGAATGAAGCTATGGCTGACCTTCGGGTATTGATTGATGAAGTAAGCGATACGCATGGGCACCCGGCTTTTGTCGTCGAAATTGTTACTGCAGGTACCCCCACAGTAGTCCAGTCACCGGTCACGTCAATTCACGGCGTAGCTGCCTGCCAGCACCTTGTCGATCTGGGCAAAGGCGTCGTCCAGCAGTTCATAGCGTCGGCGATACATGGCGCGTTTTTTTGAAGCAATGGTTTCAAGGGGCTTCCTGGACGACGCCATGGGAATTTCAAAGAAGTCTTCGCGCTCCGAGGGGGTCGCCCCGTGCTCCAGCCAGATCGAATCGTAATTGGCGGCCAGCTGCTGGGCCTTGTGCGCACCAAAATACGGGTGGCGATGGTGACGGTAGACATCCCCTACCGCGTAGATTTTTCCGACACCGATATTGCCGGCAATGTACTTGATCACTTCAATCAGCAAGCTTCTGGGGCGCAGGCCTTCGAAGTCCTTGGTGACGTCCCGGTAGATGGCCAGCGACCTGTCGCTCTCGATGCCTTTATGGATGCCCTGGACGGCACCTATGAAAATGCACAGTTCACCCTCCGTTAAACACAAGGTGAAGGCTATCGAGGCGATGCGCAGGTCGCCCTGGAACAGGTTCAGCACCAGCTCGCCTTCTCGCATGAACCAGAACGGACGATCCAGCACCAGGGTGCAACCTGGCGACCAGGCCGTCAGATCGCTCAGGACCAGGCTGTCGTCGCGCCCGAACAACAGCAATTGCGGACAGCTTTTGCTGACCACTTCGTAGTGCGAGGCCATGACCCCGAGTTTGTCCTGGGCGCCCCAGCTTTTGCTGATGTAGGGCCAGTGAACGACGCCCAGGCAATCACCGCCGAGCTTCTCGATACCGGTGCTGCCCAGGGCGTTGGACATGCGCCCGAAAAACAGATTCAGCTCGGCCCGGTTCCTGGCCACCAACAGCAGGAACTTGAGTTTGTTCTTCAATGCCCTCAGGGAGTAACCAGCGTGTACGGAGAAGACGCTTTTGACGATCAACCAATAGTCCATCGAAGTCTCACTTGTATTCGATCAGTGCGGATTTTCCGGCACCGAACCTGTTCAAAAGAAACTTGACCTGCCCGACCATCTCGGGAAATTTGCCCAGCACGAGGAAGAACGCCAGCAGCCAGTTTTGCCGCGCGGGACCGGCACCCCGCTGAGCCAGGCGCGCAACCTGCAGGGGATAGACCAGCAGCACCAGCAGCCCGGTCCAACCCAGCATCAGCGTGGCAACGAGCGTTGCCAGCGGCACGCCCAGGCCCCAGAACCAGGCACGGCGCGACTCGCGGCGCCAATGGCGCTCGGGCGCGGCGCCATGTAAAAACGCGCCCTCGGCAAAGGCATAACCACCGCGCAGGGTTCGTCGCCACCATTGGCCGAAGCGAGTCATGCTCGCATCGTGCAAGGTCATTTCCTCGGCCAGCCGCCAGATCTTCCAGCCCTTGGCTCGCAGCCGCACACAGAGCTCCGGCTCTTCGCCGGCAATCAGGTCCGGCCGGTACCCGCCAGCCGTGGCGAAGGCGTCCGCGCGCATCAGGGCATCGCCACCACAGGCGCTGGTCGCACCGGTTGGCGTATCCCATTCGAGATCGCACATCAGGTTATAAATGGACCGCTGCGGAAAACGTTCGCGGCGCCGTCCGCAAACCACGGCCACCTCGGGTTGCGCATCAAGAAAAGCCTGGGCATGGGGCAACCAACTGGCGACCACCTCGCAATCGCCATCGACGAACTGCACGTGACGCATCGACGGCAACAAGCGTTGCAAACGGGCGAACCCTTCGTTGCGCGCGCGCGCAGCGGTGAAGGCAATGCGCATGTCCAGCTCGACCACCTCGACGCCAAGCCTTTGCGCCATCTGTACCGAACCATCGGTTGACCCGGAGTCGACATAGACAATCTGCTGCGCCATACCGACCAGTGAAGCCAGGCAGCGCTCAAGTCGCTGGCCTTCGTTGCGACCGATGACAACGACGCCCACACCTGTCGTCGCCGTGCTCATGAGTATTGCCCGGCATCGACGACTTTGCGCTGCTTGATGGTCGCCGGCACGCCGACGGCCACCGAGTTGTCCGGTACGTCGGTCAACACCACGGCATTGGCGCCGATCACCACATTGTTGCCAATGCGGATATTGCCCAGCACCTTGGCGCCGGTGCCGATATCGACGTTGTTGCCCATTATCGGAGCGATCGGCTCGTTCACGTTCTTGAGGCCCACGACCACGCCATTGCGGATCCGGCAGTCATCACCGAACTGCGCATAGCCACTGATCACGATGCCGCCGAAGTGATCGATGACGAAGTTGCGCCCGACCACCACCTCGCACGGCAGCTCGATGCCCGTCACGATCTGCACCAGTTTGAAAAGCACTTTGTAGAAAAAGGACAGCAATTTACGCAACGGTGCCGGGCGCACGCCATAGCGCCAGCGTCCGAAGCGATACACCAGCATCACCCAGAAACCCTGGGCGCCCCAGTCACCCTCGTATGCCCGCAAGTCCGCACGTATGTTATCGAACATGGACTGACCTACCGTGTGGGTTGGCTACCGAGTTTGGTTTTGCGCAGCAGTGCCCAGGTCACCCGTGTATGTTGCCAACACGCCTTGATGGCGGCCCGACCGCGACCTTTCAACACAGCCTTGAGCCCCAGGATCAGGTCACACAGGCAGACCAGTAGCATGTGCAAGGCCAACCCCGACAGACCGTGGTGCTTGCGGAAGTACAACAGCTCGCTTTCGATTTGCAGCGTCTGCAGCTGTCGACCGTCCATGTTGAGTTTGTCGACCGACTTGGCACTCTCGCCACCGATATGCACCACCGTGGTGTGGGGGTAGTAGACCACCTTCCACCCCGCCTGCTTGACGCGCCGGCAGTGATCGACCTCCTCGTAGTAAAGGAAATAGCGCGGGTCGAACAAGCCGACCTTGTCGATCACTTCACGGCGAATCAGGTAATAGCAGCCTGGCACCCAGTCGCACTCGCGCACCGAGGCATGATCCCAGTCCAGGTCGTCGACCAGTTTCACCCAGGGAAAAAAACGCTCGAGCCCGGCAGTGACGAGGAACACATTCAGCGGTGTCGGAAAATAGCGACAGGAGGGTTGCAGCTCTCCGTCCCGACCGACCAGGCGTACACCGAGGATCCCGCAATCGGGATGAGCCTCCATGTACTCCAGGGTCTTGGCCAGCGTGTCGTCGGACACAAATGCATCGGTGTTGAGCAGCAACGCGTACTTGCCCTGCAGGTGTTCAACCAATTGATTGTTGGCCCGGCCAAAGCCGACATTGTCTTTATTGGCCAGCAGCACGGCCTCTGGGCAAATACTGCCCAGGCAATCCAGCGAGTTGTCCGCCGAGGCATTGTCCACCACCAGGTAGCGCGCCCTATCGGTGCTCTTGGACTGGCGCAGCGCATTGAACATGGGCTGCAACAGCCCCGCCGTGTTGTAGTTGACGACCAGCACGTCCAGGGGCGCACTACTCATTGGCTTTCTCGCCAAAGAAGTACTGCGCTCTCATGGCCTTGAGCTTGGGCTCGTAATCGGGGTCGAAGTGAGTGCCGCGCTGACGGATGAGTTCCATCCACGGATAGGCTTCGCAACGCTCTTCGATTTTCTTGATCAGTTCTTCAACGGTGCAGAGCACCTTCGCCGGATTCCCCCCCACCACCACACCGGGTGGCACATCCCGGGTGACGACGGCACCGGCGGCGACGATTGAATTCGGACCGATTTTGCGACCCGGCATGATGATCGACTGATAACCGATAAAACAGTTGTCGAATATATCGACCGCACCGACGGAGTCGAGCTGTTTACCCGCACTGAGCTCGAATACGCCAATGAGTCCGTCGTGCCCGAATATCGTGCAATCGGACAAGCCGACGTTGTTGCCAATGCGCAACAGCGAAGGGTCGGGGATGTTGCAGCCGGGGTTGATCCACACGCCCTTGCCGACCGAATATATGCCTCCCCAACGCGCAAGGTAATCGGCCCATTCATAGCCGGTGGGGTGGCAAAACTTCTTGTACAAGCCTTTCGCCTTACCCGTTTTGGTGACGTAGTAACGTAATGCACGCTTTGCTAGCCCAATCATCCTGTTAGCCTCACAAATTTCAGCGTTTCACATCGGTACCAAGACCAGATGCACCATGGTTGTTGTTTTTGTGGCACCCCGATTTGGCTGCTCTCCCTAAGACTGTTCCACCCAAGAATACCTGCCTGTTGCAGGCCCCATTTGATGATTGAGGTAGTCCGCCAATCGCAGCGCCAGCTGCAACAGCGGCATGGTTGGATTGCTCGCACCGGCCGTCGAAAACACACTGCTGCCAGCGACGTACAGGTTATTGGTCCCGAACACTTTGCAGTTCTCGTCGACCACCCCGAACTCGGGGGAGGTCGCCATCCGGGTCGTACCCATGTGATGGGCATGCGGACCGACCCTCAGCGGCTTGGAAACGTCATAAACCGCTTCGTCCAACTTGACATAGCCAAGCCCCTCTTCGGCAAAACACTTGGCCACCTCCAGGCCGATGCTTTTTATGGTTTCCCGGTCCTCAGGCGCGAGCTCCCAATTGAGGTTGACCATTCTCATGCCCAGTTCATCGCGCTCTTGCGTCAACGAGACGCGACTCTTGCGATTGGGAAACTGCTCGATCATCGTGGTGAGTTCCCCGTCACCGGGGCAGTTGAACTTGCTTATGAACTCGATCTTGTGTGCCACGCCAGCTTTGCAGGCCAGGTTTTCGAAAAAGCCCTTGATGGCCGCCATGCGCCCGTAGGTTTCCACGCTCGACACCAGCGAAGCGGTAACATTGCCTTTACCTGAATGATGCTCGACCACAAAGGCATCCTTGGTGAAGAACTGCCTGGCCTCCCGGCTTTCACCGTCGTTGAGGATGAAGGTGCCGAGGGCGATGTTCAGGTGTTCCATGAAGCATCGACCGACCAGGCTATCCTCGGTGACCACACCGGCAGCGGCCAATGACTGGCTATTGAGCAACTGCCTGGCATTCTCGATCGCGCCGGTGGCCAGAATGAATTGCTTGGCCGAGATGCGCTCTTTATTGCCCTCGTAATCGGACACTACAACGGCGATGACACGGCCGCTGCCCTTGTCGAAGTCCAGGTCGACACAGTTGCAATTGATGAAGACATCCAGGCCCTCGGTCTCGTTGAGCTCCTTGGCATATTTTTGTGCAAAGCGAGTTGGCGGACTGAGCAGGAAACGGTCGGCTTCGAATTCGTCGCTTTTAAAGGCCGCGTTGACGGTCTTGAATCCCGAGTCCAGCGGCAGGTCCAGGATAGCCATGGCCGCTGGCAGGTTGCGCTCCATCTCGGAAAACGCGATGGGCCAGCCGGGCAGATTCGACTGCGGGGCCAAGGCAAAGTCGGACGGTTCGAAGGGCCGGCAACGACCGGCCCAGTGGTTGGAGGTCCCCCCAAGGTAGCGCAGGCGGGTTTCTTCGGTGTAGGCCTCCAGTCCCGAGGACGCCGTCTTGTAGAGATTTTGTGAATAGGGAGCATATTCACGCCCCCCACCCTCTATAAGCACTACGCGCCAACCATTGCCAGCCAAACGCAAAGCCAGCGTGATGCCGGCCGGGCCTGCGCCAACGATGCAGAAATCATAGTGATCGCGCAGGTCTTTCTGCGTTTGGTAATCTTTGATCATATTTGCAGTTACCGGAAATGCGCGGCAGGTAACACCCACCCGTTGATAACGACAAACTCCGATTTTCCTGCAGGAGGCCGGGCCCCAACCCCGGAAAATTTCACTACAAGCCCCCCCAGGCTTAACAGGGCAAATGCCCGAATGAGTCCTCTGCGACTGATGACAGAGGTATTCGACACGCGTTCACTCATCACTCATGGCTCCATGGGATCGAGATAGCTTCCGAGATTTCAAGGGCGCAACAACATCAGGAAAACCTGGCCAGCCGGCTCAACCGAAAAGCCAGCTGAAAGCGACCAGTACCAACTCGCCACACAAGGCCCCTACCACCAGCATAGGCAACACGATCAGCTCGCGCTTGATATCGAGGATACCCACGCGACGATTGACATACACGACCAGTATCAAGGTCGGCAACGTATGCAGTGCGACGCCCCAGAGCGCGTACTCGACCCCACCCAAAGCCAGTAACAGCGGCACCAGCACCCATAGCGAAACGACACGAATGATGTTGTCGATGGCCTGGTACTTGGTAAGCCCCAGGGCAATCCAGATCTGATTGGCCACGATGTAGCGCATCATGAAAAAAGAGGTCGACAGGATGGCCATCATCTTGCCAGCTTCGTGGTAACGCTCATCGTACAAGATGCTTATGATCAGTGGACTGGTGACCCAGAACAGCCCGCACAGAAACAGCAGCGCAACGTCGACCAGCATCTTGAACTTGAAGTACAACTGGCGCAGACGATCGAAATCATTGGTTCTCGCGGCCTCGCCGAAGGCCGGCAGGGCCACGGCCCCGACCACTTTCAGCACACCGGTCTGGACCGCGCCAAGGATCAGCACGGCAATGGAATACACGCCCATTTCGGTGACTGTCATGCTGCCACCGAAAATGATCCGGTCGCCTTGCATGGAGAGCACGCCCACGGCGGAAGACAGGAGGATCCAGCGACCGAAGACCACCAGTTCGTCGAGCGCGGCGCGTTCCCAGCGCAGGCTGTTGGACGGCCCCTCGAACCAGTAGTGCCCAAGCAGCGTGCTGACCAGCGCCGTGATCAGCCCGGCAGCCACCAGCGACCAGATGGAATGGGTGAAATAACCGATGACCAGCATCGCCAGCAGGCCGACGACCTGGGAAGCGAACTCGGCGATCACCACTTTCTTTTGCTGGAAAGCGCGAACGGCCAGGTCGACTTTTGTCGACTGGAACCCGTAGATGATCGCGGTAAGGCCAGTCCAGGCCAACACTGCCGGCAATTGCGGTGAGGCGTAGGTGGAGTTGTGCGACCAGAAATCGATGGCTTGCGAATACCAGGCCGCGGCGGCGAGAAACAGCGTCAGGGCGAACAGCACAAAACCGCGCACGATCTGCACGGTCCACAGGGTATTGAGAAACTCCGGATCGTCGCCCCGTGGGCTCTGCAGGATGTTCTGCCGCAACCCCACGTCGGAAAGCAGGTGCAGGACGAACAAAACAGTGGTGGCGATGGCGATGATGCCGAACATTTCCGGCATCAGCAGACGGGTCATTACCAGGTTGCCACCCAGGCGGATCAACTGCGAAGTGACCAGTGCTCCCAGGTTCCATGCCCCAGCAGATATCGCTTTGCGACGAAGGCCAAACGATGGCGATATGTGAACTGAAGGCATAACATCAAATCCCCGGTATTGGATGACTCGAAAGGTACTATAGTCGCTATTAGGCAAAGCACTAGCCATTAGCCATCGCTCACTCATCAAATAAATCGGTAGCCCATGCCTGAGCACTTTCGCGCGTTAGTCGTCATCCTGGTCCTTGCCGGTATCGTCTTCGCTTTTGCACGGCGACCGGCGGCAGACCTGATCCCTCACAGTGATTTCACCCGTCGACGCAATCTCTGGTTTGCACTGACGCTGCTGGCATTTTTTTCCCACAGCTTCTGGGTGTACGCGGCCGTTACCGCCGTCATCCTGACGCTCACGCGGCAGCGTGAGCGCAATCCCCTGGCGTTGTTTTTCTTCCTGCTGTTTCTCATTCCTCCCGCCACGGCGCAGATTCCCGGTTTCGGCGTG
This sequence comes from Pseudomonas serbica, assembly GCF_028823535.1. Lineage (GTDB taxonomy): Bacteria > Pseudomonadota > Gammaproteobacteria > Pseudomonadales > Pseudomonadaceae > Aquipseudomonas > Aquipseudomonas serbica. The sequence continues at coordinate 202,957 of NZ_JAQIYM010000007.1, read as the reverse complement.
GTCAACTATCTGTTTGACCTGAACCATGTGCGGCTATTGATCCTGTGTGTGTTGCTCCCGGCTTTTCTCGCGTTGCGCAGGCGGTCGGACACACTGCCCTTCGGGCGCACCCTGGCGGACAAACTCCTGTTGGCCTATCTGCTTCTGACGGCTGCGCTGTTCCTGCGCCAGACCACGCCCACAGATACCTTGCGTCAGTCGCTCTACCTGTTCGTCGACGTTTTCCTGCCTTACTACGTCGCCAGTCGGGCCCTGAAGAATGTCAGCGAGTTCAAGGACGCGATGTTGGGCTTTCTGCTCGCCGCCATGGTGATGTCGCTGATCGGTCTCTTCGAATTTACCCGCCGATGGCTGCTGTACAACGCGCTGACCGACGCCATGGGCATGCAATGGGAAATCTCCAGCTATCTCAGCCGTGGCGGCTCGCTGCGCGCCAGCGTCACCACGGGCCAGGCTATTGCGCTGGGCTATGTCATTGCCGTGGCCATCGGCTTTTACCTGTTCCTGCAGGAAGGCGTGCGCAGCAAAATGCAGCGCCGGCTCGGCGCCCTCCTGCTCGCCGGGGGCCTGTTTGCCCCGCTGTCGCGCGGGCCGTGGATCGGTGCCGCGGTCATGATCATCATGTTCATCGGCACCGGCCGGTATGCGGTCAAGCGCCTGATGCTGCTCGGGATCGCCGCCGTGCTCGCCCTGCCGTTGCTGGCCATCCTGCCCGGCGGGCAGAAAGTCCTCGATCTGCTGCCCTTCATCGGTTCGGTGGAAACAGAGAACATCACGTACCGCCACCGCCTGATCGAAAACTCGATGATCGTCATCCAGCGCAACCTGTGGCTGGGTTCCTTCGATTACCGCAGCACCCCTGAGATGCAGGCACTGACCCAAGGCCAGGGCATCATCGACATCGTCAACACCTATGTCGCCATCGCCCTGCAAATGGGCGTGATCGGGCTGACGCTGTTCGTGGGTTTTTTCGCCACCATTGCGCTCGGTATCCGCAAGGCGATGCGTTCGTACCCTAACAAGGACGATGAGGCGCGCCGACTGGGCCGTGCACTGCTGGCGACCCTGGCCGGGATCCTGATAACCATCATCACCGTCAGCAGTATCACGGTAATCCCCGTGGTGTATTGGTCGGTAGCCGGACTGGGTGTGTCCTATGCTCAGATGGCGCGCAAGCTCAAGCGCGCCGAGATTGCAAGCAACAAGAGTACCCTCCTACAGACCTGGTAACGCTCATGACGTGTTTTTTTCACCGCATGCCTCTGCTGTCAGTGTTGTTCTTGTTGGTTGTGATCTGGCCCTTCAGCACCCGGGCGGCGGAGTGGGCCGTCAGCGTGGATGAACGCAGCGGCCTGCCCCAGGTCACGCGCGGCGGCAGTCCTGCCGTCGCCTCCCAATTCGTCTTTTGGGGAGGTAACTGGGACTGGGCGGATTTCACCCCTTCGCTCAAGGTGATCTCGCCCTATGTCTATGCCATGGAAGGCAAGAGCCAGAGGCTGGATTTCGACGCGACCGGGCAAATCCGCAAGGAAGACGAGCAGACGCTGAGCATCGACCTGGTCCTCAATGCCCACAGCATGAAGTCGAACGTCATGGGTGGCGGCATCGTCTTCAACTTCGACCCGGCCCTTGCCGAAGAAATGGGCGTGCCGGTGTTGCTGCCTGACAACCGTGGCTGGACCTGGGGCAATGCCCAGGGGCGGCGTATCGAGATGCGCTTCGAGCCGGCGCTGGCGAAAGTGTATTTCGAACCGGGCGATCGCGCCCAGGTGCGGGCGTTCCTCTACAAGGATCGGATCAAACCGGGTCGGGAAAGCTTCAAGGCCACGTTCAGCGTGTCCGGCGATGTAGCGCTGGCGCCAACCGCCGCCGAGCGCTTCGGTATCGCAGACCCGAAGACCTGGCCGAGCGACAGGCTGCAATGGAAAACCGCACCGGTCGACCTGTCCTTTCTCAACGCCCAGGAAAAGCCCGCAGGCAAGCGCGGCTTCGTCAAGGCTGTGGGCGAGCAACTGCTGTTTGCCGACAACACCCCGGCACGCTTCTGGGGCACCAACCTGTCGGCCTACACGCTGTTCCGCACGGAGGATGATGCGATCAAGCTGCAGGCCAAGCGCCTCTCGGCCCTGGGTTTCAACCTGGTGCGACTGCATCACCATGACTCGCCGTGGGTCCTCCCCAACATCTTCGGAGACGGCAGGCAAGTGCATGATACCCAGCACCTGAACGCAGAATCGCTGAAGAAGCTCGATTTGTGGATCAAGAGCCTGAAGGACGAAGGCATCTATGTCTGGCTCGACATGCACGTCGAACGAGCCCTCTGGCCGAATGACAACATCTTTGCCTTCGATGAATTGCCCAAGAGCCAGTATGGCATCGCCGACCTCAAGGGCTATGCCTACGTAAACGTCACGATCCAGCAGGCCATGAAACGCTTTGCCAAGGATTACCTGAGCCATGTGAACAGCTATACCGGCCTTGCCTACAAAGACGATCCGGCGATTGCCGCCGTCCTGATCACCAACGAAAACGACATCACCCAACACTATGGCAACGCCCTGTTGCCCGACAAACCAGTGCGCCGGCACACCGAGCTGTACTTGAAAGCGGCCAAGGCCTTTGCCAAACAGTACAACCTGTCGGAAGACAAGACCTGGCGATCCTGGGAGCCAGGCCCCGCCAAGCTGTTCCTCAACGACCTGGAACAGCGTTTCAACGTAGACATGATCGATTCCTTGCGCGAGATCGGCGTCAAAGTGCCGATTGCCACCACCAGCACCTGGGGCGGCAACGGCCTGAGCGCCCTGCCCGCCCTGACCGCCGGAGACGTGGTCGACGTGCATATCTACGGTGGGCCGGGGTCGCTGGAGAAAAACCCGCTGACCAGCGCCAACCTGGTGGACTGGATGGGTGCCGGCCAGGTCGTCGGCAAACCCCTGACCGTGACGGAATGGAACAACGAACCCTTCCCGATCGCCGACCGCCACTCGCTGCCACTCTATGTAGCCGGCACGGCCAGTCATCAGGGCTGGGACGCGCTGATGCAATATGCCTATAGCCAGGAGCAACTCACCGAGCAAGGGATGTCGGCGGGCAACTGGCACGCCTACAACGACCCGGCCATGCTGGCTACCCTGCCCGCCGCGGCCTTGCTTTATCGTCGTGCTGACGTTCACGAAGCGAAGACCACCTATGTCTTCGCGCCGACGCCAGAGACTTTGTTCAACCAGCGCATCACACCGGACAACTCGGCGCTGCTGCGTACCGCCATGGAAAAAGGCAAGCTGCAGATCGCCATGCCGCAGACGCCGCAACTGCCCTGGTTGCAACCGGGGAACATCGCCAGTAACGCGCAGGTGTTTCATGACCCGGCGAAGTCACTACTGGACGCCACGGCCACCGAGGCCACCACGGACACCGGCGAGCTAAAGCGCAATTGGAAACAAGGCATCTACACCATCGATACGCCCCGCACCCAGGCGGCAACCGGCTGGATTGGCGGCAGATCGATCAAGCTGGGCAATATCCAGGTGCAGATCAAAACCCCCTACGCCAGCGTGGTGGTGCAAAGCCTGAACGACGCACCCGTCGGCAAGTCTGCGGACCTGCTGATCTCTCTAGGCTCCCGGGCCATCCCCAAGGCCGACGACAGGACGCCTTTTTACGTCGAGCCCCTCGAGGGCACGCTGACCCTCCAGGCCCCAGCGGGCCTGACCCTGTACACCCAGGGCGGGCCCGGAGGACAACCTGGAAAACTGCCCGCCACTTACCTGGATGGCCGCTACACGATCAAGTTCGACGGCCTGCAGGCGTCCAATTGGTTGTTCCTGAAAAAAGCATCGCAAGCGAGTGACAGTCTCAAGTGACAGCAGAGGACTTTTAAAGGACGGGTCAGGCCCCCACCGCTGACACCGCGACGATATCAAGGAGAGCTGCATGAAATTCCTGGTAATTGGCGGCGCAGGCTACATCGGTTCGCACATGGTCAAGCAGCTCCTGGGCGCGGGGCATGAACTGGTGGTGGCGGACAACTTTTCAACGGGGTATCGCAGCGCGGTGTTGGGCGGGACCCTGATCGAACTCGACATCGCCGACGCCCAGGCGCTGGACGCCCTGTTCGGCACCCACCGCTTCGATGCCGTGTTCCACTTCGCGTCCTTCATCCAGGTGGGCGAATCCGTCACTGAACCGGCCAAGTATTACCAGAACAACCTGGCGGCCACCCTGACGCTGCTCAAGGCTATGGTCCGCGCCGGGGTCAAGCACTTCATCTTTTCCTCGACCGCCGCCGTCTATGGCGACCCGAAATATGTGCCGATCGATGAAGCGCACCCCAAGGCCGCGATCAACCCCTACGGTCGCAGCAAGTGGATGGTGGAGCAGGTGCTGGAAGATTTCGACCGCGCCTACGGGCTCAAGTCGGTTTGCCTGCGCTACTTCAACGCCGCCGGTGCAGACCCCGAGGGGCAGTTGGGCGAACGCCATGAACCTGAGACCCATCTGCTGCCGCTGATCCTGCAGGCGGCCTCCGGCCGGCGCAAAACCATCACCGTCTATGGCTTTGACTACGACACGCCGGACGGTACCTGTATTCGCGATTACGTCCACGTTAGCGACCTGGTGGCCGCTCACGCGCTGGCCGTGGACTATTTATTGGCGGGGGGAACCAGCACAGCCTTCAACCTCGGCAATGGCCAAGGCTTCTCAGTGCAGCAAGTGATCGACACGGCCCGCCGCGTGACCGGCCGGGACATCTACATCAGCGAAGCAGCACGCCGCGCAGGCGACCCGCCAAGGCTGGTGGCGGATGCCCGAAGGGCCAACAGCCTGCTGGGCTGGCAACCGCAGTACAACACACTGGAACAGATCGTGACGCACGCGTGGGAGTGGGAGAAGAAGTACCCCTGGCACTGAATGCAAACCTGCAAACACCCGCCTTTAACCACTCATCAGGCCGAGCGTTAGCTCGCCTGCAGCGCTTGATCTTGATCTTGATCTACCCGCCCCTTCGGAAGGCTGAGTGGAGGCGTTCATCCGGGGGTGGGCGCGTAGCGCCGTGCGGCGAAGCCGCACACATCGAGAGGAGGTCGAAGCGAAGCCGACCGGAGGCGATGCCCCCGGATGAATGCCGGAGCGAAGGAACGCCGAGCCCTAGCGAGGGGCCGGACGCTGGGGCGAGCCTTTTTTTGCTTACTTTTTTTTGGCGTTTGAAAAAAAAGTGAGTCGCCGTAAGGGCGAAACCCTAAGTGGCCGTTACCGCAGCAATGGATATGCACTCGGCCCACCACATCCAGGTCGGCTGGCAGGCCGCCTTCGCTGACAAGCCAGCGCCTACAGTGGATCGGGTTTGGCCGTGGGAGATGGGTCGGCTTTGAGGACGCTTTCGCTGGAAAGCCAGCTCCTACAGTGGATCGGGTATGGCCGTGGGAGATGGTCGGTTTTGAGGACGCTTTCGCTGGCAAGCCAGCTCCTACAGTGGATCGGGTATGGCAGTGCTCGCCTGCAGCGCTTGATCTTGATCTTGATCTTGATCTTGATCTACCCGCCCCTTCGGGAGGCTGAGTGGAGGCGTTCATCCGGGGGTGGGCGCGTAGCGCCGTGCGGCGAAGCCGCACACATCGAGAGGAGGTCGAAGCGAAGCCGACCGGAGGCGATGCCCCCGGATGAATGCCGAAGCGAAGGAACGCCGAGCCCTAGCGAGGGGCCGGACGCTGGGGCGAGCCTTTTTTTGCTTACTTTTTTTTGGCGTTTGAAAAAAAAGTGAGTCGCCGTAAGGGCGAAACCCTAAGTGGCCGTTACCGCAGCAATGGATATGTACCCGGTCCACCACATCCAGGTCGGCTGTCAGGCCGCCTTCGCTGGAAAGCCAGCGCCTACAGTGGATCGGGTGCAGCCGTGGGAGATGGGTCGGCTGTCAGGCCGCCTTCAGCGGCGGTCCGACAACCCAGACCAACAGAGCATCAGTAAGGACGTTTCGCCGGCCCGGACTTGTTCAACACCGTGCCGATCAGGTTGGCCCTGCCCAGGTGATGCAGGCTTTCCTCGATCTCTTTCTTGGTGTTCATGCCGTTGGCGACCACCAGCAACACGCAGTCGAACTTGGGCAGGATGGTAATCACATCGTCCGAACTCAACACTGGCGGCAAGTCAAAGATCACGATGCGAGAGCTGTAGCGATCGCGCAAATCCATGATCAACTCCCCCACCGCCGGCGACGACAGCACCTCGGTGGACAGCGGGACCGGTTCGCGCGTCGGCAGGACCACAAAGCGCGGCAAGGTCGGATTGACCAGCACCTCCTGCAGCTCCGCTTCGTTGTTCAGCAATTCATTGAGGGATTTGTCCATCGGCAGCCCCAGATAGCTACCCACCTTGGGACAACGTAAATCGAAATCCACCAGCAACGCCGTCTTGGTCGTGTGATGCGCGATACTCATGGCCAGGTTGATCGCCAGCACCGACTTGCCCGCCTCCGGCGTCGGCGAGGTAATGGCGAGCGTGCGCCAGCCATTTTCCTCCATGGCCTTGAGGACCTGGGTACGCAACAGGTCGAACGCCCAGCCCATGTTCGAGTTCTTGTTGTAGGCGACAATGCGATGGCGCTCCAGGTGCTCTGCTCGCAACGGCACAACCTTGGTTTGTACGTAACTGAGCGCATTGAGCGGTGCAGGCTGTCCGGATGATGAGATCACCAGGCCTGACGAGGGTGGCTGTTCGCCTTTTCCCAGAGGTGGCTTAATAATTTCCATCGCAATATTCCTTATTCGAACCGCGCCAGAGCCTTGAACATCAGCAGATCCAATGGCATGTAGAAGAAGTGCAGGAGCACCAGCGAGACCACGATCATCACGACGCAACAGAGCACCAGTATCGTTCGCCACTGTTTGCGACGAGCCAGTTCCGCCTGGGTATGAATGTAGGGAATGGCAACCAGTACGCGTCTACCCAGCACACTGGTCAGCGCGTCGACACCGCGTACCCGCTGGCTCAGCATCTCCAGCAGCATCACCAGCGCACCCGCCCCTACCGGCGCGAGGACAAAGCCCAGGGCCACGACTTTCTTGCGGTTCGGCCGCACTGGTTTTTCCGGCATCAGCGGCGCTTCGAGCAGCACAAAACGTTCTGCCTTGTTTTCCTGCTCCAGGCTTTCGGTAATCTTCGCACTCATTTCCTTGGTGCGAATTTCCTCGTATTTCTTGCGTGCGTTTTCATGGTCGCGCATCAGCGTGACCAGGCCACGCTCCACTTGCGGCGCCTCAAGAATCTGGCTCTCCAGGGTCGCGATCTTGTTGAGCAATTCCTGCTTCTGCGTGGCCAGCGAACGCATGCGCTGTTCCGAGGCGGCGATGCGCGCCTGGACCCTGGCCACGTCCAGGCTGACCGGCGTGACGGAACTGCCGCGGCCCTGGGTTGCCTGCATGGCGGCAATCTTGCGTTTAACCGCCCGTACATCCGGATGAGCTTCGGTATACATCGTCTGCAGCCGGGCGTACTCGGCCTTGAGGCTGGCCAGGTCCTGCACCGGTTCTGCGACCGCACCCGCCGTGCCCGCCTTGATTGGCAGACCGGCATGGGCCGCCGACAGCTCCAGGTCCTGGAAGCGCAACTCCTCATTGGCTGCCTTGTAGTCGCGGTCAATGTCCTTGAGTTCGAGTTCAGAGCGCGACAACATGTTCATGCGCAGTTCCTGATGCTCGGGCAGCGCGTTGCCGTGCGCCTGCTTGAAGTCCGCCAGCTTGTTCTCCAGCACTTCCAGCTCGGTGCGCAGCTTGTTCGCTTCCTGGGTCAGGAACTCGGTGGTTTCACTGGCGCGCTCGGTGCGCTGCTTGATGTTCTCGTTGAGGAACAGCGTCACCAGTTCCTTGGCCACTTCATTCGCGACTTGCGGTTCGCGATGTTCGAAGGCAAGGCGAAAGGCAATCGTCACTTCGCCTCGCCCCTTGACCGCCGCACTGACCAGGGCGACCGAAATCGCATTGCGCATTTCTTCGATCTTTTCGGTCAGGGTCAGCCGCCGGCTGCCCGTTTCGAAAAGATTGTACTTGTTGATGATCGCTTCCAGATGCTCGCGGGTCATCACGCGTTGGCGGATGACCTCGATGCGCTCGTCAGCAAAGGTATTGTTGTTCCCCGCCACCAGGTCCGGCGATATCTGCTGCGACTCGACCAGGATAGTCCCGGACGACTGATAGATCGGTGGCATGGACGTCGCCACCAATATAGCCGCCCCGATTATCACGACCACCGTCACAATCAACAGCAAGGCCCGGTGCTTGATTACTGCAATGTAGTCGTTGACCGACATTTCGTATTCAGAGGACATAAATACCACGCTGCTGAAGGTCAGAAGTCGGGGTGACTATAGATCAAGGTCATCCCTATGATGTTGGCATCGGCATCCGGCAAGCCGTCTCGCTCGCGCTCTTTGTAGGTGAAGGATAGGCGTGCAAGCCAAAAAGGCGAGAGTTCCCGACTCACATAGGCGCCGTATGTGCGAAAGGTACTGGCCGCCTCCCCTTTGGTTTTTTGCCAGGAGCCATCAACACCGACACGACTGGTTTCGTCGAGCAAATAACTCAAGTTACCCCGTAGCTCATCGGATTCGACCAAGCCGTTCTCGCCGTTGGCGATCGTGCTGCGACTGGCTTCGACGTTGGACTCGACACGTTCGCCGGCGTAACGCAGGCTCATACCACCCTGGCCGGTGGGGCCACTGTTGCTGTTGGAAACCTCGTTGACGCCGCCGTACACCGATCCCGTAAACCGCTCGGAGATCTGGTAGTTCACGCCGACCACCGGGGTGTAGCTGTTCGAGGAGCCAATGGTGGTGTTGTCGTCCTTAGGCTCATAGCGCGTCGCTTCGAAACGGGTGAACAGTTCAGTTCGCTCATTCCATTGATAAAGCCAGCTGAAACGGTTGGTGAGCTCATCGTAGTTGGTCAGCGTGTCGGTGTCGTATTCGACATGGGTGAGGTCGATCTCGTTGACCAGGGTGCTGCGCTCGGTCACCGCGCTTCGCCAGTTACCGCCGATGTTCGAGAGCTTTTGCGTGCCATCGGTCGAGTCTGTTACACCGGTCTCCTGGACTTCAGTGGAGAGCGTCGAGCTCTCGATGTACCTCGCCGTGAGCCCGTAACTACCCTGTTCAGTCTCGCGCTGCCAGCCAAACGACAGCCTCGGATCTTCTCGATTGGACACGACGTCGGTATCGGACGAGCGCTCGACATTGACACCGAGGCCGAACGTCCACTGATCCCGATCAAAATTACCCAGCAGCGTGTAATCGGGGGCAATGATCGTTCGAGTCACCGCTTTTTCGTCAGCCGTCAAGAGCAATGGATTGCTGTCGTGCTCGACTGTCATGGGCAGCGCAACTGCCGACTGCCAGGTGCCGGCGTAGGTCATGCCGGAACATGGCAAAGTCAATATTGCCATCACCACTCCGGTTGTTTGCAATGAACGCAAGTTAATCCTTAATGCATCGCGCAATGTCAGGGAACGACCAGCGTATCGCCGGCCTTAAGTTCGTAGTTAGTGGACAAGTCACGTCCGGAAATCAGAGCACTGTAATCGACGGGCATGACTTTCTGTCTTTTCCCTTCGCGGCGCAAGACCTTGATATCGTCCTTGTCCGCGAACTTGTCGAGCGGACCGGTCTCACTCAATAGTTGCAGTACATTGGTATCACCGGTCAGCTGCACCTTGCCAGGCTTGAGTACTTTGCCCTGGACATAGACGACATTGCCCTTGGCTTCGGTGACAACAACGCTGACTACTGGGTCAGGATAATATTTTATGAGTTTTTTAGTGATTATTGTTTCCGCTTGAGCCGTATCAAGCCCTTTGACCTTGACCGGCCCTGCCAACTTCAGCGTTATGTAGCCATTGGGCAGCACATCTACGCGCTCTATTTTCTCCGTTGGCTCGCCCCAAATGGACACTTCAACCTTGTCTCCAGAGTTCAGGAGATAGAGATCTTCTTCGGCGGCACGGGCCACGCTGGGCAAAATAGCCAGCGCACACAGTGCAGGTAGCAGTAAACGCAGCATCTGGATTCCTCCGCCTGGTTAGCACATCTAATGAGGATCAACCGTTACAATCAGCGTCCTCTTTAAAGCTGTAACACTTGCAAGAAAAAACTGTCTCGAAAAGTCATTCCTAGATCTTGCGTCGATTGGCTACGACGATGAAGCCCAATAGTGCGGAAGAGAATAACCATACAACCGCAGACACAGGCAGGGCATTGGGTTGAGTGTCGTGGAACGCCGATTCTCCAGTCAGTCCCTTGTCCTGGACTGGCCCGATGACGAACTGCGCCTTGGCAACTTCCGTCATTAAACCGTCGCACGCTGAAGTATTGACGGAAGCGTTCGCTCCCGACTTGGATCCATTATTAGAGCTGGGAAGTTGGGCAATTGTGGCCTCGAGCGAAGAGCCACCATGGTCTTTGCCAGTATTCGTCTTCGCGGCGGTGCCGCCCGTGGTCGAAGCGTCGACCGCCAGAGCTCGTGCACCCTCGCAAGCGGTACTTATGCGACTAATTTCCAAAGGCAAATTGGTCGCATGCGCGCTGGCAATGGCTACCCCATTTACGGTTGCAAATAACACCATCAACTTAATGAAAACTGTCGTCCGCATATAACCGCCTCCCTGCGCTGAGGGTTTGCAATTGGTCGGTTGAAGAATCTGAATCAGGCTAAATGGAGCCTATAAGCAGATAGCCAGTACGTCAATAGCACGTCACAATAATAAATAGAAATATAAAACTCGGCCGAATAACGTCAAATAAACGACGCATCAAGTCGAAGTCACTGGCCAGACACAGCAAGTGACTATGCGTGCTGTCAGCTCGCGAAAAAACACTGTCAAACACGCGTCGTACAATTAAAAGAATGCAATGACGATGCCGTCGAGCGTTACGTTGGTCGCTTCAACGTGGAGGTAACTTAATGCTCCTGACTGCACCCGCGTTCTTCTCTGGCGCCCCCGCGCTAGAGCGGGCGCCCGCCCGCTGCCACGCATAATTGGCGGTACGCCTCTACCAGTTGCTCAAGGCTGAAGGCGCGATTTCGCCCGCTGGGGTTGGGCAGGACCCAGACCGCGGCATTGCCGAAGGTTTTCGACTGAGGGCCCCAGGCAACGTCGCGCTGAGCGGATAAGGCGCAGTACGCCGCCTTGCCGAGAAATGCCACGAAACGTGGCGCATAGCTGCCGATCTTGCGTTCGAATGCCGCTGCGGCCGCGGCAAACTCATGGGCTGACAACTGATCTGCCCGCGCCGTCGGCCGCTCGACCACGGCCGTCAACCCGCACCGATAGTCGAGGATTGACCTGTCTCGCTCCGGCAACAGTTGCTGTGACGTAAAACCGGCGAGGTGCAGGGTGCGCCAGAAGCGATTGCCGCGACCGGCAAAATGGTGCCCTTGGGCCGCGGCCGTCACGCCTGGGTTGATGCCGCAAAAAACCACGCCCAGTTGCTGCGCCAATATGTCGTCGAGCCCCTCACCCACCGCAGATCACACCGACCGCATTTTCAGCGAGCGTCGTCAGCTCTGCACGTGACTTGCCCGCCCGTGCCCGGATCGAAATGCTGTGCAACAGGGACGACGCGAGTACGGCCAGCGCCCCGGCATCGACATCGCTTTTCAATTCGCCAGCTTCCATGGCAGCGCGCAGACGCGCCTCCAGATCGGCATCCAGGCGGCTCAAGCGATCGCCCAGCACCTCACGAATCTGCGGATCCTCGACGGCCTCGGTCGTTGCCGTGCCAATCGCGAAACAGCCGCGTGGCTGGCCGTCGCCCGAGAAGTAGATCGACAACTGCCCTTCATAAAAGCGCATCAGGGCCTGGCGCAAGGTCAGGTCGCTAGCGGTCAGCGCCGCGTGCATGTCGGCAGCGGCAAACTCCCAGTACTGTTCGAGCGCCTTGATGTACAGGGCGTGTTTGTCACCGAAGGCCGCATAGAGACTGGGGCGATTCATTCCGGCCGCCGTGGCGATGCTGTCCAGGGAGGCGCCGGAATAGCCGGTGCTCCAGAACACACCAAGCGCTTGTTGCAATGCTGTCTGCGGGTCGTATGCACGGGGCCGGCCGCGACCTTTACCCTCTGTCACTTTATTTTGTGCCATGTCGTACAAAATCCTTGCAGGAAGGTGGATGAGGGGATATTTTTACACCATCGCACAAAAATAAGGAACCACAAATTCCTTGATCCATGTTTGTTCAAGCGAAGCTCGAACCGGGTGTTGCAGCGACGAAACAGAGGCGCCGGAGCGATCCTCCCAACCGCCTGCGGGTTTGCTTTTCCACAACATTCATTGACGTCGGCGCCAGGCGAAAACTGCAGGCCCGCCTTCCCGGTTAAAGGTGCATTCGATCATGACTCAACCCATCGACATCACGGCTGCGCAGGCCCATGAGGCCCAATCTCCGATCAAAAAAAACCTGAAGGAAAAACTGCGGCCCTGGCTGATGGTGGGGCTGCCTGCCCTCTTCGCCGCCGCAGGTTATGCGTACTACGTGGCGGGCGAGCCCTTCGTCACCACCGACAATGCCTACGCCCGGGTGGCCAAGGCCTCGGTCAATGCGCGGATTTCCGGGCAGGTCGTAGAGATTGCGGTCGAGGACAATCAAAAGGTCAGCAAGGGCCAGGTGCTGTTTCGCCTCGACCCCAAGCCCTTGCAGATTGCAATCGAGCGTGCCGAGGCGCAGCTGAATGTTGCGCGGCTGCGTATCGATGGGCTCAAGGCCAGCTACCGTCAGCAGCAGGCTGAACTGCAATCGGCGAAAGCGTCGGCGGACTTCGACCAGAAGGAATTTGCCCGCAAGAAAGCCTTGGTCGCCACCGAGTTCGTGTCCCGGGCCCTTTATGAGCGCGCGGAAACCGACCTGAAGATCTCCCGGCAACGCATCGCCTCCATCGAACAACAGATCGCCAGCACCGTCGTGGCCTTGGACGGCAACCCGAACATCGAGGCCGACAGTCACCCTGCGGTGCGCGAGGCCAGGGCGCAGCTCGACGAAGCGCAGCTGTACTTGTCCTACGCCACGGTCTATGCGCCCGCCGACGGCATTGTCGCCAAGGTCGACGATCTGCAGGTGGGCAACTACCTCAACAACGGCGCGCCGGCCTTTGCGTTGATTTCCGATCACGAGACCTGGGTCGAGGCCAACTTCCGGGAAACCCAGGTCACGCATATGCGTGCGGGCCAGGAAGCGACCATCAGCATCGACACCTACCCAGGTCGCGTGTTCAAGGCCCACGTGACCAGCATGAGCCCCGGCGCCGGGTCGGACTTTGCCCTGCTGCCACCGGAAAACGCCACCGGCAATTGGGTGAAGGTGGTGCAGCGGGTACCGGTTCGCCTCGAACTGGATGACGCGGACCCTGCCCTGCCGCTGTTTTCCGGCACCAGCGCCACGGTCAAGGTCGATACCGGGCATCGCACGCCATGGTGGCACCCGCTCAAGTCGCTGCTGACCGCAGGTAACTTCTGATGAGCGCCCATGCACAGTTAACCCCGGACCCGGGTGGTGCGCGCTCGCTCAGGTTGGCGGTGCTGCTCGCGACTTACATGCAGTCGGCCAACCTGCCGCTGCCGAACGCGGTACTGCGGCTGATTCAAGGCAGCCTGTCGATGACCGACGACCAGGCCGGCTGGATTTTCACCGCGTACCTCGCGGCCAGCGCCATTACCATGCTCATAGCCCAGTGGCTCGCCGCACGCTTTGGCTTAAAGTGCATCTATCAGGCCGCGCTGGCCTTTTTCGTCCTCGGCTTGTTGCTCGCGACAGTGGCCACGACGCCGCTTCAGTTCATCGGCGCACGGATCATCCAGGGCCTGGCCAGTGGCATGCTGGCGCCCCTGTCGATGGCGATTGCCATGGACACGCTGGCACCCGAGAAGCGCCTGAAATTCGGCGCGAGCTGGACCGCCATCGTGCTCCTGGGCATCGTCAGCGGCCCGAGCATCGGCGGCTGGATCGCCGAGCACTTCGACTGGCGACCGATCTTCTACATCAGCCTGCCGTTATCGGCGTACATCTTCCTGGTCGTGGCCCTTTTGCTGGCCGAGAAAAAAGCCGTTAAGGCGCCGTCTTTCGACTTCTTCGGCTTCGGCAGCTTCACCCTGGGCTTGATCAGCCTGCAGATGCTGCTCGACCGTGGTGAACGCCTGGACTGGTTCGACTCGCCGGAAATCTGGGTCGAGGCACTGGCCTGCGGTCTGGGTTTGTATGTGTTCATGGTGCACCGGTTGACCACCCAGGTGCATTTCCTCAACAAGCGCTTGTTCAGCGATCGCAATTTCGTGCTGTCGACCCTCATCTTTTTCGCCGTGGGATTCGTGCTGCTGTCGACCATGGCGCTGACCTCGCCGATGCTCGATGAGATTCTCGGTTACCCGCCTGACACCACAGGCGCCCTGACCATTCCACGGGGCATTGGCCTGGTCGGCGCGTTCCTGCTGATGGGGCGTGTTCCAGAGCGTTTCGACCGTCGACTGTTCGTGGCGGCAGGCGTGGCGCTGGTGATCTATGCCAACTGGCTGATGCTCGGGTTCTCCCCATTGATGGACTGGTCGCCGGTAGCCGTTGCCGGCGCCATCCAGGGCATCGGCATCGGCCTGTTGATGCCGGCGCTCACCAAGGTGGCGTTCAGCACCCTGGACCCCGCGCTGCGCCCGGAAGGTACCGGCCTGTTCAACCTGTCGCGTGTCTACGGCAGCACCCTCGGCGTGGCGATCGTGCAGATTTTCTTTTTCAACAATACCCAGGCGATGCACCTGGCGCTGGCCAGCAACGTGACGCCGTATCGCGCCGCCGCCCATTTCGGCACGGCGTCGATGCCCTTGCCGGCACTTGAAGGGCTGAACCACATGATCACCCACCAGGCCGCATTCATCGCTGTCGTCGACCAGTTCAAGCTCTTGCTGGTGGCGATGCTGGTGGTCAGCCCGCTGGTGGTCTTTCTTCGCAAACCCGTAACCGCCAACTAAGTTTTCGTGGAGTCTGCATCATGAAATCCAGTCATCTGTTGCCAACGAAACTCACGACACTGGCGGCGCTGGTCTTGCTTTCGGCCTGCACTGTCGGCCCCGACTTCGAGACCCCGACGGCGAGCCCGTCACAGCATTACGATCAACAGGCCGAACAGCGTCTTGGCCAGGGCGGTTCGCAGCGTATTGCCCTGGGCAACAAAGTCCGCGGGCAATGGTGGTCCGCCCTTGGCTCGCCCAAGCTCGATCAGGTGATGCGCCGTGCCATCGACGGCAACCTGGAATTGGTCGCCGCCGACGCGACGATCCGCCAGGCGGCGCAATCGGTGGCCGCGGCGCAAGGTGCGCTGTATCCGCAGGTCGACTTCGGTGCTACAGCAGGTCGCCAACGCGTGCACAACGCCAAGGAACCCTCGATCACCAACTTCTATGCGATCGGGCCACGGGTCGGTTTCGACCTGGATGTCTTCGGTGGCAACAAACGGCTGATCGAACAGCAGCAAGCCTTTACCGATCTGCAAACCCATCGTTACGAAGCGGCCTACCTGACCCTTACCGGCGAGGTGGCCAGCCAGGCATTGCTGATGGCGTCTGCCAATGCCCAGATGCAGGCCGTGGAGACCTTGCTGGACAACGACGTCCGCAACCTCGAACTGGTGCGCGCGGCCCATGTCAACGGCACCACCACGCAGATCGACGTGTCGCTGGCCGAAACCCGGCTGGCCCAGGACCGCACGCTGCTACCGCCCTTGGCGCAGCAACGGGATGCGGCTCGCCATGCGCTGTCGATCCTGACCGGCAAAGGCCCGGCTGACTGGATCGCGCCGGACTTTCACCTTGATGAATTTGCCTTGCCGTCGAACGTGCCGGTCAGCCTGCCTTCGGAAATGGCCCACGACCGGCCGGACGTACGCCAGGCCGAGGCTGAGTTGCACATCGCCAGCGCCGCAGTCGGCGTGGCGACCGCCAATCTCTATCCTCGGGTGACCTTGTCCGCCAACCTGGTGCAGGCCGCGTCGGGCAATGGTGGCGCGGCGCTCTGGGGCTTCGCGGCGGGGATCGCCGGGCCGATCTTCAACGGCGGAACCCTCAAGGCTGAACGCCAGGCCGCCGTCGAGGGTTACAACGCGACACTCGCGGGCTATCAGCAGACTGTCATCAGTTCGTTCGGCCAGGTCGCCGACACCCTGCAAGCGATCAACCATGACGCGCAGGCGTATCGCGCCCAGGAGGATGCCCTGCAAGCGGCCGACAGCAGTTTGCGCCTGAACCGGCAAGCCTTCGCCCAAGGCGAGAACGGCATCCTCCAGGTGCTGGAAGCCGAGCGCGCCTACCAACAGGCGCTGCTGGGCCAGGTCCGCGTCAAGACGGCGCAGTACCTCGACACCGTGCAACTGTTTGTAGCCCTCGGCGGCAACTCCGTCGGCGTGTTCGAGCAACAGGTTGCCAGCCGCGAAACAGCACGACGTTCGTATCAGTAGAGGCTGCGGCCTCGGTTATTGGAGTAGTGACATGTCTTACGAAGCTTTTCACGATGAACTTCGCGATACCCGATTTGCCCTCAATCACGGTACGGGGAAGATGCCTGCCGTGGGCTTCGGAACCCTGTTCAAAGACCTGAGCGTCACCACCCAGGCAATCACCCACGCCCTGGAAACCGGGTTCCGCCATTTCGATTGTGCCGAGCGTTATCGCAACGAAGAGAGCGTCGGCGTTGCCCTGCAAGCCTTCATGGACGCGGGCAAGGCAAGGCGCGAAGAGCTGTTCATCACCACCAAACTGTGGAACACCAACCACCGTCCCGAGCGAGTGCGGCCGGCCTTTGACGCCAGTTGCCGACGGCTGCAGGTGGAGTACATCGATTGCTACCTGATCCACACGCCCTTCGCTTTTCAGGCCGGGGACGACCAGGACCCGAGGGACGCGTTCGGTCACGTCCTCTACGACTCCGGCGTGACCTTGATCGACACCTGGCGGGCCCTTGAGCAACTGGTGGACGAAGGTCGCTGCAAGTCCATCGGTCTGTCGGACATCACCCTGCCGGCGCTGAAAGAGATCGTCGCCGTGGCGCGAATCAAACCCGCCGTGGTGCAAGTCGAAGCCCATCCGTACCTGCCGGAATGGGAAATGCTCGACTACTGCAAGGAACACGGGATCATCGTCCTGGCCTTTGCCCCGCTGGGGCATGGTATGGAACCGAACGTACTGGACGACGAGGTGATTACCGGGATCGCCCGGCATTTGCAACGAACCCCGGCCCAAGTCTTGCTGGCCTGGGCTGTTCAACGAGGTGCAGCGTTCCTGACCACTTCGGCAACACTGAGCCATATCCGCGAAAACTTTGATATCGCGACCCTGCCCCACCGGGCCATGCTGGAAATTCGCGAAGAGATCACAACGCGAATACGCTTCAATTCGGTCGTGGAAACCGGTGTACCGGGCTTCATCCCGCGCAAGAAATAACAGGCCACCAGGGACGGTCCTGGGCCGTCCTTTTTTTTGTTGAGCGCTTGAGGTGACAACGATGGATGTTTTCCAGAGCATGCGGTTTTTCATGGCCGTCGCCCAGAGCGGCAGCTTTACCGCGGCGGCGCAATTGCTGGACACCACCACGACCCATGTTTCCAAAGCGGTCTCCAGCCTGGAGGCCCGGCTGCAAACCCGCCTGATCAACCGCACGACCCGGCGCCTGGCGTTGACCGAAGCCGGTACGCGCTATTTGCGGCGCTGCGAGAGAATCCTGGAAGAACTGCGTGAAGCGGAAGAGGAAGCAGGCACCGCACAGGTCACCCCCATGGGCCGCCTGAAGATTCATGCGATGTCGGCCATCGGCAATCATTACGTGATCGACGCCATTGCCAAATACCGCGAGTCACACCCCTCGGTACTGTTTGACCTGGCCCTGACCAATCGACTGCCGGATCTACTGGAAGAAGGCTTCGACATGTCGATCATCCTCGCACGGGAGCTGCCCGACTCGGGCTTTGTCGCCCAGCGGCTGGGGATCACCTACAGCATTCTTTGCGCCTCGCCGACGTACCTTGAGAAACGCGGAATACCCGACACGCCGGGTGCGCTTGGCGCCCATGATTGCCTGAGAATCGTCAACACGGTGATGCCGGCCGAGCACTGGGTGTTCGAAGGCCCCGAAGGCGTGGAGACCGTCAACACACCGGTGTCACCGTTCCACGTGAACACTGCCGACGCCATGACAGTCGCCATCACCCGGGGCATGGGGATCGGCATCCAGCCGATTGCCTCCGCCGTGGCCGGCCTCAAGGCAGGAACTTTGGTGCGGGTACTGCCGCAATACCATTTTGAAGAGTTGAACCTGTTCGCCATCTACCCTTCACGAAAATTCGTCGATGCAAAAATAAAAACCTGGGTGGAGTTTCTCAAGGACTACCTGCCCGGGTTGTTGGCTGCCGATGACAAAATTGCCCGTGCATCAAAAAAAACCAGGAACCTCTGAGGATGGAGTGTCGACCCTCCACCGCCACCGCCGCACTCAACCGTTCGAGCATCCGCTGCCCAGGACCTGATACTGCATGACATGGCGCTGCCCCTGGGAATCCTCGTAGGTCATCTGCGCCGAAACCGGACCACACTCCGGCCCGACATCGGACA
Source organism: Pseudomonas serbica (assembly GCF_028823535.1). Lineage (GTDB taxonomy): Bacteria > Pseudomonadota > Gammaproteobacteria > Pseudomonadales > Pseudomonadaceae > Aquipseudomonas > Aquipseudomonas serbica. The sequence continues at coordinate 184,333 of NZ_JAQIYM010000007.1, read as the reverse complement.
CGGAAATGACCTTCTTGATGTCCAGGTTCGAACCGTAGGTGTAGGTCTCGATCGGAGGTTTGCTGGCCGCGGTTTTGGCCTGGCTTTCTTCGGCAAAGGCCTGGGCAGCGATGCAACTGAGTGCAAGGACAATCGCTATTTTTTTCATGGGGTTCACCGTCTCGTCAAAGGTAGGGGTACCTTCCGTACCCGTGGGCCGGGTTCAGTCGGTAGAGACGATGCTAGGGCTTTACCCCGCGGCCAAACAGCGCCTTGGCAGATAAACACTGTTAACAGAATGCGCAGGAATCGAGGGATCGAAACTTGATGGGTGGACATGAAAGCGAAACCGCCTGCTGTGTCAGCGGACGGTTTCGGCAGGTTCATGGCTGCCTCGGCGAGGCTCAGTAAGCGGTCGTTGCCGTCAGGGCTGGGCTTGCACCCAGGTTCGATGGCGCTTCACGTCCTTCCTGCCTGGAAAGCGCTTGCTCCGGCTGAGGCTCCTGCGCAGGCGTCCAGGCCGGCACACTCGGCATCTCCTTGCGCAAGCTATGGATCAGGGTATAGGACATCACCAGCAGCAACATGGCGATCGGCAAGCCGGCGGCGATACTCGCCATCTGGATGGCCTTGAGCCCTCCTGCCAGCAACAGGCCCGCGGCAATGGCACCTTCCAGAATGCACCAGAGCAACCGGATCCAGTTGGGTGGATTGGTGCTGCCCAGGGCACACAAAGTGCACAACACCTGGGTTCCGGCATCTGCCGTGGTGACAAAGTGCACACCCAGCAACACACACACCAGTATCGAGAGAACGGCGCCAACAGTAGGGCCATCAAGTGTCTGAACCAGCGTGAACATCGCCGCCGTGGTTTCTTTCTTGGTGGCAAGCAGCACCGTGCCGCCTTCGAACTTCGGTTGTTCCTGACCCACAACCTGGCTGGCAACGGATGCCTGGTAGGCCTGCCGATCCTGCTGTTCATTTTTCAGCGCCGCGCCACCGAACACCGACATCCACAGGATGGTCACCAGGGTCGGCACCACCAGCGCGCCAATCACCAGTTCACGGATGGTCCGGCCTTTGGAAATGCGCGCGATGAACAGACCGACAAAAGGCCCCCAGGTCATCCACCACGGCCAGTAGAACGCCGTCCACCAGTTTTGCCATTCGGTGTCTTTCTGCGTGTCCATCCAGAAGCTGAGGCCGACGATGTTTTGTACATAGTCGCCGGTGGATTCAAACATCAAGTTGAGGATGTAACGAGTTGGACCGATAGCCAGTACCGCCAACATCAAAATAAATGACAGGTACATGTTAAGCGTGGAGATGCGCTTCATACCCTTTGACAGCCCGGCAAGTAGCGAAATGCAGGCAATGATACTGACAACCAGAATGATAGATAACTGTAACCCGATACTGACCGGAATACCGAATACCTGGTGCAGCCCGGTATTGATCTGCGCAACGCCGAGGCCAAGCGATTGGGAGACCCCAAAGGCCGTGATGACGACACCCATGATATCGACAACATGCCCGATCCAGCCGTAGATTCGGTCACCAATCAGCGGGTAAAGCAGCGAACGCAGGGCCAGCGGCAAACCTTTACGGTAGGCAAAGTAGGCCAGGCTCAGGCCGATCATGGAGAAGATCGCCCAAGGATGCAGGCCCCAGTGGAACAAGGTGATGCGCATCGCCAGGGTGGCCGACTCGTCCGTCAGGCCCTTGGAAAACGGGTTGTCGGCATAATGCAGCATGGGTTCGGCCACGGACCAGAAAATCAGGCCGATGCCCATGCCCGCACTGAACAGCATGGCAATCCATGACGCGAAACTGAACTCGGGCCGATCGTGCTCGGTGCCCAGTTTGAGATTGCCGAAACGGCTGACGGAGATATACAGCAGCAAACCGAGCACGCCACTGATCAGGGCGATGTAATACCACTTAAAGTTATGCAGGATAAACACCGAAGCCATTTCAAAAGCCTTGGCTGCCTGCTCATCTTTAAATGCACAAAACAGAACAAATGAGATCACCGCCACTATCGAAGCGACTGTGACATTCGGGTTCAAGCCTTTTAACATGCCTGATTGCGCACGCATTGTTTTCCCCTTTTGTTTTTGTTTAAGGGTTTTAGAGAGTATTCCGCAAGATACTGCCCCCTTGATGTCGAATGACATCAGGGCGCTGTATATCTTCAGATTAATTCCGGTCTAACTCTGTTTTTGGCAGTATCGCCAAGATGATTGAAACCTGACCATCGCTCAAACCATTTTTAATCACCGACTCATGAGAAAAACGCATCAATAAATCCGGCTCGCCCTCCTCCACTTAACGCCCGTCGATGCACTCACCCAGGGGGTCAACCACCGATACCAGGTTAGAGCTGGCAATCCCGTTTGGCGTCACCGGATGATCCAGCGGCGCATCCTTTTGCAGGTGCTTGCCCGTGATTTTCGCCTGGCCTACGCACAGTGCGAGCAACGCGGCGCTGCCGGCATAGAAAAAGTAGAAGCTTGAGGTGCCGAAGAACTCCATCAGCAGACCCGCAATCAGCGGACCGATGCAGGCACCGACACCGAAGGTGATCAACAACATGCCCGACAGCGAAACGCGCAGTTGCGGCTCCATGTTGTCGTTGGCCAACGCCACGCCCAACGGATAGAGGCAGAACTGCAGAAAGCCGATCGCCGAGCCGAACCACAGCAGAGTCACGAATGTTGGCGCTTGATTGAAGCCCAGCGGCAGGCTGATGAGCACCAGCAAGACCGCCACCGCGCGGATCAGACTTGCACGAGGCAGACGATCCGAGAGCCAGCCCAACGGCAACTGCGCCAACAGCCCGGCACCGATGGTCAACGCCATGAGCTGGCCGACCTGTGCTGTTTCCAGTCCCTGTTTGCTGGCATAGATCGCGGCCAGCCCGTAGAAGCTGCCATTGATCATGCCGGACACCAGAATCGTCACCAGGGACTGCGGAATGCGCCGCAGAAACAACCGCAGGTCGATCGAAGCCGCGGGCACCGCCGTCGGATGGGCGCTGCGAGTGAGCGCCACCGGCACCGAGCACAGCGCAAACACCATCGCCACACCCAGCAGCGCACGAATTCCCAACCCCTCGTCGAGACTCAAGGCCAACTGACCGAGCATCATGCCGACGTAGCTGGCGACCATGTACAACGCCAGCACGCTGCCGCGCTGCTCGGTCCGGGCCTGGTCGTTGAGCCAGCTTTCCAGCACCATCAGCTGGCACATCATGGCCAGCCCGACCAGCCCCCGCAGCACCAGCCAGAAAGGCAGGGACGTGCTGAACTCATGCGCCAGAACCGCTGCCGCAATCAGTCCGGCACAGGCCGCATAGGTTCGAATATGCCCGACCTGTGCGATCAGGCTGCGCCCGACCCAGCCACCCAGCACCATCCCCAGGGCATTGGCGGCCATCAACGCACCCCCTGCCGTTTCACTCGCCCCCATCGCATTGAGGCGCAGTGCCAGATAGGTCATCAGCAATGTCGATCCCAGCTGCATCAACAGGCTGGCCAGATAAAGAGCACCGAAGGTTTTTGTCAGTCTTATCACCGTGCGATCCCCCGAAATTTGCGCTTCAAGCCAAGCCGTGAATGTGCTTCCAGTTGCCGGGGTGAACCACATACCCGAACAACGCATGCCCGCCATAAATCAGTTCGGTGCCTTCGGGTATCCACAGCAACTGCCCGGGCGTGACCTCAAAAAGCTCGTCACCAACGCGCAATTCGAAACAACCTTCGATCACGAAAATCACCTCGTCGTACAGCACCGTCCAGGCCACTTGCGCACCTTCCCAGCGGGCGAAACCCACGCCGATGTTCGGCGATACTTCGTTGCTGATGGCGCGCGCCACATACGCGGCGCCTGGCGGGCCGCCGCGAAAGGTAAAGTCCAGGTCCTGATGGTCGATGCGCAGTACCCGACGCTTGGCGTCATTCGTCCGGCTCATAACTCACTCCGGCTGTTCCAGGCCGCCAGGCGAATGCGCGAGCGAACGCCCAGGCCGAGAAAGGGTTCCGGCGGATTGAGCGATGGCATCCCGGTCACCGCGCGAATATCGTTGAGCTGCGCCGAGTCGGCACCCACCGCGAGATCGGCCAGCATCGTTCCGGAAATGGTGCCCCAGGCAGCACCGACGCCGTTGTCGCACGCCGAGGCGTAGACACCGTTTTCCAGCTCGCCGAAAAAGTTGGTGAAGTTACGCGAGATGGCGTAGACGCCACCCCACGTATGGCTGAAAGGCACCCCGGCCAGCTGCGGGAAGCGCGCCAGGAAAGCCTTGCGGTGCGAGTCCTGCACTTTCGAACGCATGCCATCGCTGGTGCTGCGACCGTATTTGGGCACGTGCTTGTAGGTGTTGCGAATGATCAGCCGACGGTCCTGGGTCATGCGTACCGTGGTGCCGGCGTGATCCGCCGGGGTCAGCCCCCAGTCCAGTTGGCCGCCATAGGTGGCCAGTTCCGCATCGGTCAAGGGGCGGGTCCAGCTGGCAAAGGTCATGACCGGCAACAGGCGGTTGCGCAGGTAGCCAAACTCCTGGGTGAAGATACTCGTGCCCAACAGCAGTTGCGGGGTACGGATCTGCCCTGCACTGCCGTGCAAGATCCAACCGCCACGGCCGTCGCGCTCCAGGCGCTGGATCGGTGATTCTTCCAGCAACTCGACATTGGCCGGCAAGGTCCGGGCCAGGCCCGTGACCAGCGCCGCCGGTTGCATCAGGTAGCAGCCGGGGGTGTAGATGGCGCCGCGGTAGTGCCCGGTGCCCAGCACCTTGGCCAGTTCTGCGCTATCGGCGCGGCGGAACGGTTCGCCAAGGTCGCTCATCAGTCGTTCGAAATGATCCAGGTAGGCCAGGCCGCGTTCGCCGACGGCGCCTTGGTACTTGCCGGCATGGGACCATTGGCAATCGATCCCACGGCTTTGCACCAGGCCTTGCAGTTGCGCAATCGCGGCGCGGTTGAGCGACAGCAAACGCTGTTTGTGCGCGGGGTCCGGATGCTCCAGCGCGAACTTGTGCGGCAGGTCGATCACAAAGCCCGAGTTGCGCCCCGAAGCGCCATGGGCGACCCGCTGCGCATCCACCAGAAGAATACGGGCTTGCGGATGATGCTCAGCCAGGCGGCGGGCCGCGGCCAGGCCGGCAAAGCCCGCGCCGATCACGGCATAGTCGGCGCGCTGCTCGCCGGACAGGCGCTTGCAGGCCGGTTGCGCGGGCAGCGCTGCATACCAGCCGCAACTCGCATCGTCATAAGGCAGGTTGATCAAGTTTTTCATGTGTCTGGCCTCAGGCGACCGCCTGCTGAGAGTGCTGACAGGACTGCAGCAATGCGCTGCGTTGCGTTTGCGCTTGGCGACCGAGCAGGACAAAGCCATTGAGCTGGCCCTGGGCGCCGTAGAAACCCGCGCTCAAGCCATCCTCTGTCGGCGTGCAGCGCCACTCACCCTGGCTGTCGATGGCCGGCGCCAACAGGCATAGCGGTGCGGCCGGGGTCTTGACCGTGACGGGCATCAAGGGGTAGTCGACGGCGGTCGGATGGCCAAGCAGGGTTTTACTCAGCGCCTGGATGCCCTGGTTGATCGGTGCCAGGTAAGGCAGCAGTTGCCCGCCGATTTCGATGCAGTCACCCAGGGCGTAGATGCCCGGCACCGAGGTTTGCAGATGGGCATTCACCTGAATGCCTCGTCCAACCGCCACGCCGGCACTTTCGGCCAGGCTCAGGTCGGGGCGCAGACCGACGGCGGACAACACCAGATCGGCCTCCAGGGTGTGGCCATCGGCAAGTGTCAGGCGATAGCCCTGCCCGCTGGCGTCAATGGCTTGCAGGGTGTTCTGCAAATGCCAGGTCACTCCCAGTTCACTCAGCGCATGCTGCAGCATCTGCCCGGCATCGACGGGCAACAGGCGCTCCATCGGCCAGCGGCCCAGACCGATGACATCGACGCTGAAGCCATTGTGGGCCAGGTCGTTGGCAAACTCGCAGCCAATCAGACCGTCCCCGAGGATGGCGACACGTCGCACGCCACCCAAGCGTTCACGGAAGCCGTGATAGTCCTGCAGATTGTTGACGCTGATCAGCGCTGAAGTATCGCCCTGGATCGGCAAGCGAATCGGTTGCGCACCGCTGGCGAGGACCAACTGGCCGTATTCCATGTCACCGAAGCTGGTGCGCAGGCGCCGCGCCGCACTGTCGATGCCCAGCACCTTGCAGTAAGGATAAACCCGCAGGTCCAGACGCTGCTCGATGGCCAGCGGCGTTTCGCCGGACAATGCCTCGGCGCTTTTGCCCTGGGACAACCCGATCGAAAGCGCGGGCTTGGAGTACAGGTGACCGGACTCCTGCGTCAGCACGCGGATCTCGACCTTGGGGTCGGCCTTGCGCAATGCCTGGGCCAGGCCGTAACCGGCGTAACCGCTGCCGATGATGACGATCGGCTGGCGCGGCGACGGCGTTGCGACAGACACCGGCGGCACGCTGACCGGCACGCTGGCGACCGCTGCCGCCTGGGTGTATTCGCTGATATCGAGCATCTCGAAATCGGCCTTGCCCACGTGGCATTCGGGGCACATCCAGTCTTCGGGGACATCTTCCCAGCGGGTGCCAGCGGCGATGCCGTCCTGAGGCCAGCCCAGGGCCTCGTCGTAGATCAAGCCACACACGATGCAAAGCCAGGTCTTGAACATGCTATTCACTCCCCCGCCACCCGGATGGCTACGTTTTTGGTGCGCACGTAGCTGTACAAGGCTTCCTGGCCCTTCTCCCGACCAAAGCCGGACAGACCGACACCGCCGAATGGCGTTTCAATGCCGCCGGCATACCATTCGTTGACGAACACCTGGCCGGATTTCAGGCGGCGCGTGCAGCGCATCGCGCGGCTGATGTCCTGGGTGAACACACCGGCTACCAGGCCGAACTCAGTGCCGTTGGCGATGGCAATCGCCTCTTCTTCGGTGTCGAACGGCATGATGGCCAGTACCGGCCCGAACACTTCTTCGCGGGCAATGCACATCTGTGCAGTCACGTCGCGGAACACGGTCGGGCGCATGAAATGCCCGGCCCGATCAGCGAATGCTTCGCCACCGGTGACCGCCACCGCGCCGTCTTCCACTGCGCGGCGACACAAGGCTTCGATACCTGCCAGTTGCCCGGCGCTGACCACAGGCGTGAGCTCGGCGTTGTCCTGGCCCAGGCCGACGCCGAGCCCTTGGGCCATGGCGACGACGGCCTCGACCACCTCTTCATAAATCTCGCGCTGCACCAGCAGTCGCGACATTGCCGAACAGACCTGGCCGGCATTGAAGAAAATGCCCGACTGGACGCTGGCCAGCAGTTGCTCGCGGTCGGCATCGGCGAAGGCGATCGCCGCGGACTTGCCGCCCAGCTCCATCACGCTGGGAATCGCATGCTGCGCGGCATCACGCAAGATCGACTGGCCCGTCGGTACGGAACCGGTGAACACTATCTGATCGACAGCACGATGACTGACCAGATATGCGCCGACTTCGCGGCCGCGGCCGCAAATCAGGTTGACCGCGCCGTCGGGCAAGCCGGCCTTGGCAATGGCGCGGATCAGCACACACACGCCCAGGGGTGAAAGCTCGGGGGACTTGATGACCACCGCATTGCCAGCCGCCAGGGCCGGGGCCAGCGAACGGGCGCAGATCGACACCGGAAAATTCCATGGAACGATCTGAGCCGAAACGCCCATCGGGTCGTACAGGGTAAAGTCCATGTAGCCATTGCCCAGCGGGATCGACGTGCCCTCGATCTTGTCGGCCATGCCGGCGTAATACTCGAAGTAGCGCGCGGCCTCGATGAATTCGTCCCGGGCATCGCAGAGGCGCTTGCCGTTTTCCTGGCACAACACCCAGGCGCCCTCATCGGCCACGGCGCGAATTTCCTCGGCAATGCGCAGCAGCCAAGTGACCCGCTGCGCCGGACGCACCCGGGTCAACTCACCGCTGTCGGCACAGCGGCGGGCCGCCAGCAACGCCCGCTCGGCATCGGCCACGCCGGCCTGGGCGATGGTCGCGACCGGCTCGGCCGTTCCCGGGTTGTTCACCGCCAGATGCTGGTCGCTGTCGCACCATTGACCGTCGATGTAATTGAGCCAGTGGGAGGCTATCGGATACATGGGACCTCCTCAGGCAGACGGTGTGGTGGCGAGCAGTTGACGCGCGGCCCACTGGTGGAAGAAGTGCGTCGGGATGTCCATCTCCGGCGAAAACGCGCCGCCCTTGTAGCCCGGAGAATGACGGCCTTTCTGCATGCCTTCGACCGAGCTGATGTCCTCGGCGAACACCACTTTCCAGGACTCCAGGATCGCCTCACGGCAAGCGCTGAACTCATCGCTGCCCGCCGCGTCGTCACCGACATAGAACAGGCGCAAATGTTCGATGGTGCGTCCCGGCGCGACTGGCTCCAGTTGCATGGCGAAGGCATGGTCGGCCTGGATGCCGAGCAGCACGTTGGGGAAGAACGCGACATATTCGGCGTTGCGCAGGCGATCCAGCGGCCAGGCCGGGAATTTCGGCAGATGCGTGCCGGCGACGTCCGACAGGTTGTAGGCATAGCTGCCCTGGCCGGCGAAATGCTGGTCAAAAATGATGTTGTAGTGGTCTTCCAGGCGCGAGTACGAGTTCAGGCTCGGGTGCACCCACGGCAGGTGATAGGCCTCGCAGTAGTTCTCCACCGCCAGCTTCCAGTTGCAGTTGATGTCCAGCGTGGTGGCGTCATGCCCCGGACGACGGCGCAGCAGGCTCATGCCGTCCTCGCCGAGAAATTGCGCCCAGCGTGTGGTCAGGGGCGCCAGCATGTCTTCGAGCGGTTGTGCGTCGCCGGACAGGTTGATGAACACCATGTCCATCCAGATGGCACTGCGGATCGCTTTCAAGCCGTGCTTTTCACAGGCGAAGCGTTCGTCCTTGTGCTGGTCGATGCCGCCGACATGGGGAGTACCGCGCAGCCCGCCGTTGAGGTCGTAGGTCCAGGAATGGTAAGGGCAACGAATGACGCCCTGCACTTCACCGGCCTCCTCCACCAGCTTCATGCCACGGTGGCTGCAAACGTTATGGAACACCTGCACCAGGCCTTCACGGTTGCGCATCAGCAACAAAGGCAAGCCCATGAAATCGACAGGCTTGACCGAGCCGGCCTTGCCCAGGTCGCTGGCGAAACCGACACAAGCCCAGGTTTTACCCATGACCTGATCGCGCTCAAGCTCAAAGTAGCGTTGCTCGGTGTAGAACTCGTTGCCGAGGCCAGTCGCTTCGTGAATCGGATTGAGGACGGTTTCAAGCTGATGCACAGGAATTTGCTGGATGCTGCTCATTATTGTTCTCCCCTGCTGGGCACGGTATTGAAGGGTCGGCAGGCGCATTGGCCCGGGTCCGCTGGCAGCAAGTTTGGGAAAACAGGGGGTATCTCGACAAACGATATTTCCGGCGCAATTCATGACTTTTTGTCATAAATACGCGTATGCGAATTAGCCGCTCGGCATTAGAAATACCGAGGGTTCGAGGCATGAGTGTTAAAGAATTTCAGTGGGTCTGTATGACAGCCATCGCAACGTCGTTAATCGTTATCCTGGGGCGCTGGAAGTTGATTCATCAGCCAGGTGCGGAAGCGTTTTACACTTTGGCGCATGCCACCACGCGCCAAGGGTTCCAGTAAACAGAACTGCGCGTCTGTGCGTAAAACGGTGTCGAGCGGTCGCACCAGGGCACCGGTCTGCAGGTGATCATCGACCAGATTCGACCAGGCCAGCGCAATACCCTGTCCGCCGATAGCCGACTGGATCAGCATCGAGTAGCTGTTGATATTGATCCGGCGCTTGGGCTCGACGTTTTTCAGACCCAGGCTGCGGAACCATTCGGGCCAGCCGATCCAGTCACGCTGCAGGTCGTCGAGGAACAGCCACGTGCAGGCTGCCAGGTCCTCAGGCTTGTTCAGGGCCGGATACTTGGCCAGGTAAGCGGGGCTGCACACCGGGAAGACCTCTTCGGAAAACAACGGCGTGACCTGCATGTCCCTGGGCGGTGTCCGGCAGTAATACAGGGCCAGGTCACAATCCAGGCGAGAGAAATCCTTGACCTGGTCGTGGGCGATGATCCGCAGATCGATCTCTTCGTTCTCCCGTTGAAACTCACTCACTTTTGGCAACAGCCACAGGGATGCCATCGCGGTACTGGTGGCGACCGTCACTTGCCCGGCACCCTGCCAATGGCGAATTTCACCCGTGGCCTGGGCAACTTGCAGCAGTGACGCACGGACCGTTTCATAATATTGGCTGGCTGCCGGGGTCAGGTGGATGGTGCGGGTAGTGCGTTCGAACAGGACCTTGCCTAAATAGTCTTCGAGCAGACGCACCTGTCGACTGATCGCCCCTTGGGTGACGTTCAATTCTTGCGCAGCCAGGGTAAAGCTCAAATGCCGCGCGGCCGCTTCAAACGCGACCAGGCTATTGAGTGGCGGTAGAGGGTGGATTTTCATACAAGGCAGGTCACGTCGTTATTATGTTTTATCGCGGCAGTCTAGCCCCTGTCGCAGCGGGTGGACAGCGGCTTCGATGGCTCGTTGCCGAGAGCCTCGGACGCAGACCTGGATTGGGTAAATAGCCATTGTTGCAGGCGCTGGCGATGCTCCTCCCTGAACTGTCGCCAGGACCTTTTTTTCAACTCAAACGAGCTTGACCGTGACGTTGATGTTGTTGCGGGTGGCTTTGGAGTACGGGCAATACTTGTGGCCGGTATCGACCAGTTTCTGCGCGGTTTCGCGGTCCAGTCCCGGCAGGCTCACATTCAGTCGCGCCTGCAGCAGGTAGCCCTCTTCATTGGTGCCCAGGTCGACTTCGGTATCGACCGCCACGTCCTTGGGCAGCGCCACTTTCAATTCCTTGGCGGCGACGCCCATCGCGCCAATGAAACAGGCTGACCAACCGGCGGCGAACAGTTGCTCCGGATTGGTGCCGCCGCCACCGGCCCCAGGGGACGACAGCTTGATATCGAGTATGCCGTCAGAGCTGCGCGATGCGCCATCGCGACCACCGGTGGTGTGGGTTTTTGCGGTGTACAGGACTTTGTCGAGCTGGGTCATGATGATCTCCTGATAGATTTTGGGGTTCATGCAATGTCAGGTGAATCAGCGTTCAGGCTTGATGCCAGGCATTCAATATAGACGGCGTTGCCCGACCCAGCGCCCGATCCGACAAAGGCCATCTTCTGCACTGTAGGAGCTGGCTTGCCAGCGAAGGCGGCCTCACAGCCGCCACATCTCTCGCGGCCGTACTTGATCTACTGTGGGAGCCAGCCTGCCGGCGATGGCGTCCTGACAGACGACCTATTATTTGCTAACCGAGTACATATCCATTCCTGCGGTAACGGCCACTTATGGTTTCGCTCTTACAGCGAGTCACTTGGAAGAACGGAACGCCGCCCGGCACCAAGTAACCAAGGGCTCTTGCCCCTGGCGTTCGGTGCCTCGCTGTGGCTCGGCATACCCTCGCTCCGGTCCTGCTCCGTGGGCCCGCCGCGCTGGGCCATCCATGGCCCAGCGCGGCTAACCCGGCATCCATGCCGGGTTGCCCGCTGCGCAGAACCGGAACGAAGCCTCTCGATGGGGCAAGAAAATCAAAAGCCAAAACCAAAGCCAAAGCCAAAGCCAAAGCCAAAGCCAAAGCCAAAGCCAAAGCGAGGCGGTCTGTCGGCCGGCCTGGTTTGTTATGCGTATGGGTATCTCTTAACGTTCACACGTTTTAGTTACTTACGCGCCAACTTGTACCTCAAACAATCATCATAAAAACTTTGCCTTACCGCCGCCGGTTTGATCCGCGTCGGGCTGTCGTAAGTTTGTTCGGTAATGCCCATTGCCATCATCCGCATCCACGGCTTGGCAAACTTGTATGACTGGATCTTTTGCCGCGCCGCATACAGGGAAACCCCGGATAACTTGAGTTCCTGGGCTCTTGCTGCCGTGCCCGCGCCCCAACTGCACATGTAAGTATCACCGGGCTTCAGTTCCCTGGCCTGGGCAGAAACTGTAAGACCCGCGACGCTGAAAGAGAACAGCACGAACCAGACATTGCGCATTTGCATCCCACCTAACCGCCTGAAAATAAAGCGATTCTGGCGACAAGCGGAGAACATGGGGGCCAGCATAATGCCTTCTATGCAATACGTTGACCTGCATCAGTACGCCAAAGTCATTTTCTTGCGACATTTCAAAACTTTGCTATAGCTAAGCTCTCTCCGCAATGAACGAGGCAACGGAATGTCAGTCGCAAAGAAAATGAGTGTGGGTCAACTGACGATGTTGACCGCGGTCAACATGTTAGGCTCAGGTATTATTCTACTACCCTCGAAACTCGCGGAAGTGGGAGGAATTTCGATACTTTCCTGGCTGATTACAGCCACCGGTTCACTGGCATTGGCCTACGCCTTTGCGCGGTGCGGGATGCTCAGCCGAAAGACCGGCGGCATGGGGGGATACGCGGAGTACACCTTCGGCAAGGCCGGTAACTACCTCACCAACTACACCTATGGTCTCTCGCTGTTGATTGCCAACGTGGCGATCAGTATTACGGCGGTCGGCTATATCCAGGAACTGTTCCACATCCAACTGGACTCACTGCAAGTGGGCCTGGCGACCATTGCGCTGTTGTGGATCACCACGTTCGCCAACTTTGGCGGTGCGCGGATCACCGGCCGGATCGGCTCGGTCACCGTGTGGGGCGTGATTGCGCCCGTGGTGCTGGTGTCCACGGTTGGTTGGTTCTGGTTCGACAGCAGCGTGTACGCCGCGGGTTGGAACCCGCACAACATGGGCTGGCTAGACGCTGCGGGGGCTTCGGTGGCGATCACCTTGTGGGCCTTCCTCGGCCTTGAATCGGCGTGCGCCAACACCGATGCGGTGGAGAACCCCGAGAAGAACGTACCGATCGCGGTACTCGGCGGCACCCTTGGCGCGGCGGTGATCTACATCGTTTCCACCAACGTCATCGCGGGCATCGTCGACAACCCGGAGCTGGCCGCCTCTACCGCACCCTTCGGCCTGGTCTTCGCCAAGATGTTCACCCCATTGGTCGGCGACATTGTGATGGCCGCGATGGTGCTGGCCTGCATCGGCTCGCTGCTGGGCTGGCAGTTCACCATCGCGCAGGTCTACAAAAGCTCGGCGGACACCGGTTACTTCCTGTCGATCTTCGCCAAGGCCAACAAGGCCGGAACGCCAATCGTCGGCATGCTGGTGCTGCTGGCCGCACAGACGGCGCTGGGTTTCCTCACCATCAGCCCGGACCTCAGTAAACAGTTCGACACCCTGGTCAACCTCGCGGTGGTCACCAACCTGGTGCCGTACATCCTCTCCATGGCCGCGTTGATGACCATGCAGAAGGTGTCCAACGTACCGGCCGGCAAGGCATTGGCCACCAACATCATTGCCTGGGTGGCGGCCGCCTACAGCTACCTGGCGCTCTACAGTTCGGGCGAACAGGCGCTGATGCTCGGCGGCGTGGCGACCATCTTCGGCTACACCCTGTTCGGCTTCGTCAACAACCGCCTGATTCGTCTCGAAGCACTCAACAACAGCGTGCCGACACAGACCGTCAGCGCGCAGCACATCACTGGCAAACCGGTGCCGGTGAACAGCTTGAATAAAGCCACTCTGGAGGTTCACGCATGACGGAATATAAACACTCTCTCGGGATGCTCGCGCTACTGGTCAGTAGTCCGGCGGACAAGCGCACGGTATTTGGTCGCGCCCTCGATCAGTTGGTCAGTGATGTAGAGGGTCGTGGCGTCAGCGTACTGGCCTCGGAAAGCCTCAGCGATGCCGCGTCGATCCTGCGTTCGGACCCGGCGGTTCAATGCGTATTGATCAGCTGGGAAATGGACACCAGCGAAGGCCACGAAGACTGCATCAAACTGCTGGTCAAGCTGCGTGAACGCAACACTCGAGTGCCGGTGTTCCTGATCAGTGACCGCACCACCGCGTCGAGCATTCCATTGCTGGTCATGCAACACGCCGACGACTTTATCTGGTTGCCCGAAGACACCAGCCGTTTCCTCAGCGGGCGTATCCTGGCGGCCATCGAGCGCTATCGCCAGGCCGCCCTGCCGCCGATGTTCGGGGCGTTGGTGAAGTTTGCCAGGTCCTATGAATATTCCTGGCACACCCCCGGCCACGCCGGTGGTACCGCGTTTCTCAAAAGCACCGCGGGCCGGGCGTTCTACGAGTTCTTCGGGGAAAACCTGCTGCGTTCCGACCTGTCGATCTCGGTCGGCGAGCTGGGCTCGCTGCTCGATCACAGCGGCCCGATCGGCCAGGGTGAGCGCTACGCCGCCAAGGTGTTCGGCGCCCATCGCACCTACTACGTCACCAACGGTTCGTCGATGTCCAACCGCGTGATCCTCATGGCCAGCGTCACGCGCAACCAGATCGCCCTGTGCGACCGCAATTGCCACAAGTCCGCCGAGCACGCGATGACCCTGTCGGGGGCGCTGCCGACCTACCTGGTGCCGACGCGCAACCGCTACGGCATCATCGGCCCGATCCTCCCGCAGACCCTGAGCGCCGAAGGCGTGAAAGCGGCCATCGCCAACAACCCGATGGTCAAGGACGGCATCGACCCGACGCCGGTCCACGCGATCATCACCAACTCCACCTACGACGGCCTGACCTACAACGTCACCCGCGTCGAAGAACTGCTGGGCCAGAGCGTCGACCGCCTGCATTTCGACGAAGCCTGGTATGGCTACGCGCGTTTCAACCCGCTGTACCGCGACCGCCACGCCATGCACGGCAGCCCGGACGATCACGATGCTTCGAAGCCGACCGTGTTTGCCACCCAGTCGACCCACAAGTTGCTGGCGGCCCTGTCCCAGGCCTCGATGATTCACGTGCGCAACGGCCGCAACCCGATCGAACACGGGCGCTTCAACGAGTCGTACATGATGCACGCCTCGACTTCGCCTAACTACGCGATCATGGCCTCCTGCGACGTCAGCTCGGCGATGATGGAAGCGCCCAGCGGGCAGATCCTCACCAGCGAATCCATCGAGGAAGCCGTGGCCTTCCGCCAGGTCATCTCGCGCATGCACCACGAGATGCTGAGCAAGGACGACTGGTTCTTCACCTGCTGGCAGCCGCCGACCGTGCAGGTGGGCGATGCCACTGTGCCGTTCCACGAAGTCGATCCGCTGTTGCTGAAAACCGAGCCGAACTGCTGGGTCCTGCACCCGAACGAGGTGTGGCACGGCTTTGGCGACATCGAGGAAGGCTACTGCATGCTGGACCCGATCAAGGTCTCGGTGCTCAGCCCCGGCATGGGCGACGACGGCAACCTGCTCCCCACCGGCATCCCGGCCTGCGTGCTGACCGCGTACCTGGGGCGCCAGGGCATCGTCGTCGAGAAAACCACGGATTTCACCATCCTGTTCCTGTTTTCCATCGGCATCACCAAGGGCAAATGGGGCACGCTGGTCAACGCGCTGCTGGACTTCAAGCGCGACTATGACGACAACGTCGAGTTGGAGCTGTGCCTGCCGGACCTGCTGGCCGGCAACCAGACCCGTTACGCCGGCATGGGCCTCAAGGACCTGGCTGACGAAATCTTCGCCGCCATGAAGCAACACAAGACCACCTCGGCCATGGCCCAGGCGTTCGGCACGTTGCCGCAAGCGGTGTTCAGCCCGGTGGAGGCGTACGAGAAACTGGTGCGCAACGAGATCGAGCTGGTCACCCTGGAAGAAGCCGCCGGACGTATCGCCGCCACCGGTATCGTGCCGTATCCACCGGGCATTCCATTGCTGATGCCGGGTGAGAACGCCGGGGCTGCCGACGGTCCGCTGCTGGCCTACCTCAAGGCGCTGGAAGCCTTCGACAAATCTTTCCCAGGCTTCACCCATGACACCCACGGGATCGAAGCCGAGGCCGGGGTTTATCGGATGCTGGTACTGAAATGAGGTAAACGGGTTTCACAGTAACCCCTGTGGGAGCGGGCTTGCTCGCTCCCACATTTGGATCTCATTCGGACCAAATGCCTATGGGCAAATTCGATCACAGCGCTCTATGATTGAACCCCATGACCCCCACCGCCCCGATCCGCCAACCCTGCCCGCCCGGCGCCTGCGACTGCGGGCGTGACCCGCTGCTGGAAACGCCCGGCGCAGACCTGCGCATCCTGTTCCTGACCCGCACGGAAGAAAAACGCCTGGTCGAACGCCTGGAAAACCTGCAAAGCCTGCAGGACCTCGAACACCTGCAACGGCGGATGTTCGAGCAGTTGGGCATCCGTGTCGACATCGTGCCCAGCTTCAACGAAGTGCGGACCATGCGCGGCATTGGCATCCAGGTCGGCGAACTGCCGGGGCTGTGCCGCAAGACCCGCGCCTCGATCCCGGCCGCAATTCGTCGCGCCATGGAAAAACGCCCGGAAATCGCCTACGACCTGCTCAACGCCAACGACCTGTTGCGCGATACCTGACACCCGAACAGGATCGACGGTCGTACGTGAAGTGCGCGGCGCTGCTATGCCTTCTCAAGGGAGCAAGCGTATCAGGCCAGGCAGGATGACCCTGGCAAGGCAAACGTGACCGTGGTCCCGGCGCCAACCCGGTGCGCGCAGACACACAGGTGCCAATTCCTGGAAGGAGGTGGCAGATGTTATTCATCGTCAGCTGGAAAATCAGTACGGCCAATCGCAACAGTGCGATCGAACGTTTTCTCAAGACCGGTGGCGCGCCGCCAAAAGGCGTCACTATGATCGGACGCTGGCACGCCGTCGGCGGCGCGGCCGGATTTGGCATTGCCGAGGCCGATGATCCGGTACAGGTCCAGAAGTGGGTACTGCAATGGAGCGACCTCATGACCATGAAGGTCCAGGTGGCACTCACGGACGATCAGGTGGCGCCGCTGCTGGCAGCCGTTGCCGGCAGGTAATGGCATCGAGGCGGCGAGGCATCCTCGCCGCCTTGGCCCCAGGAATCTGGAACACCCGGTTTGACTCAGCCAATTACTGGATTTTTCAGGATAAATACCTACGCTCTTTCGCGAGTGATCCAAAATCCTGGTGCAGTCACCGGACTTCGTCCAGAGGACTGACGCCAGTACGTCATGGTCTTTGCGCAGGTGATCCCATGCAGGTAAAAACATCCGCCCTGCCCGCCTTCACCCTGTTAGCGCTGTGCTGCCAGCAGGCCCACGCCGGCGGCCTCATGCTCTACGAAATCGGCACCGACAACGCCGGCCTGGCCAACGCCGGTGCCGCCGCGCGGGCCCAGGGCCCCTCGACGATTGCCAGCAATCCGGCGGGGATGAGCTATCTGCCTGGCACGCAAATCACCGGTGGCCTGCAGGTGCTCTACGGCAACCTGGAGTTCAATCGCGACGGTGACACCAATGTCCAGGGCAGTGGCAGCGGCAATGCCCTTGACCCGATTCCCGGCGGCAGCTTCTTCATCAGCCATGAGCTGGACGACCACTGGAGCATCGGCTTTGGCCAGTACGCCGACTTTGGCCTGGCGGTCAACTACGACAACGATTGGTCCGGGCGCTACTTCTCGCAGAACGCCAGCATCGGCGGGCTGTCCCTGGTGCCGAGCGTGGCTTACCGTTTCAACGAGCAATGGTCGGTGGGCGTCGGCGCGAAGGCCATGTACGGCATGCTGCAGGCCCAGACCGCGATCGACCGCTCCCCATTCGCCCTCACCGACCGTGGCGATGGCCAGTTTAAATACAAGGACCAGGATTGGGGCTTTGGCGCGAACGTGGGAGTGATCTACGCCCCGCAAGCCGGCACGCGCATTGGCCTGACCTACACCAGCAAGGTCGATCTGGAGTTCGAGGACGGGCTGGATATCAAGGGCAACGGCCCGATCTTGAACAGGCTGGATGGCCTGGACACCCAGCTCGATTTGACGGTGCCACAAACCATCACCCTGAGCCTGTTCCAGCAACTGGATAGGCAGTGGGCCCTGCTCGCCTCAGTCAACTGGCAGGACTGGTCGGAGTTCGGCGAGGTCGGTGTGCAGGTCGACACCACGGCAATCGATGCGCGCTCGACGACCATCGACGCCAACTACAAAGACACCTGGCAACTGGCGCTGGGCGCGCAATACCAGGCCACGCCGCAACTGCTGTGGAACGTCGGCGTGGCTTACGACAGCAGTCCCGTTTCGGACAGCGACCGAACTTTGACCGTGCCGATGGCCGAATCCTGGCGCATTGCCACGGGAGCCACCTATGCTGTGAACAAGGACACCGATGTCAACGTCAGCTGGGCCCTGGTCTACCTTGGTGATATGCCGGTTGACCAAACCAAATCCGTGTCGGGCAACCGGGTTTCCGGTCAGTTCGACACAGCCTGGATATCGGCCGTAACCGGAAACATGACCTGGCGTTTCTGATTAAAAAAAAAATGATTTTATCCAAGGAGTAAACAGCACTATGAACCTGACCCGCAAATTGCTTGTTGGCACTGCCCTGGCCGGGCTCATGCTCGGCGGTTGTACATCGAAAGTCACCGAGAAGGAGCAGTACTCCGGCTACCTGTCCTCCTACAACAACCTGCAGGAAGTCGAAACGCCCAGCGGCGGAACGGCCATGCGTTGGGTGAGTCCGTCGTGGAACCCGAATGCCTATGACACGGTGGCCTTCACCCGGTTGGAAATGTACCCGGCGCCCAAGCCCAATGAGCGGGTCAACCAGCAGACGCTGACCGACATCCAGAACTACATGACCAACAAGGCCAAGGCCACGCTGGGGCAGAAGTACCGCGTCGTTTCCAGCCCGGCCGCCGCGCCGGCCGGCGCGAAAACCCTGGTCATGCGTGCAGCGATCACCGGGGTCAGTGCCTCGCCTGAAGGCATGCACTGGTATGAGGTGGTGCCTATCGCAGCGGTCGTGGGCGGTGTGTCCGCCGCTACCGGTATCCGGGATGAAAACACCGAACTGTATATCGAGGCCGAGTTCATCGACGCCAAGAACAATCAGTCCGTAGGCCGGGTCGTGCGCAAGGTCTTTGGCACCACGCTGGAAAATGACAAACAGAAAATCACCGCCCAGGACTTCAAGACGGCCATCGACAAACTGGGTAGCGACTTCCAGGCGTTCATCAACAAGTAATTCGCGACACCTGTAGGCGTTGCCGCAGCCTTTGGCAGCGCCTACAGGACGTCAGGCTTTTTTCATTCCCACCCGCCTACGCATCTCGGCAGTAATCGTCTGCCGGGTTTTCTTCAAGTCCGCCCAAGGCTCATCGCCTACTTCAGCCAGGCGTTCATGCACATTGTGTATGTTCCACAGGTTGCCGCCTTTGAGCGCCTCCACTTCTTCTCGAAAGATCGGCACCGACACCGGCAACCCTTCGCGGGTACGCGCAGCGTAGGCGCAGATGGTGGTCGCGCCCAATCCGTTGCGCAGGTAATCGATGAAGATCCGCCCCACCCGGTTCTTCGGCCCTGACACTGCAGAAATGCGCTCCGGCAGCATCTTGGCCATGTGGCTGACAATGGCGTGGCTGAAGTCCTTGACCTCATCCCAGCCGAGCTTGCGGGTCAGCGGCACCACCAGGTGAATGCCCTTGCCGCCGCTGGTCTTGAGGAACGCCTTGAGCCCCAGTTCATCGAGCACCGTAAGGGTCAACTGGGTGGCCTCGACCATGCGCTTCCATGGCAGCGCCGGGTCCGGGTCGAGGTCGAGGACGAAGCGGTCGGGTTTGTCGAGGTGGTCCGAAGTGGCGTTCCAGGTGTGAAGCTCGACGGTGCTCATCTGCACTGCGCCAATCAAGGCTTCGGCGTTGTTGATGACCATCATGGGCTGGCCCGTGAGTTTCTGGTCGAGGGTGGTGATGCCGGGGATCGCCAGGCGCTCGGCGTTTTTCTGGAAAAACAGTTCGCCGGCGATGCCATCTGGCGCACGCACCAAGGCCACAGGGCGGTCCTTGAGCTGCGGCAGAATCCACTCGGCGACGCTGGTGTAATACTCTGCCAGTTGCACTTTGGTCGTGCCACTGCTGGCGTCGATGACCCGATCCGGGTGGGTGATGCGCACCTTGCCCTGGCCAAGACCGATCTGAGACGGCGCAGGCTCGGCTTTCTTCTTCGCGGTGGAAGGCTTGGCGGCGGCTTTTTTCCCAAGGGCAGTTTTCATGGCAGTCGGGCGCTCCTCGGTGATGTCTTTGGCAGGTTTGTCGTCACGCAGGCCATGGAACACCGCATGGCGCACCGAACCGTCCTTGGTCATTTCGGCAAAGGCCACTTCCGCCAACAGGCTGGGTTTGAGCCAGTGCACGGACTTGAACTCGGCACCACCGGGCGGATTGACCACTGCGGGTTTCTTCGTTTGCAGGGGCTTGAGTTGTTGATGGATGCTGTTGAGGGTCGTCTCGGTAAAGCCGGTGCCGACCTTGCCCGCGTAGCGCAACTCACCGCTGTCGCGGTCATGCAGTCCCAGGAGCAGCGCACCGAAGGCACTGCGTGAGCCTTTGGGGTCGGTGAAGCCGACGATGACGAATTCCTGTCGATGTTTGCACTTGAGTTTGACCCAGTCACTGCTGCGCCTTGATACATAGGGGGAACCCAGGCGCTTGCCGATAAGGCCTTCCATTTGCATCTGGCAGGCACTGTTGAGCAAGGCCTCCGGGTCTTCACCGAAGGCCTCGGAGAAGCGCAACAGAGGGTCTTTCGACGTTTTCAGCACCGTCGCCAGCGCAACCCTGCGCTCCTCGACGGGCACCTCGCGCAGGTCCACGCCATTGAGATAGGGCATGTCAAACAGGTAGTAAAGAATGTTGCCGCTGCGGCCGGCCTCAAAGGCGTTTTGCAAGGCCTGGAAGTCCGGTACGCCCTGCTCGTCGGCCACTACCATCTCGCCGTCGAGCCAGGCCGATTCCAGGCCCAGGCTGGCCAGTGCCTTGGCCTGGCCGGGCAGCTTGTGAGTCCAGTCATGGCCGTTGCGAGTGAAGAGCCGAACCTCGTCGTGGTCGATGCGCGCCATGATGCGGTAGCCGTCGAACTTGACCTCATAACTCCATTCACCGCCCGGGGCCTTTTCCACCAGCGTCGCCAGTTCCGGTTTGATCTGGTCCGGTAACTTGGCCTTGCGCGCGCCGGTCAGTGGCGCGGACTTTTCTTTGCGCGGTTCTTTATGCGTTGGCGCAGCGGGCTGCTTGATGGCCTTGGGTTTGGCCGCCTTGGACGATTTGGCAATGATGGTGCGTTCGCTGAGCACGCTGTCGGGCTCGGCGGCCACCACGTCGTAATCACTTTCCGGGCGGGCGGCACCGTCCTGATGCTTGATCAGGAACCATTGCTCCTGCTTGCCCGGCATGTGCGTGCGCACCAGATTCCATAGCCCGGCGAGCTTCTCGCCTTGCAGTTCGAACTTGAGCCGGCCCTTGGCGTAGGCCTTGGCCGGATCGTCCTGGGGAATCCAGACGCCACGGTCCCAGACGATGACATCGCCCGCACCATAATGGCCTTCGGGGATGCTGCCCTCGAAGGTGGCGTAATCCAGCGGATGGTCTTCGACATGCACCGCCAGGCGCTTGACCTTAGGGTCCAGGGACGGCCCCTTGGGGATCGCCCAGCTCTTGAGGGTGCCGTCGAGCTCCAGCCTGAAGTCGTAATGCAGCCTGGAGGCATCGTGCTTCTGGATGCAGAAGAGCAGCGCATGTGCCTTGCCCTTTCGACCGCCTTTAACAGATTTGGAAAGGCCGGAAGGCTCGGGGCTTTTGTCGAAATCGCGCATGCCGTTGTATTTTTCGAGCGGCTTGTCCATGGCGCCTCCGCCGGGTCTATGACTGTGTCACACCGTTATTGTCATGAGACCCTGGGTGAGTGCGCGAAGGTTCAGTCGATTTGCAAAACACGGCTCGATTAATGATTGGAGAGGGGTAATGGCTTGACGATCATCAGACTGCACGGCGCCCGGTTCAATATGCTCTCGGCAGTTTCACCGATAAAGCGCTCATGCCCATGGCAATGGACCGCGCCCAGCACCACCATGTCAAAGTCATTCTGCTTGGCGAAATGGCCGATGACTTTGTGCGGGATGCCCGTCAGCGAGTGCCGGCGTGTGTCCTTGATGCAATAGCGCTCGGCAAGCGCATCGAAAGCCTCTTGCTGGGCGTCCTGAATGGCGTCCCTCAAGCTGGCATCAAGACTGCCTGTCGGCACGCTCATCGGCGCATCGCTCACTTCCGTCCAACGACTGACGTTAAGCAAGTGCAGCGCGGCGCCGCAGCTGGCCGCCAGGGTCGATGCCAGATCGAGTATCCGGTCATTCAGGCCTTGCGTCAGCTCTTCCAGGTGGGACAGATCGATCGTCGCGAGAATTTTCACCGGTTTGGGATGCCTGGCACTGGTCACCAGGTGCAGGTGGGTCGGACACTCGCGCAACAGTCGCCAGTCCAGGGGGCGGTGAAAGGCACGATCAAGAGCCGGCACATAGTGGGTGTCCTTGATCACCAGGTCCGGCAGAAAGTCATTCACGTACTCAAGCACGTTGCTCAGGCTCGACTTGGCCCAGACCACCTCGGTCGTCACCTGCATCCCGACGCACCGTTGAAACCGGGCCTGCTGCTCCAGCCAATGCCGGTGCACCTGCAGATAACCTTCACGCGCCTGAGCCATCGCATCGTGGTCCAGCAAACCGGCTACGGCCAATGCCTGGACATAGTCGAACGCAACAATGTGCAATATCGCCCCCGTTGCACAAGTCACGGCATACGCTCGGTCAAACGCAGGGGTAAGGGTCATTTCGCTGGGGGCTATCAATAGAATGCGCTTGATTTTGACCATGACATACCTCGTCCAGAAACCCTGATTGCAAACCCGACATCCTGCAGGGGGCGCGCGGGTTGAAGGCTTTTGCCGCCTGGAACGCCGTAGCCCGAGTATTTGGCGTTCGGCGGTGGCGAACCTGATTTTTATCAACTAACCAGCAGCTATGGTTAACAGTTAATTAATCAATGTTGATACAGCTCAACGATCCTCCAGCGCTCAAGCGTAGAAATACACTTGCCGCAGGACCCGATGCCTGTCCAGGTCCACTGCCCCCCTTATCGCTGGAGATTTGCCATGCTGGCAGTCACGCTGATCAATACGCTGGTGGTCATCATCGTCGTAGTGATCCACTACGAATGTCTGTTACGCATGAATGACTGGCTGCCACGGCTCAAACTGTGGAGCCGCTTCAGAATCGTGGTTGGGGTATTCGGCGCCCTCCTGGCCCACGCGCTAGAGGTCTGGTGCTTCGCCCTGGTTTATTACCTGATGGTGCATTCCGGAAAATGGGGCAGCCTGACAGGCAATTTCGACGGTTCGCTGATGGACTGCGTGTACTTCTCCTTTACCACGTACACAACGATCGGCTTCGGCGATATTTCGCCTGTCGGCAACCTCAAGTACCTGACCGGTCTGCAAGCCCTGACCGGCCTGGTGCTCATCACATGGACCGCATCCTTCCTGTTCCTGGAAATGCAGAAATACTGGAAGCGCAAATAAGCGCTAGACCGCCAGGACGCAGCAGGGCACCTGATACAGAATATGCTCGGTGGTGCTGCCAAGAAGCTTGTCGATGCCATGGGACTGGACCCGACCCATCACGATCACATCCACATTTTGCTCATTGGCAAACTCACTCAATACCGTGACCGGATGTCCCTCAATGAAGTGTCGACGATCGGCAGGCACTGCGAACTGGTCGGCCAACCTGGCGAACGACTTTTCCAGGTCGCTGTGAAGCGCTCTGGTCAGGTCAGCCAGTGGCAGGTCGCCCATGTGCGCAAGATAGGCGGCCGAGATATCGCAGGCGTACAGCAAATGCAGCTCGGCATTGCACTGCATGGCAAGACTGCAAGCCTGCTTGATGATTCGTTCGTTGAGTTCGTTGTCGGCTGATTCGCTGTCCGATACTTCGACCGCTGCCACAACCTTGCGGGGTAAGACGAAGCCGCTGCCGCCCACCAGGTACACCGGGACCGAACAGTGGCGCAGCAAGTGCCAGTCCAAGGGGGTGAAGAACGCCCGCTTGAGCGCGGATTCGCGCTGAATCTCCTTGATCAACAGATCGGGCTGCATGTCCGTGACGCGATCGATGATGTCTTGCTTGATGTCCTCAGCCCAGGTCACCTCGGTGGTCACCTCGATCCCCCTGCCACGCAGATTCTCGGCCTGAGTCTTGAGCCAGTCGCGATGGTCCTGCAAATAGCCTTCCCGCGCCAGTTGCCGATCGCCTTCTTCAAGCAGCGATAACCACTTGAACGAAGGAATCAGCGCGACGATATGCAAGCTCGCGCCGCTGGCCTTGGCCAGGGCTGCAGCATGATTCAGGGCGGGAGAAAGGCGCAGGACCGGGTTGATGATCAGTAACAGACGTTGATATTGACTCATGATGAACTCCAGTTACGTGAACTGCCTGACCGCCAGTATGCTCCCTGGCACTGAATACAGCGCCCGCTCGGTGTTACTGCCGATCAGCCGGTCGATGCCCACACGGTGCACAGTGCCCATCACCACCACATCGGCCAGATATTCCTCGACGAATGCACTGATCACTGGCACCGGGAGCCCCATGATGAAATGGCGTCGTTCAGGCGGTACGCCGTAACGCTCCGCCAGCGTGATGAAGGCCTGGTGCAAGGATTGACGCAGCTCCTCGATGAAGTCCACGCCCCAACCGCCCCCGGCCAGCGGCGCATCGCTGTTGAAGGCGGGCGATAAATCATAGGCGTACAGCAGGTGTAATGGCGCGTCGCATTGCAAAGCCAAGGCGTTGGCGGTCTGGATGATGGTGTCGTTCAAGCCGCTGATTTGCGTTGCCGGATCGAACGGGTCCACGGCCGCCACGATCCGATGCGGCAAGCTGTAGGGGGCGCGGTTGACCAGATGCACGGGGACCGGGCATTCACGCAACAAGTGGCAATCTAACGGGGTAATGAACACTCGCTTGAGCACAGGTTCCAGGTTGCTGTCCTTGATCAACAGGTCGGGCTTCAAGTCTTCGACCGTTTTCAGAATGTCCAGTAGCGGATGGGTGGTGAAGACCACCTTGACCGTCACTTCCAGGCCCAGCTCGCTGAGTCGATCGAGCTCTTCGGCCTCCCAGCGACGGTAGCGACGCAAATAGCGCTGATGCTCCGTGTCGTCGATTTTTTCCTGCCATAAATGAACCACCGGCGCCGGTTCGACAAAGGCCCGTACATCCAGTACCGCCCCGGCAGCCTTGGCCAAGGCGACGGCACGCAACTGGGCAGGAGACTGATGCAGGGTTTGGTCAGCGATCAGCAGAAAACGTTGATATTGCCCCATCACACACCTCCGGTCGGCCCCGGCTATCGAGTGCCGGCATGTTTGAAGTCTGCGCTCCATCGCCTCGCGCAGTTTGACTTACATCAAGCTCACGCGAACCAATGCCGCCAACACAGCAATCTGATCCAGATCAGGTTCAAGCGTTGGCAATGGCGTACAAAGAAATCCAACGCGGTTCTTTTGCTGCGCTCCAATTCCCATTCGCACAAGAGGAACACTCCATGCTTACCGTCAAAGACCACAATGATCGGGCTGCGGCCGCCTATGCTGCAGTCGACGGCCAATACTGGATCGAAGCGCTCAGGGATGGTCGCCACGTTTTGATCCGGCCACTGGCGCAGAAGGATCGCGACCGTGAATACGCCTTCATCAAACGACTGTCTCCCGAGTCCCGTCATATGCGTTTTCTTGCGCAGATCAACGAACCCGGCGCTGCGATGCTCGATCAGTTGATGGACACGGACAATCATCGCCGCCTGGCCTATATCGCCCTGGTCCATGACAACGGCAAACTGGTCGAGATCGGCATCAGCCGCTACGCGGCCACTGGCGAGCATGAGTGCGAATGTGCAGTCACGGTCGCCGATGAATGGACGCACCTGGGCCTGGGCAAAATACTGATGGACCACCTGATCAAGGCAGCCCGTAAAAACGGCTTTCGCCAGATGTATTCGGTAGACGCCGCAAGCAATACTCCCATGCGCGACCTGGCCAGGGCGCTGGGTTTCGAGACCCATAACGATCCGGACGACAGCCATCAGGTCATCCATCGCCTTAACCTGTAATGAAAGCGCCCCGCAATGTGCCTGCCAACGGACCATTGCGGGGCCTGAAAGCCCTCAGGATTGCAGCATCCTCCCTGGCTTGATCGCCAGCACACTGCACGGCGCCCGATGCAGGAGTTGCTCGGCCGTGGTTCCCAGTAATTTGCTCAAGCCCTTGTGCTGCACCGTGCCCATGACAATGACATCGGTACGGTGCTCGCTGACGAATTCACAGATACTCGGCACGGGCGCGCCCTCGATGAAGTGACGATGCTCTGGTGGCACGCCATGGCGTTCAGCGATGGCGGCAAATGCCTCATGCTGAGCCGATCCCAGCATTTCATAGATCCCGGTGGCCAACGGTAATGCGGCAAAGCCCATGTCCTGGACGTAAACAGACGTCCAGTCATAAACGTGCAGCAGCTCAAGGCCGGCATCACAGACGGCGGCCAGTTTCGTCGCGGCGTCGATGATCTGGTCGTTGAACACACGGTCTTGATCCTCATCGCGCAACAGATCGATGATGGCCAGAACGTTGCGTGGCCGGGCATTCAGCGGCGTCGTCACCAGGTGCACCGGCACAGGGCAATCGCGCAGCAACTGCCAATCCAGCGGGGTGAAAAAAACCCGTTTGAACGCCGGTTCTTCCTGGGCGTCCTTGATGATCAGCGTCAGCGGCATCTCATTGATGAAGTTCAGGACCTCCTCAAAAGGATGCTGTACCCACACCACCTCGCTGGTGACTTCCACGCCATGTTTGCTCATCAACTCGGCCTGGTCGGCGAGCCATTGCCGATGGGTTTGCAGATAGCCGTCCCGCGCCAGGTTGAATTGTTGCGCAGCGAACAGGCCGGCCACCGCCAGGGCTTGGGAGTAGTCGAACGCCACGATGTGCAATGGCAATTGCATCGCCAGCGCTAACGCCGCGGCACGGTCGAATGCCGGAGTGCGGGTCATGGCTGAGGGAGCGATCAAGAGTAAACGTTGAGTCTGCGACATGGAGCACCTCGGCACGCGGCCATTTCAGTTCAGTGGTAAAACCAGGGTTCGTGATTTGATTGCCATCTGCTTGACCTGCTCGACCTTGCGCCCCGCTCAGCCCCGCAGCGTTACTCCACGCGGTCGGCCCACATCCCTTTGCCATTTGTGTGGGCAGCTGGACGCGCTGGCATCTGTCTTGATTCGCCGGCCGGGCCAGGACTGCTTGGCCAGACATGAGGCGCTTCGATACGTGCCTTGAGTTGGCCAACAAAAGCCTGGGCTTCTCCCAGACTGTTGAAGTTCACTTCCAGGGCGTCCATGCACACGACCCAGCAGCGGGCTGTCGGTTTCTCCGTGATATCAATGAACATGGATACCTCCTTTGACTTCGCGAATCATCGGCCAGCGTTAGTCGACGTCTGCACAAGCCCTGAGACTGCGCCGGGGAGCCGGAGAAAAGGTTGATAATGGTCAATAATTTCCTCCACTGGACGAACACCGGGCCACCGCGCGTCGGGCCGGCCCCTCCTTTGCCCTCGATTTGACAAAGATCAAACCCGACACCCGAAACAGCGGCAGGCTAAGTGCAAGACATCAGCCGCTGCCATCGGGGCAAGCGATCATCTGCCGGAGATTTGTCATGTCTGATCAATCACGTTTCATGCTGGTCGTCTCGCCGTTGATGGAAAACAGCCCCGCCTTCGATCGGGCCGCGGCGTTGGCCAAGGCTTCGGGCGCTGCCCTGCACATCGTGGCGTTCGATTATCTTGAAGGGCTGGCGACTGCCGGAATGGTCAACGAACAGGCGCGGGAGCAGATGCGGCTGGGTTATGTCGAGCGTCACCGCCAGTGGCTCGAAGATCAGGCCCGCCCCTTGCGCAAGATCGGTGTGCACGTCACCACGGAAGTGGTTTGGGTGGAGAGGCCCTTGCAGGAGATCCTCATTCATCTCAAGGAACAACCGATGGCCGCATTGATCAAGGCGCTGGAGCACGAATCGCTGCTGTCACGCCTGATGTTTACGCCCCTGGATATCCACTTGCTACGAGAATGCCCGGTGCCGCTGCATTTTGTCAGCCATTTGCACAACGTCTTGCCGCGCAAGATCGTCGCCGCCGTCGACCCGTTTCATTCCGATGACCAATACGAAGGCTTCAACGACAGGATTCTGCGCGAGGCCTGTAAACTGGCGAGCACCTGTAATGCCCAACTGGACGTGATCTACGCGCATGACCTTTCAAGCATCAGCGCGGACGAGTTCGGTTTCAGTAATGGCTCGGCATTTTTCTCTTCGGGAAAAGCCAAGAGCTTGTTCGACGCGCAGGCTGATGCGTTTCGCGACCTTGCCGAGCGCAACGGTATCCCCCCGGAGCACCAGCATATGATCATGGGCAATCCGGTGAGGGTGCTCTGCGACTATGCCCGGGCCTATGACACCGATGTGATTGTCATGGGGCGCATCGGCCACCGTGGCATGGAGCGGTTGGTTGGCAGTACGGTGGAACATCTGCTGTACAAGTTACCCTGCAGCGTGTGGGTGGTTTCGCCAGAAAAAATCTGACGATGGATCAGGCGCATGGTAATGGTTGCGGCAGAATGAGGAATAATGGATGCCCAACCAAAAAGGCAGAACCGCCGATTGAACATCGATACCCGAATAAAATTCCGTCATCTGCTGTGTTTTCTCGAAGTGTCGCGCCAGGGTAGCCTGGCGCGTGCTGCCGACAAGTTGGCAATCAGCCAGCCGGCGCTATCGAAAACCCTCAAGGAGCTGGAAACCCTGTTGGACGCCACGCTGTTTGAACGGGGTAAAAAAGGTTCGACGCTGACCGAGGCTGGCGTGGCCTTCCTGCGCTACGCAGGGCCGAGCGTGCAATCGTTGCGCGACGGGGTCAACAGTTTGCGCTCCGGGGTACATGAGCCCATCAGCGTACAACTCGGCGTGTTGTCCACCGTCGAAAGCCTGTTGGTGCCTGAAGTTGTCTGCCGTCTACACGACCGACACCCGGCATTGGTGGTCAGTGTCGTGACCGGCCCAAGCGCCTACTTGCTGTCCCGACTACGCGTCGGTGAACTGGACCTGGTGGTTGGCAGGATGACCGATAGCCCGCTGATTCTCGGGCTGGCGTTCGAACACCTCTACAGCGAATCCATGACCCTGGTGGTCCGTAGCGGCCATCCGGTACTCGCCGATACGCAGGGGCACAAACACCTCGAGGACTATCCGCTGGTATTACCATCGGCCGGAACGACGATACGCAAATTCGCCGACAGCCTGTTTGTGCAGCACGCAATAACGCCATCACGTCAACGCCTGGAAACCCTGTCGGTCGCCCTGAGTCGACGCTACGTACAAAGCAGCCTGGCCATCTGGGTCGCACCTTTGGACGCGGTCAGGCAGGACTTGAGGCAAGGCGAACTGGTGGAGCTGGATCTGGGAATGCGTGAGCCTGGCGGCTCCGTGGGGCTCTGCACAAATCCTGCATTGCCGCTGACGCCAGCGGCGCAGTGGTGCGTGGAAGCGTTGCGCGAGGTCGGGCAGGAATATCGTGAGGGCAAGTATCCATAACCATCTGGATATGGATGAAGTCGTTTTTTTCAATTTTGCGAGGGGTCGTACAAGGGGAAACTGACGTCGCTGCCAACGCAGTACCTGCCTCTGTCCACCCATAACAATAGGAAAAACGACATGTCTGATGCGCACGACAGCCGCTTCGTCATTCGTGACCGTAATTGGCATCCCAAAGCCCTGACGCCTGACTACAAGACTTCGATCCTGCGCTCCCCGCGCCAGGCACTGGTGAGCATCCCCCAATCCGTATCCGAAACCAGCGGCCCGGATTTTTCCCATCTGCAGATGGGGCGGCACGATAACGATCTGCTGTTGAATTTCAATCATGGCGGCCTGCCCATCGGCGAACGCATTATCGTCGCGGGCCGGGTGTGCGATCAGTACGGCAAGCCGATTCCTCATACCCTGGTGGAGATGTGGCAGGCCAACGCCGGTGGCCGTTACCGGCATAAGAAAGACAGTTACCTGGCACCCCTTGACCCGAATTTCGGCGGCGTAGGCCGCGCGTTGACCGACCGCGATGGCAACTACAGCTTCCGCACCGTCAAACCCGGCCCCTACCCATGGCGCAACGGTCCCAACGACTGGCGACCAGCCCATATCCACGTTTCCATCAGTGGCCCGTCCATTGCCACGCGCTTGATTACCCAGCTGTATTTCGAAGGTGATCCGCTCATCCCCATGTGCCCGATCGTCAAGTCGATCGCCAATCAGGAAGCAGTGCAGAGCCTGATCGCCAGGCTTGACATGAGCATGGCCAATCCCATGGATTGCCTGGCTTATCGCTTTGATATCGTCCTGCGCGGCCAGCGCAAGACCCATTTCGAAAACTGCTGAGGAGGCCTGCGTATGCCCGTTCAACTTCTGCCTGAAACCCCGTCGCAAACAGCGGGCCCCTATGTCCATATCGGCCTGGCACTGGAAGCGGCCGGCAACGCGCCGCGTGAGCAGGAAATCTGGAATGAAATGGCCAAACCGGGCGCACCGGGTGAGCACATCTTATTGCTGGGCCACGTGTATGACGGCAACGGCCACTTGATTCGCGACGCGTTCCTGGAGTGCTGGCAGGCCAATCACGAAGGCGTCTACGACAGCGGTTTCGACCTGGAAAAACCCTTCAACTGTTTTGGCCGCACGGCGACGACCGATGTCGGTGAATGGACGGTCAAGACCGTGAAGCCTGGCGTGGTGAAAAACGCCGCGGGCGTTCCCATGGCCCCACATATCAATGTGGCCCTGTTCGCCCGGGGCATCAACATACACCTGCAGACGCGGGTGTATTTCGACGACGAATCACAGGCAAATGCGGCAGACCCCGTACTGAACCTGATCGAACAACCCCATCGCCGCGAATCGCTGATTGCCACCCGCTGCACGATTGACGGCAAGCTGGCCTACCGCTTCGATATTCATGTCCAAGGTGAATCGGAAACCGTGTTCTTCGACTTCTGACTCACAAATTGCTCAGACAGACGGCCCCGTGCAGCAGCTGTCGGCAGGCGTTCAAGCGCCTACAATCGGCGGGTGCAGCCTCACCTGCGGAGAGTCATCATGCGCACGGTTCACGTCCTCCAAGCCCCGCCGGCACCGGTCAATGTCGTTGGCGAAACGATCACTGTCCTGGCCGGCGGCGATCTGAGCAAACCCTTTGAAATGCATATCCAGGAAGGCGTGCAAGGCGGCGGTCCACCCCCGCACTTTCACCCGTGGGACGAGGCGTTCTACGTGGTGGAGGGTCAGGTCGAGGTCACCGTCGAAGGCACCTCCAACATCGTCTCGGCAGGGGGATATGTGCACATTCCTGCCGGGTCGATCCATGCCTACAGGAACCTCAGTCCCACGGCAAAGATGATCGGTGTGGTGTCCGATCCCCGGGGCGGGCAGTTTTTCACGGCGCTGGATCAGTTCAAGGTGCCCGAGGATCTGCCGCGGATATTCGAGGTGGCCGAGCGCTTTGGCGTGACGTTCCTGGTGCCGAAACCGCCGGACGCCTGATCGCCTCCCCCTGCGGCAGCTCCTGACAAGGGTATGTGTTGCGTCAGGCGGTGCCGTGGGCCTGCTGTTCCAGATGCACCTGCAGATCCGGCTCGATGCCCAGCGCCGCGGCCAGTTCGTCCAGATAACTGCGCTCAGCATCCTGTTGATCATCCACCAGCATCACGCTGGCCAGGTACATCTCGGCGGCCATGCCGGAATCGGTTGCCGACTGTGCCACTTCGGCAGGGTCAAGAGGTTTGGCGACTTCCTCATCAAGCCACTGCTGCAACTGCGGATCGTCGGTGTGACGGCCGATTTCGGTGCTGATCATCTGCTTCTCGGTGTCGTCGATCCGGCCATCGGCCTTGGCTGCCGCTATCAATGCACGCAGGATGGCATGGCTGTGCTCCTCGACTTCCGGCCCGGCCAGCATGTCCACCGTACGCATCGCCGTTTGCGGCGCCTGCTGTTGCTGCGCGGCCTGGCTGCGTTGCCAGGCTTGATAAGCCTGGAATGCCATCATCCCCAGCGAGGCCAGCGCTGCATAGTTTGTACCACCCCCGGAGCGTGACTGTGGCGCTCCGCCCATCGGCGAACCTGCGCCCAGCAAGCCACCGAGCAAGCCGCCCAAGCCGCCCATGCTACCCGCCCCGGCACTGCTGGCGCCGCCGCCCAACAACCCGCCGAGCAGTCCGCCCAGATCACCCAAGCCACCTTGAGCCGACGCTCCACCGCCGCGCTGTTGCGCCATCGAGCCCTGGCCGGCCCGCAGTAATTGTTCGAGCAGATCGCTGGTGTTCATTACGCCGTCCTCATCGATGGGAGTGATCCAGTCAGACAACGATAGTCCTCGCCGGTAAATGTGCTACCACCGTCTGGCTGACGCATCGCTCATTTACCCCGGCGTATTTTTTTCTGGTGCAGCTAAGATTCATAGGCGGTGAACCTTATTCCCGGATACCCGGTCGATACCTGCAACCCTACCCGGTTTGCCGCCGCCCGCCAGATGAGGGCGATGACTGGCTTGCTGCACTTTCTGGAGAGCGCCCCCGTGATATCGACCCTACACATCGCCAGGCTCAAAGCCTGGGGTGCCCATGGTTTCACCGCCACCGGCGTGGTCACTGCCTTCCTCGCGACACTTGCCCTGCTCGATAACCAGCCGACCAGTTGCCTGCTGTGGCTGGGCGTCGCCCTGATCGTCGATGGCCTGGACGGCGCACTGGCGCGCAAGGTCAATGTACAGACGGTGCTGCCGAGTTTCGACGGTTCGATTCTCGACCTGGTGATCGACTACCTGACCTATGTGTTCATCCCGGCACTGTTCATCTATCGCTACATCCCGCTGCCGGACTACACGTTGCTGTTGACCGTGTCACTGATTCTGGTGTCGTCGCTGTTCTGCTTCTGCAACGTCAACATGAAAAGCAAGGACAACTATTTCCAGGGCTTCCCCGCCGCGTGGAACGTAGTTGCCTTGTGTCTGTACATCATCGCGCCGTCGCCCTGGATCACCTTCCTGACAGTGATCGGCCTGGCGTTGTTGACGCTGACCCGGATGAAATTCCTGCATCCGTTCCGGGTGCGCCGCTTCATGCCGATCAACATTGCCGTCACCGCCATCTGGCTGCTGTGCAGTCTGTCGCTGGTGATCAACCACCCGCTGATCAACCCTCTGGTCATGGGGCTTTGGTTGCTGATGTCGGCATACTTCCTGGGCATCTGCTTCTGGCGTACGGCGCTGGAGTGGCTCGACGAATCGCGGCTCAAATAACGCCATGCCTATCCATATCGTACGGCTTGGCACCCCGCGTACACCCGACGAAGGGCTGCGCCTGGGCACTGTACGCCGGCCACCCCGTGGCGTGCCGAAGTCCGAGTTTGCCAGCCGGGATTTCTACGACGTGTGGCAGCCGCTGCTTTCGCCCAGCCAGGAGCTGGTCCGCGAAGCCCAGTCCGCTGAGGACGACAAGGCCTGGAATGCGTTCAGGCGCAAGTTCAAGGCCGAAATGAACCACCCTGCCGCCAGCCAGTTACTCGATCTGCTGGCCGCCCTTTCTCATCACACTTCCCTGGCCCTGGGCTGTTATTGCGAGGAGGAAGTGCATTGTCATCGCTCGGTGTTGCGCGAGTTGCTTGAGGCGCGGGGGGCGCAGGTTGTCTAGTTAACCCGGCTACAGCCGATCAACTGTAGGAGCTAACTTGGCAGCGATGAAATCACGACAGCCGATGATCGTCTGTCAGGTCTACATCGATTCCTGCGGTAACGGCCCTCTGCGGTTTCGCGGCGCTTGCAGGAGCCAGGCTTGCCGGCTCCTGCGGTTCGAGTGGGTGAGTGGCTCTCACCGCCTCGTGATCACCACCTCCAGGTACTCACTGGGCACCACCATCGACTTGTCTCCCGCCCGGTTCAGGCGGTTGAGCAATTCGGTCAGGTCGTCTTCCAGGGCCTTGGCGCCTTCGGGAGGAAGTGCCGCGAAGGCCTTGTGGATCGGACCGTACCAGCTGCGGAAGGTGTCGATGAAGTGCTCGGCCGAGCGATAGCGGAAGTTGAAGGTCCGGCGAGTGACCTGCAACAGGAAGTCACGCTCGTCGAAGTGCTTGTGCAGCCAGTCTTCAGTGCCCCACTGCGATGGCGGTTGCGCGCCGGGCGGAGGTGGCATGTGCCGCCCCAGGGTCTTGAATATCTGGCCGACGAACCCTTCCGGTGTCCAGTTGGCCAGGCCGATCCGTCCACCGGGGCGACATACCCGCGCCAGCTCTGCGGCGGCCTTGGCCTGGTCGGGGGCAAACATCACGCCGAAGGTTGAAAGCACGGCGTCGAAACTGTCATCGGCGAAAGGCAACGCTTCGGCGTCGGCCACCTGGAAGGTCACGTTCAGGCGTTCGGCTCGGGCGCGATCCTCGCCACGTTCGAGCAATGCGGCGACGTAGTCGGTGGACACCACCTGGCAGCCGCGACGCGCCGCGGCCAATGTTGCATTACCGTTGCCGGCGGCGACGTCCAGCACCCGCTCATCGCATAACAGGTCGCAGGCCTCGGCCAGTTGCTCGCCGACGATCTGCAAGGTGGTGCCGATCACGGCGTAGTCGCCACTGGCCCAGGCGGCCATTTGGCGGGTTTTCAGCGCAGCAAGATCAATGGGTGTGCTCATGGAGGCAATCTCTGGTTTGGAACAGGTCGGACGCACGCTCACTCAGCCGTGGTGGGATCGATGATGTTCATGACCTGGGAAATGCGATTGGCCGGGAAACCGCCCTGCCTGGCATGCTCCCTGATGAGTTCCTCGTTTGGCGCGATGTACACGCAATACAGTTTGTCGCCTGTGACATAACTTTGAAGCCATTGCACGTCTGGCAACTCGCGCAACACCTTGGAGGACTTTTGCGAGACGGCTTTCAAATCCCTTTCTGACAGTGCTCCGGCGCCTGGAATCTCGCGTTCAATAATGAACTTGGGCATGGCAACCTCACTTTATTCTTCTTGATGACAGGACCGGCAGTGGCCCTGTGTACGCACTATCGCTCCGGCGCCCAGCGGCGTCCTGTCCGATCGTCGGCCGACACTGCCCGATCGTCCGGAGAATTCACCTTATGCCGTGACGCGTTCACAATCAGAAACCTCCGTACGGAAAAACGCCCATGGACGCCCTGTCTCAGACCCTGCGCGTCGTCCGCCTGGTCGGCGCGATTTTCATCAACGCCAGGTTCACGGCACCCTGGTGCTACCAGTCGCCACGCGCCGACACGGCAGCCCCGTTCCTGGAGCCCGGAGCCGAGCGGGTGGTGATCTTTCACCTGATCACCGAGGGCGAATGCTACGTCGAACTGGGCGATGATCCGCCGCTGCTGCTCAACCCCGGCGACGTAGTGATCTTCCCCCAGGGACACGCCCATCGCATGAGTTCCCGACCCGGCTTGACGCCCGCCAGCGGAGCGCGGCTTGACGAGGTACTGGCGCGGCGTCCGCGGCAGTTGAGTCATGGCGGTGGTGGCGCGGTGACGCGCCTGGTGTGTGGCTACCTGGCCTGCGACACGCGGTTGGCCGGCATGTTGCTGGCCGGACTGCCGCCCGTGGTCAGGGTCAATGTGCGCGGTTCGAACGCTGGTATCTGGCTGGAATCTTCGGTTCGCTATGCCTTGGCCGAAGCGCGCTCGCCAAGGCCTGGCGGCGAAGGCGTGCTGGCGAAACTGGCCGAGGTGCTGTTCATCGAAGTGCTGCGCCTGTACATGCACGAACACGGCAAGGGCCGTACCGGTTGGCTGGCCGGCGTCAGCGACCGGATCGTCGGCGCAGCCCTCAACGCCTTGCACAAGAAACCCTGCCACGCCTGGACGCTGGACGAACTGGCGCGCACTGCTGGCACCTCGAGATCGGTCCTGGCAGAGCGCTTTGCGCAATTGGTGGGGGTTTCGCCGATGCAGTACCTGACGCAATGGCGCATGTTGCTGGCGGCCAACCTGTTACGCAGCAGTAACAGTTCGTTGATGCGCATCGCCGAAGAGGTGGGTTACCAGACCGACACGGCATTCAGTCGAGCCTTCCGCCGTGAGTATGGCGCGCCGCCAGCGGCTTGGCGGCGCAGTCAGGGTAATCGGTCAATGGCCCACGGTGAGGTGAGCCATTGATACGCCAAAAGATCGCAGCCCGGCAGAGCTGCCGCAGGCTGCGATCGTTTGATCTCAAGCCGCTGGCACAGCGGCTTTCGCTTCTTCCAGCAACTGCTGGATCACCTTCTCCTGAGTCTCATAACTGCCCTCGCCAAAGTGGGTATAACGCACCTGCCCCTTGGCATCGATCAGGTAGTGAGCCGGCCAGTACTGGTTGTCGAAGTTGCGCCAGATCGCGTAGTTGTTGTCGATCGCTACCGGGTAGGTGATGCCATATTCCTTCACCTTGTCCCTGACGTTGTCGATGATGCGTTCAAACCCGTACTCCGGGGTGTGCACGCCGATCACCACCAGGCCATCCTTCTCGTACTTCTTCGCCCAGTCCTTGACGTACGGCAGGGTGCGCTTGCAGTTGATGCAGTCGAAGGTCCAGAAGTCCACCAGCACCACTTTGCCTTTGAGCGATTCGTTGGTCAGCGCCGGCGAGTTGATCCACTCCACCGCACCGGTCAGTGACGGCATGGGGCCCTGGGCGTTGTCCATGGACTCGGCCTTGACCTTGCTGACGAAGTAATCGACCACCTTCGGCACGTTTTCCAGCAAGCCTTTTTCGACGCTGCTGACCCCTTCGGACGAAGTATTGGCCAGCAGCACATCGTTTGCGCCGGTGGAAATCACCGCCGCACCCGCCAACACCGCCACACCGGCACCCCGACGCAGCCAGCCGGTGACCGGGATCGACGGTTTCAGGCGATTGACCAGGCCACGACCGGCGAAGATCAGGGTGCCGAGGGACAATGCGCTACCCAGGCCGTAGGCCACCAGCAACAGGCTGGTCCCGGCGTTCGCGCCTTGCAGCATGGCACTGGTGAGAATCACCCCGAGGATCGGCCCGGCGCACGGCGCCCAGAGCAGGCCGGTAGCCACGCCGATCATCACTGAACTCAGCGGGCCGGACATTTTACGGCTGTTGGGGTCGATGCGATTACCCAGCGCAACGAATGGACGCGCCAACCAATCACCGACCCGTGCGGAAATCAGTGACAGGGCGAACAGTACCATCACGATCAAGGCCACATGGCGCCCGGTGTTGCTCGCTTCGATCACCCATTCACTGCTGACCACGGCCAGGCTGGAGATCAGGGCAAACGTCAGGACCATGCCGCCGAGGGTCAGCATGATCGACGAACGCGTGCGGTCGGCACCGGCGAACAGGAAGGGTACGACCGGGAGGATACAGGGACTGAGGACGGTCAATATGCCGCCCAGGAAAGCGATGAGTAACATGGGGATCACCTTGTAGAATTTTGGGTGGCATGGACCGCCCACTGTAGGAGCTGGCTTGCCGGCGAAAGCGCTCTGACGGTCAAGCCCGGGGTGAATGGGCTGCCGCCTTCGCTGGCAAGCCAGCTCCTACAGGGAGATTGGTGGTGGTCGGGCTTCAGGCGGTCTGGCTATCCAGCGCCTGGCCCTGGGGGGTGCGGTTGTAACCGTCCTCGGCGAGCAAGGCATCACCGCCCTGCTCCGCCACCGGCGTCAGCTGGAAGCAGGTGCTGCTGCCACAAGCACTCTGTTCTACCGCGGCGTTGGCATGGGCCGCGGCCCCGGCAACGGAGAAAGCAAAGGCAGTCAAAAAGCGGGTAATGTTGTTCATGATGTTCTTCCTGGCTTGAGTGGAATGCGCTAAGTACCGGACTCAATTGTCCGAATTACAGTTGTCAGCCAATTTGCGGTAGTCCAGGACCTGGGTCTTGCTCTGGGAATCCAGGTAGGTCAGCTGCGCATTCACCACGCCGCAGGAAGGCGAGGCATCCTGTTTCTGCGACACCACTTTCTTGATATCCAGGTGCGTGCCGTAGCTGTAGCTCACAGGCGTAACATGCGCTTCGGCGCGGGCCGACAAGGTGCAGATGTTCAGGGCGGCAAACAGGCAAGCGGCGTAGATGGCTTTGGTGTTCATGGTGGTTTCCTCAAGGTTCGACAGGTAGATCGTGTGTTGGGTAGAGGCGGTCTGGTTTGCCTCGATGGAACCTATTAGAAGCTTGCGAGGTATCCCGCATGTGTCGGGAACAGGCGCGGGTAAATCGCCAAGTATCTGGAACGGGTCGGGATACAGAGGGATACAAAACCCCGGCAATTGCCTGTTTTTGCGTCGGTGTGTATCCGCCCACAGCCCAGATACACTGCAATACAAAGGGCGAAAGGCGTGCGGGCCAAGGCTCGATAGACTGTGCGACATCCCCCCACTTGAAGAGGCAAGTCCCCATGGAGCACGTCGATCACATTCTCATCGTTGACGATGACCGCGAGATTCGAGAACTGGTGGGCAACTACCTGAAGAAAAACGGCCTGCGCACCACGGTCGTGGCCGACGGCCGGCAGATGCGCAGCTTCCTCGAATCCACGCCGGTGGACCTGATCGTGCTCGATATCATGATGCCCGGCGACGATGGCCTGATGCTCTGCCGCGAGCTGCGCACGGGCAAACACAAGGCCACCCCGGTATTGATGCTCACCGCGCGCAACGATGAAACCGACCGTATCATCGGCCTGGAAATGGGCGCCGATGACTACCTGGTCAAGCCCTTCGCCGCCCGCGAACTGCTGGCACGCATCAACGCCGTGCTGCGCCGCACACGCATGCTGCCGCCGAACCTGGTGGTGACCGAATCCAGCCGCCTGCTGGCCTTCGGTCGCTGGCGCCTGGACACTTCCGCCCGGCACCTGCTCGATGGCGACGGCACCATGGTCGCCCTCAGCGGCGCCGAGTATCGGTTGCTGCGGGTGTTCCTCGATCACCCGCAGCGGGTGCTCAATCGCGACCAGTTGCTCAACCTGACCCAGGGCCGCGACGCCGACCTGTTCGATCGCTCCATCGACCTGCTGGTCAGTCGCCTGCGCCAGCGCCTGCTGGACGATGCCCGCGAACCGGCCTACATCAAGACCGTACGCAGTGAGGGCTATGTGTTCTCCCTGCCGGTGGAAATCGTCGGTGCGCCAGCATGAACCGGTCACTGCGCTGGCCCCGCACCCTGGCGTCAAGACTGTCGCTGATATTCCTGATCGGCCTGATCCTCGCCCAGGCGTTGTCCTTCGGCGTGCAGTACTACGAGCGCTATGAAAGTGCGAAAAACACCATGCTCGGCAACCTGGAAACCGACGTTTCCACCTCCATTGCCATCCTCGACCGCTTGCCCGCCATCGAGCGAGCCAGTTGGCTGCAACAACTGGAGCGGCGCAATTATCGGTATCTGCTCAGTGAGGGTTCGTCGGGCATCCCCATGGGCATGGACATGCCCAACGCGCCCATCGCCATGACCTCGATCAAGAACTCCATCGGCAAGGACTACCCGATGACCTTCACCGATATTCCAGGGCCGGTGAAACACTTCCAGGTCCACCTGAAACTGGCCGACGGCAGTCCGTTGACCATCGACGTTCGGCCTTCGATGGTGCCGCTGTCACCCTGGCTGCCCATGGTGCTGCTCGGGCAACTGGCGCTGATGATTGCCTGCACCTGGTTGGCCGTGCGCATCGCCATACGCCCCCTCACCCGCCTCGCCGAAGCCGTGGACACCCTCGACCCCAACACCCACCCGGTGCTGCTGGACGAAAAAGGCCCGACCGAAGTGGCCCACGCCGCCAAGGCCTTCAACGCCATGCAGGTCCGCATCGCTGCCTACCTGAAAGAACGCATGCAACTGCTGGCGGCGATCTCCCATGACCTGCAAACACCGATCACCCGGATGAAACTGCGCGCCGAGTTCATGGACGACTCGGTGGAGAAAGACAAACTGTGGAACGACCTGGGCGAGATGGAACACTTGGTACGCGAAGGCGTGGCGTACGCCCGCAGTGTCCATGGCGCCACCGAAGAAAGCCGACGCACCGACCTGGATTCGTTCCTCGATAGCCTGGTGTTCGACTATCAGGACATGGGCAAGCACGTGCAACTGAGCGGCAAGAGCACCGCCGTCATCGACACCCGCCCCCACGCCTTGCGCAGAGTGCTGGTGAACCTGACGGACAACGCCCTCAAGTTTGCCGGAGCGGCGGAGTTGCTGGTAGAAAAACAAACCGATGGCAGCGTGTCGGTGAAGATCATGGACCGCGGCCCGGGGATTGCCGAAGCGGAACTGGCCCAGGTCATGCAGCCGTTCTATCGCGTGGAAAATTCGCGCAACCGCAGCACTGGCGGTACCGGGTTGGGTCTGGCGATCGCGCAACAGCTGGCATTGGCGATCGGGGGATCGTTGACGTTGAGCAACCGGGAGGGTGGTGGATTGTGTGCGCAGCTTGTGTTGCGCGGGTGATGATCGTTCCCACGCTCTGCGTGGGAACGATCAGGCGCTCAAGCAACGACGCCTACTACGCCCTCCCCCTGCATCTGCCGCAACAACCCCAGCCCGCTTTCGATAAACGCCACAGACTCGGTCATCCCCGCTTCCGCCGCCAACCCCTGCAGATGTGCACGTCCGGTCTGCCCGGGAAACGTCTCGATGCGTTGCAACAAACGAAACGCCAACGGACTCAACGCAGAAAACTTCACACTGAAATCCAGATCCCGACGCACCAGCAGCAACGTCGGCTGATCCGGTGGTGCATCAGGCTGATACTGCGGCCCGAGCAATTGCACCGGCCAGGAATACGCCAAGGGCCAGGCCAATGGCGAAACCTGCAACGGACGCTCCAGCAACCCATCGGCATCGCCGCCGGACAACGGCTCGTCCTCGGCTTGTTGCAGGGCCATTTCCACCCATTCGTAGTGCGCCAGCTCGACCATGAACGGCGGCCAGGGTCCATCAACCAAAGCCTCGGGCCCGGAGGCCAGGAACTCGACAAACTCCTCGGCGATCTCACCGAATTTCGGGGTGTGGGCGCGGTAGTCGCGCAGAAAGATCCGCACCAGCGCGCGCCAGTGCTCATCGCCGAGAATCTTCACCAGCACCGGAAAGGTGCCGCTGATCAGTGAAGACAGATTGGCGAACACCAAATCGCGGTAAACACGTGCCCGCGCCGGGTCCATTTCGGACGGCGGCGCGCAATGGTCGGGATCGCGCAGGTACAGGCCCATGCTGTTCTGTTGCTCATGCAGCGAGCGCTTAGCCACGATTTGCCTCCTTGGATTGCAATTGGCGAATGGTCTGCAATTCGGCCACCAGTTCGGAAAACGCCGGGAAGTTGAAATCCCGCTCCAGCAAGGTCGGTTGCGCGCCGAACCGGGCATAAGCCTCGGCCAGCAACGTCCACACCGCCGGTTTGACCGAGGCGCCATGGGTGTCGATTTTCAAGGTATCGGACTCATCGAAATGCCCGGCGATGTGCATCGCCACCACTCGGCTCGCATCGATCCCGGCCAGGAAGGCAAGCGGATCGAACCCGTGGTTGATCGAGTTGACGTACACGTTGTTGACGTCCAGCAACAGGTCGCAATCGGCTTCGCGCAGCACGGCGTTGGTGAACGTCACTTCGTCCATGTCCTGCTGCGGGGCGGCATAGTAAGAGACATTTTCCACCGCCAGGCGGCGGCCGAGGATGTCCTGGGCCTGGCGGATGCGCGCGGCGACGTGATGCACCGCTTCTTCGGTAAAGGGCAGCGGCAACAGGTCATACAGGTGACCGTCATCGCTGCAGTAACTCAAGTGTTCGCTGTACAGGGGCACCTGGTGGTGATCGAGGAAAACCCGGACCTCTTGCAGAAATTCGACGTCCAGCGGCGAGGGCCCGCCCAGGGACAAAGACAAGCCGTGACAGGACAACGCAAAGCGCTCGGCCAGGGTGCGCAACGCCGCGCCATGCGCGCCGCCGATGCCGATCCAGTTCTCCGGTGCGACTTCGAGAAAGTCGAAATGGCCGGCCGGGGCGGCCAGCAGGTCCTTGATCAAGCCGCGACGCAGGCCGAGCCCAGCGGTGGCCCTGGTTGATGCGATAGAGGTGTGCATGATGTCGATCCCAAGGGTGGTCAGAACGTCATCACAGTTAATCGAAGCGATGTATCGGGTCTGTGTACCGTGCTGACCGAAAACCGCACGGTGTGTATCGGCAGCGGGTCTATACACACTCTGGTACAGACCCGCTGCCCGGGATTACGCCAGGTCGTACTTCTCGCGCACCAGATGACCGATGCCCATGGCATCGAGCACCTCCATCGGGCACAGGAAGGTCACACGCACCGTGCCTGGCAGGCGACTGATATCGATGGAGCCGGTGATGGTGGCGCGATTGAGCACTTCGTCATAGGGCAGCCCGGTAACTGCAGCGGCGCGCGTCAAACCGTTCTCCACCGCCAGGTTGAGGTTCTCGCCGCTGCCGATGAAGGTAATAGGGCCGCTCTGCTCGATTTCGTGTTGCCCCCAGCGCTCGCCCAGCTGACGGACTTTCCCGCGCTGCTCGGCGTTCATCGGCCGCGCCATTGGTGGCAGGTCATCGAGGTTTTGCAGCAGGATCGGCCCTTCCAGCGTCAGGTTTTTCACCACTTGCACTACCACTTCGGTTTCCCCGGAGCAATCGGTGGCGTGGCCGGCGATCTCGCCGTTGCCCTGCTGCGCATGCATATCACCCATGTACACCCCGGCCCCCGGCACTTTCACCGGGCAGATCAGCACACAGCCTTCGCGGATCGAATTGGTGTCCATGTGGCCGTCGGTCTTGGCCGCGTGCAGCTCCTCGCGGGTCATGCCGAAACGGTGCGGGGCGTTGATCAGGTACTGGCCAAAGTCGGCACAGTTGTGCGAGTCGGGAATGTCCCGGGATGGCATCGTGCCGATGTTGCCGAGGAACGGTCGCATGTGCGCGGCGACGCCAGGGATATCGGCGCGGGCCAGGGACAGGATCGAATGTTGCGCGGCGAACTCCGGCAGCGCCGACATCTCGCTCGCATTGCCGGCCAGTTGATTGGCGACGTCTTGATTCACCGTCAGACTGACCTGATTTTGCGCGTCGAACACAATCACATAACCGTGGCTGAAGCGAAATGCGCTGACCTCGGCACCACAGTGGTTACAGCGAATCGCATCCTCGCCAATGCCTTCGACATGGCTGGCGGGATGCTCGGTGCCACACGTGGAGCAGAACTTGGCGACAAACGGATCGCCGTTGTAGCGTCCCTCGACGAAGCTCATGACCCCGGACGAAGTGGCCAGCGACGTGACGCGCATGCTCTTGATCGTGATCGCCACGGCGTCGCCGATTTGCGCCCCGGCGATGGCCACTGGTTGCGTCACTTCATGGCCGCCCTCGAAGGCTGGCGTGATCATCGGCCCCCAGCAACCTGGCGGCGTCCCGGTGATCAGCGTGCCGCCGTCTGCCAGCGGGCCGAGCATCGGCTGGCCAGGGCCAATGATGCCGTTGGTGTAGCGATCGACCCGCAGGCGATTGACCGGCGTGGCGTTGAGATGGGGTTGAGGCACAAGCGTTGTCATGGTGATCCCCTTCGAAGTCAGGAGCGAACGGAACTCACAGTTCAGCGCAGGTTTGTATCTGGTCTGTGTCCAGGGGTGGCCTTGAATCAAGGTGGACTGTATCCAGAGGCTGTCTGGATACATTGAAATACATACGCAGGCACTGCTGGCTAATCCCCTGTAGGAACTGGCTTGCCAGCGATGAGGCCGGCACATATCGCAGCTTCGGTGGTTTACACACCGCCTTCGCGGGCAAGCCCGCTCCTACAGGGGTTCAGTGCACAGCCATAGAGCACTTTCGTCGCTCAAGCCCGCGGTACACAGCCTGCGAACTAAACTTAATCCACACGGGACCTGCTCAGTGTCCTGTTCATTCCCACGACCACCGCCCGGACAAACAAGCCTCCGGACCGTGATCCTTGCAAAGGAGCACACGTGATGGACGAGGCCAGACTCAACGATTTCATGGGCAAACTGGTGGGTGACATGGGCGGTGCGGCGATGCTGGCCAATGTCATCCTCGGTGAAGAACTCGGCCTGTACCGGGCCATGGCCGACAGCCAGTCGACCAGCCCCGAAGCGCTTGCCGACAAGACCGGCTGCAACCCCCGCCTGGTGCGCGAATGGCTCAGCGCCCACGCCGCCTCTGGCTACATGGAACATCGCGACGGGCAATTCCGCCTGCCCGAAGAGCAAGCGTTGGCGTTGGCCATCGAAGACTCTCCGGTCTATGTAGCAGGTGGCATCGGCGTGGTTGCATCGTTTTTTCATGACAAGGACAAACTGGTCAAGGCCATGCGCGGCGACGGCGCCCTGGCCTGGGGCGATCACC
Organism: Pseudomonas serbica; assembly: GCF_028823535.1. GTDB lineage: Bacteria > Pseudomonadota > Gammaproteobacteria > Pseudomonadales > Pseudomonadaceae > Aquipseudomonas > Aquipseudomonas serbica. The sequence continues at coordinate 139,887 of NZ_JAQIYM010000007.1, read as the reverse complement.
ATCCGTGCATGTTCAGCGGCACCGAACGCTTCTTCCGGCCCGGCTACAAGGCCCACCTGATCGCCGAATGGTTGCCGGCGCTGGATGGCGTGGTGGCCAAGCTGGAGGAAGGCGCCAAAGTCGCCGACATCGGCTGTGGTCATGGCGCATCGACGGTGATCATGGCCCAGGCGTACCCGAACTCGCGGTTCGTCGGCTTCGACTACCACGCACCGTCCGTCACCGTCGCCACCCAGCGCGCCGAGGAAGGCGGCGTTTCCGGTCGCGCGCGATTCTTCCAAGGCACGGCCAAGAGCTACCCCGGCAATGACTACGACCTGATCTGCTACTTCGACTGCCTGCACGACATGGGTGACCCGGTTGGCGCGGCCAAGCACGCCTACGAGTCGTTGAAGCCGGACGGCACGGTATTGCTGGTGGAACCGTTCGCCAACGACTCGCTGGATGACAACATCACTCCCGTTGGCCGACTGTTCTACGCGGCCTCGACCTTCATCTGCACGCCCAACTCGCTGTCCCAGGAAGTCGGCCTCGGCCTCGGCGCCCAGGCGGGTGAGGCGCGGTTGCGCAAGGTGTTCAGCGAGGCCGGGTTCTCGAGTTTCCGCCGGGCCACGCAAACGCCGTTCAACCTGATTCTGGAGGCCCGTAAATAAACACTGCGCCCTTTGCAGGAGCGAGCTTGCTCGCGAGGATGTATCAGGTACATTTATGTGGCTGATACACCTTCGCGAGCACGCTCGCTCCTACAGGGTTCCGGAGTGCTGATCATGCTCGACAGCCTTATCCACGAACAACTCGATCGCCTCCAGCATTTGATCGCCGACCAGCCGTTCGCGGTGTTGACCGGCGCCGGTATCAGCACGCCGTCGGGCATCCCGGACTACCGCGACAACCAGGGCGTGCGGCGTGGACGCCAGCCGATGATGTACCAGGAGTTTCTCTCTGCACCCGAATCGCGCCGGCGCTATTGGGCGCGAGCGATGCTCGGCTGGCCACGGGTGCGCCAGGCGCAGCCGAACGTGGCCCACGATACCCTTGCCCGCTTGCAAAGCACCCGGCGGATCAGCGGCCTGATCACCCAGAACGTCGACACCTTGCACGACCAGGCCGGCAGCCATGACGTGATCGAACTCCACGGCAGCCTGCACCGCGTACTGTGCCTGGATTGCGGCAGGCGCAGTGAGCGCGATTCAATCCAGCAATTGATGGAGGCGCAAAACCCTTATCTGGCGGGCGTAGACGCGGTGCAGGCCCCGGACGGCGATACCCTGCTCGATGCAGCCTTCGAGGCACGCTTCCAGGTCCCGCATTGCCCGCATTGCGCGGGTCAGAGGATGAAACCGGACGTGGTGTTCTTTGGGGAGAACGTCGCACAGGCAACCGCGGCAAAAGCGATGGCCACGGTGGAACAGGCTGCCGGGTTACTGGTGGTTGGCTCGTCACTGATGGCGTACTCGGCGTTTCGCCTGTGCCGGGCGGTGGTAGACCAGGGCAAGCCGCTGCTGGCGATCAACCTGGGCAAGACCCGGGCGGATGACATACTGGATTTGAAGATAGAAATGTCGTGCGAAGCGCTTTTACCGTTACTGGCACAACGCCTCAATGACTGAAGAGCCCCCGCCTGTAGGAGCTGGCTTGCCAGCGATGGCGATCCAACTGACGCCTTCGCTGGCAAGCCAGCGCCTACAGGGTGAAGCGTTCACCCAGGTTTTCTTCTTTCAGCACATCAAACAACGCCTGCGCCGCCGCCGACAGTTCCCCTCCAGGCAACGTCAGTACGCCAAGCGCGCGTTCCACCACCGGATCACGCAAGGTGATGCAACGCGCCCCCAGTTCACGCATCTGCCCTGCGCACAATGCAGGAACGGCGCTCACGCCCAGCCCGCTGGCGACCATGCGCCCAACCGTCGCCAGTTGATGGCTTTCGAACTCCACCGGCAATTTCATGCCCCGGGCCTGCAAGTGTTCCTCCAGCATCACTCGCACCGTCGATGGCCGCTGCAACGTGATGAAGGGTTCCTTGAGCAACGTCTGCCAGTCGACTTCGTTTAGCTCGACCAACGGCGAATCGGCGGGCACCACCGCCACGAAACGATCGATGTACAGCGGCGTGAATTGCAGCGACGAGCTCTGGCTCGGCTCGAACGCCACGCCCAGTTCCACCTGGCGGTCACGAACCATTTCCAGTACCTGCTCGTTGATCACGTCGTTGACCGTGACGTTGACTTTCGGATAGCGCGCGCGGAATGTCTTGAGGATCGGCGGCAGCAGGTTGCCGGCAAACGACGGCATGGCCGCCAGGGTCACGCGCCCGCGCTGCAGGGTGAAACGCTGACGCAGCTCATCCTCGGCATTGTCCCAGTCGGCGATCAGGCGGCGCGCCAGCGGCACCAGGGCTTCGCCCTCGGCGGTCAGCGCCACATTGCGCGTGTTGCGGGTGAACAACCGACCGCCCAGGCTTTCTTCCAAGGCCTTGATGGTCAGGCTGAGGGCCGATTGCGACAGGTGCAGGCGCTCGCAGGCCACCGCAAAGCTCAGGCTCTGGGCCACGGCCAGGAAGGCGCGGATCTGTTTGATGGTCATGGTCGCTTTGCTCCAGTTGTAAGCGACAAGCTTCAAGCGGCAAGATTGAAGCAGTGGTTTAATGAGCTTTATCAATCAATCAAGCCAAAAAAACAACTTAACAAATGAATCCCGTGGCGCGACACTCAATACCATTCGGCTAGCCAGCCGCCCATCAAGAATAAAAGAGGTGCATATGGCAGGTTTCGACAAGCGCGTGAGTTCCTACGAGGAAGCCCTGGCCGGTCTTGAAGACGGCATGACCGTGATCGCTGGCGGCTTCGGCCTCTGCGGGATTCCGGAAAACCTGATCAACGAGATCAAGCGCAAGGGCACCCGTGACCTCACCGTGGTTTCCAACAACTGCGGCGTCGACGGTTTCGGCCTCGGTGTGCTGCTGACCGACCGTCAGATCAGCAAGGTGGTGGCCTCCTACGTCGGCGAAAACAAGCTGTTCGAAGAGCAACTGCTCAAAGGCGAGATCGAAGTCATCCTGACCCCACAAGGCACCCTGGCTGAAAAAATGCGCGCTGGCGGCGCCGGCATCCCGGCCTTTTTCACCGCCACCGGCGTGGGCACGCCTGTTGCCGAGGGCAAGGAAGTGCGTGAATTCCATGGCCGCAAGTACCTGATGGAAGAATCCATCACCGGCGACTTCGCCATCGTCAAAGGCTGGAAAGCCGACCATTTCGGTAACGTGATCTATCGCCACACCGCCCAGAACTTCAACCCGCTGGCCGCTACCGCCGGCAAGATCACCGTGGTCGAAGTCGAAGAAATCGTCGAACCCGGCGAGCTGGACCCGGCGCAGATCCACACCCCAGGCATCTACGTCGACCGGATCATCTGCGGCACGTTCGAAAAGCGCATCGAACAGCGCACCGTGCGTAAGTGATCCCCTGCCCCCGGACCGAATGAAGGAATAACGACAATGGCACTTTCCCGCGAACAAATGGCTCAACGCGTCGCCCGCGAAATGCAGGACGGCTTCTACGTGAACCTGGGCATCGGCATTCCGACCCTGGTCGCCAACTACATCCCCGAAGGCATGGAAGTCATGCTGCAGTCGGAAAACGGCCTGCTCGGCATGGGTCCGTTTCCGACTGAAGAAACCATCGACGCCGACATGATCAACGCCGGTAAACAGACCGTGACCGCCCGTACCGGCGCCTCGATCTTTTCCTCGGCCGAATCCTTCGCGATGATCCGCGGCGGCCATGTCGACCTGACCGTACTGGGCGCCTTCGAAGTCGACGTGCAGGGCAACATCGCCTCGTGGATGATTCCCGGCAAACTGGTCAAGGGCATGGGCGGCGCCATGGACCTGGTAGCCGGCGCAGACAACATCATCGTCATCATGACCCACGCCTCCAAGGACGGTGAGTCCAAGTTGCTGGACCACTGCAGCCTGCCGCTGACTGGCGCCGGTTGCATCAAGCGCGTTCTGACCGACCTCGCCTACCTGGAGATCGAAAATGGCGCATTTATCCTCAAGGAACGTGCTCCAGGCGTCAGCGTCGAGGAAATCGTCGCCAAAACCGCTGGTAAACTGATCGTGCCGGACCACGTTCCGGAAATGCAGTTCGCTGCCCAGTGAGGAATCATTCCATGCAAGAAGTCGTCATTGTTGCCGCCACACGCACCGCCATCGGCAGTTTCCAGGGCTCCCTGGCAACCGTATCCGCCGTTGACCTGGGCGCAGCGGTGATCCGTCAGCTGCTGGCGCAAACCGGCCTGGACCCGGCCGAAGTCGATGAAGTGATCATGGGCCAGGTGCTGACCGCTGGCGCCGGGCAAAACCCTGCGCGCCAGGCGTCGATCAAGGCCGGCCTGCCGTTCGCCGTGCCGGCCATGACCTTGAACAAGGTCTGCGGTTCGGGCCTCAAGGCTTTGCACCTGGGCGCCCAGGCCATCCGTTGCGGCGACGCCGAGGTGATCATCGCCGGCGGCCAGGAAAACATGAGCCTGTCCAACTACGTCATGCCGGGCGCCCGCACGGGCCTGCGCATGGGTAACGCGCAAATCGTCGACACCATGATCAGCGACGGCCTGTGGGATGCGTTCAACGATTACCACATGGGCATCACCGCCGAGAACCTGGTCGAGAAGTACAACCTGACCCGTGAGCAACAGGACGCTTTCGCCGCTGCCTCGCAGCAGAAAGCCACGGCTGCCATTGAAGCCGGGCGTTTTGTCGATGAGATCACGCCGATCCTGATCCCCCAGCGCAAGGGCGATCCACTGTCCTTCGCCACCGACGAGCAACCACGGGCCGGCACCACCGCCGAATCCCTGGGCAAGCTCAAACCGGCCTTCAAGAAGGACGGTTCGGTGACCGCCGGTAACGCTTCGTCGCTGAACGATGGCGCCGCCGCCGTGATCCTGATGAGCGCCGAAAAAGCCAAGGCCCTGGGCCTGCCGGTTATGGCGACAATCGCCGCCTACGCCAACGCAGGCGTGGACCCGGCGATCATGGGCATCGGCCCGGTATCGGCCACACGCCGCTGCCTGGACAAGGCCGGCTGGAACATTGACCAGCTGGACCTGATCGAAGCCAACGAAGCCTTCGCCGCGCAATCGCTGGCCGTGGCCAAGGACCTGGAATGGGACCTGGACAAGGTCAACGTCAACGGCGGCGCCATCGCCCTCGGCCACCCGATCGGTGCCTCGGGTTGCCGCGTGCTGGTAACCCTGCTGCATGAAATGATCAAGCGCGACGCCAAAAAAGGCCTCGCCACCCTGTGCATCGGGGGTGGTCAGGGCGTGGCATTGGCGCTCGAACGCGCTTAAGCCAACAGCGTTTACAGACGGCGCGGGGACCCACGAAGATCCGCCGCCGCCTGGCAAAACACCCGGTGCGACTCACGTCGCACCGGGTTCTTTTTTTTCGGTTCCGCGAATTATCGTCAGCTGAAAGGCTGCAGACTCAACCCGCTGTTCGTCCCACTGATCAGGACGCCATAGCTTTGTATACAAAACCCGCAAATCTATAGAGCAAATCTGCTAACGTTGCCGCCACATACAAGGACGGAGAAGTGCGCGTGTTGATGCTCAAACTGCTGGTCATTCCAGGCTTCCTGCTGCTTATTTCCCTTGCCGGCAAACGCTGGGGGCCAAGTGTCGCGGGTTGGTTGTCGGGGTTGCCGGTGGTGGTCGGGCCGATACTGTTTTTCCTCGCCATCGAACAGGGCCAGGCGTTCGCCGCCCAATCGGCCATGGCTGCACTGTCGGCAATGTTCGCCATGATTGCCTTCTGCGTGACCTACGCGCAGGTCGCACAACGGGCAAAATGGCCACTGGCGCTGACGATCTCGATGCTGGTCTGGGCCTTGGTCGCCGTGGTCCTGTCGTTGCTCCCGCCGTCGCTGCCACTCTCGGTGATTGCCGCCGCCACCGCACTGCTGGCCGCGCCTTACCTGTTCCCGGCGGTGCAGCCGATCGTTTCCGGGCCGGCACCGAAGTCCGACAAACTGCTGTTGCGAATGGTCGCCGGCGCTCTGCTGACCTTGGCCGTCACTTGGCTCGCCAGCACCGTTGGCGACCGCTGGAGCGGCCTGCTCGCCGTGTTCCCGGTACTTGGCAGTGTGATGGCGGTGTTCTCCCAGCAAACCCGAGGCCCGGCGTTTACCGCCGCGTTGCTGCGGGCGACGGCCACCGGGATGTATTCATTTTCGGCCTTCTGCCTGGTCGTGACGCTGACCTTGCCGAGCCTGGGCCTGATGGGTTTCGGTATCGGCGTTGCCGTCTCGGTGGCCATGCTCGGCGTCACCCGGCGGTTGCTGGCAAAACCTGCGCCCCTGGCAACACGTTCAACCATTTCGAACGAGTAGCGCAATATCCTCGTGCGTCAATCGAACAGGTTTGCCCCACCATCAGCCTCAGTTGCAACCCACTCCGACTGAGGCCTTTACCATGAAATTCTTTTTCCATCCTTCGCCGAACCCGATGAAAGTCGCCCTGCTGCTCGAAGAACTGCAGACGCCCTATGAGTTGATCGGCGTCGACACCTTCAAGGGCGAGCAGCACTTGCCCGCCTTCCTCGCGATCAACCCGAACGCCAAGGTTCCGGCCCTGGTCGATGGCGACGCGACGGTCTTCGACTCCCAGGCCATCCTGCTGCACCTGGCGCAAAAACATCAGCGCTTCCTGCCGCACACCGCTGCCGGAAATGCCGAACTGCTGTCGTGGCTGATGTTCATCGCCACCGGCCTGTCGCCCTTCTCCGGCCAGGCCGTGCATTTCCTGCACCATGCACCGGAAGACCTGCCCTACGCGAAAAACCGTTATCTCAAGGAAGTCGAACGCCACTACCGCGTGCTCGACCAGCGCCTGGCCGACCATCAGTACCTGGCGGGTGACACCTACAGCATCGCCGACATGGCCCTCTGGGGCTGGGCCAACTATGCGCCTTACATCCTCGGCGAAAACGGCTTGGCCGCGTATCCGAACGTCAAGCGCCTGTTCGATGAAATCAGCGCCCGCCCGGCGGCCCAACGCGCCCACGGCCTGAAAGAAAAACTGGTGCTCAAGGCTGAGTTCGACGAAGAAACCCGCCGCAGCCTGTTTCCGCAGAACCAGGCTGAGTAACGCGTTCCCGACGTACGTCGGGAGGTGTGACTGCGCCCGACCCTTGTGGTGACCTGCCGTCGCCACAGGGTATCGGCTACTGGTTTTTTCAGATCCTACATGCGGCAACGGAGATCAAAAAATCGAGCCTGTTTCCTACATATTTTTCAGGTTGGCCGTCGGACGAGTGACGGATCAAATCCAGATCCTGAGTGTGTTACATGCCCGGCAGGAATACCCCTGATACCGAAGCATCAACGACCGTCCGTTAGCCCATGCTGGAACATCTCGCAGCCGCCATGGGATGATCACGCCCCACCGCGCGACCATCCCTGGAGATTCCGATGTCACTGTTGAGTAAAAAAGCCGTTGTCCTGTTGCTGGCAGCGGCTGCCAGCCTGGGGGCTTTGAATGTGCAGGCGGCCAAGGCTCCTGCGAAGGAGACGGTGCAGGGCCAGAAAGTCTCGCTGCTCGATGGCAAGTTCACCTTCACCCTACCCAAGGGTTTCGTGGCCAATCCGTTGCCCGCCAGCCCTACCGGTGCGAGCGGCACCATGTATTCGAACGAAACCACCAAGACCGTGGTGATCGCCGCGCAAAACAGCCTGCCCGAAGGGGTCAGGGTCAAGGACAACGACGGTGAGTTCCTCGACGGCACGGCGGCCGACTTCGACGCGGCGCAACACAAGGCCCTGGCGGACTACAACAAGCTCAGCGAAAAAAGCCTGACCCTGAAGAACACCGGCCTGGGCGTGCGCCAGGTCGACAGCACTGCCACCCAGGGCGGTGGCATGACCCTCAACACCACGTTGATGGCGGCTTCGGGCAACCACATGACGGTGATTCAGGTCATTTCCCGCCCCGGCGACATGGCCGCCCACGAAACCCTGATCAAGCAGATCGTCAGCGGCAAATGAGCCTCAGGGGTTGCGGCGCTGCAACCAGGCGCTCAAGTCCTGCATCTCCTCGGCACTGATGCTGTGGCCGACACCCTGGTAAGCGTGGAACTCGGGCTCCAGTGAAATGCTCTGCAACAGGCTGTTGGCCTCGGTGCCATCGCTCAAGGGAAGACGCTGGTCCGCCGTGCCATGGCCGATGAAAATCGCCAGCGACTGGCGTTTTTCATCAGGCTTCAATTCAGACTTGAGCACCGGCAGAATCCGCCCGCTCAACGCGGCAATCCCGCCCACCGCCTCGGGATGCCGAAGGGCGACTTCGTAGGACATGATCGCGCCCTGGCTGAATCCCACCAGGAACACCTTCTCCGGTTGCGTGTGATATTTCTTCGTCGCCTGTACGACGAAATCCAGCAGCAACTGGCCGCTCGACTTCAGGTCATCGGTTTCGCCGTTGTAGGCACCTTCGCCCTTCTTGCGAAACCACTGGTAACTCCCCTCCTGCATCACCATCGGCGCCCGCACCGACAGGTAGTTGTACTCGCTGGGTAACTCATCCTTGATGTCGAACAGATCCTGCTCGTTACTGCCGTAGCCGTGGAGAAAGATCACCAGGGGCTGCTCGCGGGAATCGGCGTTGGCCTGCTCCAGGTACTTGAGCGGCAGGTCGCTTTGCAATGGGGTTTGAGCATGGACAGTGGCGGATGCCAGCAGCGTGAACAGAGCGAGAAACTTCAGCATAAACCTTCCTTCACCGTGCGCAGGATTCGGGACAGAGACTAGCACCTTCGTTGCAGCGACTCCCAGCACCGGCCCCATTATGGAATCAGCCTACAGCAGACAAGGAAAGGTCTGATTTACGCCTGACACCCTTGCATAGAACCCTGTGCGCGGCATTTTGCCATGCCTCCATTTCCATGGAAGTGGGAGCAATTCGCGCGTCAACAGACAAGGAGTTCAAGCGATGGCTAAGGGATATTTCATTCGCAAGGGTGACAAGACCAGTTGTGGCGGCGAGGTGCTGGAGACCGATACCTGCATCATGACGTTTGGCTTCGCCCACGCTCGCGCCGGGGATCCGGTTTCCTGTGGCAAGAACGACAAAACCTATGAAATCGTCGGTGGCATCTCGTACATGAACAGTCATGCAGGCTGTTCGCTGGCTCGCTGGACAGCCGCAGCAGCTGCTCCTGCAAGGCCGGGCTCTACCCCTCGTTTACCACCGCCACCTATGAGTCCAGTCAGGGTGCTGCGCCGCAAGCCGCGAGGAGTGCCCCGCAGCAGGAAGCCGCGCCAGTTGCCCCCAACCACCGCAACCATCCAGTTTCGCTTCAGCGCGGGCACCCACACCCACGCTCAGCGAACGGCCAGGGACAGTCTGTGAAAACCTTTGGCGCGGGCATCAGCAAAGGGTCGAAAACGTCGTGGCCCCGGGCGGCAAACTGATTGCCGATCCGAAGGCGCGCAACAAGGCAATCAATGCCGTCTACGCGCAGCTGTGGCGCCTCGATTCGCGATTCCAGTGGGCAGGTCTTGCGGCTTTCGCCTCGAAACAGGTGGGTTGAACTGGTCAAGTAATCCCGGACACCGATTACGGTGTTTATGCCGCTTTTTGCTCCATAGCTATTGGCGACAGGTAGTTGTTGTAGCTGTGGAGCCTGGTGCGGTTGTAGTACATGAAGAAGCGCACCATGTCGGTTTTTGCTTCCTCGACCATGCTATGGCCGGTCGGAGAGGAAACACTAAAATTCGGGATTGACCATGATGAAATCATCCTGGCTTTTGGGGCGATCGAGGCGGGCAACATCGCCAAAAGCGTTGAACATCTGGCTTGGCACGAACAACAGAATATTCTGCAACCAGCGATGTACAACGACTGGCGATTCAGCTCATTGCTGTACAGCAATCATCTTTCCTACCTGAGCGGTATCCCGTCTGGCGCCGCTGAAGCCATCGAACTGACGTTGGCCAGTCAGTGCCGCCGGATCGACGACGGACGCACCATTGGTTTCAGCAACAGCCTCACTGCCAACCTGGCCGATATCAATCAGTGCATGCCCTTCGTACTTAGAGCCGCAGAGCAGTTTGATGATCTACTACGCAGCAACCAGCGCGAGCTGATTGAGCAATCGATTCGGGATATCGCCTGGGGTGGAAGCGTGCGATGAGCCTGCTGCAACGCGTGGGCTGGCGTCGTGGTGCGTTGGCACTGGCGGTCGCGGCCCTCCTGACATTGGCAGCGATTGAGGCCCTATCAGATGAGCCGGAAATTGCCCTGTTGATTGGCGAGCCTTGGGAGGATATGCGCCGTCGCTCCAGTGCGGCCATTGATCCAGCCATCGCCGGGCACTTTTGGGGGCGCTTGCCCAAGTCGGATGCCCGTCTTCGTTTCATCGATCCTCAATATGGGTTCATAACTCCACTGGCACGCTACTTTACGGTTACGTTCAATCGTGATGAGTCAATCAACGGTGTCAACATGTCCCCACAAATCGAACCACTATTGCTCGACGACACCCTCAAGCTCGTACTGGATCTGCAGGAGCAATGGCGCAACGCTGGCTGGGTACCCATCCGGGTCAATGACTTCCCTTCGTTCGCCGACACCCCGCAATGGCGGGCCCAATTGCGCGATGCAAAAAAAGGCGGGACGGCTTACTGGCGAGCAGGTGACAAGTACCAACTGATGCTGGTGGTCAATCGCTTCAAGTACGACAAGCGCCCCACAGAGGAGCGCTACCTCATCACATTAGGCATCCACCGATCACGCGGCGTGGAATGACCCTCCCCTCCTCAATCGTTAATCAACTTCCCAACCCGAATCGGCTCGCGCCCGGCCACTTTCGCCTGCCAAGTGCCCGGTTGCGTATAGCGCCCGCGATCAATCGCAAACAGCACGCCACTTGTGCCCGCGCGCACGGTGGTGACCTTGTCGTTCAATGGGTCGACCACTTCGAACAGTGGATCGCCCTGCTCCACCCATTCACCGGCCTCGCGCAGGAAGCTGACCACGCCGTGATGCGGTGCGAACAGGTATTGGGTGCCTTCGAACGGCATGCCCTCGCAGCACTCGCCCGGTGCCGCCGGCCAGGTGCCCTTGATGAAACCCTGTTCGGCGAGAAAGCCCAGGATCGCCTCGCAATTGGCCTGGGCCTGATCGACCCGGGTGTCGCCCATGCTGCCAAGCTCCAGCGTGGTCGCCAGGTTGGCCGGAGGAATGGCGGCTTCGGGGAAAGCCCTGGCCAGGCGTAACCAGGGTGAAGAGCAGGACTCGTCGAAGGAACTGCCACCGGAATCCTCGCACAGCAACGCCACCCCGGCTTTCAGGCGCGCCGCCAGCGATTGCCATTGCGGCCAGTGTTGCGGCAAGGCGTAGAGGTGAATCGCCGCATCGAAATCGCAATGCAGGTCGAGGGTGATGTCGGCGTCGCAGGCATGACGCAGTAACAGGCGGTGCATCGCTTCCAGTTGCGAAGCCGGGGCCGGCAGGTCGTCGAGCACCTGGCCCATGGCCTGGCGAATCAGGGCGATGTTGGCCTCGGCATCGCTGCCCAGGCGATCACCCACCCTTTGCGCCACCGGAGCGCTCAGTTCGACGAACGAGCGGTTGAAGTTCTTGCCGCTGCCCAGTTCGAAGCGGCCCATGTGACTGCCTTGCAGGTGCTGGTCGAGACCGATGGGGTTGGCCACCGGCACCAGTTCGATCACGCCTTGCAATTGGCCCTGGCTTTCCAGTTCGGCCAGGCGCTGCTTGAGCTCCCAGGCGGTGCGCATGCCCGGCAGTTCATCGGCGTGCAGGCTGGCCTGGATGTAGACCTTGCGAGTGCCCGCGCCATAACGGAATACGCTGAGGGTGCGCTCGGTTCCCAGGTGGCTCCAGGGCAGCAAATGGTCGATGCGTTGCATGGGAAGACTCCGATTCTCCAACGGTGGGGAAATGGGTTGGGCAGGATAAATCATGGGCGAAAAAAATGGCCGCCGCGTTAACGGGGCCATTTTTTAACGGCTCGATTACTCGCCGTAGACGTCAAACTTGAAGTACTTGTCCTGCACTTGGTTGTACTTGCCGTTGGCGCGGATCTCGGTAATGGCTTTGTTGAACTGCTCGGCCAGGGCGGTATCGCCCTTGCGCACGGCAATGCCTGCACCACCGCCGAAGTATTTCGGATCGTTGTACTCAGGTCCCACGAAAGCAAAACCCTTGCCGGCGTCGGTCTTCAGGAAACCGTCGTCCAGGTTGACCGAGTCGGCCAGCAGCGCATCAACGCGGCCGGACACCATGTCCAGGTTGGCTTCCTGCTGGGAACCGTAGCGCACCAGGACAATCCCTGCCGGTTGCAGCACTTCGGTGGCAAAACGATCATGGGTACTGGCGCGCAGTACACCGACTTTCTTGCCCTTGAGTTCGGTCAACGGGTCCTTGACGTCGGAACCTTCCTTCATCACGAAACGTGCCGGGGTGTGGTAGTACTTGATGGTGAAATCGACGTTTTTCTTGCGATCGTCGGTGATGGTCATGGACGACAGGATGGCGTCGATCTTCTTGACCTTCAGTGCCGGAATCAGGCCGTCGAACTCTTGCTCGACCCAGGTGCACTTGACCTGCATCTGCTCGCACAGGGCGTCGCCGATGTCCACGTCGAAGCCGGTGAGCTTGCCGTCGGGGGTTTTCATCGAGAATGGTGGGTAACCGGCTTCGATACCGATGCGAATTGGCTTGGTATCCGCGGCCACGGCGGTGAGGGACAACATCGACAGTGCCAGGGCACCGAACATCACTAGCTTCTTCATTTATAACTCCTGTGTGCGGAGACTTTTATTGGCAGCTTTCGGTCGCTAGCTTGTGGCGGTGGGACCGAAGTGGCCGGCAGTCTAGAGCGGCTTTCACAGGGTAAATTAGTATGAAGCGACAAATAGTTATAGAAAGGAGCCGGTTTGCCGACGAAGGCCTCCTTGGGCATTGGGCTGGTCTTTCGGCCGCCTTCGCTGGCAAGCCAGCTCCTACAGAAGATCGAGTACAGGCAGGTTCAGCAGGCGCAGCCGATAGCGGCGCCCGCCGCACTCAACTCGAACCCTTCATCCAGCCATCCGGTCACACCGCCAATCATTTCCTTCACCGGGTACCCCAGCGCCGCCAGCTTCACCGCCGCCTTGTTCGCCCCGTTGCAGTGGGGGCCTGCGCAATAGACCACGAACAGGCTGGTTTTCGCGTAGGCACGCAAACCTTCGGCGGTAAGAAGTCGCCCGGGAATGTTGATCGCACCCGGCACATGCCCGCGGTCGAACGCCAACGGCCCCCGCACATCCACCAGAATGAAATCGACTTCGCCGGCCTGCTGGCTGGCGTAAACGTCGGAACAGTCGGTTTCGAATGTCAGGCGGTTGCTGAAATGCATCAAGGCAATGGCCGAAGGGGCGGCGGGAATTTCGCGGACGAGGCTGGTCATGGGCAGTGCTCCGGGATGTCGGTCGGTGTGAACAGACTTTATCTGTCCGCCTTCTACGGCTAAAGTGGCGCACAAGACACTCACCGGGAACTTTCCGCCAAATGCATGCTTCTCCAGGACTGGTCGTGATCCTGGCCTACGACGGCCTGTGTACTTTCGAATTCGGCATCGCCGTGGAGATTTTTGGCCTGGCACGGCCAGAGTTCGATTTCCCTTGGTACAGCCATCGAATCGCGGCCGTCGATCAAGGGCCGATGCGCGCCATGGGCGGTATTCAGGTATTGGCCGATGGCGGCCTGGAACTGCTGGAACAGGCACGGACCGTTATCATTCCCGGCTGGCGCGACCGTCAGGCAGCGGTACCTGAGGCGCTGCTGACTGCCCTGCGCCACGCCCATGCGCGGGGTGCGCGGTTGCTGTCGATCTGCTCGGGGGTGTTCGTGCTGGCCGCTACCGGTTTGCTCGACGGTCGCAGCGCCACCACGCATTGGCGCTACACCGCGGAACTGGCCGAACGCTATCCGAACATCCTGGTGGACCCGGACGTGCTCTACGTCGATTCCGGACAATTGATCACCTCGGCCGGAAGCGCTGCGGGCATCGACGCCTGCCTGCACCTGGTGACGCGGGATTTTGGCACCCAGGTGGCCAACTCAGTCGCGCGGCGCCTGGTGATGTCACCGCAACGCACCGGGGGCCAGGCGCAGTTCATTCCGACGCCGGTCAGCCCTGCGCCGCGCAGCGATCTTTCGCGCGTCATACAGTGGGCACGAGAGCGGTTGCACGAACCGCTGGAGGTACGCGACCTGGCCAGCAAAGCCGCCATGAGCGAGCGCACCTTCCTGCGCCGTTTCACCGAAGCCAGCGGCCAGTCGCCCAAGACCTGGTTGCAGCAAGAACGCCTGGGGCGCGCCCGGGAATTGCTGGAAAGCACCGACCAGCACACCGAGCAGATCGCCCAGCACTGTGGTTATCGTTCGGTGGAAAGCTTTCGCGTGGCGTTTCGCAACGTGGTCGGCGTGCCACCGTCGGTGTACAGGGAACGGTTTGGGCGAGCGCGTGCTTCAGGGCTTGCGCAATAGATAGGTGTCCATGATCCAGCCATTGGCCTGCCGGGCCGCCTTGCGCACCCGCTCGATCTGCTGCGCCACGTCCTCGAGTTTGCCGCTGATGAGGATTTCATCCGGGGTGCCCAGGTAGGCGCCCCAGTAGATCTGCGTCTGCTGATCGGCCACATGATGGTAGGCATCCTGGGCATCGAGCATCACCACCAGACTGTCGGCATCGCCCACCTGCCCCGCTGCCAGGCGCCGGCCGGTGGTGATCTCCACCGAGCGGCCGATTTGATTGAGGGGCACCTTGTGCTGCGCGGCCAGCGCCTGGACGCTGGTGATGCCGGGAATCACCTCGAACTCGAAAGCACAGCGGCCCGAAGCCAGGATCGCCTGCAGGATGCGTATGGTGCTGTCATACAACGCCGGGTCGCCCCACACCAGGAAACCGCCGCACTGGTCGGGCGCCAGTTCCTCGTTGATCAGGCGCTCGAAGGTTTGCTGCTTGACCAGGTTCAACGCATCGACGCTGGTCTTGTAGTCCACCTCGCCGCGCTCGCGCTCCGGGCATTGGGCGTCGACAAAGCGGTAGTGCGGATCGGTGATGTGGCGTTCGCAGAGTTCGCGGCGCAGGTCAATCAGCTTGTCCTTGTCCTGGCCCTTGTCCATGATGAAAAACACATCGACCCGGTTCAGCGCCTTCACGGCCTGCAGGGTAATGTAGTCGGGGTTGCCGGCGCCGATGCCGATGACCAATAGTTTTTTCATCATGACATCCCCTCGTTATCGCTGCCGGGCAGCCGCAGCCGCCAGCAACCATGAAACTGCAGTTCTATCATCGACAGCGGCTCGACATCGATCAGGTTGAATGCCGACCCCTTCAGTACCTGCATCAATGCGCCACGCATGACGAATGGATGGGTCACGGCAACCACATGGCCGGGCAACGCTTCCAGGGTTTTCATCCAGGCGGCGACTCGCTCGCCGAGTTGCGCCACCGACTCGCCGCCGTGGGGCGCCGAGCGCGGGTCGGCGAGCCAGGCCTGCAGTGAATCGGGCTGGTTTTTCTGTAACTCGTTGATTCGTACGCCACGCCAATCGCCAAAGTCGCAATCGCGCAGGGCCATGACAATTTCCAGGCGCTTGCCGAAAAGCTCCGCAGTCTGTCGGGTGCGCAACTCCGGACCGCACAACACGCGCGAGGCCTCCTTGAAGCGAGCGCCTCGGGAACCCCGCGCCGCTTGCCAGTCCATCTCCAGGGGTTCGTCCGCAGGAAAGCGCGCCAGTTTCTGTGCAAGGGTTCGAGCGTGGCAGATCAGGGTCAAACGGGTCGCCTGCACGAAAAAAATCACTCTATGGATAGAAAGGAAAATCGGCACCTGACCGTCAGTCATTGCCCAATTGTGCCGTAAGAAAGATCCTCAGGGGGTGACATTTCAACGATTCAAACGCGCTCCGAGGGCGGTGCCCTACACGATTATTCAACATCCCCTTCATCTGCCGCTGACAGCCTTTTCCTGCCTGTTCGACCGGGGAAATGTCCCGTCAAAATTAACTAGACATGTAGTGCGCCTTATAGAAATACTGTTTTCAACGGATTAACGATACACCTCATCCAGCAGGAGCCGGGATGCCCTCATGCGAAGGCCGGTCACCGAGCCCTTTGATACAGGAGTGCACCCATGCTGGTCTTGCGCACCGTGCAACTAACCGACCTGCCCCAGTTGCAGCGATTGGCCCGCGAAAGCCTGGTGGGCGTCACGTCCTTGCCCGATGACAGCGCACGCTTGCGCGACAGGATTCTCGACGCCTGCATGTCACTGCAACAGAACGTCGAGAGTCCCGGCCCGCAGAATTACTTTTTCGTCCTGGAAGACCAGGCAGACCGGCGCCTTTTGGGCTGCTCGGAAATCGTCGCCACGGCCGGTTTCAGCGAACCTTTCTACAGCCTGCGCAACCGCCCTTTCACCAGTGCCTCGCGCGAGCTGAACATCGAGCACGGCGTGCCTGCACTGTCGCTGTGCCATGACCTCAACGGGCACACCTTGCTACGCGGCTTCCATATCGATTCGGCGCGGGTGCGCACGCCGCACTCAGAATTGTTGTCGCGGGCGCGCCTGCTGTTCATTGCCGCCCATGCGCAACGCTTTGCCGACGCGGTGATCAGCGAAATCGTCGGCTACAGCACCGATAACGGCCACTCACCCTTCTGGGACGCTGTGGGCAAGCACTTCTTCGACCTATCCTACGTTGAGGCCGAGCGGCTCTGCGGCCTGGAAAGCCGGACGTTCCTCGCCCACCTGATGCCGCAATACCCGATCTACGTGCCGATGCTGCCCCAGGCCGCGCAAGACTGCATCGGGCGCATCCACCCCGACGGCCAGGAAGCTTTCGATATCCTTGAGCGCGAAGGATTCGAAACCAACGGTTATGTCGACCTGTTCGATGGCGGCCCGACGCTGCAGGCACGCACCGGCGACATTCGTTCCATCGCGCAGAGCCAGACCGCCGAGGTGTTGGCCGTTTCGTCCATCGATGCCCGCGGCCGCTACCTGGTCAGCAATGATTCGCTTGGGCACTTTCGCGCCATCGTCGCCGATCTCGACTACCGCGCAGGTCAACCGCTGGGGCTGGACGGCGAGATGTGCCAGGCGCTGCAGGTCACCGAAGGCAGCAGCATCCGGCTGATCGCCCTGTGAGCAGAACACGCCAGTGTCGACAACGCCCGAACGGCCGCACACAAGGCGCGCCAGCATGATTCTGCGCCCGGTCCAGGTGACCGACCTGCCCGCCTTGCTGGCGCTGGCACGCCTGGCCGGTCGCGGCCTGACACCGCTGGTCGATGAAGAGCGCCTGACCCACCGCTTGCGCTGGGTCAAAAGAACCTTCGCCGAACAGGTCGAACGCGCCGATGCCGATTACCTGTTTGTCCTTGAAGACGACGACCAGCAAGTGCTCGGCGTCAGCGCCATCAGCGCAGCGATCGGCCTGCGCGAGCCCTGGTACAACTATCGGGTCGGGCTGACGGTCAATGCTTCACCCAACCTGGGTATTTCGCGACAAATCCCGACCCTGTTCCTCAACAATGAAATGACCGGTCAATCGGAACTCTGCACGCTGTTCCTGCGTCCCGATCAACGCCGGGGCAGTAACGGCCGCCTGCTCTCGCTGGGTCGCTTGTTGCTGGCGGCGGAGTTCCCGCACCTGTTCGGCGAGAAACTGATCGCCGAGCTGCGCGGCAGTGCCGACGAAAAAGGTTGCTCACCGTTCTGGGACAGCGTGGGCCGGCACTTTTTCAAGATGGATTTCAGTCATGCCGATCATTTGTCGGGGCTGGGCAACAAAGCGTTCATCGCCGAGCTGATGCCACGGCAACCGCTCTACGCCTGCCTGCTCACCGAACAGGCCCAGGCCGTGATCGGCAAGCCGCACCCCGATGCCGAGCCGGCACTGAAAATCCTTACGGCTGAAGGATTCTCTCATCAGGGCTACATCGACATCTTCGACGCAGGCCCGGTCATCGAAGCGCCGCTTTCGACCATTCGAACCGTGCGCGACAGTCAACATCTGTCATTGGTCATCGACACCCCGGACGACCAGGCACCGATCTGGCTGATCCACAATCGCCGCCTGGAAAACTGTCGCATCACCGCCGCCCCGGCGCGCCTGACGGGCAACAGCCTGCTGGTGGACCGTCTCACCGCCAAACGCCTGCAGCTGCAACCCGGCGACTCGGTGCGTGCGGTGCCGCTGCCCAATCGACAGTGACATGCCGTGACCGCCTGAACGAACCCTGCCTCGCCTCAAGATCGACGCCTTTGGCCGTAAAAGCGCTAAATTCGTCATCATTCAAGACTTGCCCCCGTGATAGCCTTTCACTTCTTCGGCGTTGACACTTTTGCTCAAGCCCTTCCATTTCCATTGGTGGAACTCATATGTCCAGGCTTTCTCATCAAGATTTGCGCCGCAATTTTCGTCAACTGTTCGCGTCAAACACCTGCTATCACACCGCGTCGGTGTTCGACCCGATGTCGGCACGCATCGCCGCGGACCTGGGTTTCGAAGTGGGGATCCTCGGTGGCTCGGTCGCGTCCTTGCAAGTCCTGGGCGCCCCTGACTTTGCCTTGATCACCCTCAGCGAGTTTGCCGAACAGGCCACTCGCATCGGCCGCGTCGCCCAATTGCCGGTGATCGCCGACGCCGACCACGGCTACGGCAACGCGCTCAACGTCATGCGCACCATCGTCGAACTGGAACGAGCCGGTGTGGCCGCCCTGACCATCGAAGACACCTTGCTGCCGGCCCAATTTGGCCGCAAGTCCACCGACCTGATCACGGTCGCCGAAGGAGTCGGCAAGATTCGCGCGGCACTGGAAGCCCGCTGCGACAAGGAAATGGCGATCATCGCCCGGACCCACGCAGGTATCCTGCCGGTCCAGGAGATCATCAGCCGCACCAAGCAATACCAGGCCGCCGGTGCGGACGGCATCTGCATGGTTGGGGTGAAGGATTTCGACCACCTCGAACAAATCGCCGAGCACCTGAGCGTGCCACTGATGCTGGTGACCTACGGCAATCCGTTGTTGCGTGACGACAAACGCCTGGCCGAACTGGGCGTGCGCGTCGTCATCGACGGCCACGGCGCCTACTTCGCCGCGATCAAGGCAACGTACGACAGCCTGCGCGAACAACGCCAGATATTCACCCAGGCATCGGACCTGAGCGCGACCGAACTGACGCATACCTACACCCAGCCGGAGGAATATATCCGTTGGGCGGAAGAGTTCATGCACGTTAAGGAGTAAACGCCGACGCTGAAAGATCGCAGCCTGCGGCAGCTACATCGGGACCACCCTATCCTGTAGCTGCCGCAGGCTGCGATCTTTGGCCGTTGGGTTTTCCGTCAGACCGTAGTCTTGAACCCCTCCTCCCGCTGCAACGCCCTCGCCTGAATCACATCCAGCATGGCGCAACCTTCGCGCATGAGCAGATGCACGGCACGGGTCACCCGCGTCAGATCATAATCGGAAATATCTTTGAGATTGAGGCTGGACAGGGTGTCCGCCAGGTCGCGCACTACGGTAAAACGGTGCATGGCGCAGGCCGCCATGTCGCTGAGTTCTTTGTGGGTATTGATGAAGAGCACCGGGTTAACGGCGTCGTAGGTGTCGATGGGGAGGTAACGGGGCGTGACTTGGTCAAACATACGAGTAACTTCAGGTTGAGCTACCACCATTCGCGGCCAAGCGAAATGAAGGTGGCAGCCGTGTGCGGGTTGGCCGACCGGTACCTGAAAGACCGGCACACCCGAAGATGTCCCGCGCACAGCCGCCATAAACATGCAGCGCTGTTACGTTTCAGATTCCGACCGGCCAAGGTCGGTCGCGGAGTTTTCCGCGAACCCGAACTATAGGAGTCGATGCCGAAACGCGGCAACAGGGTACGTTGTAGGAAACGTCTTGGAAAGTTGTGCGCCATGTATTGATCGCTGCGACGCTCTTACGTGGGAACTCGTCGTGGGTGAGTAGCGAGTGGTTTTGAGCTGGCTCTGGCTTTTGATCTTGATTGCCGAGCCTAGGCGAGGCACCGAACACCAGGGGCAAGAGCCCATGGTTACGTGGGGCTGGCCGGCGTTCCGTTTTTCCAAGTGACTCGCCGTAAGGGCGAAACCATTGGTGGCTGTTACCGCAGGAATGCATATGTACACCGGAAAGATATTCGTCGCCTGTGAGGCCGCCTTCGCTGGCAAGCCAGCTCCTACAGCGGATCGGGTACGGCCGTGGGAAATGGATTGGCTATCAGGCCGTCTTCGCTGGCAAGCCAGCTCCTACAGTTGATCGGGTACGGCCGCGAGAGATGGGCGATGAGGCCGGTCATTGCTGCAGCAGATAACCCGATTGCGCCCCGTGGTCTTGGCCTCGTACAGCGCCTGGTCAGCGTCGTTGAGCCACAGGGTCGCATCGCTGTGGCGGGCGTTGAAGGCCGCCAGGCCGATGCTCAGGCTGACTTTCAGGGCCGGATTCTGTTCGTAGCCCAAGGTTGCGAAGCGGTCACGCAGGGCGTCCATGGCCGCGGCGGCGCTGCCCAGGGGCAGGTCGGGAAGGATCACGCAGAACTCGTCGCCACCATAACGCCCGGCCACATCGGTGGCCCGCAGGTTCTGCTTGAGCATCTTGCTCAATTGGCGCAGCACGATGTCACCGGCCACATGGCCGTAGGTGTCATTGATGCTTTTGAAGTGGTCAATGTCGATCAGCGCGATGGCCCCGCCATGATGCTGTCGTTGGCAGCGCTGGAACTCGACTTCCAGCTGATCCTTCCAGGCGCCGTGATTGAGCAGGCCGGTCAGGCTGTCGGTACGGCTCAGGGCCAACAGCTCGCGCTTTTGCTGGCCGAGGGTATGCGCCTGGCGAAAACAGATCAAGCCCAGCGCCAGCGGGTAAAAGCACATCAGGGGCAAACAGGCGTAGAGCTGCAGTTGGGTTGTTTCAGGGATGAACAGCGGCGTGAAGATCAACCAGCCGACGCCGATCCCGAGGACCTGCGCGACCGTACCCGCCAGCAGAAAGCGCAGTCCGCCGATGGCCACGTTGTTCATTGCCATCATGGAAATGGTCGTTGCACTGGGCAGCGGATTGAATTGCATCGCGGCGACCCAGAAGCCGCCCATGAACGCGTCGATCAACAGGTTGCGGTGTTCGGCGTGATAAGCGGCCTTGGCGCGCCGCGCCCACAGGTAGGCCAGGTGCGGCCAGAGCAGGCCGTTGAACAGCATGAGCCCCCATACCCAGGGTGCCGGGTCCAGCGGGTACATCGCCACACCCACGCATATCAGCCCCAACACCAGGCCGAGGACGCGCGATGTGTAGAGCCTCCTGGCCAGTGAAAGTCCTTTTCCTCCCTTCTTTCCCATTGGGACCTCTGCACCACAGAACGAAACCTGTTCACACCGGGATTGCAAGTGTGCCCGAAGTCTAACAGGGCAAGATCAAATAGCCATCACCGCCTGACGGATCGAGCTCCCGTCGCCAGCAAAATCGTTACGCCTGCAGAAACGGCTATACATGAAGGTAAGGATTGATTCTCGATGTTGAACAGGAGGCCCATGCAGACCTTTCAAGTGCTGATCATCGGCAGCGGTTTCGGCGGCCAGTGCGCGGCGGTCAATTTGCTCAAGGCCGGCATCACCGACTTTCGCCTGCTGGAACGGCGGGATTTCTTCGGCGGCACCTGGTGCCAGAACACCTACCCGGGCGCCGCGGTCGACGTGCCCTCGCCGCTCTATTCGCTGTCGTTCGCCCCCTACCGCTGGACACAGATGTTCGCCGAACAGGCTGAACTGCACCGCTATACCCGTTACGTGGTGGAGCACTTCGGCCTGCTGGACAAGGTGGAACTGCAGGCCAATGTCGAGCGCGTCGAGTGGGACGACGTGCAAAAACACTGGGTGGTGCACACCGCCAAGGGCACCTTTCATGCGCAATTCCTGATCAATGCCACCGGGCCCTTGAGCCAACCGGTGGTCCCGCACTTCGAAGGGCAGGAGCGTTTTGGAGGCAAAACCTTTCACACCAACAATTGGGATCATTCCTACGATTACCGGCACAAGCGTGTCGCCATCGTCGGCAGTGGCGCCAGTGCGGCCCAGGTGATTCCGGCAATCGCCCCGGACGTCGAGCACCTGCATGTATTCCAGCGCACGCCGCATTGGGTGCTGCCTCGGGCTGACCGCACCTTCGGCCGTTTCCAGCGTTGGTTGCTGGGAATCAAGCCGGCCTACAAGCTGCTGCGCTGGATGATCTACTGGCAATTTGAAACCCGGGTGATTGCCTTCAAATACTCGAAACCGGCCATCCGCATGGTGCAATACCAAGCCCTGCGCTTCCTCAAGCGCCAGGTGCCGGACGCCGAACTGCGGCGCAAACTGACACCGGACTACACCATCGGCTGTAAACGGGTGATTCTGTCGAGCACCCTTTACCCCGCGCTGGGTCGCCCTAACGTGACATTGCACAGCCGCGAACAGGGCATCGCCGCCATCGATGAAACCGGCATCGTCATGCAGGACGGCCAGCACATCGACCTGGACCTGATCGTCTGGTCCACCGGTTACGACGCCACCGACGGGGTCATTTCCTACCCCGTCAGCGGTAAAAACCGCATACGCCTCTCAGACATCTGGGCGCAGTACCCAAGGGCCTACCTCGGCACCAGCCTGCCGGCCTTTCCCAACCTGTTTATCGTCACCGGGCCGAACACCGGTATTGGCCATACTTCGGCGCTGTTCATCATCGAATCGCAGATGAACTACATCCTCGATTGCATTCGCACGTTAAAAGCATGCGGTTTGCGCAGCATCGAAGTACGCCCCGAGGCAGAACGTACCTACACTGAAATGATACATAGAGAAATGCAGCGTACGGTGTGGAAGTCCGGAGGCTGCCACAGTTGGTATCAAAGCAAGAGCGGTCATGTGATTGCCATGTTTCCAGGGTTCAGTTTCAGCTTTCACCGTTTGACCCGAACCCTGAAACCGGCTGATCACATAGTGTCCTGATCAGATAGAAGGAAGACGCCTGATGCTTTTACTGGTTGTCGCTATCGCGGTTTTCGCCGCCTGGAGCTGGTTGAGCTACCCGGCGATCGGTTACTGGCTGTATGACTTGAGCGTGGCCGTCGAGGCCAGGTTGTACAAGCTGCACAAGATCGTCGTGCCCATCGCCGAAATGACCGTCTCGACCTGGCAAGGCGGGCCGTATGAGGCGTCCAGCAATGTATTGATGCTGCACGGCTTCAGTGCCGACAAGAACCTGTGGCTGCGATTTGCCCGGCACTTTGTCGGCAATTACCGGGTGATCATTCCCGACATCGCCGGGCATGGCGAAACCGGCTTCAAGGCGGGCGGCGGCTATGACATCCCATTGCAAGCCAAGCGAATGATCCAATTGCTCGATGTTTGCGGGGTTGACAAGGTCCATGTCATCGGCAACTCGATGGGTGGCTACATCGCCGCCTGGTTGGCAGCCCACTATCCGGAGCGCATTGCCTCGCTCGCCCTGTTCGACCCTGCCGGGGTGACCGAACCGGAGCCCAGTGACCTGGAGCGGCATCTGGCCAAGGGGCACAACCCGTTCCTGATTCACTCCCGGGAAGAATTCAAATACTTCTATGGCATGACCATGGCCGAACCACCGTGGGTACCGCGGGTGGTGCTGGACGCTATCGCCCATCGCTATCAACAGTCGCGCGACGAACTGGAAGAAATCTTCCGCGATTTTCGCGCCAGCCCGCCCATGGAACCGAAACTGCCGGCGATCAAGGCACCAGCGCTGTTGCTGTGGGGGCGCAAGGATCGCTTGATCGATGTCAGCAGCGTGGCCATCTGGAGCAAAGGCCTGGCGGATTTGCGGGTGGAAATATGGGAAGGCATCGGGCACATGCCGATGGTTGAATCTCCTGCCGGCTCGGCGCACCTGTATCGGGAGTTTTTGGCATCGCTGCGCTCAGAGAGCCCGCAGGATCAACGACTGCACTGAACTGGCAGTCCTTTGTAGAATGAAGTCCGTCAGAAACTTCGTTTGCCGGCGTCGCTGAAGGCTGCGATCTTTTCTTCCATCCTTCACGTCCACGCGCCAGGAATGTCATTCATGAGCCACCCCAGCTTCGTCAGCCCCGACCTGATCCGCCAACGCTTCTCCAAAGCGATGTCCGACATGTACCGCGAAGAAGTGCCGCTGTACGGCGCGCTGATGGAATTGGTGGAACAGACCAATCGCCACGTGCTGGACAGCGACCCACAAGTGGCCCGACAGTTGAACAACACCGGTGAAATCGAGCGCCTGGACCTTGAGCGCCATGGTGCCATCCGGGTCGGCACCGCCGCTGAACTGGCCACCCTCGCCCGCCTGTTC
Source organism: Pseudomonas serbica (assembly GCF_028823535.1). Taxonomy (GTDB): domain Bacteria; phylum Pseudomonadota; class Gammaproteobacteria; order Pseudomonadales; family Pseudomonadaceae; genus Aquipseudomonas; species Aquipseudomonas serbica. The sequence goes on along the minus strand of NZ_JAQIYM010000007.1, from coordinate 115,453 downwards.
GCGGTGATGGGCATGCAGCCGGTGGGATATTACGACCTGACCCCGGCCGGCGTGCCGGTGCATTCCACCGCCTTCCGTGCCGTGCATGAGGCGTCGTTGCAGGTCAGCCCGTTCCGGGTGTTCACCTCGCTGTTGCGCCTGGAACTGATCGAAGACCTGGAGCTGCGGGCCTTTGCCCAGTCGGTGCTGGACAAGCGTTCGATCTTCACCCCCGCCGCCCTCAGGCTCATCGATCGCGCCGAAACCCAAGGAGGCCTCACCGAAAAAGAGGCCGACGAGTTCGTTGAACAGTCGCTGGAAACCTTCCGCTGGCACCACAGCGCCACGGTCACCGCCGAGCAATATCAGAAACTCAGCGCCCAGCATCGCCTGATTGCCGATGTGGTGGCGTTCAAGGGACCGCACATCAATCACCTGACACCGCGCACCCTCGACATCGACATCGTGCAGGCGCAAATGCCGGCGCACGGCATCACCCCCAAAGCGGTGATCGAAGGTCCGCCGCGCCGCCAGTGCCCTATCCTGCTGCGCCAGACCAGTTTCAAGGCACTCGACGAACCGGTCGCTTTCACCGATCAAGCTGACACCCGCGGCAGCCACAGCGCCCGCTTCGGTGAAATCGAACAACGCGGCGCTGCACTGACACCCAAAGGCCGGGCGCTGTACGACCGTTTGCTCAATGCCGCACGGGACGAGCTCAAGGATTTCCCCAACGAAGCCAACGCCGCTCGCTACAACGAATTGATGGCGCAACACTTCAGTGAATTTCCCGACACCCATGAGGGCATGCGCCAACAGGAACTGGCGTTCTTTCGCTACTTCGTGACGGAAAAAGGCCAGGCGGCCGATGACCTGGACACCTTGAGCCTCGAAGAGCTGGTCAGTGGCGGGTATCTGCGAGTTGAACCGCTGGTGTACGAAGATTTCCTGCCGGTCAGCGCGGCAGGGATCTTCCAGTCAAACCTGGGGGATGGCGCGCAAACCCACTACGGCGAGCACTCCAACCAGCAGGCGTTCGAAAAGGCCCTGGGGCGTTCGACCATTGATGAACTGCAGTTGTATGCACAAACGCAGCAGCGCTCGATCGAGCAGTGTCTTGCCGCATTGGGCAATTAATTAACACCTCCCCTGCAGGAGCCGGCTTGTCGGGTCGCCGCATCGCGGCGAAAGCGTGCGCAAGACTTACGCACTGTTCGAAGACGAGTTCGCCGGCAAGCCGGCTCCTACAAAGTGATCATTTCAACTTGGCCAGCAAAGCTTCAGCCGTGGCCTGTGAAGACGCCGGATTCTGCCCCGTCAGCAACAGGCCGTCGGTTCGCACGTAGCTCGCCCAGTCAGGTCCCTTGGAAAAAATCCCGCCCTTGGCCTTGAGCTCGTCCTCCACCAGGAACGGCACGACATCGGTCAGTTGCACCGCCTCTTCTTCGCTGTTGGTAAAGCCCGTGACCTGCTTGCCCTTGACCAGTGGCTGGCCGTCGGCGCCTTTGGCATGACGCAATACGCCCGGCGCATGGCAGACCGTCGCAACCGGTTTGCCGGCGTTGTAAAAGGCTTCGATGAGGGCAATCGAATGCCGGTCTTCGGCCAGGTCCCAGAGCGGACCATGCCCGCCTGGATAGAAGATCGCGTCATAATCCTGCGCCTTCACCGTGTCCAGTACGACGGTAGAGGCCAGTGCGGACTGAGCCGAAGGGTCCTGGCGAAAGCGTTCCGTGGCTTCGGTTTGCGCATCCGGCTCGTCGCTCTTGGGGTCCAGCGGTGGCTGGCCGCCCTTGGGCGAAGCCAGGGTCAGTTGAGCGCCAGCGTCCTTGAAGGCGTAATAGGGTGCCGCGAATTCTTCCAGCCAAAAGCCGGTTTTCTTGCCGGTGTTACCCAATTGATCATGGGACGTTAGAACCATCAGGATTTTCATGTCGTCGTCACTCCATCGCGGGGCTGCAGGCAAACTGATAACAGTTAGTTACAAGTTTAAGCCCGGTGGATATTTCAGAACATAACAACTGCGCCGTTCATTCGATTGAAAGTGCAGTCATCCATCGTGTAGAAGAGTTCGCCCAGTGCAATGGCCTCGGCAATCCTTGCACTGGTAAAGAACCCTGGCACCGGGCGAACGGGATGTATTTTAATAGATGTTTACGGATATGTCCGCGCCTTAAACATGAAATTTGCTGATACATACCCTATTAGATGTCGGCTTAAATACCATTCAAAACCAACAACTTAAACTCACTGGTTCGACCAAAGTAGTTGATTGTTCCTATACAAAAGTTGTACAGGAACAATCAATTGAGAGATCACTCAACTTTTGGCTTTGGTGGTCACTTGCAGAATGTCGGTGTATGTCACGTACACGCTTTGTCCGACTTTAAGGTCCTTGAGCTTGGCTTGAACTTTCGGATCTTCGACAGTGATGGTTTTGGTTTGCCCCTGCGGGTTTTTAAAGGACACCTGGTTTGTCTTCAGGTCGATGTCGGTGATTTGCAGCTGGACTTGCACCTGACGATAAGCTTCGCCGCCAGGGACGTTCCCGGGTGCGTTGCGGGCTTCACCGACACGCTCCGAGCTGCCCGGCAAGCCTTTGTCGACATCGGTGTCGAGGTAGGCCGCGACGGAACGGGTGACCTTGATGTCGACCTGGTCGCCGGCCTTGAGGTTGCCGAGGTTTTTCGCCTTGTCGGTCAGTTGCACATGAACCTGGCGACCTTCCGGCCCTTTAAGCACCACTTGATGTTTGGCGGCATCGACCGAGACGACTTCGGTGCTGATCTGGTCAGCTTCCACGACGGCAGACAACGGAATGTCGTCTGCAACGGCATTAAGACTGGCGGCGGACAGCAAGGTGGCAAGGGCGACGGCTTTGGTCAGTGCATTGAGTTTCATAGGCAGAACATTCCCTGTGGTAAATGATGACAAACGGCGCGCAAGCGAAGCCGCAACGCCGTGTGTGGGATGAGCATAGACGCTGATCAGGGAGTGTTCGCAGTTTCTTGAGCGGTGGATTCGCCGCTGGTCGTACCTTTGCCGCTTTCCTTGCGCCGGGTCGGATCAGTGGGGCGCAGGGCGTCGTTGTCACGCTCGGTTTCTCCGGGCGGCCGAGGCTCGTCGGGGTGCTGCGTATCGGGTGTGGGTTTCATGGGCATCCTCCTCATGCTTCAGGATCATCGAGCTCCCGGGCAACGTTGATCGCCGGGGAGTCCTTGTGGGATTGTTCCGCCCTGGCCTTGAGTTCCTGCCATTGTTCGAGATCGATGGCGCCCTGCCCCAGCAGATCGTCCGCCAGACGCTGCAAATCCATGTAATAGGAGTCGGGGGACTGCTGCCAGTACGCCTCGTCTTCGAACAGGCGCTGCCATGCGTCCAGGTCGGGCGTTGTAAGGTCTTCGCGCATGGCGGGCTCCAGCAGAGGCATTCGTACGGTAGAGAGGTGGACACCCCACGGAGTTCCGGTTGATTGTCGAACCCTGTGGGAGCTGCCGCAGGCTGCGATTCTTTGGTTTTAATAACCGGTCATTTCCAGATACCCCTGCCCGCCATGGCTGCCGCTCAAACGCACCGGACCTTCCCAGTAAGGGATGCGCAGATCCATCCAGGCATTGGGGTTGAGGGCGCTGATGACGATGTCGAGGTGTTTGCCGGGGATCTGGATCGACCAGCGCACGGGCATCGAACGCCCGGCCACCTTGGCGGTATCCTGCGGGGTAAGGCGGATGTCGTCGGCGGTGAGCATTTGCGCCTGGCCCTGGGCGTCGATCCAGGTTCCCGTCAGGTAAGGTTCGCCATCCTTTTGCCGCATGCGATAAAGCATCACCTGCTCGCCGCCGGCCAGGTGCAGGGAAAACCAGTCCCAACCGCTCTGATTGGCGGTCAGGGGTTGACTGCTCCATTCCCGGTCAAGCCAGGCGGGGCCGCTGACCTGAAAACGCTGGCCGTCGATCTCCAGTGTGCCGCTGGCCTGGAAAAACGGCTGGCTGTAGTAATAGGACGCCTGGCCCTGTTCGGATTTCTGACTGAACCCCTTGTCGCCCTGCAGCACCAGCGGTCGATTCGCGGTCAGCCGCAGCTGGTAGCTGAACGCCTTGTCGCGGGCGCTGAGCTGCAGATCGGCCAAGGGATCAGCACCGGTTGCCTGAGTGCTGAAGCGCCAGTCGTCGATCCACGCGTTGAACGGCGTCAGGCTCACGCCGGCCTGTCCCACGCCGCCCCGGGCATAACGCTCGGCGGCGTGATGCACCGAGGCCGATGTTACCGCCGCGTGGCCCAGCCATATCGTCTGGTTGCCCCAGCCAGCCGTTTCGGGCGCCGCCTTCAAGGCACTGCGAAAAAGTGTCCATTGCACGCCGAACTCGCGGCCCTGATCATCCTTGAGGTTGGCGGTGACGTACCACCATTCGATGCGAAAACCATCATGAGGGCCATGATCCGCCGGGAAGCTGAACACCCGGCCGGGCACAACCTCGGCAAACGCGGCGGCTTGTTTGCCAAGGCCGGCGAACCCCTTCTCCACCGGCGCCGGCTGATCGCAACCAGCGAGCAACGCGACGGCCAGGCATAGCCCGAGCTTAATCCTCATGGGCAAAGGTCCTCAGCAGGTCCGCCGGTTGCGTGCGATACAGCGAATACAGCGGCCACGCTGACGCCAGTAAAGTCGCCAACAACGCCAGCCCCATCAACTGCAGCAATTGCTGGGGAAACACCTGCAGCGGCAGGCGCCAGCCAAACGCCTGGACGTTGATCACCGCGTCCAGGCACCAGGCCAGCGCGATACCCAAGGGCAACGCCAGCACCAGGGTCAACAGCGCCAGCAGCCAGGTTTGCCCGAGGTTGAGCAGCATCAGTTGCCGGCGGGTCACGCCCAGCGCCCACAACGGCGCCAGTTGCCCGAGACGGCTCTGGCTTTGCGTCAGCAGGCTGATGAACAGCGCCACGCCGGCTACGCAAAGGGTCAGGCTATTGAGCGCGGCGGTGGCAGCGAAGGTGCGCTCGAACACTTGCGTCGACCAGCCCTTGAGCCGGGCCTGGTCGACAATGCGGCTGTCTTCCAGGGCGAAGCGTGCTTGCAGCGCCGTCACGAACGGCGTTATCAATGCCGGCTCGATGCGCAGGTTGAAGCGGTTCGGTGTCAGTTGCGGCCAGGCGCGCAGCAAGTGATCGACGTTGACCAGCAGGTGGCCCTTGGGATTGCCATAGTCGGCGTAGATGCCGACTATGCGCGGCGACCATGGACCGTTGGGCGTGGCAATCGTCAACTGATCGCCGAGCGTCACCTTCAAGCGCCGCGCCAGTTGTTCGCTCAGCATCATCGTGTCGTCCGCTGCCAGGCGATCCCAGGCCTTGTCGTCCAAGGCTTCCAGCAACGGCCAGTGCTGACGATAGGTCGGGTGATCGATCACGCCAAAGACATCCGCCGGCCAGCCTTGCAATTGAATGGAAACCTGCCAGTTGGGCAACACCGCCGTCAACTGCGGTTGTTGCTTGAGCCAGTCGTGCATCTCCCGAGCCTGGGCCGGGTTCTGTGGATTGAGGTAGAGCTCGGCAGTCAGCCGTTGTTCCAGCCAGTGGCTGAAGGTCTGGCGAAAACCGGCGGTCATGCTGCCGGCACCGATGTTGGCCGCCAGGGCCAGCAGCAGCGCCATCAGCGCCAGGCTCAAGGCCGGCAGCTGCTGGCGGCAATCGGCGATGAACCACTGGCCGAGCACCGAAGCACTGCGGTGGGCCAGGCCATTGAGCACGGCATTGAGCACCACCGGCAGCGCCAACGCGGCGCCCAGCAATAGCGTGGCCATGAGCACAAAACCACTGGCCAGGCTGTCCCCGCGCAGCAAGGCCAGCAACGCAATGCCCAAGGCCAGCGCCGCCACCCAGCCCTGACGGCGCAACCAGCGCGCATGGGCCTGGTGCCAGGCCTGCGGATCGGCCAGGGCCAGCAACGGCAAGCGCGCTGCACGCCACACACTGTTGGCGCCGGCGAGCGCGGCGCCGAACAGGCTCAGGCCGACGCCTCTGAGCCACCACAGCGGGCTCAGGCTCAACTGCCCGGCCACTTCGGCACCGTACAACCCGCGCAGGCTGGCGGCGACATCCGGCAGCAACACGCTGGCCAACAGGTAACCGCTTGCGACCCCGGCCACGCCGCCGATCAAGGCCAAACCGCCCAGTTCGACGGCAAGACAGGCAATAAGCATCCGTGCGCTGACCCCGCAGGCACGCAGGGTCCGCAGTAAACCGCGACGCTGTTCCAGCGCCAGCCCTATCGCGGCGTGCACGATAAACAGGCCGACCACGAACGACAAAAAACCCAAGGCATCCAGGTTCAGGTGAAAGCTCTCGGTCAGGCGCGCCAGATTGTTTTCTTCGCCGCGGGTCTTGAGTTGGAGTTGTCCCTTGAACGGCTCGGGCAGTGTCGCGGAGAAATCCCCGGGCAGCAGCAGACGTGACAACTGATCCGGCAAACCGAGAATCTGCTGGGCAAAACCGATGTCCACCAGCAGCACCCCCGGCGCCATGTCCGCTTGAGCGAGCAGCGGCGGCAAGGCCCGGCCGTTCAGTGCCAGCGGCCGCTCCCCCTCCTTCAGCCCCAATCCTTGCAAGGTCTGCGGTGCAATCCAGGTGCTGCCTAGCGCTGTGAAAAACTCGACGACCTGCTCGATGGCCAAAGCCTGCCCCGCCACCTCGGACCCGGCCGGTAGCGACACGGGCTCGATGCCCATCAGTTGCAGCCGCTGATCCTCATGGCCCTTGAGCGTCAGCCGGCCCTGCAACACCGGCGACACCGGCCACCCGGCGCGGCGCAGGTCGACAAACAGTTGCTGGGAGAAAGTCCCGCCACCGGGCGCACTCAGGCTGGCCTGGGGTTCACCGCCGATCAGCTGACTGGCCCGGGCATAGCTGTCCCGCGCCTGGCTGTTCAACGCTTGCACCCCGGTCAGCAGACTGGTGGCCAGCCACAGCCCGGTCAGCACGCTGAAAAACTGCACCGGGTGCTGTCGCCAATGACTGAGCAGCGCGCGCAGGGTTTCGCGAAAAATGCGCATCTCAGCGGTCGCCCACGGCTGCCAGTCGACCGCCGTGCAGCACCACCTTTTCGGCCATTCGCGCAGCCACACTGGGGCTGTGAGTGACCATCAGCAGGGTCGTCGGCGTGTCGTCGAGCAACTCCAGCAGCAACCTCAGCACCTCGTCGCTGGTGGCTTCATCGAGGCTGCCGGTGGGCTCGTCGGCCAGCAGCAACTTGGGTCGCGACGCCAGGGCTCGGCCCAAGGCGACCCGTTGTTGCTGGCCGCCGGAGAGTTGTTCGGGGTAGCGCCGCAGCAAATCGCCCAAGCCCAGGCGCTGCACCAGATGCGCCTGCCAGCGCGGATCATGGCGGCCGGCAAGGCGCGCCTGAAACGCCAGGTTGTCCTCCACCCGCAAACTGCCGATCAGGTTGAACTGCTGGAACACCAGGCCGATCTCGCAGCGGCGCCAGCTCGCCAGTTGCCCTTCGTTCATCTGTTCCAGTCGATGCTCACCGCTGCGGATGCTGCCGCGATCGACCTTGTCCAGCCCGGCGATCAGGTGCAGCAAGGTGCTCTTGCCACTGCCCGACTCGCCCATCAGCGCCAGGCTGCTGCCGGGTTTGAGGCTCAGGTCGACACCCTGCAACACCGGCAATGGCCCTTGCGGGGTGACGTAGCTTTTGAAGACACCCTGGACTTCCAGCATGGGGAGAACCCGTTCGATGAGCATGGGCCAAGGATAGCGGTCCGCAATGGTTTTTGTCCGTTGCCGATTGCGGCCCTGCGCGGGCACCGCCCTACCCTGGAAGCGATCAGCAGTCAGGCTGCGGCAAGCCCTCCATCAATCAGGTAGATCGCGAAAGAGAACGTCACGATCGACAGCACCGTACTGACCAGGATGGAGGTCGCGGCTTCACTCTGATAGGCACCGGTCTGGTTTGCGAACATCGCCGGAATAGTCGCCGACGGAAGCGCGCAAAGCAGGATCATCTGTTGAGCGTAAAGCCCATGAGTGCCCAGTACCACAGTGGCGGCGAACATCAACACCGGATGCACGAGCAGCTTGAGCCCAAGGTTGCCCCACACCTCACCCGACATTTTCAGTTTCTCGGACGACATGATCAGTCCCAGGCACAGCAGGGAGACGCCAGGCGTTGCCTTGCCGAGAAGATTGAGCGACTCCGCAGCAATCGGCGGCAGCTTGACCTGCAGCAGCGAAATCAGAATGCCAAGGGCCGGTGCCCACATCAGCGGACGGCGGACCGCTCCCGACAGGCTCGACACGAACGCCTGAGCGCCACTGCCCTTTCCATCGGCGATGGTGAGCAACATGGTCGTCAGGGGGATCATCACCAGACTTGCGACCAGGTTCAGCACCAGCACCGAATAAATGCTGCCGGCTCCGTACATCGTTGCAAGGATCGGGATGCCCATGAACGCCGCGTCCGGGTAACCGTTGACGAAGCCCTTGAGCGTCGCGACCTTGAGATTACGCGTGGTGAACCAGCCGATCGCGAGCGCTATCGTGTACATGCCCATGATGCCGATAAAGGTAGCCGCGACGAATTTGAAGTCGAAGAGCTGTTCACGGGGTGTGCTCGCCATCCCGACAAACAGCAGTGCCGGGAAGATCCAGCCGAGTACCAGCCGGCTGATCAGCAGGCTGTCCGAATGGGTAAGCCGTCCGCGCTTGCCAGCGATGTAGCCAAGCGCGATTACAAAGGCGACGGGCAAAATGGGTCCTACGATTCTGTCTAACATGTGCTCAATCCTCGTATTTATTTTTATCAAGAATGTCGTCGTGGCTGATCGAGGCCGATACGGCGGCCTCGATCAACGCGGCAATGGCCAGGCGACCGTTGCGGTTAAGGTTTGAAGCGGTAGTCTCGAATGACGTCCTGGTCCGGCTCGATTCCAAGCCCCGGCCCTTGGGGTACGTCGATGCGGCCGTTACGCGGAATGATGGCGTCGCCATAGAGCTGCGCTTCGAGATCGAAGTAGCGCCATTCGACCAAGGACTTCGCGCCGCCGAGGGCGGCACTGCCATGCACGGCGGCCAACAGGCCGGGGCCGTCATAAAAGGCGTGGACCATCACGGTGACGCCATGGGCATTGGCTAGCGCATAGACTTTTTGCAGTTCGGTAATGCCGCCCATTTTTGCCGGGCTGGGCTGGATGAAATCGACTGCGCCGGCTTCAAGCAGATGCTGGAAGTCCATCAGCGTCGAAGCGTTTTCGCCGGCCGCAACCCGGATGCCGCCCTGTTGGCGCACTCTCGCCAGGCCCGCATAGTCTTCCGGCGGCCACACCGGCTCTTCGATCCAGCGCAGATTCAAAGGACGCAGCTTCTCGGTCATATCGAGCGCTTCGCGAACCGACCACGGGGCGTTGACGTCCAGGGTGATTTCCACACCGGGGCCGGCGGCTTCGCATGCAGCGCGAATGACATCTGCATTCACCTCATGCAACTTGAGATGACGGAAACCGCTGTTGACCGCACGCTGAACATTGACCCGAATCAGTTCAGCGTCGGCATAGCGGATCAAGCTTGCATAGGCCGCCAACGACGTGGCCTCGCTGCCACCCAGCAACTGGTAGATCGGTTTACCAGCCGCTTTGCCGGCGATATCCCACAACGCGATGTCAATCGCCGACAGGCCATAGATGAACGCGCCACTGCGACCGAAGACGTGAAACTTCTTCTGCAGATCCCCCTGCAGTTTTTCGCGCCGCGTCACATCACTGCCAATCAGCTCAGGCGCGAGGATCGTGTCGATCACGACTTTCACCGCGGGTATCGCGGTGAAGCCGAAGGTTTCGCCCCAGCCGACGATACCCTCGTCCGTGGTGACTTTAACCAACAGGGAATCGACCATTTGCAGGTCTTTCGGGCCCCAAACCCCACCGGCCGACGGACCACCCGTAGTGAAGGGAATCCGAAGCGGAATGGTTTCGATGCTGGCAATTTTCATAGGACTTCGCCTCAAGCAGGTTGCATGGGTGGCGCGGCGATTCTGGAATTTCGCCCGTGCCGGTTTGAGGACAACGTACATGACGTTCTGTTGTCCTTCAACTGAACAACTGCTGCTTTCCGCTAGACCTTGGTCTAAATGCCATTCAACCAATTGTTTTTATTAGCTTTTATTTTTTATGACGAAAGTGAAACGCAGTTTTAACTGTCGAGAACAAGTCTTCTGATGTAGATTAAGAAGACAAGCGAAAGGAAGAAAAAGAATGAGCGAAATGAATGTGCAACCCGTGGCGCGGCGACCTCATCTGGCTGAACACATCGCTCGTTCGTTGAGTGATGAGATTGCGTCTGGCCGATTGCGTCCTGGAGACCGCTTGCCAACGGAGCAGTTTCTCGCGCAAAACTTCGGCGTCAGCAGGAACGTCGTGCGCGAAGGGATCGCGACGCTTCGAGCGCAGGGACTGATCCAGTCACGCCAGGGCGTTGGCGTGTTCGTCTCGGCCACGACCCCATCACCGCAAGCCTCACCCCAGCGCGAGCACGCGCCGTTGCTGGACGGGGACAATACGATCCGCAACATGTTCGAAGTGCGGGCCGTACTGGAAAGCCAGGCTGCCGCACTTGCGGCGTCGCACATGACGCCCCACAAGCTGAAAACAATCCAGGCTGCGGTCCTGCGAATGCAATACGTGGGCGAACCGACGCTGGACACTGTGAACGCAGACCTCGACTTCCATCGAGCCGTGGCCGCTGCGTCTGGCAATGACTATCTCGAGACAATGATTCGCACAGTGCTCGAGCCAATGCGGGCACTGATCACCATGAACTTTGCGCGACGAGGCCCTGTGTTCAGTAATATTCCGCATGCAGCACGCGGTGAGCACGAAGACCTGGTGCAGGCGTTGACCGACCGGAATGCGGCGGCGGCACGCCAGATCATGGGGCAGCACATCGTCAATGCAGCATCACGATTCGGCTACGAAATTGATTTCTTCTAACGTCGACTGGCAGACGGTGGTTGTCTCGTTATCCTACAAGTGAGTGTCCACTCATGTCTGATACCTGACGCGCATGCCCATCGGCGCCAGGACGATGCGAGGGGACAGTCGCTGACCCGCCAAAAGCGATGACAGGTATCGATCATGAGAGGGTTGGCTAAACCTCAAACATGCGACGGGAATAACGGCAAGATGTGCTCAGCGAGCTCGTCAAGAATCTCGCCGTAGGGTTGACGGCTGACCTTGGGGTTGAGCGCTATATGCGAAATACCGGCAGCTTGTGCTTGCTCCAGGTAATTGCGCAGGCCGTTACGCCCCGCCCGGAAGCCTCCCTGGATGCGCTGGAATGGCTGGTCCGGGTAGTCGCTGAGGTCCAGATATCCGCCTAGGCCTAACGGTTTGAAATCGTTTCGCCCTTCAATGTTACGCACTTTGGCGTGCCAGCTCTCGCCCAACGATGCCAGCCGCTCGGGGCTTTGCACGCCGGCCAGATAGCCATCAAGGTGTTCAGCCAACCACTCGATGCTCTGCTGCGCCTGGCCGACAGCGATAGAAGGGACGCGTCCATACGGCGCTTTCGGCACCAGGTCGAGGTTTCCGGATGAACCACCGAATCGCTCGGAGCGAAAGCGCGGAAAGTCCTGTTCAATCAGGGTGCGAAACACCGAGAAGGCATCACGGTAGCGATCACCACGGGTTTCATAATCGATACCTAGCATCGGGTAATCGCTGTATCGATCGCCCGAAGACAACCCCAACACCAGCCGCCCTTCGCTCAACTGATCCAGGGACGTCGCTTGCTTGGCCAGATACATAGGCTCGTGGGTAGGCAGCACGATACCGGTGGTTCCCAGGACGATGCTGCGTGTGGCTGCGGCCAGGAAGCCGATGTAGACCAGGGGCTCAAAGATGTGCGCCACATCGTTGTAATCCGGGTCGTAGAAAGGAATGTCACGCATCCATAGCGCGCCAAAACCAAGCGCCTCGGCGCGTTGCGCCATTTCCACGTGATCATGCATGGTCGGTGCCGCTCGGCCGGCGTGGGTTTCGAGGGGCAAAATCAGCCCAACCGTCAGCGCCTGTGGTCGGAACAGGCGTTGAAAACCAGGGTGACGCTCAAGCGAAGGATCGGCGGTCGGTAAGGCGCCAAGTTGCACTTGCAGTGAGCGTTGGGTGGCGATTGTCATAATGGCAGTCTCGGTAAGTGACGATGACTGACATCTTTATTGAATCCTGACCTCGGATAAACACCACCAACAGACCCTCACACGGTCCTGCGAGTCCCCAATATTTTCAGGTTTCCCACGGCAAACCTGATTCCCAGCGCTCAACCAACAGATCGATAAACGCGCGGACACGCGGTGACAACTGACGCTTGCTCGCATAGACAACCCGGATGGGGTCGGGCGATGCGCGATAAGGTTTGAGCACTTCCACCAACGTTCCGTCGCGCAAGTCGTTACCGGTGATATAGGTCGGCAAGTGAATCAGGCCAATACCCGTCAACGCCGCTTCGCGCATGGCTTCAGAACTGTCTATGTTCAACCGCCCTGGTCGTTCATGGAAATAAAGGCCGGTGGGTGTCTGGTAACGCCAGACACTGGCCTGGCCACTGATGAAAGCGATGGTGTCATGCCCGACCAGATCCGCAGGCATTTGTGGAACACCGCAACGGGCCAGATATGAGGGCGAGGCACACGTTGCGAACTGCTGCCAACCCACGGTTCTGGTTAATAGTTGTGAATCGTCATTTGGCGCGCCAATGCGGATGGCTATGTCGACACCCTCTTCGACCAGATCGACAAAGCGATCGGTAAACCAAACGTCCGCACGAAGTTCAGGCCATTGCTTCAGATAAGCATCCAGAATCGGCAGGATATGGCGCTGACCAAAGGAAAGGGGCGCTGTGAGTTTAAACGTGCCGGTTGGCCGTCCACGACGCAAGGCCATGGTTGCATCCACTTCATCAAGATCCTCGAGAATTTGCTTCCAGCGCTCATAGGCGACGTAGCCCTCGTCAGTCAGGCTCAGTTTGCGCGTCGTGCGATTCAGAAGCCGAGCTCCCATCCGACCTTCAAGACGAACGATACTTTTACCTACAGCCGATCGGGTCAGACCAAGTGAGGCGGCCGCGCAGGTAAAACTTCCAACCTTTACAGCGCAGACAAACGCAGCGATGTCGCCGAATCGGTTGGCTTCCATGGGTGGCTTTACTCCAATGAAAACTTGCGTTGTAGCGGGACATGAAGCCCGAAAGAGTTTTTTTGCTGCTGCCCCGGGATGACAAATTATTACCCCTGAAAAGGATGTAGTGCCACAGAATCCCAGGCGGTATCGAATCAAGTTTCATCGCCTGCTGCTTGGCCATTGGGTGGCCGATTGTGCTGTCGGTGATCTCATCCGAATGGGCGCCTTGCGAGCCGATTATTCGCTGCTACGCTTGAGCATTCGGCGCTGCCGGCGTAAGGCGACATGTTTCGCCCCCCTGGACTCGGTGTTTCCGGGTCTATCGAGCCACCTGCCAACTTCAGCCGCTACTGCCGACCGTGTCGGGCCGCATTCCGGTCATGCGCACGAAACCCATGCTCATGTGTTGACCCGCGACGGAACGGAGCAACGGGCGTGATTTTTCTCGGCCCGATCAATTGGCAGGCCATCTGTAGCTCAACGGGAATTCGCATGCCCTCAGGCATTTCTCTGGAGACACTCCTATGAGACTTCAGTTGCTATCGGCTGCACTGATTTTCGCCAGTCTGGCGACGACAGGCGCGGCGCTTGCTGGCGAGACTTCCCCCTCAACAACCGATAAAGCCTCACCTACCAGCGCGGTCAAACAGGAAATCAAGCTCACACGTGTCACACCTCAGTACTGGCGGGTCACCTTCCACAACCCGCCGTACAACATCTACGGTCCCGAAACCATGCCGCAGCTGAACGAGGTGGTTACTGCCATCGAATCCGATCCGAAACTGGTGGTCGTGGTGTTCGACAGTGACGTGCCGGATTTCTTCCTCACCCACTATGACTTCGTTCCCCCGCTGACTGACACCACCAGCCTTCCCAACGGCCCCACCGGGTTGCCGCCGTTGCCCGACATGCTGGTGCGGTTGAGCAAAGCACCGGTGGTGTCGATCGTGTCGATTCGCGGCCGTGCCACCGGTGTCGGTAGCGAACTGGCCTTGGCCAGCGACATGCGCTTTGCCAGCCGCGAGAAAGCCATCCTCTCGCAATGGGAAATCGGTGCCGCTCTCGTGCCCGGAGGCGGTCCGATGGCGCGTCTACCACGGCTGATCGGCCGTGGGCGCGCACTGGAAGTGCTGCTCACCGGCAACGACATCAATGGCGAACTCGCCGAACGCTATGGCTACGTCAACCGCGCGCTGCCCGATGCCGAACTCGACAAGTTCGTCGACACCATGGCCCGGCGTATCGCGCGATTCGACAAGCAGTCAATTGCTGACATAAAGCGCCTGGTCAATGCTGCCAGCCTGCCACCGAACGAAGCCATCGCCGCCGAATGGGATGGTTTCATCGGCTCGGTAAAACGCCCGGCAGCGCAGGCCCGTATCAAACAACTGATGGAGCTTGGGTTGCAGACGAAAGCCGACGTGGAGAAGCGCCTGGCTCACTACACCGGCACCTTGGGTGAGGAATCGAAATGATCCTGCCCGTGAGGCTTAACGTCAGCGTGCCGGGACTAGACCAAGCGGTGAAGCCGCAACGGATTGATGCCGCGCATCATGTTTGCCCGTATTCACGGATGATACGGAGGGGATGTGGCGGTTCAGGTCGAGTTGGGTCAAGGCAGAACTGCGCATTGACGGTGTAGCTGCTGATCTTGCAATAAGGCTGGGTGCGCAAAGCCCCGTGAAATCGGGGCTTTGCGCGTCGGCCGCGCCGCCCAGGCTTACTTCATTTTTGCCAGCATGGCCACGGCGACTGCCTTTGCCGACTGTGGATTCTGGCCGGAAATGACTTCGCGGTCTTCAATGACATTCACGCTCCATGGCTTGGCTTCGGAGAAGTGAGCACCGGCTGCCGTCAGGCCGTCCTGCGGGAACAGTTTCATATGGCCGCCGCCGAGGAAACCTTTGGCCTGCTCCTCTTCCGCGTCGGTGAAGGCGGTGACTTTATAGCCCTTGTAAATCCAGTTGGCTGGCGCTGCCGGCTGTTTGCCCGATTCCAGCGCGGAGACAAAACCGTGCGCGTCCGGGATCGTCGACAACATGGCTATGGTGCCATGGCAGGTGAAGCCGGTGACTTTGCCTTTTTCATGGAAGTTGGTCAGCAGTTGGCCCAGTTGCTTGTCCTTCAGCAGATCCTGCATCGGGATATGGCCGCCCGGCACGAAGACGGCATCGAACTTGTCGTAGCCGACTTTCTGAACCTGCGCGAAGCTAATTGCCGGCGAGCCGCTCTTCGAGGTCAGCTTTAGCGTGTCCAGCAGCGCGAGACTTTCCTGACGGGCATTTTCATCGTTGCCCCAGAAGCTCACATCATTGGATTTCTGGTCCGCGGTGGGCGCCTTGCCGCTAGGGGTCGCAAATATGACGGTTTGACCCGCCGCGATGAAAGTCTGCACCGGTTGCATTAGTTCGTTCAGGAAGAAACCTGTTTGCATGACCTTGCCGTCTTTCAGGTCCAGTTGCGCCTGATCCGACAGTACAACCAATACCGTGCCGGCGTTGGCATAGTTAGCGGCAGCAGTTATCAGGGCGGCAATAATGGTTTTTTTCACGCGATTCTCCAGTAGGGATGGTTTGATGGAGCCATCTTATTACTGGAGCAGAAAGCGATAGAGTCCCCGAATTGAATTTCACTTATTACACTGAGTAATCAATAGCCCCGTTTCACCCCCACCCAGCTAAAACACATCGGCACCTGCGCCTCCTGCGCCTCGTAGCGGTCATAAAGCTCTTCGCGGTTGGAATGCGGGTACTCCCTGAAATGGCTGATCTGCAGCCCCGCTTCGAGGGCGCCTCTGAAGATCGCGCCCAGGGTGTGGACGAACCAATAGGACGGCGCGGCCTGTTGCTCGACTTTGCCTTCGTAGACAATCGGTTGGTTCTGGACAAAAGGTTCGTGGCGAATTTTATGGGCAGCCCTCGATGCATGTCATTTAATGAACTATCCCCACAAGTCTAACTCCCTCTCACCTGAGTCGAAATCGTCCTTCGCTGACTCAAGGATGGGCTTGAGCCGGTTGGCTACGCCTTGGAGCACTTTTGTTACCGCTGGGGATGCTTCGCTCGTTTCAAGGTCGTGCTTAAGTGCTAACAACTCATCATATAACCGATCAGCTGCGTGCAATCGCGCAACCGCTCTATCAACACCTCCCCACACATCTATTTCATTCCATACTATATCAATATAGTGCCAAAGACTGTGTATATCACTGTAACCAGTTTTAGTCGCCACTCTCTTAAGAACTGACTCGTAGTCACTTTCCGTCATCACACGTCGAGGCGTGCCCGTTTGCTCCATGAATGCTCTTAGATGCACCATAACTTCCAAGGTAATGAAACGATGTCTAAACATGCTAAAGCAAGCTTGGTGATCTTTATATCCGGCTGCAATTGCAATACGTTTAAAATCACTTTCCAAAGATACTTTTTAATCGACCTTCCATCTACACAAAGGAACAAAGCATCATTTTTATTAACATCGCCGCCAAACTCCGCCAAAACACCAAGGTGTTTTGACCTCGCAATCAGATACCGCTGAAATGTCCTAGCATCCTTGAGAGTGATAGGAGAACTGCGCAATGGCGCGAGCTTTCGACGACGCTTCTTTGTAGGTATATATATTTTTTAAACATGTAAAATTTTCACATGTAGATTAACGCTAATCTCGATCATTTCGCTAGGACGCAAACCAGTCCTTTTCATCAACCAAATCATGAAGTGCCGCCGAGCCCGGATATATTCGCGCTTTGCAAAATCAAGAAAAGGCATAATGTAAGCTCTTTGCATGAAGATGGGGTTTCGTTCCTTTGGAATACCTAGAAGATCAATACAGCGCTCGATATCTTCTATCATCTCTATTGAAATCGAATGCTTGGGCTCCCGACTCTCACTAGTCGGCATGGCTCTATGTACAAAAGAATACTCCTCACGAACCACTCTCGCTGTTAATTGCAGCTCTATTTTTCTTCAACGCAACCGTTATTTTGGGTCCCTGTGGTCGGCATCGTGTGGCGAGGCTGATGCGTCTTGAAGGTCTGCGCTCTCAGACAGGGTATCGACGCCGTCCTGGAAAGTACGGCGGTAAGCCAGCAGTCGCTTCACCCAATTTGCTGAAGCGCCAATTCGATGTCGTAGAGCCCAAAAAGGTTTGGGTCACCGATATCACCTACATTCGTACGTATGAAGGCTGGCTGTATTTGGCTGTGGTGCTGGATCTGTTTTCTCGTCAGGTCGTTGGCTGGTCAATGAAGTCGCAAATGACCAGTGATTTGGCCATTGATGCGTTGTTGATGGCAGTTTGGAGGCGAAAACCGAAGCAGGAAGTGATGGTTCATAGCGATCAGGGCAGCCAATACAGTAGCTCCGATTGGCGCAGCTTTTTGAAGGCGAACAACTTAGTCGCCAGCATGAGTCGTCGTGGCAACTGTCATGACAATGCCGTTGTCGAGAGCTTTTTCCAGCTTCTAAAGCGGGAACGGATCAAGCGGAAAACTTACACCACGCGGGAAGATGCTCGTAGTGATGCGTTCGATTACATCGAGATGTTCTACAACGCAAAACGTCGTCATGGCTTCAACAATCGGCTGTCGCCGGTAGAGTTTGAAAAGCGTTACGCAATGAGCTTGCAAGGTATCTAGAGAATCCGGGGCGATTCAATGCATAAACAATCGCCTTATTTTTAACAGCGGGTTAAAAAACGAGCCATACATGGGTATGGCTCGTTTTGGTTCACTTACCGATACGTCTAATTTCCGCCGGGGTGAAGTCTGCTTTCACCATCGGCATCCCATATTCGACTTTGTGGCTGACTTCGTTTGTCATCTGAGAAACGCCATAGCGGCCAGAGATCAGGTCATAGGTCGTTTCAGCCACGGTAATCGGCACCTGAACGTCGTACAACATTGCATAGTGCGCCTCGAACAGTCGCCATAACTCACCACGGCTGTCATACATATCCGACGCCAGGATCTGCCAGGAATCCTCATCGATATAGAAACGTCGCTTGGCATAGACATGACGCGTGTCGGGTTTGAGCGTCGCTTCGATCACCCACACACGGTGCTTTTCATAGCGCAGTGGCTCCGAATTCAAATGACCCGGTTTCAGGAGGTCGGCGTACTTCAATGACTTGCTGTTCAACTTGTAAGCGTTGTATCCAACCAAGAGCTCCTGTTTACCAATGAGCTTCCAGTTGTAACGGTCCGGTGCACCGTTAAATCCGTCGCTGCCATCGCTGGTGATTTGCCCGAAGCTGTAACGTGCGCTGCTGTCATAGGAAACAGTCGGAGCCCGACGCACACGGCGTTGCCCCGGGATGTATTGCCAGGCCGCCCGTGCTTCTGCCACCTGGTTCATCGGCTCGTGAATCAACGTGACCTCACCGGCGTAACGTGATGGAGTCAGGGTCTGTGCGCGATAAAAATAGAGAAGATTGTCCTCCGGGCTCAGATCCTTGATCCGGTCGCGAAAGGCACCGACCTGGTTGTAGGTCACCACTGTGGATTGCCCCTGATCTTGAACCGTTGCCGAAGCAATTTCTCGGACGAAAGACCCACCGCGATATCGGGTCATGTGATTCCACAGCACTTCCGATGCTTCGGTAGGCTGGGGAAACGGGATGCCGAAATTATAATCTTTCAGCCCATATCCCATGTCGACCAGCTCAACTTTGCCCAGGTTTGCCCTGGCCTCGGCCTGGTCGGCTTTAGGGATGCTGGCGGTACGATGACTAGGGTAAACCGGCATCCGATAGTCGGGAAAACGCGCGAACATGGCGGCTTGACCGGGGGTGAGTAGGTTCTTGTATTGACTGACGTTGTCCTTGGTCACGGTATAGAGCGGGCGTTCGGCAGCAAATGGATCAGCGTAGTCCCCGTTTGCAGAAACCACGCCGGCGTTGGCAGCAATTCCACCGGTCCAGGCTGGAATGCTGCCATCGGCATTGGCGGCCATTTCAGAACCCATTGGGGTCAGCTTGGTGCCGATCAGGCCAGGGTCGTTTTGCTTGGCATGGGCCAAGGTGCAGGCAGCCAATATGGCGAGGGCCAGAGGCAGTTTTTTCATGGCATTTTTCATTAGAAGCTCACCTTGAGGTTCACCGAGGCGAAATCGCGGTCATCGATGGTGGAAAATTCGTTGGAGCCGAGGAACTCGTTGTAGGCGAACTCCAGCGAGTAGTTGTTGCGGTAGTCGAATGTCAGCGTCAGGCCGATCGCTTGTTGCCCTTCCTGGAAGTTAGGGCCGGTGCCCTCGACGTCATGGCGCCAGTTGATCGCCGGAGTGACCACAGTGGCTGGCAGCAGTTGTTCGTAGGAAAGACCGGCGCGCAGTCGATAGCCCCAGGAGAAGTCGGTGTAGATACCTTGGGTGTTGCAGAAGTCCGCGTTCATTCCGGCAACTTGCGCAGGGCTCATGCCGCCCGCCCCCGCAGCGACGCAGGAAGTTGCGATGCCGGTCGTGGGCAAGGTTCGGCCGAATGCGCCGGCACGACCAAAACGGTCACTATCGAGATTCTCGACCCAATTGAAGCCCATTTCGCCCGCCAAGGACAGACGACTGGCCCCCAGCACGTTGGTAACGGTATCAACCGCGCCAAGGCTGAACTGCCAGACCGGTTTGCGAATGTAGCCCTCGACTTGAGTGCCACGCGCAGCTGCCAATTCAGCATTGGTCATAGGCATGATCGGCGTGGTAGGGGATCCCGCCAACAGCCCGACGAAATCCGCGCCATTCAAAGGCAGCGGCATATTGGGCCGGTAACTCAGCTCACCAAAAGTTGCGGTGGTGCCGATGACACCGCTGAGGCTGGCTCCGAACAGACGAATATCCTCGGGGTAGATGTTGGAGTAGTCCCCCGTGTTGATATTGATGTTGGTACCCACGGGTGCCTGGCGAGCTATCACCCCTTGCAGTTGCGGGGTTCGACTGTGGTAGTTCATGTAATACAGACCGAGATCGGCATCTTGCAGCGACTCGATGGTGTAGTGCATGGCCAGGCCGTACTGACCGGTATCGCTCGGATAGTCGGTGGACGTGCGGCGCAAATAGCGTTCGCGTCGAGCGTTTGCGGCCCCCGCGGCGGGGTCAAAGTCCAGCAAGGATTCGGCAGTAGTGCCTTGGCCGCCGGCAATCATGTAATTGTTCTGACAGCCTTCCTGCAGGTTGTCGGCAATGCTGAAGAAGGTGCCACAGCCGTCGAACACCGACGGGCGGAAGTTGTACTGCCAGAACCCCTCCAGACTCAGCGAATCGCTCAGGTCGAAGTTGAAGCTGACCATTTCGACGGGCAACTGGCCTTCCTTGAGTTCCACTCCGGGACGGTTGAACGCAGATACGTCGAGCGGGTTAATCACGTTTACACCGTTCTGGATGAACAGCGCCTCGCCCCAACTCAATACCTGATTGCCGACCTTGACGCTCAACGAGTGGTCAGCCACGTCGAAGTTCTTCCAGACATAAGCGTCAAGCACTTCGAATCCCTTGAACCTGGCCAGATCCTGCCAGCCGGAATCGTTGAAATTTTCGAAGTCGCCATTACTGGTCTCCAGGGCATGGTCGTACCAATACTTGAAGCGCAGGAACGCACCTTGGGAACCGTCATTGAGGTCAAAGTCAGTCAAGCCTTTGAACACAGTGGAGATGGTGTCGCCCTTATCAAAATTGAGCTTGCCGTTGTCGGCGTTGTAGTTAGTGCCAGTACCTGTTTTCCCGATACTGGCCGCATCGGCGGCCGTCATCTGAAACTTGTCCGCGGACTGAAGTGCCCAACTGGTGCCCAGACTCAGCGTTGTGTTGGTGGTCAGGCTCCAATCGTCATTGACCTGCCAGGTCGTGGCTTGTGCCGACTGGATCCCGGTGGCCATAGCGACCCCCAGCGCCAGCACGTGTGGGCGTAAACGCGGTGCAGGGTTGCTACTGCAAGGGCGTGCTAAGTGCTTCATGTGTTAACTCACCTGTTATTTTTTTTAATGGCGAAGAGGTAAATCGGAATTCCACCAGTCACTTTGAAAATGCCGGCGTTATCCTTGAAACTACGCGCTGAGCGCATCTCCCCTTGCGCACCATGTGAGTAAAAAGCGGTCGAGCATGAGTCATTGGCTGACAAATAATTTTCCCGAATATCGGCAGCGCTCTTCGCTGTGCCCTTCCCCGATCATGGCCGCGTTGCGCTCGCTGGAGTCACAGGGCATTGAGCCGCAGCATCTGCAAGGGCACTGGCGTTTGCCGCTGGCGACGTTGCGTCAGCCCTTCCTGCGGCTGCCGTCTTTTCTCGCCCGACGTTTCTGGGAAGTGGCTCTGGAGCTGAGCAACGATCCCGCGTTGGGGCTGGCAGCAGCCAGGCACGTCGACCCGGGCCAGCTATTGGGCCTTGGCTATCTGATGCAGTTAATGCCAACACGCCTGGAAGCATTGGTGGTGATGCTTGAGTTCTGGCCTCTGCTGGCCGGGCATGTGGATTTGCGCCTTGAGCAGCATGAAGGGAGAGTGCATCTGAGCCTGCACCCCGGAGCGGGCGTGCTGCCGGCACCAGAAGAAGTGGATTACTGGGTGTCGCGACAAATCCAGTTTTTGCGTAGCTGGGTGTGTGCGTCCGACGCTCTGCTAGAGGTTCGCTTACGCCGCCCTCCTCCCGTCGAACCGCAGCCCTGGCACACCTTGAGTCAAAAACCGGTGTACTTTGGGACCGAGCACAATGAGTTGGTACTCGATCAGGCGGCGCTTCAGGAGCAGCGACCCGGCGGGAGTCTGAGCATACGTCAGGCACTTGATGACGCATTGCACGAGTACGTGCGCCACACGGCCACCCCTAGTGTTCTGGAGTCGGTATCAGCCGCCGTGATGCAGGAGCTTCGCGGTGAATTGAGCCTTGAAGTGTTAGCCAAACGCCTGCACACAACACCTCGAACCCTGCATCGCGCACTCCTACGCGACGGCTGGAGCTTCGTGGATATCATCGAGTTCCATCGTCGCTACCTGGCCCATGATCTATTGCAGGCCAATGAGATGTCCGTCGCGCAAATCGCCGATCATCTTGGCTATAGCGAAGTTCGCAGTTTCACCCGCGCCTTCCGCCGCTGGTACGCAGACACCCCCAGCCAGTTCCGCGCTCGCCACAACCCTCGTTAGCGATTGCATGATTTGGCGTTTGGCCAATTTATTGTCAATCAATGACTCATGACGTCCTTCGCAATGCTCGCATGTTTAGCGGGCATTTTCGTTCCATGGAAGTTGGCACTTCATGGTTCAGGCATCATCGACTGGAGCGCTGCTCTAACTATCCGCCCCTCGCCTTTTGCCTGGGGCTTTTTTTTGCGTGGTCAGTCAGGTAGCGCAATCATGGAGAGCGTCATTGCCTACTGGCCCAAGGAGGCAACATGCAAACGAACGAGTGGATAGACATTCCCAGCAACGGATACCGACGACGCGACCTGCTGAAGGCATTTGCCGCCATAGCAGCCATGGGCATTCTCGCCGGAGTACCGGGGGGTAAAGTGATTGCAGATGAATCACCACTGAGTGAAGACGCCGCCTACAAGCTTGCTATGGAGGCTTATGTATATGGATTCCCGTTGATCTACTTTGCTCGCCTGCGCTACTCACGCATGATGGAAGGTGATCCGATAACAAAGACGCGACATCTTTGGGCTCAATGGGCTCATCGCAACAACGTCGTTACACCTGTGATTCCAGGGGCTCCCCAAGTTGACACGCTGTATTCCAATCTTTGGCTTGACCTCAGTGAGGAGCCCTACATTCTTACTATTCCAAAGATGGATGGACGTTACTGGAGCATTCAGTGCTGCGATCTACTGGGTGAGACGTACGGACTATCTAATCGCCGCAACTTACCGATCGGTGGACGTATTGCTTTGGTCGGTCCACATTGGCAAGGCGAACTACCGGAAGGTATGGACGAGATAATGCGTGCAAAGATGCCGCAGACCTTCAACTTGCTGCGTATGTTTTTCGCCAATGCACAGGATCTCCCTAAGGCTGTCGAGTACCAGAGTGGATTTCTGATCGCCCCTTTATCCGCGTACCGCAGTGGTGAGCACTCAGTGCCAGGCGCTACTGCCAATCTAATCAAACCTTTGACGAACCAAGATGATCCTCTGGCCGATCTCAAGACCTTGCAGGCCATGTGGCAGCAATGCCCGCCTCCAGTTGAAGATACCGCTATTACGGCCAGCTACACCCACATTGGTCTGGGCACGGACAACAATGGCTTCGAACACCTGTCGCCTGAGATAATCAAGGCTCTCAAGCGGGCGGAAGTGGATGCACGCAAAATGGTTCTCGACAGCACAAGGTCTTTGGGTGGGCCCCATACTACTATGGGGTGGACCGTTCCCAAGCCATCCATCGGTTACTATGAGGACGGCGACTGGCTATACCGTGCTTCCATCGCGCAGGCGGGTACTGTCGCTCTGCCCATTTCAGAAAACCCCTACCATGTGTTGCAAAAAGATCCCTCGGGGGCGCCGCTCACTGGCGACTTGCGCTACGTCTTGCGTTTCGCCAAGGACCAGATCCCGCAAGTCGACGCGTTCTGGTCACTTCATGCCTATACCAGCAAATATACAGTCATCGACAATCCGCTGAATCGTTATGCCATTGGCGATCGCACACCGGGTATGAGGTTCGAGGCCGATGGAAGTCTCATTGTCTATGTACAGGCGGACGACCCGGGTGCACTCAAACGCACAAACTGGTTGCCAGTGAAGACAGGAGAACCGTTCTGGCTGATTGTTCGGGCTTACGAACCACGTGGTCTGATGAAAGAACTGCGCTGGCAAGGGCCAAAACTGGAGAAACTGACCTGAAACGATATCGGTAATGGGCGTCCGATTGCAGGCTGTGGGGCCACGCGTCATGCTGAGCATCAACTCATGTCGCAATCAACAGGCGTTACCCATGGAGCCCACGCAACAAAGCCCTGCCTCCGGAGCCAGAACTACTCTGGCTTCGGTCGCGCGCGCGATTGCCAACACGTTGGAGCTGGAATACGGTATCAATCCGGCTCCGGCGCTCGCCAGTGTAGGTCTCCATGCCGGCATGCTGCTGGATAACGAGTTGCGTCTGGATTTGACCGATATCACGCCGCTCTGGGCACGTGCAGTCGAGCTTTGCGGAGATCAGAACTTTGGGATTCGCGTCGCACGAAACCTTGCCCCCGCCGATCTCTATGGCGTTGATCTGGCCCTCTATGCCAGCGCTACACTAGGCGATGCTGTACGCCGTTACACGCAATTCATTCCGCTGCTGACAACAGTAACCCGGCCTCAACTGATTCAGGACGACGTGGGTGACTGGCGTCTGGAAACCCGACTGACGGGAGCACGCGTGCCAGCCAATGCGGCGCGAGACTGCTTCAACTACTTCAATGTCAGATTGTTTGAACGTCAATCCGCCATGAAAGCCCGTAAATTTTTGCGCCGGCTGGAAATGCCTTTGCCGCAGCCGCCTGACCCGGAACCTTGGCAAACCCTGGGCATTCCAGTTCTCTTTGGACAAACCTGCGCGACCCTGGTATTCAAATGCGAAACATGGGACACCCCTCTGCCTGGCGCCAATTCGCATCTGCTCGCTCGCCTCGAACAACCCATTTTGCAATATCTGGCTCGACTCGGTGCCCCGCTACCTCTGAGTGCCTTGCGCGCCTGCCTGGCTGACATGCTCGCAGGCGAAGCCAGCTTGCAGCATCTTGCTGATACTCTGGGCTTGGCCATCAAAAATGTGCAGTCGTCTTTGGATCAGCAGAACACAACCTTCGCCCAACTACTTGACCAAACCCGAGAGGCGCAGACCCTCAATCTCCTTGCCATGCCCAACCTGACACTGGATCAGGTGGCGGGCCGTGTCGGTTTCAGCACGGCGAGCAGTCTGGTCAGGGCTCTACGACGCTGGAAAGGTGTAACGCCTCTGAGTTATCGCAAACAACTGGCCGTTGCAGATCTGAAACCTTCGAAAAACCATAAATTGCAGTTCCCCGATCTCGATTGACACATCGATCAGTGCTGTTGCTCGCGCATTTTTTTCACCAGATCGAGTCGCAGTTTGAGCGGGTCGGTACCCACGATGACGCCATCATTTGTGAAGTGCAGCAGTCGGTCTACCTCCGGATCGTGGCGAGGCCAGTTGGGTCGCCCGGCACCGTTAGGGTCGCCCGTCTTCGCGAAGCCAACCCAATAGTCGCTGGCCTGCGCCGCCATCGCCCTGTCGTCCGGGGTGACTTTGTCACGAACCAACGCGGCAGGAATGTCGAGCGTGTAAGGGATCTCGAATCCATGAAGTGTGCCCTTGAGCTTGCCACGCTGCGATTCGGCCACGTAACTGAAACGGTACAGGTACACCGGATTTCCTGATCGCGCAATGGCGTCGGCAAGATGCCGCGAGGGTTCCACCAGTGTTTGATCCGCCAAAACATCCTGCTTGAGTTCCTCCAGAGTTTGATCACTTTGCGGATCGTAGGCGGCTCGCGCGTCAGAGCTAAGCGCGGCAAAGGGAGCAAAAAGAGCTTCCTTGTTCGCGGCCACGCCAAGACCAAGATCGCGATCATTTGCACCCACGATGACCGGCACAGCTGCTTGCTTGCCTTCAGCAAACAGCGTTTCGGGCGCCGCCGGTACGAGCCGGCCATCCAGGATAGAACCGGGTACGCCGGGAATTGGTTTACTGCTGGCCAAACCGACCAACACTTCTTCTGCTGATGCGTTTTCCAGCAGTTTCTCTGCTGGCAATGCTCGCAACGCCGCGAGTGCTTGTGCACCGTCACCGGTGATACCGACAGATTTTGCATAGGCAATGCCGGATTTTTCAGCATCGGCCAACAGTGTGAGCGGGAGGGCCTTTGCCCGTCCGGTGGGAATACCAGGGGATTGAAGAATGGCTCGCTGGAACAGGCCTCGCGACATTGGTGACACCAAATGCACCATTACCGAACCGCCGCCGGCCGACTCACCGAAGATCGTTACCTGTTTTGGATCACCTCCAAACGCGGCGATGTTGCGTTGCACCCATTTGAGCGCAGCCCGCTGGTCAAGGTAGCCATAATTGCCCTGCACTTCATCGGATGCCTCGGAAGTAAGCGCAGGATGGGCAAAAAACCCCAACCGTCCCATACGATAATTCATACTCACAAACACAACGCCCTTTCGCGCTAACGCCTCGCCCGGATACTGTGGTGTATTGCCGTGCGCGAGTGCTCCACCATAGATCCACACCATGACCGGCAGCGACCCCGATTCCTTGGCCGGGCGCCACACATTCAAGGTGAGGCAATCTTCCGACTTGGGTAGGTCATCGGTCTGCATACAGCTAGCACCAAAATGGCTGGCATCCAGCGTTTGCGCCCATGACTTGACGGGATGCGGTGCTCTCCAACGTAGAGCACCTACCGGCGGTTCAGCGTACGCAATACCCTTGAAACTGGTGACTTCGTTGGCGGTGACACCTCGCACAGCGCCCTCTTGTATGCGAACAACTGGGCCACTGGCGTTGACCTGGGCCCAGACTGCCAACGGAAACATCATGAACACACCTACGAATCCAAGTGATGACCGAAGAGCTTTACGCATAACGCCTCCGCATAGAGAAAACGTTGCTACCAAACAATGACCTGGTTACGAGACATCCGATTGGCGATTCAATGCAGTGGAGTTCTTCTCAAAGAACCCGCTGGAATTGTAGACACTGATAGACCAGAAACCATCGACCGGCGCGTCTGCTGCAAGGCAAAGACACCACCGAGCAGCGTCGGGTGGCACGCAAAGCATGTCTTTATGCACTGCTACTGATGTTTTTCTTCCTGATCTTCGGCAACCTGCTGTTGCGCCTGTTCGAAGTCCCCCTGAGTATGATCCGGGTGGTCGGCGGGGTGATCCTGATGCGTCTCGGCTTCGAGCTCTTCGCCCCCTCGCCCAACAGCAGCCTGATTCCAAGCAGTCCCAAAGGCAGCCAGGATGTCTCATTTATTCCCATGGCCATGCCGATCATGTTCGGGCCCGGCGCCATTTCCACTGTGATCGGCCTGACCAGTACCATCAAGGATTCCGACCGCGCCATATTGTCCTTCGCGGTAGTGGCACTGGCGATCTGTGCCACCATGTTCACCACCTACCTATCTCTGGCTTACGCCAATAACATCCTCAAAAAGATTGGCCCGCAAGGCATCGATGCCGCAACCCGCATTGTCGGCTTCTTCGTTTCGGCGATGGGCGTGGGCCTGATCTTCCATGGCACGGTGGAGTTTCTCCAGTCGTACGGTGTGCTACTCAATGGGGTAACAAAGTAGGACTGCAAGTTCTCATGCAGTCAAAAAAAACGGGCGCCTGTTTGGGGGCGCCCGTCGTTTTATAGCAGCTGGTTAGCCACGACGTTAATCGTGTCCATTATGACCATTCTGCTTCATGGCTTTGAGAATGCCATCCAGGTTGTAGGTTTCCGGCGCCTGCATTGGCGGGAAATCTTTGTAGGACAACAACTCCTTCTCCCAGAGCAATTGCCCGATTGGCAGCATGTTCCAGTTGTAGACATAGGCGTTGCCAGGGGAACCCAAAGAGCCGCCATAGCCGGTGATGGACTTCGCGTCAGCGCCGACTGTTGTTTCAAAGGGGTCACGTTTGAGGTTCAGTAGTTGTGTCCAGTGATAGGTGACAGCGCCGAATAGGCCGCCGGTCGCGGTATACGGAACCATGGTGTAGTACATCTTCCAGTTTTTGTAGCGTACTGCCGAAGGTTGCGAGCCGGTGCAATAAAAGAAGGTATCGCGCGCCGAATTGGTGGACTGGCCGGTCAGGTAGTCAGTCTGATCCACGCCATCGAGCTTGGTCTTGACGATGCCGGGGTAATTGCCCGCCATGATCTGTTGGTTCAGCTCGTTACCCTTCTTGCCACCAGCAATATTGACCAGGGTTGGCACCCAGTCCAGCGAGGCAAAAATGTCGGTTAGGACGGTGCCTGGCTTAATCTTCCCAGGCCAGCGAATGACCAGTGGAGCGCGCATGCCGCCTTCCCAAGTGGTCAACTTGCCGCCCTTGAACGGGGTCGTACCGCCGTCCGGGAAGGTAATGGTTTCCGCGCCATTGTCGGTGGTGAAGACGACAATGGTGTTGTCCAGCTGGCCCATGTCCTGAAGTTTCTTCAAGACATAAGGGTCAATTCTGTTGAAAAAATCGGCTTCAGTTTCCAGGGCAGAAAAGTACGCCTCGTAGATTGAAATCCTTACTTTCGGCAGAGGCTTCCTAGCTCAGATTTCACGTAGCAGCGCGCAGACAAGGCGTTTTCACGAGTCAATACGCGGGTGGTTCGAGCAAACCGACTTTTTCAACACAATCGGCCAGTTGCGGACATTCAGTCTGAATCGAAAGAAGGCAGCAGTGCTCGCAAGTCAACAGCGCCGTGCCGGTGTTCGACGCGACGCCTCTCCGCGCCCTCGCTGCCATCGATCGCCGTTCGCTACCTAGAACTACTCGGGCCAGTTGAACTCGCGCCGCAGGCAAATATCATCTGCCGGGCTGCCCACAAATATGGCGAAAGTTGCGCTTGCGTTGCGCGACGCAGTCGATGGAACTGAAACGATGCTGCTGCCCGATATTGATTTCGCTTCAATCCGCCTCCACCGCAAAAGTCAGGCGAACGCCTTTGAGGAGCTTTGCTGCCAGCTCGCCGGCGACGAACAATTGGCCCCCTGCGTGTGTCAGCTTTAATCGAAAGGGTCCCGGAGGCGATGGCGGGCTAGAATGCTTCGCCGCCCTGTCCGATGGGACCGAGACTGACTGGCAGGTGCATTACTATTGGGACATGGCAAACGCCATCAAGTCGCTCGATGAGTCCCTAAGCCAAGCGCTCGCCCTTGCGGGTGGTACTCGCCTGCCAGCAACCTTGCCTTGAGGGTTGGCCAATACTGTTTCACGTAGCCCGCCAAGTCGTCGACCGTCAAGCCATCGGCACCCGGCGCTCCCTTGTTGCTGACTACGCGCTGATCGCCCGCTTGAGGTTGGCCGGTGCAAGCACTCGCGCCATCAGCGTGTCCGGCTCCGCTTTCATCCACGCCACAGACGCCGCCGCTGCCTTTGCCCTGTCAGCCGTCATCCTCAGATAGAGGACTTTCACCTCCAAGTCACCAGCGTGGCCACAACAGCCAAGTTGGTTGCCCTTGCGCGCAACGCGCCATGCCTGGCGCACAATGAAAACGGGCGCCGTGGAGGCGCCCGTTTCTTGTTTGCGCGTTGGCGTGTCAGCCACTCCCGTAAGAAATGCCGAATCGCTGTTACCGGTCTGTTTCAAACCGCTCTGCTTCGTCGCGCTTACGCCGTTGAATCCAATACCCCAGCACCACAAGCGGCGCGGTCACCAACATTACCTCCACGGTGATCTGCAACGGCTGCTCAATCCGCGACGACACCAGCAAACTGGCGAAAAAGCACAAACCCAATTGCAGCGTGTTTTGTAGCGCCGCGGCCTTGCCGGAGTTTTCCGCAAATGGCATCAGCGCATTCGTCACGATGATCGGGAAACTTGCACCGTTGACCAGCCCCATGACGCAGAACGGGATTAGCAGTGTGGTGAGGGTCGGCGTGGTCAGCGTCGCCACCAGGTACAGCGCCACCATGCTTACGCAATAGGCGAGGATCAGCCAGGGCAGCATGATGTTGCCGCTGATCCGTTGCAGCAGGCTGCGGCAACTGAAGCCGCCGATCAAGAATCCCAGGGTTGGCAGAACGTAGCTCAGGCCGATGTCGCTGGGGCTGTAGCCCATGCCGCCGAGGATGAAGGGTGAGGCGGTCAGCCAGGCGAAGAAGCTCGCCGAGCAGGCGGCGTAGATCAATACGCTGCCGCTGAACGCCATCGATTTGAGGAGTTGTCCGAAACTGATGCGGGGGCGTTCGCCATTGGCTATCAGCCGTTTCGGCGCGGCTTCGAGCAACGCCGTTGGCACCAGCAATGCGACGCTGACGCCGAACAACACCGCAAAAATCGCCTGCCACCCCCAGTGATTGAACAGCAGCGCGCCCAGGAGTGGCGCGAGTGCGGGCGACAGGGACATCAGCGGGATGATCCCGGCAAACAAGCGATTGGCTTGCTGCGCCGGGTAATGGTCGATCACCAGCGCTTGCCAACTAACCGCCGCCGAACACACGCCGATGGCCTGGATAAAGCGCAGCCCCCACAATTGCATGGCGGTCTCGACCCAAAACATTCCCAGGCAACCCAGCGCGAACAGGCTCAAGCCCATCAACAACACGGGTTTTCGGCCGATGCGATCCGATAGCGGCCCCCACAACAATTGTCCAACGGCAAAACCGGCAAGGAAGATGCTCAGGCTCGCCCCGACTGCACCGGCCGACAGATGCAGCTCGCCGCCGATGACGCTAAACGCCGGTAAATACATATCCATGCCCAAGTAGCCAAGCATGCTCAGCCCAACCAGGTAGCAGGTGAAACCAAAAGAGTTTTTCATCAACGCCCTAACTGACTCTTCAATCAAATAATTTGTTAGCAGCGTGCCATTATGGGCGGTGAGTTTTCCGTGTGAAGCGATAATAATTGGACGCTCTTATCAATATTTTTGAAGGCACCTGAATGTGGTCTGAATATTCCCTGGATGTGGTCGATGCCGTGGCCCGGCACGGCAGTTTCAGCGCCGCGGCTCAGGAGCTGCACCGCGTGCCTTCGGCGGTCAGCTACTCCGTGCGACAGCTGGAACAATGGCTCGCAGTGCCGCTGTTTGTGCGGCGCCATCGTGACGTCGAGCCGACAGCGGCCGGCAAGCTATTTATTGAGCAGGCCCGGGGCGTGATGAAAACCATGCTCGATACCCGCCGTCTGTGCCAGCAAGTGGCCAACGGCTGGAGCGGGCAGTTGAAAGTGGCGGTCGACGCCATCGTCAAACAAGAGCGCTGCCGGCAATTGGTGTTGGACTTTTATAAACAGTTTCCTGACGTGGAGTTGCTACTCGGGTACGAGGTTTTTAACGGCGTGTGGGACGCCCTCGCCGATGAGCGCACCGACATCGTGATCGGCGCCACCAGTGCCGTGCCGGTGGCCAGTCACTACAGCTTCCGCGACATGGGCCTGTTGAACTGGTTGTGCGTGGCCAGCACCCGGCATCAGTTGGCGTCATTGAACGGTCCGCTGGACGACGATCAATTGCGCCCCTACCCCGCGCTGTGCATGAACGACACTTCACGCCACCTACCCAAACGCGACACCTGGTCCGTGGACAATCAGCGTCGGCTGGTGGTGCCTAACTGGGCCTCGGCCCTGGATTGTTTGCGCGAAGGCTTATGCGTGGGCATGGCGCCGGCACACCTGGTGCGGCAGCTCATTGAGCAAGGCGAACTGGTCGCCCTGAACCTGCAACGGCCCTTCGCCGCCAGCCCGTCCTGCGTAGCCTGGAACCAAAACAAGCATTCGCCGGCCATGGCCTGGTTACTCGATTACCTGGGGGATGCCGAGACGATGAATCAGGAATGGTTGAATGGAGAGGTCATCATTTAAAACCAGGGATATTGAAGAAGAAGACGTCCATCGTTGGTGACATACCCGCTTGATACGATTCGACGGAGTGCCATTTCGAGCCCGGTAAGGGTCGGCGCGCTTTCTAGTAAGCAAAGAGAAAAATCGTCGATATTTCACATACAAGGCTTCCGAACAGACGTATGAAAAGTTTTCATAACTGGAATGAACCATAGGCGTTAGTTAGATCTCAATCCCCCCTCTTATTGTTGCCCTACAGGACGGTGACAGAGCCGTATTCAGAACAGTAAGAGGAGGAAAAGATGGAGATCGAGGCAGCAGTCTGGAACGAATGGTATCCAGTCGCGGTGGAGGCGGATCTAAAAAACGGTTCTCAGTACCGCACCCGCGTTCTGGGTTGCGAGATTGAATACGGCCGCGATGCTGATGGCGTGTTCAGCGCGCGTCTCGCCGACGGCAGCGGCACGTCGTGCCGCACGCAGACCTGCTACCACACCCACTGGATATCACTCGGCCAGCCAGACAAGGGCTTTTTCGCATTACCCGAGTTCAACGAGTCCGACCGGCGTGTGCTTGGCCTGGGTTCGATGCAGATCCATGCTTCCGGTCTGCGCGTGGTCGAGAACTTCCTCGATATGGCGCATTTTCCGTACGTCCATGGAGGCCTATTGGGCGAAGTGCCGCATACCGATGTCAAGCCGTACCAAGTCGTTCTCGATAAAGAGAACGACGAGATTTTTGCCAATGATTGCTCCTTTTACCAGCCGATGGCCGGCGCGGCTGCCACGGGCGGTATCGACGCACAGTACATTTATCGAGTAGTTCGCCCCCTGGCTTCCATCCTCTATAAGACCAGCGTGTCCGACTCGACGCGGCGCGATGTCATCTGTCTGTTTACCCAGCCCTTGAGTGAAGACTGGTGTGTCGCCCATCTCTTGCTGGCCTGCATCGACGACGTCCACACCGACAGCGAGCTACGTCTGTTCCAGCAGACCATCGTCGGCCAGGATCTGATGATCCTGTCCAACCACCTGCCGCGAACCTTGCCTCTTGATCCGAAGTTCGAGGTGCCGACGCGTGCCGACGCGATGTCGGCCGCCTACCGCCGCTGGCTGTCCGATAAGGGTGTCGTCTACGGCACCTACCGCGCCGCCTGATCACGCCGACCATCGAAGAGGAGTACAGCATGAACACGCAAGAGAACACCTGGTACCCGGTGGCACGCACTGACGACCTGCACATGCGCCACGTCTTTCAAGGTCAACTGCATGGCGTCGAGCTCGCGCTGTGGCGTACCGACGACGGCCGTGTGAACGCCTGGGAAAACCGTTGCCCGCACCGCAGCGTACGCTTCACGCTCGGCGTGAACACCGGCAAGAAACTGCGCTGCCAGTACCATGGTTGGCAGTACCAGAGCGGCGACGGTCGTTGCACCTTCATTCCCGCCACAAGCCAGACCGCCCCCCCGCCAAGCTTGTGTGCGCAGACGTTTGCGGCGACGGAAGCGAACGGCTACGTGTGGGTCAGCCTGGAGGCGAAGGGGACGAACTCCTGCGCCGTAGCGTTCTCGCCTGAGTTCACCCCATTGCCGCTCGCATTGCGCAGCCTGACCTTCAACGCGGGCCTCGACGTGGTCGCCGCTGAACTGGCTCGCTACGCCGACTACGATGAGGACGCCGTGCCTGGCTCGAGCGCGCTGTTGCAAAACCGCGCCGAGATCGACCTAGCATGGCAGACTGGGTCGGGCGGTCGCGAAGTACGCTTCTGGCTGCAGCCAGCGAACGAGGCCAAGACCATCGTGCATGGCTCAGCCAACCTTGTCGGCATGGACGAGCGTGAGACGTTGCGCTGGCACAACCGCCTACTGACGACGCTACGTCGCCATGTGGAAAACCGTGAATCATCCGCGGGCCATCCTCCGTTGGCTGAGGCCGTGGCTAAATTGCACTTGATTCCCATCGTCCAAAGCGCTTCCCGAAACACCGCTTCCAGCGGCAGAACCTTGATCCGGACGACTGTCGCGGCGCGCTGGAATACCGCCGAGGACATCGTCGCGTTCAAGCTGGCGCTGTTGGATGGCGAACGCGTTGACTTCGACGCAGGCGCGCATCTTGACGTGCATACGCCGAACGGTCTCGTGCGCCAATATTCGCTGGTGAATGCACCGGGCGAGCGCGACCACCTGGTGATCGGCGTGAAGCTCGAACCGGCGTCGCGCGGTGGATCGCGTTCGCTGCACGAGTCGCTGCAAGTCGGCGACAGCTTGACCGTGGCGGCACCGAAAAACCACTTCCCTCTCGTCCCGGACGAGGGCGGCGTGCTGATCGCAGGCGGCATCGGCATCACCCCGATCCTGGCGATGGGCGCCTCGCTGCAACATGCAGGCCTGTCTTACGCGCTCCACTATTTTGCGCGCAGCAAAGAGCATGTCGCCTTCAAAGATCGCCTCGCCGAGCTGGACGGCCTGCAGCTACATACGGGTCTGACAGTGGATGCCACGCGCGACGCAGTCGATGCAGCGTTCATCGCAGCAGGCTCGGAGCACCACGTCTACGTATGCGGGCCACGTCCGTTGATCGACTTGGTGCGAGAACGGGCGGCGGTCAACGGCATCGCTGACGCGCGCGTCCACTTCGAACTGTTTGCTAACGAGGTGTCGCACGACGCGGACAAGCCCTTCCGCGTGAGGCTCCAAACAAGCGGCGCCGAATTCGTCGTACCGGCCGGCGTCAGTTTGTCCGACACGCTGAAGGCGCACGGCATCGTGCTCGATACCTCGTGCGAGCAGGGGGTGTGCGGTACCTGTCGCACCGGGGTGGTTGACGGCGAGCCTGAGCATCGCGACGTCTACCTAAACGAAGACGAAAAACAGAGCCAGCGCTGCCTGATGCCATGCGTATCGCGCAGCCGTTCCGAACTCTTGGTTCTCGACCTGTAAGGGAGTGGAAAATGATCACACTGTACGACTACGAACTGTCAGGCAACTGCTACAAGTTGCGCCTCTTCATGAACATGCTCGGCCTTGACTACCAGAAACTCGGCGTCGAGTTCTTCCCGGGCAAGGAACACAAGAGCGACACCTTTCTCGCGATCAACCCGCTCGGCCAACTGCCGGTGCTCGACGACGACGGCTTCGTGCTACGCGACGCGCAGGCGATCCTGACCTATCTGGCTGCGCGTTACGATGGCAGCGGACTCTGGTATCCGACCGACGATCCGCATTCGTTGGCCGAGGTCAATATGTGGCTGGCGTTCGCCGACGGCATCACCAGCACCGCGTCGGCAGCGCGTCTGCACGACTTGTTGCGTTACGAGCTCGACGCCGACAAGGCGCGCGCTGGCGCCCACGCGCTGTTCAGGGCGCTCGACGAGCGACTGTGGTTCTCCGAGCAGGAGGATGGCGGTTGGATCTGTCGCGGCGATCACCCGACCATCGCCGACATTGCCTGCTTCCCCTACGTAATGCTGTCCGATGAGGGCGGCATCTCTCTAATCGACTACCCGGCGCTGCGTCGCTGGACCGACCGAGTAAAACGTTTGCCGGGATTCATCGTGATGTCCGGCATTTTCGAAACAGCAGCAGCCTAGCTAAGCCATCTAATACAAAAAGTAAAATGAGAGGCAGCAAGATGAAAACCAAACGTTACTACCCCTCCGGGTCTCGTTGTTCTGCGGATGAAGCGCTACCGCTGGGACGTCTGTCCATACTCGGTTTTCAACATGTGCTGGTGATGTACGCCGCCGCGATCGCGGTGCCGCTGATCATCGGCGGCGCGCTGAACTTGTCCAAGAGCGAGATTGCCTTTCTGATCAGCGCCGACCTTTTCGTTTCCGGCCTGATCACCATCGTGCAGACGGTGGGGGTGCGCTGGTTCGGCGTGAAGCTGCCGATCATGATGGGTGTCTCGTTTACCGGTATCGGCGCGATGATCGCCATCGGCGCCAAGCCCGGCTTGGGTTTGCCAGGCGTATTCGGTGCCATGTTGGTGGCAGGCGCCATCGTCATCTTGATAGCACCCTTGATCGCGAAGATGTTGCGCTTCTTCCCGGAGGTGGTAGTCGGAACAATCCTCTTGGCCATCGGCGTTTCGCTGATGGAAGTAAGCGTGACTTGGGCTGGCGGTGGATATGGTAACCCCGATTTCGGCAACCCACTGTATATCGCCGTAGCGTTCGCGGTGCTGATGTTCATTCTGTTGATGGCCAAGTTCGCCCGCGGCTTTCTCAACAATGTTTCAGTGCTACTCGGTATCGGCTTCGGGGTGGCGGTCTGCCTGTTGCTGGGCGAGGTCCACTTCGACGGAGTGAGCGAAGCGCCGTGGTTCGGTCTGGTGGCACCCTTTCATTTCGGCGCACTCAAGTTCGATTTCTGGGCAATCGTGAGCATGACGGTCGTAATGCTGGTCAACGTGATCGAAACCGCCGGCGTGTTCATGGCGGTCGGCAGGATGACAGACAAGCAGATGACGCAGGCGGATCTGGTGCGCGGTTTCCGGGCCGATGGTCTGGGTGCCGTGATCGGCTCGATCTTCAACATCTTCCCGTACACCTCCTACTCGGAAAACGTCGGCCTGTTGGAAGTAACTGGGGTGC
Organism: Pseudomonas serbica; assembly: GCF_028823535.1. GTDB lineage: Bacteria > Pseudomonadota > Gammaproteobacteria > Pseudomonadales > Pseudomonadaceae > Aquipseudomonas > Aquipseudomonas serbica. The sequence continues at coordinate 79,230 of NZ_JAQIYM010000007.1, read as the reverse complement.
GCAGTCGCTGGGTCTGTGCAATGGGCGGTGTGGTCCTGATCGTGCTGGCGCTGATTCCGAAGCTGTCCGCCGTGGTCGCCTCGGTGCCGGTCTTCGTGCTCGGTGGGGTCGGCATGATCATGTTCGGCATGATTGCGATGGCTGGCATAAAGATACTCAGCCATGTCGACTTCGTGAACCAGCCACTTAACGGTTTTACCGTGGCCGTCAGCGTCGGCATCGGCCTGGCCCCGGTCTTCGCCAAACACTTTTTCGACAAATTCCCGGTGGAAATGGCGCCGCTGCTGCAAAGCGGGATCGTACTGGCAGCCATTTCTGCGGTACTGCTGAATTTGCTGTTCAACGGAGTACAGCAAAACAAAAAGAAGAAACCTGAGGCAGAGACAGTAGAAAAGACTGCGACTGCATGACTCATTACTTGTCCGTTGTAATCGGACCCTCCTGGAGCGAAAAATGAAAACCAAAGCCGCAGTCGCCTGGAAAGCCGGGGCCCCGTTGACCATCGAAACCGTCGATCTAGCAGGTCCGAAAGAGGGCGAAGTGCTGGTCGAACTGAAAGCCACCGGCATCTGCCACACCGACTACTACACATTGTCTGGCGCCGACCCCGAAGGCCTATTCCCCGCCATTCTCGGCCACGAGGGCGCCGGAGTGGTGGTCGACGTCGGCCCTGGCGTGAAGACTCTGAAAAAGGGCGACCATGTGATCCCGCTGTACACGCCGGAATGCCGCACGTGCAAGTACTGCCTGTCACAGAAGACCAACCTATGCCAGGCAATCCGCTCCACGCAGGGCCGCGGGCTAATGCCGGACGCAACCAGCCGCTTCTCGCTCGACGGCATGCCGATCCTGCATTACATGGGCACATCGACCTTCTCGAACTACACCGTAGTGCCGGAGATCGCGCTGGCAAAAATCCGCGAAGACGCGCCGTTCGACACCGTCTGCTACATCGGTTGCGGCGTGACTACGGGCTTGGGCGCGGTGATCTTCACCGCCAAAGTCGAGGCGGGCGCCAACGTAGTTGTCTTCGGCCTCGGCGGTATAGGCCTCAACGTGATCCAGGGCGCGAAGCTGGTCGGCGCCGGTAAGATCATCGGCGTCGATATCAACCCGGCACGTGAGAAAATGGCACGCAAGTACGGCATGACCCACTTCATCAATCCGAAGGAGGTCGAAAACGTCGTCGACGCAATCATCCAGCTCACCGACGGCGGCGCAGACTACGCGTTCGAGTGCATCGGTAACGTCAACACCATGCGCCAGTCGCTTGAGTGCTGCCATAAAGGCTGGGGCCAGTCGATCCTAATCGGCGTCGCCGCCGCTGGCGAGGAGATTAGCACCCGGCCATTCCAGCTCGTCACAGGCCGCGAGTGGAAGGGCTCGGCTTTCGGCGGTGCACGCGGCCGCACCGACGTGCCGAAGATCGTCGACTGGTATATGGAAAATCGCATCAGCATCGACGACATGATTACCCATAGGCTGACCCTTGATCAGATCAACGATGGCTTCGATCTGATGAAGCGCGGCGAGTCGATTCGCTCTGTAGTCGTGTACTAAGTTTGGGGTTGACCCTTGGCGGGCGACGGTATCCACAGCGCCGCCCGCACTTTTTTGGAGAAAACATGGAAACCCTAAGCCAGCACCGCTGCTTTTCCGGCAGCCAGGGCTTTTATCAGCACGACTCGTGCGCCATCGGCCTGAGCATGCGCTTTTCGGTATACCTGCCGCCGCAGGCCGAACACGGCAAGGTGCCGGTATTGATCTACCTTGCCGGCCTGACCTGCACCGAAGAGACCTTCATGATCAAGGCTGGCGCACAGCGAGTGGCGGCAGAACTTGGCATCGCGCTCGTGGCCCCCGACACCAGCCCGCGCGGTGCGAACATCGACGGCGAGGATGTGGATTGGGATTTCGGCACCGGCGCCGGCTTCTATATCGACGCGACCCGCGAACCGTGGTCGCGCCACTACCGGATGGAAAGCTACGTCGCGGGCGAGTTCCCCAGAATGTTGGCCGAACATTTTCCGGTCGATATCACACGCACGGGGATCTTTGGTCATTCGATGGGCGGCCACGGCGCGCTGACACTGGCCTTCAAGTACCCGGACAGGTTCAAGTCGCTGTCGGCGTTCGCACCTATCGTCGCGCCGAGCCGCGTGCCGTGGGGCGAGAAGGCGTTCGGCTGCTACCTCGGGGACGATCGTGAAGTGTGGAAACGCCACGACGCGTGCGAATTGCTCAAAACGCTGGGCGAGCCCTATCCGGGCGAGATCCTGATCGACCAGGGGCTGGCCGATCAATTCCTCGAGGTGCAGCTCAGGCCCGAGTTGTTTGAAGTCGCCTGTAGCGAGGCCGGGCAGTCGCTGACACTGCGTCGCCAAGCCGGCTATGATCACGGGTACTATTTCATCTCGACCGTTATTGAAGACCATTTTCGTCATCACGCGCGCGCGCTCGGTCTGTGCTAGCGGCGCGTGGTAGCGCGGGGGAGAAACTTTGCACAACGTCGATTTGAAGTCGCTGCAGGTATTCGCCACCCTGCTCAAGGAATGCAACGTCACGCGTACTGCGCAGCAGTTGCACATGACGCAGTCGGCGGTCAGCCATACACTCGGCCGGCTGCGCGAGCTGTTTCGCGATCCGCTATTCGTGTCGGCTGGACGCGGCATGGTGCCGACGCCGCGCGCGCTCGAGTTGGCCGAGCCCTTGAGGCGCGCGCTTGATGCCATCGAAGCGCTGGTGCGCCCCGTCGAGGCGTTCGATCCGGCGAGCTTTGATGGCGTGTTCCACATTGCCACTACCGACTACATCGGCTTCATCCTGCTGCCGATCTTGGTGAAGCGGCTGAGTGAGGTCGCCCCTGGGGTCGAGTTGAGCATCAAGCCGTTGAAGCCACAGGACGACCTCCTCGCCCTCAAGAACAACGAGATCGACCTGGTCCTGTGGAATGAAGAGACCGCGACGCCCAATTTCTACGTGCGCAAGCTGTTCTCGGACCGGCTGAAGGCCATAGTGCGCGTTGGTCATCCCGAAATCGACGGCAGCCTGTCACTCGAACAGTTCCAAGCTGGTCGTCACCTGCGCATCAGCAGCCATCACGGCGCGGTGAAGGAGGCGGTTAACGGTCTCTACGAAAAGTACGGGGTGCGAAGTAAGACCTCGGTGACCGTGCCGCATTTCTTGCTGGCTTATCGCCTGGTCGCCGAATCCAATCTGATCGGCACCATCGCCGAGCTGACTGCACGCCGAATCGTCAAAGAGCTACCCTTGCAGGTGCTCGAACCGCCGGTCGAAGAGGCCCGCTTCACAGTATCGCTGGTGTGGCACGAGCGCCGCCACACCGACCCGGCGCACCGCTGGCTGCGCGGCGAGATTGCCGCGGCAGCCGAAGTCATCCGCGAGGAGCAGGCCCAATGGGCTACCCCTCTTAATTGCACCCCCTTGCATGAGCGATGACAACGCCTATGCCCTGGTTCGCATGGCGAGTTACTGCCCATCGTGCCCCGTACGGAAACTTGATTTTCGACTTCTGCGAATGAGCGGTAAGAGCGATTGATGGATTTCGCTGCGCTCAACCCAGCCTAGGGTTGCAGGTCGACTGTCAGCTATGGGTCCAGGCTGTGTGAAAACGCGCTAAATACGTCGAAAACTGAGAGTCGCGAGGATTGCCTGTGGGATAAGCGGGCGGAAGTGCGAATTACCTTAGTCAGCTACATAAACGTTCGTAATGCCGCTTGGGCCGCGTCAGCGGCCCAAACGGCTACTAACGGGCGAGCAAGCAGCTGGATTCACGCCCTGATCGCTTCAAGCAGTCCTGCGATGCCGAAGATGCTCATCATTCGTTTGAGGTTGTAGGCGAGCACATGAATGCTCATTTCGGTACTTACCCGCGGAAGTGTTTTGGTCAGGAAGTGGGTGGCTCCCATCCAATATTTGAGCGTTCCAAAAGGATGCTCAACAGTCTGGCGGCGAACCTTCATCTTCCCTGGGTCGTGCTCCAGCCGAGCCTGCATTGCGTCGATTACCGCCTCATGCTCCCAGCGCTTCACACGGCGCTCCTTACCCGTCGTACATTGCTTTTGCATTGAGCAGGACTGGCAGCCCGAGTAGTAGTAACAATGCAATAACATGCCGTCTTCCATCGACGAATGCCGCCTGGTTAGTAACTGCCCCGCAGGGCATCGATACTCGTCCGACGCAGTAAGGTAGATGAAATCCTGCTTGCCGAATCGGCCTTCGGCTTTGCTGCCGGATGTCAGGGGTTTCGGTACGAAGGTAGTGATGCCGGCTTGCTCGCAGGCAAGGATTTCCAAGCCCTTGTAGTAGCCTCGGTCGGCCACCACCGTTAGCGATTCAGCCTCGATTTCTTCACGCGCCTGGTTCGCCATATTGCTCAGTTGCCCACGATCATTACCAACGTTAGTCACCTCATGGGCAACGATCAGATGGTGTTTGTCGTCGACAGCTGTTTGTACGTTATAGCCGACCGTTCCGGTGCCTCCGCCGCTCGTGGCCATTGAACGTGCATCTGGGTCTGTGAGGGAGATCTGCTGGTCTGGACTTTCGTGGAGCTGCGCCTCGATGTCCTTGAGTTTCTGCATCTGCTTTTTCAGTGTTTCTATCTTTTCTTTAAGCCGCTCTGCTTTGGCCTCGGCCACTTCGGGCGTTGCCCGATCCGCCGAATCCATTGCCGCCAGATATCGATCAATGCTCTACTCGATCTGCTGCATGCGTGCCTTCACCTTGCCTTGAGTGAAGTTGCGGTCGCGATTATTGACGGCTTTGAATTTGCTGCCGTCGATGGCGATGATCGATTGGGAGAAGAGATTGAGGTTGCGACAAAGAACTACGAACTGGCGGCATACGCTGCGAATGGCTTTGCCGTTGTCTTTGCGAAAGTCGGCAATGGTTTTGAAGTCCGGAGTCAAACGCCCCGTTAGCCACATCAACTCGACGTTGCGCTCGGCCTCACGTTCAAGTCGGCGGCTGGACTGAATCCGATTGAGATAGCCGTATAGATCTTCAGCAACACCGCTGGGTGATAGGCCGGACGACCAGTTGCGGCAGGATCGACGCCCTCAAAACCAACTGCGCCCAGGTCGAGTTCATCGACGAAAACATCGACCACGCGCACTGGATTTTCTTCGGCCACGTAATCGTCCAGACACTCCGGCAGCAAGGTAACTTGCGTCCGAGCCTCACCTACAATAAATCGCTTCATGATCGCCCCCGCTACGATCTCGACGATCAGAAGATTAGACAATTGCAGGTGTTTTCACACAGCCTGGGTCGTTTGCTGCCCTTCGTGAAGGTCGGCAATCGGCCGATTGTGTTGAAAAAGTCGGTACTTCCAGACTGCCCGCGTACTGACTGCTGAAAATGCCTTTTTTGCGCGCAGCTACGCGAAATCTGAGCCCGGAATCCTCTGCACAAAGTCAAGATTTCAATCTCAAGCGTTTACTTTTCTGCCGTGGAAACCATGGCCGACTTTTTCAACAGAATCGGCCTGGAGCAGTTATTCAAAGAAAAGTTTTAAGCAAGCGCCGACAAAACCTTCAAAAGACCAGCACCATCCCACCAGTTTCCATTTACCTGCCAGTCCCGCATTACACCTTTGGCGCCGACTCATACCGCCTCACTGCCATCGCCATACGCGATGGCAAGCTCGTAAATGCTTGATATACGACGACGTTCCCTGTTCCTAAAATCGATTGCACAAAAGCATTCGCATGCAGATCACTTTTGTTGGCGCATCAGAATTGTTCCCGATCAATATTCGTTCACCCGCGTCAAATTTGTGCTTCAACTTAGGGTGCGAAGCTATCGCCGAGATCAAACTAGTACCAATCCTGATCCCACTCATTGGCTTCACTGCCTCCATTTCCCTGGCCTCCGTTTTCTACGTCAACACCGCCGTCTGGTGTTCACACTCAGGAAACCAAAGGCACTCAACTCACCAGCGGCAACTAAGATCACACTACAGAGGACGCCCCATGAAAAACTTTCGAATAGGTCAAATCGTACCCAGCTCGAACACAACAATGGAAACCGAGATCCCGGCAATGCTCACTTCGCGTTGCTCACTGTTTCCTGAAGAGCGCTTCACCTTCCACTCTTCGCGTATGCGCATGATGCATGTCAGTCCCGAGGAGCTAAAAAAAATGGACATCGACAGCGACCAGTGCGCGCTGGAACTGAGCGACGCTAGGGTAGATGTCATGGCCTACGCGTGCCTTGTGGCAATCATGTGCCAGGGCCCGGGCTATCACAAAGTCTCGCAAGAACGCCTGAGCAAAACCGTTGCTGCTAACCGGTCGAACGCTCCGGTGCTCAGTTCCGCCGGCGCGCTGATCGACAGCTTGAACATGCTTGCCTACAAGAAAATTTCGATCATCACGCCGTATATGAAACCGCTGACCCAGCAGGTCATCGACTACATTGAGGCCGCCGGCATCGAAGTGGTCGACTCCATCAGCCTTGAGGTGTCCGACAACCTTGAGGTTGGTCGCCTGGATCCGATGAATCTGGTGGCCCACGCTGACAAGCTGAATATCGGCCAGGCCGACGGTGTGGTGCTGTCGTGTTGTGTGCAAATGCCTTCGCTGCCAGCGATTCAGGTGGTACAGGATCGTCTCGATAAACCCGTACTGTCGGCCTCGGTCGCGACGGTGTACCAGATGTTGAAAACTCTCGGCCTGGAAGCCAGGGTGCCGAATGCCGATCTCCTATTGAGCCGGGCAGTCCGCTCACCGAGCTTGTCCCAGAGTTGCAGCTAATGGGTGACGAAGTAATTTTTGAGAAAAATCGTCCCAACGCCTTTGTGGCGACCGGGTTGGCCGGTCAGCTACGCGAACGCGGCTGTGAAGGCATCGTCGTGACAGGCATGAAAACTCAATACTGCGTAGACAGCACTTGCCGTGCTGCCCGCGATTTGGGCTTCGATGCTGTACTCATCGCCGATGGGCATACCTGCTCTGATACTCCAACGCTTAAAGCAGAGGCCATCATTGCCCACCACAATGCAACTTTGGCGGGGCCATTCTGCCGAGTCGTTCAGGCTAAGGAATGGAGTTTTTAGGACACTCCCCTGATCGACCCCAGCCAAGGGTCGATCAGGCCGCTTGGGTGCTGACGCGACGGCTGATATCTTTCCCGCGCACCAGATCGCGTCCGATCGACGCTGAGCCCATCAAGGAAGATAAAAAAAATGAAAATACTATTCATCGCTTCGCTAGGAATTTTATCGCTGACTCAAACTTCACTGGCCTTCGCGGATAATGCCAATGGAAAAAATCTCTATCTACAGCGATGCAGCATGTGCCACGGAACAGATCTCAAGGCAACAGGACCACTGGCCAATAAAAGCAATCCGCCTACGCCTGATCTGACAACGTCCGCTTTCAAAAAGCGATTGAATGATTATCCGGGCGTGATTGTCTCTTCGATAATACTTCGCCCAAATGGCGACTTAATTCCAAGAACCTTGCGTGAGAATGGTGTAAAGCTATCACCGCACTCATGGAGCGTTAAGGATCTGCGCGATTTGAATCAATACATGGGTGGTGTGATTTCACAAAAACGATGATCTTTAAAGTGCCTGGTCCTGACGCCAGCGCTTGACTCTGTCCCTTGGGGCAACCCCTACCCTGCCTTGTCCATATCAGGTTCCGCCGTCAGCGGATAAGGCAATCCATGAATACATTATCGCTGGTCACCGGTGCCAATGGGCATCTGGGCAACACCCTGATCCGGGCACTGCTCGCCCGGGAGCAACAGGTGCGCGCCGGGGTCCGTGACCCGCAGAGAAGCGCAGCCCTGAACGGGCTCGACTGCCAGGTGGTACGCGCCGAACTGCAGGACCCTGACTCCCTGCGCCAAGCCATGCAGGGGGTGGACGTGCTGTATCAAGTAGCGGCAGTGTTCAAGCACTGGGCGAGGAACCCGCAGGCCGAGATCGTCGACGTCAACGTACAAGGCACGCGCAATGTACTGCGGGCCGCGGCAGATGCTGGGGTCCGGCGCGTGGTCTATGTGAGCTCCGTGGCAGCGGTGGGACACAACGGCCAGCGCCTGGATGAAAGCAGCTGGAACAACGACCAGGACAACCCGTACTACCGCTCGAAAATCCTCTCTGAACGCGCGGCCTGGGAAACCGCCCAGGCCTGTGACCTGCCGATGGTCGCGGTGTTGCCCTCGGCAATCATCGGCCCTCATGCCACGCGGCTGCTGACCGACACGATGGGATTTCTTGCCGCCGTGCTGGCGCGCAAGCTGGTGATGGACCCAAACTTTCATTTCAACTTTGTCGATGTGCGCGACGTGGCCGATGGTCTGATCTGCGCCGCTGAACAAGGCCGTCCCGGCCAGCGCTACCTACTGGCCAATCAGCGGGCCTCATCACTGGCTGAGGTGATCGAGGCGCTCAACACGTTATGCCCCGGCTATCGCCTGCCGCGCCGCGTACCCAAAGCCTTGCTGTTGCTGATCGCCTGGCTGCAGGAACAGCGGGCACGCTACACCGGCCAGCCAGCCGAGCTGCTGCTCAGCCAGGTGCGGATGTTTTATGGAGTGCGCCAGGTCTACTGCATCGACAAGGCCATCAAAGAACTGGGCTACCAGCCGCGCTCGCCGCAGGACGCTCTCAAGCAGGCGTTTGCGCACCTGTTGGCGCGCTGATACCAGGCCCGGCGCCAGGCACTGGCGTGGAGGCGAATTGCTGGTTGATATGTTGTTGCAACAGAGTCAGTTGCCGCTCCCGATCCTGCAAGGCCAGGATCTGCGCTTGCAGTTCCAGGCGCTTGACCTCGATGCCCTGATTGGCCAGCGCCAGGGGAAACGGTGCCTTGTGTTGCTTGGCCGCCAGCAGCTCGCTCATCTCCCCCAGTTTAAACCCCACCGCCTGGGCCGTGCGGATCATCTGCACCAGCGTCAGATGATGGGCCGTGTACAACCGATAACTGCCACGGCGCTGCGGGCTCAGCAGGCCCATCTGCTCATACAAACGAATGGCTTTGGCAGTGCACCCCGACAACCTAGCCAGTTCACCTATGTACATGTGACGCTCCTCCCTGATCCAGCTGCGGCCTGCAGTTTACTGGCTGTGGCTGGAAGTTGTCCTAGTTCACGCGGTGTTCATGCGGAGTCGGTCAGGGGCACCGAGACAGGCAGAAAACGGCCAGGAGCGGACTCTATAATTTGAGTCTCGAACCTTTCTGGTCTCTGCATTTTTAGGGAGGCATATGATTTGGATGGCAACTCTCTGAAATCCTGCTTAGCTTGATCGTGGTATCTCCAGGGAGGGTTCGCATGTCCAGAATTTTCGCCACTTTACTCATGTTCACTCTAGGTACGAATGCTTGCCTTGCCAGCGAAGGTGATGATCAAGCCAACTCGTTCGCCAAAATTTACGCATCGCTTTGCATGAAGAACCTTCCAAATCTGGAAGCACTCCGAGAAAAGCTCAGGCCAATCCCTAGCCTTCCTCCCGAAAAGGCGGTGCTGTTTCTGGCAGGTGATCCTGGCGACGCTTGGTCTGTTCCAGACAAGTACGGAACGTTTGTGTTAGCGCTTCCTAGCAGCAAGAATTTTTGCGCCTTACATGTCCGCAGGGCAAGTACGGAGACCGCTATCAAGCTGTTCACTGGAATGGTCGCAAATCCGCCCCCTCCGTTTACCTCAACACTGGTAAAAAACGAGCAAACGCAATCGCCCTCAAATGGACAAACTCAAACCCTTTCCTACGAATGGTCAGTTCCAAGCGCGACACGAAAAATGTTATTTACCATCACCACCACCGCATCTGAATCCGCACAACTTCAAGTGCTTGGTTCAGCAGCAATCATCAGCCAATAGAAGCAACCACTGCGTGCAAAGGATTGCACCGCAACGACAAGCAGCAGTCATCCATTTTTAGCCAATGCTGACCGGCAGCTAAGGGTCGTTTTCTGCCGCTCGCGACGGGCAGAGAACGGCCGATTCTGTTGAAAAAGTCGGCCATCGTTTCCACGGTAAAAAAGTACGCGCTTGAGATTGAAATCTTTACTTTCAGCAGAGGATTTCGGGCTCAGATTTCGCGTAGCAGCGCGCAAAGAACGCATTTTCAGCGGACAGTATGTGGGCGGTCTGGAAGAACCGACTTTTTCAACAGAATCGGCCAATAGCAGACGTAAAGCAGGGCAAAAAAATCCGTATCCTTTCTTCCGCCCTTTCTTCCCCAAATGCACTTCAGCGCCTGGTTCGCCGGCAGCCTGGCTCCTACAAAAGCGAAGAACATTACGCGGTGCTGCAGATGCACCGCGCCAACCCCCGGTTCAACGCTTCACCGCCACCCAGGTAAAACACATCGGCACCTGCGCCTCCTGCGCTTCGTAGCGATCATAGAGTTCCTCGCGGTTGGAATGCGGGTACTCCCTGAAATGGCTGATCTGCAGCCCCGCTTCGAGGGCGCCGCTGAAGATCGCGCCCAGGGTGTGGACGAACCAGTAGGACGGCGCGGCCTGTTGCTCGACTTTGCCTTCGTAGACAATCGGTTGGTTCTGGACAAAAGGTTCGTGGCGAAAGTACGAGCTGGCCAGGCGGTAGGGATCGGGGGCTTGGGGGTCTAGCATTTCCAGGAACGGGTGGGTTTCGTAAAGCACCAGCGCGCCACCGGGCTTGAGTGTTTGCGCCGCATGGCGAAAGAATTCGCCGATGTCGGGCATCCAGTTCAACACGCCGATGGTGACCAGGGCCACATCGAATCGCCCCTGCAGCGATTGTGGCAGGTGGTGAATGTCGGCCTCGATGAACTCAGGCGAATGGGGCGAACGTGATGCCAGTTCCCGCGCCTGTTCGAGAAAGGCCACGGACTGGTCTACCCCCACCACATGGCGAGCCCCCAGGGCAAACAGCGACAGGCTTTCCCGGCCGTTGTTACAGCCCAGCTGCACCACGTCCTTGCCGTCGATACCGACTGGGTTCAATACACCGATGAGGGTTTCATCCAGGCAGGAAAAGTCGGCCTGAGTCACCGCGCTCAATAGCGCCTGCCATTGCGCGGTCTCCTTGTGGTGACGGGCGGAATCATTCCAGGCATCGCGGTTGCTGGCGATGGCTTGTTGTTTTGACGGCATTTCCATTGCACGCTCCAGAATCGGGTACAGGTTTGACCGGCCCGAGTCTAGTCCATGGCTGCAAACCACCCCATCGGAGCATTGTTGCGATTGTGTAAACCGCGCCTTGCCAACGTTCGCCCACGGGAACGCTATAGTTAATGACCTTGGGGAAACGCGCATAAACCGATGCCGCAGGTGCTGCCATGAACACAACCGTACCGACGCTGTTACTTGCCCTCTGCCTGGTTGCCAGCAGCGCACAGGCGGACGACACTGCGATGCAAACCGAAGAATCGAGCAGTGAATTCAGCTACTACGGAGCGGATCAGCCCTTTGCCCATCCGGTTCCTCCGACAATGAGTACGGTGCCGCCGGGATCCTATATCCCTACATCGCCCCAGACGTTCACCCCGGTGTCGAGCCAGCACGTGTTTTCCGACTCCCGCTTGCCGACGGTGGCCGATACCACCGTGCGCGTGTTCATTCGCACCTATGACGCCGTACACGGCGTCTATGTGAACCAGGAGGTCCTCGACCCGACGTGCATGCTCGCCTGCCTCGGCAATCAGAGCCCGGCCTTGTAGACAAGGCCGCTCCAACTTGCTGCTTGCAGCTTCAGGCTCGCAACGGTTTCTCTACCACTGGCGCTTGTCCGGGCGCGCCAGGCCGAGTTTCTCGATCCGGTAACGCAGCATGTCGCGGCTCAGGCCCAGAAGCCGTGCGGACTTGGTGACGTTCCAGTCGGTCTTGTCGAGCATCTTGCGCACCATGTCGCGTTCCACTTCCGGCAGGTTCATCGACTCGCTGCCGTTATAGGACGCACGCGGTTCGCTCGGTGGCGGTTCATGGGTGAACATCGCCGGCTCGTCCACCAGGCTCAGGCACACGTTCAACTGGTGGGCGGCAATGGTGTCGTGTTGCGCCAGCAAGACAGTCTGCTCAAGCATGTTGCGCAGTTCGCGCACATTGCCAGGCCAGGTGTAGTTGAGCAGCAACTCTTCGGCCTGTTCACTGAAACGCAGGTGCGGCTTGCCGTAGCGTTTGCCATGGGTCGCCAGGAAGTGCCGGGCCAGCAGCAGGATGTCTTCACCGCGGGCGTACAGGCGCGGCACCTTGATCGAAATGATGCGCAGGCGGAAGAACAGGTCGCGGCGGAACTTGCCCTGCTGGACCATTTGCTCGAGGTTGCAATTGGTCGCGCTGATCACCCGCAAATCGACCTTGCGCTCTTTCACCGAGCCGACCCGGCGGATGGTCCGGTCTTCCAGCAGTTTCAGCAGCTTGGCCTGCAGGATCAGGTCCATTTCGCCGATTTCATCGAGAAACAACGTGCCGCCGTCAGCCGCTTCCACCAGCCCCAGGCGACGGTCCTTGGCATCGGTGAAGGCGCCCTTCTCGTGCCCGAACAGCTCCGATTCCACCAGGTTGGAAGGAATCGAGGCGCAGTTGAACTCGATGAACGGCCCTTTGCTGCGCGGGCCGTCAAAATGCAGCGCCCGCGCCACCAGTTCCTTGCCGGTGCCGGTCTCGCCTTCCACCAGCACCGGCGGCAGGTCGGTGTTGGCCATGCGCCGCTCGGCGTCGAGCAGTTGGGCGATGGTGCCCTTGAGGTAGACCATCGGGGCCGACTCGCCGATCAATGCCTGCACCCCGGATTTCTGCGCCTCGCGCTCCTGGTAGAACGACAGGGTTCGCTCCATCCGGTCGGTGGCCAGGGCCTTGTCCAGCAACAGCTTGAGCTCCGGTAGCGCCACCGGTTTGGTCACGTAGTGGAACGCACCCTCTTTCATCGCCACCACGGCGTCTTCGACGTTGCCGTAGCCGGTCATCATGATCACTTTCAGATCCGGCGCGCTGATGCGCAGCTTCTGGATCAGGTCATGGCCACTCATGCCCGGCAACGAGTTGTCGGTCAGCACCACATCCGGAACAAAGGTGCTCAACTGCGACAGTGCGTCTTCGGCCGAGTGGCAGACAGTCACTTCGAAGTCCTTGCGCTCAAGGTAAGTCTGGATATTCTCGGCGAGCAGCTCATCATCCTCGACCAGCAGTATGCTGTGCTCCATATTCCCCTCCCGTTGCCACTTTGAAATTGAGACAGACGCGGGTTCCTTCCTGTTCTTGGCTGGTCAGTTCGACCGAGCCTTCAAATCGCTCCATTATTCTTTTGACCAGGGCCAGGCCCACGCCCAACCCTCCCTGTTTGGTAGTGAAGAACGGCTTGAAGACCATTTGTTGTTGCTGCTTGGTCATGCCCTTGCCGGTGTCGTTGAGGATCATGCACACCTGATCGGGCACCGACGTTTCGATTTCGACACTCAGTACACCGCCCTTGGGCATGGCTTCCAGGGCGTTGGCGAACAGACTATTGAGAATCTGCGTGAGCAACACCTGTTGGCTGACAACCGGCGGAACCGCGCTGGGCGAGAAGCGCACCTCGACGTTCGAGCGGCGAATCTGTGGTTCGAAGGCGCTCAAGGTGTCGTCGATGACCAGCACCAGGTCGACGGCTTCGTGGTCGTCGTTGACCGGGCGCAAGGACACCAGCAACTCACGGACCCAGCGCGACATGCGATCGACCTGGCCGATGATGTCGCCGATGTTCTTCTGCGCGGACTGGCTGGCAATTTCCTGGGCCAGTTCGGCGCTGGAACGAATATTGGCCAGCGGATTGCGCAGGCTGTGGGCGACCGCCGAGGACATTTCCCCCAAGGCGACGAAGGTCTCGTTGGCGACCAGTTGTTTCTGCTGGCTCTGCAACAGCAGGGCCGCGCGCCGAACGATCCAGAACAATCCCAGGTAGATGACCGCACCGCCGAGCAGGGTAGCCAGCCAGATCGCCTTGAACCCGCGCTGGATGCGCGCTACCAGGTCCGCCGGCTCCTTGTAGATCTCGACCATGGCAATCACTTTGCTTTTGTCGGCGTTGAACATCGGAATGTAGTTCTCGACGAACAGGTACTGGGGTTCACGCAGCAGGCGCTGCTCGGGGCGTTCCTCATCGATCTCGTGGTAGCTGGTGGACACCGCTTCCTTCATTTCGAAGGACTCGTCGAGTTCTTCGTCGCCTTCGATGCGCACACCGATCAACTCGGGGTTGGTCGACCAGACAACAGTGCGGTCCAGGGCGTATACCGTGGCCAGCAGAAGGTCCGGCAGGTGTTCGATATGATCAAGGAACTCGATGCGGGCAGCGGCACGGGCGCCCGGGTTGACGTCGGGATAGGCCATGTCGGAACGCGGGTCCAGCATTTCGCCCATGGTTCGCTCCGGTGAAATCGTCGCATGGCGAATTTCCGCCGCGCCAATGGCTTGCACGAATTGCGCGGTCAGCATGGAGTCGCGCTCGATGCTCTCCTCGACCACGAAACGCGTGGAAACATAGCCCAGCCCCAATGCCACGCCGGCGATGATGAAAAAGCTCCCCAGGGAGAACCAGCGCACCAGGTTGAACGGCGGTCGCCAATCCTTGCCCTCTGCGGCCGGCGTATCCGGCGCAGGTACTTGTGGTGGTTCCGGTATCTGCATGAGATGCCCTGGTTGCTTGAAACAAGCCTTGTTTAGCCGTTCCCGATCAGTGTAGGTGGCATTGACCGGCAATGGCTGCCCGATAAAACTATTTCGCCACTATTGCACCGGCGCCGTGTCGGGCGCGGCGATGGCGTGTGCGGGTTGCGGCTCCTCGGCGCCGACGACCCGGGGCGTGAGCAACGGCTGCTGGCGCTCGGTTTCTTCCTGGAGGAACTCGATGATCGACTGCGCCGAACGCTCATCCAAGCGCAGGTTGGGCATCGGGATCTTGTCGAAGCGCTCGAACAACTCCATGGCAAGCGGGTCTTTCTCGGCCAGCATGCGATCGGGCTCGCGGATCCAGCGGCTCAGCCAGGCCGAATCGCGCTGGCGGGTCACGCCGATCAGGTCCGGACCGATGCTGCGCATGCCGATGCCCTGCCCGTCCATCGGGCCAAGGCTGTGGCACGACGCGCAACGGGTGCGGAACAGTTCTTCGCCGTTGCTCGGCGGGCGGATCTGTGGGGCATTGGCGTAGCTTTCGGCGAGGCTCGGCTGCTTCCAGTTATGCAAGGTATTGGCCAATTGGTCGGCCAGGATCCAGGGATTCTCGAAGGGCGAGGCTTTCATCCAGCGACCGGTTTGCTGGTTGCCGACGATCAGGCTCAGGTTGTGGTCCTTGCTGCGGCCGTTGTCGACGCCTTCGATGAACAACCCGAGTTTTTGCCGCAACTCGGTGACGTCGCCGAATTCGCCGGTGAGAAACTGCCAGCCCGGCCCGACCTGGAAGCGTTGCGCATAGGCCTTGAGCACCTCGGGGGTGTCGCTCAAGGGATCGATGCTGATGGAGTAGAAAAAGATGTCCTTGCCGACCCGGTCGCCGAGCAGCTTCTGCACCTGGCGCAGACGCGCGGTTTCCAATGGGCAGGAGTCGCTGCACGAGGTGAAGATGAAATTGATCACCACCACCTTGCCCTTGATCAGGTCATCGAAAAAATGCACCTGCCGACCGTCCTGGTCGGTCAGCAGGGTGTTGGGGAAATAATCGCCACCCCACGGGGTGGCGGTATCTGTGACGGGAGCGGGTGTCGACGGCACCGGGTTGGCCACCAGCAACTGGCTGGCCAGCAGGCCCGTCACCAATATCAGCACCAGATGCATGCCCAGTGCTTGCGCACGTGCGCCAGGCAACTTCATGTCGACACCCTCCCGTCTCATTGTTTGACCGTCACTTTCGGACCCAGGCCATCGCCCGTGCGGAAGGTGGGCAGCGCGGCGGAGTTGACGTAGCGCACACCGTCCCAGCTTGGCAAAGGCGTGGGCATCAACTGGAATTGCCCGGGCTTTTCTATGTCCCAACGCAGCAGCATGGAATTGTCCTCATGCTGGGTGTTGTGACAGTGCTCCATGTAGGTCCCGGCGAACTCGCGGAAGTTGATCGCCATCTCGACACTGTCCAGGCCATCCTTTTCCGAACCGATGCGGTACACGTCCTTGCGGGCCCATTTTTCCCATTCCGGTGGCGCCTTGCCGCCGCGGCTGAGGATGATCCCCTCCTCGAAGTGCACGTGCACCGGGTGGCTCCAGCCCGTGCCGCCGGCCTTGATATTCCACACCTCCAGGGTGCCGTAGCCGGCGACCCCGGCATCGGTGGGTCCGCTGGCCAACTGGGTCGACGCGTTCAGGCGCCGAGGGTCCATGTGGAAGCCGAAGCCGCCGTCGGTCTTGACTGTCCAGGGCGCTTCATCGGTGCCGTCGGAACGGCCGAAGGTGAAGGTGCGATGGCGGGCCTTGGCCAGCAGCGCCTTGTCGGCGGCGTTGTCGCGATGGATCTTCAGCGGGATCATCACCAGGCCTTCAGCCTTGCCCGGCTTGGCCGGCTCGTAGGCCGCCGGGTTCATGGCCAGGTCCTGACCGGTGTAGGGTTTGACGTTGAGTTGCAACACCTTGCCCACTGCCGGATCGCCCTTGTCCCACATCGGTCCCTTGCTGGTTTGCTTGATCACCGCCAGGTATTTCTCCGACAGCACGTCAGCCAGGGGGACAGGCTCTTTCGGCCCCTTGCCGTCGTCATGCACCAGCAGGTTGACGAAGAAAATCTTGTCCCCCGGCTTGATGCCGTTCTTGGCGAAGTTGACGATGATGTCGAAACGCTCGGCAATGCCCTGGGTCGGCAGGATGGCGTTGTGGTTCTGTTTGTCGCCGTCGGCGTCGAGGTCCATGGTGCCGTCGAACGGCACGCTGTGTTCCATGATGTTGCCGTCGTTGGCAATCATGTGGAACGGCACGCGGGCATAGGACACACCCGAACCCTTGGGCCCCTGGAACTCGCCGCTGGTGCCCTTGATTTCCCGCACCAACGCCAGTTTGAAGTAGCGCGATACCGAGCCGTTGAGCATGCGGAAACGGTAGCTGCGAGCGCGCACATCCAGGCTCGGTTTCCACTGCCAGTTGACCAGCATCTGGTCACCGAGGAAGCCATCGGTGTTGAACGGGTTGAACCACAGCTGGCCGTTCTGATCCCAGGCCTTGTCGGCGAACACCAGGTTCACGTCATAGTCGCGGTTGCCCCAGGGCAAGGCACTGCCGCTGGGGAAACGCAGGTTGACGCCGTCGTTCACCGACTCGTTGCCGCGGTCCAGGGCGCTGTAGTAGTTCATCATCGCCGCGTTGCCCTTGTAGACGTTCTGCGCGGTGAAATCGAGCATGTGGTCGTGGAACCAGTGGGTGCTCATGGTTTCGCGCCAGTCGCCGCGAATCTTGATCGTGCCGTTCTCGCAGGTCTTGCGGCTCGGGCTCAGGTCATTGGTCCACAGGGTTTCGCCTGGCGAGCAAGGGAACGCCGCACGTGGATCATGGGCGTCGGTGTTGAGGCTGTCGTAGCCGGCCAGCTGGATCGGCCAGCGATAGTCGTAGTACTGCCCGGGGAAGAAAAACGCGTTGGCATACCCGTCGCTTTCCGCCGGCGCGTGGCCGTTGTGTTCGTGGGTGCTGATGGTGTGCAGGCCAAAGCCCATGTTCGCCGACGGATCGATCGGCAAGCCGTTGTAATGGCGCATCAGCAGCGGTTGGCCGTAGCGGACCATCAGCAGCTTGGGCGGCAGGGTGCCATCGAAGGTCCACACCGAGTTGTGGTTCTGCACCGGCATGTTGGGGTGAAAGCGTGCATCGACGCCTTTGGCCGTGCCGTCCGTTGTCGCTACGCCGGCGACGTTGTGATACAGGCCACCGGGGCCGAACTCGCCCACGGCATAGCCGTGCATCTGCCGGGCGTCACGCAAGCCACCGTTGATCCGCGCGCCGGTCTGCACGGTCTTGTAGGCATTTTGCGGATAGAACTCGTTCCAGCGCTGGTGGGACCAGCCCTTTCCTGGCGGACGGCCTTCGGCGGACGAGCCAACATGGCGGTTGAGGAAGTACTCGATCTGCGCCTGCCACGGGTTGCGATCCACCACGTTGGCGTACTGGCTGGGGAACGGGGTCAGCCCGGGCTGGCGCAGGAAGGCATCGAGTGCGGGTCCCGGCGGTGCACTGCGGGCCGCGCTGTTGGGGTCTTGCGCCGGTAACGGGCCAATGGCCGCCGGGGGAAACGGCAACGGCGCCGCCGGTGTGGTGGGGTCGAGTTTCTCCGGGCCGAATTCTTCGAACAGCAGCAGTTGCTGAGTGAACGGCTGGGCGCCATACAGCGGGCTCGGCTTGCCATTGGTGGGGTAGTTGAAACTGGTTTGCACCGCAGGCGGCAGAACGTTTTCCACCCGCTCGGTATCGCGTGAGCCCTTGACCCCGTCGGGCAGGTCGAAGGAATCCTCGTTGGCCTCGGGCATGGTCAGGATGGCATTCAGCGCCCCTGCCTTGTCTTCAGGTTCATCGTAATAGGCGGAAGGATCAGTCGGCTCCGGCTGTCGCTCGTCGTCTATCGGGCTGGCGCGCAAGGTCCCTGTGCTGAGTGAAATCGTCAAGGCAACGCTCAAGGGCGTCAACAGACCAAACCATCTGAAGGGGTACCGCGCTTTTGCGTCCATCACCAGCCGTCTCGAATATGGGAAGGGGGTGATGGGGTTTTTGCAAGGAGTCGGCCAAACTTGTAACTGTTTTATACAAATGTATTAACACTACACAAATCAATGGCTTATCAACATCAATGTGCCACGATCGGGAAAATCGACTGGGGAATGGCACCCGCTACCGGGGAAAGTTCACACCCATTGTCAGGGAACGCGCTTGAACGTCAGGCTGACGCGGGTGCCCTCGCCCTCGAGGCTTTCAAGGGCCACCGCTCCGCCAAAACGCTCCATGATGCGCTTGACCAGCACCAGTCCAACGCCGAGCCCGCCCTGCTTGGTGGTGAAAAACGGGCGGAACGCCATGCGTCGCTGCTCCTCGGTCATGCCTTTGCCGGTGTCACTGACCACCACGCGAACATTGTGCGCATCGATGGGCGCCATGGTGAGGGTCAGGGTACCGCCTTCGTCCATGGCCTCCAGGGCATTGGCCAGCAAACTGTTGAGGATCTGCGTCAGCTGCACCTGCTGACTGAGCACCATTGGCGTGCCTATGGGTTCGAACAGTACATTGACCCGGGCCTTGACGATCTGCTGTTCGAAAGCCGTGAGGCTGTCGTGCAGCACCGCCACCAGGTTGACCGCTTCGACGTCGTCATTGAGCGGGCGCAGGGATTGCAGCAACTCGCGCACCCACTTCGACATGCGATCGACCTGGCCGATGATGTCGTTGATGTTCTTGTGCGCCGGGCCAGTGTCGAATTCCAGCGCCAGTTCGGCACTCGAGCGAATGGTCGCCAGGGGATTGCGCAGGCTGTGGGCCACGGCCGAAGACATTTCGCCCAGGGCCACGAAGGTTTCGTTGGTGATCAGTTGCTTCTGTTGCGTCGCCAGCAGGATCGCCGCCCGCCGCACGATCCAGTACAGCCCCAGGTAGATCAGGCCGCCCCCCAGGGCCGTGGCCATCCATATCAGCACCAGGCCGCGTTCCATCCGGCTGATCAGGTCCTTGGGTTCCTTGTAGATCTCGACCATCGCCGTGACGTTCTTGCCTTCGGCATCGAACAGCGGAATGTAGTTTTCGATGAAGATGAATTCCGGCGGTGTGACGAACTTCTGTTCCATGCGGGCCTTGTCGACATCGTGATAGCTGGCCGACACGGGCATCTTCGAGACGAAGGCCTGGTCCAGGTCTTCGTCGGCGTGAATCGTGGTGCCCATCAGGGCCGGGTTGGTCGACCAGATGATCATGCGGTCGGGGGCATAGACGTTGGCCAGGATCACATCCGGCAAATGTTCAATGTGGTCGAGGAATTCGCCCCGGGCATTGGCGCGAGCCAGCGGGTCGACGTCGGGAAAGTCCCGGTCCTTGCGCGGGTCGAGCAGCTCGCCCATGGTCCGCACATTGGGAATCAACACATGGCGCACCTCCGCGGAGGCAATCGCCTGGATGAATTGCGAGGTCAGCAGGGCATCGCGTTGCACGCTTTCGGTAATCACGAATTTGGTCGATACCGAGCCCAGCGCCACTGCCACGGTGCCGATTACCGCCATGCTGATCAGCGAAAACCAGCGCAGCAGATTGAACGGCTCTTTGCGCGAGTTCAAGCGAACTTCGCCCTGGTTGAATATCAGTGTCTTTGCAAACATGGTCATGGACAGTGTTCCCGCAAAACCCCTATAGGTTTATAGCGCACTGCCAGCAGATTGCCCGACGCTGGGTCCTACTCCTCCCCCGATTCCCCAGTCCCCCCGCCGCCCCCATCTACCCCCAAAGCTGGGGAAAGAGGCCCGCCCGGTCATTTGCGATTCCCTGCGCGAGCGCGTCACAAACCTCTATGTACCGGGGCTCGCACCGACATTTTCTACGGTTGGCATGGGAGTTGCCGAAGACCTCCCAACTGACCCATTTCCAAGGGGCAGGTACTCTGATAGAGGGAATACTCATGCACCCTTTACTGTCCAAAACCGCGATCGCCCTGATCGTGAGTGCTCTGGCCCAAGGCGCTGCCCAGGCTGCGCTGTTTGCTGTAGATCCTGGTCCCTACCAGCCAGCCACGGGTGGCTTCGCTTCCTGGTATCAGGACAGCCATGGCCGAACCCTTGACCTGTGCTTGACAAAAGCTGTCAGTTCCAGGGTTCCCGGCGCTCCTGGCACGCCGTCCTACATGTGCCTTCTAGGCGCCGTTCCCGGTGTTTTCGACGATACACAGCCCATCGTTTTCCCGACCAATTTTCCCGATGAAGCGTTCTGGTTTACCGGCGACGGCTCCATCGTCGATGCCGCCCGGGGCATCGACCTGACCTATGTCAGCGCCGTGGAAGCCGCCTTCGCCGCCGAAGAACCGAAAGAAGGCGACCAGGTCAGTTTTGGCCGTATCCGCATCCGGGTCGACGTGCCCACCGCCGGCGTCTACACCATCACCCACCCCTACGGCGTCGACATCTTCGACGTTCCCGCCGGTGGCAGCCGCGCGATCAACATGACCCGGGACATCGGCATCGGCACGCCGAAAAACTATGACGGCGCACTCAAGAGCGACATCGGTCCGTTCCTGCGCAGCGTCAACGGCCCCTATACCGAGACCAACCCGGTCACTGGTCAAGCCGAGCAATTCGTGGGCGATCCAAACCTGTCGGAGGCCTTCACCGGCAGCCCGTACAACACCAACTACATCCGCATCGAAGGGCCTAATGGGCTGGACTTGCGTACGACCGTGATGGCCATTTCCGGCAAGTTGTCGACGGTGGTCCGCCCCACTCCGATCATTGCCGAGCGCAGCACCTACTCACGCATAGCCGGTGAAAGCGCACCGGTGGCCCAGCAGGATGTGTTCGTCATGGCCCCACCGCCACCGGCCACTGTGACCCTGGACAGCAACAGCCCGGTGCTGAACCTGACCGAAGCCGACACGACCGGCCACTGGTACGCGCAATCCTCCACCAACCCGACGCTGCCGAGCAGCCTGACGCTGACCGCTGACAACCACCTGGCCATTCCCACCAGCACACCAACCTCCGTGTCCATGCCGCTGACCGATCTGGTGGTGATCTCCCGGGCCGAGTACAGCCTGAGCAACGGCCAGATCACTGTCGTGGCTTCGACCAGCGATGAAACATCGCCACCGGTCCTCACCGTCACCACCGGCACCGGTGTCGCCATCGGCGCCCTCATCGGCGAAGGCGCGGTGAAATCCCTGTCGACCGGCATCTCGCCGATTCCACCGGCCAAGGTTCACGTGGCGTCATCCAATGGCGGCGGCGACACCGAAGAAGTGGTCATCGTGCAATGAACGCTCTCATGCCCAGATCCGCATCAGGAGGCATCATGAACAAGTGGCCACGCTTCGCGCTCAACGCGCTAGGGCTGACGCTCTCGCTGTCCGGCAGCGCATTCGCGCAACTCAGTGCCGTCGACCCCGGCCCCTACACCTTTGCCACGGGGAAATTCCCCATGTGGTATCAGGACAGCAACCTGCTGTCGCTGGAACTGTGCCAGTCGAGGGCAACCAGCACCCGTGCACCCGGCGCTCCTGGCGCGCCAGCCTACATGTGCATCCTCAATCCCGAACCCGGGGTTTTCGACGATACCCTGCCGATGGTGTTCCCGGATAACTGGCCACCAGAGACATTCTGGTTTCTCGCCGAGACCAGCATCGCCGATGTCGGCGGCTACGGCGTGGATGCCTATGTGGCCGGGATCGAAGCGGCATTCGCCGCGGAAAATCCTGTCGACGGCGACCAGGCAAGCTTCGCGCGGATTCGTCTGCGGGTGAACGTGCCGGTCGCCGGGACCTACATCATCACCCACCCGTACGGCGTGGAAACGGTCAACGTCACCGCACCGGGCCGGCGGGCGATCAACATCACCCGCGACATTGGCATCGGCGCACCGGGCAACTTCTCCGGTGCCCTCAACGGGGAAGTCGGGCCATTCCTGCGCAGCGTCAACGGCCCGTACACCGAAGTGAACCCGGACACCGGCGCCGTTGAAACCTTCGTCGGCGACCCGAACCTCACCGAGGCCGTCACCGGCAGCCCCAACAACACCAACTTCCTGCGCATCCAGGGCCCGGCCGGGACCATCGAGACCAGTCTCTTCACCGTATCCGGCAAGGTCCTCGACAACCGTGCGCAAACCCCGGTAGAAATCGGCCGTGCCACTTACCGTCGCACCTCTTCAGGTCCGGGCACCAGCAGCACCCGGGTAGAAGTCTTTGGCAAATCAGCCAACGGTTCGAGCCTGTGCTTCCGCGAAACCGTGGCCCTGGTTCCTGGCCCCCCACAGACGCCTTGCCTGACCAACATGCTCGGCGACAACAATGGCCAGTTCTTCGGCCATCGCCTGACGGGCACCACCGTTCCTCCAGTGGTAGTCGTCACCGCGACCAACCCGAGTGGCACCACCCGGCCAACGGCGGCGTCGAGCAAAGTCTCCGACGTGGTGAAAGTCCAGACCGCGCGGTACAGCTGGAGCAACCATAGCCTGCTGATCGAGGCCACCTCGTCTGACGAAGTGGTGGTGCCGGACATGGTCGCCCAGGGCTTCGGACGCCTGACGAAATCCGGCACCCTGCAACGCCTGACCGTGGCCGATCTGATGCAGCCACCCGCCACCGTCACCATCAAATCTGCCGCTGGCGGCAGCGACACCGAGGCCGTGGTGGTAGTCGGTACGGCACCGGATACCGGTGAGAACCAGGCACCGGTTGGCGTTGCCGACAGCGGTAGCACCACCTTCGGCGTACCGATCACCCTCAACCTGCTGACCAACGACGACGACCCGGACGGCGACACCCCGCTAACCATCACGGCATTGACTCAACCGGCCGCCGAGCAGGGCACCGTGGCTTTGAACGGAACCACGGCCGTCGTCTACACCCCGCCCGCCGTAGTCAATGCACCGCTGACCACGACCTTCACCTACAAGGCGCAAGACGCCAAAGGACTGGCTGCGAACGCTGCGACGACCGTGACCATTACCGTGGCGCCTAACCAGCCTCCGGTAGCCGTCAACGACGCCATTGCGACCCTGGGTGTATCGATCCCGATCAACGTGCTGGCCAACGACACCGATCCGGAAGGCAACGTGCCGCTCGCTATCGCCAGCTTCACCCAACCACCGGCCACTCGCGGCTCGGTGACCAGCAACGGCACCGTCCTGACCTACACCCCTCCGGCCACGGTCACCACGGCGTTCACCACGACCTTCACCTACGTTCCCCGGGACAGCTTCGGCGCCCAGGCGACCACACCGGCCACGGTGACGGTGCAAGTCTCGCCACGGCCAGCCGCGGAAACCTTCACGGTCACGGCGGCGACGGTGACGGCCCGTTCCAACAACCGCTTCAACTGGGACATCTCGGGGACTTCATCGGTGACCACCGGCAACACCATCACCGTCCAGGTGACCACGCCGACCGGGTTGGTGACCCTGGGTAGCACCACGGTGCCACTGACCGGACGCTGGAGGCTGACCGTCAGCAACTCGACCACGGTGATTCCGTCGGCGAACCCGACAGCCACCATCACCTCTTCCCAAGGCACTGTGCGCACAGTGCAGGTGATCTCGAACTGAGCCCTCGCCCCATCGGCCAGGCTGGCTGATGGGGCAAGCCTCTCACCAAAGGACAACGCCATGAAAACGCCGACCGCCGCCCTGCTCTGCCTGCTTCTGCTCTGCAGCAGTGCAGGCGTGCGCGCCGACGACTTGATGGAGAACGACGACCTGGGTCCGGGTGGCGACCTCGGCGAGCTGCCACCCCCGGTGGGCCAGCAAGCCCTGATCGACCAGAACGGCCAGGCCAACGTCGCGCTGTTGCAACAGAACGGCCAGTCGCTGCTCGGCCAGATCGTGCAGTCGGGCAGCAATCAGGAAGCCTACATCCTGCAGCAAGGCAGCGACCTGATGGCATTGATCAACCAGCAAGGTTCCGGCAACGCCGCGTCCATCACCCAAACCGGCAGCCACAACCGCGCGCAGATATCTCAAAACGGCAACAACAACGACGCCAGCATTGTCCAGGCCGGCACGGGTCAGCAAAGCGCTGTGACCCAGGCAGGAAATGGAATGAGCGTATCGGTCACCCAGTATCGCTAAAGCACTGCACCACCTGGAGGTTTCATCATGTTCAAATTGACGCCCCTCACCGCCGCCATCCTGGTCATCGTCAGTGCTCAAGCATTGGCCGACGACAGCGTGTCGACCCAAAACCAGTTCGGTGACACCAACATCGCCGACGTGAAGCAGATTTCGGCACCGTTCAGCACCGCCACCCAGAACCAGTCGGGTGCGGGCAACGATGCGGCCGCCGTGCAGGACAATGCCACCAGCACCATCGAGCAGAACCAGAGCGGCAACTACAACGCCGGCTACGCCGAGCAACTGTTCGAGAACAACAGCACCATCACCCAGAAACAGATCGGTGATACCAACACCAGCCATGCCAGCCAGTCGATCGGGGTCGGCGGCGGCCAGATCCTGCAACAACAGGAAGGCACCGGCAACTTCTCGTTCATCTACCAGGACAGCCAGGAAAACTCTTCCGGCAAAACCTACCAGTATGGCGACAGCAACGAAGCCAACATCGAACAGATCCAGCTGGGCACGGCCAACAACGCGGTGATCATCCAGTACGGCACCGCCAACTACGGCACCGCCGAACAGATCGGCCACATGAACGGCCAGATCGACATCACCCAGTCCGGCGGCACCAACTATGCCTACGGTGACCAGCGCTACGGCGACGGCGGCAACCTGACCATCAACCAGATCGGCGACGGCAACGGCAGCGAAGTCTGGCAGGACACCCAAGTCGCCAGCAAAACCACCATCGACCAGAACGGCCAGACCAACGAGACCATCGTCGACCAGAGCTTCGGCGACAACAACGTGGCCCAGGTGATCCAGGTAGGTGACCTCAACGCGATCTATGCCGACCAGTTCGAGTCCCTGGGCTCGACCGTGACCCTCAATCAACAGGGCACCGGCAACATCCACTTCACCTACCAGACCGGCACCGGCCAGGTGCTCAACGCCACTTCCGTGGGCAACGACAACAAGGTCTACGCCAGCAACTGGAAAGGGCCGGTCACGCAAATGGGCGGCCAGTTCGGCAGTAACCAGCGCGCCACCGTCAACCAGAACGGCAACGGCAACGTCGCCAACTTCACCCAGAAAAACACCGGCCACGTCATGACCACCAACCAGTCAGGCGTCGGCAACAAAACCACGGTCACCCAGGCCGATTCCTACAACGAGCTGTACTTCGACCAGAACGGCACCGACAACATCCTCATCGCCGACCAGCGCGGCACCAACAACCTGACCCAGGGCAGCAGCACCGGCACCAACAACACCACCAACGTCGACCAGGAAGGCACCGGCAACCAGGCGTTCACCACGCAGCTGTATGGCGAAGACAACATGATCACCATCAAGCAGGCGGACACCATGAACGTGGCGTATGTGACCCAGGGGGGGACTGGCAACATCACCAGCGTGAACCAGAGTGGCATGGCACAAACGGCGAACGTGCAGCAGTTTGGTACGGCTAACAGTGCGACTGTGATGCAGAAGTAAGCGCGCGGGGTGAAAGAACCGCGGCCCTTGAGGGAGGGTTGCGGTTTTTTCATGCCTGTAAACAGGCGATCACACCTTCATTTTTTGGACGACACAACCTTGTAGGAGCTGGCTTGCCAGCGAAGGCGGCCTGACAGCCGACCTATTATTTGTTGTCGGAGTACATATCCATTCCTGCGGTAACGGCCACTTAGGGTTTCGCTCTTACAGCGAGTCACTTGGAAGAACGGAACGCCGCCCGGCCCCAAGTAACCAAGGGCTCTTGCCCCTGACATTCGGTGGGACAAGGAAAATCAAAAGCCAAAGCAAGGCGGCCTGCGAGCCGACCTGATCCCAAGCGACCGCGTCCCCCTGTAGGAGCTGGCTTGCCAGCGAAGGCGGCCTGACAGCCGACCTGTTATTTGTTGTCGGAGTACATATCCATTCCTGCGGTAACGGCCACTTAGGGTTCCGCTCTTACAGCGAGTCACTTGGAAGAGCCCCAAGTAACCAAGGGCTCTTGCCCCTGGCGTTCGGTGCCTCGCTGTGGCTCGGCATACCCTCGCTCCGGTCCTGCTCCGTGGGCCCGCCGCGATGGGCCATCCTTGGCCCAGCGCGGCTAAACCGGCATCCATGCCGTTTTACCCACTGCACAGAACCTCCACTCGGCCTCACGATGGGGCAAGAAAATCAAGATCAAAAGCCAAAGCGAGGCGGCCTACGCGCCGACCTGGTTTCAGGCGAACGCATTCCCTTGTAGGAGCTGGCTTGCCAGCGAAGGCGGCCTGACAGCCGACCTGTTATTTGTTGTCGGAGTACATATCCATTCCTGCGGTAACGGCCACTTAGGGTTTCGCTCTTACAGCGAGTCACTTGGAAGAACGGAACGCCGCCCGGCCCCAAGTAACCAAGGGCTCTTGCCCCTGGCGTTCGGTGCCTCGCTGTGGCTCGGCATACCCTCGCTCCGGTCCTGCTCCGTGGGCCCGCCGCGATGGGCCATCCTTGGCCCAGCGCGGCTAAACCGGCATCCATGCCGGTTTACCCACTGCGCAGAACCTCCACTCGACCTCTCGATGGGGCAAGAAAATCAAGATCAAAAGCCATATCAAAAGCCAAAGCAAGGCGGCCTACGCGCCGACCTGATCGTGAGCCATACGCATTTCCCCTGGAGCTGCCGTAGATCCATGTGGGAGTGAGCCTGTGCTCAGCCCTGCGGATCGAGATTATCCAGCGCGCGGTTTACCGCCAGGTCGGCGAGCATGATCACCTGCTGGATGCCCAGCAACATGCTGCGTTGTGGTCCGTCCACGAATGTCGCGAAATCGCTGGCCATGATGCTGGCGGACGCCAGGGATTCGCAGGCGTGCGCCAGCAGGTCTTCGGTGCTGATGTCTGGGGCGATGAGGAACATTGAGCTGGGGTTGTGGGGTGTGGTGGTTTTCAGGAGGGCGGGTTTTAGATGGAGGTTGGAAGGAGGATTTTCGGATTCTGATTCGGGGGGATTGGGGCTGGGCTTGGGCATGGTGAAACTCCTTGGTCGGTGGAGTCGCCACTCGTCGCTGCTAAACGGAATGGGTGGCGACTGTACGCGGGTTAGCAGACCAGGGATCAAGGAACCCGGCGCACCGAAGTGCCCCACGCACAGCCACCATAACGGGGTGACACTGGCGCGCCTTGAAATTGAACGAGCTGCTAAACCCGACCGCTGAATGTGCAGCGGTGCGGCGACAATAGAGCCAGGGGATCGGGGCGCACAAGCCGGCGGATTCTGGCGTACGTGTAGGCAACGGCGCAAGGCAATGTAGCCTCGTATTTTTCCTACAGATGTTGCCTGGATCGGGTACAGGCGGGAGAGATTGGTCGACTGTCAGGCCGTCTTCGCTGGCAAGCCAGCTCCTACAAGGGAATGCGTTCGCCTGAAATCAGGTCGGCTCGTAGGCCGCCTCGCTTTGGCTTTTGATTTGGCTTTCGATCTTGATTTTCTTGCCCCATCGTGAGGCCGAGTGGAGGTTCTGCGCAGTGGGTAAACCGGCATGGATGCCGGTTTAGCCGCGCTGGGCCATGGATGGCCCATCGCGGCGGGCCCACGGAGCAGGACCGGAGCGAGGGCATGCCGAGCATTAGCGAGGCACCGAACGCCAGGGGCAAGAGCCCTTGGTTACTTGGGGCTTTTCCAAGTGACCCGCTGTAAGAGCGGAACCCTAAGTGGCCGTTACCGCAGGAATGGATATGTACGCAGTCAACAAAATATAGGTCGGCTGTCAGGCCCTCATCGCTGGCAAGCCAGCTCCAACAAGGGCGCGCCGGTTTACTCGTCCTCGCCCTCACCCTCCGGCACAATCCGGTTCTGCGTCAGGTAGCGATCCAGCGTCTCATTCTGCGCAGGCTGGGAATTGTCCCCCGCGACCTGCCACAAATGCCGCTCGATCCCCTGCGCCAGCATATGCCCCACCGCCGCCTCGATCGCCGACAACACGCACAACTGCGCCGGTTCGTTGGTGGTGTAGCCCACCTCGGCCTCGAGCAGCTTCTTGAACTCGATGAACTTGAACACCCCGGCACTGCGGGCCACGGAATAGATGGTCTTGCTGGTCATGACGTTGGACAGCACCTGGCCGCTGCGCACGTCCACCGCCCGAAGGTTCACCGTGACCTGGTCTACGCGATACTCACGGGCAATGTCGATGCCCAGGTAGCGTGCGCCTTCGCCGCCACTGCGCACGTTGGTGTCATAGGCGATGATCCCGCCTTCGAGCATCATGTTCGCCGCTTGCAGCGGTGGCAGTTCAGCCTGGATGTTCACCGGAGTATTGGGTTTCTTTTGCGAGGCGCGGATGATCTTGCGTTCAGTCAACAGGTTCTGCAGCCCTTCGCGCTCGAGCACCACGAACCAGCCGCTGGCCTGCAAGGCGTCCATCAGCATGCTCGCCGCGCCCTGGGTGACGCTGGTGGAGAACGAGCTGGCCGGGGTCGGCTTGTATTGCCCGGTCTGGTCGCGGAAGCCATAGACCACCGCCATCAAGCGACCCTTGGGTCGTGGCATGTTGATCAAGTCGTAGTAAGTCGAGGCCCTTGGGGTCAGGGTCGGGGTTTGTGAGTCCTGTTCGGCCGACATCGGCTCGCGCAGACTGCACCCTTGTAATGCCGCCAACATCAGCCCTAGCGCAATTATTTTTTTCATGTCCTTAACTCCCCATAAACCCGCATCCCCTCAAGGGGCCAGGCCATTCACCTGGATTTCCGAAACTTCGCCCGTGGCGCGGTCGGTCACGTTGATCGTCAGCGCACCGGAGTCGTCGACCACGTCGACGATAAAAGCGTCCGTAGACAGGCTCCCCGTGTTGCCGGTGGAGATGTTGTCCAGCAGTTGCCCGAGCAAGCGCGATTGCAACTGGGCACTGAAGCGCTCCAGGGCCGAGGTCCCGGCCACCGAGGTACGATCCTTCAAGTCGGGATCGTCGTAGTCGTTCTGCGCCTGGGCGTTGTTGAGCAGCCAGGTGCCGTTCAACGGGTTACCGCCGAACGATGGGTTGATGGGCGTGTAGACCAGTTCCGTGCCCTGGGCCAGGGCACAAGCGCCCAGGCCGAGCAAGCATCCACCGGCGCGCTGCAAAAACGTTTTCGCTTTCATAGTTCGTCCCTCTCAAGGTCCGTGGTGTCCTGCAACAAGGCTTCCAGCTTGCGCTGGACAATCTGCCCGCGTACCCAGTCGGCGGCAGCATAGGCCTCGTCCTTGAGCTCCACGGTGTTCGGCGGCAGGAAGCGCCGGTAAACCAGGCGTCGTTGAAATTCCACGGTCACCAGGCTGCCCCAGCGAGCCGAAGGTCGTTCGCGTACCACCAGGTTGAAATCCATCGGGCTGGTGGCACGCAGGCGTTCACTGAACGAGTAGTAAAATTCGTGGCCGATGTGCGAGATCGTGTCGTCGACGATGAAGCCGAGCATTTCGTCCTCTTCACCGGCCCAGGCCACAGAGGTGCTCAGCACCAGGATCAACGCCAGGCAGAAGCGCTTCATGGCTGCAACGCCTGGGGGGCCTGGGACTGCCCTTTGGCCGGGCCCGAGGCGCCGTCGAGGAAGGCTTTCTCGGCCACGAACTGCCAGTCCTTGTAGCTGGCCATGCCGTTGAAGTCCGACCACTGGCTGGGAAAATCCGCCTGTTTGAGCGGCTTGTCCGTGGACGAGCTACTGATACCGGTGATGCGTCCGTCGAAGCCGCGCATCAGGAACCATTCGCCGCCGCCAATCGGGTCCGGATAGAGCTGGCGGATATGGTGCTTGGCGCTGGGAAAACGCTCGTCCTGCACCAGGTCGGCGAGTTCCTTGGGGTACTGGGCCAGGCCTGGCGAGCTGCGGTAGTAGCTGCGCAGTGCCTGGGCGTACTGGGTGCCGACCCACAACAATTGGCGTTCACGGTCGCGGCGCGAGGCGGTGGACCACAGCTCGCCGGCACTGGCCAGGCCCATGCCCATCACCATGATCAGGAACAGCACACCCAGGTAGGTGAAGCCGTCCTGCCCCGCAGGCTTACCACTCGGAATACAGGCTGCCATCACGCGCCCTCCCTGTGGCACCGCTCTTGATATCGGCGACACCGCCGGCCACGCCGTCAGGCGGTGCAACCATGACCCAGGCGTCCTTGCGTTCGGCAATCGGGTCCATCGGCGGATTGCGCAGGTAGCGCTGTTCAACCAGCTGCTCGATGGAGTCGGGGTAGCGTCCGGTGTCACCGTAGTAGTGATCCAGGGCTTCGCGCATCGCCGACAGACTCTGGCGCAAGGTGGTCTCCTTGGAGGCCTCCAGGCTGTTGAAGTAGCGCGGCAAGGCGATGGTCATCAGGGTCGCGATGATTGCCATGACCACCATCAGTTCCAGCAGGGTAAAACCCTTTTCCCGACGCATATGCTCACCACTCCCGGTAGGCGATGCCGTTGAGCCCCTTGCCCCGGGCCTTGGAGTAAACGTCAAAGACGTCCTCGCCCTCCCGCGGGTTCTGGGCCGTACTGTCGTAGGAGCGCACGCCCCAACCGCCTTCGTCGTCGCGCTTGACCGGTGCCAGCGGGTCATGGGGCACGCGCCGCAGGAAGTAGAACTTGGCACCCTTGGCGCTGCGCACATCACGCACGCCTTCCACCAGCACCTGCAGGTTCGGCGGGTAGCCGCTGCTGTTGAGCGACTTCTCGATGTAACCGGCGTCGAACGCGCGCTTGTAGGCGTCGATGGCATCGCGGATCTGGTACAGCGCGGTGCGCAGCTCCTGCTCTTTGCCCCGGCGCACCACGGTCTCGGTCAGCGGCGCGGCCATGCCGGCCAGCAGGCCGATCAACGACAGCGTCACCACGACTTCGATCAAGGTAAAACCGCGTTGCGAGGCGTTCATGATCAAGGCTTCCCGACGGTAACGGTGGTCGCGATCGGGGCGCTCATGCCATTGGCCTTGACCTCTTCGACTTCAACCTTCGAGCGATCCGGCGCCTGGATGTGCATGCTGGTTTCGGTGCCGGTGGTGAACTCCATGTCCGACGGGCTCTGGTACGGCAGGTTGCGCACGATCCGCGGGGTGATCGACAGCACCAGTTCGGATTTGCTGACGTCGTCCTTGTTGCTGCCAAACAGGCGACCCAGGCCAGGTATGTCGCCGAGGCCGGGGATCTTGTTGCCGGTGCTGCCATGGTCGTTGCGCATCAGGCCGGCGAGGATCTGGGTTTCGCCGTCATGCAGGCGCAGGGTGGTCTGCGCGTTGCGGGTATCGACCTGCACCGGAATCGTGCCCTGGCGGGTCGGCTCCAGGGGCGTGGCGTTACTCACTTCCAGGGCCACCTTGATCGCCACTTCGTTGTTCAGGTGCACGGTGGGCTGCACTTCCAGTTTCAGACCGACATCGAGGTAAGTCACGCTTTCGGTGATCACCGGTCCCTGGGTCGACGGCACCGACGTGGCGCTGATGATCGGCACGCGCTGGCCAATGTGGATGCGCGCCTGCTCGCGGTTGCTGACCCGGATGACCGGGCTGGCCAGGGTGTTGATGTCTTTGTCCTGGGCATTGATCTTGGCCTGTGGCGAGGGCGAGATGGTGATGCGGCTGGAGTTGATACCCTTGAGTTGATCGAGGATGGTCACCGCCGAACCGTCGCTGTTGACCACGCCGAAGGTGTTCGGCCACTGCAGGCCAAGGTCGAGGATGCGCTGGGTGGCGACTTCCATCACCTCCACTTCCAGCACCACTTCGGGGTTGGACTGATCCTGCGATTGCAGGAGTTTTTCCGCCATGCGCACGGCGTCGCCGGTGTCGCGCATGGTCAGGGTGTTGAGGCGTTCGTCGACGAACACGTCGCGGGTCTTGAGCATGGTCTTGACCATGTTCAGCGCGGTGTTGGCATCGATGCTGGTCAGGTAGAAGGTGCGCATCACCAGCTCCTGGTAATCCTTGAGCTTCTGCGGCGAATCCGGGTAGATCAGCAGGGTGTTTTCGTTCACCACCTTCTGGTGCAGCTGGTTCTGTTGCAGCAGCAGTTCCACGGCGTCTTCGATGCGCACGTCACGCACGAAGATCGTGGCTTTCATGTCCGGGCGCAGGTCCTTGTCGAAGATGAAGTTCAAGCCAGCGACCTGGGACAGCACTTCGAAGATGGTCTTGAGGTTGGCGTCGCGAAATTCCAGGGTCACCGGCTTGTCCAGGCGGGTGCGCAGCTGCGGGTAGGCCACCACGTTGCGGCTCTGCACCAGGCGGATATTGCCCTGCAGTTCCAGGGCGCCTTCGTTGTTCGGGTCCAGCTCGAGAATCTGTTTGACCTGACGCTCGGCGCCGTAGATGTCGCCGCGGCGCAGGTCGCCACGGGCCAGTTCGAGTTTTTCATCGAGGTTGCGCATGTGTTCGAGCTGGCGCATGGCGTCCTGGGCGCGACGGTTGTTCGGCTCGATGGTCAACACCCGGCCGTAGCCCATGCGGGCCGAAGCGAAATCACGCTGGGTGCGGTCCATGTCGGCCTGGGTCAGCAGTGCCGTGATCGCCCGGGCGCGGGCGCTGTTGAGGGCAATGTGCAGCTCGGTGTCGCGAGGGTTTTCCCGCAGGCCCTCCTCGATCCGGGCCAGGCCGGCTTCGTACTGCCCCTGCTCGATCAGCTCGGAGGCTTCTTCCTTGGCAACCTGTGCCGAGCTGCACGCAGCCAGCCCTGCGCAGAGACAGAGGCTCATCAGCAAACGGGACTTGTTCATTGCGCGCTCCCCACAGACAAGGTCTGGGACAAATGCAGAGGCAAATAGACCAGGCTCAATTCCAGATCGGAAATCCCCTCGATCTTCCATGTTTCGTCGATCACATCCCCTTTACGCACCACGTAGATCTTTTCGCCGTTTTGCAAGAACACCTGCAGGTCAGTGCGGTCCTCCATCCGGCCGATGAACTGGAAAGGCATCGGCGGTGCAGTGGGGACCTGCACCACGGGCGCGACGTTGACTCGTTGCTCGGTGACGCTGGCCAGGGCCGGTGCGGCCTTCCAGCTGCGCGCGGCGAACAGGTCGCCCGCCGGGCTGAGGTCCTTGATCGCCACGGGCGCAGCGGAGGCTTGCGCCGCGGGCGACGCGCCACGGTTCTTGCCTTTGGCCGGCGTGGCCACGGCGGCCACCGCAAGGTCACCGTCGTCGGCGGGCTTGAAGTAGTCGGGCAACCAGGTCAGCGCCGCAGCCACGCCGAGGAACGCCACCCAACCCATTGCGCGTTTGCTGTTCATCATGACCTCGACAGGTAAAGGGTCATGCGGATCCGCCCGTTGAGGTCGGTGTCGGCGATCTTCTTGCGCTGCAGCTCCAGGTCTTCCACCACCACCGCCGGCAACTGACCGAGCAAGGCGTGCATGAAGCGCCGCAGTTGCGGGTAGCTGCCCCGCACCGGCAACAGGATTTGATATCGGGCCAGATGGGTCTTGGGATCGATGCCCAGGGCGTACTCGCCCCGGGACAGGGTGATGCGTTCCTGGGCGGCCAGCGCATAGATCTTGTCGATGGCGACCGTGGCCTGGGGCTGGGTCGGCAGTTTGCTGCGAAAATCTTCCAGCTGACGTTGCGGCACGACCGGGGCGGCGACCGAACCTTCTTCGACCTTGGCCAGGTACTCGCTGGCTTCGCGGGTCTGCTGGCTCAGCTGCTGCAGCGCCTGCCAGTCCGGCAACAGGCCGAACAGGCCATAGCTCAGCGCCAGCACCAGCATGGCCAATCCTGCCAGGCCGGGCACGCCCAGGCTTTGCAGGTATTCGTGGACGATCAATCTAGGGATTTGCATCGCCAATCTCCCAGGTAGCCGACAAGTTGAACTGCACCGGGTGTTCCGGCACGTTGGCGACGATTTCGTGGCTGAGCAACGACACGTCGGAGAGCTCGTCGCAGGCTTCGAGGCGGCGGTGGAAGTCGAGCATGGCATCCAGGTCGCGCGCCTCGGCGCTGATCCGCACCTGGCCTTTGCGGGCATCCGGGGTCAGGGTGAGCAAGGCGACGTTTTCCCGGGGCATGGCCTCCAGGGTGGCGAACAGGCGTTCCCAGGGCCGGCGCAACTGCTGCGAGACCTTGCGCATCTCGGCCAGGTTCTGCGCCTGCTCGCGGGTCTCGGCCGGGGTCAGGCTGACCTTGCCGCCGGTGTCACCGGTGAGCACCCGTTGCGCGGTTTGCAGGTGGCCTTGTTGCTGCTCGGCCTCCCCGCTCAGGTGTTGCTGAAACACAACGCAGGTCAGCGCCAGCACCACGCCACCGGCCAGCAGGCTCCAGCCCAATGGGGTCGAGCGGCGGCGCGGCTGAAAATCGAGCATCAGCGGGCGCATGTCAGGCCACCGTCCGGGACATGACGTACAGGCAATCGCGTACGCTTGTCCGGCCTTCTTCGAGGGTGCGCAGGTGCACACCGGGCACTTCGGGATGCGAATCGATGCGCGCCGGTGCATGCAGGTAGACGTTCAGCGGCCGCTCGCTGGCGCAGGCCTGCAATTGGCATTCGCGACCGACCAGCGCGCTCAGTGCGCCGTCGCTGTCGCTGCTGCCCACCGAGCGCACCGCTGTCCAGCGACCTTCGCGGGCCAGCAGCAAGACGCTGCGCACCGGCTCGGCGACCACGAACAGGAAGTCACCGGCGTCGAAGCTTTTGTCAAAGTGATTGAACGCCGCCATCAGGTACGGCTGCACCGAGCGCAGGCGCAAGCCACGGCCGCTGACCAGGTTACGCAGGCGTTCGAGCAAATCCTGCGGCAGCGCCGTAGCGATGCGGTCGTAACCGGCGGGTTCGGCCGACAGCACCAGGTTCCAAGGTTGGTTCGCCGCGCCGTAGAGGTCTTCCAGGCACAATTGGGCAAACCCCTGCAGCTCGGCGGGGCTGCTGATCTGCTCGCTCCAGGGCACCAGGCAAAACCGGCTGAAATGGCCGGAGACCACCACGGTCAACTCGGCACCGGCACGGACATGTTCGCCCAGCAGGCGGTCGAGGGTTTCCAGGGCGACCGCCCAGGCCATGAAACCTTCATCGATGAAGCCGACGCTGCCCAGCCACAGGGTGTCGCCCCCCTGACGCTGACCGAGGCCGACACCACTGGCGCCGAGCACGGCGACATAACGCTCACGAGATAAAAGTGACACGATTGATCTCCTCGAGAGTGGTCCGGCCTTGTTGCACCAGTTCCAGCGCCGACTCGCGCAGCAAGCGCAAGCCACGTTTGCAGGCGTGGGCCTTGATTTTCGAAATGGGTTGGCGCTCGACGATCATCTGCCGCAGCTCGTCGTCCAGGTGCAGCAGCTCGGCAATCGCGCTGCGTCCGCGGTAACCGGTGCCACGGCAATGACCGCAACCCTTGCCGTGGACAAACTGGTAGTGGCCGACCTGTTGCGGGTCCAGGCCCGAGCTTTGCAGTTCTTCTTCGGTCGGTGCGTACGGCGTGCTGCAAGCGCTGCACACCAGGCGGATCAGGCGCTGGGCCAGTACCGCATTGAGCGCCGAGACCAGGCTGTAGGGGTCGATTTCCATCTGGGTGAAGCGGCCGATCACGTCGAACACGTTGTTGGCGTGAATGGTGGTGAACACCAGGTGCCCGGTGAGCGCCGATTGCACGGCGATCTGCGCGGTGTCGGGGTCGCGGATCTCACCGACCATGATCTTGTCCGGGTCGTGGCGCAGGATCGAGCGCAGGCCGCGGGCGAAGGTCAGGCCTTTCTTTTCGTTGACCGGGATTTGCAGCACGCCCGGCAGTTGATACTCCACCGGGTCTTCGATGGTGATGATCTTGTCCACGCCGTGGTTGATCTCGGTGATCATCGCGTACAGCGTGGTGGTCTTGCCGCTGCCGGTGGGGCCGGTGACCAGCACCATGCCGTAGGGTTCGGCGGCCAGGCGGCGCAGTTGGCGCAGGGTTTCCTCTTCGAAGCCCAGGGCCTGCAACTGCACGCCGCAGACCTTGTCGGCCAGGTCCTGTTTGTCGAGCACCCGCAGCACCGCGTCCTCGCCGAAAATGCTCGGCATGATGGACACCCGGAAGTCGATCTGGCGGCCGCTGATGCCGATCTTGAAGCGCCCGTCCTGGGGCACGCGTTTTTCGCCGATGTCCAGTTCGGCCATGACCTTGACCCGGGAAATCACCTGTTCGGCGAACTCGTTGCCCTGGATCTTGCTGATGTTGTTGAGCACGCCATCGATGCGGTACTTGATCACCAGGCCGCTACCAGTGGTGCCCAGGTGGATATCGCTGGCGTGCATTTTCAGCGCGTCGTAGAGGGTCGAGTTGACCAGCTTGACCACCACGCTCGAGTCTTCGCTGATGCTGGTCAGGGACAGGCTTTGCAGGGTGTCGATCTCGGTGTTGCCGTCGGCCTGGGCGTTGAGCGATTCCACCGCGTGGAAGCTTTCTTCGTGGCGCGCCAGGTAGGCTTTGAGGTCGTCGGCATGCACCAGGTACAGCGGCGCGCCGTGCAGGCAGTCGTCGATCCAGGCCAGGCGCGCGGTGTCGAAGGGGTCGGCGAACACGCCGATGACGGCGTCGGCGTGACGCAGCAGGATGAATTCGCGCTTGAGGCACTGGGCCAGGGTGACCCGGTCGAATACCGGGGTGGATTGAAACAGGCTGTCGGTGTCGAGCACCGGATAGTGAAGGGTCGCGCCCAGGCACTGGATAAAGGGCATGGGGGCAAGTTCGCACAGTACCCCGAGGGCTTCGAGCATTCGCTCGCCGGTACTGCCGGCCCGGGAACGGGCCTGGGCCAATTGCTCACTGGAAAATCGAGTCGGTACAGAGTCCAGCGGTGGCACATCGACGACAAGGGATAGACGGTCCATGGCTTGCTCTCCAACACCCGGGGCTTAGAGCCCTGTCGGCGCGGCGAGCAATTGCGGCATGTACCGCAGCCTCTTGTCGCGCCATTACTCCCCGGTGAGCAATTGTTCGTCGTCTGGCGCTGTGGAGGCCGAGGTACTTCGTCGGCGATCTGCTAGCACCCAACTACCGTCGTACAACTGCAGCGGGAAACTCTCGGTCCTGCTCTGGCGTCGTTCGACAAAGCCTTCGGAACGGCTCACCGCTGCGTTGGGTTCGCGCTGCCTCCCCAGAAGATCGAGCACTGCACGGGCCAGTTCCGCCAATGGAAAGGGTTTGAACAGGATGTGGCTGACTCCCAGTTGCCGGGCCCGCTCGCAAACCTCTGCGGTGGGGTGCCCTGTGATCAGCACAAAATGACACTTCCTGTTCTGGCGGACGGCATCGAGCACCTCAAAGCCTTCCATATCGGGCAAGCGGTAATCGAACACCATCACATCGGGTGCGAAGTCGCCAGCTTCAGCGATTCCTTGCGCACCGTCGTGAGCAATCCGGACTTCCAACCCTTGCGCCTGCAGGTAACCCTGGAGGTTTTCTGCAAGAAGTTGTTCGTCTTCAACAACCAGTACTTTGTTTAACAAGGTGGACTCCTTGAACCGCAGGTCCGAGAACCGAACCTGGCGGAGTGCGCGCCTTGATAGGGCTAACGCACACTTCATGCCAGGCTGAGCGCCGGTAATTTTATGTATTCATGTCCTTGAATTTAAACGCAATGCCTTTGCGTCCACATTCCCTACCCCCAAAAACGGGGGAAAGCGAACGGATGTGCAGCGAAGCATTCCCCCACTGTTGGGGAAAGCTCATTGATCGTCAATTCTTTCGATGCTGTTGCTTGCGCGCAGCTGCGCCAATGCCTGCAGACGCGCCTGGACCTGTTTCTGTCGGGCAAGGTAGGCCCGAACCATTTCAAGTCCCTGCTCCTCTGTGACATCGGAAGCCTCCATTCGGTTCTCTAACAAGATCAAGTGCCAGCCAACCGCCGTGCGTACCGGCTCGCTGATTGCCCCGGGTTTGAGGGCAAAAGCCGCGGCTTCGAACTCCGGCATCATGCGACCACGGGCAAAGTAACCCAGGTCGCCGCCTGCGCTGGCCGAAGCATCTTCGGAGCCGGTTCGGGCCACGCTGGCAAAATCGGCGCCCTCACGGACACTCGTGTGCAATGTCTGCAAGCGTAGTCTCGCGGCTTCGACAGTGGAAGCATCGGCACCCTGAGGCACTTTGACCAGGATATGCCTGACCCGGATTTCCTCGGGCCGGCTCATCTCGGCGCGGTGTTCCTGATAAAACGCCCGCACCTGTTTTTCGTCGGGCTCATCGACCTGGGTCAGTACTGCGAACATCTGCTGCGCCGCCAGATCACGGCGGGTGTACTCGATATAGGCAGCCTCATCGAAACCGGCATCTTCCAGACGCCGGGCGAACACCTGCGGGCCACCCATGGCCTGGCGGGTCTGTTCGACCTGGTCTTGCACCGCGGCATCGCTGATCACTACCCCGCGCTTGAGCGCTTCCTGCCAAAGCAGTTCCTTGTCGATCAACGCGTCCAGCGCCGCCTTGCGCAGTTGTTTGTAGGCGCTGGGGCTGCGGATGCTGGCGACCGCACGGCCCTGATCCTCCAGGTATTCGGCGAAATAGCGCTCCAGGCGCAGCTGGGATATTTCCTCGCCATTGACCCTGGCCACGGCCGCGCCATTGCTGCAAAACGCGGCGGGCACCCACAAGGTCAACAGCACCAATACAGTCGCGAGTTTCATCTTCGGCCTCCGGATCAGGGCATGGCGGCAATGGGTTTGTAGGGGGCGACCAGGTAGAAGCGCTGGTCGGGCAGGTCTACGGTGACCACATGGGCGCCACTCAGGCCCAGGCGGCGGCCCGGCCCGAAACTGATCAGCGGGGTCAGGCCGGTATCGAAGTCGTGCAGGCCTTCCAGGGCACTGATGAGTTTTTCCCGGCTGGCATCGCGCCCCGCCTGTTTCATGCCCTCGCTGAGCAGCAGCATCGAACTGTAGGCCCCGACCTGCAGCACCGCGTGCTCGCCGCCGAGCTTCTGGCGTTCGCGCAATTGAGTCAGGGCGGTGCGCCCGGTCCTCGTCCAGTCGCTGGGCACGAACGGATACGCGAGGAACACCCGCCGGGAAAACCCGCTGGGCACCTGCATCAGGTCCCCCGCCACCTGGTTGGAGGCAGCGAACAGATAGGGCACCTGGCCCGCGGTCTGCAAACGCGCGGCCAGGCGGCTGAACCCGCCACTGCTGCCCATGTAGAACACCGAGCGCGAGCCCAGCGGCAACTCGTCCTGCGCCGTCTCGTAGGGTTGCAGGCGCACTTTCTGCCAGGCGTTGTCCTGCAGGTACTGGGCCAGTTTCTCGGCTGCCAGCCGCTGGCCCGGCTCGTTCGGGTAGGCGATCAGCGTCGGACCTTGCAGCACGCGCAGACTGGTGGCGGCGTAGTTGGCCAGGGCAATCATCTGTTCGCGCAGCCCCGGCAGCGGTTCGAAAATCTGCCGGCTGGCCTGGGCCGTGCCTTGCAACGACAGCGGCCCGATCAAGGGCACGCCGGCCTGTTCCAGGCGTGGGGCCAATTCGGCATCCAGTGCCGGCACCAGCGGTGCGACCAGGGCGAACACCTGTTCCTGTTCGATCAATTGGTCGAGCGCATGCTCGGCACTGACACGGTCGGGGCCTGGGTCAAGAATGGTCAGGCGCAACTGCCGGCCATGAATGCCCCCCGCTTCGTTGATCCGCGCCACGCTGCCCCGCAGCACCGCCGCCACGGTGGCGCCTTCCTCGCCCAGCACGCCGGTGCTCGGCAGCAAGGTGCCCAGGTGCAGGCTGTCGGGGCTCAGGCCCGGATCGCGCTCGTCGGCCAGGCGCTTGAGGTACGCCGTCAGGTGGCGTTGGTCGCTCATCGACAGGACGAACCGCGGCATCGCCGAATCGAGGCGGTTGTTGCCCGGGTCACGCCCTTCCTGGACCGCACGGGCAAGAGTGCCCTCGGTATAGGCCGGGTAGGCACGGCCGTTGATCTGCTGTTGTCCGTAGGTGCTGGTCAGCCGTGACCAGCTCAGGTCGGGCGGGCGCACCCCGCCCTCCGGGCGCCCCAGGCCATCGCTGCCGTGGCAGTTGGCGCAGGGCACGCTGGTGGCCGGCAGGAGCATGCCCGCCGCCCCGATCCGGGCCATGATCGGCTCGCCGCTGGCGGACACACCCTCGCGGTACAGCCGTTTGCCGGCGCTTTCGCTGGGCGTCAGGGTTAATGCCTGGGCGCTCAGGCTGATGCCGCCGAGGATAAGCAGGCCGAGGATCAGGGCGCTTTTCATGGCCCGGACTCAACGACCGGCAACCGGCATTGCCAACAGCTGCAAGCGCTGGGCAATGGCGGCGGCCGGGGCATCGGGACGGATCTTGCTCCAGCGCTTGTTCGCCACGTCACCGACGATCAACTGGGTGGAGTGCTGCTCGGGGGACGGAATGACCTGGCCAACGCGCCCCAGGACCAGGTCCATCTGCGCTTTGTCGCCGGTAAGAAAAAGCCAGTGGGGCTCATCGACGCCCTGCTTCAAGGTATAAGCCTTGAGTACCGCCGGGGTGTCCCGCAGCGGATCACTGGTAAGGGAGATAAAGGTGATGCCGTCCGCCTTGTCGCCCAGCACTTCGCGCACTTGCTTGAGCTTCTGGGTGATCAACGGGCAGGCATCGGTGCAATGGGTGAAAATCACATTGAGCAGCACCACGCGGTCTTGCAGCGCGTCGCTGTAGAAACGCAGGGTATTGCCGTTCTGGTCCTGCAACGGCGTGTCGGTGAACCAGGTCTTGGCATCGCGGGTGCCTGTGGTCGGCTGGGCGGCGGCCACCGCCGTATCGGCGGCAGGCGCCGCTGGCGCATGTCCTTCGTGAGCCATGACCACGGTGCTTGCGAGGCAGGCGCAGACGCTCAGGGCGATCCAGTCGAGTAGTTTCATGGCTGATGCTCCATCGCGATGGCGGTGTGTTTGGCGTGGGCGTTGCGTTCACCGCTGAGCTTCTCCACCTGACGGGTCAATATGCTCGGATCGGTGAAGCCGTAGTAGCGGGTCCAGTGGCGGCTGTTGCCGTCCCCCACCAGGATCAGCGGTGCATGATTCTTGAAGTCGCCACTGAAGCTGCCCAGGCCCTTGAGGGTTTCGTTGACCGACTGCGTGGAGCCGGTCAGCCAGCTCCAGCCCGGGCCGTTCTGGAACGCGCGGGCGTAGTCGTTCAGGCGCCTGGCATCATCGCGTTGCGGGTCGATGCTGATCGACACCAGTTGCACCTCGCTGCCGACCCGTGCACCCAGCTGCTTCTGCACCTTGCCCATGATCGAGGACACCACCGGGCAGACCGTGGTGCAACTGGTATAGATGAAGCTCATGACCACGATCTTGTTGGCCACCAGGTCTTTTTCCAGGCGCACGGTCTTGCCGTTCTGGTCCACCAGCGCGACGTCGGCAAACTTGACCTGCGCGGTCTCGGAGCTGGCGTTTTTTGCCGCCTGGGTGTGGCCGGCATGTTCGTCGGCGGAGTGGGCCAGGGCCTGGCCGATAGCTAATTCCAACGAGCAGGCCAACAGGCAGATCGTCAGCAGTCCATGATGTGCGAATCGGTTCATGTCGATGTCCTCTTCAATGAGCAAGGCCAGGGGTCACCCGAACGCTGGCAAAAGTCTGATCGTCGAAACTCGCCCCCAGGGACGCCGCACGCACGTGCAGGTACCAGGCACCTCTCTGGTCGAGGGTGACCGGGGCTTCGTAGATTCCATTGCCCACGTCCACAGCCGCGACGAGCCGAGGCCGTGCACTCGGCGCCAGGAAGTAGCGCACCTGCACGTCCTTGACCCCACTGCGCTGGACCTTCTGCTTGCCCTGGACGATGCGAAAACGCACGACATAGGGACTGCCCAGGGCGGCCGTGGATTTATCGAGCAGGAACTCCACCTTCGGCACGCCGGCGCCAGGTTCAAGGCTGCTGTTCGTCTCAACCACGGCGCTGAAGCAATGGATGATGTTGGGCTGATTGAGCAGGAACGCCACGTCGAAACGCCCGGCTGCCGGCAGCTTGATCCTCGAGCTGTAAACCCCCGGCTCGACTTCGCGCAGGCTGCGGTCGATGACCAGTGCCGCCCGCGCCACTTGCCCGCGATTGGGGTAGCCCGACATCGGCGCGTTCATGCCTTCGGCGTAGAAGTAGGTGGTGTTGTCCACCGGGTTGACCACGAACACCGCGTTGTCGTCCCGCGACACCGCCAGGCTCGACGCCAGCGGCAGGTCACCGGCCAGCCGTGGCGGCTGCGGTCCGGCTTCGAAGCCCTGGGTGATCGGTTTGCGGCCTTCACCGAGGGACGCCAAATTGATCATCGTGACTTTGGCCGAAGCCAGTCCGCGCACGTAGGCATAGGCCTTGGTGAACACCACCTGGTAGGGCTCGGCGGACACGTCCAGTTCATGGATCAGCGCATCGTTGGCCGCGTCGATCACCGCGACCTGATTCTCCAGGGTATTGAGCACGATGCCGAAACGGCCGTCGGCGCTGAAGCCCATGGGGCCCAGGCCCTGCTTCGTCTTGATCACCCGTCGCACCGACTGGCTTACGGCATCGACCACGGTGACCGTACCGTCCTTGCCATCGCTGACATAGGCCGCGCCGGACAACGGCGAGTACACCACCGACAGCGGGTGCGAACCGGTCTTGAGCTGCTTGGCGATGGTCAGGGTGGCAACGTCGATGATGCTCAGGGTACCGTCGTCGCGGTTGGTGACAAAGGCGAAGCGGCTGTCCTTGCTGAAGGCGATCTCGTGGTGGCCGCTGCCGGTGGCCAGGTGCTTGAGGGGTTTGAGGCTGGCGGTGTCGATCACCGTGACCCCGGAAAGCTCGGCCGAGGGGGCATTGTTACCGACCCACAGCAGGCGCTCGTCCGGTTGCAAGGCCACGCGCACCGGATTACTGCCGGCGGCCACCGAGTCGAGCAACTTGAATTGCTCACTGTCGAGCACCGCGACCTCACCCGCCGTCGGCATCGACACGAATACCCGCTTGTTGTCCCTGGGGGTGACCCAGTCCATCGGCGGTTGCTTGATGTCGATGCGGGTCATGGTGCTGGTGATGCCACCCACCGAGACCGACGGGTCGACCACCGAGACGCTGGCGTCGCGGTTCATCACCATCAGGAAGTAGCTGTTGAGATCGAGCTGCGGCCGTGCGCCGATGCTCGACTTGAGGAACACCCCGACCCGGGCCTTGCAGCTCTGTTCGCGGCCCTGGGCCTGGTCGGCGGCGACGGTTTCGGGGTCGATCCAGGCACCGGGGGCGATGCCCGCCAGCGGCTGGCCGGACGCCTTGTCGGTGACCTTGAAACGCACGTCGGCAAATTCACCCTCGCGCAGTACGCCGCCTGCGGTAAGCGGCCGAACCTCGAGGGCCACCGACACGCCGTCGCGTTCCAGCGTCTGGTCGCTCCAGGTGTCGGGCAGCGCGATTTCGCTGAGCAGGGTCGGAGGCGACGTGCGCCACACCCCGAGCCAGATCAGCGCAACCCCGACGATCAGCGCGACACTGGCGATTTTGATGGTCCTGTTCATGTCACTCTCCCCTTCAGATCTATCCCTGCCTCCACCACCCACCCCTGTAGGAGCTGGCTTGCCAGCGAAGGCGTCAGCACATCCAGCATTGATGTGTCTGACTCTCCGTCTTCGCTGGCAAGCCAGCGCCTACAGGGGTTGCGTTTGCCTGCCCTATGGCGCTGGCGCCGGTTCCAGTTCGTTGGTCACCCGTAACAGTCCCCACAACCCGGAGGTGTTGCCGTAGGCGCCGTAGTCGCGGAACAGGTAGTCACCCGGTATCGCATTGACACC
The DNA here is from genome assembly GCF_028823535.1 of Pseudomonas serbica. Lineage (GTDB taxonomy): Bacteria > Pseudomonadota > Gammaproteobacteria > Pseudomonadales > Pseudomonadaceae > Aquipseudomonas > Aquipseudomonas serbica. The sequence goes on along the minus strand of NZ_JAQIYM010000007.1, from coordinate 34,858 downwards.
CCCGGCGCTCGGCAGCATGAAACTGAAGTGCGCTGCCGGCAGGACGCTCTCGCGGGCGCCGATGTACATCGACATCGGGTTGTAGCCGAACTTCACCGAACCCACGCCAGGGGTGCCCATTGGGTAGCCACCGGTATCGCTCTTCTCCGACAGGAACGGGTTGTTCGACCAGACGTGACCGTCCAGCTGGAAGGTCGTGCCGCGACTGCCACCGGTAGGCATCAGGATGTGCGTGCGGAACGGCTGCCCAGGCTTGGCGTACAGCACTGGCGTCTGCGGATCACCCCCCACCAGCGCATTGCTGTAGGCCATGTGCGCGTTCACCATGTCGCCGTAGCCCGCGCCATCGGCATGGCCGAACGGTGCATCCGGGGCCAGGCCGAAGCGGAACCACATCGGTTCGGTCCTGTAGTTGATGGCCATGCTGGAGTTGTCCTGCGGATCGGTCGGCACGCCGAACCCTTCCGCGGCAATTCCTTCCACTGGCCGACCATTGGCCCAGCGAATGTTCAAGGCTTTCTGCCAGACCATCGCAAAGTCGCGGTAGCTGGTTTGCCCCGGTGCGGTGACCGTCGCATTCACTTTGCGCGTGTCGTCGACCCAGGTGGCGCCCACTGGCAGGATGCTCATCGCCCCAGCCAGGCCTTTTTGCGACTGCTTGATCACGTCCGCCGGGGTGATGTTCAAGCCACCGAACTCGATCGCCGTGGCATTGATGTTGTCGACGTTGCGCCCCAGTTGCGTGATCGGTTTGCCTTCACGCTCCAGGTGCCCGGCGTAGTACTGGTAGGTACGGGTTGGGTAGGCACCGCTGCTGCCGACTCGCGGCGGCACGGTCTGGGTCGGGTTGGCGCCGACGTTGGTGCCGTCGGATTTGGTGATGTCGTACGCCAGCAATTGCGCGTGCAGACCCACGTGGCTCGACGGCCGCATCAGGTTGTTGCTGAAGGTGGTCGAACCGCTGCCGCTGTTGCGATCGCGCTTGACCATGCCTTGCATCACCGCGGTCTGGGTCAGGTCCGGCATCACGCTCGGCAGACGGTTTTCCAGGGTGACGTTGATGCAATCACCGGCCGCTGCGCGCAGCACCAGAGGTTCGACAGGCACGCCGGGCTTGAGCTTGCCGGTGGTAGGGTCGAGGTCGGCCTTGCGCACATACAGGATCGCGGTCGGGTCATGCAGCGGCCCGCTTTGCCCGCCGATGGTGATGGTTTCACCGTCTTCAGGGTCGGTCACGGTGACCTGCGGGATGCTCACGGTGCGCGAGTTGAAGACCAGGGTACCGCCGGCCGGATTCAGCGGCCCGCCGACATGCTGGCCGAGTCCTGCCGGATCACCGATGGTCAGGCCCAGCGGATTGCCGAGGATGTCGTTGGCCAGCGCCGCCACCACTTCATAGTTGCGCTGCGGGGTCGGCCGGGTGCCGATGCCGTTGGGGTTGGCGCCGTACCGTGGGCAAACGCCGTCGAAGGCCACGGTGTTGCGCATACCGGTTGGCTTGGCGTTGTTGGGCAGCGCGAACAGATCGCTGCGTTGCGCGGTGTAGTTGCGCATCACGCCCCAGATTCCGCTCCAGTAACCTTCGATCGACGCATCCATCGAGTACAGGTAGTCACCGGTGATGGCCGCCGAGCTGGACAGCATCGACACTGGCGCATTGAAGCCCATCTGCTCGGAGATGCCGATCATCTGCGACGCGCGCCAGCCGGAGTTGGAGCTGTTGCCGAAACCGGAACCGCTTTGCAGCCACTTCACGCCGTGCAGAGTGACGTTGTGCTCCTCTTCGTGGCCGCCGGCATGCACCCGCAGCCGCACGTTGTCGCCGGTGTAGGTGCGCAGCATCGGGGTGAACGGATCGCCAGGCTCGGCGCCGCCCTTGTTGATGTGTGGCGGGAACAGCGTGGTACCGCCAGTGGGGCCGGTGGCCGCGGTGATCAGGTTCGGCGCCAGGTTCATCGCCGGGATCGCACGGTCGGTACGGCTTTGCATGGCGTACGCCAGGTCGCCGCCCAGGCCATCGGCCTGCATGCCGCGCTTGCCGTCCGGGCCGACCTTGTTCGGGTCGTACACCCGCAGGGCCAGCGGTTCGTTGCGGTAATTGACCACGAACATGCCCGGGTCATCCACCGAGATGGCTTGTGGGCATGGCCGGCTCGGGCAGCCGGGCACCATGCCGCCCTGCACTTCGATAATGCCGTCCAGCAAGGTGCTGGCGTTGTTGCGCACTGGCGGGTTGATGGCGTAGCGGAAGCTGTCGGCGGTGGCCGGGAAGCCTTGCGCATTGGGTTTGCCGTCAGGACCGGCGCCCACGTACACACCGGCTTCATAGGCGTGCTGGAAGTCGCTGTATTCGAGGAAGAACTCGCGGAAGCTGTCGTTCTTGCCGTCGCCGTCGATGTCACCGGTGGAAATCACCGCTTGCCACGAAGTCGGCCCGCCGTCCTGGCGCGCGCCACTGTACAACGGCTCGCCGGTTTCGGCGTGGAACCAGGTGGAACCGGCAGGTTCTGCCAGTACGGTGGCATACAGGCCAATCTGTTGGTGAGTCGATGGGCCGAGGTGGTCGTGGGTAAAGATGGTGCCCAGGCCACGGTCGACGCCTTTGGCGTTGACCACCGGGTCGACGAACCAGCGCTGCATGGCCGTGCGTGCGCCGACCCAGTCGGCCCGGCCAAATTGACCGAAGTACGGATGGTTCTTGGCTTTCGGGCAGGCTGGCGTGCCGTCGCGTGGATCGCTGCCTTCGCACTGGTTGAACTCGCGGATGGCATGGATGCGCTCTTGCACCGCACCCGGGGAGAGCACACCGTCTTCGTAGTTCCAGCCGTTGGACGAGCCGTCGGCCGACACCAGGTCCCACTTGGGCAGGTGAATGTGCTGGCCGATCACATCGGTCGGCGTGCGCACCTGATAGTCGTCCATCTCATAGGTGGCCGGCACCAGGTTGGTTTGCTGGTACTGCACGCAATCGAAGGTGTTCATGCGCATCACCAAAGGTTCTGGCGGACGCTGCTTGGTGATCACCGGCCAGGCGTCTTCCCAGAGTGCCAGGATGCGCGCTTGCGGAAAGTGGTAGCCGACCTTGTTGTACACCGCGTCGAACTGGATGTTGGCCGCCTTGTAGATGCGCGGGCGGTCGGCGGTGAAGCTCGAGGAGCCGATGAATGACATGCCGTCGGGCCGCTCGCCACTGTTGAATTCACCGGTGCCGGCGCTGCTGCTCAGGCGTTTTTGCCGGTCGTCCATGCAGGGTTCGTAGAACGGCGCACCGGCCATCGGCAAGGCGCCGTTGGTGCGGAAAGGCCGTGCGACGATCTGGTTGCCCGGCAGCAGGGCGAAGCTTGGGTGATCCTTCTTGGCGTGGAAGGCCATGGCCGCCTGCTCGACTTCGGTGCCCTCTTCCGGCAGGTAGATCGGCTTGGCGCGGGTCACTGTCTTGGAGAAATCCAGCGAGGTGGTAATGGTCTCGGCCTCGCCACCGGCAGACACGCCGTCCAGCGCATGGCGACCCAGGCCGCCGTCCCAGCCACCGGACTGCGCCGGGTCAAGGTTGGCCCACAGGGCTTTGCCCGTGGCTTTCAGGGCTTGCGCCGAGGCCGCGTCGAGCATGTCCAGCGGCGGAGTCGGTGGGCGTTGGCCGACCGAGCTTTCCATGCCGCCGATCCAGAATGGATAACCCGGGTTTTTCAGGGTGCCGTCGGCGTTGCGGTTGGCTTCGCTGCGATCGACCAGGGCCAGGGAACCGATGGCCTGGGCGCCGCCGCTGCCACCATGGTGCTCACCGTCATCGTCGCCCTCTTCTTCATCATCGTCATCGTCGTTGGCGGCCACCAGGGTCTCGCCGATTTTCGGTACCACGGCGACTTTGCCTGGCATAGGCGCCATGGCTTTGCCGGGCAGCGGCACCACCGCCGGGATCGGCGTGCCGGCGACGATTTCGCCATCGGGCAAGGCCCGTGCGCCCGCCGCGGGTTTACCGCTGCGCAAGGCGTAGGGCTCGCTGTGGTAACCGTCGTTGCCTTGTTGCGACACTTCAAGCTGGGTGCCTTCTTCGAACACATCGTGCACCCGCCACATGGCCCACATGCCTTGGGCGAAGTGCGGGTAGAAGTGGCAGTGATAGATCGCATCGCCCGCGACCCGGTTGCGGTTGCCCGAACCGCCGTTGGCGATTTCATAGGTGTAGCCGGCACCCGGGCCGATGCCCTGGGCGTCTACATAATCGGAATTGTCATCGTTGGGATTGAACAGCCATTGATGCCCGTGCAGGTGGAAGATGTGCTGCTCATGGCCGTTGTGGGTGTTGCGGAACTTGACGAAGTCACCGATGTAGCTGTGGTTGACGTTGGACGGCTCGGACGGATAGAGCGCCATGGTCGCCTTGACGCCCACCTGATCGGCGGTCGGAGTCTGGCCGGGGGTGATGCCTTCGAGGCCGGCGTTGGCCGGTACGTCCACCAACATCGCCACGTCGCCGACGGTGTGTGAGCTGAGGAAAAATTCTTCGTAGGCGCAGGACAGGCAATCGTGCATCGGACCTACGCCGAGACGGTTGGCCACCACTTCGGCACCCATGCCGCCGGAGCCATAGTTGATCATGAACGAATCGCGGGTCGGCTCCAGCACGTGGGCCATCACCGGGTCGGCCCAGTAGGCGGGGAACGCCTGGGTCGCGGCGGTTTCGTCCTGGAACTGCGAGGCGAAATCGCGGAACGGTTCCAGCCGATTGGGAATCGCCGGGTTGCGTTTGCCCACCGCTTCCAGCGGATAGGTCGAGGCCGGGAAGCTGCCGTCGGCGTTGCTGCCCATGACGATCGCATCGCTCTCGCTGGAAATGATTTCATTGCCGTCGACCATATTGATGATTGGCGTACCGGCCTTGCCTTCACGGATCCACGGTTCGCGTTGCGGGAAGCGCGCCTGGTAATCGACGATCGGCTGACCGGCCGGGGTGCGCCCGGTGGTCGCCAGGCGCATTTCTTCTTCGGTTACGGTATTGCGGTAACTGCGACCGCCCTTGGGCAGCACCACCACCTGGCCGAACAGACCGTTGGCAACGTTGCCAGCCGCACCTTCGCCACCGAAGGTTGCGCCACGGCTGCTGGCGGCGAACACCCCTTCACGCTCGGCGTACAGGGTGTAGGAACGGCTGCCACCCGGAGCGATCAGGCTATTGGCATTGCGTCCGGTGAACGAAGCGATGTCGTCGATGCTGTTGACCGCTTGCATGCCGTTGACCTGGAAACCGACATGGCGGTCGGCGACTTGCTCGTCGACCTTGAAATTCTGGTTATTGCCAATTTCGATGCCTTCCTCTTCCTCGCCACCTTCATGGGAACCGGGGTTGGCCTGATAGGCCAGCAGGTTCTGCAGATTGATGGTCAGGCAGTCACCGGCGGCCACCCGCAGCACCAGCGGACGCGGACGCTTGTCGGGACGCAGCGAGACCTTGCCCGGCACCGCCGCACCGCCCTGGGCGAGTGAGATGTCATGGTCATCGACCACATCGCGGCGCAGGGCGAACATCATGCCGTTGACGTTCTGCGCACCGAGCCGGTTGAACATCAGCGGCTGGTCCAGCGCCACGACATTGGCCACCAGGTTGCGCTCACATCGCGCAGAGGCTTCGGCGAATTCGATGCCGAACACTGATGCGGCCAGCAGCAGCAAGGAAAGGACGGATGGAGCGTGGAATATGCCGGTCATGATCACGGGCCTCGCTGTGGGCGCTCACAGGGAATAATTCTCGACAAAACCCTTTGAGCAATCCGCATGCCATAAAAAAAATATCGTTTTTTCAAACAGTTACAGCTTCCACTTAATTCATCGGGGGATATTCCCCAGTAATTCCCCACTTTTTCGCCGGGGCCACCATGCCCCAATGTTGGGGAAATCCGCCCCGGCTGTTCGGTCACAGCGGGGCATCCGCCGCCAGCCCCTGCAAACGCCGGTACTGGCGCAGCACGTTGGGCACATAACGCTGGGTTTCGGCGAACGGCGGAATCACCCCGCCACGGCTGAGCACCGCTTGCGGGCCGGCGTTGTAGGCGGCCACGGCGAGGGCGATGTCGTTGTCGAACAGGGTCATCAGGCGCTTGAGATAGCGGGCGCCGCCCTGGATGTTGGCCTTGGGGTCATAGACGTTTTTCACCCCCATTTCCCGGGCGGTGTCGGGCATCAACTGCATCAGGCCACCCGCGCCCGCGGGCGATACGGCACTGGCGTTGTAGCTCGATTCGGTCTGGATCACCGCGTGCAACAGCGCCGCCGGCAACTGGTTGTCCGTGGCGGCCTTGGAGACCAGCTCGGCGTAAGGGCGCGCGGCGATCATTTGCGGCTGCTGATCAAGACTGACCACCGCGGCTTCGACGTCCCGCACCACCCTTTCGTAGTGGCGGCCGGGGCGATGGACGTTGGACAGGACGTAGTCGCCCTTGGCGTCCTTGGAAACGAACACATCGGCCTGGACAGCGCCGGCCAGCAGCATCATGCCAAGCAGTCCTGTAGTGAGGATTTTCATTGTTCTACCTCCCCTGACCGGCCCCGAAAAATGGGGGTAATGCCCCAATGGACGGTCGCGTATCAGCCATACGCAAGCACTGTGCCGAAAGCGCGAGTGGCCGTAATACGGGGGCTGCACGGGGATGTACGAAGCTTGGGCGGGGCTTTGCATGGCAATTGCATAAGCCATAGGCGCGACCCTTCTGCCGACTGTGTGAGGTCATCATGAAACAGCGTCTGCGTTTCGCCCCGCGTGCTTTTCCCCCTCGAGCCGAGCGCGGGTTCACATTGCTTGAACTGTTGGTGGTGCTGGTGGTGCTGGGGCTGTTGGCCGGCATCGTCGCGCCGAAGTACTTCGCCCAATTGGGCCGCTCTGAAGTGAAGGTGGCCAAGGCGCAAATAGAAGGCCTAGGCAAGGCCTTGGACCTGTACCGGCTGGAGGTTGGCCATTACCCCTCGACTGAGCAGGGATTGCAGGCTCTGGTCACCGCGCCCAGTGACGAAACCCGCTGGACCGGCCCGTACCTGCAGAAAAAACTGCCGCAAGACCCTTGGGGCCGTAACTACAACTACCGCTATCCCGGCGAAAACGGTGAGTACGACCTGCTGTCCATGGGCAAGGACGGCCAACCCGGCGGCGAAGGCGAAAACGCCGAAGTCACCAGTTGGCAATGACGGGAATGGCGACCATGCGTTTTCACCTCAAAGCGGTCGGCAAGGCCGGTGTGGTTTCAATGACTGTCGAGGCGCCGGGTGACAGCGAAGCCCGGCGCATCGCCGAAGACCAGGGCCTGCGCGTGCTCAGCCTGCACGCCGAGCGGCACTGGCGGGCGCTGCGCCCCAGGCATCGTGAGACCTTCAACCTGGTGTTGTTCAGCCAGGAACTGACGACCCTGCTCAATGCCGGCCTGCCGTTGATCGATGCGCTGGAAAGCCTGGCGGAAAAAGAAAACGCGCCGCAAGCCCGCAAGACCTTGAGTGAACTGGTGCGCCTGCTTTACGAAGGCAAATCGTTTTCCCAGGCCTTGGGCCAACTGTCGGCGGTGTTCCCACCGCTCTACGTTGCGTTGGTCCAGTCCAGCGAGAAGACCGGCGCAGTGGGCGAAGCCCTGGGCCGATACGTCAGCTATCGCCAACGCATGGACGAGGTTCGCCAGAAGATCGTCAGCGCCTCGATCTACCCCCTGTTGTTGCTGGTGGTGGGCGGTGGCGTGGTGTTGTTCCTGATGGGCTATGTCGTGCCGCGCTTTAGCCTGGTGTTCGAAGGGCTGGGGTCGAACCTGCCGTGGCTGTCGCAGATCCTCATGAGCAGCGGCATGTTCCTGCACGCCCACCAGGGCGAGTTTTTCGGCGCCTTCGCAGCAATCGTCATCGCCCTCGCCTTCCTCCAGCGCCAGCCGGCTTTTCGTCGCGGCCTGGACCACCTGATCGAAAAACTGCCGGCGGTGCATCAACGCATCTTCATGTACGAGTTGGCGCGGTTCTACCGTTCCCTGGGCATCCTGCTGCAAGGCGGGATTCCGCTCGTCACCGCCATGGGCATGGTGCGCAACCTGCTCACCCCGGCCTCCCGAATGCGCCTGGACCAGGCCTGCGAACGGGTGCGCGAGGGGCAATCCCTGTCGACGGCGCTGGAACTCAATCACCTGGTGACCCCGGTATCCCTGCGTCTGCTGCGCGCTGGCGAACAGTCCGGCAACCTCGGACAGATGATGGAACGCAGCGCCGACTTCTACGACGAAGAAATCAGCCGCTGGATCGAATGGTTCGTGCGCCTGTTCGAACCCTTGCTCATGACCTTCATCGGCCTGCTGATCGGGGTGATCGTGATTTTGATGTACATCCCCATATTCGAGCTGGCCTCGAGCATTCACTGACGCCTCTGGGACGGGCCTGGGCGAGAGGTTCCAGTCTTTTTCAGCGTGACAACGAATAAAGCCGGACCTTGGCGTGTTTACCCACTGAATATGGCAGCACGTTGCAATGTTCATCAACGTTCCAACTTGAATTAGAAGACGGAGAACGACATGCACATCAACAAGCTATTACTGGCAGTCGCAATTGGCGCGGTCCTGTCGGCGTCTACCGTACTGATTCCGGACAGCCTGTCCGGGGTATCGAGTGCCCAGGCGAAAGAAGGTGGAAGTGGTGGGGGCGGTGGCGGTGGCGGTGGCGGTCACGGCGGTGGTGGCGGTGGCGGTCACGGCGGTGGTGGTGGCGGTCACGGCGGCGGCAGTGGTGGCGGCGGCGGTCACGGTGGTAGCGGCGGCGGAGGTAATGGTGGTGGCCACGGTGGCGGCGGCGGTCACGGTGGTGGCAGCGGCGGCGGTAATGGCGGTGGCCATGGCGGCAATAGCGCCGGCAGCGGTCATAGCGGCAGCGACCATGCTTCGGGACACGCAGGCAATACAGCCTCGAACTCCGGGCGTAGCAGCACCCACTCCGAACCGGGCGACGACCATGGCGTACATCGCTCCGGCGAAGTCGGTGATGACCATGGGGTTCATCAGGCCGGGCATGACGACAATGGGGTTCACCGCTCCGGCGAAGTCGGCGACGATCGCGGCCTGCATGCTGCGGGCGAACCCGGCGACGACAAACGCGTCAACTGACCTGCTCGAACCCTGTGGGAGCGGGCTTGCTCGCGAAGGCGATGGCACATCCAACAGTGATGTCGCCTGACACTGCGCCTTCGCGAGCAAGCCCGCTCCCACAATTGACCGTGTGTCGATCTACAACACGTCCAGCCGCTCGCGCAGAAACTCGATCAGCGCCTGCACCGGTCGCGACGCCTGGCGATGTTGCGGATACACCGCCGACAGCGTCAGCGGCTCGGGACAAAACTCATCCAGCACCGTTACCAACCGACCATCCTTCAACGCCGAACCGACGATAAACGTCGGCAGGTAAGTAATCCCCATCCCGGCAATCGCCGCGTCCTTGAGCAACTCGCCATTGTTGACCCGCATCCGCCCGGTGACGTTGACCATCAGCGGCTTGCCCTGCCCTTCGAAACGCCATTGCACCTGCCGCCCGTGGCCGTACGGCAGGCAGTCATGCTGGTGCAACGCTTCAGGTTTGACTGGCGTGCCGCGCTCAGCCAGGTAAGCCGGGCTGGCGCAGTACACTCGCTGGATGGAAGCGATGCGCCGGGCAATCAACGTCGAATCTTCCAGCGTGCCGATGCGCAGGGCCAGGTCGTAACCTTCGCCAAGCAAATCCACCGACCGATCGCTCAGGTCCACCTCCGCCGTGACGTCAGGGTAGCGCTGTAAAAACTGCGGTAGCAGGCACCCCAGGTGCGCCAACGCAAACGACAGCGGCGCACTCACGCGAAGGGTGCCGCGCGGTTCGGTGGTCTGCCCGGCGATGCCCTGCTCCACCTGCTCGACTTCGCCCAGCAAGCGCAAGGCCGATTCGTAGTAACTCTGCCCCAGCGGGGTGACATCCAGCCGCCTTGTCGAGCGATTGAGCAGCCGCACGCCAAGTCGCGCTTCGAGCTGCATCAGGCGCCGGCTGACGAACTGCTTGGACAAGCCCAGATGATCGGCGGCGGCGGTGAAGCTGCCGGAATCCATCACCTGGCAAAAAATACGCATATCTTCGAACGGGTTCATTGTCATGCCTTGATTGACAGTCACCCGCAGTTATAGCGGCTTATGCTCGTTTCGACACCCTATTCAATGTGTCACGCAAGCCGGGCTCCTACAAGGGTGGTGCGTTATTACTTGGCGGTGAACGTGGTGTAGCTGTTGATCAGGTTGCGGTAGTTCGGAATGCGTTCGGACAGCAGGTTGGCCAGGCCTTCCATGTCGTTGCGCCAGTCGCCCTGCAGCTCGCAAGCCACGGAGAACCAGTTCAGCAGTTGAGCACCGGCGGCGGACATGCGGGCCCAGGCGGCTTGTTGCACGGTGGTGTTGAAGGTGCCGGAAGCATCAGTCACCACGAACACGTCAAAACCTTCGGCCAAGGCCGACAGGGTCGGGAACGCCACGCACACATCGGTGACCACACCGGCAATGATCAGTTGCTTGCGACCGGTGGCCTTCACGGCCTTGACGAAGTCCTCGTTGTCCCAGGCGTTGATCTGGCCGGGGCGCGCAATAAACGGTGCATCCGGGAACTGCGCCTTGAGTTCCGGCACGATTGGACCGTTCGGGCCGCTGTCGAAACTGGTGGTGAGGACGGTCGGCAGATTGAAGAACTTGGCGATGTCGCCCAGGGCCAGCACGTTGTTCTTGAACTCATTGGGCGAGAAATCCTGGACCAGCGAGATCAGGCCAGTCTGGTGGTCGACCAACAACACCACGGCATCGTCTTTGTTCAAGCGTTTGTACGGTACGTTGCTCATGAAAAACTCCTTGATGGATGGTTGTCGCTTATTGATCAGAAGGCAAAACACGAACAGCCAAAGGCACCCCAGAAACCGGCGAAGTCACTGACCGGCGCATTCGACAGCCGCGCCCGCTCATGGCTGTGGGAGTGCACGGCACAAGGCCCGCTGCACTGGTGAACCTGTGCCTGCAACGGCGAATTCGGCCGCCAGTGGCCCGGTACCTTGACCACCGGCGACCAGTCCGGCAGCACCGGCACACTGGCGGGGCCAAGTTTTTCGAAGTCGCCAGCGGCATACACCACCTTGCCGCCGACCACGGTCAGCACCGACTCGATCCACTTGATCGCTTCGTCCTCGACGCTGAAATAGTCCGCGCTCAATGCCGCCACGTCCGCCAATTGCCCGACCTTGATCTGGCCTTTCTTACCCTGCTCGGAGGAGAACCAGGCGCTGCCGTGGGTGAACAGTTCCAAGGCGGTCTGGCGCGACAAGCCCTCGGCGTGCAACGCCAGGCCACCGACGGTGCGGCCGCTGACCATCCAGTACAACGAGGTCCAGGGGTTGTAGCTCGACACCCGCGTGGCATCGGTGCCGGCACCGACCGGTACACCCTCGGCTAACATGCGCTTGATGGGTGGCGTGGCTTCGGCCGCCTTGGCGCCGTAGCGCTCGACGAAATATTCGCCCTGGAACGCCATGCGATCCTGGATGGCGATGCCGCCCCCCAGCGCTCTCACCCGCTCGATGTTGCGCGGGGTGATGGTTTCGGCGTGGTCGAAAAACCACGGCAGGCCATTGAACGGAATGTCGCGATCAACCTTCTCGAACACGTCGAGCATGCGACTGATGGATTCGTCGTAGGTGGCGTGCAAGCGGAACGGCCAACGCTGCTCAACCAGATGGCGCACCACCGGTTCCAGTTCGTCTTCCATGGTTTGTGGCAGGTCCGGGCGTGGTTCGAGGAAGTCCTCGAAATCCGCCGCGGAGAACACCAGCATTTCCCCGGCGCCGTTGTGCCGCAGGTAGTCGTCGCCCTGGTGCAGGGTCACGCTGCCGGTCCAGTTCTTGAAATCGGCCAGCTCTTCCTTGGGCTTCTGGGTGAACAGGTTGTAGGCAATGCGTACGGTCAGTTGCTGGTCCCTGGCCAACTGCTCGATCACCTGGTAGTCGTCCGGGTAATTCTGGAAACCACCACCGGCGTCAATGGCGCTGGTCAGGCCGAGGCGATTGAGTTCGCGCATGAACTGGCGCGTCGAGTTGACCTGATACTCCAGCGGCAACTTCGGCCCCTTGGCCAGGGTCGCGTACAGAATCATCGCGTTGGGCCGCGCCACCAGCATGCCCGTGGGCTCGCCATTGGCATCGCGCACAATTTCCCCACCCGGCGGGTTCGGCGTGTTGCGGGTGTAACCGGCGACCCGCAGCGCGGCGCGGTTGAGCAAGGCGCGGTCGTACAGGTGCAGGACGAACACCGGGGTATCGGGCGCGGCCTGGTTCAGCTCTTCGAGGGTCGGCAGGCGCTTTTCGGCGAACTGGAATTCGTTCCAGCCCCCGACCACCCGCACCCACTGCGGCGTGGGTGTGCGGTCGGCCTGATCCTTAAGCATGCGCAGCGCATCGGCCAGTGAAGGCACGCCTTCCCAGCGCAGCTCGAGGTTGTAGTTCAGGCCGCCACGGATCAGGTGCAAGTGCGAGTCGTTGAGGCCGGGGATCACGCAGCGACCCTTGAGGTCGATCACTTGCGTGCCGGAACCGCGCAAGGCCATGGCCTCGGCATCGCTGCCGACCGCGACGAAGCGGCCCTCGCTGATGGCGACCGCAGTGGCGCGTGGGTTCTCACGGTCGACAGTATGAAATTGACCATTGAACAGAATCAGATCGGCGTTCATCGCGTTTCCTTGGGCGCAGTGGAAGAAGACAGCCAGGGCGCGAACAGACGCGTCGCCATCGGCATGAACAGGTACACCACCGACAGCACGATGGTCAGGGTAATCAGGAATGTCGCAACCACGTAGTTGGACAGCACCGCGTTGAGTTGCAACAACGGGCCCCAGAGCAGCGGCACCAGCAGGGTGTGAGGTAGAATCACCAACAGCGTCACCACGGCCTGCTTCCAGCGCGGCGGTGGCGCAACCGACTCCACCTGCGGGGCGAACCAGAACTCGTTGACCGGGTTGACTTCGGTCTGGTCGCCGTCGGCCAGCATCGGCGTGGCGTCGTTGACCAGCGCCCGGCGTTGCGGCGAATCGAGCCAGCGCTGCATCGCAGAGGTGGAGCAAAATCGCAGGACGCAGGTGTACATATCCAGGCCCGCGTTCTTGCCGCGCATCACATCCACGCCCAAGTGCCCCTCCTGCTGCCCGGCGACACTGACAATGTTGCGCAGCCAGGCTTCGTAGGGCACTTCAAAACCGGCCTTGACCCGGTGTTTGATAACCAGGGTCACGACCTCCTCGAAGGGCGAGTCGAGCACGTTGGAATCAGGCATGGTGGCGGGCTCCGGCGAGACAATATTGGATTGGATAATGCCGGGGCGAGGAAGGAAAAAATTGAATGTACGTGCTGTTTTTGCGATGTACCCCGAATAGATCCCTGTAGGAGCTGGCTTGCCAGCGAAGGCGGTTTTACATTCAACAATGTGCCTGACTGACACACGGCCATCGCTGGCAAGCCAGCTCCTTGGGGGGTGGTACATCCGCGAAAAGACAGGTTGGCGGGCAAGCCGCCACGATCAAGCCGGGATCGACAGCGGCTCCGACATGAACTGGCTGATCCGCGACCGCAACCAGCGCTCCGCCGGATCATTGTCATGTACCCCACTCCATGCCATCGACAACTGCGCCGCGGCAATCTCGAATGGCGGATCCTCAGCCCGCAAGCCACACCCTTCCACCAGCGCACACGCCGCATAATCGGGCACCGTGGCAATCATCTCGGTCCCGGCGAGCAACGCACGCAATCCACTGAACTGCGGAACCCCCAGCACCACCCGGCGAGTCCGGCCAATCTTCGCCAGGTCCAGATCGATATTGCCACTCAGGTCCCCGGAAAACGACACCATCGCATGGGGACGCGCACAGTACTCATCCAGGGTCAGCGTCCCCGGACGCTTGTCACCGCGCAGCACCTTGCAGGGAATATCACGCAGTTTCTTGCGCTTGGCATTGGCCGGCAGGTCGGTGGTGTAGCTGACGCCCACGGAGATTTCCCCCGACGCCAGCAAGGCCGGCATCAGCAGGTAATTGGCCCGGCGCACGACCACGACAATGCCCGGTGCTTCCTCCTGCAACTGGCGCAGCAGCGGCGGAAACAAACCGAACTCGGCATCGTCCGACAGGCCAATGCGAAAGACGTCGCAACTGGTTGCCGGATCAAACTCCTTGGCGCGACTGACCGCGCCGGAAATGGTGTCCATCGCCGGTTGCAGTTCCTTGAGAATCGCCAGCGCCCGCGCCGTCGGCTCCATGCTTCTACCGTTGCGCAACAGCAACGGGTCGTCGAACAGATCGCGTAACCGCCCCAGGGCTGCACTCACGGCCGGCTGGCCCATGAACAGTTTTTCCGCCACGCGGGTCAGGTTCTTTTCGAACATCAGCGCTTCGAAAATAACCAGCAGGTTCATGTCGACGCGGCGCAGATCGTTACGGTTCATAGGCACGGTTCCCTTGTGTGTTGAGCCAGGCGCGAGAGGGCGATTGTGTCTGACTTTACCCAAGACTGCCCGCCCTGGACGAGGAATTAACAACGTTTAACTCGCAAGCCAGAGCCTTGGGGTTCAAGAATGAATCCTACCTACACGGACATTCGCCATGGCTTATTTACAGCACAGCACCGCCCGCGCGACAGTCGCCCGAACCCAGGTAAAAAGCGCCAGCGGCCTCAGTGCCCAGCGCGAACGGCTGGTGAAACGCCTGATCCTCGATCGCCTCGGCGAAACCCTGCAAGTGAGCGAACTGGCCCAGGCCTGTTCGTTGTCACGCAGTCATTTCTCCCGCGCATTCAAATGCAGCACCGGCTGTTCGCCCCAGGAATGGATTCGCCAGCAACGCATCGCCCGGGCCAAGCACCTGATCCAGCACACGGACCTGAGCCTGACGCAAATCAGCCTCGAATGCGGTTTCTGCGACCAGGCGCACTTCTGCCACATGTTCACCCGCAGCGAGGGCATCAACCCGTTCGCCTGGCGTTGCCGGGTCGTACGCGCCCTTCCCACTTCACCTGCCTGCGGGCAACGCCATTGACCGCTGTAATGACGGACGCATTGCGCGCCGGCAAGAATCTGAGGAATATGCTCCAGAAGTGCGTTCCAGACGCATTCACCCAGGAGCACCCCGTTGACCCTTGCCCCCGAACAGGCTGTGCATTTCGGCCCCTACAGGATCTACCCTGGACGACGTCTGGCGATGGAATCCGACCGCCCCCTGCGCCTTGGCCGACGCGCCATGGACATCCTGTTGATCCTGCTCGAACACGCCGGGAAGGTCGTCAGCAAGCAACAGCTGATGACTCAAGTCTGGCCCGATAGCGTGGTGGAAGAGATCAACCTGCGGGTGCACATGGCAGCCCTGCGCAAAGCCCTCGGCGACGGCCAGGCCGGTCAGCGCTACATCGTCACCGTGGCCCAGCGCGGCTACAGCTTTGTCGCGCCGTGCGCGCTGGAGCACATCGAACACCGTCCGCAACATGACGTCGTTGAGTCCAGCGGCCATAACCTGCCCTTGCGCCGCGCCCGCCTGATCGGCCGCCAGGTGCTGGTCGACCGTCTGGTGGCGCAACTGCCGCGCCAGCGCTTCATCACCCTCGTCGGCCCTGGCGGCATCGGCAAGACCAGCGTCGCCCTGCGCGTTGCCGAGCAACTGATCGGCCGCTACCGCGACGGCATCCGCCTGCTGGACCTGACACCGATCAACGAACCTTCGATGATCAGCGCTCATCTGGCGACATTACTGGGATTGTCCCTGCACGACAGCGAACCGATGAACAGCCTCGCCACGTTCCTGCGCGAACGGCATATGTTGCTGGTCATCGACAACTGCGAACACCTGATCGACAGCGTCGCACTGCTCTGTGAACGCCTGCTGCGTGGCGCGCCGCAGGTGCATATCCTGGCCACCAGCCGCGAGAGCCTGCGTGCCGAGGGCGAATTCGTCCAGCGCCTGGAACCGCTGGACTGCCCCCCGCCCGTTGCCGTGCCGGACCGCGCGCAGGCCCTTGGTTTTTCCGCATTGCAGCTGTTCGTCGAGCGGGCCATGGCCAACCACGACAGCTTTGAACTGACCGATGCCGAACTGCCACTGGCCATCGATATCTGTCGCCGCCTGGACGGCATTCCACTGGCCCTCGAACTGGCCGCCGCGCAAGTCGCCAACCTTGGCCTCAGCGGCCTGCTGGCGCAGTTGCAAGAAAGTTTTCGCCTGCTTACCCACAGCAGCCAGACCAACCTGGGCCGGCACCAGACCCTGCGCACGACGCTGGACTGGAGCTTCAACCTGCTCAATGCCTGCGAACAAACTTGCCTGCGTCGACTGGGCATCTTCCGCGGTGGCTTTACCCTGGAGTCGGCAGCGGCGGTGATCGTGGGCGAACACATCGAACCGCGCGAGGTGTTTGGCTCGATCACGCAACTGGTGGCCAAGTCGCTGCTGAGCGTGGACGTCGGTGATGAAGAGGTGTTCTACCGCCTGCTCGACACCACCCGCAGCTATGCCCTGGAAAAACTCGAGCAGAGCGCTGAACTGCCCGAGACCCGCAAACGTCATGCCGAGCGATGCCTGACCCTGATGCAGCAGGCGCAGGACGACTGGGAGCATATCCCCACCGGGCTGTGGATCGAGCGTTATGCCCGCAGTCTGGAAGACATCCGCGCGGCGCTCGACTGGGGGCTGTCTGCACCGGGGCCACATGCACTGGCAATCCGCCTGACCGCGACGTCCACGCCGCTGTGGCAGGAACTGTCACTGCTCAACGAGTACGGTGGTTATGTGCGCAAGGCCCTGGCGCTGCTCGACGCCGCGCCCGAGGTCTGCCCGCGGCTGGAAATGCAGCTGAAACTGGCGCTGGGCAGCACCTGTTACCACGCCCAGGGCGGCACTGGCGAAACCGTAGAAGCCTTCGTCAGCGCCCGGGCCTTGGCCAGGCGCTGCAACGACGTGGCCGGACAACTGCGCGCCGTCTCCGGGCACCTGGCGGTCAACCTCAGTTGCGGCCACTATCAAGCGGCCCTGGAACAGAGCGAGCAATTCGACCGCCTGGGCTTGCACGGTGACCCGATGCTGTCCCTGAGCACCCATCGCCTGCGGGTGCTGGCCCTGCACTTTGCCGGTGACCAGCAGCGGGCACGGATGAACGCCGAAGAGGTGATCCAGCGCATGGCCCACAGCGGTCATCTCAACCGCTTCACCCATGGATTTGGCGTGCAATACGACCAGAGCGTCGCCGCCCTGACCATCCTCGCCCGCATTCGCTGGATACAGGGCCAACCGGAGCAAGCCTGGCACACAGCGCGGCAGGCGCTGGACATTGCGCTGCAGATCAACCACGGCACGTCCATTTGCTACACCCTGGCACTGGCCGGCTGCCCCATCGCCCATTACAACGGCGACAGCCGAACCGCTCGCGAATGCTTGCACCTGCTGCTGGAACAGGCGCAGAAACACTCGGTGCTGCTGTTCTACACCTGGGCTCGACACTATGCCTTGGTCATCGACGGTGCCCAAGGCAATGCGTTACCTGGGCCGGCTGTGGGTTTGATCAAGGAAATCATGGTAACCCTCGACAGCAGCCTTATCGATGACGATTTGCTGCAACGCGCCGAGACCGGTGCAGCGGGCTGGAGCACCGCGCAGATTCTGCGGGCCAGGGCCGAGGCGCTGCTGACCGCCGATTGCCCGGTGCAAGACGCTGCCGCCGAGACCTTGCTGAACAAGGCGCTCAACGTGGCAAAAACCCAGGGTGCCCTGGCGTGGGAGCTGCGCAGTGCCACCTCGCTGGCGCGGCTTTGGCAGCGCCAGGGCCGCGACCGGCAAGCCCGGGAGCTGCTGTCGCTGATCTACCAGCGGTTTACCGAAGGCCATGCCACTCCGGACCTGATCGCAGCGCAACGCTTACTCGGCGAACTCCAGGGCCATGTACCGGCTTGATGGCCGGCGCAGATGACTCACATAGCCGGCGTAGCGCATTTCGAAGGTGCGCAAGGCCCCGCTCTGTTCGAGCTTATCCAGGGCATAGCAACGGGTGGTATTGAGAAAACGGTAGCGTGTCACGCCGTGGACTTGCTCCAGCGACAGCAGCGATTTGAGCGCCAGGCTTTCCATCACGTTGCCCAGACTGGAGGGCGGCAGCGTCGCACAACTGATCACGTCCATTGCCGCATCCAGGGAGAACGCCGTTTTGAACACCGCCAGGCGCTGCAATGCGATTTGCTCCATTGGGGGCAGGCGCTCATAGCTCCAGTCCAGGGCCGCCTTCAGGGTCTGGTGCCGCGGGACTGCCGTGCGCCGGCCCTGGGTCAGCATCTGAAAACAGTTATCCAGTTGCGCTTGCAGCCCCACCAGCGCCAGCGCATCGATCTGCGCCGCTGCCAGTTCAATGGCCAAGGGCAAACCATCGAGTCGCCGACAGATTTCGCGCACGGCCTTGAGGTCCTGCTCGCGCAGGGCAAATCCCTGCTGGCGGGCTCGGGCACGGCTGACGAACAACTGCACGGCCGAATAACCCATGACCTCATCGAGACTGCGCAACGCCGACATCGGTGGCACCAGCAGCGGCGGCAATGGCAAGAGTTCTTCGCCGGCAGCCAGCAGCGGCTCACGGCTGGTGACGAGGATCGACAGGCGGGGTGCCGAAATCAACAGCTGCTCGACCAGTGCCCGGCAGCTTTCAAGCAGGTGCTCGCAGTTGTCGAGGACCAGCAACCCATGCCACTGTCCCAGCGCGTCCAGGTTCGTTCCAACATCCAGTTCCAACGTGTGAATCAGGTGATCGACCACCTGCGCCGGGTCATCGATCATCGCCAGATCCACCCGCCACACGCCATCGCGATAATGCTGCAACAGCAATTCGGCGGCACGCAGCGCAACGGTGGTCTTGCCAATGCCACAGGGGCCGACCAGGGTGATGCAACGGCGCTGCGGCAACTGCCGCACCAGGCTGCCAACCACAGCATCGCGACCGGTAACGGGCGTGAGTCGTGCCGGCAGGTTGTGTGGGGGTGTCGCAAAGGGGTCGATGGCCAAAGGCGCGACCTCCATCGCCTGGCGCACCGACGCGACAAAACTGTAGCCACGCTCGGGAATATTGACGATGTAGCGGTGCCCGTCCTGTCCGTCACGAAAGGCCCGACGCAGGGCCGCAATGTGCACGCGCAGGTTGATTTCCTCGACCACCGTTCTCGGCCAGACCTGGGCTATCAGCGCTTCTTTGCTGACCACCGAGCCCGCGTGCTCGACCAGCACCTGCAGGATATCCAGCGCGCGCCCGCCCAGGCGTAGAGGTTGATCACCCTCAAGGACCAGGCGTTGATTGAGGTGCAACGCGTAGGGGCCGAAGTGCAGCACGGGGTCGCTGGTTATATTTCTGAGGCTATTCATGCGTCTTCACCCGCTGGAAACCTGCTCGGCACACGAGTCCATCCAGGCTCCGTACCTTCCTTGCAATGAGTTCAGCGGTATCTTGGCAGGCCCCGATGACGGTTCAACCGCCACGGGGGGAGCGTCACGGCCATCAGGGTGCGCACAACGGACAAAGGCGCTAGCTGAACTGCTCGCGGTACTGGGTCGGGGTCAGGCCGAGCTTTTCACTGAACAGGAATCGCATGTGCCGCACGCTGCCGAAACCACTTTTGAAGGCGACGGTCTTGAGCGGCAGGTCAGCGGTCTCCAACAGGTTCCTGGCGCAGTCGATACGTGCGCTTTGCAGAAATTCCATGGGCGTCATATTCACTTCCCGGGCGAAGACCCTGGCGAAATGGCGCGCACTCATGTTGGCCAGACCGGCCATGCGTTCGATGCTGAAGGCTTCGTCCAGGTGCTCGAGCACATGGTTCTGCACCCGGGTGATCGGCGTCTCATGGGGGGCCACTGCCGCCATCAGCGGGCTGAACTGCGCCTGGCCGCCCTGGCGTTTCATGACCACCAACAACACCTTGGCCACGTCCTGGGCGACTTTCTTGCCATGGTCTTCGGCGACCACGGCCAGTGCCAGGTCAATGCCGGCGGTGACGCCCCCGGACGTGATGAGGTTGCGGTCCTGGACGTAAATCTGATCGGTCTCGACCGTCACCCCGGGGAATGCCTTGATCATCCGTTCGGTGTAATGCCAGTGGGTGGTCACGCGATAGCCGTCGAGCAAACCGGCGTGCCCCAGCACAAACGCCCCGGTGCAGATCGAACCAAAGGTCCTGGATCGACTCACGTTGTGCTTGAGCCATTGAAGCAAGCGCGGATGTTTTTCGTTGTAGGCACCGGGGCCACCGGGTACCAGCAGCAAATCATAGCCGTCACAAGCCTGCTCGACCGGCATGTCCGCCTGCACCCTCACGCCATTGGACGCGCGCAATGCGCCGGGTTCGGTGCCAAGGGTCGTCAGCACATAGTGGTCGTCGGGCTTGAGGTAACGATTGGCGATGGAAAACACCTCCATCGGCCCGGCCATGTCGAGCAGGAGAAAGTCGGGGAACAGCACCATTGCCACGGTTTTCATGGGTTCAAGATCACTGGATCAAAAAAAGGGATACATACACGGTCCCACTGCGGGAGCGGGCTTGCTCGCGAATGCAATATTACATTCAACAATGTTGGTGATTGACATACCACCTTCGCGAGCAAGCCCGCACCCACAGGATACCGCGCCTACACGCACATCACTGTCAACTTCAAAGAGACAGTATTTCAATTTTCATCTACTTATTGCATCCACTGGTAAACATTAACCTTCTCCTCACTCGGACGAATCACCGTCCCCACAGGAGATTTCATCATGCTGACTCTTCGCAAAGCATCGGATCGTGGCCTGGCCAATCACGGCTGGCTGAAGTCGTTCCATACCTTTTCCTTCGCCAGCTATCGCAACCCCAAAGAACAGGGTTTTTCCGATCTGCTGGTGATCAACGATGACCGCGTGGCCGCCGGTAAAGGCTTCGGCCAGCACCCGCACCGCGACATGGAGATTTTCTCCTACGTACTTGAAGGCGCGCTGGAACACAAGGACACCCTGGGCACCGGCTCGGTGATCCGCCCTGGCGATGTGCAGTTGATGAGCGCCGGCAGCGGTGTGGCGCACAGCGAGTTCAACCATTCGGACTCACGGCCCGTGCACTTCCTGCAAATCTGGATCGTCCCGGATGTCAGTGGCGCCAAGCCCCGTTATCAGCAAGAACATTTCAGTACGCAAAAGAAACGCGGTCGCCTGCAATTGATCATCTCCCCCGACGGCGCCCAGGGTTCGCTGAAGGTGCGCCAGGACGCGCGGGTATTCGCCGGCCTGATCGATGGCAAGGAAAGTGCCACGCTGGAACTGGCCACCGATCGATATGCGTATGTGCATGTGGCTCGCGGTCGCGTCGAACTGAACGGCGTGCCACTGCAGGAAGGCGACGGTGTGCGAGTTCGCGAGGAGCAGTTGCTGACCTTGAGCAACGGCGTGGATGCCGAGGTGCTGGTGTTCGATCTCCGTGCGAACGAGTTGCCAGAATTGCCATAACCCTGTGGGAGCGAGCCTGCTCGCGAAGAACGCAAGGACAACGCGGTTTTCCAGGGCGCACGCGTTATCGTTGACGTTCATCGCGAGCAGGCTCGCTCCCACAAAACCCTTCGACAATCTCGTCAATCACCACACGGACCCTCGCCGTATGTCGAAGGTCCGCGTGGGTCACCAACCACACGTCATACGGCAACGGCCGGGTACGCTCCGGCCACAGTCGGACCAGCCCATCCCTCTCCCCCACGTACACCGGGATTTCCCCGATCCCGATTCCCGCGGCAATGGAACGCCGCACCAGCAGGCTGGAACTCAGGCTCGCGACAATCCGCCCGCGCCCCATGGGTTCACTGACCAGGGTCATGTCCTTGCAAGCCTGCAAATACGGCTGATACACCACCAGATCGTGCCCCTCGAACGCCGATCCCGGCTCGGGAACGCCGTGGGCATCGACGTAGGCTTGCGAGGCGAACAGGCCCACTGGCCACCGGGCGATGCGCCGGGCGATCAGGTCCGGGTTTTCCGGCCGGGTATTACGCACGGCGATGTCGGCTTCGCGCTTGGCCAGGCTGAGGATTTGCGTCGAGGCGTCCAGTTGCACCCGCACGTCGGGGTGACGTTGATGCAACCGCGCGACGGCCGGGATCAGGAAGTCGATGGCCAGCGAGTCGGTGGTGGTAACCCGCACGGTGCCCGTCAGCCGATCATCGAGGCCCTGGATGCGGCGCTGCAGTTCCAGCGCCGAATGCTCCATTTTCTCGATGGCACGCATCGCTGCTTCGCCCACCGCGGTCAATGCATAACCCTCGGATGTGCGCAGGAACAGCGTTGCGCTCAAAGACTTTTCCAGCGCCGCGATTCGCCGGCCGACCGTGGCCTGGTCGACCCCCAGCACCCGCGCAGCGCCACGCAAGGTCGATTCGCGGCAGACCGCCAGGAATACCCGTGCGTCATCCCAATTCATAGGCTCCTCCTTCACGATGCATTTATGCATCACTGTAGCGTGAAATCGCTGCACTTACGCTTCAACAAAGCTGGTTATGCTGGACATCAGTGCAAACCTACAGGACATCACCCATGCCCAGTGCAGCGGATTCCCCCGGCACACCACGTAGCGCCATCTGGCTGCCCATATTCGCCGGTCTCAGTGCCAGCCTGGTCAGTATCGGCCTGGCGCGTTTCGCCTATACACCGTTGATTCCCGCGCTGATCCAGGCCCATTGGTTTTCCGCCAGCGACGTGGTGTACCTCGGCGCCGCCAACCTGGTGGGCTACCTGATCGGTGCGCTGATCGGCCACCCGTTGGCGCGGCGCTCGTCCAACAGAACCGCGCTGCGCCTGATGATGCTGGCGGTCACACTGTCGTTTTTTGCCTGTGCATTCCCATTGTCGGTGAGCTGGTTTTTCGGCTGGCGTTTGCTCTCGGGCGTCGCCGGCGGCGCGATCATGGTGCTGGTGGCCGCGACGGTGTTGCCGCACGTGCCGGCCTCGCGCAAAGGCCTGGCCAGTGGCGCGATCTTTCTCGGCATCGGGCTGGGCATTGCCGGATCGGGAACGATCGTCCCGCCGTTGTTGAGCCTGGGCCTGCAACAAACCTGGTTGGGCCTCGGCTTGCTGGCACTGCTACTGACCGCCATCAGCTGGTTTGGCTGGCCGTCAGCGGCACCACAGGCCACGACGACAGCGACGGCCGATGCCGCGTCGACCCGCACCCACCCGGGCGTTTACTTGCTGTTTGCCCAATACGCACTTATGGCGGCGGGGCTGGTGCCGGCCATGGTATTCCTGGTCGATTACGTGGCTCGCGGCCTCGGGGCCGGGCCACATGTCGGCGCGCTGATCTGGGTGATGTACGGCCTGGGCGCGATTGTCGGGCCGGTGAGCTATGGTTTTCTCGCGGATCAACTGGGGGCGAAGCCGAGTATTCGCCTGGTGCTGGTCATACAGGCGATCGCTGTGGCGCTGCTGTCGATCTCCAGTTCCTTCACGGTATTGGCCCTGCTCGCGCTGATCCTCGGTTCGTTCCCCCCGGGCATCGTGCCGCTGGCACTGGCGCGGGTTCACGAACTGGTTCCCGAGCATCATCAGCAACAGGTGGTCTGGAGCCGCGCCACCGTATCGTTTGCCACCTTCCAGGCCATTTCCGGGTTCGCTTATTCCGCCCTGTTCAATGCCAGCGGCGGCCATCATGGGTTGATGTTCGTGATTGCGGCGGGAGCGATTGTCGTGGCGTTGTTGCTGGAGTTGGCCACGCGATTATTGAATCGACCTGTGCAGCGTGTTCAGGCCAATTGCCCATGAAGATCTTTTGATTCTCCACACAGGTATATGAAATGAATTTGCCCAAAGACATGACCCTGATTGAAATCACCCGACCCGGTGGCCCTGAAGTCCTGCAACCGCGCCAGGTGCCCTTGCCCAAGGCGGGCGACGATGAAGTGCTGATCCGCGTGCACGCCGCCGGGGTCAATCGTCCCGATGTGATTCAACGCGCCGGCAAGTACCCGATGAAGCCCGGCATGAACCCGAACCCCGGGCTGGAAGTGGCCGGTGAAGTGGTCGCCGTGGGTGCAGGTGTCAGCGCTTTCATCGTCGGCGACAAGGTCTGCGCGCTGACCAATGGCGGCGGTTATGCGCAGTATTGCGCGGTCCCGGCCAGCCAGGCGCTGCCGATTCCCGAAGGCATGGACTGGGTGCAAGCGGCGGCGATCCCGGAAACTTTCTTCACGGTGTGGGCCAACCTGTTCGACATGGGCGGCGCCAGCAAAGGCCAGCGCGCGCTGATTCACGGCGGCACCAGTGGCATCGGCACCACCGCCTTGATGTTGTGCCGCGAATTCGGCGTCAAGGCATTCGCCACGGCGGGCAGCGAAGAAAAGTGCGCGGTGATCCGCCAACTGGGGGCCGAAGCGATCAACTATCGCGATCAGGACTTTGTCCAGGTCATCCAGGAAAAAACCGCCGGCAAGGGCGTCAATGTCATCCTCGACATCATGGGCGGTTCATACCTGAACCAGAATATCGCGGCATTGGGCATGGAAGGCCGACTGGTCATGCTGGGTTTTCTCGGCGGCGCCGTCGGCAAGGACGTCGACCTGCTGGCGATCATGGGCAAACGCGCGACGGTCACCGGTTCGCTGCTGCGTCCGCGCACCCGGGAAGAAAAAGCCTCGATCGCCGAACAACTGCGCGAATACGTATGGCCCGTGCTCGCGGCCGGGCGTTGCCTGCCGATGATCGACAAGGTATATGCGCTCACCGAGGCGGCGCAGGCCCATGCGCGGATGGAAGCTGGCGATCATATCGGCAAGATCGTGCTGCGCGTTGACTGAAAGCAACGCAAGACCCTGTGGGAGCAAGCCCGCTCCCACAAGGAGGCGTCCTAACGACCGTCGCATTTTCCCCCACTCCACGCGCGCATCTGTTAAAACGCGAGCTTCATGTCCATGCCGGTGAACCAGCCGATGCCCTCTGCCCTGCTCACTCATCTGCGCCTGCGCTGGCTGCCGCTGCTGTGCATGGCCGCGCTGGTCGTCGGCGTGCCCGTGGGTTGCGGCGCACTCCAGTACAAAGAGCGCGAACTGCTGTTTCGCATCGAACCGGGTACCGCCGGCTGGTATCGCGGCTTGCCCCGGGATGTACAGGAATTCGACATCAAGCCCGCGGACTTCAAGGCCGGGCAAAACCTGCATGCCTGGTGGTGGCCAGCCGCGAGTCGCGATGCGCCATCGATCCTCTACCTGCACGGCGTGCGCTGGAACCTGACCGGCCAGGCTTTTCGCATCGAGCAGTTGCGCGCCATGGGCTATTCGGTGCTGGCGATCGACTACCGGGGTTTTGGCCAGAGCAAAGGTGATCTGCCGTCGGAAGCCAGCGTTTATGAAGACGCCCGAGCGGCTTGGGAGCGTTTCACGGTGATTCAGCCGGACGCCAGCAAGCGCCTGATCTACGGCCACTCCCTGGGTGGCGCGGTGGCCATCGACCTGGCGGCGGACCTGGCCGCCCGGGCGAAAAAGACAAAACACCCGGTTCCGGTGCGCGGGCTGGTGATCGAGTCGACCTTCACTTCCCTGGGCGATGCCGTGGCGCAAGTAGCCGACAACAACCTCCCGGTGAACTGGCTGCCGGTGCGCTGGCTGCTGTCGCAGAAGTTCGACTCCATCGACAAGATCGTCGCCATCGACATGCCGTTGCTGGTGGTCCATGGCCTGGCCGATCAGTTCATGCCATCGAGGTTCAGTCAGCAGTTGTTCAATGCCGCCAGTGAACCCAAGCGCCTGTTACTGGTGCCCGGCGGCACCCACAACAACAGCATGAGCCGGGGCGGCAGCCAGTATCGCCAGGCGCTGCAAGGCCTGATGCAGGCCAAGCCGCAAATCGCCAGGCCTATGGTGTCAGCGGATGCCCAGGATTCCTGAGGATTATCGATAGCCCCGTGCCTGCAGGTCGAACAGCTGCGCATAACGCCCGCCCGCCGTGACCAGGGTGTCGTGATCGCCACGTTCAAGGATGGCGCCCTGATCCAGCACGATGATGTGATCGGCGTTGCGCACGCTGGAAAAACGGTGGGAGATCAATAGGGTCATGCGGTTCTGGGTGTGCTGGCTGAAATGCTCGAACACTGCCGCTTCCGCCGCCGGGTCGAGCGCCGAGGTCGGCTCGTCGAGGATCAGGATATCGGCATCGCGGCGCATATAGGCTCGCGACAGGGCGATTTTTTGCCACTGCCCGCCGGACAGCTCCAGCCCGCCGGCAAACCAGCGCCCCAGTTGCGTGGCGTAGCCGCGATCGAGTCGCTCGATGAACGGCGCGGCCATGCCTTCGGTGGCGGCGTGCTGCCAACGCTGCTCATCGCTGAACGCCAGCGTGTCGCCCACACCGATGTTCTCGCCAACGGAAAACTGGTAGCGAATGTAGTCCTGGAAAATCACCCCTATGCGCCGACGCAGCGCATCTTCCTCCCAGGCCTGCAGATCGCTGCCGTCGAGCAGGATGCGTCCTTGATCGGGACGGTAGAGCCGGGTCAACAGTTTGATCAGCGTGGTCTTGCCCGAACCGTTCTCCCCCACCAGCGCTAAACTGCGTCCCGGCACCAGGTGCAGGTCGATGCCCACCAGCGCGTCGCGACTGGCTCCCGGATAACGGAAGCCGACGTTCTCGAAGCGCAAGCCATCGCCAGGCACCGCACCCACCGTCAGATGGCCAGTGTCGGCGACCACGGGTTCGGCCAGGTATTCATAGAGGCTCGACAGGTAGAGGCCATCCTCATACAGGCCGCTGATGGCGCTCAGGCTGCTGCTCACCGCCGCCTGGCCCTGCTTGAACAACACCAGGTACATGGTCATCTGGCCGAGGCTGATGTTGCCGTGGACGGCATCGACCACCACCCAGGCATAGGCCAGGTAGAACGCCGCGGTGCCCAGCAGGCCGAGGACAAAGCCCCAGCCATCGCGACGCAAGGTCAGCCGCCGGTCCTCGGCATAAAGCCTGGCAAAGGTGTCGCGGTAACGCTGCAACAGCAGCGGCGCGAAACCGAACAGCTTGACCTCCTTGATGTAGCCCTCATGGGAAAGCAACGTCTCGATGTAATTCTGCTGCCGGCTCTCCGGCGCACGCCGGGTAAACAGGCGAAAGGCATCCCCGGAAAAGTGCGCCTCGGCAAAAAACACGGGTAACGCGCCGACCACCAGCAACACCAGCGCCCAGGGCGAAAAATGCACCAGCAACACGCCGAAGCTGATCAGCACGATCAGGTTCTGGATCAGCCCCAGCGACTTCATTACCAGCGCCAACGGCCGGGTCGAGGCTTCGCGCCGAACCCGCACCAGCTTGTCGTAGAACTCCGAATTCTCGAACTGCACCAGCGACAACGTCTGGGCCTTTTCCAGAATCATGGTGTTGACCTTCTGCCCCAGTTGCACCCGCAACAGCGACTGCTGCACCGACAGCGCACGCTGGGCGCCAGACAGCAAGGCCAGCACACCCGCCTCCAGCAGTACATAACGCACCACCGGCCACAAAGGCGCACTGCCCTGCTGCGCATGCAACTGCATGGCAAAGACCACGGCGTCGACAATGCGCTGCCCCAGCCATGCCGCCAAAGCCGGTAGCACACCGGCGACCAGCGTGGCCAACACCAGGCCCAGGAACAATGCGCGCGAGGTGCCCCAGACCAGGAGCAAGGCACGCCGGGACTGGTCGAGCAGCGAAGTGAAGCGAAGAAGGACCGCGGGCATGGCTACCTGTCGCGCCGACGCAGCCATTCAGACTCCTTTTTTGCCGGTGGAGGCCCAGCGGGTGGCCGAGGGCGCCCAATGGCACCAGGAGTTCCCGGTTTGTAACATGGAGGCATTTCTTGAGGCACTTTACTTGTCATGGTCATCACTCCTTTTGCGTAAACTCGACCCATTGAACGTTTGAAGCATCGATAACGATAATTTCAGCCCCGATTTGGGACTCCTCGCCTTCGCTATCGAGCCAACTCGGGTTTTCGATTACAAACTGCCCTCTCGTGGGCGCGGAAGGCCATTCAACGGGCCAGCCATAGAGTCGCTTGTCATCGAGCAAATGCAGCACGACAAATCTGGGCCTCGACGAAAAAGCACTGTACCACTCGCCAGGATACGAAGTTTGCGTGGTGATTTTCAGCTGCCTGAGTAGCGAGTGAAGCTTGTCGCTACGGGCAACATGGCAGGAAACAAAACCCAACAAAACCGCAATCACCGCTGACCACAAGGTCTCTGACGACTTGTCCCACGAGCCGACCGAAAAAAACCGCTCCCCTGTAACCATCATCAGCGCTCCCAATCCGACCACCAGCGACTGAATCACGAAGATAAAAATCAGGGCCTGGACTATTTGTCCAAAGGTGTCTGGTCGCTTGAAAGCTGTCAGGGAATAAAAAATCCAGGCGGCTAAAAATCCTGGAATCAAATACTGGAGAAGCGGAATTACCTCCTTGACCAAATCATCCATGCCAGTTTCCAATCCATTGAAAGCTCCAATTCGGAACAAACAAATACCTCACCTCGACGGGTCATGCCATCGGTTACGAGGACACTGTAGTCGCAAGAAATTTCAATATTCAACCTGGCTTTTTTGCATGCAAACAACAGCGAAAATTCACACAAACTCTTAGTCAAAATCCCACATCTACTCCTGAAACCGCGCCCGATACCGCCCCGGACTCTCCCCCGTCCACTTCTTGAAGGCCCGGTGAAACGCACTCGGTTCCTGGAAACCCAGTTGTTCGGCGATATCGCCGATGCTGGCCTGGCTCTCGCGCAACTGTTCGAACGCTACCCCGCGTCGCACTTCGTCCTTGATTTCCTGATAGGAACAGCCTTCACGCTCCAGTTTTCGGCGAAAGGTGCTGGGGCTCAGGTGTTGTTCGAGGGCAAAGGCCTGCAGGGTCGGCCACTCGCTGTAATGGCTGTTGCGCAAGCGCTGATGGACCTGGGATGCCAGGCCGTGCTGGTTGCGGAAGCGGATCACCAACCATTGTGGCGCGGTGCGCAGGAACACTTTGAGCGATGCCAGGTCCTGGACCACCGGCAGTCGCAGGTAATGACTGGCGAACTCGATTTCGGTGCGCTCGGCGCCAAAGGTCAGGTTCGGCCCCCAGAGCAGACGGTCGTCGCTGAGTGACAGGCGTTCATGGCGGAAGTCCGCGCGGTCGATCGGGATGCGCCGCCCGCCCAGCCAGCACAGCAGGCTGATCATCAACACCAGGAAGGTCTCTTCGCCGAAACGGCTGACGTCTTCGTTAGCGCCCTGGCTTTGCAGGCTGATGATCGCCCGTTTGCCGCGCACGGTCAGGGTGCCGTGAAAATCGCGCAGGAACAGGCTGAAGTTGGCCAGGCACTGGCGCATGGCCTTGTGCAGATCGGGCTCCTGGATCAAGGCCCGGCAAATCAGGGCGAAGCTGCCCGGCGGCATGCCGTGGGAGTCGAGGCCGAAGAATTCGTCGTTGAGCTCGCGGATCTGGATCAGCCACAGCGCTGCAAACGCGCTGGCGGGCACCCGCGCCGAGGGTTGCGCAATCACCGCCGGGTCGATGCCGGCCTGCTCGAGCACCGCTCGAACACGCTGTGGATCGTCCTCCAGCCCGTGGATCATTGCCTGCACGAAGTAGGCGGCCACCGAGTCCTTTTCCCGCATGCGAACGCTTCGCTCCCCATTACCCGAAATGGCAAAAAACATCAGTGCCGTTGAACAGTTTCGGCATAGGACAACCACCCTGCCGGCTCTAGACTCGCGGCAATAGTACGCTTTCGGCCATCAAGGCGGCCAAGGTATCGCAGGGTTTATCGAAAGGACGGCAACATGAATCTGCAAAACATTGGCGTGATCGGCGCCGGCACCATGGGCAACGGCATCGCGCAGGTTTGCGCCCTGGCCGGTTTCAACGTGACCCTGGTGGACATCAGCGAGGGCGCCTTGCAAAAAGCCCTGGCCACCGTCGGCAAGAACCTTGACCGCCAGGTCGCCAAGGAAACCTTGAGCGCCGAGCAGAAAAACGCCGCTCTGGACAAGATCCGCACCAGCACCGACTACAGCAACCTGCGCGACGCGCAAATGGTGATCGAAGCCGCCACCGAGAACCTCGAGCTGAAACTGCGCTTGCTGCAACAGGTTGCCGCGCAGGTGGGTGCCGAGTGCGTGATCGCCTCCAACACTTCGTCGCTGTCGATCACCCAGCTCGCGGCCAGCGTCAGCCAGCCTGAACGCTTCATCGGCCTGCACTTCTTCAACCCGGTGCCGGTGATGGGCCTGATCGAAGTCATTCGCGGCCTGCAAACCAGCGACGCGACGCATGCACTGGCGCTGGACATGGCGACCCGCCTGGGCAAGACCGCGATCACCGCCGGCAACCGCCCGGGGTTTGTGGTCAATCGGATCCTGGTGCCGATGATCAACGAAGCGATCCTGGTGTTCCAGGAAGGCCTGGCCAGTGCCGAGGACATCGACGCCGGCATGCGCCTGGGCTGCAACCAGCCTATCGGCCCGTTGGCCCTGGCGGACCTGATCGGCCTGGATACGCTGCTGGCGATCATGCAAGCCTTCCACGAAGGCTTCAACGACAGCAAATACCGCCCGGCGCCATTGCTCAAGGAAATGGTCGCCGCCGGTTACCTGGGACGCAAGACGGGGCGCGGCTTCCATGCCTATGCCTGAGCGTTGCTCGCGTTTCGCCGAGTACCGGGACAAGGTGCTGGAGCTGTTTGCCAGCAAGGGTTTCGGTCAAGTCGGCATGCGTGAGCTCGCGACGTGCCTGGGGCTTTCCCCAGGCTCGCTGTATCACCATTACCCGAGCAAACAGCACCTGCTGCTGGACTTGATCGAAGAGTTCTACGAAGAGCTGCTGGCTACGCTGGGGCGCATCAAGCAACAGGCGCCAGGAAAACGCGACCGGCTCAACAGCCTGATCCGCGCGCACCTGAACCTGCATCGCGACATGCCCTGGCATTATCGCCTGGTGGAACGCGACAGCGACTGCCTGAACGACGAGCAACAGGCACGGGTTCGACAATTGCGCGAGCAGTACGAGCGCCAATTGATGGTGATACTCGGCGCCCGTTCGCGGTTCAGCGAATCGGGGCTTCTGGCAGCTGGTCATGCCATCGCCGCCCTGCTCAACAGCGCTCCCACCTGGCTGTCCTCCCATGCGCTGGATGAAAGCGAGCACAATGAGTTGCTGGAGAACATGGTCGGCGGTGCCATCGAGCGCTTGCTGGCACCGAAGCGCCCGAGCGAGGCTATAAGCCTGGCGCGGACTATCGAGAAAATATCTAAAAATACCCAGGCTCCCGCCGCGTTTTAGCGCTTTGCTTGCCCAGTCAATGTCATCGGAATTCGCGCTGGTTCGAGGCGTCCAATTCGATGTGTACCTCCAATGACCGGGAGCACAATCATGAAAATCAATCCCTACCTGATCTTCAATGGCGACTGCAAAGCCGCGTTCACCTTTTATGCCGAAAGCCTCAAAGGCCAGATCGAAGCCATGCTGACCTTCGGCGAAACGCCTGCCGCCGAACACGTGCCCAAGGACTTGCATAACCTGATCATTCACACACGGCTGGCTGTGGGCGAACAGGCGATCATGGGTTCGGACACCACCCCTGATCGCCCCACCGAAGAAATGAGCGGCTGTTCGATTTCGTTGAATGTCGACAGCATCAAGGAAGCTGAACAGGTGTTTTCGGCGTTGTCCGAAGGCGGCAAGGTACAAATGCCACTCGAGGCCACGTTCTGGGCAGCGCGCTTTGGCATGCTGGTCGACCGCTTTGGCGTGTCGTGGATGATCAACTGCGAAAAGGATCAATGACTCACGGCGAAATCCTGGCTGCCTGGCAACTCCCGGGCCGTCTGCTACCGTCAACTTGCCAAACGTGTAGCAGCGGCCCTTCGGAGGAAACCCACCATGCAAGCCCATGACGCGTCATGGTCCACCCGTTTCAAACTGTCGCTGCTGGCCGGAGGACTCACCGCCGCCCTGCTGGCACTCAGCGGTTGCGCGACAGTCGATGCCCAGACCACCGCCTACGTCGGCGTGGAACACCCTGCCCCGACATTGCCCAGCGAAGTCGTGGTGCTGCGCACCGAGCCCCTTCGCCCGCACGTTCGTCTGGGTGAAATAGTGATCGACGCCAGTGTCGACCCGGCCCCGCCGATTACCGAGGTCGAACAAAAACTGCGGGAAGAATCCGCCAAGCTCGGCGGCGATGCCGTGGTGGTGGTGTACGACCATATCCAGGCGGTGGGTGCCTACGTCAACGGGCCGCTGTGGGCGCGCGACGTGCAGACCATCGAGGGGCGCAAACTCAAAGGGATCGTGATCAAGTACAAATGAGGCAGAATTTTCATCGAAAATGACAACGCGGGGCGCAGCATTCCCCGCGTGCCACAGAAGCATATTCTTAGCCCACAGGTGCATGTTCCCTCCTTGATCAAAGGAAATTAATGCGCTGTCGTCGCCTTGCCGTTCGTCCGCCACGGCGCACCTTCCATTGCGCCACTCTTCCAATGCAATACATCCCTTCGCACGGAAGACTCAAACGATGAACACTACCCTCGCCGCTCTCATGCTCACGGGCTTGCTCTCGGCCTCGCCGCTTTATGTGCTGGCCACCGAGAAAACCACCGAGGATGCCACCATCCCACCTTCCGCCGTTCCCGGGCTCAACCAGGGCGCTGAATCCAACGAGGAAAAGGCTGATAAAAAGGGCGAGGAAGCGTCAGGTTCGAACTCCGGCGCCGATACGCATTCGATAACAAAAGACGCGGAGTCGCAGGACGATGGTGCCAATCAGAGAGGTAGTAAGCCGGGAAGCTGATCACCCTACCCCTCTTTTGCAAAGATCCTGAATGTGTCAGTCGTCGCGGTCGTCGCGATCGCGATAACGACGGTTGTCGCGATCATCGTCACGACGATCATATCGATGGTCATACCCTCGATCATCATCGCGGTCATAGCCACGGCGATGATCATGATCGTGATATCGACCGTACCTTTCTCCGTCTTCCCAGTGAGGTCCGCAGCCTCCCAGCAAGAGCAGGCTGGAAAGGGCCAGGGTCATCATTACTGCGCGTTTCATTTGAGCATCCTGAAGGTTCGGGTGTGAGAGGGTTTCGGCCGGTGGAAATCCCGCACGGCGTTGAAACCCTGTCTATGACCATTCAGTAACCCAATGATTCCGTTGGCAAATGCAGCTGGCGGGCGCGCGCATGGCGCGCAGCCCGGTTCAGCGCGGTTTAGCCTGGGAAATGCTCGTTCCCGATCGCCACCACGTCCTGCTCGGTGATCGGCGCAAGTGCCGCCACTGCCCACAGGTCATAAAACGGATGGGCACGCTGTATCGGCAGCACCATGTCGAAACCCGCCGCTTGAAGAGAACCCGTCAGTACCTTCTTGGTGAAACCGCAACGGTGCGCCATGAACAGGTTGCCGTTGGCCATGGCCGGGCGATGACCGTAGAGGATGTCGATGGGTGCGATTGGTCCGGCGGGTGACAGGTAGGCCTCGTCCGTCAGCTTGTCTTCGGCCACCAGGGCGCACACCGATTGCAGGTCCGGGCAGGTGATGATCACGAAGCCGCCAGGCTTGAGCACTCGCTTGAACTCCGCCAGCGCTACCGGCACCTCGTGGGGATAGAGGTGCTCGATGTTGTGGCTGGAGAACAGCGCATCCACCGAAGCGTCCTTGACCTGGGACATGTCGGTCATGGTGCCGACGATGTCCGGGTTGACACTCTCATCGATGTCAAAGCGCAGCTCTTGCCACTGCTCAGAAGCGAAGCCCTTGGTCGTGCTGTTCTTGCTCTTTGGACCACAACCTACATGGAGGAAGGTTTTCACAATCAGTTACTCGATCGAGGCCCTTGCCGGGTGGCAAAAGGGGAATGGGGGCGTGCTCCGCTGGCCGATGCCTGCCGACGGACAAAATGTCCCGCGCACACTAGGGGAAGTGCTGGGCAAGGGTCAAGGTCATGGCACCACAACAATGTGAGCTTCACAGGGCTCAGAAAAAATGACGTCAATAATTCAGTGGTAGCCATATGATATCGCTGCTTTACTATCTGAGCCTATAAAGCGGAGTCTTTTTATAACCAAAAAGTTAAAAAAGGCAAAACGCCATCAAAAAAGATTCTTAATGTTTTAACCGGATGTGTCGCTAAGGACACGTGGGCTACCAAATTTTCGCCCAAGGCTACGGCGACAACGCTGGCAGCGCAGTAAATGACCCCTAAACAGGATGCGTTCATGAGCTTTATTTCTTCGTTGACCCCAGCGCAAGTCGCTGCCTTGAGTACAACCACCATTGCTGGGCTTGCGACCCAGGATATTGCCGCCTTGACCACCGCTCAGATCGCCCAGATGACCGCTGCGCAGATCGCGGTCATTACCCTGCCGAACATTGGCGTGCTTTCGACCGCGCAAGTACCGGCGCTGACAACTGCGCAAGTTGTAGCCCTGACCACCGCGCAGGTCACCGCACTGAAAACCGCACAGATTGCCGCGCTGACCACTACGCAAGTGGCGGCCATCGAAACGGCGGATATCGCTGCAATGCCGGCCGCCTCGGTCGCCAGCCTCACCACAGCCCAGACCGCCGCGCTGACTACCGCCCAGGTTGTTGCCCTGACCACCGCCCAGGTGGCCGGGCTGAAAACCACGCAAGTCGCTGCGCTGACGACCACCCAGGTGGCGGCCATCGAGACCGCCGATATCAGCGCCCTGACCTCCGCCCAGTTGGTAGCCTTGACCACTGGCCAGGTCGCAGCACTGACCACCGCTCAAGTGGCAGCCCTGAAACCGACCCAGATC
>NZ_JAQIYM010000083.1 GCF_028823535.1 Pseudomonas serbica | reverse complement strand
ATCGCTCGCGTGCTGCACAACGACCCGGCGACCGGCGTGATGCGTCATGCCGATGCCGGTTACCAGATCGCCATCGACTGCGCCAAGGAGCAGGGGCTGAACCTGCCGATGATCACCGGCAAATAACGCATTAGCCCACCCTGTAGGAGCTGGCTTGCCAGCGAATGACGCACCCAGGTGTGTCAGGAAAGACGCCTTCGCGAGCAAGCTCGC
>NZ_JAQIYM010000082.1 GCF_028823535.1 Pseudomonas serbica | reverse complement strand
AGGGGAAATCAACGTCAAGGTCGTCGACGACCTGCCGACCGCCAAGCCCGATGCGACTTCTGTGGCCGAGGGTGGTACCGTCACCGGCAACGTGCTGGTAAACGATATCGGTGGCGCCGATGGCTCCGGCGGTGGCGTGGTCGGCGTGCGCGCAGGCGCCGACACCTCGTCCCCGGTGCATGGCGGCCTGAACAGCCAGATCAACGGCACCTAC
>NZ_JAQIYM010000081.1 GCF_028823535.1 Pseudomonas serbica | reverse complement strand
ATAGGTGCCGTTGATCTGGCTGTTCAAGCCGCCATGCACCGGGGACGAGGTGTCGGCACCTGCGCGCACGCCGACCACGCCACCGCCGGAGCCATCGGCGCCGCCGATATCGTTTACCAGCACGTTGCCGGTGACGGTGCCACCCTCGGCCACAGAAGTCGCATCGGGCTTGGCGGTCGGCAGGTCGTCGACGACTTTGACGTTGATTTCGCCA
>NZ_JAQIYM010000080.1 GCF_028823535.1 Pseudomonas serbica | reverse complement strand
GCCGACCCGGTCGGCAAGGTCGTGCAGCAGGCCTGGCTCGATACGGCCGTGGCCCAGTGCGGCTACTGCCAGGGTGGGCAGATCATGTCCGCCACCGCGCT
This sequence comes from Pseudomonas serbica, assembly GCF_028823535.1. Taxonomy (GTDB): domain Bacteria; phylum Pseudomonadota; class Gammaproteobacteria; order Pseudomonadales; family Pseudomonadaceae; genus Aquipseudomonas; species Aquipseudomonas serbica. The sequence continues at coordinate 115 of NZ_JAQIYM010000080.1, read as the reverse complement.
GCTCAAGACCCATCCGAACCCGAGCGATGAGCAGATCGAAGAGGCGATGGTCGGCAATATCTGCCGCTGCGGCACCTACAACCGGATCAAGACCGCCATCCGCCAGGCATCCACT
>NZ_JAQIYM010000079.1 GCF_028823535.1 Pseudomonas serbica | reverse complement strand
CTTCACCCTCACCGGCGCACCTTCTCCCGAAGTTACGGTGCCATTTTGCCTAGTTCCTTCACCCGAGTTCTCTCAAGCGCCTTGGTATTCTCTACCCAACCACCTGTGTCGGTTTGGGGTACGGTTCCTGGTTACCTGAAGCTTAGAAGCTTTTCTTGGAAGCATGGCATCAACCACTTCGTGTTCTAAAAGAACACTCGTCATCAGCTCTCGGCCTT
>NZ_JAQIYM010000078.1 GCF_028823535.1 Pseudomonas serbica | reverse complement strand
ATGCTGCCCGGGGCGTCCATGCTTGCCTCAAAACCCATGGGATGGAAATGGTTCATTTGGGCTGGGCCGGCCTCCGGCGTTTGCCAAAGGGACTCGCCGTAAGGGCGAAACCATAGATGGCCGTTACCCCGGCAATGGATATGTACGCGGTCAACAGGTAATAGGTCGTCTGTCAGGCCGCCATCGCTGGCAAGCCAGCTCCTACACATACAGCATGG
>NZ_JAQIYM010000077.1 GCF_028823535.1 Pseudomonas serbica | reverse complement strand
AGCAAAAGCCAAAGCAGAGCCAGAGCCAGAGCCAAGCTAATACCTGTGGGAGCGAGCCTGCTCGCGAAAAACTTGAGAACACCGCGGGGGGGCAGGCCCCCCGTCATCGTTGACGACCATCGCTGCGATGCGGCGACCCGACAAGCCAGCTCCTACAGGGGGCTTTTGCTTTTGCTTTGGCTTTGGCTTTGGCTTTGGCTTTTGCTTTGGCTTTTGATC
>NZ_JAQIYM010000076.1 GCF_028823535.1 Pseudomonas serbica | reverse complement strand
GGCTACCTGACCCTGGATGCGGCGGGCAACGCCGTGTACCACAGCTACCCGAACTCGGTCAGCGGCCCGGGCGCGAGCGACGTATTCACCTACACACTGCGCGATGCCGACGGTGACGAAAGCACCACCACCGTCACCATCGACGTGCACAACAGCTGCCTGGTGGCGACCAGCGACAGCGACGTGACTGTCTTCGAAAAAGCCCTGGACCTGCATCAGGATGG
>NZ_JAQIYM010000075.1 GCF_028823535.1 Pseudomonas serbica | reverse complement strand
AATCTGGGTCGGTTTCAGGGCTGCCACTTGAGCGGTGGTCAGTGCCGCGACCTGGGCGGTGGTCAGGGCGGCGACGCCAGCGGTGGTCAGCGCAGCGACATCGGCAGGCTGCAGGGCCGCCACTTGGGTGGTGGTCAGTGCAGCCACTTGGGCCGGTTTCAGCGCGGCCACCTGGGCGGTAGTCAGGGCCACGACCTGGGCGGTGGTCAACGCAGCGGTCTGCGCGGTGGTCAGGGCCGCAACGCTGGTCAG
>NZ_JAQIYM010000074.1 GCF_028823535.1 Pseudomonas serbica | reverse complement strand
GGCATCCGCACCTTCGGTTTCTACAACGCCGGCCAGGACTGCACCGCCGCCTGCCGCATCTATGCCCAGGAAGGTATCTACGACAAGTTCGTGGAAAAACTCGGCGCGGCGGTCAGCAGCATCAAGTACGGCCTGCAGGACGATCCGGCCACCGAGCTCGGCCCGCTGATCACCGCGCAACACCGTGACCGCGTGGCCGGGTTTGTCGAGCGCGCCGTGGCGCAGCCGCACATACGCCTGATCACGGGCGGCAAGGC
>NZ_JAQIYM010000006.1 GCF_028823535.1 Pseudomonas serbica | reverse complement strand
CACCTATTTTTCACAAAACTGTCATAGAGCTATCAAAGCCCCAAAAAACAAAAGGCCGACCCGTTGGGTCGGCCTTCTTTTCCCTTCTACTTACAAGCTAGGGAAAGCGAACTGCGAAGCTTCGTGGCTCGCACGTTGCGGCCAGCGCTGGGTGATCGCCTTGCGGCGGGTGTAGAAGCGCACACCATCCGGACCGTAGGCATGCAGGTCGCCGAACAGCGAACGCTTCCAGCCACCAAAGCTGTGGTAAGCCACCGGCACCGGCAGCGGTACGTTGACGCCGACCATGCCGACTTCGATCTCGTCGCAGAACAAGCGCGCCGCTTCACCGTCACGAGTGAAGATACAGGTGCCGTTGCCATACTCGTGATCGTTGATCAGTTGCATCGCCTCTTCCAGGCTATTGACCCGAACAACGCACAACACCGGCCCGAAGATCTCTTCTTTATAGATGCGCATTTCTGGGGTGACATTGTCGAACAGGCAGCCACCCAGGAAGAATCCTTCCTCATGACCGGCCACGGTCAGACCACGACCGTCCACTACCAGGGTCGCACCGGCTGCTACGCCGTCTTCCACATAACCGCTGACCTTGTCTCGCGCTTGACCGGTGACCAGCGGGCCCATGTCCAGACCGCAGGACGTGCCAGCACCGATTTTCAGCGCCTGGATCTGTGGAACCAATTTGGCTACCAGCGCATCTGCGACCTGGTCACCGACACACACGGCTACCGAAATGGCCATGCAGCGCTCACCGCAAGAACCGTAAGCCGCGCCCATCAGTGCACTGACAGCGTTGTCCAGATCCGCATCCGGCATCAGCACCGCGTGGTTCTTCGCACCACCCAGGGCCTGGACGCGCTTGCCGCGCTTGGTGCCTTCGCTATAGATGTACTCGGCGATCGGCGTCGAACCCACGAAGCTCAGTGCCTTGACTTCCGGCGCTTCGATCAGTGCGTCCACCGCCGTCTTGTCACCGTGCACCACGCTGAGTACGCCCTTCGGCAAGCCGGCTTCGAGCAATAATTGGGCGATCAGCAAAGTCGAGCTCGGGTCACGCTCGGAGGGCTTGAGGATGAAGCAGTTGCCGCAAACGATGGCCAGCGGGTACATCCACAGCGGCACCATGGCCGGGAAGTTGAACGGCGTGATGCCGGCCACTACGCCCAAGGGTTGGAAGTCGGACCATGCATCGATGTTCGGGCCGACGTTACGGCTGTATTCGCCCTTGAGGATTTCCGGCGCCGCACAAGCGAACTCGACGTTCTCGATACCGCGCTTCAGTTCACCGGCAGCATCTTCAAGGGTCTTGCCGTGTTCTTCGCTGATCAATTGCGAGATGCGCGCTTCGTTCTGCTCCAGCAATTGCTTGAAGCGGAACATGACCTGGGCACGTTTGGCCGGTGGCGTATTGCGCCAGGCCGGGAATGCAGCCTTGGCGGCGTCGATGGCGCTCTGGATGGTTTCGCGGGTCGCCAGCGGCAATTTGTGAATAGCCTGGCCGGTGGACGGGTTGAACACATCGACCGCGCGACCGTTTTCGGTCACCAGTTCGCCATTGATCAAATGCGGAATAACGCTCATGGAAGCTCCTGGAAAGTTGTCCACAGGCGCGCTCTGATTGGCGCGCCCGTTGTTCATATGTATAGAAGGAGAATCAGTCGATCTTGCCCAGCACTTCGCCGACCGCATCGAACAGGCGATCCAGGTCCTGCGGCTTGCTGTTGAACGTTGGGCCGAACTGCAGGGTGTCGCCGCCGAAACGCACGTAGAAACCTGCTTTCCACAAGGCCATGCCCGCTTCGAACGGACGCACGATGGCGTCGCCGTCACGTGGCGCGATCTGGATCGCACCCGCCAGGCCAAAGTTACGAATATCGATGATGTTCTTGGTGCCCTTCAGGCCATGCAGCGCGTTTTCGAAATGCGGTGCGACTTCGGCGACGCTCTGTACCAGGTTTTCCTTCTGCAGCAGGTCGAGTGCTGCCAGGCCGGCAGCGCACGCCACCGGGTGTGCGGAATAGGTGTAGCCGTGGGGGAATTCCACCGCGTATTCAGGCGTCGGCTGATTCATGAACGTCTGGTAGATCTCGGAGCTGGCAATCACCGCGCCCATCGGGATCGCGCCGTTGGTGACTTGCTTGGCGATGCACATCAGGTCTGGGGTCACGCCGAAGGTGTCCGCCCCGAACATGTTGCCAGTACGGCCGAAACCGGTAATCACTTCGTCGAATACCAGCAGGATGCTGTGCTGATCGCAGATCTCGCGCAGGCGCTTGAGGTAACCCTGCGGCGGAACCAGTACACCAGCGGAGCCGGCCATAGGTTCAACGAACACCGCAGCGATGTTCGAAGCATCGTGCAGTTCGATCAGCTTGAGCAGTTCGTCAGCCAAGGCGATACCGCCCTGCTCCGGCATGCCACGGGAGAACGCGTTGCTCGCCAGCAAGGTGTGTGGCAGGTGATCGACGTCCATCATCGCCTGGCCGAACAGCTTGCGGTTACCGTTCACGCCACCGAGGCTGGTACCGGCGATGTTCACACCATGGTAGCCACGGGCACGGCCGATCATTTTGGTCTTGGTCGACTGGCCTTTCAGGCGCCAGTAGGCACGCACCATTTTTACCGCGGTGTCGGCGCATTCGGAACCCGAGTCGGTGAAGAACACGTGGTTCAGGTTACCCGGGGTCAGGTCGGTGATTTTCTCGGCCAGCTGGAATGACAGCGGGTGACCGTACTGGAAGCCTGGCGAGTAATCGAGGGTGCCCAATTGCTTGGCGACCGCTTCCTGGATTTCCTTGCGCGTGTGCCCTGCGCCGCAAGTCCACAGACCGGACAGCGAGTCATAGACCCTGCGGCCCTTGTCGTCGATCAGCCAACTGCCCTCAGCCCCGACGATCAGGCGCGGATCGCGCTGAAAGTTGCGGTTGGCGGTGTACGGCATCCAGTGGGCATCGAGCTTGAGATGGCTGGCCAGGGATGTCGGGGCGTTTTCAGGCAAGTTCATGGGGGCAAACCTCGCAAGGCGATAAGCGGCTTAGGGATTGAAAACCGTTGTTGCAGCTAAATTGCCACGGGGATAAAGTCGGTGAAATCCAACTTTTCTAACCTTCAGTCAGCCCCTGACTAAACTATAGAGTAAGCGCATGTCCAGCCGTCGCCCCGATCCACTGGCGCAAGTCAGCGACTTTGATATTCGCCTGCTGCGGATCTTCCGCAGCGTGGTCGAATGCGGCGGCTTCTCCGCGGCAGAAACTGTCCTTGGTATCGGTCGCTCAGCCATCAGCCAGCAAATGAGCGATCTCGAACAGCGCCTGGGCTTGCGTCTGTGCCAACGTGGCCGGGCCGGTTTTTCCCTGACCGAAGAAGGTCGTGAGGTTTATCAATCGGCGTTGCAGCTGTTGAGTGCACTGGAGAGTTTCCGCACCGAGGTCAACGGCCTGCACCAGCACTTGCGCGGTGAGCTGACCATCGGCCTGACGGACAACCTGGTCACCCTGCCACACATGCGCATCACTCACGCCCTGGCGCAATTGAAGGAACGAGGTCCGGACGTGCAGATCCAGATCCGCATGATCGCGCCCAACGAAGTGGAACAGGGCGTGCTCGACGGTCGCCTGCATGTCGGCGTGGTGCCGCAGGCCAGTGCGCTGTCGGGGCTGGAGTATCAACCGCTGTATAGCGAGCGCTCGCTGCTGTATTGCGCAGTGGGCCACCCGCTGTTTTATGTCGATGACAAGCAACTGGACGACGAGCGCCTGAACAGCCAGGACGCCATCGCCCCGACCTTCCGATTACCGGCAGACATCCAGGCGCATTATCAGGCGCTCAACTGCACCGCCAGCGCATCGGACCGCGAAGGCATGGCGTTCCTGATCCTGACCGGACGCTACATCGGTTACCTGCCGGACCATTACGCCAGTCTTTGGGTGCAGCAAGGCCGGTTGCGCGCGCTGAAATCTAAAACCCGCTTCTATGATCTCAGCCTGGCATCGGTGACCCGCAAGGGACGTCGTCCTCATCTGGTACTGGAAAGCTTCCTGGAGAGCCTGGCCGCGACGCGTTGACCGTTGTTTTATCCCATCGGGACTTGTCTGGAGCCAGTGGGTGCGCTATCAACGTCATGCCCTGCAATCCCTCACTTGATCGGAAGTGCCCATGACCTTTGAAGTCCCAGCTCACAGCGGCAAACCCGCCAGCCGCATTCGTCAGAAGAACGAAGAGACCATCATCAAAGCCGCCGAGGACGAGTTCGCCCGTCACGGGTTCAAGGGCACCAGCATGAACACCATCGCCTTGAATGCCGGCTTGCCGAAAGCGAACCTGCACTATTACTTCACCAACAAACTGGGTTTGTACGTGGCAGTGCTGAGCAACATCATCGAGTTGTGGGACAGCACCTTCAATACCCTCACCGCTGAAGACGACCCAGCCGAAGCCCTGACCCGCTACATCCGCGCCAAGATGGAGTTTTCCCGGCGCCAGCCGCAAGCCTCCCGAATCTTCGCCATGGAAGTCATCAGCGGCGGCGAATGCCTGACCGAATATTTCAACCAGGACTACCGCACCTGGTTCCAGGGCCGTGCCGCGGTGTTTCAGGCGTGGATTGACGCTGGCAAAATGGACCCGGTCGACCCGGTGCACCTGATTTTCCTGTTGTGGGGCAGCACCCAGCATTACGCCGACTTCGCCACGCAGATCTGCCGGGTCAGCGGACGCAGCAAACTGACCAAGCAGGACATGGAAGACGCCGGCAACAACCTGATCCGTATCATTCTCAAAGGCTGCGGCCTGACACCCTCTCTCTAAGACCACTATGCCTTTTACCCTCAGCGACTTTTGCGAATACCGCGAAGAGATTCGCAAAAGCCGCTTCATCACCTTGGCCGCGCCGATCGGCAGTGCCGCCGAAGCCCAGGCCTTCATCGCCCAACACAGCGATCCGAACGCTACGCACAATTGCTGGGCGTGGAAGCTTGGCGATCAATACCGCAGTACCGACGACGGTGAGCCAGGCGGCACGGCCGGCCGGCCGATCCTGGCGGCCATCGATGCACAGGACTGTGACCAGGTCGCCGTGCTGGTGATTCGCTGGTATGGCGGCATTCAACTGGGCACCGGCGGACTGGCCCGGGCCTATGGCGGCGGGGCCAACAAATGCCTGCAAGCGGCGCCGAAGGTTGAGTTGATCAGCCGGGTGCCGGTGCGGTGCGCCTGTGCGTTCGGTGAGTTGGCGCTGGTCAAGCTTCGGGTCGCGGAACTCGGTGGCCTGGTGGTGCAAGAGGATTTCACGGCCAATGGCGTTGACTTGCAATTGGCGGTGGGTGCCGGGCAGATCGACACATTGCAAAAGCATTTGGCCGATTTGAGTCGCGGGCGGATTTTGTTGCAGCGTTGAAAAAGCAGGCTGCGATCTTTTGGGGCATGCGCTTTTTTTGCATATTCCATAGTTGCCCACATCCGCTGTGCACCCGGCTGTGGATAACCTGAGCACATAACGCTGTAACCCTTCTGTCATGCGGCTTTGCGGGGTTTGCTCATTTTTCGTCCATTTCGCCCTTCAATCCGTTAAATCCAATTAAAAACAATCAGTTAGAGTGGTTTAGCACTATTAGGAGATAGCCGCCCTGCCCTTATGCCCGTCCCTTGAGCTTGCGCACAAATACTGTGGAGCAATCTGTGGATAACCCGTTCATGGCTGGCGCGGCAGCCTATCCGGCATGGCTTGCCGTCCAGTGCTCATTTTTTGATCAAGACCCCCGCGCGCAAAATCGGAGCCGGCTCAACCGCCCTGCACTTATGTGGTGCCCGGTTAACAAGGGCTTTCAGCCTCGCAGCTCGCACAGCGGCCTGGCGCATGGGGGCCAGGCAAATTTCCTGACCTGATGGCCAGAAAATTGCTTTATCCACAGGCATGCACTCAATCGAACCGAGCCTGTCATGCCCATTGCCGATCCGACGCCCCGCCTGCAACTGAGCAGGATCACTAAACGCTACCCCGGCTGCCTGGCCAACGATGCCATCGACCTGACCATCGCACCGGGTGAAATCCACGCCCTGCTCGGCGAAAACGGCGCGGGCAAAAGTACCCTGATGAAGATCATCTACGGCGTCGTGCACGCCGACGCGGGTGAGATGTTCTGGCATGGACAGCCGGTAACCCTGCGTAACCCGGCCCAGGCTCGCGACCTGGGCATCGGCATGGTGTTCCAGCACTTCTCGCTGTTCGAAACCTTGAGCGTGACGCAAAACATCGCACTGGCCATGGGCCCGACGGCAGGCACGCCCCATCAGCTTGAACGCAGAATTCGTGAAGTGTCGCAACGCTACGGCATGGCGTTGGAGCCGCAGCGACTTGTCCACAGCCTGTCCATTGGCGAGCGGCAACGGGTGGAAATCATTCGTTGCCTGATGCAGGACATTCGCCTGTTGATTCTCGACGAACCGACCTCGGTGTTGACGCCCCAGGAGGCCGACGACTTGTTCGTGACCTTGCGCCGACTGGCCGCCGAGGGTTGCAGCATTCTGTTTATCAGTCACAAACTCGCCGAAGTGCGCGCGTTGTGCCACAGCGCCACCGTGTTGCGCGGCGGGCGAGTGGCCGGGCATTGCACGCCGGCCGAATACTCGGACCGGCAATTGGCGCGCCTGATGGTTGGCGATGCGGCGGAGCTGATCACCGATTACCCGAAAGTGGCGGGATCCGAGGTCTTTTTGCACATACAAGGCTTGTCCTGGCACAACCCGGACCCGTTCGGCTGTTCGCTCACGGCCATCAACCTTGCCGTGCACAGTGGTGAGATAGTCGGTATCGCCGGTGTCGCCGGCAATGGTCAGGATGAGCTGCTGGCACTGCTCAGCGGCGAAGAACGGCTGGGGCGCAATAACGGTGCAACCATCCGTTTCGGCGGCGAACCGGTCGCGCATTTACGTCCCGATGCCCGACGCCAGCGCGGACTGGCCTTCGTCCCCGCCGAACGCCTGGGGCATGGCGCCGTACCGGACCTGAGTCTGGCGGACAACGCCTTGCTGACCGCCTTCCAGCAAGGACTGGTGAGCAAGGGCCTGATCCAGCGCGGCAAGGTCCAGGCGCTGGCGCAAGACATCATCCGCCGCTTCGGGGTCAAGACAGCCGGTACCCAGGCACTGGCCCGCAGCCTTTCCGGCGGTAACTTGCAGAAATTCATCCTGGGTCGGGAAATTCTTCAACAGCCGAAGTTGCTGGTGGCCGCGCACCCGACCTGGGGCGTGGATGTCGGCGCGGCCGCGACCATTCACCGTGCGTTGATTGTTCTGCGTGATGCCGGCGCGGCGATCCTGGTGATCTCCGAAGACCTCGACGAATTGTTCCAGATCAGCGACCGCCTTGGGGCCTTGTGCGGCGGACAGCTATCGCCGCTCAAGGCCACCGTCGACACCCGTCTGACCGATGTCGGTGGCTGGATGGCCGGCCAGTTCGACGCCCCTCAATTATCCGCGTGCGCAACACGTTAACGGAGTCTCACATGCTGCTTTCTCTTGAACCCCGTGGCGAGCAATCGAGCCTGATGCTGTGGTGCTCGCCGCTGTTGGCGGCGATCCTGACCCTGGGCTGTGGCTCGTTGCTGTTTATCGCATTGGGCCACGATCCGTTGCTGACGTTGCATACGCTGTTGATCGCGCCCATCAGCGACCTTTATGGTCTCTCCGAATGGCTGGTAAAAACACTGCCGATTCTGCTCTGCGCACTGGGCCTGGCCGTTGCCTACCAGGCGCGAATCTGGAACATCGGCGCCGAAGGCCAGCTGCTGCTCGGCGCCTTGGCCGGCAGTGCGTTAGCGGTGAACATCATCGAGCTGCAAAGCCGCTGGGCGCTGGCCTTGATCCTGCTGACCGGGACCCTGGCCGGTGCCGCGTGGGCAGGGTTGACGGCATGGTTGCGCACGCACTTCAACGCCAATGAAATCCTCACCAGCATCATGCTCAATTACATCGCCCTGAACCTGCTGCTTTTCTGCGTTCACGGCCCACTGAAAGATCCGCAAGGGTTCAATTTTCCGCAATCGGCAATGTTCGGTGACGCCAGCCGCTTACCGCTGTTGATGGAGGACGGTCGGGTTCACGCCGGCGTGTATTTCGCCCTGCTCGCGCTGGTAGCGGTGTGGGTGCTGCTGCAAAAAAGCTTTGTCGGATTCCAGATCAAAGTGCTGGGACTGGACAAGCGCGCGGCCGGTTTTGTCGGCTTTCGCGAAAAGCGCCTGATCTGGCTGGCGCTGTTGATCAGCGGTGGCCTCGCGGGCCTGGCGGGTGCGTGTGAAGTGACCGGGCCAATCGGGCAATTGGTACCTCAAGTTTCACCGGGCTACGGCTACGCGGCGATCACCGTGGCGTTTCTCGGTCGGCTGAACCCCCTCGGCATTCTGTTCTCCAGCCTGTTGATGGCACTGCTGTACATCGGTGGAGAGAACGCGCAGATGAGCTTGAACCTGCCGCAAGCGATCACCCAATTGTTTCAGGGAATGATGCTGTTTTTCCTGCTGGCCAGTGATGTGCTGATTCTTTACCGACCCCGCTTGAATCTGAACTGGGCACGCCGTGCGCCCGCCACCGCCGTACAGGCTGGAGCGCTGTGATGGATATCGATCTGCTGAGCAACATTTTCTACGCCATGGTTCGCTGCGGTACGCCGTTGCTGCTGGTGGCGCTGGGCGAACTGGTGTGCGAGAAGAGTGGCGTACTCAATCTGGGCCAGGAAGGCATGATGCTGTTTGGCGCGGTGATTGGTTTCATCATCGCGTTCAGTACCGGCAACCTGTGGCTTGGCGTCTTGCTGGCGATGCTCGCCGGGATGCTGTTGTCCTCATTGTTTGCCCTGGTGGCGCTGGTCTTCAACGCCAACCAGGTGGCCACCGGGCTGGCCCTGACGATTTTCGGCGTGGGGCTGTCGAGCTTCGTCGGCGCGGCGTGGGTCGGCAAACCGTTGGCAGGCTTCGAGCCGCTGGCGATCCCTTACTTGAGCCAGATTCCGCTGATCGGGCGGATGCTCTTTGCCCAGGACTTGCTGGTGTACCTGTCATTCACGCTGTTTGCGCTGGTGACCTGGGTAACGCTGAAAAGCCGCGTAGGGCTGATCATCCAGGCGGTCGGCGAGAACCCGGATGCTGCCAGTGCCATGGGCTTGCCGGTATTGGCGGTGCGGGCATTGGCGGTGTTGTTCGGCGGCGCGATGGCCGGGTTGGCCGGCGCGTACCTGTCGCTGGCCTACACACCCATGTGGGCGGAAAACATGAGCGCCGGCCGCGGCTGGATCGCCCTGGCCCTGGTGGTGTTCGCCAGTTGGCGGGTATGGCGTTTGCTGCTCGGTGCGTATCTGTTCGGGCTCGCCAGCATCCTGCACCTGGTGGCCCAGGGGCTGGGGCTGGCGATTCCATCGAGTTTGCTGGCGATGCTGCCGTATGTCGCGACCATCGTGGTGCTGGTGCTGCTGTCCCGGGACAGGATACGCACGCGATTGTATGCGCCGGTTTCATTGGGGCAGCCGTGGCGGGCTGGGCATTAGTGGTTGTTTGGGTGGGCCTCATCGCGTGCAGGCTCGCTCCCACAGGGATTCCTGGCGCGGTATCAATCGATTTCACACAGCAGGATTTTTTGGGAGATTCCATGGTGCATGGGAACCCTGCAGCCTTAAACTCTTGTGTGATGAGTTGCACCAACGGCTCGGACAAGCTTGTCCATTGAATCCACGCCCCTGAACTTTCAAGGAAGCCACACATGTCCAGAACTGCACTGATCATCGGCGCCTCCCGGGGCCTTGGCCTCGGCCTGGTGAAAACCCTGCTTGCCGACGGCTGGCAAGTCACCGCCACCGTGCGCAATCCGCAAAACGCCGAGGCCCTCAAGGCGTTGGGCAATGTGCGGATCGAGAAACTCGACATGGACGATCAGCAAGCGGTGATCCAGCTGAGCCAGCAACTCAAGGACGAAGTCTTCGACCTGCTGTTCGTCAACGCCGGCGTCAAAGGTCCCGAGGTGCAGACGCCAAACGGTGGCGCGACCCTGGCCGAAGTCGGCCAACTGTTCTTCACCAACGCGGTGGCGCCGATCAACCTGGCCCAACGCTTCGCCGGACAAATCCGCCCGGACAGCGGCGTGCTGGCCTTCATGAGCTCGGTACTGGGCAGCGTGACCATGCCCGACGCGCCGGAATTGGCGCTGTACAAGGCCAGCAAGGCGGCACTCAATTCAATGACCAACAGCTTCGTCACTCAATTGGGCGAACAGAAACTGACCGTGCTGTCGCTGCATCCGGGCTGGGTGAAAACCGACATGGGCGGTGAAGGCGCGGACATCGATGTGGACACCAGCACGCGGGGGCTGGTGGATCAGGTGAATGCGTATGTGGGCAAGGGCGGGCATTACTTCATCAATTACCGGGGGGAAACCATTCCCTGGTAAAACCACCTTCCCCTGTAGAGCTGGCTTGCCGGCTCTACAGGGGGGATTTGCGTTGTCTGGTCGGGCCGGGCTTGCCGATAACGGCATTTTGCTCGACACTTCGCACCGCGCCTCCCCGGCGCCCCTGGATCAGCAGACAGGGCAACACTGAGCTGGCAACCCTGAACCCAACTTTCAGAGGAGCCGGCCAACATGCCTGCGACCCGTACCTGGTTAAAAAATCCCCTCGCCATTTTCACGGCCAACGGTCTCGATGCCCGTGGCGGCCTGGTGCTGCAAGACGGCGTGATCGTCGAAGTGCTTGGCCTCGGCCAACAGCCGGCGACGCCATGCAATGAAGTGTTCGACGCACGCGAGCATGTAATCCTGCCGGGACTGATCAACACCCATCATCACTTCTATCAAACCCTGACCCGCGCCTGGGCGCCCGTGGTCAACCAACCGTTGTTTCCGTGGCTGAAAACGCTGTATCCGGTCTGGGCACGCCTGACGCCGGAAAAACTCGCCCTGGCGAGCAAAGTCGCGTTGGCAGAACTACTGTTGTCCGGTTGCACCACAGCCGCCGACCACCATTACCTGTTCCCCGAAGGCCTGGAAAATGCGATCGACGTACAGGTCGAGAGCGTTCGCGAACTGGGCATGCGCGCCATGCTCACGCGTGGCTCCATGAGCCTGGGTGAAAAGGACGGAGGCCTGCCGCCGCAGCAAACCGTACAGGAAGGTGAAGTGATCCTGGCTGATAGCCAGCGCTTGATCGCCGAGTACCACGAACGCGGTGACGGCGCGCAAATCCAGATTGCCCTGGCGCCCTGCTCGCCCTTCTCCGTGACCCCGCAAATCATGTCCGCCAGCGCCGAACTGGCAAACAAACTCGACGTGCGCCTGCACACGCACCTGGCCGAAACTCTCGACGAAGAAGATTTCTGCCTGCAGCGTTTCGGCCTGCGCACCGTGGATTACCTGGACAGTGTCGGCTGGCTCGGCCCGCGTACCTGGCTGGCCCATGGCATCCACTTCAACCCGGACGAGATTGCCCGCCTCGGCGCGGCCGGCACCGGCATCTGCCATTGCCCGAGCTCGAACATGCGGCTGGCGTCCGGCATCTGCCCGAGCATCGAGTTGACCGAAGCCGGTGCTCCGCTGGGCCTGGGCGTGGACGGTTCAGCTTCCAACGACGCCTCGAACATGATCCTCGAAGCACGCCAGGCGTTGTACATCCAGCGCCTGCGCTACGGTGCCGAGAAGATCACCCCGGAACGCGTATTGGGCTGGGCCACCAAGGGCTCTGCACAATTGCTTGGTCGCAGCGACATTGGTGAAATCGCGGTGGGCAAGCAGGCGGACCTGGCGTTGTTCAAGCTTGATGAACTGCGTTTCTCCGGCAGCCATGATCCGGTTTCCGCCTTGTTGCTGTGCGGCGCAGACCGCGCGGACCGAGTGATGATCGGCGGCAAATGGCGAGTGATCGACGGGCAGGTCGAAGGGCTGGACCTGAAGGGACTGATTGCCGATCACAGCCAGGCGGCGCGGCAGTTGATCGCGGGCACCTGATTCAACACCGATAAAAACTGTGGGAGCGAGCCTGCTCGCGATGGCGGACCAACATTCAACATCTATGTTGACTGATACGACCTCATCGCGAGCAGGCTCGCTCCCACAATGGTTTTGTGGTGTTGTTAGAGGCCCAGCAGCGACAACATGATAAACGTCGCAAACAGCACGAAGTGGGTCATCCCTTCGATGGCGTTGGTTTCACCATCGTTGAGGTTGATCGCGCTGACGATCAGGGTGATGAAAATCATCACGGTCTGCACCGGGGTCATGGCCATCTGGAACGGCTGGCCGGTGTAGAGCGCCATTGCCTCCATCACGGGCACCGTCAGGATCACCGTCGACAGTGAGGCCCCCAGGGCGATGTTGACCACCGACTGCATGCGGTTGGCCAGGGCCGCGCGCAAGGCCGTCAGAATCTCCGGCGCGGCCGAGATGGCCGCCACCAGGATCGCCGTGATCACTGGCGGTGCGCCCGTCCCTTCCAGCCCCAGGTCGAGGGTCTTGGACATCACTTCGGCCAAGGCGCCGATCACCACCACTCCGAACACCAGGATGCCGATCGATAACGTCAGGCGGATCGGTGCGGGCTCCTTTTCCTGCGGTTCCTTCTTGCGACGTTTATCCGGGTAGCTGTAGCTGAAAAAGTAACTGTGCGGCCCGACCTGCATCCGCAAGAACAGGGTGTAGAGCACCACCATCGCGCCAATGGTGAACGCCGAATAGAGCTTCCAGTCGGCTTCGGGAATGAACTCGGGCACCACCATCGACACGCCCATGGCAGTCAGGATCATCACGCTGTAGCTGCGCGCCGAATCATCGTTGTAGGACTGTTCGCCATGCTTGAGCCCGCCCATCAACGCCGCCAGGCCGAGGATGCCGTTGATGTCGAGCATGACGGCTGAGTAAATCGTATCGCGCACCAGCGTGGCCGAGGCTTCGTTGCTCATCATGATCGCCAGGATCACCACTTCCACCAGCACGGCGGCCAGGGTCAGGATCATCGTGCCGTAGGGGTCGCCGACCTTTTCCGCGAGCAGTTCGGCCTGATGGGCGACGCGCATGGAGGCGGCGACGATAAACACGATCAGCACCAGTCCTGCAGATAGCGCCACCGCCTGGCCACTGTGCAGCAACCAGTGCTCCAGCGAGAACGCAACAATGGCGGCGATCAGGGCCAGCAGCAGAAAGGTTTCTTGCTTGAGAATCGTGAGCATGGCGGGCCTTTTGCCGTGGAGTAGCAATATGCGACTGACTGCGGTGCGGCGCTAACGTTCGTTTCACCTTAGCGCACCAGTGGATGGCAGCTGTGCCAGGCGCTGCACTTTTATCGGTCTTCTCAGCCTCTGCGCGGGCAAGCCCGCTCCTGCAGGATTTACGCAAGCCTTGTAGGAGCGGGCTTGCCCGCGAAGGCCTCCCTTCGGTCTAACGCCGATGTTGTCTTGTTGGTCAGCAATTTGCATTGGCCCTGCCCACACACAACAAAATGGGGTTCGAATTCATGCAAATACGTCCGCTGCATAAGCTGCTGTGCGCCGCCATCGGCCTGGGAATCAGCCTGACCGCCAGTGCCGCCGACCCGTTGAAAGTCGGCTTCGTCTATATCGGCCCGATCGGTGACCACGGCTGGACGTATCAGCATGAACAGGGGCGCAAGGCACTGGCGGAAAAACTCGGCGACCGGATCACCACCAACTATGTGGAAAACGTTGCCGAAGGCGCCGACGCCGAGCGAGTGATCCGCAACATGGCCAAGGACAAGTACGACCTGATCTTCACCACCTCGTTCGGTTACATGAACCCGACACTCAAGGTCGCCAAGCAGTTTCCCAACGTGACCTTCGAACACGCCACTGGCTACAAGCAGGACAAGAACCTGGGCACCTACCTGGCACGCACCTATGAAGGTCGCTACGTCGGCGGTTTCCTCGCGGCGAAGATGACCAAGAGCAAAAAGATCGGCTACGTCGCCTCGTTCCCCATCCCGGAGGTGATCCGCGACATCAACGCCATTCAACTGGCCCTGAACAAGTACAACCCTGGCACCGAGATCAAGGTGGTGTGGGTCAACTCCTGGTTCGA
The DNA here is from genome assembly GCF_028823535.1 of Pseudomonas serbica. Classification (GTDB taxonomy): domain Bacteria; phylum Pseudomonadota; class Gammaproteobacteria; order Pseudomonadales; family Pseudomonadaceae; genus Aquipseudomonas; species Aquipseudomonas serbica. The sequence goes on along the minus strand of NZ_JAQIYM010000006.1, from coordinate 360,780 downwards.
TCCGGGCAAGGAAGCCGATGCCGCCAACGCGCTGATCGACCAGGGTGTGGATGTGGTGTTCCAGCACACCGACAGCCCGGCGCCGATCCAGGCTGCTGAACGTCGCGGCGTGTATGCCGTGGGCTACGCTTCGGACATGGCGCACTTCGGCCCCAAGGCGGTGCTGACCTCCATCGTCAACGACTGGGCGCCGCATTACCTGCAAGCGACCCAGAGCGTGATCGACCACACCTGGAATACCCAGGATTACTGGGGTGGCCTGAAGGAAGGCACCGTTGAACTGCCGATCAGCGACCTGGTGCCGGCGCCGGTGAAGATCGAAGCCGAGCAGATCATCGCCGACATCAAGAGCGGCGCGCTGCAGCCGTTTACCGGGCCGATCAAGGACCAGGCCGGGGTCGAGAAAATACCTGCGGGGGTCAGCGCGACGAATACGGAGCTGGCGTCGATGAATTATTACGTGGAAGGCATGAAGGCCGACATGCCGAAATAATACACCGCCCCCCTGTAGGAGCTGGCTTGCCAGCGAAGAGGCAATCACATCCAACATCTCTGTTGAATGGGAGTCCGCCTTCGCTGGCAAGCCAGATCCTACAAGGGCATTTCGTCCTCAACAGGTCAGAGACATGAACCAGCTTCCGATCATAGACATCGCCCCACTCTACCGTGATGACTCATCCGCCTGGCAATCCATCGCCACTCAAATCGACCTCGCCTGCCGCGAATGGGGTTTCTTCTACATCAAGGGTCACCCAATCAGCGTGGAGCGCATCGATGCCGTGCTCGACAGCGCCAAGCAATTTTTCGCCCTGCCCACCGCCGAAAAGCTCAAGATCGACATCACCCAGACCCGCCACCATCGCGGTTACGGCGCCATCGCCACCGAGCAACTGGACCCGGGCAAACCCAGCGACCTGAAAGAAACCTTCGACATGGGCCTGCACCTGCCGCTCGACCATCCCGACGTGCTGGCGGAGAAACCGTTGCGCGGCCCCAACCGCCACCCAGCGGTGCCGGGCTGGGAAGCACTGATGGAGCAGCATTACGTCGACATGCAGGCGCTCGCGCAAACCCTTTTGCGGGCCATGACGTTGGCGCTCGGCATCGAGCGGGACTTTTTCGACACACGCTTTGTCGAGCCGGTCAGCGTCTTGCGGATGATTCACTACCCGCCGCGCCACACCGCCAGCTCCGTCGAGCAGCAAGGCGCTGGCGCCCATACCGATTACGGCTGCATCACCCTGCTCTACCAGGATGCCGCCGGTGGCCTGCAAGTCAGGAACGTACAAGGCGAATGGATCGATGCCCCGCCGATCGAAGGGACGTTCGTGGTCAACCTCGGGGACATGATGGCGCGCTGGAGCAACGACCGTTACCTGTCGACGCCACACCGGGTGATCAGCCCGTTGGGCGTGGATCGGTATTCGATGCCATTCTTTGCCGAACCGCACCCCGACACCCGCATCGAATGCCTGCCCGGGTGCCAGGACGAGCAGCAGGCGGCGAAATACCCGGCCACCACGTGCGCCCAATTCCTGCTCTCACGCTTCGCCGATACTTATGCTTATCGACGGGAGCAGGAGGCGCTGGAATGAACCGGCTGGTCAGGTTTTACCAATTAATGCAGCGGGCATCTGTAGAATGGCGCCATTGCACCTGATGAGAAAAGAATTATGTACGACTGGCTGAATGCCCTGCCCAAGGCAGAACTGCACCTGCACCTGGAAGGCTCGCTGGAGCCCGAGCTGCTGTTTGCCCTGGCCGAGCGCAACAAGATCGCCCTGCCGTGGAGCGATGTCGAAACCCTGCGCAAGGCCTACGCCTTCAATAACTTGCAGGAGTTCCTCGACCTGTACTACCAGGGCGCCGACGTACTGCGCACCTCCCAGGATTTCTACGACCTGACCTGGGCCTATCTGTTGCGCTGCAAGGCGCAGAACGTGATTCACACCGAACCGTTCTTCGACCCGCAGACCCACACTGACCGCGGCATTCCATTCGAAGTGGTGCTCAACGGTATCGCCGCCGCGTTGAAAGACGGTGAGCAGCAGTTGGGCATCACCAGCGGCTTGATCCTGAGCTTCCTGCGCCACTTGAGCGAAGAGCAGGCGCAGAAAACCCTCGACCAGGCGCTGCCGTTCCGCGATGCGTTTGTCGCCGTGGGCCTGGACAGCTCCGAAATGGGGCACCCACCGAGCAAATTCCAGCGGGTGTTCGACCGCGCCCGCGGCGAAGGTTTCCTGACCGTTGCCCACGCCGGTGAAGAAGGCCCGCCCGAGTACATCTGGGAAGCCCTCGATTTGCTGAAGATCCAGCGTATCGACCATGGCGTACGCGCCATCGAAGACGAGCGCCTGATGCAGCGCATCATCGACGAGCAGATCCCGCTGACCGTGTGCCCCCTGTCCAACACCAAGCTCTGCGTGTTCGATCACATGTCGCAGCACAATATTCTCGAGATGCTCGAGCGTGGCGTGAAAGTGACCGTGAACTCGGATGACCCGGCGTACTTCGGCGGTTACGTCACCGAAAACTTCCATGCCCTGTATACCGATCTGGGCATGACCCAGGACCAGGCCAAGCGCCTGGCACAGAACAGCCTGGATGCCCGGTTGGTAAAACCCTGAGATCTACCGGATTCTTCTGTAGGAGCAAGCTTGCTCGCGATAGCGGTTTGGCATTCAACATTGATGTTGACTGACACTGCGTCATCGCGAGCAAGCTTGCACCTACAGGACCACTTCCAGCTCGGTCTGTTTGGCGAACCGGTGAAATTCTCGCTGTCCGGCGGCGGTGAGCTGCAAGGCACGTGAATCCATCGGCAGGCTCAACCATCCGGACTGCATGAACAGCTGCAACAACGCCGCACCCAGGGCGCCGCCCAGGTGCGGGCGTCTTTCGCTCCAATCGGGGCACGCACAGGCGACCTTGCCGTGACGGTGGGCCAACGCCTGAATGAAGACACCGCGCGCCGCCAACTGCGTCGCACCCTTGAGCGTGATCGTGACCCGCTGATCGAACTGTTCGATCCAGTCTGCGTCCAGCAGGCGCTGGTACAGATCGGCGGCCAGCGTGCCGCCCAAATGATCCTCGCACAGACGCGCGCGCAACAGCGACGAACCGCTTGGCCGAGGTTTGGCCATGGGGGCGGTGCGTTTGAAAATATCCGGGATATCTTGCGGTGCGCTGGCCAGCGTGGCGCTGGCCAGCGCTTCGATCGCGGCACCGACTTCGGGAGCCATGAGACGGAAGAAGCGCTTTCGCCCACGGGCCTCTACTTTCAGCAGACCGCCGGCGGACAACCGCCCCAGGTGCGCACTGGCCGAAGAAGGTGACAGGCCGGTCATCAATGCCAGTTCTTCGGTATGTCGTGCCGAGCCATCCATCAAGGCCCACATCATTGCGCTGCGCTTGGGGTCAGCCAGCAATGTGGCTATCTGGCTGATGCAAGGTGCATGTTCCATGTATTCACTCCCTGTTGAATCGTTTCGTCCTGCTGCAAAGAGCTATCTTGACCAGTCATGGGCCGTCGGCCAAACGTGGAAACTGCCTTAACCGGGTTCGCCATTGCGATCGACGGTGCGTACACGCGGTGAGCGTCAGTATAGGCGGGTTGAGCGCCAGATCCTGCTCCAGGCCAACCGTTGATGGTGATAGTTCCTGAGGGAAATTTCGCTTTTTGCCTGCGACTAATGATCGATGCCCGATACCCCTGGAAAATGACTGCTCAAACGGGTGCATCGGCTGGCAAGCATTTCCCGCAAAAGGTTCACCGGCTTACTCAATTGTGCGCGATGGGCGCACAGCAGATTCAGCGGAGCGCGCTCACAGAGCAGCTCCGGCATCAGCACTCTCAAGCGCCCGGCGAGCACATCGGCTGCCACATCGAGCCACGATTTGTACGCGATCCCTGCTCCGGCCACCGCCCACAGGCGAACGACATCGGCATCGTCAGTGAAGCGATCGCCACTGACGGTCAAGCCAACCTCGCGCTTGCCGTCATGAAAACGCCAGTGATCGTGGACCCGGCCGCCCAGCATGAACAGCAGGCAATTGTGCTGGGCCAGTTGTTCCAGTTGGCGCGGCTCGCCATGCCGGGCGAGGTATTCGGGCGCGGCACACAACACACGACGATTGTGTGGAGCGATGGGCAGCGCCACCAGGCTGGAATCTTCGGGCTCGCCGTAGCGCAGGGCGATGTCTACCGGCTGGCGAAACAGATCGGCGATGCGATCGCCCAGTAATAGTCGCACGGTCAGCTTCGGGTGCTCGCGCTGGAACTCGTCCAGCCAGGGCAGCAACAGATTGCGACCGAAGTCCGACGGTGCCGACAGCTGCAAGACTCCACTGACCTGATCCTGGCCGCTGGCCAACAACCGCCGGCCTTCGTCGAGATGGCTCAAGGCCGCCCGGGCGTACTCGAGAAAACCTTCGCCTTCGGCGGTCAGGCGCAGGCTGCGAGTCGAACGTGCGAGCAGTCGGGCGCCCAACTGCTGTTCGATGCGTTTCAACGCTGCGCTCGCCACTGCCGGCGACATGTCCATGCCGCGTGCTGCCGCGGACAGGCTGCCCAGGTCCGCCGCCCGTACGAACAACTGCAAATCATCGAATCGCAGCATATGAAGCCTTTATTATCAAAAAAATATTGAAAGAGACTGCTGTTTTAGCGGGTTTTATCTTCCAGAGAAATAGCCAATCATCCGCCCCATCAACTCCATTTCTCATATAGCTACCTGGGAGTCTTCCATGAAAGCCGTTGCCTATTACGCCTCGTTGCCGATCAGCGATGAAAATGCCCTGCAAGACATCGAACTGCCGGAGCCGGTCGCTGGCCCCCGTGACTTGCTGGTGGAAGTCAAAGCCATCTCGGTCAACCCGGTCGATACCAAAGTCCGCCAAAACGTCCAGCCTGAAGCGGGCGTGGCCAAAGTGCTGGGCTGGGACGTGGCCGGCGTGGTCAAGTCGGTTGGCAATGAAGTGACCTTGTTCAAGGCGGGCGACAAGGTCTTCTACGCGGGCTCCATCGCCCGCGCCGGTGGGAATAGCGAGCTGCACGTGGTGGATGAGCGAATCGTCGGCCATATGCCGAAAACCCTCGGATTCGCCGAAGCCGCTGCCCTGCCGTTGACGGCCATTACCGCGTGGGAGTTGCTCTTCGAGCGCTTGCAAGTGCGCGAAGGCAAGACCGATGAAGGACAGAGCCTGCTGATCGTCGGTGCGGCCGGTGGCGTCGGCTCGATCCTTACGCAACTGGCCAAACAGCTTACGGGGTTGAACGTGATCGGTACCGCTTCGCGCCCGCAAACCCAAAGCTGGGTGACTGCACTGGGCGCCGACCAGGTGATCGACCACAGCCAGCCGTTGAGCGAAGCACTCAAGCGCGCCGGCATCGATCAGGTGACCCATGTCGCCAGCCTGACCCAGACCGACCATCACCTCGATCAACTGGTCGAGGCGTTGGCACCGCAAGGCAAACTGGCGCTGATCGACGACCCGAAAAGCCTCGACGTGACCAAGCTCAAGCGCAAGAGCCTGTCGCTGCACTGGGAGTTCATGTACACCCGCTCACTGTTCGAGACCCCGGACATGATCGAACAGCACAAACTACTCAACCGGGTCGCCCAACTGATCGATGCCGGGACCCTGAAAACCACGGTGGGCGAGCACTTCGGCAGCATCAATGCGGCCAACCTGCGGCGTGCCCATGCACTGCTGGAGAGCGGCAAGTCCAAGGGCAAGATCGTGCTGGAAGGGTTCTAAGGGAGCGAAATCGAAAGATCGCAATCTGCGATCTTTCGATCTTCAAACCGTCAGTCTGAAGGTTGGCGGTTGTCACAATTGCGATGCTATTCAGGACTACAATCGAAGCCTCTGCGAGACAATCTTTTACTTGAGGAGGTCAGTAATGAAGATCCTGATAAAAGAATTGGCAAAGTCCCAGTGGCAGGTCCGCCTGGATCAACACGCCGTTACCTTCCGCAGCGAAGCCGAAGCGCGCGCCTTCACCAACACCCTTGAAGCGCGATTGCACGCCCCTCACCAGATACCCGACCGCCAACAGCGCACTGCTGGCTGAGTCAGCCCTCGACCTGGGCCTGCACCAGTGCCCGGGCATTTTGCAGACGCCGGGTGAGCATCGCCGCGCTCACCACCAGAATCCCGCACAGGCTGATGACCATGGCCATCGGCATGGCGCTGCCGTCGTGCAAAACACCCACCAGCGCCGCGGCGCCTGCCGCGACACTGAATTGCAGGCATCCGAGCATTGCCGAAGCGCTGCCGGCGCGGGCGCCCTGGCCGTTCATCGCGCAGGCCGAGGCATTGGGCAGGATGCAGCCCAGGCTGGCGATGCAGAAAAACAACGGAATCAGCAACGGCCAGAGCTGTTCGGTGTGCAGTGCACTGACGGCGAGCAACGCCAGGCCGGCACCGAGGTAAATCCACACTGTGCGTGTCAGCAGGAATGCCGGGCCACGCTTGGCCAACAGCCGCGCGTTGACCTGGGCCACCAGAATGAACCCCGCCGCGTTGGCACCGAAGAACCAGCCAAAGTGTTCGGCCGGGACGCCATAGAGTTTGATGAAGATGAATGGCGACCCGGCGATGTAGGAGAACATGCCGGCGATGGCGATACCGCCGGTCATGGCATGGCCGAGGTACACCGGATCCTTCAGCAGGCGTGTGTACTGACGCAACGCTCCAGCCAGGGGCTGGCGTGGCAAATGGGCGGGCATGCTTTCCGGCAAACCCAGGGCCACAGCCAAGCCTGCCATCGCGCTGAAACCGGTCAGCGCCAGGAAGATCGACTGCCAGCCCGTCGTGTTGACCAGCAATCCGCCAAGCATCGGCGCAAGGATCGGCGCCAGGCCCATCACCAGCATCAGCTGCGAAAAGACTTTCGCCGAACCCACCGCATCGCATTTATCGCTGACCACCGCCCGCGAGATCACCATTCCCGCGCAACCGCCCAGTGCCTGGACGAACCGTGCGCCGATCAGCCACTCCAGGTTCGGCGCATAGGCGCATGCCAATGAAGCGGCGGTAAACAGCCCGACGCCGATCAACAGGGGAATGCGTCGACCGAAACGATCCGCCACCGGGCCGTAGGCCAGCTGGCCGATGGACAGGCCAAGGAAATAAGCGGCCAACGTCAGCTGGACGTGTTTTTCGTCCGTGCCGAAGGCGAGCGCCATCGCCGGGAACGCCGGCAGGTAGAAATCGATCGCCAGCGGACCAAAAGCGCTCAAGGCGCCAAGAATCAGGATTGTGCGAAAATTCATCAGGCATCCATGGGGCAGAAGTCGGCAGCCCGACAGTCTAGCCGGGCATGGACGCCTTGAACATTAAGTTAGCTCGCTAACTATTAAAAATTCAGGCCAGCTTGACGCTGTAGCCTTCTTCACTGATGAGCTCGATCACTTGATCGGTGGTCAATGTGCTCTCGACCCCGACCTCCCGGGCTGCCAGATCGACGCGCACACTCGCCGCCGGATCCCTGGCCTGTACCGCCTGGGTGATCGCCTTGACGCAGTGACCGCAGGACATGCCTTCAACGTTGAACACTTGCATGGATGACTCCTTTAATGTGGCGTTTGAATGGGCTGACCTGCAGTCTCGAGCTTGCCACCATGGCAAGGTCAAGTTCTGCCGTGAACGGCCGGGCTGGCAATCGGCTGCGCGCTCGGCCAAGCTGCGTTCATCTACGATTTGACTTCAGGAGATTCAGCCATGCGCTGGTCAGCTTTCAGCCTGTTTGGCCTGCTTGGCCTTTTCGCCGCCACCTCCTCGGTCAATGCCGCGGGGGAGGATTATGGCGTGCTGATCATTTCCCGTGAGCGCCTGGAAGTCGCGACCAGCTGCGAGATTGGCGTGTACATCCAGGACCAGTTGGCGGCACGGCTGTTCCAGGAGCAAAGCACTTCGTTCAACCTGCCGCCGGGCAATGTCTCACTGCGCCTCAAGCTGCTGCCGGGCCAGGCGCCTGGGTGTAACCCGGGGATGCTGGCGCCGGGTTCGCAAGACATTCAGTTGAGGGCCGGGGACGTCGTGAAGTACCGGATTGCGATGACGCAGGATGGGATGTATCTCAAGCGTGCGGGGCTTGGCTACTGATTACCACCGATCCTGTAGGAGCCGGCTTGCCGGCGAAGGCGTACTCAAGATCGCCTTCTGTAGGAGCCGGGTCACCCATCGATCTTTGCGCTTGACCTTGCCAGCATGGCAAGGTTGATCCTGTAGGTATCTTCTACAGGGAGCGTGACCGATGTCCGAATCCACTACTTTCGATCTGCCGATTACCGGCATGACCTGCGCCAGCTGCGCCGGGCGTGTCGAGCGCGCCTTGAGCAAAGTCATCGGCGCCAGTGCCGTCAGCGTCAACCTGGCCACCGAGCAGGCACGGGTCCAGGCACCGGTCGACAGCCTGCCGGCCTTGATGGATGCGGTGGAAAAGGCTGGCTACAGCGTGCCGCAGCAGCGCCTGGAATTGAGCATCGACGGCATGACCTGCGCCTCCTGCGTGGGCCGGGTCGAACGGGCGCTGAGCAAAGTGCCGGGGGTCAAGAGCGTCAGCGTCAACCTGGCCAACGAACGCGCTCATCTGGAGCTGCTCGGGCAGGTCGACCCACAAACATTGATCGCGGCCGTGAGCAAAGCCGGTTACGCCGCCAGCGTCTGGCAAGACGATCAGCCGCATATCGACACTCAACAAAGCCGATTGCAACGCGAGCGCTGGGCCTTGATCGCCGCCATTGCCCTCGCCTTGCCGCTGGTCTTGCCGATGTTGCTGCAACCGTTCGGGGTGCACTGGATGCTCCCGGCCTGGGTGCAATTCGCCCTGGCCACACCGGTGCAGTTCATCTTCGGCGCGCGCTTTTATGTGGCCGCCTGGAAAGCCGTGCGTGCCGGCGCCGGCAATATGGACTTGCTGGTCGCGCTGGGCACCAGCGCCGGTTATGGCTTGAGCCTCTACGAATGGGCGACCGCCGCCGGGGGCATGCCGCATCTGTACTTCGAAGCCTCGGCCGTGGTGATTGCTTTGGTGCTGTTGGGCAAATACCTGGAAAGCCGCGCCAAACGCCAGACCGCCAGCGCCATTCGCGCCCTGGAAGCGCTACGCCCGGAGCGGGCGATCCAGGTGATCGATGGTCGCGAGCAGGAAGTGGCGATCAGCGCTCTGCGTCTCGATGACCTGGTCATGATCAAGCCCGGCGAACGCTTTCCGGTGGACGGTGAAGTGGTTGAGGGCCAGAGCCATGCCGACGAAGCCCTGATCAGCGGTGAAAGCCTGCCGGTGCCCAAGCAGCCCGGGGACAAGGTCACGGGCGGCGCGATCAATGGCGAAGGCCGGTTGCTGGTGCGCACCCAGGCCCTTGGCGCGGAAACCGTGCTGGCGCGGATCATTCGCCTGGTGGAGGACGCCCAGGCGGCGAAAGCGCCGATCCAGAAACTGGTGGACAGGGTCAGTCAGGTGTTCGTCCCGGTGGTCTTGCTGCTGGCGTTGGCGACCTTGATCGGCTGGTGGCTGTATGGCGCTCCACTGGAGACCGCATTGATCAACGCCGTGGCGGTGCTGGTGATCGCCTGCCCTTGCGCCCTGGGCCTGGCCACGCCAACGGCGATCATGGCTGGCACCGGGGTCGCAGCGCGCTACGGCATTCTGATCAAGGATGCCCAGGTGCTGGAGCGAGCCCATGACGTCAACGCCGTGGTGTTCGACAAGACCGGCACGCTGACCTCTGGCACGCCACGTATAGCCCACCTGAGCGCCCTCGATGGCGACGAAGCCAGCCTGCTGCAATGGGCCGGCGCCCTGCAACGGGGCAGCGAGCATCCACTGGCCAAGGCCGTGCTGGATGCCTGCGCCGAGCGCGGCCTAACCGTGGCCGACGTCACCGACAGTCAATCCCTGACCGGTCGAGGCATTGCCGGAACTCTTGAGGGGCGGCGCCTGGCGCTGGGCAATCGGCGCCTGCTGGAAGAAAGCGGCCTGGCCGCTGGCGACCTGGCGAGTTCGGCAAGCGCGTGGGAAACCGAAGGCCGGACCTTGTCCTGGTTGATCGAGCAAAGCCCCGAGCCGAAGGTGCTGGGCCTGTTCGCCTTCGGTGACACGCTCAAGCCTGGAGCGCTGCAAGCGGTGCAGCAACTGAGCGCGCGCAACATCAGCAGTCACCTGCTGACCGGTGACAACCAAGGCAGCGCCAACGTGGTCGCCAAGGCGCTGGGTATCCAGGATGTGCACGCCGAAGTCCTGCCGGCGGACAAGGCCGCCACTGTCGCCGCGCTGAAGCAAAACGGCGTGGTGGCGATGGTCGGCGACGGCATCAACGATGCGCCTGCACTGGCCGCGGCCGACATCGGCATCGCCATGGGTGGCGGCACCGATGTGGCCATGCATGCGGCCGGCATCACGTTGATGCAGGGCGACCCACGGCGGGTGCCGGCGGCGCTGGAGATTTGCCGCAAAACCTACGCGAAGATCCGGCAGAACCTGTTCTGGGCCTTTGTCTATAACCTGATCGGCATTCCATTGGCCGCCTTCGGCTTCCTCAATCCGGTACTGGCCGGCGCGGCCATGGCGTTGTCGAGCGTCAGCGTGGTGAGCAATGCGCTACTGTTGAAAACCTGGAAACCCGAGGATCTGGAGGACAAGCGATGAACATCGGCCAAGCGGCCCGCCACAGCGGCCTGAGCGCAAAGATGATCCGTTACTATGAGTCCATCGGCTTGCTCAAGGCGGCTCATCGCACCGACAGCGGCTATCGGGTGTACGGCGATGACGACCTGCACACGCTGGCGTTCATCAAACGCTCACGGGACCTGGGGTTTTCCCTGGAGGAAGTCGGCAAGCTGTTGACCCTCTGGCAGGATCGCCAGCGCGCCAGTGCCGATGTGAAAGCGTTGGCCCGCCAGCATATCGATGAGTTGAACCAGAAGATCCGTGAGCTGGGGCAGTTGCGCGATACCTTGCAGGATCTGGTCGAGCACTGTCAGGGGGATGATCGGCCGGATTGTCCGATTCTGAAAAATCTTGAATCGGGGTGCTGCGCCAAACCCGTTTCGGCCTGAAGTATTTGATGGCGGCACCCACAAAAAACCCGGCCGAAGCCGGGTTTTTTCTTTAGCCGATCACTGCATCCACGGTGGAGGCGGTTCTTCGGCTGGCTTGGCCGGCGCATCGTCAGCCGCACGCGCGGCTTGCTTGCGCTCTTCATCCAGGCGCGCGGCCTCGATTTCGCGCATGATGCCGCCGACATCGGCCAGCTCTTCCGGCTCGTCGAATTCGCCGGTCAGGAGGCTGGCCGGGTGCAAAGTGCCGGCCTCGTACAAGGCCCACATTTCCTTGGCGTACCGGGTCTTTTTCAACTCTGGGGCAAAGCGTCCGAAATAGGACGCCATGTTGCCCACGTCCCGCTCCAGCATGCTGAACGCGTGATTGTTGCCCGCCGCGTCAACCGCTTGCGGCAAGTCGATGATCACCGGACCGGTCGGGGTCAACAGCACGTTGAACTCGGACAGGTCACCGTGCACCAGGCCGGTACACAACATCAGCACGATCTGCGAAATCAGGAACGCGTGATATTCGCGCGCCTGGTCCGGTTCCAGTACCACATCGTTCAGACGCGGTGCTGCATCACCGTACTCGTCGGCCACCAGCTCCATGAGCAGTACGCCTTCGAGGAAGTCGAACGGCTTGGGCACCCGTACACCGGCATTGGCCAGGCGGAACAGTGCCGCTACCTCGGCGTTCTGCCAAGCGTCTTCGGTTTCCTTGCGGCCAAACTTGGAGCCCTTGGCCATGGCCCGGGCCTGTCGGCTGTTGCGCACCTTGCGGCCTTCCTGATACTCGGCCGCCTGCCGAAAACTGCGTTTATTCGCCTCCTTGTAGACTTTCGCGCAACGTAGCTGGTTGCCGCAGCGCACCACATAAACAGCTGCTTCTTTACCACTCATGAGTGGGCGCAGCACTTCGTCGACCAGACCGTCCTCGATCAGGGGTTCAATGCGTTTTGGAGTCTTCATCAGCTTTTATTGTGGGTCCTTTATTACCAAACACGCGAAAGTCATTCGTTATACGGCAATCCACCCATTCGGGGGAGGGGGTGCCGACCTATGAACCTTGAAGAAGCACACAATGTGCCGGTTTCATCACGGAAACCGGCAGTCCATCACCGGCCATTCTGGATCATAGTCGAGCCTGAAGCGCTTGTTGTCTGCGGCTGCATGGGCATTTGTGACAGAAACCGACACCCCGCACGACCGTTCGCAGGATTTTTCCAAACAATCCTCAATTTCCGGGGGCAACAGCCGAAGTCCTTAGTGACAAAGTGATTTGTCCGACAATCGTTTCCCTGACAACAACGATACCGCACTCACGGACCCGGGTTGATCGACAACGTTTACGGCTGCCAATAAACCGCGAGTCATCTGCACTGCGTGGGCCTACAAGAAAATCTGGAGCGCGGATGAACATCAAACAGAAACTGACCTGGGCGTTTGCAATCATCGCCTGCTTGCCGGTGGTACTGGTCGCCACCCTCGTCGTGCTGAACCTGCGCAGTGAAGCCAGGGAGGGATTCGTCGACAGCAGTGGTCGCGAGATCCGTCAGGTCAGCAACGCCATGCAGCTGTTCTTCGACGGCATCAGCCAGAACGTCGAGTACCTGGCCAATCAACCGCTGATCAAGAACTCCGACGACAGCCTCAAGACCTACATGGACGCCAACGCCGCCAGCATTCCACAGGGCGAGATGGACAAAAAAGTCTTTGGCCTCCTGCAGGACCTGGGCAACACCCATCCGTCCTATGCATACGCCATCCTCGGCACCGCCGCCGGTGGTTATGTGTCGTGGCCGGATGACGCCAAGCTGAGCAACTACGACCCACGCCAGCGCCCCTGGTATAAGGCCGCCCAGGCCAAACCGGGCAAGCCGTTCCGTACCGAAGCCTATTACTGGGCGGAAAACGATACGTCCTACGTCAGCACCGTACGCACCATCGACAACAAGCTGGGCAGCAACGGTGGCGTGGTCAGCATCGACGTGTCGCTCAAGCAGCTCACCGAGCTGGTCAAACAGATCAAGCTTGGCGAAACCGGCTACCTGATGCTGCTGGAAAAAACCGGCACCGTACTGGTCGACCCAAAGCAGCCCGAGCACAATTTCAAGGCCCTGAGCAGCCTCGGCGATGGCTATGCGCAACTGGCCAAGGCCGGCAAAGGCGTGGTTGAAGTCGAACTGAACGGCGAACGCTACATGGCCAACGTCTGGCCGTCCGAGCAACTGGGCTGGACCTTCATCGGCCTGATCAAGCAGAGCGACGTGATGAGCACCGCGACCCAACTGACCTGGTTGATCGCGATCATCGCTGCGGTACTGGCGCTGATCTTCGCCATCGTCGGCGCCAGTTTCGCCAGTGTCATCGTGCGCCCGATTCGTAGCGTGGCCGACGGCCTGGAAGGCATCGCCCAGGGTGAAGGCGACCTGACCAAGAGCCTGCAAATCCGCGGCAGCGACGAAACCGCGCAACTGGCCAACTGGTTCAACCAGTTTCTGACCGCGATTCGCAATCTGATCCAGAGCATTGGTGGCGCCGCGACCAAGATCCTGGCCACCTCCAGGAGCTCGACCCAGGTCTCCAGCGACATGGCCGAAGCTGCTGGACGCCAGCGCGAAGCGGTGGACATGGTGTCCACGGCATTCCACGAAATGGTTGCCACCGCCAACGAAGTGGCGCGCTCTTGCAGCCAGGCCGCCGAGTCCGCCGACAGCGGCCAGCGCCAGGCCCGCGAAGGGCAGCAACAGATTGACGCGGCGGTCAGCAGCGTCGATCGCCTGAGCCAGGAGATCGAACAGTCGGCCCAGTCGATGCAACAACTGGAACGCGACAGCAATGATATCCAGTCGATCCTGGGGACCATTCGTTCGATCGCCGAACAGACCAACCTGCTGGCGCTGAACGCCGCCATCGAAGCGGCGCGGGCCGGCGAGCAAGGTCGTGGTTTTGCGGTGGTGGCCGATGAAGTGCGGGCGCTGGCCAAGCGCACGGCCGACTCCACGGCGGAAATCGACGGGCTGCTGGGCAACCTGGCCAAGCGCACCAGCCAGGTGACCCAGCAGATGCATGCGAGCCTGGAGGTGTCCCAACAATCGGTGACGCGCATCGGCGAAGCGCGCAACAGCTTCGGGCAGATCCGCGAGTCGGTCGACGTGATCCGCGACATGAACACCCAGATTGCCACTGCAGCGGAACAACAGCATCAGGTGGCCGAAGACATCAACCGGCACATCAGCCAGATCCATGGCGATGCGCAATTGGTGGCCGAACTGGCGAACTCGGCGCGCCTGGATTCCCAGAGCCTGGCCGGGTTGTCGAATGAGCTGGATGGGTTGGTGCGCCGATTCCGTACCTGATCCAAAATCCCCGGTGGCCGCTTCGCGGCCATTCGCGAGCGGGCTCGCTCCCACAGGGATCTCGGCATGCACTAAATCTGCGGCCACTGAAGATCAAATGTGGGAACGAGCCTGCTCGCGAAGAGGCCGTCACTGCCGGAACAATTCTCCCGGGGTAAACCCGAACAGGCTCTTGAACGCCGCAATAAACGCCGACGTCGAGTCATACCCACAGGCCAGCGCGGCATTGGTCACGCTGTCGCCCTCCTCCAGCAGACTCAGCGACGACAACAAGCGCATACGCTGGCGCCAGCCGCGAAAACTCAACCCGGTTTCACGCTGGAACAAACGCATCAGGGTTTTCTCCGACGTGCCCAAGCGTTCGGCCCATTCGTGCAGGGTCACGTTACACTCGGGGTTTTCGATCAACTCGTTGCACAACCCCAGCAACCGCTCATGACGGGGCAGCGGCAGGGAAAACCCGACTTCCGGCAAGATCGCCAACTGATCGAGCAACACACTCACCAGCCGCGCTTGCGGGCTGTCGCCCAGGGGATACTCCACTGGCAGCAGGCAGAAACTCTTGATCAGCTCCCTGGCCAGCGGCGTCACTTCCAGCACCCGGCAACGCCCGTCCGCCCACTGGCAATCCTCACGACGCACGTACAGGCTGCGCATCTCGGCGCGCATCGAGGTCACGACCTGGTGATCAAGGTCCGCCGGAATCCAGATCCCCCACTGCGGTGGCGCGAAAAAACTGCCCTCGGCGGTATGCACACCGAGTACACCGCTGATGGCATAGGAAAATTGCACCCAGTCGTGACGATGGGACGGCGTCCACGACCCGGCATTGAGGCTTTCCACCCGGGCATACAGCGGACGCGGCAGCGTGATGAGGGGCGGAATGCTGCGCTCGAGGGAAACCTGTCCGTTAGTCGGCATAACCTGGCCTTGTGTTGCGAGACGGCTGATCAGGCGACGTTAGGCCATGCCTCGGATCTATTCAACACCGAACATATCTGTAGGCGCTGGCTTGCCAGCGAAGGGGTCAGCACATTCAACATCTCTTTGGCTGACACACCGCTTTCGCTGGCGAGCCAGCTCCTACAGTAATCATTAACGTTCGATGATTGCGGTAACGCCTTGGCCACCTGCGGCGCAGATCGAGATAAGCCCCCGCCCCTTCCCCGCTGCATCGAGCAACTTCGCCATATTGGCGAGGATACGCCCGCCCGTGGCCGCAAACGGGTGGCCGGCCGCCAGCGAGCTGCCTTTGACATTGAGCTTGCTGCGGTCGATGGACCCCAGCGGTGCTTCGAGGCCCAGGCGACTTTTGCAATATTCAGGGTCTTCCCAGGCCTTCAGGGTACAGAGCACCTGAGCGGCGAAGGCTTCGTGGATCTCGTAGTAATCGAAGTCCTGCAGGGTCAGGCCATTGCGCGCCAGCAGGCGCGGCACGGCATACACCGGAGCCATCAACAGGCCCTCGGCGCCATGGACGAAATCCACCGCGGCGGTTTCGCCGTCGCGCAAGTAGGCGAGAATCGGGAGACCACGTTCCTTCGCCCATGCCTCAGTGCCCAGCAGCACCAAGGATGCGCCATCGGTCAGCGGCGTGGAGTTGCCGGCGGTCAGGGTGCCTTTCGCGCTTTTTTCGAAAACGGTCTTGAGCGAGGCGAGCTTTTCCAGGGTCAGGTCCGGGCGCAAATTGTTGTCGCGGGTGAGGCCCAGAAACGGCGTCATCAAATCGTTTTGCCAACCTTCGGCGTAGGACGCGTTCAGGTTCTGATGGCTCAACAGCGTCAGCTCATCCTGCTCTTCACGGGGAATGTTCCAGGCCTGCGCCATCAATTCGCAATGCTCGCCCATGGACATACCGGTTCGCGGCTCGCCATTGCGCGGGAACTCGGGGATCAGGTGCCGGGGGCGCAACTGCAAGAAAGGTTTGAGTTTTTCTGCGGTGGTGCTGGCGCGATAAGCCTGCAGCAGAATCTTGCGCAAGCCTTCGTTGACACTGATCGGCGCATCCGAGGTGGTATCGACGCCACCGGCAATGCCGCAGTCGATCTGGCCCAGGGCAATCTTGTTTGCTACCAGCAGCGCCGCTTCCAGCCCGGTGCCGCAAGCTTGCTGGATGTCGTAGGCCGGGGTAGCGGGCGCCAGTCTGGAGCCGAGCACACACTCGCGTGTCAGGGCCATGTCCCTTGGCAACTTGAGCACGGCCCCGGTCACCACTTCGCCAAGGCGCAGTCCATGCAGGTTGTAGCGTTCGATCAGGCCTTCGAGCGCAGCCGTGAGCATGGCCTGGTTACTGGCGGTGGAATACGGTCCGTTGGAGCGGGCGAAGGGTATCCGGTTACCACCGATGATCGCGACGCGACGCAGCTGAGTCATGAAAAGCTTCCTATTCTGTGAAGGCCATTACCCGCAAGCGTAGGCCGTATCTGGCAAATCGAACGACTGATTGCCATTCATGGTCCACACTTTGAACCTCATCTGCTGGAGCGCGTTCCATGTCCGACCGCTATATCGACTTCGCCAACTCGTCCATCGGCCATCGTCTGGTCGGGGCCTTGGGCCTGCCTTCACCGGTACGCCTGGAACGCTGGCAAGCGGGCCGACTGCGCCCCGTGGAAGGCGCTTTGCTGATTGGCGGCGGACCGCTGGCGGAAAAGGTCAACGCCTTCGCCAACCGCCTGACGGACGCGATCTACACCTACGGCACCGAGCCCTCGATGGCGACCGCGTGGATACCCGGGCACGGGCCGAAACTCAAGGCCGTGGTGTTCGATGCCAGTGACCTGGTGCAGGTCGATCAGCTCAAGCAGCTGCGCGAGTTCTTCCAGCCATTGATGAAAAATCTCGACCACAGTGCTCACCTGGTGATTCTGGGCCGTGACCCGCGGACCTTGAGCGATCCGTTTGCCGCCAGTACCCAGCGCGCCCTCGAAGGCTTCAGCCGCTCGCTGGCCAAGGAACTGCGCAGCGGTGGCACCTTGCAGCTGATCCATGTTGGCGAAGGTGCCGAGGATCAACTGGAAGGACCGCTGCGGTTTTTCCTCTCACCGAAAAGCGCTTTCGTGTCCGGGCAAGTAATTGGCCTGGATGCCTGCGACACCCAGGTGACGGACTGGACGCGCCCGCTGGCCGGACGCAAGGCGCTGGTCACCGGCGCTGCGCGCGGTATTGGCGCCGCCATCGCCGAGACCTTGGCCCGTGACGGCGCCGAGGTCATCCTGCTCGACGTTCCGCCAGCCAGGACCGACCTTGACGCCCTCGCCGCACGCCTCGGCGGACGTGGCATCACCCTCGACATCTGCGCCGAGAACGCTGCCACGGAGCTGGTCGAACAGTTGCCCGACGGCATCGACATCGTGGTGCACAACGCCGGCATCACCCGGGACAAGACCCTGGCCAACATGACCCCGGAATTCTGGGACGCGGTACTCGCCGTCAACCTCAACGCCCCACAAGTGCTGACCAAGGCACTGCTCGACAGCGGTACCCTGAGCGACAATGGCCGGGTGATCCTGCTGGCATCGATCAGCGGCATCGCAGGCAATCGCGGGCAAACCAACTACGCGGCGAGCAAGGCTGGCCTGATCGGTCTGGCACAAGCCTGGGCGCCGCTGCTGCATGAGCGCGGCATCAGCATCAATGCCGTTGCACCGGGGTTTATCGAAACCCAGATGACCGCGCACATTCCATTCGGCCTGCGCGAAGCCGGGCGCCGCATGAGCTCGTTGGGCCAGGGCGGCCTGCCGCAGGACGTCGCCGAAGCGGTGGCCTGGCTCGCGCAACCGGGCACGGGTGCGTTCACCGGCCAGGCCTTGCGTGTCTGCGGGCAAAGCGTTCTGGGGGCTTAGTCATGATCATCGACTGGCACACACTCAATCGCGAACCCAGCCTGCCGGGGCTATACACGCATGCCGCGATGCGGCGCAAAATCACCGGAAGCACCCTGCCCCATTCGGGTTTGCGCTGCTGGCTGGATGTCGACCCACAGCGCCTGGCGGCCTATCGCCAGGTCTGCGGCTTCGCCGACAACGGCCTGCTGCCACCCACCTACCCGCACATCCTCGCCTTCGCCTTACAGATGCAACTGCTCACTGCCCGGGACTTTCCGTTCCCGCTGCTGGGGCTGATTCACCTGAGCAATCGCATCCGCGTGCTGCGCCCCATGGGCGGGGTCCATCGGGTGCGGGCCAGCGTGTGCGTGGAGAACCTGCAACCCCATGCGAAGGGGGCAACGTTCGATCTGGTGACGATTCTGGATGATCAACTGGGACCGCTCTGGGAGGCGCAAAGCCAGATGCTGTGCCGCGGGATGAAACTTGAGGGCGAGCCCGTTGAGGAAGTGTTGGCGCCGACGCTGCCACTGACGCAAGTCGCCCAGTGGAAAGCGCCCGCCGACATCGGCCGCCGATACGCCAAGGTCTCCGGCGACTACAACCCGATTCACCTGAGTGCGCTCAGCGCCAAAATGTTCGGTTTTCCCTCGGCGATTGCCCATGGGCTGTGGAACAAGGCACGCACACTGGCGGCGCTGGCCGAGCACCTGCCGGCGGCGAACATCGAGATCGCGGTGCAATTCAAGAAACCGGTGCGCCTGCCCAGCGAGGTGACATTGCTGGCCAGCGCCGCCGGTTCCAGCGGGGATCTGCAACTGATCGGGGCTGGCGACCTGGAGCACATGGTGGGCCATTGGCGGCCCATCGCCTGAGGCGAATCGGATGAGGGCCTTGTAGGAGCCGGCTTGCCGGCGAAGGCGTCCTGGAACCTTGCGTCGGTCTTTCGGGCGCCTTCGCCGGCACGCCGGGCTCCTACAAGGTCCGCCGCAGAACAGGGTTCAGCGTTTGGACAACGCCGCCAACGGCTGCGGGAACAGGTTGTTCAACGTCTCCAGCAAGCGCACGTGATAGATCGGCTTGCGAAACAGGTCCAGCACCTGCAACCGCAACATGTCACTGACATCCTCCATTTCCGCATGCCCGGACATCACGATCACCGGCAAATGCTGGCGCGCGGTGTGTTCGCGCAAGCGCTTGATCAACGACATGCCACTCTCCTCCGGCATGCGCAGGTCGGTGATGACCAGCGCGATATCCGGATGGCGTGTCAGATGCTGCAGCGCCAGCTTGACCGAGGTCGCGGTGAAGCAATTGAAGCCCTCGCCCTCCAGCAACTCCGCCAACTCAAGCAACGCATCTTCCTCGTCATCGACCAGGAGCAGTTGTTGGCGCGGCAGTGCTGGAGCGTTCATAGGCAACACCTGGAATAGACTAAGCGCTGACATTAGAGCCCACTCGTTGCATTGGCAAATGGCCGGTGCGACCTCTGACAGTCACTCACAAGGCGTTTTTGATGCTGGTGAACATCGTAGTCAGATCTGTCCCGATGCCGCCGCTGAGCCCGGCAATCACCACCGCGACCATCGCAGCGACGATGGCGTACTCGATACCCGACGCCCCCTCCGTATCCCTGGCCAGTCCCTTGTAAAAAGCGATTTCGGATTTGACCTTCTGAACCAACTTGGCGAAAGACATGTTGTTCTCCTGAGCGCTCCAGGTGTTGCACCAACGCAACATGATTTCCCTGTGCCAGCATCAGCATTGTCGGCATTTCACCGGCAAACAACTGTAAGAACGCATTAACCCGAAAGTATTAATCGTTTGCTTGACGTCAAAAAACCTTGCATTTGCCCTGAGCCATTATCTTTTAGTGGATTTTTACCCCGTGGTAATGGCGTTTTGCTCTAGCTGCGCTACCTTCAAATAGCCAAATAGTTCCATGTTCATAGCTACCTGATTGCGAAGTTGTCTCGTTGCGGAAACGGGTTCTTTGTGCAGCAGGAAAGATGCATCAGGAAAGGAAGCGCCGTCATGAACAGTCGTGTCATCCTTGGCCTAGCCGGCCTGTCCCTCGCGGGCGCTGTCATCGCCGGTTACTGGGGCTTCACCTTGACCCGTCAGCCGGCCGCCGCCCCTGTTGCACAAACCGAGATAACACCGGCGACATCCACAACTCCTGCACCTGTTCCCCAGCCAGAAGAAGACACCCGCCAACCGATCGTGGTGTTGTTGCATGACATCCCACCGTTTGTGCAGATCACCGCCGCCGATGTGACCCTGGAAAAGTTGCGCACCGTTCCGGCTGGCAGCCTGACCCGCCTTGATCAAGCCATTGGTCGCACGCCCTGGCGCGCCCTGGCCGCTGGCAGCTGGCTCAACGACGAGAGTTTTGAAGCCGGGGGCAAGCTGGCGCGGATGATTCGTCCCGATGAGCGCGCGCTGGCCGTAGCCGTGGATGAAGTGATCAATGCCGGCGGGCAATTGACCCCGGGGGACTATGTCGATGTGCTGCTGTTCCTGCGCATGGACACCCACAATCTTCAGCCTTCGGCTCAACTTGTAGTCCCGGCCTTGCGCGTACTGGGGGTGGGCGAGCAATTGGGCCTGACCAACGATGGCCAGCCTTCCAGCCCGACCCATGGCAACGATGAAAAACTCCGTCAGGAGCAAACCCGCGCCAGCGCCCGCACCGTGCTGCTCGCCGTCCCCGAACAACTATTGAGCCGCCTGATGCTCGCCGCCCAGGCCGGCGTGTTGCGCCTGGCCGTGCGCAGCGCCGAGGAAAAGCGCCTGGCGCGTTACTGGGCCGGTGAAAAAGATGCTGCGGCGAACATCGCCAACGCCAATCGCGAATTGATCCAGTTCAACCAGTTGGCCATGACCCCACCGCCCAAACCGCTGCTCGCCAGTGGCGCAGGCGCACCGCGCCGCTCCGGCGTGGAAGTCATCCGCGGCAACGAATCGCAAAAGACCCCCTGAATCGTGCAAGGAAACGCTTGAATGCGCAGACGTATTACGCCGTTGTTCAACGGCTTGATCTGGGCCACCTTGCTGAGCGGCATGCCGGTAGCGGCAGCACTGGCAGCTAGCGGTAGTTGTGCCACGCTGGCCCCCTTGCCAGCGGTACTGGAAGTGGGCGAAGGCCTGCAACAGGAAGTGCAATCGCCGGTGGCGATCACCCGGATCGCGGTGGGCGACCCGAAGATCGCCGACGTGCGCGTCAATGGCAACCAGGCGTTCCTGCTCACCGGAATGGGCGCCGGCGCCACCAGCCTGATGGTCTGGACCGCCTGTTCCAGCGCACCGCGCCATAGCATGGTGTTCGTCCAGGGCCGCGCGACGGCGGCCATGACCAGCGCCAGGCAGTCACCGTCCGATGATCAACTGCTGCCATCACAAGTGCAGACCGACATTCGCTTCGTCGAAGTCAGTCGCACCAAGCTCAAGGAAGCCAGTACCTCGATCTACGGCAAAAACTCGAACTTCCTCTTTGGTTCCCCCGGTACCGTCCCGAACACGGCGGTGACGCCCAGGGTGTTTCCATTGCGCAACCTTGATCCACGGATCGCCGTGCCGAGCATTCCGTTGGCCAACGACATGTTCAACATCGTCGCCGGCGGCGGCAACTTCCTGGCCATCATCAATGCCATGGAGAGCAGTGGCTTTGCCTACACCCTGGCGCGACCGAGCCTGGTGGCAATCAGCGGACAGAGCGCAAGCTTCCTGGCGGGCGGAGAAATCCCGATCCCGATCCCCAGCGCCAACAGCAACAGCTACTCCATCGAATACAAGGAATTCGGCATCCGCCTGACGCTCACGCCTACGGTGGTCAGCAATGACCAGATCGCCCTCAAGGTCGCGCCGGAGGTCAGCGAACTGGATTACAACAACGCCGTGACCATCGGCGGCACCACCGTGCCGGCGTTCACCATTCGCCGCACAGACACCAGCATCTCCCTGGCCGATGGCGAAAGCTTCGTCATCAGTGGCCTGATCAGCACGCAAAACACCTCGCAGGTGGACAAGTTTCCGGGGCTGGGAGACATCCCGATCCTCGGCGCGTTCTTTCGCAGCTCCTCGATCAATCGCGAAGAGCGCGAACTGCTGATGATCGTCACGCCGCACCTGGTGCAGCCGTTGGCCGCCAATGCACAACTGCCGTCGCTGCCGGGGGAAAAACTGCGCAATTACGACCCCAACTGGTATCGCCTGTACTTCCTCGAAAACGGCGACTTCGATAAACGCAGCGGGTTATCGCAATGAGCCAGAACCTGAGCCAGACCTTCCTGGCGATCACCCGCAACAGCACGGACCTGGAATGGCTGCAAGGCGCGCTCGCCCCCTTGGGCCAGGTGGTCAGCGCCGGCGGCGGCAGCCTCGACGAACTCTTGGCGCTGGTGGACGTGACCCTGGCCAGCCTGGTGTTCGTGGGTCTGGACCGTGAACACGTGGTGGCCCAGTGCGCCCTGATTGAAGGCGCCTTGGAAGCCAAGCCGCGGCTGGCCATCGTCGCGCTGGGCGACGGCATGGACAATCAACTCGTGCTCAACGCCATGCGCGCCGGGGCCCGGGACTTCGTCGCCTACGGTTCGCGCTCCAGCGAGGTCGCCGGGCTGGTGCGGCGCCAAAGCAAACGCCTGCCCCCCGTGGTGCCGAACACGCACCTGGGCGGCCTGACCGTGCTGTACGGCGTGCAGAGCAATGCCGACGGCGCGCTGCTGGCCAACCACATGGCGCAGGTGGTGCAAAAGAGCGGTCAGCAAACACTGCTGCTCGACCTCGGCCTGCCGCACGGTGACAGCCTGGCCCTGCTGGGCCTGGAAAGTTCGTTTCATTTCGGCGATGCACTGCGCAACCTGCGCCGCCTCGACGCCACGCTGATCGACAGCGCCTTCACCCGTTGCGAAGCCGGGCTGCGGATCCTCGCCTACGCCACTCAGGATGAACCGCTGGAACACACCAGCGCCGCCGAGCTGTACATGCTGCTCAGCGCCCTGCGCCAGCACTTCCAGCACATCGTGGTGAACCTCACCGGCCAGCCAGACAGCGAAGCGCTGCGCACCTTCGTCAGCCATTGCGACAAGCTGCTGTGGTACACCGACCAGAATGTGCTCGACTGCCGCCGCAACCTGGCGGTACTGAATCTGTGGCGCGAAAAAGGCATGAAGCTAGATCACGCCAAGCTGCTGGTGGACCGCTACCTGCGCAGCGTCGCGCCGGACGCCGTGGCCTTGGGCAAAAGCTTCAGCATGGAGGTCATCGCCACCCTCGCCTATAGCCCCGAAGTGCGCTTGAACGCCAAGAACCAGGGCGTGACCCTGTTCGAACTGGCGCCCCGGGAAGTGCTTACCCAAAGCCTGCGCAATCTCGGCGAATGCCTGGCCAAGCGTTCCGAGAGCCTGGCCAAACCCAAGTCCTGGTTCAGCCGTCTGAGAGGTACGCCATGAGCGGCGAAAAACTGTTCGGCGCGACACACCGTGGAGTGGCCGGCAATACCGACCACGAAGGCCTCAAACTGGTGTTGCACCGCTACATCATCGATGCCATCGAAGAGTCCGGGAAAAACCTGCTCGAAGGCTCGCGCCAGGTGCTGGCGCAGTTCGTCATCGATAAAGTGGCCGAATACATCGCGCGCCTGCACCTGGCGATCTCGCGCTACGAGATGGAGCGCCTGGCCGAAGAGATCGTCGACGAGCTCACAGGTTTCGGCCCGCTGGAAGTGCTGCTGCGTGATTCAGCGGTCACCGAAATCCTGGTCAACGGCCCGCACCGCGTGTTCATCGAGCGCGATGGCGTATTGCACCTGAGCGACCTGCGGTTCATCGATGCGCACCATGTCGAGCGCGTCATCCAGCGCATCCTCGCGCCCCTCGGCCGGCGGCTCGATGAGTCTTCGCCGATGGTCGATGCGCGCCTGCCGGACGGCAGCCGGGTCAACGCGATCATTCCGCCGATTGCACTCGACGGGCCGTGCCTGTCGATCCGAAAATTCCGCCAGGACATGCTCAACAGCACTGACCTGATGGCCATGCAAACCATCGACCAGTCGATCTACGAGTTCCTGCAAGAGGCCGTGGGCAAGCGCTGCAATATCCTGATCAGCGGCGGCACCGGCACCGGCAAGACCACGCTGCTGAACATCCTCAGCCAGTTGATCGACCCCCACCAACGCCTGGTGACCATCGAAGACGTCGCCGAACTGCAACTGGGCCACCCCCACGTGGTGCGCCTGGAAACCCGGCCGCCAAATGCCGAAGGTCATGGCGAGGTGAAAGCCAGCGACCTGATTCGCAACGCGCTGCGGATGCGCCCGGACCGGATCATCCTCGGCGAGATCCGAGGCGTCGAAGTGGTCGACGTATTGACCGCCATGAACACCGGTCACGACGGCTCCATGAGCACCGTGCACGCCAACAACGCCCAGGATGCCTTGTTGCGCCTGGAAACCCTGGTCGGCCTGACCGGGCGCAGCATTGCCGAACGCACCCTGCGCCAGATGATCTGTGCGGCGCTGGACGTGGTGATCCAGTTGACGCGCATGCCCGATGGCCGGCGCTGCGTGAGTGAAGTGGTGGAGGTGATCGGCATCCGCGAAGACGTGTACGTCACCAATACGCTGTTTTGCCTCGACCGCCGCAGCGGCTTCGGTTTCATGCGCGAGGCGCTCAACCCCGCCGGTGACAAACTGCGCCGCGAGTCGGTGCTCTCTCCCTCGGTGTATTGAAGGCCACGGTATGCTCAAACCGCTGCTGCTCATCCTCGTTTGCCTGGCGTTACTGTGGCTGTCGGCCCGCTTGCTCAGCCGCGGCTTGCGCGAGCCCGGCACCCGCCGCGTGCTGGAGCGCCTGAGTCAGGGGCAACCGGAACGGCTGGTGCAAAAATCCTCCTGGACAGGGCTCGACCGGGCCTTTTTACGCGCCGGTCTCGGCCGCCCCACGGAACGCCTGGGTGCGTGGCTGACGCTGTGGGGCCTGGGTAGTCTGCTCGGCTTCATCGGTGGCGGCTGGCCGGGTTTGATCGCTCTGTTGCTGTTGCCTCCCCTGCTGCTGCGCCTGTATGTCGACTGGCGTTACCAGCGCCGGCTCAAGCGCATGATCGAACAATTGCCAGCGCTGCTGGATCACAGCGTGCGCAGCCTGAAATCCGGACGCACCCTGGCCGATGCAGTACTGGGCGCCATCGACGCCGCTGAAGACCCGCTGAAAAATGCCTTGGGCCGCGTGCAACGCCAGGTGCACATGGGCATCAGCCTGCCGGACGCCGCCTCGGACTTCGCCGAACTCTATGACAAGGACGAACTGCGCTTGTTTGCCCTCGGCTTGAAGGTCAACCATCGCTACGGTGGTAACGCCAGTGAACTGCTGGAGAACCTGATCAAGATCATCCGCGAACGTGAACAGGCCGCTCGCCAGTTGAGCGCCATGACCGGCGAAACCCGGGTCACGGCGGTGGTCCTGGCGTTGATGCCGGTGGTACTCGCCGGCTACATCCTGGTGTCCAATCCCAAGTACCTGATGGGCATGTGGAACGACAGTTCGGGGCAATCGATGCTGGTGGGAGCGCTCGCCCTCCAGGTGTTCGGCTGCGTGGCGCTGTGGCGGATGTTGCGCAGCCTATGAACCTGTCCATGCTGCTGAGCTCGCTGCTGTTCCTGCTGGCATCTGGATTGTTTGTCGGCGTCATCGTGCAAATGCGTCGGCGTGCCCGCCAGGTGGTGCAGCGCCTGGACGGCAAAGCGCCAAGCGAAAACCGCTTCAGCCAATGGCTGCATGCGCTGGGTACCAGCCGAGTCGGCCAGCAGTCGGTCAAGCTCGATAACGAAACCCAGACGCTGCTCAACTGCCTGGGCTGGCGTACCGCGCGGCAGCGGGCTTTGTTCGCCGCCTTCCAGGTTGGCACCCCGGTACTGGCGCTGGCGTTGAGTGCGCTGGTGCAGGGCCTGTTTTTCCCCGAGGTCACTCGTGCGTGGCTGGTCCCGGCCTTCGCCTTAGGAATCGGCTATCTGCTGCCCAAGCGCCTGCTGGCCGCCGCAGCGCACCATCGGCAAAAGAAACTGGCGGTCGAGATCTCTACCTTCATTCCATTGCTGCGCATCCTGTTCGAATCGGGCATGGCCGTGGAGCAATCGCTGCGCGTATTGAGTAATGAAGGCAAGTTGTTGATGCCCACGCTGACCCACGAGCTGCGCCTGGTGCTGGCCCGCGTCGATTCAGGCCTGGAACTGGGCGATGAACTGAACAAGGCCACTCGCTTGCTGGCGGTCGACGAATTCACTGACACCTGCGTGATCCTGCAACAGCTGCTCCATCAGGGCGGCGGTGCGATGAAATCCCTGCTGGCGCTCAAACTGTTACTCGATGACAAGCGCCTGGCGAGGCTGCAGGAATACATCTCCAAGATGTCCGCAAAAATGTCCGTCGTGATGATGCTGTTCCTCTTCCCGGCGTTATTGATCGTACTGGCCGGCCCGGGTTTCACCGCCCTCGCCCGGGCTTTTGCTTCTTAGGGGATTCGTGATGAAAGCAATGATTGCCGGTTTGAGCCTGCTGTTGCTGGGGGGTTGCGCGAGCAACGGGCAGGCACCCTGGAGTGCCCTGACCAACACCGCCAGTTGCGCCAAGTTGAACGCCGAACAACAGCTGTCGCTGAACCTGGCCGATGACATGGCCAATGACGGCAAGCTGCACGCCAGCCTCGCCAACCTGCAGAGCCTGCCCGACAACCAGGCCGACGTGCGCCTGCGCAAGGCCAAGGTTTATCGACTGCTGGACCGCCGTGAAGCCGAGCCGCTGTACCGTAGCCTGCTAGGCGGCTGCATGGCCGCCGAAGCCGAACACGGCCTGGGCCAACTCGCCGCCGCCCAGGGCGACAATGGCCTGGCTCAGGCGCACCTGCAACGGGCCGCCCGACTGGCCCCTACCGATGAAAAAATCCGCAACGACCTGGGCGTTGTGTACCTCAATCAGTTGCGCATTGAGGACGCCAAGTTCGAATTCCTCACGGCCATCGAGCTCAAGCAAAGCGACAAACTGGCCGCCGTGAACCTGGTGACCCTGTTGATCTACCAGGACGACTGGAACCGCGCCGCCGAGCTGGTCAGCCGTCTTGGCCTGAACCCGGCACAAGTCACCCAGGCCCAGGCCCGCGCCGAGAAACTCAAGTCACCCGGTAAATCCGGCCCGACCGTCGCCGCACAAGTCGTCGCCGTCCAGTAGGGAGCACCCCGATGAAACCGACCACCCTGTACTGCCTCGGCCTGCTGGCCCTGCCCCTTGCCGCCCACGCCATCGACGCAGGCCCCGCCTCGCCACAACAACAGGAAACCGAAGGCTGGCTGCAACTGCAAAGCAGCAATGCAGCAGCCTCCACCAAACAGCAAACCGCCAGCGCAACCGAGCGCGAACTGGCGATGCAGCGCTGGCTGAAAAGTTACCAGCATGAGATTCCGCAGTTCTTTGACCAGGATGTGGGGGGGAAGGTGAGTAGCGGATCGCAGGAATAAGTGGCGCCACCATCGCCCCTGTAGGCGCTGGCTTGCCAGCGATTGGCCCTCTAGCCCTGCGCCAATTTCGCCGACGCCATCGCCAGCAAGCCGGCTTCCGACAGGCAACCTGAAAAGCGTGTCGGATGTTTCCCAAAGACTTGAGGGATCCTGCACAAGATTGGTCGGCTGTCAGGCCGCGTTCGCGGGCAAGCCCGCTCCTACAGGGGGGCCAGTACATCCGCCAGATTCATGTCGGCTGGCTGGCGGTGATCAGTTCGCAGTTAACCGATGCCGCCCGCCCGAGTTACTCGGCGTCAACGCCAACGCCAGTTGCGTGCGGTTGTGCATATGGGTCAAGCGCAGCACCTGCGACACGTACAACTTCACCGTGTTCTCGGTAATGCCCAACTCGCAGGCAATCTGATAATTGGTCTGGCCCTTGCCCACCAAGCGAGCCACATCGAGCTGACGTGGCGACAGCTGACTGAAAATGGCCGGGATCTCGACCCGTTCTTTATCGCTTGCAGTGCTGTCATCCGCACCCGGTGCAGACGGTGTGCGTCGCACCCTGTCGAGATCCTCGTACAGATCATCAAGCGATTCGGACAGGTACTGCAGCTTCTGATTCAGATGCCCCAACTGCAACGCCTTGTGCCGCTCCTGCAGTACCACTTCCTGGCGTTGCACGCCTTCGAGCAATTCAGTCAGGTCGATCGGCTTCTGGTAGTAATCGGCAACACCGGCGCGCAGCGCCTTGATCACATCCTGCTTGTCCGCCTGCCCGGTGAGCATGATCGCTTCGAACGCCCGATGCTTGCCGGACAGGCGCTGCAGCTCCTGGACCATCTGAATGCCGTCCAGGCCAGGCATGTGCAAATCGCAGAGCACCAGGCCGATGTCCGTGTCTTGTTGAAAACGTTCGATCGCCTGCTGGCCGGATTCGCAGGGAACGCAACGGTAGCCGCTGTTCTCAAGAAATTCGCAAAGTTCTGCAACGACCATGGGCTGATCGTCGACCACAAGGACTTTTACTGCCGAAGTACGCTTGTTCACGTGCAACTCCCTGCAAGGCCAAGGACTGACCGTCCCTTTATCGACAGCCTGAGGCTGTACAACCTCTGAATGAAAGTAGTCGCTCTTTTGGCTGCTGTACAAAAACGAATGGCTAGCCGAGCCAGGCAAATGTCAGCACCAGCCCCACCAACAGGAAGGGCGCAAAGGGTTGTTTCTTTGACAGACCGGGCTCCAGGCAAACCAGATGACTTCTAAGCCCTTGTCCGATATGAAGCCAGACTCTTGGCGCCAGCAGCAGCCAACACACACTGGCCAAGCCGGCGCCAATAAATACGCCGAGCACATGCCGACCATCGGTCGCCAGCCCCAGGGCGGTCATGAGTTTGACGTCCCCGGCGCCCAAGCGACGCATCGCATAGCCGGGCAAGGTAAAAGCCAATGCCAGTAACGCAGCCCAGCCGCCCTGCTCGGCTGACGCGCCGATCCAGGTGGTGCCGCTGTATAGCAGATACGCCAGGGCCAGCGCCCCGACGCCCAGGGTCAGGTGATTGGCAATGTGCCGTTCCCGGGCATCCTGCGCTGCGCACAGCGTCAGCCAGATCAGTAGGACAAAGCTCTGCATCCGGTAAAAAACGTCCGTTTTGGCTGAATGATTCTATGCTGATATTACCTCGTGATGTCAGGGTAGACGCACTCATGAAAAGCAACCTCCCACGCAAGCAAAAAGGTGCCGTCGCGATCGAATTTGCCTTGGTGTTCGTGATCTTTTTTGCCGTGTTCTACGCAATCGTCGCTTACAGCCTGCCGCTGCTGTTGATGCAGTCGTTCAACCAGTCGACGGCCGAAGCCGTGCGTCGTAGCGTGGCCCTGGACCCGAACACACCCGGTTACGAGGCCGCGCTGAAAAACGTCGTGAAACTGGAGCTGACCCGTCAGTTGGCCTGGATTCCCGCCGGGCTGAATTTCGATGTCACCACCGACACGACCACCACCTACACGGGCGGCGTGTTGCAGGTCGCCATCCACTATCCCACGCAAAAATTGAACGCGGTGATTCCATTTCTGAGCCTGCCAGGGATTGGCCAGGTACCGAGTTTACCGGCGACGCTCACCGCCAGTTCGAGTCTGCAATTTTGAGTGCCGGGGATAAACTCTTCGGGCGTTTACTCAATCGCCACCCGCCCGCGCAGCAGGAAATCCTGGAGCCTTTGAGCGTGCTCGGCGTCGGCTTACAGATGCAACTGAATGCCGAAGGACGCGTGTTACACCTGACCGGGCCGTTGCGCCATCAGTTGGCCCAGCAGGTCCCTTCGGCAAAGCTGCCGCACCTGCTGGATTTTCTCTTGCCCCATTGCAGCCTCATCCTTGAGGGGGCTCCCGCCGATTGGCAGGGCCAGCTCCTCGACCTGGATTTCTACAGCCTCAGCGGCCAGCCCCTGCACCTGCGTGGCTGGGTTCAGCCGATGGCTGACGCCTGGCTGCTGCAATTGCTGGACATTGGCGATTTGCTGCTTGAACGCCGGCAAGCGCGCCTGCGTGAGCAGTGCCAGTTGCTTGCGGCACAGATCGGCGAGCAGTTGCGCCTGTGCAGCCTGACGCGCTTGCCCGACGTATTGATCGACCAACTGCAAGCGCTGGCCCAACGCTTGCACATTCCCTGCATCGCCCTGGCCTTGCTCGATGAGCAGGAGCAGGGCTGGCAGATTCACCAGCACTATTGCGGCTTCGACGCACCCAGCCTGTGGCACAACGGACAGCGCCTGGGCACCGGCCTGGACAGCTTGAACGGCTCCACGCCGTGTCACCTGAACCTGGCCGAGCACCCACGCCTGCAAGACACCTTTGCCAGCACCGAGGGTTTCGCCGTGCCCTACCACGATGCCCAGGGCGTGGTGGCCTGGTTGCTCTGTGGCTGCTACCCGGCCCATCAACAGGCCCCGGACGTCAGCAAGCGCGACTGGTTGCAGTTCGCCGCCGCCTTGGCCGGCCCCTTGCTGGAACGCTTGCGCGAACACCGACACCATCTGCAGTTGGAGCGCCTGGACTCCTTGC
This sequence comes from Pseudomonas serbica, assembly GCF_028823535.1. Taxonomy (GTDB): domain Bacteria; phylum Pseudomonadota; class Gammaproteobacteria; order Pseudomonadales; family Pseudomonadaceae; genus Aquipseudomonas; species Aquipseudomonas serbica. The sequence continues at coordinate 329,989 of NZ_JAQIYM010000006.1, read as the reverse complement.
AGGCGTTGCTCGGCACCGGCTGGTGGGAGGTGTTCAGCAACAGCGCCGAGGTGCAATTGGCCCCCTCGTTGACCCGCGCCCTGAATCTTGAGCAAGAGCGATTGCCGCTGAGTGAATGGCTCGAGCAAGTGCACCCCGCTGATCGCGACGAATTGCGCAGCCGCCTGCAGGATTTGCAGCACGAAGGCACACCTTTGCTGTTGTGCGTGCGCCTGCACCGCGCCGACAGCAACGCCCCGGAGGTCTGGTATCGCGTGCAGGGCCAAGCCCTGGGCGTGGGTAATCAGCAGCGTCTAGTCGGATTCATGCTCGACATCAGTGACATCAAGAACCAGGAGCAACTGGCCGCTGCCGCCCATGCGCGACTGGACAATCTGATCGCCAGTTCGCCCGCGGTGATTTACGTACAGCGTTATGTGGAAGGTGCGCTGCAACCGACCTTTTTCAGCGACAGCCTGCAACCGTTGCTGGGCTGGACGCTCGCCGATTGCGGCGGGGCGGCGCTGGTCGAGCGTGTTCACCCAGAGGATCGCGACCGCTACTTCGAACGCACCCGCCTGCTGCTGCGCGAAGGTTCGGTGCGCGCACGGTATCGGCTGCGCGACAGTCGTGGCGATTACCACTGGTTGCTCGACGAAGCCAGGTTGCTGCGCGATGACCTGGGAATGCCGGTGGAAGCCGTGGGCCTGTGGCTGGATGTGACCGAAGCGACGCTGGCGGCCGAGCACGTCAAGCAGAGCGAGGAGCGTTACCGAATGCTGGTGGAGGACTCGCCGGCGATGATCTGCCGCTACCGTCCGGACCTGACCCTGACCTTCGGCAACCGGCCGTTGGCAACGTACCTGGAATGTTCGCCCGAGGGCTTGCCGGGGGTGAACCTGGGCAGCTGGATGTCGGCGCAGCAGCGCGAGGCCTTCCTCCAGCGCCTGAGCCAGTTGAGCCCGGAGTTCCCCGTGAGCACAGCGGAAATCAACCTGCAGTTGCCCGGCCGGGAGCATGCCTGGTGGGTCTGGTCGGATCGCGGGGTGTTCGATGCCCAAGGCCGCCTGCTGGAAATCCAGGCCGTGGGCCGCGACAACACCGAAGTTCGACGCGCCCAGCAACAACTGACCCAAAGCGCGAAAATGGCCACGCTGGGCGAGATGGCCACCGGCCTGGCCCATGAAATCAACCAGCCGCTGAACGTGATGCGCATGGCGATCGTCAATGTGCTCAAGCGCCTGGAGAATGGCAGCCTGCAAATCGATTACCTGACCGACAAGCTCAACCGCATCGACGCCCAGGTCCAGCGCGCCGCGCGGGTGGTGGACCATATGCGTGTATTCGGCCGGCGCTCGGAGATCGAACAGCAGCCGTTCAATCCGGCGCTGGCCATCGAAGGCACGTTGTCGCTGTTGGCCGAGGGCATGCGCGGCAAAGGGGTAGACCTGCGGGTCAGCGAAAGCGGGTTTACGGTGCAGGTGCGCGGGCATGTCGATCAGCTGGAACAGGTGCTGATCAACCTGATGGTCAACGCCCGCGACGCATTGCTCGGCAGGCGTGAGGCCGACGGGCAATTCCAGCCGTGGATAGCACTGTATGCCGAGCGCGATGAACACGCGGTGCGCCTGTGGGTTGAGGACAACGGCGGCGGCATCGATCCGCGTCTGCTGGAGCGGATCTTCGAACCCTTCTTCACCACCAAGCCGGTGGGCGTCGGCACCGGGCTGGGGTTGTCCGTGAGCTACGGCATCGTGCAGAACATGGGCGGCAAGCTCAGCGCCCGCAACTCCACCGAGGGCGCGCGGTTTTGCATCGAGCTGCCGATCGTGCCCGACGATCAGATCACCAGCGACGCTCGACCGGCGTGACAGCTGAGGTTGGCGCCGACTTCGACCTTGTTCAAATCGATGCCCAGGCTCGCCAGCAAAGTGTTGATCAGCGTGTCCAGCAGCGGGCTGAGCACGCTGTTGATCGCATTCACCAACGCGGTGGTAACGTCGTTCAAGAGGCTTCCCAGGCCTCCGATGATGCTGCCCGACGTCCCATACATGTTCACCCCGAGGTTGCCGACGGTGGTGCTCAGGCTGTTGACGATGTTGTTGGTGGTATAGGCGTAGAAAAACGGCGGCTGGTTGATTTCCGGCAGATTGACGGCGGCTGGGGCGGAATACACGTGGGGCATGTTGGGGTTTTGCGCCACCGAGGTGTTGACCCGGATGGCGATGCCGCCGGTGGGCCGATGGTTGTAGCAGACCGCCGGTAAAAACAGCAGACGTTGGCAGGTCTGCACCCCGACATAGATGAGCTGTAGCGGGTTCACGACATTGGTCGGCGGGACGGTGGCGGAGCCAAATACATCGGCGGGGTCGATCTGCCCGATGTTCAATCCGATCAGCGTGGTCGTGGTGTTGGTCGTCAGGCTTTTGCTGGTCGCGCTGATGCAACTGTAGGCCGTGACATAACTCCAGGCACCGCCCGCCTCCAAAGCGACATCGAGCCGTATCGGCGGTGGCAAGAGCTTGGTTTCCGGCGTGTCACAGGGGGCGCCCAAGCCGCAGGTCAGCAACTTGTCCACACGCAGTCCCAACAGGTCCTGGAGGAAGCTGGTCAGCGACGTCGCAAGGTCCAGTACGGCATTGGCCAGGGGGGTGATGGCGTCCAGCACCGGCAGGTTGATCGACAATAACGTCTTGACCTGGGCCGTTCGAACATAGATGCGGTTAGGCCCCAGGGGCGCCAGTGCGGCGTTTTCCGGATTGCCCACGGCCGACAGTTGCGGCGGCTGCATGACCTGCACCCGCGCGGTGATCTGCGCCAGGCCCGCGAGGTTGATCGGCAGGGTCGCCACCAGGCCGTTTTGTTTGTTGGCCAACTGCACCACGCCTTCAATCAGGTCGAAGACTTTCAGGTTCACCGCCAGGGCCGAGATGTCGCTGCCACTTTCGACGTGCAACAAATCGCCCAGCACCACGCGGGTGGTGCCGGCCGCCACTTTCAGCGCCTGCAGGCCGATGATCGTGGCACTCGCGCTCAGGGTGCCATTGGGATCCAGGACATTGATGGCGCCCTGGATCAACTGGCTGACGTTGACGCTGTTACCCAGCACTTGGTCATAACCCGCGGCGGTCAGACCGAGGTCGACTTTCAGGCGATTGAGGTAGGCGAGCAGGCTGATGTTGCTGTTGACCAGGCCATTCCAGCCGGCGGCATTGATCATCACGTCGCCGCCCAGCAAGCCGCCGAACAGCAAGCTGGTGATGGCGGCCTTGCTGGTATCGAAGGTCAGCACAGTGCTGCGGATGGTCAGTGCGGCCAGCGGCGGCGGCAGCGCGGCGACCGCCGTTGCCTTGAGGGTCAGGGTCGCGCCCGCCGGTGCACCGCCAAACAGGGCGCCAATGCCGCCGACAAGACTTTGCGTCACGACATGGCTGGCGATGACCTGGATGGCTTCGCTTTTCGCAGGGTCGACGGCAAACACCCGCAGGTTGTTGCCATCCAGGCTCAACCCGCCGCAGCTCACCGCCAGTGCGCGCCCGTCGCCAGGCAGGGTGAAGCCGTTGCGCTGGGCGCTGGCGGTGGCATAGCTGGTGGCGGTGGCACCGCTGGCACAATCACCGCCCCGGGTGGCGGCTTCCAGTGCGGCCATGTCGGCGATGCGCTGCAGGTTGCGTTTTTCCAGGTACAGACGACCGCTGTCGATGACCAGCAGCGTGAACGCCAGCGCCAGTGCCAGCGTCACCGCCGCCATCAAGCCAATCGCCCCCCTTTGCCGGGCCGGGCCGCGAAACTGCATGCGGGGCGACATCACGCACTCCTTTGCCGGCACACTGCCGAACGTGGCCTCCGTGGGTGTAAGGCAGTGTAGACAAGGGATGGCGCGATTGCTGGCAACTCGCCACTCCCCGCAACAACAAATCCCCTGTAGGAGCTGGCTTGCCAGCGAAGAGGCCCTCAGGATTTACGGTGTTCTGGAGGCCGTCTTCGCTGGCAAGCCAGCTCCTACAGGGAGGGGTTACAGATTTTTATCGGAGAGGGGGATAGTTGGCCAAAATCCGCGTGACCGTCTCGTGTATCGCATTGCTGCGGTCCGCCGGGTTGGGTGTGCGGCTGAGTATCTGCTCGTCACTGCCGCGCCACACCAGCTTGCCGTCCTTGCCGTCGAGTAGATCGATCTGGATCGTCGCGACCTTGTAGGAGATCAGGCGGGTTTCGTTGTACATCGGCGCGCCGTAGTAGCCGTACCAGGGGTTACCCCAACCGCCGCCGTAGTTGGTTGTCACCTGTTGCTGGCGATCCTCGACAATCAGGTAGGTCTGCACACTCAAGTCGCCCTTGGCGCCAGGGCCGGCCTGGCGCAGGCCACGCTGTTCGAGCTGTTCGACCATCGATTCGCGCACGCGCTGTTCGGTCAGGTCGCTCTTGATCCTGGGGTCATCGGGACGGTATTGCAGCGCAGGTTCTTTCCAGCTCCAGCTGTGATACGCGGCGAAATCACGGCTGGCATCGAAGTCATGATTGACCTGGTTGGCGGCGCAGGCACTGAGCAATACGGCCACTGCCAGTAAAGCGAGACGGCGGAACATGATGATTCTCCGGTAGAAGACATGAACCTGCGAAATGCTTCTTGACCACAGGAAACTAACTGGGAGGATACGCCGACATTGCCTTTTCTACAGCCTCCCGTATGGCATCGACTTGCTCGCCCTCGCTCCCCCGGTTGCTGGTTTCGGCGCTGGAACTCCAGACTGGTTCACCGTTTTGCGCGTCGTACAGTTCGACGTGAACCACCACCACCTGTTCCTGATAAGTGCGCACGATCGGCGCGCTGCCGTACATGCCGTAACCCGGCCCATAGCCGTAGCGGTTGTAGCCGCCGTAACCGCCGTAGTACCCGTAATCGTCCTGGACCTGACGCAAGCGGGTTTCCAGACGCAGGTCTGCGCTCACGAACAGGTCCGCCGGCCGATTGTCATGCAGGGGCCGCAGGCCGCGCTGATCCAGCGCACTGCTGACCGCCTCGGCGACCTGCGCCGAATCCGCCCACGTGGTGCCCGGCGGGAGTTGCCCGTTGAGCCAGGCCCAGCTGCGATAACGCCCGTAGTCTCGCGGTGGTGCCGGGTAGGCGCTGCGGTCAAAGGTGTGGGCCGCCTGAGGCGGCGCTGGCGGCAAGGGCCTGGAACTTGCCACGTACGGATTGCTGCCCTCGCAGGCAGCCAGGCCCAGGCAGATCACCAGCAACCCTGAACGACTTTTCATTTCGAACTCCGATCAGACCGGCCGACACATCCAGTGCAAATAACGTCCAAGCCCGGCAAAGGCTGGATGGCGACGGTGGGCCAGCTCCATCTCGAGCAGGTCCGACAGTTCGGCGCGGGCCTGGAACTCCACCGGCATGTAATCGTGAAAAACTCGCACGCCACTCTGGCTTTCGACCTGCCACAGCCCCTCAAGTTGCGCCGCCAGTTCCCGTGGGTCCAGCGGCTGTTGCGGGGTCAGGCTCTGCTTCTCGCCGGCCATGTCGTTCTTGCGCATCTTGCGGAAATGGCCCTTGAGCAAGTTGCGGTAAATCAGCGCATCGCGGTTGTAGAAGGCCAGGGATAGCCAGCCGTCGGCCTTGGTCAGCTGATGCAGCACCGGCAGGATCGCGTGCGGTTCGGCCAGCCATTCCAGCACGGCATGACACAGCACCAGGTCATAGGGTTCGGTGAGCTGGCCGAGCAGTTCCTGCCAGGGCGCCTGGATAAAGGTCGCACTCTGCCCGGCGTCGGCAAAGCGCTGGCGGGCGCCTTCGAGCATGGGTTCGGCGGGCTCGGCCAGGGTCACCTGGTGTCCACGCTGGGCCAGCCACAACGACATGTGGCCAAGGCCGGCGCCGATATCCAGGACCCGCAACGGGCGATCCGGCAGGGCTTCGGCCAGATCGGCCTGCAGCACCGCCAGGCGAATCGCGCCTTTGGCACCGCCGTAGATTTTTTCGGCGAAGCGTGTCGCCAGTTGATCGAAATGACGGTCACTCATCAGCCGAACCTCCGCTCGCTGTCCGCCAGCTTGCTGCGCACAACCTCATTCATGTCCAGGCCCAATTCGCTGCACAGCAACAGCAGATAGAGCACGATATCGCCAACTTCCTGCCCGGCATGGGCCAGCTTTTCGGCCGGCAGCTGCCGCGACTGGTCCTCGGTCAGCCACTGGAAAATCTCCACCAGCTCGGCCATTTCGACACTCGCGGCCATGGCCAGGTTTTTCGGGCTGTGAAATTGCCGCCAGTCATTGCGATCACGGATGGCGTGCAGGCGTTCGGTCAGTTCAACAAGGTTCATCGGGCTCTCCTGAAGGCGTATAGCTTCGGGGGGATGACGGGGGAAGGCAAGTGCCTGGCAGCGTTGTCGGTCTTTGCTCCATAATCATTCGATGGCGTGCTTCATGGCGCCTGAAAAAAAATGCGCGGCAAGTCGGGTCGCCGCACCGCAGCTCCAACAGACAGGACGTTCATTCCATGCAGGTAGAAGGTTTTTTCGAATGGCTTGGCCAGATCCTGGGGACAGCCATCCGTTTCATCGTTGATGCCCTCAGCGGTCTGTTCCAGCTGGTGAGTCGTGCCAGCAGCCATTTTGTCGAAGGCTTGTCCGAGGCGCTGGGCATGGACACATCGATCATCAGCATCATCACCCTGATCCTCGGGTTGATGCTGTTGTGGTCGGCGATCCGCGCGTTCATGAACGCCTCGATCATCATGGGGATCATCTGGTTGATGCTGGGGTTGTGGCTGCTCAGCTGGATCATGCACTGACACCCCCTGCAATGGAGCGCTGCAGATTCTGCAGGGCTCGCTACAATGCCTGCTCCCCAAGGAGCCTGCATGTCCAACCTGATCGCCGATTGGCGCGACCGTCCAACCCATCGTCGGGTCTGGGCGCTGGCCGCGCCAATGATTCTCTCGAACATTTCCGTACCGCTGGTGGCGCTGGTCGACAGCACCGTCATTGGACACTTGCCCCATGCCCATCAGTTGGGAGCCGTGGCGGTCGGGGCCAGTCTCTATACCTTCCTCGCCTGGGCCATGGGCTTTCTGCGCATGGGCTCCACCGGTTTTGCCGCCCAGGCCGCGGGGCGCGGAGATGGCGCGGCACTGCGGCAGATCCTGTTGCAGGGCCTGCTGCTCGCCATGGGGCTGGCGCTGGTGCTGGGTGCGCTGGGCGTGCCGCTGAGCGGGGCGGCGCTGCACTTCATGCAACCGTCGGCGGAACTGGACCAGATGACCCGCGAGTTTTTCCACACGCGGTTGTTCGGCCTGCCGGCGGCGCTGGCCAGCTACGCGCTGGTCGGCTGGTTCCTGGGCACGCAGAACGCTCGGGCGCCGCTGGTGATCCTGCTGAGCACCAACCTGGTCAACATCGCCCTTAACCTGTGGTTTGTCCTTGGCCTGGAGTGGGGGGTGGTGGGTGCGGCCCGGGCCTCGGTGATCGCCGAATGGACCGGTGCGCTGATCGGCCTGTTGCTGACCCGTCATGCCCTGCGCGCCTATCCCGGGCATATCGCCTGGGCCGCCCTGGCGCTCTGGCAGAGTTGGCGACCGCTGCTGGCGGTCAACCGCGACATTTTCATCCGCAGCCTGGCGCTGCAATCGGTGTTTTTCCTGATCACCGTGCAAGGCGCCCGCCTGGGTGATGCGACCGTTGCCGCCAATGCCCTGCTGCTCAACGGCCTGCTGCTGACCGCCCACGCGCTCGACGGCCTGGCCCATGCCGTGGAAGCCCTGTGCGGCCACGCCATCGGCGCGCGCGACCGGGATGCCCTGCGCCGCTCCCTGGTGGTGGCCTGCGGCTGGTCGTTGTTGGCGAGCCTGGGTTTCGCCGGCTTGTTCCTGTTTGCCGGGCACCTGTTCATCGAGATGCAGACCGACATCAGCAGCGTGCGCGACACCGCGTTCCTGTACCTGCCATACCTTGCCGTGTTGCCGCTGATCGCGGTCTGGAGCTACCTGCTCGACGGGCTGTTCATCGGCGCCACCCGGGCCAGGGAAATGCGTAACGGCATGCTGTTGACGGTGGCCTTGCTGGTGCCATTCGCCTGGGTGTTGCAGGGATATGGCAATCATGGCCTGTGGATCACCTTCCTGCTGTTCATGTTGCTGCGCAGCCTGACGCTCGGCCTGATTGCCTGGCGCCTGCGCCAGAATGATGGCTGGTTCGCCCGCGCTCACTGAAAGCCCTGGTGGTATAAAGCGCCGGCTCAGGGGGCGTCGTTCTGCCACAGATGGCGCAGGCTTTCGAGGCGTTCCTGTTGGGTATCCCCCGATAGTGGCTGCACCAGCCAGGCATCGGGGTATTGCAAGCGCAGCCACATCCAGCCATCAAGCACCGGGCGCTCGCTGAAACCCAATCCCAGGCCCTCTTCCAGATGGCCCCACACACGCATGAAATCCGTCCCCGTGGATTGACTCCAGCGCCAGGCATGCTGCTCGAGCAGGCAGGTCTGCAGTTTTTCCCGTTGCCGGGGGCTGAGATCTTCCTCGACTGCCAGAGGGCGCACGGCAAGCCCTGGGTTGAGCAACTGCTGCCAGCCCTGACAGCCGAGCGCACGGTCCGCCCAGGTCCCACCGAACCAGCGCAACTGGCTGATCGGCCCCAACCAGCGACTGAGCTCCTCGGCATCGCAGGCATCAAAAAAATAACTGGCGGTGTTCGGGTTGTAGTAACTCAACAAGGCGCGGTGATGCAGGTTGAAGGAGACGCTGAGCATGCGCCGCAGATGCGCCAGCAAGGTCGACGCCGACGCGTCGCTGAACACCAGCAAGCCGCGCCAGTATTGCCCGTCGACGCGGTACAGATCGACCAGGGCGGGGCAGGTCCGCAGATCAATGAGTATCGGCCCCAGCGCCTGCAATGCCTGCCATTCCGTGTCTTCGAACAGTCGGAACCGACGGGCGTGGGCAAACGTGTCGTGCAGGGGCACACCCGCCTGCGGCGCGCCTGGCATGTCCAGTAACAACCATTGCGGGCTCGCCTCGGACGCCTGTACCACAGTCATGCCGCACCGCTCTGGCCAAGGCGTGTCGCCGTGCGGCAGATGCAGGGCGTCTGCACGCAATGATTAAAACTGCCGCCACCGGGCAGCAGACACAACAACATCAGGGGCTCGCCCGACCCCAGCCACTGTTGCACGCCTTCAAGCGGGCAATCTTCGAAATCCGAAGTGGCGGACACCGCATCCGGCACCTCGACGGCTTCGACAGCTGCGAGGCCATGCAGAACACCGGTGATCAGCGGTTGGTCCGGATCACCTTCGGTAAAGCTCACCACCACCTCCGTGCCTTCAACCAACTGCGCGCTGCTTGCAACCTTCAATGGCGCAGCCAAGGGTAACCAGCAATGGCTGGGCGCCGCGCCTTCCCCCTGATAAAGCCAGTCAAACTGCACTGCCACCGGCCTCGATGGATCAGGTTGCGGCTCATCAACCTCTACCACCCACGCCCGCTGCAGGCCGTGCATCCTTGGCTTCACCGCCATGATCGGTGTTTCAAAGGGCATTACCCAGTGCTCGGCCCGCACCTTGTTGCTGTAGACCTGGCTTGCACCTTGGGCGCCTTGATGCTCGATATGGGTCAACAGCCACAGCTGATTCCATTCGGCAACCGGATGTCCGCACAGCGGCATGCACTGGCCGCTGCGCAGCGTTGTCAGGTCAGTGCCACACTCCACGCGCTGCGCCGCGCCGTCGATGCTGCGCTTGAACTCGAATCGACGCACGGCCGGTTGCCCTCCCGCCGCACGGAAGAACGCCGCTTCAGCGATCTGAAAATTCCCCAGGCCCTCGCCGAACACCACGCAATGCCTGCCAGCCTGGTGTTCAAAGTAATAATGCAGCCGCTCCTGGGCACACAAGCGCTGAACAAACTGCAGGTCCGATTCCTGGTATTGCGTACAGAAATCACGGGGCGGGTAATCGCCAGCCAGTTCAAAACGCCGATCCTGATCGACGATGCCATGCTCCCTGAGTACCTGCTCAAGCATTTGCGGCACCGAGCGGCCGCTGAAAATGCGCTGGCTGAAGCGTTGGGCAAGGCAGGCGAACTTCGGCCCCAGCCGCACCTGGCAAAGCCTGATTCCCAGGCCGTGATCGCGCTGGACCAGTTCATGCAACTGTCCATGAATGGCGTTTCCCGCCGGCCCGAAAAGCAAGGATGCCGAACGGTACAATAAGCTGGCGAGGTCGAGCGACGGGTCGTCGATCAGCAGGTCCACGTCGAACACGAAAGGCTCGCTGATGGATTCTCTACCGGCAAAGGACAGAACCTCGAAGGCGTTGGACAGACCTGCTACGTCCAGACGAAATGACGGCTCGTTGACTGGATCGACCATGGGCGTTTCTCTACAGGAGGGACAGCCGGGGATTCTCGCCGAGAGACATGGCCGAGTAGAGAGGCGAAATACAACTTAGGAAAAGGCCTACGCGAAAAGAGGACGAAATAACTTGGATAGCCGAGAAGCGGTCCATTTCGCTGAAAAAAAGAGAAGTGTCGCACCAGGTCATCTGAAATTTCCGACGCAAACGGTAAATTTTCAGACAACCTGATGAGAGCAGTGCTTACCTCAGGAAGACAGGTAAGACGAACGGGTCAGGCCCAGGCGCAGGGCATCGAGGAACTGGGTGCGCTCGCTGGCACTGATGCGGGCACTGGCGCACTTGTCGCGGTAGTGGGTCATCAGTTCTTCCGGCGACAAGTGCACATAGCGCAGCATGTCTTCGATGGTGTCGTGGGTCTCGATACCGGCGTGATAAATGCTGCCGTCGGCATTCTGGTAGATGTTCACCGAGTCGGTGTCACCGAACAGGTTGTGCATGTCGCCGAGAATTTCCTGGTAGGCACCGACCAGGAACACGCCCAGCAGGTAGTCCTCGCCCTCGTTCAAGGCGTGCACCGGCAGGCTGGTCTCGATGCTCTGCTCGTCGACGTACTGGTTGATCTTGCCGTCGGAGTCGCAGGTCAGGTCCTGCAGCACCGCGCGGCGCAGAGGCTCTTCGTCCAGGCGGTGCAGCGGGATGATCGGCAGTACCTGGTCGATGGCCCAGGTGTCCGGCAGGCTCTGGAACACCGAGAAGTTGCAGATGTACTTGTCGGCCAGCTTGTCGTTGAGTTCGTCCAGCACCTGGCGGTGGGAACGCTGACGCGCCTTCAACGAGTTGTGCAGGCGACGGCATACAGCGAAGTAGCATTGCTCGGCCAGGGCTTTTTCAGCCAGGGTCAGTTTGCCATCGGCGTACTGGGCGGCCACGTCGCTCATGTAGTGCGTGGCGCGCCAGTAGGTTTCGGTGACCATCTCGATGTCGGTCGGGCCAAGCAGGTCCACCAGCCACTGCACGGTTTCCGGCAGCGCTTCCTTGTTCTCGATCTGTGGCACGTCGTCGTTGTGTTTCTCGACGTCGGTTACCTGGATCACCAGCATGGCGTGGTGAGCGGTCAGGGAGCGGCCGCTTTCGGAGAAGATGTTCGGGTGCGGCAGGCTCTGCGCGTCGCAGAACTCCTTGAGCATCCCGACCACGACACCGGCGTAGTCGTCCATGTCGTAGTTGATCGAGCTGGCGTTACGCGAGTGCGTACCGTCGTAGTCCACGCCCAGGCCACCACCGACGTCGATGTGATCGACCGGCAGGCCGAGGTTGCGCAACTCGCCGTAGTAACGGATCGCTTCCTTGAAGCCATGCTGGTAGTCGGCGAGGTTGGCGATCTGCGAACCCATGTGGAAGTGCAACAGGCGAATGCCCTGGTCCAGGCCGGCCGCGCGGAAGCGCTCGACCACCGACAGCAGTTGTGCCGCCGACAGGCCGAACTTGGATTTCTCACCACCGGTGTCCGCCCACTTGGACGAAGCCAGGGACGACAGGCGCACCCGCAGGCCGACCTGTGGCTTGACCTTGAGCGAGGCGGCTTCTTCGATCACCAGGCCAACTTCGGACTCTTTCTCGATCACGATGAACACGTTGTGGCCAAGCTTCTGGCCCATCAATGCCAAACGAATGAACTCGCGGTCCTTGTAGCCGTTGCAGACAATGGTGCCGCCTTTGGGCGCCAGCGCCAGCACCGCCAGCAGCTCGGGCTTGGAGCCGGCTTCCAGGCCAATGGAGACGTTCTGGGTGGCGATGATGTTCTCGATCACCGCTTCTTGCTGGTTCACCTTGATCGGGTACAGCGCGGTGTACTTGCTCTGGTATTCCAGACGCTCGATGTTGGCGTCGAACGCACCGGTCAGCTGACGCACGCGGTCTTGCAGGATGTCCGGGAAACGTACCAGCAATGGCAAGGACAGGCCGCTCTTGCGCAACTGGTCGACTTGCTCGAACAGATCGATGGGTGAGCTGCTCGGACCGTTGGGACGAACTTCGACGCGACCGGCGTCATTGATCGCGAAATACCCGGCCCCCCAATGGCGAATCCCGTAAACACTGCGGCTGTCCGCAACTGTCCATTGGCTGCCATCGTCTTTGCGTGTGCGTCGTACGGACATTGAAGTCCCCTATAAAGAAGTCATAGTGCGTCGCCTGGATTCAGGCCGGCGCAGTCTAAAGAATGAAAATGACGGTTCGTCAACGAAGGGATAGACCTCGCTGACCGCAGTGAGTTTAGAAACCGGTCATGAACAGGCTCTGTGAAAACCATGGAGACGACGCCAGGTCTGCTGTCAGGCAGGTCTGGATCAAGCCGCGGGTGGTTTTCACAGAGGCTGCTAGCCGCCGGACTTCTTCGCCTTGAAACCGTGCTTGATCAGTTCAGCCAAGAGTAGCTCGACATGATCGCCCTGGATTTCAATGATCCCGTCTTTCAACGCTCCACCGGTGCCACAGCGCTTTTTCAGCGTCGTGGCCAGTTCCTTGAGCGCGTCTTCAGCCAAGGGCACGCCGGTGATGGTGGTCACCGTCTTGCCGCCACGGCCCTTGCTTTCGCGACGCACGCGAGCGATGCCGTCGCCGGCCGGGATAACGGTCTGTTTGCAGATGCAGGCGTCCACCGGTTTACTGCATTCCGGGCAATGACGACCTGCGTCGGTGGAAAATACCAGGCCACCAAGGGCGGCGAAGGATGCGGCTTTTTTGGCCACCGGCAATCCTCTTGGGAGGACAAAGACTGGTCGCGGCAACCTGGGCAGGTGCCATCGACCGCGAAGCCCCACTCAGGCAGGGGCAGCGCTACTGAAACGGTACAACCTGTGTAGGAGCGAGCAAGCTCGCTCCTACAAAAGAGCAATACCGGTTCAGTTTGAAAAGGTCGCGCAGTGTAACGGCAAAAACGCCGATTGCTAAGAGCCAATCGGCGCCAATTTATGCCTCTTTTGCGACGTCTTCGCCGCGGGCACGCAGATAGCGCTTCAAGGCGGCCAAAGAGTCCGGGCAGTAAGGCTTTTGCTCGATATCGCGCAGCACTTCTTCGATGGGCATGAAGCGCGCTTCCAGCACCTCTTCCGGTTGCAGCACCAGCGGACCATCCCACACTGCCGAAAACGCCGAACACCAGAGGCGATTGCCGGTGTCCTCGAAGAAAAAGTGGTCATGAACGGACAACTCCACCCCGCTCACACCCAGTTCCTCTTCAAGCTCCCGGGCCGCCGACTCGGCATAGGTTTCGCTGGCCAGCACCATGCCACCCGCCGCCACGTCCCAATAGCCCGGATAGATTGCCTTGCTCAGGGTGCGCCGGTGGACGCACAGCTCACCGGCGGAGTTGAACAACATGATGTAGGTGCCGCGCCCGATCAGCCCGCGCTCGCGCAGGTCGGAACGGACCAGGGCGCCGAGCAGGTTGTCCTGCTCGTCGACCCAAGCGATCTGCTCGGCATCCGAGGCCGCCCGATGGGCGGCTTCGCGCAGGCTATCGATGGGGCTATCGGCCATGGCTCAGCCCTGATTCAGCAGTTGACGCAAATCGATCACGGCGGCGTTGGCCCGGGAAATGTAGTTGGCCATCACCAGCGAGTGGTTGGCCAGCACGCCGAAGCCGCTGCCATTGAGGATCATCGGGCTCCAGACCGCTTCCTGCGACGCTTCCAGTTCACGAATGATCTGGCGCACGCTGACCGTGGCGTTCTTCTTGGCCAGCACATCGGCGAAGTCCACTTCGATGGCGCGCAGCAGGTGGGACAAGGCCCAGGCCTGGCCACGAGCTTCGTAGAACACGTTGTCGATCTGCAGCCATGGGGTTTCGACGATTTCTTCGTCGACCTGCGGCACCTGCCCTGGCGCGACGACTTCGGTTTTCAGCGCGGTGTTGAGCTTGACCCGGCCAACGCTGGCCGACAGGCGTTGCGACAGCGAACCCAGACGGGTACCGACATCGCCCAACCAATTGTTCAGGTTGTCGGCACGGGCATAGAACAGCGCGCTCTTCTGGTTCGGATCGGACAGCCGAGTCTGGTAGCGGGTCAGGGAGTTGATGCCTTCCTGGAACTCGGACTCACTGGAAGGCAGCACCCAGCTTTTATTGTCGAAGTTGAAACGCGGCTCGGCCTTGGCCAGGTCGGCGTCTTCGGTGGACTGCGACTGCGAACGGGCGAAGTCTTTACGCAGCGCACGGCTCAGGTCGCGCACCTGCACCAGCACGCCGTACTCCCAGCTCGGCATGTTGTCCATCCAAAGGCCCGGCGGCAGGCGGTCGTTGGAGATGTAGCCGCCGGGCTTGTTCAGCAGGGTACCGGCGACGCTCTTGAGGGTTTCCACCGTGGTATAGCCGACCACCATCTGCTTGCCGTCCCGTTCGGCGGCCAACTGCGCATTCTGCTGCACCGGAAACAGGTCAGGTTCCGCGCTCCAGTACCAACCCAGAGCAATCGTCACCAGCAGGTAGAGGCCAATCAGTGTGGCCAGCGCCCGGCTGAAAAACAGGCCGCCCAGATAACTGCGGGTAGCCGACTTCGGTTCAGCGGCACGTTCAGGCGCGCTACCGGCGCGGTTCTTCCAGTCCAGCATGGCGATATCCTTTCAATTACTTGAGTTCATCGATTCGACCACAACCATACAACAACGTGCCTTTGCCCGGCACCCGCCGTGGGCTCTACAGCGAAATTTATTCAATGGCTTCTAAGGGAATCCCCTAGCCCGACAAGGCCGAAAAGGCGCCCGCTTTGTGGCCATGGACAACCAGGCGCGGCAACCCTGCGTACCTGACGCCAACGACATCGGGACTCCACTCGAAACGGGCCGATGCCACGGCTGGCGGGACTCTCGCAGGAATTGACAGGCAATTGGCGACCGCCCGGTCAGAAGCCGGACAGAGTGATGCCAAAGATTATTAACGTACAAGAGTCATGTAACGGAAAAGAGATGCTAGCATAGAGCCACCAGTCGACCTCAGCTTGCCCCCTAACCAGTAGTCAGGATATGACCGAGCCCGAAGAGCCCAGCCGCGAGCGCCTCAAGCTCCATTTTGCCCAGCGGGTAATTCATCAAGCACGTCAGGTTCTTGAGATCTGGCAGCGCCTGCAGCGCAGTGAATGGTCGACCCGAGAACTGGCGGAACTGAGTGAGGCCAACCTGCGCTTGCTGCGTTTCGCCGAACGCTTCGAACAACCGGAACACAGCCAGCTGGCGCGTCAGATCGGCCAGTCCCTGGAGGCTGTCGACGCCAATCGCGGACGCCTGAGCAGCGGCCTGATCAACGACCTCAACCGGTTGATGCAACGCCTGTCCCGCACTGGCCTGCGCCAAGGCGATCAGCTCGACCAGACATTCCTGCCGCCCTTGCGCAAACCCATCTACGTGATGCTGCAGGATCATGACCGGGCCGAGCGACTGGCCAAGCAGCTGGAGTTTTTCGGGCTCAGCGCCCAGTCCCTGGAGAGCGTGTCGGCCTTCCGCTCTTCGATGGTCGAGCGCCTGCCCGCAGCAATCGTCATGGACGTCGACTTCAGTGGCCAAGGCGTCGGCCTGAAACTGGCGGCCGAAGCCCAGGAAGGTCTCGATCAGCGTTTGCCGCTGCTATTTTTCAGCCTGCATGAAACCGACACCCCGACCCGCCTCGCCGCCGTGCGCGCCGGCGGCCAGGAGTTCCTCACCGGCACCCTGGAAGCGTCGAGCCTGCTGGAAAAAATCGAGGTCCTGACCTGCGTTGCCCAGTACGAGCCCTATAAAGTGCTGATCATCGACGACTCGCGCGCCCAAGCCCTGCACACCGAGCGCCTGCTCAACAGCGCGGGGATCATCACCCGGACCCTGATCGAGCCGATCCAGGCCATGGCCGAACTGGCGGACTTTCAACCGGACCTGATCATCCTCGACATGTACATGCCGGCCTGCACCGGCACGGAACTGGCCAAGGTGATCCGCCATAACGACCGCTATGTCAGCGTGCCGATCATCTACCTGTCGGCCGAGGACGACCTCGACAAGCAACTCGACGCCATGAGCGAGGGCGGCGACGACTTCCTGACCAAACCCATCAAGCCCCGGCACCTGATCACCACCGTGCGCAACCGTGCGGCGCGAGCACGCAACCTCAAGGCGCGGATGGTGCGCGACAGCCTCACTGGCCTGTACAACCACACGCACATCCTGCAATTGCTCGAAGACTGCAGCTTTCGCGCGCGCCGCGAGGGCAAGCCGCTGAGTTTTGCGATGCTCGACATCGACCACTTCAAGCGCGTCAATGATAGCCACGGTCACCCCATGGGCGACCGGGTGATCAAGAGCCTGGCGCTGTTTCTCAAGCAACGCTTGCGCAAGACCGATTTTATCGGCCGCTACGGTGGCGAAGAGTTCGCCATCGTCATGCCCGACACCGACCTCGAATCGGCCGTCAAGGTACTCGACGAAATCCGTCAGCGCTTTGCCGAGATTCACTACCCCGCTCAACCCCAGGATCTATGGTGCACGTTCAGCGCCGGGGTGGTGGACCTGAGCGAACACTCCGACAGCCTGCTGATGGCCAGCCAGGCGGACGAGGCGCTGTACCGTGCCAAAGGCGCGGGACGCAACCGTGTACAAGCCGCCAGGGCGCCAAGGCAAAATGCCACTATTTCATCGGAAGAGACCGATACGGTCATAACCCTGTAACACAAACGCAATAACTTCAGGCACTTACCATTTCTGCCGTTGGTAGTCCCTGATGCGCCTGAAGCTGCTGACCAATCTCAACACCCTTCTTTTAGTTGCCGTGTGCGTAGCCTTGGGCGCCACACTCTGGTGGTCGCAAAAAGCCCTCGAACGCCCGTACCTGTTAATGGAGCGTTATCTGGGGTTGTCCCAGCAGTTCCAGAATGAAGTGGCGCGCAACATCGTGGATTACCTCGCCAGCGGCGATGCGTTGCGCTTGAGCAGCGCCAGCCAGGCCATCGACAACCTGCACGGGGAACTCGCCGAGTTGCCACCCGCCCTGGCTGAAACCTTGCGCCCGAGCCTGAACAACCTGGACGAATTCAGCAAAACCGATCTGCTGGCCGCCGGCAAGCTCGCGGGCGACCCACAGGCCCTGCTCGTGCAAGCCGAACGAGAGCTGGGCGCCAGCCTTGATCAACTCAGCCAGTACGCCAGTGGCAATGCGAGCTACCTGACGCCCCTTCTGATGGCCTCCCAGCACCTGGGCAAGCTGTCGCTGGCCCGGGACAAACTGGTCAGCAGCGGCCGCAGCGAACTGGCCGCCGATGCCGAGCGCGAAGTCACCAACATCCGCAGCCAGGCCGAACAACTGGACGCCCTGCCATTGTTGGGCGTGGCAGCCAGCAGCGAATCGAACACTGATGATTTCGCCGCGATGATGGGCCTGGAGAACACCGAGAAAGCCGCGGCCGAAGATGCCGGCGTGGGTTTCAAGCGTGAGCTCAACAGCCTGCTCGGCCGCTACCCGGCGGAACTGGCCCGCACTCGCGAGCAAATCCAGAAACGCGCCGAACTGAGCGCCGCGACGCACCTGAAAATCGCCGCCGTGCAACAGTCTATCGCCGGCCTGGAACCGGTGGTACGCGCCCAGCACGGGCAGATCCAGAGTGAAGTGCGGTTGATGCAAGGGGTGATGATCGGTCTGATTCTGCTGATCGCCCTGCTGATCGACACCCTGCAACGCAAACTCGCGCGCACCCTGACCAGACTCTCCCCGGCGCTGTCGACCTGGGCCGAAGGCGACTTCAGCCGTGACATTGAGTTGGGCAATACCAACCGCGAACTGCATGACATTGAAGCCTCGCTCAATCGTCTGCGCGCCTATCTGGTGGATCTGGTGGGGACCATTCGCCTCAATGCCGAGCAGGTTGCCGGCAGCAGTCGAACCCTGGCCGAACTGAGCAACGACCTGCACAGTGGCGCCGAGCATCAGGCCGGCGACACGGCAATGATCCGCGATTCCCTCGGCGAACTGGAAGCGACCATCCAGCAAGTTGCCGGCGATGCCAGCCAGGCCGCCGACGCCAGTCGCCATGCCGGCCAGGCGGTCGAACACGGCCAGAGAGTCATTGGCCTGAGCCTCACCGGCCTGCATGCGCTGGTGGGAGAAGTGCAGGGCAATGCGCAGATGATCGAGCACCTGGCCGAAGAGTCCGCGACCATCGGTGGCGTGCTGACGGTGATCCGCTCGATCGCCGACCAGACCAACCTGCTGGCCTTGAACGCTGCCATCGAAGCGGCCCGAGCCGGGGAAATGGGTCGCGGCTTTGCCGTAGTGGCCGAAGAGGTACGCTCACTGGCACAACGCACCGCCGGGGCGACGGCCGAGATCCAGACCCTGATCGCCGGCCTGCAGACCGCGGCGCGCCAATCGGTGGAAGGCATGCGCGCCCAGGTCGAACACGCCGAAGCCACCGCCAATCAGGCGCAGGCGGCGGATGGGGCGCTGGATAAAATCGTCGGGGCGATCCAGACCATTTCCGACACCGCGGTGCGTATCGCCGATGTTACCGCCCAGCAGAGCGGTGCTGTCAGCGAAATCCGCGATCACAGTGAGCGAATCCATCAATTGGGTGGGGATAACTTGCTGCGTATCGGCCAGGGGCGCGAGCAAGGGGAGAATCTGTTGGTATTGGGTGGAAGATTGCATACAGCCGTCCAGGCTTTCCGCGTCTGACAGGCCGCCATCGCGAGCAGGCTCGCTCCCACAGTGGATTGCGTCGTGCGCAAATCAAATGTGGGAGCGAGCCTGCTCGCGATGGCGTCAGTTCAATCACCACACATCCCAGGTTCTGCACACCGCATCACTGTCCGCTATCATCCCCCCAATTCCGATACGCGAGATCGTCATGCGCCGTTTGCTTTGCCTGCTGCTTTTAGTGCTCGCCCTGCCGGCCTCCGCCGCCGGGTTGCTGGAGAGTCGCCCCAGTTCGACCCTGGGCTCGATCAACAACAGCGCCGACTTCCTGCCGGTGCGCGAAGCCTTTCAGTTGAGCCTGGTAGACAGCACGCCGCAATCGATCAAACTGCGCTTCGTCGCTACCGAGGGCTATTACCTTTACCGGCACCGCTTCCAGTTCCGCGCAGACCTGGCCGATGTCAGCCTGGGCCCGGCGCAATTGCCCACGGGCGAACAGAAGCACGATTCGTACTTCGGCGATGTCGAGGTCTACCACGGCGTACTCGATGTAGAGCTGCCGCGCACCGATCAGCGTGCCTTCACGCTGGTCGTGACCTACCAGGGCTGCGCCGACAAAGGCCTGTGCTATCCACCGGAAACCGAGCGACTGAGCATTGACGGCAACGGCCCGACCACAGCACAGGCCTGGAGCTGGCGCGAACTGGCGCTGTTTTTCCTTGCTGGCGTGGGCCTGACCTTCACCCCGTGCGTACTGCCCATGCTGCCGATCCTTTCCGGCGTAGTATTGCGTGGCCAGGTCGGGGGTTGGCGTGGTTTCAATCTGTCGCTGGCCTATGTGCTGCCGATGGCCGCCTGTTTCGCTTTGCTGGGTGCGCTCATGGGATTGTTCGGCGCGCAGCTCAATCTGCAGGCACGCCTGCAATCGGCCTGGGTGCTGGTGCCGTTCGCGATGTTTTTTGCGTTGTTTGCCCTGGCGATGTTTGGCGTGTTCGAGCTCAAGTTGCCGCACGCCATCAGCAGCCGACTGGACCGCATTGCCGGCCGCACCGAAGGCGGTTCGCTATGGGGCGCTGCGGTATTGGGCGTGGTCTCCAGCCTGCTGGTTTCGCCTTGCGTCTCGGCGCCGCTGGCCGGTGCGCTGCTTTACATCAGCGCCAGCGGCGACGCACTGGGCGGTGGCCTGAAACTGTTCATGCTCGGCCTGGGCATGGGGGCACCGCTGTTGCTGGTGGCCACCGGCGGTGCCGCCTGGCTGCCGAAAAGCGGACCGTGGCTGATCTACGTGAAAAATGCGATTGGCGTCCTGTTGCTGGGGCTGGCGATCGGCCTGCTCAGTCGGGTCCTGCCGGGACAGATCACCTTGCTGCTGATCGGCCTGCTGGCTGCTGGCGTCGGGTTGTTCATGGGGGCACTGGAGTTCGTCTACAAACCGCCGCGCAAACGCCTGGGCCAATTGCTCGGGATGTTCCTGCTGTTTTATGCGCTGGCCTGCTGGTACGGCGCTTTCAGCGGCCAGACCGATCCGTTCAACCCGATCGGCCAGCCGCGCACGGTGGCTGGCAACGAGCCCACGCAAAACATCGGCGCCTGGCAAACCGTCAGCACCCCGGCCGACCTCGACCGTGTGCTCGCCGAAGCCCGGGCGTCCGGCACCCCGCTGCTGCTCGACTGGTACGCCGATTGGTGCATCAGCTGCAAAGTCATCGAACACCAGGTGCTCAAGGATGCGATCGTCGTCGAACGCCTGAAAGGCTATCGGTTGATCCGCTTCGACATCACTGCCAGTAATGCCGAACAACGCGCCCTGCTGGATCGTTACCAACTGTTCGGCCCTCCGGCGCTGATGTTTTTCGGCACGGACGGAGTCGAGCGTGTCGATCTTCGGGTGATCGGCGAAATCAAGGCGGCGGACTTCGCCGAACGTGTCGCCAGGGCGAATGACCGGATTTAATCACGCGGTCATATATTTCGCGCAAACATCGGTCATCGTGCTGGCTATTGCAGAGAACTGGACAGTCACAAAGGCTTTGCGGCATAGTCGCCGGGTTCTGACAAATGCACACGGATAACCAAGGAACAGCCGATGGCCACGCTACTCGTACTGCACGGACCCAACCTGAACTTGCTCGGTACCCGCGAACCGGGCACCTATGGCGCCACGACGCTGGCGCAGATCAACCAGGACCTGGAACGCCGCGCCCGTGAAGCCGGCCACCATTTGCTGCACCTGCAAAGCAATGCCGAGTACGAATTGATCGACCGCATCCATGCCGCCCGCAGCGAAGGCGTGGACTTCATTCTGATCAACCCAGCAGCTTTTACGCATACAAGTGTCGCATTACGTGACGCGCTGCTGGCGGTGAGCATCCCATTCATCGAAGTGCATTTGTCTAACGTGCACAAACGCGAACCTTTCCGCCATCACTCTTACTTCTCCGATGTAGCGGTGGGAGTGATCTGCGGCCTTGGCGCCAGCGGTTACCGACTGGCCCTGGAGGCCGCCCTAGAGCAGCTTGAAAGACCGGCAACAGCTTGAACAACAAGCGTTAAACGCCCCTGACCGACCCTTGGGAGTTGATGATTCATGGATATCCGTAAAGTTAAGAAACTGATCGAATTGCTGGAAGAGTCCGGCATCGACGAGCTCGAGATCAAGGAAGGCGAAGAGTCCGTACGCATCAGCCGTCATAGCAAGACCCCGGCCCAGCAGTACTACGCACCGGCTCCTATGCCTGCTCCGGCTGCCGCGCCTGTCGCTGCCGCCGCTCCGGCTGCCGCTGCCGCTCCTGCAGCTCCGGCCGCTCCAGTGTTGAACGGCACCGTTGCCCGTTCGCCAATGGTCGGTACGTTCTACCGCAAGTCTTCGCCAACCTCGCCGTCCTTCGTGGAAGTCGGCCAGACCGTGAAGAAAGGCGACACCCTGTGCATCGTTGAAGCCATGAAGATGATGAACCACATCGAAGCTGAAACCAGCGGTGTGATCGAATCCATCCTCGTCGAAGACGGCCAGCCGGTTGAGTACGACCAACCGCTGTTCACCATCGTTTGAACCGCGGAGAGCCTTTGATGACTGCGAAGTTGGAAAAAGTTCTGATCGCCAACCGCGGTGAGATCGCACTGCGGATTCTGCGCGCCTGCAAAGAGATGGGCATCAAGACCGTCGCCGTTTATTCCAAGGCTGACAAGGAACTGATGCACTTGGGCCTGGCAGACGAGTCCGTCTGCATCGGTCCGGCATCGGCCGCCCACTCTTACCTGCACATCCCGGCCATCATCGCCGCGGCCGAAGTGACGGGCGCTACCGCCATTCACCCAGGCTACGGTTTCCTCGCGGAAAACGCCGACTTCGCCGAACAGGTCGAGAACTCCGGCTTCGCCTTCATCGGCCCGAAAGCTGAAACCATCCGCCTGATGGGCGACAAGGTTTCGGCCAAGCACGCGATGATCGCCGCTGGCGTTCCAACCGTTCCGGGTTCCGACGGCCCGCTGCCGGAAGACGAAGAAACCGCTCTGCGCATCGGTCGCGAAGTGGGCTACCCGGTGATCATCAAGGCCGCTGGCGGCGGTGGTGGTCGCGGCATGCGCGTCGTGCACAAGGAAGAAGACCTGATTTCCTCGGCGAAACTGACCCGCTCCGAAGCGGGCGCAGCGTTCGGCAACCCGATGGTCTATCTGGAAAAATTCCTGACCAACCCGCGCCACGTGGAAGTCCAGGTGCTTTCCGACGGCCAGGGCCAAGCCATCCATCTGGGTGACCGCGACTGCTCGCTGCAACGTCGCCACCAGAAGGTTCTTGAAGAAGCGCCGGCACCCGGCATCGACGAAGAGGCTCGCCAGGAAGTTCTGGCACGCTGCGTCAAGGCGTGTATCGACATCGGTTACCGTGGTGCAGGTACTTTCGAGTTCCTGTACGAGAACGGTCGCTTCTACTTCATCGAGATGAACACTCGTGTCCAGGTAGAGCACCCGGTTTCGGAAATGGTCACCGGCATCGACATCGTCAAGGAGATGCTCAGCATCGCCGCCGGCAACAAGCTGTCGTTCACCCAGGATGACGTAGTCATCCGCGGTCACGCGCTGGAATGCCGGATCAACGCTGAAGACCCGAAGACCTTCATGCCAAGCCCGGGCACGGTCAAGCACTTCCACGCTCCAGGCGGCAACGGCGTTCGCGTCGATTCGCACCTGTACAGTGGTTATGCCGTTCCGCCGAACTACGACTCGCTGATCGGCAAGCTGATCACCTACGGGGCAACCCGTGACGAAGCCATGGCGCGCATGCGCAATGCGCTGGACGAGATCGTGGTCGACGGGATCAAGACCAACATCCCGCTGCACCGCGACCTGACCCGCGACGAAGGCTTCTGCAAAGGGGGCGTGAACATTCACTACCTCGAGCACAAGCTGGCTGGCGAGAAGCACTAAGCTTCGACCCTGCCTGACAAAGCCGCCTTCGGGCGGCTTTGTTGTTTCTGGACATTTCACCCGAACCACAGCCCCCCCCCTGTGGGAGCGGGCTTGCTCGCGAAAGCGGTGGGTCAGTCGGCATCCATTTTGGATGTGCCACCGCATTCGCGAGCAAGCCCGCTCCCACCGGGTATGCACTGATGCTCAAACCAAGCCACTCCCACAAACCCTTCGCGCTCGCGTAAACTTGCGCGCTTCTCGCAGCCCGCTAGGCTGCAATCAATATTTTTCAAAGGTGCCCGCCATGCCTTGGCTGCAAGTACGCCTCGCCATCAGCCCAGAACAAGCCGAAACCTACGAAGACGCTTTCCTTGAAGTGGGCGCCGTGTCGGTGACCTTCATGGACGCCGAAGATCAGCCGATCTTCGAGCCGGAACTCAACACCACGCCCCTGTGGTCGCACACCCACCTGCTGGCACTGTTCGAAGGAGGCACCGAGCCCGGCCCGGTACTGGCCCACCTTGAACTGCTGACTGGAAGCCCGCTGCCCGAACATCACAGTGAAGTGATCGAAGACCAGGACTGGGAACGCAGCTGGATGGACAATTTCCAGCCTATGCGCTTCGGTCAGCGCCTGTGGATCGTGCCGAGCTGGCACGCAGCTCCCGAGCCAGATGCAGTGAACCTGTTGCTGGATCCGGGCCTGGCGTTCGGCACCGGCACACACCCGACCACCGCACTGTGCCTGGAATGGCTCGACGGCCAGGACCTCAAGGGCTGCAATGTGCTGGATTTCGGCTGCGGCTCGGGGATTCTGGCCATTGCCGCCCTGCTGCTGGGCGCCAAGGAAGCCGTGGGCACCGATATCGACGTGCAGGCGCTGGAAGCCTCCCGTGATAACGCCGGGCGCAATAACATCGCCGAGCACCTGTTCCCGTTGTATCTGCCGCAAGACCTGCCGCAGGTTCAGGCCGATGTGCTGGTGGCCAACATTCTCGCCGGCCCGCTGGTTTCCCTGGCGCCGCAGCTGTCGGGCCTGGTCAAGCCGGGCGGTCGCCTGGCGCTGTCGGGGATCCTCGCCGAGCAAGGCGATGAAGTGGCCGCGGCCTACGCCAAGGACTTCGATCTGGATCCGATCGCCAATCGCGATGGCTGGGTGCGCATCACTGGCCGTCGGCGCTAGAATGAGCGCCTGCATCTACCGGATCGCCGCATGACCGACAGCTTCGTCACCCAGTGCCCACATTGCCAAACCAGCTTTCGCGTCAGCCATGCCCAATTGAGCGTGGCCCGCGGGGTTGTTCGCTGTGGTTCCTGCCTGCAGGTGTTCAACGCCGCCAAGCAGCTGCTGGAGCAGGCCGGCAAGGAAGCACCCGTGCCGACGCCGGCACCCCGGGAGACCGTCGAACCGCCTCCGCCGCGCGCCATCAGCCAAAAGCAATGGAGCGCCGCCGAGCTGGACCTGGACAGCCTCGACCTGGACGAAGAGCTTGCCCGGCTTGAACAGCGGGAGATCCAGCCGACCACCGAGTTCGGCCGGCACCGCGAAGACACGCTCAGCGCTCGTCGCGATAGCGCCGAGCACGACGAAGCTCCCTGGCCCGACAGCCTGTTCAGCGAATCGGCTGCCGATCGCGCCCAGGCGGCCGACACACTGGAAACGCTGGAAGCACTCGACGCGCTCGATACTCCAGAGCCACCGGAGCCACCGAGCGAGCCAAGCAAACCCTCGCGCACCGAACCGTCGCTATCTCTGGAACCGGTGGACCTGGATGATGAACCGCAGCCCCCGCAGCTGCGCTTGAACGATCCGCTCGATACCCCGACGCATCACCCACGCCTGACGGCGACCGAAGAGATCGACGACGAACTGCCTTCGATCGAGCCGCCGCGCAAGCGTCGCGAACGCAGCGAGCCTGGGGTCCGCGCAGAAGTGCTGCAGGACCTGACCGACGACCCATTGCAACTGGATTGGCAAAAACGCCGTTCGCCATGGGGTCGTCGCCTGTTCTGGCTGTTGTTGATCCTGCTGGGTGCAGGCGCACTCGTCGGGCAGTACGTCGCCTATCATTTCGACGAACTGGCGCGCCAGGACCAGTACCGCCCCTGGTTCCAGCAACTGTGCCCGCAAATCGGCTGCACGGTGCCTTCCAAGGTCGACATCGCAAAAATCAAGAGCAGCAACCTGGTGGTTCGCAGTCACCCGGAGTTCAGCGGCGCCCTGGTCGTCGATGCGATCATCTACAACCGCGCCACGTTCTCGCAGCCCTTCCCGCTGCTGGAGCTGCGCTTTGCCGACCTCAACGGCCACCTGATCGCCAGCCGCCGCTTCAAACCCGGCGAGTACCTCAACGGCGATCTCGAAGGCCGGGTGGAAATGCCTCCGCAAACGCCCATCCACATCGCCCTGGACATCCTCGACCCTGGCGCCAAGGCGGTGAACTACAGCCTGAGCTTCCACTCGCCCGAATGAATCGATTCACTGTTCGGTAATTGACGACAGCTTCCTGACTTTGCCTGCCCGGACCAAACCGCTGGCGATAACAGAATAACTGTTCAGATTTTGTTCAATTCAGCCTTTATCCAGTCATCGAGAGCGGGTATCATGCCAACCCTTTTTCGAACTCTCATGATCCGGCCCCACAACAGGGAAGTCCTATGTCGGCGGTACGCATCGGTCCATACACATTACACAACGGCTTGATTCTCGCCCCGATGGCGGGCGTCACCGACCAACCCTTTCGTCAGCTGTGCAAGCGATTGGGCGCGGGGCTAGTAGTCTCGGAAATGGTCACCAGCGACATGAGTTTGTGGAACACCCGCAAGTCACGCATGCGCATGATCCACGAAGGTGATCCCGAGCCACGCTCGGTGCAGATCGCCGGTGGTGACGCACAGATGCTGGCGGATGCGGCCCGGGCCAACGTCGAACTGGGTGCACAGATTATTGATATCAACATGGGCTGCCCGGCCAAGAAGGTCTGCAACAAAGCCGCCGGCTCCGCACTGTTGAAGGATGAAGCATTGGTAACCGAGATCCTGCAGGCCGTCGTGGCTGCGGTCGATGTGCCGGTTACCCTGAAGATCCGTACCGGCTGGGACCGGGACAACAAGAACGGCCTGACGGTGGCGAAAATCGCCGAGCAGGCAGGCATAACGGCGCTGGCAGTACATGGCCGCACCCGTGCCGACCTGTACACCGGCGAAGCCGAGTACGACACCATCGCCGCGATCAAGCAGGCGGTGTCGATGCCGGTCTTTGCCAACGGCGATATCGATTCACCAGAAAAGGCCCGGTACGTGCTCGACGCGACCGGTGCCGACGGCCTGTTGGTGGGCCGGGCTGCCCAGGGGCGGCCATGGATTTTTCGCGAGATCGACCATTTCCTGCGCACCGGCGAGAAGCTCCCGGCGCTGGACCTGATCGAGGTGGAACGCATCCTGCTAGAGCATCTTGCTGCACTGCACGCCTTCTATGGAGACGTGATGGGCGTACGCATCGCTCGAAAGCATGTGGGCTGGTATCTCGCAACCTTGCCGGGCGCCAGGGAGTTTCGCGCCCACTTCAATCGTTTGGAAGATACGGAAGCACAATGCGCCAACGTCCAGGGATTCTTTGCCGGACGTTTCAAGAGCCTGACAGGGGACGCAAAAGGGGTGGCCGCATGACGATGATGACCGAGACTTTAGTGAGTGGAACTGCACCCGTGAGCGACAACGTGAATTTGAAACAGCACCTCAATACGCCAAGCGAAGAAGGCCAGACCCTTCGCGGGAGTGTCGAGAAGGCGCTGCACAATTATTTCGCCCACCTAGAGGGCGCTGCCGTCACGGACGTGTACAACCTGGTGCTCTCCGAAGTCGAGGCTCCCCTGCTCGAGTGCGTGATGAACTACGTCAAGGGCAACCAGACCAAGGCCAGCGAGATGCTCGGACTGAACCGGGGCACGCTGCGCAAGAAACTCAAGCAGTACGATTTGCTGTAAGCATTCAATCAAACCAGAAAGGCGCCCGCGTAACACCGGTCGCCTTTTTTGCTGACTTCCTTTGCTTTTGATGGAAATTGAGATGACCGACCAGACTACCCGCCTGCCGATCCGCCGCGCCTTGATCAGCGTTTCCGACAAGACCGGGATCCTCGAATTCGCCAAGGAGCTTGAAGCCCTGGGTGTCGAGATCCTCTCCACCGGCGGAACGTTCAAGCTGCTGCGGGACAACGGCGTTGCCGCAGTGGAAGTCGCGGATTACACCGGCTTCGCCGAAATGATGGACGGTCGGGTAAAAACCCTGCACCCGAAAATCCACGGCGGGATCCTCGGTCGTCGCGGTATCGACGACGCCATCATGAACGAGCACGGCATCAAGCCGATCGACCTGGTAGCGGTCAACCTGTACCCGTTCGAAGCCACCATCAACAAGCCTGGCTGCGACCTGCCGACCGCCATCGAGAACATCGACATCGGCGGCCCGACCATGGTTCGTTCGGCAGCCAAGAACCACAAGGACGTGGCCATCGTGGTCAACGCCAGCGACTACGCCAGCGTCCTGGAAAACCTCAAGGCCGGCGGCCTGACCTACGCCCAGCGTTTCGACCTGATGCTCAAGGCCTTCGAACACACTGCCGCCTACGACGGCATGATCGCCAACTACATGGGCACCGTGAACCAGGCTGCCGAGACCCTCAGCACAGAAGGTCGCAGCGAATTCCCGCGCACCTTCAACAGCCAGTTCATCAAGGCCCAGGAAATGCGCTACGGCGAGAACCCGCACCAGAGCGCGGCGTTCTACGTGGAAGCCAAGCCTGCCGAAGTCGGCATCGCCACCGCGACCCAGCTGCAAGGCAAGGAACTGTCGTACAACAACGTGGCCGACACCGATGCCGCGCTGGAATGCGTGAAGAGCTTCGTCAAGCCGGCCTGCGTGATCGTCAAGCACGCCAACCCGTGCGGCGTGGCCGTTAGCCCGGACGCCGAAGGTGGCATCCGCAAGGCCTACGACCTGGCCTACGCCACTGACACCGAATCCGCGTTCGGCGGCATCATTGCCTTCAACCGCGAACTGGACGCCGAGACCGCCAAGGCCATCGTCGAGCGTCAGTTCGTCGAAGTGATCATTGCCCCGTCGGTCAGCGAAGAAGCCCGCGCCATTGTCGCGGCCAAGGCCAACGTACGCCTGCTGGCCTGCGGCGAGTGGTCGGCGGATCGCGCCGCTGCCTGGGATTACAAGCGCGTCAACGGTGGCCTGCTGGTGCAGAGCCGCGATATCGGCATGATCGGCGCCGATGACCTGAAGGTCGTGACCAAGCGCGCACCGACCGAGCAGGAAATCAACGACCTGATCTTCGCCTGGAAAGTCGCCAAGTACGTGAAGTCCAACGCCATCGTCTACGCCAAGAACCGTCAGACCATCGGTGTCGGCGCGGGCCAGATGAGCCGCGTGAACTCCGCGCGTATCGCCGCGATCAAGGCCGAGCATGCTGGCTTGCAGGTAGCCGGCTCGGTGATGGCATCCGACGCTTTCTTCCCGTTCCGCGACGGTCTGGACAATGCGGCCAAGGTTGGCATCACCGCGGTGATCCAGCCAGGCGGCTCGATGCGTGATGCTGAAGTGATTGCTGCGGCGGATGAAGCCGGCATCGCCATGGTCTTTACTGGCATGCGCCACTTCCGTCACTGATTTCTTTGCTTGATCGTACCCACGCTCTGCGTGGGCACGCAGCCCGGGACGCTCCGCGTCCCTCGGACGCGGAGCGTCCGCTGAGGCATTCCCGCGCAGAGCGTGGGAACGATCAGTCCCCACAGAATTAGCGTCATCCGAGGTTTTTGAAATGAATGTCTTGATCATTGGCAGCGGTGGCCGTGAACACGCCCTGGCCTGGAAAGTAGCCCAGGATCCACGCGTGCAGAAAGTGTTCGTGGCACCGGGCAACGCCGGCACCGCCATCGAAGCCAAGTGCGAGAACGTCGCCATCGACGTGCTGGCCCTTGAGCAGCTCGCAGACTTTGCCGAGAAAAACGTTTCCCTGACCATTGTTGGCCCGGAAGTGCCGCTGGTCGCCGGCGTGGTCGACCTGTTCCGCTCCCGTGGCCTGGACTGCTTCGGTCCGACCGCCGGCGCCGCTCAGCTTGAAGGTTCGAAAGCCTTCACCAAGGACTTCCTGGCTCGCCACAAGATCCCGACCGCCGACTACCAGAACTTCACCGAGATCGAGCCAGCCCTGGCTTATCTGCGTGAAAAAGGCGCACCGATCGTGATCAAGGCCGACGGCCTGGCTGCCGGTAAAGGCGTGATCGTTGCCATGACCCTGGCCGAAGCCGAGGACGCGGTGCGCGACATGCTCGCCGGCAATGCGTTCGGCGATGCCGGTTCGCGCGTGGTTATCGAAGAGTTCCTCGATGGCGAAGAAGCCAGCTTCATCGTCATGGTCGACGGCAAGAACGTCTTGCCAATGGCCACCAGCCAGGACCACAAGCGCGTCGGCGACGGCGACACTGGCCCGAACACAGGCGGCATGGGTGCCTACTCCCCTGCCCCGGTGGTGACCAGCGAAGTACACCAACGCGTCATGGACCTGGTGATCTGGCCGACCGTGCGCGGCATGGCCGAGGAAGGCAATGTCTACACGGGCTTCCTGTATGCCGGCCTGATGATCGACAAGGCTGGCAATCCAAAAGTCATCGAATTCAACTGCCGTTTCGGTGACCCGGAGACCCAGCCCGTGATGCTGCGCTTGCAGTCGAGCCTGGTACTGCTGGTCGAAGCAGCCCTGGCGCAGGCGCTGGACAAGGTCGAAGCGCAATGGGATCCACGTCCGAGCGTCGGTATCGTCCTGGCGGCAGGCGGCTATCCTGGTGACTACACCAAGGGTGTGGCCATCACTGGCCTGGATGCAGCCGCGGCACTGGAAGGCAAAGTCTTCCACGCAGGTACCGCGCTCAAGGACGGTCAAGTCGTGACCGCCGGTGGCCGGGTGCTCTGCGCCACGGCCATGGGTGCCAGCGTCGATGCCGCCCAACAGCAGGCTTACAAACTGGCGGCAAAGATCGATTGGCAAGGCTGTTTCTATCGCAAGGACATTGGCTACCGCGCCATTGCCCGCGAGCGTGGCGAACAGGAATAAGCAACATTGCGACAGGCAGGGGCTTGCAGCCCTTGCCTGGCTATTGCGGCGCCGCGCATAGTTATATTCTGGCATTAACCTACGAAGGGATTTCGCCGTGCGCTGGCTCAGGATTGCCATAACTCTAACCGTCACAGTGCTGACCTTGCTCTGCATGCTCCCGGCCCAGGCCGCACAAGGCAGTGGCTGGGCTGTATTGCTCGACGAACAGGGTGACCTGCAGCTGAGCGACATCCGCTCCGCTCGCTACACCAATCAATTCAGCCCGATCGAACTCGACCACCTCACGGCGGCCGAGCCCGACGGCGCGCTATGGCTGCGTTTCCGGCTTGCGCCGGGCAGGCATGAGCAACTGCTGCGGGTGTTCGCACCCGATCTGGTGCACTTCAACCTGTATGTGCTGGACGGCGACAAGCTGATCGAGCAGTCCCATACCGGCAATGAGCAACCCCTGGCAGACCGACCATTGCCCAGCAGCGACTTCATGCTCCCGCTGCCGCAAAGCGACAAGACCCTGGACGTCTACCTGCGACTGGTTTCCGAACACCAGTTGAGGCCCTACATCACCTTGCAATCGGCGGTCGTCACCGCAGCCAATCAGAACCAGACGCTGATCTATGGACTGCTGTTGGGCTGCATTGCCATGCTGATCCTGCACAACCTCATCCGCTACGCCTATACCCGTTCGACCAGCAGTGTCTGGCTAGCGGTGTGCGAAGCCTTGCTGATGCTCAGCCTGGTGTTGTTGTTGAACCTGGCGGGGCCCTGGATCCCGGACTGGCAGGCCGTGCAAACGCCTGGCGCCTACCTGGCCTTATTGCTGACGGCCCCCAGCGGCCTGATGTTTACCTATCGTTTCTTCAAGCCCCTCGGACCGCATCCGCTGAACAAGCTGATCGTGGGCGACATCCTGTTCATCATGATCTGCAGCCTGCTGCTGTTGTTCGTCAACACGCTGCCGCTGAATATCATCACCTATGCGCTGGTTGCCCTGGCCGGCCTGAGCATGTTGTTCGTCAGCTGCTATCACTGGCAAAAAGGTTATCGCCCGGCACGGCTATTCGTGGCAGCCATGGTGGTGTTCAACCTGGGCACCCTGATCATCCTGCCCGCCTTGCTGGGGCTGACCCTGATCGAACCCCATGACCTGATCACCACCCTGCTGGCGTTCATCTGCATCAGTGGTCTGTTGATGAGCATTGCCCTGAGCGAACGCCAGCGCAGTATCACCGAAGCTCGTTTCAGCATCAGTCGCGACCTGGCGGCCAGCAACGCCGAGATCAATGCCAAGGCCGAGTTCCTGGCGAAGATCAGCCATGAGATCCGCACCCCGATGAACGGCGTACTGGGCATGACCGAGTTGCTGCTGGGCACGCCACTGTCGGTCAAGCAGCGCGACTATGTGCAGACCATCCACAGCGCCGGCAACGAACTGCTGACCTTGATCAACGAAATTCTCGACATTTCCAAACTCGAGTCCGGACAGATCGAACTGGACGATGTGCAATTCGATCTCAACGCTCTGATCGACGACTGCCTGAGCATCTTCCGCGCCAAGGCCGAGCAGCAGAACGTCGAGCTGATCAGCTTCATCCAGCCACAAGTACCACGCGTCATCAGTGGCGACCCGACGCGCTTGCGCCAGACATTGCTGAGCCTACTGGAAAACGCCCTGAAGAAAACCGACGAAGGCGAGATCCTGATCGTCGTCGCCCTCGACGAACGCAGCAGCCATCCGCGCCTGCGCATCGCCGTGCAAGACAGCGGCGAACCGATGGACGCCGAAGAGCGCGACGCACTGATGCACGCCGAGCTGCACAGCAAGCATTTCCTCTCGACCAACCATTTGGGCGGTAATCTGGGACTGGTGATCGCCCGTCAACTGATTCGCCTGATGCAAGGCGAATTCGGCATCAAGAGTGGTAACAACCAGGGCAGTACCTTGTGGCTGACCTTGCCGCTGGACCCTGACCGCCTGGAGCACCCGACATCGGACCTCGATGGCCCGCTGCAGGGCGCACGGGTGCTGGTGGTGGATGACAACGACACCTGTCGCAAGGTGCTGGTGCAGCAGTGCAGCGCCTGGGGCCTGAACGTGAGCGCCGTGCCCTCGGGCAAGGAGGCGTTGGCGCTGTTGCGCACCAAGGCACACCTGCGTGACTACTTCGATGTGGTCCTGCTGGACCAGAACATGCCCGGCATGACCGGCATGCAACTGGCGGCCAAGATCAAGGAAGACCCGAGCCTGAACCACGACATCCTGCTGATCATGCTGACGGGCATCAGCAATGCGCCGAGCAAGATCATCGCGCGCAACTCGGGGATCAAGCGCATCCTTGCCAAACCGGTGGCCGGCTATACCCTCAAGACCACCCTGGCCGACGAACTGACCCAGCGCAACAAAGGGCTCGCGGCTCCGCAGCATCTGCCTTCAGGCCCGCCTCCGCCGATCAAGGTTCCCAGCGATTTCCGCATTCTGGTCGCCGAAGACAACAGCATTTCGACCAAGGTCATCCGCGGCATGCTGGGCAAGCTCAATCTGCAACCGGACACCGCCAGCAATGGCGAAGAAGCCTTGGTGGCAATGAAAGCGCAACGTTACGACCTGGTGCTGATGGACTGCGAAATGCCGATCCTCGACGGTTTTTCGGCGACCCAGCAATTGCGCGCCTGGGAAGTCGGCAACCAGCGGACCCGCACCCCGGTGGTGGCGTTGACCGCGCACATCCTCGCCGAGCATAAGGAACGTGCACGCCAAGCCGGCATGGATGGGCACATGGCAAAACCGGTCGAGCTCTCGCAGTTGCGCGAGTTGATCGAACACTGGGTTGCCCAGCGCGATCAAAACCGCACGACGACGCCAACGTCCTGAGCCGACAGACTCCACGGCGCCTGTTAGACTCCCCACGACTTCCCTCGCCAGTGAGCTTGACCCATGCTCCACGTGTTGTTCAGCGTTTACCTGAAGATGCTGGTGCTCTACAGCCCGTTCTTCGTGTTGTCCTGCTTCATCAGCCTGACCCGCGGTTATTCGCGTAGGGAACAACGCCGACTGGCCTGGAAAGTGGCCATCGCCACGCTGGTCTCCAGCGTCTTGCTGTACCTGTTCGGGCGGGTGATTTTCAGCGTGTTCGGCATCACCGTCGATGCCTTCCGCATCGGCGCCGGCAGCGTGCTGTTCATCTCGGCGCTGGGCATGGCCCAAGGCAAGTCGGCGGTGCAGACCGACAACGTGCAACAGGACGTGACCATTGTCCCCCTGACCATCCCGCTGACCGTCGGCCCGGGCACCATTGGTGCCTTGCTGGTGATGGGCGTGAGTCAGCCACACTGGGACGACAAACTCACGGCCATCGTCAGTATTGCCCTGGCCAGCTTCACCGTGGGGGTCGTGCTGTACCTGTCCAACCGTATCGAACGCATTCTCGGAGACCAAGGCTTGCAGATTGTCAGCCGATTGATGGGGTTGTTCGTGTGTGCGTTGGCGGCGCAAATTATCTTCACGGGTGTGAAGGGGTATCTGGTGCCGTAATGGCACCAATATTTAACTTGCTCCTCCGGGTCTCAGTAGTGCTCAGGCTTTGCCGAACTCGTAAGTGAGTGCCCTTTGACGATGCTCGCTCAATATTTTTTCAATCTTTGGCTCAACCGCCAAGTAGTCCTCTTCATCCATGTGCATGGTGGCAGCACCGTTATAGATCTCGATGCTAGAAGTGCTCCAGTCAACAAACAGCACTTTGGTGGGTTGAGCGTGGGCAAAGTATTGAACAGCTGCGATTGCCATGGTGATGTCATCGTCCTTGCCCTGCATGGAACTCGACATGCAAAAGTTGCCACCATCTGCTTTTTTGGAGTTATCCTCAAACAGCTTCAACGCTTCGGGTTCATTTTTTAGCGCTTCCATCGTCGCATCGGCCACACTGGAAAGTACTTTTGCCGCTGCCGCACCGTTACTAACGGCAGTACCGATCGCCGTATGAATAATACCGAGAGCAACATTGTCCATGCTCAGCTTTTGCGAGGTTGCCTTGTAGCGATTGTAAGGCTCATTGAATGCAAACCATCCCGCTATTTTCATGATCCTCATGAATTCGGCGTAGCGCTTCTGTTTATCCCTGGATGACGGATATTTAAGTAGCGCGAAAAGGTCGGCATACATATAGGTATTTTTTACAATACGCTTGCTTCGTTTGGACATGCTTTCATGAAACCCGGCAATGCCCGCCCCCATGATGGCTGCATTCAGCTCATCCTTATCGACGGGTAGCTGAGCAGAGGAAAATCCTGCAATCCGGCGAGATGCCAAATGCTGAGTAATAAACTTGTTGCTCTCTTCAATAATAGCAACGCGCTCGACAGCAGATATTTTATGATCATTCAATCCAGTCATTTATTGATTCCTTTCAATAGGGTTAACGCCACCTTGGCGTAACAAGAACCTAACGCCTGCACTTATGCGAATCAAGTATCAAGAGATTCAATTGATTTCAGAAAAACCGGATTGTTTAACCAACCTCATACAAAAGCGGCCCATCAGGGCCGCCAGAAAAACTATTCTGGTTTGCTGCCGTACCAGCGAGGCGTGTAGACCCATTGTCCGCCATCGGAACGCGGGAACACACAGGTTGTGGATGAACCGATCAATACCATGGTGCGCATATCCACTTGATCCACTGTCAACTGCCTCAGAGTCGTAACCCGCAGTGTCTGCCCGGGGCGGCCGATATCCCGCCCCAGTACCACAGGTGTCTCAGGCACCCGATGTCGGGCAACAATGTCCAGCGCCTGTCCCAGTTGCCACGGGCGCGAACGCGAAATCGGGTTATAGAACGCCAGCGCCAGGTCAGCTTGCGCCGCCAGATCCAGGCGCTTCTCGATGATCGACCAGGGCTTGAGGTTGTCGGAAAGCGAAAGCACACAGAAGTCATGGCCCAACGGCGCTCCGGCCTGGGCGGCAGTCGCCAGAGAAGCGGAGACACCCGGCAATATTTCGAGATCGACACTGTGCCACGCGGGATCAGTGGACTCGTGAAGTGCTTCCAGCACAGCTGCGGCCATGGCAAAAACACCCGGATCGCCAGACGACACCACGACCACCGAACGTCCTTGAGCAGCCAGTTGGAAGGCGTGACGGGCGCGCTGCATTTCTTCGCGATTGTCGGTGCAATGCATGACTTGATCCGCGCGAAATGGCCCGGCCATGCGCACATAGGTTTCATAGCCCAGCACATCATTGGCACGCGCCAGTTCCGCCTTCACCGCCGGCACCATCAACTCGCAAGCCCCCGGCCCCAGACCAATAACCGCCAGGCGCCCGCGAGGTCGGCCAATCTGCAACGGGTCCAGAGGCTCCTCGGCGACTGCAATCGCAATGGCGTCGTTACCAAAAAGGCAGACAGGATGAGCAATCACGCCGCGAACCAACTCTCCGACATCAGCAACCGCATCGGCAAAGCGTAATGGCACGCCCAGCTCAAGCGATGTTTCACGCAACGTCACGTTGGCCATGTCAGTGTCGACGGCCAAAAGACACGCCACAGACTGCACGGCGATTCCGGCCTGATGCAACGCCTGGCGAATGGCTCCTGACAAATCGTCCGTGCTGGCCGCCACCGCAATCAGCACATTGCGTGGATAGATCAACAGTTCATCGGCACAAGCCATTCGCTCGGCATGACCTACATGAACGGTCAGCCGCGCCTCCTTGTCTTGTGGCAACTGCGCTTGCGCCAACCACGGCGCAGAACCTTCGATGCGTACCGTTTCTCCCGCCAGCAAATCGGAAACGAAGCGCTTGCCCAGCTCAAGATCGCCCAAGGTATAGCCAGCCGGTGGATTGAGCAGGCAGGTGCCGAAACGCAGCTCACCACTGGTGGTGATGGCGGGCGCCACGTCGAGATGAGCCGCAATCTCTCGTGCCAGGACGTTCACGCCACCCAGACCACCGAGCAGCGGCACCACAGCGCTGCCGTCTTCGGCGACAGCAAGCACTGGCGGCTCAGCGCCCTTTTCAAGCAGCAATGGCGCAAGCGTGCGGATCACGATCCCGGCCGCGCATAGCGCAATGATCGGCGTATCTTGCAGATAGAGTTCGCGCAACGTTGCACCGAACTCGCGATAGAGGCGATCCGCGCCTTCAACCCGCTCGGCCAAGCCATGGATCAGCGCATCCGGGTAGATCTGTTGAATTTTTCGCGCGGTCGCGAGGCTGCCATTGCCGAGAATGACAATTGCCGGAATTGGACGGAGCATCAGCCTTGCCACCTTTCGCCGGGAACGATGATCAGCGAGAAGTACGGTGAGGACATCGGTTCGACTTCATCCAGGGGCACGATTTTCTGATTGGCCATGGTCGCGCGTTCGACGTACAGGGCGCGCTCGCCCAAACCGAGTTCTTCCAGAACCTGGCGAACTTTGGGGAAGTTGCGGCCCAGCTTCATGATAACCGCCGCGTCGGCATCAGCCAGACGGCGCTTGAGTTCGTCGTGCGGCAGCACACCGGACAGCACCGACAAACTCTGATTGCGATACACCAGCGGCGCTCCCAGCACCGACGCACCGCCGAGCATCGAGCAGACACCTGGCACTACTTCGGCGTCATAACGCTCGGCCAGACGATCATGCAGGTACATGTAGGAACCGTAGAAGAACGGATCGCCTTCACAGATCACCGCCACATCACGGCCGGCGTCCAGATGTACAGCCAGTTGTTCGCCAGCGGCATCGTAGAAATCGCTGATCACTTGCTCATAGGACAGAGGCGCCGGCAGTGCCTCGGTAGTCACCGGGTAAACCAGCGGCAGCAGGGTTTGTGCGTCCTGCAAATGGGCCTCGATGATACCAAAAGCGTTGCCCTTTTTGCCCTTGGCGACGAAGTACGCCACCACCGGCGATTCGCGCAGCAGGCGTAAGGCTTTGACGGTAATAAGCTCAGGATCACCAGGGCCGACGCCGAGGCCAATCAAACGTCCAGGTTTCTGCATCATTCGATCTCCGTGGCGAGGGCATTAACGGCAGCGGCGGCCATGGCGCTACCGCCCAACCGGCCTTGCATGATGACGAAGGGCACGCCGCGACTGTTCGCTGCGAGCATTGCCTTGGACTCGGCCGCACCGACGAAGCCCACCGGAAAGCCAAGGATCAGCGCCGGTTTCGGTGCTCCGGCGTCAAGCATCTCCAGCAAATAGAACAGCGCCGTCGGTGCATTACCGATGACCACTACGCTGCCCTCCAGGTGCGGGCGCCACAACTCCAGTGCGGCGGCGGATCGGGTGTTGCCCAGTTCACGCGCAAGGTCCGGAACGCTTTCATCACGCAGGGTGCATATGACCGGGTTGTTCGCCGGCAGCCGCGCCCGGGTCACGCCCTCGGACACCATACGTGCATCACACAGAATCGGCGCACCACGGGCCAGGGCATCGCGTCCGGCCTTGCCCGCGCCTTCGGAAAACTGCAAACCATCGATGGCTTCGACCATGCCACAGGCATGAATGACACGAACCGCGAGTTTTTCCAGGTCCGCCGGGATTCGGTCGAGATTGGCCTCGGCGCGAATGATCGCGAAAGAGTTGCGATAGATCTCCTGACCGTCGCGGATGTAATCAAGCATCAAGGGGGCTCCGTAAGCGGGCGTCAAGCAGGACGCTAACCGCTTCAATAGTAAGGTTGCGTGCGTGCAGCGCGCCGAAACCCGGCTGCCCTGCTTCGCGAAAATAGAGGTCGTATTGACCGGGTGAAACGGCCAGCAGTGTGACCGGTGCGATATGCGCGGCGGCACAGGAACGTGAGCACCCGCTCAAGTGCACGTTGAGCGAATGCCTGTGACGTTGCAGCAGCGCGGCCAGTTGGAGGGCATCGCCCTTGGTATCGGCCAATCCTTTCCCACAGCCGGTCGAACCAGTACAGGCGATCATTCGGGATAACGGCGGTCCGGACTCACATATGAGTCCAAGCCACTGCAATTGCCGGATCACTTCTGCGCTGTCGGCAACGCGTACATTAGGTAGCAGCAGACTTTGCCAAGGGGTGAAACGCAGATGGCCGTCTCCGAACTCACGTGCCAATTGTGCTACGCCGCGCAACATCACAGGATCGAGCCGACCCAATGGCGGCACAGCGCCGACGTAAACGAAATCCGCTTCTATCTGGGGATGAGCGCCGATGTGCAGCGCACTTGCACCCGCCCCTCGCTGCCAATCGACGACGGCCTGCATCGGCACCCGCTCCGCCAGTCGAGCCATGAAATCCTCGACCGGACATTCATTCAGTAGATGACGCATCCGCGTTTGCTCGGGGCGTGCAAGCTCCAGGAACAACTCAAGAACCGCAACCACCAGTGAGTGGCCGTCGTCGAGGGCGACCGAACCGGAGGGCATGTCCGGCGGGCAGCCCGCCAGACCAAAAGCCAACCGTCGTTCGCCGTCCTGCTCAAATGCCGAAAGCCATAAGTCATGGGGATGTTCGAGCATTGCCAGGGCTTCGCCGCCATCGAGTTGCACGGCGAATTTGGCACTGAGGTCATGAAAAGGCTGGTGACTCTGCAGGGTGGAGAGTATCCGGTGCGCCAGTGAACGCGTGTCGAAAAGCATCTGGCGATCAATCCCTGCGCCAGGACTGAGCATCACGTTGCGTACATCATCGCCCCCTGCAGTGCGTGGCCCCAAACCTGCGGCCATCAGACTGTCGATCAATTCGAGTTGCTCACCAGCAATCCCGCGGACCTGCAGATTCGCCCGATTGGTGGCTTCAATCGCCCCGCTGGCAAAAGATTCGGCCGCCTGCGCAACGGCTTCTGCCTGCGAACTACTGATCGAGCCACCGTCCAGTTTGATCCGGCAGATACCGCCATCCAGCGCCTGCACAATACGTAGCAACCCCGGACAGGCCGAGGGGCGTAAGGCACAAGACATCGGGATTTCGTTCAAAGAGGTGACCAGCAAGGGTTAATAGTCCTTCGCGGACGGAGGGGCCGTATTATGCCTGCTTTGTTCGATGGCATGAAAATGCCTGCTCTCAGAGTCGACGAATAGCCCCCTTGCTCGGCCATGCCGAATCCTCTACTGGAGCTTGAGCTCGATTTCGGAAAGACTGATCTCCTTGATACGCCTCTCCAAAAATGCCCTTTTATCCTCGAAGACCGTTCGATCCAAAAGAAATCGACAATAATGCTGAATCAATTTTGTCTCTGTTTCCTCCGACTCGAAGAAAAGAAAATCCTCCACTGCGGACCTCGAATAAAGCCTGAAGTTATTGACTGTTAACTTCAGCTGCTGTCGAGCGTTTCGCTCCACTGGAAGTATTTGAAAGTTCCCCCCCTGGCCCTCCAGGGAAAACATTGAAAGCGCGGCATCATCAGCTTGCAAGGCGTTGAAAGCCGACTGAGTAATCTTTATCTGTTGCGGACTCTCATGCGAGACAAGGTGACTTAAATAGGCGTTGGCAACAGCGCCATGGAAGATCGGGTGACGGATTTCAGTAATGACGTCACCAAAGGGAATCCATCCTAAAAACTTCAACGTGGCAGCGAAATGCAAAAACCAGTCATCAAGGTGGGTAGCGAATTGATATTTGCTGTCAGCCGCCCAGCGGGCTAACCGTATACTGAATTTGGCATCGCGTCGTTCATCCCGGGAAAGCCCTCCTACGAAAGTAATAAGTGCATTATCGATTATCGTCGCGCTGCTTGTTTTATCGTCCGGTTTTATCATTAAATTTCATCCTTGATTCTATTAACCGCTATCTATTTTTCCAGGAATAATATTTTTTTCTCCAAGCTTAAAACTAGTCACCTCCATTTAGCCACACAACCGCGCATTATTAACAACAGGTGTCCATGTCCCTCCGGGCACCTGATTGGATCTGTTGCCGTGCACATCTGCATCACCGGAGGTACAACAAAAACGTCTGGGCCATCACGACAACCAAGCTGAGTTATCATCGCGCTCCTATAGACCGCTTTTGAGCAGAGGAACGGCATGACGCCCTGGCTGACAGTAGTAGGCATCGGTGAAGAGGGTTTCAAAGGCCTGGGAAAAACGGCTCGACATGCCTTGCTCGGCGCGTCTCGAATCGTCGGCGCCCGACGTCAATTGGATCTGCTTCCAGAGTGTATTGGCGGTGAGCGCGTTCTCTGGCCCAGCCCGTTCTCCCTGGAGCCGTTACTAGCCATGCGCGGCACGCCGATGTGTGTCTTGGCGAGCGGCGACCCGATGTTTTTTGGTGTAGGCGCCAGCCTCGCTCGCCTGCTTCCCATTGAGCAGATGCTGGTGTTACCGACGCCCTCCTCATGCTCACTCGCCGCCGCGCGAATGGGCTGGCCGCTGCAGGACCTGATCACCCTGTCGATAGTCGCCCGCCCCATTGCCACACTTAACGCACAGTTATTCAGCGGCGTTCGTTTGCTGGTACTCAGTAACGACGGCCAAAGCCCTGCTGCGGTCGCTGCACTTTTACGCGAACGTGGGTTCGGTCCGAGCCGCCTGAGCGTGCTGGAACATCTGGGCGGCGAAGCCGAACGCCGCATCGACGGCATCGCCAACGACTGGCCCGATCCTGTGATCGCCGACTTGAACCTGATCGCCATCGAATGCATCGCCGAACCCGGTACGCCACGCCTGTCACGCCTGGCCGGCTTGCCCGACTCGGCCTTCAAGCACGACGGCCAGCTGACCAAACGCGACGTGCGCGCCATCACCCTCGCCCGCCTCGCCCCGACCCCGGGGGAACTCTTGTGGGACGTCGGCGCCGGCTCCGGTTCGATCGGTATCGAATGGATGCGTGCCCACCCCAGTTGCCGGGCGCTTGCCATCGAAGCCGATGACGGCCGCCAGCAGTTGATCGAGCACAACCGTGACGCCCTCGGCGTGCCCGGCTTGCAACTGATCCGCGGCAGTGCGCCGCAAGCATTGGCAGGGCTTGAACGTCCGGATGCGATTTTCATCGGGGGCGGGGTCACCCGCGAAGGCGTGCTGGACACTTGCTGGGCAGCGCTCAAACCCGGCGGCCGACTGATTGCCAACGCGGTCACGTTGCAAAGTGAACTGACCCTGATGGCCTGGCGCGACCAATACGGCGGCGAGCTGACGCGTATTCATGTTGCCCAGGCGCAACCGCTGGGTGACTTCGACACCTGGCGCCAGGCACTGCCGATTACCCTGCTGGATGTGATGAAACCTTTCGATGCGTGACGAAACCGCCGAACAACCCGCCCCGCTGCGCAGCGGCCTGACCACGGGCAGCTGCGCCACCGCGACCAGCCTGGCGGCGGCCCGCCTGCTGCTCGGCGGCATGAGCTCGGATGCCGTACAAATCGTCCTGCCCAAAGGCAAGCAGGTACAGATGCGCCTGGAGTTCTGCCGCCTTACCCAGGACGGTGCAGAGGCCGGGACGATCAAGGATGCCGGGGACGATCCCGATGTGACCCACGGTGCGTTGCTCTATAGCCAGGTGCGTCTGTTGGGCGAGCCAGGTATTCGCTTTTGTGCCGGACGCGGTGTCGGAACGGTCACCCGGCCAGGGCTGGTGCTAGGCGTTGGCGAGCCGGCGATCAATCCGGTACCGCGCCGGATGATCAGTGATCACCTGACGCTGCTCGCCACGGAACTCGGCTACAGCGGCGGTTTCGAGGTCACGGTGAACGTCGAGGACGGCGAGGCCCTGGCGCTGAAAACCATGAATCCGCGCCTGGGCATTCTCGGCGGGCTGTCGATCCTGGGCACCAGCGGCATCGTCCGGCCATTCTCCTGCGCGGCCTACATCGCTTCGATACACCAGGGCATCGACGTCGC
The DNA here is from genome assembly GCF_028823535.1 of Pseudomonas serbica. Taxonomy (GTDB): domain Bacteria; phylum Pseudomonadota; class Gammaproteobacteria; order Pseudomonadales; family Pseudomonadaceae; genus Aquipseudomonas; species Aquipseudomonas serbica. The sequence continues at coordinate 287,691 of NZ_JAQIYM010000006.1, read as the reverse complement.
CAAAACCAACGGATACCTGCACATCGCCGCCTGTACCGGCAACGCCAGCGAGGACACCATGCGCAGGGTCTACAACCTGCCGGAAATCGCCCTGATCGAAATGGGCGACTTCGTCGGTGCGGTGCTCAAACACCTGCGTAAAGTGCCAGTGGCTAAACTGAGCATTTGCGGCGGCTTCGGCAAGATCAGCAAACTGGCAGCCGGCCACATGGATTTGCACAGTCGGCACTCGAGCATCGATCTGCCGCAACTGGCTGAATGGGCAGCCGCAATGGGCGCCGATACGGCGTTGCAGCAAGGCATCCGCGAAGCCAACACCAGTCAACAAGCGCTGGCAATGGCCAGCGCCGCGGGAGTCGCCCTCGGCGATGCGGTGTGCCAGCACGCTTTGGATTTTGCCCGCAGCGTGGTACCGGCGCAGGTCCAGGTCGAAGTGTTCGCCATCGATCGCCAAGGCGGGATCGTCGGCCATGCGGGAGCTTCTCAATGAAACGTATTCTGTTGCTGGGCGGCGTGACCGAGGCCCTGGCGATTGCGCGAACCCTGGGACCGCAACACATCTATAGCCTGGCCGGTATCGGTCGGGTGCCGACGGATTTGAACTGCCAGGTTCGTGTGGGTGGCTATGGCGGTGCCGAAGGCCTGGCGCAATTCATCCGCGATGAAAGGATTGATCTGTTGCTAGATGCGACTCATCCCTACGCCGCCCAAATCAGTCAGAACGCCGCGACCGCAGCTCGGTTAAACGGCATCGCCTGCTGGGCGCTGCGCCGTCCGGCGTGGCAACCACAGGCCGGCGATGACTGGCGTGAGGTCCGTGATTGGGCCGAACTGATCCAGGCCCTCAAGCTTTTTCGGCGACCGCTGTTCACCTTGGGCCGCGAGCCTTTGCAACATCTGGACGAGATTCCCCCGGAGCAATTCTGGACCTTGCGTGCGCTGGACGTTTATCCCGGTAATGATCGCTGCGAAGTGATCGGCGCACGCGGACCGTTCATGATCGACGACGAGCGCGAGCTGTTCGAGCGTCGGCAGATCGATGTGCTGATCAGCAAGAACAGTGGCAGTGCGGCGACCGAGCCGAAGCTTGAAGTGGCGCGGGAGCGCGGGGTGCCGGTGCTGGTGTTGAAGCGGCCGGAGTTGCCGATGGTAGCGCGGGAGTTTAAGTCGGTGGCAGAGACATTGGCTGCCCTATCGAAGTCAGGCCATTGCTGAGTCCTACTGAACCCTGCGATTTTGCTGGCAATACTCTCGGACAGATCTGACTTACCCCACCAGGACTCTAATCCTATAGTCCTCTTCCTTCTGATCCTATCAAGCGCCCCCCCTATTTACAGAGAGCACGGAAATTTTGGTGATTGTGAAGCAGTAGGCGCTGCTGTTCATGAAATGCGCGTTCATTACGGTCCTGGCTACAGGCTGTACTTCACTCGCAAAGATGAAGTGATTTACTTGCTGTTGATCGGTGGCGACAAATCGACTCAAAAAAGAGATATCAAGCGTGCTGTTCAAATGGCACAAAACATCGGTAATGAGGAGTAAGTCATGGCCGAACGATTCACCCGTTTTGACGCCGCCGAGTTTCTCAAAACGCCGGAAGAAATGGCGGCTTATCTGGACGCCTGCTTCGAAGAGGATGCTGGCGACGATGTGCTGATACGCGCAGCGCTGAACGACATAGCCCGTGCGAAGGTATGACACAAATTGCCCGCGATGCTGGCCTGGGACGCGAGAGTCTCTACAAAGCGCTGAGCAGTAGTGGCAATCCGGAATTCGCGACTATCATGAAGGTTATGAAAGCCTTGGGCCTGCGTTTGCATGCCATTGCTATCTGATTGCGCTGCGACACCACACCGCACGCAGTCTTTTTACTTATCGGCCCTGATCAGGCTAAATAGCCAGCGCCTGATCGCCCACCCAACGGATTTGTCCCATGTCCCGACAACGGCTCGCAATTGCCTGGATAGCCTGCTTCGCAGTGCTGTTCAACATGCTCGCCATGCCGATGTCCGGAGCGATGGCGCAGACGGCACCCGCCGAACAATTGTTGTGGGGTAGTTTTTGCTCGTCCAGCGGCACCAGGATGGTGGCGATTTCCCTGGGCGACATCGAGCAGAAAAAAACGCAAAGCGACGATCACTCCAACATGCAGCATTGCTGGTGCTGCTCTGGCTCTGCGCCACTGGTGGCCTTGCCCGGGCATGAACCGCACCTGTATTTCGCAAGCTTCGAAGCCAATCGAGCCTTACCCCCCGCCTCTCTCAGCACCCCGACACCGCGCCAGCAATGGCCAAGCCTCAACCCCCGTGCTTCCCCTCTGGTGTGATTCCTGCTCGCAATTGACCTGCGTTTCGAATCGCTCTGGAGAACTGCCATGTTGAACAGACTTATCGTTCTGGCCGCGTTGCTGCTGCCTGCCTGCTTTGCCAATGCCCACGAATACAAGATCGGCGCACTGGAAATCGCTCACCCGTGGTCGCAGGAACTGCCGCCCAATGCACCCAACGTCGCCGCGTATTTCGTGATCCACAACTCGGGCAACACAGCTGACCGCCTGCTTAGTGTCGACTCGCCGATCTCGGCTGAAGCGCAGTTGCATGAGCATGTGATGCAAAACGACTTGATGAAAATGCAGCAAGTAGCCAACGTGGCAATCCCCGCCGGCGGCGATGTCACGTTCGCACCGATGGCCTACCACGTCATGCTGCTGGGGTTGAAGGACCGCAGCCTGCTCAGCGATGGCAAGCGCTTCCCGATGACCCTGCATTTCGAGAAGTCCGGAGACGTGACAGTGGAAGTGGCGGTGCAGAAGCAGGCGCCCGAGTCCACGCAAAAGCACGCGCACGCTCAGTAATCCGCTATCGCGACGCCGCCCATGCGCCCGCCAGGCACCAGGTCACCCACCCCCCGTCGTCAGCCATTGGGCCTGACACGCGGCAGCTGGATCAGCCTGTTCGCCATGCTGATGATCTTTATCGGTCCACTGATTTCTCAGTCGATGCCGATGGATCAGCACGCTTCAACGTCCATGAACATGTCGATGGACATGAGCATGGACATGTCGGCGATGGAGCACGCGGATCACGGCGCGCAACCGGCTGCCGAGCATTGCCCGCCAGCATCCGGGCACCATGCAATCTGGGAAAAATGCGGTTATTGCAGCCTGCTGTTCAACTGCCCGGCACTCACGGGTGGCGGTTCATTCACAGCATTCGACACCCCGCCCGCCAGCACTTTCACCGCACCCTCCCCTCGCTTGGGCCATGCCCGGCAAACCTTCTTCCCCGGCGCCCGCACCCGCGCCCCGCCCGTCGACACGTAAACACTCACCGCTGATTTCACACGGTTGAGCAGGCAGCTTAAGGCTGTCGGCCGTGTCGTTTACGACTGTTCGATGGAAATTGTCATGTCCAGGTTTTCTGCTGCCCCCTGCTTGAGCGCTGCCCAAGCCCCCCTAGCCCTGAACGAATCCGGCATTCGTTTCAGGCACGCCACCGCCATCCTGTGCGGTGCCTTGCTGGCGCCCTCCGCGCTGGCCGATGAACACGCAGGCCATAACGAAGAATTGAGCCCGACAGTGATCACCGCCGTTGCCCCGAGCTCGCCACTGACCATCGTCACCGACCCCAGGGACCCGCGCCAACCTGTGCCGGCCAGCGACGGTTCGGATTATCTGAAAACCATTCCGGGGTTCGCCCAAGTGCGCAATGGCGGCACCAACGGCGACCCGGTGCTGCGTGGCATGTTCGGTTCGCGCCTGAACATCCTCACCAACGGCGGCATGATGCTCGGTGCCTGTCCTGGCCGGATGGACGCACCGACTTCATACATCTCTGCGCAGACGTACGACAAACTGACCGTCATCAAGGGTCCGCAGACCGTGCTATGGGGGCCGGGGGCCTCGGCCGGCACCATCCTCTTCGACCGCGAACCGCAGAGCTTCGGCGAGTTCGGCACGCGCGTAAACGCCAGTGTGCTGGCCGGCTCCAACGGCCGTTTCGACAAAGTGGTGGACGCGGCGGCTGGCGGCCCATTGGGCTACGTGCGAGTGATCGGCAACACCGCCCAGGCCGATGACTACAAGGATGGCAACAACGACACCGTGGCATCGCGTTATGACAAATGGAACGGCGACGTCGCGCTCGGCTGGACCCCGGACGAAGATACCCTGCTGGAGCTGACCGCTGGCAAGGGTGACGGTGAGGCGCGCTACGCAGGACGCGGCATGGACGGTTCGCAGTTCAAGCGCGAGAGCCTCGGCCTGCGCTTCGAGAAGTCCAACATCAGCGACGTGCTGGAAACGCTCGAGGCGCAGGTCTACTACAACTACGCCGACCATGTCATGGACAACTACACGCTGCGTACGCCGTCCGGCACCGGGATGATGGCCGGCCCCATGGCGTCCAACGTCGACCGTCGCACACTCGGCGCGCGGGTCAAAGCCACCTGGCGCTGGGCCGACGTCCAGTTGATCGGCGGCATCGACGCGCAGACCAACGAACACCGCCAGCGCAGCGCCATGGGCATCGACACCTACAAGGACCTGCCGTACACCAAGGACGCCGACTTCCACAACTACGGGGCATTCGGCGAATTGACCTGGTACGCCGCCGAGCGCGATCGACTTATCAGCGGCGCACGCCTGGACCGTGCTTCGGCCAAGGATTACCGGCAAACCATCGGTTCGGGAATGATGACCCGACCCAACCCAACCGCAGACGACACCCGCGCCGACACGCTGCCCAGCGGTTTCATCCGCTACGAACACGACCTGGCCAATAGCCCGACCACGCTGTATGCGGGGCTCGGTCACACCCAGCGTTTCCCGGATTACTGGGAACTGTTTTCGGCCAATTCCGGCCCCGCGGGATCAGTGAATGCCTTCGACTCGATCAAGCCGGAGAAAACCACCCAGCTCGACGTCGGCCTGCAATACAAGACCGAAGAACTCGATGCCTGGGCCTCGGCTTACCTCGGCCAGGTGCGCGATTACATCCTGTTCAACTACACGCCGGCGATGATGGGCATGACCTCGCAAGCCGAAAACATCGACGCGCGAATCATGGGTGGCGAACTGGGCGCCGCTTACAAACTCACCAAGCAATGGAAAGCCGACGCCACCCTGGCCTACGCCTGGGGCAAGAACAGCAGTGATGGCAGCGCATTGCCGCAAATGCCGCCGCTGGATGCCCGCCTCGGCCTGACCTACAGCGAAGACAACTGGAGCGCCGGCGCACTGTGGAGAGTGGTTGCCGCACAAAACCGTATCGACCAGAACAAAGGCAACGTGGTCGGCAAGGACTTCGACAAGACCCCGGGTTTTGGCGTGTTCTCGCTCAACGGTGCCTATCGGATCAACCCGCACTGGACGGTCAGCAGCGGCATCGACAACCTGTTCGGCAAAGCCTATGCCGAACACTTGAACCTGGCCGGCAACGCCGGCTTCGGTTACCCGGCCAATGACCCGCAAGCCATCAAGGAACCGGGGCGTACGCTCTGGACCAAGGTGGATATGAGCTTCTAAGAGCACCGCGGCAAGCCCGCTCCCCTGTAGGGGCGAGCCTGCTCGCGATCGGTTGCGCAGCAACCGCCAACACACAACCAAAAGATCCAAGCCAAGCGGAGCACACGTGATGAAACAGCCCAAAGTGAATTTCTACAACCTGGCCTGGCGCTGGCATTTCTATGCCGGACTGTTCGTTGCGCCATTCATGGTGATGCTGGCCCTGACCGGCACGATTTATCTGTTCAAACCGCAACTCGACTCGCTGATGTACAGCAGTCTGCTCAACGTCCCGGCCGGTCACCACACGGTGCCGGCCGATGACCTGCTCGACCGGGTGAAAAGCGCCTATCCACAAGCAACCATCAAACAGTACCTGCCGCCGATCAACGCCGAGCGCAGTGCCCAGTTTGTCGTGCTCAACGGCGGTACCGAGCTGAATGTGTTCGTCGACCCTTACCACGGCGACATCCTTGGCGAGCAAGACGCCAAGAAGAACCTGCAAGCAGTCGCGCGCGCGATTCACGGCGAGCTGATGATCGGCACCGTCGGTGACCGACTGGTGGAACTGGCTGCTGGCTGGGGGGTGGTGCTGGTGGTATCCGGGGTGTTCCTGTGGTGGCCGCGCGGTCAGGCGGCGGGCATTCTCTGGCCGCGCCTGAGCAGTCGAGGCCGGGTGTTGTGGCGCGACCTGCACGCCGTCATCGGCTTCTGGGGTGCCTCGTTGTTGCTGGTGATGCTGCTCAGCGGCATGACCTGGACCGGGTTCTGGGGCAAGCAGTACGCCGCCGTCTGGAACGTGTTTCCGGCGGCGATGTGGGACAACGTGCCCCAATCCGATGTCGAAGCGCGCAGCCTCAACAGTGCGACTCGCCAGACCGTGCCGTGGGCCATGGAAAATACGCCGATGCCGATGTCCGGCGGCCACGCCGAACACATGGCCCACGGTGGTGCGCCAGCCGGTCCGGCTGCACCCACCATCAGCCTGCAGGACGTGCAGGACATCGCCGTGCAACGCAAGGTCGAGCCAGGCTACAGCATCACCTTCCCGAGCACGGCCACCGGTGTGTTCACCATCGCCGTGTTCGCCGATGACCCACGCAACGACGCCACCCTGCATGTCGATCAATACACCGGCAACGTCCTCGCCGACGTACGTTACGAGCACTACGGCACCGTCGCCCGCGCCACGGAAATCGGCGTGATGCTGCACGAAGGCAAGATGTTCGGCACGCTCAACCAGATCATCGTCCTGCTCATCTGCCTGATGATTTTGCTCAGCGCGGTCAGCGGCGTGGTGATCTGGTGGAAACGTCGTCCGCAAGGCAAGTTCGGTGTCCCACCGCTGCGCCACGACCTGCCGAGATGGAAAACCGCGATGGTGATCATGTTCGCCCTGGCGGTAGCCTTCCCGTTGGTGGGTGCGTCACTGGTGGTGGTGTGGGTACTGGACAAGCTGCTGCTGGCTCGCCTCAACCGGCAAGCTGAGCCCGATTCGGCAGCTTGAGCGATACCTGGGCAAGCAGCGAATCGTGCTTGCCCGTCATCCCCCATTACGCCCCAATCTGGCGCACCTCAACGCACCAGTGCGTCCACTGCGTGCCTTGATGGTGCGCAAAATATCCGTGCAACCGCTCTAACACGACATTCCCCTGCCTTTGTACGACCAGGCACAGCCCTTGCTAACGACCCTTCAGTAGTCCGCATCTGCCAACCAAGAAAAATATCCAATGTTCATGGAGATCGCACAATGAAGCGTCGCAGTTTGATCAAGGCTTTCACACTCACGGCAAGCATTGCCGCGATGGGCATGACCTGGACTGTCCAGGCCGCCGAGACCATCAAGGTCGGTATCCTGCATTCGTTGTCCGGCACCATGGCGATCTCCGAGACGTCGCTCAAGGACATGGCGCTGATGACCATTGACGAGATCAACGCCAAGGGCGGCGTGAACGGCAAGATGCTCGAAGCGGTAGTAGTGGACCCGGCGTCGAACTGGCCTCTGTTCGCCGAGAAAGGCCGGCAGCTGCTGACCCAGGACAAGGTTGCCGTGGTGTTCGGGTGCTGGACCTCGGTGTCGCGCAAATCGGTACTGCCGGTGTTCGAAGAACTCAATGGCCTGCTGTTCTACCCGGTGCAGTACGAAGGCGAAGAGATGTCGCCGAACGTGTTCTACACCGGCGCTGCGCCGAACCAGCAAGCGATCCCCGCCGTTGAATACCTGATGAGCGAAGAAGGGGGCGGTGCCAAACGCTATTTCCTGCTGGGCACCGACTACGTCTACCCGCGAACCACCAACAAGATCCTGCGTTCGTTCCTGCACTCCAAAGGCGTAGCCGACAAAGACATCGAAGAGGTCTACACCCCCTTCGGTCACAGCGACTACCAGACCATCGTTGCCAACATCAAGAAGTTCTCGGCCGGCGGAAAGACGGCGGTCATCTCCACCGTCAACGGCGATTCCAACGTGCCGTTCTACAAAGAACTGGCCAACCAGGGCCTGAAAGCCACCGACGTGCCGGTCGTGGCGTTCTCGGTGGGCGAAGAAGAACTGCGCGGCATCGACACCAAGCCGTTGGTGGGCAACCTCGCGGCCTGGAACTACTTCGAGTCGGTGGAGAACCCGGCGAACAAGAAATTCGTCGCCGACTGGAAAGCCTACGCGAAGAAACACAACCTGCCGGGTGCCGACAAAGCCGTGACCAACGACCCGATGGAAGCGACCTACGTCGGCATCCATATGTGGGCGCAAGCGGCTGAAAAAGCCAAGTCCACCGACGTCGACAAAGTCCGCGAAGCCCTGGGTGGCCAGACCTTCGCCGCACCGTCCGGCTACACCCTGACCATGGACAAGACCAACCACCACCTGCACAAGCCGGTGATGATCGGCGAGATCCAGGCCGACGGTCAGTTCAACGTGGTGTGGCAGACCGAAGGACCGATCCGTGCCCAGCCGTGGAGCCCGTTCATCCCGGGCAACGACAAGAAGCCGGAGTATGCGGTGAAGAGCAACTAAGCCACTGGATGTCGGGCTGATGAGCATTTCCGACCCGACACAACCCCCCTGTGGGAGCGGGCTTGCTCGCGAAAGCGGTATGTCATTCAACCTGGATGCAAGCTGACCCACCGCTTTCGCGAGCAAGCCCGCTCCCACAATTAGTCCGAGCAAGGCGACTTTTTATGCCCATTGCCCTTTACCGTTTATTTCTCGCCGTCGCACTCCTGCTGCCCATGCTGGCCCACGCCGGTGACGCTGAAGACTTCGTCGCCGCCAATCCCGTGCAGCAAGCCAAATTGCTGGAAACCTGGGCCGCGCAGCCCGATCCGGCCCGTATCGAGCTGATCAACGCCCTGCAACAAGGCGAATTGACCATCGACGGCCAGCCGAAAACCTTGCGCCTGAATAACCGCCTGCGGGGTCTGATCGACACCGCATTGGCCAGCCACCAATTGCTTGCCGCCGACGCCAAAATCCGTCTGGACGCCGCACAGCAGTTGCAGAAAAGCGCCAAACCCGCGCAGCTGAAATTCCTTGACCAACAACTGGCGGGAGAACAGGACGAGAGCGTTCACGCCGCCCTCAGCCTGGCCCTGGCCAATCTGCAATTGGTCGACGCCGACCCGGCAGTGCGACTCGCCGCCATCCGCCTGCTCGGCGAAACCGGCGACCCACTGGCCCGCACCCGCCTCGAAAATCTGCTGGCGCCGGGCGTTGAAACCGACGCAAATGTACGCACCGCCGCCGAAACCAGTCTCGCCCAGGTCAAACGTAAATTGCTGGTGGGTGAACTCCTTGGCCAGGCCTTCAGCGGCATGTCCCTGGGCTCGATCCTGTTGCTCGCCGCCCTGGGACTGGCGATCACCTTCGGCCTCCTCGGCGTGATCAACATGGCCCATGGCGAGATGCTGATGCTCGGCGCCTACTCGACCTACGTGGTGCAGCTGATGTTCCAGCGCTTCGCCCCGCAGGCCATCGAGTTCTATCCGCTGATCGCGCTGCCGGTGGCGTTTTTCGTCACCGCCGGGATCGGCATGGCGCTGGAACGCACGGTGATTCGCCACCTCTACGGCCGTCCACTGGAAACCCTGCTCGCCACCTGGGGCATCAGCCTGATGTTGATCCAGTTGGTGCGCCTGGTCTTCGGCGCGCAAAACGTCGAGGTGGCCAACCCGGGGTGGTTGTCAGGCGGGATTCAAGTGCTGCCCAACCTGGTGCTGCCGTACAACCGCATCGTGATCATCGCGTTCGCGCTGTTTGTGGTGATGCTGACCTGGCTGCTGCTGAACAAGACGCGCCTGGGCCTGAACGTGCGCGCCGTCACTCAGAATCGCAACATGGCGGCCTGCTGCGGCGTGCCCACCGGGCGCGTGGATATGCTCGCCTTCGGCCTCGGCTCGGGCATTGCCGGCCTCGGCGGCGTGGCGCTCAGCCAGATCGGCAACGTCGGCCCGGACCTCGGCCAGAGCTACATCATCGACTCGTTCCTGGTAGTGGTGCTCGGTGGTGTCGGGCAACTGGCCGGTAGCGTGTTTGCCGCATTCGGCCTGGGGATCGCCAACAAGATTCTCGAACCGCAAATCGGTGCCGTGCTCGGCAAGATCCTCATCCTCGCGCTGATCATTCTGTTCATCCAGAAACGTCCGCAAGGCCTCTTCGCACTCAAAGGACGGGTGATCGACTGATGAACCAGCCCCTGCTCGTTACCGCGACACAAAAAGCCGGCCCGAAAGTCACGATTGCCGTTGGCGCGGTGATCCTCGTTTTGCTCCTGGCGTTGCCGCTGCTCTCATTGTTGCCCGCCGACAGTGCGCTGCACGTCTCCGCCTACACCCTGACCCTGGTGGGCAAGATCCTTTGCTACGCCATCGTTGCCCTGGCGCTGGACCTGGTCTGGGGGTATGCCGGCTTGCTATCCCTGGGTCACGGGCTGTTTTTCGCCCTCGGCGGTTATGCCATGGGCATGTACCTGATGCGCCAGGCCTCCGGCGATGGCTTGCCGGCCTTCATGACGTTCCTGTCGTGGAGCGAATTGCCCTGGTACTGGACCGGCACCAGCAGCTTTCTCTGGGCCATGTGTCTTGTCGTATTGGCGCCGGGATTGCTCGCGCTGGTATTCGGCTTCTTCGCCTTCCGCTCGCGGATCAAGGGCGTGTATTTCTCGATCATGACCCAGGCCCTGACCTTCGCCGGCATGCTCCTGTTTTTCCGCAACGAAACCGGGTTTGGCGGCAATAACGGCTTCACCAACTTCCGCACGATACTCGGTTTTGGCATTACTGAGCCTGGCACCCGTGCAGTACTGTTTTTCGCCACGGTGCTATTGCTGGTGGCGAGCCTGTACATCGGTTGGCGCCTGGCCCAGAGCAAGTTTGGCCGAGTGCTGACCGCATTGCGTGACGCAGAAAACCGCTTGATGTTCTGCGGCTACGACCCGCGCGGATTCAAGCTGTTCGTGTGGGTGTTGAGCGCGGTGTTGTGCGGCCTGGCGGGTGCGTTGTACGTGCCGCAAGTGGGCATCATCAACCCGAGTGAAATGTCGCCGACCAACTCGATTGAAGCAGCGGTATGGGTCGCCCTCGGCGGTCGCGGCACCTTGATTGGTCCATTGCTCGGCGCCGGCGTGGTCAACGGCATGAAGAGCTGGTTCACCGTGGCCTTCCCGGAATACTGGCTGTTCTTCCTCGGCGCGCTGTTCATCGTCGTGACCCTGTACCTGCCCAAGGGCGTGATCGGTTTGCTGAAGAAAAGAGGTGAACAATGAGAGTCACTGCGACCGCTGAATTCATGCTCGAACCGGCGTTTTTTCCCGTGGAGCCGAACAAGGACGCCGGCACCAGCCGCGATGTCATCGGCCTCGGCCAGCGTGCAGGCAAAGGCCTGAACACCCGCCATGGCACCATCCTGACCCTGGAAGACATCAGCGTCAGCTTCGATGGTTTCAAGGCGCTGAACGACTTGAACCTGTACATCGGCGTCGGCGAACTGCGCTGCATCATCGGCCCCAACGGCGCGGGCAAGACCACGCTGATGGACGTGATCACCGGCAAGACCCGCCCCAGCCACGGCAAGGCCTGGTTCGGCGAAACCCTGGACCTGACGCAGATGAGCGAAGTGCAGATTGCCCAGGCCGGCATTGGCCGCAAATTCCAGAAACCGACCGTGTTCGAAGCCTTGAGTGTGTTCGAGAACCTGGAGCTGGCGCAGAAAACCGACAAGTCGGTGTGGGCCAGTCTGCGGGCGCGCTTGAGTGGCGAACAGAAAGACCGGATCGCCGAGGTGCTCGACACCATTCGCCTGACCGCTTCGGTCAATCGTCCCGCTGGCTTGCTGTCCCACGGCCAGAAGCAGTTCCTGGAAATCGGCATGCTGTTGATGCAAGACCCGCAACTGCTGCTGCTCGACGAACCGGTGGCCGGCATGACCGACGCCGAAACCGAATTCACCGCCGAACTGTTCAAGACCCTGGCCGGCAAGCACTCGCTGATGGTGGTGGAGCACGACATGGGCTTCGTCGGCTCGATCGCCGACCACGTCACCGTGTTGCACCAGGGCAGCGTGCTGGCCGAGGGATCGCTGGAGCAGGTGCAGGACAACGAACGGGTGATCGACGTGTATCTCGGCCGCTGAGATTTGCGAACACCGAACCTGTAGGAGCTGGCTTGCCAGCGAAGGCGTACTGAATGACGCCAAAAGCTTCGCTGGCAAGCCAGCTCCTACAAGGGATTGAGGAGGATTTGAGAATGCTGCAAGTTGACAAGCTGCACCAATACTACGGCGGTAGCCACATCCTGCGCGGCCTGACGTTTGACGTGAAGGTCGGCGAAGTCACCTGCCTGCTCGGCCGTAACGGCGTGGGCAAGACCACCCTGCTCAAGTGCCTGATGGGCCTGCTGCCGGCCAAGGAAGGCGCGGTGAATTGGGAGGGCAAACCGATCACCGCGTTCAAGCCGCACCAGCGGGTGCATGCCGGCATCGCCTACGTGCCCCAGGGCCGGGAGATCTTCGGCCGCCTGACCGTAGAGGAAAACCTGCTGATGGGGTTGTCGCGCTTTCCCGGCGGTGAGGCCAAGGAAGTCCCGGCGTTCATCTACGAACTGTTTCCGGTACTGCTGCAGATGAAGCAACGGCGCGGCGGTGACTTGTCCGGCGGCCAACAGCAGCAATTGGCGATTGGCCGGGCGTTGGCCAGCCGCCCACGCCTGTTGATTCTCGACGAGCCCACCGAAGGCATCCAGCCGTCGGTGATCAAGGAAATCGGCGCAGTGATCAAGAAACTTGCGGCGCGCGGTGACATGGCGATTTTGCTGGTGGAGCAGTTCTACGACTTTGCCGCCGAACTGGCCGATCAGTACCTGGTGATGTCCCGCGGCGAGATCGTGCAGCAGGGCCGCGGCGAAAACATGGAAGCCGAAGGTGTCCGCGGCCTGGTTACGATCTAATCTGTGGCGTCCTGACGATAATCAGAAACTATGAATCTACCACTACCTACTGCCCTGTTTACCCCGAGCTGGCATGCCGAGCTGGAGCTGGGCTACGCCCGCTTCGGCGACAGCACGCGCCCGGTCCAGCGACGGCACAAAGGCCCGCTGCGGGTGCAGAAGCACCTGTATGCCGAAGGGCCCGAAGTGTGCCAGCACATCATCGTGCATCCGCCGGGCGGGATCGCCGGCGGCGACCGCTTGGACATCAGCGCCAGTGTCGGCCGTCAGGCGTGGGCGCAAATCACCAGCCCCGGCGCGGCCAAGTGGTATCGCGCGGCAGGCCCGGCTTATCAGAAACTTGACCTGAAAGTGGCCCACGGCGCGACACTGGAATGGCTGCCACAAGAGACGATCATCTTCAGCGATGCCCGGGCCGAACTCAGCACGTCCATTGATCTGCAAGGTGATGCGCGGCTGTTTTATTGGGATGTGGTGGCGCTGGGTCGCCCGGCCAGTGGCGAGCGTTTCGATCTCGGCCATTTCCAGGCGCAACTGGATATCCGCCGCGACGGCCAGTTGCTCTGGCACGAACGCCAGCGCATTGTCGGTGGTGATGGCTTGCTCGACTCGCCGATCGGGCTGGATGGGCAACCGGCGTTTGCCACCCTGCTGGTGACCGGGGAAATTGACAGCGATCTGCTGGAGCAATGCCGTTCATTGCCCAACGATGTGCGCGGGGATTTGACCCAGTTGCCGGGGCTTCTGGTTGCTCGTTGCCTGGCCAGCGAAGCGCTGCTGGCGCGAGGCTGGCTGATTGATTTGTGGCGGTTATTGCGCCCTGCACTGCTCGGCCGAGAAGCACTCCCCCCCAGAATATGGAGCACCTGAACACCGCTCCCCCTGCAGGAGCTGGCTTGCCAGCGAAGGCGTACTCAATGTCGCCAAAAGCTTCGCTGGCAAGCCAGCTCCTACAGGTGATGTATTTACAGATCCGAATTTTTATCTGCCCAGATGGACTCCAACGATGGACCTGACCCCACGCGAAAAAGACAAGCTGCTGATCTTCACCGCCGGCCTCGTCGCCGAACGGCGTTTGGCCCGCGGCGTGAAACTTAATTATCCGGAGGCCATGGCCTACATTTCCGCGGCGCTGCTCGAAGGTGCCCGTGACGGCCGGACCGTGGCCGAGTTGATGCACTTCGGCACGACCCTGCTCAGCCGCGAACAAGTGATGGAAGGCATCCCGGAAATGATCCCGGAGATCCAGGTCGAAGCCACCTTCCCCGACGGCACCAAGCTGGTCACCGTTCACCAACCCATCGCCTGAGGACGCGCCATGACTTATCACATCCGCGATGCGGTGCATTCCGACCTGCCGGCGATCCGTGACATCTACAACGACGCGGTGCTCAACACCACGGCGATCTGGAACGAACAGGCCGTGGACCTCGGCAACCGCCAAGCCTGGTTCAGCGCCCGGCAATCCCAGGGTTATCCGATCCTGGTGATCGTCGACGGCGAGAACAGCGTGCTGGGCTACGCTTCGTTTGGTGACTGGCGACCGTTCGATGGTTTCCGCCACACCGTCGAGCATTCGGTCTACGTGCGCAGCGACCAGCGCGGCAATGGCCTGGGCCCACGATTGATGGACGTGCTGATCGAGCGCGCCAAAGACTGCAACAAACATGTGATGGTCGCCGCCATCGAAAGCGGCAATGCCGCTTCCATTCGTCTGCATGAACACGTCGGTTTCGTGACCACCGGCCAGATGCCGCAGGTTGGCACCAAGTTCGGTCGCTGGCTGGACCTGACCTTCATGCAACTGACACTCAATCCTGGCGCCGAACCGCCGCCCGCCAACAAGGAGTAACACCTGATGAACGCCGCCCAACTGCGACGCGTCAACATTGAAAGCTTTGCGCACTATCGTCAGGGTTTGATCGATTTGCTCCTCGACGCCGTCGGCTATGGCGCCAGTGTCGGGTTCATGGCGAATCTGGACGCGACGCAGGCCCGCGCCTATTTCGATGAAGTCCAGGAGAACCTGAACAAGGGCAATGTACTGCTGTGGGTGGTGGTCAAGGACGAGCAGGTCCAGGCCAGTGTACAGCTGACCCTGTGCCAGAAAGCCAATGGCCTGAACCGCGCTGAGGTGCAGAAACTGCTGGTGCGCGAGGACGCCAGGCGCCGCGGCCTGGGCCAACAATTGATGAGCGCACTGGAACAGGCGGCCCTGCAGCACAAGCGCGGCATGCTCTACCTTGATACCGAGGCCGGCTCACCTGCCGAGGATTTCTACAAGGCCCTGGGTTACACCCGCGCCGGCGAAATCCCCGACTACGCCTGCGATCCGAGCGGCCTCTACAAGCCCACCGCCCTCTATTACAAGAT
The DNA here is from genome assembly GCF_028823535.1 of Pseudomonas serbica. Lineage (GTDB taxonomy): Bacteria > Pseudomonadota > Gammaproteobacteria > Pseudomonadales > Pseudomonadaceae > Aquipseudomonas > Aquipseudomonas serbica. The sequence goes on along the minus strand of NZ_JAQIYM010000006.1, from coordinate 272,375 downwards.
TCTCCAGGGAGCCCATTGATGATTCCCGGTGAATACCAGATCCAGCCCGGCGACATCGAACTCAACGTCGGCCGCCGTACTGTCAGCTTGAAAGTGGCCAACAGCGGCGACCGGCCGATCCAGGTCGGCTCGCACTACCACTTTTTCGAAACAAACGACGCCCTGACCTTCGACCGCGCCAGCAGTCGCGGCATGCGCCTGAACATCCCCGCCGGCACCGCCGTGCGTTTTGAACCGGGCCAGAGCCGCGAGGTCGAGCTTGTCGATCTGGCCGGGCATCGCCGGGTGTTCGGCTTTGCCGGACGGATCATGGGCGACCTTTAAGTGATGTGCAGCCTGTACCGGCCCCTTCGCTGGCAAGCCAGCTCCTACAGGGGATCGTATTTCAACGGAAATTGTAGGAGCTGGCTTGCCAGCGATAGCGAGCTACGCGAGCGGTCTCGAAAACCATTGAATCCCAAGGCAAGCGCATGAAAATTTCAAAACAAGCCTACGCCGACATGTTCGGCCCCACCGTCGGTGACAAGGTCCGCCTGGCCGACACCGAGCTATGGGTCGAAGTGGAAAAAGACTTCACCACCTACGGCGAAGAAGTGAAGTTCGGCGGTGGCAAGGTTATCCGTGACGGCCAGGGCCAAAGCCAGTTACTGGCCGCTGAAGTCGTCGATACCCTGATCACCAACGCGCTGATCATCGACCACTGGGGCATCGTCAAGGCGGACGTCGGCCTCAAGGACGGTCGCATCGCCGCCATCGGCAAAGCCGGCAACCCGGACATCCAGCCCGACGTCAACATCGCCATCGGCGCCAGCACCGAAGTGATCGCCGGCGAAGGCATGATCCTCACCGCCGGCGGCATCGACACGCACATCCACTTCATCTGCCCGCAGCAGATCGAAGAAGCACTGATGAGCGGTGTCACCACCATGATCGGCGGCGGCACCGGGCCTGCCACCGGCACCAACGCCACCACCTGCACCTCCGGGCCATGGCATCTGGCGCGCATGCTCCAGGCCGCCGACGCCTTCCCGATGAACATCGGCCTGACCGGCAAGGGCAACGCCAGCCTGCCCGAGCCGCTGATAGAACAGGTCAAGGCCGGCGCCATCGGCCTCAAGCTCCACGAAGACTGGGGCACCACCCCGGCAAGCATCGACAACTGCCTGAGTGTCGCCGACCAGTACGACGTGCAGGTGGCGATCCACACCGACACCCTCAACGAATCGGGCTTCGTCGAAACCACCCTCGCCGCTTTCAAGGGTCGAACCATCCACACCTATCACACCGAAGGAGCGGGCGGAGGCCATGCCCCGGACATTATCAAGGCCTGCGGCTTCGCGAACGTGCTGCCGAGCTCTACCAACCCGACCCGGCCGTTCACCCGCAACACTATCGACGAACACCTCGACATGCTGATGGTCTGTCACCACCTGGACCCGAGCATTGCCGAAGACGTGGCCTTCGCCGAAAGCCGCATTCGCCGCGAAACCATCGCCGCCGAAGACATCCTCCACGACCTCGGTGCGTTCTCGATGATCAGCTCCGACAGCCAGGCCATGGGCCGTGTCGGTGAGGTGATCACCCGCACCTGGCAAACCGCCGACAAGATGAAAAAGCAGCGCGGCCCGCTGCCCCTGGACGGCGAAGGCAACGACAACTTCCGCGCCAAACGCTACATCGCCAAGTACACCATCAACCCGGCGATCACCCATGGCATCAGCCATGAAGTGGGCTCGATCGAAGTGGGCAAATGGGCCGACCTGGTGCTCTGGCGTCCAGCGTTCTTCGGGGTCAAACCCACGCTGATCCTCAAGGGCGGTGCTATCGCGGCCAGCCTGATGGGTGATGCCAACGCCTCGATTCCAACGCCGCAACCGGTGCACTACCGGCCGATGTTCGCCAGTTATGGCGGATCCCTGCACGCCACCAGCCTGACCTTTATCAGCCAGGCGGCGCAGGAGGCCGGGCTTGCTGAAGCGCTGGGCTTGAAGAAGAAAATCGCCGTGGTCAAAGGTTGTCGCAAGGTGCAGAAAACCGATTTGATCCACAACGATTACCTGCCAGACATCGAGGTCGATCCGCAGACTTATCAGGTCAAGGCTGACGGCATTTTGCTGTGGTGCGAGCCGGCGGATGTGTTGCCGATGGCCCAGCGTTACTTCCTGTTCTGATCGACTGAGCAACGCAAGGAAAAGGCCTGGATGCTTGCGCAGACCCAGGCCTTTGTTCTTCGTTTAATGACGGCATCAGAGCGGGTGCTTGGCCAACTCCTCGCGAGTGCATTTCTCGATCAGCGACGCCTCTTCGATCTGGAGTTGAGCGTCCAGTTCGTCGGATTGCGTCTTGTACTGCGCTTCTGATAATTCCCCTGCCTGCAGGTTTTCTCGCAAATTGGCCAGGCGATCCTGATAGGGCTCGCGTTGCGCTTCGAATTGCGCCCGGTATTTGTTCGTCACAAAGTCCTTCCAGAAGTCTTTCGCCACCAGCGACTGAAACTCTTCAGGTGAACTGTCCAGTGCCACGACCTGGTTGTATGCCCTGTCCAGCATCACCGGGGTAACGTTGCCAAGGCCTGTGAACCTGACTTGCTGCGGCTGGCCCGGCAATTCGAGCTGGTCCTTGAGGCCGAAACGGTAGGCCAGTTTTATCTCGACCTCTTCCAGAGCACTGATCCGCCGTAGCTTTTCGGCAGCCGTCAAACCCGGCATGTCATTGATCGCGGTGGTGCGTTGCTGGATATCCGCCAGGGCGATTTTCTCAACCTCGTCCAGGCGGAACAGCCCTCGGGACAATTTCAGGAGCGTCGCAGCCTGATCCCCATCCAAGGCCAGTGTCCGGGCCCGGTACACCATTGCCATGATTTCCAGATTGCTGAATGACAACGCTGCACGGTCACAGCAGGCTGGTCGCCCGGCCCACTCGAACATCTGATCACGAAGGGCTTCGGATTCAGGGTTGGCTTCGGTAATGGCGTCGATGACCTCCCACACGCGCCGCTGAAGGTCTGCGAGGCCGGAAGCGGCAGGGGTAAGGTCGTTGAGTACCTGGAAGAAGCCGTTGGAACCCTCCTGCGCGAGCAGCGTCTGCCATTGCGCTTGTCTGGCCGGAATCCGCTCGGCGGCCAGGCCGGTGGTCCAGCGCTGCAGGGCTGTCGGATTTCGCCCTCCGACGCTACCTCGATCCACGGGTGCCACACGGGCCTGGTACTCAAAGACTCCCGGTCGCCGTAACGCTGAAACATCGGGTCGTTCTCGCTCAAGACGCGTCCAGTAGTCACGAAGCTGTCGCTGGCTGACTTCCGACAATGGATTGCCACCAATGTAAGTGAAGTTGTTGATTCGTGCCGCCTCCTCAAGTTGCGCGTCCGGCGGGGCAATGACCGATTGCGGAATCGTCGTGATCTGGTTGTTTCTCAGATCGATCACATCCAGCAACGGCTGCTCACCCAAGCCGACTGGCCAGCTATCAACGCCGATCGTGTTCAACGCCAGCGAGCGCATGTCCGTTATCGCGCTGAAATCCGGCAGCATGCCCAAAGGGTTCCGAGACAGGTTCAACGACCGGAGCGTGCTGCGCCTCGCCAGCAACTGGGCGGTCTCGGGGGTCAACCGAATGCGGTTGTCCTGGAGAAACAAGCGCGTCAGCCCATGCATTTCATCCAGCGCCGGGGGTATCGCGGTCAGCCGGTTATTCGACAGATCCAGCCAACGCACGCCTCTGAAATGCGCAAGAAAGCCCTCTGGAGACACACTCAAGCCCATGTTGTTGAGTTTGAGCGAACCCACATGGCTGAAATCGGCCTCGATATCAGGAACGCTATCAAGTGTCTGGCGACTCAGATCAAGTTCAAAACCGATCGGGGTTCCGTCGTTGGCATTCTTTTGCGGGGCTTGCCGCCTCCAGCAGCGGCGAATCCGGTCAGCAGCGGTGTATCGGTCTGCCCGCTCGGACAGCCCGGCAGGAGCCTGACCGGCGCGAATGTAACGTTGACGGGCGCCACCTCCCGAAAACGACCAGGCCGACAATTGCCGATTCAAGGTTTCATACTCACTCTCAAGGCGAGTCAGCTCGGAGCTTGCCTCGCTCCCATGGGTTTGCAGAAATTCGGCAATCTCGAATTCGTTGAAGTCAGGGTACAGTTGACGAATTCTGGCGCTCATCGAGTCGAGCACTTTGAATGCACCGGGAAGACTGCCCTCCAACAGGTCAGGCCTCAGCGCTTGCAGCTGCTCCCGATAATCCTTGAGCTGCTCCCAGCCTTGACGCGTAAACGGGTTACCCTCAAGAAGCGTGACACGATTGACTCTCGCGTTCGCCTCAAGCGGCTCCCCCACCATGGAGAGCATCGCCCGGGGTACTTCAGTGAGCTGGTTATTTCGCAGGTCCAGCTCCTGCAGGTCGGGCAGGCTTTGCGCTCCCTCCGGCCATAGATCGATGCCCGTGCCATTGAGGCTGATCTTCCTCAGTCGAGGCATCGTGCTCAAGTCCGGCGGGAGACCCAACGGGTTTTTCAACAAATCGAGCTCTTCAAGTGCACTCAATTTTCCGAGCACTGCCGCATTGTGTTCATTGAATCGAACCCGGCTGCCCCTGAGGCTCAGGCGGGTCAGGCCTTTCATATCACCGATCGCCTCGGGGAGGTCTTTGAGCAGGGCCATTCGCTCCAGCTTTAGCGTCTTGAGCCCGGTGAACCCCTTGAGAAAGGCATTGAGGTTGCCTGCACCTGTACTCGCCAGCGCCAGTGTCTCGACATGACTGAATTGGGCATTCAAGGGCGGCAGCTCTACAGCGGAGTCGATGGTCAACGCCGCTCCGCTCTGTCGCCGCCAGCAGCGCTTGATAGTGCTGGCGACCTGACGCTCTCGCCCACCCGGGATTCGCCCCTCGACAGCGGGATTGCTTTGTGCCGTGACACGGGCTTGAACCCAGCTATTCAGCTCTTGCTTGAGTGTCGCGTATTCGGCTTCACGTCGAGTCAGACCGCCTCGCACGTCGTCCCCCAGTGAGCGCAGGAAGGCCTCAACCTCGGCTTCGTTGAAATCGGGATACAGCTTCAGCGCGCGCGCGCGCGGCGTTCGGAAAAAGCTGGCCACTTGTTGCCCGGAAGGCAGTAACGGACCTACGCCACCGAGCAACTTCATGCCCGGTTCGACGCTCGGTTTGAACAATGGACGCTTCTGAAGAACCACCCTGAACTGTTCCCGCGGCAGCGGTGCCTGCTGCACAGCCCGCTTCAATCGCTCGGCCTCCTCCAGCGTGTAGCCCAATGCCTGCCGCTCCTCTGCCGTCAGGGCCTGTAAAACAGACGAATAAAGGTTGGCAGAGGATGATTGGGCGAACCGGGTGTTTTCATCAACCACCAGTACCGCGCGTGTCGGTATTTGCGGTGCACCGATCACGTCCAGTAACGTCCCTTGCGGACCATACTCGCGCAGTTCGAAGCGCACGCCCTTCGGCCAGCCCGGCAGCGTTTCAAGACTGCGCAGCGCCAGGCGCTCGCTGTCGACACCGGATGAAGTCTCGAGGTAGAGGCCCTCATACGCATGGGCCAGACGCAGATCCTGGCGGGCCCATTCGGCTTGTTCATAAATACGCCGAGGCAGGGGACCTGAATTGCCCAAGGCCAGCAGATCGTCCTCAGTCGCCTCCTCCACAATCTGTTCCACGACGACAGTGGGCAACTGCGGGAAAAAGACCTTGATCCGCGCCACGGAGCTGCTCGCGCTCGCCTGCTGCGCGCGGTACAAAGACTCGAACAATGAGCGTTTTTTATTCTGTACCGCGCGAGCGATTTCCTTGCGCAGCTCAACGGCCCGTTGATCCAGCGTCAGATCCGATGTCCCTGGAACGTTTTTGATGTCGACCCTCTGCGCCTTCAACATGTCCAGCAGCGAGGTCAGTACGGTGCCGTTCGCTGCCTCCTGGTCCCCCACGACGAACGTTAACCTGCGCGCCCCTTCGCGCTGCGCTATCGGGTCCTCCCAGATGAGCTGTGACTGACTGTCCAGGACTTTGATCGCAGGTGAAGCGGGCAATAGTTCCTGACTGCGCATGACCCTGAACTGCATGGCCAAATCGGCCTTGGCGTATACCTGGGGGTTTTCGCTGGCGATCTGCTCCCTGAATACTTCGATGTCCCGGTCGATTCGAAAACGTGTGAGGGTGTCGGACAGCTGTGCCGCTGGCCGCCCTTGCTCGACATGCAGCTGGCGCAGTTGATCGGGCTCCACACCACTGGTGACCCGTATCTGTTCCAGCTGCGCATCGGTGAACGCTTGCGCGCGATAGCCCAGGCGCCGCATCAGGATCGGCCCGTCCCAGCTCAAGGGTTCTTCGGCTTCGTGGGTCCAGGCACCAGCACCGTTATGTTCCAGTCGTGGTGCATAGGCATCCGTACGGCTCGGATGCTGGATACGAAATTGCCCGACGCCCTGATCCCGCCTGACGACAAAATGATCATCGCCCAGCGGCAGGATGTCCTGCCCCTTGTAACGATGCAGGCCCAGCTCGTTTGGCGTTGAACCCGCCGGCAGCTTGAGGGGGGCTCTGTATGGCCCGAGGTCAGGCTTCCACAGACGTGGCTTGCCAGTTGCCGATGTCACCGGCTGCAAACCCTCGACAAAAGGCTCGGGCTTGACGGCTGTGAGCTTGCCAACGCCCTTGCTCGCGCCATGCATCGCGGCAATCAGTGCAAGGTTCTCTGCGACGTCCGCCAGGTGCGCCAGGGCGGCGCGATGATCACCCTCGCTCCACTCGATCACCCCTTCAAACGTCTCGCTCATGAGCTGAGCAGCCATGACACCCATCATGACTTCACCCAGCACCGGGACGAACATGGATACACCGTTCAACAGCAGCATGCCGACCTCCAGCAATACCGCCATTTTCTGTGCCCGTACATTGGCGTCCACTTGCGCGGTAGGCACAGCGTAGTGACGGGCATCAGCCATGATCTTGTCACGGCTCTTATCAAAGAGGTCCACCCATAGATCAGCATTGGGGCCCCACAACCCTCGCTCGGCAAAACTCGAGGTACGTGTGTAGGGGTCTTCAATCGGCTCCTGTCTGGGCACTTGTTCCGGAGGCAGTTCGCTGGGCGCGTAAAGCACAGAAAATGGATTGATCGCATCAAACCCTTTCAGCCAGGGAGATCGCAGCGCGGCCAGCGGATCCGCCAGTGCGTCTTTAGCCTTCTGGGTGAACTGACTGAAGTAATAGGGGCGATCAGCATAAGCCACGAACTGGCTGAAAAATCGTTGATACTCGGTCGAGCCGTCGTCCCGAGACTGTGCAGCATCCCTGGCCGTGAACTGGCGCTTGAGCTCCGCATCCATCTCACGATCCTTGTAGCGCTTCAACGGATGCTCCGGATCGTGGGGCACGTAGAGAATCATTTCATCGGAGTATTTGTATTTTTCACCAATCAGAAAAAGCACACAGCCGGTCATCTTTTTCTTCATCAGTCCCAGGTCACGAAACCACACCGGCTTGCCGTCCACTTGGGGGTTCATCTCCCCGCCGATGACCGACAGGATCATTGTGTAATCCTTGGGTTCGATGTCCTTTTTCAGCAAGGCCATCTCGGCAGCAGCCCTCATCGCGTCTTTTTGGCTGGTCACAAACAGTTGCCGCAGAAATGCCACTGCCACCGGATTTGGCGATTGCAGAAAGTCCTTCAGGTAAGCCTGGTATTTCGCTCCGATATCCAGCTCCCGACACAGCGTCAAAAACTGCGCCACCGTCAGGGAGGTGGTCACTTTGCCGAGTACGCCCGGCGTCAATTCAGAAACAAAACCAGAAGAGGAGTGAAAGTGCCCGGCCCCACACTCATCCTCTTCGAAGTTGTGCATCGCCGCTTGCAGTAGCGGCAGTGTCAACACCTCGAACGTACCGGCCTCGTATTTGAAAACGCCCAGTTCCAGGGGCTTTTTCAGTTGCACAAACGTCTTGTTGACATCCAGTTCCACCGCGAACCGGTCCTTTAGCGCGCTGACCAGCAAGGGTTCGGCAAAGGCGTTGATGTCTTGCATATTCAACATGGTTTTATCAAGCAGGCTCTGGGACTTGATACTGGCCTCGAACCGCGCGTTCAAGGCCAGACGCTGCGCCTGGGAGGCTGCCAGGTACCAATCGGGAAGAACGACCGGGGCCTTTTTCACGGCTTCTCGTCGTGCGGGCGAGGCATTCACAAGCCAGGCCGGGATGGCCTTGGCAATGAACTCGGCGTGAACACTTGGTTGTTCGGCAGTCGGTGACGGCGCTGCCGTTTTTTCAGGGCTTTCGTTTTGATTTCGCAAGGTACATATCCTTATGTACGAGTTATTGGGCCGACACGAAGATCGTCAGTCTTCATGCCGGAAAAACTGTCAAGGTTTCAGGGTAAAGGGGATTTCGACCCGTTGCAGTTTTGCCCGATCCATCGCCTGTTGGGTCAGCGTCTTGAGCAACGTCAGTTTTTGGGCATTGAGCAGATTCATCTCGATTTCATACGCATCGGTCGTCATGACGCGTCCGGGGGCGATCTCGCTTTCCGGCTTGCCAAGTTCCGCAGCGAGCACCCTGAGTTCTTCTTTCAACTGCGCTTTTTCCTGCACGGAAAGGGACTCGGTCGCCCGTCTCTCCAGCGCCATGTAAAACTCTGTCGTCGCATCGAGCCGACGCCTGATGGCCTTGAACGCAGTGCGATTGGAGCCCTGGATGTAGGACTCCCAGAAGGGCTGTTCGACGATCGAATCGCGCAGCAGATCGCCCTCCTCCAGCGCGAGCACACGGGTGCAGGCGTCATCGATCATCGCCTGGGTGACCCCCGACAGCGCTCTGAATTGCAAGTCCCGCGACTGCCACGGCAAATCCAGCCGGCTGGCGAGATCCGTCATATACGCCAGATGAGTCTCGACTTCGTCGATGCTGCCAGTGGCCTCACCCTGCCCATCGATCCGCATGAAACTCTCGCCGTTCTCCAGTCGCCGGGCAATTTCCCTATGGGCGATCCGGCTCAACTCATCCAGACGGGATTTTCCCCTGGCCAGCAACACCAGTTCGGCTTCGACCAGGCTCGGGTTGGCCAACTCGTAGGCTTCGTGAATCAGTACTTCAAGGCCCATGGCATTGAACAGCGCCGCCCCGGCATCGACGCAGTTGACCGGTTCCCGCGCCATACTGAAAATCTGCTTGCGCAGTGCGCTGTTCTTTTCCATGGCCTCCAGCATTCGCCAGAGTTTGGCCGTCAGATCCACCCGGAAGGCCCGATCATTTTTGAAGTGACTGGATCTGGTGAGCAATCTGATGTGATCGAAAAACGGCACTGAACCGATCTCGTCCTCCACCTGATTCCATATTGGCTGTCGGTCAACCCACTGCGCTCGCGTCATGCCTTCCTCCCAGTCGAGACTGTCGCGCACGCCACGGGATGGATAAGGTCGATCAGGGTCCAGGCCCACGGAGTGGATGTAGTCTCTGAGCTGATTCAGGTTTTCTTCCGATATCCATTGCGGCTCGCGGCTCAGGATCGTTCTGGCCAGCAACTCGGCTTCCACGGAACCGGGCACCACCTGAGGCACAAAATCAATGACATTGCGCTGCAGACTCAGATAGAAGTGCCTAAACCGGGGCAAGGAAAACAAGCCCCTGGGCCAGGTGTTGATGCCGGTGTCTCCCAGGATCAACGTGTGCAGCACAGGCATGCGACCGATGTCTGGAACCTGGCCCAGAGGATTGCCGCGCAGGTCAATGGATTCGAGACGGATGAGATCGCGCAGCTTCTCCACGGCCTCTGCAGTCAACACAACCCGGTTGTTGGCCAGGTACAGCTCGGTCAGCGATTGCATGCGGCCTACAGCGGTGGGCAGTCGGGTCAGCCCATTGTTGTTCATGTTCAAGGAGCGCAGTCTTGGAAAATGATCGAGAAACCCGGCGTTGGCATCGGTCAATCCGGTATCGGGCAACTTCAGCCGGGTGACATGCTCGAAATTTGCCTCCAGCCTGGGCATGGTTTCCAGGTGCCGCCCCATAGGCATGTTGCTCAGATCAAGGCTCCATCCACTCGGGTTGCCCTGGGCATCGAGATCGCGGGGGCCGCTGCGTTGCCAGCAGCTTCTGATAGCCCGGTAGACATTGTTGCGCGACTGCCATTGTGAAATGCCATCCGCGCTCAGGCTGAACGAGTCGAGCGGCGAATCCAGCCAGCGTCGAAAGCTGCTGTTGAGTTGGTTGAACTCGGCTTCGAGGGCCCTCACCCGCTCCTGGGGCGTGTTCCCGCTGTCGCTATGCTCGAGAAAGGTTTGAATGTCGGTCTCGCTCCAGCCGGGGCGAAGCGAGCGGACCCGCTCTTGCGTGGCCAGTGGCTCGTCGACTCGACGAAGGCGCTGGGTGAACCCTTGCATGCCCCCCCGCAGCTTCATGGTTTCGGGATCGTACTTCGGTTTGCGCAAAGGATTGTCCGCCAGGGTCGTCCTGAACCTGTCGTGACTCAGTGGCGAACGATGAACGGATTGCCCGAGGGTTTCCCATTGATTGATCTGGTAACCCAGCGCGTCGCGCTCTGCATCGGGCAAGGCATGCAGGACAGCGGCGAAAAGATTATCGGGGACATGAAGCTCATGGTCGTGTTCGTCGCGCGCTTCATACAAGCCATCTTCGTTCTTGATCAACACCTTGCGGATGGACGCGTCAGCCGAGCCGATACTGCCCTCAAGCGTGCCTGTCATTGTTCCGTTGCGCACTTCGATACGCACATCTTCAGACCAGCCCGGCAGCGACTCCAGCGTTCGCAGGAGCAGTCGTTCAGTGTCCGGGGTGTGCAGCTCATCGAGAAAAATGCCCTCATAGGCACGGTTCAGCCGTACCTCCAGCAACGCCGCCCGGGCCTGCTGCTTGAGACGCAATGGAACGCGCTTGCGCTCGGCCATCACCGACAGCTCCTCTGGCGAGGCGCCCGCCAGCAGTTCCCTGGCGACACTGCTCGGCAGCTCCGGGAACGCGTCCTGAAGCCAGACCGCGTTAGGCTCGGTGTCGACCTGTGCGTGCTTGTAGAACGACTCGAAGAGGCGCTTCTTCTGCGCCTCTGCATAAATGGCCAGGCGTTCCTGCAAGGCGTCGATTCTTACTTGCCTGTCTTCGCCGATGTTGCGACCGAGTATCTGCTTGATCTCCTCCTCGCTGAACGCGTCCAGCACGCGATCAGATAAGTTGCCGGCCGTCAGTTCAGCAAGGGTCACCTTCACCCGGTGTGCAGGCTCAGCGCCCCGGTTGCCGTGCACAATGGAATCACCCCACAACTCCGGCCCGCGGAAAAGCTCGATCGCTTTGTCCTCGGGCCATTGCGGCAACTCTGTCAACAAGGGTGGCAGGTGCTCCGCCCATTGTGGCGCAACCTGATTGAGCCGTATCTGATCCACCAATGTGTTCACATCGGCAACAGCCTTGAAGCGCTTGAGGGTGTCGGCCAACAATGCCGGTGGCGGCTCTGTTTTCACCTGCAGCTTGCGCAGTACATCTTCCTGGACACCGCTGGCGATACGGATCTGTTCCAGCGTCTCATCGGAAAATGCATCGACAGAAGGGCCGAGGCGCCGCATCAGTTCGGTCTTGTTCCACTCGATCGGGCGGTCGAGCTCGGTGTGCCAGGCACCGGCGCCGTTATGCTCCACCCTTGGCTGATAGGCCGTCGGCCGGTTCGGATGCCTGAGTCGCGGTTGACCTGTCTGTGGATCTTCCTTTACCTCCAGATGCTTGCCGTCCAGCGCCAGGATGTCCCGGTCGTTATGTCGATGCAGTCCCCGTTCGTTGGGTTCCGAGTCTTTGGGCAAAGACACTTTGTGATCGTAGGGACTCAGGTCTGGATTCCACAGGCGCGTCTTGCCATCGGGCAGCTCGACCTTTTTCAGTTGGTCGATAAAAGGTGACGCCTTGACTGCCACAAGCTTGCCGCCTGGTAATACATGCCCGGCGCTCATGAGTGCCAACTGGGCGAAATTGATCAGTACCCCGGTGAGATGAGATGAGGCCTCTTCCTTATCGCCCTTGTTCCAGTCTTCGATGCCCTCCAGGGTCTCAAGCATCATTTGGCCCACCATCACCGCCAGCACGGCCTCCCCTAATCCCGGAACCAGCATGGCGCCGAAGTTGAACACGTTCCAGCCGATGTCCAGGTAGCTGGTCAGGCGCTTCCAGCGAGCGGTGGCGTCTTCATCGCCAGTCGGCACGGCAATCTGCCGGGCATCGGCAATCGCCTTGTCTCTGCGCCAGAGACAGAATTGCGCCCAGAAATCACCCTCGATCAAGTTGGTGATGGGTTGCGCATCAGGATTCTCGACCGCGGTCTCGCGCCACCACGGGCCCATGTCCAGAGGTTCGCGCTGAATCCAGGTGAAGGTCGTAAAGCGCTCTTTGACCCGTGCGAAGAAGCGCCCCTTCTCCTTGTGAGGCACGAACCGGCTGAAGAATTCCTGGTAATGCGCAGAACGCAGCTGGCCCGTCAGTTCCTTCATGAAATCGGTGAAAGAGGCGTATTGCTTGAGCGGATGATCCGGGTCGCCGGGGATGTAGGCGATCAGTGTGCCGTCCAGGCGACTTTGTTCATGGATATCGTTTTGGCGAACCATTTCCTCCGCCACCGCGGTCGGGCCATTGGCAAAAAAGGCCTGGAGAGTCTTGAACTGGTCAAATTCCTGCCCTGGCAAAACCGCCAGGCGACGAGACCACTCCAGCAGGCGTTGCAAATGCTCGGGCACCAGTTCGTCGATGGCTTTTTTTATTTTCGAGGGCTCGGCTACCGCACTGAACAGCACGATGCCCGTCAGCCTCGTGCCTAACAACGAGAGGCGGTGACAGTGCAATGGCCGGCCGCGGTAGTGGATGCCTTTCTGGCCATCGCGCACGCTTTTCAGCTTTCCGAAGGTATAGGGCTCTATATCGTTTTTCAGTATCGCAATAGCCATGGACTCACTGAAGGCAGCCTTCTCATGGGCCATGAACTGCTGCTCAAGTAACTCTCGGCCAGCATTGACAGCAGGATTCAACAGAGACTTGATGTGTCGTTGATACTGCGTCCCGATATCGAGTTTGCGACACAAGGTTGTGAACTTTTCGATGCTGCATTCGTGACGCTGGAGTTCCCCCTCAGTGTCTCTGATGAAGATACCTGAGCCTTCGCGAAAGGCGCCTTCAAGGGTTTCAGACAACTCGAAGTTATGCAAGGCAGCGTCCAGCAATGACGATTGCCTGAGCCGGCTGGCTTGGGTATCGATGCCAAAGCCAAGCGGGGCGGGGACATAGAGGCGTAATGACGCCGTGCTGACATCCAGTTCGAAGTTCAACTCGTCGCTGATGGCTTCAACCAGCAACGGCTTGGCAAACTCACGGATGTCGGTTTGCAGATTACCGACCGCGTCAGAGACAGCATCCTGTAAACGACAGCGCTCCTGTATCAGTTGTTGCAAGTATTGACGAGCAATATCCGGCGCCTTGATGTACCAATCGGGTAACCCGGTGGTGAGTTGCGTTATGGATGCCAGCCTTGAGACCGGGGCAGTCTTTATCAGGACTGGAACTTTCTCGGTAAAATAATCCGAATGAACGTTATCGTATAAACGCACGACTTCCGGCGAATTTTCCGACGTGGAGTCTTCTTGCAGTACAGTCATTTTCGCAAATCCCTATGCGATGAGTAGTACTCCAGCTTATTCAACAGCCACTAAAACAAAAGATTAAAATCCTGCTGAAACAACCCCGAAAAGACACAGGACAAGATTGATTTTAAGAACCGGAAATATAGATAAATACCACCTGGACGACCCCAGGCATGATCCGCCCCCCAGCGGTAGTTTTTGCCCGGCGCTAAAGAGGCTAAGATCCCCCTACATTCCAAGCAGGAAACCGGTCATGCGCCTCCCCGACTTCATCAGGCAACACGTGGACCGTATCGTTGATGAATGGGAACAGTTCGCTAGAACGATCATGCCGGCGGCCGAAAACATGGACCGTGCAGCCTTGCGCGACCATGCCAAGGCGATTCTGCTGGCCGCCGCGCGCGACATGGCCACCGCGCAAACCGCCAGCGAACAGCTGGCCAAGGCCAAGGGTGAAGGCCCCGAGAAAACCCCGAGCCTGGACGAAGCCGGCGCCAGCCATGGCGAGCTGCGGCATACCGTGGGTTTCGATCTGGTGCAGATGACCAGCGAATTCCGTCACCTGCGTGCCTGTGTGATTCGCTTGTGGGTCGACAGCCTGGAATCACCGGACCTGACCTATTTCCAGGACATGATTCGCTTCAACGAAGCCATTGATGAAGCACTCGCAGAATCCACCGCGGCCTACGCCGAACAGGTGAATCACTCGCGGGATATCTTCCTGGCGATACTCGGCCACGACCTGCGCGCGCCGTTGCAAGCGATGAGCATGTCCACTGAATTGCTGATGCGTAAAACAACCCTGGAAGGCGATGCGCTGGCTTGCGCGAACAACATCAAGCGCAGTGCCCGGCACATGGCGGTGATGGTCAGCGATTTACTGGAGCTGGTGCGCAGTCGCCTGGGCAAGAGCCTGCCGATCGAACCCAAGCCCATGGACCTTGCCGATGCCGCACATGCAGCGATTGCCGAAGCCTGCGCCGGCAACCCTGAATGCGATCCAACGGTCAGGGTAGAGGGCGATACTCGAGGTGTGTGGGATGCCGGGAGATTGGGTCAATTGCTGCAAAACCTGATCGGCAATGCGTTGCAGCACGGTTTGAACAAACGCGATGTGAGGGTCACGCTCAACGGCGAGCCCGACACGGTTCGCATAACGGTCCATAACTACGGAACGCCGATTCCCGCGAACGCGATCGGCACCATCTTCGATCCATTGGTGCGCAGCGCCGACGAAGAGCTTGGCCAGCCCTCCACCAGTCTTGGCCTGGGATTGTTCATCGTCAAGGAAGTGGTGGAAGCGCACCACGGAACGATTGAGGTCAGTTCCAACGAGGTCGATGGCACTTTGTTTACGGTGGTGTTGCCCAGGACCGTCTGACGTCGAAAGATCGCGTTATCGTTCTTCGCGAGCAGGCTCGCTCCCACATTGGTCTGGTGGCGTTCGTACTATTACGACCCAGCACAATCCCTTGTGGGAGCGAGCCTGTTGACTATCAGATCTGATAGTTCACAACGCTGGGCCCCTACGTCAGACTCGGGAGGTCGATCACAGTTGATCCTCTCAACAAGGAAGCCCCCTGTCATGCGCTCACCTGCCAACATACATGTCACTCAGGTACGCACCGTGCTGCTGGCGACCGACAATAAAAATTCAGTCCTTGTCGAAAGCGCGGTGGGCAAGGCGAACTCCATCGCTTATAGCGCCTACGGTCAGCAATCAGCACGGCAGGAGGTTGCGACGGGCTTGGGGTTCAACGGCCAAATGCGCGAGGCACAGATTGGCTGGTACTTGCTGGGCAACGGCTATCGCGCTTACAACCCGGTGTTGATGCGCTTTCATAGCCCGGACAGTTGGAGTCCGTTTGGCGGAGGCGGCTTGAATGCGTATATGTATTGCGTGGGGGATCCGGTGAATGCTTCTGATCCGACGGGGCATATAGGTTTTAAACAATGGATTAGAAATTTTTTCTCGCGCAACACCGTAACTAGAACATCCAGTACCTCGAGCCTAGATCCGCTCATCCCTTCCACCTCACCTGCAGCAACAAGGCGCACGGAGCCCCTCCCTTCGATACCCAAACAGATGGTTCTACCCAACGCTGGAGCTCCACTGGACCCAATTACTGGTGAACACATCAACGGACATTTGCCTGTTGGGCGACGAAACTGGACTCCACCGTCTGCCACCGCCGCGCCTGCGGAGATGAAGACTTTCAGGGAATTGTCTCAACAACAGAGCTCAGCTGGAAGAAGCTCGACGCTAGCCTCGGCAAGCGCATCACCTCCTGGCCCACCTGTAAATAGATCCAACAAGCCGACCAACCCGGCTAGGCGGAATATTCCCAGTCATGTTCAAGGTCGGAATGCCAATTTGAATCCAGCCACACGCCCTTTACCCCTTACCCCCGATGACATTCACCAAGGCTTGAGTATAGATTCAATGGGTGAGGTACGGGTGAACTTGCAAGTGTTCACCCAAGCTCGAAGAAGAAAAAATTAAGGCAACAAACAATAACAGCGCTTGGGGCAGCTATCGGAATCCCTTGGGTTGCTCGCACTTCAAATCTTGTCATTCCACCACCAACCGCCCCAACCGCTGCCTCAACATCCGATTCTCCGCCCTTAGCTGCTGGACCTCTTCAAGCAGGTCCAGCGCCAGCGCCACCCCTTCCCATTCCAGCTCCAGGTCGCGCCGCAACTTGGCGGCGCGTTTGGCCAGGGTCAGTTCGTAATCGGTGAAGCGCCAGTCCTTGGGCTGCCCGCCCTGAGGTTCGAGGATGCCGTGCTCGACGATTTCGATCACGTAGACGTCCGACAGGTCGGTCGCCTCACAGAATTCTGCCATGTCCAGTTGAACGATCAGGGGGCTGCTCATGATGGGCTACTCCGTCGCTGGGTTCAGAAGTTTTCTCGCGGGTTGAAAGCGGCTTTCTTTGCCAGTTCCTGCCACAGTGCCTTGACGTCATCGTCCGCGGCCTTGGGCATTACGGCCTTGAACTGGATGAACAGGTAACCGCGTTCGCCGGCCTTGTTCATCAGGCCATGGCCCTTGGCGCGCATGCGTTGGCCGTTCTGGCTGCCCGCCGGGACCTTGAGGTTGATCTTGCCGGTCAGGGTCGGCACCGCGACTTCGGTGCCCAGCGCCAGCTCCCACGGTGCCAAGGGCAAGGTGATGATCAGGTTCTCGCCTTCGACGTCGAATTTCGGGTGTGGCGCAAAGCGAATGGTCAGGTACAGGTCGCCATTGGCACCGCCACCGACACCCGGAGCGCCCTGGCCCTTGAGGCGAATGCGCTCACCATCGGTCACCCCCGCCGGGATCTTCACGTTCAGGCTTTTGCTGGTGTTGCTCACATGCTGGCCGGCAGCGTTGTACTGCGGCACCTGGAAGGTGACCTTCTTCGACTCGGTCGACAGGGTTTCTTCGAGGAATACACCCAGTTCCATTTCCACGTCCTGCCCTCGACGTCCGGTACTGCGACGTGATTCTGCCCCGCCGAAGCCAGGGCCACGATTACCAAAGATCGAGCTGAAGAAATCGGAAAAGTCACCGGTGTCCTGGCCACCGCCGCCAAAACCGCCACGGCTCTGCCAGCCCGGTGGCCCCTGGAAGGGTTGGCCATGCTGGCCATAGCGGCGCAATTCGTCGTACTCGGCGCGTTTGTCAGCGCTTTTCAGCGCCTCATAGGCTTCAGAGGCGTCCTTGAACTTGGCTTCGGCGTCCTTTTCCTTGCTGACATCGGGGTGGTATTTGCGCGCCAGCTTACGATAGGCAGCCTTGATCGCCTTGTCGTCTGCGGTCGGCTCCACACCGAGAATCTTGTAATAGTCTTTGAAGTCCATCGCGGGAATCACCATCCGTTATCGAAATCGCGCCAGTTGCCTCATCATGCACTTGTCAGCAGAACAAGGTTAGACCGATCTCAAGGTTGTGACCGGGCGGCGCGTAAGAAGTTTATCGGCAGCGGGCGGTGCGACTTTCGGTTGCTCCGCGGCTACCAGCTTGATGCAGGGTAGTTTGGGGGTCTTGAGCCATCTTTCAAGACGTGGGTTTGCGAGAATTAGCAGATAGTCGGCCTTCGAATCTGTCGCGCACTGACATACACTGCGCGGCCGTTTTTTAACCGGAACCCCCAAGACATGAACAACGCATCTCCAGCCCGTGCCGTGGGCATCGACTTTGGCACGTCAAACTCCACCGTCGGTTGGCTGCGCCCCGGCATGGAAACGCTGATCGCGCTGGAGGACGACAAGATCACCCTGCCTTCGGTGGTCTTCTTCAACATCGAAGAACGCCGCCCGGTGTACGGCCGGCTGGCGCTGCACGAGTACCTGGAAGGGTATGAAGGCCGGTTGATGCGTTCGCTCAAGAGCCTGCTGGGCTCCAAGCTGATCAAGCACGACACCAGCGTGCTTGGCACGGCCATGCCATTCAAGGACCTGCTCGGCCTGTTCATCGGCCAGCTCAAGAGCCGTGCCGAAGCCGCCGCCGGTCGGGAATTCGAAGAAGTGGTGCTGGGCCGCCCGGTGTTCTTTGTCGACGATGATCCGATGGCCGACAAAGAGGCCGAGGACACCCTGGTGGACGTCGCGCGCAAGATCGGTTTCAAGGAAGTCTCCTTCCAGTACGAACCGATTGCCGCCGCGTTCGACTACGAGTCGACCATCGAGAAGGAAGAGCTGGTACTGATCGTCGACATCGGTGGTGGTACTTCCGACTTTTCGCTGGTGCGCCTGTCGCCACAGCGTCGGGGGCTCGACAATCGCCAGGATGACATCCTTGCCACCGGCGGCGTGCACATCGGCGGGACCGATTTCGACAAGCAACTGAGCCTGCAGGGCCTGATGCCGCTGTTCGGCTACGGCAGCCGGATGAAGAGCGGTGCCTACATGCCGACGAGCCATCACATGAACCTGGCGACCTGGCACACCATCAACTCGGTGTATTCGCAGAAGTCCCAACTGGCCCTGGGCAGCATGCGCTACGACATCGAAGACACCGGTGGCATCGACCGCCTGTTCAAGCTGATCGAACAGCGCGCCGGGCACTGGCTGGCCATGGAAGTCGAAGAGACCAAGATTCAGCTGACCCACGCCGACCACCGCCATGTTCCGCTGGATCGCATCGAAGCCGGCTTGAGCGTTGAGCTGAGCCGTGCCCTGTTCGAATCGGCCATCGACAACCTGCTCGAGCGCGTACGCAATAGCGTTACCCAACTGCTGACCCAGGCCGATGTGCGGGTCGATCAGGTGGACACGGTGTTTTTCACCGGTGGCTCGAGTGGCATTCCGGCTCTGCGCAACAGCGTTTCGGCGATGTTGCCGAATGCGCGGCATGTGGAAGGGAATATCTTTGGCAGCATCGGCAGCGGGTTGGCGATTGAAGCGGCGAAGCGTTACGGTTCGATGGGCTGATCCGAAATCTTTGGTACGCCCTTCGCGAGCAAGCCCGCTCCCACATTCGACCGAGTTCCTCCAGACGGAATACGGTTGAAATGTGGGAGCGGGCTTGCTCGCGAAGAGGCCAGCTCAGGCAATACATCTTTCGGATCAAACCATCCCCACCTGCTTCAACTCGCTCTTCAGGTACGCGTAATAAATCGGCCCTGCCACCACCCCCGGCAGGCCGAACGCGGCCTCGAACACCAGCATCGCCAAGAGCAACTCCCACGACTTGGCACTGATCTGCCCACCGACGATCCGCGCGTTGAGAAAGTACTCGAGCTTGTGGATGACAATCAGGTAGCCCAATGCGGCCAGCGCCACCCAGATCGACAGCGACAGACCGACGATCGTGATCAGGGTGTTCGAAATCAGGTTGCCAATCACCGGCAACAGGCCGAGCAGGAAGGTCAGCACGATCAAGGTCTTGGTCAGGGGCAGCTTGATGCCGAACATTGGCAGCACCACCGCCAGGAATATCCCGGTAAAGAAGGTGTTGAGCAGGGAAATCTTGATCTGGGCGAACACGATGTTGCGAAACGCCTGCACCAGCAAATGCAGACGGTCGAACAGCGCTGCCGCCAGCGGTTTGCGTTTGGTCAGGTCCGGTATGCGTTGCAGGGCAATGATCGCCCCCAGCACCATGCCGATCAGCAGCGTCACAAACATGTGCGCCGCATCCTTGCCCACCAGTTGCAAGTCGCTGAGGTGCTTGCTCATCCACTCGCCGATCGCCACGCGGAACTCGGCGGCACTGGCGGGCAGATAGGCATCGATGAACGGCGGCAATTGCCCGCGCGCACGATCGACCACCCCCATGAACTTGTCGAGCGACGCACCGGGGTTTTCCGCTTCATGCAGCAGAAAGCTGATGGCACCGGCAAAGATCAGCGTCAACGCGCTGACCACCAAAGTGCCCAACAACGCCACCGCCAACCACCGCGCACGCCGGCCTTCGATCAGCCGCTGCAATTGCGGGGTAAGCATGTTGACCAGTTCGAAAACCAGCAACCCGGCCAGCAGGCTGGGCAACAACCGTAGCGGGATCACCAGCAGCAGTCCGCCAAAAATGATGACCCAGCTTATGACCAGCAACACATGACGTTGAGAAAACGTTGGCATACAGCCTCAAAACGAACGGCGTAAAAGGATTGGCAGTCTGCCAGCGATCCGATGGCAGCACTAGGGAATGTGTGGCTCGACCCTGGTCGGAGGGCGATCGTTTTTTTGCGCTGCTCGCGAAGATGAATTAACAGCCCGGCCCAATGCTTATTTTTTCTTCAGGCAATCACTCATGAACGCCTTGCGCTCATCGCCCTTGAGGTCTTTGGTCGTGGCGTCGGCATTGCATGTTTTCATTTTCTCCTGCTGCGGCGTCAAGGCCGGTACGGCTTCAGTGGCCGGCGGTGCCGCCTTGAGGCAATTGCTCATAAAGAGTTTGCGCTCATCGCCCTTGAGGCCTTTGGCCGTGGCATCGGCGTTGCAGGTGGTCATCTTGTTCTGTTGGTCAGTGGTGGCAAAGCCTTGGGAACACAGGAGTAAACCAATCATCAGCAAAGTGGCACGCAACATTTTCATGGAGTTCTCTCATTGTTACCGCATCGAGGGGAACGGCCTTGATCTGGAGTGTAGACAACACTTGATACACCTTCATCTTGTCTCCAGGTGGCTGCGCCGATACTGCTCAGGCGTACACCCGGCCTGGCGCTGGAACATGGCAATGAACGCCGAGCCGGTGCTGTAACCCATGTCAAAGGCGACGTCCTGAATGCTGCGATGGCTGTCCAGCGCCTCGATCGCCGTCAGGAAGCGCAGGCGTTGGCGCCATTCACCGAAACTCATGCCCAACTCACGGACAAACTGCCGCGCCAGGGTGCGTTCGCTGACATGAATCTGCGCGGCCCAGTCTGCCAGCGGCCGGTTATCCCCGGGCTCGGCCTGCAGGGCCTCAAGGATTTCAAGTAGCCGGTGACTGCTGGCATAGGGCAGGTAACACTCATGCACTGGCGCTTGCTGCAGTTGATCCACCAATACCTGGGCCAGGCGCTGGTCCGCCGCCTGTTCGGGGATCTTCACGTCCCGGGCGGCAAAGTCCTTGAGGATCGCCTTGAGGATGTCGTTGATGGCCAGCGTGCAGGCCTCGTGTGGCAGTTCACGGCAAAGCGTGGGCGCCAGGCAGACCGCGCGATAATTGATCGGCTGGTTGCTGTAGAAGCTGTGCTCGGTCTCGGGGGGCACCCATACCGCGTATTGCGGTGGCGACATGAAACGGCTGCCACCGATTTCCATGTGCAATACGCCATGGGCCGAATACTCCAGCGTGCCCCACGGGTGCCGATGCGCCGAGGCAAAGCGATGCGCATCGAAATCGGCGTAGCGGAAGTACACCGGGGCGGGTAGTTCGCTGAAATCCAACAGGTCGATGTGTTTACTGGTCATGCTGTCCGGAATCGGTGGTCGGTTGTCTGGATCGAAGTATAGGCCTGTAACCAGACAAGGGATAATTACCCCTTATCAACGTTCTGGTTTTTCCCATGCAATACGCTTATCCCCTGCTGGCCATTTTCATCTGGGCCGGCAACACCGTGATCACCAAAATGTCGGCCGGGGCGATCTACCCCGCCGAGATCGGTTTTTACCGCTGGCTGCTGGCCGGCTTGTTATTCACGCCCTTCATGCTCAAACCGGTGAAGGCCCACTGGCCGTCGATTCGCCCGAACCTGGGTAAGATCTTCGTCCTCGGCGTACTCGGCATGGCGGTTTACCAGAGCCTGGCGTACTTCGCCGCGAGCCTGACCTCTGCCACCAACATGGGCATCATCCTGTCCTTGATGCCATTGATGTCACTGGCCATGGCGATCATCAGCCTCGGCCAACGCCTGACCATCGGCGCCCTGGCCGGTGCGGTGCTGTCGTTTGCCGGGGTATTGGTAGTCGTCTCGTCCGGCAGCCTGGGCGCGCTGCTGGAGCACGGGGTGAACCTGGGTGACGCGATGATGTTGATCGCCACCCTGGCCTATGCGATCTACAGCACCTTGCTGAAAAAATGGCAACTGCGCTTGCCGCCATTGGTGTTGTTGTACCTGCAGGTGCTGGTAGCGGTGGTGGTGTTGTTCCCGTTGTTTCTCGCCTCAGCGAAAACCGGGCTGACTGTGCAGAATATTCCGTTGGTGCTTTACGCCTGCCTGCTGGCCTCGATGGTCGCACCGCTGGCGTGGATGCAGGCCGTGGTGCGTCTGGGGCCGAGCCGGACCACGCTGTTCTTCAATCTGCTGCCGTTGATCACCGCGCTGATTGCGGCGGTGGTGCTGCACGAGCAGTTGGCGATGTACCACCTGGTGGGCGGCCTGTTGACGTTGGGCGGGGTGATTCTTTCCGAGCGCTGGACCACCGTGTTGGGCGCAAGGTCAGCGTTACCTGAGCAAAAATCCTAAAGGCCTGCAGCCTTGAGCCGAGCCGCATGCTCGACAAACAACCGGATCGGCTCCGCCCCTTTCCCCACCAGCCCCAACGACTGATTGACGATGTCGAAATGGTCCAGCGGATACTCATCGCCAATCACTGTCCCGAGGTGCGAACTGTACCGCCCCACCATGCCATCGCAATGCCCGGCCTCGCGAACGAAGGTTTTGGCAAACAATCGGCAACTGCGATTGGTGCCATCGAACAGGTTGCGCCCGCGATCGGTCTTGCCCGGCTGCAAGGTCCCGGACCAGGAGTAATAACGCACGCCGTTAACCTGTTCCGGCCCTTGCCCGCCCCAGGTTTCCGGCAGCCCCTGTGGATAACGCTGATTGAACAGGGTCACGCCTGCGGTGGTGAGTGAGTGATGGGAGGCATGGATGTCGACCGGCAACTTCGGTCCGCGATAGCCGGTCTCCAGCAGGCTCATCAGCGCCGCGATGCACCGTAACAAAAAGGTCACCAGCCGGCCCATCGCACTGTCATGCGGATAGTGCCGGTGCAGATAATCGGCGAGTTCCGAACCATGATTAGGCCCCGCCACCGAGGTCACCGAAGCGACCAGATCCGGGCGTTTGGCCGCCGCATAGCGAGCAGTCAGCGAGCCCTGGCTGTGGCCAATCAGGTTGACCTTCTCGGCGCCGCTCTCGCGCAGGATCTCTTCGATCCGCGCCAGCAGTTGCTCGCCGCGCACTTCACTGGAGTTGAGCGGCGAGACCTGCACTGCAAACACCACCGCACCACCACGGCGCAATGCCTCGGCGATCCCGTACCAGTACGGATAGAGCACCAAACGGATAAACCCGAGCATTCCCGGGACCAGCACTAGCGGGTAACGCGTTGCCGAACCTTGCGACATGGGCGAAACATCCTTGTGATCGGTGGGTGACGGCTGGCGGATGCAAGACATCCGCCAAGCTTCGCCAGCGAACATGACAAATCGACGACCAGTCTAGGCCATCCACCCTACTTCAGCCCCACCACACCCGCCACGATCAGCCCGACCGACAACAGCTTGACCGCGGTCAGGCTCTCACCGAGCAAGGCAAAGCCGAGGAACACCGTGCCCAGGGAACCGATGGCGGTCCAGATCGGGTAGGCGATGCTCACCGGCAACTCACGCATGGCCAGGGTCAGGAAGTAAATCCCGCCCACCGCGGCCACGATGGTCATCAGCGAGGGCCAGAGCCGGGTAAAGCCCTCGGCGTACTTCATGCCCATGGCGAAGGTAACTTCGAACCCGGCGGCGATCAGCAAAAACAGCCAGGCCACCTAGAACTCCCTGGCCAGTGCCAGCAAGCGCTGCTCTGCTTCGGCGGCCGAGACTTCGAATGTGCGCGCCTCGGACTCTTCGCCTTCAGCGGCGACCACGGTGACATCGGTGATGCCGATGAATCCCAGCGCCGTGCGTAGCAGCGTATCGGCATGGTTCAACGCCTCCAACTCACCGCCCGGGCCGAAGCCGAAGCCGCCGCGACTGGTGACGATCAAGGCCTTTTTGCCCTGCACCAGCGGCTCGTACTGCGCGATACCGTTATCCAGGGTGTGATTGAAGGTCAGCCCAAGCCGCACGATCTGGTCGATCCAGGCTTTCAAGCCGCTTGGCACGCTGAAGTTGTGCATCGGTGTGGAAATCACCAATACGTCATGGCCGAGCAACTCGCCCACCAACGTATCGCTGAACGCCAGATCTGCCTGCATCGACAGCGGACGCGCATCGGGTTCGGGGTAAAACGCGGCGGCCACGAAGGCTTCGTTGACCGGCGGGATCAACGCCCGGCCGACTTCGCGGCGAGTCAGTTTCGACTGCGGGTGACGGGCCTGCCAGGCCGACAGAAACACTTCCGCCAAACGTCGGGAGTGCGACCGATCACCCCGTGGACTGGCATGAATCGCAAGAACTGTGTTCATCTGAATCTCCTTGGGACTAAACTCAAACGGCTGGTGGCTTGCAGCTTGGAGCTCATAGCCGCCCTGCTACAACTGAACAAAAATCAGTCAGGATGAATTCATTTCATCCATGGAGATGTCATGTTTGCCTCCTTGCCATTGACCGCCCTGCGCGCTTTCGAATCCGCCTCGCGCCTGCTGAGTTTCAAGGCCGCCGCCGAAGAACTTTCAGTGACCCCGACTGCGGTGTCACACCAGATCCGCTCCCTCGAGAGCTGGCTGGGTGTGGCCCTGTTCGAACGCTTGCCGCGCCAGGTGCGCCTGACCGAGGGTGGCGAACGGCTGTTCCATAGCCTGCACGGTGCCTTGCTGGAAGTGGCACAGAGCGTCGACACCCTGCGCCCGCACCGCAGCCGCACGAACCTGACAATCTCCACCACCGCCGCCTTCGCCGCCCTCTGGCTGGTGCCGCGCCTGGGTCGTTTCTATGCTCGACACCCAAACATCAGTGTCCGCCTGGACACCCATTGTGAGGTCATCGACTTGCATCAGGACGCCAGTGTCGACCTGGTGGTGCGCTACAGCCTCGATGATTATCCGAACCTGTATGGCCTATGCCTGTTCGACGAGTCTTTCGGCGTTTACGGCTCGCCGGAACAAGTGGCCTTGGCTGCCCGTCACAGGCCTACCTTGATTAGTGTGCACTGGCACAATTCCAAGCTTTACGCCCATGGCTGGGAAGCCTGGTGTGCACAGTCTGGTGAGGCTTGGCTAGAGGGTCAGCCCACCGTGCGCGAATACGATGAAGAGCATTACGCCCTGCAAGCGGCCATTGCCGGACAGGGTTTGGTGCTGGCCAGCAATATCTTGGTTTCAGAAAGCGTGGCCAGTGGATTATTAATGGCGTATCGGGGCGAACTCCAGGTCGATGGCGCCGGTTACAGCGCACTGTGCGTACCGGGGCGTGAGCGACATCCTCCGGTTCGGGCGTTTTTTACATGGTTGCAAGAGGAAGCAAAATCATCGGGGCTAATGCCTGGATCGCAGCCTCAAGCTGCGATCACAGGCACGAAGGAATTATCGCACTTGGACAACGCTATTAGCGGTGATATCAAGCACTAATGAAGCCGTGTCATCGGGAAGACTGCAAAGAATTTTCTCCCGCATTCGACTTTTTTCATAGGCATACTTATCGAGTACAAATTGCGAGATCCCAATATCAATCTCACCCACAACAAGCTCACTTATAAATTCCTGATGAAAAAAATTACTTTCGACCTTTTGCTCAGTGTTAAAGCAGACAAACACCGAATATATAACCGGCCCCTGCCCTACCAAATTCACATTGAGAACGACGTTCGAAACCGCTGAAGCTTTTCCCTCAACCTTGCACACCATCGCATGCTCTTCAGTTGTTGAAGCGATCGCCTCCGCGGCAACATCACTTTGAATGCTATTCATAAGACGTTCAAATTGTTCCACCTGAGGAAAACCCGCAACCGAGGCCAATCTCTTATGAATAAGGGAATTCAAAACAACGGACACCCCCTCACCCAGTTCGACACGACTAAATTTATGACCTCCAGTCTTCCACTTCGATTTCGACAACGCTTCAGTATAACTTTCATACCACTTTCGCGAATCGGAGAACTTTACAACCTTTGAACTCGCATATAATTGAGAGAACAAGATAGAATCAACCACATCTTTTTTCAATACTTCAAAAACATCGATTGGAACAGAGGTAAAATTACCAGCAACTAATAAAACATCATCCTTGACCATACTACTCTCCTTGCTGCACCCCCGCGTCGAGAAGCCCAGCAAGCATCCCGATGACGAATGAATCACTTCAGATTGACGCCCTTGAAAAAATCGTCCGAATTTTGATCAAGAAGCTCCATGATTTGACTGCGCCGACGATCATGCTGTCCCATATTCAGTTCCATCACAGACGCCACTCGCTTCATTCTCAAATTGGAAAACTTCCACTTCCAAAACCAAGCCCCTCCTTGTGACGTCGACAGTTCACAATCCACCGATACAAAAGTTGCAATTGCTGTACCCCCAGGAGTTTGTAGGCACGGTATGATCCTGAAATCTGCGTCTTTACCCTTTTTGCTATTCTTGTCAAATACAGTTACAAGTTGCTCATCTGACTGAATTCTGTTAAAGCCGCTGTTCAACATTTGGACAAGTGCTGGACCATTCCTGCCCGCAGTCGCCTTAACAATATCAAGAACAATGGAATCCATTGTGACTTGCGCTTGCTTACTCACATCCTCTTTGTATTTGTTATTTGTCAGCGTCCAACCACAATGCTTCAATGCTTCAGCGTATTTTAAGTGCCACTCAATGGCCGCCTTGATTTTATCCGAATAGGTATCTGCATAACGCTCGGCAAAATGAATACTGTCCGCCGCTGCCTGTTTTTTGTCTTCGTCGAGATTATCTGTAAATCCGATCGCCGTCGGAACGTTCTCACCCAACAGAAGATCCGATTTAGCCACCGCCTGATTATTCAAATCGGCAAAGGACCTGATGACTTTTGCCTTGGCAACCAATGGCTCAAGTTGCGCACTGGCGAAAAACACACGACTCTCTTCGATGCTCGGAACTAAAATAGTCATATAAAATCCAAATCCATGTGGAGAATTTATGACAGCCAACTGGCTGACAATGACAACTTATCAGTCTAAGCCTTACTTACCAAATCCCATACGTGACACATTATTACCCTGAACTCCAAGCCACGAAGCATTGTTTGCTTGACCACCCGCTATATCAATACAGCCACACAGGGAACTGATTTATATGGGAGAGCAATCTTCATTTCTTTTAGTTTTTAACGGTCTTCGGCGCCTTCCCCGCCTTCATCTGCTCCAGCAACGGCGCACACTGATTGGGTTCTCCGCCGCTCGGCGCCACCAGCGCCAACAGCCCTGCCGCCGGTGCGGCGATCACACCCAGTGCAACCATCCCGGCCCCACGCAACATCAAGGGAACAGCTTTAACACCGGCGTCGGGCTTGATGAACTTGCCGCGCACATACAGCGGCGATCGCAGCGAGATCAGCCGCCAGCCTTTGGATTCCGGCGTGATGGTCAGGTCTAACTGCTCAGTCGCCATATTCGCCGTGCCATCGATATAGATGATCGCGTTCTCGGTATCGAAGACGAACAACCGCGTAGTGGCCAGACCGCTCTTGATGTCGAAATCGGCAGCGGCACAGTTGATCTTCACTTCCTTGTCGCCAAAGATCTTGCCGACTACGTAGTTGCCGACGTTCAACCCGGCCAGCTCCATCAACTCGCGGCTGATGGCACCGTCATTGATGAGCATTTTCAGATTGCCGTTGGCACCGCCCAGCAGCTTGGCCACCGAGTTGCCGCGCCCGGTAATGTCGGCATCGCCATTGAGCTCGCCGAAGCTGGTTTTCATCGGTTCGAAGGTCGGGAACAACTGCTTGAGCTTGAAGCCCCGAGCCGTCAGTTTTGCCCGGCCTTCCAAGGGTTCCGTGTGCCCGTTCAGGCGAATCTGCGCATCCAGCTTGCCACCGGCTACGCCGAATCGCAGCGGCTCGAGACTGAGCACGCCATCGGTAAGCACCAGATGCGTGTAAAGATCGTTGAACGGCA
Organism: Pseudomonas serbica; assembly: GCF_028823535.1. Taxonomy (GTDB): domain Bacteria; phylum Pseudomonadota; class Gammaproteobacteria; order Pseudomonadales; family Pseudomonadaceae; genus Aquipseudomonas; species Aquipseudomonas serbica. The sequence continues at coordinate 244,312 of NZ_JAQIYM010000006.1, read as the reverse complement.
ACTTTTCGCTATGGACGATGCGCTTGCCGGTAAATTCCACATCCGCGTCCATGTCGCGCCAGCGATCCGTCTTGAACTCCTCGACCGGCAATACCTTGTCCGGTGGCTGCTTGCTTTCGCCGCCGCGGGCTTTCTGCTTGGCGTTGGAGTCAGCGCCGATCAACGGGGCCAGGTCGGCAAACAACAATTGATTGGATAACAGCGAACCGCTGAGTTTGGGGCGTGGCTGGCCCGCGACGTAGGCCAGGCTGCCATGGATGTCACTCGAGCCGATCGTGCCGTTGAACCCTTCATATCTAAAAACCGCCCCGCCTGGCTCATGCAACTTGGCGATCAGATGGCCGTCGGTGGCATAGGGCGGCGTATCCGGCAGGGTCACACCGGTCAGGGGATAGAGGTTGCCCAGGCTGGTACCGGCCAGTTTCAGGCGTAAATCCAGCGCGCCCAGATTCATCGGATCGGTCAGCGTGCCGGCCAGTTCGACGCTGGTGTCGCCGATCTTCGCTTGCGCCTGCAGCGGAAATGGCCGCCCCGCGTCCTGCAACGCCAGCAGGCCGCCGATTTTGCCCTGGCCCGTGAGTTTCTGGCCGTGGTATTGGCCTTTGACCTTCAGGGCAAACGCGTAGTCCTGGGGTGCGCCGCCCTGCTCGGACGCCGTTTTCGCGGCTTTGTCGCCGACGATTTCGCTGAAGGGAATCGGCTTGCCCAAAGGGTCGATCAGTAGATCCAGCTGAGTCTTCAGGCTCTGGTCGTCGAGAGTGACATGTCCCTTGTCGAATCCAATCGCGCCGATATCCACCACCCAGGGCGAGGGCTCGGCGTTCGGGTCTTTCGGGTCGAACTTGAACGTCCAGTTGGCACGCCCGTCGGCCAGGCGTTGCAACTCGGCATTGGGTTCGGTGAAGTCGATGCGCGGGATCACCACACGCTGCGCCAACAAGGCCAGCGGCGAAATACGCAACTCTACGCGCTTGAGGCTGGCCATGCGCGGCGCCTTCGACCAGTCCGGGTTGCCCAGGCTCAGATCTTCTGCCACCACGTGCGGCCATGGCACCCAGGCACGCCAGCCGCCCTCCTCGGGCTCGCGCTGCCAGACCACTGCCAGATTGCCATTGATGGCAAACGGGCGATGCAGTTCCTCGGACACCTTGGCATTGAGGGGTGGTTTGATCCGGTTCCAGTCGAAGAACACGATGATCAGCACCAGCACGGCCAACAACACAACGAAGGTGGTCAGGGTCCAGGCGAGAATCCTACGGGTGCGCATCATTGCACAGAGCTCCTGATACGGCTGAGCGTCACGATCACGATGCTCAGGAGAAACGCAGGGCCAGAACCGGCCCGTCATGGAATCTACGACTGGTAAATAGCCCGCAGGTTTAATCGAAAAGCCGATTTTGCCGCAATTGACCGCTTAAGCGTGACGCTCTCTTCCCGGCCGCGTTACCGACTTCGCACTTTTGCGTGGCACGACTGGGTCGAAAATACCCACCTGGGTGCACCGCGAAGGCCCGGTTTACAAGGGCTGTAGAGAACAATCAATTCCGTTGATTATTAACATTGCGTTTATGAACTTTTATATCGACTTATCGAGAGTAGCATTGCCTTCGTACCCAATTTATCGCCCTCCCACGGAGCACCCCATCATGAAACGCCAACTTCTGCTTAGCCTTACACTTTCAATGCTGGCCAGCACCGCCTTTGCACTGCCAGCCGCCGACCAGGCCACCCCGCAAGTGAAAGACACTCACTCGGTGTTCAGCCAAACCGTCGCCGCTGATGGCTCCGACCGCACCCCAGGTCAAACCATTGCCGAAGGTGGAAACGATCGCCTGAAAGAAAAAGGCCTGATCACTGAAGACGGTTACGATCAAACCCCACAAGGTCAAACAGTTGCTGAAGACGGCTACGACCAGACTCCACAAGGTCAGACGGTTGCCGCTGACGGTTCGGACCGCACCCCTGGCCAAACCCTGGCCGCCGATGGTTCCGACCGCACGCCAGGTCAAACCGTTGCCGAAGGTGGTGGTGACCGTGTTATCGAACGCAACAGCGCTATGAGCTGAGCCCATGGCGGCCCTGAAAAAAAGCCCAATCACCGGATTGGGCTTTTGACTTTCTGGCCATAACCTTTGTAGAAGTTGCACCTCCCCGCCTGATCTCCCCTTACGTCGTTCGACGCCGGCAAAGCCGATTTGCTAGAGTGCGCCGCAGTCCTTTTCAGAAAACGCCCTTGCGATGCTGCCCCGCGCCGAACAGAAACAACAAACCCGCAACGCCTTGATGGACGCGGCCCGCCATTTGATGGAGGGCGGCCGAGGTTTCGGCAGCCTGAGCCTGCGCGAAGTCGCTAAGACCGCCGGCATCGTGCCTACCGGTTTCTACCGGCATTTCGCCGATATGGATGAGCTCGGCCTGGTGCTGGTGAGCGAGGTCGGCCAGACCTTCCGGGAAACCATTCGCCTGGTGCGTCATAACGAGTTCGTCATGGGCGGCATCATCGATGCGTCCGTGCGGATCTTTCTCGATGTGGTGTCGGCCAACCGTTCGCAATTCCTGTTTCTGGCCAGGGAGCAGTACGGCGGCTCATTGCCGGTACGCCTGGCCATCGGTCGCTTGCGCGAGGACATCAGTTCGGACCTCGCCGCCGACCTGTCCCTGATGCCGAAACTGCAGCACCTTGACATCGCCGGCCTGAGCGTCATGGCCGACCTGATCGTCAAAAGCGTGTTCGCCACCCTGCCGGACATCATCGACCCTCCCGTCGAGGCATTGCCCGAGCACTTGACGCCCCAGGCAAAGATCACCCAACAGCTGCGGTTCATCTTTATCGGCCTCAAGCACTGGCAGGGGCTGGGCAGTACCGAGTAAGCACCGCGAAAGTACACCCGCCCGGCTTCAACTTGGTGCACAGGGAAAAACTGCGCACCAATTTCACCCAAAATCCTTTGCGCCCAGAAACTTTTCCTACAGCTCCTACAGGTATTTCCTACGCATCAGCGGATTGGCAAGCCCCTTGCTCTTGCCTGAGCATTGTCCATTGCTGGAAGCTTTCCGATGCTGGTGATTCATCGCAGAATCGACCCTCAACCCGACTGGGCCGCCGAGCTGCACCTGACCTTCGAAGCCCGGAGTAAAAGCCGTTTGCGCTGTTTCAGTGCCGAGGGCGAAGACGTCGGGTTGTTTTTGGAGCGGGGTCAATCGCCATTGTATGACGGCGAATGTCTGCAGGCCGAAGATGGCCGCGTCGTGCGTGTCTGTGCCCGTCCCGAGCAATTGCTGCATGTCACCTGCGCCAATGCCTTCGAACTGACCCGTGCCGCCTATCACCTGGGTAATCGTCATGTCGCACTGCAAGTGGGCGACGGCTGGTTGCGCCTGCTCGACGACTATGTGCTCAAGGCCATGCTCGAACAACTCGGCGCTGACGTCGAGCCCATTGAAGCCGGGTTTCAACCTGAACATGGCGCCTACGGCGGCGGTCATCACCACTCCCGTCACGGTGACGACAATTTCAATTACCCGCCAAAACTGCACCAGTTCGGCGTGCGCCCATGAACCCTGCATGGGCCTTGCTGCGCCTGGCCAGCCCACAGTTGCCGATTGGCGGCTACAGCTATTCCCAAGGCCTGGAAATGGCGGTGGACAATGGCCGTGTGCACGATTCCACCAGCGCGCGACACTGGATCAGCGATCAAATGCTGCTCAATCTCGCCCGCTTCGAGGCACCGCTGCTGCTCGCCCACTGCGTGGCGGCGACCGAGGAAAACTGGAGCGAACTGCTGCAGCGCTGCGAAGAACACCGTGCCAGCCGGGAAACCCGTGAGCTGTATCAGGAAAGCCGGCAAATGGGCTACTCCTTGCAGCAACTGCTCAACGGCCTGCCGGAACTGGACTCCCAGGCCCGCGCCTTTCTCGAACACCGACCCGAGCCCCACCTGGCCTTGTGCTGGGCGCTGGCGGCTCGCGCCTGGCAGATCAGCCCGCAGGATGCACTGGCCGCGTGGCTGTGGAGCTGGCTGGAAAACCAATTGGCGGTCCTGATGAAAACCCTGCCACTGGGCCAGCAGGCCGCGCAGCGCTTGACCAGCGAACTGCTGCCGCTGCTGCAACAGGCCCAACACGACGCTACCCGAATCAACCCCGACCACTATGGCAGCGCCGCGTTTGGCCTGTCCCTGGCGTGTATGGCCCACGAGCGCCAGTACAGCCGTCTGTTCCGGTCCTAGGGCCTTTTATTTTGGAGAACCACATGAACACACAACCTTTGCGCGTCGGCATCGGCGGCCCGGTCGGCTCAGGTAAAACCGCCCTGACCCTGGCCCTGTGCCTGGCCCTGCGCGAACGCTACAACCTGGCCGTGGTGACCAACGACATCTACACCCGCGAAGACGCCGATTTCCTGGTGCGCAATGAAGCGCTGGCGCCGGAACGCATTATTGGCGTGGAAACCGGTGGCTGCCCGCATACGGCGATACGTGAAGACGCCTCGATCAACCTCGAGGCCGTGGATCAACTGAATCGCCGTTTCCCGGGGCTGGACCTGATCCTGGTGGAGTCCGGCGGCGACAATCTCTCGGCCACCTTCAGCCCGGAGCTGTCCGACCTGACCATCTACGTGATCGACGTTTCCGCGGGCGACAAGTTGCCACGCAAAGGCGGGCCGGGGATCTGCAAATCCGATCTGCTGGTGATCAACAAAATCGATCTGGCGCCGCTGGTGGGGGCGTCGCTGACCCTGATGGACAGCGACACAACGCGCATGCGCAACGGCAAGCCGTTCGTGTTCAGCAACCAGAAAACCGGCCAGGGCCTGGACGCCATCATTGCCTTCATCGAACGCCAGGGCCTGCTGACAGCAGCCTGAGCATGACTTATCCACAAGGAAGCTTCTGCATGACACTGAAACGCATTCTGGGCGCCATGGCCCTGCTGTTGACACCGGCCATCGCGTTCGCTCACCCGGGACATGGTGACAATGGCTTGCTCGCCGGCATCAGCCACCCGATCGGTGGCCTCGACCATTTGTTGGCGATGCTCGCGGTCGGCTTGTGGGCGGCGCAGCAGAAGGGTGCTGCGCGCTGGGTGCTGCCGTGCACCTTCGTTGGCACCCTGCTGATCGGCGGGCTGCTGGGTTTCGCAGGGTTGAGCCTGCCGGCAATGGAAAGCGGGATCGCCGCGTCTGTGTTGGCGCTGGGCCTGGCGGTTGCACTGGCGGTGCGTCCGCCGTTGAGTCTGGCGATGGGTGCAACGGCGATGTTTGCGCTCTTCCATGGCGTGGCGCATGGCTTGGAATTGCCGGACCTGTCGAGTCCTTGGACATATGCGGCAGGGTTTGTGGCGGCGACCGCAGCGTTGCATGCAGCGGGTTATGCGGTGGTGCGGGTGTTGCCGCGCGCCGCTGCGCCGTTGATTCGACTCGCAGGCGTGGCTTCGGCGGCGACCGGAGTCTGGTTGTTGGCGGCCTAGCTCTCTATCGATTGTCATGGCCTCTTCGCGAGCAAGCCCGCTCCCACAGTGGAACTGTGTACGCAGGACCAATGTGGGAGCGGGCTTGCTCGCGAAGGCGGCCTGACAGACAACACACTGCTCAGGCCTGCTAACATGTCGCGCAATCAACCCTGCCGTGACGACGCCAGCCAATGCCGCCTGTTTCCCGCTCCGCCTCCCAGCCTGAACTGACCGCCCTGTTTGCCTCGGTGCAACAGCACTTCCAGGACGTGATCGTGCCGCTCTGGCAAGGTCCCGGCTGGAATGCCGACATGGCGCTCCCCTACGAGGCGCTGGACGCCGAGCACACTCCGCTGCCCCCGCAACGCTACCGGGCCATGGCCTGCGCGCGGCAGTTGTATCTGTTTGCCAGCCTGATCGACCAAGTGCCAGGTGCCCGGGAGCGTGCGGCGGCGTTGTTCCGTTCCTTGCAGCGGCACTTCCACGATGCCGAGCACGGCGGCTGGTTCTACAGCATCGACCCACAGGGCGCGCCGCTGGATCAGCGTAAAGACCTCTACACCCACGCATTTATTCTGTTCGCCTGTGCCCATTACTGGGACAAAGTCCGCGAGCCGCTGGTGGAATCGGTGCTCAACGCCGCCCTGGAAGTGATCGCGCAACGTTTTGCCAGCGGTGACGGCCTCTACGAAGCGAGCCTCGATCGTGACTGGTCGTCGTTGAACAGCGGTCCGCTGCAGAATCCGTTGATGCACCTGGCTGAAGCCTTCCTCGCCACGCTGTCGGTGCGTGAAGACTGCGCAGTGCAACAGGCGCTTGTCGACTTATGCACAGGGATGCAGCAGCGTTTTATCGATCCGCAACACGGCGTGCTGATGGAAAAACCGCTGGGTACTGTGGATAACTGGTTCGAACCGGGGCATCAGTTCGAATGGTATTTCCTGCTGGAGTCGTCCGAGTTGCTACGCGGGTCACCCTTGCATGCCTCGCTGGAGCGCGCCTTCGCCTTTACCGAACAACTGGGCGTCGATCAACAGACCGGTGCCGTGCGGGCCATGCTTGATCTGGGGCCGGATGGCGCTTCTCGGGACGCAACGCAGCGCATCTGGGCCCAGGCCGAGTACTTGCGCGCATTGACGCTGCGGCCGGGCAGCGAGGCTGCGGTACTGCGCCAGTTGCAGGCCTTGCAGCAGCGATCACTGCATGCGGGGGGCTGGTATGAGTGCCGCGATGAGCAAGGTGAAGTGAGCCGTCTGGACATGCCGTCGACTACGCCTTATCACTTGGCGACTTGTTATCGTGGATTGGCTGAGTATCTTCGCTGACTGAACGATCACTTTACGCAATCCACTTGCGATCCCCGGTAAAGCTGATGGTCAGCCATCTCGCCGCATCGGGCTTGCCGAGCTTCGCGGAAATTTCCTCTCGCAGCGCATCCAGCTGCACCACGCTGTTAAGCCGATAATTGGTCGGCAATACTATGTGAATCTCGATAAAACAGGCCCGGCCGTGTTTCTGCACGTAGGAAATGTAGTCGTCGAAACCATGCTCGATCTTCGCCGCCGCCAGTACCTGATTCACTTTCTCATCCAGTTGATCCGGGGCGATTCCCAGCACATCGCGCAGTGCAGGGCCAAGAATCTTGAAGGCCGGCGCGAGCATGCTCAGGGCCAGCAGAATCAGGATCAGCGGGTCGACATAAATCGCCCACTGGGCGTAACCCTGGGTCTTCAGCAACAGTGCGGCGAGGAAGCTCACCAGCAAGCCTGCTGACAGCATCGCATCCACCAGCCAGCTGATGTTGTCGAATTGCAGCAGCGTTGATTTCAGCTTGCGGTTGCGATGGCGCACGTAGAAGAAATAGGCGAACTCAACGACGGTAAACACCGCGGCGTAGACGATCACCAGCCCAAGCTCGATCTCGCGACCACCATTGATGATGCCGAACACACCGTTGAGAAACGCGTAGATGGCGATCAGGAACAGGAAGCTGCCTTCGATCAGCAACACCATGGGTTCCAGGTGCCAGAAGCCAAACTGGAAGCGCTGGTTGCTTTCCTTGGCGATCAACTTCGCGGTGATGAGCATCAGCACCTTGATGAAGGTCGCGATCAGCGAGAAGAAGCCATCGAACAGGATGGATTGGGCGCCTGAGACAACGCCGGTGACGATCCCGGCGATCGCCACGGCCAGCATCAGGAAGGTCGATTGCTTGAGCAGCGACTGCTCGCCTCGATTGCTCACAGGGTCTCCCCGAACCTTTAAGACGGTTTGTTGGGTGAGGAGTCTAGCTGATGTCAGGCGCTGTCTGTTCCGGCCTCTTCGTGAGCAGGCTCGCTCCCACGAGGATCGCGCTGAACCTGCTCGCGAATGGCCATAACGCGGTCTTAAGCCTTGCCACCACTGCGATCAATCGCAAACCCGGCCCAGGTCTGGCTCACCGGCATCAGCTCCAGGCTGTTGATGTTGATATGCGCCGGCGCATTGAGGACCCAGAAAATGGTGTCGGCGATGTCTTGCGGCTGGATCGGCTCGGCACCGGCGTAGGTTGCGTTGTAACGCTCCTGGTCACCGGCGAAACGTACCAGGGAGAACTCGCTTTCGCACAGGCCCGGTTCGATGTTGCTGACCCGCACGCCGGTTCCCTGAAGGTCGCAACGCAGGTTCAGGGAGAACTGTTTGACGAACGCCTTGGTGGCGCCATACACGTGGCTGCCCGGGTACGGATAGTTGCCCGCGATGGATCCCAGGTTGACGATACCGGCGCCACGGCCATGGGCGATCAGGCGCGGCAACAGCAGGCGGGTGCTGTACATCAGGCCTTTGACGTTGGTATCGACCATGGTGTCCCAATCGTCCAGGTCGCACTTGGGCGCAGGGTCGACACCCAGGGCCAGGCCTGCGTTGTTGATAAGTCCGCGCAGCTTGGCGAAGGACGGCGGCAGGTTGGCAATGGCTTCTTCCATAGCCTTGCGGTCACGCACATCGAGCACCAGGCCATGCACTTCGGTCTGCGTCGACAACTCGGCGCACAGGGCATTGAGGCGCTCTTCACGACGCCCCGTCAGCACCAGTTTCCAGCCGGCCTCGGCAAAACGACGGGCACAGGCTTCACCAAAACCGGAAGTCGCGCCGGTGATAAACAGGGTGTTGGACATGGTGTTCTCCTTGCTACGGCTGATTCGCCAGCCATTGGAATAGAAAATCAGCAGGCAGCATGCCCGGCCTTGCGCACAGCGGCAACCGGCGCGCTATCTGTACAAAAAACGAGCAAAGCTTGCAACACCTTGCAGACCGTGGCTTGCAGACATGTGCGCGCACGTTATCCACAGCCCCATCCACACTTTCCGGGGGCAAGTGGAAAAGCTGAAAGCCGCTATCCACAAGGCTTTGCGGGCAGATTTGAAACTTTTTTGCTTGACCCGCATCGGCCTGCTGTGTAGCCGGGGGTCAATTTCCCGACCGGGCGGTCAAGCCTGCAGTGGCGCCAAGCCAGTAACCACGGCCCTCAGCCGAGTCTTTCCAGAGTTTAATCACAGACTTATCCACAGGCTTGCCCACTGTGTTTCACTGCGCTTTCCTCCTTAATAAAAAGGTTGACAAAGCCACCTTGAAGGCCCGAAAAAAAGCCTGATCAAAAAACAACCACAGCTCTGCAGGCCACGGATTCAAAGGCTTTCAGCCAGCTACTCCCACGTTATTCACAGCCAGTTCCACAGTAAACGGGGACAAGTCAAAACCGTGACAAAACAACCATTTGCAGCGGCTTTATGTCGCGGTTTGGGAGGTCGCCAATTTTGTTTTCCACAATTTCCGTTACCACATACGGACGAAAAAAAACGCCCTGATTTCTCAGGGCGTTTTCATTGGACGCTAAGGTTTAGTGCCCGCCGAGATACGCGTTACGCACATCCTCGTTGACCAGCAGCTCCTTGCCAGTACCGGTCATGCGAATCTCGCCATTGACCATCACGTATGCCCGGTCCGACAACCGAAGTGCATGGTTGGCGTTCTGCTCGACCAGGAAAATGGTCATGCCGGTCTTGGCCAGTTCCCGCAGGGTCGCGAAGATCTGCTTGACCACGATGGGCGCCAGCCCAAGGCTCGGCTCATCGAGCAAGAGCAACTTTGGCCGGCTCATCAGGGCCCGGGCGATGGCCAGCATCTGCTGCTCGCCACCGGACATGGTCATTGCACGCTGGGTGCGCCGCTCTTCGAGCCGCGGGAACAGCTGGAACATGCGCTGCATGTCTTCCTTGGCGTATTTGTCGCCAATGGGGATGGTGCCCATCAGCAGGTTTTCCTCGACGGTCATGTCGGGGAACACCCGCCGCCCTTCCGGCGACTGTGCAATGCCGTTGGAGGCGATGTAGTGCGACGACTTGTGGGTAATGTCCACGCCCTGGTAGAGGATCTGCCCGCCTGCCGCCCGCGGCTGGCCGAAGATCGACATCAGCAGGGTCGACTTGCCGGCACCGTTGGAGCCGATCAGGCTGACGGTTTCCCCTTCGTTGATGTGCAGCGAGACGTTCTTCAGCGCCTGGATCGGCCCGTAGAACACATCCAGATCCTTGAGTTCGAGGATGGCTCCGTTAGTCATACGAGCTCCTCTTCATCGGCGCCCAGATAGGCGGCAATCACTTTCGGATCGTTGCGAATTTCGTTGGGACCTCCCTCGGCGATGACGACGCCGTGGTCCAGTACCACGATGTGGTCGGAAATACTCATTACCATGCCCATGTCGTGTTCGATCAGCACCACGGTCAGATCGTGCTCGTCGCGCAGCAGACGGATCATCGCGCTCAGCGCTTCGGTTTCCTGAGGGTTGAGGCCGGCGGCCGGCTCGTCCAGGCAGATGATCTGCGGACGGGTGCACATGGCCCGGGCAATTTCCAGACGGCGTTGCTGGCCGTAGGACAGTTCGCCCGCCAGACGGTTGGCACAGTCCACCAGGTCCACCACTTCCAGCCAGTAGAAGGCGTGGTCCAGTGCATCGCTTTCGGCCTTGCGGTAGCCCTTGGTATTAAGGATACCGGCCAGCATGTTGCGGTTGACCCACATGTGCTGGGCCACCAGCAGGTTTTCCAGCACCGACATTTCCTTGAACAGGCGAATGTTCTGGAACGTCCGCGCCAGGCCAGCACGGTTCACCAGGTGGGTGCCGCCGAACATCTTGTAGCGCAGCCGGGTGATGAAGCTTTTGGGCGAGACGAAATCGGTCGCCTTGAACGATTCGCCGAGCAGCTTGATGACGTTGGTCTGCTGCCCGCGCACATTGAGTTCGATCTTGCCGCCGGAGGCCTTGTAGAACCCCGTCAGGCAGTTGAACACGGTAGTCTTGCCGGCGCCGTTGGGGCCGATCAGGGCGAAGATCGAGTTGCGCTTGACCTTCAGGCTGACATCATTCAAAGCCTTGATGCCGCCAAAGTGCATCATCAGCTTCTCTACGGAGAGTACGACTTCGCTCATGGCGCTACTCCTTTACGCGGGGTCACACCGGTACGGCTGATCCGAATCAGGCCGCGCGGTCGCCAGATCATCATCAACACCATCAGGATGCCGAACAGCAGCACACGGTATTCGGCGAAGCCACGCAGCAGTTCCGGGGCCACGGTCAGGACGAAGGCGGCAATCACCACGCCGATGGTCGAGCCCATGCCACCAAGGACCACGATGGCGAGGATCAGGGCCGATTCGAAGAAGGTGAACGAGGTCGGGTTAACGAACCCTTGGTAGGTGGCGAAGAACACGCCGGCCAGACCGGCCGTCGATGCGCCGATGGTGAATGCCGAGAGCTTGACCAGCACGTGGTTCAGGCCCATGGAGCGGCAGGCGATTTCGTCTTCACGCAGGGCTTCCCAAGCGCGGCCGACAGGCATCTTGACCAGACGATGCTTGACGTACAACACGGCCAGAACCACCAGGAACAACACCGCGTAGATGAAGTAGTACTTCACATCCGGGTTGTAGGCGATGCCGAAGAACTCGTGGAACGGCACGCCGCCGTCCTTCGCGCGCTTGCCGAATTCCAGGCCGAAGAAGGTCGGCAGTGGTGCCGGCATGCCGTTCGGGCCGCCGGTCAGGGACAGCCAGTTGTTGAGGATCAGCCGGATGATTTCACCAAAGCCCAGGGTCACGATCGCCAGGTAGTCACCGTGCAGGCGCAGCACCGGGAACCCGAGGATGCAACCGGCCAGCCCGGCGGTGATCGCCGCCAGCGGCAGCACCGTCCAGAAACCCAGCCCCAGGTACTGATAACCGAGTGCAAGGCCGTAGGCACCGATGGCGTAGAACGCCACGTAACCCAGGTCAAGCAGGCCGGCCAGGCCGACCACGATGTTCAGCCCCAGGCCCAGCAACACGTAGATCAACCCGAGGATGACCACGCCCAGCAGGTAGGAGTTGGAGAAAAACGGGAACACCACGGCGATGACGATCATCAACGGGATGATCCAGCGCAGGCGCGACTTGTAGTCAGGTGCCAGTACATGAACTCCGGAACCGGTGCTTTCAAAGCCTTCGAGGATGCTCAAACCCTTGGGGGTTTGCAGGAACATGCTCAAGGCAAAGCGACCGGCCATGACGATAGCGACGATCCACGCCACGCGAGTGGTTTCCAGGTTGAATCCGTAGCCTTCGAGGACAACGCCGACAATCGGCCCGAACACGATCAGGGCGATGAGGCCGGCAAGAATCGCGTCAACCAGACTTTTTTTGAGATCAATGGTTTTTTTAGTGGTTGAGGACATCGCTTACACCTTCGACACAAGAGGACGGCCGAGCAGGCCTTGGGGCCGAAAGACCAGAACGAGAACCAGCAGCGAGAAGCTGAAAACGTCTTTGTAGTCCGAGTTCACCAGGCCAGAGAACAGCGACTCGGAAATCCCGAGGATGATCCCGCCCAGCATGGCGCCTGGCAGTGAGCCGATCCCGCCGAGCACCGCGGCAGTGAAGGCCTTGATGCCGATGATGAAGCCGGCATAGAAGTCGAACGTGCCGTAGTTCATGGTGATCAGCACGCCGGCCAGGGCCGCCATCGCTGCACCGATGATGAACACATAGGAAATCACCCGGTCGGTGTTGATCCCCAGGATCGAAGCCATCTTGCGGTCTTGCTGGGTCGCGCGGCACATGCGGCCGAGCTTGGTGTACTTGATGATGTAGGTCAGCGCGGCCATGCCGACAAACGCGGCGACCAGGATGAACACCTTGGTGTAGGTCAACTGCACGAAACCTGTTCCGACCTCGACACGCCAGGCCCCCGTGAGCAACGTCGGGACGCCCTGTTGCTTGGCACCCTGGGCGATCTGCGCATAGTTTTGCAGGATCAGCGAGATACCGATGGCGCTGATCAGCGGTGCCAGTCGGGTGGAGTTACGCAGGGGTTTGTAGGCGACGCGCTCGATGACCCAGCCGTACACCGCCGTGACGACGATGGTGAAGATCAGGGTGCCGAGCATCAGCAGAGGGAAGGATTCAATACCGAAGTATGCCAGCAGAGCCAGACTGATCGCCGCGAGGTAAGCGGAAATCATGTAAACCTCGCCGTGGGCGAAGTTGATCATGCCGATGATGCCATAGACCATTGTGTAGCCGATGGCGATCAGGCCATAGACCGACCCGAGGGTCAGGCCGTTGACCAGTTGCTGCAGGAAAATACCATCCATAACGCAATCTCACGCAATGAGAACCTGCACAGGTGGCTGCGCGGTTCTTCTAAGGAAAATACAGATTTACGTCGGAGCAATGTCAGTCAGGGTCCCACACCGCCCCTGTAGGAGCTGGCTTGCCAGCGAAAGCGGTGCATCAGTCAACACGCTGTCGACTGGTCTGGCGCCTTCGCGGGCAAGCCCGCTCACACAAAGGATCAGTGGGGCTCAGCTGATCGGGTCAGCCCTTACTTCTGTTTTTCCAGCTGGTGGTATTTGCCATCCTTGTCCCACTGGTAAACCACGTAGTCGGAGACCTTCAGGTCGCCCTTGCTGTCCCAGGTCTTCTCGCCCATGACGGTCTTGACCGGGTTTTTCTTCAGCCACGCAGCCGCTTCTTCGCCCTTGTTGGATTTGGCGCCGTTGAAAGCCGCCGCCAGGGTCTGGACCGAAGCGTAGGCGTACAGGGTATAGCCTTCAGGCTCGGTACCGGCCTTGCGGAAGGCGTCTACCACGGTCTTGCTGTCTGGCAGCAGGCGTGGGTCTGCACCGAAGGTCATCAGCACGCCGTCGACGAATTGCGGACCGCCAGCGGTGGTTACCAGTTCGTCGGTCACGATGCCGTCGTCAGACATGAACTTGACGTCCTTCAGGCCTTGTTCACGCAGTTGGCGAACCAGAGGACCGGCTTCCGGGTGCAGGCCACCGAAGTAGACTACGTCGGCGCCGGCACCGCGGATCTTGGTCACGATGGTGCTGAAGTCTTTCTCACCACGGGTCAGGCCTTCGTACAGCACAGGCGTTACGCCGCGCTTGACCAGCTGGGCCTTCGTAGCGTCAGCCAGGCCTTGGCCGTAGGTGTCCTTGTCATGCAGGACAACAACCTTCTTGCCCTTGAGCACGTCGACGATGTAGTCGCCGGCCACGATGCCTTGCTGGTCGTCACGACCGCACATGCGGAACATGGCGCTCAGGCCGCGTTCGGTAACCTGTGGGTTGGTGGAACCTGGAGTGATGGCGATGATGCCCGCTTCGTCGTAGATCTCGGAGGCCGGGATGGTCGACGAGGAGCAGAAGTGACCGACCACGCCGGCAACTTTCTGGTTCGTCAGGTCCTTGGCGACCGTTACAGCCTGTTTCGGTTCGCAGGCGTCATCGCCCTTGACCAGTACGATTTTTTCCCCGTTGACGCCGCCCGCTGCGTTGACCGCATCGGCTGCTGCCTGTGCACCCTTCATGTACTGCTCGCCAAATGCCGCATTGGCGCCCGTCATTGGACCCGCTACGCCGATCTTGATGTCGGCCTGGGCAAACGCAGAAACACCCAACGCAGCTGCCACTGCGAGGGCCAGAAAGCCTTTCTTGTAAAACGTCTGGGACATGAGGTGGTGCTCCATGGTTTTTTTAATTGGCACTGCGACTTCACTGACTGCTCAGAGCAAGGGCCGTGCCATCGGTTTTTTATTCTTAAAAAAGTCGCTGCTTTATTATTATTTCGACTGTCTCGGGCCCATTTTCATTGGGCGTGCAACCGTCTAAACCGCGGAAGGTGAAACCATTATTTTTTTGAGGCGCAACCCGCCTGCGCCATCATTGCAACCGCGGCACCAAACGACGTGCAACCAGCCTGTAACAACGTGCGTCACCGAAGTGCACACTGCTGGTGCGGGGACTGCTACAACCCGCACCATTACAGGCTAGCTGCTGATCGAAAAAGCGCCGCTTCCCACTACGAAAATCAACATTCAAATCACGATCCGCAAGCACTGGCCCGCGTGATACAGCGAAAATCCCGCCTCGTATAAACAGCTGCGCAACCCCACGCCGGCCAATGGCTGCATGGGTGCGAAGGGAATCGGTAGCGCCTGAGGATTTTTGTTACACAAGTAATCGGCAAAAGCCTTGCCGACCACCGTCCCCGTGGTCACGCCCCGGCCGTTATAACCGGTGACTGCCACTAAACCGGGCGCAGGCTCGAACAGGCGCATCAAATGATCGGGGGTGAAGGCGATGCACCCGGTCCAGGTGCACTCCCATTCCACCGGTTTGAGATAGGGAAAGTAATGCTGCTGGACCCGATCGGCCCAGGCCTTGAGAAACCAGGCCGGCTTCTGGTTGCCATTACCGAGGCTACCGAGCAGTAGGCGCCCGTCCTTGTCCCGGCGAATGCTGCTGAGCACCTGGCGGGTGTCCCAGGAGCCCTGGCCGCCGGGCAGGATTTGCTGTGCGGCGTCTTCGGTCAGAGGGACTGAAGCCACCTGGTAGTAATAACCGGGAAAGAAATTGCGTCGCAGCTCGGTCCAATCGCCTTCGGTGTAGGCGTTGGACGCGATCACCACTTGCTCGGCCAGCACCGAACCCTGCGCGGTTTGTACTGACCAGCGCTGACCTTGACGCTCAAGACGGGTGACCGGGGAATGATCGAACAACTGACCGCCCAAGCCAACGGCCGCCTTGGCCAACCCAGTGGTGTAGGCCATCGGGTTGAGCGTGCCAGCACGGCGATCGAGCAATGCGGCGGCGATTTTTTTGGTGCCCGTCGCTTGCTCGCAAACTTGCCCCGTCAGCAGCTCGACTGGCGCGCCACGGCGCTTCCACTGCTCTTCACGACTGCGCAGATCCGCTTCGCCACGGGCGTTGTGCGCCATGTGCAGCGTGCCTTCGCGGCGCAACTGGCAATCGATGTTGTATTTGTCCACAAGGCTGAACACCAGGGAAGGTGCTGCGCCAAGCATGCGGTTGAGCTGACTGCCCACCGCCGTTCCAAACCCGGCTTCGATTTCGTCCGGTGGAATCCACATCCCGGCATTGACCAGCCCGACGTTGCGCCCCGAGCCGCCATGCCCTGCACGATGGGCTTCCAGCACACAAACCGTCTTGCCCTGCTCCAGCAGATGCACCGCCGCCGACAGCCCGGTAAAACCGGCGCCAATGACGCAGACATCAACCTTCACTTCACCCTTGAGCGCCGCATTGTCGGGCCTTTGTGGCGTCAATTTTTCCCACAGACACTCTTCGCGTAACGGCATTGCCAGACTCCAACAGAAACCTAACCAACACACAAATCAGTGTGGGAGCAGGCGTGCTCGCGAAAGCGGTATGTCAGCCACCAATAATGTCGACTGTCAGATTGCATTCGCGAGCAAGCCCGCTCCCACCGGGGATCACTGTTTGACTCGAGATTTAGTCAAACGTAATTCCCTGCGCCAACGGCAACTCCAGCGAATAGTTCACGGTATTGGTCTGACGGCGCATGTACCCGCGCCATGCATCGGAGCCCGACTCACGACCACCCCCAGTCTCCTTCTCACCCCCAAACGCACCACCGATTTCCGCACCGCTCGGCCCGATGTTGACGTTGGCGATGCCGCAGTCGCTGCCCACCGCCGACATGAATTGCTCGGCTTCACGCACGTCGGCGGTGAAGATGCAGGAGGACAGGCCTTGTGGCACGGCGTTGTTCAAGCGCAAGGCTTCGTTGAAATCGCTATAGCCAACCACGTACAGGATCGGCGCGAAGGTTTCATGGCAGACCACGTAACTCTGTTCCGGCATTTCGACGATGGCCGGCGAAACGTAGTAGGCGTTCGGGAATTTGTCTTCCAGCTGACGCTTGCCGCCGAAAACCCGGCCGCCTTCGCTCAGTGCCTGTTCCAGCGCGTCCTGCATATTGTCGAAGCTTTGCTTGTCGATCAGCGGGCCGACCAGGTTGCCTTCCAGCGGATGGCCGATGCGCACTTTGGAGTAGGCAGCCTTGAGGCGGGTGACGATTTCTTCTTTCACCGACTCATGGGCGATCAGGCGACGCAGGGTGGTGCAGCGCTGACCGGCAGTGCCGACGGCGCTGAACAGGATCGCGCGAACGGCCATGTCCAGATCGGCGCTTGGGCCGAGGATCATCGCGTTGTTGCCGCCCAGCTCGAGGATGCTGCGGGCGAAACGCGCGGCGATTTTCGGCGCCACTTCACGGCCCATGCGGGTGCTGCCCGTGGCGCTGACCAGCGCGACTCGCGGGTCATCAACCAAGGCTTCGCCGGCATCGCGCCCGCCAATGACGACCTGGCTCAGGTGCGGTGGCGCATCGCTGAAGTTTTTCAGGACGCGGTCGAACAGCGCCTGGCAGGCCAGTGCGGTCAATGGCGTTTTTTCCGACGGCTTCCAGATCACCGGGTTGCCGCAGACCAGCGCCAGCGCCGCGTTCCAGGCCCAGACCGCGACCGGGAAGTTAAAGGCGCTGATCACGCCGACGACGCCCAGCGGGTGCCAGGTCTCGCGCATGTGGTGGCCAGGACGCTCGGAGGCGATGGTCAAGCCATACAGTTGACGCGACAGGCCGACGGCGAAGTCGCAGATGTCGATCATTTCCTGAACTTCACCCAGGCCTTCCTGAGTGATCTTGCCCGCCTCCCAGGACACCAGCTCGCCCAGATCGGCCTTGTATTCGCGCAGGATGTCACCCAGTTGACGCACCAGTTCGCCACGACGCGGTGCCGGAACCTTGCGCCACAGTTCGAATGCATGATCTGCACGACTGATGTGCTGCTCGACTTCAGCGGCACCTTCCCAGTTGACGGTGGCAATCGTGCTGCCATCGATCGGCGAATGCACCGGCACCTTGCCGTTCTGGTACAGGGCCGGGTTCACACCAAGACGATCAAGCAATGCGGCAACCATGGGTCACTCCTCAAGCAAAAAACGGAACGTGTGCAGTCGCCGGATCACGACTGATCAGACCTGTAGTTTTAGCGCTCCCGAGGTTACTCAACAAACGACCATTAAGAGAGATATCATTCCGTTTATTCATGCTGTGCATTGCTGGCAATACAGAAACAAGTACAAAAAGGATCGCCCATGCTGAACAAACGCTATTTGCCCTCGATCGCTGCGCTGCAGTGTTTCGAAGCCGTGACCCGCCACCTGAGCTTCACCCGGGCCGCGGAAGAGCTGAACCTGACCCAGAGCGCCGTCAGTAAACAAGTGGCGCAACTGGAAGAGCTGCTGCAGCACCTGCTGTTTCGCCGGGTTCGCCGGCGCCTGCAGATGACGCCAGCGGGCGATTTGTACCTGGTGGAAGTACGAAAAATCCTAACCCAGGTCGAGATGTCGACCCATTACCTGCGTTCCTACGGTGGTGAAACCGAAGTCCTGCGCGTTTCGACACCTTCGACCTTCGGCGCGCGCTGGCTGGTGCCACGCCTCAAGGGCTGGCGCCTGCGCCATCCGTCGATCCATCTGGACCTGTGCAATGAACAGGAAGCCGACGATCTGCTGCAAGGTCGCAGCGACCTGGCGTTCTACTTCGGCCAGGGTTCAAGGCCTGGTACCGAATGCCTGAAGCTATTCAGTGAAGAGCTTGTGCCGGTGTGTGCACCAGGCAGCCTCCCCGACACGCCGTTCACCGACCCGACGCAACTCACCGACCTGGTCCTGCTGCAAAACGCCTCCCGCCCCCAAGCCTGGCACGACTGGTTCGACAGTCAGGGCTACCACACCGAACACAGCTACCACGGCCCGCGCTTCGAAACCTTCTATATGTGTATCCGCGCGGCGCAGGTCGGCTGCGGCGTGGCGCTGCTGCCACGGTTCCTGGTGGAAGAGGAACTGGCCGACGGCAAACTGGTCATTCCCTGGCAGCATGCAATGCCCAGCACCGACGCCTATTACCTGGCGTACCCCGAACACTCGGCGGAGGTGCCCAAGGTGCGCGATTTCGTGAAGTGGATGCTGGAGCAGGTGTAGGGCCGATTCAAAAATCACTGGCAATAACCACCACCGATATGCGCCACTAGCCTTATTCCATGTGGAGAACCCCCGTTATGAGCGAGAGTGTATTTGCCGATCGCATCGTGCAGAACCTGCTCGACACCGACTTCTACAAGCTGACGATGATGCAGGCGGTGCTGCACAACTACCCCAACGTAGAAGTCGAATGGGAGTTTCGTTGCCGTAACAGCGAGGATTTGCGCCCCTATCTGGCGGAGATCCGTTTCCAGATCGAACGGCTGGCCGAGCTGAGCCTGAGCGCCGACCAATTGAGTTTCCTGGAGCGTATCAGCTTCCTGAAGCCGGATTTCCTGCGCTTTCTCGGGCTATTTCGCTTCAACCTGCGCTACATCCACACTGGCATCGAAAACGGTGAACTGTTCATCCGCCTGCGTGGGCCGTGGTTGCATGTGATCCTGTTCGAGGTGCCAATATTGGCGATCGTCAGCGAAGTGCGTAATCGCTATCGCTATCGGGAAATCGTCCTGGAACAGGCGCGCGAGCAGCTGTATCGCAAGTTCGACTGGCTGACCGCCAACGCCAGCAGCGATGAATTGTCCCAATTGCAGGTAGCCGATTTCGGCACGCGCCGGCGCTTTTCGTACCGGGTGCAGGAAGAAGTGGTGAACGTGCTCAAGCACGACTTTCCCGGGCGTTTCGTCGGCACCAGCAACGTGCACCTGTCCCGGGAGCTGGATATGAAACCGCTGGGCACCATGGCCCACGAATGGATCATGGCGCACCAGCAACTTGGCCCACGGCTGATCGATAGCCAGATTGCCGCCCTCGATTGCTGGGTTCGCGAATACCGCGGCCTGCTTGGCATCGCCCTGACCGACTGCATTACCATTGATGCCTTCCTCGGCGACTTCGACCTGTTTTTCGCCAAGCTCTTCGACGGTTTGCGCCACGATTCCGGTGACCCGGTGCTCTGGGCAGAAAAGGCCATCGCGCACTATCACAAGCTCGGCATCGACCCGATGAGCAAGACCCTGACCTTCTCCGACAGCCTGACGCTGCCCAAGGCACTGGACATATTCCGCGCGCTACGAGGTCGTATCAATGTCAGCTTCGGCATCGGCACCAACCTGACCTGTGACATTCCAGGTGTCGAACCCATGAGCATCGTGCTTAAAATGACTGCCTGCAACGGCGCGCCGGTGGCAAAGATCTCCGACGAGCCCGGCAAGACTCACTGCAAAGACCCGAATTTCGTCGCCTATTTGCGACACGTTTTCCAAGTTCCTGCCCCCTCTAGCAAGGAGTGAATTCATGCAAGCCGTACAGCGTGAGATTGCTGAACAGCTCAAGGTACAACCACCGTTCGCCGACGAAGCCGCCCTCGAAGCTGAAGTCGCCCGGCGGATTACCTTCATCCAGGATTGCCTGGTCAATTCCGGGCTCAAGACCCTGGTGCTGGGCATCAGTGGCGGTGTCGACTCCCTGACCGCCGGCCTGCTGGCCCAGCGCGCCATGCGTGAACTGCGCGAGCGCAGTGGTGACGCCGGTTACAAGTTCATTGCCGTACGCCTGCCGTACGAAACCCAGTTCGATGAACACGACGCCCAGGCCTCGGTGGACTTCATCAATCCGGACGAGCGCCACACAGTGAACATCGGCCCGGCGGTCAAATCCCTGGCCAACGAAGTCGCAGCGTTCGAAGGCAAGCATGCGGTATCGGTGGATTTCGTCCTCGGCAACACCAAGGCGCGCATGCGCATGGTCGCCCAGTACACCATCGCTGGCGCAGCCCATGGCCTGGTGATCGGCACCGATCATGCAGCGGAAGCGGTGATGGGTTTCTTCACCAAGTTCGGTGACGGCGCCTGCGACCTGGCACCGCTCAGCGGACTGGTAAAAAACCAGGTCCGCGCCATCGCCCGCAGCTTCGGTGCACCGGAATCGCTGGTAGAGAAAGTCCCGACGGCCGACCTGGAAGACCTGTCACCGGGCAAACCAGACGAAGCGTCCCATGGCGTGACCTACGCCGAGATCGACGCCTTCCTGCACGGCGAGCCGGTGCGTGAGGAAGCGTTCAAGATCATCGTCAATACGTACAACAAGACCCATCACAAGCGGGTGATGCCGTTTGCGCCTTGAGTAACGTGGCGTCTGGACCGACGCCATCGCTGGCAAGCCAGCTCCTACAGGGGTATCTGTCGTTGCCCGATGACGGGATCGACACAAATCTGTAGGAGGTACAAAAAAAGCGTCCCATGGGGACGCTTTTTTTATGTGCGTGATTCGATTACTTCAGGGTAACCGTGCCTTTCATCATCGAGATGTGGCCCGGGAACGAGCAGAAGAAGCCGTATTTTTCAGCCGCGTCGAGCTTCGACACGTCGAAGGTCACCGAGTCGGTTTCCTTGGCGCCGATCACCTTGGTGTGAGCGATAACGCGGGCATCGCCTTCCTTCAGGTAGTTCTTGTCGATGCCGGCGCTCAGGCCGTCGGTGGCGATCGGCTGCATGTCGGCTTCTTTACTCAGCACCCAGTTATGACCCATGACGTTCTTCGGCAGGTTGCCGGAGTGGGTCAGTTCAACGGTGAAGGTCTTGCAGCTCTTGTCGATCTCGATGGCCTTGGTGTTGAAGGACATCTGATCGGTGGAATCGATGGTCGTCTTGCACTCGGCAGCCATCAGTTGGCTGCTGGCCAGTGTCAACAGGGATACCGCAACAAGTTTGGCAAACATGGTGAATCTCCAAGGCAGGGTGAATGAATGATGCGAATGGACAGAAGACTGCCTGAAAACTTCGCAAGTTCCTATGACCTGAAGCAAAAATTGTATACAACTTTCGGGCTATGAGACCGATCAAGACAATCTACCAGCCAGGTGTCTGTCCCGGCCCTATCATCAGACCGTCCTCATTTTCTGGAGCGTCTGTCATGTTCATCAACAGCCTGTTGTGCAGCCTGCTCGCCGCGTACGCCTGCGGTGCCAGCGGTACCTGCGAAACGCCCAAGCGCGAAGTTTAGCCCTTGGAGCGTAGCGCGCCTGCCTTTACTCTGTGGCCCTGATCGACCCTGGAGCAAGGCATGTCTTTAACATCCGTTTGTGTATTCTGCGGCGCCAGCACTGGCACCAACCCGGCTTATCGTGAAGCAGCCGTGGCCCTTGGCCAGGCATTGGCTGAACGCAAGCTGACCCTGGTCTACGGCGGCGGGGCCGTGGGCCTGATGGGTATTGTTGCCGACGCGGCATTGGCGGCGGGCGGCGAAGTGATCGGCATCATCCCGCAGAGCCTCAAGGACAAGGAAATCGGCCACAGCGGCCTGACCCGCCTGGAAGTGGTCGACGGCATGCATGCGCGCAAGGCGCGGATGGCCGAACTCAGCGATGCCTTCATCGCTCTGCCCGGCGGCCTGGGTACCCTGGAAGAATTGTTCGAAGTCTGGACCTGGGGCCAATTGGGCTACCATGGCAAACCGCTGGGCTTGCTGGAAGTGAATGGTTTCTACAGCAAACTTACCGGTTTTCTTGATCACATCGTCGGCGAAGGCTTCGTTCGCGCGGCACACCGTGACATGCTGCAGGTGAGCGAATCGCCGCAGACGCTGCTCAACGCCCTCGATCTTTGGGAGCCGACAGTTGCGCCCAAGTGGGTCGAGCAAAAACCCGACTAACGACTTGGCACCGATACAGGGCAGAATACGCGCCGCTCAAACCTCACCTTCGACCCCAGAGGATCGCCCATGGCCAAACCCAATTACTCCTTCGCCAAACGTCAGAGAGACCTGGCCAAGGAACAGAAGAAAGAGGAAAAACTTCAGCGCAAGAAAGCAATGGCTGACGAAGCGGCACTGAACCCTGACGGTGAAGTTGCAGCAGATGACGATGTTGATGCACCGAAAGATCAGGCGCCCGACGCCTGAGTCCCTCCGGGCCGGATGATTTGATCAGGCCCACGGATCTGTGACCGGGGTTGGCAGCTTCGCTGTTGACCCCCGCTCCTGCAATGGCATCACTGTGACGCGAACTTCGGGGTCATGGTTGCCGCCCCCCAGAATGACCCCACGCAGCGGCGACACATCGGAGAAGTCCCGGCCCCAGGCCAGGGTGATGTGCTCCAGTGCCGGCTGCACATTGTTGGTCGGATCGAAATCCACCCAGCCCGACACCGGGCAATAAACCGACACCCAGGCATGGGACGCATCGGCGCCGATCAAGCGCGGCTGGCCCGGCGGTGGCTGGGTCAGCAAGTAACCGCTGATGTAACGCGCCGCCAATCCACGGGAACGCACGCAAGCGAGCATCAGGTGGGCAAAGTCCTGACAAACCCCGCGCCGGCGCTCCAGTACTTCCACCAACGGAGTGGCTACCTGCGTCGCTTCGGCATCGAAGGTGAATTCGCTGAAGATTTTCTCCATCAAGGCCTGGACGCCGAGCAGCAGCGGCCTTCCTGCCGGAAAGCAGCTCTCGGAAAACTCGACGAAGTTGCGCTTTAAATGCACATAAGGGGATTCGAACCGGTATCGGCAGGCTTCGAGCAGTTCAGGCGCAAGCGGCTGGCTGCTGTAGGTTAGCGCGCTGCGGGTGGCTTCCCACGCTGGAGACTGATTGAAGTCGACCAAGGCTCGGGGCAGCACCTCGATTGTCAGGCTGGCATTGACCAGCAGTTCATCATGGGGACGTTCGAACGCCAGGCGGGTCAACGGGTTGCCGAACACATCCAGTTCATCGCGGCGCGAAGTCGGGTCCGGGCTGATTTGCAGTTGCTGATCGGAGCAACGCTGCCACGCACAGGGCCTGGGCCACAGATGTGCCAGTTGCTGGGCCAGGGACACCGGGCTGTCATAGTGATAATGGGTATCGTGGAAAATCTGGTAGTGAGCGCTCATCAGACGGACACCGTGCGCTGGCTGACATCATCGACATGGGCAAAATGACGCAAGGCCAGGCGATCCGAGACCTGCCCGCTGGCATCGGCGATCTCTTGCAGCAGATCGGCCAGTCCTTCGATGGCCGCGCGGACGCTGGCGGTGCCAAACAAAGGGTTTTCCAGGCAGGCCAGGTCGAAGCACGCCAAACGCTCCACCAACTGTGGCAACCCCGCTTCGCGCGGTGTGCCGAAGTCGTCGCACAGGCGTTTGAGCGTGCGGGTCACCAGTTTCAACTGGAAAAGCACCGCGTGCGGGTTCTGCTCGTCAAGCAACAACAGGTCGAGCACCGGGATCAATTGCGCCACCGCGAGATACCGCGAACGATAAGTGATGCTGCTGTTGCCCAGCTCCAGCAACCACTCCAGCCCCGCCTGATCGAACGCGCCGGCGCCCCGCAGGAACGCCGCCAGACTGCCGCTGAGGAATTGCAGACGCTCAATGCGCCGTCCGATCATCAGGAATCGCCAGCCTTCGTCCCGGGTCATGTCGTCCAGCGCAAAACCGGACAGCGCTGCCAGAGACATCACCAGGCGGTTGAGGAAATCCAGCAATTCACCGAAGTCCGGCTCGTCGGTCTCAAGCTCCATCGCTTCACGTTGCAACTCGACCAGCGCCTGCCAGTTTTCCCGCGAGAGCTTGCCGCGCACCTGCGAGGCCGCCCATTGCAAACGCTGCAGGTTGGAACGCAGGCTGAATGGCCAGTCGGTGCCGAGTATTGCGGCCAGCAACCGCTCGGGCAGTTCACCTTCATCGGGTAGCAGGTTCAGTCGCTCGCCGAGATCGACCGCAGCGTCCAGGGCCTGCGGGTCATCGCCGTCGACATACCGTGCCAGCATGATGCGTAGTAATCGCGCACTGTCATCGCAGCGTTCACAGTACCGACCAAACCAGAACAGGTTTTCCACTACCCGCGATGGCAGATACGGATCGCGCCGCACCAGGTCATGTACGCCGATGTTACGCTGGGTTTTCCATTGTTCGCCGCTGGGTGGGCGATTCCCCAGCACCCAGGTGTCTTTGCTTGCGCCGCCCCGCTGCATCGACACCACTTCGGCATCCGCCTCTGCAGCCACACGCGTCAAACCACCTGGCAACACCCGATAGCCTTCACGACTGGCTACCGCATACACACGCATGCCGATGGCCCGGGGTTGCAATAGACCATCCTCGGCCTGCCAGACAGGCGCCTGGGACAGCTGGGCAAGTTCTTGCGCTACATAGGCATATGGACGCGCCTGCATGCGCTCGGTGAGTTCATCGCGCTGTTTTTCACTCAAATCCCGACCGAATACCGGGGCAAAGCTCTGGGACGGAAACGCAGGTTTGATCAGTAGTTCCGGCAGTTTTTCCAGGGCCTGGGCCAGAACCGGTGCTTCCCCGCACCACCAAGTGGCAATGGACGGCAGTATCAGCTCTTCGCCAAACAGGAATTGATTGATCTTCGGCAGAAAGCCCAGCAAGCCCGGCGACTCCAGCACGCCGCTGCCGAGGGCGTTGGCTACCAGCACCCGTCCTTGCCGCACGGCTTCAAGCAGGCCCGGTACGCCCAGGGCCGAGTCGGTGCGCAATTCGAGCGGATCGCAGAAGTCGTCATCGAGCCGGCGCATGATCGCATGGACCCGACGCAGGCCGCTGAGGGTCTTCAGGTAGACCGTGGCATCGCGAACCGTCAGGTCGCCGCCCTCCACCAGCGGATAGCCGAGCTGGCGCGCCAGGTAAAGATGCTCGAAATAGCTTTCGTTGAAACGCCCCGGCGTCAGCAGGACCACCAAGGGGGCCTCTTCGTCGCTTGGCGCCTGGCGGGCCAGGGTTTCCTGGAGGGTGCGGAAAAATCCGGCCAGGTGCTGCACCTTCAAGTCACGGTACAACTCGGGAAAGGCCCGGGACACGATGGTGCGGTTTTCCAGGGCGTAGCCAGCCCCGGACGGCGCCTGGGTGCGGTCCGCCGTTACCCACCAGCGGCCATCGGGGGTGCGCGCAAGATCCACGGCGTACAGATGCAGGAAGGCGCCGTCAGGCGGCTGGATGCCCTGACAGGGCCAGAGGAAATTGTTGTGGCCAAATACCAGCTCGGCCGGCAGCAGCCCTTCGGCGATCAAGCGTTGCGGGCCATAGAGATCGGCCAGCACGGCATTGAGCAAGCGCGCGCGCTGGGCGATGCCGGTGGACAATCGCTCCCACTCATCGGCGGCAATCACATGGGGCAGCAAGTCCAGCTCCCAGGGCCTATCGGCGCCCTTGGGATCGGCATAGACGTTATAGGTGACGCCGTTTTCCTGGATCTGCCGGGCCAGCAGCGCCTGACGCTGCACCAACTGCGCGGGTGTGCTGCGCTGCAACTGATCGAACAGCCGACGCCAGTGCGGCCGTACGGCACCGCTGTCGTCGAGCAGTTCGTGATAGGTGCCCGCCGTCAGCGGGTAGCGGTCTAGCAGGTCAGGCATGGAAAGCTCGGCAGACAGCAATGATCGGTCAGACTAACGCACGCTCATGACACCCGGATAGACGAAAAATCCGGGCGTCGCGTACGAATTAGAAACGTCGTAAATCGAGCGTCATCGGCAGCTCGTCGTTAATTTCCATATTCGGTATCGGAAGTTTCCCCGGCGTGTGTCCGATACGGAAAAAACGCGCCATGCGCCGGCTCTCGGCTTCATTGGCGTTCACTGGCAAGGTCTCGTAGTTGCGCCCGCCCGGATGGGCGACGTGGTACTGGCAACCGCCCAGCGAACGCCCCATCCAGGTGTCGAGCAGGTCGAACACCAGCGGCGCATGGACCGGGATGGTCGGCTGCAGACAGTTGGCCGGTTGCCAGGCACGGAAGCGCACCCCGGCGACGAACTCACCGACCCGTCCGGTGGGCTGCAACGGCACAGGTATGCCGTTGCAGGTCAGCAGATAGCGTTGCGGCGCCAATCCGCTGAGCTTGACCTGCAGGCGCTCCAGAGACGAGTCGACGTAGCGCACCGTGCCACCGACCGCGCCCTCCTCGCCCAGCACATGCCATGGCTCAAGTGCCTGGCGCAATTCCAGCTCGATGCCATTGACCGCGTAGTCGCCAACCTTGGGAAAGCGGAATTGCAGGTGCGCCGCGAACCACTCGGCCCGCACCGGATAGCCGGCGGCATCAAGGTCGTCGATAACGTCGGCGAAATCCTGTTCGATAAAATGCGGCAACAGGAACCGGTCGTGCAGCTCCGTGCCCCAGCGCGCCAATTTCGGCGGCGCATAAGGCTCGCGCCAGAACCGTGCGACCAACGCCCGCAGCAATAGCTGCTGGGCCAGGCTCATGCGCGCATGGGGCGGCATTTCAAACGCGCGCAACTCCAGCAAGCCCAGGCGACCGGTCGCACCATCCGGCGAATACAGTTTGTCGATGCAGAACTCGGCGCGGTGAGTGTTGCCGGTCACGTCGATCAACAGGTTGCGCAGCAGTCGGTCCACCAGCCAGGGCGCGCACTCCTCGCCAGGCGCAGGCATCTGGGCGAAGGCAATTTCCAGCTCATACAAGGCGTCATTGCGCGCTTCATCAATGCGCGGGGCCTGGGATGTCGGGCCGATGAACAGTCCGGAAAACAGGTAGGACAGCGAAGGGTGGTTATGCCAGTAGCTGATCAGGCTGCGCAGCAAATCCGGACGCCGCAGAAACGGTGAGTCAGCCGGTGTCGCGCCCCCCAGTACGAAATGGTTACCCCCACCGGTGCCGGTATGCCGCCCGTCTATCAGGAATTTCTCTGTGGTGAGTCGGGTCTGGCGCGCTTCTTCGTAAAGAAACTCAGTGCGTTCAACCAGTTCATCCCAGCTCGCCGAAGGTTGCACGTTGACTTCGATCACACCCGGATCAGGGGTGATGCGAAAGTTGCTCAAGCGCGGATCGCTCGGTGGCTCGTAGCCTTCCAGCAACACCGGGCAATGCAGTTCCTCGGCGGTAGCTTCGATGGCGGCCACCAGCTCCAGATAGTCTTCGACCCGCTCCAGCGGTGGCATGAACAGGTACAACCGGCCTTCCCGCGCTTCGGCGCAGAACGCGGTGCGCGTCAGCCAGTCGGCGGACTCATCGACCTTCGGCACCCGATCTTCAGTCAGTGCCGCCGCGCCCTGGCGCTGTAGTTGCCCGACGTCAGGCAGCGGCGGGAAATCCTGGTTAGGATCGTTGGGGTGAATGAACGGATACTCCGCCGCCTTCACCCACGGTTGCGAAGCCAGTGGCAGTCGATACCCCAGCGGCGAGTCCCCCGGCACCAGGCGGCAGTGCTCGTCACGCAGATACCAGCGGCCGCTTTGCCATTGATCGCCCTTGGCGGTGCGTGCGAGCGGCAGGACCTGGCCAATGACCTTGTCCAGGCCCTGACTGAAGACTTTGCGCAAACGCGCGCGCTCCAGAGGCTCCTCGAGTCGCGAGTCTTCGGCACTGACGTTTTGCGGCAATGCGCCTTCGCGCCAGAGGTAATAGAAATTATCTTCGTACGCTGGAAACACAAAGCGTGGCGCAATGTTCAATCGCTCGGCGACACTCGCCAGGAAACGCCCGGCCAGCGCGCCATCGGCGCCGTAATCGGCCTGCTCGTCGGCGATCAGCGCGCTGTTGTGCCAGATCGGCACGCCGTCGCGGCGCCAATAACAATTGAGCGACCAGCGTGGCAGTTGTTCGCCCGGGTACCATTTGCCCTGGCCAAAATGCACCAGGCCTTGCGGGGCATAACGTTTACGCATGCGCTGGAACAATTCGGCGGACAGTCGACGCTTGGTTGGGCCCAGCGCCGCAGTGTTCCACTCGGCGCCGTCCGGGTCATCGATGGACACGAACGTCGGTTCACCGCCCATGGTCAGGCGCACATCGCCCGCCAGCAGGTCGGCGTCGATCTTATGACCGAGGGCCTGGATCGCTTGCCACTGCTCTTCGGTGTAGGGTTTGGTGACCCGCGGGGCTTCCCAAATCCGCTCCACCGACATTTCATGGCTGAATTCGCACTCGCACGGTTCCACCAAGCCACTGATCGGTGCCGCAGAGGATGGATCGGGACTACAGGCCAACGGAATGTGTCCTTCTCCGGCAAACAGCCCGGAGGTCGCATCCAGGCCGATCCAGCCGGCACCGGGCAGGTACACCTCGCACCAGGCGTGCAGGTCGGTGAAGTCCACGTCGGTGCCCGAAGGACCATCCAGGCTTTTCAGGTCGGCGGTCAATTGAATCAGGTAGCCCGACACGAAACGCGCGGCCAGTCCCAGGTTGCGCAGCAGTTGCACCAGCAGCCACGCCGAATCGCGGCAGGAACCGGAGCCCTGCTCCAGGGTGTGTTCGGGCGTTTGCACCCCCGGCTCCATGCGGATCAGGTAGTTGATGTCATCGCTCAGACGCTGGTTGAGCGCAACGAGGAAATCCACCGCCGGCAGGGGCGTGCGATCGATGCCGTCCAGATAGGCCTGGAACTTCGGCGTCAGGGGCAAGGTTTCCAGGTACGGCGCCAGTTCCTTGCGCTCATCGGTGGCGTAGGCGAATGGAATCTTTTCGGCGTAGGGCTCGAGGAAAAAATCGAACGGATTGAACACCGCCATTTCCGCCAGCAGATCGACTTCGATTCGCAGCTCGTCGGTTTTTTCCGGGAACACCAGCCGCGCCAGATAATTACCCTGGGGGTCCTGCTGCCAGTTGATGAAATGCTGCTCGGGCGAGACTTTCAGCGCATAGGAGAGTATCCGCGTGCGACTGTGGGCAGCCGGACGCAGACGAACAATCTGTGGACCCAGCTCGACAGCGCGGTCATAGCGGTAATGTGTGACGTGGTGCAATGCGACATGAATCGACACGGCGTGCCTCCTGCGAGCCCTAAGCGTATTGGAAAGCGCGCAAGACTTATGCCATCGCGCAGCGCTGGCGCTTTCTCCGTTTGCAGGAGGCAGTACAGCACCAAAATCGGGCGATGCGGGAAATTGCTTCGAGAGAGTTGCACGTATTTGTGGCGGCCAGTTGCATAGTCGTCGCCCACGCTGGCCTCTTCGCGGGCTTGCCCGCCAAGAGGCCAGAGGCTCCAGCACAAATGGTTAAACCCTGAAACGCAAAACGCCAACCCGAAGGTTGGCGTTTTGTTCAGCTCAAGCGCAGCTTAGCGCGGCACGACCGGCTTGCGCGCAGGCTTGGGCCCTTTGCCTTTGGCCGCTTCCTTGCGCTCCTTGGCCGCCTGCTGGTTGCGGGCGAACGCCGCCGCCTTAGCCTGCTCGCGTTTGTCCCACGGGTTGCCGCCATCGCTGGCGCGCGGTGGCAGGCCGGTGTGCTGGGTCAGGATCTTGGTGGTCTTTTCCCCAGCAACCTTGTGGCTGCCAGCCGGCGTCGAGTTCTTGCGACGGGCGCTCTGGTAGCTGTCGGTGGACGGTTGGTGCAGCGGGATCAACTGGTTCTTCCCCGGCCCGATCAGGTCGGCGCGGCCCATGCGGGTCAATGCTTCACGCAGCATCGGCCAACCTTTAGGGTCGTGATAACGCAAGAATGCCTTGTGTAGTCGGCGCTGTTCTTCGCTCTTGACGATGGTCACCGCGTCACTCTTGTAGGTGACCTTGCGCAGCGGGTTCTTGCCTGAGTGGTACATCGCGGTGGCGGTGGCCATCGGCGACGGGTAGAACGCCTGCACCTGGTCGGCACGGAAACCGTTGCCCTTGAGCCACAGCGCCAGGTTCATCATGTCTTCGTCGGTGGTGCCCGGGTGGGCGGCGATGAAGTACGGAATCAGGTACTGCTCCTTGCCCGCTTCCTTGGAGTACTTCTCGAACATGCGCTTGAACTTGTCATAGCTGCCAATGCCCGGTTTCATCATCTGGTTGAGCGGACCTTCCTCGGTGTGTTCCGGGGCGATCTTCAGGTAGCCACCGACGTGGTGGGTCACCAGCTCTTTAACGTATTCCGGCGACTCGACCGCGAGGTCGTAGCGCAGGCCGGAAGCGATGAGGATTTTTTTCACACCCGGCAATTCACGGGCACTGCGGTACAGCTGGATCAGCGCCGAGTGGTCGGTGTTCAGGTTCGGGCAGATGCCAGGGAACACGCAGGATGGCTTGCGGCACGCGGATTCGATTTCCGGGGTCTTGCAGGCGATGCGATACATGTTCGCGGTCGGGCCGCCCAGGTCGGAGATCACGCCGGTAAAGCCCGGGACCTTGTCACGAATCTCTTCGATTTCGCGAATGATCGACTCATGGGAGCGGTTCTGGATGATCCGGCCTTCGTGCTCGGTGATCGAACAGAAGGTGCAGCCGCCGAAGCAGCCACGCATGATGTTCACCGAGAAGCGGATCATGTCGTAGGCCGGAATTTTCTCCTTGCCATACGCCGGATGCGGAACACGGGCGTAAGGCATGCCGAACACGTAGTCCATCTCTTCGGTGGTCATCGGAATCGGTGGCGGGTTGAACCAAACGTCCACTTCGCCATGCTTCTGCACCAGCGCACGGGCGTTGCCCGGGTTGGTTTCCAGGTGCAGCACGCGGTTGGCGTGGGCGTAGAGCACCGCGTCGTTGCGGACTTTTTCCACTGACGGCAGGCGAATCACGGTCTTGTCGCGAGTCATGCGCGGGCTGGCCAGGATCTGTACGACCTTGGCTTCCTGCGGATCCTCGACCGGTCCCTTCTCCTGCTCGATGGCGCAAGCCTGGGTATCCTGGGTGTTCACGTACGGGTTGATGATCTTGTCGATCTTGCCCGGACGGTCGATGCGCGTGGAGTCGACTTCGTACCAGTCTTTGGGCGTGTCGCGACGGATGAAGGCGGTGCCGCGCACATCGGTGATGTCTTCGATCTTGTGACCGTAGGACAGGCGCTGGGCGACTTCGACGATCGCACGCTCGGCGTTGCCATAGAGCAGGATGTCGGCGCAGGCGTCGATCAGGATCGAGTTGCGTACCCGGTCCTGCCAGTAATCGTAGTGGGCGATCCGGCGCAGGGACGCTTCGATGCCGCCAAGCACGATCGGCACGTTTTTGTAGGCTTCCTTGCAGCGCTGGCTGTAGACCAGGCTCGCGCGGTCCGGGCGTTTGCCCGCCAGGCCACCCGGTGTGTAGGCATCGTCGGAACGGATTTTCTTGTCGGCGGTGTAGCGGTTGATCATCGAGTCCATGTTGCCGGCCGCGACACCGAAGAACAGGTTCGGCTCGCCGAGCTTCATGAAGTCGTCTTTGGACTGCCAGTTTGGCTGGGCAATGATGCCGACACGGAAGCCCTGGGATTCCAGCAGCCGGCCGATGATCGCCATGCCGAACGACGGGTGATCGACGTAGGCATCACCGGTGACGATGATGATGTCACAGGAATCCCAGCCGAGCTGATCCATCTCCTCCCTGCTCATGGGCAGGAATGGCGCTGGTCCGAAACATTCGGCCCAGTACTTGGGATAGTCAAATAACGGCTTGGCTGCTTGCATGTCGATAACCGGTGTTGGCTTTCATTGAATTTCGCGGGCGCGGAATATAGCACAAATTTTGACCAATTCCGACGGCTGTGGTCGGAAATTGGTGGCACCCCTTTCGCGAGCAAGCTCGCTCCCACAGAGATCACACTAAGCCTGTGGGAGCGAGCCTGCTCGCGAAGAGGCCATATCAGACGCTATGACTTACTCGTCATCGTCGAAGTTATAACTGCCCGGCGCCAGGTTCTCGAATCGTGTGTACTTGCCGATAAAGGCCAGGCGGATGAAGCCGATCGGCCCGTTACGCTGCTTGCCGATGATGATCTCGGCAATGCCTTTGTGCTCGGTCTCGGGGTGATACACCTCGTCGCGATACACGAACATGATCACGTCGGCGTCCTGCTCGATCGCTCCGGATTCGCGCAAGTCGGAGTTCACCGGGCGCTTGTTCGGGCGTTGTTCCAGGGAACGGTTGAGCTGGGACAAGGCCACTACCGGGCAGTTGAATTCCTTGGCCAGGGCTTTCAGGGATCGGGAGATCTCGGAAATCTCGTTGGTCCGGTTGTCACCACTGGAGCCCGGGATCTGCATCAGCTGCAGGTAGTCGATCATGATCAGGCCGACTTCACCATGCTCACGCACCAGGCGGCGGGTCCGGGCACGCATTTCCGACGGGCTGATACCGGCGGTATCGTCGATGAACAGCTTGCGATCGTTGAGCAGATTGACCGCCGAGGTCAGGCGCGGCCAATCGTCATCTTCCAACTGACCGGAACGGACCTTGGTCTGGTCGATGCGCCCGAGCGACGACAACATACGCATGATCAGCGATTCACCTGGCATCTCCAGGGAGTAAACCAGAACCGCCTTCTCGCTGCGCAACACGGCGTTTTCCACCAGGTTCATGGCAAAGGTGGTCTTACCCATGGACGGACGGCCGGCGACGATGATCAGGTCGGCCGGTTGCAGGCCGCTGGTCTTCTCGTCGAGGTCGGTGTAGCCGGTGGACAGTCCGGTGATGGCGTTGTCGGTGTTGAACAAGGTGTCGATGCGGTCGATGGCCTTGGTCAGCAGGTCATTCACCCCCACCGGCCCACCGGTTTTCGGCCGGGCCTCGGCGATCTGGAAGATCTGCCGCTCGGCTTCGTCGAGAATCTCGGCGGCGGTACGACCTTCCGGGTTGAAAGCGCTGTCTGCGATTTCGGTGCTGATACCGATCAGTTGGCGCAAGGTTGCCCGCTCACGAACGATCTGCGCATAGGCCTTGATGTTGGCGACCGATGGCGTGTTTTTCGCCAGTTCGCCCAGGTAACCGAGGCCGCCGACCTGTGACGTCTGACCTTCCTTGTCCAGTTGCTCGGACAGGGTCACGACGTCGATCGGCATGTTCTGATCGGCCAGCTTGGCGATCGCACGGAAGATCAGACGGTGGTCATGTCGATAGAAATCACCGTCGGAGACTTGATCGAGCACGCGCTCCCAGGCGTTGTTGTCCAGCATCAGACCACCGAGGACAGCCTGTTCGGCTTCGATGGAATGCGGCGGCACCTTCAGCGCGGCGGTTTGCAGATCGTATTGCTCAGGAGCGGAGATTTCGTTCATGGCCACTTGGTTTTTTAAGAAAAGCAGGGGTTTGAAAACGGGTGTTACCAGAAAGACAAAGGGCACGACCTGTAAACAGGATCGTGCCCGATGTTACCGGCAAGCACCCGAGGGTGCCAGCCGACAAGTACTGCTTAAGCTGCTACCACGACAACGCGTACGGTGGCTTCAACTTCGGCGTGCAGGTGCACGGCTACGTCGAATTCACCTACGTTGCGGATGGTGCCGTTCGGCAGACGAACTTCGCTTTTCGCTACTTCAACGCCAGAGGCGGTCAGTGCGTCAGCGATGTCGTGAGTACCGATCGAACCGAACAGCTTGCCTTCGTCGCCAGCGGTGGCAGTGATGGTCACTTCCAGCTCGGCCAGTTGGGCAGCGCGGCTTTCAGCCGACGATTTGCGATCTGCTGCTGCTTTTTCCAGCTCGGCACGACGCTCTTCGAACGCAGCCAGGTTGGCTGGGGTCGCAGCGGTAGCTTTGCCGTAAGGCAGCAGGTAGTTACGACCGTAACCAGCCTTAACGTTCACTTTGTCACCCAGGTTGCCCAGGTTGGTGACTTTTTCCAGAAGGATCAGTTGCATGTGAAAATCCTCTTAACTTTTAACCTTCACCGTTCGCATCATCGGCGTCTTTCGGCGCCAGACGACCGCGAAAATCAATCAGGCTGTCGACGATGGCCAGGACCACCAGCAACGGATAGATCAGCTGCATGAACAGCAACAGCGTGACGTACAACCCCACCAGCCAGAACTTGGCCAGTCGCTTTTGCGCCACCAGCCCGTGAATCAGGGCCAGCCCGGCGAAAACCAGCGGTACGCTGCACAGCGGTACAAGCATGGACATCTGGACACCGAGATTCGGTGACACAACCATGCCCGCCAGCAGCAACATCGCGGGACCCAGCGGGATTCGGACGGCGCGAAACTCGCGACCAAAACCACCGGGGTTGTACAACAACGCCTGCCAGTAGCGCCCGACAATCAGGCTCAGCACACTGACGATTTGCAACAGGGCCGCAATCAGGCCGGTCAGGATCGGTGTAATCAGGGACGCGAAACGCGCTTGCTCGTCTACCGACATCTGCTGGTAGACATCACCGAGTAGCGACGGCATGACTTTTATCAAAGCCTGCGCCAGCATCTCGATCTGGGGACCAAAAGCCATCCCCAACACCACTGAAAACACCACTCCCATCGCTATGCTGACCAGCAGCACGCGGTTCCAGGACTCGCTTGCGCGCAAAACCAACGCAAGGCTCGCAGACCCCAGCAGCACCAGAAGTGCCCGTGGGTCGTCGGAGTAAAGCCACCAGATCAATGCCGGCAGCAGTCCCAGAGCAAGAACGCCCAGGGCGTCCTTCAATCCGCGCCGCAGGAGCACGAGGCATCCAGCGGCAGCACCCAACCAATACAACAACGGCAATGCCGCGCATCCAGCCACTACGAGAGTGGCCTGCATACGGCCCCGCATGATGAACTCAGCTAAGGCACGCATACATTCAATCCTTTGCTACGTGTCGACTGCCCGGTCTCAGCGGCCGTGGCTGTCGGTGTAGGCCAGCAGGGCCAGGAAGCGGGCGCGCTTGATAGCGGTGGCCAGCTGACGCTGATAACGTGCTTTGGTACCGGTGATGCGGCTTGGAACGATTTTGCCGGTCTCGGATACGTAGGCTTTCAGAGTGTTGAGATCTTTGTAATCGATCTCTTTCACGTCTTCAGCGGTGAAGCGGCAGAATTTACGACGACGGAAGAAACGTGCCATTTGATAGGCTCCTTAAAAGGTCCGTGGATTACTCGTCAGCGTTATCGCTGTTGTCGCTGTCATCACTATCAGCGCTTTCAGCGCCTTCGTGCTCAGGACGGTCGCGACGCTCACGGCGCTCACTGCGGTTTTCTTCAGCCTTGAGCATCTCGGATTGGCCGGTAACGGCTTCTTCGCGACGGATGACCAGGTTACGGATCACTGCATCGTTGTAGCGGAAGTTGTCTTCCAGCTCGGCCAGGGCCTTGCCAGTGCACTCAACGTTCAGCATCACGTAGTGAGCCTTGTGAACATTGTTGATTGCGTAGGCCAGTTGACGACGGCCCCAATCTTCCAGACGGTGGATTTTGCCGCCGTCTTCTTCGATCAGCTTGGTGTAACGCTCAACCATGCCGCCGACTTGCTCGCTTTGATCCGGGTGGACCAAAAAGATGATTTCGTAATGACGCATGAATGCTCCTTACGGGTTGTAGCCTGCCGCTCAAAAGCGGTCAGACAAGGAGTGAATGACACTTATGGACTTGAGGACGCTAGACACGTGGGTGCCTGCCATCACAGCAAGGGGCGCAATTGTAGAGAAGGGGCGTGGGAG
The DNA here is from genome assembly GCF_028823535.1 of Pseudomonas serbica. GTDB lineage: Bacteria > Pseudomonadota > Gammaproteobacteria > Pseudomonadales > Pseudomonadaceae > Aquipseudomonas > Aquipseudomonas serbica. Next base: position 208,217 of record NZ_JAQIYM010000006.1, on the reverse strand, counting down.
GCGCAAGGGAATTGGTGATTATTTGAACAGCCACCAACTCATGCCACACCACAAACACTGTGGGAGCGGGCTTGCTCGCGAATGCGGCAGCACATCCAACATTTTTGCTGAATGTTACTCCGCTTTCGCGAGCAAGCCCGCTCCCACATTTTGATTGCGTCGAGCTTAGGACTTCTTGGCAGCAGCCTTGGCTTTGACGCTACGCTGACGCTGCGCTTCGAACAGGCACACACCGGTCGCCACGGACACGTTGAGGCTGCTGACGCTACCGGCCATCGGCAGGTTCACCAGATAGTCGCAATGCTCGCGGGTCAGGCGACGCATGCCTTTACCTTCAGCACCCATGATCAGGATGGTCGGGCCGGTCAGGTCCTGGTCATACAGGCTGACCTCGGCTTCACCGGCCGTGCCGACAACCCACAAGCCGCGCTGCTGGAGTTTTTCCAGCGTGCGCGCCAGGTTGGTCACGGCAACCAGCGGAATCACTTCCGCTGCACCGCAGGCGATTTTTCGTACAACCGGAGTCAGGGTCGCCGACTTGTCCTTCGGCACGATCACGGCCAGCGCACCGGCGGCATCCGCGGAACGCAGGCAGGCGCCAAGGTTATGCGGATCGGTCACGCCGTCGAGCACCAGCAACAACGGCGCGCCGTCAGTGCGATCGAGCAATTCGTCGAGCATCGCCTCGCCCCAGACCTGACTCGGACTCACGTCCGCAACCACGCCCTGGTGCACGCCTTCAACCCAGGCGTCCATTTCGCGGCGCTCGGCCTGGCCGACCTGGACCCGGTTTTCGTTCGCCAGCTCTATCAGCGTCTGGACCCGAGGATCGTTGCGACCTTCGGCCAACCAGATCTGCTTGACGCGCTTGGGGTGGTGACGCAGCAACGCTTCTACAGCATGCACGCCGTAGATTTTCTCCAACTGACTCATGACTTGGCCTTAGGTTTACGCGCCCCGCCGCTTTTGGCTGGGGCCGAGCCCGCTTTCGGCGGGCCTTTACGATGTTTGCTCGGTTTGGCTGGCTTGCCGCCGACGGCCTTTTCAGGCGCCGACCGTCCGGTCTTTCCCGTAGACGCCGCTTTACCGCCGCTTTTCGCGCCGGCGAGCAACGCCTGCTTCATTTCACGGCTTTTGCGCACTTCGGCGTTTTTCGCCGCAGCATCACTCGGACGATAGGCCTCGACAGCCTTTTCCTTGGCAGGACGACGACCGGCTTTCGCCGGGGCCGGTTCTGCTTCGGCCTTGGCAGCAGGCGCTGCGGTTTCGGCACCGCGTTTTTTGCGGCCGATCGGCGCGCTGATGGTTTTTTCAGCCATCTCGAAGTCGATCTTGCGCTCGTCGAGGTCGACGCGCATGACCCGCACTTCCACGGTGTCGCCCAGGCGGAAGCTGCGACCGGTACGCTCACCGGCCAAGCGGTGGTGCACAGGATCGAAGTGGTAGTAGTCACCCGGCAGCGCGGTGACGTGCACCAGGCCTTCGACGTAGATGTCGGTCAGTTCGACGAACAGGCCAAAGCCGGTGACGGCCGTGATCACGCCCGGGAACGACTCGCCCACGCGATCTTTCATGAACTCGCACTTGAGCCAGTTCACTACGTCGCGGGTCGCTTCATCGGCACGGCGCTCGCTCATCGAGCACTGCTCGCCAAGTTGCTCCAGGGCCGCTTCGTCGTACGGGTAGATGCGCGCTTTCGGAATGGTCATCGCACCGGCACGGCGAACGTGCGGGGTGTTCTGCTTCGAATGGATCACGCTGCGAATCGCCCGGTGCGTGAGCAAGTCCGGGTAGCGGCGGATCGGCGAGGTGAAGTGGGTGTACGCCTCGTAATTCAGGCCGAAGTGGCCCTGGTTATCGGCGCTGTACACCGCCTGGCTCAACGAGCGCAGCATGACGGTCTGGATCAGGTGGAAATCCGGACGATCCTTGATGCCGGCCAGCAAAGCCTGGTAATCCTTCGGCGACGGACCGTCCTTGCCTTTGTGCAGGGACAGGCCGAGCTCGCCGAGGAACGCACGCAGTTTTTCCAGGCGCTCCGGCGGCGGGCCGTCGTGCACGCGGTACAACGCAGGAATTTCGTGCTTCTTGAGGAATTCGGCGGTGGCCACGTTGGCCGCCAGCATGCATTCCTCGATCAGCTTGTGCGCGTCGTTACGCACGGTCGGACGGATTTCGGCGATCTTGCGCTCAGAACCGAAGATGATCCGGGTTTCCTGGGTTTCAAAATCGATCGCGCCGCGTACGTGACGAGCAGCCAGCAACACCTTGTACAGCGAATACAGCTGCTTGAGGTGCGGCACCACGTCGGTGTATTCGCCGCGAAGCTTGCGCCCTTCGGTGGCTTTCGGCGTTTCCAGCATCGCGCTGACCTTGTTGTAGGTCAGGCGGGCATGGGAATGGATCACCGCTTCGTAGAAGCAGTAGTCGGTCATTTCGCCAGACTTGGAGATGGTCATCTCGCAAACCATGGCCAGGCGATCGACTTGCGGGTTCAGCGAGCACAAACCGTTGGACAGCTGCTCAGGCAGCATCGGAATCACGCGCTCGGGGAAGTACACCGAGTTGCCGCGAACCTGAGCCTCGGCATCCAGCGCCGAACCGAGTTTCACGTAGCTGGAAACGTCGGCAATCGCCACGTACAACTTCCAGCCACCGGAGAACAGGCGCAGCTTGCCCGGACGGGCTTCGCAATAAACCGCGTCGTCGAAGTCGCGGGCATCTTCGCCGTCGATGGTGACGAACGGCAGATGACGCAGGTCGATGCGCTTCTCTTTGTCTTTCTCTTCGACTTCCGGCTTGAGCTTGCCGGCTTCCTTGAGCACGGCGTCAGGCCAAACGTGAGGAATGTCGTAGGTACGCAGGGCAACGTCGATCTCCATGCCCGGCGCCATGTAGTTGCCCACTACTTCAACCACATCGCCTTGCGGCTGGAAGCGTGGCGTTGGCCAGTGAGTGATCTTCACTTCGACGAACTGCCCGATCTGGGCGTTCGCGTTACGGCCCGGCGTCACCAGCACTTCCTGCTGGATCTTCGGGTTATCCGCGACGACAAAACCGATACCGCCTTCTTCGAAGTAGCGGCCGACGATGGTCTCGTGAGCACGGGACACCACCTCGACGATCATGCCTTCGCGGCGACCGCGACGATCCAGTCCGGAAACTCGTGCCAGTGCACGGTCGCCGTCGAACACCAGGCGCATTTGTGCCGGGCTCATGAACAGGTCGTCACTGCCGTCGTCCGGCACCAGGAAGCCGAAGCCATCACGGTGACCGCTGATGCGGCCCAGGATCAGGTCGAGCTTGTCCACCGGCGCATAAGTGCCGCGACGGGTGTAAATGAGTTGTGCATCGCGCTCCATGGCGCGCAGGCGGCGGCGCAGGGCTTCGATCTGGTCTTCCGTGGTCAGACCAAACTCTTCGACCAGTTGCTCGCGGTTAGCAGGCGAACCCCGATCAGCAAGGTGCTGAAGGATCAGTTCGCGGCTAGGAATGGGGTTTTCATATTTTTCCGCTTCACGAGCGGCCTCGGGATCGAGGGACTGCCAATCGGCCATTAGAGAGTTTTCACCTTGTCTATATACGGGTTAGTTTGGCATAGGCGTAATGAAACGGGAAATTTCAGGCTAAGACGCCTCATCTAAAGCCCTTTATCGACACCAGAAGGTTGATTTGAATACCACTGGTGAAATTTTTCAGGTTTTTTTGGTGTCGGGGGTTTACAGTTAAAAAGACGCTCCGTATAGTGCGCGCCATCGACGACGGACAACGTTGCCGATACTGCCCAGATGGTGAAATTGGTAGACACGCCAGCTTCAGGTGCTGGTGACCGCAAGGTCGTGGAAGTTCGAGTCTTCTTCTGGGCACCAATTTCGAGCTTGAGATTAGTTCAATTTCAAGGCTCACACAAAAACCCGCGAAAGCGGGTTTTTGCATTTTGGAGATCTGATTTAATAATTTTAAATCAGGGGTTTACAGATCAAATTGCTCTCCGTATAGTGCGCCACATCAACAGCGGCAACGCTAGCGATGAAATGCCCAGATGGTGAAATTGGTAGACACGCCAGCTTCAGGTGCTGGTGACCGCAAGGTCGTGGAAGTTCGAGTCTTCTTCTGGGCACCAATTCAAATTCAAGGTTACGGCCTTGAATTTCACAGAAACCCGCGAAAGCGGGTTTTTGCGTTTCCGGGGTTTGAAAACCTGCCCGCACAGAGCCCATTTGAGAAACAATATCGTTTATCATTGTTGCAAGTTTTTGCAATGCGACAGTGAGGAACCCTGCGAATGATGTTTCGAAATACCCTGCGCCGCGGCTTGACCACCACCCTGCTCGGCCTGGCGCTCGCCACTCCCCTCATCCAGGCTGCCGATCCTGTTTCCCTGACGCTCTATAACGGCCAGCACAAGGAAGTCGGCGATGCTGTCGCCAAAGCCTTCGAAGCCAAGACCGGCATTCACGTCAATGTGCGCAAGGGCAGCAGCAACCAACTCGCCAGCCAGGTGGTCGAAGAAGGTGATCGCTCCCCTGCCGACGTGATCTACACCGAAGAGTCGCCGCCGCTGAACAAGCTCGGCGAGCAAGGCCTGCTGGCCAAGGCCGATGACACCACGCTGGCAGTGCTGCCCAAGGACTATGTTGCCGGCAATGGCACCTGGATTGGCGTCACTGCCCGGGTGCGCGTCGTCGCGTTCAACCCGAAACTGATCGACGAGAAAGACCTGCCGAAGTCAGTGATGGAATTCTCCGATCCAAAATGGCAAGGCAAGGTCGGCTTCGTACCCACCAGCGGTGCGTTCCAGGAACAAGCCGTGGCAATCATCAAGGTACATGGCATGGAGGCGGCCGAAGAATGGCTGACCGGCCTGCGCGCCTTCGGCAAGACCTACAGTAACAACATGGTTGCACTCAAAGCCGTGGAAAACGGCGAAGTGGCGACGGTACTGGTGAACAACTACTACTGGTTCGCCTTGCAACGTGAAAAAGGCCAGCTCGATTCGAAACTGCATTACTTCACCGGCGGCGACGTCGGCGGCCTGATTACCGTATCGAGTGCGGCCGTGCTGAAATCCAGCAAACATCCAAAAGAAGCCCAGCAACTGCTCGCCTACATGGCCAGCGAAGAAGGCCAGCGCGTGATCACCCAGACCACCGCCGAATACCCGCTGCATAAAGGCATGCAATCGGATCGTGGCCTCAAGCCGTTCAGCGAACTGCAAGCACCGAAAGTCACACCTGCCGACCTCGGCAATGCCGAAGAAGCCCTGGACCTTGAACGCGAGGTTGGCCTGAACTGATGAGCGCATCGCTAACCGCCCCTGCCTCTTATGGCCAGTACGTGCCAAGGCGCAAGCGGCCGTCCATCTGGCTGGTACTGCCGGTTCTGCTACTGGTCGTGCTCAGCTTGCTGCCCCTGGCTTACGTCGGCCTGAAGGCCTGGCAAGCGGGCTGGGCCGAAGCGCTGCACCTGCTGTGGCGGCCATATGTGTTCGGCCTGTTGCGCAATACCTTGGCGCTGATGGTTGGCGTTACGCTGGCCTGCGGCGTGATCGGCCTGTCGCTGGCCTGGCTGCTGGAACGCAGCAATTTGCCGGGGCGGCGCTTGTGGGGCGTGATCCTGTGCTTGCCGTTCGCCGTGCCGGCGTTTGTCAGCAGTTTTACCTGGGTGTCGCTGAGCGCTCATTTCGAAGGGCTTGGCGGGGCGATCCTGGTGATGAGCCTGTCCAAATACCCGCTGATTTTTCTGCCGGTCGCAGCCACCCTGCGCAATCTCGACCCCTCCCTGGAAGAGTCGGCCCGCACCCTGGGGCAGAATCGCTGGGGGGTATTTTTCCGTGTCACCCTGCCGCTGCTCTGGCCTTCGCTGCTGGCGGGGTCGCTGCTGATTGCCCTGCACATGCTGGTGGAATTCGGCGCGCTGTCGATTATTGGCCTGCAGACCTTCACCACCGCGATCTATCAACAGTTCGAACTGGAGTTCAGTAACGCCAACGCCGCGATGCTCTCGGCGGTGCTGCTGGCGCTGTGCCTGATGTTGCTGTGGCTGGAGCTTCGCGTTCGCGGCAAGGGCCGGCACGTGCGCACAGGCCAGGGTGCGGCGCGCCAGGCGGAACAGGTTCGGTTGGGCCCCTGGATGGTGGCCGGGCAACTGTATTGCCTGTTGCTGGCGATCATCGGCAGTGGCATTCCACTGGGGATGCTGGCGTACTGGCTGGCCGTGGGCTCGTCGGCGGCATTTCCGGTGGCGGCCATCGGCGAGGCGCTGCTTTCATCCCTGGCACTGTCGTTGGGCGGCGCGGGGCTATGCCTTGTTCTGGCGTTGCCGGTGGGACTGCTGGTGGTGCGCTACAAAGGCCCGTTGGCGATTTGGGCCGAACGCCTGCCCTATCTGCTGCACGCGCTACCAGGACTGGTGATCGCGCTGACCCTGGTGTACTTCGCGTTGCACTATGTGCCAGCGCTGTACCAGACGTCGATGCTGTTGCTGATCGCTTACGCGCTACTGTTCTTGCCGCTGGCCCAGGCGCCAATACGCACAGCACTGAACAAGGCCGCTCCGCAACTGGAAGAAGCGGCACGCACCTTGGGCGCATCTTCGTTCAGTGCGTTTTGCCGGGTGACGTTGCCGATCATCTTTCCGGCGCTGGGAGCGGCGTTTGCACTGGTGTTCCTGGATGCGATGAAGGAGCTGACGGCGACCTTGCTGTTGAGCCCGACCGGGCTCAATACCCTGGCCACGGAGGTCTGGGCGCATACCGCGAATGTGGAGTTTGCGGCGGCGGCGCCTTATGCGGCGTTGTTGATTCTGGTATCGGGGTTGCCGGTTTATTTGCTTACGACCCGGATGTATTTGAGTCGTTGAGTCCGTCATCGCGAGCAGGATCGCTGCCACAGGTCTCGGTAGATCAACAGTGGGAGCGAGCCTGCTCGCGATGAGGCCCGCCCGGACAACCCATCAAGCCCTGAACTGCCCCAGGCTCGCTTTCAACTGCGCCGCCAGGCCATCGAGCACCTTGCCGCTGGCCGTGGTTTCCACCACCGCCTGGGCCGCCTTCTCGGCCTGCACATGAATGGTCTCGACCCGACCGCGTACCGCCTGGGCTCCGCGGGCCTGGTGCTCGGCGGCCTGGGTCGCCAGACCGATCGCCGTGTGCACCCGCTCGACCGAAGCCTGCACCGATTGCTGCAACCGCGCACTGTCACGCAGGACCAGAAGGCCCTCACTGGCCTGACGCCCGGCCTGGCCGATGGCCGCCACGGCTTCACGTGCGCCTTGCTGCAACGCCACGATATGCGCCTGGATATCGCCGGTGGAGCTTTGCGTCTTGCTCGCCAACGCACGCACCTCATCAGCCACCACCGCAAACCCGCGCCCGGTTTCGCCCGCACGCGCCGCCTCAATGGCCGCGTTCAGCGCCAGCAGGTTGGTCTGCTCGGCAATACCGTGGATCACCGTCAGTACCACTTCGATCTGCTCACTCTGCTGCGCCAGGCGCTCGATCACTTGCGCCCCGGTTTCGACCTGGCCGGCCAACGCTTCAATCAGGTTGCCGACTTTCGCCGAGGTCCGGGTGTTTTCGTCGGTGGCCTGACGAATATCCACCACCTGCTTCAGCGCCGCTTGCATGGCCTGGCTTTCGGACTGCGCCTCATCCGCCATGCGCGACAAGGCCCGCAGGCTTTCAGCTACCTCATCGCGCTGCATGCCTGCCGCCGCATCGGCCCCCGCGTTACGCAGCGTCATGGCGCCGATTTCCACACCGGTACGCTGAGCGACATCACCCGCCTCGCGCACGATCGGCTGCAACTTGTCGACAAAACGATTGACCGCCGAAGCCATGTCACCGATTTCATCCTTGCTGCTGATCTGCACGCGCTTGGTCAGATCGCCCTCGCCCGCCGCCAGGTCGTCCATGGCGACAATCAACATCTTCAGGCGATTGACCACTCGACGCCCGAGCACGACCGCCAGCAACAGCAGGACACCAAAACCCACCACCGCCAGGCTCAAGCCGATACGCCAGCGCAAGGTTGCCGCGGCCTCCTGCACGGTGCCGGTGGTGTTGGCTTTCATTTCAGCGGCCGTGGACTGGGCCGATTGCAGACGCGCACGCATGGCGGCAGCGCTGTCGGCCGCTGCGCCTTTCAGGCTGTCGCCTACCAGTTGGTCGCCACTGGCGATCAAGGCCGCAAAGCGCTTGTCCAGCGCCGCCAGATCGGTCTCCACCGAGGCCGTCGAAACGCCCATCAGGACCTTGCCGATTTCCACGCCATTAGGGTTGATCGTGGCCTCGATGTAGAAGACCGACGGATCGTTCTTCGCGGCGTCCAGCACCTTGTCCAGCGCGCGGTCGCCCTGGCCTTTTTCCAGCAGGGCCTTGTTGATCGGGTTTTCCCGGTTGAGGTAGCGCGTCAGATGCTGGCCCGTGGCGTCGTCGTACACCACAAACAGGACGTTGGGGTTGCGCTGGGCCCGACGGGCAAATTCGGACAAGGTCGGAACGTCGTTGTCCCACATGGCGCGCGGAGCCACCGAGGCCAGGAGCTGCGCCATGTCGCTGGCAGAGTCCTTCAGGTCTTTTTCCAGGGTCGAACGCAACTGTGCCTGCTCGTCCTTCAGCCGCGCAGACAAGCCAGCGGTAAGGCGCTGACGCGTACTGGCGGACAGGCTGTCGAGGCTCGACGTGACTTCACGCCCAGCCTGCTCAAGTTCACCGGAGAGTTTTTGACTGTCCGCGCCCAGGCGCTGACCGAGATCGGCTTCCAGCGCGGTCACGGTGCTCCGGGTCAGCGCGACCGCCACCAGTACCTGCACCAAAAGGGCGATACCGAGGGTAACGAATACGGGCCGCAACAAACGGCTTTGTAACAATGAGAGAACGGCCGACACTTGAAATCCCTCTGCATGAGCGCCATTAAATTGATGGCACGCCCGAAATGACGCTTCAGGCAAAGCTAATAGCAAAGGTCATGCCGTTCGACAGGCATAAACGACAAAGGCCCCTATAAAGGGGCCTTTGTGTTTTACATCAACAGCTTATCAAGCGAACGGATGGCGCAGAACGATGGTTTCGTTACGGTCCGGACCCGTCGAAATAATGTCGATCGGCGCACCGATCAGCTCTTCGACGCGTTTGATGTAAGCACGGGCGTTAGCTGGCAGCTCTTCCAGGGTCTTGGCACCCACGGTTGACTCGGTCCAGCCCGGCACTTCTTCGTACACAGGCTGCAAGCCCACGTAGCTGTCTGCATCAGTCGGGGCAACGGCGTTGCCTTCTGCATCTTTATAACCGACGCAGATGTTGATGGTTTCCAGACCGTCGAGCACGTCCAGCTTGGTCAGGCAGATGCCCGAGATGCTGTTCACATCGATAGCGCGACGCAGGATAACGGCGTCGAACCAGCCGCAACGACGAGCACGGCCGGTAGTCGCGCCGAACTCGTGACCTTGTTTAGCCAGGTGCGCACCGACTTCGTCGAACAGCTCAGTCGGGAATGGGCCCGAACCTACACGCGTGGTGTAAGCCTTGGTGATACCGAGGATGTAGTCCAGGAACATAGGGCCAACACCCGAACCGGTAGCTACGCCGCCAGCGGTGGTGTTAGAGCTGGTCACGTACGGGTAGGTACCGTGGTCGATGTCCAGCAGGGAGCCTTGGGCGCCTTCGAACATGATGTCTTTGCCAGCGCGACGCAGGTCGTGCAACTCGGCAGTCACGTCCAGCATCAGCGGCTTGAGCAGCTCCGCGTATTCCTTGCATTCTGCCAGGGTCTTGTCGAATTCGATGGCTGGCTCTTTGTAGTAACCCACCAGCATGAAGTTGTGGTAATCCACCAGTTCACGCAGTTTGTCTTCAAAGCGCGGCATGTTGAGCAGGTCGCCCACACGCAGGCCACGACGTGCAACCTTGTCTTCGTAGGCCGGGCCGATGCCGCGACCGGTGGTGCCGATCTTCAGCTCGCCGCGGGCCTTTTCACGGGCCTGGTCCAGCGCTACGTGGAAGGACAGGATCAGTGGGCAGGACGGGCTGATACGCAGGCGCTCGCGCACCGGTACGCCTTTTTCTTCCAGCTTGGTGATCTCGCGCAGCAGGGCGTCAGGTGCAACGACCACGCCGTTGCCGATCAGGCACTGCACGCCTTCGCGCAGCACGCCCGAGGGGATCAGGTGCAAGACGGTCTTTTCACCGTCGATCACCAGGGTGTGGCCAGCGTTGTGGCCACCCTGGTAGCGCACTACGGCGGCAGCATGTTCGGTTAGCAGATCAACGATCTTGCCTTTGCCCTCATCACCCCACTGGGTGCCCAGGACTACGACATTCTTACCCATAACACTTGTCCTCATTCGCGCAAACTTGGTGCCGGCGGCAGCCGGCGGGAAAACTCAAGAAGCCAGTGGCGATACTTGCCAAAGCCCGTTCTGCTGGATCAATTGCCGGTCGCAGTCCGCTTCACGGGCGGCGGCCAATGGCTGCCCAGGCAAAGCCTGGACGACACGCTGACCCTCACTGCGCAACTGGCAAACCGTCTGCCAGAGTGCCGCATCCGTACTGTCAGGCATCCAGATACCGCCAGACGGTAGCTCGATCTGAGCACGCCCCAGGGTCACCAGGGTTTTCAAATCGGTGGAGAAGCCGGTGGCCGGACGGGCACGACCGAAGTCGGCACCGATGTCGTCGTAGCGACCGCCCTGGGCGATGGACTGGCCAACACCCGGCACGAACACGGCGAACACCACACCGGTGTGATAGTGGTAACCACGCAGCTCGCCCAGGTCGAAGTACAGCGGCAACTCCGGGAAACGCACGGACAGACGCTCGGCAATCGCCAGCAGGTCATCCAGCGCCGCCAGTACCGGGGCCGGAGCCTTGGCCAGACGCTCACGCGCAGCCGCCAGCACTTCACGGCCGCCGCACAGGTCGACCAACGCGCGCAGCATGCCCGACAAGTCAGCCGGCAAGCCTTCGGTCAAGGTAATGACCTCGTCGATGGCCTTACGTTGCAACGCGTCGAACAACTGTTGTTCAACTTCCCCGGACAAACCGGCGGCACGAGCCAGGCCGCGGTAGATACCGACATGCCCCAGGTCCATGTGCACATCCGGCACATCGGCCAGTTGCAGCATGGCGAGCATCAGGCTGATGACTTCCACGTCGCTGCCGGGACTGGCATCGCCATACAACTCGGCGCCCAGCTGGATCGGGCTGCGCGAGGACGACAAGGCACGCGGCTGGGCATGCAGCACGCTACCGGCATAACACAGGCGGCTCGGACCTTCGCGACGCAAGGTATGCGCATCGATGCGCGCTACTTGCGGCGTGATGTCGGCACGGAAACCCATCTGCCGGCCCGATTGCGGGTCGATGACCTTGAAGGTCCGCAGGTCCAGGTCCTGGCCCGCGCCGGTCAGCAGGGATTCCAGGTACTCGATATGGGGAGTCACGACAAACTCGTAACCCCAGCTCTGGAACAGATCCAACACCTGGCGACGCGCGACTTCAATGCGCGCCGCTTCAGGTGGCAGTACTTCTTCGATGCCATCTGGCAGAAGCCAGCGGTCTACCGTTGCCATTACGCCTTCCCCTGTATCCGGGCGGTCAGCCTTTGGCCGAGCCTTGAGTGAAGCAGAAAATGATCAGCCCATGTGCATAAATCAGGCGCAGGAGCAACGAAGCGAAACGCCTGTTACCGGCTTCGCCAATCACTTTCCTCGAAAAACCTGTCGAGCATTCAGCTCGGGCACCTGCACAAAACAGCAATCAAACGTGCAGACGCAAAAAAGCCGGGAATTTCCCGGCTGCCGCATCATACACTCGTTTTCCCAAAGGATCACCCCGCCAGAGGTATTAGCCGCCCGGCGGGATGCATCAGGTCAACGTCGTATCAAGGCTTGGCTTTTTCCAGGTAGTGGAAGAAGTCACTGCTTGGGTCCAGGACCAGGACGTCGGATTTGTTCGCGAAGCTTTCACGGTAGGCACGCAGGCTACGGTAGAACGCGTAGAACTCCTGATCCTGACCGTATGCCTTGGAGTAGATCGAAGCGGCCTGTGCGTCACCGTCACCGCGAATCTCTTCAGATTCACGATAGGCTTCGGCCAGCAGCACGCGGCGTTGACGATCGGCGTCGGCACGGATGCCTTCAGCCAGCTCGTTACCCTTGGCGCGGTGCTCGCGAGCTTCACGCTCACGCTCGGTGCTCATACGTTCGAACACGCTGCGGTTCACTTCCTTCGGCAGGTCGATGGTCTTGACCCGAACATCGACAACCTCGATGCCCAGCTCTTTTTCGGCCATCTTGTTCAGCGAAGCGGTGATATCCGCCATCAGCGCATCGCGCTCACCGGACACCACTTCGTGCAAGGTGCGCTTACCGAACTGGTCACGCAGGCCAGACTCGAGACGACGGGACAGACGCTCGTCGGCAATCTGCTTCAGACCGGAAGTCGCGGTGTAGAAGCGCTCGGCATCCTTCACCCGCCACTTGGCGTAGGCATCGACCATCACGGCTTTCTTTTCCAGCGTCAGGAAGCGTTGCGTCGGTGCATCCAGCGTCATCAGGCGTGCGTCAAATTTACGCACCTGGTTAACGTAGGGCACTTTCACATGCAGGCCTGGCTGAACATCGGTCTGGACCACGCGACCGAACTGCAGCAACACCGCGCGCTCGGTCTGAGCCACGATGTAGAAGCAGTTCCAGGCAGCGATCGCCACGACGACGCCGACAATAAGGGCGATCAGCGATTTATTGCTCATCAGCGACTCTCCCTGGTACGTGCTTGCTGTTGCTGCAGATCAGCTGCCGCACGCGCATTCGCTTCATTGCTGGTGGCTGCCGCGCCGGTCACCTGGGTGCTGGTGCCGCGACCACTTTCGACCATCTTGTCCAGAGGCAGGTACAGCAGGTTGCTCTGGCCATTCTTGTTGCCGGTCACGAGAACCTTGCTGGTGTTGCTGAAGACTTCCTGCATGGTGTCCAGGTACAGACGCTGGCGGGTGACTTCAGGTGCCTTGCGATACTCGGCAACCAGCTTGGTGAAACGATCGGCCTCACCCTTGGCGCGCGAGACGGTTTCGTCACGGTAGCCATTGGCATCTTCAAGGATACGCTGGGCCTGGCCACGGGCTTCCGGCACGACGCCGTTGGCATAGGTTTCAGCCTGGTTGCGCGAACGCTGCTCGTCTTCACGGGCACGGATCACGTCATCGAAGGCTTCCTGCACTTCACGCGGTGCAGCTGCGCTCTGTACGTTGACCTGGGTGACGGTGATACCGGTGCGGTAGGTATCCATGAAGCGTTGCAGGCGCTCCTTGATTTCGCTGGCCATCAATTCACGACCTTCGGTCAGCACCTGGTCCATTGCAGTGGAACCCACCACATGACGCAGGGCGCTGTCGGTCGCGTGCTGCAGGCTGATTTCCGGCTGATCGACGCTCAGCACGAAGTCCTGCAGGTTGCTGATCTTGTACTGCACGGTCAGCGGCACTTCGACGATGTTTTCGTCTTCAGTCAGCATTTGACCTTGCTTGGTATACGCCCGCTCACGCGTGACGTTTTCCATGTACTTCTTGTCGATTGGCGGGAAGTAGATATTCAGGCCAGGTCCGACGGTTTCGTAGTACTTGCCGAAGCGCAGCACCACGGCTTGCTCCTGCTCGTCGACGACATAGACCGCGCTGTACAGCCATACGGCCGCCAAAACGACCAGGCCGATGCCGAGCAGACCGCCGAAGCCGCCACTCTTGCCCGAACCACCGCCGTCATCACCACGTTTCTTACCACCACCGAACAACCCGTTCAGGCTTTCCTGCAGCTTTCGGAAGGCCTCGTCGAGATCTGGCGGTCCCTTGCGGTCGCCGTTATTGCGACGCTTGCCACCCCAAGGATCCTGATTATTCGAGTTGCCACCCGGCTCATTCCAAGCCATAGCGCTCTCCATCTGATAAAGCAAAGACGCACCCACGGCGCGCCGACCAATGCTACAGAATGCCTGTCACCACGGCACAACCGCTTTCTCAGGCTTTTATTGCAAAGTGTGTTGCTCGATGAATTCCATCGGCTGCAATCCTTCGCGGCTTACCAGTCGATTCAACTCGACCCGGGGCAAACGAACGGCCAGCAAACTGATGCCTTCTTCGTCGTGTTCTTCTTTTTGCACCGCACCGAGTTCGAAAAACTGCGCACGCAGTCGGGCGAATCGTTGCGGCAAGCGCAGGGTACCGATAAACAAATCACTGCCAAGTAATTCGGCAATGGCTTGCTCAAGCAATTCCAGACCAGTGCCATCACGCGCCGACAGCCAGACCCGCTGGGGCTTGCCGTTTTCGTCGCGCTGGATTTGTGGCTCAACGCCTTCAAGCAAATCGAGTTTGTTATAGACCTCGAGGATCGGCAAGTCCTGGGCACCAATCTCGCCCAGCACCACCATCACCTGCTCGATCTGCAACATGCGATCCGGTTCCGCCGCATCGATCACGTGCAACAACAGGTCGGAGTTGCTCGACTCTTCGAGGGTAGACCGAAATGCCTCGACCAGCTTGTGGGGCAAGTGGCGAATGAAACCTACCGTGTCCGCCAGGACAATCGGCCCAAGATCGTCCAGATCCAGACGGCGAAGGGTCGGGTCCAGTGTGGCAAACAATTGGTCAGCCGCGTAGACGTCGGATTTCGTCACATTATTGAACAGCGTGGATTTACCGGCGTTGGTATATCCCACCAGCGACACGGTAGGGATATCCGCACGTGAACGGCCACGTCGCGACTGCTCGCGCTGGCTGCGCACTTTCTCCAGCCGGCCCTTGATCTGGCGCAGGCGAACCCGCAGCAAGCGGCGGTCAGTTTCCAGTTGGGTTTCACCAGGGCCACGCATGCCAATACCGCCACCCTGGCGCTCAAGGTGAGTCCACCCGCGAACCAGCCGGGTGCTCATGTGGTCAAGCTGGGCCAGTTCTACCTGGAGCTTGCCTTCATGGGTACGGGCGCGCTGGGCGAAAATATCGAGGATCAGGCCGGTACGGTCGATCACGCGACACTCGAAAACACGTTCGAGGTTACGTTCCTGACTGGGCGTGAGGACGTGATTGAAAATCACCAGATCGGCTTCTTCGGCTTTGACCAGGTCGCGCAGTTCCTCGACCTTGCCGCTGCCAATCAGGAATTTGGCGGTTGGCCGATGACGCGGCACGTTAAAAAACGCAACGGTCTCGGCGCCAGCCGAATTAGCCAGTTCCTGAAACTCCTGCGGGTCTTCGCGCGCCTCAGGGTCCTGTCCATCCAAGTGAACGAGTATGACTCGCTCACCACCACCGTGGCGCTCAAAGAACAAAGGAGACTCCTATCAGGCGTTACCTGGCTCAGCATCACCCGCTTCCGATTCGGTTGCGCTAGGCAGACGAATTGGACGAACCGGCACTACTGTAGAGATAGCGTGTTTGTAGACCATTTGGCTGACGGTGTTTTTCAGCAGGATAACGAACTGGTCGAAAGACTCGATCGTACCTTGCAGTTTGATACCGTTGACCAGGTAGATGGACACCCCAACTTTCTCTTTACGTAAAGTATTCAAGTAAGGGTCTTGTAGCGAATGCCCTTTTGACATGTGCCGCACTCCTTTAAGGATTCAAAATAAAAAAATAGGTAAACAGATGGCTTTGGCCGCCCCACCCCCAAGGATAGACGGCAATTGCAAGGACTCAGCTCAATATGGAGATGGTCCCAAGGTATTTCAAGGCGCGCGGCAGATTGTCGCAATCGAGGCTGTCCAGCCAGTGTAAATCAGCCCAACTGCGAAGCCAGGTGAACTGGCGTTTCGCCAATTGGCGCGTGGCAATGATTCCACGCTCCTGCATCTCGGCTGACGTCAGCTTGCCATCCAGGTAATCCCAGACTTGGCGGTAGCCTACCGCACGTATAGACGGCAACCCGGTATGCAGGTCACTTCTATTACGCAGGGCTACGACCTCGTCGATGAATCCCTGTTCCAACATTAAAGTGAATCTTTGTTTAATTCGCTCGTGCAATACCTGGCGATTCGCCGGAGCAATGGCCAAGTTCGCGACAGTATAGGGCAATTGTTGCCGTCCTGAAGCGGCTGCTTCAGTACTTTGCGCAGATTGTTGCAAGCGCAGCTCAGTCATGCTCTGACCACTGACACGAAAAACTTCCAATGCTCGACTCAGGCGCTGAGGATCGTTCGGATGAATACGTGCCGCGGAAACCGGGTCAATGACCGCCAACTGCTCGTGCAACGCCTGCCACCCAAGGCGGGCGGCCTCTTCTTCGATCTGCGCGCGGATTTCCGGATCGGCGGCCGGCATATCCGCGAGCCCTTCGACTAACGCCTTGTAATAGAGCATCGTTCCGCCCACCAACAGCGGAATTTTACCCCGCGCGGTAATCTCGGCCATGGCTTGCAGGGCATCGCGACGAAAATCCGCTGCCGAATAAGCCTCGGCCGGGTCGAGAATATCGATCAAGCGGTGCGGAAATTCGGCCAACAGCTCTTTCGATGGCTTGGCGGTACCAATGTCCATGCCACGGTAGACCAGTGCCGAATCGACGCTGATCAGCTCGCAGGGCAGGACTTTGGTGAGTTCGATGGCCAGGTCGGTCTTGCCGGCGGCGGTTGGACCCATCAGGAAAATCGCAGGAGGGAGCTGGCTCATCAACGACCGCGCAAGAACAGTTTGTCCAGATCGTCCAGCCCCAGTTGGGTCCAGGTCGGTCGGCCATGGTTGCATTGACCGCTGCGCTCGGTGTTTTCCATGTCGCGCAGCAGACCGTTCATTTCCGGCAGGGCCAGGCGCCGATTGGCGCGGACCGCGCCGTGGCAGGCCATGGTCCCGAGCAGTTCGTTCAGGTGCGCCTGAATCCGGTCGCTGGTGCCATATTCCATCAGGTCGGCCAGTACGTCACCCACCAGTCGATTGGCCTCGGCCTGCTTGAGCAAGGCCGGTATCTGCCGTATGGCCAGGGTTTCCGGGCCGAGGCGCTGCAGTTCGAAGCCCAGGCGCTGGAACCAGGCAGAGTGCTCTTCGGCGCAATCGGCTTCACGCTGACTGACCGCCAGGGTTTCCGGCACCAGCAATGGTTGCCCGCTCAAGCCTTCACTGGCCATGGCGACTTTCAGGCGTTCGTACATGATCCGCTCGTGAGCGGCATGCATGTCCACCAGCACCAGCCCCTGGGCGTTTTCCGAAAGGATGTAGATGCCTTTGAGCTGCGCCAGCGCATAGCCCAGTGGCGGAATGTCATCCTGACCGGCTGGCAGCGCGACCGCGTTGGCCTCGGGCAACGGCGCGAAGAACTCGCGATAGGCGGCCTGCGCTTCTGCAACCGGAACCGCTGACTGCGGGCGCGGGGTGTATTGATACTGATACCCGGCGCCAGAACCCGAACCGGCTGGCGCATTGAACGAAGGCTGGGCCTGAGGCTGCTCCAGCAGCGCGTTGGCGGCCAGGCGCATTTCCCCCTGCGGGCCAAACTCACCGGCTTCAAGGCCGGTAGGCCGCACTACGGCTGTCGCAACTGGTGCCGCCAGATGATCTTCCGGCCGCACATCGCCCAAGGCACGGTGCAAGGTGCCATAGAGGAAATCGTGAACCATGCGCCCTTCACGGAAGCGCACTTCGTGCTTGGTGGGGTGCACGTTGACGTCGACGCCCGTTGGATCGACCTCGAAAAACAGCACGAAGGTCGGATGCCGGCCATTGAACAGCACGTCGCGATAAGCCTGGCGCACGGCGTGCGCCACCAGTTTGTCGCGCACGGCACGGCCATTGACGAAGAAGTACTGCAAATCGGCCTGGCTGCGGTTGAAGGTCGGCAAGCCGACCCAGCCCCAGAGATGCAGGCCGTTGCGTTCTATTTCGATCGGCAGCGCCTGTTCCAGGAAACCTGGGCCGCAGATCGCCGCCACGCGCCGGGCACGGGCCGCATCATCGTGGGCCTCATGCAGGCTGAGGATGGTCTTGCCGTTGTGGCGCAGATGAAAGGCCACGTCGAAGCGCGCCAGGGCCAGGCGCCTGATCACCTCCTGCAGGTGATCGAATTCGGTTTTTTCGGTCTTGAGAAATTTACGCCGCGCCGGGGTATTGAAGAACAGGTCGCGCACTTCAACCGAAGTGCCCACCGGGTGGGCCGCGGGCTGTACCCGGGGCGCCATGTCGCGGCCTTCGGTTTCGACCTGCCAGGCCTGATCGGCATCACGGGTGCGGGAAGTCAGGGTCAGGCGCGCCACCGAACTGATCGATGCCAGGGCCTCGCCACGAAAGCCCAGGCTCATGACCTGTTCAAGATCCTCAAGATTGCGGATCTTGCTGGTGGCATGTCGCGCCAGGGCCAGCGGCAGGTCATCGGCAGAAATGCCGCTGCCATCGTCGCGCACCCGCAGCAACTTGACGCCGCCCTGCTCCACGTCGACGTCGATGCGCCTGGCGCCGGAGTCGAGGCTGTTTTCCAGCAGCTCCTTGATCACCGAGGCCGGGCGCTCGACCACCTCACCCGCAGCAATCTGGTTCGCCAGTCGCGGGCTGAGCAGCTCGATACGAGCGCCGTTGTTCACGACCTGATTCATTCCTTGGCCGCCAGTTCGGTGCCCGGGATGGTCAGGTGCTGACCGATCTTGAGCTCATCGCTCGACAGGTTGTTGGCGCTGCGCAGGGTAGCCGGCGACACCTGATAGCGCACCGCGATCATCGCCAGCGTCTCGCCCGGGTTTACCCGATGATCACGAGGGCCTTGGGCGATTTTTCCGGAATCACGCAGCCAGGCAATGTAAGTGCCCGGTGGCGGGTTCTGCTGGAAGAACTGGCGCACGCCGCTGCTGATGGAGCGAGCCAGCGCCTGCTGATGGCTCGCTGCTGCGAGTTTCGAGGCTTCGTTGGCGTTGGAAATGAACCCGGTTTCGACCAGGATCGACGGGATGTCCGGCGACTTCAGCACCATGAACCCGGCCTGCTCGACCCGCTGCTTGTGCAGGGGCGTGACCCGGCCGATGTTGCTCAGGACTTTCTGGCCGACGTTCAGACTGGAAGTCAGGGATGCGGTCATCGACAGGTCAAGCAACACACCGGCAAGCATGCGGTCCTTGTCGTCGAGGCTGACGTTGCCTGCACCACCGATCAGGTCAGAACGGTTTTCGCTGTCGGCCAGCCAGCGCGCGGTTTCCGAAGTGGCACCGCGATCGGACAGGGCAAACACCGAGGCACCGAAGGCTGCGGCGGAAGGCGCGGCGTCGGCGTGAATCGAGACGAACAGGTCGGCGCCTTTCTTGCGGGCAATTTCCGTACGGCCACGCAACGGAATGAAATAGTCGCCGGTGCGGGTCAGTTCAGCGCGGAAACCCTTCATGCCACTGACCTGGCGCTGCAGTTCGCGGGCGATCGCCAGTACCACGTCTTTCTCGCGCTGACCGCGAGAGCCGGAGGCGCCCGGGTCTTCACCGCCGTGACCGGCATCGATCACCACAATGATGTCGCGCTTGCCAGCCGGTGCTGGCGGCAACTTGATCGCCGGCTCCGAAGGCGTGACCGGCACGGCCGGTACTGTGGCCACCGAAGGAGTCGGCGCTGGCGGCGGCGCGGCATCGGCCGGGTTATCGAACAGATCGACCACCAGGCGATTGCCATATTGGGCGTTGGGCGCCAGGGAGAAGCTTTTCGGCGTCACGGCCTTTTTCAGGTCGATGACCACCCGCAGGTCGGTCGGCGTACGCTGGGCCGAACGCATGGCAGTGATCGGGGTGTTCGCGCTATTGACGTTCAACGGCGCACCAAGGGTCGCGCCATTGATGTCGATGACCAGGCGATCCGGGGACGTCAGCGTAAAGACGCTGTGCTGCACGGGGCCAGTCAGGTCAAACACCAGCCGCGTGTTATCCGGCGCCCGCCACAGGCGAACACTGTTGACCTTCGTCTCGGCCACAGCGTCGACGGTCACCGCCAGAAACAACACCCCTACGGCAGCAACCAACGCGCGAAAGCGCATACCTAACCCCATCATCTATTTGGATTCCAATGCCAAAGCGGCACACCAGGCCTCGCCACGCGAGCCCTGGGATAAAATTTTCAGCGAACGCCCGCTGTCTTGCGGGCTAATGGTAATGGTCAGGTCGGGCTTTGGCAAAAAGCCTGCACCTTTATCGGGCCACTCGATCAGGCACAGGGCATCGTCTTCGAAGTAGTCGCGAATGCCGAGAAACTCCAGCTCCTCCGGATCGACCAGGCGATACAGGTCGAAATGGAAGGCGCGGATGTCGCCGATCTCGTAGGGCTCGACCAGGGTGAAGGTCGGGCTTTTGACCGCACCGACATGCCCAAGGCCACGGATGATACCCCGAGACAACGTGGTTTTTCCCATTCCAAGATTACCTTCAAGGAAGATCAGGCCATGCCCCCCGGTGATACGGGCGATACGTGCGCCAAAGTCGCTCATGGCCTGCTCGTCGGCCAGGTACAGGGTTACTTCAGACACGGTGCTTGCTCCTCCAACAACTGACGAATGGCTGGTATCAGATCACTGGCCGCCAGCCCGCGGCCGAATTTACCCTGGCGCTCACCGGCATTGGCGTGCAGCCAGACCGCCAGGCAAGTCGCGTCGAACGTCGCCATGCCCTGAGCCAGCAATGCACCGACCAGCCCCGCCAGTACGTCGCCCAGACCCGCGGTGGCCATTGCCGGATGGCCCTGATGACACACGGCAAGCCGTCCGTCAGGATTGGCGATCAGGCTACCGGCGCCCTTGAGCACCGCGACGGCGTTATATTTTTTGCTCAGCGCGTGAACCGCCGCCGGCCGATCCGCCTGAACCTCGGCCGTACTGATCCCCAGCAACCGCGCGGCCTCCCCCGGGTGCGGCGTGATCACACTCCTTTGGGGCAAGCTCACACGGCCCTCCGCCAGCAGGTTCAGCGCATCGGCGTCCCAGACTTGCGGCAGGGGTGCGTTGGCGGCCGCCGATAACAGGCTTCGCCCCCAGGCGCCCTTACCCAGCCCAGGGCCGATCACCAATACGGACACCTTTTGAAGCAAATCCATCAACTGATTGGCTGACGCAGTGCCCAACACCATCGCCTCGGGGATCCGTGCCAGCGCCGCGGGTACATGTTCGGGGCGGGTCGCCACCGACACCATGCCCGCCCCGCTGCGCAGCGCACTTTGCGCGCTCAACAGGATCGCCCCGCCCAGCCCGCGATCGCCACCGATCAGCAGGACATGGCCGAAGCGGCCTTTATGGGAAGCAGGGGCTCGCGGGTTCAGAGGCGGCAGATTGCCGGCCATGAGGCGGCGAGCAGTGGCCGGCGCGCCCTCCAGCAGCTGCGGATCGGCGTGCAGGTCGTTGAACACCAGCTCACCCACGACATCCGCCGCATCACCGGTGAACAAGCCCAGTTTCAGCCCGATAAAGGTCACCGTCAGATCGGCGCGCACCGCGCAACCGAGGATGCGCCCGGTATCGGCGCACAGCCCCGAGGGGATATCCACTGCCGCCACGGCAAGGCCGCTGGCGTTGATTGCGGCGATGACACTGGCGTACGGCTCGCGCACCTCACCGGTCAGGCCTGTACCGAGCAAGGCATCGACAACGATGCCACGCAAGTCCGATGGCGCGCTCCACGCTTCGATCACAACGTTTTCTGACATGGCTTCGGCATGGGCCGTAGCCGCATCACCGCGCAGCTGCTGCGGATCGCCGGCCGCCAGCACCCGTACCGTCCACCCGCCACGCTTGGCCAACACGGCAACCAGGTAACCGTCGCCAGCGTTATTACCGTGACCGGTGACCACGGTCAGCTCGCTGCCCGCCGGCCATTGCCGGACCAGTGCCCGCCAGGTGGCCCGTGCGGCGCGCTGCATCAGTTCGAAGCCCGGGGTGCCGGCCGCGATCAGGCTCGCATCGAGTCCTCGGACCTGTGCGGCGCTGTACAGCGCGTCGGGTAAATCATCTTTAGCGTGCGGCATGCGTCTATAGGCTCCGATGTCTGGCAGAATTATACGCACCTCAGCTCCGGTTTCTCTCGCCTCATGCCCGCAATTACCACAGATCTGCCCGCCCTCGCCCAATCCATCAAGGACTGGGGCCGCGAGCTGGGTTTCCAGCAAGTCGGCATCAGCGGCCTCGATCTGGCCGAGCATGAGCAGCACCTGGAGCGCTGGCTCGCCGCCGGCTACCACGGCGAAATGGAATACATGGGCGCACATGGCAGCAAACGCTCACACCCCGAAGAACTGGTGCCGGGCACTTTGCGCGTGGTGTCGTTGCGCATGGACTACCTGTCGGGCGATACCAGAATGGCGCAACTGCTTGCCCAACCGGAAAAAGCCTACGTCTCGCGTTATGCCTTGGGCCGCGATTACCACAAATTGATCCGTAAACGCGTGCAACACCTGGCGGAAAAAATTCAGGCCGAAATTGGCCCGTTCGGCTATCGCGCGTTCGTCGACAGCGCTCCCGTCCTGGAAAAAGCCATTGCAGAGCAAGCGGGCCTGGGCTGGATCGGTAAAAACACCCTGGTCTTGAATCGCAAGGCCGGCAGTTATTTCTTTCTCGCCGAACTGTTCGTCGACCTGCCGCTGCCAGTGGACCCGCCCCATGCCAGCGAACACTGCGGCCGCTGCACTGCCTGTCTCGACATCTGCCCGACCAATGCCTTCGTTGGCCCCTATGTACTGGACGCCCGGCGCTGTATTTCCTACCTGACCATCGAACTCAAGGGCGCCATCCCTGAAGATCTGCGCCCGCTGATCGGCAATCGGGTGTTCGGCTGCGACGACTGCCAGATCGTCTGCCCGTGGAACCGCTTCGCCCGCCCATCCGGCGAAAGCGACTTCAAGCCACGGCACAACCTGGACAACGCCGGACTGGCCGAGCTGTTCATGTGGGACGAGGACAAGTTCTTGAGCAGCACCGAAGGCTCGCCGCTCCGCCGGACCGGGTACGAAAACTGGCTGCGCAACCTGGCCGTCGGCCTCGGCAATGCGCCTTCAACCATTCCAGTGCTGGAGGCATTGAAGGCGCGACGGGAACACCCGTCCGAATTGGTCCGCGAGCACGTCGAGTGGGCGTTGCAGCAGCACGCCGAACGTCAGGCTTCGTCGTTGTAGACGAACTTGGGCATTTCCCAATGGAAGCGGATCGCCAACAGCCGCAGCAGGAAGCCGCCGAACAGGGTGATCAAGATCGCCTGCTCTCCCGGCAAGTTCAGGTAAAGGCAAAACATGTAGCACCACGCCGCCGCGAACGAGACGCTGGCGTACAACTCGCGCCGAAAGATCAGCGGAATATCGTTGCAGAAGATATCGCGCAGGATTCCACCGAAAACGCCAGTGATCACGCCGCTGACCGACGCGACCAACATGCCATGTCCCATTTCCAGAGCGGTCATGCAGCCAATCAGCGTGAACGCCACCAGGCCGACGGCGTCCAGCACCAGAAACAATGACCGCAAATGGCGCATCCAGCGCGCAGTGAACACCGTGAACATCGCTGCAATGCTGGTCAGCACCAGGTATTCCGGGTGTTTGACCCAGGTGAGCGGGTAGTGGCCGAGTAGCACGTCGCGCACCGAACCGCCGCCCAGCGCCGTAACGCACGCGATCAGCACCACGCCGAACCAGTCCATGCCGCGACGCCCCGCAGACAGGGCGCCGGTCATGGCCTCGGCGGTGATGGCGATCAGGTAGAGCATCAACAGCATGGTGGCGATCCTTGCAAAAAGGCGCGCAGTCTACGCACTTCGCCCAGGCACCAAAAGAGGGCGCCGCCATCTGTAGGAGCTGGCTTGCCAGCGAAGGGGCCGGAACAGACGCTACCCTGTCAGGCCTTGATGAAGTGCTGGCGGTAATGCTGCAGCTCGGCGATCGACTCGCGGATGTCGTCCAGTGCCAGGTGAGTGCTGCCCTTCTTGAAACTGTCGCGTACGTCCGGTGCCCACCGAGCGGCCAGTTCCTTGAGGGTCGAAACGTCGAGGTTGCGGTAGTGGAAATAGCTTTCCAGGGATTTCATGTGCGTATAAAGGAAGCGACGATCCTGGCAGATGCTGTTGCCGCAGATCGGCGATTTGCCCTTTGGCACCCACTTCTCCAGGAAGGCGATGGTTTGGGCTTCGGCTTCAGCCATGCTGATGCGACTGTCGCGCACGCGCTGGGTCAGGCCCGAACCGCCGTGTTGACGGGTGTTCCACTCGTCCATGCCGGCAAGGATCTCGTCGCTATGGTGAATGGCGATCACCGGACCTTCGGCCAGGGTGTTCAGGTCGCTATCGGTGACAATGGTGGCCATTTCGATGATGACATCGGTATCCGGGTTCAGACCGGTCATTTCCAGGTCGATCCAGATCAGGTTCTGCGAGTTTTGCATGTGTCGGCTCCTAGGCAATGCTGCGCAGTTTAGCCTAGGCCGGTGGCTGGGCGTGCTAAACTCGCGGCCGTTTTACCTAATCGCTGCATTCTTGATACGGAACACCCATGGCCAAACGCCAACTCAATCGTCGTCAAAACTGGCGCATCGAAAAGATTCAGGGCGAACGCGCTGCCCGCGCCGCCAAACGCGAGTCCTCGGCTGTCGAGGCACTTGAGGGTGGCGACCTGGGCCCGGAACAGCACGGCCTGGTGATCGCCCACTTCGGGGTGCAGGTCGAAGTCGAGGCCCGCGACGGCGAACTGGCCGGCCAGGTGTTCCGTTGCCACCTGCGCGCCAACCTGCCCGCGCTGGTGACCGGCGACCAGGTGGTCTGGCGTGCCGGCAACCAGGGCATTGGCGTGATCGTGGCGCAACTGCCACGCAACACCGAACTCTGCCGCCCGGACAGCCGTGGCCAGCTCAAGCCTGTAGCGGCGAACGTCGACATGATTGTCATCGTGTTTGCGCCGCTGCCTGAGCCCCATGCCAACCTGATCGACCGCTACCTCGTGGCCGCCGAACACGCGGGCATCAAGCCGCTGCTGTTGCTGAACAAGTTCGACCTGATTGACGAACACAACGCCCCGGCGCTGAATGCCTTGCTGGCGGTCTACCGTACCCTGGGTTACCCGGTGCTGGAAGTGTCGGCCCACCACGGCAACGGCATGGAACAACTTCAGAAGCAACTGGACGGGCGCATCAGCGTGTTCGTCGGCCAGTCCGGCGTCGGCAAGTCGTCGTTGGTCAACAGCTTGCTGCCAGAGGTCGAAACCCGTGTCGGCCCGCTGTCCGAGCTGTCCGGCCAGGGCACCCATACCACCACCACCGCGCGCCTGTTCCACTTCCCCGGCGGCGGTGAGTTGATCGACTCCCCGGGTATCCGCGAATTCGGCCTGGGCCACGTCAGCCGTGCCGACGTCGAAGCCGGTTTCATCGAGTTCAACGACTTGCTCGGCACTTGCCGCTTCCGCGACTGCAAGCACGACCGCGAACCGGGCTGCGCCCTGCTCAAGGCCCTGGAAGATGGCCGCGTGCAGCAACAACGGATGAACAGCTACCGCTCGATCATCGCCAGCCTGCCGGAAAACGGCTACTAAACAGACGTGCCGGCCGCCCTGACTTCAGCGGGGCGGTCGGCAGCTGGATCTTTCCCCTCGATTTAAACGTCAGACTTTTCTGTAAGGCCTGCGCACGCTCGCTTGTAGGGCATTTCTCTTTTCGCGTCAGTCCCTTGTGGCCGCTCGGCAATCGCCTAGGTTCAAACCCTCTTCGCACTCAAGCGAGACCGAGGGATACCCATGCAGACCTATCATCTATTCATCAGCCACTCGTGGAATTACCCCCACGCCCACGACAATCTCGTGCGCTTGCTCAACGCGCGGCCCGATTTCACGTACAAGAACTTTTCGGTGCCACCCGACAAGCCGATTGTGGGCGCGAAAACCGACAAACAACTTGAGGAGGCCATCGAAGACAAGATCCGCCCGTGCTCGGCGGTGTTGATCATGGCCGGGATGTATTCCACCTACAGCAAGTGGATCAACAAGGAAATCGAGATCGCCAAACGCATGGGCAAGGTCATCATTGCGATCAAGCCGTTCGGCGCCGAACGCATTTCCAAGGTGGTGCGTGACGCGGCGCACAGCGAATGTGCGTGGAACACCAACAGCATCATCAGCGCCATTCGCCAGCACACGGCGGTGTAACCATGCGCAAGGGACTGTTTATCGGCATCAACGACTACACCCACGTTTCGCGCCTGAGCGGCTGCTGCAATGACGCCATGGCCATGGCCTCCGTGCTGAAGACCGACGCCAACGGCGATCCGAACTTCAAGAACATCGTCCTGACCTCCGCCGAGGACTACCTCTGCCGGGAAAAACTCGAAGACCAGATCCGCGAGCTGTTTTCCGGGGACTGCAATGTCGCCCTGCTGTACTTCGCCGGCCACGGCAGCTTCGACACCGACACCGACGAAGGCATGTTGATCCCGCAGGACTACAAGAGCGCCAAGGACGGGATTCGCCTGAGCGACATCCTCAACTGGGCCACCAAGGCCACCAGGATCAAGAACAAAGTGATCATTCTCGATTGCTGCCAGAGCGGCTCGGCCGGCGAACTGCGCGCCTTGCGCAGCGAGTGCGCCGTGATCGGCGAAGGCATGACCATTCTGACCGCCTGCAAAAAAGCTGAGCCGGCGATGGAGGGCGCACAGCACGGTGTGTTCACCGGACTGTTGCTCCAGGCCCTGCACGGCGGCGCGGCGAACATCCTGGGCAAGATCACCCCCGGCAGCCTTTATTCGTTTGTCGACAACGCCCTGGATGCCTGGGAGCAGCGTCCGGTGTTCAAGACCAACGTGTCGCAGTTCATTTCCCTGCGCGAAGTTTCGCCGCTGATCCCCAAGGAAATCCTGCGCAAACTCCCCGAATGGTTTGCCGAAGCGGAGTCGGTGTACCCCCTCGCCCCAAGCTTTGAGCCCACCGAAGCTGAGTTCAACCCGGAACAGGGCGAAGTCTTTGCCCAACTGCAAAAGTGCAACCGCCACAGTCTTATCGAACCGGTGGACGCCGAACACATGTACTACGCCGCCATCCACGCCACCGGCTGCCGCCTCACCGCCCTCGGCGCCTACTACCGCGAACTCGCGATCAAGGGACATTTCTGATGCCTGTATTTATCAGCTACCGCCACATGGATCGTGCCTATGCGATCAATATCAACACGCGCCTGATGCAAGCCAATATCAAGACTTACCTTGATGTACTGGATGCCGAATCCCAGACCACCGATGACATCACCGGGGTGATCACCCGCAACATCAGCGAGTGCACACATCTGCTGGCAGTGGTGTCAGAGAAAACCGCGCTGTCCTGGTGGGTACCGTTCGAAATCGGCGAAGCGACCATCACCAACCGGCGTATCTGCTCGTTCAAGACCGGCCCGACAGCGCTGCCGCTGTATCTGGACAAATGGCCGAAGCTGACCAGCGAGCGGGATATCGAGTTCTTTATCGATGCGTATCGCAACGAGTCGACGCTCAAGCGTTCCATGTCCCTGGAATCCGTGAATGGCAACGAATCGGCACGCAGCGTCAACAGGAGTAACGCCGATCGATTCCACACGGATCTTAAATCCAGAATCATCCGTGGGTTTTAAGGCCGGAAGCACCCACAAAAAAGCCGACATCCGTCGGCTTTTTTGTAGGTCACTGCTTGGGTGGTTCGCCCGGCGTCGGTGCCGGATCATCGAACAGGTTCAGACGCTCGCGCAGTTCGTGGGCCGGCAGCGGTTGTTTGTCCGCTGGCAACGCGTTCGGGTCGACCGGTGCAACCGGTGCGGTGCCCGGCGCGGTCGAACCTTGCGGCGCATCAGGTGCCGGCTCTGCGCCCTGCGCCCCTTCGATCGCACGCTGGGCTTTTTTCGTCAGCACGACAATGTCGATACGACGGTTCACCGGGTTGAACGGATGCTCGCGGTCGAACAGCGCCGACGAGGCGTAACCGACCACACGCGCCACCTGTGCATCCGGATAGCTGCCCGCCACCAGCGCACGCCGTGCGGCGTTGGCACGGTTGGCCGAGAGTTCCCAGTTACCGAAATCACCGCTGCCGGTGTATGGCTTGGCATCGGTGTGGCCGCTGATGCTGATCTTGTTTGGCACGGCCTTGATGGTGTCGGCCATGGCCAGCAGGATGTCTTCGAAATAGGGTTTCAGGCGGGCCGAGCCTGAATCGAACATCGGCCGGTTCTCGGCGTCCACGATCTGGATACGCAAACCGTCCGGGGTGATCTCGAACAGGATCTGGTCTTTGAATTTCTGCAGTTGCGGATTCTCTTCGACCTTGTTCTGCAGTTCTTGCAGCAGCAGTTCCAGGCGTTCTTTCTCAACCATCTCGGCCATGCCTTCAACCTGATCGACATCGACGGTTACCTTGTCCGGCTGCGGCTGGGTCTTTATCTCGGGGTTGAGGGTATTTTCCGGCGCCATGGTTGGCGTGCCGCCCAGGTCGATGATGTATGGCGTGCCACTTTCGGAAAAGCCGATGGGGTCCTTGAAGTAACCGGCGATGGCGATTTTCTGTTCCGGGGTGGCGGTGGACAACAGCCACAACACCAGAAAGAACGCCATCATCGCCGTGGCGAAGTCGGCGAAGGCGATTTTCCAGGCGCCCCCATGATGCCCCCCGGCGATGCGCTTGACGCGCTTGATGATTATCGGCTGATTGTTCTCCATGGCTTAACGACCGCGAACCGCTTGTTCCAGCTCAGCGAAGCTTGGACGGTGCGCCGGGTACAGGACCTTGCGCCCGAACTCCACGGCCAGCGATGGCGGCATGCCCGAGGCGGAAGCAACCAGCGAGGCCTTGATGGCTTCGTAGACATTCAACTCTTCCTTGGCATCGTGGGCCAGGGAGTGCGCCAGCGGGCCGAAGAAACCATAGGCGGCGAGAATACCGAAGAAGGTACCGACCAGTGCCGCACCGACGTGCAGGCCGATGGATTTCTGATCGCCCTCACCCAGCGAGGCCATGGTCACCACGATACCCAGGACCGCCGCGACGATACCGAAACCGGGCATGGCGTCGGCGATACCGTTCACTGCGTGGGACGGGTGCTCCAGGTCTTCCTTGAGGCTGTAGAGCTCCATGTCGAACAGGCCCTCCAGCTCATGGGGCGCCATGTTGCCGGAGGACATGATGCGCAGGTAATCACAGATGAACGCGGTCATGCGCTCATCCTTGAGGACCGTCGGGTACTTGGCGAAGATCGGGCTCGCCGCGGCATCTTCGATGTCCGCTTCGATGGCCATCATGCCTTCGCGGCGGCTCTTGTTGAGAATCTCGTAGATCAGGCCCAGCACTTCCAGGTAGAAGGCATGGCTGAAACGCGACCCGAACATGCTCAGGGACTTCTTGAGCACGTGCATGGTCATATAACCAGGGTTGGCCTGCAGGAACGCACCGAGGGCCGCACCACCGATGATCATGACCTCGAAAGGCTGGATCAGGGCGGCAATCTTGCCATGGGAGAGCACGTATCCGCCGAGCACGCTCGCGAATACGACGATGATGCCGATAATTTTAGCCATAGGTAGGAGAGCACTTACTGAGTCGGGTTCAAGGTCATATTCGGAAGTTAAAAAATCTCTTCTTCTACTTATCGGCAAAACTGCGCCAGACTATAGCCAGTTCAGGCGAAAAGCCAATTTGACCCCCTCCGGGCCCAGGTATTGTTGACGATGATCGCCTCCAGACATGGCTAGACAAACGAACGCCACGACGCCAACACCAACCACGCTCGAAGGCTGGGTCAAGCTTCTCGACGGCGTGCGCCTGCCGGTTCCGCAGGCCAGTCACGACCGTGTCTGCCGGGCACTGCGCGACAGTCGCAGCTCGCTGCGCAATATCGCCGACCTGATGCAAGGCAGTCCGGCCCTGGCCTTGAGCGTAATTCGCGAGGCCAACCGGCACAGCCATGGCGCCATGAGCGAGCCTGCGGAACACCTTGAGGTGGCCATCAACCGCCTCGGCTTGAAGCGCACCGAGGAACTGCTCGCACGCCTGCCTGTCATGCCCGAGGTCGAGATTCCGAAAGCCCTGCGCCAGCTGCAGATGATCAGCCAACACGCCAGCCAACAGGCCAATGGCTTTTTTGCCAGCCGCCTGGCGCGCCTGTGGCAGGACATCCATTGGGGTAGCCTGCTGTTCCTGTCACCGCTGTGGCCGCTGGCCCTGACCCATCCGCACCTGCTCGAAGCCTGGGAGCAGCGGGTGATTCATAAAGGCGAGTCGGCGCGCACCGTCGAACAGCAACTGTTTGGCGCGCGCCTGCTGGAAATCGGCCAGGCCCTGGTGGATCTCTGGCACCTGCCGATCTGGGTGCAACAGGGCTATCGACTGCTGCTCACCGAGCAACGGGAATTGGTGAAAGTCCTGCGCATTGCCCGCGACAGCGAACATCCGCTACGCCAGCAGAATCGTCTGGACGACGACCCGACCCTGCGCCGCTGGCTCAACCAACCGGCCAACACGGTGCTGCTGGCCAATGGCCTGGCACTCTCGGCGCAGCAGGCTTGGGACAGTCCGCACAGTGAGCGCTGGCAGTACCTGACCAGCCTTTACCTGCAAATACCGATGGACGAGGTGCAACAGCAATTGCACCAGCAAGCCGCCAACAGCGCGCGCTATCACGCCATGCCCGACCTCTGGCATCCCGCGGTCGCGTTGATCTGGCCATGGGGCATGAACCCTGTGCCTGCCGGTTTGCAGCCAGCCCCGGCACCCACCGCCGAAGACCTGGCAAAGTGGCGCAAACAATGCGCCGAGTTGCTGGTGGAGCCGAGTCGCTTCACCAACGCCATCCACCTCACCACCTCTGCCCGTGACGCGCTGGTTGCCTGCGGCATGCGTCGGGTGATGATCCTGATGGCCGACCGCACCCACACCACTCTGCGTGTGCACCAGACGGCCGGCCTGCCCGACGAAGTGGCCGGCTTGAATTTTGTCGTCAGTCAAAGCGCGGTACTGCAACGCCTGCTCTCGCAACAGGCCCAGGTACGCCTGACGCCGCTCAACAACGCGCAGTTTTCCGCCTTGTTGCCCAACAACCTGCGCAGCCAGTTCAGCGGTGAACACCTGTTGCTGCGTTCGCTGCTCAACAATGGGCGGGTAATCATGATTATCGTGGCAGACCAGGGTGGTGGGCCATTCTCGGACATCACCGTGCAAGCCTTCGGCAAAACCGCGCAATGCATCGAAAAAGCGCTGCACTGCTTTAGTCAGCGCGGCCAATAAGGCTGCGCTACAATCCTCCCTTTTTGTGCCCTGGAGACCTCACATGTCTGACTTCTCTGGCTTGCCGCTGGTGATCGAGCCGAGCGACTTGCTCCCTCGCCTCGAAGCCCGCCAACTGATCCTGGTGGACCTGACCAGCAACGTCCGCTACACCGAAGGGCATATTCCCGGTGCGCGCTTCGTCGACCCCAAACGCACACAACTCGGCCAGGCACCCGCGCCAGGGCTCATGCCGCCGCAAGCGGCGCTCGAAGCATTGTTCGGTGAGCTGGGGCACAACCCCGATGCCGTTTATGTCGTCTACGACGACGAAGGTGGTGGCTGGGCCGGGCGCTTTATCTGGCTTCTGGATGTCATTGGCCACAACAAGTACCACTATCTCGATGGCGGCCTGACGGCCTGGCTGGCAGAAGGCATGCCCATGTCAATCCAGGTTCCCCCTCCCGCAGGTGGCCCGGTTGCGCTGACCCTGCACGACGAACCCACAGCCACGCGCGAGTACCTGCAAAGCCGCCTCGGCGCTGCTGACCTGGCTATCTGGGATGCGCGCGGGCCGCTGGAGTATTCCGGGGAGAAAGTGCTGGCGGCCAAGGGCGGCCACATCCCAGGCGCAGTCAATTTCGAGTGGACCGCGGGCATGGATCAGGCGCGCCACCTGCGCATCCGCACCGACATGCCGAAAATCCTGGAACAACTCGGCATCACCAAAGACAAAGAAGTCATTACCCACTGCCAGACGCACCATCGATCTGGCTTCACCTATCTGGTGGCCAAGGCTCTCGGTTATCCGCGGGTCAAGGGCTACGCTGGCTCCTGGGGCGAATGGGGTAACCATCCCGACACGCCCGTAGAGATTTAAGGTTTTTAAGGACAGTTAATGAACAAGCGTCTGTTTATCGTCAGCCAATACCTGCTGCCCCACAATCTGCTCTCGCGACTGGCCGGCTGCATTGCCGAATGCCGTGTGCGCTGGTTCAAGAATGCCTTTACCGCCTGGTTCGCCAAGCGTTACCAGGTGAACATGTCCGAGGCACTGGTTGAAGACCTGACCGCCTACGAGCACTTCAACGCGTTCTTTACCCGCGCACTGAAAGAGGGTGCCCGCCCTCTCGACGAAACCCCGGGGGCCATCCTCAGCCCGGCCGACGGCGCGGTCAGCCAACTTGGCCCGATCGAGCACGGCCGTGTGTTCCAGGCCAAGGGCCACAGCTTCAGCGTGCTGGAACTGCTGGGTGGCGATGCGGCGAATGCCGCGCCGTTCATGGGCGGTGACTTCGCGACCATCTACCTGTCGCCGAAGGACTATCACCGCGTGCACATGCCACTGGCCGGCACCCTGCGCGAGATGGTCTACATCCCGGGTCGCCTGTTCTCGGTCAACCAGACCACCGCTGAAAACGTGCCGGAGCTGTTTGCCCGCAACGAGCGCGTGGCGTGCATTTTCGACACCGAGCGCGGGCCGATGGCCGTGGTGCTGGTGGGCGCGATGATCGTGGCATCGATCGAAACCGTGTGGGCCGGGCTGGTAACGCCGCCAAAGCGCGAACTGAAAACTTTCCGCTACGACGAAGCCGCGCGCGCGCCGATCCACCTGGAAAAAGGTGCGGAGCTGGGTCGCTTCAAACTGGGTTCGACCGCTGTCGTGCTGTTCGGGCCGGACCAAGTGCAGTGGGATGCGGAGCTGCTGGCCGGTTCGCCAGTGCGGATGGGTCAGGGTATGGGCTCACCGAAAGCCTAAAGACCGAGCTGCATTCCTGTGGGAGCGGGCTTGCTCGCGAAAGCGGACTTACAGTCAACATTAACGTTGAATGTGATGACGCCTTCGCGAGCAAGCCCGCTCCCACATTTGTTTCGGGTGTATCAGAGCTGGCCGTCGCGATCGCGGAAGCCCAGCAGATACAGCACGCCATCCAGCCCAAGGGTGGAAATCGCCTGTCTAGCCGACTGCTTGACCAGCGGCTTGGCCCGGAACGCCACGCCCAATCCGGCAATTGCCAGCATCGGCAGGTCATTGGCACCGTCGCCGACCGCAATGGTCTGCTCCAGTCGCAAGCCTTCCTTGTGTGCCAGTTCTTTCAGCAGATCCGCTTTGCGCTGGGCATCGACAATCGGCTCGATCGCCACGCCCGTCACCTTGCCATCAACCACTTCCAGTTCGTTGGCGAACACGTAGTCGATACCCAGCTTGGCCTGCAATTGCTTGGCGAAGTAGGTAAACCCGCCCGACAGGATGGCGGTCTTGTAACCCAGGCGCTTGAGTTCGGCGAACAGGGTTTCAGCACCTTCGGTCAGGCGAAGAGAGGCGCCGATCGAGTCCAGCACGCCAACGTCCAGCCCCTTGAGCAACGCCAGGCGTTCCTTGAAGCTGGCGCGGAAGTCCAGTTCACCGGCCATCGCCCGCTCGGTAATTTCCGACACCTTGTCGCCCACGCCGGCCGCCTTGGCCAACTCGTCGATGACTTCGGCCTCGATCAGGGTCGAGTCCATGTCGAACACCGCCAGGCGGCGGTTGCGACGGAACAGCGAATCTTCCTGGAAGGCGATGTCGACGTTCAGCTCCTGGGCGACGCTGAGGAATTCCGCCCGCAGTGACTGCGGATCAGCCGCTTCGCCGCGCACGGAAAACTCGATGCAACCCTTGCCTTTATCAGCCGGGGTGTCCAGCGGCATGCGCCCGGACAGGCGATCGATATGGTCGATGTTCAGGCCATATTTGGCGGTGATCGAACTCACGGCCTGCAATTGCCCGGCGGTGACCTTGCGTGTCAGCAGGGTCACGATGTGGCGTTTTTTGCCCTGGTTGCCGACCCACTGCTGGTAATCCTCTTCGGATACCGGCGTGAAACGCACCTGTTGATCAAGCTCATAGCCCTTGAACAGGATGTCCTTGAGCACCGACTTGCCTTGTTCGGTATCAGGAATTTCAACCAGGATGCCGAACGACAGGGTGTCGTGGATCACCGCCTGACCGATGTCGAGAATGTTCACACCACCCTGGGCCAGAACGCCGGTAATGGCCGCAGTCAGACCCGGACGGTCGACTCCCGTGATGTTTATCAGGACGATTTCGCGCAAGGCGCACCCCCGCAGGTGGAAAAAAACCGCATTCTACCCACATTCAGTGACCATCGGGCACCGTGAGCGCTTTGACGGCCTAGGGCCTGTCGCTATACTGCGCGTCAACTTCACGGACAAAAGAGCCGAGCTCAAGTGAACCGGCCTACGCCAGTAAAAACCGATAACTTCTTCCTGCTGATCTTCCGTGCACTGCGCCACCGCCGTGTACCGATTGCATTACGCATTGCCAGCCATAACGTGATCCTGGTCGCTCTGGCCCTGGTGATCTACGCCTGCGTGATGGGTTTGCAGTTCAAGCAGGCCATGCACGAGCAAGCGGATGCGCTGGGTGAAAGCCTGACCATGCAGACGGCCACCTCGGCTACTGAGCTGCTGGTGTCCAACGACATCCTCAGCCTCAACGTCCTGCTCAACAACCTGACCAAGAATAAGCTGGTGGCCCACGCCGCCATCTACAGCGTGGACAACCGCATCCTCGCCGAAGCCGGCCAGCGTCCCAAGCATGGCCTGTTGGGCGAAGCCGAGGGCATGTACCAGAGCAAGATCACGTTCCAGGACGTGACCGCCGGTCAGCTGCGCATCAGCCTGGACATGGACCAGTTCCAGCAGCCGATGACCATCAGCCTGCAAAGCATGGGCATCTTGAGTGCGATCCTGCTGGCCCTGTCGCTGGCCTTGAGCCTGCGCATGGGGCGATACCTCTCCACGCCGTTGCTGCAATTGCGGGTCTGGCTGCGCAATATCGACGAACACACCCCGGCCACCGAACGCAATGACGAGATCGGCGACCTGGCGCGCCAGCTGCACGCCGACTTTGCGCCAGAACCCGTCGAACCGGAACCTGAGCCGGAACCCGAATTCGAAGACAACGATGACGAGGACGGCGAGCCGGATTTCGAAGTGCGTAACCTGCGTGATCCGAGATTCGATGAAAGTCGCCCCATGGCCGCGATGAAAGCCGCGCCACGGCGTGTCGTCAGCACTGTTGAAGACGATGACGACGATGCGTTCGCCGACTTGCTCGATGATGCACCAGACAGTGTGGTGAAACCGTCGGCCAAACCTGTAGCCTCCAATGTACCGCAGCACAGCGCCGTGCTGGCCGTACAGCTGGGCTCACAGGAACAGCTGCGACGCCTGCCCCGGACACGCCTGGAAGATCTGCTCAAACGCTACCGCGACTGCCTCGACCAGGCGGCCTCGCTTTACGAGAGCGAACTGCACACCCTGAACGATGGCAGCACCCTGATGCTGTTCCACTCCGAAGACAGCGGCGACGATTACCTGACCAACGCCATCTGCTGCGGCGAGCTGCTGCGGGCGTTGGGTCATCAGCTGCAAATCGAAGTCGCCGACAGTGGCATCACCTTGCAATTGCAGCTTGGCCTGACCCTGGGCGAGGAACTGTTTGGCCTGAGCCAGATCGACCTGTTGCTGACCGACGCCGCACAGGATGCCCTGGCCCTGTCGCAGCACAGCCGCAACCTGCTGCTGGTTGAGCGCAAGATCAGTGACGACGCCCTGATTCGCCAGCGCGCACGGATCCGCCCGATAGCCAGCCCTGAAGGCGCCTGCTGCGTGGAGCGGCTGATGGAGCCGTATCCGTCGATGCTGGAACGCCAGCTGGCGCGGATGCACGAACGCCGGGCGTAATAGCCCTGTTATCAAGAAGCCCGCAGATGAGTTGATCGTCTGCGGGCTTTTTTGTTGCCTGTCCTGAGGCCTTCGCTGGCAAGCCAGCTCCTACAGGGTTCGTATGGATTCCACTAACTCTGTAGGAGCGGGCTTGCCCGCGAAGAGGCCGGGACAGGCACTAGATCTCCAACCTGCAGAAACAACAAGGCCCGCATCAACGCGGGCCTTGTTTCCAATCCATCGAGCTTTAGAAGCGAAACACTTCCATATCCGTGCGAATCGGTGCAGCCATCGGGATCTTCGGCTGTTTTTCCTGTTCCGCCGCAGGCGCTGCAGGCTTGGCTGCCGGCTTGCGCGGTGCTTCGGCAATCGGAGGCTGGTTGGCCAGCGGCTTGAGCGCTACCGACAGCTGTTCAGCGAGCTTCTGCAGCAATACACCCTGCGCCTGAACCTGAGCCGCCGTATTACCGGCGTGCTGTTCCTGCAGGTGAATGATGCGGTTATCGCGCACCTGGCCACGACGGTCGATCAAACGCCACTGGGCATCGAGGATCGCCGGTTGCGTCTTCCCCGAATCCAGGCGCGTGATGGTCAACAGGACCTGGACATCCGGTGTGAACCCTGTTGTCGCAGGCGCCAGCACTACACGCTGGCTGTCCAGATGACCCGCCACCTGACGCAGCAACAGCTGATCGATGTCGGAAGACAGGCTGCCAGCCCAACGTCCGTCGGCCGAGGCTTGCAGGCTGCCATCAGGCTGACGCTGCAACAGGGTTTCGCGCTGCAGGTAGTCCGCCACGGTGACCGGGCCCAACAAAACCGCCATGCCCGCGCTTTGCGCAGGCGCAACCGGACTTCCGCTGTCCAGTTGATACAGCGACACCGGTTGGTGAACGCTGCAACCCGCCAGGCCAAGAACGCCGGCGAGCATCAAAATAAAAGGAAGGCGCAGAGCAGTCATCGTCCCATCCAGGTGGCCGCCACAAGGCTGACCACAGTGAAAATACTCAATAAATATGAAGAACGCTCGGCCACGCCGGCGCTTGAAAGGCCATATCATCCGTGAATATGCGTTCCGACTCCAGCGCCAAAGCGTCGATCTACGCGTTAAATCGTAGATCGAGCGCTCTAGGACGCTTAATTGAGGTTTTCGACGAGCAGCGCATCCACCCTCTGGAAGCCACGTGGCAATTTGTTACCACGACGCCCACGCTCACCCTTGTAGTGTTCGAGGTCGTCTGCTTTCAGTGACAAGGTACGTTTTCCGGCCTGCAGCACCAAAGTGGCACCGTCCGGCACAACGGCGATGTCCGTGACATATTCTTCGCGGCTGGCCACACGCTCACCGGAAATCCCGATGATCTTGTTGCCTTTGCCCTTACCTAATTGTGGCAGATCGCTGATCTTGAAGATCAGCAGGCGACCTTCGGTGGTCACCGACGCCAGCCAGTTGTGCTCACGATCGGCCACTGGACGCGGCAGGATCACCTTGGCGTTGTTCGGCAGGCTCAACAGGGCCTTGCCTGCCTTGTTCTTGGCCTGCAGGTCTTCACCCTTGACCACGAAACCGTAACCGGCGTCCGACGCAATGACGTACAGCGCATCGTCTTCAGGCATCAGCACGCATTCGAAACTCGCCCCTGGCGGCGGTGTCAGACGACCGGTCAGCGGCTCGCCCTGGCCACGGGCCGATGGCAAGGTGTGTGCCGCCACCGAATAACTGCGCCCGGTGGAATCGATGAACACCGCAAACTGGTTGGAACGCCCCGCGGCCAAGGCCTTGAAACCGTCCCCGGCCTTGTAGGAAAGTCCGGTGGCGTCGATGTCGTGGCCTTTGGCGGAGCGCACCCAGCCTTTTTCCGACAGCACGACGGTGACTTTTTCGTTCGGCAGCAGATCGTGCTCGGTCAGCGC
Source organism: Pseudomonas serbica (assembly GCF_028823535.1). Taxonomy (GTDB): domain Bacteria; phylum Pseudomonadota; class Gammaproteobacteria; order Pseudomonadales; family Pseudomonadaceae; genus Aquipseudomonas; species Aquipseudomonas serbica. Next base: position 170,397 of record NZ_JAQIYM010000006.1, on the reverse strand, counting down.
CTTCGCTTCAGCGCGCTCGACGATTGGCGAGCGACGGTCGTCGCCATAGGTCTCGGCGTCCTTGATCAGCTCGGTGCGCACCAGTTTCTTCAGCTTGGCTTCGCTGCTCAGCAGGGCTTGCAGCTTGGCTTGTTCCTTGAGCAGTTCATCCTGCTCGGAACGCAGCTTCATTTCTTCCAGTCGCGCCAATTGACGCAAGCGCGTGTCGAGAATGTAGTCGGCCTGGATTTCGCTCAAGGCGAAACGCTCGATCAGCGCGGCTTTGGGCTGCTCCTCAGTGCGGATGATGTGGATCACTTCATCCAGGTTGAGGTAGGCGATCAACAAACCGTCCAACAGGTGCAGACGACGCTCGACCTTGTCCAGGCGGAATTGCAGGCGGCGACGTACGGTCCGAACCCGGAACTCCAGCCACTCGACCAGCAGGGCCCGCAGGTTTTTCAGCTGCGGCTTGCCATCCAGCCCGATGATGTTGATGTTGACCCGGTAGCTCGACTCCAGCTCGGTGCTGGCGAACAGGTGCTGCATCAGCGCATCGTGGTCAAAGTTTTTCCGGGCGCCAGGAATGATCACGATCCGGCATGGGTTCTCGTGGTCCGACTCGTCGCGCAAGTCCGCGATTTGCGGGGCCTTCGACGGTTTGGCCTGCATCATGGCCGCAATCTGTTCCAGCACCTTGGCACCAGAAACCTGATGCGGTAGCGCGGTGACGATGATGTCGCCGTCTTCAATATGGTAAACGGCGCGCATGCGCACCGAACCGCGCCCGGTCTCGTAGATTTTCAGCAGGTCGGCACGCGGCGTGATGATCTCCGCCTCAGTCGGGTAGTCCGGGCCCTGGATGTGCTCGCAAAGCTGCTCGACGGTGGCCTTGGGCTCATCGAGCAAACGCACGCAGGCACTGGCGACTTCGCGCAGGTTGTGCGGCGGAACGTCGGTGGCCATGCCCACGGCGATACCGGTGGTGCCGTTGAGCAGGATATTAGGCAACCGTGCTGGCAACACCAGCGGTTCGTCGAGGGTGCCGTCGAAGTTCGGGCCCCAGTCCGCCGTGCCCTGGCCCAGTTCGCTGAGCAGCACTTCGGAGTAGCGCGACAGCCGTGCTTCGGTGTAGCGCATGGCGGCGAAGGACTTGGGATCGTCCGGCGCACCCCAGTTGCCCTGGCCGTCCACCAGCGTATAGCGATAGCTGAACGGCTGAGCCATCAGGACCATGGCTTCGTAGCAGGCCGAGTCACCATGGGGGTGGAATTTACCGAGCACGTCACCGACGGTACGCGCCGATTTCTTGTGCTTGGAATCGGCGTCCAGCCCCAGCTCGCTCATGGCGTAAATGATACGCCGCTGTACCGGCTTCAGGCCGTCGCCGATATGCGGCAAGGCACGGTCCATGATCACGTACATGGAGTAGTTGAGGTAGGCATTTTCGGTGAAGTCAGCCAGTGACCGGCGTTCTACACCGTCCAGGCTGAGATCAAGGGAGTCGCTCATGCGGGCCTCATCGGTTCGTTGTCTGGCGCAGCAGCATGGTGCCACCGCGCTGGGTAAATTCAAGTTTGTTCAGCGCGCTCATACCGAGCAGCACTTGTTCGCCATCCAGGCCCGGCACGACGATGGCGCGCACATCACGCAGCACAATATCGCCCAGTTGCAGGCGGTCGACGCGGGTTCGATAACCCTCGGTGCGACCGTTGGCGGTGCTCAGGGTCACCCCGAAGCCTTGTTCCAGTTTCAGCCGTTCGGCCATTTGCGCCGGGATCGCCACATCGGTCGCCCCGGTATCGAGCATGAAATTCACCGGCTGGCCATTGATATGGCCGCTGGCAACGAAATGTCCCTGACCGTTGCTGACCAGTTTCACTTCGACGAATCCCTCACCGCGCTCCGAACTGACGACCACATTCGGATTCTGTTGGCGCTCTTCCCACTGGCCGAAAAACCGCGTCGCCAGAAACAGCGCGGCGCACCAGGCCAGTACCATCAATACCCGGCCGGCACGTTTGCCAGGGGTCTGCTGGCTCATGGCTGGGCGCTCCAGCCACCTTCAGGCGCCGCGAAGCGCCAGACGATCGGACGGACCTCGCCATCGGCGCGGGCACCGGTGTTGTTGTCGATACCGATCCAGGCACCCTCGGCGTCCACGATCAAGGCCTCCGTCAGTGCAAAGTCCTGGGGATAACGACGGTTTTCCTGCAACGCCTCATCGGCAAACGACCAGCAGCGTTCGACCTTGGCCGTCACCGCATCACGACGGCAAATCTCATACGCGTTGCGCTCGAGGGTAAACAGCTTGCCGTCGAACCATGACAGATCGGCAAAATCCCGGGGCATCGCCCTGGCGTTGGGAAATTGTGCCGGTTGCATTTCCTTTGCGCCTTCGCTCAGCAGCACACAGCCGCCGTCGCAGTCCCAGACAGTCTGCTTGCGCTTGACCAGCAGCAACCCGCGGCTCTCGCGCTCGGCAGCCAACCACAATTGGTCACCTTGCGGATTGATCGCCAGGCCTTCGAACAACGCATTGAAACGCAGCAACATACCGCTGGCCCGCGCCTCGCGCACCATGATCGGCGAAATCTTCAGCCAGGAGGTCGGCCCGGTTGGCGGAATTTGCAGCACCGCCGCATGGGACTCGCTGACCACATAGCGATTTCCGGCGCTGTCGCACGTGATTCCTTCGAAATCCAGATCACCGCCACGCACGAACGACGACACCCAGGCCCGTGACCGCAGACCCCATGGCAAGCCGCTGTCCGGCACAGGCGGGACGCCGATGCCTACCGCTTCCGCACGCCAGGCGCCGTCGCCCGTCTCGAGACGATAGATCTGATCGTCGTCGCGGTCGGAGACCGTCCACAACTCCGTGCCGCACTGGGCCAGCCCGGACAGGTTGCCGCCACGCATGCCGTCCACGGCATGCTCGGACAACAGACGCAGCTGCGGTGTCGGCTTGGCAGACACCGTGATCGAGGTCAGCAGCAACGCACACGCCAGGGCAAAGCCCAGCCGCATCAGCCCAGCACCTCCGCCAGGTTGCCCTTGGACTCCAGCCAGGTCTTGCGATCGCCAGCGCGTTTTTTCGCCAGCAGCATGTCCATCATTTCCGAGGTCGCGTCGAAATTATCGCCCAAGGTCAGCTGCACCAGGCGCCGGGTGTTCGGGTCCATGGTGGTTTCGCGCAGCTGCGGCGGGTTCATTTCGCCCAGGCCCTTGAATCGGGTGACCTGCGGCTTGCCGCGCTTCTTCTCGGCCACCAGGCGATCGAGAATGCCATCGCGCTCGGCTTCGTCGAGGGCGTAGTAGATCTCTTTGCCCAGGTCGATGCGGTACAGCGGCGGCATGGCGACATAGACATGACCGGCATCCACCAACGGGCGGAAATGCTGGACGAACAATGCACACAGCAACGTGGCAATGTGCAGACCGTCGGAGTCGGCGTCGGCGAGGATGCAGATCTTGCCGTAACGCAGCTGGCTCATGTCCGCGGCGCCCGGATCGACACCGATGGCCACGGCGATGTTGTGCACTTCCTGGCTGGCCAGCACTTCGCTGCCGTCGACTTCCCAAGTGTTGAGGATCTTGCCGCGCAACGGCAGAATCGCCTGGAACTCTTTGTCCCGCGCCTGTTTGGCCGAACCGCCGGCGGAGTCACCTTCCACCAGGAACAGCTCGGACCGCATCGGGTCCTGCCCGGCGCAGTCAGCGAGCTTGCCCGGCAACGCCGGCCCCTGCGTGATGCGCTTGCGCTCGACCTTCTTGCTGGCCTTCAGGCGACGACCGGCGTTGTTGATCGCCAGCTCCGCCAGCGCCAGACCGGTTTCCGGGTGCGCATTGAGCCACAGGCTGAACGCGTCCTTGACCACACCGGAGACGAACGCCGCGGCTTCGCGGGACGACAGACGCTCCTTGGTCTGGCCGGAGAATTGCGGCTCCTGCATCTTCATCGACAGCACAAAAGCGATGCGTTCCCAGACGTCTTCCGGCGCCAGCTTCACGCCGCGTGGCAACAGGCTGCGGAACTCGCAGAACTCGCGCATGGCGTCGAGCAGGCCCTGGCGCAGGCCATTGACGTGGGTACCGCCCTGGGCAGTCGGGATCAGGTTGACGTAGCTTTCCTGCACCGCGTCGCCACCTTCCGGCAGCCACAGCAGTGCCCAGTCAACGGCTTCCTTGTTGCCGGCCAGGCTGCCGCAGAACGGCTCGTCCGGCAGGCGCTCGAACTCGCTGACCGCGTCGACCAGGTAGGAACGCAGGCCATCTTCGTAATGCCATTCGACTTTTTCGCCGGTGGCCTTGTCTTCAAAACTGACCAGCAACCCCGGGCACAGGACGGCCTTGGCCTTGAGTACGTGCTTGAGGCGGCTGATGGAAAACTTCGGTGAGTCGAAGTATTTCGGGTCCGGCGCGAAGAACACGCTGGTCCCGGTGTTGCGCTTGCCGACCGTACCGATGATTTCCAGCTCGGTTTTCTTGAAACCGTCGGCGAAAGTCATCTGGTATTCGTTGCCGTCACGCTTTACACGCACCCGCACTTCGGTCGACAAGGCGTTGACCACCGAAATACCCACCCCGTGCAGACCGCCGGAGAACTGGTAGTTCTTGTTGGAAAACTTGCCACCCGCATGAAGCTTGGTGAGGATCAGCTCGACCCCGGAAACACCTTCTTCGGGGTGAATGTCCACCGGCATGCCACGGCCGTCGTCGCTGACTTCCAGCGAGTGATCGGCGTGGAGGATGACCTGCACCGATTTGGCATGCCCGGCCAAGGCTTCGTCGACGCTGTTGTCGATGACTTCCTGGGCGAGGTGGTTCGGCCGACTGGTGTCGGTGTACATGCCGGGGCGTTTGCGCACCGGGTCGAGGCCCGAGAGGACTTCGATGGCGTCGGCGTTATAAGAGCTAGCGCTGGGAGTGGCCATGGGGTCTCGTCGTCAGTCTTTCATTGAAAATAGGGGCAAGGTTTCACAGCGCGGTGAAATCAATCGCCTGATACAAATCTGCGCCAATGCCGGCAAAACTCAGCATCGCCGGAAGCTGCTCGGCAAAACCCTGGAAACCATGGTCGCCACCAGCCTGGATGCGCAAGGCACAGGCCCGGTAATACTGCTGGGCGAGGCGATAGTCCAGCGTTTCGTCACCGGTTTGCAACCATACCTGATAGCGTTGCGGATCCTGGGGTGCCGGCACTTCCAGCTCGGCGAGGGCCGTCACGTGGTCGTGGGTCATTTCCCAGGTCTCGTCGGTATACAGGTTCTTCTGTGTCCCCAGGAATCCATCGAACATCCGGTGTGGACTGACAGCGGGGTTGATCAACAGGGCTTTCAAGCCATGGCGCTCGGCCAGGTGCGTCGCATAGTAGCCGCCGAGCGAGCTGCCGACCAGCAGTGGCCGCCCGAGCGCTCCAATCGCCTGCTCCAGCTGACCGATGGCCTCGCGGGGATGGTGATGCAAGGCTGGCACACGCAACTGGTCGATCAAGCCCAGGCGTTCCATCACTTCGCTCAACTGAGTGGCCTTTTTCGACGCAGGCGCGCTGTTGAAGCCGTGGATATAAAGGATCGAGCCGGACATTCGAGTTCCCTGTGCGTCGGGTAAAGAGGCGCAGTTTACAGGGACTTTGGCGCGTTGGGTGGCGATGAAATGCGATCCCTGTAGGAGCTGGCTTGCCAGCGAAAGCGGATTCTCAAGCAACAATGATGTTGATCGTGACGGCCTCTTCGCTGGCAAGCCAGCTCCTACAAAGGATGCGTCAGTAGCCGTTGGAGCCGTAGTCGGGCTGAAAATCAAAGCCAGTGACGCGCTCCACGCCGGTTTCCAGCCGCCCATCCGGCAACAGCCGCAACCAGCGATACCCCGGCGCCTGCTCCCCGACCTTGAAGTCTTCGCTGCCCGGTTCGAACTGAATGCAGGTCGATGGCGAGGCGATCAGACGCACGCCGTTACGCAATTGATCGATTTCCTGATGCACATGCCCCCACAGCACGGCACGCACCTGTGGAAAACGATCCAGAACTTCAAAAAAAGCTTCGGGATTGCGTAGCCCGATCGGTTCCATCCACGCACAGCCGATCGACACTGGGTGATGGTGCAGGCACACCAGGTGGTGCCGTTCTGGCGCTTCACTCACAGAGCGGGCCAGCAGTTGCAACTGTTCGTCCTGCAAATACCCCGGCACCGAGCCTGGCACTGCCGAATCGAGCAGCGTGACCCGCCAGTTGCCGATGTCCACTACGGGCTCCAGCAAGGCACTCTGCACCGCCGCCTCGGCCATGATCCGTGGCTCGTCGTGATTGCCGGGAATCCAGCGCGCCGACGCGTCGAGCTGTCGGCTCAGCTCACGAAACTGCTGGTAGGATTCGAGCGTGCCGTCTTGTGACAAATCGCCGGTGGCCAGGACCAGATCGATCCGAGGCTGCTGCACGCGCACCAATTCGATGACTTTTTGCAGGCTGTCTCGGGTATTCATGCCCAGCAGCGAGCCGTCCGCTTCGGCGAACAGGTGACTGTCGGAGAGTTGCACCAGCATCGCCGTATCGGCTGTGGTCAAGTTGGATACGCTCGGCAAGGCGTTCTCCCAGGGCGTGATCGCGGGATTGGATAATGGCGCAATTATGCTGGGGGATGACGAAAAAGGGGAATCCGCGAACCTGACGCAGTTCACAAGAACATCAACGGACCACTTCGTACTCGTGCCCCAACGCCAGGCAATGGCTCAGCCACTCGCCCAGGAACATGTTCAACTGGGCCTTTTCGTCGGGCTGGTGCATCGAGGCGTTCGGGTAAGGATAGATGCCGCGAAAGCGCCGCGCATGTTCGGCGCTGACCACTTCGGCCATACACGCGTCGTGGTAGACCTGCACTTCCAGTTGCGGCACCGGCAGCCAGGGCAGGCTGTGCTCCTGGCGCACCTGCAGGGTCGTGGTGTAGGGACAGACCTGCAGCACTTCCAGCGCCAGCACGCCGAGCATCTGGTCGCCATGGGTCACGGCGATACGCCGCGCCGCGGGCTCATTGCGCATGTCCGGCAACAGTCGCATCAGGCGCGCGTAGTTCGCCTCGCAGGACGCCTGCAGCCCCACGAGGTCCACCCGATAGCGATCGCGCAGCTTGTTTACGACCATAGCCCCCTCACTTCAACGCGGTTCAGTGCCAGCCATTGCAAGGCAATGATGCTGGGCGCGTTGGCAATACGTCCGTCGCGTACGGCTTGCAGGGCATCTTCGAAAGCCCACACCGTGACGCGAATATCTTCAGCCTCTTCCTCCAGCCCATGCAGGCCGCCTACCCCACTACTATCGCAACGTCCCAAGTACAAATGCACGAATTCGTTGCTGCCGCCCGGCGATGGAAAATACCGGGTCATCGGCCACAGTGCACCGATGACAAGCCCAGCTTCCTCCTGCGCTTCGCGGTGAGCAACTTCTTCCGGTTGCTCATCCTTGTCGATCAGACCAGCGACCAGTTCGACCAGCCACGGATTGTCGGTCTTGCCCAGGGCACCGACACGAAACTGCTCGATCAGCACCACTTCATCGCGCAGGGGGTCGTAGGGCAGCATGCACACCGCATCGTGGCGCACGAACAGTTCACGGCTGATTTCGCGGCTCATACCGCCGGCGAACAATTCGTGGCGCAAGTGCACGCGATCGAGCTTGTAGAAACCCTCGAAGCACTTTTCGCGCCGAACGATATCCACGGCGGTCGGAATGGCTTTGGCAAAATCAGTCATGACAATCCTCGTATCTGACACCGAGGCTCCAGCCTCGACTTCGCGCCATCCTAACGCGCCCATGAGGTTTGATGCAGCCCCTTTACCTTCAGCGGGATGGACGGTGAGGTCGAAACCCACTCTAATTAGCTTAGTGGCGAACTGACTGCTCCGTTGATAGTCGAAGCGGGTAACTTTTTGCCTTTCCCTGTTTTATGAAGGACGCCCATGTCGCTTTTTAAAATTGCCTCCGTGGCTGCTCTCGCCCTGATCCTGGGCGCTTGCCAGAGCCTGTTCCAGCCCAATTATCGCGCGCCGCTGGAAACCACCCGCGACGCCACCGAGCAACTCAAGCCAGGCTGTACGGACCAGGACTGTCCGCTGGTGAACATCGACACCCTGCATTTCCCCGCCGAGCCTGCTCTGGACGGCATCATCGAAAAACGCCTGCTGCAAATGACCCGCACCTCGCCCGACGCCCCGGTAGCACCGACGCTGGCGGCCTATCGCGAACAGTTTTTGCGCACTGCAGGTCCGCGCAACAGCATTTACCTGCAGGCCAAGGTACGTGAGCAGCATGACGGCTTGGTGATCATCGAGTTGTCCAGCTACCTGGACACCGGCGGTGCCCATGGCACGCCGGGTCGAGGTTTCATCAACTATTCGCGCCAGCAGCAAAAGGTGCTGACACTGTCGGACATGCTGGTACCCGGGCAGGAAGAGGCGTTCTGGAAAGCCGCACAGGTGGCCCACAACAGCTGGTTGATCAGCACCAAGCTCGATCAGGAACCGGAGTTCGTCAAGAGTTGGCCGTTCCAGAAAACCCAGAACGTGGCACTGACCTATGGCGGGGTGATCCTCAAGTACGAAACCAGCAGCATTGCGCCTTACGCGCTGGGCCATGTCGAACTGAAGATCCCCTACCCCCGCCTGAATGGCATCATCAAGCCCGAGCTGTTTCCCGGCCGTAACTGAAGGCCCGGCCCAGAACCAGCTGCAACAGCCCTGCCAGGATCAACGCCGGCAGGGTTGCGCCGATGTCCGGATACAGATTGGCCAGCAAGTGATAGGTGCTGACCCCACCCAGCCAGGCGAGCAGCGCTGGCCAGCGCAATGCAGCTGACGCCACCTTGCCGCTGCGTTTGCGCAGGATGAAGTGATCCACCAGCACCACGCCGAACAGCGGCGCGAACACCGAACCGATCAACAGCAGGAAGTTCTGGTACTGGGCCAGGGGCGCCAGCAAGGCGATCAGGGTACAGATCACGCCGATGGCCAAGGCCAGGTGCTCGACTTTCAGGCGCAACAGAATCCCGCTGGAAACCGCTGCCGAGTGAATATCGGCGAAGGCGTTTTCCGATTCATCCAGCAGGATCAGCAGCAGCGGAATCCCGAGGCCCGCGCCTGCCAATGCCAACAGCAAGGCATTGACTTCGCCACTCGGCGCGAATGCCAGGGTGTAGGCCACGCCCAGGCTCATCAGCCAGAAATTACCGATAAAGAAGCCGATCGCCGTACCGCCGAAGACATTCTTCGCACGCTTGCCGAAACGCGAGTAGTCGGCAATCAGTGGCAGCCATGACAGCGGCATCGCGATAGCAATGTCGAAGCCCACCGCGAACGGCATCGAACCGTCACCTGCCTGTGCCCACAAGGCGGCCAGATCAGCTTTGGCGAACAGGTTCCAGGTCAGCCAGATGCACGCGGCCAGCAGCAGCCAGATGCCCCATTTGCGCAGGATCTGGCGTACAAAGGTCAACGGGCCACTGACGGCCAACAGGGTCGCCAGGGCGCCGAAGAACAGGGTCCACAGCACAGGATTGGACATCAGGCTGCCATCGCTGAAGGCTTTGGCGCCCAACAGGCTGGCGGCATCGCGCATGACGATGATTTCGAATGAGCCCCAACCGATCAGTTGCAACAGGTTCAGTACCGCCGGCAGGCTCGCGCCTTTGCTGCCGAGGCTGAGCTTGAGCGCAGCCATCGATGACAGGCCTGTGTCGCTGCCGATCACGCCGACCGCAGCCAGCAGCAGGACGCCGACCAGTGTGCCGAGGAAAATCGCCAGCAGCGAGCCGGACAGGCCCAGGCCGGGCGCAAGCAGCGCGCCGGTCTGCAGGACCATCAGGCCGATGCCCAGGGAAAACCACAGGGAAAACAGATCGCGGCCGCCGAAGACACGCCTGTCGGTTGGCACCGCGATGTCGGGTGAGTAAGTGCTGGGTTGAATGCTCAAGGGGTGTTATCTCAGAGGGACATTTGTTGTTGTGTTGTGATCGTTCCCACGCTCCGCGTGGGAACGATCAGTGCGGGATCAAACTTTCTGATACAGCTGACTGCCTTCCTGCTTGAAGCGCTCAGCCTGTTCGGCCATGCCCTGGGCGACATCCACGTCAACCGCTTCGATCCGCTGGTTGGCCGCATACTCGCGGACTTCCTGGGTGATTTTCATCGAGCAGAATTTCGGTCCGCACATGGAGCAGAAGTGCGCGACCTTGGCCGAATCCTTCGGCAGCGTCTCATCGTGATACGAACGCGCGGTGTCCGGATCAAGGCCCAGGTTGAACTGATCTTCCCAGCGGAACTCGAAACGCGCCTTGCTCAAGGCGTTGTCACGGATCTGTGCGCCCGGGTGCCCCTTCGCCAGATCGGCGGCGTGAGCGGCGATCTTGTAGGTGATGATCCCGGTCTTCACGTCATCCTTGTTCGGCAGGCCCAGGTGTTCCTTGGGCGTGACGTAGCAGAGCATGGCGCAACCGAACCAGCCGATCATCGCCGCACCGATACCGGAGGTGATGTGGTCGTAGCCCGGCGCGATGTCGGTGGTCAGCGGGCCGAGGGTGTAGAACGGCGCCTCGTCGCAGCACTCCAGCTGCTTGTCCATGTTCTCCTTGATCAACTGCATCGGCACGTGGCCCGGGCCTTCGATCATGCACTGCACGTCGTGTTTCCAGGCGATCTTGGTCAGCTCGCCGAGGGTTTCCAGTTCGCCGAACTGCGCTTCGTCGTTGGCGTCGGCAATCGAGCCCGGACGCAGGCCATCGCCCAGCGAGAAGCTGACGTCGTAGGCCTTCATGATTTCGCAGATGTCTTCGAAGTGGGTGTAGAGGAAGTTTTCCTTGTGGTGCGCCAAGCACCACTTGGCCATGATCGAACCGCCACGGGAAACGATGCCGGTCACGCGCTTGGCGGTCATCGGCACGTAGCGCAGCAATACGCCGGCGTGGATGGTGAAGTAGTCGACGCCCTGCTCAGCTTGCTCGATCAGCGTGTCACGGAACAGCTCCCAGGTCAGGTCTTCGGCCACGCCGCCGACTTTTTCCAGGGCCTGGTAGATCGGCACCGTACCGATCGGTACCGGCGAGTTACGGATGATCCACTCGCGGGTTTCGTGAATGTGTTTACCGGTGGACAGGTCCATGACCGTGTCCGAACCCCAGCGAATGCCCCAGGTCAATTTCGCCACTTCTTCTTCGATGGACGAACCCAGGGCGCTGTTGCCGATATTGCCGTTGATCTTCACCAGGAAGTTACGGCCGATGATCATCGGTTCCAGTTCGGTGTGGTTGATGTTGGCCGGAATGATCGCGCGACCGCGGGCGATTTCGTCACGGACAAATTCAGGGGTGATGATTTTCGGTACGCTGGCGCCGAAGCTGTGACCGGCGTGTTGCTGGTCCAGCAGGCCGGCGGCGCGGGCCACTTCCAGCTTCATGTTTTCGCGGATGGCGACGTATTCCATCTCGGCGGTGATGATGCCTTTGCGCGCGTAGTGCATCTGGCTGACGTTGGCGCCCGGCTTGGCGCGACGCGGGTTGTTCACGTGGGCAAAACGCAGCTTGGTCAGTTCCGGATCGGCAAGGCGTTCCTGGCCGAAGTTGGAGCTCAGGCCGCTCAGGCGCTCGGTGTCGCCACGGGATTCGATCCATGGCGAACGCACATCGGCCAGGCCTTTGCGCACGTCGATGATGACGTTGGGGTCGGTGTACGGGCCCGAGGTGTCGTACACCACAACCGGCGCGTTGACCTCACCACCGAAGTCGGTCGGCGTCACGTCGAGGCTGATTTCACGCATTGGCACGAGGATGTCCGGACGAGTGCCCTGGACATAGATTTTTTGCGAGCGGGTAAACGGCTGCACCGATTGTTGATCGACCTTGGCCGAGTCACTCAGGTTGGTGGCGATTTTTTCTTTTGTAGTCATCACGGGCTCTCCAGACAGCATCCAGGCAGTGGAATTTTGTCGGAGCGAACCTGTAACGAATGGACGCGACCAATCAGCCATGACAACGCTGTTGGTGCTGTGCTCAGTGCTCGAGGGGTGTTCGATTGTCGAACAACATCCCGGACGAAGCACAAGAGGACTCGCCGGGTGACGAGAAATCTTGTTCCCTACGCAGGCGCTAACCTGATCAGGTTCAACGGGATCCGAAATTATTCGATCTCAGCCTCATAGCAAGGCACCCCGACAAGAACCCGGCCAGTCTAGACACAACTGGCAAAGAACGCCAACCCCGTTGCAAACACCATGATGAATGGCGCAATTACCGGGAGCGGCAGGATTGTTGCCGCTCCAATGCACAACTACACTCGCTACGCCAAGCTGCGCATTGACGTTGCACAGGCAGCGCCTTAGCCTTGGCGCTCAAATTACTTGTGTAATATTTTTACTAGGGAACGCCTATGCTGCGCAAACTCTCACTGGCCCTTGCCGTGTCTTGTGCGTCCAATGGAATGGCCTGGGCAGCAGAAGCGCCCTTATCGACCAGGACCGACCTGGTCAGCGTTTATCAGGAAGCGGTGAACAACAACGCCGACCTCGCCGCCGCCATCGCCCAATATGGCGCCCAGAAAGAAGTCGTACCCCAGGCCCGCGCCGGGTTGCTGCCCAACCTGTCGGGCGGTGCCAATGTTGCCAACGTGCGCACGGCAATCGACCAGCCTTCGGCCACGACCAACCGCAATGCCCATTCGTACCAGGCGACCCTGGCGCAACCGCTGTTCCGCGCCGACCGCTGGTTCCAGTTCCAGGCCGCCAAGGACGTCAACGAACAGGCTGCGCTGCAGCTCTCCGCGACCCAGCAAAACCTGATCCTGCAGACGGCCGACAGTTACTTCAACGTACTGCGCAGCCAGGATAACCTGGCCTCGACCAAGGCCGAGGAAGCCGCGTTCAAGCGTCAACTGGATCAGTCCAACGAGCGCTTCGATGTCGGCCTCTCGGACAAGACCGACGTGCTGAACTCGCAAGCCAGCTACGACACGGCACGCGCCAACCGCATCGTTGCCCAGCGCCAGGTGGACGATGCCTTCGAAGCCCTGATCACCCTGACCAACCGTCAGTACAAGTCGATCCAGGGCATCAGCCACAACCTGCCGATCCTGCCCCCCGCGCCGAACGACGCCAAGGCCTGGGTGGAAACGGCGGCCAAGCAGAACCTCAACCTGCTGGCCAGCAACTACGCCGTCAGCGCTGCCGAGCAAACCCTCAAGCAGCGCAAGGCCGGCCATGCACCGACCCTCGACGCCGTGGCGCAATACGAAAAAGGCGACAACGATGCGTTGGGCTTCAGCAACCCGAACGGCTTTCCCCAGGCGTATGGCGGTAACGTCGAGCAAACGACTGTGGGCCTGCAACTCAACATCCCGATCTACAGCGGCGGCCTGATCAACTCCCAGGTGCGCCAATCCTATGCGCAACTGGACCAGACCGAGCAGCAACGCGAATCCCTGCGCCGGCAGATCGTCGAAAACACCCGCGACCTGCACCGCGCGGTGAACACCGATGTCGAGCAGGTACAGGCGCGCAAGCAGTCGATCATCTCCAACCAGAGTGCGGTGGAAGCGACCGAAATCGGTTATCAGGTGGGTACGCGAAACATCGTCGACGTGCTGGATGCGCAGCGCTCGCTCTACACCTCGGTACGCGACTACAACAACACCCGCTACGACTACATCCTCGACAACCTGCGCTTGAAGCAGCAGGCCGGTACGTTGAACCCGGGGGATTTGCAGGACCTGGCGCGTTGGCTCAATCCCAACTACAACCCGGACAAGGACTTCCTGCCGCCGGACCTGGCGAAGGCTGCGGCTGAACAACTCAAAGCCAGGCCTTGACACAGTTCCTGTAGGAGCCGCCCGCAGCAAGCCGGCTCCTACAGGTCAGCGGTCGATCAACCGCCCCAGCCCATCCAGCAAGCGCTGCAGCGCCCCCTGATTGGCGCGCATCACCTTCAACCCCGCCTCGGCCATCCGCTGCGCATCGCGCGGCAATTCGAACAGGCGCTGCACCGCCAACGCCAGCCCTTGGGCATCTTCCACTTCCTGCAACGCCCCGGCGCTGCGCAACTGCGCGGCGATTTCAAGGAAGTTGAACAGGTGCGGGCCACTGAGCACCGGCTTGGCCAACGCTGCCGGCTCAAGCAAGTTATGCCCGCCATTTGGCACCAGGCTGCCGCCGACGAATGCGGTATCGGCCAAGGCGTAGAGAAACAGCAACTCGCCCATGGTGTCACCCAACAACACCGACGTGCCGGCGGTAACCGCTTCGGCGCTGGAGCGCCGAACCGTGGCAAAGCCCTGCTGGCGACACAACTCGAATACCGAATTGAAACGCTCAGGGTGGCGCGGCACCAGTATCAGCAAGGCATCTGGATGGCTCGCGAGCAGCTGGCGATGGGCTGCCAGTACCACCTCGTCTTCGCCATCATGGGTGCTGGCGGCAATCCACACCGGGCGTTCGTGCGCCTGCCATTGCCCGCGCAAATCGGCGGCACGTTGCAACAGTTGCGGGTCGATGGTCAGGTCGAACTTGATCGAGCCGGTGACTTCGACGGTATCCGTTCGCGCGCCCAACTGACGAAAACGCTGGGCCTCGGCTTCGGTCTGCACCGCAAACAGGCTCATCTCGGCGAGCATCGGCCCGGTCAGTTTACCGAAGCGGCCGTAGCCCCTGGCCGAACGCTCGGACAGTCGCGCATTGGCCAGGGCCACGGGAATCCCGCGCTTGGCACATTGATGGATATGGTTGGGCCAGAGTTCGGTTTCCATGATCACCGCCAGTTTCGGCTGGACCCGATCAAGAAAACGCTTGGCGGCGCACGGCAAATCGTACGGCAAATAGCAGTGCTGGATGCGCGGCTCATTGGCGAACAACGCCTGGATGCGCTCCGAACCGGTGGGAGTCATGCAGGTCACGGTGATCGGCAGCTGTGGATAACGTTGCAGCAAGGCGCGAATCATCGGCGCGGCGGCAATGCTTTCGCCCACAGACACCGCATGCACCCAAATTCCACCGGGCTTCATTGTCGGCATCGCGTAGGAAAAACGCTCACCGATGCGCTTGGCATAGGCCGGGGCCTTGCGCGAACGCAGCCACAGCCGAATCGCCACCAATGGCAGCCCCAGGTAAAACAGCGCGGTGTAGAGAGTTCTATTCATGGCGGCGGAGTTTATCGGGTTTTTCGCCGATCGCCTGCAAGTGCACGGCAAAACGTTCCGCCAGCCAGCGAGCGGCCGGGCCCAGGGGTTCGTCGCGGCGCCAGACCAATTCCACCACCAGCGCCGGCGGAGTCCATTCGCTGGCCAGTTCGACCATCAAACCCTGGTACGCCGAGTACTGCACGACGTGCCGCGGCAGCCACGCCCAGCCGAGGCCACGGACCAGCCATTCGGCCATCACGTAAAAACTGTCGGCCCGCCAGACTTGCGGGCTGGCCGGCTCGCTGCCGGGGTAGACGCTGGACTGCGTGGACATCAGCAACTGGCGATGCTGCGCCAGTTCCTGGCAGTTCACTTCAGCCTTTACCGCCAACGGATGCCCGACACCGCACACCGTGACCATCTCGACGCTGCCCAGCACCCGCCGCTCAAGGGCTTCGGGAATTTGATCGTGGTAAAACAGCAAGCCCAGATCGGCTCGACGCTCCACCAGCTTGCGCGCCACATCGCCCTGGGCAGCGCTGGTCAGTTGCACTTCAAGGCTGGGGAATTTTTCCGCCAGGGCTTCAAAGCTTTCAATGACGGGTTGGTAAGGCATCGCCTCGTCCTGGGCCAGACGCAGGCGAGCCTCCTGGCCGCGCATCATTGCCAGCGCCCGGCCGTTGAGGCGCTCGCATTGGCGCAGCACTTCCCGTGCCTCTTCCAACAAGGCGTTGCCAGCTTCGGTGAGTTTCGGCTGGCGGCCGCTGCTGCGGTCGAACAGGCTCACGCCGAGATCTTCCTCCAGCAGGGCAATCGCACTGCTGACCGCCGACTGGGCTTTGCGCTGGTCCCGCGCCACGGCAGAAAACGAACGCTGCTCCGCCACACCGACAAACAAGCGCAGTTGTTCCAGATCCCATTGCATTGGCAAACCCATCTTCAGGACAGATAGGTAATGACTTTACCGCATCTGGAGAACCTCTAGAATGCCGAACTCAGCAAGCAACACTTCATACGAGGATTGACCCATGACCGCTTACTACTACCTGGCCATTGCCATCTGCGCCGAAGTGATTGCCACTGTTTCGATGAAAGCGGTCAAGGGCTTCAGCACCCCGTTGCCGCTGTTGCTGGTGATCGTCGGCTACGGCATCGCCTTCTGGATGCTGACCCTGGTGGTGCGCAGCGTGCCGGTGGGCGTGGCTTACGCGGTATGGGCCGGCATGGGCATCGTGATGGTCAGCGTCGCGGCGCTGTTTATCTACGGGCAGAAGCTGGACGTACCGGCGATGCTGGGGATGGCGCTGATCGTGCTGGGGGTTGTGGTCATCCAGTTGTTCTCCAAGACTGCCGGGCACTAAAACACGCGCACAATCTTTTGCGGGAGCGAGCAAGCCCGCTCCCACAATTGATCACCAACAAATCCACGCTTCTTCGAGTCTGTATACTGCGCCTTCGTCTTGAACACTGAGGTCGCTGCATGCCATCCGTTATTTCCACCGACGTTCTCATTGTCGGCGCTGGTGTCGCCGGCCTCTGGCTGAACGCGCGCCTGCGCCGCCAGGGTTTCTCGACCGTGCTGGTGGAAAGCGCCAGCCTCGGCGGCGGGCAGAGTGTGAAGTCCCAGGGCATCATCCATGGCGGCGCCAAGTACGCGCTGCATGGTGCCCTGACCGGCGCCTCCGAAGCCATCGCCGACATGCCCCGTCGCTGGCGCGAAGCCCTGGCCGGGAACGGCGAACTGGACCTGTCGGGTGTGCGCCTACTCTCCGAAGCCCACTACCTCTGGTCCCCCGGGACGATTGCCGGCAACCTCACCAGCTTCTTCGCCAGCAAAGCCGTGCGCGGTCGCGTCGATCAGGTCAAGGGCGACCAATTGCCACCGGCCCTGCAAGACAAACGTTTCAAGGGCAAAGTCTATCGCCTGGCGGAACTGGTGATCGATGTGCCAAGCCTGATCCAGCGCCTGGCTGATCTCGCGGGTGACGGTCTGCTCGCCGGACAGAAGATCGAGCCGCTGCTGGAGGGCGGCGTGCTGGTTGGCCTGAAGGTGGACGAACGCGAGATCCGCGCCCAACGCATCGTCTTGAGCGCTGGCGGCGGAACCGCGGCGCTGCTCGAAGCGCTGGGGTTGACCCAGCCCGCCATGCAACGCCGCCCGCTGCACATGATCATCGCCAAGGGCCCGAGCCTCAAGCCGCTGTACGCCCATTGCCTGGGTGGCGGAACCAAACCGCGGATTACCGTGACCACGCACCCGGCGGCCGATGGCCAGTGGGTGTGGTACCTGGGCGGCGACATCGCCGAAGCCGAAGGCGTGGCCCGCGAGCCCGCCGAACAGATCGCCACCGCACAGAAAGAACTGGGTCAGTTATTGCCATGGATCGACCTCAGCACCGTGCAGTGGGCAACCTTGCGCGTGGACCGCGCGGAGCCATTGCAATCGGGGCTGACCCGTCCCGACAACGCCTTTGTTGCCGAGGAAGGTCGCCTGTTGGTGGGCTGGCCAACCAAACTGGCACTGGCGCCGGACTTCGCCGACCGGGTATTCGCCAGCCTCGCCCGCGATGGTATTCAACCGGGTCCGGCCAGCGCGTTGCCGGCGCTGCCAAAACCGCCAATGGGCGTGCCAGCCTGGGAGCAACTGCTGCCATGAGCCAACCCACTTTGCACGACCTGCATCGGCCCCTGGGCAGCACCGGCTTGCTGGTGTCGCCCCTGGGCCTGGGCACGGTAAAACTCGGCCGCGATCAAGGGGTGAAATACCCTAACGGTTTCCAGATCCCCGATGATGACGAAGCGCGCATGCTGCTCAAACTCGCGCGTGATATGGGCATCAACCTGATCGACACCGCTCCGGCCTATGGTCGCAGCGAAGAGCGCCTCGGCCCGCTGCTGCGGGGTCAGCGTCAGGATTGGGTAATCGTCAGCAAGGTCGGCGAAGAGTTTGCCGACGGGCTGTCCCGGCACGATTTCAGTGCCGGGCACACCCGCCTCTCGGTGGAACGCAGCCTGCAACGTCTTGAAACCGATTTTATCGACCTGGTGCTGGTGCACTCCGACGGCAACGACCTGGCCATCCTCAACGACTGCGAAGTCTATGCAACGCTTGCCGCGCTCAAGGCCGAAGGCAAGATTCGCGGCTTCGGGTTTTCCGGCAAAACCGTTGAAGGCGGCTTGAAGGCGCTGGAGCAAGGTGATTGCGCGATGGTCACCTACAATCTGAACGAGCAAACCGAAAAGGCCGTCATTGACTATGCTGCTGCTCACGGCAAAGCCATTCTGGTCAAAAAAGCCCTCGCCAGCGGTCATGTGTGCCTGAGTCCAGGCGTGGACCCGGTGCGCGCCAGTTTCGAGTTGTTGTTCGAACATCCCGGCGTGGCCAGTGCTATTGTCGGAACGATCAATCCGCTGCACCTCGCCCATAACGTGGCGACCGTTGCCCAGGTCCTACGTAGCAACTGATGCCGCCCCACGCGGCCTAAAGCAGGAGCCGACATGCCGCGTACGCTCATTAGAAAGAACCCGAGCAACTTCAAGACCCTGCCGTTATTCGTCGAAGCGACTCCCGAAGGCCTGAGTTATCAGAGCGTCGGGAGGCCGTTGAATTTTTCCCAGATCCTCCAACGTCGGCGTCCGGTGACCGTCGCCGACAAGGATCGGTTTTCCGTTGAACTGGCCAATCTCGGGGTTTCGGTACGCCTGACACTGCATTGGCAGAATCGCGATTACTGGGTGCTGGTGCGCCAACGGCGGCAGGACCGCGGCGACGTGGTGCTCAAGCTGATTTCCGGCTACGTGCCAGCCCATGAGCTGAACCTGCCGCTGCACACGGCCATCCAGGAAATTGCCGAGGAATGCCTGCTGGAAACCCCGGAAGGCTGGCTCGGCGGACGCTTCAACGACACCTGGCTACCCGCGCCCTACTCGAGCGCCCTGCACTATCGCGAAGCCCTGCCGTTTCGCCTGTCGCCGCTGTCCGGCTCGGCACGTCCGGTGCGCTGCGCCAACCTGCCATTGATCGAACGGCCACGGGCCTACGTGCACTTGCCGACCGCCTCGCTGCAATTGATCTATGACTTGCGCCTGGAGGTGCCCAAGGAAGCGAAGTCCCTGAGCCTGTTTCACGTCGACGAACGCCTGGAAGGCGATCAACTGGTGGCCCGCCTGGATCGCAAGCGTCCCGACCTGTACCTGATGCCATTACAGGACGGCCACCCCTTGGCCGAGCTCTACACCTTGAAAAAGGATCAGTTGCACCCGGCAAGCACGCGCGGATTGTACCTGGCGGAAAGCTTTGCCCGGCAGGAAGGCTGGCTGGTGAAAGATGAGCGAATTCGCTGGAAGGACTGGGTGCGCCAGCAAGGTTTGACGCCACCGGATAAGGCTTCTGGATTGGCGCGATTGCGTGGCAAGGCCAGGCAACTGCTCAAGAAGATCGTACCGCGTGCCTTGTAGGAGCGAGCTTGCTCGCGATGGAAGTAGGGGCACCGCGTTGAATCAGGTAGCCCGCGTTATCGTTAACGTCCATCGCGAGCGAGCTCGCTCCTACAAGGGCTTTATTCTGACTTGCGGATCTTCTCGACAATTGCGGTCGTGGAGCTGTTTTCCACCAACCCCAGCACTTTCACGGTCCCGCCGTAGGCGGTCACGATGTCTGCACCGACCACTTGGTCTATCCCGTAGTCTCCACCTTTGACCAGCACGTCCGGCTTGACCTCACGCAGCAGGTTCTCCGGTGTGCCCTCAGCGAAGCTGATCACCCAATCGACTGCGCCCAGACCTGCGAGCACCGCCATTCGCCGGTCGACACTGTTGATCGGCCGGCCAGGCCCTTTCAGGCGGCTGACCGACGCATCGTCGTTGACCGCAACGATCAGGCGATCGCCTTGCGCCCGCGCCTGCTCCAGGTACGTCACATGCCCGGCATGCAGGATGTCGAAGCAGCCGTTGGTGAAGACGATTTTCTCGTTATGCGCACGCGCATCGTCGACTGCCAGCAACAGCTGTTCCAGGCCCAGCACACCGCGCTCGGAACCTTCTTCACGCTGGATAGCCCGACGCAGTTCCGGCGCACTGATAGCCGCCGTACCAAGCTTGCCAACCACGATGCCGGCCGCCAGGTTGGCCAGGCCCACCGCATGCGGCAGTTCCTCACCCGCGGCAATCGCCGCTGCCAAGGTGGAAATAACCGTATCGCCAGCACCGGTCACGTCGAACACTTCACGGGCGCGTGCCGGCAGGTGCAATGCCGGATGATCCGGGCGCAGCAGGGTCATGCCGTGCTCACCACGGGTCACCAGCAAGGCGCCAAGGTCCAGGTCGTGCATCAGCTGCGCGCCCTTGCTCACCAATTCGTGCTCATCGGCGCAACCACCGACGATGGTTTCGAATTCGCTGAGGTTCGGCGTGATCAGGCTCGCACCGCGATAAATGGAGAAGTCCTTGCCCTTGGGATCGGCAAGCACCGGAATGCCACGGGCACGGGCGGCCTGGATCAATACCTGATGGTTTTTCAGCGCGCCTTTGCCGTAGTCGGACAGCACCAGCACCTTGATGCCTTCGAGCAGCTCGTCGACCTGCACGGACAACGCCAGGGAATCGGTGGCGAACGGTTCTTCGAAATCGATCCGCAGCAGTTGCTGGTGACGACTCATGACCCGCAGCTTGACGATGGTCGGCTGGTGGGCAATGCGCTGGAACAACGCACGCACACCGGCACCCTTGAGGCTATTGACCAGGCTGTCGGCGGCTTCATCGTCGCCAGTCACACCCACCAGAGAGGCCGGGGCGCCGAGGGCGGCAATGTTCAACGCAACGTTGGCGGCACCGCCTGGGCGGTCCTCGATGTGTTCGACCTTGACTACCGGTACTGGCGCCTCAGGGGAAATCCGTGAGGTACCACCATGCCAGTAACGGTCGAGCATGACATCGCCGACCACCAAGACAGGGGCTTGATCGAATCGCGGCATGGACAACTTCATGGAGCAACCCACATACAAAATGAACAGGGGCGCGATATTAACACAGGGTGGGCACAGGCTTGTGAGACGGCTGCAACGGGATCTTGCGGCAAGGCTTTTTGATCAATTATTGAGCAAAAACCGTGGATACACTCACGTGGCGCATTGCACGCGGGCAGGGCATCAGGGTGAGCCAGGCTCACCCTGATGTCGGTATCAGGCGATGTCTTCCGCCGGGGTATCGAGCCCCATCGCATGCAGGCGCGAATAGTAGCCATTTTGTGCCAGCAATTGCGTGTGCGTGCCACGCTCGACGATTTCGCCCTGATCCATTACCAGAATCAGGTCGGCCTTTTCGATGGTCGACAACCGGTGAGCGATGACCAGCGTGGTACGCCCCTTCATGACCTGATCCAGCGCTGCTTGAATGTGACGCTCGGACTCGGTATCGAGCGCCGAGGTGGCTTCGTCGAGAATCAACAACGGAGCATTTTTCAGCAAGGCACGGGCAATCGCCAGGCGCTGGCGCTGACCGCCGGACAGCAGTACGCCGTTTTCCCCGACCTGGGTATCCAGGCCTTGTGGCATCTGCGCGATGAAGTCCATTGCGTACGCGTCCGCGGCAGCCTTCTCAATGTCGGCGCGAGGTGCGCCAGCCAGGTCACCGTAGGCGATATTGTTGGCAATGGTGTCGTTGAACAGGGTTACATGCTGTGTGACTTGCGCTACGTGCCGACGCAGATTGCGCAAACGGTAGTCTTCGATTTCGACATCATCGAGCAGGATTTCGCCGACTTCATGATGGTAGAAGCGCGGTATCAGGCTGGCGAGTGTCGATTTGCCGCTGCCAGAGCGACCAACCAACGCGATCATCTGGCCTGGCGCCGCGGTGAAGCTGATGTTCTTCAGCACCTCACGCTCTGTGCCTGGATAGGTAAAGCTCAGATTGCGCACTTCCAGGTAGCCATTGACGCGGTCGCGCTCAACGGTACCGTGGTCGACTTCCGGCTCAACGTCCAGTTGCTCGAAAATGCTTTCGGCACCGGCGACACCTTTCTGAATGGTCGAACTGACTTCCGACAGCTGACGGATCGGCTTGGGCAGCAGACCCGCCGCAGTGATGTAGGCCACCAGGTCACCGGCGGTTGCATCGCCGCGCAGGAACAGCACCAGGAACATCAACACGGCCATGGCGGTGTAGATCACCAGCTGCAACATCGGCGTGTAGACCGCACCGGTCTTGGTCATGCGCAGTTGCTTATCGGTATTGCCCTGGCTGGCCTCGGCGAAACGCCGTTCTTCGTAGCTCTCGCCACCGAAGCTGCGCACCACGCGATACCCCTGGATGGTTTCGGACGCCACATGGGTCACGTCGCCCATGGCCACCTGGATCTTCTTGCTCTGCTTGCGGAATTTCTTGCTGGTATTACCCACCATGAGTGCAATCAGCGGAAGGATGGCCAGCATCACGATGGTCAGTTTCCAGTTCATCCACAGCAGGTAGGCAAACAGGAAGACCACGGTCAGGCCTTCGCGGATCACCACTTTGATAGCATCGGTAGCGGCACCGGTCACCATGGTCACGTTGAACGTGATGCGCGAGATCAGATGCCCGGAATTATGGGTATCGAAATAGCGGTTTGGCAGAACCAGCAATTTGTTGAACAACTCGACCCGCAGGTCGTGCACCAGCCCCAGCGAAACCTTCGCCAGGTAATAGTTGCCGAGGAAAGAGCCCAGGCCTTGCCACGCCGCGATCAGGATGATCAGCAATGGCACGGCCATCAACAGCTGCAAGTCCTTCAGATACGGGACGTCGGGGAAGAGCACCGCTTCAGGATTGCTCAGGCCATCGACGAAATACTTGAGAATCCCCGCCAGCATCGGCTGTGTGGAGGCAAAAATCACGAAGCCTACGATACTCAGCAAGAAAAGGCCGAGATAAGGTTTTACATACCCCAGCAGCCGAAAATAGATTTTCAGGCTGGAGTCCTGTCCCGCTTTGGGCGGTGCGTCACTCATCGTAGAGCTCACTGGTTAGGAAGAACGCGAAATTTTATCACAAGCGTCGGGATTGGCCCGAGCCCATACCAAAACACTGGCCAGGCCAATGGGTAACCAACTGATGAACCATTCGGCCCTCGGTGTACCGTTCAGGCTGGCGGCATCGAATTGCATCGCCAGGGTAGAGAACAACCAGATGCCGATGATTCCCTTGGCATAGAGCGTTTCCCGAACCTTCCAGGCCTCGCGCAGAACTGCGATCCAGGTCGCCGCCCACAACAATAAACCTGGCAGGCCCAATTCGATGGCCACGTGGGTGAACAGGTTATGGGCGTGGTCAAAAGACTGCCCATCGGCGAACACCCTGTAGTTACTACCGAGGCCCAGGCCCCGCCATGGATGTTCAGCGATCATTTGCAAACTGGCCATCATGATCTGCGGGCGATAGGAAACACCGCGCGACAGGACCAGGGATTCGAAAAGCCAGAACGCCAGCATCGCGATGATCAGTGCGAGCGCCGCGACGAGACGACTGCGTCGGTCACGGCACCAGATCGGCATGGCCAGTATCGTGAGAAACAGTGCCAGGGCCGCGCCGCGACTCTGGCTGAGCAGGACAAATATCCCCAGAACGCCCAATGCAAGGGCACAGACTACCTGCATCAAGCCCGTACGCGGTGTCCAGAGTACCAGCCACACGGCTGCCAGCCCGATGACGTAGCCGCCCAGGATCGGATGGGACAATTCGCCCAGCCCTTCCACGCGTGAAACCCAGACGTTGCCATGCATTCCATAAAATTTGACGATCGCCACCAGCGCCGTGACAGCCAGCCCTATACCTCCCCATTGCATGACGCGGATCACGCGCTCGGGTCGGGCATTGGCGAAAACCGGAAAGAACAACAGGAACACCACGATGTACAGCACGCGCTTGGCTGCGCGATCAGGATCAGGCGTGTTCGACCATGAAAGACTGAGCAGTGACCAGATCACCAGCCCCAGCAACGGCAGGTAGATCCAGCGCTGGTCATGGAACAATTCCCGAAGCCGGACCCGTGCGGACCAGCAGAGCATGATTGCAGGCAACCAGAGAAACACCACCAAGCCTTGCTGATAGAGCTTGTTGGTAGGCGCAATGGCGATGGCCAACAAAAACCACAAAAGACCTACTGTCATCCATGCTTGCGCCCAACGAGTTTCTTGCATCAAATTGCTCCTGTAAGCGTTCGCTCACCCAACCCGACATGGTTAAAGCTGAATTTTTTCGGCATCATTGCCCGCCACGGCGCCCCGTTCTTCCAACAAGGCTTTCTACGATGCAATGTTCCCGGCTCCCTCAAGCCGCCCTAAATCAAATGATTGACGGTGCCAAAGTACTGGAGGCCGACAGTTACGGGCCAAAAGTCTACCTGTTGCAAGATGGGAATATCCTCAAACTGTTTCGTCGCAAGCGTATTTTCTCATCCGCCTTGTTTCGGCCCTATTCGAAACGCTTCATCGACAATGCAGTCGAGCTGCAAAAACTCGGTGTACCGACCTTGCAGGTTCTGCAGTATTACCGACTGCAGGCGCCCGGCATGACAGCCGTGCTGTACCAGCCACTACCAGGCGAGACCCTGCGCCAGATCGCTAACAAGGAAGGCTTCAACTGGCCACAAGCCTTGCCCGAACTGGCCGGACTGATACGCCGCCTTCATCAATCGGGGATCTATTTCCGGTCGCTGCATCTGGGCAACATCGTGATCACGCCCGACAATCAAATGGGCCTGATTGATGTGGCTGACATGCGCTTCCTGCGAGCACCCTTGCCTCGGCATCTGATCAAACGCAACCTGCAGCACTTCGCACGCTATATTGCGCGCGAGAACCTGAACGACACCTTTCCGATGCAAGCATTGGAGCAGGCAGTGCTGCCCTCATGAGAGTAGCGCACGGGCGGTCTGGCTGAAGCTCAGCCAGGCTTGATCCGGCCCTAACGCCTGGAATTGATCAGCAGCGACCGCTTCGGCAGAGACGCTGAACGCGCGCAGGATCGCGTCGCGCCAGGCGTTCACGTCATCGACCGGGGCGTACCGGCCGCTATCGGCCAACTGCTCACGAAATACCGCCAGATCGCTGGACAGCACCGGAATGCCGGCCATGACAGCTTCCTGCATAATGAGCCCCAGACCTTCCTCCCGCGATGGGATTGCAACCCAGTCGAACGCACGATAAAGACGCGCTGCGTCATCGAGATGGCCCGGCAGCAAGACTTGCTCGCGCAGCCCCAACTCATCGATACGCGCTTCCAGCGCGGCACGAGTGCTTCCCTCCCCGATGATGACCAGCCTCAGGTCAGCACGCTCCTGCAATGCCGCCGCAAAAGCATCGAGCAGGCAATTGAAGCCCTTTTCGGAAACCAGGCGTCCCACGGCCCCCAATACTGGCCCACCGTTAGCAGACAGGCCCAACCGCATCAGCGCCTCCTCCCGAGAAAGCAAAGCACGCCGGAAGGCGGTAGGCTCAAAGGCACTGCGCAATGTCACGACCGGTACCTGCAAGTCACGACTCAGCGAGGTTGCGAGGGTGTTCGACACGGCGGCCAAGGCCAGTTGTGAAGACGGGAGCTGCTGGAAGAGCGCGCGATCACCCGCATGCAGTCGGGTCGATCCATGAAAAATGACCACGACGCGGATATGCGGCAACGCCTTGAGTATCGGCAACAGCGTGCGCGCTACTCCCAACCCGTCGAGCAACAGCAGACGCGCGTCGCTCTCCTGGAGGGCACGGTGAAACCGGGCTCGCATCCAGGGCTTGGTCAATCGCCAGAAATGCCGCCCTTTCAAACGAGCAGAAGACAGCCCCCATTCGCGGATCTCACCAACGTTCACTCCACATTCGGAGGCGCCCCCCTGAAGCAACCAGGTTTTGACCGGAGCTGATGGCAAGGCCTGCGACAGTATCTGCTGATGCACCTTGTGGATCGAAGCAAACGGAGCACCGCCGGCCCACATCACGTTGAGAATACTCATAGGGCAAGCAGCCAATACAGAAGGTTATGGGGATAAGCTGCGGTGTAGCTACTTGATGGACCAACCAATGCAGACTCCCAACAACAAAAACAATACGAACTTGACCTGTTCGCGCCGGCTGCGACGCGCCTTGCGCTGTCGCTCGACAGGCGTTTGCACGTGCAGGCCAAACCCGGTGTGCATGACTGCGTCCGCTTCAAGCGTGAGTGCAGTCAGATTCAACAGTGCGTATCGCTGTGACAGCGCTTTCTCGCCAGCGTGCCCCGAAAATGGTGCGCACAATCGATATTCCTTGACCCGGCGCAAGCCCGGGTTCAGCGAGAACCCCTGCCATTCCGGCTTGTCGGAGATCAATGGATAGCAAGCCACCCCACCGACGACTTCCTGTGGCCCCAGATGAATATAGGGACTGTGAACCCGCAGGTCATGAGTATAGCTACGCAACCACACTTGCAGGATTTCCGGGCGGAATTGGAGAATGGTCATGGAGTCTTCCACAAACCCCGGGCGATAGAATTCCCAGTCATCCTCGCAATGGAAGATGTAGCTCGTGCTGACGTGTTCATACGCCAGATCGATGGACGCCAGCTGACCCAGCTTTGGACGATTGACGAACACCGTGCAGTGATCCTTCCAGTGGGCTGGAATGACCGCATGAACCCCTTGGTCACCTGCATCCTCGGTAATGAACACTTCGCGGATGGGCGCCGTATTGAATCGATCGAAGCTCTCGAGTGTGGTCTTGAGCAGATCAAGGCGACCACAGCTTGTGACCACTAGCGTGATGTCACTCTCGGGGGAAAAATGCACGGTTGTCTCGACAAATTAGAAGTGGCCAGCAATATCAATGGCTGGCCAACGCTTGTCAAACACCCAAATTGAGTCGAATTCTTTCCAACAGACTCAAAGGCGCTCTAGGACGCAGTGCAGGCTCAAGTTCTTCGACGATACGCTGGCCGATGCGTGCAAAGCTGAATTGGCTGACCGCCAGCTCCCGACCATTGTGAGCGATGCGCTGCGCCAGTTGCGGGTCGCTGCGTAATCTGGCCAGCTTCTCCTGGAGCTGTGCGATGTCCTGGTAGAACACCACGTTGTGCATATCCTGCAAACCCAGCGCCTGGTTTTCCGCCGCGCCCTGGTCATAGGCCAGCAATACACAGCCACAGGCCATGGCCTCGAAATTCTTGATCATGAACTCGCCCATGCCGACGTCGGCACTGACGAAAAAGCGAATGCGGTTGAGCGTATCGCGGTACTCCTCGCCGGATTTGGTGCGAGTCACTACCAGGGGCTCGACGCGACCCAGCTCATCGAGCAGGGCTTTTCGACCGCTGTAGGCAACACTGTTGGTACTGCCGACGAACGCCAGCTCGATATCGCGCTCGCGCCCCTGATCCGCAAGCTGCGTCTGGTCGTAGCCCTTGGGCACGAACACCGCATCGAAACCCTCTGCACGCAGGCGTTCGGTGACAACGAAGCCGGAACTGATGACTCGCGCCCACGGCAGGCGACGGTAGTGCGCGCTGAACTTGCCGGTGTACTTGCAAGGAATGTAGTTCTGGTAGGCATCGTGTTCGAGAATGACCAGGTTGGGAATCGTACGGATAAATCCGACCTGGCGGATTTCCTGCTTGAACCGCAGGAAAAACACGATCCGGTCGTACCGGGACACATCGACTTCACGCCGGAAATAACTGCGCAGGTTGCGCTGTTCCTCGCTGCTCAACCAGCGCAAGTCGCACTCGCAATGAGCCGCCACGCCATCGTACAGACGGTCCAGGATGGCCCGCTGATCTTTCTGCACCAGAAATAGAACTTTCATCGTCTTCCTTGCCACAACAGGCAAATGGAACAACGCCTGAATCCGAACTTGCCCTCAGACAGTCGAGCTTCAGGCCCATGACACCTTACAAGCGCCAGAACAGTTCCTGACGCCGCACAGCCTTGCGAAAAAATTCATTTTCGCCGTATCTCGAGCCGGCCCGCCCCGCCAGCAGCCTCTGTAACCCACGCCGTAGGCGACGCTTGAAGGGAGCCGGTGGTTGCAGGTCGTGCATCATTGCCAATGCCATGGCCTTGTCACGCTGCTGCGCCAGGGAAAGCTGAAGGCAGTAGGGATGCATCTGCTGGCCGAGATCGAACACGGGAGGAAGGCCAATACCGGCACCGGAATCGCCCATGGGCCAGCGATCGTTGTCGTGCAGGTGGTTGGCGTACCCCAACAGGGTCGGTTGCCAATCAAGACCCTTGAGCGCTTCGAGCACCGCGGCCTGCGCGCAAATGTGATCGGGATGGGGATCGAGGGTCGGGTGCGGCAACACGATCACCTCAGGTCGAGCCCGCAGCAGCAGGGCTTGCAGATCCGCCAGCAGGTTGTTCCAAGTGGGCGCGCCGTCGACATCGCCCGGCAGGCCAAACGGATTCAACTGGCGAAACAACCGGGTGTCATTCAAATCCGCTTCCCGCGAGCCAATCGGTTTGGCGGGCGACGCCTGCATGGTCGCCAGTTGCAGGCAGAAATAGCCCAACTGCACGCAATGGGCTTGCGGTACGCCGGCCCAGCGCGGCACGGCAATGCTGTCCCAGGCGCGCAAACGGCCTTTCAGTCGCGACGCCTCGACCTTGTTCATGCCCATGCGCTGATAATGTTCGGCTTCGATTTCACCGGCGGTGAGCGTAACGATCCAGGCCTCGTCCGCCTGGCTGTACAAGCCGTAGGCCGCCAGCTCGGCATCATCGGCATGCGGGGCGATGACCATCACCCGTTGACGGCGAAAGTCCGGGTGCTCGAAGGCCCACAAGACAGGCTCGCCCAGCAGCCGGCAGAAACGCCCGCGCAGACGCAATTCACCGCGTGACAGCACCTGGGCCTGGCCACTGAGGTTGAGATAACGCAGGCCGTTCACACCCCGCTCGAAGGTCTGCCGGTCCGGGTTGTCGCCACCCGCCAATTCGACCACAGGATCGAAGAAGCGCCCCAGCCACGTGCTTTTTACCTTCAAGGCCAACACAAGCGTCGCGTCGTCGACCAGCATGACACCCTCGTCCAGGCGCAGATGCTCCCCGCTCAGGTGTACCTTGGGCTGCGGGGTATAGGGTGCAAAGGTGTACTGGTAGTCGTCCTTCGGCGAATAGAACAGGTGATCGGCAAACCAGGCTTCGTGGACCACCCAGCCCAACACCGCCAACACCAGCGGCAACCACCACGCCACCAGGATGCCGCAGAGGATCAACAGCACCAGTGCGACCAACAGACCGATGCGTTTGTTGCGCCGATGGCGCTTGAGCAATTGCTGTTTGCGGTTCATGGCTTGACTCATACGGTGTAGACCGGCACAGGATTGCACCAGCGGTCCTTGTATTCCCGGTCGGCACGGCCAAAGGAAAAACGCAAAGGCTTGTCCTGTGCCCTGGCGTGCTCCCAGGCGCTTTGGGTGTTGAGAAAACTCAGCACGCTACCGGGGCTGAACTCGCGAGTTTCGGGGTCGACACCGCCATTGATGTATTCGACGCTGATCCATTGCGGCGTCTCGACGCGGTACACCAGTTGAATGGCAATAGGTGCATCATTGAGGAAAATCACCGAGCCGATCAGCAACTCGCGCAACAACTCGATGACTTCGGCCATGCGCTCGGCACCGGTCGCCGCAAAGCCCCAGCGGCGCCGGAACAAATCGCAATAGATAGCCCCCAGCTCCTGGCTGGAAAACTCGGAAACCGGTCGCACTACGCCACCCGCCTCTTCCAGCAACCTGAGTTCGCGGCGCTGGTTATAGCGAAACTTTTTCGACAACTCTTCGGGCGTGCGGGCCATGGCCAGTTGTTCGGCCTGCAGCCTGATACCGGTGAAACGGTTTTCATTGAGCGCCGACAAGTAACGCCCGCGATGACGCAGAGGTGCCCGGGCATCGGCTGCAGCCGGCAGGATGATCTCGGCGTTGCCAAGGTCGAACAAGCCCTTCTTGCCATTACGCTTGAGCACGTCCTTGGACAAGGCGAGGTCTCGCCCCCAGGTCGGGATCGCGGCCTTGATTTCGCCGCCCTGCTCCCAGGCCAGGTATCGCACGGGAATGCCGGCCAGCTGCGCCAGGCGCTCGACTACCAGCGGGTGAGTGGCGACACTGCCGCCATAACGCTGCCAGGTCTCGGCATAGGTCTGGGCATCGGATAGCGACCAGCCACGTTCGCGCCAGCCTTGAAATCGGTTGAGCATCAGCCCCTCTGTGCCAGTTCGGTTACGTGCGGCAAGTGCCAGAAAGCCTCGCGCACTGCGCGGTCGGAGAAGCGTTCACGCAGGCGTTCGAGCATCAGCTCGGCGCACTGGCGACGTTGTTGCTCGTCCATGGCGGCCAGGTGTTGCAGGCCTTGCGCAAGGTGCTCGGCATCGCCCAGCGGGAACAGGATGCCCACGCCTTCGACCACTTCCTTCGCTCCACCACACGCCGTGGCAAGCAACGGCACGCCCGCCGCCATGGCTTCGAGCAGCACCATGCCGAATGGTTCATGATCGGAACTGAGGGCGAACACATCAAAAGCGCTGAAATATCGCCGGGCCTCAGGGACCTGGCCGAGGAACAGCACCCGGTTGCCAATCCCCAATTCGCGAGCCTGGGCCTTGAGATCCTGCTCCAGACGACCGCTACCGAGAATCACCAGCTGGCTGTTGGCCGGCAAACCGGGCAGCGCCATGGCAAAACCCTCCAGCAACGTGGCTTGGTCTTTATCCGGATGCAGGCGACCGACGTTGCCGACGATCCAGGCATCCGTCGCCAGGCCCAGGGTCTCCCGTGCCTCGCGAGCCGACACCTGGCTAGCCTGCAAAGCCGGTACATCAATCCGGTTGTACAGGGTCTGGATCCTCGCCGCCGGCCACTTCGGCAGGCATTGGCGCATGTCATCGCGCACGGCATCGGACACCCCGAGCAGGCTCAGGCGCTTGCGGAAAACATGCGCGAAGAGTTTGCGCGTCCCGCGTTTGTAGTCGTCAAACGCGTGGTGCACGCCAATCACCGGCAACGAGGTGCCGAGCAAGGCGATGTAGATCGGCTTGAAGCGATGGGCGATGCAGAAACTGAAATTGCGCGAAGCGGCGATCTTGCGCAGATCGCCGATGGCGCCCAGCTTCAGGCCACGAATGGCCTTGGAGCTGTACTCCATGAACAACACTTCATCGCTGGCGCAACCGGCGGCGACCTCGGCATCGGCGACCCCGGTCAGGAACACCGTGGTCACCCGGTAACCGGTCCCCGCGAACAGGCTGGCGTACTGCCGCGCGCAGTCCAGGAACGGCCCGTCATAGCCGTGACAGAACTGCAGCACATGGCGTTCAGCCGAGCGTGTCATAGGTGTCCGCGCCCTCTTTGACCACCAGGATGTCTTCCATGATCAGATACTGTAGATCGGAACCGAAGAACATGTTCAGGGCGTCGGTCGGCGAGCAGATCATCGGCTCGCCACGACGGTTGAGCGAGGTGTTCAACGACACACCGTTGCCGGTAAGCACCTCCAGCGCCTTCATCATGTCGTAGTAGCGCGGGTTGTATTCGCGCTTGAGTACCTGGGCGCGAGAGGTGCCGTCTTCGTGGACGACTTCCGGCACGCGGGTTTTCCACTCTTCCGCCACTTCGAAGGTGAAGGTCATGAACGGAGCCGGGTGATCGATCTTGATCATCTGTGGCGCCACGGTGTCGAGCATCGACGGGCAGAAAGGCCTCCAGCGCTCGCGGAACTTGATCTGGTGGTTGATGCGATCGGCCACGCCGGCCACGCTCGGGCATCCGATGATCGAGCGACCACCCAGTGCGCGTGGACCGAACTCCATGCGGCCCTGGAACCAGGCCACCGGGTTGCCGTCGACCATGATCCTGGCGATCTGCTCAGGCATGTTGTCGAGCTTGCGCCACGTTGGCTTGTTCTCGTGACGGGCACAGGCCGCGATCACGTCTTCGTTGCTGTACGACGGCCCGAGGTAGACGTGCTCCATCTTCTCGACCGGTACGCCACGGGCATGGGACACATAGGCTGCCGCGCCCACCGCGGTACCGGCGTCGCCGGATGCAGGCTGGACGAACAGTTCCTTGACGTCGTCGCGGGCGATGATTTTCTGGTTCAGCTTGACGTTCAACGCACAGCCGCCGGCGTAGGCCAGTTTGCCGGTTTCCTTGAGCACGTCGCCCAGGTAGTGGTCGATCATCTGCAGCGCAATTTTTTCGAACAGCGCCTGGATGCTCGCGGCGTAGTGGATGTACGGTTCGTCGGCGATGTCGCCTTCGCGCTTGGGACCCAGCCACTCGATCAGTTTCGGCGAGAAGTAGTAACCCTTGCCCTTCTCTTTGTAACGACGCAGGCCGATGACGTTGGCGTAGTCGGTGTTGATGACCAACTCGCCGTTTTCGAACGAAGCCAGGCGCGAGAAATCGTATTTGCTGGCGTCGCCGTACGGCGCCATGCCCATGACCTTGAACTCACCGTCGAGCATGTCGAAACCGAGGAACTCGGTGATCGCACCGTACAGGCCGCCGAGGGAGTCCGGATCGAAGAATTCCTTGATCTTGTGGATCTTGCCGTTTTCGCCATAACCGAAGAAGGTCGTGGCGTACTCGCCCTTGCCGTCGATCCCGAGGATCGCGGTTTTCTCTTTGAAACCGGAGCAGTGGTAGGCACTGGAGGCGTGGGCCAGGTGGTGTTCGACCGGCTCGATCTTGATCTTCTTCGGATCGAAGCCCAGTTGCTCGAGGCACCAGACGATCTTGTTGCGATAGCGCTTGTAGCGACGGTTGCCCATCAGGATCGCGTCGAGTGCACGGTCCGGTGCGTACCAGTAACGCTTGGCATACTGCCAGCGGGCCTTGCCGAACAGGCTGATCGGCGCGAACGGAATCGCTACCACGTCAACGTCGGAAGGCTTGATGCCGGCCTGCTCCAGGCAGAATTTCGCCGATTCGTAGGGCATGCGGTTCTTTGCATGTTTATCGCGTACGAAGCGCTCTTCTTCCGCCGCCGCGACCAGCTTGCCGTCGATATACAAGGCTGCGGAAGGATCATGGCTAAGGGCGCCGGACAGGCCAAGAATCGTCAATGCCACAGGGGTCTAGCCTCTTTAGTCTGCGTGCAGGCGCAATGCGCCTCAAAAATTAATGTGCCCTCGCAACGGGCGAGAGACAGCTAAAGGGCGGGATTATAGCTTAAAAGCGGCAGCAAGCCTCTAGCGGGAAGCGCCAAGGGAGTTCGGCCAGGCCCCTCGCCCGTGGTTATCCGCGCGCGGGCCGCCAGTAGATCTGGATATTGCCGTCTACGCCCTGCCTGTAAAGGGTGTAGGGCAAGACAACGGTATCCAGCGTGCCAGACAGCGCCAGGTCGATCAAAACCAGTGGAACGAGGATACCCGTTGGATCGGGAGGCGCATTCAATACGCAAAAATCGTAAGCCAGGCCGCTGTAGACCCGCGGGATGGACTGACAGTAGGTTTTGTGACGCCGAAGCGCCTGGGCCGCGTCGGCATCATCCTGCAAGACCGTTACGGCGGTCCCGCACCCCGTCAAAGCCAATGAAATGACACCTGATGCGACTGCCGTCTTGATCATCTGAGTTTGCCCTCCGTGAACGTCAGGCAAATTAGCATCGTGGTCATTCGGGCCACAGTTCATGGCTTCCCAAGATCGTGTAGGACCGTTCACAAGAACTTGTCCCCCTAATCTCGGGCGGCTGTTCCGACCTCTTCGCGAGCAAGCCCGCTCCCACATTGGATGTGGGAGCGGGCTTGCTCGCGAAGAGATTCAGACTGCGCTGGAGATATCTTTCGGAAGACGCTGATCGATGACCTGATAAAGCGCACTACTCTCAGGCCAGTTGCGCATGAACCGCGCCCGATCCCGCGCATACGCCGGGGCGAAGCTTTGGAGCGAGTGGTGCTGGCACATCGAATCCAGATCGATCAGCGCCCAGCGATCCTGCTGCCAGAACAGGTTGTGGCCCTTGAAGTCGCCATGGCTGATTCGTTCTCGAATCAATTCGGCGAACAGGTGATCCAGCGCCTGCAACTCGGCTTCCGGCGCATCGCCACTATCCATGTACGGTGCGAAACGCTCGATGATGTCCGGGCCCGACAGATGCTCGGTGATCAGATAGGCACGGCTGCGCAACCAGAGAAAACGTTTCTCCAGCACCGCCAGGGGCTTGGGCGTGGCGATGCCGAGAAAGGCCAGGCGGTTACCTTCGCGCCAGGAGTGCCAGGCACGGCTCGGGCGCCAGAAACGCTTGAGCCAGTGGGCGAAACCCTTGATGTTGTAGCGTTTGATCACCAGCGCACGACCGTCCACTTCGACCTTGCCGACGCTCGCCGCGCCGCCGGTCTTGTACAGGTAACCCTGATCCAGCAAGGCATCGGCCCGGGCCAGTACCGGCAGCATCGCCGCTTCTTCCTCGCGACGAATCGCGCGCAAGCCGAACGCTCCGCGCTGGACGCTGAACAACGTACATTCACGACCGACCTTGATCAGAAAATCCTTGAGGCGCCAACTGCGAACCTTGTCGACCTGCTTCTGCAACGCCTCCATGGGCAGGGCATGCTCGCCGTTGCTCAGCAGGTAGTACACCAGCAACTCCTCGGTGAACGGCTCCAGCGACTTGGGTAACTGGGCGAAAAATACCCCGAGGTTTTCCAGGACTTTCTGCCGAGAGAGTGGCTGACCCGCGGTTTCGCTGCAGATCCCGGCGCCATCGATCAAATACAACCGATTGCCCTGGCGCAGCAGGTTGTCCAGGTGCAGGTCTTCCTGCCACAAGCCTTTGCGGTGCATTTGACCGATCGCACCCAAGGCTTGCGCCAGAACGGCTGATTGCTCATCGGCCAGCACCGGCAGGTCTTCCACCTGCTGCCAGGCATCACCGAGGCTTTGGGCACCTTCAAGGAACTCAAACAGCAGCCAACCACCCTCGCCGTCTTTCAGGCCGTCAGCCAACAGCAGCGGCGTGGTCAGGCCTTGGGCAGCCAGCAGCCGCACACCGTCCAGCTCGCGCTGGAAATGTCGCGCCGCCTTGCTGCCCACCAGCAACTTGGCCAGCACCGGTCGGCCGCGCCATACACCCGCACCGACATAACGCTGTCCGGGCAAAACCCGCAACAGGGTCAGCAACTGTAACTGCGCCGGCCCGGCCGCATCGGCCAGCGAAAGACTTAACGGCAGGCCCGGGTGACGGCCAGCATTTTTCAGTTCGGACAAACGCATCAGCGCTTCTCCTTATGGCTGCGCCGCGCGGTCAGGCGCACCAGCCAAGTATCGATCAGCGAGCTGTCCCGGGGTTGATCCAGATAGGCGGCCAGCAGCTCTCGCAATTGCCTTTCGCTCCACTCGGGTGCCCGACGCAGCAATGGCTCCAGGTCCTTGACCCGGTCACGCATTCCGAACAACAAGTGCCGGGTCTTTTCCAGGTCGATCAGTTGAGCCTGATAGCCGTCACCGGTTGCCCGCAGGAAAATATGCTTGGGGTAGAAGCAGCCATGCACCTGGCGCATGCGGTGCAGCTGCTGCGCCAGATGCCCGCAAGCTTGCAGAATGGCCACCTGTTGCGCCTCGCCGAGGTCCGACCAGCGCTGCAACAGTGAGTCCAGATCATCCCAGCCGTCGAGGGCGCGCGTCAGGAGAATCGCCCGGGTTTCGCCCTCCACCTTGCGCTCACCGAAGAACACCGCCTTGAGCGCCGGTATGCCGAGCTTTTCGTAGCGGCTGATATTGCGAAACTCCCGGGCAAAACTTGGCTCGCCAAATGGCGCATGCAAGGTATGCATCTGGTAGTTGCTCTGGCGCTTGAGGTAAAAGCCACGACCTTCCAGATCCAGTCGAAACACGCTGCTCCATCCACCGCGTTGGGTGTTGGGTTCGTCCACGGCATCGAGCTGCCGGGCCCAGAGCGCATCGAAAGTGCCGAGATCGTGGCGCTCAAGCAGCGCACGGTCTTCAGCGGCCAGGAAATCAGTCATTCGCGTCCCTCGAAAAATCTCACCACGTGCCGGATACGCTTCTTGTCGGCTGCATTGAGCCGGGTCCGTTGGCGGTATTGCAGGTAAAAGCGCAGGCGCTGGGTAGCCGACAGTTGATACTTGGCGACTTTGTCCAGGCAGGCCAGGTCCTTGGTGATTCGGTACTTGAGCCAGAAACCGCGCCAAAAGTCACCGTTGGGGCAGTCGATCAGGAACAACCGGGCCTGATCGTCGACCAGCAGGTTGCGCCACTTCAGATCATTATGGGTAAAGTGATGTTCATGCATCGTCCGGGTGTAACTGGCCAGTTGCTGGCTGATATTGTCGACCCAGGCCCGGTCCGCCAGCTTCGCATCATGACGCTCGGCCAGCGCCGACAGATCTTCTGTATTCGGCAGTTCGCGAGTGATCATCGCCCCGCGGTCATAGGCCGCACCGCGACGTTCCAGGCCCCAGGCCACCACCTCGGCAGTGGGAATGCCCCACTTGGCAAAGCGCTTGAGGTTCTGCCACTCCATTTTAACGCGAGGCTTGCCCAGGTAACGGCGCAAACCTTTGCCGGCCCCCACGTAGCGCTTGACGTAATAGTTGACGCCATTGCGCTGGACGCGAATGACCTCCGACAGCGGATCGCGGGTCAGGCGCTCACCTTGCAACGCAAACACAGCTTCAAGGCTGCCGAAGTCGTCAGCCAGATCGCAGTAATCAGGCTCCAGTCTCCAACCTGCCATCAGAGCGCGTCTCCGTATCGCTGTTTACGCTCGTAAAGCTTGTTGGCCTTGCCTTCGAGCCAGCTCAAAAGCCCTGCTTCTTCGCTCAGGATCTGTCGCAGCGGTTGCTGGAAATAGCCTTTGAGGAAACGCAGTTTGTCGCGCCGGGTCAGGCCGATGTCCAGGGCGGAAAAATACAGCGCCGCCAGATCCTTGTTACGCCAGCGCGAGGTGATCGCCGGGCGGGTCTGGGCGCGGTGCAGGTCGATCACCGAGAGTTTGAAATCGTCCGCGGTCACCGGCTTGTCGGTGTGCAGCAGGAAGTGGCAGATGTAACAGTCGCGATGGTTGACCCCGGCACGGTGCATCATGCCGGTCATGCGTGCCACTTCAGCGATCAGCGCACGCTTGAGCGTTGGCTCGGGCGGCTGCTTGATCCAGTTGATGCTGAAGTCTTCGAGGCTGACGGTTGGCGCCAGCTCTTCGGTGACGATAAATGAATGCTGGTCGGCCGGGTTGCTGCCCTTTTCGCCATAAGCGACGGCGGTCATGGTCGGCACGCCGACTTCCTGCAGGCGCTGGATGGCCTTCCATTCCTGGCCGGCTCCCAGCACCGGCAGCTTGGCGGTGAGCAGGTTCTTGAAAATCTCACCCCAGCCGATGCCACGGTGAATCTTCACGAAAAACCCATTGCCGTTCACCTCGGTACGCAGGGTACGGCGAGCTTCGAGCTCGCGGTACACCTCGCCCTGCAAGCCTTCGACTTCGGCGAACGGGTCGCGTCCGGCCCAAAGGCTCTTGAACGGTTCAGCCAGCATCAACTTCATTTAAGCGTGCTCCGCCAGAATCACATCGGCCGCATGCTGCGGCATGCTGTAGAGGTCGGCCGTCTCGGCGAAGGCCACACCGTTGCGGCTCCAGGCCGCCCTTGCTTGAGCGTCGTTCAACATACCGGTCAGGTACTGTGTCAGCTGGGCTTGATCAAACGGCTCGTCCAATACCAGGCCAGCGTCGGCTTCGGCAATGTAATGGGCGTAGCCGCAGACCGCGCTCACCAGCACCGGCAACCCGGCCACCAGCGCTTCGAGCAGCACGGTGCCGGTGTTTTCGTTGTAGGCCGGGTGGATCAACAGATCGGCGCCCAACAGGAAGCGCGGAATATCGCTGCGGCCCTTGAGGAACGTCACGTTGTCGCCGAGCCCCAGCGTGGCGCTCTGCATCTGGAACAATTTGGGGTCGTCCTGGCCAATTACAAACAGCCGGGTGCGTTTCTTCAGATCAGCGGGCAAAGCGGCCAGGGCCTTGAGGCTGCGATCCACGCCCTTGGTCTTGAACCCGGAGCCGATCTGCACCAGCAGCAAGTCATCGTCCTCAAGATTGAATTCGGCGCGGAACCCGGCGCGAATTTCGTCCGCATCCGCTGGCCGACGACGGTCCTGGGCAATGCCTGGCGGCAGCAGGTGGAAGCGCTCCAGCGGCGTATCGTAATGCTTGATGAACAGCGGTTGCTGGACCTCGGAGATCATCAGCACTTCAGTCTTCGCCTCTTTGGCGAACACCGCCCGCTCGTATTCGGCGAAGTGGCGATAGCGACCCCAACGGCGGTACAGCGAGTTGCGCAGGTTCTGCGCCTTGTCTTCGAAGCAGCCGTCGGCAGCGTAGTAGACATCCAGGCCCGGCATCTTGTTGAAGCCGATCAAGCGGTCCACCGGCCGCTTGGCCAGGTCCGCTTCCATCCACTCGGTGAGCTTTTCGTTGCGTCGATGGTTGAAGAAGGCCTTGACCGGCGCCACCAGCACTTCGAAACCCGGTGGCACCTCGCCTTCCCAGATCAGCGTATAGACGCGGATCTGGTGGCCGCGCTTCTGGCACTCCAGGGCGATGCGCATGAAATCGCGCTGCAGGCCACCAAAGGGAAAGTATTTGTACAGGACAAATGCCAATTGCATCAGCGCAGCTCCTCAGCCAGTAATAACGTGCTCAGTCGGCTCGCGACACGCTCGGGATTCAGACGCGTGAAGCACAATGGCCACTCGCGCTTCAAGTCAAAACGACTGGCATCTTCGGCCGTCGGTTGATAAGTGCATTTCTTTTGCAAGCACGGCGCGCAGGGGAAGTCGCTGGCCAGGTGAATCTGCGACTTGCCGTAGGCCCCGGTCAGGCCCGGGTTGGTCGGGCCGAACAGCGACAGCGTCGGCACATCCAGCGCCGCGGCCAGGTGACCGAGGCCGGTATCCACCGCTACACAGGCTTGCGCGCCGGCCAGCACCTTGCCGACCCCGGCCAGGTTCAGCTTCGGCAATACCTCGGCGTGCTTGAAGCCGGCAGCGATGCGCTCGGCGCGGGCCTTTTCCGCCGCGTTGCCCCACGGCAGCTTGACGCCCACTCCGAGATAACCGACCCGTTCGGTCAGCTCGCGCCAGTAGGCTTCGGGCCAGTGCTTGGTGTCCCAGGTGGTGCCATGCAGGAACAGCACATACGGATTCTTGCGCGGCAGTTCCACCAGGCGCTCGACGCTCAGGCCGTAGTCGCCCAGGCCCTTGGGCAAGTCATACCCCAGGGCGATGGCGAACAACTGACGCACCCGCTCTACCGCGTGCTGGCCGCGGGCAACCGCCAGGCGCCGGTTATAGAACCGTGCGGCGAGGGGCTCGCGCGCCGAACTTTTATCGAGTCCGGCCACCGGTGCTTTCACATACCGGGTGAGCAAAGCGCTTTTCAGCAGGCCCTGGGCATCGATGACCAAATCGTATTTCGTGGCGCGAACGCTCTGTTTGAAGCGCTTCCACTCGCCACTCTTGATGGTCTGCCAGATGTTCTTGCGCCAGCGACGGATCGCCACCGGAATCACCTTGCCCACCGCCGGGTGCCAGGTCGGAATTTCGGCAAAGCCTTCTTCCACCACCCAGTCGAACGTGATGCCGGGGATGGCCCGCGAGGCGTCGGTCAGCGCGGGCAGCGCATGAATCACGTCGCCCAGCGATGAAGTCTTGATCAGCAGTACCCGCAAACTATTTGACCTCGACCACAGTGCCTTGCAACCGCTGCAAGGCTTCGTTCACCGCTTGCGGCATGAGCTGGCGCAGGCAGTTGTAATGGCCGAATCGGCAGGTGCGGTCGAAGCATGGGCTGCATTCGATGCCCAGGCGCACGATCTCGACATGTTCGGCCAGCGGCGGCGTGAAGCCCGGTGACGTCGAACCGTAGACCGCCACCAGCGGGCGGTTCAGCGCGGCGGCAACGTGCATCAGGCCAGAGTCGTTGGACACCACCGAATCGGCGCAGGACAGCAAGTCGATGGCCTCGGCCAACGAGGTACCGCCACTGAGGTTCACCGACTCTTCACGCAAGCCGGGAATCAGCCGCGAACGGATGTCTTCACCCACGGCATGATCGTTTTTCGAGCCGAACAGCCAGACTTGCCAGCCCTCGCGAATCTTCGCTTCAGCGACCTTGGCGTAGTGCTCGGACGGCCAGCGCTTGGACTCGCCGAACTCGGCGCCGGGGCACAGGGCCAACACCGGGCGATCCAGGGCCAGGCCAAACTTGGCCAATGCCGCTTCGCGAGTCACCGGATCGATCCGCAGGCTCGGGCGCGGGTATGGCTTGGGCAGTTCAACGCCCGGCTCGTAGGCCAGGGCCATGAAGCGCTCGATCATCAGCGGGTAACGTTCTTTGTCCAGCGTACGCACGTCGTTGAGCAGGCCGTAGCGGAACTCGCCGCGCCAGCCGGTGCGCTTGGGGATGCCGGCAAAGAACGGCACCAGCGCCGACTTCAGGGAATTGGGCAGCAGGATCGCCTGGTCGTACTGGCCAGCCAGGGATTTGCCGATGCGCCGACGCGTCGCCAACTCCAGTGCGCCGTGGCCGAGCGGGAAGCTCAAGGCCTGGCGAACTTCGGGCATGCGCTCAAGAATCGGCCGGCTCCACTCGGGGGCCAGCACGTCGATTTCGCATTGCGGGTGGCGTTGCTTGAGGCACTGAAACAGTGTCTGCGCCATCACCATGTCACCGACCCAACTGGGCCCAACGATCAGAATTTTCATGTGGTTTCCATAAACGAACCGGGGAGGCCTACGCCTCCCCGCCTCGTGAATTCTACAAAACACTGCAAATCTACTGTGGGAGCGAGCCTGCTCGCGAAAGCGGCATGACCATCAGCATAGATGCTGGATGTGACGGCCTCATCGCGAGCAGGCTCGCTCCCACATTGGGTATTCGGTGTTGCAAATACCGTATTTCAGCTTAGCCCCAGCTCACGCCAGATCCGCATCACCTGTCGCCGTTCGTCCGCGAACTGGTCACCCGGTATCACTCCGGCATCCTTCTGCAAGGCCTGCCGGTGGGCGGCGGAGCGATAGGATTTATAAGCCTCACGCAACAGGCTGGCGTCCTCGACTGGCATCAGCCCGGCCTTCTCCAGCTCTTCCAGAATGCGGATGTTGTCCGTCCAGCGCAGCAATGGCGGGTGTGTTTCGGACCACGCCAGGGCCGCGTATTGCACCATAAATTCAATATCGACGATACCTCCGGCGTCCTGCTTGAGGTCGAAGGGCGCCGAGACTTCGAAGGCATTTGCCCCGGTGCCGGCCGCGGTACTCTTGCTGCCCAGGTTATCGCGCATCTTGGCACGCATCTCGCTGACCTCCTGGCGCAGGGTCGGCAGATCGCGTGCCTTGCCCAGGATCGAGGCGCGAACCTGCTCGAACGCCCGACCGACATCCTCGCTGCCGACCAGCACCCGCGCCCTTACCAGCGCCTGATGTTCCCAGGTCCAGGCTTCATTTTCCTGATAGCGGGCAAATGCCCCCAGCGAACTCACCAGCAGCCCGGATGCACCTGACGGCCGCAGGCGCATGTCGACTTCATACAGCTGACCGGAGTTGGTCTGCGCCGTCAGCAGGTGAATGATCCGCTGCCCCAGCCGGGTGAAAAACTGCGCACCATCGATCGACTTCGGCCCGTCGGTTTCTGCCTGTGGATCGCCATCATGGATGAACACCAGGTCCAGGTCCGAACCATGCCCCAATTCCAGGCCACCGACTTTCCCATAACCGACAATGATGAAGCCGGGATCGCACAACGTACCGTCGGTGCGCAGCGGTGTGCCGTACTTGGCGACCGTTTGCCGCCAGGCCAGGGCCAACACTTGCTCCAGGATCGCTTCGGCGAGCCAGGTCAGGTAATCGCTGACTTTCATTAATGGCAGGCTGCCGGCGATTTCCGAAGCGGCGACCCGCAACCGGTGCGCCAGCTTGAAATGCCGCAAGGCTTCCATTTGCTGCTCGAGGTCGTCCTCGGGAATCCGCGTCAGGCGCTCGCGCAATTCGGCGGCCAGCTCCGGTGCCAACGGCGGCTTGAACAGCCGGCCCTCGTTGAGCAACTCATCGAGCAGCAACGGAAAGCGGGTGATCTGTTCGGCAATCCACGGGCTCGCCGCGCACAAGGTCAGCAAGCGTCGCAGTGCGCCGGGATTTTCCGTCAACAGCACCAGATAGGCAGAACGGCGCGCCACGGCTTCAACCAGTGGCAATACCCGCTCCAGCACCAGATCCGGGTTGGCATGCTCTACAGCCTGAGCCAGCAAGCGCGGGATAAAGGCATCGAGGCGTTCACGCCCCAGACGCTGCATGGCGCGCAACTGCGGGCTGCCGCGCAAGCTGGCCAACGCCTTCAACGCTTTACTGGCATCGGCGAAGCCGCCCTCCTGCAACTGACGGCAGGCGGCTTCTTCATCCTGGGCTTCCTCCCACAACGGCAGCCATTCACCGCCCACCACGACTTCGCTTTCGGCACCCTGCTCCTCATCGGGATCGGCGATCACCTGGCCGAAATGCCAGGCCACCCGGCCACGCCAGTACATCAATTGCTCATGGAACGCCGACCAGTCGGCAAAGCCCAGCATGAAGGCGATGCGCGCCTGGTCCTGAGCGCCGTCGGGCAGCATTTGCGTCTGGCGATCGGCAATCGCCTGGATCGCATGCTCGGTGTATCTCAGGAACTCGTAACCTTCGCGCAGTTCATTGATCACCGCTGGCGGCAGGTACCCTTGACCTTCCAGCGTACTCAGCACTTTTAATAGTGGGCGCTGCTGCAGGCTCAGGTCTCGACCGCCATGAATCAGCTGGAAGGCCTGGGCAATGAACTCCACCTCGCGGATGCCGCCGGAGCCAAGCTTGATATTGTCCGCCATGCCCTTGCGCCGCACTTCCTGCTGGATGAGCTGCTTCATGGTGCGCAGCGCTTCGATGGCGGAAAAGTCCAGATAGCGTCGGTATACGAAGGGTCGCAACATCTCTTGCAGTTGCGCACCGGCCACTTGATCGCCAGCCACCACTCGTGACTTGATCATCGCGTAGCGCTCCCAGTCGCGCCCCTGGTCCTGGTAGTACTGCTCCAGCGCATTGAAACTCAGTACCAGCGCACCCGACGAACCATAAGGGCGCAGGCGCATGTCGACGCGA
Organism: Pseudomonas serbica; assembly: GCF_028823535.1. Lineage (GTDB taxonomy): Bacteria > Pseudomonadota > Gammaproteobacteria > Pseudomonadales > Pseudomonadaceae > Aquipseudomonas > Aquipseudomonas serbica. Next base: position 127,139 of record NZ_JAQIYM010000006.1, on the reverse strand, counting down.
AACACGAAGCCGTCGACGGTCATCGGGTCCAGGGCCTTGATCAGGCGCTGGCCGAGACGAATGAAAAACTCCTGGTTATCCAGTGGGCGCTTGACCCCGACGGTTTCACCGCCTTCGGGGTAGGCAAAGATCAAGTCGATGTCCGACGACAGATTCAGTTCCACCGCACCCAGCTTGCCCATGCCGAGCACCACCATCTGCTGCGGCTCGCCGCTGCGCCGGCCGGTGGGTACGCCGAACTGCTGGCAATGCCGGGCGTACAGCCACTGATAGGCCAGGTCGATGCTCGCATCGGCCATGTCCGAGAGGTCGCGACACGTCTGCACCAGATCGGCTTGGCGGGTCAGGTCGCGCCAGATGATCCGCACCTGATGACGCGCACGTTGACGACGCAACGCCCGTGCGAGTTGATCGTCTGTTTCGGCGGCGTCCACGGCGGCGCCAATCTGCGCGCGCATCTCGCCAGGGGCGAAGCTGCGGTCGAGTTCACCGGACTGCACCAGCGCCAGCAACAGAAGGGGGTCACGCACACTTTGTTCGGTGACGAAGTCGCTGGCAGCGGTGACGCGAGCGAATTGCGCCCAGCGTTCAGGGGGCCAGGCGCTCAGCCCATGGTCATCGTCCAGGGCGCTGACCGCGGTACGGAACGACTGCTCGGCACGGGTGACAAACGGCAAGAGAATGGCGGGCAGGTCGGCAAGCGGAGGCAGGCTCATGGTCTATCCTTGATCGGCGTGTGACGGGCTGCATGTAGTGAATCTCGCAAACCCACTACCTGAAGGAGTGTCGAACAAAAGTTAGAAATAGCTGAAAATTCTTTTTTATTGGCAGCCAGCATCAAGCTTTCACCTTTTTCGGTTGGTAAAAGACCAACCTTAACGATTATTCTCACAACGCAGCCGGGGGCCACAAGCCGCTCATCTGTAGTTTTACTACTCGTATATACATTAGCAAGGCTGAAATGCCGGATGATTTGTAGTAAAACTACACACCGCCGGAACAACCTATCGGCAATCCAAGAATTCATAACGTCTGCCCACAAGGCCAGTCGCTAACTCAGGCAACCGATTCTGGTAGCCTTTCCGCCCTGGAGCAAGCCATGCAAGACCTCGATCCCGTCGAAACCCAGGAATGGCTGGACGCCCTGGAATCGGTTCTCGACAAAGAAGGCGAAGACCGTGCTCACTATCTGATGACCCGTATGGGTGAACTCGCGACCCGCAGCGGTTCGCAGTTGCCTTACGCCATCACCACGCCTTACCGCAACACCATCCCGGTAACCCACGAAGCACGCATGCCTGGCGACCTGTTCATGGAACGCCGCATTCGCTCGCTGGTACGCTGGAACGCGATGGCCATGGTAATGCGTACGAACCTGAAAGATTCTGACCTCGGCGGTCACATCTCCAGCTTCGCTTCCAGTGCGACCCTGTATGACATCGGCTTCAACTACTTCTTCCAGGCCCCGACCGACGAACACGGCGGTGACCTGATCTACTTCCAGGGCCACACCTCGCCAGGCGTTTATGCCCGTGCGTTCATGGAAGGCCGCATCAGCGAAGAACAGATGAACAACTTCCGCCAGGAAGTCGACGGCCAGGGCTTGTCGTCCTATCCGCACCCTTGGCTGATGCCTGACTTCTGGCAGTTCCCGACGGTATCCATGGGTCTGGGCCCGATCCAGGCGATCTACCAGGCGCGCTTCATGAAGTACCTGGAAGCCCGTGGCTTCATTCCTGCCGGCAAGCAGAAAGTCTGGTGCTTCCTGGGCGACGGCGAGTGCGACGAGCCGGAATCCCTGGGCGCGATCTCCCTGGCTGGCCGCGAGAAGCTGGACAACCTGATCTTCGTCATCAACTGCAACCTGCAGCGCCTCGATGGCCCGGTTCGCGGCAACGGCAAGATCATCCAGGAACTCGAAGGCGTATTCCGCGGTGCCCAGTGGAACGTGACCAAAGTTATCTGGGGCCGTTTCTGGGACCCACTGCTGGCCAAGGACGTCGACGGCATCCTGCAACGCCGCATGGACGAAGTCATCGACGGCGAGTACCAGAACTACAAAGCCAAAGACGGCGCGTTCGTGCGTGAACACTTCTTCAACACGCCAGAACTCAAGGCGATGGTCGAAGACCTGTCCGACGACGAAATCTGGAAACTCAACCGTGGCGGCCACGACCCGTACAAGGTCTATGCGGCTTACCACGAAGCGGTCAACCACAAAGAACAGCCGACTGTCATCCTGGCCAAGACCATCAAGGGTTATGGCACCGGTGCCGGCGAAGCGAAAAACACTGCGCACAACACCAAGAAAGTCGATGTCGACAGCCTGAAGTTGTTCCGTGATCGTTTCGACATCCCTGTAAAAGACGAAGAACTGGAAAACCTGCCGTTCTTCAAGCCGGAGCCAAACAGCGCCGAAGCCCGCTACCTGAGCGAGCGCCGCACTGCACTGGGCGGTTTCGTGCCACAGCGCCGCGCACAAAGCTTCAGCGTTCCGACTCCGCCACTGGATACCCTCAAGGCCATCCTCGACGGTTCGGGCGATCGTGAAATCTCCACCACCATGGCCTTCGTGCGCATCCTCGCGCAACTGGTCAAGGACAAGGAAATCGGTCCGCGCATCGTGCCGATCATCCCGGACGAAGCCCGTACCTTCGGTATGGAAGGCATGTTCCGTCAGTTGGGCATCTACTCGTCCGTCGGCCAGCTCTACGAGCCAGTCGATAAAGACCAGGTGATGTTCTACAAGGAAGACAAGAAGGGCCAGATCCTCGAAGAAGGCATCAACGAAGCGGGCGCCATGAGCTCCTTCATCGCTGCCGGTACTTCGTACTCCAGCCACAACCAGCCAATGCTGCCGTTCTACATCTTCTACTCGATGTTCGGCTTCCAGCGTATCGGCGACCTGGCCTGGGCCGCTGGCGACAGCCGTACCCGTGGCTTCCTGATCGGCGGCACCGCCGGCCGTACCACCCTGAACGGTGAAGGCCTGCAACACGAAGACGGTCACAGCCACCTGCTGGCCGCGACCATCCCGAACTGCCGCACCTACGATCCAACCTACGGCTACGAGCTGGCGGTGATCATTCAGGACGGCATGAAGAAGATGACCGAAGAGCAACAGGACGTCTTCTACTACATCACCGTGATGAACGAATCGTACCAGCAGCCAGCCATGCCAGCCGGTGCCGAAGAAGGCATCAAGAAGGGCATGTACCTGCTGGAAGAAGACAACCGCGAAGCGGCGCACCACGTCCAGCTGATGGGCTCCGGCACCATCCTGCGTGAAGTCCGTGAAGCAGCGAAGATCCTGCGTGAAGAGTTCAACGTCGGTGCTGACGTATGGAGCGTTACCAGCTTCAACGAACTGCGTCGCGACGGCCTGGCCGTTGAGCGCACCAACCGTCTGCACCCTGGCCAGAAGCCTAAGCTGAGCTATGTGGAAGAGTGCCTGAACGGCCGTAAAGGTCCGGTCATCGCCTCTACCGACTACATGAAACTGTTCGCCGAGCAGATCCGTCAGTGGGTACCGTCCAAGGAATTCAAAGTCCTGGGCACCGACGGTTTTGGCCGCAGCGACAGCCGCAAGAAACTGCGTCATTTCTTCGAAGTCGACCGTCATTTCGTGGTGTTGGCAGCCCTGGAAGCACTGGCTGACCGTGGTGACATCGAACCTAAGGTCGTGGCTGAAGCCATTGCCAAGTTCGGTATCAACCCGGAAAAACTCAACCCACTGGACTGCTGAGGAGAGATTCTGTGAGCGAACTCATTCGCGTACCTGACATCGGCAGCGGTGAAGGTGAAGTAATTGAACTGTTTGTGAAGGTCGGCGACCGCATCGAAGCCGAGCAGAGCATCCTGACGCTGGAATCGGACAAGGCGAGCATGGAAGTGCCTGCGCCGAAGGCCGGTATCGTCAAGAGCCTGAAAGTGAAGCTGGGCGATCGCCTGAAAGAAGGCGACGAGTTGCTGGAGCTGGAAGTCGAAGGTGCCGCTGCTGCGGCGCCCGCGGCTGCCGCTGCGCCTGCTGCAAAAGCAGAAGAGAAACCGGCCGCTGCCCCAGCGCCGGCCGCTCCTGCTGCTGCGCCTGCTGCCGCTTCGGTTCAGCAAGTGCACGTGCCGGACATCGGTTCGTCGGGCAAGGCCCAGATCATCGAGATCCAGGTCAAGGTCGGCGACACCGTCACGGCTGACCAGTCGCTGATCACCCTGGAATCCGACAAGGCCAGCATGGAAATCCCGTCGCCTGCCGCTGGCGTGGTCAAGGCCATCAGCGTCAAGCTCAACGACGAAGTCGGCACCGGCGACCTGATCCTGGACCTGGAAGTAGCAGGTGCTGCGGCACCGGCTGCTGCCGCTGCGCCTGCTCAAGCTGCTGCTGCTCCTGCCGCCGCTGCTCCGGCACAGGCCGCTGCGCCTGCTGCACCGGTAGCCGACAGCGTCCAGGACATCCACGTACCGGACATCGGTTCGGCGGGCAAGGCCAAGATCATCGAAGTCCTGGTCAAGGCCGGCGACAGCGTTGAAGCCGACCAGTCGCTGATCACCCTGGAATCCGACAAGGCAAGCATGGAGATTCCATCGCCTGCCGCTGGCGTGGTGGAAAGCATCTCCGTCAAGCTGGACGACGAAGTCGGTACCGGCGACCTGATCCTCAAGCTGAAAGTCAAAGGTGCTGCCCCGGCCGCTGCTCCGGCACCAGCCGCTGCCGCGCCGAGCGCTGCTGCGCCAGCCGCTGCTGCTGCTCCTGCTGCCGCCGCTCCTGCGGCTGCCGCACCGGTTGCCGCTCCAGCCCGGCCTGGCGCCAAGGTTCACGCCGGCCCTGCCGTGCGTCAACTGGCCCGCGAATTCGGTGTCGAGCTGAGCGCCGTTGGCGCCAGCGGTCCGCACGGTCGCATCCTGAAAGAAGACGTGCAGGTTTACGTCAAAGCCATGATGCAGAAGGCCAAGGAAGCACCGGCCGCTGCTGCTGGCGCCACCGGTGGCGCGGGCATCCCGCCGATTCCGGTCGTGGACTTCAGCCGCTTCGGTGAAATCGAAGAAGTGCCGATGACCCGCCTGATGCAGGTCGGCGCCGCCAACCTGCACCGCAGCTGGCTGAACGTGCCGCACGTGACGCAATTCGACTCGGCGGATATCACCGAGCTGGAAGCGTTCCGTACCGCCCAGAAAGCCGTTGCAGAGAAGGCCGGCGTCAAGCTGACCATCCTGCCGTTGTTGCTCAAGTCCTGCGCGCACCTGCTCAAGGAACTGCCAGACTTCAACAGCTCGCTGGCACCAAGCGGCAAGGCGATCATCCGCAAGAAATACGTGAACATCGGCTTCGCCGTCGACACTCCGGATGGCCTGCTGGTACCGGTCATCAAGAACGTCGACCAGAAGAGCCTGCTGCAACTGGCTGCCGAAGCGGCTTCCCTGGCTGAAAAAGCCCGGACCAAAAAGCTCTCGTCGGACGAGATGCAAGGCGCCTGCTTCACCATTTCCAGCCTCGGCCACATTGGCGGCACCGGCTTCACGCCGATCGTCAACGCGCCGGAAGTGGCGATCCTCGGTGTTTCCAAGGCAACCATCCAGCCAGTCTGGGACGGCAAAGCCTTCCAGCCGAAACTGATGCTGCCACTGTCGCTGTCCTACGATCACCGCGTGATCAATGGCGCCGCTGCTGCACGCTTCACCAAGCGCCTGAGCGACCTGCTGGCGGACATCCGCACCATCCTGCTGTAACACCGGCCGGCCCTCCTTCACTGGAGGGCCTGTCGCGTTTCACGTTTTCCGAGCGCCACGCTCGTACCTCAACCCCGCCAATTTGGCGGGGCTTTTTTTGCCCGGCGTTTTACCCCAATAGATCACTTCCTACATTTGTGGCTGATATCCCCCACAAGTCGAATCCGTTTCTGCCCGGTATTTTTCAAGGCCAAATAACTAGCCTGCTTGCACGGCCGTTCAAAGCCGATTGCGCCTTAATACAAACCGAATGGATTCGAACATGTTCAAACCAACAGTCGGGCCGATCATTGGCCACACCACAACTAACCATGCACGTATCTTTTTGCGAGGAGAAGCCAACAAAGACGCCCGTGCATTTGCCGGCATTCGCTATCGGCGATTGGGTGAAGAGGACTGGTCAAACGGAATTTTTGCTGAACTCGAGAGAGCCCGTGACATGTCTGCCGTCCTGGTTCTCAATGACCTTGCGGCCGACACCGTGCATGAATATCAGGCCGGCTGGTTCAATCCGATGAACCCTGTGCACTTTGTCGATACACCCCAGGCGCTGCCCTTGCAGTGGCCGGGACAGATCCATCGCCTGCGCACCCGCTCAAGCCAGGCGACACAACCGAAGGCCTATGTCGTGGGCTCTTGCCGGTATCTGCGACTCACCGCTGGCATTGCGGCAGACCCGCATCTGGGCGACAGGATGTTCGCGACGATATCAAGACTGGTCGAACAGGCCGATCCACCTGTCAGCGCCATGTTGATGACCGGTGACCAGATCTATGTCGATGATTTGAACCTCATTGCCCCGGACCGCGAACTCAAGGATATTCTTCACAAGTATCGCGTGGCCTTTTCACAGCCACACATTGCCAAGTTAATGTCAGCCCTGCCAACTTATATGATCCTCGATGATCATGAGATCGAAGACAATTGGCCGGCCAACAGAAGCAAGTCCGATGACTGTCTATATGCCAATGCGATAAATGCTTATGAGTTGTACCAGGCCAGCCATGGCCCGGCGCACGAACTCAGCGCCGATGGGCAAATCAACAGGAAGCTCGACAAATACTGGTACCTGTTCACCGACGGCGATATCGAGTGGTTTGTCAGCGACACCCGCACCCGACGCAATCTTGCGCCCAGCGACCGACGCATCCTCGATATCGAACAGGAACAGGCCCTGTGCACATGGCTGATCAACAGTTCGGCGCGGGTTAAATTCGTGGTCACCAGCGTGATGTTCTACCCCGACAGCAAACGCCCGGACAATGACGCCTGGCAGGGCTTTCCCGAACAACGGCTACGGCTGCTGGAAACGATTCGCGCACACGCGGTCAAGAATGTCTTCTTCGTTTCAGGCGACGTGCACGGCTCATTGACCAGCCGGCTGAGCCACAGCATGGACCCGAGATTCGACGTGCATACCATCGTCTCCTCGCCCCTGTGCAACAGTAAACTGTTGCCCTATGCCAAGGCCTCCACCTTCATCCTCGATCAACCCCTGGCCCGAACCGCGGCGGGGGATTACCGACACGAATTGACCAGCGAGGTGATCAGCCAGGATAACTTCGCGCACCTGATCGTCGATTCGGAACGTGTTCATGTGCGTTATCACGACAGGGATGGCAACCTTTTGCAATCGATCGCCATCACGCTGCATTAAAAGCAAAGATCGCAGCCTGCGGCAGCCTCCTGCGGGTGTGCATCATCCCCTGTAGAGGCTGCCGCAGGCTGCGATCTTTTCGCCTCAATACAATCTTTCAGTCGAGCGCTGGAGAAATCGTCCCTGCTGCCGACATATTCTTATAGCACTTGGCCTTCATGTCTCTTGTCAGTCAGTGTCGCAATGATGCAACCTTGCCGCACGCAATAGTAAAGAGGGCGAGAGCCCGGCGCGATCAGCATATTCGAAGCGAGTTTCCCTCCATGAAAAGCCAACCCGATGCCGCCAGCCGTATGGTGGCCGAGGTAGTGACGCAGTTGCCTGTGCCCTCGCGGCTCGGCATGCTGCGTTTCGAACGGCTGAACGAACCAAGCTGGGCGCTGCTGTTTCTCGACCCCAACTGCGAACGCCAGTTTGGCCTGCCGGCCGTGGAACTGTGCGCCCTGGTCGGCTCGCCCTACGCCAGCCTGATGGAGCCGCAAGCTCGCTATCAGCTGCATGATGCGATTCAGGCGCAGTTAAGCGAGAGCACTCACTACCTGATCCGCTACACCTTGCACACCGCCTCTGGCTCGCTGAACCTGCTGGAAATGGGCGAAGCCTACAAACAACACAATCGCCACCTGCTGCGCGGATACCTGCTGGTCATCGACGGCCTGTTCGAAGATGACCCGTTGCTGCCGGCGCTGGACCTCGAAACCCAGAACTCGCGCCTGCAAATCGCCCTGGAGCTCAATCAGCGCGCCCAGCAGGAACAACTGCAGCATCTGGACCGGGTGCGCGCCCAACAGGACCTGATCCTGCTGCTGACCCGCCAGCGCTACAGCAGCAACAACTCCCTGCAGGAAGCCGCCGAACTGATCACCCGCAGTGCCTGCGAGATTTACCAGATCGACTGCGCCAGCCTATGGCATCTGGAAGGCTCGATGCTGGCGCCCATCTCGGCCTACCATCGCTCGACCCAGGAATACCTGTTGCCGGCGCCAATCGACGTCAGCATTTTTCCCGATTACCTCGACGCTTTGCATACCGGCCGCGCCATCGACGCCCACAATGCCATGCGCGACCCGCGTACCCGGGATATGGCCGAAAGCCTGCGTCCGCGGGATGTCAACGCGATGCTCGATGCCAGCATCCGCGTCGACGGCCAGGTGGTTGGCGTGCTGTGCCTGGAACAAACCGGTGCGACCCGCGCCTGGCAGTCGGACGAAATCGCTTTCGCCGGCGAACTGGCGGATCAGTTCGCCCAGGTCATCAGCAATCACAACCGTCGCACCGCCACCAGCGCCCTGCATCTGTTCCAGCGGGCGGTCGAGCAAAGCGCCAATGCCTTTTTGCTGGTCAATTGCGACGGCATCGTGGAGTACGTCAACCCGAGCTTCACGGCGATTACCCAGTACACCACCGAAGAAGTGCACGGCCAGCGCCTGGCGGAACTGCCGGCCCTGGAAAACCTCAGTGAACTGCTGTTCGACGCGCCCTCCGCGCTGGCCAAAAGCAACAGTTGGCAAGGCGAATTCAAGAGCCGCCGGAAAAACCTCGAACCCTACTGGGGCCAATTGTCGATCTCCAAGGTCTATGGCGACAACCGCGAGTTGACCCATTACATCGGCATCTACGAAGACATCACCCAGACCAAGCTTGCCCAGCAGCGCATCGAGCGCTTGGCTTACACCGACAACTTGACCAATCTCGGCAACCGCCCGGCCTTCATCCGCAACCTCGACGAACGCTTCGCCCGCGACAGCGACGCACCGATCAGCCTGTTGCTGGTGGACATCGACAACTTCAAGCGGATCAACGACAGCCTCGGCCATCAGACCGGCGACAAACTGCTGATCAGCCTGGCCCGGCGCCTGCGTAACAGCCTCAACCCGGGGGGCAGCCTGGCGCGATTCGCCAGTAACGAATTCGCGGTCTTGCTCGACAACACGGGCCTTGAACTCGGGCAGCAGGTCGCCAACCAACTGCTCACGACCCTCGACAAACCGATGTTCGTCGACAACCAGTTGATCAGCGTGACCGGCTCGGTCGGCCTGGCCTGTGCGCCCTTGCATGGCCGTGACCCGCAAACCCTGATGCGCAACGCCGGGCTGGCCCTGCACAAGGCCAAGGCCAACGGCAAACATCAGGTGCAGGTCTTCACCGAAGCCCTGAACGCCGAGGCCAGTTACAAACTGTTCGTCGAGAACAACCTGCGTCGCGCCCTGACCCAGAACGAACTGGACGTGTTCTACCAACCCAAGCTCTGCCTGCGCAGCGGACGCCTGCTGGGCATGGAAGCGCTGCTACGCTGGAATCACCCGGAAAAAGGCATGATCCGCCCGGACCAGTTCATCAGCGTCGCGGAAGAAACCGGTCTGATCATTCCGATTGGCAAATGGATCGCCCGCCAGGCCTGCCGCATGAGCAAGGCGCTGACCGCCGCCGGCCTGGGCAACCTGCAAGTGGCCATCAACCTGTCACCCAAACAGTTCTCCGACCCGGACCTGGTGGCGTCCATTGCCAACATCCTCAAGGAAGAAGCGCTGCCGTCGCGCCTGCTGGAGCTGGAACTGACCGAAGGCCTGCTGCTGGAAGCCACCGAAGACACTCACCTGCAACTCGACCAGCTCAAGCGCCTGGGCCTGACCTTGGCGATGGACGACTTCGGCACCGGTTACTCGTCGCTCAGCTACTTGAAAAAATTCCCCATCGACATCATCAAGATCGATCGCAGCTTCATTCATGAAATCCCGGATAACCAGGACGACATGGAAATCACCTCCGCAGTGATCGCCATGGCCCACAACCTGAAACTCAAGGTCGTGGCTGAAGGCATCGAGACAGCCGAACAGCTAGCCTTCCTGCGTCGCCACCGTTGCGACGTTGGCCAGGGCTACCTGTTCGACAAACCGATCCCGGGCCTCGACCTGATCGACAGGCTCAAACGCTATCCGCGCGGCCCGATCGCCTGACAGCGAGGCAACACTCGGGCACACTGCATCTCTAACTATTTCAATGACTGAGAGGACTGAAGATGGTTCTGCGCTCGGAAATTCTGGTGAACAAAAACGTGCTCCCTACTAAAGAACAAGCTCTGCCTGGCCGCGAAACTCCCATGACCGTGCCGGAAAAACACTTCGTCCACGACGCCCCACTGCTGGGCCCGTTCTCGATGGACGTGGATTTCGCGATCTTCGGCCTTGGCTGCTTCTGGGGCGCGGAACGCAGGTTCTGGCAGCGTGAAGGCGTGGTCAGTACGGCCGTGGGTTACGCTGGCGGCTTCACCCCGAACCCGACTTACGAAGAAGTCTGCTCTGGCTTGACCGGTCATAGCGAAGTCGTGCTGGTGGTCTACGAGCCGGCAAAGGTCAGCTACGAAGCGCTGCTGAAGATGTTCTGGGAGCTGCACAACCCGACTCAGGGCATGCGCCAGGGCAATGACCTCGGCACCCAGTACCGCTCGGTGATCTACGCCACCAACCCGACCCAGCTGGAAGCCGCGAAAAAAAGCGCGCAGGTGTTCCAAGTCGAACTGACCAAGGCCGGCAAAGGCATCATCACCACCGAAATCGACGAAGCACCGACGTTCTTCTTCGCCGAGGCGTATCACCAGCAGTACCTGGCGAAAAACCCGGAAGGCTATTGCGGGATTGGCGGCACTGGCGTGACCTGCCCGATCTAACCGCTTGATCGTTCCCACGCTCCGCGTGGGAATGCAGCCAGGGACGCTCCGCGCCCCAAAAGCGTGACGCAGAGCGTCACATGAGGCATTCCCACGCGGAGCGTGGGAACGATCATCATGCAAAGCGTGGGAACGATCATCGCCTTATTCGGCAATCAACCAATCCATCCGCCACCCGCCCTGGGTCTGCCCAAGCTTCTCGGACAACCACGGCAGCAGCTCACGCAACTCTTCCTCCAGCCCCCACGGCGGATTGGCAATCGCCAGGCCAGAACCGTTCAGGCTGTTCGGCGTATCCAGCGGATGCACCAGCAACTCCACGCGCAACAACTTCGGCGCACCGGTACCAGCCAAATCTTGATAGAAGCGACGCAACGCGCGCTGATCCTTCACCGGGTACCAGATCGCCGCCACAGTCTGGCGCATCCGCCCAACCGCCTCTTTCAAGGACGCCGCGCAGCGCTGCATCTCGTCGAGCTTTTCAAACGGCGGATCGATCAACATCACCGCCCGCTTCTCCGGCACCGGCAGCAACGCCCGCGGCACATGCCAGCCTTCGCCAAGATGCACCTTGACCCGCCGATCACCGGCCATGTTGTCCTTGAGCAACAAGCCATCTTCCGGATGCTTCTCGTTGAGCAACACACGGTCCTGTGGACGAGTCAGGCGCCGCGCCAACTCCGGCGACCCCGGGTAATAGCGCAACTGGCCATCCGGGTTCATCTCGTGCAGCACCTGCATGTAATCAGCGGTCAGGATCGGCAGATCCGGCTGATCCCACAAACGCGCGATGCCCTCCAGGTACTCACCGGTACGGCTGGCCTGATCGCCTTGAAGGTCGTACAGACCAATGCCGGCGTGCGTATCGAGATAGGCAAACGGCTGCTCCTTGCGCGACATCAGGGCGATGAGGCGGGTCAAGGTCAGGTGTTTGAACACATCGGCGTGATTGCCGGCATGGAAGGCGTGGCGATAATTCATGGTTGCTCCTGCGAAGGCCGGCAAGTTTACCTTTTACCGGCCGGCAAGTCAGGAGCTCGCAGCCGAGTGGCCAACCCACCCCACTTCCTCCCCTGTGGAGCTGCCGAAGGCGGCGATCTTTTGATCTTGATCTTGTTGAATACCTACGCTCCCGTCGAAGGCCGCGCCCGCATTCGCCGTCCGACCACATCCAGCACGTCACAACCATCGCGCAACGGAATGGCGCAGAGCAAGGCAAAGTCGCTGAGGATGAAGGACTCGCACTCGATCGAACCGCGCATGGACAGGTTTTCAAGGACTTGGGTTACTGCGCGGATTCTGTAGTTTGCGGCGTCGGTGAGGATATCGAGTGGCGCGTGGGTGTCGACGAACAGCGTGGGCATGTCGGTGCAGTTGCTGGTCAATGCCATGAAGCGGTTATCGGGATGAATGGCTTTCATATTTTATCCTCTGGTAGAAGCGGGGCTACCATCGGCCTTCCTACGGGCTTGGGTGGCAGCCATACGCGGGGTAGGAATATCGAGACCAGAGAACTCGACCACGCCGAAGCGTGCCCGCGCACAGCCGCCGCAACAGATCTTACGGGTGCACGTTAGTGGCCGCAAATCAGTGTCGACGCCAAAGCGTTTCTTGGTCTTAACGGGTTCCTACACCCCACCACTGAATTGTCAGTGACTACCAAAGACTATCCACGAAACCCCAGCACCACCAGTTCATGGAAACCGCTACGTCTTGAAGGAAACGTCCTAGGACCTTGCCCGGAAATTTCGTAAGCCTGACGCCCTCAAAAAAAAACGGCCCGCCTCCTGCAGGAGACGGGCCGTTTTTTGCGAAAGCTCAGAGCCTCAGCTCTTCCCCATCACTTGTTCAGACGGAAATCCGCCTCGGCCGCAGCAAAGCGCTGCAGCATGCCGGCAGTCGGCGTGCCCAGCTTGCTGACGATGTAGATCGCCAGGCTGGCGAAGATGAAGCCAGGGATGATTTCGTACAGGCCCAGCAGTTCGAAGTGCTTCCAGACGATCACGGTGATCGCGCCGACCAGGATACCGGCCAGTGCGCCGTTGCGGGTCATGTCTTTCCAGATCACGGAGATCAGTACGACCGGGCCGAATGCAGCACCGAAACCAGCCCAGGCGTAGCTCACCAGGCCCAGTACGCGGTTTTCCGGGTTGGCTGCCATCGCGATGGCGATCAGGGCAACCAGCAGCACCATGGCACGGCCAACCCAGACCAGTTCAACCTGGGAAGCGGTTTTACGCAGGAAGGTCTTGTAGAAGTCTTCGGTCAGGGCGCTCGAGCACACCAGCAATTGGCAGCTCAGGGTGCTCATGACCGCCGCGAGGATGGCCGACAGCAAGACACCGGCGATCCACGGGTTGAACAGGATTTTCGCCAGTTCGATGAACACGCGCTCGTGGTTTTCGGTCACAGGACCGGCCACGTCAGGGTGTGCCGAGAAGTAAGCGATGCCGAAGAAGCCTACCGCCACGGTACCGCCCAGGCACAGGATCATCCAGGTCATGGAGATGCGACGGGCGTTGGCGATCGACTTCACGGAATCGGCCGCCATGAAACGCGCCAGGATGTGCGGCTGGCCGAAGTAGCCCAGGCCCCAGCCCATCAGCGAAATAATGCCGATGAACGTGGTGTTTTTCAGCATGTCGAAGTTGCTGGCGTCTTGCGCTTCGATGGCCAGGAACGTGGTGTCGACGCCACCGGTGGCCAAGAGCACGATGATCGGTGTCAGCAACAGGGCGAAGATCATCAGGGTCGCTTGTACGGTGTCAGTCCAGCTGACCGCCAGGAAACCGCCGACGAAGGTGTAGGCAATCGTCGCCGCAGCACCGGCCCACAGCGCAGTCTCGTAGGACATGCCGAAGGTGCTTTCGAACAGACGGGCGCCGGCCACGATGCCGGAAGCGCAATAGATGGTGAAGAACACCAGGATCACAACGGCGGAAATGATCCGCAGCAGGCCGCTTTTGTCTTCGAAACGGCTGGCAAAGTAGTCCGGCAGGGTCAGTGCATCACCGTTGTGCTCGGTTTGCACGCGCAGACGGCCGGCGACGAACAGCCAGTTCAGGTAAGCGCCGACGATCAGGCCGATGGCGATCCAGCTTTCGGATAGACCGGACATATAGATAGCGCCGGGCAAACCCATCAGCAACCAGCCGCTCATGTCGGAGGCACCGGCGGACAGTGCGGTCACCACGCTACCCAAGCTACGGCCGCCCAGGATGTAGTCGGAAAGGTTGTTGGTGGAGCGATAGGCCATCAAGCCGATCAGCACCATTGCTGCGATGTAGATCACGAACGTGATCAGGGTTGGATTGCTTACGCTCATTTAAGTGACGCCCTGGCTTTGTTTTTATGTAGCGGCGGCTGGTGAACCGCTCGCAAACGCATACGTTTGACAGACGATCCGGATTCCCGCGCATTTATGACTGATGTTTCCCCAGGAAAGCCATCAGCCGGAGCACCTGAACCAAAGTTCGGGTTGCACCTAGGGCGCGAATGCTATTCAACAAAGCAAATAAGGTGCAACCAGTTTCTCCAGAATAAGTTGCACCCAGTCGGAAATAAGTTTGAAACCCGGTTTTTTGCTGCTTTTCGGAGCAAGGACGATGCTCAGCCAACTCAAAAAGCACCAAGCAGAAGCAGCACTTGCGTACCAGAAATTTTTTCCTGACGAGCTGCGTAACATTCCGACAAAAAAAGGGTTGCACCCGGTTGCACCTCTCTCGGTGCGCGGCTAATCTTGCCGCCAGCTGATGCCACGCAGTCGTGGCAAACATGAGGATAAAAACATGGCTACCACCACCCTTGGGGTCAAACTTGACGACCCGACCCGCGAACGCCTCAAGGCTGCCGCGACCTCGATTGATCGCACGCCGCACTGGCTGATCAAGCAGGCAATCTTCAATTACCTGGAAAAACTCGAGGGTGGTGCAACCCTGTCCGAGCTGAACGGTTTGACCAAGGATTCCGACGACAGCGTCGACGCGCCTCTGGATCACGCCCACCAGTGCTTCCTCGAATTCGCCGAAAGCATCCTGCCGCAATCGGTCCTGCGCGCATCGATCACCGCCGCCTACCGTCGCCCTGAGCCGGAAGTGGTACCGATGCTGATCGAGCAGGCACGCCTGCCGGCGCCGATGGCCGAAGCCACTAACAAGCTCGCTGCCTCGATTGCTGAAAAACTGCGCAACCAGAAGAGCGCTGGCGGACGTGCCGGGATCGTCCAAGGCCTCTTGCAGGAATTCTCCCTGTCGTCCCAGGAAGGCGTGGCACTGATGTGCCTGGCCGAAGCGCTGCTGCGCATCCCGGACAAAGGCACCCGTGATGCCCTGATCCGCGACAAGATCAGCACCGGCAACTGGCACCCGCACCTAGGCAACAGCCCGTCGCTGTTCGTCAACGCGGCGACCTGGGGCCTGCTGCTGACCGGCAAGCTGGTGTCCACGCACAATGAAGCCGGCCTGACGTCTTCCCTGAGCCGCATCATCGGCAAGAGCGGCGAGCCGATGATCCGCAAGGGCGTCGACATGGCCATGCGCCTGATGGGCGAGCAGTTCG
This sequence comes from Pseudomonas serbica, assembly GCF_028823535.1. Lineage (GTDB taxonomy): Bacteria > Pseudomonadota > Gammaproteobacteria > Pseudomonadales > Pseudomonadaceae > Aquipseudomonas > Aquipseudomonas serbica. The sequence continues at coordinate 111,534 of NZ_JAQIYM010000006.1, read as the reverse complement.
TCACCGGCGAAACCATTGCCGAAGCCCTGGCCAACGCCAGCAAGTTCGAAGCCAAGGGTTTCCGCTACTCCTACGACATGCTCGGTGAAGCGGCACTGACCGAGCACGATGCACAGAAGTACCTGGCCTCGTACGAACAAGCCATCCATTCGATCGGCAAAGCCTCCCACGGCCGTGGGATTTATGAAGGCCCTGGCATCTCGATCAAGCTGTCCGCCCTGCACCCACGCTACAGCCGTGCGCAGTACGAGCGCGTGATGGACGAGCTGTACCCGCGCCTGCTGTCGCTGACCCTGCTGGCCAAGCACTACGACATCGGCCTGAACATCGACGCCGAAGAAGCCGACCGCCTGGAGTTGTCGCTGGATTTGCTCGAGCGCCTGTGCTTCGAGCCACAACTGACTGGCTGGAATGGTATCGGTTTCGTCATCCAGGCTTATCAGAAGCGTTGCCCGTATGTGATCGACTACGTGATCGACTTGGCTCGCCGCAGCCGTCATCGCCTGATGATCCGCCTGGTAAAAGGCGCGTACTGGGACAGCGAGATCAAGCGTGCCCAGGTCGAAGGCCTGGAAGGCTATCCGGTCTACACCCGCAAGGTGTACACCGACGTTTCCTACATCGCTTGCGCGCGCAAACTGCTGTCGGTACCGGAAGTCATCTACCCGCAGTTCGCCACGCACAACGCCCACACCCTGTCGGCCATTTATCACATCGCCGGTCAGAACTATTACCCGGGCCAGTACGAGTTCCAGTGCCTGCACGGCATGGGTGAACCGCTGTACGAACAGGTTGTAGGCAAAGTCTCCGAAGGCAAGCTGAACCGTCCGTGCCGCGTGTACGCTCCGGTCGGCACCCACGAAACCCTGCTGGCGTACCTGGTACGTCGCCTGCTGGAAAACGGCGCGAACACTTCGTTCGTCAACCGTATTGCCGACCAGTCGATTTCGATCCAGGAACTGGTGGCCGATCCGGTAGCCAGCATCGAGCAGATGGCGACCGTGGAAGGTGGCTTCGGCCTGCCGCACCCGCGCATTCCGCTGCCGCGTGACCTGTACGGTTCCGAGCGCGCCAACTCCAGCGGCATCGACATGGCCAACGAACATCGCCTGGCGTCCCTGTCCTGCGCCTTGTTGGCCACTGCGCACAACCACTGGAAAGCGGCGCCGATGCTCGGTTGCGCCTCCAGCAGCGAAACCCCGGCACCCGTCCTGAACCCGTCCGACCTGCGTGACGTGGTCGGCCATGTACAGGAAGCGACCGTCGAAGACGTCGACAACGCGATCCAGTGCGCCTTGAACGCCGCACCGATCTGGCAGGCCACCCCGCCGGCCGAACGCGCCGCGATCCTGGAACGCGCCGCCGACCTGATGGAAGGTGAGATCCAGCCGCTGATGGGCCTGCTGGCTCGCGAAGCCGGCAAGACCTTCGCCAACGCCATCGCCGAAGTGCGTGAAGCCGTGGACTTCCTGCGTTATTACGCGGTGCAGGCACGCAACGATTTCACCAATGACGCTCACCGCCCGCTGGGTCCGGTGGTGTGTATCAGCCCGTGGAACTTCCCGCTGGCGATCTTCAGTGGCCAAGTGGCTGCTGCGCTGGCCGCCGGTAACCCTGTATTGGCCAAGCCTGCGGAACAAACGCCGCTGGTCGCGGCGCAAGCCGTGCGTCTGCTGCTCGAAGCCGGCATTCCGGAAGGCGTGCTGCAACTGCTGCCGGGTCGCGGTGAAACCGTCGGTGCCGGCCTGGTAGGCGACGATCGCGTCAAAGGCGTGATGTTCACCGGCTCCACCGAAGTGGCGCGCCTGCTGCAACGCAACATTGCCGGTCGCCTCGACAGCCAGGGTCGTCCGATTCCGCTGATCGCCGAAACCGGTGGCCAGAACGCGATGATCGTCGACTCTTCGGCACTGACCGAACAGGTGGTGATCGACGTGGTGTCGTCGGCCTTCGACAGCGCCGGCCAACGTTGCTCGGCCCTGCGCGTGCTGTGCCTGCAGGAAGATTCCGCCGACCGTGTGATCGAAATGCTCAAGGGCGCAATGGCTGAAAGCCGCCTCGGCAACCCTGAGCGCCTGTCCGTGGACATCGGCCCGGTGATCGACGCCGAAGCCAAGGCTGGCATCGAGAAGCACATCCAGGCCATGCGCGACAAAGGTCGCAGCGTGTACCAGGTGGCCATCGCCGACGCCGAAGAAGTCAAACGCGGCACCTTCGTGATGCCGACGCTGATCGAACTGGAAAGCTTCGACGAACTGCAACGGGAGATCTTCGGCCCGGTGCTGCACGTGGTGCGCTACAAGCGCAAGGACATCGATCAACTGATCGCCCAGATCAACGCCTCCGGCTACGGTCTGACGCTGGGCGTACACACCCGCATCGACGAGACCATCGCCAAGGTGATCGACAACGTCAATGCCGGTAACGTCTACGTGAACCGCAACATCGTGGGTGCCGTGGTCGGCGTACAACCGTTCGGCGGCGAAGGCCTGTCGGGTACTGGCCCGAAAGCCGGTGGCCCGCTGTACCTGTACCGCCTGCTGTCGACCCGTCCTACCGATGCGATCGAACAATCCTTCGCCCGTGGCGACGCGATTGCCGCACCGGACGTTCGTCTGCGCGACGCCATGAGCAAACCGCTGACGGCCCTGAAAGCCTGGGCCGACAGCAACAAGTTCGCCGACCTGAGCACCCTGTGCGTGCAGTTCGCCGCACAATCGCAAAGCGGTATCACCCGCGTGTTGGCCGGCCCGACCGGCGAGCGCAACAGCTATGCGATCCTGCCGCGCGAGCACGTGCTGTGCCTGGCGGAAGTCGAAGGCGACCTGCTGACGCAACTGGCGGCGGTATTGGCTGTCGGCGGTTCGGCGGTATGGCCGGAAGCCGAGCTGACCAAGGCCTTGTTCGCCCGTCTGCCGAAAGACATTCAGGCACGCATCAAGTTGGTGTCCGACTGGAACAAAGACGAAGTGGTGATTGATGCGGTTCTGCATCACGGCCATTCCGACCAGTTGCGCGCGGTGTGCCAGCAGGTTGCCAAGCGTGCCGGCGCCATTGTCGGTGTGCAGGGCTTGTCGCAGGGTGAGACCAACATTGCGTTGGAGCGCCTGGTGATCGAGCGGGCGTTGAGCGTTAATACCGCGGCGGCGGGGGGCAATGCCAGTCTGATGACGATCGGTTAAAACCGAGGCCAGGCACCTGTAATGACTGCCTGGCTCAGCAACAATCCCTGTGGGAGCGAGCCTGCTCGCGAAGACGGAGTGTCAGTCGACTTCAATGTTTCTGACACACCGCCTTCGCGAGCAAGCCCGCTCCCACATTTGGTTTGTGGTGTTGGCTAAGTCGCTGCGCTGCCCGACTATCACGCTCATCAATCATGCTATTCAGCGTTAATTCACCGAACTAGACTCGGCCCATCCCAATAAAAAGGTAGGCCGCCATGTCCGAGACGCTGCTCAGTTCCCGCAATCTGGCTTTCGAGCTGTATGAAGTCCTCGATGCCGAGGGCCTGACCCAGCGTGAGCGTTTCGCCGAACACAATCGCGAAACCTTCGATGCCGCACTCGGCACCGCCCGAAACATTGCCGAGAAGTTCTTCGCGCCGCACAACCGCAAGGGCGACGAGAACGAGCCGCGCTATGAGGACGGCAAGGCGATCCTGATTCCGGAAGTGAAACCGGCGGTGGATTCCTTCCTCGAAGCCGGCTTTCTCAATGCCGCGCGCAGTTTCGAGGCCGGGGGCATGCAACTGCCGACATTAGTGTCACAGGCCTGCTTCGCACACTTTCAATCAGCCAACGCGGCGACGACTTCGTACCCCTTCCTGACCATGGGCGCGGCGAACCTGATCGAAAGTTTCGGCACCGAAGAGCAGAAGCGCCGCTTCCTGCAACCGATGATCGACGGGCGTTTCTTCGGCACCATGGCCCTGACCGAGCCCCATGCAGGTTCATCGCTGTCGGACATTCGTACACGGGCCGAGCCCGCGTCGGACGGCACTTATCGACTCAAGGGCAACAAGATCTTCATTTCCGGCGGCGATCATCCGCTGTCGGAAAACATCGTGCACATGGTCCTGGCCAAGCTGCCGGATGCACCCGCCGGGGTGAAAGGCATTTCGCTGTTCATCGTGCCCAAGTTCCTGGTCAACGATGATGGCAGCCTCGGCAAACGCAATGACGTGCTGCTGGCAGGGTTGTTTCACAAGATGGGCTGGCGTGGCACCACGTCCACCGCGCTGAACTTCGGCGATAACGGCGAGTGTGTCGGCTATCTGGTGGGCAAGCCGCACCACGGTTTGAGCTATATGTTCCAGATGATGAACGAAGCGCGAATCGGCGTTGGCATGGGTGCGGTGATGCTGGGTTATGCCGGCTACCTGTATTCCCTGGAGTACGCCCGCGAGCGGCCGCAGGGTCGCGTGCCGGACAGCAAGGACCCGAATACCGCGCCGGTGGCGATCATCCAGCACGCCGACGTTAAACGCATGCTGCTGACACAGAAGGCTTACGTCGAAGGTTCGTTTGACCTGGGGCTCTACACCGCCCGCCTGTTCGACGACACCACCACCCTCGAGACCGAAACCGAACGCAAGCAGGCCCATGAACTGCTGGACCTGCTGACGCCCATCGCCAAATCCTGGCCGTCGGAGTTTTGCCTGAAAGCCAACGAGCTGGCGATCCAGATCCTCGGCGGTCACGGTTATACCCGCGAATATCCGGTGGAACAGTACTACCGCGACAACCGCCTCAACCCGATCCACGAAGGTACCCACGGCATCCAGTCGCTGGACCTGCTGGGTCGCAAACTGGCACAGAACGGCGGTGCGGGACTCAAGCAACTGACCCGCCTGATCGCCAACACCACCGAACGCGCGCAGGCATATGAATCGCTGACCCCATTGCGAGAACCACTGGAGAAACTGGTGGCGCGCCTGCATACCGTGACCATTGGCTTGCTGACCGATCTGGCCCAGGGCAAGGTCAACACCAGCCTGGCGAATTCGGCGCTGTACCTGAAAGTGTTCGGCCACATGGTGATTGGCTGGCGCTGGCTGGAACAGGCGATTCGCGCCGAGGAAGGGCTGGCCAAGGGCAATACGGCGGATGTGAGCTTCTATAAAGGCAAGCTGCAGGCGGCGCGCTACTTCCTGACGTGGGAAGTGCCGGGTTGCCATCATGAGCTGGCGATTCTTGAAGCGCGGGATGATGTTTGCCTGGGCATGCAGGATGAGTGGTTCTGATCCAAATCTTGAGGTGCAGCTGAAATCCATTCGCGAGCAAGCCCGCTCCCACAGTTGAAATGCGATCCACTGTGGGAGCGGGCTTGCTCGCGAAGAGGCCCGCACCGACAACCCATCAGCTCAGGCGAAACCCACCCATCTGCCGAGCCAGGTCATCCGCCAACCGCTGCAACGTCTGGCAATCCTCCCGACAAGCCCTGACCTCCCCCGCCGTCGCCCGCGCCAGATCGGAAATTCCCTGCACGTTGCGATTGATCTCCTCGGTCACCGCCGACTGCTCTTCCGTGGCCGTCGCCACTTGGTGGTTCATGTCGCTGATGCGTTCCACCTGCCCCGTAATCGCTGTCAACGAGGCCCCGGTACGCTGGCTCGACTCAACCCCCGTGCCCGTGGCCGCTTGCCCGGAATGCATCGACGACACCGCATTTTCCGCTCCCTGCTTGAGGCTGCCGATCATCTGCTGGATCTCATCGGTGGACGCCTGGGTACGTCGAGCCAAGGTGCGCACTTCATCGGCCACTACCGCAAACCCGCGCCCCATATCCCCGGCCCTCGCGGCCTCGATGGCGGCGTTGAGCGCCAGCAGGTTGGTCTGTTCGGAAATCCCGCGAATCACCGCCAACACCTGATCGATCGATGCCACCTGATTGGCCAACTCGCCCACGGCGCTGGCGGCGACACCGATTTCGTCGGACATGCTTTCAATGTGGCGGATCGAACCGCCAACCACTTCCCGCGCCTGCATGGCTTCGTCCCGAGCGTTTTGCGAAGCGACGGCCGCGTTGCCGGCGTTTTGCGCAATTTCCTGCACGGTCAGGCCCATTTCGTGGACAGCGGTGGCGACCATGTCAGTCATCTCCTGCTGGCGCCCGGAACGCTCGGCGGTGTTGTCCACCACCCGCGCTACCTGGCCGACAGCGGTACGCAAACGGTCGCTGGTGGCCAGCACTTCACTGATCATTTCGCGCTGGCTTTCAAGGAACCGATTGAACCCGCGAGCCAGATCGCCCAGCTCGTCGGCGCGGCTGGAATCCAGCCGATGGGTCAAATCTCCACCACCGCTACCGATGGCCACCAGCGCCGCTGTTACTTGACGAATCGGCCGTACCAACCCACGGGCCAGCAATACCACCAGCAACAGGCACACCAGTGCCACCGCCAGGCCGATACCGCCGCTCATCCACATGGCGCGACGGGCCTCGGCGTAGATTTGCGATTGTGGCACTTCGGCCACCAGCGTCCAGCCGAGATCGCGCAGCGGCAAGCTCAACGCCAGATAATCTTCGCCCTCACGCACAAAACTACTGTGGGTGGCGTTATTTTGACCCATCACCGCTTGGGCTGCCGTGGCACCAACCTGCTCCGCCAACGTGCGCTTGCCACTGAATTGCGCCTCGGGGTGTACCTGGATCAAACCGTCGGAACGCACGAGATAGACCTTGCCACGCTCACCGAAGCTGAAGTTGTGAATCAGCTCCGACAGCTCTTTCATGCTCAGGCCCAGCCCGGCAACGCCCACGACTTTCCCGGCCTTCTCGACTTTAAGGTCGATGAACAGCGCCAATTCTCCGGTGGCCGAGTCATTGTCGATATTGAGGGTGCGCGGCTGGTCGCTGTCGAGGAACGCATAGAACCAGGCGTCTTTGGGATTGGAACGACTGAGGGTCCGGTCCAGGCCTTTTTCGTTGAAATAGTGGTTGGACGCCGTTCCGACCATCAACGCGGTAAAGGCTTTGTGTTCGGCGCGCACGCCTTCAAGGTAAGTGGTGAAGGTGCCAGCCTGGGCACTGTCTTCACCCGCGGCCAGCCAGTCGCGCACCATGCTGTTGCTGGCGATGTCCTTGGCGGCGGTGAGGGGTTGAACGAGGATGCGTTCGATGTCGTTGCGCATCGCTTCGATGCTCGACGGCAGGGCCTGTTCGACCAGATAGCGCTGGGCCAGGCGGTTGACCACCAGGGTATACACGCCAACCACGATCACAATGCTGACCAGCAGGGCGGTGCCCATGCTCAGGATCAACTGCCACTGAATACTGCGTCGCCAGAACTGCATGGAGCACCCCCAAAGAATAAGAGGCTGAAACACTGCAACAGCCGTGCCGATTGTATACAACTAAACCGACAATTTATTCTTTGGTTGTGCGCAAAGCCGATCAGGCCTGATTGATCGTCTTGGAGATCACTTCAACCGTGGCGCTGACTTGCTCTTGGTAACGGTCGAGTTCCTGCTTGTGCTGCTTTTGCATTTCGATCTGCTGGGAACACAGATTCATCGCCGCCAGCACCAGCAGTCGGTCACCGATCAGGGTCGGGTACTTCTTTTTGGTGTCGGCCAGGGCAGCCTTCAACATCAACGCAGCGTCCAACAGGGTCTGTTCTTCCCCGGCCGGTGCCTTGATCGAATAGTCTTCCCCCAGGATCGAGACGACTTTCACACCTGGGCCGTAACTCATGCGTTGACAGGGCCAGCGCTGACGCGCTCAACCAAAGCCTGGATGCGTGCCACCGTGGCGCCTTGTTTCTCTTCCTGTTCCATCAGGCTCAGTTGCAGGCTTTCGTTTTCGTCCTTGGCCTGGGCCAGTTCGGCGCTCAGGGCCTGGTTGGTACCGACCAACGCTTGGTTCTGTTGCACCAGATCGCTGACCAGTTGTTCCAATTGGCTTAGGGATGCTTCCAACATTTTGATTTTCCGGGCGTTTTCAAAGGGCGCGTACGATAAAGAAAAGTCACCGGGGATGCCAGGGTTATACAGGCGCAAGGCCTTGATTTTCCTGACCAGTGACCATTCTCGCGAACTGTAGAGACTGTGATAGGACAATCTGGTTCCTGCACTTCGTCGCCCCGGTGGAAATCACCGATCGCCAGCCGGGTAACCCTGCAAAGCTTTTTGACAGCATCACATTTCAACAGGTTAGAATCACTGGCACGCAGACTGCATGGTCAGTTTGTGCCCGCTTTCCAGCCTTCCGGAGTACTGCCTTTGAATGCGACGACCATCAACAGCCTGTTCTTGATCGGCGCGTTGCTGGTAGGTGCAAGCATTCTGGTGAGTTCACTTTCGTCCCGCCTCGGCATCCCGATCCTGGTGATCATCCTGGCCGTGGGCATGGCGGCCGGCGTCGATGGCGGCGGCATTATCTTCGACAACTACCCCACCGCCTATCTGGTCGGCAACCTGGCACTGGCAGTGATCCTGCTGGACGGCGGCCTGCGTACCCGCGTGTCGAGTTTCCGCGTGGCGTTATGGCCGGCGCTTTCGCTGGCCACGGTCGGGGTGTTGATCACCACCGGGCTGACCGGCATGGCCGCGGCCTGGCTGTTCGACCTGAACCTGATCCAGGGCCTGCTGATCGGCGCCATCGTCGGTTCCACCGACGCCGCGGCGGTGTTTTCGCTGCTGGGTGGCAAAGGCCTGAACGAACGGGTGACGGCCAGCCTGGAGATCGAATCCGGCAGCAACGACCCGATGGCGGTGTTCCTCACTGTGACCCTGATCGACATGCTTGCCAGTGGCCAGACCGGCCTGCACTGGAGCCTGCTGACTCACCTGCTGCGCGAGTTCGGCATCGGCGGTGTGATCGGCCTCGGCGGTGGCTGGCTGATGTTGCAACTGGTCAACCGGATCAACCTGGCCACCGGTCTCTATCCGATATTGGTCATTGCCGGCGGCCTGGTGGTATTCGCCCTGACCAACGCCCTGCATGGCAGCGGCTTCCTGGCCGTGTACCTGTGCGGCCTGGTCATCGGTAACCGGCCGGTGCGCAGCCGCCATGGCATTTTGCACATGCTCGACGGCATGGCCTGGCTGGCGCAGATCGGCATGTTCCTGGTGCTGGGGCTGCTGGTCACGCCCCACGACCTGTTGCCGATTGCGTTGCCGGCGCTGGGCCTGGCGCTGTGGATGATCCTGTTTGCCCGGCCGTTGTCGGTGATGGTGGGCCTGCTGCCGTTCAAGGCGTTTCACGGGCGCGAGAAGGCGTTCATTTCCTGGGTTGGGCTGCGCGGTGCGGTTCCGATCATTCTGGCGGTGTTCCCGCTGATGGCGGGCCTGCCCAATGCCCAACTGTACTTCAACCTCGCCTTCTTCATCGTGCTGGTGTCGCTGCTGGTGCAAGGCACAAGCCTGCCGTGGATCGCCAAGTTATTGAAGGTGACCGTGCCGCCCGAGCCGGCTCCGATCTCCCGCTCGGCCCTGGAAGTGCACGTCACCAGCGAGTGGGAACTGTTCGTTTATCGTCTCGGCGCCGAAAAATGGTGCATCGGCTCGCCCCTTCGCGAACTGAAAATGCCGGAAGGCACGCGCATCGCCGCCCTGTTTCGTGGCCAGCAACTGCTCCATCCGTCGGGTAGTACGGTGCTCGAAGTCGATGATTTGCTGTGTGTCATCGGCCATGAACACAACCTGGCGGCCCTCGGAAAACTGTTCAGCCAGGCACCTCAACGCGGCCTCGATTTGCGTTTCTTCGGCGACTTCGTACTCGAGGGAGACGCCCAGCTGGCCGCGGTTGCTGCCCTGTACGGGTTGAAGGTCGAAGGTATCGATCCGAGCATGTCGCTGGGGCACTTCATTGCCCAGAAGGTAGGCGGTGCACCCGTGGTCGGTGACCAGGTGGAATGGAACAACACCATCTGGACCGTCGCGGTCATGGACGGGAACAAGATCGGCAAAGTGGGCGTCAGATTCCCCGAAGGAAGTCGCCCGGGTCCGGGACTCTTCCTCTAAACTCCATTCTTCGTCTCGTTTTCGATCGGTCACTATGTCAAGCCTGCGCACCTTTTTCGTCATGGTCCTTTTGGGCCTGAGCCTCTCTGTCGGTACATTACAAGCAGCCGAACCGCCCACCCGCGAATCCGTACAGGCGAGCCTGGACAAGATCGCCGATCGCAAACTGCCGGAAGCCGATCAAAAGGCCCTGCAGTCGGTCCTGCAAAGCACGCTGACACAGCTCAACAACCAGCGCGATTATGAGCAGAAGCTGGTCGACCTCAAGCAACAACTGGCGACCGCTCCCAAACTGACCATCGAGAACCAGCGTGAACTGGCCCGCCTCAAGGCCAGCAGCGTGGTACCGGTGGCGCAACGCTTTGCCAAAGAGTCGATTCAGCAACTTGAGCAATTGCTCACCGAGCGTGCGACCCAGCAAAGCGATCTGCAAAAAGCCCTGGGCGATGCCAACAGCCTGATCATTACCGCCCAGACTCGCCCCGAACGCGCCCAGGCGGAAATTTCCGCCAGCCAGACGCGCATCCAGCAGATCAACAATATCCTCAAGGCCGGTAAGGACGCCGGCAAGGCCCTGAGCGCCGAGCAGCGCGACCAGCTCAATGCCGAGCTCTCGGCATTGAACGCCTTGATCCCGCTGCGCCGCCAGGAACTGGCCGGCAACACCCAACTGCAAGACCTGGGTAACAGCCAGCATGATCTGTTATCGGAAAAATCCGATCGCCTGGATCAGGAAATCCAGGAGCTGCAAAACCTGATCAACCAGAAACGCCTCGCGCAGTCTCAGGAAACAGTCACCCAGCAATCGATCGAAGCACAGAAGGCCGGCGGCAGCAGCCTGCTGGCCATCGAAAGCACGGCCAACCTGAAGCTCTCGGACTACCTGCTCAAAAGCACCGACCGCCTCAACGAAGTCACCCAGAAAAACCTGCAGACCAAGCAACAACTGGACAGCCTGACCCAGAGCGATTCAGCCCTGGATGAACAGATCAACGTGCTCAAAGGCAGCCTGCTGCTCTCCAAGATTCTCTACAAACAGAAACAGGCCTTGCCACGCCTTCGGGTCGACCGTGACCTGGCCGACCAGATCGCCGACATTCGCCTGTATCAGTTCGAAGTCAGCCAGCAACGGGAGCTGCTCAGCAACCCGGCCACCTACGTCGACAACCTGCTGTCGACCCAGCCGCCGGAGCAAGTTACACCGCAGCTGCGCAAAAGCCTGCTGGAGCTGGCCACCACCCGCGCCGACCTGCTGGAACGGCTGAACCGCGAACTGAGCGCGGTGCTCAACGAATCCATCACCCTGCAACTCAATCAGAAGCAACTGCTCAGCACTGCGCAAAGCCTGCGGGCGACACTCGATGAGCAGATGTTCTGGATTCCCAGCAACAAGCCGCTGGATCTGGAGTGGATGCGCGCTGTACCGGAACGCCTGAACCGCCAGGTCGACACCCTGCCCTGGGCCTCGAGCCTGAGTGAACTGGTCGACGGCCTGACCCAGCGCCCCCTGCTGTTCCTGCCGCTGGCCCTGCTGATTGGTGCACTGCTGTGGCGCCGCAAGCAGCTGTATGCCCGCCTGAACAAGGTCCACCAGGACATCGGCCACTTCAAGCGTGACAGCCAGTGGCACACCCCCCAGGCTATTTTGATCAATATCCTGTTGGCGATGCCGGTGTCGCTGGGCCTCGCGCTGTGTGGCCTGGCCCTGCAAATCGACGCCCGCGGGCAGAACGCGAGCATGGGCGCGGCACTGCTGCAGATGGCCGGAGCCTGGCTGGTGTTCTACACCGCCTACCGCATCCTCGCGCCCGGTGGCGTAGCGGAACTGCATTTCCGCTGGGAAAAGCCCCAGGTCGAATTCCTCCGCGGCTGGGTCCGCCGCCTTGGCATGGTGGTGATGGCTTTGGTCACCGTAGTGGCGGTGGCGGAACTGCAACCGGCGGCATTGGCCGATGACGTGCTCGGCATGCCGGTGGTGCTGATCTGCTACGCCTTGATGACCTGGCTGCTCAGCCGCCTGTTGATCAGCAGCCCGACCCACGAAAACGCCTCGCTGTTCCGCAAGGTCCTGGGCATTGGGTTTACCGCGTTGCCCATCGCGCTGTTCGTGGCCGTGTGCTTTGGCTACTACTACACCGCGCTCAAGCTCAGTGACCGACTGATCAATACCCTCTACCTGCTGATGTTCTGGCTGGTGATCGAAGCGACCTTCGTGCGCGGCCTGAGCGTGGCGGCACGCCGCCTGGCTTACCAGCGCGCCCTGGCCAAACGCCAGGCAGCGAAAGAGGCCGGCGAGGGCGAAGCGGTCATCGAAGAACCGACGATGGACATCGAGAAGGTCAACGAACAATCCCTGCGCCTGATCCGCCTGGCGCTGCTGGGCGGTTTCATCGCCGCACTGTACTGGGTCTGGGCCGACCTGATCACGGTGTTCTCGTACCTGGACAACGTCACGCTCTACGAATACACCAGCGGTACCGGCGCCAACATGAGCATGGTGCCGATCAGCATTGGCGACATGCTCGGCGCGCTGATCATCATCGGCATCACCTTCGCCCTGGCGCGCAACCTTCCGGGCTTGCTGGAAGTGTTCGTGCTGTCGAAGCTGAACCTGGCCCAGGGCAGCGCCTACGCCACCACCACGCTGCTGTCCTATGTGATCGCCGGTGTCGGTTTCGTCTCGACCCTGTCGACTCTCGGTGTGAGCTGGGACAAGTTGCAATGGCTGGTCGCGGCGCTGTCGGTTGGCCTTGGTTTCGGCATGCAGGAGATCTTCGCCAACTTCATCTCCGGCATCATGATCCTGTTCGAACGCCCAGTGCGGATTGGCGACACCATCACCATCGGCAACCTGTCCGGTACGGTGAGCAAGATACGCATCCGCGCCACCACCATCACCGACTTCGACCGCAAGGACATCATTGTCCCGAACAAGACATTCATTACCGGGCAACTGATCAACTGGTCGCTGACCGACACCATCACTCGAGTGACGCTCAAGCTCGGGGTCGACTACGGCTCGGACCTGGACCTGGTGAAAGAACTGCTGTTGAAAGCCGCGCGGGAAAACCCGCGGGTGCTCAAGGAACCCGAGCCGCACGTGTATTTCCTGAACTTCGGTGAGAGCACCCTTGACCACGAACTGCGCATGCATGTGCGCGACCTGGGTGACCGCAACCCGGTGCTTGATGAGGTCAACCGCTTTATCAACCGAGAGTTCAAGAAGCAGCACATCAACATCTCGTTCCGCCAGATGGAGGTCTACCTCAAGAATCTCCACGGCCAGGAATACAAGATGGTGCCGATCGAGCCGGAAGCGAAAACCATCGTTCCACTGGTCGATGGCAAACCGGCGCAAGAGCCGCCCGCCGCCAAACTCGACTAACTGGCCATTCCCCAGCAGAATGCTCGGACATTCTGCTGGAGCCGGCCCTTGAAAGCCCTCGACGAACTGACCTTCGACAACCGCTTCGACCGCCTGGGCGATGCATTTTCTGCCCACGTGCTGCCCGAACCTATCGATAACCCACGCTTGGTAGTCGCAAGCCCGGCTGCCATGGCGTTACTCGACCTCGACCCCGCCGTGGCCGAAACCCCAGAGTTCGCCGAGCTGTTCAGCGGCCACAAACTCTGGGCCGACGCGATCCCCAGGGCGATGGTCTATTCCGGTCATCAGTTCGGCTCCTACAACCCGCAACTGGGCGACGGTCGCGGCCTGTTGCTGGGCGAGGTGTACAACGAGGCCGGCGAACACTGGGACCTGCACCTCAAGGGCGCGGGCCAAACACCCTTTTCGCGCATGGGCGATGGCCGCGCGGTGCTGCGCTCCTCGATCCGCGAGTTCCTCGCCTCCGAAGCCCTGCACGCCCTGAACATCCCGACGACCCGGGCGCTGTGCGTGATCGGCTCCGACACCCCGGTCTGGCGTGAAAAACAGGAACGCGCGGCCATGGTCCTGCGCCTGGCTCCGAGCCATGTGCGCTTTGGGCATTTCGAATATTTCTACTACACCAAGCGCCCCGAGCAGCAGAAAGTGCTGGGTGAGCATGTGCTGGCCATGCACTTTCCCGAGTGCCTGGAACAACCGGAACCGTACCTGGCGATGTTCCGTGAAATCGTCGAGCGCAACGCCGAACTGATCGCCAAGTGGCAGGCCTACGGGTTCTGCCACGGGGTGATGAACACCGACAACATGTCGATCCTCGGCATCACTTTCGACTTCGGCCCGTTCGCCTTCCTTGACGACTTCGACGCCAACTTCATCTGCAACCACTCCGATGACCAGGGTCGCTATTCCTTCAGCAACCAGGTGCCGATCGGCCAATGGAACCTCAGCGCCCTGGCCCAAGCCCTGACGCCGTTCATCAGCGTCGAGGCGCTGCGTGAAACCCTCGGGCTATACCTGCCGCTATTCCAGGCCCATTACCTGGACCTGATGCGCCGGCGCCTGGGCCTGACTACCGCCGAGGACGACGACCAGAAGCTGCTGGAGCATCTGCTGCAACTGATGCAGAACAGCGGCGTCGACTACAGCCTGTTCTTCCGCCGCCTGGGCGAAGACTCACCCCAAGCGGCTATCGCTCGTTTGCGCGATGACTTCGTCGACCTCAAGGGCTTCGATGCCTGGGGCGAGCTCTATGTCGCCCGCGTGGCCCGTGAAGGCGAGGTGGATCAGGAGGAGCGTCGCAAGCGGATGCATGCCGTGAATCCGCTGTACATCCTGCGCAACTACCTGGCGCAGAAGGCCATCGATGCGGCGCAAAGTGGCGACTACTCGGAAGTTCGCCGACTGCACGCCGTGCTGAGCAAGCCGTTCGAGGAACAACCGGGGATGGAAAGCTACGCCGAACGGCCACCGGAGTGGGGCAAGCATCTGGAGATCAGTTGTTCGTCGTGAGGTGCCACGCGATTGAAAATCCGAGCGGGTGGCTCCAGATAAGGATTACTCGCTTCTCACTGGATATACCTCATGACTGAACCACTCCTCATCCCCTGCCCCCACTGTAACGGCCTCAACCGTATTCCCGCCGAGCGCCTGGGCGACCATCCGAAATGCGGACGCTGCAAGGCCGAGGTCCTGCTGAACAAGCCTTTCGAACTCAAGCAAGGCGATTACTCCAGCCAGATCAAGGGCGATCTGCCGCTGCTGGTGGATGTGTGGGCGGACTGGTGCGGGCCGTGCAAGTCGTTTGCGCCGGTGTTCGAGCAGGCGGCGGCTCAATTGGTGGGCAAATGCCGGCTGGCCAAGCTGGACAGCGAGGCGAACCAGCAACTGTCGGCGCAATTGGGCATTCGCTCGATTCCGAGCCTGATTCTGTTCAAGAACGGCCGGGAAGTTGCCCGCCAGAACGGAGCCTTCCCGTTACCGCAGTTGATGAGCTGGTTGCGTAGCCAAGGTATCTGACAGCGTTCCTGAACGCGCCACCATTAAAAAATGTGGGAGCGGGCTTGCTCGCGAAATGCGGCTTTACAGTCAAAGACGATGTCGACTGAGGGGACGCTTTCGCGAGCAAGCCCGCTCCCACATTGGTTCTGCGTTAACAAATGGAATCAGGAGTTTTCCAGCAAGTTGTGCAATTCGACAAACTGCTGCGTCAGCTTGTGCCGCGGGTCGAAATGAATCAGCGGCGTATTCGCCTGGTGGGATTCGCGCATGCGCACCGAGCTGGCCAGGTACACCGGCAGTACCGGCAGCCCTTCGGCGATCAGTTCATCGAGGATTTGCTGGGGCAGGCTGGCACGGGCCTGGAACTGGTTGACGACGATGCCTTCGACTTCCAGCCCTTCGTTATGGTCTTCCTTGAGCTCCTCGATTTCCGCCAGTACGCCGTAAAGCGCCTGCCGCGAGAAACTGTCGCAATCAAAGGGAATGAGCACACGATCGGCGGCAATTAGTGCCGAAATGGCATAAAAATTCAAAGCGGGAGGTGTATCGAGATAAATCCGGTCGTAGTCCTCGCTTAGCTCCTCAAGCAATTTACGCAGTTTGTTGATCTTGTGCTTGGCCTCGAGCTTGGGCTGCAGGTCCGCCAATTCGGCGGTAGCGGTCACGACATGGAGGTTGTCGAACGGCGTTTCATAGATATCGACCTGGTTCTTCCTGGAAAAAGGCCCGGAAGACAGGGTCTGCTTGAAGAAATCGGCAATACCCATCGGGATATCGTCACCGGTGAGTCCCGTCAGGTACTGAGTGGAGTTGGCCTGGGCGTCGAGATCGACCAACAGGGTCCGATAGCCCTCGCTGGCGCTGACTGCCGCCAGATTGCAGGCAATACTGGATTTGCCCACGCCACCTTTCTGATTGAACACCACGCGCCGCATTGCAAAACCTCCGTGTATCAAAGAATGATCGAGTGTAGTGGTCCTCGGCATGGCTTCGCTAGCTCACAGACACATGGACTACCCGGTCATCGGCCTTTTCTTTGGGAAAAAGCTGATGACGCCTCGATGAGCCGGGAGCAAAGCCGACAGACGGCCCACCAAATTGTGAATGATTGCCAATCGTTCAGTTTTTGCGAACTGACCGCCGGGCAAAATGGAACCAGTATTTGCTACCGGTTCGTCGCACCGGGATAATGCGCACCACTCGGCGCCAAGCGCCACGTAGGGTGTGCCGTGCCAATGCGCCACTCACCGCGTCAGGAAGCCTGCAAGGGCGGGATTGAATGTCTGTGATCAACTTCAACATCGCCCAGTGGCGCGCTTGGGCCCCGGGGCTTGAAAGCGTGGATGACTGGCAGGACTGGTGCCGGCAACCCTCGATGTTGCCGGACAGCGATGCCGCACCCGATGTCTCGTTCCTGCCGGCCATGCAGCGTCGGCGGCTCAGCCGTCTGGCGCGGATGGCGTTCAGTGTCGGCTGGCCATTGGCCGAAGGTCGTCAGGACCTGCCATTGGTTTTTGTTTCCCGTCACGGCGAAACCCCACGCACTTTCGACATACTCAGCGATCTGGCCGTCGACCAGCCGCTGTCGCCGACCCAGTTCAGCCTGTCGGTGCATAACGCGATCATCGGCCTGTGGTCGATCATGCGCGGTGAAACCAGTGAAATGACCGCCCTGGCCGCCGCTGGCGATGGCCTTGAGTACGGCATGCTGGAGGCCGCGGCCCTGTTGGCTGAAGGCTCGCCCGCAGTATTGCTGGTAGTCACCGAAGAGCAGCCGCCCCAGGCCTATTCGACCTGGATCGACGATGTGCCCTTCCCCTATGCCGTCGGCCTGCTGATTACCCCGGGAAATGACTGGCAGCTGTCCCTGAACAGCGCCACGGATGCGTTGTCCAAAGCTCGCTGGCCTCACGCACTGAATCTGTTGTGCACGCTGCTCGGCCCGCAGACCACCTGCCAACATGCCTGGAAAAATCGTGTATGGACCTGGCAACGCAAACCGTGATTGAAAAAAACCGCGATGCCTATTACTGGCGTCTGCTGGCCACTGCCGCGAGCTTTGCCCTTTTCGGGTTGGGTGGCCTGTGCCTGCGCCTGGTGATTTTCCCGCTGCTTGCGTGCCTTCCGGGTGATGCCCGGACCCACCGGTTGCGGGCGCGACAAACCGTCAGTCGCTGCTTCTGGCTTTTCGTGCGCTTCATGGCCCGAACCGGCGTGCTGACCTATGAGATTCAAGGTGCGGACAAACTCGGGCGACCGGGCCAGATGATCGTTGCCAATCATCCATCGCTGATCGATGTGGTGTTCCTGATCGGTCTGGTCCCGCACGCCAACTGCGTGGTCAAGCAAAGCCTTTGGGATAACCCGTTCACTCGCACCCCCCTGCGTCGCACCGAGTACATCAGCAACGACGGCAACATGGACATGCTCGATGCCGCCGCCGATGCGCTCAAGCAAGGCCAGTCGCTGATCATCTTTCCCGAAGGTACTCGCACCCAGCCTGGCCAGGCACCTGCCTTTCATCGGGGTGGAGCGGCAATAGCCGTGCGTGGTGCGAAAATCCTCACCCCTGTGGTGATCAAGGTCAGCCCGACCACATTGACCAAGGCCGAGCCGTGGTATCGGATACCCAAGCGCCGCGTACACTTCAGTTTCCGCGTCGGGGCCGACATAGACCCACAAGCCTTTGCCGCGCTAGGCCCGGCCCCCCAGGCCTCGCGCAAGCTCAACGACTATTTGCATGCCTATTTCATTAAGGAGCTCGCCGAAGATGAGCGATCTGAAGACCGCTAGCCTGCTGCATGACATAAAACAGCTGATCATCGACGCCCTGGGCCTCGAAGACATCAGCCCCGACGACATCGGCGACAACCAGACGCTGTTCGGCGAAGGCCTGGGCCTGGACTCGGTGGACGCCCTGGAACTCGGCCTGGCCATCCAGAAAAAATACGGCATCAAGATCGATGCCGACGCCAAGGACACGCGCAATCACTTCAGTAACGTGGCGAGCCTTGCGGCCTTCGTCACTGCAAAACAGGCAGCTTGAGACCGGACCATGCAAACTCGTGACGACATTTTCATAACCCTGCGCGATGCCTTGGTCGAGCTGTTCGAACTGGACCCGGAACGGGTGAGCCTCGAATCCAACCTGTACCAGGATCTGGAAATCGACAGCATCGATGCGGTCGACCTGATCGACCACATCAAGCGCCAGACCGGCAAGAAAATCGCGGCCGAAGAATTCAAGTCGGTGCGTACCGTCAGCGACGTGGTCGAGGCGGTCTACCGTCTGGTTCAACCGGCCGCATGAGCCGACTGATTGGCCTCGGCCTGCTCCTGGCGGGCCTGCTATACCCTTTTGCGGTGTATTTCGGCATGGAGCATTTCGCGCCGTGGCAGTTCGGGCTCCTGCTGGGCAGCCTGTGGCTGGCCCGCGCGCTGACCGGAAAGCGACGGCCAGGCAGTTCGTGGATGGCTTGCGTGGCCATCCTGTTTTGCCTGTTGCTCGCGCTGTTCGACAGTCCTGTGCTGCTGCGCTGGTACCCGGTACTGATCAGCGGATTCATGCTGGGGCTGTTCGGGTTGAGCCTGAAATACGGCCCGCCAATGGTCGAACGCCTGGCCCGCTCGCGCGAAGCGCATTTGCCGGTCAAGGCCATCCGCTATACCCGCCAGGTGACCATCGCCTGGTGCGTGTTTTTCCTGTGCAACGGGATCTGCGCTGCAGCCCTGACACTGTGGGCGCCACTGAGCTGGTGGATGCTGTACACCGGCCTGATCTCCTACGGATTGATAGGCCTGATGTTTGCCATTGAATGGCTGATACGACAACGGGTACGAGGCCGCCCATGAACTGGATAAAACTTGAGCATCTGCTGCTCAAGGCCGAGCCGGAGCGTGCCGTGACGGCCGCACCGCAGCTCGATCATGCACAATTGTGCGAGCAAGCCCTGCGCCTGGCCGCCGGCCTGCAAAGCCGTGGAGTGCGGCGCATTGCCGTGCATCTTGAAGACGCCGCCGACCTGGCGATTGCCCTGCTGGGCGCCTGGCGCGCCGGGGTCAGCGTGCTGCTGCCTGCCGACCTGCAACCGCAGACCCGCCAGCGCTGGTCTGGTGAAGTGGATGCGTGGCTCACCGATCAGCCCGACGATGCACACTTGGGCGACTTCCAGGACTCCCCCCTTGGCGCCGCCGCCCTCGACCTTGAGCGCTGCTCGCTGAGCCTGTGCACGTCCGGTTCCAGTGGCGAACCCAAGCGCATCGAAAAAACCCTGCGCCAACTGGCCAATGAAGTTGAAGCCCTGGAACAGCTGTGGGGGGCCGACCTGGGCCCGGCTTGCATCATTGGCAGCGTCGCCACCCAGCACATCTATGGCCTGCTGTTTCGAGTGCTGTGGCCACTGTGCGCGGGGCGACCGTTCGTTCGCAGGCAGCTGGCCTTTCCGGAGGACTTGCAGCGTGCCAGCCGTGATCACCCGGCCTACGCCTGGGTGGCCAGCCCGGCCCTGCTCAAGCGCATGGGTGACAACCTCGACTGGTCGGCGCTGAGTGCCGTGCGGCGGGTATTTTCTTCCGGGGGCGCGCTGCCGGCCGAGGCGGCACAGCGCCTGCAGCAACGCCTGCACCAATGGCCGACGGAAATTTTTGGCAGTTCGGAAACGGGCGGCATTGCCTGGCGTCAGGGTGAATCACTGTGGCAACCCTTTGCTGACGTCCAGTTGAGCCAGGACAACCAGGGGGCCTTGCTCATTGCCTCGCCCTACTTGCCTGTCGGCCATGTCGAGCACACGGCCGATGCCGCGCGAATCACAGCTGACGGCCGATTCGAACTGCTCCGGCGACTGGACAGGATCGTCAAGCTGGAAGAGAAACGGATCTCCCTGCCGATGCTTGAGCAGGCGTTGATGGCCCACGACTGGGTGGCCGAGGCGCGCCTGGGTGTGGTCCAGGAAAACCGCGCCTCGTTGGGCGCGTTGCTGGTCCTGACTGACGCGGGCCTGCATGTACTGCGCAATCAGGGTCGACGCACGCTCACCGAACAACTGCGCCAGCACTTGAGCCTGCATTGTGAGGCCCTGGCCTTGCCAAGGCGCTGGCGCCTGCTGCAACAGCTGCCGTTGAACGCCCAGGGCAAACTGCCCCAGGCCGACGTCGAAGCCCTGCTGCTGGCACCGCGCCCCAAGGCGCCGCAAGTGCTCGAACAGGTCGAGGCCAACGGTGAATGGAGCCTGCAGCTGGCCGTGCCGCCAGACCTTGCCTATTTCAGTGGGCACTTCCCAACCGCCCCGGTATTGCCCGGTGTGGTGCAGGTGGAGTGGGCCATGCACCTGGGCCTGCAATTGATGAACCTGCCGGAAAAGTTCGCCGGCATGGAAGTACTCAAGTTCCAGCAATTGATCCGTCCCGGCGATGAAGTCCAGCTGCACCTGCGCTTTGACCCGGCTCGCGGCAAACTGTATTTCGCCTACCGCAACGAAACCGCCACTTGCTCCAGTGGACGAATCTTGCTGGAGGCGGCGCATGCATAACCCCTGCGCCGTCGTTCCGGTCTACAACCACGAAACCGCGATCACCACGGTGGTCGATGCGCTGCTCGCCAACCAGCTGCCGTGCATTCTGGTGGACGATGCCAGCAGCCCGGCCTGTGCCAGGGTGCTCGATCAACTGGCGCTGCGCGACAACGTGCATCTGATCCGCCTCGCCGCCAACCAGGGCAAGGGCGGTGCAGTGATGACCGGCTTTCGCGAAGCATCGCGCCTGGGTTTCAGTCATGCCTTGCAGGTAGACGCCGACGGCCAGCACGACTTGCAGGACATTCCACGTTTTGTCGAATGCTCGCGTGCCCATCCTGAAGCCGTGATCTGTGGCTACCCGCTCTACGATGACAGCGTGCCGAAGGGTCGTTTGTATGCACGCTATCTGACCCACGTCATGGTCTGGATCAATACCCTGTCGCTGCAAATTCGCGATTCCATGTGCGGCTATCGCCTCTATCCCCTGCCTGCGGTGCTGGCGCTGATCGAATCGGCGAAGATCGGCAAGCGCATGGACTTCGACTCGGACATCCTGGTCCGCCTGGCCTGGCGCGGGCAGCCGATGCAATGGCTGCAAACCAGGGTTCATTACCCGCTGGACGGTGTTTCGCATTTCCGCATGTTCCACGACAACGTGCTGATTTCGAGCATGCACACCCGATTGTTCTTCGGCATGCTGTTGCGCTCGCCGGTGCTCCTGTGGCGACGGTGGCGGTCATGAACACCCACAAGCAACACTGGGCCGACCGCGAGGAGCGCGGCAGCTTCTGGCTGATGAAATTCACCGCCGTCGCCGCCAGACTGCTGGGTCGTCGACTGCTGAGCCCGCTGCTGTATGGCATCGTCCTGTACTTTTTCCTGTTCGGCCGCAGCGCCCGCCTCAGTGCCTGGCAGTACCAGCAACGACTCGCCGACTGGAGCGGTCGCGACGAACTTCGCCCGAGCCATTGGCGAGTGTTCGGCCAGTTCATGGCCTTCGCCGACTCCCTGCTCGACAAGCTCGACGTATGGAACGGCAAGCTGAGCATCGAACAGATCGAAATCATCGACCCGGCGCTGCTGCGCAAACAGTTACGCGGCACTCGCGGGCAAATGCTGGTGGGCGCCCACCTGGGCAACCTCGAAGTCTGCCGCGCATTGGCGGAAATCGGCGAGAAAGTCACCATGAACGTGTTGGTGCACACCAAGCACGCCGAGCGCTTCAACCGCTTGCTGGGTGAAGCCGGTGCGACCAATCTGCGTCTGATCCAGGTCAGTGAACTGGACCCGGTGATCATGCTGCAACTGCACGAACGCCTGGAGCGCGGCGAATGGCTGGCCATTGCTGGCGACCGCGTTCCGCTGCACGGCGGGCGTAGCGTGACGGTGGACTTCCTCGGTCACCCGGCAAAATTCCCGCAAGGGCCGTGGCTTTTGGCCGGACTGCTGAAATGCCCGGTCAACCTGCTGTTGTGCCTGAAGAAACCCGATGGCAACTATCGACTGACCCTCGAACCTTTTGCTGAAGCGATCACCTGGAAACGCAACGACCGCGAACAGGTCATTCATCAGTGGGCCTCCCGCTATGCCGAACGCCTGAGTCACTATTGCCTCGAAGCGCCTCAACAATGGTTCAACTTTTACCCTTTCTGGAAGACCGATGACGACGCCAACGCTTGAGCCTGTAATCTTCGGCGAACGCCCTTTGCGCATCGACGATGTGCTGGCCCTGGCCAACCGCCAGGCGCCGACGCAGTTGCAGGGCGACCCGCCGTTCCGCCAACGCATCGCCAAGGGCGCGCAGTTCCTCGATTCCCTGCTGGACAAGGAAGGCGTGATCTACGGCGTGACCACCGGCTACGGCGACTCCTGCGTGGTGGCGGTGCCGCTGCATCATGTCGAGGCATTGCCGCGTCATCTGTACACGTTCCACGGCTGCGGCCTGGGCAAGCTACTGGACGCGCAGGCCACCCGCGCGGTATTGGCGGCACGCTTGCAGTCGCTCTGCCAGGGCGTGTCGGGGGTTCGCGTGGAGTTGCTGGAACGCCTGCAAGCGTTTCTTGAACACGACATCCTGCCGCTGATTCCGGAAGAAGGTTCGGTGGGCGCCAGTGGTGATCTGACGCCGCTGTCGTATGTCGCTGCCACGCTGTCCGGCGAGCGTGAAGTGATGTATCGCGGCGAACGCCGGCAAGCTGCCGACGTGCACCGAGAACTCGGCTGGCAGCCGCTGGTGCTGCGGCCCAAGGAAGCCCTGGCACTGATGAACGGCACTGCCGTGATGACCGGGCTGGCCTGCCTGGCCTACGCCCGCGCCGATTACCTGCTGCAACTGGCCACACGCATCACCGCGCTGAACGTGGTGGCGCTGCAAGGCAACCCGGAGCATTTCGACGAGCGCCTGTTCGCCGCCAAACCGCACCCGGGACAGATGCAAGTCGCCGCGTGGCTGCGCAAGGACCTGGCCATCGACGCGCCGACCGCGCCGCTGCATCGGCTGCAGGATCGCTACTCGCTGCGTTGCGCGCCGCATGTCCTCGGCGTGCTGGCCGACAGCCTGAACTGGCTGCGCTCGTTCATTGAAATCGAACTCAACAGTGCCAATGACAACCCGATCATCGATGCCGAGGCCGAGCGCGTGCTGCACGGCGGGCACTTTTACGGTGGGCACATCGCGTTCGCCATGGACAGCCTGAAAAACCTCGTGGCCAACGTCGCCGACCTGCTCGATCGACAACTCGCCCTGTTGGTGGACGAACGCTACAACCACGGCTTGCCAAGCAACCTGTCCGGTGCCACGGCCGACCGCGCCATGCTCAACCATGGCTTCAAGGCCGTGCAGATCGGCACCAGCGCCTGGACCGCCGAAGCGCTGAAAAACACCATGCCTGCCAGCGTTTTCTCGCGTTCCACCGAATGCCACAACCAGGACAAGGTGAGCATGGGCACCATCGCGGCCCGCGATGCGATCCGCGTGCTGGAGTTGACCGAGCAGGTCGCCGCCGCCACCTTGCTGGCGGCCAACCAGGGCGTCTGGCTGCGCGCCCAGGCCGAAGACGCGCGGCCGCTGCCGCCCGCGTTGGCCGCCATGCACGAAGCCTTGGCCGAGGATTTTCCGCCGGTCATCGAAGACCGCGCGCTGGAAGGTGAGTTGCGCCTGTGCCTGCAACGAATCGCCACACAACACTGGAGGCTGCATGCGTAGCAAGGGAGTGCTTCACACCGATACACAAATCGTCGTGCCGTTCTTCGACGTCGACCAGATGAACGTCGTCTGGCACGGCCATTACGTCAAATACCTGGAAATCGCCCGTTGCGCCTTGCTGGACAGGATCGGCCACAACTACACGGCGATGTCCGAGTCGGGCTATGCGTGGCCGGTGATCGACCTGCAATTGCGCTATGTACGCGGCGCGGCGTTCGGCCAGAAACTCAACGTGCGCGCCAATCTGGTGGAATGGGAGAACCGGTTGAAGATCAACTACCTGATCAGTGACCTGGACACCGGCGAACGCCTGACCCGCGCCGTGTCCGTTCAGGTCGCCGTCGACATGAGCAATCGCGAAATGCAGTTGGCCTCGCCGAAGGTGTTCACCGACGCCGTGGAGAGGGTCCTGCCATGATTTTCTGCTTGCGCCGTTCCTCTGTAGCAGCAGGCTTGCCCGCGACGGCCGTTAACGGTGACGCTGGGCACCTGACACCCCGCGGCGCTCTCAGGTTTTTTGCGAGCAAGCTCGCTCCTACAGTGTTCTGCGTGTTACTCGGCATTCCAGGGCTGGCCAATGCGTTCGACCTGCAACAGCTCAGCGAGCAGTTGGCCAGGCCCGATGTCATCCACGGCAATTTTATCCAGGAAAAACGCCTGCGGGCCCTGCCCCAGCCACTGACCAGCAAGGGCACCTTCGTCCTGGCGAAGAATCACGGCTTGTTGTGGCTGCTGAAAACGCCATTGCAACAGGACTACCGCATCACCTCCGCAGGCATTGCCCGGCGTGATGCCAGTGGCTGGCAGATGTTGCCCGCCAAGAGTGCCGGTGCCGAGCAGAACCGCTTGTTCCTGGCTGTCCTGCAAGGCGACAGCAGTGGACTGCAACGGGACTTCGAGCTGTCGCTCGGTGGCGATGCACAGAACTGGACACTGACGTTGATGCCGCGCTCGATGCTGCTCAAGCAGGTATTCAACCAGATCAACATCACCGGCGGCGAACTGGTCCAGAGCATCGAGTTGCTGGAAACCCAGGGCGATAGCACGCTGTTGCGCATGCAGGACAGCAGCAGCGCGCAACCGTTGAGCGACACGGAGCAGCATGACTTTGCCGAGTGAACGCAGGCTGCCGTGGCTGTTCCTGATCCTGCTGCTGGCAGTGCTGGCGCTCGCCGGCTGGCAATGGCGCGACGGCGCCCCGCTGTCGGCCAACCTGATGGAACTGGTGCCCGGCACCGCACCGGATGCGCTGGAACTGCGCGCCGAGCAACGCATGCAGGAACCATTGAACCGCGAAATGCTGGTGCTGGTCGGCCACGGCGATCGCCAAAAAGCCATTGCCATGGCGCAAACACTGGGGGATCAGTGGCAGGCCAGCGGCCTGTTCGAAAAGGTCCAATGGAACCTGCAGGCCGACTTGCCGGCGTTGCGCACGCAACTGCTGCAAGGCCGATTGGCCATGCTCGCGGCAGACGATCGCGAGCAACTGATCGAGCACCCCGATGCCTTTATCCAGCAACGGGTGCAGGCGCTGTTTGACCCCTTCACCGGCTTCAGCCTGGTGCCCAGCCAGGATGACTGGCTGGGCCTGACCGGACGCATCCAGAACAGCCAGCCACAGCACGGTGCCGTGCAACTGGACATTGGCAGTGGCGCCTTGATCGCCGAGGCCGATGGCAAGCACTGGGTGCTGCTGCGGGCGCGGGCCACCGGCAACGCCTTCGACATGAACCTGCCGCTGCAAGTGGCCGACCTGCTCCAGCACAGTCGCGAGGAGGCCGCCAGGGCCGACGTGCAACTGCTCGCCGCGAGTGGCTTGTTGTACGCGGCCAACGGCCAGCGCCAGGCGTCCCGGGAAATGACCTGGGTCGGTGGCGGTGCCACTGTCGGCATCCTGTTGTTGCTATTGCTGGCCTTTCGCCGCTGGCGTGTCCTGCTGGCATTTGTTCCGGTGCTGGTGGGCATGCTGTTTGGCGCGGTAGCCTGCGTGGCACTGTTCGGCCACATGCATGTGATGACGCTGGTACTGGGTTCGAGCCTGATCGGCGTGGCCGTCGATTACCCGCTGCATTACCTGTCCAAGAGCTGGAGCCTGAAACCCTGGCATAGCTGGCCGGCGTTGCGCCTGACCTTGCCGGGGCTGACCCTGAGCCTGGTCACCAGCGCCATCGGCTACCTGGCCCTGGCCTGGACACCCTTCCCGGCCTTGACCCAGATTGCCGTGTTCTCGGCGGCGGGCCTGCTGGGTGCCTATTTGTCCGCGGTGTGCCTGCTACCGGCGCTGCTCAAGGGTGCCGAACTGCGTCCGGCGCAATGGCCGCTACGCCTTTGCGAATATCTACTGCTGTGCCGGGAAGCGTTGCTTCGGCATTTGAGCACGCCGGTATTGCTGGCGCTGCTGATCGCTTTTTGTGCCGGCGGCCTGGTGCAACTCCAGACCCGTAACGACATCCGCCAGTGGGTGGGTGCGCCGCAGCAGTTGACCGACGAAGCGCAGACCATTGCGCGAATCACGGGTTATCAACCCACCAGCCAGTTCTTCCTGGTGCAGGCCGCCGACCAGCAGCAATTGCTCGAACGCCATAGCGCCCTGAGTGAACGCCTGGATCAGCTGGTTGGCCTGGAGAAACTCCAGGGTTACCTGTCGCTAAATCAACTGGTCAGCCCGCCCAGCGAACAGCGCAAGGTTCGCGAGGCATTGAGCAAACTGCCGCCGTACTGGCAACCGTTGCTCGATGTCGGCGTACCGGCGCAGGCGTTGCAGGCGGAGTTGAGCCAATTGCAGGCACTGCCCGTCGAAGATATCGACAGCGCGCTGGCCGGCCCATTGGCCGAGCCCTATCGCCTGTTATGGCTGGGACCGACCGCCGACGGCGTGGCAGCGATGGTCAGCTTGCAGGGCCTGAACAATCCTGCCCTGTTACGGGTACAGGCTGACGATTTGCCTGGCGTGAAGCTGGTGGATCGGCTGGGCGAGCTGAACAGCGTGTTCGCCGCCACCCAGATCAGCGCCGCCGAACTGAAACTCGCCTCCTGCGTGCTGATCGTACTGGTGCTGATCCTGCCGTTCGGGCTTGGCGGCGCGCTGCGCATCGTCTCCCTGCCGTTGCTGGCGGCCTTGTGCAGCCTGGCCAGCCTTGGCTGGTTGGGGCAGCCGCTGACCCTGTTCAGCCTGTTCGGACTGCTGCTGGTGACGGCGATCAGCGTCGATTACGCCATCCTCATGCGCGAACAGGTCGGCGGCGCCGCCGTGAGCCTGCTGGGCACCTTGCTGGCCGCATTGACCACTTGGCTGTCGTTCGGCCTGCTGGCGGTATCGAGCACACCCGCGGTGAGTAATTTCGGCCTGTCGGTGAGCCTGGGCCTGATCTTCAGCTTCCTGCTCGCGCCCTGGGCCGGTCGCCAGGTTCACGCCACCAGCCTCACGGAGCCAACCGCATGATGATCGGGCTGTTCTGGGCGATGGCCCTGGTACTGTTCGCCGTGGCGACCCGGGTCGGGCGCCATTTCGGCCTGATTCCCATTGTCAGCCAGTTGCTGCTGGCGACCCTCGGCTTGCCATTGCTGATGTACTTCTGGATCGAACCGCAATGGCAACTGAGCGGCGCGGCGCTGGTGTCACCAGGCTGGTTGAAGAACCTCTACAGCCTGAGTTTCGCACTGCTGCTGGGCTATATCCTCAGCGATGTGATCGACCTGCAACTGGACCGCCAGAGCCTGAAAATCGCCCTGCCGAGTTTCTGCATCCCGTTCGCCTGCGGCCTGGCCACGGCCATCTGGCTGTTGCCGCCGCAACCCTGGATAAGCTCGCTGGCGGTCGGCCTGCTGTTCGCGATCACCGCGATCCCGGTGTTGTACCTGTACCTGCGGCACATCGATTACCCGCACAGCGCCACCCGGCGACTGGTGCAGACCGCGATCATCATCGACCTGGCCTGCTGGACCCTGTTCGCCCTGGGCCAAGGCAGCCTGCACCTGAGCAGCCTGTTGCTACCCTTGGCCGGCGCGTGCCTGCCCGTGCTGCTGCGGTTGTTGGGCCTACGGCAAACCTGGCTGTACAGCCTGGGTTTTTTCGCGTTGCTGGTGGTGGCCGAACACTACAAGCTCAATGCGCTGATTTTCGGCATCGGTTACGTACTGATCATGGCGGCGCTCAAGGCACCGCTGGTGCTGCCGTTGCCGGCAATCTGGATGAACCGCTTGCAGACGTACATCGCCATTCCATTGATACTCACGTTCGGTATCGTGCAGATCAACGTGCACAGCGCGATGGACAGCCTCGGCTGGATGCAATTGGCGGCCCTGCTGCTGTTGCCGATTGCCAGCAAGCTGCTGGGCAACTGGCTCGGCCTTGGCTGGGCCGGCGCTTCGTTCCAGGGCGCCAGCCGCTGGCGGGAAAGTGTGCTGCTGAACATTCGCGGCCTGAGCGAGATCGTCTTCCTCAATCTGCTGCTGCAACAACAGCTCATCAGCCCGGCGCTGTACTTTGCGTTGATGCTGATGGGCCTGATCGCGACCCTGCTGCCGGCACTGGCCGGCATGCACCGGATCCCTTTGATAGCTGCCGCCCAGGCAAGGAGCCCCCATGCCAACCGTTGAAATGCAACGTCGTCAGATCGTGGTCATCGGCGCGGGTCCCTCAGGGGCCATCGCCGCCGCGCTGCTCAAGCGCAAGGGGCATGACGTACTGGTGATCGAGCGCCAGCATTTCCCGCGGTTTTCCATCGGCGAAAGCCTGTTATCCCACTGCCTGGATTTCGTCGAAGAAGCGGGCATGCTCGACGCCGTCAATGCGGCGGGTTTCCAGCTGAAAACCGGGGCCGCGTTTGCCTGGGGCGAGCGCTACAGCACCTTCGATTTCGGCGACACATTCACGCAAGGCAAGCCAACGACTTTCCAGGTGCAGCGCGCCGATTTCGACAAACTGCTGGCTGATCAGGCCGCGCTGCAAGGCGTGGAAATCCGCTATGGCGAAACCATCGTCAGCGTCGATATCGAGCAGGCCAACCCGCTGCTCGGCGTTCGCCGCGAAGACGGCAGCGAGTACCGCATCGAAGCTGACTTCATGCTCGACGCCAGTGGTTACGGCCGCGTCCTCCCGCGCTTGCTCGACCTTGAAGCACCGTCGAATTTCCCGGTACGCCAGGCGGTGTTCACCCATGTCGAAGACCATATCGACCACCCGAACTTCGACCGTACCAAGATCCTCATCACCACCCATCCCACCCAGCGTGACGTCTGGTTCTGGACCATTCCGTTCAGCAATGGCCGCTGCTCGGTCGGTGTGGTTGCAGCAGCCGAACACTTCGAAGGCCGCAGTGATAATCTTGATGAATGCCTGCGTGGTTTCATCGCCCAGACCCCCAGCCTGGCCGGGGTACTGGAAAAAGCCGTATGGGATACGCCGGCCCGCTCCATCGGCGGTTATTCGGCCAACGTCAAAACCCTGCACGGACGAGGTTTCGCCTTGCTGGGCAATGCCGCGGAATTTCTCGACCCGGTGTTTTCCTCCGGCGTGACCATCGCCATGCGCTCGGCGAGCATGGCCGCAGGCGTCCTGCACCGCCAGCTGCAAGGCGAGTCCGTGGACTGGCAGCGTGAATTTGCCGAACCGCTCAAGCGCGGGGTCGATACATTCCGCTGCTACGTCGAGGGCTGGTACGCCGGGACTTTCCAGGACGTGATCTATTACCCGGATGGCGCTGCGGAAATCCGCCGCATGATCAGCTCGATCCTCGCCGGGTATGCCTGGGACGAGCGCAATCCGTTCGTCGCCGAACCGAAACGTCGACTGCGAATGTTGTCAGAACTCTGTGCAAGGGATGCGACATGAGCGACTTGGACAACGTGGTTTGCCAACCCGTTGAAGGGTGTGCCTGATGATGCGATGCCTGCTGCTCGGTTGCATCCTGCTTTTGAGTGCCTGCGCCAGCCAGGCGCCACTGCCCGAGCAGACCCCGAGTATGGCGTTGCCGCTGCAATTGCACATCCAGCGCTTGCAGGCTGATCAGCGCCTGGACTGGGTGTTGGTCATCCAGCGTGAAGGCCCTGCCATCCGCTGGTCGATGATGGACTTGCTGGGTATTCCGCAGGCACGCCAGAAACTGATCGATGGCCATTGGCACGCCGATGGCCTGTTGCCGCCGAACCCGGAAGCCCGGGAGCTGTTCGCCGCGCTACTGTTTGCGCTGACCCCCAGGGATGAACTGTATGGCAATTATCCGGGCGCATGGCAACACGGGGCACAACGCTCGCTGGCAGAGCGCTGGGATGTCCGTTACTCACAACCATTGAGCTTCGAATTGAACCTGCCCAAAGGCCCGAAATATCAAATCACGCCCCTGAGCGGTGACACGCCATGACGGTCTACCTCAATGCCTTGGGGGTCGTCTGTGCCCTCGGTCGCGACAAGGAGGAAGTCGCCCGCAACCTGTTTGCCGGCGATTGCTCCGGCATGCGCAGCGAGACCGGCTGGGTGGCAGAGCGATCATTGCCGGTGGGTGCGGTCACGGGTGAACTCGTGCCGATTCCCGTCGAGCTGACCTGCCAACGCAGCCGCAACAATCAACTGCTGATGGAGGCCGCGCTGCAGATTCGCCCCGACATCGATCAGGCCATCCGGCGCTACGGCCGCGACCGTATCGGGATCGTGCTGGGCACCAGCACTTCGGGCATCGATGAAGCCAGCCAGGGCCTGGCCCTCTACGTGCGCGAACAGCAGTTCCCGGCCGACTACGACTACCAGCAACAGGAACTCGGCGCGCCGGCGAACTTTCTCGCCGACTGGCTGCAATTGAGCGGCCCGGCCTACGTGATCTCCACCGCCTGCACCTCCAGCGCCCGCGCTTTGATGAGTGCCCAGCGCCTGCTCGACCTGGGGATATGCGACGTGGTGCTGTGCGGTGGTGTCGACACACTGTGCAAGCTGACCCTCAACGGCTTCTCGGCACTCGAAGCGGTGTCCGGACAACGTTGCAATCCGTTTTCGGTTAACCGCAATGGCATCAATATCGGCGAAGCGGCCGTGCTGTTCCTGATGAGCAAACAGCCTGGCGACAGCCAGCCGATTGCCCTGCTGGGCAGTGGCGCCAGTTCCGATGCGCACCACATTTCCGCCCCGGAACCCTCCGGCCGTGGCGCCCAACAGGCGATGCGCAAGGCCTTGAGCCGAGCCGGACTGCAACCCGGGCAGATCGCCTACCTGAACCTGCATGGCACCGCCACCCAACACAATGACGCCATGGAAAGCCACGCGGTAGCCGCGTTGTTCCCGGCCGGTGTGCCCTGTTCTTCGACCAAGCCCATGACCGGTCATACCCTTGGCGCGGCCGGGGCGCTGGAGGCTGCGTTCTGCTGGTTGAGCCTGAGCAGCGACAACCACGAGCACCGCCTGGCGCCGCACGTTTGGGACGGCCAGCCCGACCCGCAACTGCCGGCCCTGAAATGGGTGACTCCCGCCGATCGCCTGGCGTCCACTGGACCTCGCTACCTGATGAGCAATTCCTTCGCCTTCGGTGGCAACAACGTCAGCCTGATTATCGGAGACGCCCCATGATTGACTGGCCGCTCGCCGAACTGTTGCCCCATGCTGGCGACATGATCCTCATCGAGCAGATCCTGGCATTCGATGAAGAACAGATTCATACCCGCCTCAGCGTCAAGCCCGACGGCCTGTTCAACCTCCCCGACGGCAGCCTGCCCGCCTGGGTCGGTATTGAACTGATGGCCCAGAGCGTCGCGGCCTTCGCCGGCTGCCATGCGCGCCAGCGCGGCGATGCCGTGGAACTGGGCTTTTTGCTCGGTTCTCGCAAGTTCGAATGCAACGTCGATCGTTTCCCGGCCGGCACCGAGCTGACCCTGCACGGCATGCGCTCCCTGGAAGACGACAACGGCATGGGCGTGTTCGAGTGCCACATCACCGCACCCGGTATTCACGCCAGCGCCCGACTGAACGTGTATCGCCCGCCTCAAGCGGCCCAATATCTTCATGAATCCGAAGGAGTCCAGTCATGACTGAATCCGTACTGGTCACCGGTTCCAGCCGTGGCATCGGCCGCGCCATCGCCTTGCGCCTGGCCCGGGCCGGGCATGACATCGTGCTGCATTGCCGCAGTGGCCTGGCGGATGCCCAAGCCGTACAAGGTGAAATCGAGGCACTGGGTCGCACTGCGCGCGTCCTGCAATTCGACGTGTCGGACCGCGCCGGTTGCAAAGCCATTCTCGAGGCGGACGTCGAAACCCATGGCGCCTATTACGGCGTGGTGCTAAACGCCGGCCTGACGCGTGATGGTGCTTTTCCGGCGCTGAGCGAGGATGATTGGGATGTGGTGATGCGCACCAACCTCGACGGTTTCTACAACGTGCTGCACCCGGTGATGATGCCGATGATCCGTCGTCGCGCCGCCGGGCGAATTGTCTGCATCACCTCGGTGTCCGGCTTGATCGGCAATCGCGGCCAGGTCAACTACAGCGCTTCCAAGGCCGGCTTGATCGGCGCGGCAAAGGCGTTGGCGATCGAGTTGGGCAAGCGCAAGATCACCGTCAACTGTGTCGCGCCCGGCCTTATCGACACAGCCATGCTCGATGAAAACGTGCCGGTGGACGAATTGATGAAAATGATCCCCGCTGGGCGCATGGGCACCCCTGAAGAGGTGGCCGGCGCGGTGAACTTTTTGATGTCGGCGGAAGCCTCGTACATCACCCGGCAGGTTCTGGCCGTCAACGGAGGCCTGTGCTGATGAAGCGCGTCGTCGTCACCGGCATGGCCGGCATCACCTCCCTGGGCAGCGACTGGGAAACCATCGCCGGCCATTTCGCGGCCAACCGCAGTGGCATTCGTCGAATGGATGAATGGGACCGCTTCACCGAACTCAATACGCGCCTGGCCGGCCCCATCGATGACTTCAAGGTGCCGAGCCACTGGACGCGCAAACAACTGCGCAGCATGGGTCGCGTTTCACGGCTGGCCGTCGGCGCGGCGGAACAGGCACTGGCCGACGCCGGATTGCTCGGTGACGAATCGATCAAGGACGGACGCATGGGCGTCGCCTGCGGTTCCTCCACCGGCAGCACCGACGAAATCAAGGCGTTCGGCAACATGCTGCTCAATTCGGTGGCCGAAGGCCTGAACGCCAACTCCTACGTGCGCATGATGCCGCACACCACGGCCGCCAACATCAGCATCTTCTTCGGTCTTACCGGCCGCCTGATCCCCACCTCCAGCGCTTGCACCAGCGGCAGCCAAGGGATCGGCTATGCCTATGAGGCCATCAAGTTCGGCCGCCTGCCGCTGATGCTCGCTGGCGGCGCCGAAGAACTGTGCCCGACCGAAGCCATGGTCTTCGACGCGCTCTACGCCACCAGCCTGAAAAACAGCGCCCCGCACACCACCCCACGCCCCTACGACAAAGGCCGCGACGGCCTGGTGATCGGAGAAGGCGGCGGCATGCTGGTGCTCGAAGAACTGGAGCACGCCCTGGCCCGGGGTGCCCGCATCCATGCCGAACTCGTCGGTTTCGGCAGCAATGCCGACGGCCAGCACACCACCCGCCCTGAGCAAGTCACCATGCGCCGCGCCATGGAGCTGGCCCTGGAAGACGCAGGCTTGAGTCCGGCCGACATCGGTTACGTCAACGGTCATGGCACAGCGACTGAACAGGGCGACATCGCCGAAACCCTCGCGACCAGCAGCCTGTTCGGCGAACACATGCCAATCAGCTCGCAAAAAAGCTTCCTCGGCCACACCCTGGGCGCCTGTGGCGCGCTGGAGTCCTGGTTCAGCATCGAAATGATGAACCGCGACCTGTACGCCCACACCCTGAACCTGGATGAAGTCGACCCGCACTGCGGCAAGCTGGACTATCTGCGTGGCGAGTTCCGGCAGATGAGCAACCAGTATGTGATGAACAACAATTTTGCGTTTGGCGGGGTGAATACTTCGTTGATTTTCAAGCGCTGGGCGTAGGACCAGAAACGACAAAGGGCGCCTTTCGGCGCCCCTTCACAGACAGGTCGGCTTGTCATCGCCCTTTACCTGCCTGGCTCTGCGATGGCTGGTTGCCCAGGATCCTCAGAGTCTCGCAAGCCCCTTTCGGGAACACCCGAACAACATGATCAAGGTGGATCGAGGTTATCCAGGACCCGATTCACCGCCAGTTCCCCCAGCATGATCGATTGCTGAATCCCCAGCAGTGTGTGGCTCTGCGTGGCGTTCAGGCTCCTCGCGAAATCGCTCGCCATGACATTGGCTGATGCCAGTGAAACGCAGGCGTATTCCAGCAGGGTGTGGTTGTCGATTTCGGGGGCGATGAGGAAGATATGGCTGGCTTGGTGTGGAATATCTGGGTCGGTATCCGGTGGGTTTGAGCTATTGGTCATGATTCAGCGTCCTGACAGTGGGGGCCACACCGAATCGCTACTGATCAAAAGGGTGGCAGCTGTACGCAGGTTAGTAGACCGGGTTACACGAACCGGCGCGCCCAAAGGCGCCCTGCGCACAGCTACCGTCAAGGGCAGGTATTGGCATACCTGCCTATCGGGAGCGCCAATGCGCTTCGTATAACAACGGGCTACTAAACCCGATCACTGACAATCAGTGACCCGGTTCAAGCTACCGATGGCCCTCAAAGCGCACAAGCCGGCGGATTCTGGAGTAGTTGTAGGCAACGCCGCAAGGCGCTGTAGCCCCTTCGGGATAGTTCAGAAATGTCCCACGAGCAGCGGCGAAAAATCTGAGCCTGTAGGAGCGAGCTTGCTCGCGATGAACCAAAGAACACTGTGTGCACCCAGAAACCCCACGTCATCGTTAACGACCATCGCGGGCAGGCTCGCTCCTACAGCGGTTCAACCTTGCGTGTGAGCAGTTCCACAAACGCCCGCGCCATCGGCGACTTCTGGTCCTTGCGCTGCACCAGCCATACCGCCGACACCGCCGCTGGATCGAGCAGCGGTCGATAGACCACGCCGTCAATGCGCATTCGCTGGTAAGACGCCGGCAGCACCGACACACCCAGCCCCGCGGCCACCAGGCCAATGATGGTCATCGCCTCGCCAGCCTCCTGGGCAAAGTGCGGGCTGAAGCCGGCGTCACGGGCCAAACTGAGCAGTTGCGCGTACAGGCCACTGCCGTAGCTGCGCGGAAAAAAAACGAACGGCTCGAGGGCCAGCGCTGACAGAAACAAGCCTTCTTCACTGCCATTGGCCAAAGGATGCTTGGCGCTGAGAACGGCGACCAGCGGCTCGCGCATCAGCTCGACCACACTGAGCGAATCGGGCAGCCCAAGCGGGCGCATGATGCCGACTTCAATCGACTCATCCACCAGCGCATCGGCCACCTGGGTGCTGCTCATTTCCCGCAGGTTCAGGTGCACTGCCGGAAAACGCTGGCGAAAAGAGAAAATCGCCTGGGGAATCGTTGAGTTGAACGGTGCCGACGAGGTGAAGCCGATTTTCAGTTCGCCCAGCTCGCCCAGCTGTGCCCGCCGCGCAACATCCGCCGCCTTGTCGACCTGCGCCAACACCAGCCGCGCCTCTTCCAGGAACAGTCGACCGGCCTCGCTCAGCTCGACCCGACGATTGGTACGCTCGAACAAACGCGCGCCGAGCTCCTGCTCCAGCGCCTGGATCTGCTGGCTCAGCGGCGGCTGCGAGATGCCCAGCACCTGTGCGGCACGGCCGAAGTGCAGTTCTTCGGCGACGGCGATGAAGTAGCGCAGATGACGAAATTCCATGAACACCCCATTAGGTCGTTAAAGCTATCAAACAGGTCGAACAATATATTGGATTGAATCATTAGCCAGCTATATGCTTTTTTCATTGCCTGACCGGCTGCGCTCCTCCGAGGTCCAACGTGAAAACTGCTGTCGCTCCACTCGCTCATGAAATTCCACCCGCCGCCCAAGGCGAAGTCGCCGCCGAGCTCGCGCAGATCTACATCGAAAAAGGCACCCCGGCATTCATGCGCACCGTGCTGGCGCTGTTCTGCGGTGGCTTCGCTACCTTCGCCCTGCTCTACTGCGTGCAACCGATGATGCCGTTGTTGTCCCACGAATACTCCATCAACGCGGCGCAGAGCAGCCTGATCCTGTCGGTGGCCACGGGCATGCTTGCCATCGGCCTGCTGATCACCGGCCCGATCTCCGACCGCGTCGGGCGTAAACAGGTGATGGTGGCGGCGTTGTTCGCCGCCGCACTGTGCACCATGGCCAGTGCGATGATGCCGAGCTGGCACGGTGTCCTGGCGATGCGTGCACTGATCGGCTTGTCATTGAGCGGCCTGGCAGCGGTTGCGATGACCTATTTGAGCGAAGAGATTCACCCGCAGCACATCGGCCTCGCGATGGGTTTGTACATTGGCGGCAACGCCATCGGCGGGATGAGCGGGCGTCTTATCACCGGCGTATTGATCGACTTCGTCAGCTGGCACACGGCAATGCTGGTGATCGGCGGCCTGGCGCTGATTGCAGCAGCGCTGTTCTGGAAAATTCTTCCCGAGTCGCGCAACTTCAGCCCCCGCTCGCTGCACCCGCGTAGCCTGGTTGACGGTTTCACCATGCACTTTCGCGACGCCGGCCTGCCGCTGCTGTTCCTCGAAGCCTTCGTGCTGATGGGTGCGTTCGTCACCTTGTTCAACTACATCGGCTACCGCCTGCTGGCCGAGCCGTATCACATGGAACAGGCCTTCGTCGGACTGCTCTCGGTGGTGTACCTCTCGGGTATCTACAGCTCGGCGAAGATCGGCTCGCTGGCCGACAAGATAGGCCGCCGCAAAGTGCTCTGGAGTACGATCGCGCTGATGATCTGCGGCCTCGCCCTGACCATGTTTAAGCCATTGCCGCTGGTCATCTTCGGCATGCTGGTCTTCACGTTCGGCTTTTTCGGTGCCCACTCGGTCGCCAGCAGCTGGATCGGCCGCCGTGCCACCAAGGCCAAGGGCCAGGCATCGTCCTTGTACCTGTTCTGCTACTACGCCGGGGGGAGCATCGCTGGTACGGCGGGCGGCGTGTTCTGGCACTTGGGCGGCTGGAACGGCATCGGCTTGTTCATCGGCGCCTTGCTGGTCGTGGCATTACTGGCCGCCTTGAAGCTGGCGAAGTTGCCGCCCCTGCCGGGCGCCGGCGCGACTATCTGAGCACCACCCGCGCCTCCAGCACCGCGTTGCGCTTTTCCAGGGTCAAGGATTGCAGCACGGTGCCATTGCGTTCGATGCGGTCCAGCCAGGCCAGCAATACCTTGGCATCGCCGCTGAGACTGAGGCGCAACTGATCGCCGTCGGTATTGACCTGATGCAGTTCCAGCCCCGCCTCGGCGGCGCTTTCGCTGACGTGCAGCGACAGCGGCTGGGCGACTGCTTTGCGCGCGCTGCGCGGACGCGCCAGTTGCAGTTGTGCGGCCAGCGCCAGTTGCTGATGATGTTGCCGCTCGGCAGTCGCAAGTCGCTGCTGGGTCGGTTGCCAGACCAGGCTGAATGCCGCGACGCCCAAGGCAAACGCACCCAACATCAGCAACAAGCATCGCTCGCGCAGCGACAGACGTTGCCAGCGCGGCACCCTCTCCGGCCATGTAATCAATCCGCTCAGCTTCATGTGCCTTGCTCCAGGGTCAGGGTCGCCTGCACCCGATCGCCTTCCTTGCTCGCGCTGTCGAGTCGCACCGGCAGGCCTTGCTGTCGGCCACGTTCACGCAATAACTCCAGCTCGGTAAAGCTATTGGCCGTCAGCCGGACTTTCCAGCCGTCGCCTTCGCGAAACTCAATACGCTGGACATCGGCGTTGCTGGCACCGATGACTTGCTCGACGAGTTTGACCAGCCCGGCGATCTGGCCGTCCTGGGGGGCCGCATTCGGGCTTTGCAAGGCATTGAGCTGTAACGCCAGGTCAACGATGCGGGTCTGGTCCGGGTAAAGCGTCTTGAATTGCTGTTCGTTGCGGCTGTAGAGCTGGTGGCTCTGGCTTTCGAGAAATCCGATACGTGCCTGGCTGGCGCCCCAGTCGAGCAGCAACAGCGCCAGCACGACCAGCCCGCCGAGCCGCCAGGGCAGGCGCTTGCGGGGTGCCGCGAAATCACCGTGCAACAGATTGATCGCCTGGCCATTTACCGAGGTCAGCCATTGATCGATATCTGTGCAGTCCTGACGCTCGTCGCGCCACTGCACGTCCATGGGCAAACCTGGCTTGAGCACCAGCAACCCGTCATCCGACACGGCCAGACGAGCGGGCAAGCCGCCTCCGAGCAACCAGCGGCCAAACCAGCGGATACCCAGCGCCTGGTCACAGGGCAACACATCGGCATCGACAAACACGGAGCGCACTTCAAGACCCACTTCAGCCAGCAGCGCGAGCACGGCGGTAAATCGTTCACGGTCGATCACCAGCACCGGATAGCGGCCCTGTGAATCGCGCGCACCGGTGCTCAGGTGCAACCTTTCCAGGACTTCGCTCAATTGCTCTTCGACGGCGAACGCAATGGCCCGGGCATCCGGCTGGCGCCTGGACGGCCACGGATCGCTGAGCATCCAGCTGCACAATTCCATGGGCAACAGCAGATCGACCGCCTGTCCAGCCAGTACTTGTGCCGCTTGGCTCAAGGGCAGGAGTTGCCGTTTGCCGGTCGACGTCCAACGACAACACGGCCAAGCGACCGTGGAATGGGCCAAGCCGTCGGCTGTCAGGTAAAGCCAGGTTTTCATTGCGGTATCTCGTTGGGGTTCGAGGGTAGAACACGCCGTTGCAGGACGTTCAGGTGACGCGTCTTCGGGTCGCGCTCGACATCGGTGGCCAGCCGCAGATGGCCCTGTCCCTGGGTCACTAGCACGGTGATCCGGTACCAGCGGCTGTCAACGCCCAGGCCATGGCTGCTCAAGCCCAAACCGGATAACAGCGGATCCTGGGTAAAGGCTTGAACACTTGGCCAACCTGCCGTAGAACGCTGGCGCACCAGGGCTTCGGCCGTTGAACTCTCGATGCCGTCGAGCGTGCGCAACACCAGGGCCGGCGCCGTGTTGACGTTCGTCGCGGCCTCTGCCGGTAACAGTGCGACCCAGGGCGCCAGGTGCCGCAACAGCTCGGCGTCGACACCGGGAAGCAACCGCAGTTGGCTGAGCTCGCGCAGCGCCCCCACTTGCTCCAGTTGCACCGGCGGTAGCTCGAGCAGCGCCAGCAAACGCGCCCAGCGATTGAGCGTGACTTGATCGACCTGGCCCTGAATCAACAGGGCATTGAGGTTGAAGCGCCCGGCGAGGTCTTCGATTTCGACACGTATCTGCGCATCTTCCATGGCGAAAGCGCTGGACGGCTGAGCAATCAGGTCGCTGTCTTTCTGCTGGGCCTTGAGCAAACCGAGGCCTCTGGTTTCCCCGGCTACGGCCAGTTGTCGCAGGTGCATCTGCTGTAACTGTTGCCCGATGCCTTGCAGTAACGTGCGATGGCTGCGCAGCATGCCGCCGATGATCACTAGCGCCAGGCTCATGACCAACAACACACTGATCAACGCAACCCCGCGTTGACCCGCCCTCATGGCAACGCTCCCGGCAATAACAGCACCCGGCGAATCGCCTCGAATCGTCCGGCCGACAGCTGCATTTCCACAGCCAACGGTGCCTTCGGGGCCTGTCCGGATGGCCAATCGCCGAGCCAACCGACCTGCCTGTCGTACAGACGCCAACGCACGTCTCGAACATTGTCGAGCAGTTTTTGATGCTGCACGCTCAGAGCCCCTTCTGCCCGGCTATCACGCCATAACACGCCGCTGTCGAGTCGGTAGGTCAGCACCTGTCGCTCACTGCGCGGCAGGTCCAGCGGGTTACGCCAATTGCTGCGCACCAGTTGTAACTGCGTCGGGTCAACTAGGACAGGCTGTTGCGCGATGTGCAGCAGGTCGCGCTCGATCAATGCCACGGCGCGTTGCAGGTTTTTGAGTTCACGTTCGTGGCTCAGGGTGCCCTGTTGCACGCGCACCACACCGTCGAACAGCGTCCAGCTGGCCAGCCCCAGCAATGCGAAAATCGCAATGGCAATGACCAGTTCGAGCAGGGTGAAGCCGCCTTGATTATTCATGACGATTAGCTATCCAGCCGATGGCGCGGAACAGAGTCTGGTTGCGACCGGC
Organism: Pseudomonas serbica; assembly: GCF_028823535.1. Lineage (GTDB taxonomy): Bacteria > Pseudomonadota > Gammaproteobacteria > Pseudomonadales > Pseudomonadaceae > Aquipseudomonas > Aquipseudomonas serbica. The sequence continues at coordinate 71,361 of NZ_JAQIYM010000006.1, read as the reverse complement.
CAGGCCGACCTCGACCTCCACCACCACCCCATGCGGATCGTTCGCCATGCCGACGAATTGACGCACGACCCAGTCGCGATCCCCCATGCTCACCTGCCGTTGTGGCTGCTCAATCACGGGGGACGATTGCAGGCGCAACTCGTTCAGTCGGTTGTCCGCCACCCAGCCTGCGAGAAGGCGTTCTTCGGCGCCGCCAGCCTGCCTCACAACGTACTGGCTGGCGGTCAGCACGGCCGTTGCCAGGGTCGCGAAAATCGCCAGGGCCACCATGACTTCAAGCAAGGTGAATCCACCCATGCGCGGTATGGACGACGGCTCAGTCATCGATCACGACCTCGCCGATGCCATCGCTGGACAGGCTCGCCCAGACTTTGTCCTTGCCAGCGAACTGCAGTGTGAAGCTGCTGGTTTCATCGCTGCTCAACAGCAGAACCTGAGGCGGGCCGGCGTCAGCGCCCAGGCTCAGGGAATACCCCTCCTGCTCAAGGCTCAATCGCACGCCATCGGGCCAGCGGTAGAAGGCTTGCAGCGGCTCCCAGCCACGCCCTTCGAGGCGCATTGACCGATACCCTTCGACACTCAGTCGCAGACCGTATTCCCGCCCCTCGAGCACGGCCTGTTCCCGCAGTTGGCCAATGACGCCCGCCAGGGTGCGCGCTTCCTGCCTGGCCTGCTGAACCGGGTTATCGCCAGCGGCCAGACTCACCATACCCACCAGCACGCCGATCAGGACGATCACGATCATCATTTCCAGCAAGGTAAATCCCCGGCAACGGCGTGGCATGCTTCAACCACCCCAGTTGCCGATTTCCGCCGCGTGCCCTTCGCCGCCCGCGACGCCATCGGAGCCAAGGGAATACAAGTCGTAGCCGCCATCAGCCGACTTCACACCGGGATTGAGGTACTGATAGGGCGTGCCCCACGGGTCAACGGGCAAGCTTTTCAGGTAACCCTGAGGGTTCCAGCTGCGTGCCGCCGGCAACCCGGAAGGCCGCTTGCTCAAGGCCTCCAGCCCTTGCTGCGTGGAGGGGTAGTGGAAGTTGTCGAGGCGATACATTTCCAGGGCGGTGCCGATGGCCTGGAGATCGACTTTGGCGGCGGTGACTTTGGCCTGATCGGGACGGCTCATGAACTGCGGCACCACGATGGCCCCCAGGATGCCGATGATGACCACCACCACCATGATCTCGATCAGGGTGAAACCGTGCTGGGAAGCTCTGTGACGTAAAGCGTTCATGGATCAATTCACCAATTGGTTGAGGCTGAGAATCGGTAGCAGGATGGCCAGGACAATCAGCAGCACGACGCCGCCCATCAGCACGAGCATGGCCGGCTCGAATAGGCTCACCACCAGGGCAATACGTGCCGCCAGGCTGTTTTCCTGTTGCTCGGCGGCACGGGCCAGCATGCGATCGAGTTCGCCCGCACGCTCGCCGCTGGCAATCATGTGCAGCATCATCGGCGGGATGTCGCCGCTCAGTTCCAGGCCATGGGTCAGGGTTCCACCTTCGCGGACCGAGCGGGCGACGTCGGTCATTCGCGCACGGATGGTCAGGTTGCCGATCACCGCCGCGGCGATTTCCAGGGCATCGACCAGGGGCACGGCGCTCTTGCCGAGGATGGCCAGGGTGCTGGCAAATCGTGCGGCTTCCATGGCGCGCAGCACGTCGCCACAGACTGGCAGTTTCAGCGCCAGACGATGCCAGCGCAGGCGCCAGGCCCGTTGACTCAAACTCCAGCGCCAGAAGGCGATCAGCAACACCAGCGCGGCCAGCAACAACAGGCCATGGTTGCGCAACCCGTCACTGGAACGGATCAACACGCGAGTCAACCACGGCAATGGTTGGCCGCTGTCGACGAAAATCTTCACCACGTCCGGCACCACGTAACCGAGCAGAAAGCCAACGATGACCAGGCTGGCCAACATCAGGATCAACGGGTACACCAGCGCCATCTGGATTTTTTGCCGCGAGGCCTGGCGGGCCTGGGTATACGCGGCCAATTGCTCCAGCACATGACCCAGATGACCGGAACGTTCGCCGGCGGCCACGGTGGCACGGAACAGTTCCGGGAACGCCTTGGGAAACTGCGCCAACGCAGCGGCCAGGGCATGACCTTCCATGACCCGGCTCCGGACCGCCGACAGCAAACTGGCAACCCGGCGCTTGGCAGTCTGTTTCGCCACTGCCTCGAGAGATTCCTCCAGAGGCAAACCGGCCTGAACCAGCGTGGACAATTGCAGGGTCAGCAGCGCCAGGTCGGCGGCACTTAATCGCCCTGCGTTACCTTGCTTGTTTGCGCCTCCACTGACCCGGATTTCCTTGATGTCCCGCGGCCACAACCCGCGCTCACGCAACAGCTGGCGCGCATGACGGGGAGTGTCGGCCTCCAGCCGCCCCTTGCGCCGGTGCCCCTGATCGTCATCAGCCCGATAATCGAATGTCGGCATGACCTAGTCCTCCCGAGTCACGCGTAGCAGCTCGTCGAGACTGGTCAATCCATCCAGCACCCGCTGGCGACCGTCCTGGAACAGACTGCGCGACGTCAGGCGTGCTTCGATGGCCAAGGCCTGTTCACTCGCCCCCTGGTGAATCAGCGCTGCCAACGCCGGTGTCACGCTGATCAGTTCATAAATGCCGACGCGCCCGCGATAGCCGTGCTGACACTGCTCGCACCCCACGGCCCGGAACAGTTGCAACGATGCCACGCCCAGTCCCAGGCGCTGGCAGGCGGCCGCATCCGCGCTGTAGGGCGCCTTGCAATGGGGGCATAACGTGCGCAGTAATCTCTGCGCCAGGACACCCACCAGCGACGACGCCAGCAGGTAGCTATCGACCCCCATGTCTGCCAGGCGCGTCATCGCGCCGACCGCGCTGTTGGTGTGCAGCGTAGAGAGCACCAGGTGACCGGTCAGGGAAGCCTGCACGGCGATTTCAGCGGTTTCGCAGTCACGGATTTCACCGACCATCACCACGTCCGGATCCTGGCGCAGGATCGCGCGCAAGCCCCGGGCAAAGGTCATGTCCACTTTCGGATTGACCGGCATCTGCCCGACACCCGGCAGGTGGTATTCGATGGGGTCTTCAACCGTGAGGATGTTGCGTGTCTGGTCGTTCAGACTGTTGAGCGCCGCGTACAGGCTGGTGGTCTTGCCGGAACCGGTGGGCCCGGTCACCAGCAGAATGCCGTGGGGTTTACCCAGCAGGTGGCGCAGGTCGCGCAGGATGTCGTCCGGCATGCCCAGGCGCGACAACTCAAGGCGCCCGGCCTGTTTGTCGAGCAAGCGCAGTACCACCCGTTCGCCGTGTGCCGAGGGCAGGGTCGAGACCCGCACATCCACTTCATGCCCGGCCAGGCGCAAGGCCATCCGCCCATCCTGGGGCACGCGTTTTTCAGCGATATCCAGGCGCGCCATGACTTTGATGCGTGACACCAGCAGCGTCGCCAATTCACGTCGAGGCCGGAGCATTTCACGCAATTGCCCATCGACTCGCATGCGCACCGACAGGTACTGCTCGAAGGTTTCCAGATGCACATCCGAGGCCTGCTCGCGCATGGCCTCACTGAGTAGCGCATTGATCAGGCGGATGATCGGCGCATCGCCCTGCTGCTCGAGTAAATCGGCAGTTTGCGGCACCTTGTCCACCAGGCTGAGCAGGTCCAGTTCTTCGTCCAGCCCTTGGGCAACCTGCTCGGCGGCGCTTTGGCCTTCGCGGTAGGCGGCTGCCAGGCGTGTGGCAAATATCTCGGGCTCCAGCACTCGAAGCGGCAGCTCGCGAGCACATGCCCGGCGAGCTTCCGCCAGGGCGGTCAGTGGCGTATCGGCCCGCACTGCAAGACTCGACTCGCCGTCTTCGCACTCCAGCAGCACACCGAATCGACGGGCAAAACCGAAGGGCAGTTGGGTCATGGCGCAGGCGACGCCGGCTTGCGCAGGTCGAACACCGGGGCACCGGAAGCCGGTTCGAACAGCTGGCGCGAATCCGCCGGCAACAGCAATGAGTTGTTATCCAGCGCCCCTGACTGGCTCAAGTCACGCAGGGCGTTGTAACGCTGCTGGCTGATGCCGCTCAGGTCTTCCTTGCTGCGCACGATCGTTGGTCGCAGGAACACCATGAGATTGCTTTTGCTCTGGGTATCGCGGTTCCAGCGAAACAGCGCGCCCAAATAAGGAATATCCCGCAGTAACGGCACCCCGCTTTTCTGGGTCCTGACGCTGTCTCTGATCAAGCCGCCGATCACGATGATCTCGCCATCGTCGGCCAGGATGGTGCTCTTGAGGGCGCGCTTGTTGGTGATCAGGTCCGAAGAGTCGATGCCCGATACCGAGGGCGCGATGTCCGACACTTCCTGCTCGACCTCCAGCCTCAGCGTCGAGCCTTCGTTGATGTACGGCTTGATCTTCAGGCTGATGCCCACGTCCTTGCGTTCGACAGTGGTAAACGGATTGTCCGCACCATTGCTGTTGGTGGCGTAAGAGCCGGTCTTGAACGGGACATTCTGGCCAACGATGATGTGCGCCTCCTGATTGTCCAGGGTCAACAGGCTTGGCGTGGAGAGCAGGTTGCTGTTGGTGTTGCTGGCCAGTGCCGAAATCAATGCGCCAAAACGATCACTGCCCAGGCGCAACAGCGCGCCTTCGGGTGCGGATTTTTTCTCGTCGAAATCCAGGCCGCCAACAATGGGGATATCCGTGCCGGGGAAGTTGATGAAGCCCTTCGCATCCCCCGTGCTGATGCCCCACTGCACGCCAACCGCCTCGGCGATGTCCCCGGAAATCTCGACGATGGCGGCATGGATCAGCACTTGGGCGCGCGGCTGGTCCAACTGACGCACGATACTTTCGATGGTCCTGACCTGCTCTGGTTCGGCGATCAGCACCAGCGCGTTCTGGCTTTCGTCGGCCTTGATCATGAAGGCCGTGCCAGGCGTTACATCCTTGCTGTTGCCAAGGGTGGGAGTCGCCTTTCGGCCTTGCCCCATGCTTTCCAGAATCTCTGCGAGCTGCTTGGCATCGCTGTGACGCAGGCGGATCACCCGGGCGTTGTCCGGCGTCTCGGTGGCAGGAATATCGAGACCGCGCGCCAGCTCGGCCAAGCGTTGGCGAACGGCTGACGGGCCAATCAGGATCAGGCGGTTGGTCCTGGTGTCGGCCAATACCTGGATCGCGCTCTCGGCAGTGCGCTTGCCCAGGGACGCTTCCATCACGGGGGCCACGTCGCTGGCCCTGGCGTGGCGCAATTGCACCACCGCGTGCATATTGCCTTGTCCGGAGTCCAACTGGCGGATGACCTGGCTGATGCGTTGCGCATTGGCGGCCGTTTCCGTGATCACCACCGCATTGGTCGACACAGACGGCCCGACATAACCGCTGGCCGAGACCAGGGGTCGGACCAGCCCGGCGATGTCGGCGGCACTGCTGTTGTTAAGCTCGATCACCCGGGTGACAAATTGCGAGGGCGTAGCGTTTTTTGCAGGACTGGTGCCGGCGCGCGTCTTGGCTTCGGTCACTGGCGTGATCAGGATCCGGTCACCTTCATCGATCACCGTGAAATTGTGGGCGTCGAGCACCGAGTAGAACAAACGGCGGACGCCTTCGCGATCAAGGGCTTGCCGAGACATCACGGTGATGCGACCGGAGACCCTGGGATCAAGCACCACGGTGGTCCCCAGAATGCCGGAGATCTCTTCAACGATGTCGCGCAGCTCGGCGTTATTCATCGCCAGCTGCCACTTTTCTTGCGCAGCCCGCACCGTGCCCGGCAAGGCCAGGCTCGCCAAAATGACAAGTAAAAACATGGAGCGCAAGGTCTGCACGCCAACGAAACTGTTCATGATGTAGATCACTCTGACAGCCCGGAAACCGGGCGTAGATAACGCGTGGAAACCGCGGAAGACTGTGTGTCACCCGGCGACTCGAATCGACGCAGGAAGCTGGCGGCAGACGGTTGCAGCGCTAACCGCTCCTCCCGCCCCTTGTTCCACAGCACCACTTGATTGGCCTCGACGCGACGCAGAACGCTGCCACCGGGCAAGCGTTCGCCCACCTGGTAGATGCGCGAGCCTTGGGCGTCGGCGAGCAACGCTCTGGACAAACCGTTGCTGAGCACAAAGCTGGCCTGCAAGGTCAGCGGCTCGGCACTGGCAAGCAATGAGGTTCCTTGTGTCAGGCCCAGCACCGATGCGACCGCCGTAGCATCCAGCGGTATGTGCACGGGAACAGCGGTGGGTGCCCATACCGGTAGTGGCGGCGAGGCCAGGCGCTCACGAAAGTGCCACTCCTGCCAGATCAGCAGCACGGCATAACCCAGCGGCATGACCAGCAGGCTAAAACGACTCATCAGCTTCAACGAGTTCTTCACCAGGGAAGCGCTCTATCGAATAATTGCCGCATCCTCATAACGACATCCGCCGCAGTACCCGGCGGCCGCAAATCTCGTGCACGATCACGGCACCGACATGCAGTGCAATCAGTGCCGAAAGAACCCCACTCGCCCATGCATGAACCGTGGTGAACTGCGCGATGAGGAAGGAATTGCCTAAAGGTTGAGGGATCTCGACCAGGCCGAACACATTGATGGGGCGATCCATCATCAGCACACCGGTCACTAAAACAATGCTCACCGCAAGGTAGATCAGTACGTGAGCAAGTCCCACGAGCCTTTGCCCCGTCGATGCCGCCACCTTCCTTGCATGCAAAGTGTGATAGACAAAAATACAAACTCGCCAGATAAAAAACGGTATGAATACTGTGGTCAGCGAAACATTGATGAATGCCACCGACTGCTTAACCGGGACGGATACATTTACGACAGATACATAGAACCCGGAAGCCAGAGTCCACAAGATGATCGCTGCCGATATCCAGTGCAGCAGCACGCGTTGTCTGGAATAACCGGAAACCGTCATTTGCATCTCGATAAAAAAATGAACCTTCAGGCAACCTTTCACAGGTCACCTGAAGTACTGCCAAAGAACTTAGAGTTTGTTCCAGGCCATGTGCGAGTGCGCACCGACACCGGGTTCAAAACCATTGGCAGTCGGGCTGTACTGCTTGCAATAACCCGATTCAGGGAATGGCTTGCACTCGAATACTTCATTGGTCTTCGGTTGCAGTACCTTGGTGCCGGCGGTGTACTCGCTGATGCCTTCCGGGAACACGAAGTCGTAGTCGGCACCGGCACCTTCACCGGTCACGTTGATAGTTTGGGTGTCCTGTCGGGTGGTCCGGCCATCCAGAGTGGTGCCAACCAGTGTCAGGGTATGTGCCCCGGGATTGCTGCGGATATCGATGGCCAGCCAGTTGGAACCACTGTCCGCCTGTGTCGATGTCGAGCCCACCGGCTTGTTGTTCTGGTCGAACAGAATTGCTTCGACGTTCATCTTGCGATTGGAGATCATTCCAAAATCGACCTTGGCCTGACCTTTTACCAAAACATACTGCGGCTGCATGGCGCCGACTGACAGCTTCGCCGCTGCATCTTCCTTCATGTCCAGTTGCAATTCGTAACGGGTTACGCCGCTGTCTTTTTGCGCGTATACGCTGTTGTTGCCCTTGACTGGTTCGATCGTGCCGCTTTCATCACGAACACCTGCACGGATGAGCGCGTGAGCCTTGTTGATGGCTTCTGCCAATTTGAACGACCAGTTGTTTGGCGAACCTTCCTCGGCACTGTCGATGGAGATTTCAACGCTATAGTCGGGGTTTTCACCATTGGCGGAGAACGCGCGCGCCTTGACCTTGTCTCCGACCAGCAACGAGGTCGACGGCGAGATGCTGCCCACGGAGGACCAACCGCCCGGTAGTTCTGGTTCTGCAAGAATGTTCACATCCGCCGCGTTATAGAACGCTGCATCGGTATCACCAACCGTCCAGATCGCCAGGATGACGTGCTGGCCGGACTTGTCCGTGGGGATGTTGCAGTTATGTTTGGCACCCGTCACCGGCTTCTGGTTACCGCCATCGATAGTGCAGAACGGCGTGCTTTCGAACGTGGCACGCTTGAGCGCTTCGTTGGGGTTCCAGCCGTTGCGGGTGATGAAATATTCATGCTTGGTGGCCGGATGCACAGCGGTGTACTGCCATTGGAAATCGATGTTGCGATCCTTGATTTCCGTCAGGTGCCAACGGGCGGCCGACTGGGCGTCCAGGGCGGAGAACAACGAGTGGCCGCCACTCGCGATCTTGCCATCGACTGGCCCTTGCAGAGGCGCGCCGCCAATGCCCGCCGGGAAACCCTTGAAGGTTTCACCGACACTTTGAGGTTCGTATTGGGCACCACCACATTTGGTATTCAAGCCTTTCTGGCAAGCCAGCGCGCGCGAAGGCGGCACTTCCAGATAGCCATGCGCGGAAACACTTTGTGATGCCAACATTGCCGATAACAGGATCATTGAAGAAGTGCAGGCGGCCAACGCACTTCCCTTGCAATAAGTATTTTTCATCCAATAAATTCCAGACTGCTTATCGAGAATTAAGGCGCGCATTGCAGGCACCATTAATTGCAATTGAGCTCAACACTGGTGAGCACGGATTCGCGAATATACTCGGATGAAAGAGCTTAATATGTAGGAAAAATCGCCAATTACATGAGGATATTTCTTTCCGGCCCGATATCTGACAAAGAAAGAAAATAAATCTTACAAGAGGCAACAATTAAACTAGAGACAAAATAAAACATATAAAAAAACCCGCCTGGCGCCAGGCCAGACGGGTTTTAATCAACTTTGACGTAATTATTCGTGATACTGCGCCGACAACTCATGCACCGCGCGCAGGAAGGCGCCAGCGTGTTCCGGATCGACTTCCGGGGTGATGCCATGGCCAAGGTTGAACACGTGGCCGCTGCCCTTGCCGTAACTGGCGAGAATACGCCCGACTTCGGCACGAATCGCTTCCGGCTTGGCGTAGAGCACCGTCGGGTCCATGTTGCCTTGCAAGGCAACTTTGCTGCCGACACGCTCACGGGCGTTGCCGATGTCACAGGTCCAGTCCAGGCCCAGGGCATCCGCGCCGGCGTCAGCAATGCTTTCCAGCCACAGGCCACCATTCTTGGTGAACAGGATGACCGGAACCTTGCGACCTTCGTGCTCGCGAATCAGACCGCTGACGATCTTGCGCATATACGCCAGGGAAAACTCCTGGTACGCCGCCGCCGACAGGTTGCCGCCCCAGGTATCAAAGATCTGCACGGCTTGCGCACCGGCCATGATCTGGCCGTTGAGGTAGCTGGTGACCGACTGCGCGAGTTTATCCAACAGCAAGTGCATGGCTTGGGGGTTGTCGTAGAGCATGGCCTTGGTCTTGCGGAAGTCTTTCGACGAGCCGCCTTCGACCATGTAGGTGGCCAGGGTCCAAGGGCTGCCGGAGAAACCGATCAGCGGCACGCGGCCGTTCAGTTCACGGCGGATGGTGCTGACCGCATCCATCACGTAACCCAGGTCTTTGTGCGGATCAGGAATCGGCAGGGCTTCGATGTCGGCCAGGGTGCTGACGACTTTCCTGAAGCGCGGACCTTCTCCGGTTTCGAAGTACAGGCCTTGGCCCATGGCATCGGGGATGGTCAGGATGTCGGAGAAAAGGATCGCCGCGTCCAGTTGTGGGTAACGGTCCAGCGGCTGCATCGTGACTTCGCAAGCGAACGCCGGGTTCATGCACAGGCTCATGAAATCGCCGGCCTTGGCACGGCTGGCGCGGTATTCAGGCAGGTAGCGACCCGCCTGACGCATCATCCACACAGGGGTGACGTCTACGGGTTGCTTGAGCAGGGCGCGCAGGAAACGGTCGTTCTTCAGGGCAGTCATGTCGGCATCCGGAAAAAAAGTGCGGGCATTTTCTCAGAGCGCGACGCAAAAGGCACGAATGCAGGTCAGCCTTTTGTCTATCGGGTCAATTTGTCGCGCTGGAACACGATTTTCCGCAACGCCCTAAAACAACTGTGGGAGCGAGCCTGCTCGCGAAGAGGCCGGCACATCCAACATTGAAGTTGGCTGGCAGACCGCTTTCGCGAGCAGGCTCGCTCCCACAGGGTTATTGCGTTTGGCTCAGGCGCCGGGGTTAGACGCCCAGGTAATCCAGGATCCCTTCGGCGGCATTGCGGCCTTCGAAGATCGCCGTCACCACCAGGTCAGAACCGCGAACCATATCGCCACCGGCGAAGATTTTCGGGTTGCTGGTCTGGTGCTTGTACTGGCCTTGTTCCGGGGCCACGACACGGCCCTGGCTGTCGGTCTGGATGGCGAACTGATCGAACCACGGTGCCGGGCTTGGGCGGAAACCGAAGGCGATGACCACGGCGTCGGCCGGGATGATCTCTTCGGAGCCCGGGATCGGCTCGGGGCTGCGACGGCCACGGGCGTCCGGTTCGCCGAGACGGGTCTCGACCACTTTCACGCCTTCGACCTTGTCTTCGCCAACGATGGCGATCGGCTGGCGGTTGTAGAGGAACTTCACGCCTTCTTCCTTGGCGTTCTTCACCTCTTTGCGCGAGCCCGGCATGTTCGCCTCGTCACGACGATAGGCGCAGGTCACCGACTTGGCGCCCTGGCGGATCGAAGTACGGTTGCAGTCCATCGCCGTGTCGCCGCCACCCAGGACCACGACCTTCTTGCCTTTCATGTCGACGAAATCTTCCGGCGACTTTTCAAAGCCCAGGTTGCGGTTGACGTTGGCGATCAGGAAGTCCAGGGCATCATAGACGCCTGGCAGATCCTCACCGGCGAAGCCGCCCTTCATGTAGGTGTAGGTGCCCATGCCCATGAATACCGCATCGTATTCTTCGAGCAGTTGCTCCATGGTCACGTCCTTGCCCACCTCGGTGTTGAGGCGGAACTGGATGCCCATGCCGGTGAAGACTTCGCGGCGATTGCTCAGCACGGTCTTTTCCAGCTTGAACTCAGGGATACCGAAGGTCAGCAGACCGCCAATTTCCGGGTTCTTGTCGAACACTACCGGGGTCACGCCACCGCGCACCAGCACGTCGGCACAACCGAGGCCCGCCGGGCCGGCGCCGATAATCGCGACACGCTTGCCGGTCGGCTTGACCTTGGACATGTCCGGGCGCCAGCCCATGGCGAACGCGGTGTCGGTGATGTACTTCTCCACCGAACCGATGGTCACCGCGCCGAAGCCGTCGTTGAGGGTGCAGGCACCCTCGCACAGACGGTCCTGCGGGCACACACGGCCGCAGACTTCCGGCAGGGTGTTGGTCTGGTGCGACAGCTCGGCAGCCTGGAGGATGTTGCCCTCGGCCACCAGTTTCAGCCAGTTGGGAATGAAGTTGTGCACCGGGCACTTCCATTCGCAATACGGGTTACCGCAACCCAGGCAGCGGTGGGCCTGGTCGGCCGACTGCTGGGGTTTGAAGGGTTCGTAGATTTCCACGAACTCTTTCTTGCGTTGACGCAACAGTTTCTTCTTCGGATCCTTGCGCCCGACATCGATGAACTGGAAGTCGTTATTCAGACGTTCAGCCATTGTTAAAACCTCATCAAACTCTTCAGGCGCATATCACTGCGGGTTGGCACGGGTGCTGGAAAGCAACGATTTCAGGTTGGCAGCCTTGGGCTTGACCAGCCAGAAACGACGCACATAGTCATCGAGGTTCTCGGCGAGTTCACGACCCCACTCGCTGTCGGTTTCCTCGACGTACTCGTTCAGCACGCGTTGCAAATGGCTACGGTAGGCTTCCATCGCCTCGCCGCTGATCCGCTGGATTTCCACCAGTTCGTGGTTGACCCGGTCAACGAAGGTGTTGTCCTGATCGAGCACGTAGGCGAAACCGCCGGTCATGCCAGAGCCGAAGTTGTAACCGGTCTTGCCCAGGACGCAGACAAAACCACCGGTCATGTACTCACAGCAGTGATCGCCAGTGCCTTCCACGACGGTGTGGGCACCGGAGTTACGCACGGCGAAACGCTCGCCCGCGGTACCGGCGGCGAACAGCTTGCCGCCAGTGGCGCCGTACAGGCAGGTGTTGCCGATGATGGCACTGTCCTGGGTCTTGTAGATGCTGCCCTTCGGCGGAACGATGACCAGCTTGCCGCCGGTCATGCCTTTGCCGACATAGTCGTTGGCATCCCCTTCCAGGTACATGTTCAGACCGCCGGCATTCCATACACCAAAGCTCTGACCGGCCGTACCTTTGAAGCGGAAGGTGATCGGCGCGTTGGCCATGCCCTGGTTGCCGTGCTTGCGCGCGATGTCACCGGAGATCCGCGCGCCGATGGAACGGTCGCAGTTGCAGATATCCAGGGCGAATTCGGCGCCGCTCTTGTCGTTGATCGCCGAAGTGGCCATGTCGACCATTTTCTCGGCCAGCAGGCCCTTGTCGAACGGCGGGTTACGCTCAACACCGCAGAACTGTGGCTTGTCCGCCGGGACGTGGTCGCTGCCCAGCAACGGGGTCAGGTCCAGGTGATGTTGCTTGGCGGTCTGGCCTTCGAGGACTTCCAGCAGATCAGTACGACCGATCAGCTCTTCGAGGGAGCGCACGCCCAGCTTGGCCAGCCACTCACGGGTTTCTTCAGCGACGTAGGTGAAGAAGTTCACCACCATGTCGACGGTACCGATGTAGTGATCCTTGCGCAGCTTCTCGTTCTGGGTTGCGACGCCGGTGGCGCAGTTGTTCAGGTGGCAGATGCGCAGGTATTTGCAGCCCAGGGCGATCATCGGCGCGGTGCCGAAGCCGAAGCTTTCAGCGCCAAGGATGGCTGCCTTGATCACGTCGAGGCCGGTTTTCAGGCCGCCGTCGGTTTGTACCCGCACTTTGCCGCGCAGGTCGTTGCCGCGCAGGGTCTGGTGGGTTTCGGCCAGGCCGAGCTCCCACGGGGCGCCTGCGTACTTGATCGAGGTCAGCGGCGATGCACCGGTACCGCCGTCGTAGCCGGAGATGGTGATCAGGTCCGCATAAGCCTTGGCCACACCGGCAGCAATAGTGCCGACGCCCGCTTCTGCGACCAGCTTCACCGAAACCAGCGCCTTCGGGTTGACTTGTTTGAGGTCGAAAATCAGCTGTGACAAGTCTTCGATCGAATAGATGTCGTGGTGCGGCGGTGGCGAAATCAGGGTCACGCCCGGCACTGCGTAACGCAGCTTGGCGATCAGACCGTTGACCTTGCCGCCCGGCAGTTGACCGCCTTCGCCCGGCTTGGCGCCTTGGGCAACCTTGATCTGCAGCACTTCAGCATTGACCAGGTATTCCGGGGTCACACCGAAACGGCCGGTGGCAACCTGCTTGATCTTCGAGCTCTTGATGGTGCCGTAGCGCGCCGGGTCTTCGCCGCCTTCACCGGAGTTGGAACGCGCACCGAGGCGGTTCATGGCTTCGGCGAGGGCTTCGTGGGCTTCCGGCGACAGGGCGCCCAGGGAGATACCGGCGGAGTCGAAGCGCTTGAGCACCGATTCCAGTGGTTCGATCTCGCTGATGTCCAATGGAGTGTCGAGGGTTTTGACTTTCAGCAGGTCGCGGATCATCGACACCGGGCGGTTGTCCACCAGCGACGTGTATTCCTTGAACTTGCTGTAGTCGCCCTGCTGCACAGCGGCTTGCAGGGTGTTGACCACGTCCGGGTTGTAGGCGTGATATTCGCCACCGTGGACGAACTTCAGCAGGCCACCTTGCTGGATCGGCTTGCGCGGGCTCCAGGCTTCAGTAGCCAGGGCTTTCTGCTCGGCTTCGATGTCGACAAAGCGCGCACCCTTGATGCGGCTCGGTACGCCCTTGAAGCTCAGGTTGCAGACTTCCTCGGACAGGCCGATAGCCTCGAACAACTGCGCACCGCGGTACGAAGTGATGGTCGAGATGCCCATCTTCGACAGGATCTTGAGCAGGCCCTTGGTGATGCCTTTACGGTAGTTCTTGAACACCTCGTAGAGGTCGCCCAGAACTTCACCGGTACGGATCAGGTCGCCCAGCACTTCATAAGCCAGGAACGGATAGACGGCAGAGGCGCCGAAACCGATCAACACGGCGAAGTGATGCGGGTCACGTGCGGTCGCGGTTTCCACCAGGATGTTGGAGTCGCAACGCAGGCCCTTCTCGGTCAGGCGGTGGTGTACCGCACCGGTGGCCAGGGAGGCGTGGATCGGCAACTTGCCCGGGGCAATGTGACGGTCACTCAGGACGATCTGGGTACGACCGGCGCGCACGGCTTCTTCAGCCTGATCGGCAACGTTGCGGATCGCGGCTTCCAGGCCGATGCTTTCGTCGTAGTTGAGGTCGATTTTCTGGCGTTCGAAGCCCGGACGATCGAGGTTCATCAGCGAGCGCCACTTGGCCGGGGAAATGACCGGCGAGCTGAGGATCACGCGCGAGGCGTGTTCCGGCGACTCCTGGAAGATGTTGCGCTCGGCACCGAGGCAGATCTCCAGCGACATGACGATGGCTTCACGCAGCGGGTCGATCGGTGGGTTGGTGACTTGCGCGAACTGCTGGCGGAAATAGTCGTACGGCGTGCGCACGCGCTGGGACAGCACGGCCATCGGCGTATCGTCGCCCATCGAGCCGACGGCCTCGTAACCTTGTTCGCCGAGCGGACGCAGCACCTGGTCGCGCTCTTCGAACGTGACCTGATACATCTTCATGTATTGCTTGAGCTGATCGACGTCGTAGAACGCCGAACCGTGGTCGTTGTCTTCCATGGTCGCCTGGATGCGCAGGGCATTCTTGCGCAGCCATTGCTTGTACGGATGACGGGACTTCAGGCGGTTGTCGATGGCATCGGTGTCGAGGATCTGACCGGTTTCGGTGTCCACGGCAAAGATCTGGCCCGGGCCAACACGGCCCTTGGCGATCACGTCTTCCGGCTGGTAGTTCCAGACACCGATTTCGGACGCCAGGGTGATGAAACCGTTCTTGGTGGTGACCCAACGCGCCGGACGCAGACCGTTACGGTCGAGCAGGCACACCGCGTAGCGACCGTCGGTCATTACCACGCCAGCCGGGCCGTCCCACGGCTCCATGTGCATCGAGTTGTATTCGTAGAACGCCCGCAGGTCCGGGTCCATGGTCTCGACGTTCTGCCACGCAGGCGGAATGATCATCCGCACGCCACGGAACAGGTCGATGCCACCGGTAACCATCAGCTCCAGCATGTTGTCCATGCTCGAGGAGTCGGAACCGACGCGGTTGACCAGCGGGCCGAGTTCTTCCAGGTCCATCAGGTCGTTGCTGAACTTGGTACGACGGGCCACGGCCCAGTTGCGGTTGCCGGTGATGGTGTTGATCTCGCCGTTGTGCGCCAGGAAGCGGAACGGTTGAGCCAGCGGCCATTTCGGCAGGGTGTTGGTGGAGAAGCGCTGGTGGAACACGCAAATCGAAGTTTGCAGGCGCTCATCGCTCAGGTCCGGATAGAAGGCGGTCAAGTCCGCCGGCATCATCAGGCCTTTATAGATAATGGTCTTGTGCGAAAAGCTGCAGACGTAGTGGTCGGTATCAGCGGCGTTGGCCACCGACGAGCGACGACGGGAAGTGAACAGCTTGACGGCCATGTCCTGGTCGCTCAGGCCTTCGCCACCGATGAACACCTGCTCGATCTGTGGCAGGCGCTCAAGGGCCAGGCGGCCGAGGACGCTGGTATCGATCGGCACTTTGCGCCAGCCGACCAACTGCAGGCCGGCCGCCAGGATCTCGCGATTCATGTTCTCGCGAGCCGCTTCGGCTTTGACCGGGTCCTGGTTGAAGAAGACCATGCCCACGGCGTATTGCTTGGGCAGTTCGGCACCGAAGGTTTCCTGGGCGATGGCTCGCAGGAACACGTCCGGCTTTTGAATCAGCAGACCGCAACCGTCGCCGGTCTTGCCGTCAGCATTAATCCCACCGCGGTGGGTCATGCAGGTCAGGGCCTCGATGGCCGTTTGCAAAAGGGTATGACTGGGCTCGCCTTGCATATGGGCAATCAGGCCGAAACCGCAGTTATCCTTGAATTCATCTGGTTGGTACAGACCTGCTTTCATAGACACTTTCTCACCAGGCTGCCTCTTATCGAGGCAAATTTCTTTTCAATTCAACCACTTACCTTCCGCGCCGAACGTACGCCAGCTTTGCGGGGGCAAAAGGGAGGTCATTGTACACACCGACACTTGGCCTCACAAATTTGGCGACGAAATGTCGCAAATCTATGTCGCATTTGTGAAAGGTTTAAAGCGATCTGCTGTGCTAGTCAAAACTTTTTTTAATTTTGACCGCAACGACTCAAAGACTACTGTGACGCAGACACCACAAGGCACGCGGCCTGTAGAGGCGGCATGCCGTGCAGAAATTTTGAGGTGCTTGGAGAGGCGGCCTGGGTAAGGCCGCCGAATCTTCAGCGAGCTGTTGCCAGTTCCTGTTGGACGCTGGCGACAGAGCGTGGCCAAGGTTTACCAGCCTGAACCTTCGCTGGCAAGGCCTTGATGGCGGAAACGGCTGCATCACGATTGGCGAAACTGCCGTAGGTGATCACGTAGAGCGGTTTGCCGTTGAGGACTTTCTTGAAATAACGGTACTCGCCGCCCTGCTCCTTGACGAAGCTTTGCGCGGCCGTTTCCGAGCTGGTGCCGAGGATCTGCACCACGTAGTTCCCCGGCGCCTGGCCCGCGTACCAGGTGCCACCGGCAGCCTTGGCGCCGGTCGCCGGTTTTTCGGCCGGTTTGGCGGCAACGGCGGCAGGCTTGGCCGGCGCTGGAGCCGGTGCAGGCTTGGCAACCGGGGCAGGCGCCGGTTTGGCGGTAGCGACCTGGGTCGGTGCAGGCGTCGGTTTGGCTGCCGGCGTTGGCGCAGGGCCAGCCGGAACGCCTGTCGGCGGTGCAATGGTGGTCACGGTTGGCGGGGTCGCGCTGGAACCCTCGACCGGTACGCCGTCATCGCCTTCGGTAATACCGCCTGCCGCTTCGGCCAATGGCTCGCGCATGACCGGTTGCGAATTGCCGACCAACGGCAATGGCATTGGCTGCGTATTGCCGGCGAATTCGACGGCCGGCGCACCGCCAGACTGTGGCGACCCCTGCCCGAGCGGTAGTTGCGCCTGTTCGTTGGCAGGCGCCCCCGTGGTCGGTGTCTTGCTGCGACCCGGCATCAACCAGGCGGCAGCTACCGCGACCACAACGACGGCGGAAATCGCCAATACGTGTTTCTTCGGCATATTGAACCCCATACTTGGACGCTTCACCGCGGAGCGGCTGGCAATCATGGCTTCGATCATCGCATCGCGGGCAACCTGGTTGATATTGCCAGGCCAACCCTCGGAGCTTTCGTGAATATCAGAGATCTGATTTGCAGTGAAAAGTTCGATACCCCGGCCGGCGCCTTCGAGCCGCTGCTCCAGGTATTCGCGAGTTTCCTCTTCGGTGTAAGGCTGCAGTTCGATGACATGGAAGCGCTCTTCCTCGAGACTCAACTGATCGAGCTGAGCGATCATCGACGACTCGCCGAACAGGAACACATGCGGACGGCCTTCCGGTGCACCGGCGGCCAGGGCCATCAAGGCCTCGAGCGCAGACTCGTCAAGCTGCTCGGCATCATCGACCAGCAGATAGACCTCCTGCCCCGTAAGAGCAAGTTGAACCACCTGTTTCAGGATTGCACCGATCTCGGCCTGGGCAACGTTCAGTGCCTGGGCGACCTGCTGCAACAAGCCAGCCGAATCACCGGCGCCACGGGCGGAAACCACCACGCTCTGCACCGTTTGCTTGTTGGTGCTGGCCACCAGGGCCTGACGCAACAGGGTCTTGCCGCTGCCTTGTGGACCGGTGACCACCAATAGCAACTGGCTGTACCGCGCCAGATGGTGCAACTGCCCCAGTACCGGTTTGCGCTGGGCAGGGAAAAACTTGAAGCCAGGGACCCGTGGAGCAAAAGGGTCATGACTCAACTGGTAGTGGCCGAGGAAAGCCTCGTCGGCATGCAAACTAGTCATCGTGTTCTTATTAACCTTTAAGCTGAGCCAGGGCGCGGTAATCCGCTCCCAGCGTGGCCTGTAGAACCTCTTTCGGATAATCGTCGGTCACCACCGCTTCGCCCATGTGGCGCAGCAGCACCAGGCGCAAACGACCGTCGATCACTTTCTTGTCAATTGCCATGTGCTCGAGAAAATCGGCTTCCGTCATTTCTTCAGGCGGAATGACCGGCAGGCCGGCACGCTGGAACAGTCGGATGCCACGGTCGCGGTCCTGCTCGCTGATCCAGCCCAGGCGCGCGGACATTTCCAGAGCCATTACCGTGCCAGCAGCCACCGCTTCACCATGCAGCCAGACACCATAGCCCATATGAGTCTCGATCGCGTGACCGAAGGTGTGACCCAGGTTGAGCGTTGCCCGCACACCGGTTTCCTTCTCGTCGGCGCCGACCACGGCCGCCTTGGCCGCACAGGAGCGCTCGATGGCATAGGTCAGGGCTTGCTGATCCAGGTTGCGCAGGCGGTCGACGTTGTCTTCGAGCCAGGTCAGGAACGGCTCATCGCAGATCAGCCCGTACTTGATGACTTCAGCCAGGCCGGCGGACAGCTCGCGGGCCGGCAAGGTATTGAGAGAAGTGGTGTCGATCAGCACGACGTTCGGCTGATAGAAGGCACCGACCATGTTCTTGCCCAGCGGATGGTTGATACCGGTCTTGCCACCCACCGAAGAGTCGACCTGCGACAGCAGCGTGGTCGGCACCTGGATGAAATCGACACCGCGCTGGTAGCAGGCCGCCGCGAAACCGGCCATGTCGCCAATCACACCGCCCCCCAGGGCGATCACCGTGGTGCGTCGATCATGCCGCGCGGTCAGCAGGCCATCAAATATCAGTTGCAGGGTTTCCCAGGTCTTGAAGGCCTCACCGTCAGGCAGCACCACGGAAATCACCGAGAACTGCGCAAGACTGCGGGTCAGACGTTCGAGATAGAGCGGCGCGACGGTTTCATTGGAAATGATTGCCACTTGCCGTCCACGAATATGGGGGGCCAGCAGCTCAGGCCGGTCCAACAAACCTTCGCCAATATGAATCGGGTAGCTGCGCTCGCCTAGATCGACCTTGAGTGTCTGCATGTGTCCCCACAGTGAAGATGGAATCAGGCAACCTGCCTTGAGTTAACGAATGTCTACGGCCACTGCTGGTGTGACGCCGCTCGTCGGCCGTTCGCCACAACCTGGAGCGGTCATGGCCGGACGCCGAGGATAGCGCATTTCGTGCAGCGCTTTAACGGGGCGGCAATTGCTGCAGACGCTCCAGGATATCGAGCACGACCATTCGCGGTGGTCGCTCATCGGTTTCCACCACCAGATCGGCGATTTCCCGATAAAGGGGATCACGGATCGCCAGCAGATCCCGCAGGGTCTTGGCCGGATCGGCGGTGCGCAGCAAGGGCCGATTGCGATCGCGGGACGTGCGACCGACCTGTTGCTCGACAGAGGCATGCAGATAGACCACCCGCCCGCCAGCGCGCAGCGCCCGACGATTGGCTTCACGCATGACTGCCCCGCCGCCGGTCGCCAGCACCACGCCATCGTAATCGCACAGCTCGGCAATCATTGCCTGCTCGCGCTCACGAAAGCCCGGTTCGCCTTCCTTGTCGAAGATCCATGGGATATTGGCGCCCGTGCGTAATTCAATTTCCTTGTCGGAATCTTTGAATGGCAAGCGCAGCTCTTTGGCCAGCAATCGGCCGATGGTGCTTTTGCCAGCCCCCATCGGTCCTACAAGTATCAAATTTCGCACAGAATCAACGACTCACAGCAATCGCCTGGTTATTCATGATACGCGGAGTGAGAAACACCAACAGCTCGGATTTTTTCTCCGAAACCACGTCGCGCCGGAAAAGGCGGCCAAGATACGGCACATCGCCAAGAAATGGCACCTTATCTACAACCTTGCTTTGAGTATTTGAGAAAACACCGCCAATGACGATGGTCTCGCCATCGTTCACCAGGACCTTGGCGTTGACTTCGTTTTTCTTGATCGGCGGCACATCCTGGACCTTGTTCAGGTAGTCCGGCTCGTCCTTGGTGACCTTGACCTCCATGATGATCCGGTTGTCCGGGGTGATCTGCGGCGTCACCTCCAGCGACAGCGAAGCTTCCTTGAAGGAGACCGACGTAGCACCGCTGGAGCTGGCTTCCTGATAGGGAATCTCGGTGCCCTTGAGGATCTTCGCGGTTTCCTTGTCAGAGGTGACTACCTTGGGTTGCGAGACGATTTCACCATTGCCGGTCTTTTCCATGGCCGTCAATTCGAGGTCCAGCAATACGTTGTCCGTGATGAAGGCAATGCCGATGCCCGACGTGTTGTTGGCGGCACCCAAGTCGACGAACGGCGAACCGCTACTGGCGTCGGCGCCGTTACCGACCCCGGAAACATTCCAGTTGCCTTTGTTCTGTATCGAGCCACCCCAGCGCACGCCGAGGCTTTTGTCATAATCAACGTTGGCTTCCACGATGCGCGCCTCGATCATCACCTGACGCACCGGGATATCCAGTTGCGCAACGATTCGCCGCAGTTCGTCGAGCCGGTCCTGGGTCTGGTAGGCAATGATGTTGTTGGTGCGCTCATCGACGGTGATCGACCCCCGCTCGTCGGCTTTCGCCTCGGCACTGGTCACCGACTGGAACAGTTTGGCGATATCGGCCGCCTTGGCGTAATTGACCTGCAACAGTTCCCGACGCAGCGGCGCCAGGTCGGCAATCTGCTTCTGTGATTCAAGCTCCTGACGCTCACGGGCCGCAATTTCGTCGGCCGGCGCAACGAGCAGCACATTACCCACCTTGCGTTTGTCCAGGCCCTTGGTTTTCAGCACCAGGTCCAGCGCCTGGTCCCAGGGTACATTTTGCAGGCGCAAGGTAATGCCCCCCTGCACCGTGTCACTGGCGACCAGATTGAGGTTGGTGAAATCGGCGATCAGTTGCAGCACCGAGCGCACATCGATGTCCTGGAAATTCAGCGAGAGCTTTTCACCGCTGTAGGCATTACGGTCCGCGTTGCGCTTTTGCAGGTCGTCGACAGTCATCGGACGGACGCTGACGGTCAGCTTGTTGTCGGTCTGATAGGTCGAATAATCGAAGGCACCACCGGGCTCGATCGTGATCGTCGCCCTATCCCCTATGACACTGGCATTGACGAACTGCACTGGGGTAGCGAAATCCTTGACGTCCAGGCGCACGCGCAATGGCTCGGGCAATCGGGTCTTGGCAAAACCGAGAATGATTTTGCCTTCGCGTTCCTGAATGTCCGGGGCAATGGACGGATCCGACAAATCAATCACGACATTGCCTTCCCCCTGAGTGCCACGTTGGAAATCCACCGCACGAATGGCCTTGCCAGCCGGCGCAGCCGCACGTTTCGAGGCCTGGACCGGAACGGCGGTAGCGGCCGCTCGCGGGGCCATGCCTTTGCCACCCTGCCCGATCACCACAAACAGATTATTGCCTTCGACCCGGAAGTCGTAGGGGCTCAACTGGGTCAGATTGATGATCAGCCGCGCACGATCCTTGGCCTCCACCACAGTCGCGCTGCGGGCATTGCCATTGCCCAGGTCCCGCGTCTTGCTCGCCAATTGACTGACGACACCGGGCAGATCCAGGGCAATCCTGGCGGGGGATTCCGTGGTGTAGCCACGGGGCGTCGGAGGTGGCTCGTCGAACACCAGTTTCAACTCGACGCGATCTCCCGGTAAAGCGGCGACATCCAGCGCCTTGAGTTTGGCCGCTTGTACCATCGGCGCCAGCAACGCTATCCATAGCGATACGCCGAGGGCGGAGAGAATCCTGTTCATTGTTCGAGTTCCACTATGAATGCTCTTTCAAAGGAAGGGTCCGCGGCCGCTCCAGCCAAGCCCCTTCACCGTCGGGAACGATTTCGACCACATCGACTTGCGAGCCACTGATGGCGACTATCCGACCGTCGTTACGCCCCAGGTAATCGCCGACTTTCAGCCGATGCACCCCACCGGCGCCGCGCAACAAGGCAAAGGAGCCCGCTGCATTGGAGATTGTGCCGACCATTTCAAACTGCTCGATATTGAAACCCTCAAGGTACTGCTTGACCCGGTTGGGGTCCGGCTGGACATTACGCGCCCCCTGCTTGAGTGCGAGATCGACCTTGACCTGCCGGGAAAACGGGCTGCGCAGGTTGGCGGCGTTATAGGTGAATGTCGGGTAAGACCGGAATGTCGGCGTTGGTTCAATCTGGCCCGGTGCCCGCAGGCGCATTTCGTTCATGTAAGCGTCCAGATCACTGAAATCATCGCTGCCGCCACAGCCAGCCAATATGGCCATCAACACCATCAGCGAATAACCACGAAGCGGGCTCATCGATGCAGCCCCTTGTCGTTGTAGCGGTAGGTCTTGGCCAGGATGCTCATGCGCAACTTCGGCCCGCCGTCGGGATTGACCGGCGCCAGGTCGAAATCATGCAGGGTGACGATACGCGGCAACCCGGCCACGCCACTGACGAAAGTGGCCAGGTCGTGATAGGCGCCGGTAACCGTGATCTGGATCGGCAATTCGATATAGAAAGGCTGGGTGACCTCCGGCAGCAGCTTGATCTCTTCGAACTCCAGGCCGCTGCCCAGCCCCGTTCGCGTGATGTCCTCCAGCAAGCCGGGGACTTCGGTGTCGCTGGGCAGTTGCCGGAGCAGCACGCCAAAGGAGTTCTCCATCTCCTTCATCTGCTGGGTGTAGAGCTCCAGATTCGCCGCTAAATGGGATTTGCTGGCAAATTGCTCTTTGAGGGTCGACTCCTCCTTGCGCTTGAGTTCGAGCTGGCTTTCAAGCTCGCTCGTGGAAAAGCTGTAGCCGATCGAAAGCACCAGGATTGCGACCACAATGCCCGTCAGGACCTTGATCGCGGGTGGCCAGGTACCGATGTTATTGGTGTCCAGATCGTTGATGTCGATCCGGCGAAGCCCTTCGAACCACTCGGACGGACTCACTTGTCGACCTCCGTGGCCGCAGGCTGGGTCTGACGAACGGTCAACTGAAAAACGTTGGCCTGGTCCAGCTGACCAGCGGTCGTCGCCTTGACTTCAGTGAGGCTGGGCGCATCAAACCAGTCGGACGCATCAAGGTTGCGCATCAAGTCTGAAACGCGATTATTCGATTGCGCCGCCCCGGTAATGGACAAGGTCTTGCCCGCCATTTTGACTTCAGTGAAAAACACCCCATCGGGCAAGGTGCGCGCCAATTGATCAAACATTCGCCCGCTGATCGGACGATTGCCCTGCAAGTCCTGGATGATGCGCATGCGCTCGACCAATTGCTCGCGACGGGCCTTGAGATCACTGATCTGCTTGATCCGCTCGTCGACCACGGCGATTTGTCTGCCGATGTAATCATTACGCGCAAGCTGCCGCTCGATGGCGCTGCTGATGACCTGGTTGGCGAAGAACAGCGCACCCGTCGAGCCCACCAGTACACCGACCAGCATCAGTAGAAAGCGCTTGCGCCGCTGTTCGCGCCGCTCTTCGCGCCAGGGCAATAGATTGATCCGCGCCATCAGTCGAAACTCCTGAGGGCCAGCCCGCAGGCGATCATCAGTGCGGGCGCATCGCTGGTCAGCGCCGCGGCGTTGACCTTGCTGCTCAGGGTCATGTCGCAAAACGGATTGGCCACCTGTGTCGGCGTACCCAGTTGCTGCTCGATCAACTGCTCCAGGCCGGAGACCGACGCAGTTCCCCCTGCCAGCAGAATGTGGTCGACCGTTTTGTAGTGGCCCGAAGCAAAGAAGAACTGCAACGAACGCGACACTTGCTGCACCAGCGCCTCACGAAATGGCTGCAAGACTTCACTGGCATAATCGTCAGGCAAACCACCCTGCTTCTTCGCCAGGCCCGCTTGCTCGACGGTCAGACCATATCGGCGCTGAATTTCCTCGGTGAGCTGGCGGCCACCAAACAACTGTTCGCGGCTGTAGATGATCCTTCCGTCATGCAGCACGCTCAGGGTGGTCATGGTTGCGCCGACGTCGACCACCGCCACCAGTCGCCCTTGGAAGCCCCCTCGCGGGTTCTTCAGCAGACTGCAAGATCGTTCCAGGGCATAGGCCTCGACATCGACCACGCGCGCAGTCAAGCCCGCCAGGCCCAAGGCGGCCTCTCGGATTTCGACGTTCTCCTTGCGACAGGCGGCGAGCAACACGTTGACCCGCTCAGGATTGCGCGCTGACGCGCCCTGGACCTCGAAATCGATGGCAACTTCGTCCAACGGATAAGGAATGTACTGATCGGCCTCAATCTTCAGCTGATCTTCCATCTCGTCATCGGAAAGTCCGGCCTCCATCTCGATAGTCTTGGTGATCACCGCCGAACCGGCCACAGCCACGGCTACGTTCTTGAGGCTGGTCCGGGCCTTGACCAGCGCACGCGCCACGGCCTGGCCCACGCCATCGAGCTCGGTGATGTTTTTTTCGATGACCGCACCGGGGGGTAACGGCTCGACCGCGTAAGTTTCGACCCGATAGCCACTGCCCTGGCGGCTCAGCTCCAGCAGCTTCACCGATGTGGAGCTGATATCGATCCCCAGAAGCGACCTGGCTTTTTTATTGAAGAGTCCTAGCACTACCAATTCCCTATGACTTTCCGTGTGTTACGGACTCCATAACGGGGGTTGCGTTCAAACCACCCGTCTTGACAGCAGCGCAAATAACGCCATGGACGGAAAAATGCTTATAATGCCCAGCGTTTTTTTCCGCTTTTTCTCAAGCGCGGGTCGTTCTCCTTAGCCTGAACCCTGATGCCAAATTCATTTTTTACCCTGGATGTCCAAAAGCCTTGATTCGTCTGCTGAAATTTTTCGGTTGGTCCATCGTCGCCGTATTCTGCGGACTGCTTCTGGGTCTGAGTGGGGCGTTTCTTTACCTTAGTCCCGGATTACCGTCCGTAGAGGCACTGAGAAGCATCCAGTTGCAGATCCCTTTGCGGGTCTACAGCAGCGATAACAAGTTGATCGCAGAATTCGGCGAAATGCGCCGTACACCGATCCGTTTCGCCGACATTCCCCCCAATTTCATTAATGCGTTACTAAGTGCTGAAGACGACAACTTCGCCAACCACTACGGTGTCGATCCCAGCAGCCTGATGCGCGCCGCCACTCAGCTGGTGAAAAGCGGCCATATCCAGTCCGGCGGCAGCACCATCACCATGCAGGTGGCGAAGAACTTCTTCCTGACCAGCGAACGCAGCTTCTCGCGCAAAACCACCGAGATTCTCCTGGCCCTGCAGATCGAACGACAACTGACCAAGGACGAAATCCTTGAGCTTTACGTCAACAAGATCTATCTGGGCAATCGTGCCTACGGCATCGAAGCGGCGGCGCAGGTGTATTACGGCAAGTCGATTCGCGACATCAGCCTGGCGCAGATGGCGATGATCGCCGGCCTGCCCAAGGCCCCTTCGCGATTCAACCCGCTGGCCAACCCGGCCCGCAGCAAGGAGCGTCGCGACTGGATCCTGGGGCGCATGTACAAGCTGGGCAAAATCAGCGAAGCCGACTACACGGCCGCCATCAACGAACCACTGAACGCCAGCTATCACGTACCAACGCCAGAAGTGAACGCGCCCTACATCGCCGAGATGGCTCGCGCCGAAATGGTTGGTCGATATGGCAGCGATGCGTACACCGAAGGTTTCCGCGTCACCACCACGGTGCCGAGCAACCTTCAAGAGATGGCCAACACCGCCCTCCACGAAGGCTTGATGACCTATGACCAGCGTCACGGCTACCGGGGCCCCGAGTCGCGCCTGCCGGGCAAGACGCGCGAGGCGTGGGCGACCGAACTGACCAAGCAACGCACCGTCAGCAGTCTCGAGCCGGCCATCGTCACCCAGGTCGACAAGAACGGCCTGCAAGTGCTGACCCGCACCGGCAGCGAGCACGTTGGCTGGGACAGCATGAAATGGGCTCGCCCATTCCTGAACACCAACAGCATGGGGCCCAATCCGAAACAACCCTCGGACGTAGCCCAGGTCGGCGACCTGATACGCGTGCAGCGCCAGGCGGACAATACGCTGAAGTTCAGCCAGATCCCGCAAGCCCAGGGCGCACTGGTCTCCCTTGACCCGCAAAATGGCGCCATCCGCTCTCTGGTCGGCGGTTTCGCCTTCGAGCAGAGTAACTACAACCGCGCCCTTCAGGCCAAGCGCCAGCCGGGCTCGAGCTTCAAGCCGTTCGTCTACAGCGCCGCCCTGGATAACGGCTACACCGCCTCCAGCCTGGTGAACGACGCACCGATCGTGTTTGTCGACGAGTACCTGGACAAGGTCTGGCGCCCGAAAAACGATACCAACACCTTCCTCGGCCCGATCCGCCTGCGCGAAGCGCTCTACAAGTCGCGCAACCTGGTTTCGATCCGCCTGCTGCAAGCAATGGGGGTTGGTAAAACCATCGACTACATCAGCCGCTTTGGCTTCAACAAGCAGGATCTGCCGCCCAACCTTTCCCTGGCCCTGGGCACCGCGACCCTGACACCAATGGAAATTGCCACGGGCTGGGCTACCTTCGCCAATGGCGGCTACAAGATCACCCCGTACATCATCGACAAGATCGAGAGCCGCAACGGCGATACGCTGTTCGTCGCCAACCCGCCAAGCGTGCCAAAAGGCGCTGTCGCGACCGACGGTATCGCCGCACCTGCCGCCGAAGCCTTTACGGTCAATGCAACACCTGGCCAAGTACCGGGCGAGCCACCAGCCGCGCAAGCACCCGCCGTGGCTGAGCGCATTGTCGACGGACGCACAACCTACATCCTCAACAGCATGCTCGAAGACGTGATCAAGCTCGGTACTGGCCGTCGCGCGCTGGCCCTGGGACGCGGCGACATCGCGGGCAAGACCGGTACCACCAACGAGTCCAAGGACGCCTGGTTCTCCGGCTACAACGCCGATTACGTCACCACCGTCTGGACCGGCTTCGACCAGCCTGAAAGCCTGGGTCGCAAGGAGTTTGGCGGCACCGTCGCCTTGCCGATCTGGATGAACTACATGGGGGCTGCGCTCGAAGGACTGCCGCCACACACCCAGCCGGAGCCGGAAGGCATCCTGAGCCTGCGGGTAGACCCTGTCAGTGGTCGTGCGGCCACTCCAGGCACGCCAGGGGCTTACTTCGAACTGTTCAAGGTCGAGGATACGCCGCCGACGGGCAATGAGCTGGGCAACGGCACTGCGCCAGGCAGCCCACTGCCGGCGGATGAAGCGGCACCGATTGATTTGTTCTGATCCCGTATAGCAGCGCAAAAAGCCCCGCCTTCGAGTGAAGCGCGGGGCTTTTTTATTGCCTGCCAGCCTTGCATTGATTGAGCTGCCGTCTTCGCGGGCAAGCCCGCTCCCACTGGGATTAGCGGCGCCCGCACCCTCGACGCAAAACTCACAGATACGAAAAAGCCCCGACTCAAAATGAGCCGGGGCTTTTGGTTGAAGCGCTACAACGACTTAGCCGTTGAACACGTCATCCACGCTTTTCAGCGGGTAGTTCTTCGGATACGGCAGGGTTGCCACGCCGGTCTCGATCGCAGCCTTGGCCACGGCATCGGAGATCACGGTGATCAGGCGGGCGTCCATTGGTTTCGGAATGATGTACTCACGACCGAATTCCAGCGCGATGCCGCCGTAGGCGTCGCACACTTCCTGAGGTACTGGCAACTTGGCCAATTCGCGCAGGGCGTTGGCCGCAGCTACTTTCATTTCTTCGTTGATGCGCTTGGCGCGAACGTCCAGGGCACCACGGAAGATGAACGGGAAGCCCAGTACGTTGTTGACCTGGTTCGGGTAGTCCGAACGGCCGGTGGCCATGATCACGTCGTTGCGGGTGGCATGCGCCAGCTCCGGGGAAATTTCCGGATCCGGGTTCGAGCACGCGAACACGATCGGGTTAGGCGCCATCGACAGCAGGCCTTCAGGGCTCAGCAGGTTCGGGCCGGACAGGCCGACGAACACGTCTGCGCCTTGCAGGGCGTCTGCCAGGGTGCGCTTGTCGGTCGCGTGAGCGAAGACAGCCTTGTACTGGTTCAGGTCGTCACGGCCGGAGTGAATCACACCGGTACGGTCAACCATGTAGATGTTTTCGATGTTGGCACCCATGCTCACCAGCAATTTCATGCAGGAGATGGCGGCAGCGCCGGCACCCAGGCACACGATCTTGGCTTGCGGCAGGGTTTTGCCAGCGATTTCCAGGGCGTTGATCATGCCGGCAGCCGTCACGATCGCGGTGCCGTGCTGGTCGTCGTGGAATACCGGGATGTCGCACTGCTCGATCAGGGCACGTTCGATCTCAAAGCACTCAGGTGCCTTGATGTCTTCCAGGTTGATGCCACCGAAGGTGATGGAGATGCGCTTGACGGTGTCGATGAAGGCTTGCGGGCTTTCGGAGTCGACTTCGATGTCGAATACGTCGATACCGGCGAAGCGCTTGAACAGCACGCCTTTACCTTCCATCACTGGCTTGGAGGCCAATGGGCCGAGGTTACCCAGGCCCAGAATCGCGGTGCCATCGGAAATGACTGCAACCAGGTTGCCTTTGCCGGTGTATTTGTAGGCCAGCTCAGGATCGCGGGCGATCTCGCGTACTGGTTCAGCTACGCCGGGGCTGTAGGCCAGCGACAGGTCGCGGGCGGTAGCGGTGGCCTTGGTGAGCTCGACACTCAGCTTCCCTGGACGAGGATTGGCATGATATTCGAGAGCGGCAGTTTTCAGATCAGACATTTTGGCATTCCGCTTTTACTGTTGGACAGACTGGTCAGCGAGGATACGCGCCTCGCAAAATCCCCACAAGACTGACCGGTCACCCCTGTCAAGCACCCGTCCCTACGACTTTGGCCCAAGAGCCACGGAACACAAGGGATAGACTGTTCACAATCCACATTAAAAATGTCTACAATTATTTGAAAATGGCCATTGCAGCCAAATCCCAGACACAAAAAAGGCGCCCCAGGGGACGCCTTTTTCATCAGCATGGAAAAACGGCAACGCTTTCCCAGGTTGATTGGCCTTAGGCCTTTTTCGCACCGAAAGCACCGAAACGGTCTGCGAAGCGCTGAACGCGGCCGCCAGTGTCCAGAGTCTTCTGCTTACCGGTGTAGAACGGGTGGCATTCGTTGCAAACGTCGATCGCCAGGGCTTTGCCGAAGGTCGAACGGGTTTCGAACTTGTTGCCGCAGCTGCAGGTAACAGCAACTGCTGGGTATTCTGGATGGATATCAGCTTTCATGGTGTCTTCCTCTGGCTAGCGTGCCGCCACCCAACACTATTGTTGAATACCGCACGTAATTAGGCCGCGGATTCTACCAGACAATGCCAATCACGCAAGCTGTCCCTGAGACCGACCGTCTGCTAGGCTCCCGACCCAAAGCGCGATCCTTGTGGGAGCGGGCTTGCTCGCGAAAGCGGTGTGCCGGCCAGCATTCAAGGCGTCTGACACACCGCTTTCGCGAGCAAGCCCGCTCCCTTAGGTTATGTGTCATACCCTTCATTGCCTGTTGATCGAGACTCCCCCGCGTGCCCGACGCCATTTTGCGCCTCGCCCTGCCTTCGCCCCTGCGCCGCCTGTTCGACTACCGGGCGCCGGCCGGCGTGCTGCGTGCGCAGTTGCACCCCGGCATGCGCTTGCGGGTGCCGTTCGGTCGACGGGAGATGATCGGGATCCTGGTGGAAGTTACCGACACCAGTGAAGTACCGGTGGAGAAACTCAAACCTGCCCTCGCACTGCTGGATGCCACGCCGCCGCTGCCGCCCGCGCTGTTCAAGCTGTGCCTGTGGACATCCCAGTACTACCAGCACAGCCTCGGCGACACCTTGAGCTGGGCACTGCCGGTGTTGCTGCGCCAGGGTGAACTGGCCGAGGCGCGCCAGGAGCGCTTCTGGTCCGCTGCGCCAGGCGCCAGCCTCGATGACCCGCGTATCGCCCGAGCCCCGCGCCAGCGCGAAGCCTTGGCAACATTGGCCCAGCACCCTCACGGCGTCGCCCATCAGTTGCTGAGCAAGCTGATGCTGAGCAAGGACAGCCTCGATCTGTTGCTGGCCAAGGAACTGGTCCAGGTCGAGATCCGCAGGCACGCTCCTGGCGCCCGCCACGAACACTGGCTGGCCCAACCCGAACTGCCACTCAACCCGGAACAGCGGGCAGCCTATGAAGCCATTCGCGCCGGGTTCGACAGTTACCACGCGTTCCTTCTCGCCGGTGTTACCGGCAGCGGCAAAACCGAAGTTTATCTGCAACTGATCCGCGAAACCCTGGAGGCCGGCAAGCAAGCGCTGGTACTGATCCCGGAAATCAACCTCGGGCCGCAAACCCTGGCGCGCTTCGAGCAGCGCTTCAATGCGCGCATCGCGCTGATTCACTCGGCGGTCAATGATCGCGAACGTCTCGACGCCTGGCTCGCCGCCCGCGACGGCGAAGCCGACATCATTATCGGCACCCGCTCGGCGCTGTTCACGCCGATGAAAAACCCGGGACTGATCATCATCGACGAAGAACACGACGGCTCTTACAAGCAGCAGGAAGGCTTGCGCTACCACGCGCGCGACCTGGCGCTGGTACGGGCGCGCCAGGAAAACATCCCGATTGTCCTGGGCTCCGCCACGCCCTCGCTGGAAAGCCTGCACAACGCCTACACCGGCCGCTATGGACTGTTGCGGCTGAACGAGCGCGCGGGTGGTGCCAAGCAACCACGATTCCTGCGCCTGGATGTGAAAAGCCGTCCGCTGGACAGCGGCATTTCCGGCCCCATGCAACAAGCCATCGGCCAGACACTTGCCGCCGGCCAACAGGTGCTGGTATTCCTCAACCGCCGCGGTTTTGCCCCGACGCTGTTGTGCCACGACTGCGGCTGGATGTCCGAGTGCCAACGCTGCGATGCGCGCATGACCGTGCACCAGCGCTACGGCGAACTGCGCTGCCATCATTGCGGCTATGTCGAACGCGTGCCGCGCCAGTGCCCCAAATGCAGCAAGGTCGACTTGCGCCCCGTGGGAGCCGGTACCGAACGGGCCGAGGAACGCCTGGGGATCCTGTTCCCGGACTTTCCGGTGCTGCGGGTCGACCGCGACAGTACATCGCGCAAGGACGCAATGAACCAATTGTTCGCCACTATCCAGAAAGGTCACCCCTGCATCCTGGTCGGCACGCAGATGCTCGCCAAGGGACACCACTTTCCACGGGTCACCCTGGTCTCGATCCTGGATGCCGACGGCGGGCTGTTCTCCGGTGATTTCCGCGCCAGCGAGCGCATGGCGCAACTGATTGTCCAGGTCGCCGGTCGCGCGGGCCGGGCGGAAGAGCCGGGCAAGGTGATCATCCAGACGCACCTGGCCGACCATCCGCTGCTGGTGCAACTGACTGAACAGGGTTACTTCGCCTTTGCCGAACAGGCCTTGAGCGAGCGGCGCGCGGCGGGATTGCCACCGTTTGCGCATTTGGCGCTGCTGCGGGCCGAAGCGCACAAGCCGGGTCAGGCCGAAGGCTTTCTTGATGAAGCGTGCAGCGAGGCCGAGCGTTTGCTCGCCGATCAGAATCTGACCGGAATCGAACTGCTCGGGCCGGTGCCGGCACCGATGGAGCGGCGGGCCGGGCGTTATCGTGCGCAGTTGTTGCTGCAGGCTACCGCACGGGCGCCGCTGCATCGGTTGCTTGCCAGCTGGCTGCTGGTTTTGGAACAGATGCCGAGCGGGCGGGCGGTGCGTTGGTCATTGGATGTTGATCCCGTCGATTTGTATTGAACGGGCCGGCCGATTTGTCACCACATATCCATAACCTGCCCGCTATAGTTGGCAAGCTTGCCCGGGCAACGGATAATGCCCAGTTTTTCCACCAGCGCACGATGCGCCGCCGCGCTTGCGGTCGAAAGAGAAGACCATGAAAGACACCATTCGTCAGCTGATCCAACAAGCCATCACCCAACTCGTCAACGAAGGTGTGTTGCCTGAAGGCCTGTCGCCGGCGATCCAGGTGGAAAACTCCCGCGACAAGAAGAACGGCGACTTCGCCAGCAACATCGCCATGATGCTGGCGAAACCGGCCGGCATGAAGCCGCGCGACCTGGCGGAAAAAATCATCGCCGCGCTGCCCGCCGACGAAAACGTCTCCAAGGCCGAAATCGCCGGCCCTGGCTTCCTGAACTTCTTCCAGAACACCGATGCCCTGGCTTCGCGCCTGGACGCCGCCCTGGCCGACGCCAACATCGGCGTGCGCAAGGCCGGCCCAGTGCAGCGCACCGTGGTCGACCTGTCCGCCCCGAACCTGGCCAAGGAGATGCACGTCGGCCACTTGCGCTCGACCATCATTGGCGACGGCGTGGCCCGCGTACTCGAGTTCCTCGGCGATGAAGTGATCCGCCAGAACCACGTCGGCGACTGGGGCACCCAGTTCGGCATGTTGATGGCGTACCTGCAGGAAAACCCGATTACCAGCGACGAGCTGTCGGACCTGGAAAATTTCTACCGCGCCGCCAAGCAACGCTTCGACGAATCCGAAGAGTTCGCCGACCGCGCCCGTGGCCTGGTGGTCAAGCTGCAGGCCGGCGATGCCGATTGCCTGGCGCTGTGGACCAAGTTCAAGGACATCTCGCTGTCCCACTGCCAGAAAATCTACGAACTGCTGAACGTCAAGCTGACCATGGCCGACGTGATGGGCGAAAGCGCCTATAACGACGACCTGATCAACGTGGTCAACGACCTCAAGGCCGCTGGCATGCTGGTCGAGAGCAACGGCGCCCAGTGCGTGTTCCTCGACGAGTTCAAGAACGCCGACGGCGACCCGCTGCCGGTGATCATCGTCAAGGCCGATGGCGGCTACCTCTACGCCACCACCGACCTGGCCGCCGTACGCTACCGCAGCGGCAAGCTCAAGGCTGATCGTGCGCTGTACTTCGTCGACCAGCGTCAGGCCCTGCACTTCCAGCAGGTGTTTGCCGTGGCGCGCAAGGCCGGTTTCGTGACCCATCCAATGGAAATGGAACACATGGGCTTCGGCACCATGAACGGCGCTGACGGCCGCCCGTTCAAGACCCGTGATGGCGGCACCGTGAAGCTGATCGACCTGCTGACCGAAGCCCAGGAACGCGCCTACACCCTCGTGAAAGAGAAGAACCCTGAGCTGGCCGAAGCCGACCTGCGCAACATCGCCAAGGTCGTGGGCATCGGCGCGGTGAAATACGCCGACCTGTCCAAGCACCGCACCAGCGACTACAGCTTCAACTTCGACCTGATGCTGAACTTCGAAGGCAACACCGCGCCCTACCTGCTGTACGCCTACACCCGTGTGGCTGGCGTGTTCCGCAAACTCGGCAAGGACTTCAGCGAAGTCGAAGGCCAGATCGTGCTCGAAGCCACCCACGAACACGAACTGGCGGCAAAACTCGCACAATTTGGCGAAGTGCTGAACAACGTGGCCGAGAAAGGCACGCCGCACATTCTCTGCACTTACCTGTACGACGTCGCCGGCCTGTTCTCCAGCTTCTACGAGAACTGCCCGATCCTCGCCGCCGACACCCCGGCACAGATGCAGAGCCGCCTGCGCCTCGCCGCACTGACCGGTCGCACCCTCAAGCAAGGCCTGGAACTCTTGGGCCTAGAAACTCTGGAGCGTATGTAAGTTGGCTGCCAAGAAAAAACCTGCACCCAAGCGTGGCGCCAGCCGTTACCAAGCTCCAGCGAAACAACCGATCCCGGGTTGGCTGTGGATGGCCATTGGCCTGACGGTTGGCGCATTCATCGTTTTCCTGATGAAGCTGGAGCCGGGCAAAGGCAGCGACACGGTCAAGCGCGAGAAGGTGGAGCAACAACAGAAAGCCACCAAGATCGCCGAGGCTAACAAGACGCCGCCGAGCCCGACGCAACCGGTGAAGCCGAAATACGATTTCTACACCCTGCTGCCGGAATCGGAAGTCATAGTGCCACCGGATGCCGTACCGGAAAAAACCCTGCCGACGCCGCAGGTACCGGCCATTCCGACCACGCCGGTGACACCGGCTGAAGCGGCGAAGATCGACACCGCGCGTGCCCAGGCTGCCTTGTCCGGGATTACTCCGCCTCCTGCACCGCCGGTCAAGGCGGCGCCTGTGACGAAGTTTTTCCTGCAGGCCGGTTCGTTCCGCAAGGAGACTGATGCGGATAAGGTTCGCGCGCAGATCATCCTGCTCGGCCAGGCTGTGGCGGTTGAGTCCGGCACCGTCAAAGACGAGACCTGGTATCGGGTTCTGGTCGGTCCGTTCAGCAACCGTGAGCAACTGACCACGGCGCAGAAACAACTGGCGGGCGCAGGTTTCAGCAATTTGTTGTTACAACAACGCCAGAGCCGCTGAGACCGCGTCATCGTTCTTCGCGAGCAGGCTCGCTCCCACAGGGTTAGCGTAAATCCTGTGGGAGCGAGCCTGCTCGCGAAGGCGTCCTCATTATCACCAAAGCCATTTCTGTCTCACACCGCCCGTCCCCTCTCCCGCCCAACAGTTGAAATCCTCTCCACCACCCCCATATGAATGGGCATAAGGCATTTTCGCCCCGCAGCGTGGAGACTCTTCCCTTGACCACCATCGTTTCAGTTCGCCGCCACGGCAAAGTCGTCATGGGCGGCGACGGCCAGGTTTCTCTTGGCAATACCGTGATGAAAGGCAACGCGAAAAAAGTTCGTCGCCTGTACCACGGCCAGGTCATTGCAGGTTTTGCCGGTGCCACCGCTGACGCCTTTACCCTGTTCGAACGCTTCGAAGGCCAACTTGAAAAGCACCAGGGTCACCTGGTACGCGCCGCTGTCGAACTCGCTAAAGAATGGCGTACCGACCGCTCCCTGAGCCGCCTCGAAGCCATGCTCGCGGTCGCCAACAAAGACGCCTCCCTGATCATCACCGGCAACGGCGACGTGGTCGAGCCTGAAGACGGCCTGATCGCCATGGGTTCCGGCGGCGCCTATGCACAAGCGGCAGCCAGCGCACTGCTGAAAAAAACCGACCTGTCGGCCCGGGAAATCGTTGAAACCGCCCTCGGTATTGCCGGCGACATCTGTGTATTCACCAACCACACCCAGACCATTGAGGAGCAGGACTGCGCCGAGTAAAGCCTGACTTGGCCCTGTGCCACGGCTCATTCTTGCTTGAGGTCCTTTGAATATTATGTCCATGACTCCCCGTGAAATCGTCCACGAACTCAATCGCCACATCATCGGCCAGGACGATGCCAAACGCGCCGTCGCCATTGCCCTGCGCAATCGCTGGCGTCGCATGCAGCTGCCTGAAGAGCTGCGCGTTGAAGTAACGCCCAAGAACATTCTGATGATCGGCCCGACCGGCGTCGGTAAAACCGAGATCGCCCGTCGCCTGGCGAAACTGGCCAACGCACCTTTCATCAAGGTCGAAGCGACCAAGTTCACTGAAGTCGGCTATGTCGGCCGCGACGTCGAATCGATCATTCGTGACCTGGCCGATGCCGCGATCAAGCTGCTGCGCGAACAGGAAATCGTCAAGGTTCGCCACCGTGCCGAAGACGCAGCAGAAGAGCGCATCCTCGACGCCCTGCTGCCGCCGGCACGCATGGGTTTCAGCAACGACGATGCCCCGACTGCTGATTCCAACACCCGCCAACTGTTCCGCAAGCGCCTGCGCGAAGGTCAACTGGACGACAAGGAGATCGAGATCGAAGTCGCCGAAATGGCCGGCGTCGACATCTCTGCGCCACCGGGCATGGAAGAAATGACCAACCAGCTTCAAAGCCTGTTTGCCAACATGGGTAAGGGTAAGAAAAAAGCTCGCAAGCTCAAGGTCAAAGAAGCGCTGAAGATGGTGCGCGACGAAGAAGCCGGTCGCCTGGTCAACGATGATGAGTTGAAAGCCAAGGCACTGGAAGCGGTCGAACAGCACGGCATCGTGTTCATCGACGAAATCGACAAGGTCGCCAAACGCGGCAACTCCGGCGGCGTCGATGTGTCCCGCGAAGGCGTGCAGCGTGACTTGCTGCCGCTCATCGAAGGCTGCACCGTCAACACCAAGCTGGGCATGGTCAAGACCGACCACATCCTGTTCATTGCTTCGGGTGCGTTCCACCTGAGCAAGCCAAGCGACCTGGTGCCCGAGCTGCAAGGTCGTCTGCCGATCCGTGTCGAACTCAAGGCCCTGAGCCCGGAAGACTTCGAGCGTATCCTCAGCGAACCTCACGCCTCGCTCACCGAGCAATACTGCGCACTGCTGAAAACCGAAGGCTTGGGTATCGAGTTCCCGCCGAGCGGCATCAAGCGCATTGCCGAGATCGCCTGGCAGGTCAACGAAAAAACCGAAAACATCGGTGCCCGTCGCCTGCACACTTTGCTTGAGCGCCTGCTGGAAGAAGTGTCTTTCAGTGCCGGCGACCTGGCCAGCGTCCATGACGACAAGGTGATCCAGATCGACGCCGACTACGTCAACAGCCACCTGGGTGAATTGGCGCAGAACGAAGACCTGTCCCGTTATATCCTGTAAGCCATACTTACAGCGATGACGGACCCTGTGGGAGCGGGCTTGCTCGCGAAAGCGGTCTGACAATCAACATCAATGTTGAATGTTAAGGCCCCTTCGCGAGCAAGCCCGCTCCCACATTTGAATCGGGGTCCCACACCTAATCGGACATCCGGCCATGACCCAGCTCCCCACCGACATCAAGCTGCACAAAGCCTCGAAAACCCTGACGCTCAAATACGCGTCCGGCGAGGAATACACCCTGCCCGCCGAGTTCCTGCGCGTGCACTCTCCCTCCGCCGAGGTCCAGGGCCACGGCAAACCCATCCTGCAATTTGGCAAGATCAACGTAGGGCTGAGCAAGATAGAACCTGCCGGTCAGTACGCATTGAAGCTGACCTTCGACGATGGCCACGACAGCGGCCTGTTCACTTGGGAATACCTCTACGAACTGGGGCGACGTCATGACGCACTCTGGGAGGATTATCTTGCCGAGCTCAAAGCCGCAGGGAAAACCCGTGACCCGAACGAATCTGTCGTCAAGCTGATGCTCTAGCCCGAGCCTCTTGCTCTTTAGAGGGCATTTTCTAATTTCATCTGTTTGAATGCTCGGCTTCAGGGCCGACGCTTGGCCCGCTTGCGAAAAAAATTAAACTCGGGTAACCAATGGATTGGCAAGTTCCCTGCAGTGCTCTCTGAACTAAAAAGCAGTGATGCAGAATTAAAGTCACCCAAGCAGTAGTACCTTGCCGTTGTTGTGTGACTACACAGCAGGATCAAGGTACTCGTCTCAGGGCAATGGAGCGTCGTAGATGAGTAACAAGAGTAACGATGAGTTGAAGTATCAAGCCTCAGAAAACACCTTGGGGCTCAATCCTGTCGTTGGGCTGCGTGGAAAGGATCTACTGGCTTCTGCTCGAATGGTGCTCAGGCAGGCCATCAGGCAACCGGTGCACAGCGTCAAGCACGTTGCGCATTTTGGCCTCGAACTCAAGAACGTGCTGTTTGGTAAATCCGGGCTGCAACCGACCAGCGATGATCGTCGGTTCGCCGATCCGGCCTGGAGCCAGAACCCGCTCTATAAACGTTATTTGCAAACCTACCTGGCGTGGCGCAAGGAACTCCACGACTGGATCGACGAAAGTAACCTCACCCCCAAGGATGTGGCACGCGGGCACTTCGTGATCAACCTCATGACCGAAGCCATGGCGCCGACCAACACCGCAGCCAACCCGGCGGCAGTCAAACGCTTTTTCGAAACCGGCGGCAAAAGCCTGCTTGATGGCCTTTCGCACCTGGCCAAG
Organism: Pseudomonas serbica; assembly: GCF_028823535.1. Classification (GTDB taxonomy): domain Bacteria; phylum Pseudomonadota; class Gammaproteobacteria; order Pseudomonadales; family Pseudomonadaceae; genus Aquipseudomonas; species Aquipseudomonas serbica. Next base: position 33,701 of record NZ_JAQIYM010000006.1, on the reverse strand, counting down.
GACCTTGTACACAACGGCGGCATGCCGAGCCAGGTCAACATGGGCGCGTTCGAGGTCGGCAAGAGCCTGGGCGTGACCGAAGGCGCGGTCGTATTCCGCAACGATGTACTGGAACTGATCCAGTACAAGCCGATCACCGAGCAGGTCCACGAGCGACCATTGCTGGTGGTGCCGCCGCAGATAAACAAGTTCTACGTATTCGACCTGAGCCCGGACAAGAGCCTGGCGCGGTTCTGCCTGCGCAACAACGTGCAGACCTTCATTGTCAGCTGGCGCAACCCGACCAAGGAACAGCGCGAGTGGGGCCTGTCGACTTACATCGAAGCCCTCAAGGAAGCGGTTGACGTGGTCACCGCGATCACCGGCAGCAAAGACGTGAACATGCTCGGGGCCTGCTCCGGCGGCATCACCTGCACCGCGCTGCTGGGCCACTATGCGGCGATCGGCGAGAACAAGGTCAATGCCCTGACCTTGCTGGTGAGCGTGCTCGATACCACCCTGGACAGCGACGTCGCCCTCTTCGTCAACGAACAGACCCTCGAAGCCGCCAAGCGCCACTCGTACCAGGCCGGTGTACTGGAAGGCCGCGACATGGCGAAAGTCTTCGCCTGGATGCGTCCCAACGACCTGATCTGGAACTACTGGGTCAACAATTACCTGCTGGGCAACGAACCGCCGGTGTTCGACATCCTGTTCTGGAACAACGACACTACCCGGTTGCCCGCCGCATTCCACGGCGACCTGATCGAGCTGTTCAAAAACAACCCACTGATTCGCTCGAATGCACTGGAAGTGTGCGGCACCGCCATCGACCTCAAGCAAGTGACGGCCGACATCTTTTCCCTGGCCGGCACCAACGACCACATCACCCCGTGGAAGTCCTGCTACAAGTCGGCGCAACTGTTCGGCGGCAACGTTGAATTCGTGCTGTCGAGCAGCGGGCATATCCAGAGCATCCTGAATCCACCGGGCAATCCGAAATCCCGCTACATGACCAGCACCGAACCGGCGAGCAGTGCCGATGAATGGCAACAGAACGCCACCAAGCACACCGATTCCTGGTGGCTGCACTGGCAGGCCTGGCAGGCTCAGCGCTCCGGCGAACTGAAAAAGTCCCCGGTAAAACTGGGCAACAAGGCTTACCCGGCAGGCGAGGCGGCTCCCGGCACTTACGTACACGAGCGCTAGACCCACAGACTTGTAGGAGCCGGCTTGCTGGCGATTGCCTCATCACGGTGAGACTGGCAAACCGCGCTGAACGCATCGCCAGCAAACCGGCTCCTACAGGATGTGTGTCAGGAATTACGATCCACCCACAGGGCCAGAAGCATGCCGCAACCGTTCATATTCCGCACCGTCGACCTGGATGGCCAGACCCTCCGCACGGCGGTGCGCCCCGGCAAGCCTCACTTGACGCCCTTGCTGATTTTCAACGGCATCGGCGCCAACCTGGAGCTGGTGTTCCCGTTCGTCGCGGCGCTGGACCCGGACCTCGAAGTCATCGCCTTCGACGTACCCGGTGTCGGCGGTTCGTCGACGCCGAGGCGCCCGTACCGCTTTCCGGGCCTGGCGAAACTCACGGCACGCATGCTCGACTATCTCGATTACGGGCAAGTCAATGTGATCGGCGTGTCATGGGGTGGCGCTCTTGCACAGCAATTCGCCTATGACTATCCGGAGCGTTGCAAGAAACTTGTCCTGGCGGCGACGGCAGCGGGTACGGTGATGGTGCCGGGCAAGCCAAAGGTCTTGTGGATGATGGCCAGCCCACGACGTTACATCCAGCCCTCCCATGTGATCCGCATTGCGCCGATGATCTACGGCGGCTCATTCCGACGCGACCCGACGCTCGCCGCGAGCCATGCAGCGAAAGTCCGCTCGGCGGGCAAGCTCGGTTATTACTGGCAACTGTTCGCCGGTTTCGGCTGGACCAGCATCCACTGGCTGCACAAGATCAATCAGCCGACCCTGGTCCTGGCGGGTGACGACGACCCGCTGATCCCGCTGATCAACATGCGCCTGCTGGCCTGGCGGATCCCCAATTCCCAGTTGCACATCATCGACGACGGCCATCTGTTCCTGATTACCCGGGCCGAAGCGGTGGCGCCAATCATCATGAAGTTCCTCGAGGAGGAGCGTCAGCGTGCTGTGATGCACCCGCATCCGGCGCCACTGGGCGGTTGATCGGCCCATTTTTTGTATGGGAAAGAGGGAGCGGCCGACATCGCACCGCGCAACAACCCGTTACAGCGTCTATGGTGTTCTGGTTCGGTGTTTTGTATTTGGCCTGAAGACGAAGGAGTGTTGAGTCATGCGCGATAAACCTGCGAGGGAGTCATTACCCACTCCCGCCGCGTTCATCAACGCACAAAGTGCGATTACCGGCCTGCGCGGTCGGGATCTGATTTCGACTTTGCGCAGTGTGGCCGCCCATGGCCTGCGCAACCCCGTACACACCGCTCGACACGCCTTGAAACTGGGTGGTCAACTGGGCCGCGTGTTGCTGGGCGACACCCTGCATCCGACCAATCCCCAGGACCGTCGTTTTGACGATCCTGCGTGGAGCCTCAACCCCTTTTATCGTCGCAGCCTGCAGGCCTACCTGAGCTGGCAGAAGCAGGTCAAAAGCTGGATCGACGACAGCAACATGAACCCCGACGACCGCGCCCGCGCGCACTTCGCGTTCGCCCTGCTCAACGATGCCGTGTCGCCGTCCAACAGCCTGCTCAATCCTCTGGCGATCAAGGAAATCTTCAACTCAGGCGGCAACAGCCTGGTACGCGGGATCGGCCATCTGGTCGATGACCTCCTGCACAACGACGGCCTGCCCAGGCAGGTCACCAAGCACGCATTCGAGGTCGGCAAGACCGTCGCCACCACCACCGGCGCCGTGGTGTTTCGCAACGAACTGCTGGAGCTGATCCAGTACAAGCCGATGAGCGAAAAGCAGTATTCCAAACCGTTGCTGGTGGTACCCCCTCAGATCAACAAGTACTACATTTTCGACCTCAGCCCGCACAACAGTTTCGTCCAGTACGCGCTCAAGAACGGCCTGCAGACCTTCGTGATCAGCTGGCGCAATCCGGATGTGCGGCACCGCGAATGGGGCCTGTCGACTTACGTTGAGGCGGTGGAAGAAGCCATGAACGTGTGCCGGGCAATCACCGGCGCGCGCGAGGTCAACCTGATGGGCGCCTGCGCTGGCGGGCTGACCATTGCCGCCTTGCAGGGTCACCTGCAAGCCAAGCGACAGCTGCGCCGCGTCTCCAGCGCGACCTACCTGGTGAGCCTGCTCGACAGTCAACTGGACAGTCCGGCCACGCTCTTCGCCGATGAACAGACGCTGGAAGCCGCCAAGCGCCGCTCCTACCAGAAAGGCGTACTGGATGGCCGCGACATGGCCAAGGTCTTCGCCTGGATGCGCCCCAACGACTTGATCTGGAGTTACTTCGTCAACAACTACCTGATGGGCAAGGAGCCGCCTGCGTTCGACATTCTCTACTGGAACAACGACAACACACGCCTTCCGGCCGCCCTGCATGGCGACTTGCTGGACTTCTTCAAGCACAACCCGCTGAGCCATCCTGGGGGCCTGGAAGTGTGCGGCACCCCGATCGATTTGCAGAAGGTCACCGTCGACAGCTTCAGCGTGGCCGGCATCAACGACCACATCACACCGTGGGACGCGGTGTATCGCTCGACCCTGTTGCTCGGTGGCGAACGCCGCTTCGTCCTGTCCAACAGCGGTCATATACAGAGCATTCTCAACCCGCCGAACAACCCGAAAGCCAACTACGTCGAAGGCTCCAAACTGAGCAGCGACCCCAGGGCCTGGTACTACGACGCCAAGCCCGTCGACGGTAGCTGGTGGACGCAATGGCTGAGCTGGATTCAGGAGCGCTCGGGCGCACAGAAAGAAACCCACATGGCCCTCGGCAATCAGAATTATCCACCGATGGAGGCGGCGCCCGGCACTTACGTGCGCGTACGCTGATGTTCAACGACCACGGCCCCTGCCGGCCGTGGCATGACTCGATCATAAGAAGACTGGATGAAAACCCGCGACCGGATTCTCGAATGTGCCCTGCAATTGTTCAATGAAAAGGGCGAACCGAATGTTTCCACCATGGAAGTCGCCAACGAAATGGGCATCAGCCCGGGCAATCTCTACTACCACTTCCACGGCAAGGAGCCGCTGATTCTCGGCCTGTTCGAACGCTTCCAGGCCGAACTGGCGCCGCTGCTCGATCCACCGGCCGACGTCGAACTGGCTCCCGAGGATTACTGGCTGTTCCTGCACCTGATCGTCGAACGCCTGTCCCACTATCGCTTTCTTTTCCAGGACCTGTCGAACCTGGCTGGGCGCCTGCCGAAACTGGCCAAGGGCATTCGCAACCTGCTCAATGCACTCAAGCGTACACTGGCGTCATTGCTGGCCCGCTTGAAGGCCCTGGGGCAACTGGTCAGCGACACCCAGGCGCTGGGGCAACTGGTGGAGCAGATCACGCTGACGCTGCTGTTCTCACTGGACTATCAGCGGATTCTTGGCCGCGAAGGCGAAGTGCGATTGGTGGTTTACCAGATCATGATGCTGGTGGCGCCGCACTTGTTGCCCCCGATCAAGGCGGCGACGGAGCAAATGGCGATGCAGTACCTGCAAGAGCATTAAGCGCCACAAACAAAAACGCCCGACCTTGGCAGGCCGGGCGTTTTTTTGAGCCCTGGAATCAGGACTGACTGGTTGGCGTCGATGGAGCTGGCGCGGCAGTCGAGGTTACAGCAGGGGTCGGCGCAGAGGCGGAGTTCGAGGTGCTCGCCGGCGTTACCGGGGTTGCCGGTTTGGCGGCAGCCACTGCTGGTTTGGGTGCGGCAGCTTTTGGAGCGGCCGGTTTTTTCACTGCTGGCTTCTTCGCAGCAGCAGGTTTTGCCGCAGGCTTGGCGGCCGGTTTGGCAGCAGCGGTTTTCGCTGCAGGCTTGGCGGCGGTTTTGGCGGCTGCAGGTTTAGCCGCTGGCTTGGCTGCGGCTGGCTTGGCGGCGGCAGTTTTTGCAGCCGGTTTGGCAGCAGGTTTGGCTGCCGCTTTTGCCAATGGCTTGGCTGCGGTTTTGGCTGCCGGCTTGGCTGCCGCAGTTTTCGCCGCAACAGGCGCAACCTTGGCACCGGTGAGTTTTTCGATTTGCTTGGTCAGGGTATCGACCTTGCTGTGCAGTGCCTTGACCTCATTGCGGCTAGGTACGCCCAGGCGCGAAATGGCGCTGTTCAGGCGCTTGTCGAAAGCCCCTTCCAGCTCATCCCACTTGCCCAGTGCACGATCCTTCACGCCGCTGATGCGCGACTTGGCAGAAGAAGCGGAGTCTTTGGCGGCGTCGACAGTTTTGCCAACAGCGTTCTTGGTCAGCTTCTCGGCTTTCTCGCCGTCTTTAACCAGTGAGTCGAAGAGTTTGCTGCCGTCAGTGTCGATCTTCGAGTACACGCCTAAACCAGCCAGCCAGATTTTGCGGGAGTAGTCTTCGACTTTCCCAATCCACGAGCTGCCTTCTTTTTCGGTGTTCTTTTTACCAGCCATCCCGTTCTCCTTAAGATTTACGCGCGACGCGTTCGAGCAGTGCCGTCAGCTCATCGAGCTTGGCAGAGAGTGTCTCAACGTCATGTTTAGACGGAATGCCGATACGATTCAAGGTACTTGCGACACGCGTGTCGAACACCTTCTCGACTTTGTCGAGCTGAACTTCGACCTTGCCTTTGAAAGTGCTCACTTCGCTCTTGGCTTCATCGATCTCGGCATTCGCCGCTTCAAGCTTTTCGGCAACTACTTTTTTGCCTTTGGTTTCAACTGCTTGCCCAGCCTTGATCAACTCTTGAAAGTACTCGCTACCCTCTTGGCCGACCTTGGTATAGGCACCCAGGCCTGCCAGCCAGATCCTGCGGGCATACGATTTGACGTCATGCAGAGCGGTCGTCGATGCGTCGATTTTTTTCTTCAAAATAACTTTGGCCATGGTGCACCTCACGCGCAGAAGGTTTGAGGAACTGCCCGCGAAAGTGTCGGGCTCAGGCACAAAGTAGGGAGAAAAATTAGAAACGGCACCCTAACAACTGACATGAATCGATGGTGCCCTCACCGCTCACTGTAGGAGCAAGCTTGCTCGCGATGCAGGCACCTCGGTTTTCCAGTTACACCGCGTAGATGCCATCGCGAGCAAGCTTGCTCCTACAAGATCGCGCGCCTTATGCCAGCGCCTTGTCCAGCGCCTTCTCGATCTCGGCTTTGATCATGCCGCTCATGGCCGACATCATCAGGCCCAATTCCACATCGACCTTGATCGAATCGTCACTGACATGCACCGCACCTTTCACACCCGAACGCTTGAGGTTCAGGGTGTCGCCGGACCACTGCGGCTCCAGGCCATATTGATCGTGTAGTTTCTGCGCCAGCTTGTCGGCCTTCTCGCGCGCCGCTTCCTTACCCAGGCCGTGGGCCCGTTCAACACTAATATGGGCCATCGAATGACTCCTGCTTTATGAATGCTTTCGCGAGACATCTTGACCTCTGCTGCGTCAAAACGTCCCGATGGTTGCCCATCTTACCTTCAGCCTTGCCAAGACAAAGCATGCCTTGGGGATTAGAATGTCGCGCATTCTCTTTTGGTGACAGCGATATGACTGATCAGCGCAAAGGCAACGACGCCGAACCCACCACTCACTTCGGCTTCAAAAACGTTCCGGAAAGCCAGAAAGCGGAAAAAGTCGCTGAGGTTTTCCACTCGGTAGCTGCCAAGTACGACCTGATGAACGACCTCCTGTCGGGCGGCATGCACCGTCTGTGGAAGCGTTTCGCGATCGAACTGTCGGGCGTGCGCACCGGTAACCGGGTACTGGACATCGCCGGCGGCACAGGCGACCTGACCCGCAAGTTCTCGCACCTCGTTGGCCCGACCGGCCAGGTGGTGTTGGCCGATATCAACGAATCCATGCTCAAGGTCGGTCGCGATCGCCTGCTGGATCTGGGTGTGGCCGGCAACGTTGAATTCGTCCAGGCCGACGCGGAAAAGCTGCCGTTCCCGGACAACCATTTCGACTGCGTGACCATCGCCTTCGGCTTGCGCAACGTCACGCACAAGGAAGACGCCCTGCGTTCGATGCTGCGTGTACTCAAGCCTGGCGGTCGCCTGCTGGTGTTGGAGTTCTCCAAACCGACCAACGCATTGATGTCCAAAGCCTACGACGCCTACTCGTTCGCCTTCATGCCACTGATGGGCAAGCTGATCACCAATGATTCGGAAAGCTATCGCTACCTGGCTGAATCGATCCGCATGCACCCGAACCAGGAAACCCTGAAGTCGATGATGGTCGAGGCCGGTTTCGACCGCGTGACCTATCACAACATGACCGCAGGCATCGTCGCCCTGCACCGCGGCATCAAGCCCTGATGTTGCTCGCCGGCCTGCTCGCCAGCGTTGAACTCGGCCTGAACCGGGTGCTGCGTCTCGACAGCACGGCGCTGCCGCGGCTGGCGCATTTGAGCGGCAAGGTGATTGCCGTCGATTGCCGCAGCCCGGCGTTGCAACTGTTCATCCTGCCCAGCGACGAAGGCCTGATGCTTGCTTCGCAGTGGGAAACCGGCGCCGACTGCACTCTTCGCGCACCGGCCTCGAGCCTGCTGAAACTGGCCACGAGCAAGGACAAGACCGCGGTGCTGCACGCGCCGCAAGTCGAGCTCGATGGTGACAGCGGTGTACTGCTGGAACTGGCGGCGATCCTTCAGGACCTGGAACTGGACTGGGAGTACGAACTCTCACGCTGGCTTGGCCCGGTTGCCACGCAACTGGTCGGCGGTCACCTGCGCAGCCGCGCCCGCTGGTATCAGCAAGGGTTCACCAGCCTGGGCCAGAACCTGGGCGAATACCTGGCCGAAGAATCGCGCACCCTCGTCGGTCAGCGCGAGGCCGAAGCCCGATTCACTGAACTGGACCAGATCAAGCTCGATCTGGAACGTCTCGAGGCGCGTTTCGAGCGCCTTTCCCGATCCCTCGACCCAAGCGATAACGCATGAAGCTGCTTGCCGTCCGCCGTTTGTTGCGCATCCAGCGCGTCGTGATCCGCTACCGCCTCGATGACCTGCTGTTCGCCCTGCCGCTGCCCTGGTTCCTCCTGGTGCTGCGTTACGCCCTGCCGTGGCGCTGGTTTCCGCGCAAGACCCTGGACCTCAGCCGTGGCGCGCGCTTGCGCCTGGCGCTGCAGGACCTGGGGCCGATCTTCATCAAGTTCGGGCAGATCCTGTCCACCCGCCGCGACCTGCTGCCGGAAGACATCGCCGATGAGCTGATGAAGCTGCAGGACCGCGTGCCACCGTTCGACTCGCAGGTGTCGGTCAAGCTGATCGAAGAGCAGCTGGGCAAGAAAATTAGTGAAGTGTTCAGCCGCTTCGACGTCGAACCGCTGGCCTCGGCGTCGGTGGCCCAAGTGCACGCCGCGCAGCTGAAAACCGGCGAAGAAGTCGTGGTCAAGGTGATCCGGCCGGGCCTCAAGCCGGTGATTGCCCAGGACCTGGCGTGGCTGTTCATCCTTGCCCGGGCCGCCGAAAAGCTCTCGGCCGATGCGCGCCTGCTGCACCCGGTGGACGTGGTCCAGGACTACGAAAAAACCATCTACGACGAACTCGACCTGCTGCGTGAAGCGGCCAACGCCAGCCAGTTGAAGCGCAACTTCGACGGTTCGCCGCTGCTGTACGTGCCACAAGTCTATTGGGACTGGTGCCGGCCGAAAGTGCTGGTGATGGAGCGCATATACGGCATCCAGGTCACTGACCTCGCGACCCTGGCCGACCAGCGCACCGACATGAAAATGCTCGCCGAACGCGGCGTGGAAATCTTCTTCACCCAGGTGTTCCGCGACAGTTTCTTCCACGCCGACATGCACCCCGGCAACATCTTCGTCAGCACCGTGAACCCGTGGAGCCCGCAGTACATTGCGATCGACTGCGGCATCGTCGGCAGCCTGACCCCGGAAGACCAGGATTACCTGGCTCGCAACCTGTTTGCGTTCTTCAAGCGTGATTACCGGCGTGTGGCACAGCTGCACATCGATTCGGGCTGGGTGCCGGCGGAAACCAAGCTCAACGAATTCGAAGCGGCGATCCGGACGGTTTGCGAGCCAATCTTTGAAAAACCGTTAAAAGATATTTCCTTCGGCCAGGTGCTGATGCGCCTGTTCCAGACAGCTCGTCGCTTCAACATGGAAGTGCAGCCGCAACTTGTGCTGCTGCAGAAAACCCTGTTGAACATCGAAGGCCTGGGCCGCCAGCTGTACCCGGATCTCGACCTGTGGAACACCGCACAACCTTTCCTCGAACGCTGGATGCGTGAGCGCGTCAGTCCCAAAGCCCTGCTCGGCAACGTGCAGAGCCAGTTCGAGCAGCTCCCGCACCTGGCCAACATGGCTCGCGACCTGCTCGAACGCATGTCCCAGCCGCACGCCTACGACCCGCCGCCACCGTGGCACCGCCGCCGTGACGACTGGTTCCTGCGCCTGCTCGGTACGGCGCACCTGGCCGGTGGCGCGATCCTCGCCGCGGGTGGTCCGTTGAACGACCTGGCCTACTGGCCGGCGGGCATCATGATGGCCGTCGGCTTGTATCTGGTCGTTCGCCGATAGCCAGTTGTGCTGCGCACTGGCACACTGTTTCAACGTTGAGCCTGACTCATGAAGTGTCGGGCTCGCTGTCGGAGTCGAAGATGAAAAACTGGCTGGACGAGATCAAATGGGATGCCGACGGCCTGGTGCCGGCGATTGCCCAGGACCACAAGACCGGGCGCGTCCTGATGATGGCCTGGATGAACCGCGAAGCACTGGAACTGACGGCCGCCGAGAACCGCGCCATCTACTGGTCGCGCTCGCGTGGCAAGCTGTGGCGCAAGGGCGAAGAATCCGGCCACGTGCAGACCCTGCATGAGATGCGCCTGGACTGTGACGCCGACGTGATCATCCTGATGGTCGAGCAGATCGGCGATATCGCCTGTCATACCGGCCGCCAGAGCTGCTTCTACCGCGTCTTTGAGAACGGCGACTGGACAACCGTCGACCCGGTCCTGAAAGATCCGCACGCCATCTATTCCGCAGGACACAAACATGAGTGACACTCTGACCCGTCTGGCCCAGGTACTGGAAGAGCGCAAAGGCGCCGCCGCCGATAGCTCGTATGTCGCCAGCCTGTACCACAAGGGCTTGAACAAGATTCTGGAAAAAGTCGGCGAAGAGTCGGTCGAGACCATCATTGCCGCCAAGGACGCCGCCGTCAGCGGCGACTGCAGCGATGTGATCTACGAAACCGCCGATCTGTGGTTCCACAGCATGGTCATGCTCGCCCAATTGGGGCAGCATCCCCAAGCTGTACTCGATGAACTGGACCGTCGCTTCGGTCTGTCCGGACACGCCGAGAAAGCCTCGCGCCCGTCCGCCTGAATAACTATTAGAGAGGAGCAGCAGCATGGGCATTTTTGACTGGAAACACTGGGTCGTCATCCTGGTTGTCGTGGTACTGGTATTCGGCACCAAGAAACTGAAAAACCTCGGCACCGACGTCGGCGAATCGATCAAGGGCTTCAAGAAAGCCATGAACGACGACGAAAAACCCGCCGAGCCCACCGTGACTCCGGCCCAACCGGTGCCGCCGGTACAGCCCCAGGCTTCGGTGAACCAGCCGCACACCATCGACGTGCAGGCACAGAAAGTCGAAGAGCCGATCCGCAAAGACGTGTGAGCACTGACTAATGTTTGGTATCAGCTTCTCTGAACTGCTGCTCGTCGGCCTCGTCGCCCTGCTGGTGCTGGGCCCCGAGCGCCTGCCGGGCGCTGCGCGCACCGCCGGCCTGTGGGTCGGGCGCCTCAAGCGCAGCTTCAATGCGATCAAACAGGAAGTTGAACGTGAAATCGGTGCCGACGAGATTCGTCGGCAACTGCACAACGAGCACATCCTGTCGCTTGAACAGGAGGCCCGCAAGATCTTCTCGCCGACCCAGCAGCAGCCGACGCCAGTCGAGCCTGTGGCGACGCAGACGATCGATGCACCTGTCGTTGAATCTGCACCTGTCGCAGCCGCGCCTGTCGAAGCAGCACCTGCTGCGGCGACGCCGACCTCTCCCGTTGCACCTGCGGCTGCGCCCGTTGCGCCGGCCCCACATGACCCAACACTGCCGCCGCGAGCCCCATGAGCGATCTTCCTGAAAACGACCAGCACATGCCGCTGGTTTCGCACCTCACCGAGTTGCGTACCCGCCTGCTGCGCTGCGTAGCGGCAATTTTCATCATCTTTGCCGGGCTGTTCGCCTTTACCCAGCAAATCTACACCTTCGTCTCGACACCGCTGCGGGCGTACCTGCCCGCTGGCGCGACGATGATTGCCACCGATGTGTCGTCGCCGTTCCTGACGCCACTGAAGTTGACCATGATGGTGTCGCTGTTCCTGGCCATCCCGGTGATCCTGCACCAGATCTGGGGCTTCATCGCACCGGGCCTGTACAAGCACGAGAAGCGCATCGCCGTGCCCTTGCTGTGCTCGAGCATCGTGCTGTTTTACGCCGGCATGGCGTTCGCCTATTTCCTGGTGTTCCCGCTGATCTTCAAGTTCTTCGCCGCCGCCACCCCGGCCGGTGTGGAAATGATGACCGACATCACCAGCTACCTCGATTTCGTCATGACGCTGTTCTTCGCCTTCGGCGTGGCATTCGAAATACCGGTGGCCGTGGTGCTGCTGGTGTGGATCGGCGTGGTCGACGTCAAGTACCTGAAGAAAATCCGCCCGTACGTGATCATCGGCTGCTTCGTGGTCGGCATGATCCTGACCCCGCCGGACATCTTCTCGCAGACCCTGTTGGCGGTACCGATGTGGCTGCTGTTTGAAATCGGCATCCTGTTTGGCAGCCTGATCAGCAAGCGCGGCGAGCATCCGGACGACCAGCCTGCCGACGATAACAACGACCAGCCGCCAGCGACCCAACCGTGAACCTGCTGCTCCTTGAAGAGGCCGACTTCATTGCGGTCGACCGGGTGGTGCTGCGCGATCGCCGTTTGACCCACATGCAGGAAGTCCATCGCTGTGAAGTCGGGGACAGCATGCGTGTCGGACGCATCGGCGGCCTGATGGGCTCGGCCGAGGTCCTGCGCCTGGACGCCAACGAGGCGGAACTGCGCGTCACCCTCGACCAGCCTCCTCCCGCCAAGCTGCCGTTGACCCTGGTCCTGGCCCTACCACGCCCCAAGATGCTGCGCAGGGTGTTCCAGACCGTCGCGGCCATGGGTGTGCCCCGTGTCGTGCTGGTGAACAGCTATCGCGTCGAGAAGAGCTTCTGGCAGACCCCGTTCCTGGAGCCCGAGGCCATTCGCGAGCAATTGATCCTCGGCCTTGAACAGGCCAGGGACAGCGTGTTGCCGCAAGTCGTGATCGAGAAGCGCTTCAAGCCGTTCGTCGAAGATCGCCTGCCTGCCATCACCGAGGGCACCCTCGGCCTGGTTGGTCATCCCGGCCAATACCCGCCCTGCCCCCGCGCGCTGACCGAGCCGGTGACCCTGGCCATTGGCCCGGAAGGGGGGTGGATCCCCTACGAGATCGACTTGCTGGGCAAATCCGGCCTGCAACCGGTGCAACTGGGCGAGCGCATCCTGCGCGTGGAAACCGCCGTCACGGCGTTGCTGGCCCGCCTCTTCTAACAGCTGCTCCCGCTTGTCAGATAGCGCCTATAGATTGCCGGCCTGCAGCCGATATAACGCCCATGAAACCAATATGTGGTCCAAGGGAGTTACAGCATGTACCAATGGCTGGCCGATAAACTGGGAAACGTTAGCGTAAACCGCAAGCTGGGCGTCGGCTTCGGTCTTGTGCTGCTGTTGACGATGCTGATCACCTTCACCGGCTGGACCGGCCTGAGCGACGTGACCCGCCGCGGTGATACGCTGGGGTTCATCTCCGAGATCAACGGAATGACCAAGGACCTGCGCATCGCCCGCCTGGATTACGAAATGCGCCGCGGCGAACAGGGCCCCGGTGCCGTCACTGATATGCTGGGCAAGCTCGATACCAGCCTGCAAGCGGCTCGCAAGATGATCGAGCAACCCGCCGACGTGGCCATGATCGACCAGCAACTGGCCGCCGTCAGCCAATACAAGCAAGCCTTCGCCACCCTGACCCAGGTCAGCGCCAGCCGCGAAGACGCCCGCAGCAAACTGGGCGCCACCGCCGACAATGCCGTGGCCAAAGTCGCCGAAGTGGAAAAATCCATGCTGCAAGGCGACAGCGTGGCGCAGTTCAACAGCGTGATCGACCTGAGCAAACTGATCCAGCAGGCGCGCTTCCAGGTGCGTGGCTACACCTATAGCGGCAAGGCCGAGGCCGAACAGCCGGCGCTGGACGCCATCGACAACGCCCTGAAATATCTGCAAAGCCTGCCGTCGCAGCTGCCGGAACAACACATCGGTAACCTGCAGCAAGCGACCGACTCCCTCAAGGCCTACCGCGCCGCGGTCAGCCAGTATCATGATTCCCAGACCGCCAGCGCCGACGCCTTCAAGCACATGGCTGCCCAGGGCGAAATTCTGCTCAATGTCAGCAACAAGCTCACCGTCTCGCAAACCCTGGTGCGCGATACCGACGTAGCGCACGCCAAGAACATGCTGTTGCTGGCCACCGTCCTGGCGCTGGTCTTTGGCCTGTTTGCCGCCTGGGCCATCACCCGGCAGATCGTCATTCCGCTGAACCAGACCCTCAAGGCGGCCGAGCGCATTGCCGCCGGCGACCTGACCCACAACCTGCTGTCCCAGCGTCAGGACGAACTTGGCCAACTGCAACGGGCCATCCAGAGCATGACCCTGGGCTTGCGTGAACTGATCGGCGGGATCAGCGATGGCGTTACGCAAATTGCCAGCGCCGCGGAAGAACTGTCCGCCGTCACCGAGCAAACCAGCGCCGGTGTCACCAACCAGAAGGTCGAGACAGACCAGGTGGCCACCGCCATGAATGAAATGACCGCCACGGTGCAGGAAGTCGCGCGCAACGCCGAGGAAGCCTCCGAGGCCGCCGTCGCTGCCGATCAACAGGCCCGCGAAGGCGACAAGGTGGTAGGCGAAGCCATCGCCCAGATCGAGCGCCTGGCCCTGGAAGTGGGTCACTCCACCGAGGCCATGGGCGAGCTCAAGCGCGAAAGCGACAAGATCGGCAGTGTGCTCGACGTGATCAAGTCCGTCGCCCAGCAAACCAACCTGCTGGCGCTCAACGCAGCCATCGAAGCGGCCCGCGCTGGCGAGGCCGGACGCGGTTTTGCGGTCGTCGCCGACGAAGTTCGCAGCCTGGCGCAACGCACCCAGAAGTCCACCGAAGAGATCGAAGAGCTGATCGTCGGCCTGCAAAACGGCACGCAGCATGTCGCGAACATCATGGACAACAGTCGCGCCCTCACCGACAGCAGCGTGGAATTGACCCGTCGCGCCGGCGGCTCACTGGAGAACATCACCCGCACGGTGTCGGCGATCCAGGCAATGAACCAGCAGATTGCCGCCGCTGCAGAACAGCAGAGCGCCGTGGCCGAAGAGATCAACCGCAGCGTGCTGAATGTACGCGATGTGTCGGACCAGACGTCCGCAGCGAGCGAAGAGACGGCGGCGTCCAGCATTGAGCTGGCGCGGCTGGGGACGCATTTGCAGATGCTGGTGGGCCGGTTCAGGGTTTGAAGAGATTCATAGAGGTGATGCTATCGCGAGCAGGCTCGCCCCCACAGACTTTGTAGTAGACACATACTCTGTGTTCACCCGAACTACTGTGGGAGCGAGCCTGCTCGCGAAGGCGGCCAAGAGGCCGGTGAAATTAAAGGACCTGACGAAGGAAGGCCTGCGCCCGCGGATCCTTCGGCGCATCGAAGAACTGCGCGGGCGAGGCGTCTTCCAGCAGCTTGCCGTGATCGAAGAACAGCACCCGATCCGCTACTTCCCGGGCAAAGCCCATTTCGTGGGTGACGCAGACCATGGTCATGCCTTCCACGGCCAGGTTTTTCATCACGTCCAGCACTTCACCGACCATTTCCGGGTCCAGCGCCGAGGTCGGCTCATCGAAGAGCATGACCTTCGGCTCCATCGCCAGCGCGCGGGCAATCGCCACCCGCTGTTGCTGACCGCCGGACAATCGCGATGGAAATTCGTTGGCCTTCTGCGCGATCCCGACCTTCTCCAGCAGCACCATGGCCTTGGCCTCGCGCTCTTTCTTGCCGCGCTTGCGCACGACCTTCTGCGCCAGGCAGAGGTTTTCCAACACGGTCATGTGCGGGAACAGGTTGAAATGCTGGAACACCATGCCGACTTCGCGACGATAGGCGTTCACATCGGTTTTAGGGTCGGCCAGTTGCAGGCCATCGATGCTCACCGAACCCGAATCGAACTCTTCCAGGCCATTGAGGCAGCGCAAGAAGGTCGACTTGCCGGAGCCGGACGGACCGATCACCACCAGCACCTCGCCCTTGGCGACGTTCGTACTGACGTTGTCCACCGCCCGCACCACCTGACCACGGGTGTCATAGACTTTTACCAGATCGCGGACTTCAATCACTTTGCGCGAGCCTCCGCTCAAGCCGACTGGCGATTTTCGACAGCGGCAGGTTGATCAACAGGTACAGGCCAGCAACGCAGAACAGGATTTCGAACGGCGAGAACGAGGTGGTGATGACTTCACGACCACTTTTGAGCAGCTCGGTAATCGCAATCACCGACACCAGCGATGTGTCTTTCACCAGGCTGATGAACTGCCCGGCCAACGGTGGCAACACGCGCTTGAACGCTTGCGGCAACACCACATGGCGCATCGACTGCCCCGCACTCAAGCCCAGGGAACGTGCGGCTTCGTTCTGGCCACGGGCAATCGACTGCACACCGGAGCGGATGATCTCTGCGACGTAGGCGCCAGTGAACAGCGACAGCGCGGCGATCCCGGCGAACTCCCGGGACAGGTTCATCACGGTGCCGATGAAGAAGTAGAAAATGAAGATCTGCACCAGCAGCGGCGTACCGCGTACCAGTTCGACGTAGATGGTCGAGAGATCGCGCAGGGTCGGGTTGTTCGACAGCCGGCACAGGCCCGTCGCCAGGCCGATCAACAGCCCGAGCACACCGGACACCACCGACAGCCACAACGTGGTCCAGAGCCCCCACAACAACGGTCCGGCGGCCCAATGACGGGTGACGCCAATCACATCGCCTTCGGCCACGTCATCGCCCTGGGCGACTTGCAGGCTATTGTCGTCGACGGTCATGTGCTGCTCGTCGCCCGCGTCATTGCGCAGGGTGACTTCAGCCTTGTCGCCCTTGCGCACCAGTTCGCTGACGGTGGAGATGTCGGCGGCGCGCTGGGACTCTTCGGCGTGGTAGGCAAAGTACTGGGGTACGCGATTCCAGCGCCATTCGTAGGACATCAGCGAGGTGGCGTAATACAACGCGCCGGCAAGGCCGATCAACACCAGCACGGTCAGCACGTGCCAGGGCCATTGGGCTTTTTTCTGTTTCATGAACGCTTCTCTGATTCGCTCGTTCCCACGCTCTGCGTGGGAATGCATCCTGTGACGCTCTGCGTCACGCTTGCGAAGGGACGCGGAGCGTCCCGGGCGGCATTCCCACGCAGAGCGTGGGAACGATCAAGTAGAGGTGTTACTCCATGTCCTTCTGCCAGGCGGTGTCTTTGAACCACTTGTCATGGATACGATCGTAGGTGCCGTCTTCGTGGATCTGGTGCAGGAAGTTGTTGATGAAGTTGATGCTGTCGTAGTCACCCTTCTTCAGCCCGAACGCCAGCGGCTCGTAAGTGAACGGCTTGTCGAGGAACACCAGTTTGCCGTTGCCGACCTTGTTCACGGCGACAACGTTGTACGGCGCGTCGTAGATGAAGGCGTCGGCCTTGCCGTTGACCACGTCGAGCACCGCTTCCTGCTCATTGTCGTAGCCGTGGTACTTGGCCTTGGCAATCAGTTTTTTGGCGACCATTTCGCCGGTGGTGCCCAGCTTGGAGGTGATGCGATAGTCGGCGGTGTTCAGGTCTTTGTAGGACTTGATGGTGCCTTCCAGTTCCTTGCGGATCAGCAGGGTCTGGCCGACGACGATGAAGGGTTCGCTGAAATTCAGGCGCAGGTTGCGTTCCTGGGTCAGGGTCATGCCGCTGCCGATCATGTCGAACTTGTCGGTCAGCAAAGCCGGGATGATGCCGTCATAGCCGGTGGACACCAGCTCCAGCTTGACGCCCATGGCCTTGGTCATGGCTTTGAGGATGTCGACTTCGAATCCGATGATCTCGCCACGTTTGTTGGTCATTTCGAACGGCATGTAGGTCGGGTCCATACCGACTTTCAAGGTGCCGCGCTTGACCGCGTCATCAATGGCACCGGCCTGCGCCGCGCTGACTGCAACCAGTGCTGTGACGCCGACCAGCAGCATCGACAGATACTTCTTCATCTTAATCCCCCAAAACCATGACGTTTGCGGCGCGAAATCGACAGTTCCCCAAGGAAAACAGGCAGATACGGACACAAAACGGTCCGGGCGCACCAATTCGGGGACGGATGCTAACGCACTCGACAAGGGTTTGCGTGGGAATTGTTGGTGATCATGATCGTTCCCACGCTCTGCGTGGGAGCAATCAAGCCCCGCTATCAAGCGGGGCTTTTCATCAGGCCGGTTGGGCTTGAACGATCAGCGGTTGGAGCGGTAACAGCGGAGCGTGCGGATCGGCCTGGACCGACTTGCGCCACGCACCCAGCCACTCGGGGTGACCTTCGCTCCAGATCTGCTCATGCAAACGAGCCAATGCCACCGGATCGCTCAGCAGTTGCACACGCTCATTGTTGGTCAGGCCTTCAGGCCCGACTTTCATGGCGTGGCGCACCCGCTCGACCCGCAGCCATTCGATCGGCTCGGCCTCACGGTGACGCGAGGTCGCCAGCGAGCATGCCAGGGCATTCTGCTGCGGATCGACCACCGCACGGATAAAGCCGTCATTCAGCGCATGCCAGCGGTTTTCGTGGGTGTATTGGTCGGTGGCCAGCAGTGCCTGCGGTGGATTGTATTCCTCCGGAATCAGGAACAGGCTCTCGTCGCGGGACTTCAGGCCCAGGCCGACACGACTGGAAATCACCGACACC
The DNA here is from genome assembly GCF_028823535.1 of Pseudomonas serbica. GTDB lineage: Bacteria > Pseudomonadota > Gammaproteobacteria > Pseudomonadales > Pseudomonadaceae > Aquipseudomonas > Aquipseudomonas serbica. The sequence goes on along the minus strand of NZ_JAQIYM010000006.1, from coordinate 15,542 downwards.
GGGATCGACAGCATCAGAGAACCGACAATCGGCACCAGCCACCACAGGAAGCTCGGGTTCAGCCAGATCACCAGCAGTGCCCAGAAGAAGCCCAGCAAGGTCTGCGGGCCGTGGCGCTTGACCGCCTCGCTCCATGGCGTGGAGTCGTCGTCACGCTGCGGCGAGTTCCAGGTCGCGGCCCAGCCGAGGAACGCGGCGAGCACGAAACGGGTGTGGAAAATCATCCGCACCGGCGCCAGCAGCATGGAAAACAGCATCTCCAGCAGCATCGACAAGGTCACCTTGAGCTTGCCGCCGAACTCTTTCGCGCCCTTGGCCCAGATCAGGATGACGCTCAACAGTTTTGGCAGGAACAGCAGCACGACCGTGGTCGAGAACAGCGCGATTGCCTTGTCCGGATGCCATTGTGGCCACAATGGATAAAGCTGGCGCGGTTCGAGGAAGTACTGCGGCTCCATCAGCGTGTTGACTGCCAGCAGCGCCGTAGACAGCACCAGGAAGAAGAACCACAAGGGCGCCGACAGGTAGGACATCACGCCGGTCAGGAACACTGCGCGGTGCACCGGGTGCATGCCTTTCACGAGGAACAGGCGGAAGTTCATCAGGTTGCCGTGGCACCAGCGGCGATCACGCTTGAGTTCGTCCAGCAGGTTCGGCGGCAGCTCTTCGTAGCTGCCCGGCAAGTCGTAGGCAATCCACACACCCCAACCGGCACGGCGCATCAACGCGGCTTCGACGAAGTCGTGAGACAGGATCGCACCGGCAAACGCGCCTTTACCCGGCAACGGCGCCAGGGCGCAGTGCTCGATGAACGGCTTCATGCGGATGATCGCGTTGTGGCCCCAGTAGTGCGATTCGCCCAACTGCCAGAAGTGCAGGCCGGCGGTGAACAGCGGACCGTACACGCGGGTCGCGAACTGCTGCATGCGCGCATACAGGGTGTCCATGCCCGACGCCCGTGGCGCGGTCTGGATGATCCCGGCGTCCGGCGTGGCTTCCATCAGGCGGACCAGGCTGGTCAGGCACTCACCGCTCATCACCGAGTCGGCGTCGAGCACGACCATGTACTTGTAGTCACCCCCCCAGCGCCGGCAGAAGTCGTCGAGGTTGCCGCTTTTACGCTTCACACGACGACGGCGGCGGCGATAGAAAATCTTGCCGAAACCCTTGGCTTCGCGGCAGACGTCCAGCCAGGCCTGTTGCTCGGCGACGCAGATATCCGCGTCGTTACTGTCGCTGAGGACGAAGAAGTCGAAGCGATCCAGGTCACCCGTGGCTGCTACCGACTCGAACGTTGCACGCAGACCGGCAAATACTCGTGGCACGTCTTCGTTGCAGATCGGCATCACCAATGCGGTGCGCGCGTCCTTCGGAATCGGCTCGTTGCCAGCGCTTTTGCCGGAGATGCGGTATTTATCATGACCGGTGAGCAACTCGAGGAAGCCCATCAGTGCAGTCCAGAACCCGGCCGAGACCCAACAGAACAGAATCCCGAACAGGATCAGGATGCTGGTCTGCAAGGCGTACGGCAGCACTTGCGTGGCCGTTTGCAGCAGCGGTTGATGCAGGACTTCTTCCAGGTCGACGAACGACCAGCCCTGATACGGCATGATGCCTTTCATGTACCAGCCGGCGACGATGGTCTGGCCGAGCATCAGTACCAGCAGAATGTAGCGACGGATCGAACCGACCGTGCGCCAGCGCGCCGCTGGCAAGACATTCTCGTCCTTCGGCGGCTTCGGCGGGTTGGTACGCCCGGTCAGGCGACGCCAGCCACGCACCAGGATATTGGTTCGCCATGGCTCCGGCACGACCTTGGTCCGACGAATCGGTGGGGTCGCCTTGAGGACGACCCGACCACTGACGTCAAGCGCCAGCATTTCGGCGTCCTGCAATTCTTCGGCAGTGCTCAGGGTCAGGCGCTTGCCAACCGAAGCCTGGGCAGCGTCGGTCGGGGCGTCAAATGTCGAAGACGACAAACGCTCGTGCAATTCGCTGAAGGACTGGCAGCCCGCGAGTTCCGCGCGCTGCTGGTCGGTCATCGGCAGATGTGCCAGATACTCGGAAAGCGTCTCTGGCTGTACTTGAGAATTACTCATCGGCAGGCAACTGATAACTCCAGGTCTCGGTCAGGACTTCTTCAGTCGGTGCCGATTCCGGTGTGGCTGGGGCCGCGTCGGCAGCAGCAGGCTGCGTGGCGTCTTTGTTGTTTGCCGCGTCCTTGGCATCTGCGACCGGCTTGGCCTCGGCCTGCTTGGCTTCGGCTGCCTTCGCTTCCTTGTCGGCTTTTTCCTGCTGCTTGGCGGCGACCTTGTCGGCCTTGGCAACGGAAGAGTTCGACACGGGCAGAGAAGTCTTGGCCAAATCGGCTGGCACGATGCTCTGCACCAGCGCAGCACGCATCTCGGTGGCCTTGCTCGCGTCCTTGATCTTCATCCGCAGGGTCAGGCGCCAGCCCTTGGTCTCAGGGTTGTAGCGCACGCTGTTTTCCACCAGCTCGGCGTTCTCACCGACGCTGACCTGGCTGCGAACGTCCGCATCTGCCGGCAACGCCGCCAGGGAGGGGCCTTCGAAGTCCACCAGATAGGCAACGCTACCGTCCGGCTGACGAATCAGGTTGGACTGTTTGACGTCACCGGTGGAACGCAGGGTCTGCTTGACCCAGGCGCTGTCCGGGGCATGAATCGAGGCTTCGTCCATGGTCCAGTGCATGCGATAGGCGAAGTCCAGCGGCTGGCCAGGTTCCGGCATCGTGTCCGGGCTCCAGAAAGCCACGATATTGTCGTTGGTTTCGTCGGCAGTCGGAATCTCTACCAGATCGACGGAGCCCTTGCCCCAGTCGCCCTTCGGTTCGATCCAGGCGCTTGGGCGCTTGTCGTAGCGGTCGTCGAGATCTTCGTAGTGGCTGAAGTCACGGCCACGTTGCAGCAAGCCAAAGCCACGCGGGTTCTCAACCGAGAAGTTGCTCACCGCCAGGTGTTTCGGATTGTTCAGCGGACGCCAGATCCACTCGCCGTTACCGGCATGGATGGCCAGGCCGCTGGAATCGTGCAATTCGCGGCGATAGTTCAGCACTTTCGACGGCTGGTTGGCGCCGAACAGGTACATGCTGGTCAACGGCGCGATACCCAGTTTGCCGACCTTGTCACGCAGGAACATCTGCGCCTTGACGTCGACAATGGTGTCGCTGCCCGGACGCAGCGTCAGGCGATAGGCTCCGGTCGCCCGTGGCGAATCCAGCAGGGCGAAGATCACCAGGTGCTTGTCGCCGGGTTTCGGTTGCTGAATCCAGAACTCGCGAAAACGCGGGAATTCTTCACCGGACGGCAAGGCAGTATCGATCGCCATGCCGCGAGCGGACAATCCGTAGACGTGACCCTTGCCGACCACGCGGAAATAACTCGCGCCGAGCATGGTCATGATTTCGTCTTGCTTGTCAGCCTTGTTGATTGGGTACAGGACGCGGAAACCGGCATAACCGAGTTGTTCGGTGGCCTTTGGATCGAACTTGACGTCACCGAAATCGAAACGACTTGGGTCGTACTTGATCTCTTCGACGGTGTTCGCCGTGATTTCGTTGATTTTCACCGGCGTATCGAAATGCATACCCTGGTGATAGAAGGACAGCTTGAACGGGGTCTTCTGATCGGCCCATTCTGCTTTTTCAGTCAGGAAGCGAATTTTCTGATAATCGGCGAATTTCATCTCGCGAAATTCGTTCGGCAGGTTACTGCGCGGAGCTTCGTACTTTTGCCCGGCCAGCTCTTTTGCCTTGACCGATACATCATCCAGACTGAATGCCCAAAGCTGGCCGGCGCTGAGCAGGCACAACAGTGCCGAACCCGCTACCAATGCGCTACGAAACCGTTTGGCAGTCAATTTTGGTGCGTTACAGGGACTAACAATCACGAGCAACCCTCGCCGAAAACAGATCAAAAAACCAACGGCCAGTTAAAGGGCCTGTAGGCATCCGGCATAAAAAAACCGGTCCTGCAGACCACTCTTGCCAAGTTGGCGAGCATTGTTCCGACTCCGCTGGGGCAAAATGATTCCCCAATCGGATCCGGACAAGTCTCTACCTAAGTCAAAATGGACCAACGAACGCTGATCCCCGTAGCGCGCGATTATCTAGTAGGCCGCGTTACAACGCATCAGGGGTAACAAAGTATTTATTGGGAAAAACGCCTGTTTTCAGTCGAAATGCGCTCAAAAAAGATGTTTCAAGCGCTTTCAGGTCTGTAACAGGAAGGTCACAGGGCCGTCATTGACCAAGTGCACCTGCATATCCGCGCCGAATCTACCTGATGCCACAGTGCCATGCACCTGTTTCGCTTTGCCTAATAGATAGTCGAAAAGCTCCTCGCCCAAGGCTGGAGGGGCAGCAGTCGAGAAACTCGGACGCAACCCGCTCTTGGTATCGGCGGCCAGGGTGAACTGCGAGACCAGCAGCAACCCGCCACTCACATCCGCCAAGGACAGGTTCATCTTGCCCTCAGCGTCGCTGAACACTCGATAGTTAAGCAGCTTATTGAGAAGTTTGTCGGCGCTGGCCCGCGTGTCGCCCGGCTCGACGGCTACCAGCACGAGCAAACCCTGGTCGATCGCACCCACCACCTCACCTGCTACCTCGACTCGCGCGCCGCGCACGCGTTGCAACAGGCCCTTCATGCTTCTTCGGGGGCGAGGTCGAGCAGACGCCGGGCCATTCGATCGGCCGCACGCACCAATGCATCGGTAATCCCCGGTTCGGCAGCGGCATGGCCCGCGTCACGGATTATTTGCAGCTCGCTATTGGGCCAAGCCTGGTGAAGTTCCCAGGCGTTATCCAGCGGGCAGATCACGTCATAACGACCGTGGACGATGACGCCTGGCAAATGGGCGATCTTGCCCATGTCGCGAATCAGCTGGTTCGGCTCGAGGAAAGCATTGTTGGTGAAGTAGTGGCATTCGATACGGGCGATGGACAACGCGCGCTGAGGCTCGGAGAAGCGGTCGACCACCAGCGGATTCGGACGCAGGGTGGCGGTGCGACCTTCCCAGGTAGACCAGGCTTTGGCCGCGTGCATCTGGGCGATCTGGTCATTGCCGGTCAGGCGTTTGTGGAAGGCGTTGAGCAGGTCATGGCGCTCGTCCAACGGGATCGGCGCAATGTAGTCTTGCCAGTAATCCGGGAACAGGCGGCTGGCGCCCGCTTGATAGAACCATTCGATTTCCTGCGGACGGCAGAGAAATATCCCGCGCAGGATCAGCCCGTGCACACGCTCCGGGTGGGTTTGCGCGTAGGCCAGCGCCAGGGTTGAACCCCAGGAGCCGCCGAACAGCACCCATTTGTCGATGCCCAGGTGCTGGCGGATCCGCTCGAGGTCGGCGACCAGATCCCAGGTGGTGTTGTTTTCCAGGCTCGCGTGGGGGGTGGAGCGACCGCAACCGCGCTGGTCGAAAGTGACAATGCGGTACAGGTTGGGATCGAAGTAGCACCGACTCGCGGCATCGCAGCCGGCACCGGGGCCGCCGTGAATGAACACCACCGGCAAACCTTGCGGTGAACCGCTTTCGTCGACATACAGCGTGTGGGTCTCGTCGACGGCCAGATCGTGCCGGGCGTGGGGTTTGATCTGCGGGTACAAAGTCTGCATTGCGCACTCCGTAAGGGGGTCGAGGTCATCCCTGGGGGGACTTCTATTATTCTGCCGTTGGGCATCATAAACCCGAATTACGTCAATGAGCATGTCCCCTGTAGGGCTGCCGCAGACTGCGATCTTTTGGGTTTGATTTTTCAGGATCAAAAGATCACAGCCTGCGCCGGGATTCAGCGTTTGTAGCGTTCCTCACCCCACGCGAGCAAACCCTGTAACAACTCTTTCAATACCACACGCGTCGGCTCCGCCAGGTCCGGGCGATAACGGAACGGCTCGAACTCTTCCATGTAGGTGCACTGGCCCAACTCCAGTTGCACGGCATGGATATTTTCTGCCGGATTGCCGTAATGCCGGGTGATGTGGCCGCCCTTGAAGCGCCCGTTCAACACATGGCTGTAATCCGGATGAGCGGCGCAGATGGCTTCCAGCTGACTCGCCAGCTGCGGATCGCAACTGGCGCCATTGAAGGTGCCGAGGTTGAAGTCCGGCAGCTTGCCGTCGAACAGGTGCGGGATGATCGAGCGAATCGAGTGCGCATCGAACAGCAGCGCATAGCCGAACTCGGCTTTGAGTCGCGCCAGCTCGTTCTGCAGCGTGCTGTGATACGGCGTCCAGATTTGCTCCAGATAGGTCGCACGCTCTTCTTTGGAAGGCTCGTGCCCTTCGCGGAACAACGGAATGCCGTCGAACAGTGTCGCCGGGTACAGGCCGGTGGTCGCGCCGACATACAAAGGCTTGTCGTCGGACGGCCGGTTCAGGTCGATGACGAATCGCGAATACTCGGCGGCCAAGGTGCTGGCACCCAGTTCTGCAGCAAAATCGTAAAGCCGGGGGATGTGCCAATCGGTGTCCGGCAGGCTTTTCGCGTCGGGAATCAACCCCGCCTCGACCGCCGGGGTCAGGCGCAGGCCGGCGTGAGGCATGCTGATCAGCAGCGGCACACGGCCTTGTTTGAAATTCAGAACCTTATCCACAACTGTTCTCCTAAACGCTCGTTTCGACGCCGTGACGCACGACGCGTTTTTCCAGGTCTCCGCCCAGCCAGTAGCACAGGTCGGCCGGGCGATCGATTTGCCAGGCAACGAAATCTGCAACCTTGCCCGCCTCCAGCGAACCGTGCGTCTGGGCCATGCCCAACGCGGTCGCCGCATGGATGGTCGCGCCAGCCAGGGCCTCTTCCGGGGTCATGCGGAAACAGGTGCAGGCCATGTTCAACATCAGGCGCAACGACAGCGCTGGCGAGGTGCCGGGGTTGAGGTCGCTGGCAATGGCGATTTTCACGCCATGCTTGCGCAAGGCCTCCATCGGCGGCAACTGGGTCTCGCGCAGGAAGTAAAAGGCGCCAGGCAGCAAAACGGCCACTGTGCCGGATTTGGCCATGGCGATGGCGTCGTCCTCGGTCATGAATTCCAGGTGATCGGCCGACAGTGCGTGGTAACGCGCCGCCAGGCTCGAACCGTGCAGGGACGAGAGTTGCTCGGCGTGCAGCTTCACCGGCAGGCCCAGTGCCTGGGCGGTGATGAACACGCGCTCGACCTGGGCAGGGGAAAACGCCAGGTATTCGCAAAACGCATCCACCGCGTCCACCAGCCCTTCGGCGGCCAGTGCCGGGAGCATTTCGCTGCAAATGTGATCGATGTAATCGTCAGCGCGATCGGCGTATTCCGGCGGCAAGGCGTGCGCCGCCAGGCAGGTGCTGCGTACGCTGACCGGCAGCTCGGCGCCAAGACGCCGGGCTACCCGCAGCATCTTGCGTTCGTTGGCCAGGTCGAGGCCGTAGCCGGATTTGATCTCAATGCTGGTGACGCCATCGCGCATCAGGCTTTTCAGGCGCCTGGCGGCGCTGGCGAACAGTTCGTCTTCACTGGCCGCGCGAGTGGCCCGCACGGTGCTGGCGATGCCGCCGCCGCTTGCGGCGATTTCCGCATAACTGACACCTTGCAGTCGTTTCTCGAATTCGCCACTGCGATTTCCGCCGAACACCGTGTGGGTGTGGCAGTCGATCAGGCCTGGAGTGACCCAGGCCCCGTTCAAATCATTGACCGCCGGGTACTCGCCAGACGGCAGTTCACTGCGCGGGCCGACCCACTCGATGTGCGCACCGGACGTCACGATGGCCGCATCCTCGATGATCGAGTAGACGCCTTGCGTCATGGTTGCGACGTGGCAGTGTTGCCAGAGGGTTTTCATCCCAAGTCCTCGTGTTATTCAAAATCGATTCGCGAGCAGGCTCGCTCCCACATTGAAATGCGTTCTCCTGTGGGAGCGGGCTTGCTCGCGAAGAGGCCCTTACAGGCTAGGAAGCAACTTCGCCGACACCAGCTCGTTCAGGCAACGCGAAGCCAACAACTCGGTCGCCGCATTGATGTCCGGGGCGAAAAAACGGTCCTTCTCATAGAACGGCACTTCGTTACGCAGAATCGCCCGAGCCTTTTCCAGTTTCGGCGAGCTCTTCAGGCCATTGCGCAAGTCCAGGCCCTGCACCGCCGCCAGCCATTCAACAGCGAGAATCCCACGGGTGTTCTCGGCCATTTCCCACAGTCGCTTGCCCGCAGCCGGGGCCATGGACACGTGGTCTTCCTGATTGGCGGAGGTCGGCAGGCTGTCCACCGAATGCGGATGGGAAAGCGCCTTGTTTTCGCTGGCCAGTGCGGCTGCAGTCACTTGGGCGATCATGAAGCCGGAGTTCACGCCACCATTGGCCACCAGGAACGGCGGCAGCTGCGACATGTGCTTGTCCATCATCAGCGAGATGCGGCGCTCGCTCAGGGAGCCGATTTCAGCGATAGCCAGCGCCATGTTGTCAGCGGCCATGGCCACCGGTTCGGCGTGGAAGTTACCGCCGGAAATCACGTCGCCTTCAGCGGCAAACACCAGCGGGTTGTCGGACACGGCGTTGGCTTCGATGGCCAGCACTTCAGCGGCCTGACGGAACTGGGTCAGGCAGGCACCCATGACTTGTGGCTGGCAGCGCAGGGAGTAAGGGTCCTGTACTTTTTCGCAGTTTTCGTGGGAATCGGAAACTTCGCTGCGCTCGCCCAGCAAATCACGATAAGCGGCAGCGGCGTCGATCTGGCCTTTCTGGCCACGAGCGGCGTGGATTCGCACATCGAACGGCGAACGCGAGCCCAACACCGCTTCAACGGTCAGGCCACCGAGCGCCAAGGCTGCGGCGAACAGGTCTTCGCCTTCGAACAGGCCACGCAAAGCAAACGCGGTGGACACCTGGGTACCGTTGAGCAGCGCCAAGCCTTCTTTCGCCGCCAGGGTCAGCGGAGTCAGGCCGGCGACTTTCAGCGCTTCGGTCGCTTCCATCCACTCGCCTTTGTAACGCGCCTTGCCTTCACCCAGCAGTACCAGCGACATATGTGCCAACGGCGCCAGGTCGCCGGATGCACCGACCGAACCTTTGAGCGGAATGTGCGGGTAGACCTCGGCGTTGATCAGGGCGATCAGCGCGTCGATCACTACCCGGCGGATGCCGGAGAAACCACGGCTCAGGCTGTTGACCTTGAGCACCATGATCAACCGCACCAGATCGTCGCTGATCGGCTGGCCGACACCGGCGGCGTGGGACAACACCAGCGAGCGCTGGAGGTTTTCCAGGTCTTCGCTGGCGATGCGGGTCGAAGCCAACAGGCCGAAGCCGGTGTTGATGCCATAGGCGGTGCGGTTCTCGGCGAGGATCTGTTCCACGCAGGCAACGCTGGCTTCGATCTGGGCCGAGGCGCTGTTGTCGAGGGTCAGTGTCACCGGTTGCTGATACACGTCACGCAGTTGGGCGAGGGTCAGCTGGCCAGGGATCAAATTAAGCGCAGTCATTTCATGCTCCTTGTGAGAGTTGTTATTAACTACCAGACGCTCCGGAGATATCCGTTGTCCGTCGCTTCCCCCTTCTTGAGGGGGCTGGCGCCTTGGCACGCTGGTTTTGTAGTGAAATCAGTTCAAATTCGGTAAGGCTTTGTGCAACAAGACAGGGTCTTTCAGAACACTGGCAGCGGCCGCGATATCCGGCGCCAGCCAACGGTCCTGATCGTAGGCCGCAACCCGCTCGCGCAGCAGGCGCCAGGCGGCATCGGTACCGGCGCCGAAGCGTTGCTCCTTGAGGAACTCAAACGCCTGGGCCGCCAGCAGGTACTCGATGGCGAGGATCTGCGTGCAGTTTTCCAGGGCGCGATGCAGCTTGAGCGCGGCGTTAGTGCCCAGGCTCAGGTGATCTTCCTGCAGGCCCGAGGTGACGTAGTTATCAAGCACTGCCGGTTGCGCCAGCTGGCGGTTTTCCGCGCACAGCGAAGCGGCCACGTATTGCACGATCATCATCCCGGAGTTCACCCCGGGGTTGGCCACCAGAAACGCCGGCAAGCCACTGACGTGCGGGTTGATCAATCGGTCGAGACGACGCTCGGCGATGGAGCCGATTTCGGCCATGGCGATGGCCAGCAGGTCCGCCGCCAATGCCACGGACTGGCCGTGCGGGTTGGCCTGGGACACCACGCGGTAGTTGTCTGCGGTGCCCAGCACCAGCGGGTTGTCGGTGGCGCTGTTGAGTTCGGTTTCGATCTGTTTGGTCGCGTGCAGCAGTTGGTCGCGAGCGGCACCGTGCACCTGCGGAATCGAGCGAATGCTCAAGGCATCCTGGGTGCGAATGCCCTTGCTCTGGGCAATCACTTCGCTGCCGTCAAGCAACGCGCGCAGGTTGATGCCCACCTGCTGCATGCCCGGGTGCGGCTTGAGCGCGATGATTTCGGCATCGAACGCGTCGATCTGCCCGCGCTGGGCCTCGAAGCTCATGGCACCGATCACGTCGGCCCAATGCAACAGATGGGCAGCGTCGGCGATCGCCAGGCAGCTCAGGCCGGTCATGCAGGGTGTGCCATTGACCAGGCACAGACCGTCCTTGGCGCCCAGCTTGACCGGTTGCAAGCCTTCTTCAGCCAAGGCCTGGTGCGCGGATACGATCTGCCCGCGATAGCTGACATTGCCGACGCCCAGCAACGCGATGCCGATGTGGGCCATGTGGGTCAGGTAGCCCACGGATCCCTGGGATGGCACTTGCGGGGTGATGCCACGGTTGAGCAACGCCAGCAGCGCTTCGACCACCTGCCGGTGCAGGCCAGACTTGCCGTGGCTGTAGTTGACGACGGCTGCGCACATGATCGAGCGCGCCTGCTCGTTGGACAGCGGCGCGCCGACGCCACAAGCGTGGCTGAGCAAGGTGTTGCGTGACAACTGGCTGAGTTGTTCGTCCTGCAGTGAGACGTTGCACAACGCGCCCAGCCCGGTGTTGATGCCGTAGGCACGCTCGCCGCTGGTGACGATGCGCTGGACGATGGCCTGGGCGTTTTCAATCCGTGCCCAGATCGGTGCCGACAGCTCGAGCTGCGCGCCATGACGGGCGACGGCGACCACGTCCTGCCAAGTAACCTGCGCCTCGGTGATAACGATTTTTTCAGCCTGGGACATCTTCAACCTCATCCAAATATTGATGCAGCTTCACCGCCGCCTTCGCGAGCAAGCCCGCTCCCACAGGGGGATTGCATTCCAAATGTGGGAGCGGGCTTGCTCGCGAAGGGGCCCGAACAGCCACCGAAAATCTCTTAAACCACCGCCGCCCGACGCTGCACGAAGCGGTCGACATATTCATCCGCCGGCGAATGCAGGATCTCTTTCGGCGTGCCGACCTGGATCAGGCGGCCATCCTTGAGGATCGCGATACGGTTGCCGATGCGCACGGCCTCGTCGAGGTCGTGAGTGATGAAGACAATGGTCTTGTGCAGGGTCTTTTGCAGTTCCAGCAACTGGTCCTGCATCTCGGCGCGGATCAGCGGGTCGAGGGCACTGAAGGCTTCGTCCATCAGGATGATGTCAGTGTCCGCCGCCAAGGCCCGGGCCAGGCCCACACGCTGACGCATGCCACCGGAGAGCTGGTGCGGGTACTTGTTTTCGTAGCCCTTGAGGCCCACGGTGTTGATCCAGTGCAGCGCGCGCTCGGCACACATTTGCTTGCTCTCGCCACGGATCTTCAGGCCGTAGGCGACGTTGTCCAGCACGCTCTTGTGCGGCAGCAGGCCGAAGCTCTGGAACACCATGCTGATCTTGCGCCGGCGAAATTCGCGCAGGGCTTCCATGTCGTATTGCAGGATGTCCACACCGTCCACCAGGATCGCGCCGCTGGTCGGGTCGATCAGGCGATTGAAGTGGCGCACCAGGGTGGATTTGCCGGAACCGGACAGGCCCATGATCACGAAGATCTCGCCGCTGCCGATGCTCAGGGACAAATCGTTCACGCCGACCACGCAGCCGGTTTCGGCCAGCACCTGGTCCTTGGTCTTGCCCTGGCCGACCATGGCCAGCGCTTCCTTGGAACGGTTGCCGAAAATCTTGAAGACGTTCTTGACTTCGATCTTGCTCACGGTTGCGTTGTTCATTTGCTCACCTCATGCCGTGCACGACCGTACGCCTGTGTAATGCGGTCGATCACCACGGCCAGAATCACGATCGCCAGACCGGCTTCGAGGCCGCGTCCGACGTTGAGGGTCTGGATCCCCACCAGCACATCTTCGCCCAGGCCACGGGCGCCGATCATCGAGGCGATCACCACCATCGACAGGGCCATCATGGTGGTCTGGTTGATCCCGGCCATGATGCTCGGCAGGGCCAGCGGCAGTTGCACGCCGAACAGTTGCTGCCAACGGTTGGCCCCGAAGGCATTGATCGCCTCCATCACCTCGCCGTCAACCTGGCGAATCCCCAGGTCGGTCAGGCGGATCAGCGGTGGCGCGGCGTAGATCACGGTGGCGAAGATCGCCGGGACCTTGCCCAGGCCGAACAGCATCAGCACCGGGATCAGGTACACGAAGCTCGGCATGGTCTGCATGATGTCCAGCAACGGCATCAGCACCGAACGCAAGCGATTGCTGCGGGCCGAGAGGATGCCCAACGGGACGCCGATCAGTACCGAGATGACCGTCGCCACCATCATCAGCGCCAGGGTCTGCATCAACTTGTCCCAGAGGCCTACCGCACCCACCAGGAACAGCAAACCAACGATGACGGCAGTGGTCACGACCTTGCGGGTCGCGTGCCAGGCCACACCGGCCACGATCGCCAGCATCAGCCACCAGGGTGCGGCACGCAGCAGGCCTTCAAGATTGACGATGGCCCACAGCAGGGTGTCGGAGATGCTGCGGAAAACGTCGCCGTAGTTGGTGACCAGCGAATCGACCCAACCGTTGACCCAGTCGGCGATGGAAAAGGTAAAGCTTTCGGGAAACATAAGAGGCTCTCAATCAAGGGGTTGCGATCAAGCATCCGACTGCCGTTGGCGGCAGCCGGAGAAGCCCGACCTACAAGGCCGCGTCGATTTTCTTGGCTGCGTCTTCACTCACCCATGCATGCCAGACTTCAGGATGTTCCTTCAAGAAGATCTTGGCCAGTTTTGGCGACTCGATCCGCTCTTTGGTCATGCGGCCCAGGTTCTGGTTGAGCAGGTCGATCGGAACGTTGACCTTTTCCAGCACGGCGACCAGTTCCGGCGCTTCGTCGTGGAAGGTCTTGGACAGGCCAACCTTGATATCCACGGTCTTGTTCACACCGGGTTTTTCTTCGAGTTTCACTACGTCGACCTGGCCCATCAGCGGGGTTGGCGACCAGTAGTAGAACAGGATCGGTTCGCCACGCTTGTAGCTCGACAGCACGGCGGCATCGAGTGCCGGGCCGGTGCCTGGGCGGAAGTTGGTGTAGCTGCTTTCCAGGCCGTAGCTTTTCAGCATTTCGCTGTTGTCCAGCTCACAGGTCCAGCCGGCCGGGCAGTTGTAGAAGCGCCCTTTGGAGGGTTCTTCGGCATCCTTGAACACCGCCGAGTATTTGCCCAGGTCGGCGATGTTTTTCAGATCCGGAGCCTTGGCTTCCAGCTTGCGCTTGGCATCGCCTTCGATCACGTAGCGCGGCACGTACCAGCCTTCGATCGCACCAACCACCGGCGCGCCGACACCGACGACCTTGCCGGCCTTCTCGGCCTTGTTCCAGACCTCGCTGCGGCCGACCCATTCTTCGGCAAACACCTGGATGTCGTTGCTGCTCAGGGCGTTTTCCATGGTGATGGAGTTGCCTGGCAAGCTGTCGGTCTTGCAGTCGTAGCCTTTTTCCAAAACCAGTTGCATCACGTCGGTCAGCAACATGGCGCTTTCCCAGTTAAGGCCGGCGAATTTCACCGGTTTGCCCGACTCGCACCAGCCCGCTGCCTGAGTGGCGCCGGCGCTGGCCAGCAGGCCCATGGAAAGCAATGTGGTCAGCAGGGTCTTGTTCGATTTCATTGTAGTGACGCTCCTAATCATGAATTGGCTTACGGCAGTCAAGAGGCATCCAGCCCTGTCCACGTCCAGTCAGGCCTGCGCCGCAGCGCGACCGACAGTCAGCGTTTGTTCGGTGACCACGCCCTGCTCGACCGGCAGGATCAGTTGATCAGGCACTGAGCCGTGCCATTTTTTCGCACACACGTAATACAGGGCTGCGGGAATCACCAGACCAATGATCCAGGAAATATCCACATCGCCCAGAACTGCCACCAGCGGGCCGGTGTAGAACTTGCTGGAGATGAACGGCAGCTGCACCAGCACACCGAAAACATAGACGCTGATACCGAGGGCATTCCAACGGCCGTAGCGACCGTTCGGATCGGACAGCGCCGGTACGTCATAGCGCTCGCGAGTGATGCAGTAGTAATCCACCAGGTTGATCGCGCTCCATGGCGTGAAGAACGCCAGCAGGAACAGGATGAAGGACTTGAACGCACCGAGGAACGAGTGCTGGCCGAGCAACGCCATCAAGGTCGCGGCACCTACGATGGCCAGCACGAAGAGCAGACGCTGCAAGCGCGATACCTTCAGGTCACCACGGAAACCGCTGATGATGGTCGCAATGCACATGAAGCTGCCGTAGGAATTGAGCGTGGAAATGGTCACCTTGCCGAATGCGATGCTGAAGTACAGCAGCGCAGCGGTGGCACCGGTTCCGCCCAGACCAACGATGTAGGCCACTTCGTGGCCGGCGAACTGGCCGTTGGCCGATGCGGCGGCAAACACGCCGAGGATCATCGCCACCTGTGCGCCAATCACCGAACCTGCGCCTGCGGCGAAAAAGGTCTTCACCGAGGAAACCTTGCTCGGCAGGTAGCGGGAGTAGTCAGCCACATAAGGGCCGAAGGCGATCTGCCAGGACGCCGCGAGCGACACCGCGAGCAGGAAGCTGCTCCAGCTGAAGTGACGGATTTGCAACAGTGCGCCAACGTCAACCTGGCTCATCAAGCGGCTGAACAGATAAACAAAGGCAATCACGCCAATGACACTGGCCACACGGCCGATCCAATGGATCACCCGATAACCGAGCACCGTCACCAGCACGATGACACTGGCGAAGATGAGGATGCCAACGCTGTCGCTGACGCCAAACAACTGGCCCAGCGCCTGGCCGGACAGCACGGTTCCCGTTGCGGTGAAGCCCAGGTACATCAGGCACACCAGCACGATCGGGATGGCCGCGCCATATACGCCGAATTGCACGCGACTGGAGATCATCTGCGGCAGGCCGAGCTTGGGCCCTTGCGCGGCATGCAGCGCCATTACCCCACCGCCGATCAGTTGGCCGATCAACAGACCGATCAACGACCAGAACACGTCACCGCCCAACACCACGGCCAGGGCCCCGGTGACAATCGCGGTGATTTGCAGGTTGGCACCCATCCACAAGGTGAACTGGCTAAACAGACGACCGTGTCTTTCCGCCTCCGGGATGTAGTCGATCGAGCGCTTCTCGATCAACGGTTTGTTGCCTGCACGTTCGCTGCTGACAGCCATGGTTCAACCTCTGTGGATTGTTATTCTGGGTTGGTGGTCCCTTGTAGGA
>NZ_JAQIYM010000073.1 GCF_028823535.1 Pseudomonas serbica | reverse complement strand
ACCCGGCATCCATGCCGGGTTGCCCACTGCGCAGAACCGGAACGAAGCCTCTCGATGGGGCAAGAAAATCAAGATCAAAAGCCAAAGCCAAAGCCAAAGCCTCCTGTAGGAGCTGGCTTGCCGGCGATGATCGTCAACGATGACGCGGGGAACCTGACACCCCGCGGTGCTGTCAGGTTTTTCGCGAGCAGGCTCGCTCCCACAGGTATTAGCTTGGCTCTGGCTCTGGCTCTGGCTCTGGCTCTGGCTCTGCTTTGGCTTTTGCG
>NZ_JAQIYM010000072.1 GCF_028823535.1 Pseudomonas serbica | reverse complement strand
CGCCAGCATGTACGCCGTGTACCACGGTCCGAAAGGCCTGACGCAGATTGCCCAGCGTGTGCATCACCTGACTGCGATCCTGGCCCAAGGCCTGAAAGCGATCGGTCTGAACGTCGAGCAAGAAACCTTCTTCGACACCCTGACCCTGAACACTGGCGCGCAAACCGCTGCGCTGCACGAACAGGCACACGCCCAACAGATCAACCTGCGCGTAGTCGATGGCGAGCGCCTGGGCCTGTCCCTGGATGAAACCAGCACCCAGGCCGATGTGG
>NZ_JAQIYM010000071.1 GCF_028823535.1 Pseudomonas serbica | reverse complement strand
TGCCAGCATGTACGCCGTGTACCACGGTCCGCAGGGCCTGACCCAGATCGCCAACCGTGTGCATCACCTGACTGCGATCCTGGCCCAAGGCCTGAAAGCGATCGGTCTGAACGTCGAGCAAGAAACCTTCTTCGACACCCTGACCCTGAACACCGGCGCGCAAACCGCCACCCTGCACGACAAGGCCCACGCCCAGCAGATCAACCTGCGCGTAGTGGATGCCGAGCGCCTGGGCCTGTCCCTGGATGAAACCAGCACCCAGGCCGATGTGA
>NZ_JAQIYM010000070.1 GCF_028823535.1 Pseudomonas serbica | reverse complement strand
AGCAGCTGAGTCGTCGATTAAGGAGGTGATCCAGCCGCAGGTTCCCCTACGGCTACCTTGTTACGACTTCACCCCAGTCATGAATCACACCGTGGTAACCGTCCTCCCGAAGGTTAGACTAGCTACTTCTGGTGCAACCCACTCCCATGGTGTGACGGGCGGTGTGTACAAGGCCCGGGAACGTATTCACCGCGACATTCTGATTCGCGATTACTAGCGATTCCGACTTCACGCAGTCGAGTTGCAGACTGCGATCCGGACTACGATCGGTTTT
>NZ_JAQIYM010000069.1 GCF_028823535.1 Pseudomonas serbica | reverse complement strand
ACCCCGGTCGGCGGCGTCGAAAGCATTTCCTATGCGCAGGTACCGCATTATTTTCCCGGCGTGGAGGGCCGCACCCTGGCCCGGGTCGCCAGCCACCGCAATGACCCTGGGTTCGGCTCGCCGGCGATCGAAACCCGCTACGACTATCCCGACGATCATCACAACTTTCTCGGCTATGGCAGCAACGTGGTCTGGCGCGACGACGGCCTGGACAACCTTTACCGGGCCCCGGAGAGTTACGTCTACGGCAGCACCGAACACCTGTGGGACGTCAACTCCGACCG
>NZ_JAQIYM010000068.1 GCF_028823535.1 Pseudomonas serbica | reverse complement strand
TCGACGAAGGTTTCGTAGGTGCCCTGGACGATGCCCTGGCTGCCGATGTAGATCCAGCTGCCGGCGGTCATCTGGCCGTACATGGCCAGGCCCTTGGCGTCGAGTTCGTTGAAGTGCTCCCAGCTCGCCCAGTGCGGCACCAGGTTGGAGTTGGCGATCAGTACGCGCGGGGCGTTGGCGTGGGTCTTGAACACGCCGACCGGCTTGCCGGATTGCACCAGCAGGGTCTCGTCGTCGTTCAGGTTGGTCAGGCTCTCGACGATCTTGTCGTAGCACTCCCAGTTACG
>NZ_JAQIYM010000067.1 GCF_028823535.1 Pseudomonas serbica | reverse complement strand
TCTTGAATTTTGTATTGGACTGGCGGGCCTCTTCGCTGGCAAGCCAGCTCCTACAGGAGATCGGTGTACGACCAGAAAACAAAAAGCCCACCTGATCGTGGGCTTTTGGATGGGCGCTGGCCTGCTTTCAGGCGTAACTCCTGAAGGCCACCGGAGGAATGAAGGCTTCAAGCTCATCCTCCACGGCTTCGATTATTCGCTCGACGTCAGCGGCGTTCATGACCGTCGAGCACGGAATACCGGCGATGGCGATCATGGTCTCGCCACTGGCCCGATCAAACAGACGGGCGATC
>NZ_JAQIYM010000066.1 GCF_028823535.1 Pseudomonas serbica | reverse complement strand
AGCTGCAGACGTTTGTGTATGACTGTGAAAATCGGTTGGTGCGGGCTGAGACGTTGGTGAATGGCAGGCTGGAGAGTACCGGTGCGTATCGGTATGACAGCCTGGGGCGACGGGTTGGCAAGGTTTCAGAGGTCAACGGCAAGACCGAGCAGAAGCACTTTTTGTGGCAAGGTCTGCGGATGCTGCGCGAAGAGCGACCGGGGCAGAGCAGTTTGTACCTGTATGAACCGGGGAGTTATGCGCCGTTGGCGCGTGTCGACCAGGCGGAAGGTGAGGAGCGGAAGCTTTACTACTTCCACACTGAT
>NZ_JAQIYM010000065.1 GCF_028823535.1 Pseudomonas serbica | reverse complement strand
GTCGGTATGGAAGTAGTAAAGCTCCTGCTCTTCACCTTCTGCCTGATCCACCCGAGCCAACGGCGCATAACTCCCCGGCTCGTAGAGATACAGACTGCTCTGCCCCGGACGCTCTTCGCGCAACATCCGCAGGCCTTGCCACAAAAAGTGCTTCTGCTCGGTCTTGCCGTTGACCTCTGAAACCTTGCCAACCCGCCGCCCCAAGCTGTCATACCGATAAGAACCGGTACTCTCCAGCCTGCCATTCACCAACGTCTCAGCCCGCACCAACCGATTTTCACAGTCATAAACAAACGTCTGCAGCG
>NZ_JAQIYM010000064.1 GCF_028823535.1 Pseudomonas serbica | reverse complement strand
AGCCTGCACGCTGGTCCAGGTCAGGCTCGCGCCGGGGTATTGGCTGCGACCCGGCCAGTTGAAGCGCTGCCAGCTTTCCTTCTGGTTGAAGTACTCGTGCTGTTCGCCGTTGAGGGTGAAAGTGGTCTGCACCACGTCGCGCACCGGTTTGCCTTGCAGTTCGAAACTCAAGCCCATGCCGCCGTCGGTAAACAGCACGTCGGCCAAATGGCTGAGCTGGTTGATCGCGTTGATGAACTGCGGGTTGAAGCGCAGGCCCTGGCTGTGTTGTGCGTCGGCCACCCAGCGGCTGCCTTCCTTGCGCAGCAAGCCG
>NZ_JAQIYM010000005.1 GCF_028823535.1 Pseudomonas serbica | reverse complement strand
CTCGGTAGGCGGCCAGGGCGGGAGCGACGTGTTTACCTACACCCTGCGCGATGGCGACGGTGACGAAAGCACCACGACGGTGACCATCGACGTGCACAACAGCTGCATGGTGGCGGGCCGCGACAGCGACGTGACCCTTTACCAAAAAGCACTGAACCAGGATGGCCAGGACCTGATCGGGAAAGGGGCGGACTTTACCGGGACCAAACAGAACTACAGTGTCTCCGGCAGCAATGCCGACATTGCCCGCAGCGCCTTCGTCGCCAACGCGGCGGCCATGACCGCCGTCCTGGTGGTCAGCGGAGCGCTGGGTGCGGCCAACGGCAACCACAACGACAACCTCATCACCATCAATCTCAAGCAAGGGGAAACCCTCAACCTGGATCACAATCTCGCCGCCGGCCATGTCAGCATGGAGTACTCGATCAACGACGGCGCCTACATCGCCGTCGCTGACGGCCAGACCATCAAGGCGACGTCGGATGCGACCTACCACATCCACATCGCCAACATCCCCGACGGTGCGGGCCCAGGCGCAAACAGCGCTGAAAACTACCAGTTGAAGATGACCGTCGATTACTCCGGGGCCCACGATACCGCGTCGGACCACGGCTATACCGCCAGCGACAGCCATGGCGGCGGCGACAGCATGATCATCAGCTACCAGGATGGCCACACCCTTACCGGGACGGCGGGTGATGACACACTGGTCGCCGGCATCGGCAACACCGAGCTGCACGGCGGAGCCGGCAATGACTTGCTCTACAGTGGACCGGGCAACGACCTGCTCGATGGGGGGGTGGGTATCGACACCGCGAGCTACGCCCACGCCACTGCCGGGGTCACGGTCAATCTCGGCGAGACCGGCGCACAGAACACTCTGGGTGCAGGCACCGATACCCTGACCGCCATCGAAAATCTGGTCGGCTCCAACTTCAATGACTCACTCACCGGTGACCACAACAGCAACATCATCACCGGCGGCCTGGGCAACGATGTGCTCAACGGCGCGGGTGGCGACGACTTCCTGATCGGCGGCTTGGGCAACAACACCCTCACCGGCGGCGCTGGCGCCGATACCTTCCAGTGGCTCAACGGCAATAGCGGCCACGACGTCATCACCGACTTCACACCGGGTACCGACAAGCTTGACCTGTCGCAACTGCTGCAAGGAGAAAACAGCAGCGCCGCTTCACTGGATGACTACCTGCACTTCACCGTCAGCGGCAGCGGCGCGTCACTGGTGACCAGCATCGACGTCAGCGCCATGGCTGGCGCCGCGCCGAACCAGACCATCGACCTGGCCGGTGTCAACCTGGCCAGCCACTATGGGGTGATGCCGGGGGCGGGTGGGGTCGTTGGCGGAGCGGATACGGCAACCATCATCAACGGCATGCTCAATGACCATTCGCTGAAGGTGGATACCGTGTGACCTGACGCCCGCAAGAAAAAACCGCTCTCCCTTGGGACAGGGAGGGCGGTTTTTTCCTGCGACAAAGCGTTTGTGTTCGATCGTCAGCAGATCACATCGGCTGCGGCTCACCGATCAAGCGCCCCGTCGCGCCAAACACGCCCAATGCCCTGATTGCTTCCAACTCCCCTTGGGTTTCAACTTTTTCCGCTATCAAGGGCAAGTCGATGCTGTGGGTGGTCCGGCAAACTGCCTCGATAAACAGCCGTTTATCATGCTTGGCATCGATGCCACGGATGTAGGCACCGTCGATTTTAAGGTACGCCAGCCCCAGTTGCGTGAGGTTGCCGATCTGGTTGAAGTGGCCGCCAAAATGCTGCAGCCCGATACGGTACCCCGTGGCGAGCAGGCTGTGGCTCAAGCGTTGCAATTGCTCTGGCGGTGGCAGCTGGCGCTCATCGATTTCCAGGGTCAGCAGGGGGGCCAGTTCCGGCAGGGATTCCAGCATGTCGAGGATCAGTTTCACCTGCGCCTGATCGCGCAAGGTGCTACCGGACAGGCTCAATGCCAGCGGCAACCGGTTGATGACGAGGTATTCGAGGGTGGCATCAAGCATCGCCAGGTCGAATCGCGCCGACCAGCCAAACCGCTCGATCCACGGCAGGAACTGCCCGGCGGCAATCGCTTCGCCCTGTGGATCGAGCAGGCGTGCGAGGACTTTGTGATGCAGTACCTGGCGGGTGTCGGCGCATTGCACCACCGGTTGAAAGTACAACTGCAGCTTGCCTTCGTTCAGGGCATCGTCAAGCCAGCTGTGCCAGTGATGTTGTGCCTGCTTTGGCGCGCTGTCGCTGCGGCCCGATACTGCCCAGGGGCGCTCGGGATGTTGCCGGGCCTCTGCCAGCGCCTGGTCAAGTTGATGCAGGACGTGGCTCGCCGTGTCGCCGGGGTGGAACGAGACGATGCCCAGGTGGGCGACGGGCGTGCAATCACTGGCGCCGGTCAGGCGCAGGTTCTCCAGCGTGGCGCTGATCTCGGCGGCCAGGCGCGTCGCTTCTTCGGTATCGAGGTCCGGTGCCAGCAGGCTGAATTCGCCACCGCGATTGCGCGCTGCCAGCCAGGTGCGACGCTCTGCAACCTGAGTCAGTCGCTTGAGCGTTTCGCCGACCGCGCCAATCAATGCATCGGTGCGTTGCCCGCCCAGGCGCTGATTGAGTCCGGCCAGGTCGTTGAGCTGCAGCATCAGCAGGTGACCGACGCCATTTTGCTCGGCGACCAGCAATTGATCGGCCAGTTGTTCGTCTAGCAATCGCCGGTTGGCCAGCCCTGTCAGGTTGTCCTGATAGGACTCGTTGAGCAGTTTTTCACTGCGCGCAGCCTCTTCGGCGAACAAGGTCTTGAGCTTCTCGACCATCTGGTTCATCGCCAGCACCACGCGTTTCAATTCCGGCGTACGCGGCAGCGTCGGCAAGCTGAGAAACTCGCGTTTGCTGATGGCTTCGGCCTGCCGGACCATGGTGTCGAGTGGACGTAATTGCCGACGCAGCAGCCAGCCGCCGAACACCGCGCTGAGCAGACCGCAGAGCAGCAGCCAGACGAGGCTTCCCAGTGTGCTGTCCCAAAGTTTGGCCAAGGCGAATTGTGGATTGCTCAACACTTCGACCCGCGCCACCTGTTGCCAGCCACGGGTGATCAGCGCATCGCCACCTTCGGGGTGCAGGTTCACCAGGTTGACGAACCAGCCAGGCACGCCGTCGATTTGCTCGGGGATGCTGCGCTGCACCAGCACCTGCCGATTCTCAAGGTGGGTGACGCGGATGTCGCTGAAATAACCACTGTCGAAAATCGAGCTGACCATCAACTCCATCATGGCCGGGTCGTCGATCTGGGTAGTCAAGGTCAGGCCCAGCGCAGTCGCGGCGTCCTGGGCATGGGCGCGCAACTGGCCCAGCGTCTGCTCGCGAGAGCTTTCCAGGCTGGCATAAAAACTGCCGCTGAACGCCACCAGCAAGAACAGGCAGATAGCGAGAAACAACTGGTTGCGCAGTTTCATCGAGCGCTCCTTGGCGTGGCGGCTAACCGTCGCCGACGGCGAATCCTTCGGTTTGCATTTTTTTCAGGACGTCTTGCCAGCGCGACAGTTTTTTCGAGTCGCCGCTGCGCAGGTTGCCAGGCTTGCCGGGCAGGTACAGGCCTTCGGCATTGAAGGCATACACCGGCAGCAGGTCCTTGCGTTGCGAGGCGGGGCGGATGTCGCCGATCAGGTTGTCGAGCACCAGCGGTTCGGCGCCAGGGCTGCTGTAGTAGGTCAGCACCATGTGCGCCTGGTTCTGTTTCAGGGCCTTGACGTAGGTAATGCGCAGCTTGTCGCTGGGAATGCCCAGCTGGCGCAGGCTGAAATATTTCGCCAGGGCATAGTCTTCGCAATCGCCCGCGGCCTTGATCAGCGCCTCGACCGGCGTGGCCCAGTAATCGCTCTGGCGCCAGATACGCGCGTCGTCCTGGAAATCCAGCTGCTGGTTGAAGAAGCGATTGACCGCAGTCAATTGCTCCTGCTCGGGCAGGTTGCGTCCGTTCTGCAGCATTTCGCTCCAGGGCTGGATACGTCCCTGGGTCGGCCCGAGGCTGGCATAGCGTTTTTGCGCGGTGTGCGAAATCTGCGCGAAATCCCAGGCAGGCCAGGCACTGCCAAGCCCGGCCAGGGGAAAACTGGCCAGCAGCAGCCATCCGCCAAACCGAAGTCTTGGTGTTGGCCATCCTGGACTACCCGGACTGCGCGGCATGACTGGCTGCTCGAGTGCAGAGAAGTGAAGTCTAGGTGGTGGTCAGACAAGCGTCGACCTGCAGGCGGGGAAAACTCAGGACTTGTGCAGGGTTTTCTGCTTGAGGATGTACAGGGTCACCAGCACCGCACTGGTCAGCATGAACCCCCGGGCCCAAGGCATCGGCACCAGGTAGCAGGAAAACAGGATGCTGGTCCACATCAGGCCAATGGCGTAGACCTTGCCCTTGAACGGGATACCGTTACCGTCGAGGTAGTCACGAATCCAGGGCCCGAGTCGCGGGTGACTGACCAGCCACTGGTAGAAACGCGGCGAACTGCGGGCAAAGCAGGCAGCCGCCAGCAACAGGAAGGGTGTGGTGGGCAGTACCGGCAGGAAAATCCCGATCACCCCCAGCGCCACGCTCAGCCAGCCGATGGCCAGCAGCACGTAGCGCAACATCAGGGAGCGGTTGCCTATGGGGTTGTCCATAGGCAAATCCTTAGTGATGGCGTGGCTTGAGGATCGCCGGTTTTTCGTCCGGTGCGTTGCACAGCAGGTACAGCGCAGTCAGGGCTTCCGGGATCTGTACGATCATGTCGTCCATCAGGTTGGCGTCGGCGGCAATGTCGGAGAACTCCGGTTGCTCGTCGAACAGGCCCGAGCCGACCATGATCGGCAGGAGCATTTCGCTGACTTCGTCTTCGGCGGTTTCGAACCAGGCTTCTTCACGCAGGAACACGCCTTCCATGAAGCCGATGCACCAGCCGCGCAGTTCGGAATCGTCCGGATCGTCGCCCAGGTCGAGGTCGCACGGCAGTTCGAACTCTTCATCGGAGGCCAACTGGCGCGCGATGTGAGCCTTGAGGCCGATCAGCGTGGCTTCGATTTCTTCGCGTTGGGCTTCGCCGCTGTAGTGCGGCTCTTCGGCGAAGAGGGCATCGATCCATTCACGGTCGGGCACGGTTTCGGAACAGATCGACAGCGCGGTGAGGTAGCCGTGGGCGGCCACGTAGTCCAGCGCCTCGTCATGCAGTTCATCGGCGTCGAGGAAGACTTGCAGGCGGGTTAGTTGCTCAGCGAAGGACATTAAAGGGCTACCTTGGGGAATATTCGATGCGGGAATTCTAGGCCTTCTTGAGCGCTTGGGCCAGCCGCGCGGCATATTTGCCCCCTCACGGCCCGCGCATTGCGTTATGAATCCTGTCCATTGCCTCTTATCAGCGGTGCCCTTTGCCGGACAGGGCTCGGGTATACTCGCGCGTTTTGTGATGCCCTGCTGGTATCACGGCTGAAATGTGAAGCGACATGCAATGCGCACTTACGATTTGTCGGTGCAGAGTTGCGGGTTCTGCACCAGCCTTGCAGGGATGTTTCGGTGATTTTTGGAGTTTTTATGCTCGAACAGGCTCAGCGCGTCCTCAAGGACATCTTCGGCTACGACAGTTTCCGTGGCCGCCAGGGTGCGATCATTGAGCGCGTGGCCAGTGGTGGCGATGCCCTGGTCCTGATGCCTACCGGTGGTGGTAAATCCCTGTGCTTCCAGGTGCCGGCGCTGCTGCGCGATGGCCTGGCGGTGGTGGTATCGCCGCTGATCGCGCTGATGGACGACCAGGTCGCGACCCTGGAAGAACTGGGCGTGGCCGCCGCGGCATTGAACTCCACGCTCAGTGCCGAGCAACAACGAGACCTGGCGGCAAGGATCCGGCGCGGCGAGGTGAAAATGCTCTACCTCGCGCCCGAGCGTCTGGTCCAGCCACGGATGCTGAGCTTCCTGCAAGGGCTGGACATCTCCCTGTTCGCCATCGACGAAGCCCACTGCGTGTCCCAATGGGGCCATGACTTCCGCCCGGAATACCTGCAATTGGGCCAGTTGGCGGAATTGTTCCCCGACGTACCGCGCATTGCCCTGACCGCCACCGCCGACAAGCGTACCCGTGAAGAGATCGTCACTCGCCTGCACCTGCAGAATGCCGAGCGCTTCCTGTCGAGCTTCGACCGGCCGAACATTTTTTATCGCATCGTGCCCAAGGAGCAGCCACGCAAGCAGTTGCTGGCGTTCCTCGCCGAGCGTCGCAGCGATGCCGGTATCGTCTATTGCCTGTCGCGCAAGAAAGTCGAGGAAGTGGCGACCTTCCTCAGCGAGCAAGGCTTCCCGGCGCTGCCGTATCACGCCGGTCTGCCCAACGATATGCGTGCTCACCACCAGAAACGCTTCCTCAACGAGGAAGGCCTGATCATGGTCGCCACCGTGGCCTTTGGCATGGGCATCGACAAGCCCAACGTACGTTTTGTCGCTCACCTCGACCTGCCGAAGTCGCTTGAGGCCTATTACCAGGAAACCGGTCGCGGCGGTCGAGACGGGTTGCCCGCCGATGCCTGGATGGCCTATGGCCTGCAAGACGTGGTGATGCTCAAGCAGATGCTGCAGAACTCCGAAGGCGACGAACGCCACAAGCGTCTGGAGCAACACAAGCTCGATGCCATGCTCTCACTGTGTGAGGAAACCCGCTGCCGTCGCCAGACACTGCTGGCCTACTTTGATGAAGACATGCCCGAGCCCTGCGGTCATTGCGACAATTGTGTCGACGGCGTGCAGACCTGGGATGCCACCGAGCCTGCCCGTCAGGCGCTGTCGGCGATCTACCGGACAGGCCAGCGCTACGGTGTCGGGCACCTGGTGGATGTCTTGCTGGGCAAGGACAACGAAAAGGTGCGCAACTTCGGGCATCAGCATCTTTCGGTGTTTGGTGTCGGCAAGGCGATGGCCGAAGGCGAGTGGCGTTCGTTGTTCCGCCAGTTGGTGGCCCGTGGCCTGGCCGACATCGACCTGGAAGGCTACGGCGGCCTGCGCTTGAGCGACACGTGCCGTCCACTGCTCAAAGGTGAAGTGACCCTCGAACTGCGCCGCGATCTGAAGGCGCAGACGACCGCCAAGAGCAGCAAGAGCCAGGCAAGCCAGCTGGTGCGGGGCGAAGAGCGCGAACAGTGGGAAGCGCTGCGTGCCCTGCGACGCAAGCTGGCCGAAGAACATGGTGTGCCGCCGTACGTCATTTTCCCCGACTCGACCTTGCTGGAAATGCTGCGCAGCCAACCGACCTCGCTGGCGCAAATGGCCCGGGTCAGCGGCGTCGGCGCACGCAAGCTGGAGCGTTATGGCGAGGCTTTCCTCGAAGTCCTCGGTGGCCAGGCCGAAGCACCGAAAGTTGTCGCAGACCTGCGCCACGAGTTGATCACCCTGGCGCGTGCCGGCATGACGCCGTTGCAGATCGCCGGTCAGTTGCAATGCTCGGAAAAGAACGTCTACACCATGCTCGCCGAGGCGATCGGCAAGCAGCAGTTGTCGCTGGAACAGGCGCTGGACCTTCCAGAGGACTTGATGGGCGAAGTCCAGGATGCGTTCCTCGACGGTGAGGGCGAACTGCCGCCCGTGTCGGAAATTTCCGCGCTCTTTGCCGGTCGGGTTCCGGAGGGCGTCTTGTACTGTATTCGGGCCGCCCTGCAGTCGGAATTTGAACTTTGAGTGACCGGCCTCACTGATGTAACGATTCAGTACAGAACAAGCCTTGCCTCCAGCCAAGGCTCATGCTTAGCTGACTAATTATTAGTATTTCTCTTATTTCAGTCTGATCATGAGTGTTTTATGCCGTTGACCGATCAACACCGTTTTGGCATGCAACTGGCCCAGATGTCGCGTGGCTGGCGCGCCGAGCTCGACCGCCGTCTTGCCGGACTCGGCTTGTCCCAGGCCCGCTGGCTGGTGCTGCTGCACCTGGCGCGCTTCGAGCAAGCGCCGACCCAGCGCGAGCTGGCGCAAAGCGTCGGTGTGGAGGGGCCGACCCTGGCTCGGCTGCTCGACAGTCTGGAAAGCCAGGGCCTGGTGCAACGACAAGCCGTGCTGGAAGACCGTCGGGCAAAAAAAATCGTGCTGTGTGCCTCGGCGCTTCCCCTTATCGAACAAATTGAAACCATTGCCACCCAGCTGCGGCATGAACTCTTCGAGGGCGTCGATGAAGCGGATATAAAGGTCTGCATGCGCGTTCACGGGCATATTCTGGGCAACCTCGAAAAATCCTGAGACACATCCCCCCGCCAGGCTTTTGAGGCGGGGCATTGGGCGGACTATAAGAACTAGTCGGCAATATCGTGTTCGTACCGGATGTGCGAACACGTGCAGATTGGTTTTTTGGTTACCTAAGGGATGTTCATGCTCCAGAGTCGGCTATTGGTTGTACGGTATGGCGCCAGGTTGTTGCTGGCGAGTGCCACTGTCACCTACTCGGCGTGGGTGTCGGCGCTGGGCCTGGGTGAAATCACCCTGCACTCGGCATTGAATCAGCCGCTGCGCGCCGACATCGCCCTGGTGGATGCTGCAGGACTTGCAGAGGGCGAGCTGGCGGTCAGCCTGGCGACGGCAGACGAGTTCAGCCGCGCCGGGGTCGAGCGGGTGCTCTTCCTCAACGACCTGACATTCACGCCCATCCTGCGGGGTAACCGCAGTCTGATCCGGGTCAGCTCCAGCAAACCGGTCAAGGAACCCTACCTGGATTTTCTGGTGCAGCTCGACCAGCCCAATGGTCGCTTGTTGCGCGAGTACACCGTACTCATCGATCCTCCGGGCACCGGGGATATTGCCCCCGTCAGTGATGAACCACCGGTGAACCGTCCCTCTTCTGCCTTCCCGAGTGTTGAGCCGGCAGTCGCCGCATTACCTGCCCGCACGGAATCGGCAGCAAAGCCTGTCACCGCCCCCGCAGTGGATCCTTTGGCTGAACAACTGGCCACCAGCGTGCTGCACAACCAACAGCTGCAGGCGACCGTCGATGAACTCAATGCAAAACTCAAGGCGCAGGACGAGCAGATCGCCTTTGAGAAAACGCAGGTGGCCGAACTGCAAGCCCGGTTGGCCGAGGTCAAGCCGGCACCGTCGGATCGGGTAGACGTGGCGCCAGCGCCAGTGGTGGAGCCTGGTCCGAACGGGTTGTTGATCGGTGGGTTGTTGGCGCTGGTGGCGTTGGCGTTATTGCTGGTGTGGGTTCGTCGTCAACCACGGCAGGGCCAGATAGCACTGGAGCCATCGCAACAAGACCCGCTGCCCGGTCCAGCAACGGCGCACGATGGGCAGATACTTCAGGAAGTTCCCATCCGTCATTCGCCATTGGAAACTCTTGCGCCGGTCGCGCTTGCAACATCGGCGATTTTGCCCCTGGTTACGGCCTCGCCGCCATTACCTGCCGATGAGTTCCAGTTGAACCTGGACGACTTGTCGATGGATGCGAACTGGGATTTGGGCCCGATGGATATATCGCCTTCCGCCGAGCCGCCGCCGAGAGCGCCAGCGCTGCCCGAGCCCGAGATTGAATGGGTGATCGAACCCGCTCATGACGAAGGCTCCTACCGGCAATAAAGACCGTTATCATGATGGCGCCCTCTGTCTCAGGAATGTCGCCAATCATGACCGCCAGCAAACCGGAAATCGTCATCACCTATTGCACCCAATGCCAGTGGCTGTTGCGTGCGGCCTGGCTGGCCCAGGAGTTGCTCAGCACCTTTGGCGATGACCTGGGCAAGGTGTCCCTGGTGCCCGGTACGGGCGGGGTCTTTCACATTTTCTGTGACCAGGTGCAGCTCTGGGAGCGCAAGGCTGACGGCGGTTTCCCCGAGGCCAAGGTGCTCAAGCAGCGGGTCCGCGACCAGATCGATCCGGACCGCGACCTGGGGCATAACGATCGCACTCAGTGAGACACCGCCTCGGCGGTAACGGTTTTCTTGCTCGAACCGCTGGAAAGCCTGCTCGACACCACGATCGCGACGATGATCAATGCGCCGCCAAGCAGCATGCGCAGGGTCGGGTTTTCATTGAACAGCAGCCAGGCCATGGTGATCCCGTAGACCGGCTCCAGCGCAAAGACCACGGCGGCGGTCCGCGCCTTGATCACCGCCAGGCTGGCGACAAAGAGGCTGTGGGCGACGCCGGTGCAGAACACTCCGAGCAGGCCGATCCAAAGCCAGTCGATCGCCCGCACTTCGCTCAGGTGCGGGGCTGCTGCCGGTAACAGACACAATCCGACCACCACATTCTGGCACAACGCCGCCTGTACTGGCGGGATACGCGCGGAGCTGGCGCGGTTGGTCAGCGACAACAGTGCGAACAGCAGGCCTGAGGTGATCGCCCAGAGCAATCCGGTTGTAGCGCCACTGCCCAGATCGAAATCAGGTGTGACCAGCACCAGCCCGACACTCACCAGCGCTACCAGGAGGATTTCATTGGCGCGGATCCGCTCGCGGAAAATCAGCCCTTCAAGGATGACGGTAAAAGCCGGGAAGCTGGCAAAGCCCAGGGTTGCGATGGCCACGCCGGCGACCTTCACCGCAATGAAGAAACTCACCCAGTGCCCGGCCAATAGCAGACCGCTGAGCAGCAGACGGCGCACATCCACCGCTTCGAGTCTCCGCCAACGGGTCTGGCTGGCAAAGCGTGCAAAGAACGCAAGCGCCATGACCGCGAACGCCGCCCGGCCGAAAACGATGATTGCCGCAGAGGCGGCGGCGAGTTTGCCGAACACGCCGGTCAGGCCGAACATCAATGCGCCGATATGCAGGGCGCCCAAGGCGGTACGGGGAGTCATGGCAATCCTTGATAAAGGTCGTGAACCCGGTCATTTAACCGCGCCCGCTACCGCGGTGTCTGTCGCCAGACTCGCGTTATTTGTCGCCAGCCTCGCGCCGTAGCCTGCCCGGCGACGCGCCGAACTCGCGGAGCACCGCGGCGGCAAACGCACTCTGGGAGCTGTAACCGACCCGGCAGGCAATCTCGCCAATGGGCAATGCCGAATGGCGCAGCAATCCCACGGCCTTGTGCAGGCGTCGGCTGCGGATGTAGTCCATCGGCGTCTGCCCGCATTCGGCGACGAACCGTGCGTGCAAACGGGCGCTGGAAAGACCGGCCACTCGAGCCAGGTCGGCGACTTGCAGCGGGTAGGCGGCGTATTGGTCGATGTGCGCATTCAGCGCCGCGTAGGGCAGCCGCCGGCCGCCGACTGATTCTGGCCTGGCCTTATTGAGGCTGGCCAGCAGCAGCACCGCGCCTTGTTGCGCAATGACCGGGTCATCGACCGGGCTGTTGGCCAGCCACTCGACCAACTGGCTCTGTCCCGCATCCAGCGACAAGCGGCCGGCGTTGTCGAGCAGGCGTCGACTGGCATCGGCATGATCACCCAGGGACTGGCCAAGCCATTGATCGCCGGGCACGTCCAGGACCAGGCATCGACTGCCATTGGGGCTGCCGCAGGCATGGTGAAAACCGGAGGGAATCACCACGAAGCTTTGCTGAACCACCTGACTGCCACGCCCGTCGACCTCGAAATCCAGCGCACCCGACAGCCCGAACACCAGTTGCGCGTGCTCATGGCTGTGGACGATCAGGTCATGGGTGTACTGGCGCAGGGTAAGGATCGGTCTCATCGCGGCTCTTTTTACCGGCGTTCGTTACAGGGTTGGCGCATCAGGTCGCAGTCTACACCGAGTGCGGCTGCGCGCGCTGTCACAGGACTGACTCGGCGCTGTCATGGGCCATTAACCCGACCGGGTCAAGCTTGCCAAAACTTGTCCTGAGGGTTGCCCATGACCAGCGCCGAGCTCGCCAAACCCAGTCGTAAGCAACGTGTGCGGACCCTGTGGATCTCCGATGTGCACCTGGGTACGCGCGATTGCCAGGCCGAGCACCTGTCGCAGTTTCTCAAGGGCTATCACGCGGACAAGATCTACCTGGTCGGCGATATCATCGACGGCTGGAAACTGCGCGGCGGCATGTACTGGCCCCAGGCGCACACCAATGTGATCCGGCGCCTGCTGACCATGAGCAAGCGCGGCACCGAGGTGATCTACGTCACGGGCAACCACGACGAATTCCTGCGCCGCTATTCGAAACTGATCCTGGGCAATATCCAGTTGGTGGACGAAGCGGTGCACGTGACTGCCGATGGCCGGCACTTGCTGGTGATCCACGGTGACCAGTTCGATGTGATTACTCGCTATCACCGCTGGCTGGCGTTTCTCGGTGACTCGGCCTACGAATTCACCCTGACCCTAAACCGCTGGCTCAATCATTGGCGCGCCCGTTATGGCTACGGCTATTGGTCGCTGTCGGCGTACCTCAAGCACAAGGTAAAGACCGCGGTCAGCTTCATCAGCGATTTTGAAGAGGCCATCGCCCATGAGTGCGTCAAGCGCGAACTCCACGGCGTGGTGTGCGGGCACATCCACCATGCCGAGATTCGCAAGGTGGGTGAGGTGGATTACCTCAATTGTGGCGACTGGGTGGAGTCGTGCACGGCACTGATCGAACATTGGGATGGCACGATCGAGTTGTATCGCCTGGCGGATGCCCAGGCGCGGGAGGCGGTGTTGAAGGCTGCGAAGGTGGCGGAGCTGGCTTGAAAATTCGCTGATCGTACTGGCCTCTTCGCGAGCAGGCTCGCTCCCACGATTGGATCGCATTTTTCCCGCATGAACGCGGTCAACTGTGGGGTGGGCGACTCGCGAAGAGGCCAGTCCAGGCCCCCGAGGACTTTCAGGCCGGTGAATACTCGTCC
The DNA here is from genome assembly GCF_028823535.1 of Pseudomonas serbica. Lineage (GTDB taxonomy): Bacteria > Pseudomonadota > Gammaproteobacteria > Pseudomonadales > Pseudomonadaceae > Aquipseudomonas > Aquipseudomonas serbica. Next base: position 383,378 of record NZ_JAQIYM010000005.1, on the reverse strand, counting down.
ATCGCCGCCTTGTAGATCGAGTGTTTCGGCTGCGCAAACAAGCGCTCCATCATCGGCTCGAAGAAGCTCAATGGCAGCGTGTCATAAGCTGGATCAAACGCCGCCGCATCGTATTTGGCGCAAAACTCGATGGTCGCCTGGTATTGCGGGTGATCGCTGAATTGCTCGCGCAGATGCCGATCCATCCCCAGGTGGTGAAAGAAGTAGTAGCCCTGGAAAATCCCGTGCTTTTCCACCATCCACAGATTCTCCGCACTGACGAACGGCTTGAGGATCGCTGCGGCGATGTCCGGGTGGTTGTAGGATCCCAGGGTGTCACCGATGTCATGAAGCAGGGCGCAGACCACGTACTCTTCATCACGGCCATCGCGCCAGGCGCGGGTGGCGGTTTGCAGCGAGTGGGTCAGGCGGTCCACGGGGAAACCGCCGAAGTCACCTTCGAGCAGCTTCAGGTGCGCCGCGATCCGTATCGGTAACTGCCGGGCGTAGGCGCTGAAGTCCGCGGCGATGATCGCCCAGTCTTCCTGCGTGCCATCCTTCATGTGGGTGAAACGGGCATTGACATTCATCGACAATCCTCTGCTGATCTAGAACGGCACGCGTCCCAGGATCATGTCGCGGTACATGACGAAATCACCAAGAAGGCTGTAGAAAGGGTGCTGAAAGGTTGCAGGACGATTCTTCTCGAAGAAGAAATGTCCGGCCCAGGCGAAGCTGTAACCGGCCAGCGGCAATACCCACAACAGCATCCAGGCGCCCCGACCAATGGTCAGCGCCACAATGAAAATGACCAGCGTCGTGCCGATGAAGTGCAATCGTCGGCAAGTACTGTTGCTGTGTTCGCTGAGGTAATACGGGTAAAACTCAGCGAAGGTGTTGAAACGCTTGATGTTTTCCACGACCGCAATCTCTGTGGTTATTGTTCTGGCTGCAAGTTGTTCTGCGGGTAGCTTATTTGAGTCTAGAGTGATCATTGGCGGGAGCCAGTGACAATAGGCGCCACTTTAGTATCCTTCGGAAAACCTGCCGCGAAAGACGGCTCACCAAGACAGTAAACGCCATGAGCGAACGAACGACTTCTGCAAGCTGGGCGATGGGGATTGTCAAGGCACTGGAAATGGACGGCCTGGATTGCCGGGTTCTGTTCAATCAGCTGGGGCTCGACTACGCGGCACTGGATGATCCGGATGCGCGCTTCCCGCAAGATTCCATGACACGACTGTGGCAACGGGCGGTTGAACTGTCCGGCAACCCGGCGATTGGCCTGAACATGGGCAAGGTGGTGCGACCGGCCCAGTTCCATGTCACCGGTTACGCCCTGATGTCCAGCCAGACCCTGGCTGAAGGGTTCAAGCGACTGGTGCGTTACCAGCGGATCATTGCCGAAAGCGCCGACCTGAGTTTCCGCCTGCTGGATGAAGGTTATGCGCTGATCCTGACGGTGCATGGCGACCATTTGCCGCCGACCCGGCAAAGCGCCGAGGCCTCGTTGGCCTGCGCCCTGGCACTGTGCGGCTGGCTGACGGGGCGCACGCTGCACCCGCGCAAGGTGCTGGTGCAGGGTGATCAACCGGTCGATCTCGAACCCTACAAACAAGCCTTCCATGCGCCGCTGGTGTTCAACGCGCCCTACGATGCGTTGATATTTGAACGTGCGGACATGGAAGCGCCGCTGCCGACGGCGAACGAGGCCATGGCGCTGTTGCATGACCGATTTGCCGGCGAATACCTGGCGCGGTTTTCCGAGAGTCGGGTCACGCACAAGGCGCGCCAGGTCCTGTGCCGTCTGCTGCCACAGGGCGAACCCAAGCGCGATGCCGTGGCGCAAACGTTGCACTTGTCGCAACGCACCTTGCAACGGCGTCTACAGGAGGAGGGCACGAGTTTTCAGACGTTGCTCGACGACACCCGTCGCGAGCTGGCCGAGCAGTACCTGGCGCAACCGACCATGACCCTGCTGGAAATCGCCTATCTGCTGGGATTCGCTGATCCGAGCAATTTCTTCCGTGCCTTCCGCCGCTGGTTCGACACCACACCCGGCGAATACCGGGCGCGGCTGATGGGAACGCCTGCGCCGGTCAGTGACGCCAGAACGCCGGAATACATAGCACAAACACCGTAATGATCTCCAAACGGCCCAGCAGCATGCCGAACGAGAGAATCCACTTGGCCGCGTCCGGCAGGGAAGCGAAGTTACCTGCCGGGCCGATGGTCTCGCCCAACCCCGGCCCGACGCCGGACACGGTGCTGGCGGCGCCGGTCAACGCGGTCATCCAGTCCACCCCGAGCAGTGACAGCAACAGTGCGATCACGCAGATGGTGATGGCAAAGAAGAACGAAAAGGTCAGGATCGAGCGCACGATCTCTTCATCGAGGCGGTGGCCGTTGTACTTCTGCTTGATCACCGCACGCGGGTGAATCAGCTGGTTAAGGTTGGCCTTGAGCAGGATGTAGGCGACCTGGAAGCGGAAAATCTTGATCCCGCCAGCGGTCGAACCGGAACAGCCACCGACAAAACCCAGGTAGAAGAACAACATCAGCGAGAAATTGCCCCACAGGCTGTAGTCCCCCAGTGCAAAGCCGGTGGTGGTGACCACCGACGTCACGTTCAGCGCCACATGCCGTAGCGCCTCCAGCCAATGCAGCTTGGTGGTCCACCAGTACCAGGTGCCGAGCACCAGCCAGGTTACCAGCAGCATGCCGAGCAAGCCCTGTACCTGTTGATCCTTGATCAGCGCCCGGCGGTTGCCACGCAGGGTCGCCACGTACAGGGTGAACGGCAGGCTGCCGAGAATCATGATGACGATCGCCACCCAATGCACCGCCGGTTGCGTCCACTTGGCCAAGGACTGGTCCGAGGTCGAGAAGCCGCCGGTGGAGATCGCTGACATCGCATGGTTGATTGCATCGAACGGGCTCATTCCGGCCCACCAGAATGCCAGACTGCCAAAAATGGTGATGCCGACGTAGGCCGCCACGATCAAGCGCGCCACCATGTGCGAACGGGGCATGACTTTCTCGGAACGGTCCGACGACTCGGTCTGGAACAGCCGCATGCCACCAATGCGCAGCAGCGGCAGGATCGCGACCGCCATGCCGATGAAGCCAATGCCGCCGATCCAGTGCAGCAGCGAGCGCCACATCAGGATGCCGGGTGACATGTTGTCCAGGTGGTTGAGCACTGTCGAGCCGGTGGCGGTGATGCCGGACATGCTTTCGAAGAATGAATCGGTGTAGCTGATGTGCTGGGTCAGCAGGAACGGCAGGGCGGCGAAGATGCACACCACCAGCCAGCTGCTGACGGTCAGCAGGTACATGTCTCGCGGCCGCAGGTGGACATGCTCGGGGCGCCCGGGAATGACCAGGGCGAGGCCGGCGACAAAGGTGATCATGCTGGCCCAGAGAAACGATGGCAGGTCGCCGGTGCGATCGAAGATCACCAGCGTGCCCATGGGCACGACCATGGCGATGGCCAGCGTTATCAGGAAGATGCCGATGATGAAACCAATGAGACGTAAGGTCGGCAACGCCATGAAATCCGCTCGGCTGAAGTAAGGAGGGCGCCATTCTACCTGCGGGGCAGGGCATGTAAACCGCACTGTCTCAGGAGTTACAGCTAGAATAGCCGCACAATTTTTTCTGGAGGTGGCCGATGCAGGCTCTCGACGTTTTGCTCAACCGTGTTTCCGTCCCGCGCCTGATCGAACCGGCACCCACCCAGGCGCAACGCGAAGTGCTGTTTGCCGCAGCCATGCGCGCCCCGGATCACGGCCATTTGCAGCCTTGGCGTTTCCTGACGGTCGAAGGCGTGGCGCGTGAGCAAATGGGCGAGTTGCTGGCCGAAGCGGCGAAGCTGCAGGACGCTGAAGTCACCGAAGCGGCCATCGACAAGGCGCGTAACGGACCGCTGCGGGCACCGCTGGTGGTCGTGGTGATTGCGCGGGTGCAGGAGCACGTCAAATATCCGAAATCCGAGCAGTTGCTGGCCGCAGGTTGTGCGGCGCACGGGATTTTGCTGGCAGCCTATGCGCAGGGCATCGGCGCGGTCTGGCGCACCGGTGACCTGGCCTACTCGCCGCATGTGGCCAAGGGGTTGGGCCTGGCCGAAGGTGAAGAGGTGATTGCCTTCCTGTACCTGGGTACGCCGCTGAAAGAGCCGCGGGTGGCGGAGAAGGTTGACCTGGCCGAGTTCGTCAGCGCCTGGCCGAGTAGAGCCTGACACCACCGATCAAATGTGGGAGCGAGCAAGCCCGCTCCCACAATGGATCTGTGCCGTTCATATAGTTTGGGGGTTGCCTCAGGGTTGAACTACTGCTCCTGGGGCGAGAGGAAACTCCAGGGTGGCAATGAACCCACCCTCCGGGTGATTGGCCAGCACCAGGCTTCCGCCATGCCGTTCCGCCGCACGGCGCGCAATCGCCAGTCCCAGGCCATGCCCGGCCGCCGTCTGCCCGGGCGCGCGATAGAACGGCTCGCCCAGCTGGCGCAAATGTTCAGCCTCTGCCCCCGGCCCATGGTCACGCACGGTCACCACAATCCGGTCCCCTTGGCGCAAGGCCTGCATTTCAATCGGCAGACCGCCCGCCGGGTTGAAGCGCTGGGCGTTGCGCAGCAGATTGTCCACGGCGCGTTCGATCATGGTTGGCCAACCCTTGAGGGTCAGCTGTGACTCGGCTTCCAGGTGCACGAGCTGATCAGGTGAACCCAGTTGTGCATCTTTCTGCAGGGTCGTGAGCAGCGCGTTGAGATCCACGTCTTCGGCGCTGGCGTTATCGGCATCGACCCGCGCCAGCACGAGGATTTCGCTGATCAGCGCTTCGAGACGATCGCATTCGCGGGTGAGGCGCGGCCAGAGTTTTTCCCGTTCCTCAGGGCTGGCCCGCTCGGCCAAAGCCAGCGCGATACGCAGCCGGGCAAGCGGGGACCGCAGTTCGTGGGACACATCGCGCAGCAATTGTCGTTGACTGCCGATCAGGCTTTGCAGGCGCGCACCCATGCGGTTGAAGTCGTTGGCCAGGACGCCGAATTCATCGCGGCGGTTGGCCAGTTTTACCAGGCTGTTCTGTTGGTAGGTGGTTTGTCCCAGGTCATGCACTGCGCCGCGTAAACGGCTGAGCGGGCGGGTGATGGAAAGGGTCACCAGCAGGCTGAACAGGGTCAGTACCACCAAGGCGATCCCCAACGCACTCAATGGCCAGAGCAGGCTTTCACGGTGCCAGGCGTCGAGTTCCGGATGGGGAATCCGGTAGATGAACAAGTAGGTGTCACCGCTTTTGTCGCTGGTGAATTCATCGGTCAGGCGCCGCCAGGGCAGGCGACGGTCATCGTTGTTCTGCCGCGCTTCAAAGGCAGCCGCGCGCCGTGGGAAGGTGCCGCGCACCACCGGGTCGCCGCTCTCGTTGAGCACCTGGACGTCGATGTGATATTGGCGCTTGCGTTGTTGCAGGATGTCCTGGGCCGCGTCTTCGCCTTGGGATTCGTAGGTCTGCGTCCATTGCTCGGCCAGGGTATTGAGGCCCGGATGGCGGCTGAGTATCCACGTATCCTGATTGAGCATGTGCCCGAGCAGAATGGAAAACCCTGCAACCAGGGCGATGGCCAGCCAGAAGCTGGCCAGGATCCGCCAGAACAATGAGCGCACAGAAATCCCTCAAAACAAACACAGACCATCAAAATGACCAGGCCCAACGGTGTTCAGCCGTTGGGCCTGGGGTTAGCACATTATTGCGCATTTTGTGCCTGTTGCGCTTTCCACGCCTTGAACTCGGCCCACTCGGCGCGACGTTCAGCCTGTTTTTTCTGGATCTCGTCGAATTTCTTCTGTTGATCCGGCTTCAGCAAGGCGCGCACGTCTGCTTCGGCTTTCTTGTGGTTGGCGGCCATTTCATCCTTCATGGCTTTCTGGTCGGCTGGCGAGAGTTTTTCCAGGTACTTGTCGACCACTTGCTTCCGCTCGTGCATCTGCTCGCCCATGATCTTGCGGATCTGCTCGCGCTGCTCGCGGCTCAGGTCCAGTTGACTGTACGGGCCTTTGCCGTGCATGCCGTGCATGCCGTGCATCTGACCACCGTGACGCGAGCCGTCCATCGGCCCATCCATCGGGCCTGTGCCTTCAGGCATGGCCATGGCAACGGTTGGCAGGGCGGCGGCGAACATCAGAGCGATAAGGGTCTTGCGCATGGTGAATCTCCTTGTCTCATTCCCGGTACGTTCCGGATGAGTTCAGATTACGCAGATCAAGGTCAGCGGCGGTCAGCGGTAGGTAAAGCTTGGGTAAAGATGGTTTTATCACTACCTGACAAAACCACTTCCTGTAGGAGCCCGGCTTGCCGGTGATGGCGTCCTCGAGATCGTCATCGCCGGCAAGCCGGGCTCCTACAGGGGGATGTCTGGAATCAGAGGCTGTAGTAGTAGCCGCGGCTGCGCAGCGCCACGATGCGCGGGCGGCCATCAGGATGCGGGCCGATCTTTTTGCGCAGGTTGCTCACGTGCATGTCGAGGCTGCGGTCGTACAGGGTCAGCTTGCGGCCGAGGGCGATTTGCGCCAGTTCCTGTTTGTCCAGCGGCTCGCCGGGCTGCTTGAGCAGGGCTTCGAGCAGGCGGCTTTCGGAAACCGTCAGGGTGAACTCCTGTTCATCGATGCTGACCACACCGCGCACCGGGCTGAAACACAGGTCGCCCAGCTCGATCTGGCTGGACGTCGGCGCCGGATGGCTGCGGCGCAGCACGGCGCGCAGACGGGCCGTCAGTTCCCGCGGGTCGCAGGGTTTGGCCAGATAGTCGTCGGCACCGAGCTCCAGACCAAGGATGCGGTCCAGGGGTTCGCCGCGGGCTGAAAGCATCAGCACCGGCAAGTCCGGATGATCGCTGCGCAGCTGCTTGAGCAGTTCCAGGCCGCTTCCGTCCGGCAACATTACGTCCAGCACCACGGCGGCCGGGGAGGTTTGCGCCAGTGCGCGACGGGCGCTCTGGCCATCGTGGCAGGCGCGCACCTGAAATCCTTCCTGGCTCAGCCAGCTGCTCAAGAGCTCGCACAGCTCCTGGTCATCATCAATTAGTAACAGCTCGCTCATGGATCACTCAATTTAGCCATTGTCGACGTTTTCGCCTCGCACCACTGGCGAAGATACCGCAGAGCAGGGCCAATAGCGCCACCCCGGCGCCAATGACGAACCACTGTTGCTGATCGGTCAACCAGCGCGGGATCGAACTGCCGGCCTGTACTTCCCGAAGTTGCAGCTTGAGTCGCTGATTCTCCTGGCGCAACCGGACCAGCTGGACGCTTTCGCGTTCGCCATCGGCACTGTTCAGTTGTTTGCTCAGTTCTTCTCGCTGCCGCTCGCTTTCCTTCAAGCGTTGCTGCAATTCATTGATCTGACTGCCGGCGCTCAAGGACAGCGGCGTGGAGTTCGCGCCATCGACGGCTTCTTCACCGTGGGCGGGCGCCACGATCGACAACGTCACCAACATCAGACACAGCGGACCTTTGCGCATCGCGACTCCTGATTCCAATACGGATATTGGGGAGTTTGTCGGCAGGCAAAGGAGAATAATGAGCGATTGAGAACGCGATGAACCGATAAGGTTCACCGCGCAAAGGGGCGTTACGGAAGGACTTGCTTGAAAGGCTTGACCACAACGTTGGCGTAGACGCCTGCGGCGATGTACGGGTCAGTGTCGGCCCAGGCCTGTGCGGCGCCCAGGGAGTCGAATTCGGCGACGATCAGGCTGCCGGTGAAACCCGCTGCCCCCGGATCATTGCTGTCGACCGCCGGATGCGGGCCGGCCAACACGATCCGGCCTTCACCCTTGAGTACTTGCAGGCGCTCAAGGTGCGCAGGCCGAGCGGCCAGGCGGGCTTCCAGGGAGTTGGCGACGTCTGTGGCAATGATTGCGTAAAGCATGTCAGTCCTCGGTTTTCGGCGTTGTGGTATCGGCGTCGTGCAGGTGGCGGGACAGGTAGATGCCCTGGCCGACCAGGAACAGCAAAGTCATGCCCAGGCTGCCGAAGACCTTGAAGTCGACCCAGTAGCTCTGGAACGTGAACGCGACGAACAGGTTGGCGGCACCGCAAAACAGGAAAAATGCGATCCAGGCGATGTTCAGGCGCGTCCAGACCGGTTCCGGCAGGGTGAGTGCGTGGCCCATGATGCGCTTGATCAGCAGTTGGTCGCCGATGAAGTGACTGCCGATGAACGCCAGGGCGAACAGCCAGTTGACCACCGGGGCTTTCCATTTCAGGAAGGTTTCGCTGTGGAAGGCCAGGGTCAGGCTGCCGAAGACCAGGCAGGCGATGAGGGTCAGCCACTGGCTCTTCTCCAGCTTGCGCTGTTTGATGAACAGCGTGCCGTAGACCACCAGGGAGCTGATGATCAGCATCGCGGTGGCGCTGTAGATACCGCCGACAGTGACCTCGTGGCCGGCAATGTCGACGACCCGAGGATCGATCTTGAAGACGATGAAAAACAGCAGGAGCGGGATGAAATCGATGAATTGTTTCACAGTGGCAGCCAGAAGCAGGATGTGGCGGCATAATAACAAACATATGGGCGCGCGATAGCGCCAGCTGATTTGAGGTTACAAAGCCCTGTGAATGTTGATTTGCACTGCCATAGCACGGCCTCCGATGGCGCCCTGGCGCCTGCGGTTCTGGTTGCGCGTGCGTTCGAGAAAGGCGTGCGAGTCCTGGCCTTGACCGATCACGACACCCTTGAAGGCCTCGACGAGGCCCGTCACGCCGCGCATGCGCTGGGGATGCAGCTGGTCAACGGCGTCGAATTATCCTGCACCTGGGGCGGCGCGACCATTCACGTGCTGGGCTATGGCTTCGACGTCAATGCCGCGCCGTTGGTCGAGGCGATTGCCAAATTGCGCGATGGCCGCTGGCTACGATCCGAGGAAATCAGCCGCAAACTGGCACTCAAAGGCATGCCGGGTGCGCTGGAAGGCGCCCGGGAAGTCCAGCAGACCCTGGGTGACAGCGGCAACGCACCGGCCCGTCCGCACTTCGCGGACTGGATGGTGCGCGAAGGTTTCGTCAAGGATCGCGCTGAAGCATTCCGCAAATGGCTGGGCGCCGGCAAGCTGGGCGACGTCAAGCAACACTGGCCGACCCTGGAAGAAACCGTCGAAACCCTGCGCGCGGCCAAGGCCTGGGTCAGTCTGGCCCACCCCTGGCATTACGAATTCACTCGCAGCAAGCGCCGCCGCCTGATTGCCGACTATATTCAAGCAGGGGGCCATGCGATCGAGGTGGTCAATGGCCATCAGCCTGCCGAGCAAGTGGGCAGCCTGGCCATTCTGGCCCGCGAGTTTGGTCTGCTGGTCAGCGCCGGCAGTGATTTTCATGGCCCTGGAGGCTGGTCCGAGATCGGCGAATATCGCCCGCTTCCGGAGGATCTGCCACCACTGTGGTGTCGATTCAAACATGACCCAAATATTGCCGTCGTCTGAACAGGTAGAGAATGTGAGTCAATTTTTCCAGATTCATCCGGAAAACCCGCAAGCGCGCCTGATCAAGCAGGCTGTCGAGATCATTCGCAAAGGCGGGGTGGTGATTTATCCCACGGACTCCTCCTACGCCATTGGTTGCCAGATCGGCGACAAGGTTGCCGTGGAGCGCGTTCGGCGTCTGCGCCAGCTCGACGAAAAGCACAACTTTGCGCTGATCTGCAGTGATCTGTCGCAGCTGGGGCTGTTCGCCAAGATCGACACTGGCACTTTCCGCATTCTCAAGGCTCATCTTCCGGGGCCCTACACCTTCATCCTCAATGCCACCCGCGAAGTCCCGCGCCTGCTGCTGCATCCGAAAAAACGCACCATCGGCCTGCGGGTACCGAGCCATCCGATTGCCCTGGCGCTGCTCGAAGAGCTGGGTGAACCGCTGATGAGCGTGACGCTGATCATGCCGGGCGACGAGGATCCTTTGACCGATCCGTATGAAATGCGCCAATTGCTCGAGCATCAGGTCGACCTGATCATCGACGGCGGTTTCGGCGGGATCAAGGCTTCCACGGTGATCAACCTCGCCGACGGCGAGCCGGAAGTGATCCGTGTCGGTTGCGGCGACCCTGCGCCGTTCATGGTCGAGGCCTAGATGTCCGCAGTGGAAGCCGTCGACAGTCAGGCCGGAGCCCAGCAAGAGCTGCCTTTCGCCATGGTCTATGGCCAGGCGGTCATGGAAATGCCGCTGGACCTGTACATCCCGCCGGATGCGCTGGAAGTCTTTCTCGAAGCCTTCGAAGGCCCCCTCGATCTGCTCCTGTACCTGATCCGCAAACAGAACATCAATATCCTCGACATCCCGGTAGCGGAAATCACCCGTCAGTACATGGGGTATGTCGAATTGATGCAGTCGGTGCGCCTGGAACTGGCCGCCGAATACCTGGTGATGGCCGCGATGCTGGCCGAAATCAAGTCGCGGATGCTGCTGCCGCGGGCCGAAACCGTCGAGGACGAGGAAGAAGACCCGCGCGCCGAACTGATCCGTCGCTTGCAGGAATACGAGCGCTTCAAGGCTGCCGCCGAAGGCATCGATGGCCTGAGCCGGGTCGGTCGCGACGTGGTGGTGCCCAAGCTGGATGCCCCGGAGGCCCGGGCGCGCAAACTGTTGCCGGATGTGCGCCTGTCCGAGATTCTGCTGTCCATGGCCGAGGTGCTGCGCCGCGGCGACATGTTCGAAAGCCACCAGGTCAGCCGCGAGGCGCTGTCCACCCGTGAACGCATGAGCGACGTGCTGGAACGGCTCAAGGGCGGCGGTTTCGTGCCGTTTGTCGAGCTGTTCACCGCCGAGGAAGGGCGCCTGGGGGTTGTCGTGACTTTCATGGCGATCCTCGAGCTGGTCAAGGAATCCTTGGTCGAGCTGGTGCAAAATGAGCCGTTCGCCGCGATCCACGTCCGAGCAAGAGCCGAATAACGAGTCCAATCATGAACCTGAGTGAACCCCGCGAGCTGGCGCCACTGCTCGAAGCCTTTCTGTTGGCCTCCGGAAAACCGCAATCCCTGGAGCGCCTGTTCGAGCTCTTCGAAGAGGCTGAGCGCCCGGAACCGGCGGTCTTCAAGAAAGCCCTGACCCTCCTGGGCAAGTCCTGCGATGGCCGTGCGTACGAGTTGAAGGAGGTCGCTTCCGGCTATCGCCTGCAGATCCGTGAAAAATTCTCCCCGTGGGTGGGGCGTCTTTGGGAAGAACGGCCGCAGCGCTACTCGCGTGCCATGCTCGAAACCATTGCCTTGATCGCCTATCGCCAACCGATCACCCGGGGCGAGATCGAAGACGTGCGGGGCGTGGCGGTCAACAGCCAGATCGTCAAGACGCTGATGGAGCGCGAGTGGATCCGCATCGTCGGTTACCGCGACGTTCCGGGCAAGCCAGCGATGTTCGCCACCACCAAGGCGTTTCTCGATCACTTCAACCTGAAGAACCTGGATGACCTGCCGCCGCTGGCCGAGGTGCGCGAGCTGGAGCCGGATCCAGTGCTCGATTTCGACGACGCACCGGTACCCGCCGGGCTGCAGGAACTGGCCGACGCCAGCGCCGAGCCGGAAGAGCCCAAGGAAGAGACCAGTTTCCATACGCTGTTGCTGGAGCTGGACAGCATGGAGGAGGGGATCAAGACTGATTTCGACGATTTGTTGCGTGATGGTGAGCTGCCGGCGATCGATCAGGAGCAGCCTGACGTTGAAGCGGAGCAGGTGGATTTGCCGGTTGAGCCTGAACCCGAGGAGGAAGAGGACATCCTCGGTGTTGCCGAGGCCCGGGAAAAACTCCTGGCCGCCGTTGCTGCCCTCGAACAACCGAAACCCGAGCCGGAGTTGTCCGACGAAGAAGCCGAAGCCCTGGCCCTGGCCGAAGCCATCGAGGCCGAACGCCGCGAATTCGACGACTGACGCAGTTCCAATGTGGGAGCGAGCAAGCCCGCTCCCACAGGGGGAATGTGTTCACAGTGGATCACCGGCCGGCGGAAAAAGAAATAACCTTGCGTTGATCAGCTAGTCTCTGATGCGCAAACGCCCACATGCGCGTATGATTCGCGACCCTTCGGCGATCCCTTCGCTCAAGTACCCAGTTTTCAGAACACACCGGGAGGTGCCCAGATGAGTATCAAAGACCAGAAAGACGACCAGGAAATCGGCCCAGCAGGCGAAAAGCTGCAGAAAGTCCTCGCCCGTATCGGCGTCGGCTCGCGCCGTGACGTGGAAGCCTGGATCAGCCACGGCCGAATCAAGGTCAACGGCAAAGACGCCACCCTTGGCCAGCGCGTTGACATGCATGACGCCATCACCATCGATGGCAAGGTAATCAAGCGTGAAGAGGCTGCCGAGTCGGTCCGCCGCGTGATCATGTACAACAAGCCTGACGGCGAGATCTGCACCCGTGTCGACCCGGAAGGTCGCCCGACCGTGTTCGACAAGATGCCAAAGCCGAAAGAAGGCCGCTGGATCAACATCGGTCGTCTCGACATCAACACCACCGGTCTGTTGATGTTCACCACTGACGGTGAACTGGCCAACCGCCTGATGCACCCTTCCTACGAAATGGACCGTGAATACGCGGTACGTGTGCGTGGCGAAGTCGATGACGAGATGATCGAGCGTCTGAAAGCCGGCGTGGTCCTCGAAGACGGCCCGGCCAAGTTCACCGACATCAAGCAGGCGCCAGGTGGCGAAGGTTTCAACCACTGGTATCACTGCGTGGTGATGGAAGGTCGCAACCGCGAAGTTCGTCGCCTGTGGGAATCCCAGGGCCTGGTGGTCAGCCGCTTGAAGCGCGTGCGTTTCGGTCCGGTGTTCCTCAACTCCGACCTGCCGATGGGCCGCTGGCGCGAAATGAGCCAGTACGAAGTCGACATCCTGAGTGCCGAGGTCGGCCTGACGCCGGTCGCGATGCCGCAGATGAACGCCAAGAGCAAGGACAAGCTTGAGCGGATGCAGCGTAAGTCGTCGCGTCCAATGGCCAAGACCGAGCGCGTACGGACCCTGCGTCCGGCCACTGGCGCAGCCGCCGCTCCGGCCGCACCGCGTGCCAGCCGCGAGCCGCAGATCGAAGGCGAGCGCCCGGCACGCAAGCCAGCCGCCCGTCAGGACGGTGAGCGCGGTCCGCGCACGCCGCGTCCGGCCAATGGCCGTACCGAGCGTGGCGAAGGCCGTGGTACCCCGGTAGCCGATCGTCCGGCCGACACCAAGCGTCCGGCCAAGCCGGCGCCGAAGCGTCCTGGAATCAAGCTGGTCGACGGTGATACGCCATCGGGCAAGCGCCGTGGCGCACCGGCGGGTTCCGGTCAGCGTCCGGGCTTTGGTCGTCGCAAGCCTGAGTAATCGGTAAGCGCTTCACGAAAAACGCCAACCTTCGGGTTGGCGTTTTTTTTCGTGCCTGATTTTAGCCCTGTGGTGTTTTTGAGGACGCCTTCGCGAGCAAGCCCGCTCCCACAAGGGATCGCATTTCCGTGGAACAACGCAGGCTCCTGTGGGAGCGAGCCTGCTCGCGAAAGCGTCAGTCCAGCAGGTAGATGCCCAAAGTGGAAAGCCAAAATGACAGGCTGTAAAGAAAACATGACGAAATCCCAGGGTTAACCCCGTGAAATCGTCTTTCTTTTGATCCCGTAAGAAAATTCTTACGCTCCATTCCTTCTGCTCCTTCCCCCAACGCTCTAGCCCGCTTGTTTCCCGACCCCATGCAAGGTGTCATGCGCGCCATGCCTGTCGTGCAGGTGCATAACAAAAAGGAGGCGCAATGAACGCCGCAATCCATTTTCAGCTCTCATCGCGGGCCGGTGTTTCTACCGTCCCGGTCCTGGACCTGCAAAGGTCTGACCTCCTTTTTGCTGCCGCCCGACCCCATCGAGGCGGACACACGCAATCCCGGCTACCGACACGCTGATCCAGCGGGGTCTGGCAACAGGGGGTTACAGGTGTACAATGCGCCGCGTTTTACCTGTGACCTCCTGCGCAAATGCGCAAACCTCAAGGCTATCCGCCTTGTTCACTCCGCCGCGTCACAAGCGCGTCGGGTTCGATTTCGTCACAGATAAAAACAAACAGGTGACGCATGACCGTTGTAAATACGCTGAACTCCTGGTGCCTGCGCTGGGGTTTGATCGGCGCTGCTTAACCTCTGTCCTGAGCAGCAACGCCTACTGAACATCATCAAACCTTGCGTGAGACCCTTTTCATGAGTGGACAAAACTCGCATTCGGGCGAGCTGAAACGCGGCCTGAAAAATCGCCACATTCAACTGATTGCCCTCGGTGGCGCGATCGGTACCGGTCTGTTCCTCGGCTCGGCCGGAGTGCTGAAATCCGCCGGGCCGTCGATGATCCTCGGCTATGCCATTTGCGGCTTCATTGCCTTCATGATCATGCGCCAGCTGGGCGAAATGATCGTCGAAGACCCGGTGGCTGGCTCCTTCAGCCATTTCGCGCACAAGTACTGGGGCGGCTTTGCCGGCTTCCTGTCGGGCTGGAACTGCTGGATCCTGTACATCCTGGTCGGCATGTCGGAGCTGACGGCGGTCGGTAAATACATCCACTACTGGGCACCGGACATCCCGACCTGGGTCTCCGCAGCGGCCTTCTTCGTGCTGATCAACGCGATCAACCTGGCCAACGTCAAAGTCTTTGGCGAGGCCGAGTTCTGGTTCGCGATCATCAAGGTCGTGGCGATCGTCGGCATGATTGCCCTGGGCAGCTACCTGCTGGTCAGCGGCAATGGCGGCCCGCAAGCGGCGGTCAGCAACCTGTGGTCCCACGGCGGCTTCTTCCCCAACGGCGTCAACGGCCTGGTGATGGCCATGGCGTTCATCATGTTTTCCTTTGGCGGCCTGGAGATGCTCGGTTTCACCGCAGCCGAAGCCGACAAGCCGAAAACCGTGATCCCGAAAGCGATCAACCAGGTGATCTACCGGATCCTTATTTTCTACATCGGTGCCCTGGTGATCCTGCTGTCGTTGACTCCGTGGGACAGCTTGCTGGCCACCCTGAACGCCTCCGGTGATTCCTACAGCGGCAGTCCGTTCGTGCAGGTGTTCTCGATGCTGGGCAGCAACACCGCTGCGCACATCCTCAACTTCGTGGTCCTGACCGCGGCCTTGTCGGTGTACAACAGCGGCACCTACTGCAACAGCCGCATGCTGCTGGGCATGGCCGAACAGGGCGATGCGCCCAAAGCACTGGCGAAGATCGACAAGCGCGGCGTGCCGGTACGTTCGATCCTGGCCTCGGCCGCCGTGACCCTGATCGCGGTGCTGCTGAACTACCTGATCCCGCAGAACGCGCTGGAACTGCTGATGTCGCTGGTAGTGGCCACCCTGGTGATCAACTGGGCGATGATCAGCTACTCGCACTTCAAGTTCCGCCAGCACATGAACGCGACCAAACAGACGCCGCTGTTCAAGGCCTTCTGGTACCCGTACGGCAACTACATCTGCCTGGCGTTCGTGTTGTTCATTCTCGGCGTGATGTTGTTGATTCCGGGGATCCAGACTTCGGTGTACGCAATTCCGGTGTGGCTGGTGTTCATGTGGGTCTGCTACGGCATCAAGAACAAGCGCAGCGCGCAACGCGCCTTGCAGCCAGCGGTGGAGTAACTCCGCGCAGAAACGACAAACCCGGCCATGTGCCGGGTTTTTTGTGGGCAATGCAGGGCCCCTACGGGGTATTCTGGCGACTCTGAATACGGACGCTTTTCCATGCTGGTGATTTCCAACAACGTGCATCTGCCGGATGCCGAGATCGAATTGACGGCGATTCGCGCCCAGGGCGCGGGAGGGCAGAACGTCAACAAGGTCTCCAGTGCCGTGCACCTGCGCTTCGACATTCCGGCCTCGTCCTTGCCCGAGTTCTATAAGGAGCGGCTGTTGGCGCTGCGCGACAGTCGCATCACCAGCGAAGGCGTGTTGATCATCAAGGCCCAGCAATACCGTACCCAGGAGCAGAACCGCGCCGATGCGCTGGAGCGTCTGGTCGAGTTGATCCAGAGCGCCACCAAGGTCGAGAAGAAACGCCGGCCGACCAAGCCGACCCTCGGTTCGAAGACCCGACGGCTCGAGTCCAAGAGCAAGCGCGGCAACATCAAGGCGGGGCGCGGCAAGGTCGACTTTTAGCGCGAATCCCGCGCCTGGCGTTGTTTCGGTGCCTGACGGTACAGGTAGAGGCTCAACGCCAGGCCGCTCACGGCAGCGAGGGCGGCGAACAGGAAGATCGAGGCAAAGCCGAATCCTGCCGCCACCGCGCCGGCCAGCGGCCCGGTGATCCCCAGCGACAAGTCGATGAACAGCGAGTAAGCACCGACCGCTGCACCGCGACTGGAAGCCGGTACCAGGTTGACCGCTTCGACACCCAACGCCGGAAACACCAGCGAGAAACCGAAACCGCTCAATGCCGCACCTGCCAACGCCCAATGCGCGTCGGGTGCCAGCCACAACAGCAACAGGCCCAGGGTTTCCACCGACAGGCAGGCAATCGCCACGCGAAAACCGCCGAGGCGGTTGATCAGGTTGCCGAACAGCAGCCGCGCACCGATGAAGCTCGCCCCGAACAGGCTCAGGCACAACACGGCGTTGTCCCAATGTTGAGTGGCGTAATACAGGGTGATGAAGGTGGCGATGGTGCCAAAGCCGATCGAGCCCAGGGCGAGGCCGCAACCGTGGGGCAGCACCCGACCAAGCACGTGCATGAACGGCAAGCGTTCGCCGACTACGATAGGCGCCGCGGTTTTCGGCCAGGCCAGCAGCAGGCCAAGCACCGCCAGCAAGACAATGCTCACGCCCATGCTCCACAATCCCATCTGCTTGACCAACAGCACGCCCAACGGGGCACCCACGGCCAGTGCGCCGTAACTGGCAATGCCGTTCCACGAGATGACCTTGGCGGTATTCGCCGCACCGACCCGGCCGATGCCCCAGCCAATGGAGCCTGAGCCCACCAGGCTTTCGGCACTGCCGAGCACCAGGCGGCCGATCAACAAGCTGATCAGGCTGAGCATTGGCAGGCTTTCGGTCCAGGCCGAGATCAGCATGAACACACCGCTCAGGCCACAGCCGGCCAGACCATACATGACCGCCAGTTTGCTGCCCTTGTTGTCGATGATTTTCCCGGCGTAGGGGCGGCTGAGCAGGGTAGCGAGGTACTGCACGCTGATCACCAGCCCGGCGATCACGGCGCCAAAGCCCAGGTCGCTATGGACATAGCCCGGCAGTACCGCCAATGGAATGCCGATATTGAGGTAGCCGATGAAGGTAAACAGAACGATGGAAACGACTTGCAGCGTGACCGCCAGGGGGCGCTGGTTTTCAGACATGGGTAAAGGTCCACGGGAAAGCAGGGATAGATAGGCTGCTTATGATAACGGCGCGAGCGGCCGCGGGTCGTGGAAAAAGTAAAACTATTTGCCGGGCGGGATCAATCAGGCTTGGCAGGGGCTACCAGTTGCGTAGTGACCAGGGCGGCCAGGGCATTTTCTTCGCTGCCGAAGCGCGCGAGCAAAGCGGCCTGTTTTTCGGGGGGGAGGCGATTCCAGATCTCGATCATTTTCTCGGCGGTGCCGATCAGGAGATTGGCCTGGGCTTCGTTGAATTCGTCGGTCATGGGCGGTCACTGTTCAGGCGGTGTGGAAAGCGCATGTTAGCGCTTTCCACACAGTCTGTACGGCGGGTGTTTCAGTCTTCGCTGTCTGCCTGGCGGCGGTCAGTGGCTTCTTTCGGCTCGGGCTGTTGGGCGCCGGCTTGTTGCGTGGTCGTCTGCTCAGGTACGTGCAGGCTTGGGAAGGGGAGATTAGGAATCTCGTGCATGGTCGCGCTCCTCGCTAAGTCTGTTGATAGATCTGGTAGATCCGCGCTTTCAAAAAAGCCTGGGCAGGATACAGGAGTAGAAATGACAAACAGACTTTTATATCCATTTGTTTCGACGGATGGGCTTGTATATACAGGGAAATAAGAGGAGCGATGCAAAACTAACGTGGGAGCGGGCTTGCTCGCGAAAGCGGTAGATCAGTCAATATGGATGTCGACTGACATTCCGCATTCGCGAGCAAGCCCGCTCCCACAGGGATTTGCAGTGTTTGGAAGTTATTTGCAGACTTTGGCGATTGCTTCGGCCAACAGATCCAGACGCGACGCATCAATCCCCGCCACGTTCGCCCGACCCGAACTGACCATGTACACGCTATGGTTATCCCGCAGCGCTTTCACTTGCTCAGGCGTTAACCCGGTGTAGGAAAACATCCCGCGCTGCACGCCGATGTGCGCAAAACGCTCGCGCAAACCGTAGGCTTCCAGCGCTTCGAGCAAACCGCTGCGCAGTTGCGCGATACGCAGGCGCATGGTTTCCACTTCGTCGGCCCAGAGATTTTTCAATTCCGGGTCGCCGAGGATAGTCGCCACCACGGCAGCGCCGTGATCCGGCGGCGTCGACCACAAATTGCGCGCGATGTTGGCCAGTTGGCTACGGATGTCGGTCAGCTTGTCGGCGGATTTCGCGCAGACGATCAGCGCGCCGGTGCGGTCGCGGTACAGGCCGAAGTTCTTCGAGCACGAACTGGTGATCAAGACTTCCGGCAACTCGGCGGCAAACAGCCGCGTCGACCAGGCGTCCTGTTCCAGGCCATCGCCGAAGCCCTGGTAGGCAAAATCGATCAGTGGCAGCAACTCTCGCCGACGCACCACGTCCAGCACCCGGCGCCAGTCATCATGGGACAGATCGAAGCCGGTCGGGTTGTGGCAGCACGCGTGCAGCAGCACCACGTCGCCCTTGGGGGCTTGTTCGAGCGCGGCGAGCATGGCGTCGACGTCGAGACGGTTGTCGCTGCCCACGTACGGGTAGTGGCTGACCTTGACCTTGGCCGCGGCGAAAATGGTTTCGTGGATCGGCCAGGTCGGATTGCTCAGCCAGACGCCACGGCCCGGCAGGCACTGGGCAATGAAGTCCGCGCTCAAGCGGAGTGCACCGGTGCCGCCAGGGGTCTGGGTGGCACCGGCGCGCTGTTCGCTGAGCAGCGTCGAGTCGGCGCCGAGCACCAATTCGCTGATGACCTTGCCGAAGGCTGCATCGCCGTGACCGCCGATGTAGGTCTTGGTGGTCTGGCGATCCACCAGGCGCGCCTCGGCGAGTTTCACCGCCTGGGGAATGGTGGTCAGGCCCTGGGCGTCTTTATAGACACCCACGCCGAGGTCGAATTTGCGCGGGTTGGGGTCCTGCGCATAGGCCTCCATCAGGCCGAGGATCGGGTCGCCGGGCACCCGGCCGATGGCGTCGAAATGCATTATTTGCGGCCCTCGGCATCCTTGGCAACGATGTCAGTGCGCGCGGCCATGATGAAGTCGTTGCGGTGCAGGCCCTTGATCGAGTGGCTCCACCAGGTCACGGTGACTTTGCCCCACTCGGTCAGCAGGCCTGGGTGATGGCCTTCAGCCTCGGAGATTTCACCGACAGCGTTGGTGAACGCCAGGGCGTGCTTGAAGTTCTTGAACAGGAACACCTTTTCCAGCTGCATGATGCTGTCGCGAACTTCGATGTTCCAGTCGGGGATCTGCTTGATCAGGATCGGCAATTCTTCATCGCTGACCTGTGGGGCATCGGCGCGGCAGGCTTCGCAGTGGGCTTGGTTCAATGTGGACATGATGGATTCCTGAAATCGGGATAAAGGGAAATCGACCGTCAATAACACCACGCTAAAGCAAAGCGTCGGTTCCTGACAGACTCACTTGATCGAAAAAGCGGCGGTTCAGGCCGCTTTGGGCTTCGGTGGAAATTTCGGCGCGTGCAGACCCATCTGCATCGCTTGCTTGACCATGCCCATGATGTCTTCGTGGGCCAGGTCAAACAGGCGCTTGAGGTTCGGCAGAACGAAATACAGCGGCTGCAGGATGTCGATGCGGTAAGGCGTGCGCATGCATTCGAGCGGGTCGAAGGCCTGATGCTCAGGCTCGTCCGACAGGCAATACACGGTTTCTTTCGGTGAAGACAGGATGCCGCCACCGTAGATGCGTTGGCCTTGGGGGGTGTCGAGCAGGCCGAATTCGATGGTCATCCAGTACAGGCGCGCCAGGTACACACGCTCTTCCTTGGACGCCTGCAGGCCGAGCTTGCCGTAGGTGTGGGTGAATTCAGCGAACCAGGGGTTGGTCAGCAATGGGCAGTGGCCGAAGATCTCGTGGAAAATGTCCGGCTCTTGCAGGTAGTCCAGTTCTTCGCGGGTACGAATGAACGTTGCCACCGGAAACTGCTTGCTGGCGAGCAATTCGAAAAAGGTCTGGAAGGGGATCAGCGCCGGAACGCGAGCGACTTGCCAGCCGGTGGTTTCACCGAGGACCTTGTTGATCTCGCCCAGTTGCGGAATGCGGTCGTGGGGCAGACCGAGTTTTTCGATGCCGTCCAGGTATTCCTGGCACGCACGCCCTTCGATCACTTTCAGTTGGCGAGTGATCAGCGTGTTCCACACTGCATGTTCTTCAGCGGTGTAGTCGATAAAACCATGCGCATCGGGCTCGCGAGCCACGTATTGCGTCTGCTTCATGCTGCTCTCCTGCTAGGGGATTCGTTCTTGTTATGTGCTGCTATGGACCTAGGAATACCCCATCAATTGCAGCGTTGCAGCAGGTGAGCGGCGTCCCTCGCATGAAAAATCCTGCAAAACCGTAAAGTTTTCGTTACGTATCGTCCGTCATCGCGCAGATGTTGAGATTGGCGGCTGGGAAAAGCCCTACATCTGTCACATAATCTTGACGACTATTTGAGCGCCTCCTCGGAAAAGTCGGGCGCTAACCCTGTGGGAGCCAGCAGGCTGGCTTCCACAGGTTAATCATCGTTTATCAGGTCTTTTACATGCGTATCAAAGTCCACTGCCAGAACCGCATCGGCATCCTGCGCGACATTCTCAACCTGTTGGTCGAGTACGGCATCAACGTCGCCCGCGGCGAGGTGGGTGGCGAGCATGGCAATGCCATCTACCTGCACTGTCCGAACCTGATCAACATCCAGTTCCAGGCGTTGCGTCCGAAATTCGAGGCGATTGCCGGGGTTTTCGGCGTCAAGCGCGTAGGGCTCATGCCCAGCGAGCGTCGGCACATGGAACTCAATGCGCTGCTCGGCGCGCTGGAGTTTCCGGTGCTGTCGATCGACATGGGCGGCTCCATCGTCGCGGCCAATCGTGCGGCGGCGCAGTTGCTGGGTGTGCGGGTAGATGAGGTGCCGGGCATTCCCTTGTCCCGCTATGCCGAAGATTTCGATTTGCCGGAGCTGGTGCGCGCCAACAAATCGCGGATCAACGGGCTGCGGGTCAAGGTCAAGGGCGATGTGTTCCTGGCCGACATCGCGCCCCTGCAATCGGAGCATGACGACAGCGAAGCCATGGCCGGTGCCGTGCTGACCCTGCATCGCGCCGACCGTGTGGGCGAGCGCATCTATAACGTGCGCAAGCAGGAGTTGCGCGGCTTCGACAGCATCTTTCAAAGCTCGAAGGTGATGGCGGCGGTGGTGCGCGAAGCCCGGCGCATGGCCCCGCTCGATGCACCGCTATTGATAGAAGGCGAAACCGGCACCGGTAAAGAGCTGTTGGCGCGCGCCTGCCATCTGGCCAGCCCGCGCGGACAATCGCCGCTGATGGCGCTCAACTGTGCCGGTCTGCCGGAATCCATGGCCGAGACCGAGCTATTCGGTTATGGCCCTGGCGCCTTCGAAGGCGCCCGGGCCGAGGGTAAGTTGGGGCTGTTGGAATTGACGGCGGGCGGTACGCTGTTTCTCGATGGTGTCGGGGAAATGAGCCCGCGCCTGCAGGTGAAATTGTTGCGCTTCCTGCAGGATGGTTGCTTCCGCCGCGTAGGCAGCGATGAAGAGGTGTACCTCGACGTGCGGGTGATCTGCGCAACCCAGGTTGACCTGTCCGAACTCTGCGCCCGCGGGGAGTTTCGCCAGGACCTGTATCACCGCTTGAACGTGCTGTCGTTGCACATTCCGCCGCTGCGCGAATGCCTCGACGGCTTGACCCCGCTGGTGGAGCACTTTCTCGACCAGGCCAGCCGGCAGATCGGTTGCCCGTTGCCCAAGCTCGCGCCGGCGGCCATGGATCGGCTCAGTCATTACCACTGGCCAGGCAACGTGCGGCAGTTGGAAAACGTGTTGTTCCAGGCGGTTTCCCTGTGCGATGGCGGCACGGTCAAGGCCGAGCATATTCGTCTGCCGGACTATGGCGTGCGTCAGCCGCTTGGCGATTTTTCGTTGGAGGGCGGGCTGGACGAGATTGTCGGGCGCTTCGAGAAAGCGGTGCTGGAGCGGTTGTATTCCGAGCATCCGAGCAGTCGGCAGCTGGGTAAGCGGCTGGGGGTTTCGCATACCACCATTGCCAATAAGCTGCGTGATTATGAGGTGGGCAAGACTGAGTCTTAGCTGACTTTTGTTGTGATTGTGCCGGCCTCTTCGCGAGCAAGCCCGCTCCCACAGGTTTTGTGAACGCCACAGATCACTGTGGGAGCGGGCTTGCTCGCGAAGGGGCCAGCATTGCTGGTAAGCAGGTCAAGCCTTGCCACTTACCGGCATATCACCGCCGGTTTTTCGTCTCTGATACAAACCCTCCAGACCGGCGAAATCTCTCAAGTCCTTTGTTTGCCGGGCCTCGCGCTGCCAAAACCGACTTGGTCTGCAAATTGCTTATGCCACGTCAGTACAGCATCGGGCGGCAAACGTCCGGCAGGCAGAGGAAAGCGTGTGGACAAGTACCTTTATGTGGCAATGACCGGCGCCAGCCAGAATGCGCTGGCGCAAAAGGCCCATGCCAACAACCTGGCGAACATCTCTACCAACGGCTTCCAGAAAGACCTGGAGCAGGCCCGCTCGATGCCGGTGTTCGGCGACAGCTTTCCGGCGCGAGCGTTTGCCCTGTCCGAACGCCCGGCCACCGACTTTACCCCAGGCTCGCTGGTACAGACCGGTCGTGACCTCGACGTCGCCGTACAAGGCAGCGGCTGGCTGGCGGTGCAGAACCCCGATGGCGGAGAAAGCTACGTGCGTACCGGCAGCCTGGTGGTGGACGCCCTGGGCGTGCTGCGGGCAGGCAACGGCATGCCGGTGATCGGCAATGGCGGCCCGATCGCCGTGCCGCCCGAGCAGCAGATCGAAGTGGGCGAGGACGGCACCATCAGCATTCGCGCCATGGGCGAAGGTCCGCGTGTGATGGCTGAAGTTGACCGCATCAAGCTGGTCAACCCGGACATCAAGAACATGACCAAGGGCCTGGACGGTTCGATTCACACCAAGGACGGCCAGCCTGCGCAAGCCGATGCCAACGTCAAGCTGGTATCCGGTTTCCTCGAGTCGAGCAACGTCAACGCCGTGGACGAGATGACCCAGGTGCTGGCCCTGTCGAAGCAGTTCGAACTGCACATCAAGATGATGAACACCGCCAAAGAAGACGACCAGGCCATGGCTCGGGTCTTGCAGATCAGCTAATTACCAGAACGTCGCGCCGTAAAACAGGCGCACGAGGAGAATCGAATGCTTCCGGCTCTATGGGTTGCCAAAACCGGTCTGTCCGCCCAGGACACCAACCTGACCACCATTTCCAACAACCTGGCCAACGTCTCGACCACGGGTTTCAAACGTGACCGCGCCGAGTTCCAGGATCTGCTGTACCAGATCAAGCGTCAGCCAGGCGCCCAGTCGACCCAGGACAGCGAACTGCCGTCGGGCCTGCAACTGGGTACCGGTGTGCGCATTGTCGGCACCCAGAAGAACTTCAACGCCGGCAGCCTGCAAACCACCGAGCAACCGCTGGACATGGCCATCGACGGTCGCGGCTTCTTCCAGATCCTGCAGCCGGACGGCACCACGTCCTACACCCGTGACGGTACTTTCCACCTGGATTCCAACGGCCAGATCGTCAACGCCAGCGGCTTTGCCCTGGAACCGGCGATCGTCATTCCGAACGACGCCCAGACCTTCACCGTGGGCAAGGATGGCACCGTCTCCATCACCGTCGCCGGCAACCCGGCGTCCCAGGTGATCGGCAACCTGCAAACCGCCGACTTCATCAACCCGGCCGGCCTGCAGGCGGTGGGCAACAACCTGTTCCTGGAAACCGCCGCCAGTGGCGCGCCGCAAGTCGGCACCCCGGGCCTGGCGGGTTTCGGTACCACGCTGCAGAACACCCTGGAAACCTCCAACGTCAGCACCGTTGAGGAGATGGTCAACATGATCACCACTCAGCGCGCCTACGAGATGAACTCCAAGGTGATCTCCACCGCCGACCAGATGCTCTCGTTCGTAACGCAGAATCTGTAATCAAGTCTTTGGGGCGGCCATGAGGTCGCCTGCAACACCGTGAGGTAGGGTCATGAAACGCTTCGTCTCTGTTCTGGCACTGAGTGGGATTACTGCGCTTGCAGGCTGCGTGCCTGTGTCGCCAAAGCCCAATGACCCTTACTACGCCCCGGTGTTGCCGCGCACGCCGTTGCCGGCTGCCGCCAACAACGGCTCGATCTACCAGGCTGGCTTCGAACAGAACCTGTACACCGACCGCAAGGCGTTCCGGGTCGGTGACATCATCACCATCACCCTGAACGAAAAGACCCAGGCCAGCAAAAACGCCAACTCGCAGATTGGCAAGAACAGCAAGGCCAGCATCGGCCTGAGCTCGCTGTTCGGTTCCACGCCCAGCACCAACAATCCGTTTGGCAGTGGTGACCTGAGCCTGGACGCCAGCTATGAAGGCGACCGTGCGACCAAGGGTGACAGCAAGGCCGGTCAGGGCAACAGCCTCACCGGTTCGATCACCGTGACGGTCGCCGATGTCTTGCCTAACGGCATCATCGCCGTGCGCGGCGAGAAGTGGCTGACCCTCAACACCGGCGACGAACTGGTGAGGATTGCCGGTCTGGTCCGGGCTGACGACATCTCTACCGATAACACCGTGTCGTCGACCCGTGTCGCCGATGCGCGCATCACCTATTCGGGCACTGGCTCCTTTGCCGATGCGAGTCAGCCAGGCTGGTTCGACCGTTTCTTCCTCAGCCCGCTGTTTCCTTTCTAGGTGGCCTTCCAGTTGAGCATGTTGAAATTCAAAAGCCTCATGGTCGCCACCCTGATGCTGTCCGCAGCCTTCAACGCTCAAGCCGAGCGCCTGAAGGACATCGCCAGCATTTCCGGCGTGCGCTCCAACCAATTGATCGGCTACGGCCTGGTGGTCGGGCTCAATGGCACCGGCGACCAGACGACGCAGACCCCGTTCACCCTGCAGACCTTCAACAACATGCTCTCGCAGTTCGGCATCAAGGTACCGCCGGGTTCGGGCAACGTGCAGTTGAAGAACGTCGCGGCGGTGTCGATCAGTGCCGACTTGCCGGCGTTCGCCAAGCCGGGGCAACAGGTCGACATCACCGTTTCGTCCATCGGTAACTCCAAGAGCCTGCGCGGCGGCACCTTGCTGCTGACGCCGCTCAAGGGTATCGACGGCAACGTTTATGCGGTAGCCCAAGGCAACCTGGTGGTCGGCGGGTTTGATGCCGAGGGGCGCGATGGCTCGAAGATCACGGTCAACGTGCCTTCGGCCGGGCGCATCCCGGGCGGTGCTTCGGTCGAGCGAGCGGTGCCGAGCGGTTTCAACCAGGGCAACAGCCTGACCCTGAACCTCAACCGTTCCGACTTCACCACGGCCAAGCGCATCGTCGACAAGATCAACGACATGCTCGGCCCTGGCGTGGCCCAGGCCATCGACGGCGGCTCGGTGCGCGTCACCGCGCCGCTGGATCCGAGCCAGCGTGTCGATTACCTGTCGATCCTGGAAAACCTTGAAATCGATCCGGGTCAGGCGGTGGCCAAAGTCATCATCAACTCGCGCACCGGCACCATCGTGATCGGCCAGAACGTCAAGGTTTCCCCGGCCGCCGTCACCCACGGCAGCCTGACCGTGACCATTACCGAAGACCCTATCGTCAGCCAGCCCGGCCCTCTGTCCAATGGCCAGACCGCTGTCGTGCCGCGCTCGCGGGTCAATGCCGAGCAGGAAGCCAAGCCGATGTTCAAGTTCGGCCCGGGCACCACCCTCGACGAAATCGTCCGTGCGGTGAACCAGGTCGGCGCGGCACCGGGCGACCTGATGGCGATCCTTGAAGCACTGAAACAGGCTGGCGCCCTGCAAGCCGACCTGATCGTGATCTGAGGAGGGCGAGCATGGACATGTTCAAGAGCGGTCGGGTCAGCAGCAGCGATTCCGGTGCGTTTTCCGACCTGAACCGGCTGAACCAGCTCAAGGTCGGCGACAAGAACAGCGACGCCAACATGCGCAAGGTGGCGCAGGAGTTCGAGTCGCTGTTCCTCGGCGAGATGCTCAAGTCGATGCGTTCGGCCACCGAGGCGCTGGGCAAGGACAACCCGATGAACACCGCCGAGGCCAAGCAGTACCAGGAAATGTACGACCAGCAACTGGCGGTTTCCATGTCCCGCGAGGGCGGTGGTATCGGCCTGGCGGACGTGCTGATGCGCCAGATGTCGAAGAACAAGCCACTGGCGCCGGGTGAAGCGGCGACACTGTCGGCGGCCAAGCAGGAGGCTGCGAAAGCGGCCGCGCAGACACCGCTGGCCGCTGGCACGGTGGCGATCAACGGGCCGCTGTCGCGGGTCAATGGCGAGCGACCGTTGTGGGCCTCGCGTTCGCTCAGTGCACCGACAGGCGAGGGCGCCCATCGCAATGACATGGCGCTGATCAACCAGCGGCGCCTGGCCCTGCCGCCAAAACTGGCCGACCGCTTGCTCGCGGGCCTGGTGCCTTCCGCCACGCCGACCACCGCCACTGCGGTCAACAAAACGGCGTTGCCCGAGCGTGTCGCAACTTCCGGTTCGGGGCCCTTGTACAACGGCGACTGGCTGGAGAATGCGCAGATGGCGTCGAGCGGGTCCTTGCAGATTCACGGGCGCGCCATTGCGCAGATCCCCTTGGCGCCGGCGAAAAAAGCCTTCGGCAGCGCCGACGAATTCATCGACACCATGCTGCCGATGGCCAAGGAAGCGGCCGATCGCATTGGTGTCGATCCGCGTTACCTGGTGGCCCAGGCCGCCCTGGAAACCGGTTGGGGCAAATCGGTCATGCGCGCCCAGGACGGCAGCAGCAGCCACAACCTGTTCGGCATCAAGGCCGGCAGCAGCTGGAAGGGTGATTCGGCGCGGGCCATCACCAGCGAGTTCAGGAATGGCGAGATGGTCAAGGAGACGGCCGAGTTCCGCTCCTACGATTCCTACAAGGACAGCTTCCATGACCTGGTCACGCTGCTGCAAACCAATAATCGTTATCAAGATGTGGTGAAGTCGGCCGATAACCCCGAACAGTTTGTGCGCGAGCTGCAAAAGGCCGGTTACGCAACCGACCCGGCTTACGCCCGCAAGATTTCGCAGATAGCCAAGCAGATGACGAGTTATCAGAACTACGCTGCGGCGGGCGTTTCCACCACGCCTTTATAGACATAAGGTAAAAGGTCTGAACAATGAGTTTGCTCAACATCGGAATGTCGGGTCTGTCTGCCAGCCATGCATCGTTGGTGACTACCGGTAACAACATTTCCAACGTCGATACCGTCGGGTACTCGCGCCAACAAACTGTGCAGGGTACCAAGGACTCCATTCGGTACGGCAATGTGTTCATTGGCACCGGTACTACGCTGGCCGACGTGCGTCGGGTGTACAACAGCTACCTCGACGCGCAGTTGCAGACCTCGACCTCCCTCAACAGTGATGCGCAGGCCTATTTGGGGCAGGCCACCCAGGTGGACAAGCTGCTGTCTGACAGCGGTACCGGTGTGACCAAGACCTTGCAGTCGTTCTTTTCGGCCATGCAGACCCTGGCCGGCAGTTCCAACGACAACGCCGCGCGCCAGGCCCTGCTGACCAACGCCCAAGGCTTGAGCAGCCGCTTCAATGCCATCTCCGGGCAATTGAAGCAGCAAGGCACTTACATCAACGATCAGCTGGGTTCGATGGCCGACCAGGTCAACAAGCTGGCGTCGACCGTTGCGGCGTACAACAAGAAAATCAGTGAAGTCAGTAGTTCGGGTGGCACGCCCAACGAGCTGCTGGACCAGCGTAACGAAACCATCCGCCAGCTCAATGAGCTGGTGGGCACCCAGGTCACCGATACCGAAGGGCGCATGGATATCTACCTGGGTAACGGCCAGCCATTGGTGGTGGGTGACACTGTCAACAAACTGCGCGTGGCGTCCGACCCGGCGGATCCGACCCGTTCCTCGATCATCATGGATCGTAACGGTTCGTCGGTCGACATCACCAATGTGATGAGCGGCGGCGAGATGGGTGGGCTGTTGCGTTATCGCAATGACGTATTGACCCCGGCCGTCAATGGCCTGGGGCGTATCGCCATGGTCGTGGCCGATCAGGTCAACAAGCAATTGGGGCAGGGGCTGGATCAGAGCGGCAATTTCGGCGCGGCGCTGTTCAATGACATCAACAGTGTTGCGGCCATCAGCCAGCGCAGCATCGCCAATGCCAACAACAACACGGCGTCGGGTAACCTGAACGTCACCATCAAGGACACCAGCAAGCTGGCGGCCAGCGATTACCAGGTGACCTTCACCAGCGCCACTGGCTACAGCGTACGGCGCTTGTCGGACAATACCGACATGGGCAGTTTCGACCTGGGCACGACGCCGCCACCGGTCATCGATGGCTTCAGCCTGAGTCTCAACGCCGGTCCGGTTAACAGTGGCGACAGCTTCAAGATTACCCCGACCCGCAGTTCCGCTGCAGACATGACCACCGTCATGACCGACGCCAAGCGCCTGGCCACGTCCGCACCGCTGACCTCTACCAAGGCCCAGGGCAACACCGGTACCGGGGATGCCAGCCAGCCGACCCTGAAGACCAGCCTGGACATCTACGATTCGGCCCAGCGCCTGGAAGTGCAGAATGCGGTCAAGGCGTCGATGCCGGTCCGTATGCTGATGACCAGCGCCAGTGCCTATGAAGTGTTCGATGCCAAGGGGGTCAGTATTGGCACCGGCAACATCGTGCCCGGCCAGAACAACGACCTGAGCATTTCAGTGCCGTACACCGATGCCAGCGGCGCAGCCAAGACCTTCAGTGTCGGCATGACCGTCAGTGGCAGTCCCAAGGCCGGCGACAGCTTCAACATCGCGATGACCGCCGCCGACAGCACCGACAACCGCAACGCCCAGGCGCTGCTGGCCCTGCAGACCAAGGCCACGGTCGGTGCCACGGCAACCAGTCCCGGCGTGAGCTTTACCGAGGCCTACGGCGGCCTGGTGTCGACCGTTGGTTCCTTGACCAAGCAGGGCCAACTCGATGCCACGGCGACCGACACCATCGTCACCGGGGCGCGCAATGCGCGTGACTCGCTGTCGGGTGTCGACCTCGACGAAGAGGCCGGCAACCTGACCAAGTACCAGCAGTACTACACGGCCTCTTCGCAGATCATCAAGACTGCGCAGGAAATCTTCAGCACCCTGATCAATGCCCTTTAAGGAACCGTAGAGCATGCGAATTTCCACTGCACAGTACTACGCGACCACCGCGGCCAACTATCAACGCAACCTCAACAACGTGATGAAGACGGCCGAGCAGGCCAGCAGTGGCATCAAGCTCGAGACGGCGGCGGACGATCCGGTTGGCGCCGCGCGGTTGCTGCAGCTTGAGCAGCAAAAAGCCTTGCTGGGTCAGTACACCACCAACATCAACGCGTTGAACACGGCCCAGGCGCAGGAAGAAAGCGTGCTGGACAGCATCAACACCGTGCTGCAAAAAGTCAGCGAGCTGACGGTGCGTGCCGGCAGCGCCTCCTTGAACGACGACGATCGCAAGTCCCTCAGCGAGGAAGTCGGCCAGGCCGAGCAGCAGCTGCTGAGCTTGATGAACAGCAAGGATGCCAACGGCAAGTACATCTTTTCCGGGGCCAGCAACAACACGCCGCCGTTCGCCCGCAACAGTGATGGCACCTACAGCTATCAGGGCGACCAGACCCAGCTGGAGCTCAAGATCGGTGACTCGATGTCCCTGGGCCTGAACGATACCGGTTGGGAAGTATTCCAGCAGGCAATCAATGCCTCGCGCAGTACCACCACCCTGACCGCGCCGGCTGTCGACGACGGGCGCGTAGCCTTGTCATCAGGCCTGGTCAGCTCGGGGCCGGCCTTCGATGCCAGCTTTCGCGGTGGCGAGCCTTATACCCTGGCGTTCACCAGCAGCACGCAGTTCGTGATCACCGATGCCGCGGGTAACGACGTGACCGCCGAAGCGACGGGTGCCGGCAAGTTCGATCCGAACAACAAGGATGGCAGCGACATCACTTTCCGCGGCGTGAGCTTTGCACTGGATATCACCTTGCAGGCATCCGACACGCCCGCTACCGCGGATTCGGTCATCGCCGGCCACAGTTTCAAGCTGGAGGCCAAACCGGACAGTTTCGTCAGTACCCGCGCGCCCGGCAATGCCTCGACGGCCCTGGTCACCCAGACCCAGGTGACCGATGCCGCCGCCTACAACAGCTTTTTCCCGGAAAGCGGGGCGGTGCTGAAGTTCACCAGCCCGACGACGTTCGAGCTGTACGCCCGGCCATTGACCAGCGGCAGTACGCCGGTTACCACCGGGACCGTGGCCGGCGGCGTGGCGACCGCGGCCGGCGTCAGCTTTACCCTGAGCACCACGCCGGCACCGGCGGCCAACGATCAGTTCGATATTTCGGTCAACACTCATCAGACCCAGAACGTGCTCGACACGGTCAGCCAGCTGCGCCAGGCACTTGAAACGCCCACGTCCGGCAACCCGGCGGCACAACGCAACCTGGACAATGTGATCGCTTCCTCCATTGCCAACCTGAGCAATGCCAAGAACCAGGTCGACCTGGCCCGCGGTGCCATCGGTGCCCGGGGCAATGTGATGGACATGCAGCGCGATCAGAACCAGAGCACTGATCTGCTCAACACGTCCACCCAGTCTTCGATCCGCGAGGCCGATCCGGCTGAAGTGCTGACCCGCCTGACCTTGCAGCAGACCATGCTGCAGGCGGCGCAACTGGCATTCGCCAAGGTGTCCCAGCTGAGCCTGTTCAACAAGCTTTGAGTCGGTCCTGACCGCTCGCGGCCAGCCCTGTGTTGCACGGGGCTGGCTTTTTTTTGAGGTTTTTTTCGCGATGATCCGCTGCTGCACGAAACGGGGCCCGGACCACAAAATCAAATAAAGCCGTGAACTCTGAGTGACCCGCCAGTCAAAACGCGCATCTTCACTGTATCCTGTCTGCGGGCGGTGAAGGTGGCGGACAGTTCAAGCAGGTGCTTGAGCCACGACGATGCCCCTCTGGGGCCGGTCCCTGACTGTAGACGCCCTCGATTCAGCGAGCGGCGATGTTCAGCTGTTTATTATTGGGAAGCCATAATGATTGGCATAAAAAATATAGCGAGTTACGTGCCGACAGCCGGGGTTGACAACTACGCCCAGGGTGCAAAGTTCGACAAGGACGAAACCTTCATCCTTGGCAAGATCGGTTCGGCCTTTTTGCCGCGCATGGATGCTGATCAGGAAACCTCCGACCTGTGCGTCGAGGCCGCCAATGCGTTGTTCGCTGCCAGCCCTGAACTCAAGCGTGAAGCCATCGACTGCCTGATCGTCGTCACCCAGAACGGTGACGAGGAAGGATTGCCGCACACCGCTGCGATCGTCCAGGACAAGCTCGGTTTGCCGACCCATGTCGCCGCTTTCGATATTTCCCTGGGCTGTTCCGGCTACGTGTACGGCATCTATGCAATAAAGGGTTTCATGGAAGCGGCGGGGCTGAAAAACGGCCTGCTGATCACCGCCGATCCCTATTCGAAGATCGTCGACCCCGAAGACCGCAATACCACCATGCTGTTCGGCGATGCCGCCACCGCGACCTGGATGGGCGAAAATGCCGTCTGGCAGCTCGGCAAGTCGAAGTTCGGCACCGACGGTTCCGGCGCGCCGCACCTGAAGGTCAGCGATGGCGTGTTTTTCATGAACGGCCGCCAGGTGTTCAACTTCGCCCTGTTGAAAGTCCCGGCGCACTTGCATGAGCTGCTGGAAGAGTCCAATTTGCAGGCCGGCGATATCGACGCCTTCTGCATTCACCAGGGCAGTGCGGCCATCGTCGATGCCGTGGCGCGCCGCTTCGAGGAAGGTGAACCGGAGAAGTTCGTCAAGGACATGCTCGAAACCGGCAACACGGTGTCATCGAGTATTCCACTGCTGTTGCAGAACCACGTGTTCGATTCCAAGTGGACCCGAGTGGCCATCAGCGGCTTCGGCGTGGGCCTGTCGTGGGGCTCGGCGATTCTCTATCGCGGCTGATCAGCTCACGTGCTTTGTATGAAACGCCCGGCAACGCCAGTTGTCGGGCGTTTTGCGTTTTATTGGCGCCGTTTTTCTGGCTCTAACACCTTGAAAATAAAGGGCTGGCACGCTGCCACTAAAAAAATCGAAAAATCCGCTCAAGCAAAGCCTCCTCGCGACGATAACTATTACGTAGGTTCTCTAGGCCACACCCGGCGGTTGCCAGGGCCGGAAGCCGCAGTATCCATCCAACGAGGATTTCGTCATGGCTTTAACCGTAAACACCAACATTGCCTCCATCACTACTCAGGCTAACCTGAACAAAGCCGGCGGCGCCCTGGCCACCTCCATGCAGCGCCTGTCCTCCGGCCTGCGTATCAACAGCGCTAAAGACGACGCTGCCGGCCTGCAGATCTCCAACCGCCTGACCAGCCAGATCAACGGCCTGGGTCAAGCAGTGAAGAACGCCAACGATGGCATCTCCATCGCGCAAACCGCTGAAGGCGCGATGCAGGCTTCGACCGACATCCTGCAGAAAATGCGTACCCTGGCCCTGTCCTCGGCTACCGGCTCCCTGAGCGATGCCGACCGCAAGTCGAACAACGACGAATACCAGGCACTGACTTCCGAACTGACCCGTATCTCCCAGACCACCACTTTCGGTGGCCAGAAGCTGCTGGACGGTTCCTACGGCACCAAGGCCATCCAGGTCGGCGCCAACGCTAACGAAACCATCAACCTGTCGCTGGAAAACGTGGCGGCCAACAACATTGGTTCGCAGCAGATCAAAAGCGCTACTTCTGATCCGAAGCTGACCGGTCTGACCGGTGGTGACATCACTGTCACAGGTAATGGCGAAAGCAAGACCTATACCGTAGGTGCTGCCGCTTCGGCTAAAGAAATTGCCAAAGGCCTGAATGGCATCGTTGGTGGTCTGACTGCATCTGCCAGCACCGAAGTTCGCTTCACTGTGGACGATGCTGCCGCCGCGCTGGCTCCGGCTTCTTTCACCATGGATGTCGGTGGCCAGACTGTAGACTTTGTAGGTGTTACCAGCACTGCTAGCCTGGCAGACCAACTGAAGTCCAACGCTGCCAAGCTGGGCATCAGCGTCAACTACGACGAAGTGAACAACTCGCTGTCGATCAAATCCGACACCGGTGAAAACGTGGGCTTCTCGGCTGTGACTGCCGGTGCTTCCATTGAAATCGCTGCCAAAGACGGCGCTGGTACTTACAGCAACGACGTTGCAATCGCTGACACGCTGGTTGCCACTGGCGCAGTTTCGCTGGATTCGACCAAGGGCTTCTCCTTGACCGGTGGTGGTGTGGCTGAAGTCTTCGGCACTACCACTACTTCGGTAAAAACCACTATTTCCCAGACCGACGTGACCGACGCCACCAACGCCCAGAATGCTCTGGCCGTTATCGACAAGGCGATCGGCTCCATCGACGACGTGCGTTCGAACCTGGGTGCTACCCAGAACCGTCTGACCACCACCGTGGACAACCTGCAGAACATCCAGAAGAACTCCACTGCTGCCCGTTCCACCGTGCAGGACGTAGACTTCGCGGCTGAAACTGCCGAGCTGACCAAGCAACAAACGCTGCAATCGGCTTCGACTGCCATCCTGTCGCAAGCCAACCAGCTGCCATCCGCTGTACTGAAGCTGCTTCAGTAATCCCAGCGTTTGGTAATTGACGGAGGGGCGCGTTTACGTGCCCTTTTGTCTTTTCCGTGATGAGGAGATTGGACATGGATATGAGCGTCAAGTTGAACCAGTCTTACCCAGCGGTTGCGCCGCAAACCCCGCCCGCACCGGTCGATCCTGTCCTGCGGCCCAAGGTGGAAGCCGTCGCCCCGTCGGCGACAGAGCCAAAGCGTGATGAGCTGGAACAGGCGGTCACCGATATTCGCGAGTTCGTTCAGGCAAGCCAGCGCCAGCTGGATTTTTCCATCGACGATTCGACCGGCCGGGTCGTGGTCAAGGTCATCGCCACCGAGAGCGGTGACGTGATTCGCCAGATCCCTTCGGAAACTGCACTAAAACTGGCGCAAAGCCTAAGCCAAGCCAGCAGCCTGTTGTTTGACGACAAGGTCTGAGCTGGCATGAATTTTGTTGTTGTCTGCGTTTGAGGCGCATCTCGCCAAGAAAGCGGCAGCCACTGGATAAGGAGAAAAACGATGGCGGGTTCAACGGTTAGCGGTATCGGTTCGAACATCGATACCCAGGCGATTGTTAAGTCTCTGGTTGACGCCGAGAAGGTGCCAAAACAAACGCAGATCAACACTCAAACGTTGAAAGCAACCACCACGCTATCGTCGATCGGCAAGATCCAGGCCGCGCTGGACGCCTTTCGTGGCGCCCTGACTACCATGGGCTCGGATAACAGCTTTCGTGGCTTGATCACCTCGTCCTCGGATGAAAAGATCGCCACCATGACCGCTGGCAGCGGTGCTTCCACGGGCAGTTTCTCGCTGGTTGTGACTCAATTGGCCAGTGCGTCGAAACTGTCGACCAAGACGTTTGCCGGGGGCGCTTCCTCGGTGGTCAACAGTGGTACGAGTCCGACTACCTTGACGATTTCACAGTCAGGCAAGAACTACGACCTAAGTGTTCCTGCCGGGGCAACGCTGCAGCAGGTGCGTGACTCGATCAACTCGCAGTTTTCCACGTCAGGCTTGAGTGCCAACATCCTTACAGACTCCACGGGGTCGCGACTTGTACTGACATCGACCACCATGGGCGTTGGCTCAGACCTGACGCTGTCGGGCGATTCAGGTATCGATGTTGGCGCAACGGTGGTGGAAACGCCAAAAAACGCCAAGTACACCATCGATGGCACGATCGAGATGGAGTCCAAGAGCAATACCATCGAGGAGGCGGTCAGTGGTGTCAGCATCAAGTTGCTGTCGGTTTCGTCGAAGAGAACCGACTCCGACGACCTGATCCCGATCACCATCTCCGTGTCGACCAGCAACGCGGCCTTGAAATCCGGGGTCAAGGGGTTCGTCGATACCTACAATGCGCTGATGAAGGCGATCAGTGCGGAAACAAAGGTCACGATCAACGCCGATGGTTCCCCGACAGCGGGGACCTTGACGGGTGATTCCACGATGCGCTCGCTGATGAGTTCGATTCGTAACGAACTCAATACCCTGTCCGGTACCGGCACCTTCAAATCGTTGGCGCAGTTCGGTATCAGCACCGATTCGTCCACGGGCTTGCTGACCCTCGATGACAAGAAGTGGGACAAGGCGATGGCCACCAATGCGGCGGACGTCAGCAGTATCTTCAGCGGTAAGAGTGGACTGTTGGCGCGTTTGACGACTGCCACGGACGGTTATGCCAAGGCGAGTACTGGCACTCTGGCGGAGCGTTCCAAATCCCTGAGCGAAAGCTTGAACGATCTCAAGAAGCAACAGGACACCCTGGATGAGCGCATGACGCTCCTGCAGGCCAGTCTTTCGGCCAAATACAACGCCATGGACTCCCTGGTCGCCAAGCTGCGCGCCCAGAG
Organism: Pseudomonas serbica; assembly: GCF_028823535.1. GTDB lineage: Bacteria > Pseudomonadota > Gammaproteobacteria > Pseudomonadales > Pseudomonadaceae > Aquipseudomonas > Aquipseudomonas serbica. The sequence goes on along the minus strand of NZ_JAQIYM010000005.1, from coordinate 347,572 downwards.
CAGCAGCATCATGACCACGCTCAACGCCCTGAACAATCAGAAAGATGAGTGATCGACAGCTCTCATGAAAAAGCCCAGGCGAGCTGTCATGACCGCGCCTGGGTTTTTTCGTTAGCGACACGCCTGCATTAAAGTTTTCTGTCGACCAGTCGACATAAAGAACAGAGCGTTCCCTTTTTCGGTAGTTGTCTGCACGAGGTAGAAACATGAACCCCATGAGAGCCCTTCGCCAATACCAGAAGGTCAATTCCCATGCCCAGATCTCTGAAGCCAGCCCCCATCGCCTGGTGCAGATGTTGATGGAAGGTGGCTTGGACCGCATGGCGCAGGCCAAGGGCGCGCTGGAGCGGGGTGACATCGCACTCAAGGGGTTGATGCTGGGCAAGGCCACCGACATCCTGATCGGGCTGCGCGATGGCTTGAACCCGGAGAAGACTGAAGATCCGGCGTCCATTGAGCAACTCGACGCCTTGTACGTCTACATGACCAACCGCTTGATGGAAGCCAACGCCAATAACGATGCAGCCATCATCGACGAAGTATCGGGTCTGCTCGAAACCTTGAAAAGCGGTTGGGATGCGATTGGAAGCCCACAGGCCTGAGGGCCGAGGATGACGTCATGAGCCAAGCACTGCAACGGATCGAAGAAACACGCGAAGCGCTGATCGATGCGCTGGCCGCGCGTAACTGGGATGCAATCGGCGAGCTCGATTCGGCCTGCCGTGAGTGCGTCGATGAGGTGCTCGCTGAGGCACCGATCGACGAAGAAGCGCTGCGCACCCATCTGGAAAGCCTGCTGGCGGTGTACAAAGATTTATTGACGGTGACGATGGGCGAGCGTCAGGCAATTGTTGATGAGATGTCGCAGATCAACCAAGCGAAGAGCGCGGCAAAGGTTTACCATCTGTTTGGTTAATTAATTTCTGCTTAATCCAATCGGATTGCGCCATAAATTTGACTGTGAACGGTTTTTTGACTTTACTAGTGGCTGTTTCCAGATTTCAGGCGTCTACAGGCATTAACCAGTCTGCAAGCGTCTAGCTTGCCCACTCATTTCGGGCACCGGGTTGACTAGGGAAGTTACGATTGCATGTGGCGTGAAACCAAAATTCTGCTGATCGATGACGATAGCGTCCGCCGCCGCGACCTGGCGGTGATTTTAAATTTTCTCGGCGAAGAAAATTTACCCTGCGGTAGCCATGACTGGCAGCAGGCTGTCGTCTCTTTGTCGTCCAGTCGTGAAGTGATCTGTGTCCTCATCGGGACGGTCAATGCTCCGGGTTCGCTTCAGGGCTTGTTAAAGACACTCGCAACATGGGATGAGTTCCTTCCGATTTTGCTGATGGGCGATAATTCTTCCATCGACCTGCCGGAAGACCAGCGTCGCCGCGTGCTGTCGACCCTCGAAATGCCTCCCAGCTACAGCAAGTTGCTCGATTCGCTGCACCGTGCCCAGGTCTATCGCGAGATGTACGACCAGGCCCGCGAGCGCGGTCGGCATCGCGAACCCAATCTGTTCCGCAGCCTCGTCGGCACCAGCCGGGCGATCCAGCACGTGCGCCAGATGATGCAGCAAGTGGCCGACACTGACGCCAGCGTTCTCATCCTCGGCGAGTCCGGCACCGGCAAGGAAGTGGTCGCGCGCAACCTGCATTATCATTCCAAGCGCCGTGAGGCGCCGTTCGTGCCGGTCAATTGCGGGGCGATTCCGGCCGAGTTGCTGGAAAGCGAATTGTTCGGTCACGAGAAGGGCGCCTTCACCGGGGCGATCACCAGTCGCGCCGGGCGTTTCGAACTGGCCAATGGCGGTACCCTGTTCCTCGACGAAATCGGCGACATGCCGCTGCCGATGCAGGTCAAGCTGCTGCGCGTGCTGCAGGAGCGTACGTTCGAGCGCGTGGGTAGCAACAAGACCCAGAGCGTCGATGTGCGCATCATCGCCGCGACCCACAAGAATCTCGAAAGCATGATCGAGATCGGTACCTTCCGCGAAGACCTGTACTACCGCCTGAACGTGTTCCCGATCGAGATGGCGCCACTGCGCGAGCGTGTCGAAGACATCCCGCTGCTGATGAACGAACTGATCTCGCGCATGGAGCACGAGAAGCGCGGTTCGATCCGCTTCAACTCCGCCGCGATCATGTCGCTGTGCCGTCACGGCTGGCCGGGCAACGTCCGCGAGCTGGCCAACCTGGTGGAGCGCATGGCGATCATGCATCCGTACGGGGTGATCGGCGTGGTCGAACTGCCGAAGAAATTCCGCTACGTCGACGATGAAGACGAGCAACTGGTCGACACCCTGCGCAGTGATCTTGAAGAGCGGGTGGCAATCAATGGCCATACCCCGGACTTCACCACCCATGCCATGCTGCCACCTGAAGGCCTGGACCTGAAGGATTACCTCGGTGGCCTGGAGCAGGGCCTGATCCAGCAAGCGCTGGACGATGCCAACGGTATCGTGGCGCGAGCTGCTGAACGCCTGCGTATCCGCCGCACCACGCTGGTGGAAAAAATGCGCAAGTACGGCATGAGCCGCCGTGATGGAGATGAACAGGCGGATGATTGACGCCTGTTTTTCAACCCCTTCATTTTCAAGCAGTTTTTTTTAGGCACGGGTATTGCTATAGCCCTCGCAACGTTCCGTTTCACTGACGGTCAGCCAAGCGAGAGAGCACATCATGCCCCAAGCCGCCTCAATGTCTCCTGTTCCAGATACCCTGGGGGATGCCCTGGGGCAGTCGTCGTCCGTAGAGCAGGCGAGCCGGCTTGGCCTCGAGCAGGCGTTTGCCCTGTTCAACCAGATGTCGAGCCAGCTGACCAACTCCTACAGCATGCTCGAAGCCCGGGTCACCGAGCTCAAGGGCGAGTTGGCGGTGGTCAGCGCCCAGCGCATGCAGGAGCTGGCGGAGAAAGAGCGCCTGGCCAATCGCCTGCAACATCTGCTCGACCTCCTGCCCGGTGGCGTCATCGTCATCGACGGCCAGGGCATCGTGCGCGAAGCCAACCCGGCGGCATGCGAACTGCTCGGCTTGCCCCTTGAAGGTGAGCTGTGGCGCCAGGTGATCGCCCGTTGCTTTGCGCCCCGTGAAGACGACGGTCATGAAGTCTCCCTCAAGGATGGTCGGCGCCTGTCGATTGCCACGCGTTCACTGGATGCCGAGCCCGGGCAACTGGTGCTGCTCAACGACCTGACCGAAACCCGTCATCTGCAGGATCAGCTGGCGCGCCACGAGCGCTTGTCTTCTCTGGGGCGCATGGTGGCGTCGCTGGCGCATCAGATCCGCACGCCGTTATCCGCGGCCTTGCTCTACGCCAGTCACTTGACCGAGCAAGCGCTGCCAGTAGACACCCAGCAACGTTTCGCCGGACGACTCAAGGAGCGCTTGCACGAGCTGGAACATCAGGTGCGCGACATGTTGGTGTTTGCCCGCGGCGAGCTGCCATTGACCGACCGAGTAACCCCGGCGCAGCTGATGCAATCACTGCAGGCGGCGGCGCTGGCGCACGTGCAGGACCTGCCGATTCGCTGGCAATGCGACAGTCATGCCGGCGAATTGCTGTGCAATCGCGACACCCTGGTCGGCGCGGTCCTCAATCTGATCGAGAATGCCATCCAGGCCAGTGCCGGTGAGGTGCGCTTGAAGGTGCATCTCTACACCCGTGGAAACAACCTGCGATTGTGCGTCAGCGATAGCGGCAGCGGTATCGACGGCGCTGTGCTGGCGCGTCTGGGTGAACCCTTCTTTACCACCAAGCCTACCGGCACCGGCCTCGGCCTGACCGTGGTCCACGCTGTCGCCAGGGCCCATCAGGGCGAGTTGCGTTTGCGCTCGCGTATCGGTCGTGGCACCTGTGCGCAGGTGTTTCTACCGCTTTTTCTCAGTGAAAAAAGCAGCGCCCGGGGAGTGGAGTGAAACTCATGGCCATCAAGGTTCTACTGGTCGAGGATGACCGCGCGTTGCGTGAAGCGCTGGCTGACACGCTGTTGCTTGCCGGTCACGATTACAAGGCCGTGGCCTCGGCGCAGGAAGCCCTGGAGGCCGCGGCGGCCGAGGCGTTCAGCCTGGTGGTCAGCGACGTCAACATGCCGGGCATGGACGGTCACCAACTGCTCGCTTTGCTGCGGGCGCGACAGCCGCAATTGCCGGTGCTGCTGATGACGGCCCACGGTGCAGTCGAGCGGGCGGTCGATGCGATGCGTCAGGGGGCTGCAGATTACCTGGTCAAGCCGTTCGAGCCCAAGGCGCTGCTCGAGCTGGTCGCGCGGCATGCGCTGGGCAATGTCGGCAGCAGCGACCATGAAGGACCGGTGGCGTTCGAACCGGCCAGTGCACAGTTGCTGGAGCTGGCCGCGCGCGTGGCGCGCAGTGATTCCACGGTGCTGATCTCCGGTGAATCCGGCACCGGCAAGGAAGTGCTGGCGCGCTACATTCACCAGCACTCTCATCGCGCCAGTCAGCCGTTCATTGCGATCAACTGCGCGGCAATTCCCGACAACATGCTGGAGGCCACGCTCTTCGGCCACGAAAAGGGCTCGTTCACCGGGGCTATCGCGGCGCAGGCCGGCAAGTTCGAACAGGCTGATGGCGGGACGATCCTGCTCGATGAAATTTCCGAAATGCCCCTGGGGCTGCAAGCCAAGCTGCTGCGGGTGCTGCAGGAACGCGAGGTCGAGCGAGTCGGAGCGCGCAAGCCGATAGCGCTGGATATCCGCGTGGTCGCGACCACCAACCGGGACCTGGCCGGGGAAGTGGCGGCGGGGCGTTTCCGTGAAGACCTGTACTATCGCCTGTCCGTATTCCCGCTGGCCTGGCGGCCGTTGCGCGAGCGCACTGCCGATATCCTGCCCCTGGCCGAGCGCCTGCTGGCCAAGCACGTCAATAAAATGAAGCATGCCGCGGCGAGGTTGTCGCCCGAGGCGCAAGCCTGCCTGATCGGCTATCCGTGGCCGGGCAATGTGCGTGAACTGGATAACGCGATTCAGCGCGCATTGATCCTGCAGCAAGGTGGCCTGATTCAACCCCAGGATTTCTGTCTCGCCGGGCCGGTTGCCTGCGCACCGCTGCCGGCGTTGGCGCCAGCGCCTGCGAGGGCGGTGGAGGTCGAGGTCGAGGTCGAATCTGCCGGGGCGCTGGGCGATGACCTGCGCCGGCGTGAATTCCAGATGATCATCGACACCCTGCGCACCGAGCGCGGCCGCCGCAAAGAGGCCGCCGAGCGCCTGGGCATCAGCCCGCGCACCTTGCGCTACAAGCTGGCGCAGATGCGCGATGCCGGGATGGACGTGGAAGCGTATTTGTTTGCGACCTGATTCGGCGCGTATCCGCCGAGCTGGCACCCTTGTTGCTAACACCTCGTTACCCGCTGAGTGAGCGTCAAAAAAATTGCGGGCCGCCAGCGACGTAGCTCGTTTTCAAAGAGAGAAACCATGAGCCAAGGTATTGAATTCAATCGGTTGATGCTGGATATGCGCGCCATGCAAATGGACGCCATGTCTGCGCCGAAATCGACTGCCGCCGTCCCTGAACTGAATGGCAGCAGCTTTTCCGACATGCTCGGTCAGGCCGTCAACAAGGTCAACGACACCCAGCAGGCTTCCACGGCCCTGGCCAACGCCTTCGAGATCGGCAAGAGCGGCGTCGACCTGACGGACGTGATGATTTCCTCGCAGAAGGCCAGCGTGTCGTTCCAGGCATTGACCCAGGTGCGCAACAAGCTGGTTCAGGCTTACCAAGACATCATGCAGATGCCGGTTTAAGGACGAGATTGAGTCATGGCAGATGCAATCGCTGACAAGGTTCCGGCCAAGGCCAACTCCGTAGACGGCAAACCGCCGCTGTTCGGGTTGTCCTTCCTGGAAAACCTCTCCGAGATGACCATGCTGCGCCAGGTGGGCCTGATGGTCGGCCTGGCCGCGAGCGTGGCGATTGGCTTTGCCGTGGTGTTGTGGTCCCAGCAGCCGGACTACCGTCCGCTGTACGGCAGCCTGGCCGGCATGGACGCCAAGCAGGTGATGGATACCCTGGCGGCCGCCGATATTGCCTATAGCGTCGAACCCAATTCCGGTGCCTTGCTGGTCAAGGCCGAAGACCTGTCCCGTGCACGTCTCAAGCTCGCGGGCGCGGGTGTCACGCCCAGCGATGGCAACATCGGTTTTGAAATCCTCGACAAGGAACAGGGCCTGGGTACCAGCCAGTTCATGGAAGCGACCCGTTATCGTCGCGGCCTTGAAGGCGAGTTGGCGCGGACCATTTCCAGCCTGAACAACGTCAAGGGTGCCCGGGTGCACCTGGCGATCCCGAAAAGTTCGGTGTTCGTGCGTGACGAGCGCAAGCCGAGCGCTTCGGTGCTGGTCGAGCTGTACTCCGGGCGTTCGCTGGAGCCGGGCCAGGTCGTGGCCATCGTCAATCTGGTGGCGACCAGTGTGCCCGAACTCAGCAAGTCGCAGATCACCGTGGTCGACCAGAAAGGCAACCTGCTCTCCGATCAGGCGGAAAACTCCGAACTGACCATGGCCGGCAAGCAATTCGACTACAGCCGCCGCATGGAGAGCATGCTCACCCAGCGCGTGCACAACATCCTGCAACCGGTGCTGGGTAACGACCGCTACAAGGCCGAAGTCTCGGCCGATGTCGACTTCAGCGCCGTCGAGTCCACCTCCGAGCAATTCAATCCGGACCAGCCGGCGTTGCGCAGCGAGCAGTCGGTCAACGAGCAACGTACCGCCAGCAACGGCCCGCAAGGTGTGCCGGGTGCCCTGAGCAACCAGCCACCGTCGCCAGCCTCGGCACCGCAAACCACCGGTGGCGCCACCGCGGCGGCCGGCATGGTGCAGCCTGGCCAGCCTCTGCTCGATGCCAACGGCCAGCAGGTCATGGACCCGACCACCGGCCAGCCAATGCTCGCGCCATATCCGGCGGACAAACGTTCGCAATCGACCAAGAACTTCGAGCTCGACCGCTCTATCAGCCATACCAGGCAACAGCAGGGCCGATTGAATCGCCTGTCGGTCTCGGTGGTGGTCGATGACCAGGTCAAGATCAACCCGGCCAACGGTGAAACCACCCGTGCGCCGTGGAGCGCCGACGAATTGGCCCGTTTCACTCGGCTGGTCCAGGATGCAGTCGGTTTCGACGCCAGCCGGGGCGACAGCGTCAGCGTGATCAACATGCCGTTCTCCGCCGAACGTGGCGAAGTGATTGCCGATATTCCGTTCTACTCCCAGCCGTGGTTCTGGGACGTCATCAAGCAGCTGTTGGGCGTCCTGTTCATTCTGGTGCTGGTGTTCGGCGTGTTGCGCCCGGTGCTCAACAACATCACCGGTGGCGGCAAGGGCAAGCAGTTGGCGGGCATCGGCAGCGACGTCGAGCTCGGTGGCATGGGCGGCCTCGATGGCGAGCTGGCCAACGACCGTATCAGCCTTGGCGGCCCGACCAGCATCCTGCTGCCGAGCCCGAGCGAAGGCTATGACGCACAGTTGAACGCAATCAAGAGTCTGGTGGCAGAAGACCCGGGTCGTGTTGCCCAGGTCGTGAAAGAGTGGATTAACGCAGATGAGTGATAACCGAGCCATTGCCGCCAAACTGAGCAAGGTCGACAAAGCCGCGATCCTGCTGCTGTCGCTGGGCTCGACCGATGCCGCCCAGGTGCTGCGCCACATGGGGCCCAAAGAGGTCCAGCGTGTCGGCGTGGCCATGGCGCAGATGGGTAACGTGCACCGCGAGCAGGTCGAGCAGGTGATGAGCGAGTTCGTCGACATCGTCGGCGACCAGACCAGCCTGGGCGTGGGTTCCGACGATTACGTGCGCAAGATGCTCACCCAGGCACTGGGCGAGGACAAGGCCAACGGCCTGATCGATCGCATCCTGCTGGGCGGCAATACCAGCGGCCTCGACAGCCTGAAGTGGATGGAGCCGCGCGCGGTCGCCGACGTGATTCGCTACGAGCACCCGCAGATCCAGGCAATCGTGGTGGCGTATCTCGACCCGGATCAGGCCGGTGAAGTGCTGGGCAATTTCGACCACAAGGTGCGCCTGGACATCATCCTGCGGGTGTCCTCACTGAACACCGTGCAGCCGGCGGCCCTCAAGGAGCTCAACCAGATTCTCGAGAAGCAATTCTCCGGCAACTCCAATGCTTCGCGCACCACCCTGGGCGGGATCAAGCGCGCGGCAGACATCATGAACTTCCTCGACAGCTCGATCGAAGGCCAGCTCATGGACTCGATCCGCGAAGTCGACGAAGACCTGTCCGGTCAGATCGAAGACCTCATGTTCGTGTTCAACAACCTGGCCGATGTCGACGATCGCGGCATCCAGGCGTTGCTGCGTGAAGTGTCCTCCGACGTACTGGTGCTGGCCCTCAAGGGCTCGGACGAAAACGTCAAGGAGAAGATCTTCAAGAACATGTCCAAGCGTGCGGCCGAACTGTTGCGCGACGATCTCGAGGCCAAGGGCCCGGTGCGCGTCAGCGATGTGGAAACCGCTCAGAAGGAAATCCTCACCATCGCCCGTCGCATGGCCGAAGCGGGCGAAATCGTGCTCGGCGGCAAGGGCGGCGAGGAAATGATCTGACCCCATGGCCAAGAACGATGAGCAACCCTCTGACCTGATCCGGGCCCGGGATGTCGGTGGTTTCGAATCCTGGGCGCTGCCCAGCTTCGATCCGCCGGCCCCCGAGCCTGAGCCTGAGCCCGAACCCGAGCCGCCGCAAATGGAGGAAGTGCCGCTGGAGGAAGTCCAGCCACTGACCCTCGAAGAGCTCGAGAGCATTCGCCAGGAAGCCTACAACGAAGGTTTCGCGGTGGGTGAGAAAGAAGGCTTCCATAGCACCACGCTCAAGGTTCGCCAGGAAGCGGAAGTGGCCTTGGCGGCGAAGATCGCCGGGCTTGAAAAAATAATGGCGCATCTGTTCGAGCCCATCGCCGAACAGGACACCCAGATTGAAAAGTCCCTGGTCGAGCTGGTGCGGCACATGACCCGGCAGGTGATCCAGCGCGAACTGGTCATGGACTCGTCGCAGATCGAACACGTCATGCGCGAGGCCCTCAAGCTGTTGCCGTTGGGCGTCGACAACGTGCGGCTGTACATCAATCCGCAGGATTTCGCGCAGGTCAAAGCCCTGCGCGAGCGCCATGAGGAAACCTGGCGCATCGTCGAGGACGAGGCGCTGTTGCCCGGTGGTTGCCGGGTTGAAACCGAACACAGCCGTATCGATGCCACGGTGGAAACCCGTGTAGCGCGCGTGATGGACAAGCTGTTCGACCAGCTTCACGAGCAGGCCTTGCACCCGGCCGCGGCGGATCTGAGCCTGGAGCTGCCCGTCGGCGACAAACCAATGGCTGCCCCCGATGCGCCTTGAACGCACCAGTTTCGCCAAGCGCCTGGGCAGTTACGCCGAGGCCACGACCCTGGCTGGCGCGCCGATCCTCGAAGGTCGCCTGCTGCGCATGGTCGGCCTGACCCTCGAAGCCGAGGGCTTGCGCGCGGCCATGGGCAGTCGCTGCATGGTCATCAACGATGACAGCTACCACCCGGTGCAGGTCGAAGCCGAAGTCATGGGCTTTTCCGGCAGCAAGGTGTTCTTGATGCCGGTCGGCAGCGTGGCCGGTATCGCCCCCGGTGCCCGGGTGGTTCCCCTCTCAGACAGCGGCCGCTTGCCGATGGGCATGAGCATGCTCGGGCGCGTGCTCGATGGTGCCGGTCGTGCGCTGGACGGCAAGGGCGGGATGAAGGCCGAGGACTGGGTGCCGATGGATGGCCCGACCATCAACCCGCTCAAGCGCGAACCGATCAGCGAGCCGCTGGACGTGGGCATTCGTTGCATCAACGGCATGTTGACGGTCGGGCGCGGTCAGCGACTCGGTCTGTTCGCCGGTACCGGCGTCGGTAAATCCGTGCTGCTGGGCATGATGACGCGCTTTACCGAGGCCGACATCATCGTCGTCGGCCTGATCGGCGAGCGGGGGCGTGAGGTCAAGGAGTTCATCGAGCACATCCTCGGTGAAGAAGGGCTCAAGCGTTCGGTGGTGGTGGCATCGCCCGCGGACGATGCGCCGCTGATGCGTCTGCGCGCCGCCATGTATTGCACGCGAATCGCCGAGTATTTCCGCGACAAGGGCAAGAACGTCCTGCTGCTGATGGATTCGTTGACACGTTTCGCCCAGGCCCAACGGGAAATCGCCCTGGCCATCGGCGAGCCACCGGCGACCAAGGGTTATCCGCCCTCGGTGTTCGCCAAGTTGCCGAAGCTGGTGGAGCGCGCCGGCAATGCCGAGAAGGGCGGTGGTTCGATCACGGCGTTCTATACCGTACTGTCCGAAGGTGACGATCAGCAGGACCCGATCGCCGACTCGGCGCGGGGCGTGCTCGACGGGCACATCGTGCTGTCGCGGCGCCTGGCCGAGGAGGGCCATTACCCGGCTATCGATATCGAGGCCTCCATCAGCCGGGTCATGCCGGCGGTGGTGTCGCCCGAACACATGGCCCGGGCGCAGTACTTCAAGCAGTTGTGGTCGCGCTATCAGCAGAGCCGCGACCTGATCAGCGTCGGCGCCTACGTCGCCGGCGGCGACCGCGAGACCGACCTGGCAATTTCCCTGCAGCCGCAGCTGGTCAAATACCTGCGCCAGGGCCTCAACGACAGCATCAGCCTGGGCGAAAGCGAAGCGTACCTCGCTTCGATCTTCGCGCCCGCGGCGGGCGGTTAACCGGTCATGGCCCAGAGTCGGGCGGGCCGCCTGGCCCCCGTGGTGGAAATGGCCGAGAAGGCCGAGAAAACCGCGGTCCAGCGTTTGGGGCACTTCCAGGGCCAGGTCCGGCTGGCCGAAAGCAAGCTGGCCGACCTTGAAGCCTTTCGGCTCGACTATCAGGAACAGTGGATCGTGCGCGGCAGTGCCGGCGTGTCCGGCCAATGGTTGCTGGGCTACCAGGGCTTTCTCGCGCAATTGGGCACGGCCATCGATCAACAGCGGCAAAGCCTTGCCTGGCACCAGAACAACCTGAACAAGGCGCGGGATACCTGGCAACAGGCGTTCGCCCGGGTCGAGGGTTTGCGCAAACTGGTACAACGCTACCAGGACGAAGCAAGGGCGCTGGAAGACAAGCGCGAGCAGAAGCTGCTGGACGAATTGTCCCAGCGCCTGCCGCGACATGATGCGTATTGATCGTTGCCCGGGAAAAGATCGCAGCCAGCGGCAGCTCAGGGTGAGCGCGAAACCCATGTAGGAGCTGGCTTGTCGGGGCGCCGCATCGCAGCGAAGAGGCCCGAAAAAACAATGCAATACCCAAGGCCGCCTTCGCCGGCAAGCCGGGCTCCTACAATGTTTTGTGTTGGCCATGAGTCCGTGGTTGTCCTCGGACCATGTAGGAGCTGGCTTGCCAGCGAAGAGGCCCGAAAAAACAATGCAATACCCAAGGCCGCCTTCGCCGCCAAGCCGGGCCCCTACAATGTTTTGTGTCGGCCATGAATCCGTGGCTGTCCTCGGACCATGTAGGAGCTGGCTTGTCGGGGCGCCGCATCGCAGCGAAGAGGCCCGAAAGAACAATGCAATACCCAAGGCCGCCTTCGCCGGCAAGCCGGGCTCCTACAATGTTATGTGTCGGCCATGAGTCCTTGGCTGCCCTCGGACCATGTAGGAGCTGGCTTGTCGGGGCGCCGCATCGCAGCGAAGAGGCCCGAAAGAACAATGCAATACTCAAGGCCGCCTTCGCCGCCAAGCCGGGCCCCTACAATGTTTTGTGTCGGCCATGAATCCTTGGCTGTCTTCGGACCTGTAGGAGCTGGCTTGCCAGCGAAGAGGCCCGAAAGAACAATGCAATACCCAAGGCCGCCTTCGCCGGCAAGCCGGGCTCCTACAATGTTATGTGTTGGCCATGAATCCGTGGCTGTCCTCGGACCTGTAGGAGCTGGCTTGCCAGCGAAGAGGCCCGAAAGAACAATGCAATACCCAAGGCCGCCTTCGCCGGCAAGCCGGGCTCCTACAATGTTTTGTGTTGGCCATGAGTCCTTGGCTGTCCTCGGACCTGTAGGAGCTGGCTTGTCGGGGCGCCGCATCGCAGCGAAGAGGCCCGAAAGAACAATGCAATACCCAAGGCCGCCTTCGCCGGCAAGTCGGGCTCCTACAATGTTTTGTGTTGGGCATGAATCCGTGGTTGTCTTCGGACCTGAGCTGCCGAAGGCTGCGATCTTTTGATCTTGATCCCTGCCTTGCCCCAACCTCTACACGATGCTAAACCTTGTACAAGAAGGTTCACCAATGACAAGGAAGCCATGACATGTCAGTCGTTACAGAAGTCTCCCCGGACGGGGAAAAACTGACGATATCGGTCAAGGGACGATTCGATTTCGCCAAGCATCAGGATTTCCGAGCATCCTACGAAAACAAGGCGCTCAAGGCGGTGGTGGTCGACCTGAAAGAGGCCACCTACCTCGACAGTTCCGCCCTGGGCATGCTGCTGCTGTTGCGTGACCATGCCGGTGGCGACGATTCCGACGTTCGCGTGGTCAACAGCAATTCTGACGTGAGGAAAATTCTCGCCATCTCCAACTTCGACAAGCTGTTCGACATCAGTTGATCACCGTGCAGGCGGCAATCGAGTCGCTGACGATCCTGATCGCCGAAGACAGCGCGGCCGACCGCCTGCTGTTGTCGAGCATCGTCCGCCGCCAGGGGCATCAAGTGCTGACGGCGGCCAACGGCGCCGAAGCGGTCGAGGTGTTTCGCCAGCAACGCCCGCAACTGGTGTTGATGGACGCGATGATGCCGGTGATGGACGGTTTCGAGGCCGCCGCGCAAATCAAGGCATTGGCCGGGGAAACCCTGGTGCCGATCATCTTCCTCACCTCGCTGTCGGAAAACCAGGCGTTGGCCCGCTGCCTGGAGGTCGGGGGTGACGATTTTCTGGCAAAACCCTACAACCAGGTGATCCTCGCCGCCAAAATCAAGGCAATGGACCGCTTGCGGCGCCTGCAGGCCACCGTCCTGCAGCAGCGCGACCAGATCGCCAGGCACCATGAATACTTGCTCAATGAGCAGCGGGTGGCCAAGGCGGTGTTCGACAAGGTGGCCCATTCCGGTTGCCTGAATGCGCCCAATATCCGCTACCTGCAATCGCCTTATGCGTTGTTCAACGGCGACCTGCTGTTGGCGGCGTTCACCCCGGCCGGGGACATGCACGTATTGCTTGGCGATTTCACCGGCCATGGCCTGCCCGCCGCCGTTGGTGCCATGCCCCTGGCTGAAGTCTTCTATGGCATGACCGCCAAGGGGTACGGCCTGGCCGAAATCCTGCGCGAGATGAATGCCAAGCTCAAGCGCATCCTGCCGGTGGACATGTTTTGCTGCGCGACGATGCTGTGCCTGGGTTTCCAGAGCCGCTCGCTGGAGGTCTGGAACGGCGGCATGCCGGACGGCTATCTGCACCACATCGCCAGTGGGGAGCGAACGCCACTGACGGCGCGGCATTTACCCTTGGGTGTGCTGAGCCCGCACACCTTCGATGACCGCACCGAAGTGTTTCCGATGGCCGTGGGTGACCGGGTATTCCTGTTGTCCGACGGGGTGATCGACACCTGCGATGCCGATGATCAGCTGTTTGGCGTGCAGCGGTTACAGCAGGTGTTTGCCGCCAATCGTCAGCCTGACACCTTGTTCGAGGACATCGAGCAGGCACTGCGTGACTTTCGCGGTGTAGCCCGCGACGATGTCAGCATGGTCGAGGTCATCCTGACCGAGCTCGCGCAGGCGAGTTTACCGGCACCGGTCTATTCCGACAGCGGCCAGTCCTGCCCCCTGGACTGGTCGGCCAGTTTCGAGTTTCGCGCCGAGACCCTCAAGCGCTTCAACCCATTGCCCTATCTGTTGCAACTGCTCCAGGAAGTGCATGGCCTGCGGGCGCAGAGCGGGGCGCTCTACAGTGTGCTGGCGGAGTTGTACTCCAATGCCCTTGAGCATGGGGTGCTGGGCCTGGACTCCAGCCTCAAGCGCGATGTGTCAGGTTTTACCCGCTATTATCAACAGCGCAATACGCGCCTGGACGAATTGAAGGACGGTTATGTCCGGGTGCATTTACAGGTCACGCCAGAGGGCGAGGGCGGTTGCCTGGCGATTCGCGTCGAGGACAGCGGCAAGGGCTTTGATGTCGGGCAGGTGCTGCAGCGTCTCCCCGATCCTGTCCGCCTGTCCGGACGCGGCGTCAACCTGATCCGTCAGTTGGGTCAAAATGCGAGCTGGTCTGACGGCGGTCGAAGTGCCCGCGTGGAGTTTTACTGGAAGGCTCTGGCATAATCCGAAGATTCTTGATCAGGGAGCGAACAAGTGACTGAAGAACATCTTGACCTGGACGCGCTGAGCGCATTGCGCGAAGTCATGGAGGACGCGTATCCGCAGTTGCTGGATACCTTTCTCGACGATTCCGAACAACGCCTGCAATCGCTGCGAGAGGCGGGGAAAGCTGCGCAGTTGATAGACGTGGCTCACAGCTTCAAAGGCAGCAGCAGCAATATGGGCGCCGTCAGACTCGTCGCGTTGTGTGGCGAACTTGAGAAGAATGCCGAAAAGCTTTCTTCCTCCCAAATCCAGGAGCTGATCGCTGCAATCGACGTAGAGTTCGCGATCGTGCGACCCCTTTACGAAGCAGAGCGGCAGCGGTCCCTGGCGGAAAACTGAGGCATAAGGCGCTTTTCGTCTTCACCGAGTGAAACTGGCTCGACCCTTGCAGTCAACTCTTCAACTGTACCTACGATCCCAGTGCAGCGGAGACCGTTAAATGCCCCTTACCCCCCAATCACTGCTCCAGGCTGCTGCTCAATCCAAGAGTCAGGCCAAGAGTCAATCCGTCTCAGCCCCTGCCACCGCAGTGATTGCCGAGCCCCGGGATAAGGCCTCCAGCTTCTCGCAGGTGTACGCCAGGCAAGCTCGGGACAAAGCCGTGGCGACCCCTGACACACCTTCGAAATCGGCACGAGACAAGGTTGCCGACAGCGTCGCCCGTAAGGATGTAGAGGATAAATCTGCCGCGCAGCAACCCGCCGTTGCCGATAGCGGCAAAAACTTGCCCGCCGATAAACCGGCGCAAGCCGATGACAAGCCGGCCGATGCCGATTCGACGGACGCCGGACAGGCACCGGTCGTCGATGCAGTGCCTGTTGATCCCGCCTCGGTGCCTGTGGTTGCGGCGCCTGCGTCGCCTGTGGTGACGGACCCCGCCGAAGAGACGTTGGCGGCGCTCGTTGCGCCAGCCGTTCCCGCCACTGACGCCGGTTTCGATCCAGAAGCCGACCCACTCGACGCCTTGCCAGCCCTGCGCATGGCCATGGAGCAGAGCGGGCATGTCTCGGCTTCGAGCCAGGCACAACCCAAGGCGGCACCAGCCCAGGCCGACGGCGAGCTGACCGCGGCGCAGACCTTTGCCGCCGGCATGGCGAACATGCTCGATGTGCAAGCCGACAAGGACAGTACCGGCCAGGGGGGCGAAAAAGCCTTCGGGGGCCTGATCGATGCGGGCCTCAAGGACCTCACATCTGCCAGCAGCGATACCCGGGTCGATGAATTCGCCAACCGCCTGGCGGCATTGACCCAGGCGGCCACGCCGAAAACCGCCAACGCCGTGCCGGTCAACCAGCCTATCGCGATGCACCAGAGTAGCTGGACCGAAGAAGTGGTGAACCGGGTCATGTACCTGTCCAGCGCCAATCTCAAGGCGGCCGACATCCAGTTGCAGCCGGCCGAGCTGGGCCGCCTCGACATTCGGGTGAACATGGTGCCCGACCAGCAGACCCAGGTGACCTTCATGAGCGCTCATCCGGGGGTGCGTGAAGCGCTGGACAACCAGATGCACCGGTTGCGCGACATGTTCGCCCAACAGGGCATGGGCCAGGTTGACGTCAACGTCTCCGACCAGTCCCGCGGTTCGCAGGGTCAGGGGCAACATCAGCAGGCGCAGAGCGGGCGGGCCAGTGCCAGCGGCGGTCGCCTTGACGCCATGGATGACGAGATCGCCCCGAGCGTGACGGAAGTGGCCGCAACGGCTACACGGGTGATTGGCTCCAGCGCGGTTGACTATTACGCCTGACCCGGCGCTCAGCCCGATCGTTCCCACGCAGAGCATTGGAGCGATCGGGCTTC
Source organism: Pseudomonas serbica (assembly GCF_028823535.1). Classification (GTDB taxonomy): domain Bacteria; phylum Pseudomonadota; class Gammaproteobacteria; order Pseudomonadales; family Pseudomonadaceae; genus Aquipseudomonas; species Aquipseudomonas serbica. The sequence goes on along the minus strand of NZ_JAQIYM010000005.1, from coordinate 331,446 downwards.
CTGGATAGTTCTGGCATAACACTTGCTCCAGCCTTGCCGTGCGACTGTGAAAACCCGAATAGTGACGGATTATTGGCATGGCGAAGAGCGACGCAGCAGTAAAAGACCCCGCAACCAAAGGCAAACTCAAGCTGATCATCTTGATCGTGGTGGCGCTGCTGCTGGCGATCGGCTTGTCCGTTGGGGCGACCTGGTACTTCATGCACAGCGCCCAGAGCAAGCCTGCCGTCGTGGCTGAGACCGCCCCTGTGGGCAAGCAGCCAGCGGTTTTCGAGGCGATGGCTCCGGCGTTCGTGGCCAACTACAACCAGGGCGGCCGCCAGCGCTACATGCAAGTGAGCATCACCATGCTCGCGCGCAACCAGGCGGACCTGGACGCGCTCAAGGTGCACATGCCGGTAATCCGCAACAACCTGGTGATGCTGTTCTCCGGTCAGGACTTCGCGACCCTCGCCTCGCCGGTCGGCCAGGAAATGTTGCGCCAGAAGGCCACGGCCAGCGTCCAGGAAGTGGCGCAGAAAGAGCTCGGCAAAGTGGTGATCGAACAGTTGCTTTTCACTAATTTCGTACTGCAGTAGGAACACGACATGGCCGTGCAGGACCTGCTGTCCCAGGATGAGATCGACGCGCTGCTGCATGGCGTCGACGATGGTCTGGTACAGACCGATATCGCTGCCGAACCCGGCACCGTCAAGAGCTACGACCTGACCAGCCAGGATCGCATCGTCCGTGGACGCATGCCGACCCTGGAAATGATCAACGAGCGTTTTGCCCGCTACACGCGCATCAGCATGTTCAACCTGCTGCGCCGTTCGGCAGACGTGGCGGTCGGTGGCGTGCAGGTGATGAAGTTCGGCGAATACGTGCACTCGCTGTACGTGCCGACCAGCCTCAACCTGGTCAAGATCAAGCCGCTGCGCGGCACTGCGCTGTTCATCCTCGACGCCAAGCTGGTGTTCAAGCTGGTGGACAACTTCTTCGGCGGCGATGGCCGCCACGCCAAGATCGAAGGGCGTGAATTCACCCCCACCGAGCTGCGCGTGGTGCGCATGGTCCTGGAGCAGGCCTTCGTCGACTTGAAAGAGGCCTGGCAGGCGATCATGGAAGTGAACTTCGAATACATCAACTCGGAAGTGAACCCGGCCATGGCCAACATCGTCGGCCCCAGCGAAGCCATCGTGGTGTCGACCTTCCACATCGAACTCGATGGCGGTGGCGGTGACCTGCACGTGACCATGCCGTACTCGATGATCGAACCGGTGCGCGAGATGCTCGACGCCGGCTTCCAGTCCGATCTCGACGACCAGGACGAGCGTTGGGTCAATGCCTTGCGCCAGGATGTGATGGACGTCGATGTTCCGATCAACGCCACCGTTGCCCGTCGCCAGTTGAAGTTGCGCGACATCCTGCACATGCAGCCGGGGGATGTGATTCCGGTGGACATGCAGGAAGAACTGGTCATGCGCGCCAACGGCGTGCCGGCCTTCAAGGTCAAGATGGGCTCGCACAAGGGCAACCTTGCGCTGCAAGTGATCGAGCCGATCGAGCGTCGTTGAGGCGGCGCCACTCCCCCTATTAATTGACTCTTCTGATTGAAGAGTTGTTCGCCGAGGACAAATGATGGCTGACCACATGAATACCCAGGACGACCAGGCGCTGGCTGATGAGTGGGCTGCGGCCCTGGAAGAAACCGGCGACGCCGGGCAGGCCGATATCGACGCCTTGCTGGCCGCCGATGCTGGCCGCTCTTCGTCCAACCGCCTGCCCATGGAAGAGTTCGGCAGCGTGCCGCGGAGCAACGAGCCGGTGAGCCTGGAAGGCCCGAACCTGGACGTGATCCTCGACATCCCGGTGTCGATCTCCATGGAAGTCGGCAGCACCGACATCAACATCCGTAACCTGTTGCAGCTCAACCAGGGTTCGGTCATCGAGCTCGATCGCCTGGCCGGTGAGCCGCTGGACGTGCTGGTCAACGGCACGCTTATCGCCCATGGCGAAGTGGTGGTGGTCAACGAGAAGTTCGGCATCCGCCTGACTGACGTGATCAGCCCAAGCGAACGCATCAAGAAGCTGCGCTGAGTGAAAAGGCTCTTGGGGTTTTTCTCGGCGCTGGCGCTTCCCTGCAGCGTGCTGGCCGCCGAGCCTGCGGCCCATGCCGCTGCTGCGCCGGTGGTCAACAGCGGCGTGGCCGGGCAGTTGACGCAGCTGGTGTTCGGCCTGCTGCTGGTGCTGGGGCTGATTTTCTTCCTCGCCTGGCTGTTGCGCCGGGTGCAACAGGCCGGGCCGGCCGGCAAGGGGCAGGTGATCGAGCTGATCGGCTCCCGCGCGCTGGGGCCCCGTGATCGCTTGATGCTGGTGCAGGTGGGCAACGAGCAGATCCTGCTCGGCCTGAGCCCGGGCACCATCACGGCGCTGCATGTGCTCAAAGAGCCGGTGCAGGTGCCGGGCACGACCGAGAAAGCCACCCCGGAGTTCGCCCAGCGCCTGATGGAGCTGATGGGCAAGGATCAGAAGGATAAGAAGTAATGGGTGCGCTGCGCATCGTCTTGACCCTGGCCATGATGCTGGCCGCGCCGCTGGCGCTGGCCGCCGATCCGTTGTCGATCCCGGCCATCACCCTGGGCACCAACGCCGAGGGCGCCCAGGAATACTCGGTCAGCCTGCAAATCCTGCTGATCATGACCGCGCTGAGTTTCATTCCGGCGTTCGTCATGCTGATGACCAGTTTTACCCGCATCATCATTGTCTTCTCGATCCTGCGCCAGGCCCTCGGCTTGCAGCAGACACCGTCGAACCAGATCCTCACCGGCATGGCGCTGTTCCTGACCCTGTTCATCATGGCGCCGGTGTTCGACCGGGTGAACCAGGATGCCTTGCAGCCCTACCTCGCGGAAAAAATGACTGCCCAGGATGCCGTGGCCAAGGCCCAGGTGCCGATCAAGGACTTCATGCTGGCCCAGACGCGCACCAGTGACCTGGAGCTGTTCATGCGCCTGTCCAAGCGCACCGACATTGCCACGCCGGACCAGGCGCCGCTGACCATCCTGGTGCCGGCGTTCGTCACCTCTGAGCTCAAGACCGCGTTCCAGATCGGCTTCATGATCTTCATTCCGTTCCTGATCATCGACCTGGTCGTGGCCAGCGTGCTGATGGCCATGGGCATGATGATGCTCTCGCCGCTGATCATTTCCCTGCCGTTCAAGATCATGCTGTTCGTGCTGGTCGATGGCTGGGCCCTGATCATCGGCACCCTGGCCAGCAGCTTCGGCGGTGTCTCGCCATGACGCCAGAAGTCGCCGTCGACATCTTTCGCGAAGCGTTATGGCTGACCACCCTGATGGTCGCGGTGCTGGTGATTCCGAGCCTGCTCGTGGGGCTGTTGGTGGCGATGTTCCAGGCCGCCACCCAGATCAACGAACAGACCTTGAGTTTCCTCCCGCGCCTGCTGGTGATGCTGGTCACGCTGATCGTCGCCGGCCCCTGGCTGGTGCAGACCTTCATGGAATACATCCTGCAGTTGTACGGCAGCATTCCGCAGGTCATCGGCTAGACCATGTCGTCGCTGCTGCAGTTGACCGATACCCAGATCAGCACCTGGGTGGCGACGTTCATGTTGCCGCTGTTTCGCGTCGGCGCCTTGCTGATGGTGATGCCGGTGTTCGGCACCGCCCTGGTGCCCAAGCGCATCCGCCTGTATTTCGCTTTGGCCATCACTGTGGTCATCGCCCCGGGCCTGCCGCCGATGCCGCCGGTGAATGCGCTGGACCTGAGCGGGCTACTGCTGATTGCCGAACAGATCCTCGTCGGCGCGATCCTGGGCTTCTCCCTGCAACTGTTCTTCCAGGCCTTCGTGGTGGCGGGACAGATTGTCGCGATCCAGATGGGCATGGGCTTCGCCTCGATGGTCGACCCCACCAACGGTGTGTCGGTGGCGGTGATCGGGCAATTCTTCACCATGCTGGTGACGCTGCTGTTCCTCTCCATGAACGGCCACCTGGTGGTGTTCGAGGTACTCACCGAGAGCTTCACCACCTTGCCGGTCGGCAGCGGCCTGATGGTCAACCATTACTGGGAACTGGCCGGCAAGCTCGGCTGGGTGCTCGGCGCGGCGCTGCTGCTGGTGCTGCCGGCGATCACCGCGCTGCTGGTGGTCAACATCGCGTTTGGCGTGATGACCCGGGCCGCGCCGCAACTGAACATCTTCTCCATCGGCTTCCCGCTGACCCTGGTGCTCGGCATGTTCATCCTCTGGGTCGGGCTGGCGGACATTCTCAACCAGTATCAACCGCTGGCCTCCGAGGCCCTGCAGTTTTTACGCGAACTGGCACAGGCGCGCTGACTCATGGCTGAGAGCGAAAGCGGTCAGGACAAGACAGAAGACCCCACGGAGAAAAAGAAAAAGGATGCCCGGGAGAAGGGTGAGATCGCCCGGTCCAAGGAGCTTAACACCCTGGCGATCATGCTCGCCGGAGCGGGGGCGCTGCTGATCTTCGGTGGCGCCCTGGCCCAGGACATGATGGACCTGATGCGCCTGAATTTTTCCCTGTCCCGCGACGTGGTGCTGGACCAGCGCGCGATGGGCACTTACCTGCTGCACTCGGGGCAGATCGCCTTGCTGGCGATTCAGCCGGTCATGATCACCTTGCTGCTGGCGGCGATTATCGGCCCGATATCCCTCGGCGGCTGGCTGTTTTCCGCCGGCACCATGGCGCCCAAGTTCAGTCGCATGAACCCCGGCGCCGGCCTCAAGCGCATGTTTTCGGCCAAGGCCCTGACAGAACTGCTCAAGGCCCTGGCCAAGTTCTTCATCGTCCTGTTCGTGGCCCTGGCGGTGTTGTCGGCGGACATCGACGACCTGCTGCGCATCGCCCACGAACCGCTGGATCGCGCCATCACCCACAGCCTGCAAGTGGTCGGCTGGAGCACCCTGTGGATGGCCTGCGGGCTGATCATCATCGCTGCCGTCGACGTGCCGATCCAGATCTGGGAAAGCATCAAGAAGCTGAAGATGACCAAGCAGGAAATCCGCGACGAGCACAAGGACCAGGAAGGGCGGCCGGAGGTCAAACAAAGGATTCGCCAGCTGCAACGCGAAATGTCCCAGCGCCGCATGATGGCGGCGGTGCCCGATGCCGACGTGGTCATCACCAACCCGACCCACTACGCCGTGGCCCTCAAGTACGACCCGGACAAGAGCGGCGCGCCAATGCTGATCGCCAAGGGCAGCGACTTCCTGGCGCTCAAGATTCGCGAAATCGCGGCGGCCAACGAGATCCTGCTACTGGAATCCCCGGCGCTGGCGCGGTCGATCTACTACTCCACCGAGCTCGAACAGGAAATCCCTGGCGGCCTGTACCTCGCCGTCGCTCAGGTACTGGCCTACGTCTACCAGATTCGCCAGTACCGCGCCGGCAAGGGCAAGCGCCCGGATCCTCTCAAGGATGACCTGCCGATCCCGCCGGATTTGCGTCGCGATTCCTGATTATTCCCGTCAGCTGCTCAATACACAGAAGCTGTGGGAGCGAGCCTGCTCGCGAAGAGGCCATACCTGTCAATTGGGACGGTGGCTGACACACCGCCATCGCGAACAGGCTCACCCCCATATGGCTTGAATCTCCCTCTTAATAGATGTTAAAACCGAAAGGATCGCGAAACCTCTGTTTCAACCGTTATCAAAAAACGGACAAATAAATTTATTCCCTTTCCTTTTCCCGTTAACTGGCGGATTTATAAGTTATTCGAGACGTGGTTCAGTGCCAGAAACCCATATGTCTCCGGTGTCTTTTCGCATTTGAATGCCGTTTAGCAAGTTGATAGGTTTCAGATTGGACGACACTTGATTTTGTCACGGCTTTCCCATAAGTTCCCTTAACGGCCTTCCAACTTATTCCTAAAGCGATCTTCTTACTTGAAGCTAAAATAGAAGCTGCACTATTTGTGGTTTAAAATGGGGCTTCGAAAGCTCTTGGACGGGCTTTTTTTTGTGAGGCTGTAGAGCCCAGTTGTCTGATAACGACGGCTCTCGATATGTGGGGTTTGGCTATGAACTCCATTGTCATATGGTTCGGATTTTGATGGTCGAATGAGTAGTAATTAAATTCGTAGTCTCTGCCTGGAGTCTTTCCCTGCAGGTTCTGGATGTGGACCTCTACAATATTCGCTTTTCCCAGGTTCCACGTGTCATCTCCAGTGCTTTGAAATTGCGCCGAATTAGCGTATTCCTTAGCTATGCCCTTGTCCGGAGTGAGGTAGAAGCCAGGTCGCTCTTCAATTTTCGAGTAGTGCGGTTGTGCGCCTTCTCTGAGTAGTTTTTTTACATCGGATTTTGATGTGCCGTGATAGCCCAAAAAGTCAGGCTCTGTTAGTGACGGTATTGTGAGATCAGGCGCTGATAGCCGTCTGTTTTTTACAGGGTAAGGGCGTAGGTCGAAGCGGCTTGAGTATGATCTGCTGGCATAGTTGCCATCAAATTTAAATAAAGATTTCAATATTGTTGTTAACAAGGGACTGTGTCCCGAAGGGTCGGAGGAGTTAACGGGTTTTCCCATGCAATATGCGTACGGGTTCAACCCTCCCTCCCCAAACGGACTCCAACTGTCTGGGCTGTTAAACCGCATCAATACTGGATTGAACGCCCGATATCCATTCCCTAACAAATAGCACCCGGTCACCGGATCCTGCCGTTCCCCGTTGAACCCAAGCAGGCTGAGTAACCCGTTTTCAGCGGGGCGGTAGCCGTAGGGCGAATAAGCGATGGATTGTCGTGAGTGATTGCCCTTGAGGGCGTGCAACACCGAACGCTGCTGATCGGTGGCCAGGAGCGTGGTGTCGGGTGACTCGCTTACGCTCTGCTGTTGCGCCAGCAGTTGGTCCTCATGCTGGAACACCGAATACCGGTTCGCGCCCTGGATCTCGGTGGCCAGTCGGCTTTTGCAGTAAAAGCGCTGGTGCTCGGGCTCGTTTGGCCGTTCGTTGCTCGTCAGGCGGTCGAGGGCATCGTAGCGATAGTGGCAGAGCAGGATATCGCGTGGGTTGGTCATGTGTGAACGCCTCGAAAGGTCGAAGGACTTGCGCTGAGTATCAGCGGATTCGCCAGAGGCGGGTACTAGCAGAACTGATAGGTTCGCTGGCGGGTGCCACGTTCGACGGGCTGCTTCGCCGGGCGTGTATCCTTGGATTTGCGGCGTGATGGCAGACATCCGCGCAGGCAGTACGGGCCTCTTCGCGGGCAAGCCGCGCTCCTACAGGATGCGCGTCATGCTTGATTGGTAAATCCCGCTATTTCAAACCCCGCCTAAAGTTGGAAAGCTTCTTGCAGTACCCACCCCGCGCCCGCTTCTGGCGTCAAAAGTTTTGCTTCAAAGGAACGGGGAATACCGGTGGATCGCTCTCAGTTAATCAACAGTGCTCGCACGAACATGGCAGACCTCAGCCGAGGCAATCTGGGCGTGCCGCTGTTGCTGCTGGTCATGCTGGCGATGATGATGTTGCCGATGCCCCCGTTCCTGCTCGACGTGTTTTTCACTTTCAACATCGCCCTGTCGATCGTCGTTCTGCTGGTCTGCGTCTACGCCTTGCGGCCGCTGGATTTTGCTGTGTTCCCGACCATTTTGCTGGTGGCGACGTTGTTGCGCCTGGCGCTCAACGTGGCGTCCACGCGGGTGGTGATGCTCCACGGCCAGGACGGTCATGCCGCCGCCGGCAAGGTGATCCAGGCCTTTGGCGAGGTGGTGATCGGCGGTAACTACGTGGTCGGTATCGTGGTGTTCGCGATTTTGATGATCATCAACTTCGTCGTGGTGACCAAGGGTGCCGGGCGTATTTCCGAGGTGAGCGCGCGTTTCACCCTCGATGCGATGCCCGGCAAGCAGATGGCGATCGACGCCGACCTCAACGCCGGCCTGATCGACCAGAACCAGGCCAAGGCGCGGCGTTCGGAAGTAGCCCAGGAGGCCGAGTTCTACGGTTCCATGGACGGTGCCAGCAAGTTCGTGCGCGGTGACGCTATTGCCGGCCTGCTGATCCTGTTCATCAACCTGATCGGCGGCATGGCGGTCGGTATCTTCCAGCACAACATGTCCTTTGCCGACGCCGGCAAGGTGTACGCCCTGTTGACCATCGGTGACGGTTTGGTGGCGCAATTGCCATCACTGTTGTTATCCACAGCGGCGGCGATCATGGTCACCCGTGCTTCGGGCTCCGAAGACATGGGCAAGCAGATCAACCGGCAGATGTTCGCATCGCCCAAGGCGTTGGCGGTGTCGGCCGGCCTGATGGCGGTGATGGGGCTGGTGCCGGGCATGCCGCATTTTTCCTTCCTGTCCATGGCCGCCCTGGCCGCGGGTGGCGCGTACCTGTTCTGGAAAAAGCAGAACACCGCCAAGGTGCAGGCCCTGCAAGAGGTCAAGCGTCAGCAGGAACTGCTGCCGTCGCCGGCCCGCGCCCAGGAAACCAAGGAGCTGGGCTGGGATGACGTGACGCCGATCGACATGATCGGCCTGGAAGTGGGCTATCGCCTGATTCCACTGGTTGACCGCAACCAGGGTGGGCAATTGCTGGCGCGGATCAAGGGCGTGCGCAAGAAGCTGTCCCAGGACCTGGGCTTCCTCATGCCCACGGTGCACATTCGCGACAACCTCGACCTGGCGCCGAGCGCCTATCGCCTGACCCTGATGGGGGTGATCCTGGCCGAGGCGGAGATTTACCCGGATCGCGAGCTGGCGATCAACCCGGGGCAGGTCTACGGCACGCTCAACGGCATTACCGCCAAAGATCCGGCTTTCGGCCTGGAGGCGGTATGGATCGAAATCAGCCAGCGCGCCCAGGCGCAATCGCTTGGCTACACCGTGGTCGATGCCAGCACCGTCGTGGCCACCCACTTGAACCAGATCCTGTACAAGCACTCCAGCGAACTGATCGGTCACGAGGAAGTCCAGCAACTCATGCAATTGCTGGCGAAAAACTCGCCGAAACTGGCCGAAGAGCTGGTGCCGGGCGTGTTGTCGCTGTCGCAATTGCTCAAGGTCCTGCAAGCGCTGTTGGCCGAACAGGTGCCAGTACGCGACATCCGCAGCATTGCCGAAGCCATCGCGAACAACGCCAACAAGAGTCAAGATACCGCCGCGCTGGTGGCCGCGGTGCGTGTTGGCGTATCCCGCGCAATCGTGCAAAGCATTGTAGGCACTGACTCCGAGCTACCAGTGATCACGCTGGAACCAAGGTTGGAACAGATATTGCTCAATAGTCTGCAGAAGGCAGGACAAGGCTCTGAAGAGGGCGTTCTGCTGGAGCCAAGCATGGCTGAAAAGCTGCAGCGCTCGTTGATCGATGCGGCGCAGCGGCAGGAGATGCAAGGTCAGCCGGTGATTCTGCTGGTGGCCGGTCCGGTTCGCGCGATGCTCTCGCGATTTGGCCGGCTCGCAGTCCCGGGTTTGCATGTGTTGGCTTATCAGGAAATTCCTGACAACAAGCAAGTGACCATCGTTGCGACAGTAGGGCCCAACGGCTGAGGTAGTGGTTTATGCAAGTTAAGCGTTTTTTCGCCGCCGATATGCGTCAGGCCATGAAGCTGGTTCGTGATGAGCTGGGCGCCGATGCCGCCATCATTGGCAACCGCCGCATCGCCGGTGGTGTCGAGCTTATGGCTGCCCTGGACTACAAGCTGTCGGCGCTGGCTCCGCGCGTGCCGAACGTGGAACTCGAGGACGAGCTGCGCAAGACCCAGTCGCGGATCGTCACTGCCCAGGCCGAATTAAGCCTGCGCGGCGAGGGCGAGAGCGACAAGGGCACCAATCGCCAGTTATTTGCCGGCTTGCCGCTGACTGCTGCTGAACCGCTGATCGAACCGACCTTTGCCGAACCTGCGCGACCTGCCCCGGCACCTGCGCCGGCGGCCGGCCTGGATACGCGCGCCTTCGACTCGATGCGTTCGGAGCTCAACAGCCTGCGCGAACTCATGGAAGTACAACTCGGCTCCCTCGCCTGGAACCAGCTGCGGGGCAGTCGTCCTGACCAGGCAAACCTGTGGCGTCGCCTGCAGCGCATCGGCCTGTCCGGCCCGTTGTCGCGAGACTTGCTGGCGCTGGTCAGCGAAATCGAAGAACCCCGTCAGGCCTGGCGTATGTTGCTGGCGCACCTGGCGCGGATGATCGCCACGCCGGAAATGGAACCGCTGGAAGAGGGCGGTGTGATCGCCATGGTCGGCCCGGCCGGCATGGGCAAGACCACCACTTTGGCCAAGCTGGCGGCACGTTACGTGCTCAAGTACGGCGCGCAGAACATCGCGTTGGTGAGCATGGACAGCTTCCGTATCGGTGCCCAGGAGCAGCTCAAGACACTCGGGCGGATTCTCAATGTCTCGGTGACCCACGTCGATCCGGGCCAGTCGCTGGTCCAGGCACTGGATCCGTTGTTGCGCAAGCGCGTGGTGCTGATCGATACCGCCGGCCTGCAAGCCAGCGATCCGGCCCTGCGCATGCAACTCGAAAGCCTGGCCAGTCGAGGCATCCGCTCAAAAAATTATCTGGTCCTGGCAACCACCAGCCAGAAACAGGTTCTAACCGCCGCTTATCACAGTTACAAGCGCTGCGGGCTCGCTGGCTGCATCCTGACTAAACTGGATGAAACGGCAAGCCTGGGCGAAGTGTTGAGTCTGGCCATCAGCCATGAATTGCCGGTGGCCTACCTGACCGATGGCCCGCGGATTCCAGATGATTTGCATCTGCCGCGTCGTCATCAACTGGTCAGTCGGGCCGTCAGCGTGCAAATGCAGGAAGAACCCAGCGAAGAAGCCATGGCTGACATGTTCGCTGATATCTATCACAGCCCGACCAAGCAGGTTGGCTGAGGTAATAATGAATAGTTTTTGTACCTACATCGATGGCCTGCCATGCATTGTTCCGGTTGTGAACGCGCAGCCAGTTATGTGGCCCCGTCTATGCAGAACAAGGTAAAGAAATAACATGGGCAGCATGCATCCTGTACAGGTGATCGCGGTGACCGGCGGCAAAGGTGGCGTCGGCAAAACTAACGTGTCAGTGAACTTGTCCCTGGCTTTGGCTGAGCTTGGCCGGCGCGTCATGCTGCTTGACGCCGACCTGGGCCTGGCGAATGTCGACGTTCTGTTGGGGCTGACACCCAAACGTACCCTGGCCGACGTCATCGAAGGCCGCTGCGAGCTGCGCGACGTGCTGTTGCAGGGCCCCGGCGGCATCCGCATCGTTCCGGCGGCGTCCGGCACCCAGAGCATGGTTCATTTGAGCCCGGCCCAGCACGCCGGCCTGATCCAGGCCTTCAGCGACATCGGCGACAATCTCGACGTGCTGGTGATCGACACTGCGGCGGGCATTGGTGAGTCGGTGGTCAGTTTCGTGCGCGCGGCCCAGGAAGTGTTGCTGGTGGTCTGCGACGAGCCGACTTCGATCACTGATGCCTACGCACTGATCAAATTGCTCAATCGCGATTACGGCATGAACCGTTTCCGCGTGCTGGCGAACATGGCGCAGAGCCCGCAGGAAGGGCGCAACCTGTTCGCCAAGTTGACCAAGGTCACCGACCGCTTCCTCGACGTCGCCCTGCAATACGTCGGCGCCGTGCCTTACGACGAAAGCGTGCGCAAGGCCGTGCAGAAGCAGCGCGCCGTGTACGAGGCCTTTCCACGCTCCAAGTGCTCGTTGGCATTCAAGGCGATCGCGCAGAAGGTCGACACCTGGCCGCTGCCCGCCAACCCGCGTGGGCACCTGGAATTTTTCGTCGAGCGCCTCGTGCAACAAACGGCAGGACCCGTGCTATGACCGCGAGCGGTTACAACCTCTACAAGGCATCGGCGCGTGACGCGCAGTACGAGCTGATCGAGCGTTACGCGCCGCTGGTAAAACGCATTGCCTATCACTTGCTGGCGCGTCTGCCGGCCAGTGTCCAGGTCGAAGACCTGATCCAGGCCGGGATGATCGGCCTGTTGGAAGTATCGACCAAATACGACGCCAGCAAAGGCGCGAGTTTCGAGACCTACGCAGGTATCCGTATCCGCGGTGCGATGCTCGATGAAGTCCGCAAGGGGGACTGGGCGCCGCGTTCGGTCCACCGCAATACGCGGATGGTCAGCGACGCCATTCGCTCGATTGAAGCGAAAACCGGACGTGACGCTAAAGATCACGAGGTTGCGGCCGAACTCCAATTGAGTCTTGACGATTATTACGGGATTTTGAACGACACCCTGGGCAGCCGCCTGTTCAGTTTCGACGACCTGTTGCAGGACGGCGAACACGAAGGGCTGCACGAGGACGGCGCGAGTGCGCATATGGAACCGTCGCGCGATCTGGAAGATGAACGCTTCCAGGCGGCGCTGGCCGATGCGATCGCCAATTTGCCGGAGCGTGAGCGCCTGGTGTTGGCGCTGTACTACGACGAAGAGTTGAATCTCAAGGAAATCGGCGAGGTCCTGGGGGTCAGTGAATCCCGGGTCAGCCAGTTACACAGCCAGTGCGCGGCCCGTTTGCGGGGGCGTCTGGGAGAGTGGCGAGCGCGCTGAAGGCAGTGTGGGGGCACTGCGACGCGGCTGGTGGGGTGATGAACCGTGCCGGTCTCGATCCGTTGTACTCCAGACAGTCATCGAGTGTTTCGCCAGTTTGATTGAAATGGCGCGTCCAGGTGCTGGGCGCGTTTTAGTCTGCTTGGAGGTCGAATTGGACAAGAACATGAAAATCCTCATCGTTGATGACTTCTCAACGATGCGGCGGATCATAAAAAACCTGTTGCGTGACCTTGGGTTCACCAACACGGTCGAGGCCGACGATGGCACTAGCGCCATTCCGGTACTCAACAGCGGGAGCATCGACTTTCTGGTGACGGACTGGAACATGCCTGGCATGACCGGTATCGATCTGCTGCGCCACGTGCGCGCCGATGAAAGGCTCAAGCACCTGCCAGTGCTGATGGTGACTGCCGAAGCCAAGCGCGAGCAAATCATTGAAGCAGCCCAGGCCGGCGTAAACGGCTATGTGGTCAAACCCTTCACGGCCCAGGCGTTGAAAGAAAAAATCGAGAAGATTTTCGAACGCATCGGTTGAACTGCGCCACGGGGGAGCTATGGGGCATAACGAATCATCCCAGGGCGATTTTGAATCGACCCTGAAAAAACACGCCGTCGAATTGGTCGAGAGCCTTGAAAAGGGTAGGTTCGGCGATGCTGTGCAATTGATCCATGAGCTCAACCAGACCCGTGACCGCGGCCTGTACCAGGAAGTGGGCAAGCTCACCCGCGAGTTGCATAGCGCGATCGTCAATTTCCAGATTGACCCGCACATGCCGCAAGCCGAGGAAGTGTCACAGATCACCGACGCCACCGAGCGCCTGGGGTATGTGGTCAAGCTGACTGAAGCTGCCGCCAACCGCACCATGGACCTGGTGGAAAACGCCACGCCGCTGGTCAACAGCCTGGCGGACGAAGCCCAGGGGCTGAGCACCGATTGGGGACGGTTCATGCGACGCGAAGTCGGCGCTGAAGAGTTCCGTGAGCTGGCCCGGCGTGTCGACGGCTTCTTGGCGCGCAGCAGCACGGACAACCGCGCCGTGTCGAGCAACCTCAACGACATCCTGCTCGCCCAGGATTACCAGGATCTCACGGGCCAGGTGATCAAGCGCGTGACCCAACTGGTCACCGAAGTGGAAAGCAACCTGCTCAAGCTCGTGCTGATGGCCAGTCAGGTGGACCGCTTTGCGGGCATCGAACATGACCGCGCGGCAATGCTTGCAGAAAAAGATCCACAAAAACATCTCTCCAAGGGTGAAGGTCCGCAGATTCATGCCGATAAAAGAGAAGACGTTATGTCCGGTCAGGACGATGTGGACGATTTGCTATCCAGCCTAGGATTCTAACATTTTAGGTTTTTGGGTTTTTAGACCTTTAGGAGCACCCCCTTAAATGAGCTTCGGCGCCGATGAAGAGATCCTTCAGGATTTCCTGGTTGAGGCCGGCGAGATTCTAGAGCAACTGTCCGAGCAACTGGTCGAGCTGGAAAGCCGTCCGGATGACGCGGACTTGCTCAATGCAATTTTTCGCGGTTTTCACACTGTAAAAGGGGGCGCCGGCTTCCTCCAGCTCAACGAGCTGGTGGAGTGCTGCCACATCGCCGAGAACGTGTTCGACATCCTGCGCAAGGGCGAGCGTCGCGTTGACTCGGAATTGATGGACGTGGTCCTCGAGGCGCTGGACGCCGTGAACAGCATGTTCGGCGAAGTGCGCGAGCGCAGCCCGGTGACGGCGGCAACGCCTGAGTTGCTGGCGGCACTGGCGCGTCTGGCCGAGCCGCAATCGGCTGACGAGGTGGTGGTTACCGCAGTGGTCGAAGCACCTGTGGTTGAAGCCGATCCAGGCGATATTACCGATAACGAATTCGAACAACTGCTGGACTCGCTGAATGCCGTCAAGGCCCAGGCCGAGGCGCCAGCGGTTGCTCCAGCACCCGCCAGCGAAGTGCCGGCCAGCGACGAAATCACCGACGCCGAGTTCGAGTCGTTGCTCGATCAGTTGCACGGCAAGGGCAAGTTCGCCGTCGATGCCGTGGCCCCGGCGCCCGTTGCGCCGCCAGAGCCGAAAGCCGCTGGCGATAGCTCGGACATCACCGACGAAGAATTCGAAGCGTTGCTCGACCAGCTGCACGGCAAGGGCAACTTTGCGGTCGAGGCGCTGGAGTCGGCGATCGCATCGGTGCCTGCACCGGCAGCGCCTACCGCTGCGGCGGCCGGCAGCGATCTGATCAGCGACCATGAATTCGAAGCACTGCTCGACGAATTGCACGGCAAAGGCAAGTTCAGCGACGTCGGCACTGCGACAGCGGCCAGCGGCGCGAACGCCTCGGTAGCGGTGCCGGCTGCCAAGGCGGTTGCGCCCAAGCCCGTGGCCAAGGCGCCCGAATCCAAAGCCCAAGCGCCGGCGCCCGCCGCTGCACCGGCTGCGGCCCGTGCCCCGGCCGCGCCGCCTGCGGAAAAACCCGCCAGCGAAGCCGAGACCACCGTGCGGGTCGATACCGCGCGGCTCGACGAGATCATGAACATGGTCGGCGAGTTGGTGCTGGTGCGTAACCGCCTGGTGCGCCTGGGTGCCAACAGCGCCGACGAAGCCATGTCCAAGGCCGTGTCGAACCTCGACGTGGTCACGGCCGATCTGCAGACCGCGGTCATGAAGACCCGGATGCAACCGATCAAGAAGGTCTTCGGACGTTTCCCGCGCCTGGTTCGCGACCTCGCGCGCCAGCTCAAGAAAGAGATCAACCTGGAGTTGGTCGGCGAAGACACCGACCTCGACAAGAACCTGGTCGAAGCCCTGGCCGACCCGCTGGTCCACCTGGTGCGCAACGCGGTCGACCACGGCATCGAATCGCCGGAAGAACGCGAGGCCTCGGGCAAGGCCCGTGGCGGCAAGGTGATCCTGGCGGCCGAGCAGGAAGGCGATCACATCCTGTTGTCGATCTCCGACGACGGCAAGGGCATGGACCCGAATGTCCTGCGTGCCATCGCGGTAAAACGCGGTGTGATGGATAAGGATGCGGCCGACCGCCTGAGCGATACCGAGTGCTACAACCTGATCTTCGCCCCGGGTTTCTCGACCAAGACCGAGATCTCCGACGTGTCGGGTCGCGGCGTGGGCATGGACGTGGTGAAAACCAAGATCTCCCAGCTCAACGGTTCGATCAACATCTATTCGGCCAAGGGCCAGGGCTCGAAGATCGTCATCAAGGTACCGCTGACCCTGGCGATCATGCCGACCCTGATGGTCATGCTCGGCAACCAGGCGTTCGCCTTCCCGCTGGTGAACGTCAACGAGATCTTCCACCTCGACCTGTCGCGCACCAACGTGGTGGACGGCCAGGAAGTGGTGATCGTGCGGGACAAGGCACTGCCGTTGTTCTACCTCAAGCGCTGGCTGGTCAGCTCCGCCGCTCACGAAGAGCAGCGCGAAGGCCATGTGGTGATCCTTTCGGTGGGCACCCAGCGGATCGGCTTTGTCGTCGACCAGCTGGTGGGCCAGGAAGAAGTGGTCATCAAGCCATTGGGCAAAATGCTCCAGGGAACCCCGGGCATGTCGGGCGCCACCATCACCGGTGACGGCCGCATCGCGCTGATTCTCGATGTTCCGAGCATGCTCAAGCGTTACGCCACACGGCGTATTTGATTCTGGCGTGGCGGGGCGACTGATGCCCCGCTGCGTCTAATGGAGTGTTTATGGCAGTCAAGGTCCTGGTGGTGGACGATTCGGGGTTTTTCCGCCGCCGCGTCTCGGAAATTCTTTCAGCGGATGTGAATATCCAGGTCGTCGGCACGGCGACCAACGGCAAAGAGGCGATCGATCAGGCGCTGGCCCTCAAGCCGGACGTGATCACCATGGACTACGAGATGCCGATGATGGACGGCATCACCGCGGTACGGCACATCATGCAGCGCTGCCCGACCCCGGTGTTGATGTTTTCCTCGCTGACCCACGAAGGCGCCCGGGTCACCCTGGATGCGCTGGACGCCGGTGCGGTGGACTTCCTGCCGAAGAACTTCGAAGACATTTCGCGCAACCCCGAGAAGGTCAAGCAACTGCTGTGCGAGAAGATTCTCAGCATCTCGCGCAGTAATCGTCGTGTCAGCAGCTACAGCGCGCCAGCGCCCGTGGCTGCGCCGGCTCCGACACCAACGCCTGCGCCTGCGAGCACTATCGGTTATGGCAGCAGTGCGCCTGTGCGTCCGGCACCGGCTCCGCTCCCGACCCGTGCCCCCGTGCATGCACCGTCATCGCCCGCGCCAAAACGCAAGGCCTACAAGCTGGTGGCCATCGGTACGTCCACCGGCGGACCGGTTGCCCTGCAGCGGGTACTGACCCAGCTGCCGGCCAACTTCCCAGCCCCCATCGTGTTGGTCCAGCACATGCCGGCAGCCTTCACCAAGGCATTCGCCGAGCGCCTGGACAAGCTCTGCCGGATCAGCGTCAAGGAAGCCGAGGACGGCGACATCCTGCGTCCGGGGCTGGCGTTGTTGGCGCCCGGTGGCAAGCAGATGATGGTCGATGGTCGCGGCGCGGTGAAAATCCTCCCGGGCGACGAGCGCTTGAACTACAAGCCGTGCGTGGACATCACCTTCGGTTCGGCGGCCAAGTCCTACGGTGACAAAGTTCTGGCGGTGGTACTGACCGGCATGGGCGCCGACGGCCGCGAAGGCGCGCGCCTGCTCAAGCAGAGCGGCAGTTCGATCTGGGCCCAGGATGAAGCCAGCTGCGTGATCTATGGCATGCCCATGGCCATCGTCAAGGCCGAGCTGGCCGACGCGGTGTATGGGCTGGACGACATCGGCCGGCACATCGTCGAGGCCTGCCTCTGATGGACGTGTTAAGTCTCATCGGCATCATCATGGCGTTCGTCGCCATCATCGGCGGCAACTACCTCGAAGGTGGACATATCGGTGCGCTGGCCAACGGTCCGGCCGCGTTGATCGTACTGGGCGGGACCATTGGCGCGGCGTTGCTGCAATCGCCCATGAGCGCTTTCAAGCGTGCCATGCAGATCCTGGCGTGGATCCTGTTTCCGCCGCGGGTCGACCTGGCCGGTGGCATCGATCGCGTCGTCAACTGGAGTCTGACCGCCCGCAAGGAAGGCCTGCTCGGGCTGGAAGGGGTGGCCGATGCCGAGCCCGACAGCTATTCGCGCAAAGGCCTGCAATTGCTCGTCGATGGCGTCGAGCCGGAAGCGATCCGCAGCATTCTCGAGGTGGATTTCTACACCCAGGAAAGCCGCGACATCGAAGCCGCCAAGGTCTTCGAAAGCATGGGCGGTTATGCGCCGACCATCGGCATCATCGGTGCGGTCATGGGCCTGATACATGTCATGGGCAACCTGGGCGATCCGTCGCAGCTGGGCAATGGCATCGCCGTGGCCTTCGTCGCCACCATCTATGGCGTCGCCAGTGCCAACCTGGTGTTGCTGCCGATTGCCGCCAAGCTCAAGTCCATCGCATTACGCCAGTCGCGTTATCGCGAAATGTTGTTGGAAGGGATCCTGTCGATCGCCGAAGGTGAAAACCCACGCTCGATTGAGTTGAAGCTCCAGGGCTTCATGGATTGATGGGGGACATGGATCATGGCACGTCGTCGCCAGCCTGAAGAACACGTCAATCACGAACGCTGGCTGGTGTCCTACGCCGACTTCATCACCTTGCTGTTCGCCTTCTTCGTGGTGATGTACTCGATCTCCTCGATCAACGAAGGCAAGTACAAGGTCATTTCCGAGGCGTTGGTCGGGGTCTTTAACGATACCGATCGCGCGCTCAAGCCGATCCCCATCGGTGACGAGCGGCCGAAGACCGTGACCCCGGCCAAGCCGCTGGTCAAGGACAGTGACCAGGTCGATGCCGGTGTCTCGGGTGCCAGCGATCCGCTCAAAAGCATCGCCGATGACATCAGCGCGGCGTTTGGCGACCTCATTAGTTCCAACCAGATGACGGTGCGCGGCAACGAGTTGTGGGTCGAGATCGAACTCAATTCCAGCTTGCTGTTCGGCAGCGGTGATGCCATGCCCAGCGACATCGCCTTCAACATCATCGACAAGGTCGCGAAGATCCTGAAACCGTTCGACAACCCGATCCACGTCGAGGGTTTCACTGACGATCAACCGATCCGCACCTCGCAGTACCCCACCAATTGGGAGCTGTCTTCGGCGCGCTCGGCCAGCATCGTGCGCATGCTGGCGATGCAGGGGGTCAACCCCGGTCGCCTGGCGTCGGTGGGGTATGGCGAATTCCAGCCGGTGGCCAATAACGCCACGGCCGAGGGCCGGGCACGCAACCGTCGGGTGGTGCTGGTGGTCTCGCGCAACCTGGATGTGCGCCGCAGCCTCACTGCCACCGGTGCGGCCAATGCGCAACCGGATGCCGCATTGAAGCGTGCTGGCACACAAACTGCACCGACCAAGGTCAAGTCGCCGGTAGGGGAGAACGCCGTCAATTCTCCGTCACCCGCATTAACACGCTGAGCTAATTCTCGGCCGACCCGTTCGGCCGGGAGGAACAATCGAATGAGAGTCTGGGCAGTCGCCAATCAAAAGGGTGGTGTTGGTAAAACCACTTCCTCCATCGCTTTAGCCGGGTTGCTGGCCGAGGCAGGCAAGCGCGTGGTCGTGGTCGATCTGGACCCCCACGGCTCCATGACCAGCTATTTCGGTTACGACCCCGACAGCCTTGAACACAGCAACTACGACCTGTTCCTGCATAAAGGCAGCGTGCCCCAGGGCCTGCCCGGGCAGTTGTTGCTGCCTACCAGCCACGAAAGCATTTCGCTGTTGCCATCGAGCACTGCGCTGGCCACCCTTGAGCGTCAGTCGCCGGGCCAGAGTGGCCTGGGCCTGGTGATTGCCAAGAGCTTGGCGCAATTGTGGCAGGACTTCGATTACGCGGTGATCGACAGCCCGCCGTTGCTCGGGGTGCTGATGGTCAATGCCTTGGCGGCGAGCCAGCAACTGGTGATCCCGGTGCAGACCGAGCACCTGGCGGTCAAAGGCCTGGAGCGTATGGTCAACACCCTGGCGATGATCAATCGTTCGCGCAAGCAGGCCTTGCCGTTCACCATCGTGCCGACGCTGTTCGACCGCCGCACGCAAGCCTCCCTCGGTACGCTGCGAGTGCTGCGCGACAAGTTTCCGGAAGAGATCTGGCAGGGCTACATCCCGGTCGACACGCGCTTGCGCGATGCCAGCCGGGCGGGGCTGACGCCTTCGCAATTCGACGGCAAGAGCCGTGGCGTCGTCGCCTACCGCGCGTTGCTCAAGCATCTGCTGGCGGCGCAACTTGTTGCGCAGGTGGCTTGAGAATGAGCGCGATCCCTGTAGGAGCAAGCTTGCTCGCGATGGTCGTCAACGATAACGCTGGAAACCTGGCAGCCCGCGGCATTCTCGCTCCTGTAGGAGCAAGCTTGCTCGCGATGGTCGTCAACGATAACGCTCGAAACCTGGCACCCCGCGTCGCTCTCGGGTTCTTCGCGAGCAAGCTCGCTCCTACAATGGGGGGGTGTCAGTGAATCGGCCGGTAAAGATCACATCGCGCCCGCAACTGGCGCTGCAGTCGTATCTGGACAGCCTGCTGCAAGAAGTCACCGAGGAACTCTCGGCGGAATTCGAAGCAGCGCCGGAAGTCGTCGAAGCCGAGGCTGCGCTCGACGAATTCCAGGCCGCAGTGCTCGAAGAGCAGGCCCGGGATGCACAGAAGGGCGCCGCCCCGGACGTTGCACCTGTGGTAGCTGTGGCGAAGCCCGCTGTGGCCGTGATCGAAGCGCCGGCCCCCGTGCTGACGCCGGTATCAACCATCGCGCCATTGCTGCACGCCCTGGTACCGCCGCCGGTCGAAGTGCATCAAGCCTTGGTGCCTCCGGTCGTCGAAGTGCATTTGCCACCTGCCAACACGCCGCCACCGGTGGAAACCGACGATCGTCCGGCCTGGGCGGCCGAACCCTTCGAATGCCTGTTGTTCGATGTCGCCGGCCTGACCCTGGCGGTGCCGCTGGTGTGCCTGGGTTCGATTTATCCACTGGCCGGTCATGAGCTGACCTCGCTGTTCGGCCAGCCGGACTGGTTCCTGGGCATCCTGCCGAGCCAGGCTGGCAACCTCAAGGTTCTGGACACGGCCCGTTGGGTCATGCCCGATCGCTACCGCGAGGACTTCAAGCAGGGCTTGCAGTACGTGATTTCCGTCCAGGGTTACGAATGGGGGCTGGCGGTGCATCAGGTCAGCCGCTCGTTGCGCCTGGACCCGAACGAAATCAAATGGCGCAGCCACCGCGGCCAACGGCCATGGCTGGCGGGCACGGTGATAGAACACATGTGTGCCTTGCTCGATGTATCCGAACTGGCCGAATTGATCGCCAGCGGTGGGGCCAGGCACATGGGCGGCAACAAGCCGACCCACACAACTACATAACAGAACAACACCGCCAGGGCGGTTTCTTGAGGGGATCAGGGTATGAATGACAAGGCAACGGCGGCAAAGGGTTCCGAAGATCCGATCCTGCAATGGGTCACCTTCAAGCTGGACAACGAGACCTATGGCATCAACGTGATGCGCGTCCAGGAAGTCCTGCGCTACACCGAAATCGCCCCGGTACCGGGTGCACCGAGCTACGTGCTGGGCATCATTAACCTGCGCGGCAACGTGGTCACCGTGATCGACACCCGCCAGCGCTTCGGCCTGATGAATGCCGAAATCAGCGACAACACCCGTATCGTCATCATCGAAGCCGACAAGCAGGTGGTCGGGATCATGGTCGACAGCGTGGCCGAAGTGGTTTACCTGCGTCAGTCGGAAATCGAGACGGCGCCGAACGTCGGTAACGAAGAATCCGCCAAGTTCATCCAAGGCGTGTGCAACAAGAACAACGAACTGCTGATCCTGGTCGAACTGGACAAGATGATGAGCGAAGAAGAATGGTCGGAACTGGAGAGTATCTGATTGATCCTCGAGGTAGCGGTCATTGTCCTGTTCCTGTTGTGGGCAGGCACGCTGGCAATGTTTCTGTCTTACGTGCGCGGTCAAAAGCTGATCGCTGCGCAACAGGCCCAGGGCGATGCGCAGCGTGACCAACGCATCAAGGACCTGAGCCGGCGCGTCGACAATTACCAGAACGGCAATGTGCGCATGGGCGAAGACCTGCATGAACTGCGGACGATCGTCGAGCCCTTGCCGGACAGACTGGCCCGCATCGAACAGCGCGACCCCGCGAGCCTGTCGTTTGAACAGGCGGCGAAACTGGTCGGGATGGGCGCCAGCGTCGACGAACTGACCCAGTCCTGCGGCCTGACTCAGGCTGAGGCGGAGTTGATGAGCAAGTTGCACAAGAACTAAACATCGCTCGGATCGTTCCCATGCTCTGCGTGGGAATGCTTCTAGGGACGCTCCGCGTTCCGCTTCCGGGAGGTGACGCGGAGCGTCACGGGCTGCATTCCCACGCAGAGCGTGGGAACGATCAAATCGATCAAATATGCGCATTATTTGCGCTTGGCCTGAACTCGCATCGCGGGCTTGAACCTTCAACAGTTCTCCCCCGTCCTCAGACAAGGACTACGCCTACGTAGTCCTCTTCCTATGGTTTTTCCGGATTCTGCTGGCTTGCGAACGCGCCCAGCCACCGCTAGTTTCATCATCCCAACTCATTGTTATCGCCGCAGATAACGGATGCAGGTTTAACCATGTGCGGTGCCAAGGAGGCCTATGCTCGACATTTTGCGTGGTACACCGCTGTGGGTTTATGCGGTTTTTGTGGTCCTGACCTATTACGGCGTCATTGCGTGTTTCAAGAATCACGTATCGAAGCAGTCATTGCAGATCACACCAGCGATATTCGTCGTAATTTCCCTGGCCTCGCTGGATCTTTCACAAGGCGTTGCAATCCCGATCTCTGTTTACGCACTGGGATTGTCGATGGGGACCTATGTGGCAATGCGCTTGTTCTCGTACCAGAGCGTGGCGCGGAAAGGAGACAGTCTGGTACTGAGCGGCACAATCAAAGTGCTGATGGTTTACTGGTGTTTTTTTGCCTGGCGTTATTACCTGGGGTATCAGTCAGCTATCCATCCTGAGTTGGCCAATGGGGTCTCGATGCTTGTATGGTCTGCGTTGGGGGCGGGTCTTATCAATGGTTTGATTGTCGGTCGCAGTCTCAAGCTGCTGCGTTTCTATGGACTGTTTTATTCAGAATAACGGGCTGTTTATGGTCGGCCAACTGCTCACGGAGCACCCAATCTACTGTAGGAGCTGGCTTGCCAGCGAAGACGATCGAAAAATCACCGCTAGTGTTATTTAAAGAAAGAATCTCTCGCTCCAACAACTATGTCAATTTGTAAGTTTGGACATAAAGCGTTTGAATCCTGTTACTTTGGATAGTTGAGTCGTTTTGGCGAAAGCCTTAGTTTGAATTCGAACCTGCTTTGCAGGCTCGACACACTAATGTGTGAAGTTCAAACTTCAAGGAGTGATTTGCATGGAACAGCAGCGAAATCGTCATACCGGAATCATTGCGTCTTTTCAATTGGAATATCCAGGTTGGCCAGTCATAACACCAGCGGCAAAAGGAACAGTTCGATCCACACTTGATAATAATCTATACGATCTTCGTGGGCGTGACTTCATGGGCATGGAGCGTCTGTTGCCCCTTGTAGGCGTGCGTATTTCTTTTGTGCTTGTCCGGTGGAACGACGGTAAAGTGACCGCGGGTGATATTCGACTGGAAGCATAGATCGCGATGCCTGATTAAGGTATCGCTATCAGTTATGTGTTGGCTGCCTCTCTCAATGAGGGCAGTCAGCACGTTGTCATTTCAATAATTGTCGCCCTGGTCGGTGATATCGCGTTCCACTATCACCGCATCCGGATTCTGCCCCACCGGAAACTTCCCCTTCAAATTCCACGCAAACGCAATAATCTCGGCAATCGTCAGATAAAGCTCCTGCGGAATACTGTCCCCCAACTCCATCCGCGCCAGCAGGCTCACCAGTTCGGAGTTCTCATAGATCGGCACTTCGCAGTCGCGAGCGATGCGCAGGATTTCTTCGGCCAGTTCTTCGTCGCCCTTGGCGGTGAGGGTCGGGGCGTGGGTGCCATTCACAAGGTTGCCACGATATTTGAAGAAGGATTTGGCACTTTGAGTGTTACAGAATAATTCTCTTTGCTCCATTCTCAAAGCAACTACGTCCTACTTCTAAGAAGGCCCACTTAGACGGTTGTGGTCTATTTCAGTCCTACATGGTGAAGTGTGACTTTTCCTACAAGTTTGGTCGTATGTGAACGGCTTGTATGTTGAGTTTCTGTTGCGTTGTCAGTTTTGAATTGACAGATTGAGGCGCGGGTTATTAAGTTCGTTCTGTCGAGTGGAAAGTCGGCGTAAATCAATGTTGAATATAAAGGGGATAAACATAGAAGGAAAAGGCTCGTGAAAAATATTTATATTTTAGGTGCGGGTAATATGGGTCAAGCAATATTGTTCGGGCTGAGAAAGAAGTTCAGTGTTCGTCATCTAAAACCGATCGAAATTTGTGTCGAGCGAGCAGCGTCCCTTGCAGCCTTCGGGTTTGAGGTGGCTGATCGGATTGAAAGTATCGATAATGATGATGTTGTTGTATTAGCCGTCCCACCTCAGAATTTTAAGAGTGTGGTTCGTGATAATCAATCATTGCTTGGTTACGGTGGTACGGTCCTATCTGTAATGGCTGGCGTCACAGTCAGTGAACTTTGCGGCACGTTAGTCCATGCACGAATCGTCCGTTCGATCCCAAACATTCCGGCTGAGGTCGGAGAGGGAGTGACTCTTTACTACGTTCAAAATAATCGGGACAGTAATTTGATAGCTGTCGCAGAAATGATTTTCGGTGCGATTGGCGTCTGCATTCGAGTTGAAGATGAGTGTCAAATTGATTCTGGCACAGCGCTGGCGGGAGGAGGGCCAGCATTGGTCGCCTATTTTGCCAACGCGTTACTACTTTACGCAGAGTATGTAGGCTTGAATCCCGAGAGTGCTTGGAAAGTCATTGCGCAGTTATTGTACGGTACTTCGCTGCTGTTAAAATCGACTAACAAAATGCCGATGAAGTTGTGCGATGAGGTCCAAACCAAAGGGGGGACAACCGAGCAGGCAATATTAGTGTTGGAACAACATGGTTTGAATGAAATTGTTTTGTTGGCGTTGGCAGCCGCTGCTAAGCGGTCGGAAGCGTTGGGGAGAGAAAATTTTTCGGGGGCTGTTATGAGCATTGAAAATTCAAATCATTTGCAGGGTGCTCATTTTAATGACGCCAAAGTGTTTGATGATTCATATAGTGTTTATTGTGGTTTGGGGCACTGCATAATTCTTTTTTATGATGCCAAGGTTTTTAAGGTAAGTCCCGCAGGTGTGGCGTTTGGGTCGCTGATAACGCGATATGTAAATAAAGAGCATAAAGATGCAAAATTTTTGGATCTGGGAACAGGGAGTGGTGTCCACTCTTTATTGCTGAAAAGTATGGGTGTTGGATCCGTAACCGGGTCTGATATATCTACGGATGCAATTGTTGTGGCGAAGAAGAACGAGTTCAACAATTTTGGGGTAAATACAATCGAGTTTTTTTGTGGGGATCTTTTTCAAGGGCTTCCAGATCTTTCAGAGCAATATGATGTGATTTTGTTCAATCCTCCTGGTTGGAGAACGCCTTCCGACTCGTTTCTTCAAGCGCTTGATAAGTTCTCGGGTATGGAAGGGCTCCCAATTGACTCTATGTTTTACGGCGATAGAACCTTGGGGAGGTTTTTCAAAGAGCTGCCGAATCATTTAGTGGATGGTGGAAAGGTCATAATAGGTCTTAATTCATTGGTTGGAATTCGAGAGGTTATGAACAGGCTCCGAAATTCGCACGAAGAAATGTATGTGATCGACTGCAGGCTTTTGGAGCGACATGATTTTCCTTTACTTCTATATTCTGAGAGTTGGGCCCGGGTGCAAGACCTTCTCGTTGAAGAAATATTGAGTTGGACAAGGAAGGGAGATGCGTACTGTAATGTACTAGAGAATGGCCAGATATTCTGGTCTTATGAGATAGTTGAATTAACCTTTTGGAAAAAATAATCGTATGTTGCTTTCAAGCGAAAAACGATATTTTTTTATCGGGACGCTCAGTGGCATCCTAGCGAATGTTCTGTTAGGGGTATCGTCAATTTTTTGGAAGAGTATAGGGTCTTTGAATGCAGTCGTATTGGTCGGTTACAGAATCTATTTGTCTCTGCTGTTGGTTTTTCTAGTGGTATGCGTTTGTAAGGATGTAAGGCGATTTTATTCGCAGCTCACCTTTAGGCTGCTAGTTATACATGTGTTTGCGGCGATGTTAATAGCTGTCAATTGGGGAGTGTTTATATGGGCGTCTATCCATGGTCGAGTCTTGGAAAGTAGCTTGGGTTATTTGATTGCTCCGATATTAAGTATCGCGACCGGCATCGTGGTGTATAAGGAGTCGGTTACGGTCTGTAAAACAATAGCTGTAATAGTTGTGATGATTGCTGTGGTGTGGTTGTTTGTGTTGAGCAATGAACTCGACATGAGGGTTTATTTGTCTATCGGTGTTTCTTGGGGCGTCTATTCGTGTCTGAAGAAAATGACAACGTTGAATGTTTTTAGTGGATTGCTGCTGGAGTCTACTGTGCTCGCTGTTCTATACAGCTTGATTTTATTTTGCTCGGATTTGAGTATGGCGATTCCTGTAGAGTTTGAGTTGTGGCGGACGCTGCTGCTTTTTAGTTGTGGCGTGGTTTCAATTGTGCCGTTAGCTTTATTTTCGCTTTCAGCAAAACGTCTGTCTGGCACATCTATGGGTTTGTTGCAGTTTGTTTTACCCGTTACGCAGTTTTTTGTGGCTATCATGATCTACAAGCAATCGCTTTCTATGGTCATTATGTTTGTGTTGTTGGCGGTTATGAGTGCGTTGTTGCTTGTAGTGCTTGAGCCAGTCTTAAAAATAATATTGGTGAAGAACATGGGTGAGCGACATGGCGCGTAAGTATAGTGTGGTTGTCATTGGTTTAGGTGTGGTTGGAAGTGCTTCGCTTTGGAGATTTTCATGCTCGAAAACTGACGTGCTAGGCGTTGATTCTGCAGCGCCTATAAATCTATTGGGATCATCGCATGGCGCTTCCCGAATTTTTAGGCAAGCTTACTGGGAGGGGCAGGAATATCTTCCGTTGCTTTCCCTTTCAGATGAATTATGGCAAGAGTTAGACAGGTCTTGTAGCAGACGTCTGATTTTTCGTACTGGAGGGCTTTTCGTTGGGCCTATTGCCTCAGGAGTTGTGCCCAAAAGTGTGAAGACTGCTCAGAAGGGGAATATCAAGTACAAAGTTCTTTCTACTACCCAAATTTCTGAATCTTTTCCAGCCTTTCAGGTTCAGGAAGGGACGGAGGCGGTGTATGAAAACGGGGCTTACACTATTTCAGCGGATGATTCAAAATTACATATGATCAACCTGGCTGTGAGAAACGGTGCAGAGGCCCGATTCGGAACAACGGTGATAAGTATCTTTCGAACCTCACAGGGGTTGGCTGTTCAACTGGCCGAGGGTGAAGTTATTTATACAGCACGAGTTATTTTGTCAACAGGCTCTGCTATGGGTACAGCGCTTATTAATGATCTTTCAGAATTACTTCAGCCTCAAAGTGTGCCCGTTTACTGGTTTAAGCCTAACTCAGATCGAGATTCGGATTTTGCAAAAAAAATTCCCGCTTTTTTGTATAAAATGTCAGATGGGAATTTGCTGTATGGTACTCCCGAAATCAGCCAAGAAGAACCAGGGGTCAAGATAGGGTTTCATAATCAACAACAAACGCCATTTGACCCTCTTGAACATACCAAGCCTGTAGATGTTGCGGATGTCGAACAAGTTTCTACTTGTGTAAGGCAGATATTTCCGGGTTTAAATTCAGTTCCATTTGCATCAAAAAAATGTATTTATACAATGACTCCAGACGGGTCTTTTTTACTGGGTGAATCAAGTGAGTTTCCCGGTGTTTTTTATGTTTCGGCATGCTCGGGGCATGGGTTTAAATTCGCAACTGGTTTGGGTGAGGTGCTGGCGAGAGCTGCATTGGATGGAGGAGTTGCACAAGAGATGTCAATATTCAGTGTTAGCCGATTCGCTAGTGTTAACAAATCAGGCTAGAGCTATTAAGTGCAAATTTTGGAGTGTTGGGGGTTGAGCTGTATGAATTTATGCTGCGTGCCTATGCTAAAAAATTTTATAGGTGGTTTTGCTACGAAGCGATGGCCTAACAATATACGAAATTGTTTGGCCTTTTGATCAGTAATCGTCCCCATAGTCCGTCACATCCTTCTCCATCACTTCAGTAGCTGGATCCTGCCCCACCGGAAACTTCCCCTTCAAATTCCACGCAAACGCAATGATCTCGGCAATCGTCAAATAAAGCTCTTGCGGAATACTCTCTCCCAACTCCATCCGCGCCAACAGGCTTACCAGTTCGGCGTTTTCGTAGATCGGCACTTCGCAGTCGCGAGCGATGCGCAGGATTTCTTCGGCCAGTTCTTCGTCGCCCTTGGCGGTGAGGGTCGGGGCGTGGGTGCCGTCGTATTTGAGGGCGATGGCCTGGCGTGGGGGGTTGGGGTTGTTCATGCGTTTTCGTCGACCCAGCGTTGTTCGAGGCGGGTTTGTGGACCTTGGGGCGGTTTGCCGAGGTGGCAGTCGAGGTCGCCGACGTTCAGCCCGGCGGCCAGCATTCTTTGGCGCAACGCCGCCAGGTTGCTTTCGATCAGGCTGGCGGTGTAGGCGTGTTCGGCCCACAGCTGGCTGCTGAGGCTGCCCTGGATCAACTGTGCCTGAACCTGCAGCGGGCCTAGCGGTTCCATGTCGAACGCCAGTTCGATGCGCCAGAGTTGTTGCTTGGGTGTGCGTTCTTCCGGGCGTTCCTTGGGTTGTTCTCGTTCGGGGGCGTCCTCGCGCTGGAACTTGATCTGCAGCGGCACGATGTCCTGCAGGTTGCGCATCGGGATCTCCAGCTGCCAGGTACTCATCAGCCGTCCGTCCGCGGTGACGCCGGTTTGCTCCAGGCTGGACAGCTGGTGACTTTGCAGGCGGGAAACCGCCGCGGCGGCCAGGCGCAGCAGATGTTCCAGATCGTCTTCGCCGTCGGCGCTTTGCAACAAACGCTCAGGCAGCGGAAACCCGGTGGGCGATGGCTTGGCGCTGACCTGGCCGAGCATGCCCAGGGCATTGCGCACGAAACTCGGCATGGCCTGGGCCAGGGTGTTTCCGGCGATGATCGCGCCGAGATGGGTGCTGGCCGGCAGCCCGGAGGACAACTGCCCGATCAGTTTGAGCAGGTCGGCCTTCATGTCGGACGCCAGGTTCTGACCGCCCAACAGTTTCGACTCGAGGAATGCGCCGCTATTGGCCAGTGCCTGGGCCAGGCCTTTGGTGCTGCTCAATTGTTGGAGGTCCGGCAGGCCTGCAAGCAATCGGTCCACGGCCGCGCGCAGGTCGCTGGAGGTCTGGTTCGAGGCCGGCAGGTTCTGCAGCACTTTGAGCAACCCGTCCAACGAACCCTGGCGACTTTGCTGGCTGAGCAGTTGCTGGGTCACGGCCAATTGTTCCTGACGGCTGCTCAAGGGTACGAACTTCAGAGTGTGAGCGTCCTGCACCTGGGCGCTGAGCAAGGTGCCGATGCGCAGCGGCTGCGAGCTGTCGATGCTCAGCGTGCTGCCGCTCAGCGCGGTGTTGAGCAAGCTGACCATCGAGCGAAACACCGTGGGTTGCCCCGGCACGGTCGGCAACATTTGCGAGGTCAGCACTTTACCCTGCAGCAGGGTGCCGACCGGCATCTGTGCAGTGTCGATGCGGGTGAGGGTGGCGACGCTGGCGGCGATGGCTTGCTGCACGGTGACCGCCAGGTTGCCCGCCGAGGGCTGGGTGACCGCGATGCTGGTGCCCTGGGACAGGGGTTGGTTGCTCAGGGCCTGGAGCGTGGTCTGCCGGCCACTTTCGAGGGTGAGCTTGAGCAGCAATTGAAATGCCTGATCCGCCTGCTTGAGCGACAGCACTTCAGCCTTGGCGGTCTGGCCGGCGCTGATCAGGCCCTCCATCGGCGTCAGCAGCTTGAGTAACTCGCCGTTCACCGCCTGCGGGCGCGTGGTCGCCGGGGCGGCTTGCGGTAGCGGGAGGATGTTCATTTCGCCTGTCATACGCGGTCACAACCTTGGGAAATTGCACGCTTGAGAGTAGGAAATGGCATGTATAATGCCGCCCCGTTGTATACAGAGTGCGGTAAATTTCGCAGTTATTTGACGTAGCTCTCTCGTTCGGGCCGCCAATACATTTATTCTGCATCTCTTTAACGGCCGCGCCAGCGCCGACTTGAACCGTATAAGGCCCGTGAACCCTTGACCAGTCCAGTCCTGCAAACCGTTGCCCTTGCCTGCGAGCGAGACCTTCGGCTGCTTTTCGAAAATCTCGATTTGAGAATGGCCAGTGGCGAAATGGTACAGATCAGTGGCCCCAACGGCAGTGGCAAGACCAGTCTATTGCGCCTGTTATCCGGCCTGATGCACCCAACCGCCGGTCAAGTGCTGCTCAACGGTCAACCGCTGAGCGAGCAACGCACGGAGCTTGCTCGCAACTTGCTGTGGATCGGCCATGCCGCCGGCATCAAGGATCTGCTCACCCCGCAAGAGAACCTGAGCTGGCTGTGCGCCCTGCATCAACCGGCTTCCCATGAGGCGATCTGGCAGACCCTGGCGGCTGTCGGATTGCGCGGTTTCGAGGATGTCCCTTGTCATACGCTGTCCGCCGGTCAACAGCGCCGCGTGGCACTGGCACGGCTTTATCTGGACAGCCCGCCGCTGTGGATCCTCGATGAGCCGTTCACCGCCCTCGACAAGCAAGGCGTGGCGCAACTCGAAGAACACCTGGCCGGCCACTGCGAACGTGGCGGCATGGTGGTCTTGACCACCCACCACACGCTGAGCCGCATGCCGGCGAGCTATCGCGACATTGATCTGGGGAACTGGGCCGTATGAGTGTTTTCGGCCTGTTGGTCGCCCGCGAGGCCCGTCTGCTGTTCCGCCGTCCGGCCGAACTGGCCAATCCGTTGGTGTTCTTTGCCATCGTCGTTTCGCTGTTCCCGCTGGCGGTCGGTCCCGAGTCTCAATTGTTGCAAACCTTGTCGCCGGGACTGGTCTGGGTGGCGGCCCTTTTATCGGTCCTGCTCTCGCTGGACGGGCTCTTTCGCAGTGATTTCGAGGATGGATCGCTGGAACAGTGGGTCCTTTCGCCGCACCCCCTGGCTCTTCTGGTATTGGCCAAGGTGCTGGCACACTGGGCGTTTTCCGGCCTGGCATTGGTTTTGCTCGCGCCTTTGCTGGCGTTGATGCTCGGTTTGCCTGCCGCCTGTCTGCCGGTGTTGCTGCTTTCTCTATTGCTGGGTACACCGGTGCTGAGCCTGCTCGGTGCGGTGGGCGCGGCCTTGACGGTCGGCTTGAAGCGCGGTGGCCTGTTGCTGGCATTGCTGATCCTGCCGTTGTACATCCCGGTGTTGATCCTTGGCAGTGGTGCCTTGCAGGCCGCTTTGCAAGGCATGCCGGCGACCGGTTATCTGCTGTGGCTTGGGAGCCTGACCGCCCTGGCGATAACCCTGACACCTTTTGCAATAGCTGCTGGCCTGAAGATCAGCGTCGGCGAATAATGAGGTCTGGTTAAAAAATAACCAGTAAAGACCCTTTGGCTGCGTCGTGAAAACGAACAGCAACCGTGATGGAAACAGTATGAACTGGACGTGGTTTCACAAGCTCGGCTCGCCCAAATGGTTTTACGGCATCAGCGGCAGAATGCTGCCATGGCTGAGCGTCGCGGCGTTGCTGCTGATCGGCGTTGGCGTGGTCTGGGGCTTGGCCTTTGCACCACCGGATTACCAGCAGGGCAACAGCTTCCGCATCATCTACATCCACGTTCCGGCTGCCATGCTGGCCCAGTCCATCTACGTGATGCTGGCGGTGTGCGGCATCGTCGGGCTGGTGTGGAAAATGAAACTGGCCGATGTCGCCCTGCAATGCGCAGCCCCCATCGGTGCCTGGATGACCGCCGTGGCGCTGGTCACCGGGGCGATCTGGGGCAAGCCGACCTGGGGCTCGTGGTGGGTCTGGGATGCACGTCTTACGTCCATGCTGATCCTGCTTTTCCTGTACTTCGGTCTTATTGCGCTGGGCAACGCTATCAGCAATCGTGACAGCGCGGCCAAGGCTTGTGCGGTGCTGGCGATTGTCGGCGTGATCAATATCCCGATCATCAAGTACTCGGTGGAGTGGTGGAACACCCTGCACCAGGGCGCGACGTTCACGCTCACGGAAAAACCGGCGATGCCCGCCGAGATGTGGCTGCCGTTGCTGCTGACGGCGCTGGGTTTCTACTGTTTCTTCGGCGCGGTGCTGTTGCTGCGCATGCGCCTCGAAGTGCTCAAGCGCGAAGCCCGGGCCAGTTGGGTCAAGGCCGAAGTCGAACACAGCCTGGAGGTCGCTCGATGAGTTTTGCTTCATTCGGCGATTTCCTCGCCATGGGCCATCATGGCCTGTATGTCTGGTCGGCCTATGGCATCTGCCTGGCGGTGCTGGCCCTCAACGTGGCGGCGCCGATCCTGGCGCGCAAGCGGTATCTGCAACAAGAGGCGCGTCGTTTGCGCCGGGAGAACGGCAAGTGAATCCGCTGCGTAAAAAGCGTCTCATCATCATTCTGGCGATCCTGGTCGGGGTCGGCGCCGCCGTGGGCCTGGCCCTGAGCGCCCTGCAGCAGAACATCAACCTGTTTTACACGCCGACCCAGATCGCCAATGGCGAAGCCCCGCAGGACACACGCATCCGCGCCGGCGGCATGGTCGAGGCCGGTTCCCTGCAGCGTTCCGGCGACTCGCTGGACGTGAAGTTCGTCGTCACCGACTTCAACAAATCCGTGACCATCGCTTATCGGGGCATCCTCCCCGACCTGTTCCGCGAGGGGCAGGGCATCGTCGCCCTCGGTAAGCTGAACGCTGATGGCGTGGTGGTGGCCGATGAAGTGCTGGCCAAGCACGATGAAAAGTACATGCCGCCGGAAGTGACCAAGGCCCTGAAAGACAGCGGCCAGTCGGCACCCACTCCCGCGAAAGAGGGCTAACTGATGACATCTGGAATTTTTATCCCGGAGTTGGGCCACCTGGCCATGATCCTGGCGCTGTGTTTCGCCCTGGTTCAGGCCGTGGTGCCGTTGGTGGGCGCCTGGCGCGGTGACCGCTTGTGGATGAGCCTGGCCCAACCCGCCGCCTGGGGCCAGTTCGCGTTCCTGTTGTTCGCCTTCGGTTGCCTGACCTACGCGTTCATGGCCGATGATTTCTCCGTCGCTTATGTCGCCAGCAACTCCAACAGCGCACTGCCTTGGTACTACAAGTTCAGCGCCGTCTGGGGGGCACACGAAGGTTCGTTGCTGCTCTGGGCGTTGATCCTCGGCGGCTGGACGTTCGCCGTGTCGGTGTTTTCCCGGCAGTTGCCGCAGGTGATGCTGGCGCGAGTGCTGGCGGTGATGGGCATGATCAGCACCGGTTTCCTGCTGTTCCTGATCCTCACCTCCAACCCGTTCAAGCGCATCCTGCCGCAAATACCCAGCGATGGCGCCGACCTCAATCCGTTGCTGCAGGATATCGGCCTGATCGTTCACCCACCGATGCTGTACATGGGTTACGTCGGTTTCTCGGTGGCGTTCGCCTTTGCTATCGCGGCGTTGATGGGCGGTCGTCTTGATGCTGCGTGGGCGCGTTGGTCGCGTCCGTGGACCATCGTCGCCTGGGCCTTCCTCGGCATCGGCATCACCCTGGGCTCCTGGTGGGCCTACTACGAACTTGGCTGGGGCGGCTGGTGGTTCTGGGACCCTGTGGAAAACGCCTCGTTCATGCCGTGGCTGGTGGGCACGGCGCTGATTCACTCGTTGGCGGTCACGGAAAAACGTGGCGTGTTCAAGAGCTGGACCGTGTTGCTGGCCATCGCGGCCTTTTCCTTGAGCTTGCTGGGTACCTTCCTCGTGCGTTCCGGCGTGCTGACCTCGGTGCACGCCTTTGCTTCGGACCCCGAACGCGGCGTGTTCATCCTGATCTTCCTGCTGTTCGTGGTCGGTGGTTCGCTGACTCTGTTCGCCCTGCGCGCACCGGTGGTCAAGAGCCAGGTCGGCTTCAACCTGTGGTCCCGGGAAACCCTGTTGCTGGGCAACAACCTGGTGCTGGTGGTAGCGGCTTCGATGATCCTGCTGGGTACTTTGTATCCGCTGATCCTGGATGCCATGACCGGCGCCAAGCTGTCGGTCGGCCCGCCGTACTTCAACGCGCTGTTCATCCCGTTGATGGCCTTGTTGATGCTGGTGATGGCGGTCGGGGTGATCGTGCGCTGGAAAGACACCCCGGTGAAATGGCTGTTGGGCATGCTCACCCCGGTACTGCTCGGCAGCGCCGCGCTGGCGGTGGTGGCTGGCGTGGCCTACGGCGATTTCAACTGGGCGGTGCTGGCGACCTTCATGCTCGCGGCCTGGGTGTTGCTGGCCGGTGTGCGTGACATTGTCGACAAGACCCGCCACAAAGGCCTGATCAAAGGTTTGCCGACCCTGACCCGCAGCTACTGGGGCATGCAGGTTGCCCACCTGGGCATCGCCGTCTGCGCCCTTGGCGTGGTGTTGTCGAGCCAGAACAGTGCCGAGCGCGACTTGCGCCTGGCGCCGGGGGAATCCATGGCCCTGGGCGGTTATCAGTTCATCTTCGAAGGCGCCAAGCACTTCGAAGGCCCGAATTTCACCTCCGACAAGGGCACCGTACGGGTGATCAGGGATGGCAAGGAAGTCAGCGTGCTGCACCCGGAAAAACGCCTGTACACGGTGCAGAACTCGGTGATGACCGAAGCCGGGATCGACGCCGGTTTCACCCGTGACCTCTATGTCGCCCTGGGCGAACCCTTGGGGGATGGCGCCTGGGCGGTGCGTGTGCACGTGAAACCGTTCGTGCGCTGGATCTGGTTCGGTGGCTTGCTCACCGGTCTGGGCGGGTTGTTGGCGGCGCTGGATCGGCGTTATCGAGTCAAAGTGAAAGCCCGTGTGCGTGAAGCGCTGGGCCTGTCGGGAGCCACTGCATGAAGCGTTGGTTGATGGTGTTGCCACTGGCGATTTTTCTGGTGGTCGCTGTATTCCTTTACCGTGGGTTGTACCTGGATCCAGCCGAGCTGCCTTCGGCCATGATCAACAAGCCGTTCCCGGAGTTTTCCCTGCCAGCGGTGCAGGGCGACAAGACCCTGACCCGTGCCGACATCCTCGGCAAACCGGCACTGGTCAACGTCTGGGGCACCTGGTGCATCTCCTGCCGGGTCGAGCACCCGGTGTTGAACAAGCTGGCCGAGAGGGGCGTGGTGATCTACGGCATCAACTACAAGGACGTCAACGCCGACGCCTTGAAGTGGCTGGACGAATTCCATAATCCCTATCAACTGGACATCCGTGACGATGCCGGCACCCTGGGCCTGAACCTCGGTGTATACGGCGCCCCGGAAACTTTCTTCATCGACGCCAAGGGCATCATCCGCGACAAGTTCGTCGGCGTGATCGACGAGCAGGTCTGGCGGGAGAAACTGGCGGCCAAGTACCAGGCGCTGGTTGATGAGGCCAAGCCATGAAGCGCTGGCTAGCCGCTGTCGTTCTGGGCTTGAGCATGGCCGGCGTGGCCCACGCCGCCATCGACACCTATGAGTTCGCCAAGGAAGGTGATCGCGAGCGTTTTCGTGAATTGACCAAGGAACTGCGTTGCCCCAAGTGCCAAAACCAGGACATCGCCGACTCCAATGCGCCGATCGCTGCCGACCTGCGCAAAGAGATTTTCCGCATGCTCGGCGAGGGCAAGGACAACCAGCAGATCATCGATTTCATGGTCGATCGCTATGGTGATTTCGTCCGCTACAAACCCGCCCTGAACGCCAAGACCGCGCTGCTCTGGTTCGGTCCCGCCGGTCTGCTGCTCGGTGGTTTGGTGATCATCGCGGTGATCGTCCGTCGTCGTCGCGCACAACGCGCCGAGGCGCCGGGCTCGCTTTCTGCCGAGGAGCGCGAGCGCCTCGACCAACTGTTGGATAAAAACCAAGAATGATTGATTTCTGGCTCGCTGCAGGTCTGCTGCTCCTGGTGGCCCTGAGTTTTCTGTTGATCCCCGTTCTGCGTAGTCGTCGCGCCCAGCTCGAAGAGGATCGTACTGCCCTGAACGTGGCGCTGTATCAGGAGCGCGTGGCCGAGCTGCAGGTTCAGCAGGCGGAGGGCGTGCTCGATACCGCGCAGATGGACGCCGGGCGCGCCGAAGCCGCCCGTGAATTGCTCGCCGACACCGAGGGCGTTGCCGCGCCACGGGTGTCGCGCCTGGGCAAGCCGGCCCCCTTGCTGGCTGCGATCCTGGTCCCGGTGCTGGGCCTGGGCCTGTACCTGCATTTTGGTGCCAGCGACAAGGTCGAACTGACCCGGGAATTCTCCCAGGCGCCGCAGTCGATGGAAGAGATGACCCAGCGTCTGGAGCGCGCAGTCGCGGCGCAGCCGGATTCCGCCGAAGCGCTGTACTTCCTCGGTCGCACCTACATGACCCAGGATCGTCC
This sequence comes from Pseudomonas serbica, assembly GCF_028823535.1. Lineage (GTDB taxonomy): Bacteria > Pseudomonadota > Gammaproteobacteria > Pseudomonadales > Pseudomonadaceae > Aquipseudomonas > Aquipseudomonas serbica. The sequence continues at coordinate 295,279 of NZ_JAQIYM010000005.1, read as the reverse complement.
TGCCGACGCGGCGAAGGCCTTCGAGCGCACCGTCAATCTCGCCGGGCGTCAGCCTGAATTGCTTGGGCAGTGGGCGCAGGCCCAGTACTTCGCCGATGGCAAGAAATGGTCGGACAAGGTCCAGGCCCTGACCGACGAAGCGCTCAAAGCCGATCCGAAGGAAGTCACCAGCCTTGGCCTTTTGGGCATCGCCGCGTTCGAAGGCCAGCGTTATCAGGAAGCGATCGATTACTGGAATCGTCTGCTGGAGCAACTGCCACCGGAGGATAAATCCCGTGTCGCGCTGCAGGGCGGCATTGCCCGGGCCAGCGAGAAACTGGTGGCCAGCGGGGGCAAAGTGGCCGAGGCGCCAGCGGCCAAACCGGCAGCGCTGCTCAAGGTCCGCGTGGACCTGGCGGCCGACCTGAAAGCCAAGGTCCAGCCGGGCGACAGCGTATTCATCTTCGCCCGCGCCACCTCGGGCCCACCGGCGCCGTTGGCGGCCAAGCGCCTGACCGTGGCGGATCTGCCGGCAACGGTGGAACTGGGCGATGGCGATGCAATGATGCCGCAGTTGAAACTGTCGAACTTCCCTGAAGTCCAACTGGTTGCGCGCATCTCCCGTGCCGGCCAACCGACGGCAGGCGAGTGGATCGGTCGTAGCCAGCCCCTGGCCAGCAGCACCACCGCGCCGCAACAACTGACCATCGACAGCCCGGATAAATAACAGGAAACGCCACCATGACCGCCATTGCTCGTATTACCCTGCTCAGCGTTGTTTTGGGGCTGAGCGCTTGTGCGGTCCAGCGGCCACCCGAGCAGACGACTCCGCCACCGATCCCGCCGTCGCAGCCGAGTACCAAACCGGCGCCCTCGACGGCACCGAGCAAACCGACTACCCCGGCCAAGCCGGCCAAGCCATTGCCGCGCACCTCGGCGAGCTTTGCGCCGCCACCGGGGGGCAACAGTCACTGGGACCCGAAACTGGGTGTGTACGTGCTCGACGATCAACCGAACACCTTCTACCGCCAGCGCACCTATTACCGCTGGGATAACGGCTGGAGCCGCTCGATCAGCCCGAAAGGGCCGTGGGAAGAGACGGATATCCAAGGGGTGCCGGGTGGTTTGGGACGGCAGTTCGGGCAGTAGTGCAAAAGGCGACCTTTGGGGTCGCCTTTTTTGTGGGGGCTGAATCTGTTCTTGAAAGCAGCGTCAAAAGATTCTGATCTTATAAAATTTTGCCGATCCCGCTGGTGATGGACCACTCGCCGGGTCAGCGCCAGATCGCGCAGGAATCCAAGTACCGTGAACATTTCATGGCCACCGGGCTCTCTGATCGCGGCAAGAAAATTTACCGGTAGCCAGCAAGCAGGGCGACAAGCGAAGAGGGTGTTTTGATGGCAGGCAGGTTGATCTATCTCATCGGGCCTTCGGGTTCAGGCAAGGACAGCCTGCTCGATGCCGCGCGGGAGCGGTTGGCCGAGCGCGGCTGCCGCATCGTGCGGCGGGTCATCACGCGTTCGGCGGAAGCGGTGGGCGAGGCGGCGCTGGGCGTCAGTGCGCAGCAGTTCGCCGGGATGGAGGCCCAGGGCGCGTTTGCCCTGAGCTGGCACGCCAATGGCCTGTCCTATGGCATCCCGCGGGAAATCGATGACTGGCTGGCCGCCGGGCAGGACGTGCTGGTCAACGGTTCGCGGGGGCACCTGCACAATACTCGCGAACGTTATCCAGACATGTTGGCGGTGTTGCTGACCGTTAACCCGGCTGTGCTACGCCAGCGCCTGCTGGCGCGTGGGCGTGAGTCCGTGGCTGAAATCGACCAGCGCCTGGCGCGCAATGCCCGTTTCAATGAGCAACTGCTGGCCGAAGATCCGAACGTGCATGTGCTCGACAACTCCGCGCCGCTGGAGCACACCGTCGAGCGATTACTGGCCTGCCTCGACGAGCCCGGTGCATGCGCCTGACTGGACACACACTCCGCAATATAACCAAACGGCATGCCTTTCGAATGGGGCTTTGATAACACCGCCATCAGTGTCCAGGTCCCCGATATTCCAAGTGCGCTAACCGCCGGGGACGTTGTCTTGGCGGGCGCTTCGACTTGCCCGCCAGGCGCCTGGATTACGCGGTCGCCAGCGAAGCCTTCTGCGAAACACTGAGAAAGCGCAGCAACGCCAACAGTGGAAACGCACTGCCGACCACCACGATCCACAACCATCCGCCGTGTTCATACACCGCGCTGGCCACGGACGAACCAAATGCGCCGCCGATGAAGATGCTGGTCATGTACAAGGCATTCAGGCGGCTGCGGCTCTTGGCGTCCAGGGCATAGACCGCGCGTTGGCCAAGGACCATGTTCATTTGCACGCAGAAGTCCAGGACCACGCCGGTCACTGCCAGGCCGATCACGCTGTAGGCCGGATGGATGAACGCGGGCAGGAAGCTCAGGCTGGCGAACAACAGGGCCAGCAATGAAGCAATGCGGGTGTGACCGGCGTCGGCCAGGCGTCCGGCGATAGGCGCGGCAATGGCGCCGATTGCGCCGACCAGGGCGAAAATTGCGATCTGGCTTTGCGACAACCCATGATTGCGCGCCAGTTCCAGCGGCACGGCGGTCCAGAACAGGCTGAACGTGGCGAACATGCACCCTTGGTAAAACGCTCGCTGGCGCAGCACCGGCTGTTGGCGCAGGAGCGTCCAGAGCGAGCCCAGCAATTGGCCGTAGGATGCGCTGTGGTCAGGCTGGCGCTTGGGAATGGTCACCGCCAGCACGATGCTGATTGCAGCCATCAACAGTGCAGCAATCACGAACATTGCCCGCCAACCGAAATGATCGGCCACCACGCTGGACACCGGTCGCGCCAGCAGGATCCCCAGCAACAAACCGCCCATGATCCCGCCGACCACGCGACCGCGGGATTCTTCCGGCGCCAGGTGCGCGGCCAGCGGAATCAGGATCTGCACCGACACCGAGCTGAAGCCCACCAGCAGCGAAATCAGCAAGAACACGTTCGGCTGATCGGTGAACGCCGCGCCCAGCAGACTGGCAATCGCCACCAAGGTGGTGATGATCATCAGCCGGCGGTTTTCCAACAGGTCACCCAAGGGCACGAGGAAGAACAGGCCCAGGGCGTAGCCGATCTGGGTCAGCGACACGATCAGGCTGGCCATGGTGCTGGTCAGGCCGATGTCCGGTGCGATCAGGCCGATGATCGGCTGCGCATAGTAGATGTTGGCGACGATCGCACCACAGCAGAAGGCAAACAGCAGCACCATGCCTCGGGTCATTGTCGCGGTGCCGTGGGGCACTTGGGTCGCTGGGTTCATAAGGTGTCTCGTTGAACTGGAGGGAAAGCGCGCAGGCTAAAGGCTTGACCGCAACGGCGGAAGAGAGTTTGGAGTGATAGTAGTCATGCCATGGCGTAATGATTGACGACCGCGCGTGCCGCTCGCCGATGTGGTGCCAACGCAGACCGGCCATCCGAAGAACCGCCCGCTTTGCCGTGACAGCTAGAATTTACAGGGGGATCACTTCAACGTGTCCTTACATAGCGGGAGTATCACGATGAAAATCGTATCTTCGCTGGCGTTGGTGGTAGCGGTTGGGTCGATCTTCGGGTGCTCGACAGTACCTGACCGTCAGGTCACCAACGTTCCCTTGAACGCTACTTCCATCAATGCCGGGAACATCGCCCGGCCCATCATGATGTCCGACGGTAACACAACGGTGTTCTGGTTCGCGGTCAGTGGCGAAAGCATGGGAAGTGCTTTGCCGGGCCGCTTGCAGGCCTATATCTATCCGGGAAGTTGTGCGAGCCTGGGTGCGAAACCGGCCTATGACATGAACGACGGTCCGAATGCGCGGTTCTATTCCCAGGCGTCGCACCAGTATTTCTGGAAGAGCGCTCCGATCGCCATGGAAACGCTGCGAGCGGGCGGATATGCCCTGGTCGTGCGTGAAAGCCCGGCCGATGGTAATCAGGATATTTTCTGCGGCAACCTGAGCTAGCGGCGCTCCCCTGCAGGAGCTGGCGCAGGCTGCGGCAACACCTACAGGCAATCGTGTCTGCTTAACGGTTACTGCGCATAAATCTGGTCGAAGACCCCGCCATCATTGAAGTGGGTCTTCTGCACGGTGCGCCAGTCACCGAAGGTCTTCTCGACCGACAGGAAGTCTACTTTCGGGAAGCGGTCGGTGTACTTGGCCAGCACGACCGGGTCACGCGGACGCAGGTAGTTGGCGGCAGCGATTTCCTGGCCTTCTGGCGACCACAGGTACTTCAGGTATTCCTCCGCGGCGGCGCGGGTGCCTTTCTTGTCGACGGTCTTGTCGACCACCGACACTGGTGGTTCGGCTTCGGCGGAGACGCTTGGGTAGATCACTTCGAACTGATCGCGGCCAAACTCGCGGGCGATCATTTCCGCTTCGTTTTCGAAGGTCACCAGCACGTCGCCGATCTGGTTGGTCATGAAGGTCGTCGTCGCGGCGCGGCCACCGGTATCCAGCACAGGCGCCTGCTTGAACAGCTTGCCGACGAAGTCTTTGGCCTTGTTCTCGTCGCCGCCGTTTTTCAGCACGTAGCCCCAGGCCGACAGGTAGGTGTAGCGGCCGTTGCCCGAGGTTTTCGGGTTGGGCACGATGACTTGCACGCCGTCCTTGAGCAGGTCGGGCCAGTCTTTGAGGGCTTTCGGGTTGCCTTTGCGGACGATGAACACGGTGGCCGAGGTGAACGGCGCGCTGTTGTTCGGCAGGCGGGTGACCCAGTTGTCCGGGATCAGTTTGCCGTTGTCGGCCAGGGCGTTGATGTCGGTGGCCATGTTCATGGTGATCACGTCAGCGGGCAGGCCATCGATGACCGAACGTGCCTGTTTGCTCGAGCCGCCAAAGGACATCTGCAGGGTGATGTTTTCGTTGTGTTCGGCTTGCCAGTGTTTCTGGAACGCAGTGTTGTAGTCCTTGTAGAAATCGCGCATCACGTCGTAGGAAACGTTGAGCAGGGTCGGTGCGGCCTGGGCCATGCTGGACAGTGCCAGGCCCGCGGCCAGGAGTGAGGCGCCAAAGAGTTTTTTCACTGCGAATTCCTTGTTCGAGACGATGTTTTTTAGAATACGAGGCAATTTGCCAGCGACTATAGCCGGGCTCGCATAGTCGTTTAAAGATTAAAAAGCTCTTTGCTTATTCCCGTTTCTTGAATAATGCGTTGCCGCAGCGAGAGCAGAACGCGGCGCCGTGTTCATGGCTGTTTTTCTTGCACACCGGGCAGTCATGTTGCAACTGTTCGCCACGCATGGCGTTGGCCAGTTCGGCGGTAAAAATACCGGTCGGTACGGCGATGATCGAGTAACCGGTGATCATCACCAGCGAGGAAATCACCTGGCCCAATGGCGTCTTCGGTACGATGTCGCCGAAGCCCACGGTGGTCAGCGTCACGATAGCCCAGTAGATGCCCTTGGGAATGCTGGTGAAACCGTGCTCCGGGCCTTCGATCACGTACATCAGCGTGCCGAACACCGTCACCAGCGTGCAGACGCTCACCAGGAACACCACGATTTTCTGCTTGCTGCCGCGCAGCGCGGACATCAGGTAGTTGGCTTGTTTGAGGTAAGGGCTCAGCTTGAGCACGCGGAAAATCCGCAGCATCCGGATGATCCGGATAATCAGCAGGTACTGCGCATCGGCGTAATAGAGCGCAAGGATGCCGGGCACTATAGCGAGCAGATCCACCAGTCCATAAAAGCTGAAGGCATAGCGCAGGGGCTTGGGCGAACAGTACAGGCGCAGGCCATACTCGATGGCGAAGATGACCGTGAAGCCCCATTCGATATACGCCAACACGTCGGCGTAGTTGCGGTGAACGGTGTCGATGCTGTCGAGCATCACGATCACCAGGCTGGCGAGGATGATCAACAGCAGTATGCCGTCGAAGCGCCGACCCGCCGTGGTGTCGCTCTGGAAAATCATGACGTAAAGGTCTTCACGCCAGTTTTTGTTGCTGTCCATGGATAACGCCTGACTCGATGATCAGCGCAGCCTAGGTTGATTCTCCCCAGGAGCGCAAGGCGCACTGGCGCCCGTCGCTTTGCCGATCAGTTGAGCCACCGTACGGATCAGCCAGCAGGCGAGGATAAACGGTGCGGTCAGCGTGGGCAGGCCGATAGCGGCAAACATCGGTGTCAGCAGCAGCGCAGAGGCAATCGCCACCAGTGGCAGCCAGGGCTGCTGGCGCTGCGCGCTGAAGGCGAGGGCGGCGAGCACGGCGTTGTAGCCAGCCAGGCCCAGCAGTGCAGTGTAGAAGTCGTGATTCAGCAGGCTCCAACCCATGCCCGCAATCGACGCCAACAACGCCCAGCAGAAGGCGCGACGATCGGCGATCAGCAACCCGGCGGCAATCATGGCACCGGCCAGCGGATGACCGAGGAACATCACCTGGCCGAGGCCCTTGAAGGGGGCGGCGAGCATGTTCAGTGTGCTGACCTCGATCAGGTGCGCCTCGGTCGAGGGTGTGGCGAAGCACAGCAGTAACCAGCTCAGTACGACGAAGGGCGCGGTGTAGGCGGGCAGGTATTGGCTGAACCGGACGCGTTTGAGCCATTGTTGAGTGATCATCGCACTCAGGCCGCCGGCGGCCAGGATTAGCGGTGGCATCATCGCCGACCAGGGGAAGTACAAGCTCAGCAGCAGGCCGAGCAATACGCCGTTGTAGCTGAACAGCCCGGCCTGACGATCAGCCTTGGCATAGTTGCGACGTTGCGCGGTGAGCAATCCGGCGACACCGCCAAGCAATGCGCCACCGAGCAGGGCAGGAGCGGTGAACAGGATGGCCGAAAGAATCAGCAAGCCGCACAGCGGATTGCGCTGCAGGAATATCTGACTGAAACCGTTGAGCAAGGCTTCGGCCCAGTCGGGGCAGTGGGTGTTGAAGTGGTTGGCAGGCATGGTAAGGGTCGTTTCAGTACTGATCGTTCCCACGCTCCGCGTGGGAATGCCTAAATGGACGCTCTGCGTCTGCTCTTGGGACGCGGAGCGTCCCGGGCTGCATTCCCACGCAGAGCGTGGGAACGATCATGTGGAAGTTAAATCAATGTTTCGATCCGCAAAGAGTTAGTCGACCCCGGCTGCCCAAACGGCACACCCGCCGTAATCAATAACGTATCGCCACGCTGCGCCATGCCCTGGGCCTGGGCAATCTCCAGGGCCGTGGAGCAAACCTCGTCCACCTGGCGCAGGCGATCGTTGACCACCGAGTGCACGCCCCACGCCACGGTCAGGCGACGAGCGGTTTGCAGGTTCGGCGTCAGGTTGAGGATCGGTACCGTCGGCCGTTCACGTGCAGCGCGCAGGCTCGAGGTGCCTGATTCGCTGTAGTTGACCAGCACCGCCACCGGCAACACATTGCTGATACGGCGGATCGCGCAACTGATCGCATCATTAACCGTCGCTTCGGCTTTTGGTCGGCTGACGTCCAGTTGGTTCTGATAGTCCGGGCCGTTCTCCACCTGGCGGATGATCTTGCTCATCATCTGCACGGCTTCCAGCGGGTATTCACCGGACGCGGTTTCCGCCGACAACATCACCGCGTCGGCCCCTTCGGCCACCGCGTTGGCGACATCGGTGACTTCGGCGCGGGTGGGCGCCGGGGAGAAACGCATGGATTCGAGCATCTGCGTCGCCACCACCACTGGCTTGCCGAGCTCGCGGCAGGTGCTGATGATGGTCTTCTGGATCTGCGGCACGCTTTCGGCCGGCACTTCCACGCCCAGGTCACCGCGGGCGACCATGATCGCGTCGCTCAATTCGGCGATTTCGCGCAATTGCGTGACCGCCGACGGCTTTTCGATCTTGGCCATCAGGAACGCCTTGTCGCCGATCAGCGCCCGGGCTTCGATGATGTCTTCCGGACGTTGTACGAACGACAGCGCCACCCAGTCCACCCCCAGTTCGAGGCCGAAGCTCAGGTCACGGCGATCCTTGGCGGTCAGTGGGCTCAGGTCGAGCACCGCTTGGGGCACGTTCACGCCTTTTCGATCGGACAGTTCGCCGCCATTGAGCACGGTGGTGTCGATGGCGTCGGCATACTTGGTGACCACCCGCAGGCGCAGCTTGCCGTCGTCCAGCAGCAGGTCCATGCCCGGCTCGAGCGCAGCGATGATCTCCGGGTGCGGCAGGTTGACCCGGCGCTCGTCACCTGGCGTGGCATCGAGGTCCAGGCGCAAGGCCTGACCGCGATACAGCTGGACTTTGCCCTGGGCAAATTTGCCGACCCGTAATTTAGGGCCTTGCAGGTCCATCAGGATGCCCAGCGGATAATTCAGCTGGCGCTCGACTTCACGGATCCACTGGTAGCGTTTGGCGTGGTCGGCGTGATCGCCGTGGCTGAAGTTCAGGCGAAAGATATTGACCCCGGCCTGCACCAGTTCACGAATGTCATCGATTCCGTCGGTGGCGGGACCGAGAGTGGCGAGGATCTTGACCTTTTTATCAGGCGTCATGTTTTGGGCTCTCAAGGATCAGAATGGCGCGGAAGTCGTTCACGTTGGTGCGGGTCGGCTCGGTGACGATCAGTGCGTCCAGCGCCTCGAAATAGCCGTAGCCATTGTTATTGTCCAACTCGTCGCTGGCGCTCAAGCCGAGGGCGGCGGCGCGGGCGTAGCTGTCCGGGGTCATGATTGCCCCGGCGTTGTCTTCGGAACCGTCGATGCCGTCGGTGTCGCCGGCCAGGGCATAGACGCCGGGCAAGCCCTTGAGGCTGTCGGTCAGGCTCAGCAGGAACTCGGCGTTGCGCCCGCCACGGCCATTGCCGCGAACGGTGACTGTGGTTTCGCCGCCCGAAAGAATCACGCAGGGCGCGGCCAGCGGTTGACCGTGCTGGACGATCTGTCGGGCGATGCCGGCGTGGACTTTCGCCACTTCCCGGGATTCACCTTCCAGGTCACCCAGGATCAATGGGCTGTAACCGGCCTGGCGGCACTTCACCGCCGCGGCTTCCAGGGATTGCTGTGGACGGGCGATCAACTGGAAGTGGCTGCGGGCCAGGCTTGGATCACCGGGTTTTACCGTTTCCGATTCCGGGCTTTGCAGCCAGCTACGCACGGAGGCCGGCACGTCGATGGCATAGCGCTTGAGGATCGCCAGCGCTTCGGCCGAGGTGCTCGGGTCGGCCACGGTGGGGCCGGAGGCGATGACCGTGGCGAGATCGCCCGGCACATCGGAAATCGCATAGGTGTACACAGTGGCTGGCCAGCAAGCCTTGCCGAGCCGGCCGCCCTTGATCGCCGAGAGGTGTTTGCGTACGCAGTTCATCTCGCCAATGGTGGCGCCGGATTTGAGCAGGGCTTTGTTGATCGATTGCTTGTCGGCCAGGGTGATGCCGGCAGCGGGCAGGGCGAGCAACGCCGAACCACCGCCCGACAGCAGGAAGATGACGCGGTCGGCTTCGCTCAGGTTGCTGACCAGTTCGAATACACGCTTGGCCACCGCCTGGCCGGCTGCGTCCGGAACCGGATGCGCGGCTTCGACCACTTCGATTTTTTCGCAGGGGGCGCCGTGACCGTAACGCGTCACCACCAGACCGGACACTTCACCCTGCCAGCAGCGCTCGACCACCTGGGCCATGGCCGCCGCGGCTTTGCCGGCACCGATGACGATCACCCGACCGCTACGGTCGGCAGGCAGATGGGCTTCGAGGACTTGTTGCGGATGGGCCGCGTCGATGGCTGTGGCGAACAGCTCGCGCAGGAATTGTTGCGGATCGACCGACATGGCGGGCTCCCGGAATTCTTGTTATGGGTTGACGTTGCCGCGGTGATACCTCTGTAGGAGCTGGCTTGCCAGCGATCCAGACGCCTCGGTATGTCAGGCAGACCGTGTCGAGGCAATCGCTGGCAAGCCAGCTCCAACAGGGGGAGTGGCGTTATTTATCGCGAATCGAGAAATTCGCCATGTGTTCCAGGCCCTTGATCAGCGCCGAGTGGTCCCAGTTGCTTCCACCGATGGCGGCGCAGGTGCTGAACACTTGCTGGGCGTTGGCGGTGTTCGGCAGGTTGATGTTCAGCTCCTTGGCGCCTTGCAGGGCCAGGTTCAGGTCCTTCTGGTGCAGGCTGATGCGGAAGCCCGGATCGAAGGTGCCCTTGATCATGCGCTCGCCATGCACTTCGAGGATCTTCGACGAAGCGAAGCCGCCCATCAGCGCTTCACGCACCTTGGCTGGATCGGCACCGTTCTTGGCCGCGAACAGCAGGGCTTCGGCCACCGCCTGGATGTTCAGCGCAACGATGATCTGGTTCGCCACCTTGGCGGTTTGACCGTCACCATTGCCGCCGACCAGGGTGATGTTCTTGCCCATGGCCTGGAACAGCGGCAGTGCGCGTTCGAAGGCATCGGCATCGCCGCCGACCATGATGCTCAGGGTCGCAGCCTTGGCGCCGACTTCACCGCCGGACACTGGCGCGTCGAGGTACTGGGCGCCCTTTTCATTGATTTTGGCGGCGAAGGCCTTGGTGGCGGTCGGCGAGATCGAGCTCATGTCGATCACTACCTTGCCTTTGCCCAGGCCTGCAGCCACGCCGTCGGCGCGGAACAGCACGTCATCGACCTGCGGGGTGTCCGGAACCATGACGATGATGAATTCGGCTTCCTGGGCGACTTCCTTCGGGTTCGCCAGGGCAACGGCACCGGCGGCGACCAGGTCGGCGGGGGCGGCGTCGTGGTGCGCCGACAGGAACAGGCTGTGACCGGCTTTTTGCAGGTTCGCCGCCATTGGGTGGCCCATGATGCCGGTGCCGATAAATCCGATTTTAGCCATGAGAAAATCCTCTTGTCTTTATTGCTGCTTCAAACAAATTGGGAACTGCTTTTGTAGGAGCCTGCTTGCCGGCGAAGGCTGCTGGATGACCAGCGCAAGGCTCAAGGGCGCCTTCGCTGGCAAGCCAGCTCCTACCAGGGAGCTGTGTCAGATTGCGTTATGGGTTTTCAACCAGCCCAGGCCTGCTTCCGTGGTGGTCAGCGGCTTGTATTCGCAACCGACCCAACCCTGGTAACCGATGCGGTCCAGGTGTTCGAACAGGAAGCGGTAGTTGATTTCACCGGTGCCTGGTTCGTTGCGCCCCGGGTTATCCGCGAGCTGCACATGGTTGATCTCGCCCAGGTGCGATTGCAGGGTGCGGGCCAGGTCGCCTTCCATGATTTGCATGTGGTAGATGTCGTATTGCAGGAACAGGTTGGTGCTGCCGACCTGCTCGCGAATCGACAGGGCTTGTGCCGTGTTGTTCAGGTAGAAACCCGGGATGTCGCGGGTGTTGATCGCTTCCATCACCAACTTGATGCCGGCCGCTTGCAACTTGTCGGCGGCGTACTTGAGGTTGGCGACGAAGGTTTTTTCCACGGTGGCATCGTCAACGCCTTGTGGGCGGATACCGGCCAGGCAGTTGATCTGGGTGTTGCCCAGTACTTGTGCGTAGGCAATCGCCAGGTCGACACCGGCGCGGAACTCTTCAACCCGGTCTGGCAAGCAGGCGATACCGCGCTCGCCCTTGGCCCAGTCGCCGGCTGGCAGGTTGAACAGCACTTGTGTCAGGCCGTTGGCGTCGAGCCGGGCCTTGATTTCGGCCGAGCTGAAGTCGTAGGGGAACAGATACTCGACACCACTGAAACCGGCCTTGGCGGCCGCTTCGAAACGGGCGAGAAAGTCTTGTTCGGTGAACAGCATGGACAGGTTGGCTGCGAAACGCGGCATGGTGGTCTCCCGTGTTAGGTTCTCGTTCCCACGCAGTGCGTGGGAACGATCAAGCGATCAGGCTGTTAATCGAGCAACGAAATCGCCGTCGGTGCGTCGTTGCCGACCAGCGCCAGGTCTTCGAATTCGTTGACGGCGTTGATCTCGGTGCCCATGGAAATGTTGGTCACGCGTTCCAGGATGATCTCGACGATGACCGGTACCTTGAACTCTTCGATCAGCTCCTGTGCCTTGCGCAGGGCAGGCTGGATCTGCGCCGGTTCGAACACACGCAGCGCCTTGCAGCCGAGGCCTTCGGCCACCGCGACGTGGTCGACACCGTAGCCGTTGAGTTCCGGCGCGTTCAGGTTGTCGAACGACAGCTGCACGCAGTAATCCATGTCGAAACCGCGCTGCGCCTGGCGGATCAGACCCAGATACGAATTGTTCACCACAACGTGGATGTACGGCAGCTTGAACTGCGCGCCCACTGCCAGTTCTTCGATCATGAACTGGAAGTCATAGTCCCCCGACAGGGCCACAACCTTGCGGTTCGGATCAGCCTTGACCACGCCCAGTGCCGCTGGAATGGTCCAGCCCAGAGGGCCTGCCTGACCGCAGTTGATCCAGTGACGCGGCTTGTAGACGTGCAGGAACTGCGCGCCGGCAATCTGCGACAGACCGATGGTGCTGACGTAGCAAGTGTCCTTGCCGAACACCTGGTTCATCTCTTCGTAAACGCGCTGCGGCTTGACCGGCACGTTGTCGAAGTGAGTCTTGCGCTGCAGGCTGGCCTTGCGCTGCTGGCAGTCTTGCAGCCAGGCGCTGCGGTTTTTCAGCTTGCCGGCGGCTTGCCATTCGCGAGCAACTTCGATGAACACGGTCAGTGCGGCGGCGGCGTCGGACACGATGCCCAGGTCCGGGGTGAACACGCGGCCGATCTGAGTGCCTTCGATGTCGACGTGAATGAACTTGCGGCCTTCGGTGTACACATCGACCGAACCGGTGTGACGGTTGGCCCAACGGTTACCGATGCCCAGCACCACGTCCGACTTCAGCATGGTGGCGTTGCCGTAACGGTGCGAGGTCTGCAAGCCAACCATGCCGACCATCAGCGGGTGATCGTCCGGGATGGTGCCCCAGCCCATCAGGGTCGGGATGACCGGGATACCCGTCAGCTCGGCGAACTCCACCAGCAGGTCGCTGGCGTCGGCGTTGATGATGCCACCACCGGCCACCAGCAACGGGCGTTCGGCCTGGTCCAGCAAGGCCAGAGCCTTCTCGACCTGGACGCGAGTAGCGGTCGGCTTGGCCAGCGGCAATGGCTGGTAAGCGTCGATGTCGAATTCGATTTCAGCCATCTGAACGTCGAACGGCAGGTCGATCAGCACCGGGCCTGGACGGCCGGAGCGCATCTCAAAGAAAGCTTTCTGGAACGCGTAAGGCACCTGGCCCGGTTCGAGAACGGTGGTCGCCCACTTGGTGACTGGCTTGACGATGCTGGTGATGTCGACAGCCTGGAAGTCTTCCTTGTGCATACGGGCGCGGGGTGCCTGGCCGGTAATGCAGAGGATTGGAATCGAGTCGGCCGAGGCGCTGTAGAGCCCGGTGACCATGTCGGTACCGGCAGGGCCGGAAGTGCCGATGCATACGCCGATGTTGCCGGCCTTGGTGCGGGTGTAGCCCTCGGCCATGTGCGAGGCGCCTTCAACGTGGCGAGCGAGTACGTGATCGATGCCGCCGACCTTTTGCAGGGCGGAGTACAGCGGGTTGATGGCGGCACCGGGGATGCCAAAAGCGGTATCAACCCCTTCACGGCGCATCACCAGAACGGCGGCTTCGATTGCTCTCATTTTGCTCATGGTTTTGTGCCTCTTTACGTTTTGTAATTGTATACAAGTGGCTTTGCGCAGAGTGTATTCACGGCGGACGGCGCAGGTCAATCCATTTTCTCAAGCGCTTGTTTCATTCGTCGGAAGCCCGGTCTACTGTGGCTTTTCGTCGCATGTGGCGCTTTTCGATAATTATTGTATACAAAAAAATAACTCATTGTGTTCTATTTGTTGCATCGGGCTGCGGCACATCGAAGCAGTCCACCGCCTTTCCGAAAAACAAAATGAGGACGGCACCATGAGCGCTTTAACCTTGAAAGTCGCAGTCAACCTGCTCAACGAAGCCATCAGCGCAGGGCGGGCCATCTCCGCAGCGCCACTGACCATTGCGGTACTGGATGCCGGCGGGCACCTGATCACCCTGCAGCGCGAAGACGGCGCCAGCCTGCTGCGCCCGCACGTCGCCATTGGCAAAGCCTGGGGCGCCATTGCGCTGGGCAAGGGCTCACGCCTGCTGGCACTGGACGCCCAGCAGCGCCCGGCGTTCATCGCAGCATTGAATAGCCTGGGGCAGGGCAGCGTCGTGCCGGCACCGGGCGGTGTGCTGGTGCGGGATCAGGACGGGAACGTGCTGGGGGCGGTGGGGATCAGCGGGGATTTGTCCGACGTTGATGAGCAGTGTGCGATCAATGCGATCGAGGCGCTGGGGTTGAGGGCGGATGCTGGGGTGGTTGCTTGATCCTTGATTGACTGATCTATCGCTTTCGCGAGCAAGCCCGCACAAATTGTGCAGTCACCACATCCACTGTGGGAGCGAGCCTGCTCGCGAAGGCGTTCTTCCAGACACATCAAGCTAAAAGTCTGCATGACTGCCTGGCAGTTCCATGGCTAACCTTTCATGACTCCTGCATGAAAGAGGCAAAGGAATGCCTGATCCAGCAGCTTCCCATCGATTGAGATCGGGCCGGTATGCCGAACCCAACCGAATTTATTTGCTCACCACCAATACACTTGATAGGGAACCCATTTTTGCGGACTACTGTTCGGGCAGGCTGGTTGTGCATCAATTTCGCCAAGCACACATCTCAGGGCTGGTGAACTCTCTGGCATGGGTAGTCATGCCTGATCACTTTCACTGGCTGATTGACTTGCAGCGGGGGTCTTTGAGTGGGCTGATGCAACGAACCAAGTCGTTAAGTACCAAGGCGCTCAACCGGTCCACTGGGCGACAGGTCAGTGTCTGGCAGCAAGGCTTTCATGATCGAGCACTGCGCCGTGATGAGGATCTGGTAAAGATGGCTCGATATATTGTGGCCAACCCGCTGAGGGCAGGACTGGTCGAGCGGCTAGGCGACTATCCGTTGTGGGATGCAATTTGGGTTTGAGCTGGAACCGAGTTGCCTTCTTCGCGAGCAGGCTCGCTCCCACAATGGATTTTCAGTGTTCTTGTGGGAGCCAGTCTGTTCGCAAATGGCGGTCTATCAATCCGGCTCACACCCCTTGAGCACCAACCGAATAATCGTCTGCGCCGCCGCTTCGTAATCTTCTTCATCCAGCTTGGCCTTGCCGGTGATGGCGGTGATTTGCCAGTCGAAGTCGGCGTAGGTCTGGGTTGCGGCCCAGATGCTGAACATCAGGTGGTTGGGGTCGATGGGCGCTATCTGGCCACGGTCGATCCAGGTCTGGATGCAATCGATGTTGTGCTTGGCCTGGCCGTTGAGCTGTTCGACCAGGTCGGCGCTCAGGTGCGGGGCGCCGTGCATGATTTCGCTGGCGAACACCTTGGAGGCGAAGGGCAGGTCGCGTGAAATGCGGATTTTCGAGCGGATGTAGCCGCTCAGAACTTCACTGGGCACACCGTCGGGGTTGAACGGTGTCGAGGCCTGCAGAATCGGCTCGATGATGCTTTCGAGGACCTCGCGATAGAGGTTTTCCTTGGATTTGAAGTAGTAGTAGACGTTAGGCTTGGGCAGTCCCGCCTTGGCTGCTATATCGCTGGTTTTGGTCGCAGCGAAGCCCTTGTCGGCAAATTCTTCACTGGCGGCACGCAGGATCAGTTGTTTGTTGCGCTCGCGGATGGTGCTCATAAACCAGGGGGTTCCTTGCCTGTACTGGCGGTGGCGCATGGTAGCACCGGCCTTCGGCGACGCTCAAGAATGCGCCGTGCGGTGCTCGGCCGCGCTATGCTGCACGGCATTCACTCAAGAAGGAAAGCCGATTCATGGCAGGAAGCAGTTTGCTCGTGCTGATCGACGACATCGCCGCGGTGCTGGACGATGTGGCGTTGATGACCAAAATGGCCGCCAAGAAGACCGCCGGGGTGCTGGGCGATGACCTGGCGCTCAATGCCCAACAGGTCAGCGGTGTGCGTGCCGAGCGGGAAATCCCGGTGGTCTGGGCGGTCGCCAAGGGCTCGTTCGTCAACAAGCTGATCCTGGTGCCGTCGGCATTGGCCATCAGCGCATTCATCCCGTGGCTGGTCACGCCGTTGTTGATGGTCGGTGGCGCCTACCTGTGTTTCGAAGGGTTTGAAAAGCTCGCCCATAAGTTCCTGCACAGCAAGGCTGAAGACCAGGCCGAACATGCCGAACTGGTCGAGGCGGTGGCGGATCCGGCGGTCGACCTGGTGGCGTTCGAAAAGGACAAGATCAAGGGGGCGATCCGCACCGACTTCATTCTGTCGGCGGAAATCATCGCCATCACCCTTGGCGTGGTGGCCGATTCGGCGCTGACCCAACAGGTCGTCGTGCTCTCGGGTATCGCCATCGTCATGACGATTGGCGTGTACGGGCTGGTGGCGGGCATCGTCAAGCTCGATGACCTGGGCCTGTGGCTGACCCAGAAGCCGGGGCAGATGGCCAGAAGCATCGGCGGCGGCATTCTGCGCGCGGCGCCATACATGATGAAAAGCCTGTCGGTGATCGGTACCGCGGCGATGTTCCTGGTCGGTGGCGGGATTCTGACCCACGGCGTGCCGGTGGTGCATCACTGGATCGAAAGTGTCAGTGCAGGGGCGGGTGGTGCCGGATTTATCGTGCCGACTTTGCTCAATGCGGTGGCGGGGATTGTGGCGGGGGCGCTGGTGTTGGTTGGAGTTTCTATTGTTGGAAAAGTCTGGAAGACGCTGAAAGGCTAAGATCAACCCCTAACAAATGTGGGAGCGAGCCTGCTCGCGATAGCGGTGTAACAGTCAACCTATGTATTGAATGTTATGACCACATCGCGAGCAGGCTCGCTCCCACAGTTTTTTGTGTCGGTCGAAATTACTCGGCAATCTGCAATTTGCGCGACTCGGTGTACACGTAACGCACCTTCTCGTACTCGAACGGCGAGTTCAGCTGGCCGTAGCGGAAGCTGGTCTGATAGCGCCTGTCGATGCCGCGCAGGATCCAGACTTCCGGATGGTTGGAGCTGACTTCGGCTACGTTGAGGAAGTTGATCGCGCTTTCGGCGCTGAAATCCACCACCAGGCCACCGGTGTCACGCAGGTTCGACGGGCCGAGGATCGGCAGTACGAAGTAGGCGCCGCCCGGTACACCATAGAAGCCCAGGGTCTGGCCAAAGTCTTCGTTCTGGCGCGGCAGGCCCATGGCGGTGGCCGGGTCCCACAGGCCGGCGATACCGATGGTGGTGTTGAGCAGCAGCCGGCCGGTGATTTCCATCGAACGCTGGCCCTTGAACTGCAACAGGCTGTTGAGCAGGTTCGGCACGTCGCCAACGTTGTTGAAGAAGTTGCTGACGCCGGTGCGCAGGAAGCTCGGGGTGATGTAGCGATAGCCATCGACCACCGGCAGGAACACCCATTGGTCGAACCGGTAGTTGAAGTGGTAAACGCGGCGGTTCCACTGTTCCAGCGGGTCATAGACGTTCAATGCGCTGAGCGTCGAACGCTCGAACTCGCGCTGGTCCAGGCCCGGGTTGAACTTGAGTTTGCTCAGGGGCTCCTTGAAGCCGTCACTGTCGACGACCACCGGGGCGTTGGCCTTGCTGTTGTCGGCATTGGCAGCGGTTGCACAGAGTAACGCAGCGATAAGCAGGAGGTATTTAGCCACGGAAGAACTCCAGCATGGCGTCGCTGTTGACGCGGTAGTTAAGGTTGCCGCAATGGCCGCCCAGCGGGTAAACGGTCAGGCGATCGCCAAAGGTCTTGCGCAGGAAACCCAGGTCACCAGGGCCGAGAATCACATCGTCGGCGTTGTGCATCACGGCGATTTTCGGGCTGTCGTGCAGGTAGTCCTTCAGTGCATACAGGCTCACCTGGTCGATCAGTTGCAGCAGGCTGCCGCCGTCGGTGCGCGCACGCCACATCGGGATCACCTGTTCGGTGATGTAGCAGTCGAAGTCACACTGCAGCGCACGCTTGAGGTAAGGCGTGAGGCTGGTGCCTTCGGTGATGGGCGTTTTCGGTGGCGTGATCAGGCCGCGACGGTTGATCAGGTCCGAGGTGAAGGCGATGTCGGCCGCGGAAAAACGGAACGAGGTGCCGATCAGCATGGCCATCTGTTCATTGCTCAGGTGCTGCTTGGACTGCTGGAAGTCGTAAAGCAGGGCGTCGTTGAGATCGATGTAGCCCTTCTGCTGGAAGTAACGGGTCAGTTTGTTCAGCACCAGTTCATAGAAGGTGGTGGTGTTGTTGATGCCCTTGACCTCGGTCTGGACCAGTCGGTCCAGGTTGGTGATCGAGGTGTAGAGGTTGACCGGAGGATTGAGCAACAGCACTTTCTTGAAGTTGAAGCTGCGGCGGGTTTCGTCCAGGTGCGCGACGAATGCCGCATCCAGTGCACCCAGGCTGTAGCCCGTCAGGTAGTAATCGGTGACCGGCAGCTTCGGGTTTTGCGCCCGTATGGCCTGCATCACTCGGTACATGTCTTCTGCGTCGTCCTTGGTGACGCCCGGGGTGGCAAAACGCGAGGCGGCGCTCATGAAGTCGAAGCTGGTGGGCGACGACAGTTGCACCACGTGGTAGCCGGCCTTGTAGTAGAGCTTTTTCAGGTATTCGTTGAGGGTGCTGTCGTAACGCGCGCCCGTGCCGGCGATCAGGAAGATCAACGGCGCGGGTTTATCCTGGGTGGCGATGCGATAGGTGAGTTTCTTCACCGCCCAGAAGTTGTCCGGCAGTTCGAATGCACGTTCGGGCCGTAAGGTGACGCTGCGATCCGACTGATCGATGTCGTCATCGAGCGGCAGCTCGGGACGCAGGTCCGGCGGCGTCGTGGCGATGGTCGCCTCGAACGGGTTGGTCAAGGGGTAGCCATAACTGGCGGCGTCGATATCGACCGCCAGTGCGGACGCACTCAAAATAAGGCCGCCAAACAGGGCGGCGAAGCGCAAGGAACGGAGCATGACTAGATCCCTTAGAAAAAGGTGCCGAATGAAGTTCGCAGGGTATGACCACTGGTTTTGCGCCAAAGTGCCACGCATCGGCACCAAACTGGCCTGAATTCCGAGTAATAGTAGCTCGACGATACACTTTGCAGTGATTGAATGACCAGTTATCAGTTGTTATCGCTTGCGTAAGGCTGTCGGGCGATTAAGCTGGCCGCCGTTTTCGCCTATTGGAGTGCTCCATGTCCCGCCGCTTGCCCGTGATTGTGCTGCTTGTTTTGTTGCCGCTGTGGCTGGCTGCCAGCTATGGCGCGCGTTATGGCTTCATGGAAGATGCGCAATGGGTCGGCATCTGCGTGGACGAGACCAGCCGCTGGGAGTGCCAGGTGCGTTCGAACCTGGGCCTGATGATTCACTTCCAGGTATTGGGTTGGGCAGCACTGGCGGCCGCCGTGGTCGGCTTTGTGCTGCCAGGGCGGGCAGGGTGGTGGTTGGCGGTCCTGGCGCTGGTATTCGGCTTTCCGGCGCTGGCGTTGTACAACACGACGATGGCGGTGTTTGCGGTGGTGATTGCGGGGTTGCGGTTGGTCAGGGCGTCCCGTAGCGCCTGATCGATAGCCTTCGCGAGCAGGCTCGCTCCCGCAGTAGATTTGTGAATGACGCAGATCAAATGTGGGAGCGAGCCTGCTCGCGAAGAGGCTGGATGCAGCGCCGAATCAGCCCTTGCGAACCCGCAAGCTGCGCCACAACGCCGCCACCATCAACAGGCTCACCAGCGCCCAGCCCCAGGCCTGCTGGTTCTGCAAACCTTCACGAAACAGCTGCGGCGCGATGCCGGCGCCGATGATGAAGGTCAGCAGGGCAATCTCCCGGCGCGGCACCCTCACCGGGCGGCACAGGTAAACCAGCGCAGGCAGGATGAAGGCGACGCTCGGGAAGCTGCGATAACGCGGGTCGAACACCAGCTCCAGCATCATCACCGCAGCGGCAAAGCCTGCCACTGCCAGTATCCAGCCGGCCCGACGTTCCAGGGCATTGAACGCCCAGCCACGCCAGCCGGTGCGTGGGCTCAACGTCAGCGCGGCATGGGCCAGCACCAACACATTCAAGGCGGTCAGCAGGGCGACCCACAGCCACTCACTGGCAAAACGCGTGGTGACCCGTGCCAGGTCGCCCCAGGCACCCAGTGAACAAGCGGCCAGGGCTCCCAGCAGCGGCAGCACCAGCGCGGCGCGCGTGCTGCGCACACGACCGCCAAGAATCAGCGTGGCAAGGAAGATAAACCCGCCGACCACCAGCCACTGCGACCAGTACGGCACGTTCGACACCGGCCCTGCCAGCACACCCTTGTCCTGCCGGTCCGCATCGAACAGTCCCCAGTAACCACCGACAGCCCCTTCGCTGGCGCGCTTCCATGGCTGGTCGAAGGCTTCGATGAGGTTGTAGTGCCAGCCTTGCTGCTCGGCCATGGCGACAAAACCTCGAATGAATTTGGCCTCGTTGACCCGGCTTGGCAGCGCGGTTTCACGCTGGCGGCCTTCGCTCGGCCAGCCGGTTTCGCCGATCATCACGTCCTTGGGCGCGAATTTGTTGCCGAATACCTGGCGGACCTCGGCTACATGCTGCAGAGCAGCGTCGATGTTCGAAGGATCATCTTCCCAGTACGGCAGCAAGTGGATGGTCAGGAAATCCACGGCTGGCGCGACTTCCGGGTGCTTGAGCCAGAACTCCCAGACATCGGCATAGGTGACGGGTTGCTTGACCTGGCGCTTGACCTTGTTGATCAGTCTCACCAGCTGGGTGCCGGTGACTTCCTTGCGCAGCAGGGTTTCGTTGCCTACGATCACCGCGCTGACCACATCCGCGTTGGCATTGGCCGAGGCGATAAGCAGGTCCACTTCTTTTTCAGTGTCCACCGGATTGCTGTTGATCCAGGCGCCGATCATCAGCTTCAACCCATGCTTGCGCGCTAGATCGGGCAGGGCTTCGAGGCCGGTCATCGAATAGGTGCGGATGCATTGGAAACTTTTGGCCAGCAGCGCAAGGTCGGCGTCCATGCGCTCGGGGCGCAGTTTGAACGGCACATCGAACGGTGACTGGTCTTTGTCGAACGGGGTGTAGGAAGCGCATTGCAGCTTGTGCGTCGCGCTGGCGGCATCCGGCAGGATCACCGGTTTGCCCAGCCCGTACCAGAAGCCGCCGAGGGCAAACAGCCCCAGCAGGCAAGCGAACAGATAGGCAAAAAAAGGAAAGCGGGATGTCGCGGGCATGGTCAGGCCGTCTGGGAGCAAAGCGGCGCATGTTACCTGCATTTGTCGCGTGCTTGGTGGCCTGCATGATTTTGACATGCAAAGTTCGGGCGGACCGACCGCTTCGTTAGCGCGGCTCATGACTCATGGCGTTCTGATGTCGTTTCTCGATGGCTCGAGGTCGCTGGCAGAGAAGGTCACCCTCTGTGTCAGGTTGATTATCGCAGTGTCAGTACTCCGCTGATGTACGAACGAGTTTGCGGGTGGGGCGTGATGGGGGCGCTGTGCACTATAACTATACGTTGACGCGACTCGGCATCCGTCGAGCGCAGCACTTTCGGGGAAGTAACGATGAAGATGCGACGACTTTTAGGCGCAGGTGCCGCTCTGGTGCTTGCGATTGGCTCAACATTCGCCAATGCCGAGAACAAGACCCTGAGCATCGGTTACGTTGACGGCTGGTCCGACAGCGTCGCGACCACGCACGTGGCCGCTGAAGTGATCAAGCAGAAGCTCAATTATGACGTGAAGCTGCAAGCCGTCGCCACCGGGATCATGTGGCAGGGCGTGGCCACCGGCAAACTCGACGCCATGCTGTCGGCCTGGCTGCCAGTGACCCACGGCGACTACTGGACCAAGAACAAGGACCAGGTCGTCGACTACGGGCCGAACTTCAAGGACGCCAAGATCGGCTTGATCGTTCCGGACTACGTCAAGGCCAAGTCACTTGAAGACCTGAAGACCGATGACAGCTTCAAGAAACGCATCGTCGGCATCGACGCCGGTTCAGGCGTGATGCTCAAGACCGAACAGGCAATCAAGGACTACGACCTGACCGGCTATCAACTCAAGGCCAGTTCCGGCGCCGGCATGATTGCCGAGCTGACCCGTGCCGAGAAGAAGAACGAATCCATTGCCGTCACCGGTTGGGTGCCGCACTGGATGTTCGCCAAGTGGAAACTGCGTTTCCTGGAAGACCCGAAAGGCGTGTATGGCGCGGCTGAAACCGTGAACAGCATCGGCAGCAAAGAGCTGGCGACCAAGGCGCCGGAAGTGGCCAAGTTCCTGAAGAACTTCCAGTGGGCGTCGAAAGACGAAATCGGCGAAGTCATGCTGGCGATCCAGGAAGGCGCCAAGCCTGAAGCCGCGGCGAAGGACTGGGTAGCCAAACACCCGGAGCGCGTGGCTGACTGGATCAAGTAATTACATAGAGCACGCTTGACCCTGTGGGAGCGAGCCTGCTCGCGAAGCGGTCTGTCAGTTGACCAACATCTCGACTGACCTGACGCCTTCGCGAGCAGGCTCGCTCCCATATTTATTTATTCTTGCTGGACTTTGGCAAATACGTCACGTGGTTCTAAGACTAAGGTCGTCTGGAACCTGCCCCGCAGCCGCATAGAGTGGATACCGTTCCAACTAAATCTGTGCTGCGAGGATAAAAACAATGAACGACAGCATTTACCTCTCGATTCAAAACAGCCCGCGCTTCAAGGAGCTGGTTAGCAAGAGGGAACGATTCGCCTGGATTCTTTCGGCGATCATGCTAGGGCTTTACTCCGGATTCATCCTTTTGATTGCTTACGGTCCGCATGTACTGGGGGCGAAAATCAGCCCTGAGTCATCGATTACCTGGGGCATACCGATTGGTGTCGGGCTGATTGTTTCGGCTTTCATACTGACCGGTATCTACGTGCGACGCGCCAATGGCGAATTCGACGACCTGAACAATGCGATTCTCAAGGAGGCTCAGCAATGATCCGGCGTCTAATGGCTCTTTTGAGCATCGCAGCCTTCGCACCGGGCGCCTGGGCGGCTGACGCCCTGACCGGCGCTGTGCAAAAACAACCGCTTAACGTGTCGGCGATCCTGATGTTCGTCGCATTCGTTGGTGCGACCCTGTGCATCACCTACTGGGCTTCCAAGAAAAACAAGTCGGCCTCCGACTATTATGCGGCAGGTGGCAAGATCACCGGCTTCCAGAACGGTCTGGCGATTGCCGGTGACTATATGTCCGCGGCATCCTTCCTGGGTATTTCCGCGCTGGTGTTCACCTCCGGCTACGATGGCCTGATCTACTCGATCGGCTTCCTGGTGGGCTGGCCGATCATTCTGTTCCTGATCGCCGAGCGCCTGCGTAACCTGGGCAAGTACACCTTCGCCGATGTGGCGTCCTACCGCCTTGGGCAAACCCAGATTCGCTCGCTGTCCGCTTGCGGTTCGTTGGTGGTGGTGGCGTTCTACCTGATCGCGCAAATGGTCGGGGCCGGCAAGCTGATCCAGTTGCTGTTCGGTCTGGATTACCACGTAGCAGTGATCCTGGTTGGTGTCCTGATGTGCATGTACGTGCTGTTCGGCGGCATGCTGGCGACCACTTGGGTGCAGATCATCAAGGCAGTGCTGTTGCTGTCCGGTGCCTCGTTCATGGCGCTGATGGTAATGAAGCACGTCAACTTTGACTTCAACACGCTGTTCTCCGAGGCGATCAAGGTTCACGCCAAAGGCGAAGCGATCATGAGCCCAGGCGGCCTGGTGAAAGATCCGATCTCGGCGTTCTCCCTTGGCCTGGCACTGATGTTTGGTACCGCGGGCCTACCGCACATCCTGATGCGCTTCTTCACGGTGAGTGACGCGAAAGAAGCGCGCAAGAGCGTTTTGTACGCAACCGGCTTCATTGGCTACTTCTATATCCTGACCTTCATCATCGGCTTCGGCGCGATCCTGCTGGTCAGCACCAACCCGGCGTTCAAGGATGCGGCTGGCGCGCTGTTGGGCGGTAACAACATGGCGGCGGTGCACCTGGCCAATGCGGTGGGCGGCAGTATCTTCCTGGGCTTCATCTCGGCGGTAGCGTTCGCGACCATTCTGGCAGTGGTTGCCGGCCTGACCCTGGCTGGTGCCTCGGCGGTGTCCCACGACCTGTATGCCAGCGTGATCAAGAAGGGCAAGGCCAACGAGAAGGACGAGATCCGCGTTTCGAAAATCACCACCATCGCTCTGGCGGTGCTGGCGATCGGTCTGGGCATCCTGTTCGAAAGCCAGAACATCGCGTTCATGGTGGGCCTGGCGTTCTCCATCGCGGCGAGCTGCAACTTCCCGGTCCTGCTGCTTTCCATGTACTGGAAAAAGCTGACCACTCGCGGTGCGATGATTGGCGGCTGGTTGGGCCTGGTGAGCGCTGTGGGCTTGATGATCCTTGGGCCAACCATCTGGGTGCAGAT
This sequence comes from Pseudomonas serbica, assembly GCF_028823535.1. GTDB lineage: Bacteria > Pseudomonadota > Gammaproteobacteria > Pseudomonadales > Pseudomonadaceae > Aquipseudomonas > Aquipseudomonas serbica. The sequence continues at coordinate 270,965 of NZ_JAQIYM010000005.1, read as the reverse complement.
CCTGCATCACGAGAAGGCGATCTTCCCGTACGAGTACCCGGCGCTGTTCTCCATGATCATTGCCTTTGTCGGGATCTGGTTCTTCTCGATTACCGACAAGTCGACCGCGGCTGATAACGAGCGCGCACTGTTCTTCCCGCAGTTTGTTCGTTCGCAGACTGGGTTGGGTGCGAGTGGGGCGGTTTCGCACTAAGGCTTCGGATTTACTTGTGTAAATTGCGGTAAACAGAAATGCCCCGGTCGAAAGACCGGGGCATTTTTGTTTGTCTGCAGGTTTAGAGGTCTGGTGTCAGGGCTGACGAATTCGCGAGCAGGCTCGCTCCCACAGTAATTGGTGTGTTCACTGGAGTTCAATGTGGGAGCGAGCCTGCTCGCGAAGGCGATAGTGCCGGCACTGCAATACTTGAAGAGGGCGGGAAGGGCGCACAAACAAAAACGGCCTCTATATGGATAGAGGCCGTTTCCGGTACAACTCAACACGCTACAGCAAGACTGATCTTACTTGCGGTCTTCCAGCTTGGTGATGTCACGCGACTCGTAGCCGGTGTACAGCTGGCGCGGACGGCCAATCTTGTACGGGCTGGAGAGCATTTCTTTCCAGTGGGAGATCCAGCCGACGGTCCGCGCCAGGGCGAAGATCACGGTGAACATGCTGGTTGGAATGCCGATCGCCTTGAGGATGATCCCCGAGTAGAAGTCGACGTTCGGGTACAGCGAGCGTTCGATGAAGTACGGGTCGGTCAGGGCGATCTCTTCCAGGCGCATGGCCAGTTCGAGTTGCGGATCGTTCTGGATGCCCAGTTCCTTCAATACTTCGTCGCAGGTCTGCTTCATCACGGTGGCGCGTGGGTCGCGGTTTTTGTAAACGCGGTGACCGAAGCCCATCAGCTTGAACGGATCGTTCTTGTCCTTGGCCTTGGCGATGAACTTGTCGATGTTAGAGACATCGCCGATTTCATCGAGCATGGTCAGGACGGCTTCGTTCGCACCGCCGTGGGCAGGGCCCCACAGTGCAGCGATACCGGCGGCGATACAGGCGAACGGGTTGGCACCCGAAGAGCCGGCCAGGCGTACGGTGGAGGTCGATGCGTTCTGCTCGTGGTCGGCGTGGAGGATGAAGATCCGGTCCATGGCCTTGGCGAGCACCGGGCTGATCGGTTTGATCTCGCACGGGGTGTTGAACATCATGTGCAGGAAGTTTTCCGCGTACGACAGGTCGTTGCGCGGGTACATCATGGGTTGGCCCATGGAGTACTTGTAAACCATCGCTGCCAGGGTCGGCATCTTGGCAACCAGGCGGATCGCGGAGATTTCGCGATGCTGCGGGTTATTGATGTCCAGGGAGTCGTGGTAGAAGGCCGAGAGGGCACCGACTACGCCGCACATGACAGCCATCGGGTGGGCGTCGCGACGGAAGCCGTTGAAGAAGGTCTTCAACTGCTCGTGAACCATGGTGTGGTTCTTCACGGTGCTGACGAACTGGGCCTTCTGCTCTGCGGTCGGCAGTTCGCCGTTGAGCAGCAGGTAGCAGGTTTCCAGGTAGTCCGATTTTTCAGCCAGCTGTTCGATCGGGTAACCGCGGTGCAACAAAATGCCGTTGTCACCGTCAATATAGGTGATCTTCGACTCGCACGAAGCGGTCGACATGAAACCTGGGTCGAAGGTGAAGCGGCCCGTGGCCGTCAGGCCCCGAACATCGATAACATCGGGACCAACGGTGCCGGTTAAAATGGGCAGCTCGACGGGGGCTGCGCCCTCGATGATCAACTGCGCTTTTTTGTCAGCCATGTGGCCTCCTATTTATGCTTGAAATCATCAGACAGACCCCCCACGCAGGGCCCGCACCACTATAGTGAGATAAATCCGAATGTCAATTTGCCTAAAGTCTTGCTCCAGAAGGCTTTAACCGTACTTTTTTCTCGAAATTGCCTGCCATTTACGCCTTTTATGTCCGTTGTGCAATCAGCTGTTTGGGTGAGGTCTTTGCGTTGTCATTAGTAGCCTAACTGTCTATACTCGGCAGCCGACCGCCAAGGGCTTTTGGGCTTGCGTTATTGGGGGTCGCCTCCCTGGGTGGTGGTTACCTGACCAGTGCACTCCCCAACAACTTTGCCCTGATTGTTAGGGGCTCTTCAGTGTGAAAAAAAAGCCGTGAAAAGCCAACGACCTGTAAACCTAGACCTAAGGACCATCAAACTCCCAGTCACTGCTTACACGTCCATTCTTCACCGTATCTCCGGTGTCATCCTCTTCGTGTGCCTTGCCATCATGCTTTATGCATTGGACAAGTCGCTGAGCTCCGAGGAAGGCTTCGGTCAGGTGAAAGCGTGTCTGACCAGTCCGCTAGCCAAGCTAGTGATTTGGGGCATCCTGTCCGCCTTGCTGTATCACCTGGTTGCCGGTGTGCGCCATTTGATCATGGACATGGGCATCGGTGAGACGCTGGAAGGCGGCAAGCTGGGCTCGAAAATCGTTATCGCCGTTTCCGTGGTGGTAATCGTTCTGGCAGGAGTTTGGATATGGTAACTAACGTCACGAACCTGTCGCGTTCGGGCCTCTATGACTGGATGGCGCAACGTGTGTCTGCGGTCGTTCTCGCGGCTTACTTCATTTTCCTGATCGGATACGTCGTGGCCAACCCTGGCCTCGAGTACGCCCAATGGCATGAACTGTTCGCCAATAACTGGATGCGTATTTTCAGCCTGCTGGCCCTTGTTGCTCTGGGCGCTCACGCCTGGGTCGGCATGTGGACCATCGCGACCGACTACCTGACGCCAATGGCGTTCGGCAAGTCCGCGACGGCTATACGTTTCCTGTTCCAGGCAGTATGCGGCGTTGCGATGTTCGCTTACTTCGTCTGGGGCGTGCAGATTCTCTGGGGTATCTGATTCATGGCTAACATTCCAACGATTTCTTTCGACGCCATCATTATTGGTGGTGGCGGTGCCGGCATGCGCGCAGCGCTGCAACTGGCGCAAGGCGGTCACAAGACTGCGGTAATCACCAAGGTTTTCCCGACCCGTTCGCACACTGTATCCGCCCAGGGCGGCATCACCTGCGCCATCGCGTCCGCTGACCCGAACGATGACTGGCGCTGGCACATGTACGATACCGTCAAGGGTTCCGACTACATCGGTGACCAGGACGCTATCGAATACATGTGCCAGGAAGGCCCGGCTGCCGTTTTCGAGCTGGACCACATGGGTCTGCCGTTCTCGCGCACCGAAACCGGCCGTATCTATCAGCGTCCGTTCGGCGGTCAGTCCAAGGACTACGGTAAAGGCGGCCAGGCTGCCCGTACCTGCGCAGCGTCCGACCGTACCGGTCACGCCCTGCTGCACACCCTTTATCAGGGCAACCTGAAAGCTGGCACCACGTTCCTGAACGAGTACTACGCCGTTGACCTGGTGAAGAACGGTCAAGGCGAATTCGTCGGCGTGATCGCCATCTGCATCGAAACCGGCGAAACCACCTACATCCGTGCCAAGGCTACTGTCCTGGCAACCGGCGGTGCAGGCCGTATCTATGCCTCCACCACCAACGCCCTGATCAACACCGGTGACGGCGTTGGCATGGCCCTGCGTGCTGGCGTGCCGGTACAAGACATCGAAATGTGGCAGTTCCACCCGACCGGCATCGCCGGCGCCGGTGTACTGGTAACCGAAGGTTGCCGTGGTGAAGGTGGATACCTGATCAACAAGCACGGCGAGCGTTTCATGGAGCGTTATGCTCCGAACGCCAAAGACCTTGCCGGTCGTGACGTTGTTGCCCGTTCGATGGTTAAAGAGATCATCGCCGGTAACGGCTGTGGCCCGAACGGCGACCACGTAATGCTCAAACTCGACCACCTGGGCGAGGAAGTGTTGCACAGCCGTCTGCCTGGCATCTGCGAACTGTCCAAGACGTTTGCTCACGTTGATCCGGTTGTTGCTCCAGTTCCGGTTGTTCCGACCTGCCACTATATGATGGGCGGCGTAGCCACCAACATTCATGGCCAGGCGATCACCCAGGACGCCGAAGGCGTAGACACCATCATCCCGGGCCTGTTCGCTGTAGGCGAAGTGGCTTGCGTATCGGTTCACGGCGCCAACCGCCTGGGCGGCAACTCGCTGCTCGACCTGGTGGTCTTCGGCCGTGCTGCCGGCCTGCACCTGGAAAAGGCGCTGACCGACGGTATCGAGTACGACGACGCCACCGACGCCGACATCACTGCGGCCCTGGCGCGTCTGTCCGCCCTGAACGAGCGTACCGATGGCGAAGACGTGGCAACCCTGCGTCGCGAGCTGCAAAACTGCATGCAGAACTACTTCGGTGTATTCCGTACCGGCGAATACATGCAGAAGGGTATTGCCCAGCTGGCTGACCTGCGCAAGCGCATCGCCAACGTCAAGATCAACGACAAGTCGCAGGCGTTCAACACTGCGCGTATCGAAGCTCTGGAACTGCAGAACCTGCTGGAAGTGGCCGAAGCTACCGCCATCGCTGCCGAAGTACGTAAAGAGTCCCGCGGCGCTCACGCCCGTGAAGACTTCGAAGATCGTGACGACGAAAACTGGCTGTGCCACACCCTGTACTTCCCGGGTGAGAAGCGCGTTGCCAAGCGTGCCGTGAACTTCTCGCCGAAGACTGTTCCGACTTTTGAACCTAAGATTCGGACTTATTAAGGGTGGCCGCCATGTTGCAAGTCAGTGTTTATCGTTACAACCCTGATCAGGACGCTGCGCCGTTCATGCAGGAATTCCAGGTCGATACCGGTGGTAAAGACCTGATGGTGCTGGACGTACTGGCCCTGATCAAAGAGCAGGACGAAGGTTTCTCCTATCGTCGCTCTTGCCGTGAAGGTGTTTGCGGTTCCGACGGCATGAACATCAACGGCAAAAACGGCCTGGCCTGCGTCACGCCGCTGTCTGCTGTTGTAAAAGGTAACAAGTTGATCGTTCGTCCTCTGCCAGGTTTGCCGGTTATCCGTGACTTGGTCGTCGATATGAGCATCTTCTACAAGCAATACGAAAAGGTTAAGCCTTACCTGCAGAACGACACGCCGGCTCCGGCCATCGAGCGCCTGCAGTCCCCTGAAGAGCGTGAAAAGCTCGATGGTCTGTACGAGTGCATCCTGTGCGCCTGCTGCTCGACCTCGTGCCCGTCCTTCTGGTGGAACCCGGACAAGTTCCTGGGTCCAGCTGCACTGCTGCAAGCGTACCGCTTCCTGGCAGACAGCCGTGATACCAAGACGTCCGAGCGTCTGGCTTCGCTGGATGACCCGTTCAGCGTATTCCGCTGCCGCGGGATCATGAACTGCGTCAACGTATGTCCGAAAGGCCTGAACCCGACTAAGGCCATCGGTCACATCCGTAACATGCTGCTCTCCAGCGGCGTGTGATTCAGCCGTAGTACCCGTAAGACTGTTGTACCCGTAGATGCTGCGGCGCAGGCTTCAACCGGCGCCGTAGTTTTAACCTGAGCAGCAGCCTAAAAGGCTGCGGCTCTTATTTTGAAGAAATGAGACAAGCAGGGGCATCCGGGCTGGTACCCGGACTATCAGTGTGATCCTAGTGGCTTGTTTTGGTCGCTGCATTCGGACTTCTGCAAGTTTGCTCGGTGTCGACACCGGTGGTGTTCCCCTAACCGAGGGTGACCAAGCATGCAAGAAAGCGTGATGCAGCGCATGTGGAACAGCGCCTACCTATCCGGTAGTAACGCTGCCTATGTGGAAGAGCTCTACGAGCTCTACCTGCACGACCCTAACGCTGTGCCAGAAGAGTGGCGCACCTACTTCCAGAAGTTGCCTGCTGACGGCAACTCTGCCACCGATGTTTCGCACTCCACAATTCGCGATCATTTCGTCTTGCTGGCAAAGAACCAGCGCCGCGCCCAACCGGTTTCCGCCGGCAGCGTGAGCAGTGAGCACGAGAAGAAGCAAGTTGAAGTGCTGCGATTGATCCAGGCCTACCGTATGCGTGGCCACCAGGCAGCCCAGCTTGACCCGCTGGGGCTGTGGCAGCGTCCTGCACCTGCAGACCTGTCGATCAATCATTACGGCTTGACCAATGCCGATCTTGATACGACCTTCCGTGCCGGCGACCTGTTCATCGGCAAAGAGGAAGCGAGCCTACGCGAAATTCACGAAGCGTTGCAGCAGACATATTGCCGCACCATCGGCGCTGAGTTCACGCACATCACCGATTCCGAGCAGCGCCAGTGGTTCCAGCAGCGCCTGGAAAGCGTGCGTGGCCGTCCGACGTACTCCGCCGACATCAAGAGCCACCTGCTCGAGCGCGTGACCGCCGGTGAAGGCCTGGAAAAATACCTGGGCACCAAATACCCGGGCACCAAGCGTTTCGGCCTGGAAGGTGGCGAGAGCCTGATTCCGATGCTCGACGAGCTGATCCAGCGTTCCGGTTCCTACGGCACCAAGGAAATCGTCATCGGCATGGCCCACCGTGGCCGTCTGAACGTGCTGGTCAACACCTTCGGCAAGAACCCGCGTGAGCTGTTCGACGAGTTCGAAGGCAAGAAGAAGGTCGAGCTGGGTTCCGGTGACGTCAAGTATCACCAGGGCTTCTCGTCCAACGTAATGACCACCGGCGGTGAAGTTCACCTGGCCATGGCGTTCAACCCGTCCCACCTGGAAATCGTTTCCCCGGTGGTCGAGGGTTCTGTTCGCGCCCGCCAGGACCGTCGCAATGACCTGACCGGCGAGAAGGTCCTGCCGATCTCCATCCACGGTGACGCGGCATTCGCCGGTCAAGGCGTGGTGATGGAAACCTTCCAGATGTCGCAGACCCGCGGTTTCAAGACCGGCGGTACCGTGCACATCGTGATCAACAACCAGGTTGGTTTCACCATCAGCAACCCGCTGGACTCGCGTTCCACCGAGTACGCGACCGACGTTGCGAAAATGATCCAGGCGCCGATCCTCCATGTGAATGGCGATGATCCGGAAGCCGTGTTGTTCGTGACCCAGCTGGCCATCGACTACCGCATGCAGTTCAAGCGTGACGTGGTGATCGACCTGGTCTGCTACCGTCGTCGCGGCCACAACGAGGCCGACGAGCCAAGCGGCACCCAGCCGATCATGTATCAGCAGATCACCAAGCAGCGCACTACCCGTGAGCTGTACGCCGATCGCCTGACCCAGGCCGGTGTGTTGGACGCTGAACGTGTTCAGGCCAAGGTCGACGAATACCGCAACGCGCTGGACAACGGTCTGCACGTAGTGAAAAGCCTGGTCAAAGAGCCGAACAAAGAGTTGTTCGTGGACTGGCGTCCGTATCTGGGCCACGCCTGGACCGCGCGTCACGACACTCGCTTCGATCTGAAGACCTTGCAGGAACTGTCCGCCAAGCTGCTGGAAATCCCGGAAGGCTTCGTGGTTCAGCGCCAGGTTGCGAAGATCTACGAAGACCGTCAGAAGATGCAAGCCGGCGGCCTGCCGATCAACTGGGGTTACGCCGAAACCATGGCGTACGCGACCCTGGCGTTCGAAGGTCACCCGATCCGCATGACTGGCCAGGACATCGGCCGCGGTACGTTCTCGCACCGTCATGCCGTGTTGCACAACCAGAAGGACGCGGGCACCTACATCCCGCTGCAGAACCTGTACGACGGTCAGCCACGTTTTGACCTGTACGACTCGTTCCTGTCCGAAGAAGCGGTGCTGGCGTTCGAGTACGGTTACTCGACCACCACGCCAAATGCCCTGGTTATCTGGGAAGCCCAGTTCGGCGACTTCGCCAACGGCGCCCAGGTTGTAATCGACCAGTTCATCACCAGTGGCGAGCACAAGTGGGGCCGTCTGTGCGGTCTGACCATGCTGCTGCCGCACGGTTATGAAGGTCAGGGGCCGGAGCACTCCTCGGCTCGTCTGGAGCGTTACCTGCAGCTGTGCGCCGAGCACAACATCCAGGTGTGCATGCCGACGACGCCGGCACAGATCTACCACTTGCTGCGCCGTCAGGTGATTCGCCCGCTGCGCAAGCCACTGGTAGTCCTGACTCCGAAGTCGCTGTTGCGCCACAAGCTGGCCATCTCGACCCTGGAAGATCTGGCCGAAGGTTCCTTCCAGACCGTTATCCCGGAAATCGACGCCCAAGACCCGAAAAAGGTCGAGCGCGTTGTCCTGTGTAGCGGCAAGGTCTACTACGACCTGCTGGAAAAACGTCGTGCCGAAGGCCGTGACGATATCGCCATCGTGCGTATCGAGCAGCTGTACCCATTCCCTGAGGACGACTTGAAAGAAGTCCTGGCGCCTTACACCAACGTCAAGCATGCCGTGTGGTGTCAGGAAGAGCCGATGAACCAGGGTGCGTGGTACTGCAGCCAACACCACATGCGTCGCAGCATCAGCAACCTCAACAAGTCCCTCGTACTCGAGTACGCGGGCCGTGAGGCTTCTGCTGCACCGGCATGCGGTTACGCATCGATGCACGCCGAGCAGCAGGAAAAACTGCTGCAAGACGCCTTTACTGTTTAACGCCTTCGCGCACCTGAAACCGAATTTAAGGACCCACAGATAATGGCTATCGAAATCAAAGCCCCCACTTTCCCGGAATCGGTTGCCGACGGCACCGTTGCCACTTGGCACAAACAACCGGGCGACGCGGTCAAGCGCGACGAACTGATCGTCGACATCGAAACCGATAAAGTCGTACTCGAAGTGTTGGCTACCGCTGACGGCGTGCTGGGCGCTATCGTCAAGAACGAAGGCGACACCGTTCTGTCCGACGAAGTCCTGGGCTCCATCGAAGCGGGCGGCGCTGCTGCCGCTCCAGCCGCTGCTGCTCCGGCCGCCGCTGCCCAAGCTGCTGCTCCAGCTGCCGAAGGCGAAGACGATCCTGTTGCTGCACCGGCTGCCCGCAAGCTGGCTGAAGAAAACGGTATCAACATCGCTTCCGTTGCCGGCACCGGCAAAGGCGGCCGTGTGACCAAGGAAGACGTGGTTGCAGCCGTTGCTGCCAAGAAAGCCGCTCCGGCTGCCGCGCCTGCCAAGGCTGCTGCACCTGCCGCTGCTGCTCCAGTATTCGCTGCTGGCGATCGCATCGAGAAGCGCGTTCCGATGACCCGCGTTCGCGCTACCGTGGCCAAGCGCCTGGTAGAAGCCCAGTCGAACATGGCGATGCTGACCACGTTCAACGAAGTCGACATGACCGAAGTCATGGCCCTGCGTTCGAAGTACAAGGATCTGTTCGAGAAGTCCCACAACGGCGTGCGCCTGGGCTTCATGTCGTTCTTCGTGAAAGCGGCCACCGAAGCGCTGAAGCGCTTCCCGGCTGTCAACGCGTCGATCGACGGCGGTGACATCGTTTACCACGGCTACGCTGACGTCGGCGTTGCAGTTTCCAGCGATCGCGGCCTGGTTGTACCGGTTCTGCGTAACGCCGAACTGATGAGCCTGGCTGAAATCGAAGGCGGCATCGCCACCTTCGGCAAGAAAGCCCGCGACGGCAAACTGTCGATGGACGAAATGACCGGTGGTACCTTCACCATCACCAACGGCGGTACCTTCGGTTCGATGATGTCGACCCCGATCGTCAACCCGCCACAAGCAGCCATCCTGGGCATGCACAACATCATCCAGCGTCCGATGGCCATCAACGGCCAGGTCGTTATCCGTCCGATGATGTACCTGGCACTGTCCTACGATCACCGTCTGATCGATGGCAAAGAAGCTGTGACTTTCCTGGTGACCATCAAGAACCTGCTGGAAGATCCGGCTCGTCTGTTGCTGGATATCTGATAGAAGCAGCCATGAGCTGCAAGCTCGAGCTCGCGGAAAACCCGCGGCTTGGCTTGCAGCTTGCGGCTTGAAGCTTTTCGCTAAAGAGGATTTTTTGAATGTCGCAGAAATTTGACGTAGTAGTGATCGGCGCTGGCCCTGGCGGCTATGTGGCTGCCATCAAGGCCGCACAGCTTGGCCTTTCGACCGCCTGCATCGAGAAGTACACCGACAAGGAAGGCAAACTGGCTCTGGGCGGTACCTGCCTGAACGTCGGCTGCATTCCATCCAAGGCCCTGCTGGACAGCTCGTGGAAGTACAAGGAAGCCAAAGAAGGCTTCGCGATCCACGGTATCAACCACGCTGGCGTGACCATGGACGTGCCAGCAATGGTCGGCCGCAAGGCCACCATCGTCAAAGGCCTGACCTCTGGCGTTGCGACCCTGTTCAAAGCCAACGGTGTGACTTCCATTGAAGGTCACGGCAAGCTGCTGGCCGGCAAGCAAGTTGAAGTCACCAAGCCAGACGGTTCGGTAGAAATCATCCAGGCCGAGAACGTCATCCTGGCTCCAGGTTCGCGTCCGATCGACATTCCGCCAGCTCCGGTTGACCAGAATGTGATCGTCGATTCGACTGGCGCACTGGAATTCCAGACCGTGCCTAAGCGTCTGGGCGTGATCGGCGCTGGCGTGATCGGTCTGGAACTGGGTTCGGTCTGGTCGCGTCTGGGTGCAGAAGTGACTGTCCTGGAAGCCCTGGACACCTTCCTGATGGCCGCTGACGCCGCCGTTTCCAAGGAAGCGCTGAAAACCCTGACCAAACAGGGCCTGGACATCAAGCTGGGCGCTCGCGTGACCGGCTCCAAAGTGAACGGCGACGAAGTCGTGGTGAACTACACCGATGCCAAGGGCGAGCAGAACATCACGTTCGACAAGCTGATCGTAGCCGTTGGTCGCCGTCCGGTGACCACTGATCTGCTGGCTGCCGACTGCGGCGTGACCCTGGACGAGCGCGGTTTCGTGCACGTCGATGATCACTGCGCCACCACAGTACCGGGCGTCTACGCCATTGGTGACGTGGTTCGCGGCATGATGCTGGCGCACAAGGCGTCCGAAGAAGGCATCATGGTTGTCGAGCGCATCAAGGGCCACAAGGCCCAGATGAACTATGATTTGATCCCTTCGGTTATTTATACTCACCCGGAAATCGCGTGGGTAGGTAAAACCGAGCAGGCCTTGAAAGCTGAAGGCGTTGAAGTTAACGTCGGCACCTTCCCGTTTGCAGCCTCTGGCCGTGCCATGGCTGCCAACGACACCGGTGGTTTCGTCAAGGTCATCGCAGATGCCAAGACAGACCGCGTACTGGGCGTCCACGTGATCGGCCCAAGCGCCGCAGAACTGGTTCAGCAGGGCGCAATCGGTATGGAATTCGGCACCAGCGCTGAAGACCTGGGCATGATGGTTTTCTCCCATCCGACCCTGTCTGAAGCCTTGCACGAAGCTGCTTTGGCAGTGAATGGCGGCGCCATCCACATCGCCAACCGCAAGAAGCGTTAAGACAATAAGAAACCACGGCGGTTTGGCCCGTCGTGAGCCTTGCATGCAAGACTCACCGCGGAATATCCGCTGGACGCAGTCTTGCGTAGCTGCACCGGTTGTCCGGAAAGGCTACGCAAGCAGCAGTCACAGGTGGTGCGGCACTTGAACAAGTGCAGCACCGAATGCGCAGTACCTAACGAAGACGGTAAAAAGCATGAATCTTCACGAGTATCAGGGTAAGCAGCTGTTCGCTGAATACGGCCTGCCAGTTTCCACTGGTTATGCAGTAGACACCCCGGAAGCAGCAGCAGAAGCTTGCGACAAGATCGGCGGCAGCGAGTGGGTTGTCAAAGCCCAGGTCCACGCCGGTGGTCGCGGTAAAGCGGGCGGCGTAAAGCTGGTTCGCAGCAAAGAAGACGCCAAGGCCTTCGCACAGCAGTGGCTGGGCAAGCGTCTGGTGACTTACCAGACTGACGCCAATGGCCAGCCAGTCACCAAGATCCTGGTTGAATCGTGCACTGATATCGCTAAAGAGCTGTACCTGGGCGCTGTCGTTGACCGTTCGAGCCGTCGTATCGTGTTCATGGCTTCCACCGAAGGTGGCGTGGACATCGAGAAAATCGCTCACGACACTCCAGAAAAAATTCTGAAGGCCACTATCGATCCACTGGTTGGCGCTCAGCCATTCCAGGGTCGCGAGCTGGCATTCCAGTTGGGTCTGGAAGGCAAGCAAGTTGCCCAGTTCGCCAAGATCTTCGTAGGTCTGGCCAAACTGTTCAAGGATCACGACCTGGCCCTGCTGGAAGTGAACCCGCTGGTGATCAAGGCTGACGGCGATCTGCACTGCCTGGACGCCAAGATCAACATCGACGCCAACGCCATGTACCGTCAGCCTAAGCTGAAGACTTTCCACGATCCGTCGCAAGACGATCCGCGCGAAGCGCACGCTGCCAAGTTCGAACTGAACTACGTAGCGCTGGAAGGCAACATCGGTTGCATGGTCAACGGTGCTGGCCTGGCCATGGGTACCATGGACATCGTCAACCTGCATGGCGGCAAGCCAGCCAACTTCCTCGACGTGGGCGGCGGTGCTACCAAGGAACGCGTAACTGAAGCGTTCAAGATCATCCTGTCCGACACCAACGTCGCTGCAGTACTGGTCAACATCTTCGGCGGCATCGTTCGCTGCGACATGATTGCCGAAGGCATCATCGGCGCCGTGAAAGAAGTCGGCGTGAAAATCCCGGTTGTTGTTCGCCTTGAAGGCAACAACGCTGAGCTGGGCGCTAAAGTACTGGCAGAAAGCGGTTTGAACATCATCGCTGCTACCAGCCTGACCGACGCTGCTCAACAAGTTGTCAAAGCTGCGGAGGGCAAATAATGAGCGTCCTGATCAATAAAGACACCAAAGTTATCTGCCAGGGTATTACCGGTTCGCAAGGTAGTTTCCACACCCAGCAAGCCATCGAATACGGCACCAAGATGGTGGGTGGCGTAACTCCGGGCAAAGGCGGCACCGAGCACCTGGGCCTGCCAGTGTTCAACACCGTGAAAGACGCTGTAGCTGCCACTGGCGCCACCGCCAGCGTGATCTACGTTCCAGCTCCTTTCTGCAAAGACTCGATCCTGGAAGCTGCTTTCGGCGGCATCAAGCTGATCGTCTGCATCACCGAAGGCATTCCTACCCTGGACATGCTGGACGCTAAAGTTAAGTGCGACGAACTGGGTGTTACCCTGATCGGCCCTAACTGCCCAGGCGTGATCACCCCAGGCGAATGCAAGATCGGCATCATGCCAGGTCACATTCACTTGCCAGGCAAGGTCGGTATCGTTTCCCGTTCCGGCACCCTGACCTACGAAGCTGTGAAGCAAACTACTGACGCCGGTTTCGGTCAGTCGACTTGCGTCGGCATCGGTGGTGACCCGATCCCGGGTTCGAACTTCATCGACATCCTGAAGCTGTTCCAGGAAGACCCGAAGACCGAAGCGATCGTAATGATCGGTGAGATCGGCGGTTCGGCTGAAGAAGAAGCGGCTGCCTACATCAAGGCACACGTGACCAAGCCAGTTGTTTCCTACATCGCTGGTGTGACTGCTCCTCCGGGCAAGCGCATGGGCCATGCTGGCGCAATCATCTCTGGCGGCAAAGGCACTGCAGACGAGAAATTCGCTGCTCTGCAAGACGCAGGCGTTAAAACCGTGCGTTCGCTGGCAGACATCGGCAAGGCCCTGGCCGAGCTGACGGGTTGGGCTGTCAAGTAAGCCTCGCGCTTAGCTGACGCTTCACCAAACAAAGGCCACCTTCGGGTGGCCTTTGTCGTTTCCGGGTGATCGTTCCCACGATCTGTGCCAAGGTAGAAAATTAGGTATGTAAACGCGACATTGAAGTGTCGCGTATCGGATAGATCGCACCCTAACAGTGCGTTTGGCGTGCAAATTCGTTAGGATACGCGCCATTTTTGCGTCCGCAGCCCACAAGGCCGCAACGCGCTAAAAGGGTTGGTCCCATACGGACCGACAGCATTTCCCTCACCCATAGGGAAATCCCTCTCTAAATTCCGATTCAGTAGTGTGGTATTTCCTTAATGAAAGTGTTGAAAGGCCAGGACATCCTGGCACTTGGTTTTATGACGTTTGCCCTGTTCGTCGGGGCTGGCAACATCATCTTCCCGCCTATCGTCGGTTTGCAGTCCGGGCCTCACGTCTGGATGGCGGCGCTGGGCTTCCTGATCACTGCAGTCGGCCTGCCCGTGGTCACCGTCGTGGCCCTGGCCAAAGTGGGGGGCGCCATGGATGCCCTGAGCAGCCCGATCGGCAAGATCGCCGGTGGCCTGCTCGCGGCGGCGTGCTACCTCGCTGTCGGCCCACTGTTCGCCACGCCGCGCACCGCAACCGTGTCGTTCGAAGTCGGCCTGGCGCCCCTGACCGGCGAAAGCCCACTGGCGCTGTTCCTCTACAGTTCCGTGTACTTCCTGGTGGTGTTCTTCATCTCGCTGTACCCGGGTCGTTTGCTCGATACCGTCGGACGTTTCCTCGCACCGCTGAAAATCATCGCCCTGGCTGCGCTCGGTATTGCCGCGTTCGCCTTGCCAGCGGGTGACATAGGCCATGCAACGCCTGAATACGTGGCGGCACCGTTCTCCCAGGGCTTCATCAACGGTTACCTGACCATGGATACCCTCGGTGCACTGGTGTTCGGCATCGTTATCGTCAACGCCATCCGCTCTCGCGGTGTCGAGTCGCCGGCGTTGATCACCCGTTACGCGATCATTGCCGGCCTGATTGCCGGCGTGGGCCTGGCACTGGTCTACATCAGCCTGTTCCGTCTGGGTGCGGGCAGCCATGAAGTCGCCGCCGGTGCCACCAATGGCGCGGCCGTACTGCACGCCTACGTGCAGCACACCTTCGGCTCCCTGGGCAGCGGTTTCCTTGCCGTGCTGATCTCGCTGGCCTGCCTGGTCACCGCAGTTGGCCTGACCTGTGCCTGCGCCGAGTACTTCAGCCGGGTGCTGCCACTGTCCTACAAGACCCTGGTGATCATCCTCGCAGCGTTCTCCCTGCTGGTGTCCAACCTGGGCCTGACCAAGCTGATCGCGTTCTCGATCCCGGTACTGACCGCGATCTACCCGCCGTGCATCGCCCTGGTGGCCCTGAGCTTCTGCAAGGACTTCTGGCATGAACAAGGCCGCATCGTTGGTCCGGTGATGCTGGTGTCGTTCATCTTTGGCCTGATCGACGCCCTCAAGGGTGCCGGCCTGGCGGACTGGATGCCGACTCAACTGTCGCACCTGCCGCTCAGCGAGCAAGGCCTGGCGTGGCTGGTGCCTTCGGTGATGACCCTGGTGGTCGCCGTGGTGTGCGACCGTCTGCTGGGCAAGCGCGAAGAAGCGCTGGCTTAAGCGTTACCGGCCCGTCACGAGCGGGCCGGTGAGCAAAAACAGAAATGCCCCGTATCAATCGATACGGGGCATTTTTTTTACCAGGAGTGCGGTGTCTTTTGCGTTGCGCTAACGTCGAAAGACTGCTGGGACCTCATGTGGGAGCGAGCCTGCTCGCGAAGGCGTCGGCATGTTCGACGCACATGTTGATTGATCTTGCGCTTTCGCGAGCAGGCTCGCTCCCACAAGTTCTCAGTGTTTTGTCATCACATCAAAAGGACTCGCATGTCGTTCATCCAAGCCAACCTGATCCACATACTCGCTGCCATCTGGTTCGTGATCTGCTGGGGCGGTTACACCCGCTATGCGACCTGGAAGGGCCGTGACACCGCTTGCCTGGCCAGCGTGCTGCATCTGTATCGCGAAGACTGGATGCGCCGCATGCTGCTGCGCGACAACCGCATCGCCGATGCCAGCGTGATCGGCAACCTGGAGCGCAATGCGTCGTTCTTTGCCTCCAGCACCCTGATTATCCTGGCCGGTATCCTCACGGTGCTCGGGGCGTCCGAAAGGGCGGTGTCGTTGCTGGCCGATATCCCGATGGTGCAGCAGGCGTCCCAGGGGATGTCGGAGATCAAGTTGTTATGCCTGGCGCTGGTATTCGTCTATGCGTTCTTTACCTTCAGCTGGTGCATGCGCCAGTACAACTTCGCCGCCATCCTGGTGGGCTCGGCCCCCATGGTCGGTGAGCGCCATGTGTCGGAGCAGGAGCGCAAGGCCTTTGCCAATCGCGCGGCCCGGGTTATTTCCATGGCGGCCAACCAGTTCAACTTCGGCCTGCGTTCCTATTACTTCGGCATGACCATGCTGGCCTGGTTCGTCAGCCCCTGGTTGTTCATGTTGATGAGTGCCGGCGTGGTGTTTGTGTTGTACCGCCGCGAGTTTCACTCCGACGTTCTCGATGTCATGGTCTATACCCCTACAGAGGCGCCTTTGCCCGAGGTAAATAAAGAGGTCGCTTGATGAGTATTCCATTCTGGTGCGTGTTCATCAGTGCTGTACTGATTTACGTGGCGCGCATGCCCGTGACCACGGCCATGAAAGAGCAGGGCGGCTACAATAATCACTTGCCACGCCAGCAGCAGGCGCAACTCACGGGACTGGGTGCGCGTGCGCTGGCAGCGCATCAGAACAGTTTCGAAGCTTTCATATTGTTTGCAGTGGGGGTGTTGATGGCCCACACCACCCAAACGGCGGGATGGTTGATCGACTCGTTGGCGATCATCTTTGTCATCGCGCGAGTCCTCTACCTGCTGTGTTACTGGAAAGATCTGGCCTGGCAACGCAGCCTGGTCTGGCTGGTGGGATTAATCTGTTCGTTGTTGCTGATGATTAGTCCGACTTTTCGAACGATTTTGCTCTAGCGCTGACGTTCGGACAAAAGCTGCACGCAAAAGAAAACCCGCACTTGGCGGGTTTTCTTTTATCACGCTAAAAACCGATTTAGTTTTTAGGCGCGGCTTCTTTTGCCGCAGCTTCGTTCGATTCAGCCTGAGCTTTGGCGGCTTCGGCGTTTTCTTTCGCTGCGTCGTTCACTTTATCCTGAGCTTTGTTCATGTCTTGCTGTGCTTGCTCAGCATGTTCGGCGGCATCTTGAGCTTTGTCCTCGGATTTTTTATCGCAAGCAGCGAGACCGAGGGAAGCGGTCAACATCAAGGCAATAGCAAAAGTCTTACGCATGGGGTGTTTCTCCTTGTGGAAAAGATCTATCTGGCCTTAAGAGCCTTGGTGTCATGGTTAAGTTCCTCAAATTATTTCAGATATAAAAGTTTGTTCTAATGCGGAACTTTTACCTGGCTCTCTACTTCACTGCCAACTAAACAAGAGTCTTTATCAACATGGCTGAAAACCCCGTTTTTGAGCGTGCGACACGATTCCTGTCGGCGCTGCGACATTGTCAGGTGCTCGGGTTGCGCGTTCACAGCGCCAGTGCCGAAGGGCTCACCGTGGTGCTGCCATACGGCCCGCAGATCGTCGGCAACCCCCAGAGCGGCGTGATTCACGGCGGTGCCTTGACCACCTTGATGGACACCGCTTGTGGCATGTCGACCCTCTGCGTGCTGCCGGAATTCGAAGTCTGCCCGACACTCGACCTGCGTATCGACTACATGCACGCAGCCGAACCGCATAAAGATGTCTACGGCTTCGCCCAGTGCTATCGGGTGACCACCGACGTGATATTCGCCCGTGGTTTTGCCTATCAGGATGACCCCAAGCAGCCCATTGCCCACGTGGTAGGCACTTTCATGCGCATGGGCAAGGGCATCAAGGGGACCAAGGGTTTTGCAGGTGCCATCGCCGGAGGTGCGAAGTGAGCGAGTCATTCAAGGAGCAACTGCAACGGGCCCATGAGCAGGGGGATTACGCGCCGCTGTTGAAGCTGATTCCCTACGCCGGATTGATCGGCGTGGAATGCTCGCGGGTCGGCGATGAACTGCTGTTTCGTCTGCCGGCCAACAAGGACAACATCGGCAACCCGTTATTGCCGGCCATTCATGGCGGCGTGATCGCCGGCTTCATGGAACTCTCCGCCGCGTTGCACTTGCTGGTGGCGACCGGTTCGCCGGGCGTGCCGAAGATCATCGACTTCTCCCTCGATTACCTGCGCGCCGGGCAGTTTCGCGATACCTGGGCCCGTTGCCAGGTGTGTCGCCAGGGGCGCCGCGTCGCCAACGTGGCGATTACCGCCTGGCAAAGTACTGAAGCTGAACCCATCGCCACGGCCCGAGCGCATTTCAAACTCGATGAGCCCTTGAAATCCTGAACACAGCCCCCAACTCTGATGACAACCCGCCGCCGACCCTCAAGGTCGCGGCCACTGCCATCTGATTGGAGTTTGATGACCATGAGTGTGGAAACTCAAAAGGAAACCCTGGGCTTCCAGACCGAGGTGAAGCAACTGCTGCACCTCATGATCCATTCGCTGTATTCCAACAAGGAAATTTTCCTTCGCGAACTGATCTCGAACGCCTCTGACGCTGTAGACAAATTACGTTTCGAAGCGCTGTCCAAGCCACAATTGCTGGAAGGTGGCGCTGAACTGAAAATCCGTGTGAGCTTCGACAAGGACGCCAAGACCGTCACCCTCGAAGACAACGGCATCGGCATGAGCCGCGAAGACGCGATCACCCACCTGGGCACCATTGCCAAGTCCGGTACCGCCGACTTCATGAAGCACCTGACGGGCGACCAGAAGAAAGACTCGCACCTGATCGGTCAGTTCGGTGTCGGTTTCTATTCGGCCTTCATCGTCGCCGACAAAGTCGACGTATTCAGCCGTCGAGCCGGCAGCGATGCCAGCGAAGGCGTTCATTGGTCGTCCAAAGGTGAGGGCGATTTCGAAGTCGCCACCATCGAGAAGGCTGAGCGTGGCACGCGTATTGTCCTGCACCTGAAAGCCGGTGAAGACGAGTTCGCCGATGGCTGGCGCCTGCGCAACATCATCAAGAAATACTCCGATCACATTGCTCTGCCGATCGAGTTGCCGAAAGAAGTGGCAGCCGCTGAAGGCGAAGAGAAGCCGGCCGTTGAGTGGGAAACCGTCAACCGCGCCAGCGCCCTGTGGACCCGTCCGCGTACCGACATCAAGGACGAGGAATACCAGGAGTTCTACAAGCACATCGCCCACGACTTCGAGAATCCGCTGAGCTGGAGCCACAACAAGGTCGAAGGCAAGCTGGAATACAGCTCGCTGCTGTACGTGCCGGCCCGTGCGCCATTCGACCTGTACCAGCGTGAAGCGCCAAAAGGCCTGAAGCTGTACGTGCAGCGCGTGTTCGTCATGGACCAGGCTGAGTCCTTCCTGCCGCTGTACCTGCGCTTCATCAAGGGTGTGGTCGACTCCAACGACTTGTCGCTGAACGTGTCGCGGGAAATCCTGCAGAAAGACCCGATCATCGACTCGATGAAGTCGGCGCTGACCAAGCGCGTGCTGGATATGCTGGAAAAACTGGCGAAGAACGAGCCAGAGCAATACAAAGGCTTCTGGAAAAACTTCGGCCAGGTCATGAAAGAAGGCCCGGCAGAAGATTTCGCCAACAAAGAGAAAATCGCTGGACTGTTGCGTTTCGCATCGACCAACGGTGATGACGGCGAGCAGGTTGTCGGCCTGGCCGAGTACCTGGCACGTGCCAAGGAAGGTCAGGACAAGATCTACTACCTGACCGGCGAAACCTACGCCCAGGTCAAGAACAGCCCGCACCTGGAAGTCTTCCGCAAGAAAGGCATCGAAGTGCTGCTGCTGACCGACCGTATCGACGAGTGGCTGATGAGCTACCTGAGCGATTTCGACGGCAAGAGCTTTGTCGACGTGGCGCGCGGTGACCTGGACCTCGGCAACCTGGACTCGGAAGAGGACAAGAAGGCCGCGGAAGAAGTCGCCAAGTCCAAGGAAGGCCTGGTTGAGCGTCTGAAGACCGCGCTGGGCGAATCCGTGGCTGAAGTACGGGTATCCCATCGCCTGACCGATTCCCCGGCGATCCTGGCCATCGGCGAGCAGGACCTGGGCCTGCAGATGCGTCAGATCCTCGAAGCCAGCGGGCAGAAGGTTCCGGATTCGAAGCCGATCTTCGAATTCAACCCTGCTCACCCTCTGATCGAGAAGCTCGACAACGAGCAGAGCGACGAGCGCTTTGGCGACCTGTCGCACATCCTCTTCGATCAGGCGGCCCTGGCGGCCGGCGACAGCTTGAAGGACCCGGCGGCCTACGTGCGCCGCCTGAACAAGCTGCTGGTTGAACTGTCGGCTTGACAAGGTTGTAGAAAAACCCGCTTCGGCGGGTTTTTTTCATTCTGGTGTAAAAAAATCAGGAGTCATAAATGAGCCAAATCACTGTACGTTCTGTTGCCTACCAGATTGATGGCCAATCCTACGAAAGCCGCCTGGCTTTCGACGCCGACCACAAAGGCCCGCGTCCGGGTCTGTTGATGGCGCCGAACTGGATGGGTGTTGGCGCCGGGGCCGAGGAGATCGCCAAGTCGGTCGCGGCCAAGGGTTACGTGGTGTTGATCGCGGATCTCTATGGCCAATCGGTTCGTCCGCAGAACAACGATGAGGCAGGCGCGGCAATGACGCCGTTGAAGAACGACCGGCCGTTGCTGCGCAAGCGCATGCAGGTGGCGTTCGAGCAGCTGCAAAGCCAGGGTGAGGCGGTTGTCGATACCTCGAAGCTGGCGACCTTCGGTTTCTGTTTTGGCGGTTGCTGCGCACTGGAATTCACCCGCACGGGGGCGCCAGTGAAGGCGGCTGTGTCGTTCCACGGCACGCTGGATACCCCGGATGTCAATGATGCGAAAAACATCAAGGGCTCGGTATTGGTGCTTCACGGCGCTTCCGATCCGTTGGTGCCTAAGGAGCAACTGCCGGCTTTCGAGGATGAAATGAATGCCGCTGGCGTGGATTGGCAGCTGCTGAGCTACGGCGGCGCGTTCCACTCGTTCACCGATCCCCATGCGAACGTGCCGGGGATGATGATGTACGACGCCAAGGTCGCTGCTCGGGCCTTCACGTCGATGCACAATCTACTGGATGAAGTGTTCAAGGGCTGATTGCGATAGTGCCGGCCTCTTCGCGAGCAAGCCCGCTCCCACATTGGAATGCGGTCAACTGTGGGAGCGGGCTTGCTCGCGAAGGCGATGTGAAATTCACAATAAGTCTTAAGGAAGTTCGATCCGCTCAACTTCCCCCGGCACCGTCGGCCAATCCCCGGCCGCCCAGCGCCGACGCGCTTCATCGATGGCTGCCGGATCGCTCGCCACGAAATTCCAGTTGATCCGTCGCGGCCCATCCAGCGGCGCACCACCGAACAACACCGCATGACTGTCGCTCTCGGCGAACAAGGTCATTTCTTCCCCGGGTGGCAACACCACCAGTGAATGCGGCTCTAACGGCTCGCCATCGAGCTGCACGTCCCCGCTCAACACATACAGCGCGCGCTCTTCATGCTCGGTGGGAATCAGCAGGGTCGTCGCCGTTTGCAGGTTCACTTCGGCATACAGCGTCGGCGAAAGCACTGGCACTGGCGATTCCAGGCAAAAGCCCGAGCCTGCGATCATGCGGATCGTCACCCCGAGGTTTTCGCTGACCGGCAGTGTGGCGGCGGGGTGGTGGCTGTAGTGTCCTGGCCCCTGTTCCTTGTCTTTGGGAGAAGCCAGCCAGATCTGCAAACCGTGCATCGTAAAGCCGCTGTCTTTTAGCGCTTCGGGTGTGCGCTCGACATGGGCGATGGCGCTGCCAGCGGTCATCCAGCTGACATCGCCGGCATTGACCACCTGGTCCGACCCGAGGCTGTCCTTGTGCTGCAACTGGCCTTCAAAAAGGTAGGTGAGCGTGGAGAGACCAATATGCGGATGCTGGCGGATGTTCATGCCGGTACCCGCTGCATAACGGGTTTCGAGCATATGGTCGAAAAACACGAAGGGCCCGACATTGCGGCATTTGGCTGATGGCAACGGGCGAAGAATCGGCTGGCCTTCGACATCTTCGGCGCGGGGGCGGATCACGAGCGGAGTGTTCATGGTGCGTTCCAGGCTGAGCGGGTGATGCGGTCGAGCATAACCCGCTTGCGCAGCCCTTGCCGCTATTGGCTGAACGCGCCTTCGGCCAGATGGGTTTCGATGCTGACTTCAGAAGTGGTCATCAGCTTGTGCACCGGGCAGCGATCGGCCACCCGGTGCAGCTCTTCGCGCTGGGCGTCGGTGAGCACGCCCTTGAGGGTCAGCTTGACGTGGAGTACGTATTTGCCTTTTTGCTCCTGGCTGTTGTCGCGCTTGACCTCCACGCCAACGCCCGTCAGCGGAATGTCCTTTTTCTTCGCATACATCTTCAAGGTCAGGGCCTTGCAGGCGCCCAGCGCGGCATCGAAGTAGTCGTGCGGCTCTGGCGCCGAACCTTCGCCGCCTGCCGATGGCGGGGCATCGGCATAGAGTTCGTGGTCATCGATCTGGACGGTATGACGCAAGCCTTCGGCAGAAACGGTGTTGACGGTGACAGTCATGTGAAACCTCGCAGGCAGCAGGGAAAGTCATTCGATCAAAAAAGACCTTGAAGGTATAGAGCATTGCGCCTGTCGTGCGTTCCTGCTTTTTCAATCTTCAAAAAAAACCCCGCAAGTGCGGGGCTTCTTCAAGAGGTGCGGATCAGCTGCCTTTAACCGGCTTGCCGTTCACTGTGCCGTCCAGGAGCATGATGTTGTACTCCTTGCCGTCGGTCTCGACCTGTTGCAGGCGAACCAGCAGGTAATCCCAATCCTTGGCGAACCAGAGCACGGTGATGCGCTTGCTTTGTGTCGGGTCGCGCACGCGCTCGACCTTGATCGCGTCGATCTGGCCAGCCTTGGTCTCAACTTTTTCCGAACCCAGCACGCGGAAGTCATAGGTATCGACTTCGCCATCATCGACAACCTGATAGCTCATGCTTTTCTTGCCGGCGGCTACGTCATGCTGCAGTGCCAGCTGGTAGGTGGATTTGTCGAGCATGCCGCGGTTGAGGGCAATATTGACCGGATCGCCACGATCGGTGCCGGTAACCTTCTTGGCAGTCCAGTCGAAGTCCAGGTCAGCCTTCTTGGCTTTACCCAGGCCACCCCGTTCGAAATGGTAGGACTGTGGCAGCAGGGTGTCCTTGTCGACGGTCAGGGTGCTTTCTTCGGACAGGCTGGCGATCATCATCGAAGCCTTGAAGTTGAGCTTCCAGACGCCATTGGCTTGCTTGGTCAGGCTGCGCTCGGCCGTGCCGCTCATGGGCAGCTGCTTCCAGTCGGCGGTGTAGCTGGCGGAGAAAGGTTGAAGGTCTGCAGCCTGTGCGAAGGGCAGGGCGAGCAGAGCGCAAGCGAAGAGCAGGGCGCGACGCATAAAATCTCCTAGGGTCGAATCAAGTGGCCGCTGGCCGCGAGTAACTGTCCATCCAGTAAAGCACCTTGTTCGCCGAGGGATAACCGGCCTTCGGCAAACCAGCGCACGGCCATGGGGTAGATCAGGTGTTCCTGCACATGGACCCGCTGCGCCAGACTCTGCGGCGAGTCGTGCAACTCTACCGGTATTACTGCTTGTACGACCAGTGGTCCGCCATCGAGTTCCTCGGTGACGAAGTGCACGGAGCAGCCATGTTCGGCGTCACCGGCTTCCAGCGCGCGCTGATGAGTGTGTAACCCTTTGTATTTGGGTAGCAGCGAGGGATGGATATTGAGCAGGCGGCCCGCGTAGTGGCGTACGAAGTCAGCGCTGAGAATGCGCATGAAGCCGGCCAGGACCACGAGTTTGGGATTGAAGGCGTCGATCAGTTCGATCAGCGCGGCGTCGAAGGCCTCGCGGCCCTCGAAAGCCTTGTGATCCAGGGTGCGGGTGTCGATACCCGCGTCCCTGGCGCGTTGCAGGCCATAAGCGTCGGCGCGGTTGGAAATCACCGCAGCGATGCGGACCGGGCTGTCGCCGGTCCGCGTGCTGTCGATCAAGGCCTGCAAGTTACTGCCGGTGCCGGAGAGCAGCACCACAACATCACAGGTGTTAGGCATTAGTGAGCCTTGAGGTTCTTCAGTTCAACCTGGGCAGCGCCTTCGGCAGCGGTGGCGATCTGACCGATGACCCACGGTTGCTCGCCGGCTTCACGCAGGACGTTCAGCGCGGTTTCCACGTGCTCTTGAGCCACGCAGATGACCATGCCTACGCCGCAGTTCAGCACGCGGTGCATTTCGTTTTCGTCGACGTTGCCTTTTTCCTGCAGCCAGTCAAACACCGCAGGGCGGGTCCAGCTTGCTACGTCAACCACCGCTTGTGCGCCTTTTGGCAGGACGCGCGGGATGTTGTCCAGCAGGCCGCCACCGGTGATGTGAGCCATGGCTTTCACGGCGCCGGTTTCCTTGATCAGCTTGAGCAGCGGCTTCACGTAGATACGGGTCGGGGCCATCAGCAGGTCGGTCAGCGGCTTGCCGTCGAGCTGGATGTTTTCGATGTCGGCACCGGACACTTCGATGATCTTGCGGATCAGCGAGTAGCCGTTGGAGTGCGGACCGGAAGACGGCAGGGCGAGCAGGGCATCGCCGGCAGCGACTTTGGAACCGTCGATGATTTCGGCCTTTTCCACGACGCCGACGCAGAAGCCGGCCAGGTCGTAGTCTTCGCCTTCGTACATGCCAGGCATTTCAGCGGTTTCGCCGCCCACCAGGGAGCAGCCGGACAGTTCGCAGCCAGCGCCGATGCCGGTCACGACCTGGGTCGCGGTCTCGACGTTGAGTTTGCCGGTGGCGTAGTAGTCGAGGAAGAACAACGGCTCGGCGCCGCAGACCACCAGGTCGTTCACGCACATGGCGACCAGGTCGATGCCGATGCTGTCGTGCTTGTTCAGGTTCAATGCCAGGCGCAGCTTGGTGCCGACGCCGTCAGTACCGGAAACCAGCACGGGCTGCTTGTAGCCGGCCGGGATTTCGCAGAGGGCGCCGAAACCGCCCAGGCCGCCCATGACTTCCGGGCGCGCAGTGCGCTTGGCGACGCTCTTGATGCGTTCGACCAATGCTTCACCGGCGTCGATGTCTACACCGGCGTCCTTGTAGCTCAGGGAGGGTTGCTTGCTCATGATCCAGGCCTTTAGGGGGGATTTCTGTAACGACCGAGTCCAGCGGGACCGCCAAATTCGACGAAGGTGATTGCCTCACGCGATATTCGAGGGTACCCGGCTGTTGCCGGTCTGCGAAGGCGCGCGATTTTATCAGGCTTGACGGTCAGCGGCCATCCTCAGGCCGACGGCAGGGGGCATATCGGCCGAAAAAAAACGCCAGGGCCTCCCGTGGATGACATCCTGCTCGCCTGCACAAGTTGTCGTCATTAACCGTCTATCGTTACCACAGTGCGAAAACTTACCCAGGGCGTGTGAATGTTTTGCGTCGGGCGATGGTCACAGCCTTGCTCGTTCGTGTTCACGCGGTCTGTTCCAGCCGCTTTTGTCCTCAGGAATCTTCCATGGGTTTTTGTAAATTCTTTTTTGTGGGCTGCTTGTCAGTGGTCGGCCTGGCCAGCCAGGTAAGCCAGGCTGAAACCGTCAAAGGCCTTTATCAAGTGCGCGAGCCGGTCAGCGGCCAGTCACCGCAAGAGCGTGACGAAGCGACACAGCGGGCGCTCGATACGCTGGTCTTGCGCCTGACCGGCGATCCCAAGGCGCCACAGAATCCGGGGCTGGCGGCGATTCGCAAAGACCCGCAGCAAATCATCAGCCAGTACGGCTTCGAGGCCGGCCCGCCGGAAGTGTTGAAAGTCGACTTTGACCCTGGCACCACCGACCAGGCCTTGCGCCGGGCCGGGCTGGCAATGTGGGGTGCCAATCGGCCGTCGATATTGGGCTGGTGGTTGAACGACTACACCGAGGGTGCAAGCCTGGTGGGCGATGGCCAGGCCGGTGCGACACCCTTGCGCCGCGCCGCGCAGCACCGTGGTTTGCCCCTGCGTCTGCCATTGGCGGACCTGAACGAACAAATCGTCGCCACCGCGCCGAATCTGGAAAGTGCTGATCCGTCGGCCCTGCGCAGCGCATCCCAGCGTTACAATGCCGACGCCCTGCTGGCGGTGCATGCCCGGGAAGAGGGTGGCCAGTGGCAGGCCAAGTGGCAGTTGTGGCTGGGTGACCAGAAAGAGGCCGGCAGTGCCCAGGGAGCCGATCAGGCTGCTTTGGCAGACGCGGTGATGCTGGCGGTGAACCAGCGACTGGCGCCGCGATTCGTCGCCAAGCCAGGGGCCTCGTCCGCGCAGCTGCTGGAAGTCCAAGGTATGAACCTGGAGCGTTATGCGACCCTTGGGCGCTTGCTGGAGCCTTTCGGCGGACGCCCGCAAAGTGTCGACGGCGACCGGATCCTTTATCGGGTCAATGGCAGTACCGATCAATTGCGCGCGCAGTTGTCGCTGGCCAGGTTGCAGGAGGTCGCGGCGGAGCCAGCGCCGGCGCCAGCGGCACCCGTTCAGCCTGTAGCTGGCGGTTCGGCCCCTGCAGTCGCGCCTGCGCCTGCACCGACGCCGCAATTGCGTTTCCGCTGGTAGGATTTTCTTTCTTATATAGAAGCAATGGAGTGGTTCATGGCCGATACGCGGCGTTGGTTCTGGTTGGGTGGAGTGATTCTGCTCTGCGCGTTTGTCTGGCTGTTGCACCCGATCCTCACGCCGTTCCTGGTGGCGTTGTTGTTGGCCTATCTGTTTGACCCTTTGGTGGATCGGCTGGAAAAAGCCGGCCTGTCACGGACCTGGGGGGGGATTGCGGTATTTGCCCTGTTCACCCTGATCTTCACCGCGCTGTTGCTGGTGTTGGTGCCGATGCTCGCCAAGCAACTGTTTCGCTTGTATGAGCTGGCGCCGCAGATGCTTGATTGGCTGCAGCACACGGCATTGCCTTGGGCGCAGTCGAAGTTTGGCTTGTCGGAGGGCTTCTGGAAGTTCGACAAGCTCAAGGCGGCGATCAGCGAACACATGGGCCAGACCACCGACATCGTCGGCGTGGTGCTGAGCCAGGCGACCGCCTCGGGCTTGGCGTTGATTGGCTGGCTGGCCAATCTGGTGCTGATTCCGGTGGTGAGTTTCTACCTGCTGCGCGACTGGGACCTGATGGTGGCCAAAGTCCGCAGTCTGTTGCCGCGCGATCGCGAAGAGCAGGCGGTGTCACTGGCCGGAGAGTGCCATGAAGTGCTCGGCGCCTTCGTCCGCGGGCAATTGCTGGTGATGGTCGCCTTGGGCGTGATCTATGCTGCGGGCTTGATGCTGGTGGGTCTGGAGTTGGGCCTGTTGATCGGCATGATTGCCGGGCTGGCGGCGATCGTGCCGTACATGGGCTTCATCATTGGCATTGGCGCGGCGCTGATTGCCGGCCTGTTCCAGTTTGGCGGCGAGTTGTATCCGATGATGGGCATCGTCGCGGTGTTCATGGTCGGTCAGGCGCTGGAGGGCATGGTGCTGACGCCATTGCTGGTGGGCGACCGCATCGGACTGCACCCGGTGGCGGTGATCTTCGCGATTCTGGCCGGCGGCGAGCTGTTCGGGTTTACGGGTGTATTGCTGGCGTTGCCCGTGGCGGCGGTGATCATGGTGCTGCTGCGCCATGTGCATGATTTGTATAAGGATTCTGGTATGTACAGTGGTGTTGACGATCCCGAGCTTTAGAGGGGGCCGCGGGCAGCCCGATTCGACCCCGGCCGGCTGCCCGCAGCGCCAAAGAATCTGTCATAAAACCGGTGCGCTAACGCAAACCTTTGATTTTGCTTGTGGTCTGTCGCATTGTGCGGTCGGCCTCACGGGTATAAACTTCGCAAACTTTACACAGAGGCCACTAACGGTTCCTTTGGAACTGTTCAGTCAGCATGAAACCGATTCAGCTGCCCCTAGGTGTGCGTCTGCGTGACGACGCCACCTTCATCAACTACTACCCAGGCGCCAATGCCGCTGCACTCGGCTATGTCGAACGTCTGTGCGAAGCCGACGCCGGCTGGACCGAAAGCCTGATTTACCTGTGGGGCAAGCACGGGGTAGGGCGCACGCATCTGTTGCAGGCCGCGTGCCTGCGTTTCGAACAGATGGGCGAACCGGCGGTTTACCTGCCGCTGGCCGAGTTGATGGATCGTGGCATCGAAATTCTCGACAACCTCGAGCAATACGAACTGGTCTGTCTGGATGATCTGCAGGCGGTGGCCGGCAAGGCTGACTGGGAGGAGGCGTTGTTCCACCTGTTCAACCGGCTGCGTGACAGTGGTCGGCGTCTGCTGATCGCCGCATCGACTTCGCCGCGCGAGCTGCCGGTAAAACTGGCCGACCTCAAGTCGCGCCTGACCCTGGCGCTGATATTCCAGATGCGCCCACTCTCTGACGAAGACAAATTGCGCGCCCTGCAACTGCGAGCGTCACGTCGCGGCCTGCACCTGACCGACGAAGTCGGGCACTTTATCCTCACCCGTGGTACACGCAGCATGAGCGCACTGTTCGAACTGCTTGAGCAACTCGACCAGGCCTCTCTTCAAGCTCAGCGCAAGCTGACCATCCCGTTTCTCAAAGAGACGCTGGGCTGGTAGCCAACCCTGGTAAATTCGAGGCTTGCATCGATTTTCGGCATATTTTGGGCGCCAGAAAATCCGCTTTCCTGCGGTGTGCAGGTTGCGTAAGTGTCTAGAATGGGCTTTAGCGCTTAGATGTTATCGAGAAACCAAGAAGTCACAAAAAGTTCGATTGAATTTGCAAATGAGGATGATAGCGGGCATAGTCTCGGCTTCTTGACACTAATCAGCCACGGTCGTGCCCATGCTAAATCGCTTTGCACCCCTCGTGCCCCTCGCACTCGTTACCCTGTTGTTCGGTTGCGCTGCCCACACGCCAGTGTCCGAGCAAGCGCAACAACAGCAGGTTAAAAATTCCGTTACCGCCCAGTCTTCCGCGCTTTATCAGCAAGCGCTTGAACAGGAAGAAGCGGCCACCGAGAAAGAACTGGCCAGCTTCGCCAACGGCAAGGCGTACCAGCTTCCGGTTCTGGCCGACAGCATCCTCGAGCGCGGCATGTCCCTGATCGGTACCCGTTACCGTTTCGGCGGTACCTCTGAAGCCGGCTTCGATTGCAGCGGTTTCATCGGTTATCTGTTCCGTGAAGAAGCGGGCATGAACCTGCCACGCTCCACTCGCGAAATGATCAACGTGGATGCACCGCTGGTCTCGCGCAGCAAACTTGAGCCAGGTGACCTGCTGTTCTTCGCCACCAATGGTCGCCGCGGTCGCGTCAGTCACGCCGGTATCTACCTGGGTGACAACCAGTTCATCCACTCCAGCAGCCGCCGTAGCGGTGGTGTGCGCATCGACAGCCTGGGCGACAGCTACTGGAGCAAGACCTTCATCGAAGCCAAGCGCGCACTCGCCATGGCGCCTGCAGCGGCTCCAATCGTAACCGCTCGCAAGTAAGCGTACTTTTCGTAAGGCGAACTTAAAGTCTTACTTGAAGTTTGCCATATAAGCGCTAAAATTCTGATCCATGAATGATGGCAAACCGCCTGCGTACTCCGCAGGCGGTTTTCTTTTCTGCACTCGCGCAGAAAAAGCCGCAGCCTGATCAGGATGCTCTGCTATGACGATGTCGGCCCGCCTCACAATCATGCTGTTCGCAGCGCTGCTCAGTGCTTGCGCCAGCCGAACGCCGCCACCTGCGCCGGTGGTTCGCGCACCCATCGTGTTCGGTCCCTCCCAGGCTTTTTCTCCGGAAGCGGAAGATGTGCTGTTTCGCGCGTTGGGGCTGGTCGGCACGCCTTATCGTTGGGGCGGCAATACGCCGGACTCCGGATTCGACTGCAGTGGGCTGATTGGCTACGTTTACCGGGATGTAGCCGGTATTTCCCTGCCGCGCACCACGCGCGAAATGATTTCCATGCAGGCGGCCAGCGTCGGCAAGGAAGGCCTGCAAACCGGTGACCTGATCTTCTTCGCCACCAATGGCGGTTCCCAGGTCAGCCATGCCGGTATCTACGTCGGTGAAGGGCGTTTCGTCCACGCGCCGGCTACCGGTGGCACGGTCAAGCTCGACAGCTTGTCCAAGGCTTATTGGCAGAGAGCCTACCTGAGTGCCAAGCGCGTTTTGCAACCCGAGCATCTGGCGCGCAATCCGTAACCGCCAGGGGGTATTGTCATGACAGCCCGCACGCTCAACCTCGACGATTCGCTGTATCAATACCTGCTTGATGTTTCCTTGCGCGAAACGCCAGTACTCAAGCGCTTGCGTGACGAAACCCAGGCGCTGCCCATGGCCCGCTGGCAAGTGGCGCCGGAACAGGGGCAGTTTCTCGCCTTGCTGGTAAAACTCACCGGCGCCCGACGCGTTTTGGAAGTCGGCACGTTTACAGGCTACAGCGCCCTGTGCATGGCGGCGGCCTTGCCGGATGACGGTTTGCTGATCTGCTGTGACATTCCCGGCGACTACAACGCCACCGCGCGCCGCTATTGGCAGGAGGCTGGTGTATCCGGGCGAATCGATCTGCGTTTGGCTCCCGCACTGGAAACCCTTGGCAAGCTGGATGAGCCAGGCCAGTTCGACCTGGTGTTCATCGATGCCGACAAAGCCAATTACCCGGTCTATCTGGAGCATGCGCTACGGCTGTTGCGTATCGGCGGCCTGGCGGTGTTCGATAACACGCTGTGGAGTGGTCGGGTGCTTGAGAAAAATCCCGAAAGCGAGGATACCCGCGCGATCCAGGCGCTCAATCGCGCCTTGAAGGATGACGCGCGGGTGGATCTGTCGCTGTTGCCGTTGGGAGATGGGCTGACGCTTTGCCGTAAACGCTGATCTCTCGCGGTTGTACCCGATCCAAACTGTAGGAGCTGGCTTGCCGGCGATGGCGGCCTAGCAGCCAACCTGGATTTTGTTGACCGCGTACATATCCATTCCTGCGGTAACGGCCTCTAATGGTTTCGCCCTTACGGCGAGTCACTTGGAAAAGCCCCAAGTAACCAAGGGCTCTTGCCCCTGGCGTTCGGTGCCTCGCTAAGGCTCGGCATGCCCTCGCTCCGGTCCTGCTCCGTGGGTCGCCGCGATGGGCCATCCATGGCCCAGCGCGGCTAAACCGGCATCCATGCCGGTTTACCCACTGCGCAGAACCTCCACTCGGCCTCTCGAGGGGGCAAGAAAATCAAAAGCCATATCAAGATCAAACGCGAAAGCGAGGCGGCCTGACAGCCGACCTGATTGCAGGTTTGTCCGCTATCCCATTGTGGGAGCGAGCCTGCTCGCGATGGACTTCCAGGCAACGCGTTCATCCAGGCAGGGCGCGTTATCGTTGACGTCCATCGCCAGCAGGCTGGCTCCCACAGGGGATTGGAGGTATCTGCAAAAGTCAGGTCGGCTGTCAGGCCGCCTCGCTTTGGTTTTTGATCTGGGTGCCCCGTTAACCACGATGGCCGGAGAGAGGGCATGCCGAGCCCTAGCGAGGCACCAAGTGGGTGAGTCATACCGGCAAAGCCTTTTGCTTACTGTTCGGCGTTTGAAAAAGTGAGTCGCCGTAAGGGCGAAACCATAAGTAGCCGTTACCGCAGCAACGGATATGTACTCAGAAAACAATCTCCCACAACAAGCTTCGATGCGGCATGGATCAACGTTGGTAGAGGCTCCGATGGAGGTCGTCACAGGTTGACGGACAGGCTCAGGGTGTGAGGGGGCAAGAAAATCAAGATCAAAAGCCCCGCAAACGCAAAAGTGAAAGAAAAAGCCGACCGGTCGGCCTGTTTTTCAAGTGCGGGTTATGGCGCGGCCGACACCCGCCATACCTTGTTCCCCACATCATCGGCCACCAGCAGATCCCCCTGCTGATCAATCACCACACCCACCGGCCGGCCCATGGCTTTTTCCTCGTCATTGAGAAAACCGGTGAGCACATCCACCGGCTGCCCGCTTGGTTTACCGCCGCTAAAAGGCACGAAAATCACTTTGTATCCGCTGTGCGGCTTGCGGTTCCAGGAGCCATGCTGGCCGATGAAAGCGCCTTCCTTGAACGGCGGCGGTAGCGTGTTGCCTTCGGCAAACGTCAGGCCCAGTGAGGCGGTGTGCGGACCGACCGCGTAGTCCGGGGCAATCGCCTTGGCCACCAGGTCAGGGTTTTGCGGCTCGACGCGCACATCGACGTGCTGGCCGTAATAGCTGAATGGCCAGCCATAGAAGGCGCCATCTTTCACCGAGGTAATGTAGTCCGGCACCAGGTCGCTGCCGATTTCGTCGCGCTCGTTGACCGCTGTCCACAGTGCGCCACTATTTGGCTCCCAGGCCATGCCGTTAGGGTTGCGCAGGCCCGAGGCGAAGATCCGATGGTTGCCGGTGGCACGATCCACTTCCCAGATTGCCGCGCGGCCTTGCTCCTGGTCCAGGCCGTTTTCGCCGACGTTGCTGTTGGAGCCTACCGTGACGTACAGCTTGCTGCCGTCCTTGCTGGCGATGACATTTTTGGTCCAGTGGTGATTCAGGGTGCCCCCCGGCAGGTCGACGACTTTGATCGGTTGTGACTTGATGGCCGTGTCACCGTTTTCATAGCGAAAGCGCAACAGCCGGTCGGTGTCGGCGACGTACAGGTCATTGCCGACCAGGGTCATGCCAAAGGGCGAGTTGAGGTTTTCCAGGAACACCGTGCGGGTTTCGGCGACGCCATCGTGGTCGCTGTCGCGCAGCAGCGTGATGCGGTTTGGGCTCGGTACGGCGGCACCGGCGCGCCCCATGACTTTCTTGGTGATCCAGCCCTTGATGCCTTTGTTGTCATCGGGCTTGGGCGGGGCGTTGGTTTCGGCGACCAGCACGTCGCCATTGGGCAGCACGTAAAGCCAGCGCGGATGATCGAGGTTCTCGGCAAATGCGCCGACCTGAGTGCCGCTGGCCGCCACGGGTTTTGCGCCATCCGCCCAGCCGATGGCCGGGGCGATGTTCATTGTCGGGAACAGCGTCTTGTTGGGTTCCGGTAGCCGGGGTGACGGCCCGATGCCGTCGGTGACTTGCAAGCGGGCGGATTCGCCACAGGCGGCGAGCCCTCCCGCTAACACAACAACGAAAAGCAGCTCAGACGTACGCATTACTGACCTTCCCTATGAATGCAGTGACTTAATTCATAGAGAAGCGCGGCAGCCCGATGGTTCAACCTCAGCCGCGAGCTTCCTTGAGCAGCACAGCGATGCCGGGGTGATAGTGACCGGTTTCGTTGCGTAATTTGCGATAGGCATAGGGGAAATACCAGGCCACGGCGCAGCTGTGCTCCTTTTGCAGGTCATCGACCGTGTCCTGGAGTTCTTCGGGGGTAGCGCCTTGCTGGCTCTTGTGCGGTGCGACGAACAGGCAGCCGATTTTCAGGTCGCTGGCGAAGCTGATTTTCTTCGCATCGCTGGTGATATCCAGCAGGGCCTGGGTCAGGTTCAGGCTATTGAGCCTGGGCCAGCGTTGCGTGGTCTGCAGCCAGGCGCGGGCTTCGGGCGTGGCGATAAACAGATCGGCGCGGCCGTTGCGTTCGCCTTCTTCGATCTGTTTGCGGGTGGGCGATTGTTGCAGCGTAATCATCTCGGCCATCCAGGCGGCGGCGGAAAACAGGCCGAGGTTGGCCTTTTCGTCGAGCCAGTAGGGCGTTTCGTTGTCGCCGCGCACGGCGTTATAGCGATCTATACAGTCGAACCAGCGTTCCAGGGCCGGGCGCAGGAATTCCAGATTCGGATTGCTGATGATGATGCCTTGCATGGGGTTCACCCTTGTTATTGTGCCGTGGCTTATGGCTATTTGATATCACTGCTGGGCGTGTGGCACAAGATTGACGTCACTTTATTGGTGGGTGGCAGTTATTCGCGACAGCGCCGCGTCTTCAATTGACGCTCCACCCCCAACCCTCTAACCTTCGCCGCTTGTTTCAGGTGCTCTGTGGCTTTGGGTCGACAGAGTG
Organism: Pseudomonas serbica; assembly: GCF_028823535.1. GTDB lineage: Bacteria > Pseudomonadota > Gammaproteobacteria > Pseudomonadales > Pseudomonadaceae > Aquipseudomonas > Aquipseudomonas serbica. The sequence continues at coordinate 237,382 of NZ_JAQIYM010000005.1, read as the reverse complement.
AAACAGGGAAGCCGGTGAGTTGAGCGCTTCAGTCGATGAAGCCCTGCGATCCCGGCGCTGCCCCCGCAACGGTAAATGAGTGAAAACTGCGTCTGGAGCCACTGTGTCGATCGTTGATGCGGGAAGGCGCGCAGTCCGGCATCACGCCGCTCATGAGCCCGGAGACCGGCCTGATCCATCCAAGCGGCATCACGGTGGGCGATGCCAGGCTTCTTGCCGTCTATTCTTGTGCCTGCCCGCCGTTAATCCTGCCTCAACGGAGAGCTCCCCATGTCTGATACCCCTGATCGTGACGAACGTCATCTGGCGCGCATGCTGCGCAAAAAGGCCGTGATCGACGAACGCATCGCCAATTCCCCGAACGAATGCGGCCTGCTGCTGGTGCTGACCGGCAACGGCAAAGGCAAGAGCAGCTCGGCGTTCGGCATGCTTGCCCGTGCCATGGGGCATGGCATGCAGTGCGGTGTGGTGCAGTTCATCAAGGGGCGCAACAGCACCGGTGAAGAGCTGTTCTTCCGGCGTTTCCCCGAGCAGGTGCGTTTTCATGTGATGGGCGAGGGCTTCACCTGGGAGACCCAGGATCGCCAGCGCGACATCGCGGCGGCCGAAGCGGCCTGGGCGGTATCGCAGCAATTGTTGCGCGATCCATCGATCGGCCTGGTGGTGCTGGACGAACTGAACATCGCCCTCAAGCACGGCTACCTCGATCTCGATCAGGTGCTCAGCGATCTGCAGGCGCGCCCGCCCATGCAGCATGTGGTGGTCACCGGTCGTGGCGCCAAGCCGGAAATGGTCGAGCTGGCGGACACCGTCACTGAAATGGGCATGATCAAGCACGCCTTCCAGGCCGGTATCAAAGCGCAAAAAGGCGTCGAGCTGTGAATCAATCTCGTCATTGCCCGGCGGTATTGATTGCCGCACCGGCCTCCGGCCAGGGCAAGACCACCGTGACCGCCGCGTTGGCCCGTTTGCATCGCAACCAGGGCCGCAAGGTGCGGGTGTTCAAGTGTGGCCCGGATTTTCTCGACCCGATGATCCTCGAGCGCGCCAGCGGTGCGCCGGTGTATCAACTGGATATGTGGATGGTCGGCGAGCAGGAAAGCCGTCGCCTGCTGTGGGAGGCCGCCGCTGAGGCTGACCTGATCCTGATCGAAGGCGTCATGGGGCTGTTCGACGGTACGCCGTCCAGTGCCGACCTGGCGCGGCATTTTGGCGTGCCGGTGCTCGGCGTGATCGACGGCACCGCCATGGCCCAGACCTTTGGCGCCCTGGCCCTGGGCCTGGCGCGCTATCAGCCGGACTTGCCGTTTGCCGGCGTGCTGGCCAACCGCGTAGGCACTCTGCGCCATGCGCAACTGCTCGAAGGCAGCCTGACCGAAGGCCTGCGCTGGTACGGCGCCTTGTCCCGGGAGACCGGCATCGAATTGCCCAGTCGCCACCTTGGCCTGGTACAGGCCAGCGAGTTGAATGACCTGGACGTGCGCCTCGATGCGGCGGCGGATGCCCTGGCCAGCAGCTGTGAAGTCGCGCTGCCACCAGCGGTGGAATTCGCCGCGCCGGATGTGATCGCGGCCGAACCGTTATTGGCTGGTGTGCGTATCGCCGTGGCCCGTGACGAAGCCTTTGCCTTTACCTACGGTGCCAGCCTGGATGTGTTGCGGGCGATGGGTGCCGAGTTGCTATTTTTCTCGCCGATCCGTGACGCGGGTTTGCCCGAGGCGGACAGCCTGTACCTGCCGGGCGGCTATCCGGAGTTGCACCATGTGGCGCTGTCGCAGAATACCGCGATGTTGGCGGCGATCCGCGCGCACCACTCGGCGGGCAAACCCTTGCTGGCGGAATGTGGCGGGATGCTTTACCTGCTCGATTCGCTGACCGATGTCGAGGGTACGCGCGCGGAACTGGTCGGCTTGTTGAAGGGCGATGCGGTGATGCAGAAGCGCCTCGCTGCATTGGCCCTGCAAGCGGTGGAGCTGCCGGAAGGTTCGCTGCGTGGACACACCTATCATCACTCCTTGACCACCACCGAACTGGCACCGATTGCCCGGGGCTTGAGTCCTAACGGCGGGCGTGGCGCTGAAGCTGTTTATCGTGAGGGGCGGATGACGGCCTCTTACGTGCATTTTTATTTTCCGTCCAATCCGCAAGCGGTTGCCGCGTTGTTTGCGCCAGACCTTGAGGCCGCCTTCGCTGGCAAGCCAGCGCCTACAGTTGATCACCTAACCCCGGTAGGCGCTGGCTTGTCGGGGCGCCGCATCGCAGCGAAGAGGCCATGACTGACAACACCTTCAGCCAGGCCGAACGCGATGCGGTCTACCGCGCCATCGCCGAGCGTCGCGACATGCGCCACTTCGCCGGCGGCACGGTCGAGCCCGAGTTGCTGCGGCGCCTGCTCGAAGCCGCGCATCAGGCCCCAAGTGTCGGCCTGATGCAGCCCTGGCGCTTCATCCGCATCAGCGACCGTGCCTTGCGCAGCCAGATCCAGGTCCTGGTGGAGCAGGAACGCGTGCGCACCGCCGAGGCCCTCGGTGAGCGCACCGACGAATTCATGCAACTCAAGGTCGAGGGCATCAACGATTGCGCGGAGGTGCTGGTCGCCGCGCTGATGGACGATCGCGAACGGCATATCTTCGGTCGTCGTACCCTGCCGGAGATGGACCTGGCCTCGTTGTCCTGCGCGATCCAGAACCTCTGGCTGGCGTCCCGTGCCGAAGGGTTGGGCATGGGCTGGGTCTCGCTGTTCGAACCGCAAGCCCTGGCGGACCTGCTGGGTCTGCCGGCGGGTGCCAAGCCCTTGGCAATTCTCTGCCTGGGACCGGTCAAGGCGTTTTATCCGGCACCGATGCTGGCACTCGAAGGCTGGGCGCAGGCGCGTCCGCTGAGTGAGCTGTTGTATGAAAATTATTGGGGAGTGAGTCAATGAGTGTGGCGTTGTTGAGTGTCGCCGCAGTGGCGCTGGATGCGCTGCTGGGTGAACCCAAACGCTGGCATCCGCTGGTGGCGTTCGGTCGATTTGCCGAGCGCATCGAGCAACGTTTCAATGGCGGCGGTCGCGGCTGGCGCAGCCATGGGGTCACCGCTTGGGTGATCGCCGTCCTGCCGCTGACCCTGTTGGCCACGGCATTTTCCTGGGCGCCCTACGTCGGCTGGGTCGTCGAGATCCTCGCCCTCTATTGCGCCTTGGGCATGCGCAGCCTTGGTGAACATGTAGAGCCTGTGGCCAAGGCCTTGCGCAGCAATAATCTTGAAGAAGCGCGCCAACGGGTGAGTTATCTGGTCAGCCGTAAAACCAGTGATCTGGATGAAACCGCCGTCGCCCGTGCCGCCACCGAATCGGTGCTGGAAAATGGCAGCGACGCAGTGTTTGCCGCGTTGTTCTGGTTCGCCGTGGCCGGGGCGCCGGGCGTGGTGCTCTATCGTTTGAGCAACACCCTGGACGCCATGTGGGGTTATCGCAACGAACGCTTCGAGCGGTTCGGCTGGGCGGCGGCGAAGATCGACGACGTGCTCAACTACATTCCTGCGCGCCTGGTGGCGTTGACCTATGCGCTGCTGGGCAAGACTCGCCTGGCGTTGAAATGCTGGCGCACCCAGGGACCGACTTGGGACAGCCCGAATGCCGGCCCGGTGATGGCGGCGGGTGCCGGTGCGTTGGGCGTCGAGTTGGGCGGGCCAGCGATTTATCACGGTGAATTGCATCAGCGGCCTCAGTTGGGCGAGGGCGTGCCGGCCGATGCCGACGCCATCGACCGCGGCTGGCAACTGGTCCAGCGCGGGGTATGGTTGTGGCTGCTGATTTTGTGTGTGGGGGCTGAATTTTATGCTTGAGCACGGCGGACGACTGCGCAAGGCGGCGCACGATTACGGCATTGACGAAGCCGATTGGCTCGACCTGTCCAGCGGCCTGGCGCCCTGGCCATTTCCCGTGCCGGACATTCCGCTGCGCGCCTGGGCGCGATTGCCGGAAACCGATGACGGCCTGGAGCAGGCGGCCTGCGACTATTACGGCACCCTGCAGGCATTGCCGGTGGCCGGCTCGCAGATGGCCATCCAGTTGCTGCCGCGCCTGCGCCGGGCGGGCAAGGTCGGCGTGCTGTCGCCCTGTTATGCCGAGCATGCCGAGGCGTGGCGGCGCAACGGATACATTGTGCGCGAGGTGCTGGAGCAGGAAGTCGACTTCTTCGTCGATAGCCTCGACGTGCTGGTGGTGGTCAACCCGAACAACCCGACCGGGCTGAACCTGACGCCCGCGCGTCTGCTCGACTGGCATTCGCGCCTCGCTCCGCGCGGTGGCTGGCTGGTGGTGGACGAGGCCTTCATGGACAACACGCCGCACCTGAGCGTGGCGCCGTTTGCCCATCAGGTCGGTCTGATCGTGCTGCGCTCCTTTGGCAAGTTTTTCGGCCTGGCCGGGGTGCGCCTGGGGTTTGTCCTGGCGGAGCGCAGGCTGCTCAAGTTGCTCGCCGAGCAGGTCGGGCCCTGGGCGGTCAGCGGGCCGACCCGTGTGCTGGGCCAGGCGTGCCTGCGCGACACCGAAGGGCACACGCGCCAGCGGGTGCGCGCCGAAGAGGCCAGCGCGCGGCTGGCCACTCTGTTGACTCAATACGGCTTCGAACCCCAGGGCGGTTGCGCCTTGTTCCAGTGGCTGATCACCGAGCGCGCCGAGCTGTTGCACGACTTCATGGCCCGGCGCGGCATTCTGCTGCGCCTGTTCATCCACAACAGCAGCCTGCGTTTCGGCCTGCCTGGCGATGAAGCCGACTGGGCACGCCTCGAATCGGCGCTGGACGCCTTCGCCAAGGAACACCCATGACCACGCTGATGGTGCAAGGCACCACCTCCGACGCCGGTAAAAGCACCCTGGTGACGGCCCTGTGCCGCTGGGCGACACGCCAGGGTGTCAGCGTGGTGCCGTTCAAGCCGCAGAACATGGCGCTCAACAGCGCGGTGACCGCCGACGGTGGCGAGATCGGGCGGGCCCAGGCTGTGCAAGCCCAGGCTGCCTTTCTCGAGCCCCACACCGACATGAACCCGGTGCTGCTCAAGCCCAACAGCGATACCGGCGCCCAGGTGATCATCCATGGACGTGCGGTCACGACCATGAACGCCGTGGCCTATCACGACTACAAAGCGATCGCCATGCAGGCGGTGTTGGCCTCCCATGAGCGCTTGAGCGCGGCCTATCCGCTGGTGATGGTCGAAGGCGCGGGCTCGCCGGCCGAGATCAATCTGCGCGCGGGCGACATCGCCAACATGGGTTTTGCCGAAGCGGTGGATTGCCCGGTGGTACTGATCGCCGACATCAATCGCGGGGGTGTTTTCGCCCATCTGGTGGGCACCCTGGAACTGCTGTCACCGAGCGAACAGGCGCGGGTCAAAGGTTTCATCATCAACCGTTTTCGCGGCGACATCGCGCTGCTGCAACCTGGTCTCGACTGGCTTGAGGCACGCACCGGCAAACCGGTGATCGGCGTGCTGCCGTACGTGATGGACTTGCACCTGGAGGCCGAGGACGGCATCGATCAGCGCCAGGCCGACAAGGCCGGGCACGTGTTGAAAGTGGTGGTGCCGGTACTGCCGCGCATCAGCAACCACACCGATTTCGATCCGCTGCGCCTGCACCCGCAAGTGGACCTGCAATTCATCGGCCCCGGCCAGGTGATTCCGCCAGCCGACCTGATCATCCTGCCGGGCTCGAAAAGCGTGCGCAGCGACCTTGCGTACCTGCGCGCCAACGCCTGGGATACCGCGATCTCCCGGCATTTGCGCTACGGTGGAAAAGTCCTGGGCATTTGCGGTGGCCTGCAAATGCTCGGTGAGCAAGTGCATGATCCGCTGGGCCTTGAAGGCGCGCCGGGTTCGAGTGCGGGGCTGGGGTTGCTGGCGTTTGAAACGCAGTTGGAAGAAGAGAAGCAGCTGCGCAATGTACGCGGACGCCTGGCGCTGGAGAATGCTGAAGTCAGCGGTTATGAAATCCACGCTGGCGTCACCACCGGCCCGGCCCTGGAAAACGCTGCCGTGCAGCTGGACGATGGCCGCTGCGATGGCGCGCAGAGTGTTGACGGGCAGATTATCGGCACCTACCTGCATGGCCTGTTCGAGTCTGCGGCGGCGTGCAGTGCGCTGTTGCGTTGGGCGGGACTGCAGGATGTGCAGGACGTGGATTACCACGGGTTGCGCGAACGGGATATCGAGCGGTTGGCGGATCTGGTGGAGAAGCATCTGGATACCGGGCTGCTGCGTGAGCTTTGCGGGATTTGAGTTGGCAGTTGACCGCGTTCCATTGTGGGAGCGAGCCTGCTCGCGAAGACTGCAGTGGCCTCACTGCACATTTACAGGAATGAACCATGCTCCAACTGATCCTCGGCGGCGCCCGCTCCGGCAAGAGTCGCCTGGCTGAAAAACTGGCAACCGACAGTCGGCTCCAGGTGACCTACATCGCCACCAGCCAACCCCTGGACGGCGAAATGAATGAGCGCGTGGCCCATCATCGCGCCCGCCGTCCGGCCGAATGGGCGCTGATCGAAGAGCCGCTGGAACTGGCCCGCGTCCTGCGTGAAACCGCCAGCGCTGAGCGCTGCCTGCTGGTGGACTGCCTGACGCTGTGGCTGACCAACCTGCTGATGCTTGACGATGCCGAACGCCTGAACGCCGAGCGCGAAGCCTTGCTCGAATGCCTGGCGTCGTTGCCGGGTGAAATCATTTTTGTCAGCAACGAGACCGGAATGGGTGTCGTGCCCCTGGGCGAATTGACTCGCCGCTATGTCGATGAAGCCGGTTGGCTGCATCAAGCCCTGGCCGAGCGTTGTCAGCGCGTCATCCTGACCGTCGCCGGCCTGCCCCTGACTTTGAAAGGAACTGCGTTATGAACCCCTCCTGGTGGCTGAACCCGTGCCGACCGATCGACGCCCAGGCTGTCGAACAGGCGCAAGCCCGTCAACAGCAACTGACCAAACCGGCTGGTTCCCTCGGCCAGCTTGAGGCGGTGGCGGTGCAACTGGCCGGGCTGCAGGGGCAGGTCAAGCCGACTCTGGAGCGGTTGTGGATCGCGATTTTTGCCGGTGACCATGGTGTAGTGGCCGAGGGTGTGTCGGCCTATCCACAGGAAGTCACCGGACAGATGCTGCAAAACTTCGTCAGCGGCGGTGCGGCGATCAGCGTATTGGCGCGGCAGTTGGGCGCCTCCCTGGAGGTGGTCGATCTTGGCACCATCACGCCGTCATTGAACCTGGCGGGTGTGCGTCACTTGAACATCGGTCCGGGTACGGCGAATTTCGCCCAGGCTCCGGCGATGACCGTGGCTCAGGGTGAGCGTGCCTTGCAGGCCGGCCGCGACAGCGTGCAGCGGGCCGTCGCCATGGGCGCGCAACTGTTCATCGGTGGCGAAATGGGCATCGGCAACACCACGGCGGCCAGCGCCCTGGCCTGTGCCTTGCTCGATTGTCCGGTGGTGCACCTGGCCGGGCCGGGGACGGGGCTGGATGCGTCGGGGGTCAGTCATAAAGCCCGAGTGATCGAACGCGCGCTGGCCTTGCACGGCGCTCAGCGTGGCGATGCGCTGCAAACCCTGTTCAATCTCGGTGGTTTTGAGGTTGCGGCACTGGTCGGCGCCTACCTGGCATGCGCCCAGCAAGGCATCGCGGTATTGGTGGACGGGTTCATTTGCAGCGTCGCGGCGTTGGTGGCGGTGCGCTTGAATCCATCGTGCCGCCCATGGCTGTTGTTCGGTCATCGCGGGGCTGAGCCGGGGCATCGCCATGTGCTGGAAACCCTGAATGCCGAGCCCTTGCTGGACCTCGGCTTGCGCTTGGGCGAGGGCAGTGGCGCGGCGTTGGCGGTGCCATTGCTGCGTCTGGCCTGTGACCTGCACGGGCAGATGGCGACGTTCGCCGAAGCAGCGGTGGCGGACCGTCCGGCATGATCTTGCACCTGGACCTGTTGCGCCACGGTGAAACCGAACTCGGCGGCGGCTTGCGTGGCAGCCTCGACGACGCGCTGACGGACAAGGGCTGGGCGCAGATGCGCGCAGCGGTGGCGGAGCAGGGACCTTGGGATCGCCTGGTCAGTTCGCCGTTGCAGCGCTGTGCCCGGTTCGCCGAAGAGCTGGCGGTGCAATCGGGGCTGCCGATCGAGCTGGACAGGAACCTGCAAGAACTGCACTTCGGTGCCTGGGAAGGGCAGAGCGCTGCGGCGCTGATGGAGACCGACGCCGAGGATCTGGGTTTGTTCTGGGCTGATCCTTATGCCTTTACTCCACCGGAAGGCGAGCCGGTCACGGACTTTTCCGCGCGGGTGCTGGCGGCAGTGGCGCGTTTGCAGGCGGCGTACGCCGGGGAACGTGTGCTGCTGATCAGTCATGGTGGGGTCATGCGATTGTTGCTGGCCCATGCCCGCGGTTTGCCGAGGGAGCAACTGCTCAATGTTGAAGTGGCGCATGGGGCGCTGTTCTCGCTGGCGGTCGAGCCCGATGGCGTATTAAGGGAAGTGCGCTGAACATGTTGCCATTCTGGATCGCCCTGCAATTCCTGAGCAGCCTGCCGATTCGCTTGCCGGGCATGCCGACGCCTGAAGAACTGGGGCGCTCGCTGCTGTTTTATCCGCTGGTGGGTTTGCTGTTCGGCGCGATGCTGTGGGTGTTGAACTGGCTGTTGCTGGGTACGCCATTGTTGCTTCACGCGGCAGTGTTGCTGGCGGTGTGGGTGCTGCTCAGCGGCGCGCTGCACCTGGACGGCCTGGCCGATAGCGCTGATGCCTGGCTTGGCGGATTCGGTGATCGTGAGCGCACGTTGACGATCATGAAGGATCCACGCAGCGGGCCGATTGCAGTGGTCACACTGGTGTTGGTGATGCTGTTGAAATTTGCCGCCCTGGTTGCGCTGATCGAGCAACAGCAGGCACTGGCCCTGATCATTGTTCCCTTGATCAGCCGCAGCGCGTTACTGGGATTGTTCCTCACCACGCCTTACGTACGTCCCGGCGGTTTGGGGCAGGCCCTGGCCGATCATCTTCCGCGCCTGGCGGGCAAGCAGGTGTTGGCGGCAAGCAGCCTGTTGTGTGTGCTGATCGCCGGCCTCGACGGTGTTTGGGCGTTGCTGCTGGCGGCATTGATTTTTGTCTGGCTGAGGCAGGTGATGCGGCGTCGATTGGGTGGCACGACGGGAGACACGGCGGGGGCGTTGCTGGAATTGCTGGAAGTTGCGATGCTCGCAGGACTTGCACTCATCTAACCACGGGTATATACACGCATCATGCTCGACTCCCAATGTTTATGTATCAACCTGCGTCGCGCCGCCCGTGGCGTCAGCAGGCATTACGACGGCGCTCTCGATGGCTTCGGAATCAACGTTGCCCAGTATTCTTTGCTGTGCAATCTGCAGCGCCTGGACCAACCGAGTATTTCCACCCTGGCTGAGGCCATGGGGCTGGATCGCAGTACCCTGGGACGCAATTTGCGGGTGCTGGAAGGTGAAGGCCTGGTGATGCTGGTCGAGGGCGAGGACATGCGCAATCGCATCGTCCAGCTGACCGAAGCGGGCGCCGAGCGCCTCAAAGCCGCTTTGCCAGCCTGGGAGGCAGCGCAACAGCGATTGATCGATCGCCTGGGGGCCGAAAAACGCGAAACGTTACTCAAATTGCTGGACGAACTGGCATGAGGCCGGTTCGCTCGATCATAAGCGGGTATATACCCGCGACTGGAGAACAAGAATGACATCGATGTGGCGTACGTGCGGTTGGGTATTGGTGGGCAGTGCGCTGATCCTGGCGTTGTCCCTGGGAGTGCGGCACGGTTTCGGGCTGTTCCTGGCACCGATGAGCGCCGAGTTCGGCTGGGGGCGTGAGGTCTTTGCCTTTGCCATCGCTCTGCAGAACCTGATCTGGGGCCTGGCGCAACCGTTCACCGGTGCCTTGGCCGACCGTTTTGGCGCGGCGAAAGTGGTGCTGGTCGGCGGTGTCCTGTACGCGGCAGGCCTAGTGTGCATGGGGCTTTCCGACTCGCCGGGGACCTTGTCCCTGAGCGCCGGCCTGCTGATCGGGATCGGCCTGTCCGGCACCTCCTTCTCGGTGATCCTCGGCGTGGTCGGGCGCGCGGTGCCGCCGGAAAAACGCAGCATGGGCATGGGCATCGCCAGCGCCGCCGGTTCGTTCGGCCAGTTCGCGATGCTGCCGGGCACGCTGGGGTTGATCGGCTGGCTCGGCTGGTCCGCGGCATTGCTGGCGCTGGGCGTGCTGGTGGCGCTGATCGTGCCGCTGGTGGGCATGCTCAAGGACAAGCCGCTGCCGGTACTCGGCCACGAACAAACTCTCTCTGAAGCGCTGAAAGAGGCCTGTTCCCATTCGGGATTCTGGCTGCTGGCGTTCGGTTTTTTTGTCTGTGGGTTCCAGGTGGTGTTCATTGGCGTGCACCTGCCGGCCTACCTGGTGGATCAGCATTTGCCGGCGACAGTCGGCACCACCGTGCTGGCGCTGATCGGCCTGTTCAACATCTTCGGCACCTATACCGCCGGCTGGCTCGGCGGGCGCATGTCCAAGCCGCGCTTGCTCACTGCCCTGTACTTGTTGCGCGCAGTGGTGATCGCGCTGTTCCTGTGGGCGCCAGTGACCACCACCAGCGCTTACCTGTTCGGGATGGCCATGGGATTGCTGTGGTTATCGACCGTGCCCTTGACCAACGGCACCGTGGCCACCTTGTTCGGTGTACGAAACTTGTCCATGCTCGGTGGGATAGTGTTCCTGTTTCACCAGCTCGGATCGTTTCTCGGTGGCTGGCTGGGCGGGGTGGTGTATGACCGGACGGGGAGCTACGACTTGATCTGGCAGGTGGCGATTCTCTTGAGCCTGATGGCTGCAGCCCTGAACTGGCCCGTGCGTGAGCGGCCGGTGGCGCGCCTGCAAACCCAGATGAGTGCGACATGAACAGCCTGTGGCCACGGATCATGGTGGCTGCCGTCTGCGCCTTGCTGCTGGCGCTGGCATGGTGGGGCTGGCATCAGGGCGGGTTGGCGCTGATGCAGCTGGGCCTGGGGGCATGCTAAAGGCTTGCTGGCGGGAAGTGAGGGCGAGTAACGTCGACCAAACACGAACTCTCAAGGAAGTACCGATATGCTGATGCGCTGGCTGGCGGTTCCCGCGTTACTGGTAGCCTTTACCGGATTGGCCCAGGCGGCCGAGTGCCCGGCGTTGCTGCAGGGCTCGTTGCCCAAGTTGCGCGCCAATGAATCCATCGACCTGTGCCAGCGCTTCGCCGGCAAGCCGCTGGTGGTGGTCAATACTGCAAGCTTCTGTGGTTTTGCCCCGCAGTTCAAAAGCCTTGAGGCGCTCAATCAGCGGTATAAGGAGCAGGGGCTGGAGGTGATCGGTGTGCCGTCCAATGACTTCAAGCAGGAGTCCAAGGATGGCGCCGAGACGGCCAAGGTCTGCTACGTGAACTACGGCGTGACCTTCACCATGACCGAGCCGCAGAAAGTCAGGGGCGACGATGCAACAAACCTGTTCAAGGTGCTCGCCGAGCAGAGCGGCGCGCCGAAGTGGAATTTCTACAAGTACGTGGTTGATCGCCAGGGCAAGGTGATCGCCAGTTTCTCCAGCCTGACCAAGCCCGATGATCCTGAGTTCATTGAAGCGGTGGAAAACGCGCTGGCTTCGCCGCCGTTGGCTTCAGCGCCCTGATCGACGCTCACATGGATAACGCAAACTGTAGGAGCCGGCTTGCTGGCGATGACGGCCTTCCGGCCAGCCTGATCTCATGCGTGGAAATTAAAAAGCCCCGCCTCTGTACAAGAGAGCGGGGCTTTTTGGTGTCAGGCGAAGGGTTCAGGCTCGCCGCAGGTCATCAGAAGCGGTAGGTCGCACCGACGCCGAAACCGTTCGCCCAGTTTTCATACTTGGAGCTGTAGGCCTGGCGGCCGTTGTTGTCGTTGACCTTGACCGACTCTTCACGCAGGTACGAGTACGCCACGTCGATGGTCAGGTCGTCGGTCGGGCTCCAGCCGGCGCCCAGGCTGAAGATCGTGCGATCGCCCGTTGGAATGCGTGGGGAGCGATTTTCGTTGTTGGTCGGCGACTGGTCGACCGACAGGCCGGTACGCAACACCCATTGCTTGTTCAGCTGATACGAAGCACCGATGGCGTGAGCCCAAGTGTCGTGCCAGTTCTGTTCTTCGGTGATGGTGCCAAACGCTGGGTTCAAAGCAGCAGGCACACCACTGTTCTCGACGGTGATTTCTTTCAGGCGGCTCCAGCGAGTCCAGGTGCTGCCTGCGTAGAGGGTCCACTGGTCGTCCAGTTGATGCGTGACCGAGAAGTCCACCGACTCAGGCGTGGTGATGTCCAGCGAAGCGTCGTACTTCTGGTTCGGGCTCTGACGCAGGGCCGCGAGGCCGACGTAGTTGACCTTGGTGTCACCCTCGAGCTTGTACTTCACTTTCGAGTGATAGGTCAGGCCGACGCGAGTGGAGTCGGTGGCTTGCACCAGAATACCGATGTTGTAGCCCAGCGCAGTGTCGTCACCTTTGATTTTGACTTCACCGTCCGGTGCGGCTGGGTTCGGGCTCAGCGACAGATTCGATTCCAGCTTGCCGTCGATGCGGTTGATCGTCGGACCGAAACCGATCGACACCTTGTCGTTAAAGGCGTAGCTGACGGTTGGCTGCAGGGTCACGATCGTGACTTCGCTCTTGCTGCCGAAGTAACGGCCGGCGAAGCCGTTCTCATAGTCGGTCACCAGGCCGAAGGGAGCGTAGACGCCGAAACCGACTGCCCACTGGTCATCGAGTGGCTTGACGTAGTAACCCATAGGCACGCCCATGAAAGGGACCATGTCGCCCTTGTTGGTGCCGCCATTCGACGAGCTGGCATCGCTGATGTCAGCGTGCGCGTCGATGAATGCAGCGCCGCCGGTTACTTGTTCGCGCTTGAGGCGAGACATGCCGGCAGGGTTGCCAAATACGGTGGATGCGTCGTCGGCAGCAGAAGATCGCCCGGCAAAACCTGTCCCCATCCCGCTGATGCTTTGTTCGTTGAGGGCAAAACCACTGGCGAAGATCTGGGTGGATGCTAAGGCAACGGCGAGGCTAATGGTGGTTTTGAGCATTACTTTTTTCATTATTAGAACTCCTGGTGATCACCGGGGCGAAAATTACCAACATTTTCGTCCCAGCGCCATAGGCTGTAATGCTTGATTTAGAGCGGTTTTGTAGGACAATCCGACCAGAATCGCTGCCAGTTGAGCGATCTTTGCATCCAGAGGTTTCAGCAGGCGACCTGATTCAGCGGTGATACACAAGTTTGCCAAGCGCAGGTGAAGTCTCGCAGGCGACCCTGGGGCTGGAAGGTCTGGCGCCAGATTCGCGCCATGCCCAGCAGGTCGTCTGCTTCGGGGAGGGGAGTGTTCTGTTCTTCGACCAGCAGCCAGGCGATGGCGGTGGCGTAACGCAGGTTGACGGTCAATTCCAGGTGCGGGCCGCTGAGGAAAGCATGCTGGCTGGCCAGGCCTCGAACCAGGCTCGCACGTTCCGGGTCGAGTGCCAGGTAATGGTCCCAGAGTGCCTGGTGGCGGGGTTCGGCGATTCGGTACAGGCCGTGTCCACGGCGGTCATGCAGGGCGGAACCAAGGGCTGACTGGCTGGCGGCAATGCCAAGCAGCAGGGATTCGGCGGTTGCGCTATGGCGTCCAAGGTAGATCAAGGTTGGACGGATCACATAACGGCACAGTTCGCTGGCAGCGATACCCATAAAACCCTCGATACATCAATTTGGCGACGAACCTGAAAGGCTTTGGCAGCGGTGAATCGACTCAGGCTCGTCGGAAGCGGAACAGGGCCGCTTGAGTTGAAGTCTAGTGTCATATTCACCGCGTAAAGGACTGTTTTTAAAATATTTCCGCCTGCGAGTTATAAACCTTATATCTATCCGTGCTTAGTCACCTGGAAACGTTGGGCAACAAAAAGCCCCGCATTTTGGGCGTAATGCTGTTCACTTAAGCATGGTGTTGTTAAGAACTGGATTGGGGGGATATCCATTGCTGCGGTAACGGCCACTTAGGGTTTCGCTCTTACAGCGAGTCACTTTTGGAAGAACGGAACGCCGCCCGGCCCCAAGTAACCAAAAGGCTCTTGCCCCACCACTCGGTGCCTCGCTGTGGCTCGGCATGCCCTCTCTCCGGCATTGCTCCGTGGGTCGCCGCGATGGGCCATCCCTGGCCCAGCGCGGCTAAACCGGCGTCCTGCCGGTTTCCCCACTGCGCAATGCCTGCGTTCGGCCATCGTGGTTTAACGGGGCGCCACGATCAAAGCAAAGCGAGGCGGCCTGACAGCCGACCTGGTTTCAAGTGAGCACGTTCCCCTGTAGGAGCGAGCTTGCTCCGGGCGGCGTTCCGACGATGGACGTCAACGATATCGCGCCCTGTCTGGAGGATCGCGCTATCTGGACGTCCATCGCGAGCAGGCTCGCACAATTGGATCGTAGACAGGTCCCTTAATCAGGTCGGCTGTCAGGCCGCCTCGCTTTTGCTTTGGGTTTGATTTTCTTGCCCCATCGAGAGGCTTCGTTCCGGTTCTGCGCAGTGGGCAACCCGGCATGGATGCCGGGTTAGCCGCGCTGGGCCAAGGATGGCCCATCGCGGCGGGCCCACGGAGCAGGACCGGAGCGAGGGTATGCCGAGCCTGGGCGAGGCACCGAACGCCAGGGGCAAGAGCCCTTGGTTACTTGGGGCCGGGCGGCGTTCCGTTCTTCCAAGTGACTCGCCGTAAGGGCGAAACCTTAGGTGGCCGTTACCGCAGGAATGGATATACACCTAATCCAAATATCCACCTGAAGCCCTCCAACCTAAAGTGAACAGCATTACGCTTTTTGGGCGGGGCTTCTGGTGTTTCAGTAACGCTGGCGTCTCAGGCGACCAGGGCCTGGCGCGTACGCTCGATCACTGCCTGCAGCGGTTCGGCGCTGGAGTACTGGTCGGGGTACAGGCGTTCGCTGTGACGGGCGATGCCGTGTTCGTTGACCAGGGTGAAGCTGAAACAGCCTTTGCGCGCGGCCATGATCAGGCAGTTCATCGGAGCAAAAGCGTTGGTGAGGGTGCGGATAGCATCCTGGGTATGGATTTGAGTAGACATAGTCATTGGGTGTTCCTACAAGCGACACGGATAAGAGCCGTGCAAAATTAAAACGTTCCAGTGACGACGACCACCGTTGGTCGAACGAAGAACCCGACTGGAACAAAGCAGCCAGTTTGAAGCGCTGATAATTGGCGCGCTTGGGCTGGCAGGTAGGTACTTAGGAGGGCAGGCAACACATCAGGGGCAAAGGTTCTGGGCCCGGGGTGAAGATCCTGATCAATTTGCAGGCTGGTTCGGACAGAGTAATGAGCCTGGCAACACCCTTTGTTTTCGATTCAAAGGCCGTGTTGGCGCAAGATTTACCTGGAAACCATCGAGGTGGTCGATCCCGCTTTTTCGGTGGCTGCTTCCTGTGGAAGGCTCCGGGGGGATTTGTTCGACCAGAATTGACTTTCAGCTTGGTACTAACGCCGCGGATAGTAACGGATTGATCTGGCAAAGGGAAGGGGGCTGGCAAAAAAACAGCATGCTCTCGCCACTTCATCGTCTGGCGGCTGCGTGGCGATGCCTGGGACAGCCTTGTAGTAGCCCGAAATCCGACCGGTGGTCTTCATCATTTGCATGCCCGCGACCAGCCTGGAACGCGGGTTTAGCGTGGGTTATCCCCAGCAAACTGAGAAAAATGCGCCGAAAAAGCGCAGCGATATAACCGTGACGAAGGTACTTGTGCACATTAGTTGCGCAGACTGTCACCGCGCTGTCATCCAGCCTTCAAACGCAGTGGGTGCCTGTAACCAAAATTTAAGTCAATGAAAAACATCGCTTTTTTTTACTGGTGAAAAAATCGTCAGTTTGACTGCAGGCCCCATTCCATAAGCCTTTGCGCGAGTTCAATGACGGTTGTCCACTGAGTTATCCACAGCTTCTGTGGATTGTCCCGAGCGCTTGCTCTAGGACGGGCGTGCCGGGTTTTTTTCGGCTTTACCTGTAAGAAAAAGAGAGTAGAGTGGCGCGCCTTCCGATCTGCCCACAGTGCTTTATGAAGTTTCGTACACCACCTCCTTCCTCCTCCGACAAATCGTCCACCGTCGCCTCACCCAAGCGCTTTTCGATGCGAGTGGCCGAGTGGCTGCTGGACAGCCCGCGCCTGGGCGAAAACCCGAACGTCAAACACATCGCCGGACATTTGCTCAAGCAACCGGCGCGTGAAGGAGTCGTCGCTGCACAGGGACGGCTGGGGCAACTGATGTGCCGGGAATGCGGCAACGCCCGCGATCGCCGGATTGGCCAGGATCTCTTGCGCCAGGCCGCAAGGGCAGGGGACTTGCGTGCGCAACAGGAACTGGGCCTGATCGAAGACTGAGCTGTCCAAGACCTGACGCCTTGGTTAACCTTCAGGCTTTATTTCAATGGCAGGAGTGGCTATGGCTATGGACTTGACCAGCGCATTGCTGGGGCTGGCGGGTGCGGCGCTGCCGTTGCTGGTGTTGGCCTGGCAACTGCAACGCCGGGCGAGCACTGCCCAGGCCCAGGCGACGCTGCTGGAAGAGCGCCTGGCCACGGCGCATCTGGCGCAGGATGGCTTGAATGCGCAACTCGAGGCCTGTCGCGATGAAATCGCCGATCTCGCACAGGCCAACGCTGCCAAACAGGCAGACCTCGCCGCGGTGCGGCGTGAGGTCGAATTGCTGCAAATCGAGCGTGACGATGCCCGCGATGCGGCCCATGCCTGGAACATCGAACGCGCCGGCAAAGAGGCTGAATTGCGCCGCCTGGACGCTCAGGCCGCGTCCCTCAACGCCGAGCTGCGCGAGCAGCAGGAAAGCCATCAGCAGCGCCTCAACGACCTGCAAGGCTCGCGGGACGAGCTGCGGGCGCAGTTCGCCGAGCTGGCGGGAAAAATTTTCGACGAGCGCGAGCAGCGTTTTGCCGAGACCAGCCAGCAGCGCCTGGGTCAACTGCTCGATCCGTTGAAGGAGCGCATCCAGTCTTTTGAAAAACGCGTCGAGGAAAGTTATCAGGCCGAAGCCCGGGAGCGCTTCTCCCTGGCCAAGGAACTGGAGCGCCTGCAACAACTCAATCTGCGCCTGAGCGACGAGGCCACCAACCTGACCCGCGCCCTGAAAGGGCAGAAAACCCAGGGCAACTGGGGCGAACTGATCCTGGAACGTGTGCTCGAGCATGCGGGGCTCGAGAAGGGCCGCGAGTACCAGACCCAGGTCAATCTCAAGGGCCCGGACGGCGAGCGTTTCCAGCCGGACGTCATTATCTACCTGCCGGGCGACAAACAGGTGGTGGTCGATTCCAAGGTCAGCCTGACGGCCTATCAGCAATACGTGGCTGCCGAAGACGAAGCCATCGGCCAGATTGCCATCAAGCAGCATGTGCTGTCCCTGCGAAATCATGTCAAGGGCTTGGCCGGCAAGGACTACAAGCGTCTCGACGGCTTGCACAGCCTGGACTTCGTCTTGCTGTTCGTGCCGATCGAAGCGGCGTTTTCCGCCGCGTTGCAGGCTGAGCCGACGCTGTTCCAGGAAGCGTTCGACCGCAACATCGTGATCGTCAGCCCGACCACGCTGCTGGCAACCCTGCGGGTCATCGACAGCTTGTGGAAGCAGGAGCGGCAAAGCCAGAACGCCCGGGAAATCGCCGAGCGGGCCGGGTGGCTGTACGACAAGTTCGTGCTGTTCATCCAGGATCTGGACGAAGTCGGCAATCGCTTGCAGCAATTGGACAAGGCCTACAGCTCGGCGCGCAACAAGCTGACAGAAGGGCGGGGTAACCTGGTCAGCCGTAGCGAGCAACTCAAGTTGCTGGGCGCGCGGGCGAGCAAGAGCCTGCCGGCGGATTTGCTGGAGCGGGCGATGACTGATGTGGACGGGTTGGTCGAGTTGCCGGAATAAAGATCAAAAGATCGCAGGCTGCGCTCTTTTTGACATTACAACGGCAAATGCCGACTCAACAATGCCCGCAACGCCGCCGGTTTCACCGGCTTGGCCAGGTAGTCGAGCCCCGCCGCGTGCACCTGGGCCATCGTCTCGGGTCGACCGTCGGCGCTGATCACCACGCCGGGTACCGGCTCGCCCAAGCGGGTGCGCAGCCAGGCCATCAGTTCGGTGCCGGTTTCGCCATCGTCCAGGTGGTAGTCCACCAGCGCCAGTTGCGGGCGCAACCCGTCGGCAAGCAGCGTCATGCACTCCTGGCGGTTACGTGCGGTCCAGACCTGGCAGCCCCAGCGGGTGAGCAAGCTGTTCATGCCGATCAGGATGCTGTCTTCATTGTCGATGCACAGCACATGGGCGCCACTGGGCAACTTGCCGTTGAGTTCGGCCGCCTTGGCCGGCAGCGCCGCTTGCGCGCGGGCCAGGGGCACGCTGACGCTGAACACACTGCCGCGCCCCGGCCACGAGCGCACGCGCAGCTTGTGCCCCAGCACTCGACAGAGTCCGTCGGCGATCGCCAGCCCCAGCCCTAGACCCTTCTCGGCGCGGGTCTGATGGCTGTCCAGGCGTTTGAATTCTTCGAAGATCACCTGTTGCTTGTCTTCCGGAATGCCTGGCCCGCGGTCCCAGACTTCCAGGCACAACTCACCCTGGCGGCGGCGCACACCCAGCAATATCGGCCCCTTGGCGTAGCGAAAAGCATTGGTCAGGAAGTTCTGCAGGATGCGCCGCAACAACTTTATGTCGCTATTGATGCGCAACGTGCTGCTCCTGACGCGAAACTCCAGCCCCTGGTCCTGGGCCAGTGCCTTGAACTCGGCGCCCAGGGTGTCGAACAGCTCATTGACCGCGAACGGCTTGGCATCCGGATTGATCTTGCCGTTTTCCAGGCGGGAAATATCCAGCAAGTCGCTGATCAGGTCCTCGGCCGAACGCAGCGAGCTGTCCAGGTGCTGGACCAGTTTTTGCGCCTCGGCGGACAAGCCGTCGTCCTGATGGGAAAGGGCGGCGGAGAACAGGCGGGCGGCATTCAGCGGTTGCATCAGGTCATGGCTGACGGCAGCCAGGAACCGGGTTTTCGACTGGTTCGCCGCCTCGGCGGTACCCTTGGCTTCGGTCAGGGCCACGTTGAGTTGCGACAGCTCGTGGGTGCGCTCGGTGACGCGCTGTTCCAGGCCCTCGTTGGCCTCGGTCAACGCCTGCTCGGCTTCGCGGAACGCGGTAATGTCGGTGAAACTCATGACGAAGCCGCCGCCGGGCATCGGGTTGCCGATCAACTCGATCACCCGGCCGTTGGGAAACAGCCGTTCGGAGGTGTGGGCGCGGCCCTGGCGCATCCAGTGCAGGCGACGGGCAACGTGCACTTCCGCTTCGCCGGGGCCGCACAAACCGCGCTCGGCATTGTAACGGATGATATCGGCAATCGGGCGGCCGACGCTGATCAGGCCGTCCGGGTAGTTGAACAGCTCCAGGTAGCGACGGTTCCAGGCCACCAGTTTCAGCGACTGGTCGACCACGCTGATGCCCTGGGTGATGTTCTCGATCGCCCCTTGCAGCAGCGCGCGGTTGAACTGCAGCACTTCCGAGGCTTCGTCGGCGATGCGCACCACGTCCTCAAGCTGCATTTCCCGGCCTTCGATGGCGGCTTTCACCACGGCGCGAGTCGATGAAGCCCCCAGCACACCGGCGAGCAGGCGTTCGGTGTGGGCGATCCATTCACCGTCGGCGTTCTGGTTCGGATTGAAGCCCTTGCCCTGGCGGTAGGCAAAACGGATGAAGCTCTGCCGGGCGCGTTCTTCACCGACGAAGCGTGCGGCCAGCTGCAGCAGATCGTCGATCTGTACCGCGAGCATCGAGCGGGCGCTGGGCCGGGCACTGATTTCCTGGCCGATGAACCGACCTGCTTGCCAGTGCTCCGACACACGGGTGCGCGACAGCACCGAGACCCAGGCGAACAACGTGAAGTTGCCCGCCAGGGACAGCACCACGCCCTGGGTCAGCGGGGTGATCGGCAGGTTCAGCGGGTTGCTGTGCAGCCACGCCAGGCCCGGGAAACTGCTCAGGGACAAACCGAGGCTGTGGGCCGCAATCGGCAGGATCAGCGTGTAGAACCACAGGAATGTGCCCGCGGCGAGGCCGGCGAAGACGCCGCGGCGGTTGGCCTGTTTCCAGTACAGCGCGCCGAGCATCGCCGGTGCCAGTTGCGTCACGGCGGCGAAGGCGATCTGGCCGATGGTCGCCAGGCTGGCGGTCGAGCCCAGCAGGCGATAACTGACGTAGGCCAGCAGCAGGATGACCACGATGCTGACCCGGCGCACCGACAGCATCCACTGGCGGAACACCTCGAACGGGCGCTCGGCATTGTTGCGACGCAGTAGCCACGGCAGCAGCATGTCGTTGGAGACCATGGTCGACAGCGCCACGCTGGCCACGATCACCATGCCGGTGGCCGCCGATGCGCCGCCGATGAAGGCCAGCAGCGCCAGGGCCGGATGCGCCTGGGCCAGCGGCAGGCTGATGACGAAGGAATCCGGCAATACCGAACTGGGCAGCATCATCTGGCCCGCCAGCGCGATCGGCACGACGAACAGGGCCGCCAGGGCCAGGTAGGCCGGGAATACCCATTTGGCCAGGCGCAGATCCTGCGGGTCGATGTTCTCGACCACGGTGACGTGGAACTGCCGCGGCAGGCAGATGATCGCCATCATCGCCACGCCGGTCTGCACCACCATCGATGGCCAGTTGATGGTTTCCTTCCAGTATTCTTCCAGGCGCGGGGCGAGCATGGCCTGGTCGAACAGGTCGTCGAAGCCGTCGTACAGCCCGAAGGTCACGTAGGCGCCCACCGCGAGGAAAGCGAACAGCTTGACCAGCGATTCGAACGCAATCGCCAGCACCATGCCGCGGTGGTGTTCCGTGGCGTCGAGGTTGCGCGTGCCAAAGACAATGGTGAACAGCGCCAGCACCAGGGACACCACCAGCGCCGTATCCTGCGCGCGAACCCCCATGGCATCGGCGCCGGCACCGATCAGCAGGTTCACCCCGAGCACGATGCCCTTGAGCTGCAACGCGATGTAGGGCAACACGCCGACCAGGCAGATCAGGGCCACCACCACCGCCAGGGATTGCGACTTGCCATAGCGGGCGGCAATGAAGTCGGCAATGGAGGTGATGTTCTCCTGCTTGCTGATCATCACCATTTTCTGCAGGACCCACGGCGCGCCGATCAGCAAGAGGATCGGCCCGAGGTAGATCGGCAGGAAAGACCAGAGTTGCTCGGCCGCCTGGCCCACCGCGCCGAAGAACGTCCAGCTGGTGCAGTAGACCGCCAGAGACAGGCTGTAGACCCAGGCTCGCACTCGCGGCGGCAGGGGCGCGCTGCGACGGTCACCGTAGAAGGCGATGGCGAACATGATGGCCATATAGGCCAGGGCGACGATAGCAATCAGCCCGCTGGACAGCGACATGGGAACTCCAGGCAACCAAAGACACCCGAGCCTCCCGCCCGGACAGACAGTCTCGCACGATGGCTGGGGTTAGTCAGTGTCGACCAAGGTCGTGGCGTGGCGGGGTGTCGCAGGAGAGATGGCCCTTGGAGCTCGGGTGTTCGATCTGGCCTCTTCGCGAGCAGGCTCGCTCCCATAGGGGATCGTTATCTCCTGTGGGAGCGGGCTTGCTCGCGAGTGGCGTCGTCACTGATTCAACGCAATCTCGATCAACCGATGCAACTCCTCACCTTCCAGCGGCGCCTCGGAAAACAGGATCCGAAACACGATGGGTGCCGCCACCATGTTGATCAACCGATCGACACCGGGCTTCGGCTGGTCCGGATAGCGATCCAGAATCACCTGCAATTGCCCGCCAATGATGGTCGCGCAATAGCTCGGTTTCAGGCTCGATTGCACGTCACGCAGCATGTTGCGGCCAGGCGCGGAACTCATCTCGTCGAGGTATTGGTCCGCCCAGGCTCGAATATCGCCCGCCAGGCTGCCGGTGTTGGCTGACTCGGTTTCCGGCTGCATGCGGGCCAGGGCGACGTCTGCCAGCAGCGCCGACAAATCGCCCCAGCGCCGATAGATGGTCGAGGGCGTGACGCCTGCACGCGCAGCGATCTGCGGCACGGTGACGCTGGCGCGGTCTTGCTCTTCGAGCAGTTCGCGCACGGCGTTATGGATCGATTCCTGAACCCGGGCGCTGCGGCCGCCGGGGCGTAAAGTGGTCGCTGTCATCGCATGTTTCCTGTTTCGCGGGCTCTGTGGGGCCATGTATCGGACCTTAACACAAAGAATTTGCTTTAAGCGCAAGCCGGTAGCACACTCCGCAAAAGCAAAAAATTAGCTTTTGCGGAGTGTGCCCATGTCCCGTTCTCATTCTAACCGTGCAAGCCTGTGGTTCCTGGCCATCACTTTGCTCGGGTTCCTGGCGGCTTCCACGGCGCCGACGCCTTTGTATCACCTGTATCAGGAGCAGCTGCAGTTTTCGGCTGCCATGCTCACGTTGATTTTCGGCGTGTATGCCCTCAGCCTGCTGGCCGCGCTGCTGACGGTGGGTTCGCTCTCGGATTACCTGGGGCGCAAGCCGGTGATTTTCACGGCTGTCGTGCTCAATAGCGTGGCGATGCTGGTGTTCATTTACGCTGATAGCGTCGCCTGGCTGATCGGTGCCCGGGTGTTGCAAGGGTTCGCCACCGGCATGGCGACAGCCGTGCTCAGTGCCTCTTTGTTGGATGTCGATCGCCAGCAGGGGGCGCTGATCAACAGCGTTGCGCCCTTGCTCGGCATGGCCATGGGCAGCATGGGTTGCGGCCTGTTGGCGGAGTTTGCGCCGGCGCCCCTGCGGTTGACTTACTGGCTGCTGCTCGCCCTGTTTGTGTTGCAGGCCGTGTATGTCTGGCGTTTACCAGAGAGCGTATCGCCACAGCCCGGGGCATGGGCATCGTTGCGACCGACACTGAATGTGCCCGTTCAAGCGCGCTCGACTTTGTGGCGGGTCCTGCCGCTCAATGTGGCGACCTGGGCACTCGGCGGTTTCTACGCATCGCTGGCGCCGTCGCTGGTGCGTACGGCCACCGGTTCGACCTCGAACCTGATTGGCGGAGCAACGGTCGCAGCCTTGACGTTGACCGGTGCGGCGATGATTTTCACCCTGCGCAATCAATCCGCCGCCAAAGCGCTGCAACTGGGCACAAGTCTACTGCCGGGCGGTATCGTGCTGATCCTGCTGGGCGTGCACGGCGCCAGTCTGCCGCTGTTTTTCCTTGGCACGCTTGTCGCTGGCTGTGGCTTCGGTGCCGGTTTCCTCGGTGCCGTGCGCAGCCTGGTGCCGCTGGCCTTGCCCCATGAACGGGCCGGATTGATGTCGGCGTATTACGTGCTCAGCTACCTGGCATTTTGCCTGCCGTCGTTCCTGGCCGGTAACCTGACGCATACGTTCGGCCTGGTGGCGACGGCCGATGGTTATGGAGTGGGGCTGATTGTCCTGTCCATCGGCGCCTTGCTGATGGCGTGGCGTCAGCGAGCGGCTAAGGTGTGTGTCGCAGGCGATTGATGGCTTATTCGTAAAATAGATAAGATATAGAGATATTACCCGTTATATCGATATTCGATCCGGATCTATGATGGGCTCCACCTCACCAGAGGAGAGGAGTTCGCCATGACATGCCCCGACACCATCAAGCCCGGTATCAAACCGTTCAGCCATTTGCAGCATCCGCGCGAGGTCATCCGCCAGTTCACCCCTAACTGGTTCGCCGCCACCATGGGCACCGGCGTGCTGGCCTTGGCGCTGGCGCAACTACCCGTTGCCCATCCCGTTCTGCGCGTCATTGCCGAAGGTCTTTGGCTGTTCAATATCTTTCTGTTCCTGTTGTTCACCCTGCTGTACGCAGCGCGGTGGGCGATGTTTTTCGATGAGGCGCGGCGGATTTTCGGCCACTCCACGGTCTCGATGTTTTTCGGCACGATCCCCATGGGCCTGGCGACCATCATCAACGGTTTCCTGGTGTTCGGTTTGCCGCGCTGGGGCGACGGCGTGATCGCGCTGGCCGAGACGCTATGGTGGCTGGATGTGGCGATGTCGCTGGCATGCGGCGTGCTGATTCCCTACCTGATGTTCACCCGCCAGGAACACAGCATTGACCAGATGACGGCGGTTTGGCTGTTGCCGGTGGTCGCGGCGGAAGTGGCGGCGGCCAGCGGTGGCCTGCTGGCGCCGCACCTGGTCGATGCCCATTCGCAACTGGTGATGCTGGTGACCAGCTATGTGCTCTGGGCATTTTCCCTGCCGGTGGCGTTCAGCATCCTGACGATCCTGTTGCTGCGCATGGCGTTGCATAAACTGCCCCACGAAAACATGGCCGCTTCAAGCTGGCTGGCGCTCGGGCCGATCGGTACCGGGGCCCTGGGCATGTTGCTGTTGGGTGCGGATGCGCCAGCAATTTTCGCCGCCAATGGCTTGCCGGGCGTGGGTGAAATTGCGGCGGGGCTGGGCCTGGTTGCCGGGATCACGCTGTGGGGCTTTGGCCTGTGGTGGATGTTGATGGCCGTACTGATCACCCTGCGCTATCTGCGTGGCGGCATTCCGTTCAATCTCGGCTGGTGGGGTTTCACCTTTCCGTTGGGCGTCTATTCCCTGGCAACGTTGAAACTGGCCAGCACGCTGCACCTGGCGTTTTTCAGTGTCTTCGGTTGTGTGCTGGTGAGCCTGCTGATCGTGATGTGGCTGATCGTCGCCCGGCGTACCGTGCAAGGTGCCTGGCGTGGCGAGCTGTTTGTCTCGCCGTGTATTGCAGGATTGAAGAAATAACCTGAAAAGATTAGGTAATGTGTGGCCTGGATCGACGTGCGACATTCCAATCAATGTACCCACGCCACTCGCTACCTACTCATAAGCTTCAGGGACACATGGACGATGAGTCACCCTTCACAATTCACCTTGCTGCGCACCCGGCGTTTCCTGCCGTTCTTCGTGACCCAGTCCCTCGGGGCGTTCAACGACAACATCTTCAAGCAGTCGTTGATCCTCGCCATCCTTTACAAGCTGTCGATCGAGGGTGACCGTTCGATCTGGGTCAACCTGTGTGCGCTACTGTTCATCCTGCCGTTTTTCCTGTTCTCGGCGCTGGCCGGGCAGTTCGGCGAGAAGTTCGCCAAGGACGCGCTGATCCGCCTGATCAAGCTTGGGGAAATCGTCATCATGGCGGTGGGCGCGGTGGGCTTCCTGTTCGATCACCTGTCGTTGATGCTGTTGGCGCTGTTTGCCATGGGCACGCACTCGGCGCTGTTCGGGCCGGTGAAGTACTCGATCCTGCCCCAGGCCCTGCATGAGGACGAACTGGTAGGTGGCAACGGCCTGGTGGAAATGGGCACCTTCCTGGCGATCCTGGCCGGGACCATCGGTGCTGGCATCATGATTTCGTCCACTCATTACGCACCGATCGTTTCCACCGCGATCATCGCCATCGCCGTACTCGGTTACCTGGCCAGCCGCGGTATTCCGCGGGCGGCAGCGGCCACGCCAGAGATGCGCCTGAACTGGAACATCTTCAGCCAGTCCTGGGTCACGCTGAAGCTGGGCCTGGGGCAGACCCCGGCAGTGTCGCGTTCGATTGTCGGCAACTCATGGTTCTGGTTTGTCGGGGCGATCTACCTGACGCAGATCCCGGCCTATGCCAAGGAATGGATGCACGGCGATGAAACCGTCGTGACCTTGATCCTGACGGTTTTCTCGGTCGGCATCGCCGTGGGTTCGATGCTTTGCGAAAAACTCTCCGGGCGTAAAGTCGAAATCGGCTTGGTGCCGTTCGGCTCGTTCGGCCTGACCGTGTTTGGCTTGTTGCTGTGGTGGCATTCCGGCGGGATTCCCGACAGTGTCCTGGGCCATGGCTGGATCGAGATTCTCGGTTTCGGCCACACCTGGCTGGTGCTGCTCGATATTCTCGGCCTGGGGGTGTTCGGCGGTTTCTACATCGTGCCGTTGTACGCCCTGATCCAGTCACGCACCGCCGAGCATGAGCGGGCCCGGGTGATCGCCGCCAACAACATTCTCAACGCGCTGTTCATGGTGGTGTCGGCGATTGTCTCGATCATTCTGCTGAGCATGGTCCAGCTGTCGATCCCGCAGTTGTTCCTGGTGGTGTCGTTGCTCAACATCGGCGTCAATGCCTACATCTTCAAGATCGTGCCCGAGTTCACCATGCGTTTCATGATCTGGCTGCTCAGCCATTCCATGTACCGCGTGGAGCATCGCAACCTGGACCTGATTCCCGATGAGGGGGCGGCGCTGCTGGTGTGCAATCACGTGTCGTTCGTCGATGCCTTGCTGATTGGCGGTGCGGTGCGGCGGCCGATCCGCTTCGTGATGTACTACAAGATCTATAACCTGCCGGTGCTCAATTTCATCTTTCGCACCGCGGGGACGATTCCGATCGCGGGCCGTCAGGAAGATATCCAGATCTACGAGAAAGCCTTCACTCGCATCGCCCAATACCTGAAAAACGGCGAGTTGGTGTGCATCTTCCCTGAGGGCAAATTGACCGCCGATGGCGAGATCAACGAGTTCAAGGGCGGGCTCACGCGCATTCTCGAAGAAACCCCGGTGCCGGTCATTCCCCTGGCATTGCAAGGGCTGTGGGGGAGTTTCTTCAGCCGTGATCCGGGCAAGGGGCTGTTCCGTCGGTTGTGGTCGCGGGTGACGCTGGTGGCGGGGCCGATGGTGGCCGTTGAAGCGGCGCAGCCTGCCAGGCTGCAGGCCATGGTGGGCGAGCTGCGCGGCACGTTGCGGTAAGTTGTGCGGGGATATCACCCCGCCATCGTCAAGCGATTGCGCCCCTCGCGCTTGGCCACATACAGCGCACTGTCGGCCCTGCGCAGCAGGCTCTCGGCAGATTCTCCGGGCAGCAGGGTCGAGCAGCCGAGGCTGACGGTCAGCTCGACCGTGCAGCCATTGGCTGGATAATCCTCGGCCTGCACTGCGCACCGCAGGCGTTCGCCGACCAGGGCTGCCGCTTCCCGGCTGGTGTTGGACAGCAGTATCAGGAACTCTTCGCCACCGTAGCGAAACACCATGTCGACGTTGCGCAACTGATTCTTGATTGAGGCCGCCACCGCCTTGAGTACGTCATCGCCGGCGCCGTGCCCATGGGTGTCGTTGACCTGCTTGAAGTGATCGATGTCCAGCATCAACAAGGACAGGGGTTGCATGTGACGTCGTGCCAGCTCGATTTCCCGCTGCAGCGTCTGGTCCATGGCGATGCGATTGCCGGTGTCCGTCAGCGGGTCGCGCAACGCGCTTTGGGTGGCGGCGCGGTACAGCAGGGTATTGCGCATAGGGAAGAGCAGCGCGGCCAGCAGAGATTCCAGGTAGCCCTGTTCCTGCTCGCTGAAACGCTGGTTGCGGCGAAAGATCAGTTCGCCCAGGTGCTCGCCTTCGTGGCTCAGGCTGTAGCTGATCGAGTGGTGGCCCCGCAGGCCGAATTCCAGGCGCAAGTCACTGCTCTGGTGCTGATAGCTCAAGGCATCGAGCGGGACCAGCCGCTGGATTTCGCGGTAGAACAACCCGAGTATGCGTTGAGGCTCAAGGCTGGTTTGCAGCTGCAGGTTCAATTGCTGGCGCAACTGAGCAACGCTGACGGGCCTCTCCAGAATGGGTGGCTGCTGACCAAAGCCCAGGCGTTGCAATTTGGCGCTATCAAAGTCAATTGCGTTGGTCTGGGAAGGTGGTTTCATATGGCGCGCGCCCTTGAGCAGTAAGACTGTCTTACAAGCTGGGTGCGAGCAGTCTCAAGGCTGCGCGTCGAACTGGTCCGTCAGTCCCGTAGGACATTTCGTACAAGCTTAATCTGCTTTATCGTAGATGAGTAATCTGCAATTTGGCATCGCCCCCTCTGCTTTTTCGCAGCGTGTCTGGGCAAAACCGGAGCGAAAGTCGTGCCATTTACCCGATTAAAACAAAAATCTTTATTAATCAATTAGTTGTGGTTGGCTTGCGTTGTGCAAAGAAAAAGTGCGACGGTTGTTTGACTGTGAATGCGCTGTCGCTGGAGTACCGCGCCGGGAAGCCGACGCGGCACAAAAGCGACGTACGGTATTATTGGGCGTTGAACGCCTGGCCGTTGATACCGGTACTGTCAGGGCCCATCAGGTAGAGGTAGACCGGCATGATCTCCTCAGGGGTCGGGTTGTTCAGCGGGTTTTCCCCGGGATACGCCTGGGCGCGCATGCTGGTGCGGGTGGCTCCCGGATTGATGCTGTTGGAGCGCACTGGCGCCACGTTGTCGACTTCGTCGGCCAGGGTTTGCATCAGGCCTTCGGTGGCGAATTTCGAGACACCGTAGGCGCCCCAGTATGCGCGGCCCTTGCGGCCAACGCTGCTGGAGGTGAACACCACGGAGGCATCCTGGGACAGCTTGAGCAGTGGCAACAGGGTGCTCGTCAACATGAACATGGCGTTGACGTTGACCTGCATGACGCGCATGAAGTTTTCGCCTGACAGCTGTTCGATCGGGGTGCGGGGGCCGATGATCGACGCGTTGTGCAGCAAACCATCGAGGTGGCCGAATTCGCCTTCGATCATCGCGGCCAGCTCATCATACTGATGGGGCAGGGCGGTTTCGAGGTTGAACGGGATCACCGCCGGTTGCGGATGGCCGGCCGCTTCGATCTCGTCGTAGACCTGGGTCAGGTTGGCTTCGGTCTTGCCCAGCAACAGGACGGTGGCGCCATGGGCGGCATAGGTTTTGGCGGCGGCGGCACCAATGCCGCGGCCAGCGCCGGTGACCAGGATGACCCGGCCTTTGAGCAGATCGGGGCGGGCGGAATAATCAAACATGAAAAACCTCACGAAAACAGACGACAGATCGCGGCGCGGCCATTCGCGGGCAAGCCCGCTCCCACAGGTCCGGTTGAGGGTACAGAATTTGTGATCACCCCGGACCTTGTAGGAGCGGGCTTGCCCGCGAAGGCGTCAGCATTCACGCCGTATTCCAAAAATCAGGAACCGGCTCTCAGCAGCTACACAAAGCGCTATCCAGAACCTTGCGCAACTCCAGCGGATGATCGACCACCACATCCGCACCCCAATGCCGCGGATTGTCGTCCGGGTGGATATAACCGAACGTCACGGCCGCCGTCCTGGTGCCGGCATCGCGCCCCGATTCGATATCGCGCAAGTCATCGCCCACGAACAGCACGCTGGCCGGGTCGAGGTCGAGCATCTTGCAGGCGAGGATCAGCGGCTCCGGATCAGGCTTGCTGTTCTTCACATGGTCCGGGCAGATCAGCAGCGCCGAGCGCTCGGCCAGCCCCAGTTGCTGCATGATCGGTTCGGCGAAACGCAGCGGCTTGTTGGTGACCACGCCCCAGATCAGGTTGGCCTTCTCGATGTCGGCCAGCAGTTCGCCCATGCCGTCGAACAGCTTGCTGTGAACCGCGCAGCCAACGAGGTAGCGCTCGAGGAACTCCAGGCGCAACGCCTCGAAACCCGGCGATTCCGGGTCCATGGCAAAGGTCACTGCGACCATCGCCTTGGCGCCGCCGGAGATTTCGTCGCGGATGTGCTTGTCATTGATTGGCGGCAACCCACGGTCGGCACGCATCGCCTGGCAAATCGCAATGAAGTCCGGCGCGGTGTCGAGCAGGGTGCCGTCCATGTCGAAAAGAACTGCTCTGATACGCATCGGCTTACTCCTCGCGCAAAGTCTGGATCATGTAGTTGACGTCCACGTCGGCCGCCAGTTTGTAATGCTTGGTCAACGGGTTGTAGGTCAGGCCGATGATGTCCTTGACGGTCAGGCCGGCCATGCGGCTCCAGGCGCCGAGCTCGGAAGGGCGGATGAATTTCTTGAAGTCGTGGGTGCCGCGTGGCAACAACTTCATGATGTATTCGGCGCCGACGATGGCGAACAGGTAAGCCTTCGGGTTGCGGTTGATGGTGGAGAAGAACACCTGGCCGCCCGGCTTGACCATGCGGAAGCACGCGCGGATCACCGAGGACGGGTCGGGTACGTGCTCGAGCATTTCCAGGCAGGTGACCACGTCGAACTGCTCCGGCATTTCCTCGGCCAGGGCTTCGGCGGTGATCTGCCGGTATTCGACGTTCACGCCCGATTCCAGCTGATGCAGTTGTGCCACCGCCAGCGGCGCTTCGCCCATGTCGATGCCTGTCACGGTCGCGCCGCGCTGGGCCATGGCCTCGCTGAGGATGCCGCCGCCGCAACCGACATCGAGGACCTTCTTGCCGGCCAGGTTGACGCGTTCGTCAATCCAGTTGACCCGCAGCGGGTTGATGTCGTGCAGCGGTTTGAATTCGCTCTCGCGGTCCCACCAGCGATGGGCCAGGGCTTCGAATTTGGCGATTTCGGCGTAGTCGACGTTGCTCATGGTTTAAGTCCTCTAAAACTTGAAAAATCCTGTAGCCCCGAAGGTGAGTCCGGGGGGCTTACGATTCTTTGCGGCCGCTGATGCGCAGGCCCCAGGCCTTGGCGGTGGCGACGAGTTGTTGCTCATCCAGGCGCGTCAGGCGACGGTCGTCGAGCAGTTGCTTGCCCGCGACCCAAAGGTGTTTCACGCAGTCGCGGCCGGACGCATATATAAGCTGCGAAACCGGGTCGTAGATCGGCTGCTGGGCCAGGCCCGAGAGATCGAACGCCACGATGTCGGCGGCCTTGCCGATTTCCAGCGAACCCACCTGGGCTTCGATCCCCAGTGCGCGTGCACCGTTGAGGGTGGCCATGCGCAAGGCACTGTGGGCGCCCAGCGCCGTGGCCGAACCCGCGACAGCCTTGGCCAGCAGGGCGGCGGTGCGGGTTTCGCCCAGCAGGTCCAGGTCATTGTTGCTGGCGGCGCCGTCGGTGCCGATGGCCACGTTGACGCCGGCCTGCCACAAACGCTCTACCGGGCAAAAACCGCTGGCCAGCTTCAGGTTCGATTCCGGGCAGTGAATGACATGGGTGTTGCTTTCTACCAGCAGCGCCAGGTCTTCCTCGCTGATCTGGGTCATGTGAACCGCCTGGAATCGCGGCCCCAGCAGGCCCAGGCGCGCCAGGCGGGCCAGCGGCCGTTCACCGCGCTGTTCGAGCGCTTGCTGCACTTCGAAAGCGGTTTCATGCACATGCATGTGGATCGACGCATCCAGCTCTTCGGTGATCACCCGGATTTTTTCCAGGTTTTCATCGCCCACGGTGTAGGGTGCATGGGGGCCGAAGGTGATTTTGATGCGTTCGTGATGCTTCAGGTCGCCAAACAGCTCGACACCCTGGCGAATTGCTTCGTCCGCCGTGCTGGCGCCCGGGATCGGAAAGTCGAGGATCGGAATCGCGATTTGTGCGCGAATGCCGCTGTTGTGCACGCACTCGCTGGCAACCTTCGGGAAGAAATACATGTCAGAGAAGCAGGTGATGCCGCCTTTGAGTTGTTCGGCGATGGCCAGGTCCGTGCCGTCGCGGACGAAATCCTCGTCGACCCACTTCGCTTCGGCCGGCCAGATGTGGTTTTCCAGCCAGGTCATCAGCGGCAGGTCGTCGGCCAGGCCGCGGAACAGGGTCATCGCCGCATGGCCGTGGGCGTTGATCAGGCCGGGGCTGAGCAGGATGTCCGGCAATTCGCGCACTTCGGTTGCGTTAAGCTGCAGGGCGGCGCTGCGTGGACCGATGAACGCGATGCGCCCGTCGCGGATGCCCAGGGCATGATCCTTGAGCACGACGCCAGCGGGTTCGACGGGTACCAGCCAGGTCGGCAGCAACAACAGATCGAGCGCAAGGGCAGTGTTCGGCATCGAGGATCGGTTCCACGGCTTTTATAAAGGATGGCGAAGTATACCCGAGCGTCTTCGCCGGGGGATCGCTATAATCGGCGGCTTTTGTTTCTGACTGCGGGGTGTTTGATGCGCGATCGACTGTTGGCTGCGGAGAAGGTGAAAGCCATCGATTGGCGTGATGGCGCCCTGTACCTGCTGGATCAGCGTGTGCTGCCGTTCGAGGAAACCTGGGTCGCCTGCACAAGCTCGGCAGCCGTAGCGGAGGCCATTCGCTCGATGGTGGTGCGCGGCGCGCCGGCCATTGGCATCAGTGCCGCCTATGGCGTTGTACTGGCAGCGCGCGCCCGGTTTGCCGAGGGCGGCCACTGGCAAGCGGCGCTGGAAGAGGATTTCACGCTCCTTGCCGATTCCCGTCCGACTGCGGTCAACCTGTTCTGGGCGCTGGGTCGCATGCGCGAGCGCCTGGATCGCCTGAAAAAACACGCGGACCCCTTGTCCGTGCTGGAAGCCGAGGCCCTGGCCATTCATGAGAGTGACCGTGAAGCCAACCTGACCATGGCACAACTGGGCGTCGACCTGATCCGCAAGCACCAGGGCAACGCCCAGGCGATCATGACCCACTGCAACACCGGTGCACTGGCCACCGGTGGCTTCGGCACGGCACTGGGGGTGATTCGCGGTGCGTTCATCGAGGGCATGGTCGAGCGCGTGTACGCCAGTGAAACCCGTCCATGGCTGCAAGGCTCGCGACTGACGGCCTGGGAGTTGGCCAACGAAGGCATTCCGGTGACCCTGCATGCCGACTCCGCCGCGGCGCACATCATGAAGATCAAGGGCGTCACCTGGGTCGTCGTCGGCGCGGACCGCATCACCGCCAATGGCGACGTGGCCAACAAGATCGGCACCTATCAGATGGCGGTCAACGCCATGCACCACGGCGTGCGCTTCATGGTAGTGGCACCGAGCTCGACCATCGACATGAACCTGGCCAGTGGCGACGACATCGTGCTCGAAGAGCGGGATGGGCGCGAGCTATTGGAGGTAGGTGGCCAGCGGCTCGGCGCCGATGTCGATGCGTTCAACCCGGTGTTCGACGTGACCCCGGCGGACCTGATTGATGCGATCGTCACCGAAAAAGGCATCGTCGAGCGCCCCGATACCGCGAAAATGACCCAGTTGATGTGCCGCAAGCGCCTGCATTGATGACCTGTGGTGTCTATTAAATCGCCTTCGCGAGCAGGCTCGCTCCCACAGGTGATCGAGGTGTGATCGCAATGGTCGACACGACAAAGATCCATTGTGGGAGCGAGCCTGCTCGCGAAGAGGGCCTGAAAGACTATGAATAACCCAGAATCACCCCCCCGAATTCTCATTCATCGCGGCTCTAAGCCTCTCTCGTCTCCTATCAGCCTGTCATCGGTCAACTAACTATGCTCCATGCGCATCAGGGGGATAGGTGCGTGGCGGCTCTTGTGATAACATCCGGCGGTTTCCAAGGTAGTCCTGCGGGGCGACCTTCACTGCGCAGATCCATGGCATAACTCGTTGATTTGTCGTAAGTCGGTGCATGGCACTCAGCCTGCAGCGGCGAGCTTCGTTCGTCCCATATGGATGTGACGAAGTTTCACCAGAAAAAGGAATCAGGCTTCTCATGGGCGAACTGGCCAAAGAAATCCTCCCGGTCAATATCGAAGACGAGCTGAAGCAGTCCTATCTCGACTACGCGATGAGCGTAATTGTCGGGCGGGCACTGCCGGATGCGCGCGATGGCTTGAAGCCCGTGCACCGGCGCGTGCTGTTCGCGATGAGCGAGCTGGGCAACGACTTCAACAAGCCGTACAAGAAATCTGCCCGTGTTGTCGGTGACGTGATCGGTAAGTATCACCCGCACGGTGATACCGCGGTGTACGACACCATCGTTCGGATGGCGCAGCCATTCTCCCTGCGCTACCTGCTGGTAGACGGCCAGGGCAACTTCGGTTCGGTGGACGGCGACAACGCCGCGGCCATGCGATACACCGAAGTGCGCATGACCAAGCTGGCGCACGAGCTGCTGGCCGACCTGCATAAGGAAACCGTGGACTGGGTGCCGAACTACGACGGCACCGAAATGATCCCGGCGGTCATGCCGACCCGTATTCCCAACCTGCTGGTCAACGGCTCCAGCGGTATCGCCGTGGGCATGGCGACCAACATTCCGCCGCACAACCTCGGTGAAGTCATCGACGGTTGCCTGGCGCTCATCGACAATCCCGAGCTGACCGTCGACGAGCTGATGCAATACATCCCGGGTCCAGACTTCCCGACTGCTGCGATCATCAACGGTCGCGCCGGCATCATCGAGGCCTACCGCACCGGTCGCGGCCGCATCTACATGCGCGCCCGCTCGATGATCGAAGACATCGACAAGGTCGGTGGTCGCCAGCAGATCGTCATCACCGAACTGCCTTACCAGCTGAACAAGGCCCGCCTGATCGAGAAGATCGCCGAGCTGGTCAAGGAGAAGAAGCTCGAAGGCATCACCGAACTGCGCGACGAGTCCGACAAGGACGGTATGCGCGTCGTGATCGAGCTGCGTCGTGGCGAAGTGCCTGAGGTGATCCTCAACAACCTCTACGCCCAGACCCAGCTGCAAGCGGTATTCGGCATCAACATCGTCGCGTTGATCGACGGCCGGCCACGCATCCTGAACCTCAAGGACCTGCTGGAAGCCTTCGTGCGTCACCGTCGCGAAGTGGTCACCCGCCGTACCGTGTTCGAACTGCGCAAGGCGCGCGAGCGTGGTCACATCCTCGAAGGTCAAGCGGTTGCCCTGTCGAACATCGACCCGGTCATCGCCCTGATCAAGGCCTCGCCAACCCCGTCGGAAGCCAAGGAAGCGCTGGTCAGCACCCCTTGGGAGTCCTCGGCTGTGGTGGCGATGGTGGAACGTGCCGGTGCCGATTCGTGCCGTCCGGAAAACCTCGACCCGCAATACGGCCTGCGCGACGGCAAGTACTTCCTGTCGCCAGAGCAGGCGCAAGCCATCCTGGAACTGCGTCTGCATCGCCTGACCGGCCTGGAGCACGAAAAGCTGCTGGCCGAGTATCAAGAGATCCTCAACCAGATCGGCGAGCTGATCCGCATCCTCAACAGCGCCACGCGCCTGATGGAAGTGATCCGCGAAGAACTGGAAGTGATCCGCGCCGAATACGGCGACGTGCGTCGCACCGAGATTCTCGATGCCCGTCTCGACCTGACCCTGGGCGACATGATCCCGGAAGAAGATCGCGTTGTGACCATCTCCCACGGTGGCTATGCCAAGACCCAGCCGCTGGCTGCGTACCAGGCCCAGCGTCGTGGTGGTAAAGGCAAGTCGGCCACCGGCGTCAAGGATGAGGACTACATCGCTCACCTGCTGGTAGCCAACAGCCACACCACGCTGCTGCTGTTCTCCAGCAAAGGCAAGGTGTACTGGCTCAAGACCTACGAGATCCCGGAAGCGTCCCGCGCGGCCCGTGGTCGTCCGCTGGTCAACCTGCTGCCGCTCGATGACGGTGAATACATCACCACCATGCTGCCGGTCGAGGAATACACCGAAGGTCACTTCATCTTCATGGCCACCGCCAACGGCACCGTGAAGAAGACCCCGCTGGAATCCTTCAGCCGTCAACGCAGCGTCGGCCTGATCGCGCTGGAGCTGGACGAAGGCGACGTGCTGATTTCCGCGGCCATTACCGATGGCGAGCGCGAAGTCATGCTGTTCTCCGACGGCGGCAAGGTGACGCGCTTCAAGGAATCCGACGTTCGCGCCATGGGCCGTACCGCCCGCGGTGTGCGCGGCATGCGCCTGCCGGAAGGGCAGAAGCTGATTTCCATGCTGATCCCGGAAGAAGGCAGCCAGATCCTCACCGCTTCGGCGCGTGGTTATGGCAAGCGCACCGCGATCACCGAGTTCCCTGAGTACAAGCGTGGCGGCCAGGGCGTGATCGCCATGGTCAGCAACGAGCGTAACGGCCGTCTGGTCGGAGCGGTCCAGGTGCTCGATGGCGAGGAAATCATGCTGATTTCCGACCAGGGCACACTGGTTCGTACTCGAGTCGACGAAGTGTCCAGCCTGGGTCGTAACACCCAGGGCGTGACCTTGATCAAGCTGGCCAACGATGAAACGCTGGTCGGTCTGGAGCGGGTCCAGGAGCCGTCGGAAGTCGAAGGTGAAGAGCTGGAAGGCGAAGAAGGTGCCGGGTTCGAAGGCAATGTCGTGATCGACGACATCGTCGAGGACCAGCAACTCGACGCCGCTGCTGACGAAGAACCACAGGAATAAGCGGGTAAGCAGGGGGCGGATGAGAATTCGCCCCCTTGTTGTTTGTCCGTAACGAAATATCGACACCTCCGGAGATCCCTTGTGGGAGCGAGCCTGCTCGCGATGCAGGCGCCGCGGTACCTCTGAAGCACCGCGGTGATGCATTTGCGAGCAGGCTCGCTCCCACAGAATCCCGATTCGTCAGGGCTCCGGTGTCGGCTGATAACGATTTATGCGTGATACCACCAAATCAGAGCGAGATTGGATGTGAGCAAGAGAGCCTATAACTTCTGTGCCGGTCCTGCGGCGCTTCCCGAAGCTGTCCTGCAGCGCGCCCAGGGTGAACTCCTCGACTGGCACGGCAAGGGCCTGTCGGTCATGGAAATGAGCCATCGCAGTGATGAGTTCGTGTCCATCGCCACCAAGGCCGAGCAGGATCTGCGTGATCTGCTGAATATCCCGTCGAACTATAAAGTGCTGTTCCTACAGGGCGGCGCCAGCCAGCAATTCGCCCAGATTCCCCTGAACCTGTTGCCGGAAAGCGGCTCTGCGGACTATATCGACACCGGTATCTGGTCGCAGAAAGCCATCGAGGAAGCTTCGCGCTACGGCCACGTCAATGTTGCCGCCACTGCCAAGCCCTACGACTATTTCGCCATTCCTGGCCAGAACGAATGGCAGCTGTCCAAAGACGCGGCCTACGTTCACTACGCGCCGAACGAAACCATCGGCGGCCTGGAATTCCAGTGGATTCCCGAGACCGGTGACGTTCCGTTGGTCGCCGACATGTCCTCGGACATCCTCTCGCGCCCGGTGGATGTCTCGCGCTTCGGCATGATCTACGCCGGTGCCCAGAAAAACATCGGCCCGAGCGGCATCGTCGTCAACATCGTGCGTGAAGACCTGCTGGGTCGCGCTCGCTCCATTTGCCCGACCATGCTCAATTACAAGGTCGCGGCCGACAATGGCTCGATGTACAACACCCCGCCGACCCTGGCCTGGTACCTGTCCGGCCTGGTGTTCGAATGGCTGAAAGAGCAGGGCGGTGTCGAGGCGATCGGCAAGCTCAATGACGTCAAGCAGCGCACGCTGTACGACTTCATCGACGCCAGCGGCCTCTACAGCAACCCAATCAACAAGTCGGACCGCTCGTGGATGAACGTGCCGTTCCGCCTGGCGGACGACCGTCTGGACAAGCCGTTCCTGGCCGGTGCCGACGAGCGTGGCCTGCTGAACCTCAAGGGCCACCGTTCCGTGGGTGGCATGCGCGCCTCCATCTATAACGCCGTCGACATCCACGCGATCAACGCGCTGGTTTCGTACATGGCAGAGTTCGAGAAGGAACATGGCTAATGTCTGAGCAAGAACTCAAGGCACTGCGCCTGCGCATTGATGCCCTGGACGAAAAAGTCCTGGAACTGATCAGTGAGCGCGCACGCTGCGCCCAGGAAGTTGCGCGAGTAAAGATGGCCTCGCTGGCCGAAGGCGAAGTGCCGGTGTTCTATCGTCCTGAGCGCGAAGCTCAGGTGCTCAAGCGAGTCATGGAGCGCAACCAGGGGCCGCTGGGCAACGAAGAGATGGCGCGGCTGTTCCGCGAAATCATGTCCTCGTGCCTGGCCCTCGAGCAGCCGCTGAAAGTGGCGTACCTCGGCCCTGAAGGCACCTTCACCCAGGCTGCGGCCATGAAGCACTTCGGTCACGCCGTGATCAGCAAGCCGATGGCGGCCATCGACGAAGTGTTCCGCGAAGTGGCGGCGGGTGCGGTGAACTTTGGCGTGGTCCCGGTGGAAAACTCCACCGAAGGCGCGGTCAACCACACCCTCGACAGCTTCCTTGAGCATGACATGGTCATCTGTGGTGAAGTGGAACTGCGCATCCACCATCACCTGTTGGTCGGTGAAAACACCAAGACCGACAGCATCAGCCGCATCTACTCTCACGCCCAGTCCCTGGCCCAGTGCCGCAAGTGGCTGGACGCCCATTACCCGAATGTCGAGCGCGTGGCGGTGTCCAGCAACGCTGAAGCGGCCAAGCGGGTCAAGGGTGAGTGGAACTCGGCGGCGATTGCCGGCGACATGGCGGCCGGCCTCTACGGGTTGACCCGCCTGGCGGAGAAAATCGAGGACCGTCCGGACAACTCCACGCGTTTCCTGATGATCGGTAACCAGGAAGTGCCGCCGACCGGCGACGACAAAACGTCGATCATTGTCTCGATGAGCAACAAGCCGGGTGCGCTGCATGAATTGCTGGTGCCGTTCCACGACAACGGCATCGACCTGACGCGAATCGAGACCCGTCCGTCGCGCAGCGGTAAATGGACCTACGTGTTCTTCATCGATTTCGTCGGCCACCACCGCGATCCGCTGGTAAAAGGTGTGCTGGAAAAGATCAGCCAGGAAGCAGTAGCACTCAAAGTGCTGGGTTCCTACCCGAAAGCAGTTCTCTAAGGGGCGGTAGCAAATGAGTGGCAATTTCCTCGCTCTGGCACAGCCGGGCGTGCAACAACTTTCGCCATACGTTCCGGGCAAGCCCGTGGACGAACTGGCACGTGAGCTGGATCTCGATCCGGCCAGCATCGTCAAGCTGGCGAGCAACGAAAACCCGCTGGGCGCCAGTCCCAAGGCACTGGCGGCCATCCGTGAAGAGTTGGCTGAGCTGACTCGTTATCCGGACGGTAACGGCTTTGCACTCAAGACCCTGCTGGCCGAGCAGTGCCGCGTCGAGCTGAGTCAGGTGACGTTGGGCAATGGTTCCAACGACATCCTGGAGCTGGTCGCGCGCGCCTACCTGGCGCCGGGCCTGAATGCGGTGTTCAGCGAGCATGCGTTTGCGGTCTACCCGATCGTGACCCAGGCCGTCGGCGCCCAGGCCAAGGTGATTCCGGCCAAGGACTGGGGGCATGACCTGCCCGCGATGCTCGCGGCCATTGACGCCAATACCCGCGTGGTCTTCATCGCCAACCCGAACAACCCGACCGGGACCTGGTTCGATACCGAGGCGCTGGACGAATTCCTCCAGGACGTGCCGGAGCACGTGTTGGTCGTGCTGGACGAGGCCTACATCGAATACGCCGAAGGCAGTGACTTGCCGGACGGCCTGGACTTCCTGGCGGCTTACCCGAACCTGCTGGTGTCGCGCACCTTCTCCAAGGCCTACGGCCTGGCGGCCTTGCGCGTGGGTTATGGTTTGTCCACCGCGGTGGTCGCCGATGTGCTGAACCGCGTGCGCCAGCCGTTCAACGTCAACAGCCTGGCCCTGGCCGCTGCTTGCGCTGCGCTGCAGGACGCCGAATACCTGGCGGAAAGCCGACGTTTGAACGAGTCGGGCATGCAGCAACTGGAAGCGGGTTTCCGTGACCTGGGGCTGGGCTGGATTCCGTCCAAAGGCAACTTCCTTTGCGTGGACCTCGGCCAGGTTGCAGCGCCGGTGTTCCAGGGGCTGTTGCGTGAAGGCGTGATCGTGCGTCCGGTGGCCAACTACGGCATGCCGAACCACTTGCGCGTGACCATCGGTCTGCCGGCGGAAAACAACCGCTTCCTCGAGGCGCTGGCCAAGGTTCTGGCCCGTGGTTGATGTCACTACAGTGCAATCTGCTGAGCCCATGATCGGTCGCCTGGTGGTGGTCGGTCTGGGTTTGATCGGCGGTTCGTTTGCCAAGGGTTTGCGCGAAAGTGGCCTGTGCCGCGAAGTGGTCGGGGTCGATCTTGACCCGCAGTCGCGCAAGCTGGCGGTTGAACTGGGCGTGGTGGATCGCTGCGAAGATGACCTGGCGCTCGCTTGCCAGGGCGCGGACGTGATCCAGCTGGCGGTGCCGATCCTCGCCATGGAAAAAATGCTCGGCCGTTTGGCCGGCATGGATCTGGGGCAAGCGATCCTGACAGACGTTGGCAGCGCCAAGGGCAATGTCGTGCGGGCGGCGGCCGAAGCCTTTGGTGGCATGCCGGCGCGTTTCGTGCCGGGCCACCCGATCGCCGGTTCCGAGCAGAGCGGGGTGGAAGCCTCCAATGCCGAACTGTTCCGTCGCCATAAAGTGATCCTGACGCCGCTGGAGCAGACCGATCCGCAGGCCTTGGCCGTGGTCGATCGCCTGTGGCGCGAGCTGGGCGCCGATGTCGAGCACATGCAGGTCGAGCGCCACGACGAAGTGCTGGCGGCCACCAGTCATCTGCCGCACTTGCTGGCATTCGGCCTGGTCGATTCGCTGGCCAAGCGCAATGAAAACCTTGAGATCTTCCGTTACGCTGCGGGCGGTTTCCGCGATTTCACAAGAATCGCCGGGAGCGACCCGGTGATGTGGCATGACATCTTCCTCGCTAACCGCGAAGCTGTCCTGCGCACACTCGATACATTTCGCAGCGACCTCGACGCCTTGCGCGACGCGGTCGATGCAGGGGATGGGCACCAATTGTTGGGCGTTTTCACTCGCGCCCGGGTTGCCCGCGAGCATTTCAGTAAAATCCTGGCCCGTCGGGCCTATGTGGACGCTATGAATTCCAACGATCTGATTTTCCTGGCTCAACCTGGTGGCCGCCTGTCCGGTCGGATTCGCGTACCAGGTGACAAGTCGATTTCCCACCGTTCGATCATGCTGGGCTCCCTGGCCGAAGGCGTCACCGAAGTCGAAGGTTTCCTCGAGGGCGAAGACGCCCTGGCGACCTTGCAGGCGTTCCGTGACATGGGCGTGGTCATCGAAGGCCCGCACCATGGTCGGGTGACCATTCACGGTGTTGGCCTGCATGGCCTGAAACCCGCGCCGGGCCCGATCTACCTGGGTAACTCCGGTACGTCGATGCGCCTGTTGTCCGGCCTGCTGGCCGCGCAGGACTTCGACAGCACCCTGACTGGCGACGCTTCGCTGTCCAAGCGTCCGATGAATCGCGTGGCCAATCCGCTGCGTGAAATGGGCGCCGTGATCGAGACCGCCGCAGAAGGCCGTCCGCCGATGACCATTCGCGGTGGCAACAAGCTCAAGGGTCTGACCTACACCATGCCGATGGCCAGTGCCCAGGTTAAATCCTGCCTGCTGCTGGCGGGTCTGTACGCCGAAGGCAAGACCACCGTGACCGAGCCTGCACCGACTCGCGACCACACCGAGCGCATGTTGCGCGGCTTCGGCTACCCGGTCAGCGTCAACGGTGCCACCGCATCGGTCGAGTCCGGCAACAAGCTGACCGCGACCCACATCGAAGTACCGGGCGACATCTCGTCGTCGGCGTTCTTCCTGGTGGCCGCATCGATCGCCGAAGGCTCGGAGCTGGTGCTGGAGCATGTCGGCATCAACCCGACCCGCACCGGCGTGATCGACATCCTGCGCCTGATGGGCGCTGACATCACCCTGGAAAACCAGCGTGAAGTTGGCGGCGAGCCGGTGGCTGACCTGCGCGTTCGGGCAGCTAAACTAAAAGGTATCGAGATTCCCGAGGCGCTGGTGCCGTTGGCAATCGACGAATTCCCGGTGCTGTTCGTTGCCGCTGCCTGCGCCGAAGGGCGTACCGTCCTGCGCGGCGCCGAAGAGCTGCGGGTCAAGGAGTCGGACCGGATCCAGGTCATGGCCGATGGCTTGCTGGCACTTGGCGTCAAGTGTGAGCCGACCCCGGATGGCATCATCATCGATGGCGGCTCGATCGGTGGCGGTGAAGTGCATGGTCACGGCGACCACCGGATTGCCATGGCCTTCAGCGTTGCCTCGCTGCGCGCCACCGCGCCGATCCGCATCCACGACTGCGCCAACGTCGCTACCTCGTTCCCCAACTTCCTCGCGCTGTGCGCGCAGGTCGGTATCCGCGTTGCGCAAGAGGCTGAGTCGTGAAGAGCATTGCACCGGTCATCACCATCGATGGGCCAAGCGGCTCGGGCAAAGGCACCATAGCCGGGATCCTGGCCAGGCGCCTGGGCTGGAACCTGCTGGATTCCGGTGCGCTGTACCGCCTGCTGGCCTTCGCCGCACACAACCACGGCGTCGACCTGACCAATGAAGAGCTGCTGAAGAAACTGGCCGCTCATCTGGATGTGCAGTTCATCGCGGCGACCGAAGGCCAGCTGCAGCGCATCATCCTGGAAGGGGATGAAGTCAGCGATGTGATCCGTACCGAAAGCGTCGGCTCGGGTGCCTCGCAAGTGGCTGCATTGCCCGCGGTGCGTGAGGCGCTGCTGCAGCGCCAGCGCGCTTTCCAGGAAGCGCCGGGCCTGGTGGCGGATGGTCGCGACATGGGTACCGTGGTATTTCCGGATGCTCCGCTGAAGATTTTCCTGACCGCCAGCGCCGAGGAAAGGGCGCGTCGTCGATATTTGCAGTTGAAGGGCAAAGTCGAGGGTGTTAGTCTGTCGAGTCTGCTAGATGAGATACGT
The DNA here is from genome assembly GCF_028823535.1 of Pseudomonas serbica. Taxonomy (GTDB): domain Bacteria; phylum Pseudomonadota; class Gammaproteobacteria; order Pseudomonadales; family Pseudomonadaceae; genus Aquipseudomonas; species Aquipseudomonas serbica. Next base: position 195,002 of record NZ_JAQIYM010000005.1, on the reverse strand, counting down.
GCGCGCGATGAGCGTGACACCCAGCGAGCGGTAGCCCCGCTCAAGCCGGCGGCTGACGCCATACAGCTGGATTCCACGGAATTATCCATCGACCAGGTGCTGGAACGCATCATGAGCGAGATCGCCATTCGCGATATCGCCGGGTGACCAAGAAGGCCGCAGGGGACCAGTCATAGTCCTGTGGCGCTTCTTCTTAATGAAACTAACCCACACCGTCTGGGGTGTGGAGATGGGCGTATTCTTCGCCCTCATCAACAGGAATTAAAATGAGCGAAAGCTTTGCGGAACTCTTTGAAGAAAGCCTAAAAACCCTGAACCTTCAGGCAGGCTCCATCATCACCGGTGTTATCGTTGATATCGATTACCAAGCTCGCTGGGTAACCGTTCACGCTGGCCTGAAGTCTGAAGCACTCATCCCGCTTGAGCAGTTCTACAACGACGCTGGCGACCTGACTATCAACGTCGGTGACGAAGTTCACGTTGCGCTGGACTCGGTAGAAGACGGCTTTGGCGAAACCAAGCTGTCCCGTGAAAAAGCCAAGCGCGCTGAATGCTGGATTGTTCTGGAAGCTGCCTTCGCAGCCGAAGAAGTGGTCAAGGGCGTTATCAACGGTAAGGTTAAAGGCGGCTTCACTGTCGACGTTAACGGCATCCGTGCGTTCCTGCCAGGTTCTCTGGTTGACGTCCGTCCAGTGCGCGACACCACGCACCTGGAAGGCAAAGAGCTGGAATTCAAGGTCATCAAGCTGGACCAGAAGCGCAACAACGTTGTCGTTTCCCGTCGTAGCGTCCTGGAAGCCGAGAACTCCGCCGAGCGCGAAGCTCTGCTGGAATCCCTGCAGGAAGGCCAACAAGTCAAAGGTATCGTCAAGAACCTCACCGATTACGGCGCATTCGTCGATCTGGGTGGCGTCGATGGCCTGCTGCACATTACCGACATGGCTTGGAAGCGTATCAAGCATCCTTCCGAAATCGTCAACGTTGGCGACGAGATCGATGTCAAGGTTCTGAAGTACGATCGCGAGCGCAATCGTGTTTCCCTGGGCCTGAAGCAACTGGGCGAAGATCCATGGGTTGCTATCAAAGCCCGTTACCCAGAAAGCACTCGCGTTACCGCGCGTGTAACCAACCTGACCGACTACGGCTGCTTCGCTGAGCTGGAAGAAGGCGTTGAAGGCCTGGTACACGTTTCCGAAATGGACTGGACCAACAAGAACATCCACCCTTCGAAAGTCGTACAAGTCGGCGACGAAGTGGAAGTTATGGTTCTGGACATCGACGAAGAGCGTCGTCGTATCTCCCTGGGCATCAAGCAGTGCAAATCTAACCCATGGGAAGATTTCTCTGGCCAGTTCAACAAGGGCGATAAAATCTCCGGCACCATCAAGTCGATCACCGATTTCGGTATCTTCATTGGTCTGGACGGCGGCATCGACGGCCTGGTTCACCTGTCCGACATCTCCTGGAACGAAGTTGGCGAAGAAGCTGTTCGTCGTTTCAAGAAGGGCGACGAGCTGGACACCGTTATCCTGTCGGTTGACCCAGAGCGCGAGCGCATCTCCCTGGGTATCAAGCAACTGGAAAGCGATCCGTTCTCCGAGTACGTTCAAGAGAACGACAAAGGCGCAATCGTTAAGGGCATCGTGAAAGAAGTTGACGCTAAAGGCGCCATCATCACCCTGGCCGACGATATCGAAGCGACTCTGAAAGCCTCCGAAATCAGCCGTGACCGCGTTGAAGACGCGCGCAACGTTCTGAAAGAAGGCGAAGAAGTAGAAGCCAAGATCATCAGCGTTGATCGCAAGAGCCGCGTAATCCAGCTCTCGATCAAGTCGAAAGACGTTGAAGAAGAGAAAGAAGCCATCCAAAGCCTGCGCGACAAGCCGCAAGCTGGTTCGGATGCTCCAGTAGCCACCACCCTGGGTGACCTGCTGCGTGCTGCACAAGCGGAAAAACAGAACTAAGTTCTGACTTTCTGTAAAAAAGGGCGACTTCGGTCGCCCTTTTTTGTATCCGAAATTTGGCCTGCATCCCGGGGCCTGATCTTCTGCGCCAAAGCCGCGAAACATTGGCCGGCCAAAACTGTCTGTTTCTTTAGCAGGATCAATCGCTTATTTGCAGCTAGTCTTAGCTTGGGGTAATCGACGCTCAGGCTGTGTGCCTGGCATAAGGATGTGAATGAAAAGGCTCGTGATCGTCATGGCAGTGCTGGCATTGGCGGGTTGTGCCACTGGTGCGAAAACGCATGCCGTGCGTGGGGTCAGTGGCATCGAGATCGATTGCTCAGGGCTGGGGTCGAGCTGGGAGAGGTGCCAAAAGCGCGCAGCCAAGGAATGCAAGGGTGCTGGCTACAAAGTCCTAGCGAGGTCCGATGACGCCAAGGAAGAGGAAGAGTTCTTCTTCGGTTTCAATCCTGCGGGCCTGGTTACGCGGACGATGCTGGTTATCTGCAAGTGAGTGGGCGGGCAGGGCAATGCAGTGCCCGGAGTAGAAAAAAACACGGTACAGGATGGGGCTGTTCAAATTTGTCAGGGCATGCTAAAACCTTTGAAGCGCTGATCTAGCTGCTTGAAAAAGAAGGGAAAATTATGACGAAGTCGGAGTTGATCGAACGAATTGTCACCCATCAAGGGCTGCTCTCATCCAAGGATGTGGAGCTGGCCATCAAGACCATGCTCGAGCAAATGTCACAATGCTTGGCCACCGGCGATCGTATCGAGATCCGCGGGTTTGGCAGCTTCTCACTGCACTATCGTGCGCCGCGGGTAGGGCGTAATCCGAAGACCGGTCAATCGGTTAGCCTGGATGGCAAGTTTGTACCGCATTTCAAGCCGGGGAAGGAATTGCGGGATCGGGTAAATGAGGATGAGGAGGAGGGGGTTTGACGACCTTTGAATTTCAAGGAGTTGGCAATGCGTAACTTGAAACGTGTGATGCTCGCCGTCGTCGTCTTGTTACTGGTCCTGGCGATTCTCGCGTTCGTGCTTGAGAACCAGCAGCCAGTTTCCTTGCTATTTCTTGGCTGGTCAGGACCGCATGTACCCGTTTCTCTGGCGGTACTCTCTGCGCTCTTGCTTGGAATGTTGATTGGCCCCTTCCTGGGGTGGTTCATCAGGCGCACATCCATACGTTCCAAGTATCCTGGTTGACTGCAGCACATGTCGAATTATGTGTTTTCCTTCAATTACTGCTTGTCTACATCCATTAGTAAAAACGTCACTAAGCTGTAAAATGCATCGATTGTTCGAAAGCGGCTCGTTCCGAGGTCGGGCGGACTGATTCTGCAAGTAGCCTCGGGTCATTGCTGGCTTTTGCATTCATGGATTAGACAGTGCTCGGTTGGCGGCCCTGTCGGTAACTCAAGGGTATGTTTTCGCGTGAAAATTCTAGTAACCGGCGGCGCCGGATTCATTGGTTCGGCGGTAATCCGTCATATCATTTCCACCACTTCCGATTCTGTCGTGAACGTCGATAAGCTCACTTATGCGGGCAACCTTGAGTCTTTGGCAGGAGTCAGCCAAGACCCCCGATATGTGTTCGAGCGCGTTGATATATGTGATCGTGACCAGGTCGATAGGGTTTTGCGCGAGCATCAGCCGGACGCCATCATGCATCTGGCCGCAGAATCTCATGTTGATCGCTCCATCTCCGGTCCGTCCGAATTCATCCAGACCAATATCATCGGTACATACACCTTGCTGGAAGCGGCGCGACACTACTGGCTGGCGCTCGAAGATGCGCGTAAAGCCAGTTTCCGTTTTCATCACATTTCGACTGATGAAGTGTATGGAGATCTGGAAGGTCCCGAAGACCTTTTTACCGAAACGACACCCTACCAGCCAAGTTCACCGTACTCCGCCAGCAAGGCCAGTTCCGATCACCTGGTTCGTGCATGGGCGCGCACCTACGGCTTGCCGACACTGGTAACCAATTGCTCGAACAATTACGGCCCCTGCCATTTCCCGGAGAAGTTGATCCCGCTGATCATCCTGAATGCGCTGGAAGGCAAACCGCTTCCTGTGTACGGCAAAGGCAACCAGGTGCGTGACTGGCTTTACGTCGAGGATCATGCCCGCGCACTGTACAAAGTCGTTACTGAAGGCGTGATCGGCGAGACGTACAACATCGGCGGCCATAACGAAAAGCAAAATATTGAAGTGGTGCATACCTTGTGCGCATTGCTTGATGAGCTGCGTCCAGATTCCGTGCATCGTCCGCACGCCAGCCTGATCACCTACGTCCAGGATCGTCCCGGGCATGACCAGCGCTACGCGATCGATGCAAGCAAAATTCAGCGCGAACTGGGATGGACTCCGCAAGAGACTTTCGAAACCGGCATTCGCAAGACGGTTGAATGGTACCTGGGCAATACCGAATGGGTAGAGCACGTCAAGAACGGCAGCTACCAGCAGTGGATCGACCAGAACTACACGGATCGCTCGAGCAAGACATGAAAATCCTTCTATTGGGTAAAAACGGCCAGGTAGGGTGGGAGCTTCAGCGTTCCCTGGCGCCACTGGGCGAGCTGATCGCACTGGATCGTCAAACGCATGATGGGTTGTCTGGCGATCTGTCTGATCTCGACGCGTTGCGCGCGACGATTCGTCAGGTCAAGCCAGACATCATCGTCAATGCGGCTGCCTATACCGCCGTGGACAAAGCCGAGTCGGACACCGAATTGGCGGATGCGGTGAACGGTCGGGCGACCCAGGTCATGGCTGAAGAAGCCGCTGCCATGAATGCCTGGCTGGTTCACTATTCCACCGATTACGTCTTTAACGGGCAGGGCACAACGCCCTGGCAGGAAACAGATCCTGTCGCTCCCGTTAATCATTACGGTTCCAGTAAATTGGCAGGCGAGCAGGCGGTAATTGCCTCTGGGTGCAAGCACCTGATTTTCCGTACCAGCTGGGTATACGGCGCTCGTGGTAACAACTTCGCCAAGACCATGCTGCGACTGGCCAAAGATCGCGAGACATTGAGCGTCATTGCGGATCAGATCGGCGCACCGACAGGCGCCGACCTGATTGCCGATGTTACGGCGTTGGCCATTCAGCAAGCTGTGCAGCGCCCAGAGTTGTCCGGCCTGTACCACCTGGCAGCCAGCGGGGAAGTTTCCTGGCATGGCTACGCGAGTTACGTGATCGAATTCGCCAAGGCGAATGCCGAACAACTGGCCGTCACAGCTGTCGATCCCATAGAAACTAAGGCGTACCCAACGCCCGCACGCCGTCCTCTGAATTCGAGACTGAATACTCGTAAGCTGCGTGACAATTTTTCCCTGCAGTTGCCGGACTGGCAAAGTGGTGTAACCCGAATGCTTATGGAATTTCTGAATAAATGACCACGACAAATCGTAAAGGCATCATTCTCGCTGGCGGTTCGGGCACACGTTTGCATCCGTTGACTCTCGGTGTATCGAAGCAGATGCTGCCGATCTACGATAAACCGATGATCTTCTACCCGTTGTCCGTGTTGATGCTTGCCGGGATGCGTGAAATTCTCATCATCTCCACTCCGGAAGACTTGCCATGCTTCCGAAAGCTCCTGGGTGATGGCAGCTTATACGGCATCAAGCTCACATACGCAGAGCAACCGAGCCCTGATGGCCTTGCGCAAGCATTTATCATAGGTGAGGAATTTATTGGCAGCGATCCATGCTGCCTGATCCTGGGTGATAATATTTTTTACGGTCAGCACTTTTCCGACAATTTACGCTCCGCCGCTGCCCAACAACAAGGCGCCACGGTATTTGGCTACCATGTTTCCGATCCGGAACGCTTTGGTGTTGTCGAGTTTGATAAATCTGGCCGCGCCTTGAGCATCGAAGAGAAGCCGCTTAAGCCAAAATCCAGCTACGCGGTCACCGGTTTGTACTTCTACGACAATCAAGTCGTGGAGATCGCAAAGAGCATTAAACCCTCCGAGCGTGGAGAGCTGGAAATCACCGATGTCAACCGTGCCTACCTGGAAAAAAATGCCCTGAATGTTGAAATGCTAGGGAGGGGTTTTGCCTGGTTGGATACTGGGACACATGACTCGCTGCTGGAAGCAAGCCACTTCGTTCACACCATCGAGCAACGGCAGGGTCTGAAAGTCGCGTGCCTGGAAGAAATTGCCTACAACAGCGGTTGGATCACTGCCGAGCAATTAGGCGCCCAGGCAGCATCATTAAAGAAAACAGGTTATGGGCAATACCTGCAGAAACTGCTGGATCATCCTTCCCATTGAGCCGGGATTATTGATTTCCATGCGGCTATCGGAATCGTGCACCGACGTCTGCTAGTAATAAATCCCAGTGGCACGCTTCACTGGGACGTACGGTTGCATGCGGTAGATAAATTGGCGTCTTCAATCGGTAATATCGATGTTGATCCTGATCGAAAGTAGCAGAACGGTCACCTGAAAATAGCCGGGCTTAGAACATCAACTTTTCCTGACGGTAGGACGGTGTCACTGCGTAACACCCGTTGTGCGAGTATTACCCCCAGGGAAAATCTGATGCTCAATGGGGCTGAAGGGGGAGCGCGGAATCTGATAAATGGATGCTGAAGAGGAAGAAGTTTGCATCCAATCCACCGAATTATTGAAAAGGTTTAACCTGATATGGCGAACAACCCGGCAACTACGCAGGGCGTGAATGAGATCAACCTGTATGAACTGGTTGCGGCGTTATGGGCTCAAAAAATTCTGATAATCAGCGTCGCCTTGATCGCGACCCTGGCGGCTGCATCGTATGCATTTTTCAGTAAGCCGGTCTATGAGGCGCGTGTTTTCCTCCAGCCGCCGACCTTGAACGGAATCGCCGATTTCAACTACGGGCGGACCAGAGATTCAGAGCTGACACCCTTTACGATCAGAGATGTCTATGACGTGTTCACACGATGCCTCCAGAGTGAAACATTGCGCCGTTCCTTCTTCAAGGAAGTCTATTTGCCGTCACTCCCCGAGTCCGAGCGCCGTGGGTCGCAAGATGTGCTGTATTCCAACTTCTTGAGAGATCTCTCCATCGGATTCCCGACGAAGGAGCAGCCAGATCGCTATTCAGTCGTCGCCCAAGGCGAAGACCCAATCCAGGTGACTGAATGGGTGAAAACATTTGCAGCCAGGGCGGGTGCAGCTGCCGAGAATGAAATGATTAAAAATACCACCCGTGAAGCGGAGGTTCGAGCCCGGAACCTTGGTCAGCAGATCAGCACAATCCAGGAGACCGAAAGCCGAATCCGCCAGGACTCCATTACGCGATTGCGAGAAGCGCTGACGATTGCCGAAGCGATTGGCTTGCAAAACCCTCCAATCATTACCGGCAATCTTTCCGCAGAGGTGTCTGCGGCAATGGATGGGCAGCTGACTTATATGCGCGGTAGCAAGGCGCTCAAAGCTGAAATCGAAAACCTGGAAAACCGTAAGTCGGACGACCCTTTCATAGAAAAGCTGAGAGCGTTGCAGATCAAGCAAAGCTTCTATCAAGATTTGCAGGTTAGTCCAGAAACCGTGTCGGTATACCGCCAAGACGGTCCGATCGAACAACCAGACCGTCCAATAAAGCCCAAGAAAGGCCTTATCATTCTCCTGGGGCTGGTCGTGGGCGCGATGCTGGGTTTCATGATCGCTTTGATTCGCTATTTGGTACTGACCAGGAAGGGGAGCTAATTTTGGGGTATCGGGACAGACGTAGTTGTTCAGAGGTCCATTCTGAAGGTTGATGGTCGCGTAGCCCTCCTGAGTGCACAAGCATTAGCTGAGACAGCGTTCTTGCGAGGTGCGGACGCTGTTTTGGAGGCTGTTGGCCCCCAATCTGAATTATGTAACCCACGCCAGCAACCTTGAGTCGCTTGCAGAGGCGGCATGATTTCATTACGTGAGTTGTTAGAATGTCCCTTAGAAAGAATACATTGTGGAACTTGATAGGTAGCGGTGCTCCATTTTTGTTGGGCGCTGTAACGATACCTTTCTTGCTCAATAGAGCGGGTGTCGAGGTTTTTGGGATTTTGACCCTGGTTTGGGTTCTTATCGGCTATTTTAGCTTGTTTGATTTTGGTCTTGGTCGTGCGCTAACGCAAACGGTCGCTAAAAAACTGGCCGGGGGGACAGGCGAAGAAGTTTCAAGAATTATAAATCTCGGTCTTATCATGGTTTTGGTAGCTGGGATATTTGGCGGCGCTCTTCTCGCATTGACTGCATTTCCTTTAGGTACCAAGTGGTTGAGTGTCAGCCCCGAGTTACAGCAGGATGTCGTCATCTCTCTATTTATAGCATCCGTAGGCATACCACTTACAACTTTGACGTCTGGTCTGCGAGGCGTATTGGAAGCTTATGAGGAATTTGGCAAGGTCAACGTTCTGAGGGTGTTGTTGGGGCTAGCAAATTTTGGTATGCCCGCTATCACCGTCTTGATTTGGGGCCCGATGTTGGAGTGGATGGTCGCGAGTCTGGTCTTGGCTAGATTTATTGTCTTTTTGGCCCACGGTTACCTGGTTCGGCAGAAGACAAAATTTTATTGGATCAAACCAAAATCGCACCCCGAAGAAGTCAAGGGTTTACTGACGTTTGGATCCTGGATGACCTTATCGAATCTCATCAGTCCTTTGATGGTGACTGCCGACAGGTTTGTAATTTCATCTGTTGTAGGCGCTAGTTTGGTCGCTTATTACACTGTTCCATTCGAAGTCTTGATCAGGTTTCTAATCCTGCCCGCGGCTTTGACTGCCGCGTTGTTTCCAAAGTTGTCGGCACTGATCGCGGTGGATATAGCAGGCGCCGAACGGCTTTTTAAGAAGTCTGCATTGCTCATAGCTGTCGTAATGTTGGTTATATGCGCAATTGCTTCAATAGGGTCGTTTTGGGGAATGACATTATGGCTGGGGCAGGACTTTGCGGAACATTCCTGGCGTCTGGCATCGATATTGGCAATTGGCATTTTGTTTAATTCTATTGCACAAGTTCCTCATGCTGCAGTGCAAGCTGCGGGAAATGTAAAAGGTACTGCGCTTGTTCATCTGGCAGAGTTCTTTATATATTTCCCCTGTCTTTTTATGTTCGTTCATAGTTTTGGCTTGATCGGAGCGGTTGTGGTCTGGGTTATGAGGGCATTCATCGATATGTCTCTAATGTTTGTGCTAGCGCACAATGTATTTTCAGGGAATAAGAAGGGGGCTATATGCGCCGCGAAGTAGCCATAGGGATAGTCGTATATAACGCCGGTGAAAACTTGCTTGATCGCTTGAAGATGGCTGTGTCGGCAGGCTATAGCGTTTATGTATTTGATAATTCACCTTCTTATGACTCGGTGAAGAAATTAGCTAAAAGCCTGGAAGGTATAAACTATTTTACCTGTGGTAATAATGTCGGCTTGGGCTATGGTATTTCGACCGTATGTGCCCAGGCGGAAGTGGATAATTTCCAGGCGTTGATATTTTTCGATCAGGACACGGGCTTCAGCGAAGATACCCTGAATTTTGTAGAGAAATTTTATTTGGATAGAAAGCAGCTGGTTTCCAAATACAGCGCTTTCTTGTTTAACTCAAAAAATCATTCCGACGCCTCCCTGAATTCGGATGGGCTGAGGGACGTCAATTTAGCGATTAATAGTGGTAGCCTGTATTTTCTGGAGAACTTGAAAAAACAGGGATGGCATGATGCTAGCTACTTTGTCGATGGTGTTGATTATAAATTCTGCCTAGAATCGGCAAAGCATAAAATGAAAATTGGCGAGTGTTCTTATACGCCAGGATTCGATCATGTGACGGAACAGGAAGATAGCCTTTATTCACTGTTTGGTAAGGACTATCAGCTCAGGCCTTATTCCTGGCGGCGCATCGTGGATACTTCAGTTTCCAGTGTGAGGCTGATTACGTATTCGCTGCTAAATGGTGAGTGGAAGTTTTTAAAGATATTGGTGCGATTGTTCGCGATTTATCTTGCTACTCAAGTCTATGTTCGAGTTGTCAATTTCTGGAGCCGTAATAAAAATGTCTAATTCGGGCAGTGTAGAAAATATAGATTATAAAGTTTTCACCGTCTGTAATTTGGCTTATTTGCCAAAGGCACTGGTGTTGGCTGAGTCACTATTGGCTTTCAATCATACAAAGCTGAAAATTTTTATATTCGATAAGAAGGTTGAGGGTGATCTGCCACATGACCTGGCAGACTTTGAGTGGGTAGAAGATCTCGGCTTGGAGAATTTTAGTCAGTACGCATTCAAGTACGACATCACCGAGTTTAGTACCAGCCTGAAGCCATGGTTGACACTGAGACTTCTTGAATCCGTAGAGAAAGTTGTTTTTTTAGATCCTGATACTTGTTTGTTCAATTCGCTTGATCCTCTGCTTAATCTGCTCGATGAGAAAGAAGTTGTCCTTACTCCGCATTATGTAACTCCTCACCCGGAAGGTGATGTAGGCATGATGAGGTTCGGGTCCTTCAATATGGGATTTTTTGCAGTAAATAGCTCGTCAGAGAGCATCAGGTTTCTGAAATGGTGGAACGAACGCTGTCTGGATCTTTGTTATTTTGAAACTCAGTTTGGATTATCCACTGACCAGAAATGGGTGAGCATTGCACCATGCTTTTTCCCGAATCTTCATATCTCCTTTGATCTTGGCTATAATGTGGCCTTTTGGAATGCGCATGAGCGCGTGGTTTCCAGAAATCCACAAGGTGGATATTTGATCAATAATCAATATCCCCTGATTTTCTTCCACTTCAGTTCATTTGATGAGAAGAATCCGGATTTGCTTAGTAAACGCGCATTTGCAGACAGAGAGTCGGGGCGAACAGACTATTCTGAGCTGGCTCATGGTTACAACACGTCGCTGCAGCGGTTGAAGATTCCGATCTCGAAAACCAAATACGGTTTTGATTTCATGTCTAATGGCGATTATATTTCGCCGACGTTGCGCCGTGCATACGCGAGTGTCTTAGATGATCTGCCATCTGGTCATGATCCGTTTGACTCAAATGGACCAGTCGCGGAGTTTGCAAAAAAGAACTATTTGGTCAGTGATAAGTTAGGGTATCAGCCAAGTGGTTTTGGTGATATAGCAAGTAACAAAGGGAAGTTTGTACTGGTTAACAAGCTTATGAAAATGGCTCTTTATGCCCTTGGGCCAAACCGATTCATGAACTTTTCCCGTTTGCTCGTGTATCTTTCGAGTTTCCGGTTGAATCGGGATATGTGGAAACTGTAATTGAAGGGGCTTGCAGTGGTGAGGGTCAGTTCGAACAAAGCTGACCTTTAGGACTGTCAAGTACGGTTGGACGCGCTTGAGGGGGTTGGCAAAATCCCTCTTCGCGCCTGGTCCTACAGTTTTTCTATCTGAATCGCGCGGATCTGACATTGAATATTCAAGTCGAAAATTCCAGGGCACCAAAGCTAGGCATATTGGCAATTTATTTGTTGTGGATTGCCTGTTTGTTTGATCCGATTGGGCAAATTTATCATCTTAAATTTGTAGCAATAGGTCTTGTTTATATTGTTCTTGGGCTAACAATCATTCTAGAAAGTACTAGAATTCGAATTGATGTATTTTATGTTTTTGCATTCGTCCTGGTTGTTCTTTATCTTCCTGCTTATGGGTTGATAATGGCTGTTTTGCAAGGAGGTGTGTCAGGAGCGTTTATAGATACATCTTATATTTCGGCTTCTGTATATATGGTCTGCTCTCTATTGTATTTGGCGCCTGGGTATTTGCCTTGGGCCTATCGCGCGCTGGTTGTATCGTTGCGGCTTTTATGTGCTGTGATTCTAATCAGCTTCCTGTTTATCGCGACCGATACGTTTACTGACTTTGTGTACTTTTTTGTTGCCAATGGAGTGGCTTACATTGGCGAGCGAGAGTATGCGGGTGTTGCGTTTTATTATATTTATTATATCGCATCGCCAATGCTGATTTTTCTACTGTGCCATGAGACGTGGAAAATGTTGGACAGGCCGTCACTAAAAACATGCCTGCCTCTACTTTTTCCTATCGTCGCTTTATTCCTGTCTGGTACCCGGGCCAGCATTATTTTATCGTTGTGTGCTCCTGTTTTCGTGTGGATGTGGCATCGCTTTGGTCGAGGTGCCATTGGGCTTATATTCTTTTCCATTATCCTGGCCTTCACAGCGTTGTTATTTATTGATGTGCCTATCGTCAACGAGATGTTCGGGGCTGGTGAGCAGAGTAACGCTACGAAAATAGGATACCTCAGCAGTTACGGTGAAATTTTCACCAGTCCTCAGGTGGTGTTGTTTGGTCAGGGATTCAACGCGCATGTGTGGTCACCTGTCTTGCAGAATATGTTGCCGGAAGGTGCCAGTAAAACAGAACTGACATATGTGGAGATGCTTAGAGTATTTGGTCTATTTGGCTGCGCAATGCTGGTCTTTTTGCTCGCATACCTGTCGCTCAGCGCAAAAGTGGCGAAGTCTGCCTATCCATGGATTGCTCCTTCAATATTCCTGTATTCGGCAATATCTGCGATCAATCCCTACATATTTTCTTCAAATGGGATGCTTTTGATAGGTTTTGCGACGGCGGCCATTGCATTTGCGCCGTCGGCAACCGCCCAGAAGTCAATGCCGGACATGAGTCACAATGGATCGGTTGTCCCTAATGGGCTATGATTATGCAAGTACATACTTTTTGACTTTATAAGGGCTTGGCGATGTTCGAAAATAAAACACTGCTTATCACGGGAGGCACGGGTTCCTTTGGGAATGCCGTATTGAAAAAATTCCTGTCTACAGAGATCAAAGAGATTCGGATTTTCAGCCGGGATGAGAAAAAGCAAGATGATATGCGTAAGCGCTATGCCAGTTCGAAGCTGAAATTTTACATAGGCGATGTTCGTGACTATCAGAGTGTTCTGAACGCAACTCGTGGTGTGGACTATATTTTTCATGCCGCAGCACTAAAGCAGGTTCCTTCCTGCGAATTTCATCCTATGGAGGCGGTGAAAACCAATGTTATAGGTACTGACAACGTGCTTGAAGCTTCGATTCAAAATGAAGTTAAGCGTGTTGTGTGCTTGAGCACGGATAAAGCCGTATACCCTATCAATGCAATGGGTATTTCAAAAGCCATGATGGAAAAGGTCATGGTCGCAAAATCCCGCAATGTCGATGAAGCTAAAACAGTTATTTGCGGTACGCGTTATGGCAATGTGATGGCCTCGCGTGGGTCGGTGATTCCGTTGTTTGTTGATCAGATTAGAGCAAAGCAGGCGTTGTCAATTACAGATCCAAACATGACGCGTTTCATGATGACTCTGGCCGATGCAGTGGATCTAGTCTTGTATGCGTTTGAGCATGGGAACAATGGAGACCTCTTCGTTCAGAAGGCACCAGCCGCGACAGTGGAGACGCTTGCCCGCGCGTTGACTTCGATGTTGGGACAGCCCGAGCATCCTATTCAGATTATAGGCACACGACACGGCGAAAAGCTCTATGAAGCCCTGTTGAGTCGGGAAGAAATGGCCTGTGCGGAAGACATGGGTGAATACTTTAGAGTGCCGCCAGATTTGCGTGACTTGAATTACAGCAAGTTCGTAGAACAAGGTGAGGAGAAAATTTCCACTATGGAAGATTATAACTCCCACAATACCGAGCGCTTGGACGTTGAGGGTATGAAGAAATTGCTCTTGAAACTTGATTTTATGCGTGCTATCCAGCGCGGCGAACACGCAGTGCCCGAGGAATAAAGAATGAGAGTATTGATTACCGGTGCCAATGGATTTGTAGGCAAGAACCTTATCGCTCACTTAAAAGAGCGTAAAGACGTCGAGGTGCTGCGGTTCTGCCGAGAAGACGATATCGTCAGCCTGGACTCACTCGTATCCGAGGTGGATTTCATTTTCCACTTGGCCGGTGTCAATCGTCCTCAGTTTGTCGAAGAGTTCAAGGTCGGTAACGCCGAATTGACTCATGCGCTATGCTCTGCAATCAAGTCGTGTGGTCGAAAGGTCCCTGTGCTGTATACCTCGTCAATCCAGGCCGATTCGGGTAACGCTTATGGCGACAGTAAGCGTGAGGCGGAAGAAGCGTTGTTGAAACTCTCTGCCACATTTGGTAATAAAGTGCATCTGTTCAGGTTGCCAAACGTATTTGGCAAGTGGGCTCGACCTAATTACAACTCTGCTGTAGCGACATTCTGTCATAACATTGCAAATGACTTGCCCATCAGTATTAATGATGCCGATGCGAAAATTTCACTTGTTTATATTGATGATGTCATAAGAACGTTCATTTCTGCGATGGACGGAACACAATTCGGTAGTCCGTTCGTGAAGGTCGAACCCAATTACAGCATTACGGTGGGTGACCTTTCTGCTCAGCTCTATGCTTTTAAAAATAGCCGGGAGTCTATGATAGCCGAGCGCGTAGGTACCGGACTGGTACGCGCGCTGTACTCCACATACCTAAGCTACTTGCCACCCGAAGAGTTTACCTACGAAGTTCCCAAGTACGGAGATGATCGCGGCGTATTCGTGGAGATGCTCAAGACCAAGGATTCGGGTCAGTTCTCATACTTCACTGCGCATCCGGGCATCACTCGCGGTGGTCATTATCACCATACCAAGACAGAAAAATTTCTAGTTATCTCCGGCAAGGCCTGCTTCCGGTTTCGCCATATAGTGTCGGGTGAGTTTTATGAACTGTTCACCGATGGCGTAACGCCGAAAATTGTTGAGACCGTACCTGGCTGGAGTCATGACATCACTAACGTTGGCGAAACTGAAATGATCGTCATGCTGTGGGCGAACGAGATCTTTGATCGTGAGCTTCCGGACACCTACACTATGCCAGTGGGCACCAAAGCCTGATCGAATTAGGAACGAGTATCACGATGAAAAAGTTGAAAATTGTTACTGTTGTTGGCACCCGTCCAGAAATCATTCGCTTGTCGCGCGTTATCACCGCGCTGGACAAGTATTGCGATCATGTACTGGTGCATACAGGACAGAATTACGATTATGAGTTGAACGAGATATTCTTCCAAGATCTCGGAATTCGAAAGCCAGATCATTTTCTGAATGCCGCAGGCAGTAGCGGTGCTGAAACCATCGGGAATGTAATCATTTCTGTGGATCGGGTACTGGCGACTGTTCAGCCAGAAGCGTTGCTGGTCTTGGGCGATACCAATAGTTGCATGGCTGTCATCCCTGCCAAACGGCGTAAGATTCCAACGTTCCACATGGAAGCCGGTAATCGCTGCTTCGATATGCGCGTGCCTGAAGAAATCAACCGTAGAATCGTTGATCATACGGCTGATATTAATCTTACCTACAGCACCATCGCCCGGGATTACTTGCTAAAAGAAGGTCTTTCACCTGATATGGTGATCAAAACCGGTAGCCCGATGTATGAAGTGCTGAATTATTATCGTGATGGAATCGAGTCTTCTGACGTATTGACACGGTTGGGGCTGGAAGCCGGTAAGTTCTTTGTAGTCAGTGCGCACCGTGAAGAAAATATCGATTCTGATAAAAACCTGCTAAAGCTGGTTGATGTCCTTAATACTGTCGCAATTACATTCGGCTATCCGGTCATTGTCTCGACTCATCCACGCACCCAGAAGCGTGTTGATGCGATGGGCATTGTATTCCACGAGAACGTGAAGTTGCTCAAGCCGTTGGGCTTCAAGGATTACAACAAGCTGCAACTGGAATCCAAAGCGGTACTTTCCGACAGCGGCACAATCAGCGAAGAATCTTCAATACTTAATTTCCCCGCATTGAATATCCGTGAGGCCCATGAGCGTCCGGAAGGCATGGAAGAGGCTGCGGTGATGATGGTGGGGCTCGAGGTTGAGCGAGTACTGCAAGGATTGATGGTTCTTGATACACAAGCGTCCGGGTCGGAGCGCACCCTACGTTTGGTCGAAGATTACAGCATGCCCAATGTGTCTGAAAAGGTAGCCCGGATCGTGCATAGTTACACCGACTATGTGAATCGCATCGTCTGGAAACGCTACTAATTCGAGTTGTGAACATGTCTGAGAAGAAACTGAGAATCCTGGTGGTCACGCAATATTTTTGGCCTGAAAATATGCGGATAAACGACCTGGTTCGCGATTTTACCGAGAAAGGACATTCGGTCACCGTGCTGACGGGGCTGCCCAACTATCCAGAGGGGACCGTATTCGCCGAGTTTCAGGCAACGCCTGAGCGTTTCGATGACTACTTTGGCGCCAAGATTGTCAGGGTCCCGATGCTGCCGCGGGGTAAGCGCAGCATTAATCTGGCACTGAATTATCTCAGTTTCTTCACTAGCGCTTCAGTTGTTGGGGCCTACAAGCTGCGTGGCGAAAAATTCGATTCGGTTTTTGTCTATGCCGTCTCTCCGATCATGGCTGCCATCCCCGCATTGGTCATTGGCCGGTTGAAGAAAGCACCGGTGTTTGTATGGGTGCTTGACCTCTGGCCTGAAACCCTCAGAGCCGTGGGTGTATTGAAGAAGCCTGCACTGCTGTCAATGGTCGGTAAAATGGTTTCATGGATCTACAACCGTACTGATTATTTGCTGTTGCAGTCCCATGGTTTCTTTGAAAACGTGCAGAAATATTGCACGAAAGATATTCCGTCCGAGCGACTGGTTTACTTTCCAAGCTGGGCAGAGGACGATTTTACCGCGGTCGAGAATAGAGCCTCTTCCTTGCTGTCGCGTGACGAAACGGTATTTACTGTGTTGTTCGCGGGCAATCTAGGTGAAGCGCAAGACCTTCCCGCGGTGCTGGACGCAGCCGAAGCGTTAGTGAACAAGGTTTCCGTGCGCTGGGTAATCGTCGGCGATGGACGTATGAGTGATTGGTTAAGTCAACAAGTCCAGTCCAGAGGTCTTGGAAACGTTTTGTTATTAGGTCGGCATCCTCTCGAGGAAATGCCTGCTCTGTTCGCCTGTGCGGATGCGTTGCTTGTCTCACTCAAAACCAACGATGTTTTCGAGAAGACCATACCTGGAAAAGTACAGGCTTATCTTGCCTCGGGAAGGCCGCTGCTAGGAATGATCAACGGCGAGGCAGCAAGAGTGATCGCTGACTCCGGTGCAGGTCTAACATGCTCTTCCGGTGATTCGAAAGGTCTGGCGGAGATAACGTTGGCACTTGCGCAAGCAGACGCAGGCCGATTAAGTGCAATGGGCGAATCCGGTCGGCAGTATTACTTGGATAATTATTCGAAGAATCGGCTTTTAACCCGACTGGAAGATCTTTTTAGAAACGCCTCCCTGAGAAAGGCCAGCCAATGATGCCGCATTCTATTTTATTGACCGGAGCGACTGGTTTTGTTGGTGGCGCCATTCTTAAACGCTTGCACAACGAAAAGGTGCATGCGGTTTCTGCTGTTGTCCGAAAGGAATCGCAGCTCAAGGCGCAGGACGTTCCGACCTTGCGCATTGGCTCCTTCGATGGCGAAACCCAGTGGATGGGCGATCTAGCAAAATTTGATGTGATTATTCACTCTGCGGCACGAGTGCACGTCATGAATGATGCCGAGTCAGATCCACTCGCTGCGTTTCGCAACGTCAACGTTGCTGGAACCATGAATCTTGCTCGTCAGGCGGCCGCTTGCGGTGTTCGACGGTTTATTTTTATCAGTTCAATCAAGGTAAATGGCGAAGGAACGACGCCAGGTACTTTCTACACCGGAGATGATGCCCCCGCTCCTGCAGATCCGTACGGCATTTCAAAAATGGAAGCTGAGCAGGGCCTGCGCCAGCTCTCGACGGAAACCGGGATGGAGGTGGTGATTATTCGCCCGGTTCTGGTCTATGGGCCAGGGGTCAAAGCGAACTTCCTGAGCATGATGCGCTGGCTGGATAAGGGAATCCCCTTGCCTTTCGGTGCGATTCATAACAATCGAAGTCTCGTTGCGCTGGATAACCTGGTAGATCTCGTGGTGACTTGTATTGATCATCCTGCAGCTGCCAATCAGACCTTTCTTGTGAGTGACGGAGAGGATTTATCCACTACCGAACTGTTGACCAAGATGGCGAAAGCACTTAAAAAACCGGCGCGACTTGTTCCTGTTCCCAGCTGGGTGCTTCAGTGTGGCGCAGCGATGTTGGGTAAAAAAGCGCTGTCCCAGCGTCTATGTGGATCCCTTCAGGTCGATATTACCAAGACTCGCACTCTACTGGGCTGGACGCCGCCGGTCAGTGTTGAAGAGGCGTTGGCTGCAACCGCATTACATTTTCGGGAACATCAATAACAATGATTTACTTGTGGCTAATACCTGCTATCGCCATTCTTTCCTTGGTGCTGACTGCAGCTTTACGTCGTTATGCGCTAAGTCGCAGTATCATCGATATCCCCAACGCGCGAAGTTCACATTCCATCCCCACGCCCCGCGGTGGAGGAGTGGCGATCGTAATCGCTTTTCTCGTAGCGCTTCCTGTTCTTGGTTTTGCAGGATTGGTTCAATGGTCACAGCTCATTGCCGTGGGTGGCGCTGGTATCTTGATCGCCGTGATCGGGTTCATGGATGATCATGGCCATATAGCCGCCAGATGGCGTCTGCTGGGTCATTTTGCTGCTGCGGTATGGGCGCTCTTATGGATTGGAGGATTTCCTCCTATCGTCATTTTCGGAATGAACATGGAGCTTCATTGGTTCGGATATATCCTGGCCGCCATCTATCTGGTCTGGGTCTTGAATCTTTATAACTTCATGGACGGAATTGATGGCATTGCCAGCATCGAAGCCTTGTGTGTCTGCCTTGGTGCATGTTTGCTCTACTGGATCAATGGAACTCCGGCGCTCATATGGGGGCCGCTGGTATTAGCCATGGCGGTTCTGGGTTTCCTCTACTGGAACTTTCCCCCAGCGCGCATTTTCATGGGGGACGCTGGCAGTGGGTTCCTTGGCATGACATTGGGCGTGTTGTCGATTCAGGCAGCCTGGGAATCGTCAGGCCTTTTCTGGTCATGGTTGATTCTTCTGGGAGTTTTCATCGTCGATGCCACGTTCACGCTTTTACGGAGATTGATCCGAGGCGATAAGGTCTATGAGGCCCATCGCAGTCACGCGTACCAGTTCGCGTCACGACGATTCGGCAGGCATCTGCCAGTTACATTGGCTGTTGGTGCAATAAATCTGTTCTGGCTGTTACCTATCGCTTTCTGCGTCACTTACTGGGGCATGGATGGCGCCATCGGCCTTGTGATGGCGTACATCCCGCTGATCATTCTCGCTGTCAAATTCCATGCGGGAGCACTTGAAAGCTCGGTCTCTCCATCCACCAGTTGAGGCTTCGTACATTGATTTAACGGGTGTTGCAGGTGTCCGAATAGGTACAATAATCAAGTCATTCCAGTTTAGGAGCGGGACAAGGTGTTTGAAGCGTTTATGGAGAGGGTACGAGCTCTTTTGCTGGGGCTGCCACGCCACCAAAAGCGACTGATACAGGTTTGGGCCGACGTCGTCCTGGTTTGGGCGGCACTCTGGTTGGCGTTTGTGGTTCGCCTCGGCATCGATGAGATGGTCAACCCTTTTATCGCGCATTCCTGGCTTTTCCTGATCGCTCCAGTCGTGGCCATACCCTTGTTCATCCGCTTCGGGATGTATCGGGCGGTGATGCGCTATTTCGGCAATGATGCGCTGATCGCTATTATCAAGGCTGTGAGCCTGTCATCGCTGATCCTTGGCGTCGTCGTCTACTGGTACAGCAACCATCAGAATATCGTTCCTCGTTCGATCATCTTCAATTACTGGTGGTTGAGCCTGATCATGATTGGCGGGTTGCGCCTTGCAATGCGCCAATACTTTTTGGGCGACTGGTTTACAGCGGTGCAGCATGTGCCCTTTGCCAGCAGGGACGACGGTCTCCCGAGAGTCGCCGTATACGGTGCCGGCGCAGCGGGAAACCAGCTTGTTGCGGCATTGCGCATGGGCCGGGCGATGCGTCCGGTGGCGTTCATCGATGACGATACTAGCATCGCCGATCGGATCATCTCGGGCCTGCATGTATACAAGCCCGAGCAAATCCAGCGAATGATCGACGAGACAGGTGCGCAGGAGGTCCTGCTTGCGATTCCGTCGTCGAACAGAGGCCGTCGCCGTGAAATCCTGACATTCCTTGAAGGCTTTCCGCTGCACGTCAGAAGTGTGCCAGGGTTCATGGACCTGGCCAGTGGCAGGGTCAAGGTCGATGACATCCAGGAAGTGGATATCGCTGACTTGCTCGGTCGTGACTCGGTACCCGCGCAGGGAGAGTTGCTCGAGCATTGCATCAAGGCCCAGTCGGTTCTGGTTACTGGAGCAGGCGGTTCAATCGGCTCTGAGCTTTGCAGGCAAATTCTGGCTTTGCGGCCAACGACGCTTTTACTGCTCGATCATAGTGAATTTAACCTCTACAGCATTCTGTCTGAGCTTGAGCAGCGCATCACACGGGAATCATTGCCGGTTCGGCTGTTGCCAATCCTCGGTTCTGTACGCAACCCGGAAAAGTTGCTGGACGTGATGAAAACCTGGCACGTCGACACGGTCTATCATGCCGCGGCCTATAAGCACGTGCCCATGGTAGAGCACAACATCGCCGAAGGCGTTCTGAACAATGTGATCGGCACGCTCAATACCGCGCAAGCTGCTCTGCAGGCCGGTGTGGCCAACTTCGTGTTAATTTCCACGGACAAGGCCGTGCGGCCGACCAATGTGATGGGGAGCACCAAGCGTCTGGCGGAACTGACACTGCAAGCCCTCAGCCGCGAAGTTGCCCCAGTACTCTTTGGCGACACCAGCAATGTATCGCGGGTCAATAAAACCCGATTTACCATGGTCCGATTTGGTAATGTTCTGGGGTCTTCGGGGTCGGTAATTCCGTTGTTTCACAAACAGATCAAATCCGGCGGGCCGCTGACGGTTACTCACCCGAAAATCACCCGTTATTTCATGACCATTCCGGAGGCGGCGCAACTGGTGATTCAGGCCGGGTCCATGGGGCAGGGTGGTGACGTGTTCGTGCTGGACATGGGCGAGCCAGTGAAAATTGTAGAGCTGGCGGAAAAGATGATTCATCTATCCGGCTTGAGTGTCCGATCCGAGAAAAACGTAAACGGCGACATCTCCATCGAGTTTTCCGGCCTGCGTCCGGGCGAGAAGCTTTATGAAGAGTTATTGATCGGCGACAACGTAGTTTCCACTCAGCACCCGATGATCATGAGTGCCAATGAAGATCATCTGCCATGGGAAGTGCTCAAGGCCAAGTTGACAGAGTTGCTCTCTGCAGTTGAGCACGACGACTACACCCGAGTGCGTCAATTACTGCGTGACACCGTCAGCGGATATGCTCCAGACGGCGAGATTGTCGACTGGATCTATCAACAGCGGCGCCTCGAGCCCTGAGCGGTCCAGGCTATAGCGCGGTCGGTGTTGGAAGCAGCTTCGGGGAAGCTGCTTTCCATCACGATTGAGCGACTGTATCAGATGGACAAGGCCGAACGGCTCACGGAAACAGGTCAGCCTCTTGCAGGGATTTGCCTTCCTGGTCCTTGGCCGAGAGTTGTGGCTCTTCAGTGAGTTGCCAGTCGATGTTCAAAGTCCGATCATTCCAACGAATGCAGCGTTCGGCGGACGGGGTGTAGTAATTTGTAGTTTTGTAAAGAAACTCGGCAAATTCGCTCAGGACCACGAAGCCATGTGCGAAGCCTTCCGGAACCCAGAGCTGACGGTGATTTTCAGCCGAGAGTCGAACGGCCACCCACTTGCCGAAATGCGGTGAGCTACGCCGAATGTCCACAGCCACGTCGAGAACCTCTCCGAAACTGACACGCACCAGTTTCCCCTGAGGGTTGTCAAGTTGATAGTGCAAGCCGCGCAGCACACCTTTTTTCGAGCGGGAATGATTGTTCTGAACAAATTTTGTGTTCACACCAGTAGCTTCTTTGAAAGCCTTCGCGTTGAAGCTTTCATAGAAGAAGCCCCGCTCGTCACCATATACCTTGGGTTCGATGATCAGAACACCGGGTAAGTCGGTGGTGACTACTTTCATTGCTTTTCTCCAGCGGTGATTGGTTTCGGTACGTTATGACCAAGGCGCACATATTAAAGCAATGCCTTGGTCAGGCAATCGGATATTTCAAACTCCGTAACATACGCAATAGCCCAATTTCGACTGGATCTACCAGCAACGTCGCCTCGAACCCTGATTGTCTTACATTCCGCAACAGACACATTTTTGACACCCTCCCTACATCGCCTAACTTGAGGAAGCAGCTGCGGAAAAGCTGCTTCCTCAACCGATGTCATGGAGCGTCATTTATGCGTACAGGCTATTTCTATTCCCTGGTTTTTGCCCTGCTCACCAGTCTATCTATCCCTGCTAACGCTGCGCCTACGACCAAGACGGAGGCGTCCAAGGCTCCGGTGGCGATGGAGGCTTCGGCGGGTGCGCAAACCGCAAAGGTGGATCTCAACAAGGCCGATGCGCCGACCTTGCAGCGTGAGTTGTCCGGGGTGGGGGAGGCCAAGGCTTTGGCGATTGTTGCGTATCGTGAAAGTAATGGCCCGTTTGCATCCGTCGACGAGTTGCTCGAAGTCAAGGGTATCGGCAAGGCCCTTCTGGATAAAAATCGCGAGAAGCTTCAGGTGAACTAAGCTTGTCACTCAGCCTTGGAGGCCGGTCATTGACCGGCCTTTTTGCTTTCTGGCGATTGCTGCAAGGTTTTGCCATTCGTCAGCGTTTAAAAAATTACGGCTATCATACTGCGAATAAATTATGCATATAATAAATAACCTGTCCGCTCAAACGCGCTGAGATCTGGCGCCTATCTATCCATTCCTCTGGCATTTCCAAGGAGCAACCACATGACTCCCCTTCAGTCCCAAGGCACCGCCCTCGTCACCGGCGCCTCATCCGGTATCGGCGCTATCTACGCGCAGCGCCTGGCGGCGCGTGGTTTTGATTTGTTGTTGGTCGCTCGTGATCTGGAGCGGCTTGAAGCGGCGGCGAGCGCGTTGCGTGATGCCCATGGTGTGCAGGTCGAGGTGCTCAAGGCGGATTTGACGCAGAGGGATGACGTGCTGAAGCTTGAGCAGCGTTTGCGCAGTGATTCGAGCATCAGCCTGTTGTTGAACAATGCGGGAGTGGCGGCGGATGGGTTGTTGGCCAATGCCGATCTGGACCAGCTGGAGCGTATGATTCAATTGAATATCACGGCGGTCACGCGTCTGGCGTCGGCTGCGGCGGCGGGTTTTGCCAAGGCGGGGCGGGGTACGATCATCAACATTGCATCCGTGGTGGCGTTGTTTCCCGAGCGTTTTAATGCGACGTACAGCGCGAGCAAGGCGTATGTGTTGAGTCTGACCCAGTCGTTGAACGCCGAGCTCGACGGCACCGGCGTCAAGGTCCAGGCTGTGTTGCCAGGGGTGACGCGCACTGAGATCTGGGAGCGTTCGGGTATCGACGCTTCGCAGATTCCGGCGGAGATGGTCATGGAGGCGGGGGAGATGGTCGATGCGGCCCTCGCGGGTCTGGATCAGGGTGAGTTGGTGACCATTCCTTCCTTGCCGAATGCGGGCGACTGGGATGCATTTGTGGCGGCGCGTCTCGTCATGGCGCCTAACCTTTCCAAAAGCAAGGCTGCCGCGCGTTACAAATGACGCGGGCGAACCGGTATGAGGTGGTTGCGGTATGAGTGATCGTCGAGTGGTAGTGACAGGCATGGGGCTGGTGTCTCCCCTGGGTAGCGGCGTCGAAGCGGTCTGGGCGCGGCTGTTGGCCGGGCGTTCAGGGCTGCGCAACTTGCCAGCCGAGGTGGTGGCGGATCTGCCGACCAGTGTCGGCGGGGCCGTGCCGACGCTGGCAGAGGATCCTGAGGCGGGTTTCGACCCTGATCGGGCTACTGCGCCCAAAGAACAGAAGAAGATGGATCGGTTCATCCTGTTTGCCATGGAGGCGGCGCGCCAGGCTATCGAGCAAGCGGGTTGGCAGGCGCAAACCGTCGAGGCCCAGGAGCGCACGGCCACCATCATCGGTTCCGGCGTCGGTGGTTTCGGCGCGATTGCCGATGCGGTGCGCACCACGGACAGCCGCGGGCCGCGACGTTTGTCGCCGTTCACCATTCCTTCGTTCCTGGTCAACCTGGCGGCGGGTCATGTGTCGATCCAGCATGGGTTCAAGGGCCCGCTGGGTGCGCCGGTCACGGCCTGTGCGGCCGGCGTCCAGGCCATTGGCGATGCGGTGCGGCTGATTCGTTGCGGCGAGGCGGATATTGCGGTGTGTGGCGGGGCGGAGGCGGCGATCGATCGGGTCAGCCTGGCCGGCTTTGCGGCGGCGCGTGCCTTGTCCAGCGCGTTCAACGACACCCCGGAGCGCGCCTCGCGACCGTTCGATCGGGACCGCGATGGCTTTGTCATGGGCGAGGGTTCGGGCCTGCTGGTGGTTGAGTCCCTGGAACATGCCTTGGCCCGGGGCGCTCAGCCCCTGGCAGAAGTGGTCGGCTATGGCACCAGTGCTGACGCCTATCACCTGACCGCGGGGCCTGAGGATGGCAGTGGCGCTCGTCGCGCCATGTCATTGGCATTGGCGCAGGCAGGAATCTCGCCGGAGCAGGTTCAGCACCTGAATGCGCACGCTACTTCGACGCCAGTGGGCGACCTGGGTGAGTTGGCTGCCATCAAGGCACTGTTCGGTGCGAACAACGGCATTGCGGTGACATCGACCAAATCGGCCACCGGGCACTTGCTCGGTGCCGCCGGTGGCATCGAAGCCATTTTCACGCTGCTGGCGATCCGCGATCAGATCGTGCCGGCGACCCTCAATTTCGATAACCCGGACCCGGCTTCCGAGGGCGTGGACATTGTCCATGGCCAGGCTCGACCGATGGCGATCGAGTACGCGCTGTCCAACGGTTTCGGGTTTGGCGGGGTCAACGCCAGCGTGCTGTTCAAGCGCTGGGTTGGCTAGTCCCGGACAGATTGAGCCAGGTGCGTGTCACCTCGAGAATCTCGGCGGCCAGTTCGGGGTTCTCGACGCTGCGCGATAGCAACAGCGCGCCGATCAGTGTGGACATGATGACGATGCTGCGGTGCTCGGTGTTTTCACCCTCGAGCGTGCCTTGAATCTGGCGCAGTCGTGCCTGGAGTACCGCGTCTGAAGTCGGGCTCGGCTGGCCGCGCAGGCCGAGTTCCGACGACATGGTCGGCAGCGGGCAGCCTTCGTGGGGCGAAGTCTGGTGCCATTCGGACAGATAGGCATTGATGAACGCCTCCAGCGGACGGTCCTGGGCGAACAGCTCGGCGCATCGGACGTCCACTTCATCCCCGGCGGCCTGTAACGCTTTTTCCACCAGTTCATCCTTGGACTTGAAGTGTGAGTAAAAGCCTCCGTGGGTCAAGCCCAGCGCTTTCATCAGGGGCTGCAGGCCGGTCGCACCAATGCCGTCTCGGCGAAAGCGCACGGAAGCTTCCTTGATGATGCGTTTGTTGGTCTGGGCTTTATGGTCCTGCGAGTAACGCATCTGATATCTCCACATCAATGCGCCATATTAACCAATGAAAATTGGATGGTGACTGTACTTCTATTTCTAAAAAGCATGCAGATGCGTCGAACTTGATCCAAACGCCAATGAAATATGGCACGAATAGTGATTACTCATTCTTTACCGATTGTTGAACAATCCGAGGTAATGAGGCATGAGCAGCGGACTGTCACTGGCCGATCAGATCACTCTGGAGTTACGAGGCGACATCATTGGTGGGCGCTTGCTGCCGGGCATGGCCTTGGTGGAAAGCGATCTGGTGACCGCCTACAACGCTTCGCGCAACACCATTCGCGAGGCCCTGCATCGCTTGGGGCAGGAGGGGCTGACCCGCTATGTGCGCAACAAGGGAGTGATGGTTCGCCGGTTGGGGATCGAGGATGTGCGAGACCTGTTCCAGGTTCGCCGCACGCTCGAGTTGCAGGCTATCAGTACCGCTCGGCCCCTGCGCGAGTGCCAGTCCGACCGCATGCGCCAGGCCCTGGAGGCCGCCGAGTTGGCCCGGGAGCGCGAGGACTGGCGCGCCGTCGGCACCCATGGCCTGGCCTTTCACCAGCATATCGTCGGGCTGTTACACAGTACGTTGTTTGACGAGTTCTTCACCAACGTCGTCGCGCAGTTGCGCCTGGTGTTCTGCACCGCCCCCGATGAATCACGTTTCCAGGCGCCCTGGCTGGCTCGCGATCGGCAGATCCATGAGTTGCTCGCTGAGGGTGACCGGCGTGGGGCCGCAGAGGCCATGAACCTGTATCTCGACGATTCCGAACACTTGCTGTTGCAAATGCTTGCCCCTGCTTCCCATCACTGATTGAGGAACTGTGCCATGTACAAAGACTATCCGGCGGCCTATCAAGTCAGCAAAGGCTCGGCCTTGCAGGTGGACAAGGCCTTCTACGAGCGGGTTCGCGACGCGAAGGACGGGCGCACCCTGATCGAGTCGTTCGAAGTGCCGATTCGCACCGGCCGTGCCTGGAAGGTCCCGGCTGGGCATGTGTTTCGCATCACCACGCCGGTCGGGCCGCAAGTGGGGGATTTCAATGTCTGGAATGCCAACGATCCGCGCGAACGCTTGTGGGCAGCGCGGACCCGGCAATTGCAGGGCGCGCATGTCAGCACCCACGACCGACTCTGGTCGAATCTGCCTTTTTTGCGGCCGCTGGTGACCATTACCGATGACAGCCTCGCCGCGTACGGTATCGATGAGCATGGCGGGCGCCTGCACGACTTGCTGGGTACCCGCTGTGATCCCTATGTGAACAAAATGCTCACCGGCGAGGACTTCCATCATCACTGTCATTCCAACCTGACCCGCGCGGTACTGCCCCACGGCTTGACTGAATTCGACGTGCATGACGTGCTGAACATTTTCCAGTGCACGGGGCTCAATCATGACGACATGTACTTCATGAAGGCCTGTCCGGCGCAGAAGGGCGATTACCTGGAGTTCTTCGCCGAGATTGATTTGCTCTGTGCCTTGTCGACCTGCCCGGGTGGTGATCTGTCGCTGGCCATGTGGGGGCCGGATGCCCAGGACCCGCTGAGCGTGTGTAGGCCGCTGGGGGTGGAGGTCTATCGACTGGACGATGCGTTGCTCGAAGGCTGGAGTCAGCCAGAGCGAGCGTCGTACAAGGGGTTGCATGGGTTGCAGATTGCCAAGGCGGATTGGGAAATGTAGGCGCTGGCTTGCCGGCGAATAACGCAAGAGCGGTGCGGTGAACCAGTTAACACGCGTTATCGTTGACGACCTTCGCTGGCAAGCCAGCTCCTACAGGGGGATGCGTACAGATCACGATCAGGTCCGCCGGCCAACCCACTACGAGATTTTCAAGCCCATTGCATGTCCTTGAAGCAGCTCATATTTTTTAATCCGCTCGAACGGTTGTAACTTCGTCTCAGATAGGTACAATGGCGCGGCTCGCCGTCAGGTGAGCGTCGTTATGGTGACCCCATCGGTCCCCCCGCAACGATCAGCCGTGAACCCGGTCAGGCCTGGAAGGGAGCAGCCGCAGCGGTGACATTGTGTGCCGGGGTGTGGCTGGTGGGGTTACCACCTTAACGAACCGCGAGACCCTCTCTCGCGTCATCTGCCATAAACCATTTTTCATTTGCTGCCATGGCATCTGCCCATCGCGGTTTCTTGTCGTCCGCGATTTACCGGCGACATGAAAAAGGAGGGCGACCTGTCGAGCGCGACACGCCGGTCTCCTTTTTTCTTTACTGGCTCTAAGGCTTGGACAAGGCCTGGTCAACCGCTGCAATCAGCTTTCCCAGATCCTTTGGGGGGGCTTTATGTATGACATCGAATAGATACGCCCGCTGTTCATCCTCATCGCCCAGGTCGGCGAAGAAGGCTTTCAGCTTCACCCCCAGCACATTGGCAAACATGAACAGTGCGTCCACGCTGGGGGTATAGGTGCCGGTTTCGAAGCGGCTGATGGTTTTGGGGTCAAAACCGGTTTTTTCGCCTAGTTCAGCCTGAGTAAGCCCCGCGACCTTGCGGTACCGCCGGATGGCTGGACCCAAACTTGAAATGTGCATCGCTCAATTCCCATTTAGAATCAAGAACTTAACGACAGATTTTGGCATTAGACAACTGCATGATCCATCACCTCGCTTTGCAAAATGTGATGCATTTCGTAGAATTGCCGGTCAAGCGCGACATTGAGTGAGCTTGTTTCAGATTATGGAACGATATGAAAAAGCCACTATTGCGCGTTCACGCAAGGTGGCGAGAACTACTTGAAGCCTTGCAGAATATTACCAGCATCGGTGTTGCTGCCTTGAACGGGTTCCACCGCCAGCGACAGCGAGCCTGACTCATGGATGAGAAGTACCGCAGGGCGGTGGATGCCGCCGCGATTTTTTCCGAGACTGATCTGAGCGGCCGGATCACTCACGTCAATGACCAGTTTTGCGCGGTGTCCGGCTACAGCCGTGAGGAGTTGCTTGGGCAAAACCATCGCATGCTCAACTCTGGCATGCACGCCACTGAATTCTTCGTCGAGATGTGGCGCACCATCGCCCTGGGTCATATCTGGAAGGGCGAGATCTGCAACCGTGCCAAGGATGGCAGCCTGTATTGGGTCGAAAGCACCATGGTGCCGGTGATCGATACGGCCACCGGGCGGGTCGAGCGGTACCTGTCGATTCGTTTCGACATCAGTGAAAAACGTCAGCTCCTGCATTCCCTGCAATGGCGGGTCGGCCATGACGTGCTCACCGGGCTACCCAATCGTGCCTTTCTCTCGGATCTGCTGGACCAGGCGCTGGAGTTCTCCCGGCAGGAGAGCATACCGCTGGCGGTTTGCATGCTCGACCTCGACGGCTTCAAGGCGGTCAATGATGGCTACGGTCATGCCACTGGCGATCTTTTACTGGTGGAGGTGGCCAAGCGCCTGCGCAACATTGTGCGTGGCGAGGACGTGGTCGCGCGGCTGGCCGGCGATGAGTTCGTTCTGGTATTGCGTCATGTGCAAGACCTGCCGCAATTGCGGGCCACGCTGAGCCGGGTGCTGGGGGCCATATCGGTGCCGTATTCGCTGCACGGTAAGGACATCAACGTGTTTGCCAGCATTGGCGTCACGCTGTTTCCTGACGATGACGAAGATGCCGGAACCCTGCTGCGGCATGCCGATCAGGCCATGTATGTGGCCAAGCAGAGCGGTCGCAAGCGCTTTCATTTGTTCGACGTGATCCGCGACCGCCAAGTCCAGGCCACCCATGAGACGGTCGAGCGGGTACGCCAGGCGCTGGTGACCGGCGAATTGCGCGTGCATTACCAGCCCAGGGTCGACATGCGCCACGGCCGGGTCGTCGGCTTGGAGGCCGCACTGCGCTGGGAGCACCCGCAAAACGGCCTGGTCCCCGCGCGGGATTTTTTGCCCCAGGTGGAAGAAACAGACCTGATCATCGATATCGGTGAATGGGTACTGGACCGAGTGTTGGCCCAACTCGATCATTGGCAGCAAGCCGGCCATGACTGGCCGGTGAGCATCAATATTGCGGCGCGGCATTTTCAGCGGGCGGATTTCGTCGAGCGGCTCAAGAACCTGTTGGCGCGGCACGAGCGGGTCGCACCGCAGCGCCTTGACCTGGAGATCGTCGAGTCGGTGGCGATCGAGAACATCCAGCATGTCAGTGCGTGCCTGCAGGCCTGCCAGGCGCTGGGGGTGCAGTTTTCCCTGGGGGATTTTGGCACCGGTTACTCATCCCTGAGTTACCTCAAACGCCTGCGCACCCAGACCATCAAGATCGACAAGTCCTTTGTGCGCGACATTCTTCACGACGGCGATGACCTGGCGTTGACCACTGCTGTGATCGGTCTGGCCCGGGCATTTGGCCGCCAGGTGATCGCCGAGGGGGTGGAAAGTATCGAGCACGGCAAGTTGCTGTTGCGCCTGGGCTGCGAGGTGGCCCAGGGGAGTTTCATCGCGCAGCCGATGCCCGCTGTCGACGTGCCGGGCTGGGTCGCGGGTTTTGTCACGCCAGCGCAATGGCGGGTGGCGGATGCGACCGCCTGCGGTCACGGCGCGGCTTCAGCCTTGTCGCCAATGTAGAGCCGAATGATGTCATCGATCTCCCCTGACATCTTCATGCGTAGCAACGTGCGCAGGATGCGCTGCACCGGCACCTTGGGATCGTTGCGCACATAACAGCCGACCTTTTGCTCCTGCAAGAGAGCCACGCTTTGCAGTTGCTGCTGCGGTAGCAATCGCTGGTTGAACCAGTCCAGGGTCCATTGGTTGCTGACCGCATAACGGTTGCGTCCGGCCTGCAGCTTTTCCAGCACCTGTTCCTGGTTGCGGGCATCGTCGCGATGCAGCCGGTTGGCGTCGAACAGCGGTTGCAGGGTCGGGTAGCTGTAGCCGAGGACCGTGCCGATCGATTGATGCGCCAATTGGGTCGGGGTCACTGACGTCGTGGCGCCAGGCAGGCTGACCAGCAGGTCGGGTTGAGTCCAGAGCGGAATGCTCCAGATATAGTCGCCGGACTGGTTCGGCGTCCATGACTGCGCGGCGTAGCAGCGAATGTCGACCTCACCATGCTCCATAGCGTTCTGCACCCGGCCGCGGGGCAAGACGTGAAACTGCGCCGGTACACCGACCTGGGTGGCGAGGCTGAGCATCACGTCATACAGGATGCCCTGGGTCGGCCGCCCACGTTCGAGTTGCACCATCGGCATGGCCCAACTGTCAGGTATAACGAAGCGCAACGGCGCGTCAGCGGCCGCCCCGTCCAGGCTGATCAACAGCAGTGCCCCCAAGGCCAGCCGCATAAACGCTCCGATAAATCCTGCCAAAGTGCAGCTTAGCCAGATTAGACGAGCGCACCGGATGCAATTTGTGCCTTGCTCCGCTAGCATTAGCCGCTTCTGCTTCCTTCGCTGCGACGGTTTTCGATGAGTTATCAGGTTCTTGCACGTAAATGGCGTCCGCGCTCGTTCCGCGAAATGGTCGGCCAGACCCATGTGCTCAAGGCTCTGATCAATGCCTTGGACAGCCAGCGGCTGCACCATGCGTACCTGTTTACCGGTACGCGCGGGGTCGGCAAGACCACCATTGCGCGGATCATCGCCAAATGCCTGAACTGTGAAACAGGTATTACTTCAACGCCCTGTGGCGAGTGTTCGGTGTGCCGCGAGATCGATGAAGGCCGCTTCGTCGACCTGATCGAGATCGACGCCGCCAGCCGCACCAAGGTCGAGGACACCCGCGAGCTGCTCGATAACGTGCAGTACGCCCCCAGCCGTGGGCGCTTCAAGGTCTACCTGATCGACGAAGTGCACATGCTTTCCAGCCATTCCTTCAATGCGCTGTTGAAAACCCTCGAAGAGCCGCCACCCTACGTCAAGTTCATCCTGGCCACCACCGACCCGCAGAAACTTCCTGCAACGATACTCTCGCGTTGCCTGCAGTTCTCCCTGAAGAACATGACCCCGGAGCGGGTGGTCGAGCATTTGAGCCACGTGCTGAGCGTGGAGAACGTGCCGTTCGAAGACGACGCGCTGTGGTTGCTCGGTCGCGCCGCCGACGGTTCGATGCGCGATGCCATGAGCCTCACCGACCAGGCGATCGCCTTCGGTGAGGGCAAGGTCATGGCCGCTGACGTGCGGGCGATGCTCGGCACCCTCGATCACGGTCAGGTCTATGACGTGCTGCATGCGCTGATCGAAGGCGACGCCAAGGCCCTGCTCGAAGCGGTCCGCCACCTGGCCGAACAGGGCCCGGACTGGAACGGCGTGCTCTCGGAAATCCTCAACGTGCTGCACCGTGTCGCCATTGCCCAGGCCTTGCCTGAGGGCGTCGACAACGGTCATGGCGACCGCGACCGGGTCTTGGCCCTGGCCCAGGCCCTGCCGGCCGAAGACGTGCAGTTCTATTACCAGATGGGGCTGATTGGCCGCCGCGACCTGCCACTGGCGCCGGACCCTCGTGGCGGCTTTGAAATGGTGCTGTTGCGCATGCTGGCTTTCCGGCCTGCCGACACCGCGGAGGCGCCGAGGCAACCGCTAAAGCCAGTGGGGATCAGCCAGGCCACGGTTGATTCCGCCAAACCAGTGGCTGCCACGCCGGTCGTTGCGTCAGTAGCCGCTGCGCCCGTTACGGCGCAGGCTCCGGCACCTGCGCCAGCGGCTCCTGTCGTTGTGCCCGAGCCGGAACCCGAGCCGATGCCGGAGCCGGTCGTCGAGGCGGTCGTGGTCGAAGCAGTGGTCGACCTGCCGTGGAATGATCCGGTCGAGCCTGAAGTCGTTCAGCAGCCCGCCGTCGAGCCGGTGCTGGAAACCGCCAGCGAGCAGCCCGAGTTGCCGCCGATGCCGTTGCCGACGCCGGACAGCGTGGTGCCGGACGCGCCGGAGTGGGCTGCCGCGCCGATTCCTGAACCGACGGTGGCCGAAGTCGATGCCGGTACGCCGGGCATGGACCTGGATGACGAGCCACCGTTGGACGAAGATTACATCGAGCCTGACATGGACTCGGCCTACAGCTACCTCGACGAGTTGGCCAGCGAGCACGCCGCCGAGCCGGCCGCAGAGCCGGAGCCTGAGCCTGCCGCGGCACCTGCCACCGGCCTGGCCCTGCAATGGCTGGAGTTGTTCCCGAATCTGCCGATCTCCGGCATGACCGGCAGCATCGCCGCCAACTGCACGCTGATCGCCGTCGAGGGCGACAACTGGTTGCTGCACCTGGACCCGGCCCACAGCGCCCTGTTCAACGCCACTCAACAGCGGCGTCTCAACGAAGCGTTGAACCAGTATCACGGGCGGACCCTGACCCTGACCATGGAGCTGATCAAGCCTGAGCAGGAAACCCCGGCCCAGGCGGCCTCGCGCCGCCGTGCCGACCGTCAGCGCGAGGCCGAGGAGTCGATCCACGGTGATCCGTTCATCCAGCAAATGATGCAGCAGTTCGGTGCGGTCATCCGTAACGATACTATTGAACCTGTCGAGGCCCTGGTCAGTCAGGGCTAATAACTGAAGGCGTTCGCCCGAGCGGGCCGGGCGCCGTTTAATCCAAGTACTTTTGAGGTGATTCCCATGATGAAAGGTGGCATGGCCGGCCTGATGAAGCAGGCGCAGCAGATGCAGGAAAAAATGGCCAAGATGCAGGAAGAGCTGGCCAACGCCGAAGTCACCGGTAAAGCCGGTGGCGACATGGTCACCGTGGTGATGACCGGTCGTCACGACGTCAAGCGCGTGACCATCGACCCAAGCCTGGTCGAAGGCCTGAGCGAAGATGACAAGGAAATGCTCGAGGCGGTGTTCGCTGCGGCCGTTAACGACGCCGTGCGCAAGATCGAAGCCAACAGCCAGGATAAAATGGGCAGCATGACCGCAGGCATGCAACTGCCACCGGGCATGAAACTGCCATTCTGATTCGCCATCAGGCGTCGGATGAGCTACAAAAAATGCCAGGCATCGCGCCTGGCATTTTTTTTGGCCGAGTCTGATCGTTCCCACGCAGCGCGTGGCGATCAGGGCGAGACAGAAACATCGAACGCGACCCCGCCCCAACGGTCTGCTCCCTATACCGCTGAATTCATCGATCAAAGGAGACTCTGCCATGTCCGACCCCATGACCCTCAACCAACGAATCGTCCTGGCCTCGCGCCCGGTCGGCGCGCCAACGCCGGAAAACTTCCGCATGGAGCGGGTGGCGCTCCCTGATCTGGAAGAGGGGCAGGTGCTGCTCAAGACCCTTTACCTGTCGCTGGATCCCTACATGCGCGGGCGCATGAGTGATGCGCCGTCCTACGCCGCGCCGGTGGAAATCGGCGAGGTGATGACCGGCGGCGCGGTCAGCCGGGTCGAGCGTTCGCGCCATCCCAAATTCCATGAAGGCGATCTGGTGGTCGGCGCCACGGGGTGGCAGAGCCACAGCATCAACGACGGCCGCAGCATCATCCCGATACCTTCGGGGCTGCCCAGCCCCTCCATGGCCCTGGGCGTGCTGGGCATGCCGGGCATGACCGCCTACATGGGCCTGATGGACATCGGCCAGCCAAAGGAAGGCGAGACCCTGGTGGTCGCGGCGGCTTCTGGCGCCGTGGGCTCGGTGGTGGGCCAGGTGGCGAAGATCAAGGGCCTGCGCGTGGTCGGTGTGGCCGGTGGCGCGGACAAGTGCCGTTACGTGGTCGAAGAGCTGGGCTTCGATGCCTGCGTCGACCACAAGAGCCCCGACTTCACCGATGAGCTGGCGCAGGCGTGCCCCAAGGGCATCGATATCTATTACGAGAACGTCGGTGGCAAGGTGTTCGACGCCGTGGTGCCGTTGCTCAACCCCAAGGCACGGATTCCGCTCTGCGGCCTGATTGCTTCCTACAACGCCAGCGAAGCGCCAAGCGGCCCGGATCGCCTGCCGCTGTTGCAGCGCACGCTGTTGACCAAGCGCGTACGCATCCAGGGCTTCATCGTGTTCGACGACTACGGTGACCGTCAGCCGGAGTTCATCAGCGCGATGGCGCCATGGGTGCGCGATGGCAAGGTGAAGTTTCGCGAAGACGTGGTCGATGGCCTGGAGAATGCGCCTGATGCGTTCATCGGCCTGCTCGAAGGCCGCAACTTCGGCAAGTTGGTGGTACGGGTCGCGCCAGCGCAATAATTGACGCTTACCAGAGGCGCGGGTATAAACCGCGTCTCGTTGTTTTCGTCGGACTTTTCCCCATGAGCTTCAGCCCTTTGATTCGCCAACTGATCGACGCCTTGCGAGTTTTGCCAGGTGTGGGTCAGAAAACCGCCCAGCGCATGGCGTTGCAATTGCTCGAGCGTGATCGCAGTGGCGGCTCGCGCCTGGCGCTGGCCCTGAGCCAGGCCATGGACGGGGTCGGTCACTGCCGCCTGTGCCGCACGCTGACCGAAGACGACCTCTGCCCGCAATGCGCCGACACCCGCCGCGACGACACTTTGCTCTGCGTGGTGGAAGGGCCGATGGATGTCTACGCCGTGGAGCAGACCGGTTTCCGTGGCCGCTACTTCGTGCTCAAGGGGCACCTGTCGCCGCTTGACGGGCTGGGGCCGGACGCCATTGGCATTCCGCAGTTGATGGCACGGATCGAGGAGGCGGGCACCTTCACCGAAGTCATCCTGGCCACCAACCCGACGGTGGAAGGTGAAGCTACCGCGCACTACATCGCCCAATTGCTCAGCAGCAAAGGCCTGGTCGCTTCGCGCATCGCCCATGGCGTGCCGTTGGGGGGCGAGCTGGAATTGGTGGATGGCGGGACACTGGCGCATTCGTTTGCGGGGCGTAAGCCGATCTCCCTCTAAGTTATAGGGTGTTTTTTAATGACGCCTTCGCGAGCAAGCCCGCTCCCACATTGGTTTTGTGCACGCCGCAGATCTAATGTGGGAGCGGGCTTGCTCGCGAAGGCCGCGACTCGGTCCAACAGATTGACTCATTCCTGTTGAAAACCAAGCAAGCGCTCGGTTAACTTCGTTGAACCCTTCAGTGGAGTTCGCCGATGCCTGCCTTTCAGGAATACTTCGACCCCAGCCACCAAATGGTCCGCGACAGCGTCAGACGATTCGTCGAGCGTGAGATCCTTCCGGACATCGACCAGTGGGAAGAAGCCGAAAGCTTTCCCCGGGAGCTCTATCTGAAGGCCGGCGCGGCGGGCATCCTTGGCATCGGTTATCCAGAAAGCCTGGGCGGCAGCCACGAGGGCGATGTGTTCGCCAAGGTCGCCGCCAGCGAAGAACTGATGCGCTGCGGCTCCGGTGGCCTGGTGGCGGGGCTGGGTTCGCTGGACATCGGCCTTGCGCCAATCCTCAAGTGGGCCAGGCCTGAAGTTCGTGACCGGGTCGTGCCACAGGTGTTGTCCGGCGAGAAAATCAGCGCCCTGGCGGTCACCGAACCCGGAGGCGGGTCCGACGTCGCCAACCTGCAAACCCGCGCCGTGCGTGATGGCGACTTCTATCGGGTCAGCGGCAGTAAAACCTTCATCACCAGCGGCGTCCGGGCGGATTTCTACACCGTTGCGGTGCGCACCGGCGAGCCAGGTTTCGCCGGCATCAGCCTGTTGTTGATCGAGAAGGGCACCCCGGGCTTCACCGTCGGACAGCCATTGAAGAAAATGGGCTGGTGGGCGTCAGACACGGCCGAACTGTTCTTCGATGAGTGCCGTGTGCCTGTAGGAAATCTGATCGGCAGTGAAAACATGGGGTTCGCCTGCATCATGGGCAATTTCCAGAACGAACGCCTGGCCTTGGCATTGATGGCCAACATGACCGCCCAGCTTGCCCTGGAGGAGAGCCTCAAGTGGGCTCGTGAGCGTGAAGCCTTTGGTAAGCCGATCGGCAAGTTCCAGGTGATCAAGCATCGCCTGGCGGAGATGGCCACGGCACTCGAAGTCTCAAGGGAATTCACCTACCGGCAGGCGGCGAAGATGGCCGCAGGCAAGAGCGTGATCAAGGAAATTTCCATGGCCAAGAATTTTGCCACGGATACCGCAGACCGGATCACCCACGATGCCGTGCAGATCCTCGGTGGCCTGGGTTACATGCGCGAGAGCCTGGTGGAGCGGTTGTATCGGGATAACCGGATACTTTCGATTGGCGGGGGGACGCGGGAAGTGATGAACGAGATCATCAGCAAGCAGATGGGGCTCTAAGCTTTGTGGTGTGGCGGATGACGCCTTCGCTGGCAAGCCAGCTCCTACAGAGATCTTCGTCCCGCAGATTAACTGTAGGAGCTGGCTTGCCAGCGATGGCGTCAGTACAGGCGCTACTTATTTATCGGTCAGGGCAAACTGCGTCAGGCAAAAAGTCGGAATCCCCATGTCTTCCAGGCGCTGCGACCCACCCAGCTCCGGCAGATCGATGATCGCCGCCGCTTCATGAACCCGCGCACCCATGCGCCGAACCAGGTTCGCCGCCGCAATCAGGGTGCCGCCGGTAGCGATCAGGTCATCGAACATCACCACCGAATCGCCTTCGCACAGGCTGTCGGCGTGCACTTCAAGAAACGCTTCGCCGTACTCGGTCGCATAACCTTCGGCCAGCACGTCGGCCGGCAGCTTGCCTTGCTTGCGAAACAGCACCAGCGGCTTGTTCAGCTGGTAGGCCAGCACCGAACCGATCAGGAAGCCCCGGGCATCCATGGCGCCAATGTGGGTGAAATCCGCCTCGACATAGCGGTGGGCGAAACTGTCCATCACCAGGCGCAGGGCCGTGGGCGACTGAAAGAGCGGGGTGATGTCGCGAAAGATCACGCCGGGCTTGGGAAAGTCGATCACGGGGCGGATGAGGGATTTGATGTCGAAGGAGTCGAAGACCATCGCGGAGGTGTCCTGGCAGGCTGCAAACGACACAGTATAACGGCGGCTGAACCCTTTCGCTCAGCCGCGATCGACCCAATCAGCCTTCGAGGGAGCCACCGGCCAGGGCGCACAGTTGGATCGGGTCGAGGATGCGGATTTCCTTGCCCTCGGCGGCGATCAGTTCGTTCTGCTGGAAGCGCGTGAACACCCGCGACACGGTTTCCACCGCCAGGCCCAGGTAGTTGCCGATCTCGTTGCGCGACATGCTCAGGCGGAACTGATTGGCCGAGAAGCCCCGGGCCCGGAAGCGCGCCGACAGGTTGACCAGGAAGGTGGCGATGCGCTCGTCGGCGGTCTTTTTCGACAGCAGCAGCATCATCTGCTGATCGTCACGGATCTCACGGCTCATCACGCGCATCAGCTGACGGCGCAACTGCGGCAGTTGCAGGGCCAGTTCATCGAGACGCTCGAAGGGGATTTCACAGACCGAAGTGGTTTCCAGCGCCTGTGCCGACACCGGGTGCTTTTCGGTGTCCATGCCCGACAGCCCGACCAGTTCGCTTGGCAAGTGGAAACCGGTGAGCTGTTCTTCGCCGCCATCACTCAGGTTGAAGGTTTTCAAGGCGCCGGAGCGCACGGCATAGACGGAGTCGAACTTGTCGCCCTGGCGGAACAGGAACTCACCTTTTTTCAGTGGTCGACCACGTTTGACGATCTCGTCCAGAGCGTCCATATCTTCCAGATTCAGAGAAAGTGGCAAACACAGCGGGGCCAAGCTGCAATCCTTGCAATGTGCCTGAGTGTGAGCGCGCAGTTTTACTGGCTCGGACATTTCTTCAATCCTTGTGGGAAACACACATAAGACGTAAGGGTAACCCACTGCAGGACATTGAGGCCAGCACGCGGCGGATTTGTCGCAGTATCTAGATCACTCGGGAAAACCGCTGCTGGCTGTGTTGCTCCAGGTAGGCATCGAAAACCATGCACACTGAGCGAACCAGCAGGCGACCTGCCGGCAACACGGTGATGCTTTCGTTATCGAGCTCAATCAGGCCATCCTTGGCCATGCACTGCAGTTGAGGCCAAAGTTCGCCGAAATAGCCTTGAAAATCGATGTTGAAAACTTGTTCGATGCTGGCGAATTCGAGGCTGAAATTGCAGATCAGTTGCTGGATCACGGCACGCCGCAGACGGTCATCGGCATTGCACAACAGACCGCGGCTGGTGGCCAGTTGCGACGAGGCCAAGGCGCTCTGGTATTGGTTCAGGTCGCTGCTGTTCTGGCAGTACAGGTCGCCGATCTGGCTGATCGCCGAGACGCCGAGGCCGATCAGGTCGCAATGGCCGTGGGTGGTGTAGCCCTGGAAGTTGCGTTGCAGGGTGCCTTCCTCTTGGGCAATCGCCAGTTCATCATCGGGCAGCGCGAAGTGGTCCATGCCGATG
The DNA here is from genome assembly GCF_028823535.1 of Pseudomonas serbica. Classification (GTDB taxonomy): domain Bacteria; phylum Pseudomonadota; class Gammaproteobacteria; order Pseudomonadales; family Pseudomonadaceae; genus Aquipseudomonas; species Aquipseudomonas serbica. Next base: position 156,349 of record NZ_JAQIYM010000005.1, on the reverse strand, counting down.
TAGCGGTAGCCAGCGGCGGTCAACTGTTCGATGGTGCCCTGCAGCATTTGCAGTTTTTGCGCCGGCGTCGGTAGCTCGTTGCTGTTGATCCGCCGTTGCGGCATGAAGCGTTCCGGCAGGTGCGCGTAGTTGAACACCGAGAGTCGGTCCGGCTGCAGGCTGATGACTTCATCGACGGTGCGGGCGAAGTTTTCCGGGGTCTGCCTGGGCAGGCCGTAGATCAGGTCGATGTTGATCGAGCGAAACTGCAGGGTGCGGGCGGCGTCGATCACCGCGCGGGTTTCCTCCAGGCTCTGCAGGCGGTTGACCGCACGCTGCACGGCCGGGTCGAGGTCTTGCAGGCCGATGCTGACCCGGTTGAAACCCAGCTCGCGCAGCAGGCCCATGGTCGACCAGTCAGCTTCCCGCGGGTCGATTTCAATGCCGTAGTCGCCGCTGTCGTCGTCGAGCAGATTGAAGTGCTTGCGCAGGTGCGCCATCAACTGGCGAAGTTCGTCGTGGCTGAGAAAGGTCGGGGTGCCGCCGCCGAAGTGCAACTGCTCGACTTTTTGCGTCGGGTCGAGGTGACAGGCGATCAGCTGGATCTCCTGTTCCAGGCGCTGCAGGTAGGGCAGCGCGCGGCCGCGATCCTTGGTGATCACCTTGTTGCAGGCGCAGTAGTAGCAAATGTTCGCGCAGAACGGTACGTGCACATACAGCGACAACGGGCGCACGGCCTTGCGGCTGTCGCGCAGGGCATGCAGCAGGTCGAACGGGCTGATCTGGCTGTGGAATTGTACGGCGGTCGGGTAGGAGGTATAGCGCGGTCCCGCCAGGTCATAACGGCGGATCAGATCGGTGTCCCAACGAATGGCGTCGAGCATCATGCGGGCATTCCCCCGGATAGGCTGGCAGTGTGGGCCAGTCTAGGGGGTGGAGTGGTGGGGCATCTTGATTTGCGTCAAGGGTGGATACTTGTGTTGTCTGTGCGGGCCGCCGATCAATGCCCCATGAGCCAATGCTGATGCGGCCCAGGTAACGTCCAGACCCCAAACAGCATCACCAACAACCCACCCGTCATGCGCACGCTGCGTTTGCGCAACAGCGCCGTCACCCGTTCAGCGGCCAGCCCGGTGGCGAGCAGTACGGGCCAGGTGCCCAGCCCGAACGCCAGCATCAACAACGCACTGTCCAGTGCATTGCCCTGGCTGGCCGACCACAGCAAGGTGCTGTAGACCAGTCCGCACGGCAGCCAGCCCCAGAGCGCGCCCAACAGCAGCGCGCGGGGCAGGCTCGACACTGGCAGCAGCCGGTTGGCAATCGGCTGGATATGCCGCCACAGGCCGCGACCGAGGCTTTCGATGCGCGTCAGTCCGCTCCACCAACCGGCCAGGTACAGGCCCATGGCGATCAGCAGCAGGCCGGCGAGTACGCGCATGAACATCGCCGCCGGGCTGTTGGCCACCGCCCAGCCGGCCAGGCCAATCAGCAGGCCGGCGGTGGCGTAGCTGAGGATGCGCCCCAGGTTGTAGGCCAGCAGCAGGCGAAAGCGCCGGTTGCGTTGCTCCTTGGGGATGGCCAGCGTCAATGCGCCCATCAAGCCGCCGCACATGCCCAGGCAATGCCCGCCACCGAGCAGACCGAGGATGAGCGCCGACACCAGCAGCGGCGCCAACTCAAGCATGGGGCGGTGCCTTGTCGTCAGGCTTGGGCGGGTGGCCGCTGGCCTCGTCGACCGCCGCGGTGTGGTTCGGATCCTGGTCGTCGAACAGGATGCTGTGGGCCGGGCCGTCGAGGTCGTCGTACTGGCCGCTGTCGACCGCCCAGAAGAAGATGTAGACAGCGATGGCCACGATCAACAGCGCGGCCGGAATCATCACGTAGAGAGCTGGCATCTGGACTCCATGCCCGCGCGGCTCAGGCCGGCAGCGGGCGGGTTTCTGGCGTGGTGCGGGCAACCGGCGCGCTCGGCAGGCGAGTCAGGCGCAGGGCGTTGAGCACCACGGTCAACGAACTGATCGACATGCCGACCGCGGCCCACACCGGCGTGATCCAGCCGAGGGCGGCGAACGGCAACATCAAGCCATTGTACAACCCGGCCCACAGCAAGTTCTCGATGATTACCCGACGGGTGCGCCGTGCCAGGCTGAAGGCTTGCACCAGGGCATCGAGGCGGTTGGACAGGAGCACGGCGTCGGCGCTGGTTTTCGCCAGGTCAGTGGCCGAGCCCATGGCCACGCTGATATCGGCGGCGGCCAGTACCGGCACATCGTTGACCCCGTCACCGAGCATCAACACCTTGCGGCCTTCCTTGTGCAGTTGTTGCAGGACCTGCAGTTTGTCGTCCGGGCGCAAGCCACCACGGGCCTCGTCGATACCCAGTTCGGCCGCCACACTGGCAACCATCGGCGAGCTGTCGCCAGACAGCAACAGGGTGCGCCAGCCGCGTGCCTTGCAGGCGGCGAGCAGGGCAGGGGCATCAGCGCGCAGGCGGTCGTCGAGAACCAGCCACGCCAGCGGCCCCTGGCTATCGCCGAGCAGCAGCCATTGGCCGGCTTCGTCAGGAATGGCTGGCACGGCAGCGCCGCTGAGTGCGCAGACAAAACCGGGCTGGCCGATGCGCAGGTGCTGAGCGCCGACCCGGCCTTCGAGGCCAAGCCCCGGTGTGCTGTGGACGTCCTCGGCGGCCATTGGCGCGCGACCAAAAGCGCGGGCAATCGGGTGTTCGGAGCGGTTCTCCAGGGCCGCGGCGAGACTCAGGCAACGATCGCTGTCGAGGGCGCCGAGGGGGCGGATCGAACGCAGCGCCAGGCGACCTTCGGTGAGGGTGCCGGTCTTGTCGAAAATCACCGTGTCGATCTGGTTCAGGCCTTCCAGCACATGGCCGCGCGTCAACAGCAAACCCAGCTTGTGCAGGGTGCCGGTTGCCGCGGTAAGGGCGGTCGGCGTGGCCAGGGACAGTGCGCAGGGACAGGTCGCGACCAGCATGGCCAGCACGATCCAGAACGCCCGCGAAGGGTCCAGCTCCCACCACAGCAGACCGATGGCGGCGGCGGCGATCAACGACAGCAACAGGAACCATTGCGCGGCGCGATCGGCGATTTCCGCCAGGCGCGGTTTTTCCGCCTGGGCGCGATCGAGCAGGCGGACGATGGCCGAGAGGCGGGTGTCCTGGCCGAGGGCCAGGACTTCGACGGTCAACGGGCCTTCCACATTCAGGGTGCCGGCGGTGACGGCGTCGCCCGGCGTGCGTGGCTGCGGCAGGTATTCGCCGGTCAGCAGCGACTCGTCGATGCTCGACTGACCATTGAGAATCTTGCCATCGGCCGGGAGGATCGCCCCGGGATGCACCAGCACCCGATCGCCGACCCGCAGCTCGCTGAGCAGGATGCGCTCGCTCTGGCCGTCGCCACCCAGGCGCAGGCATGAAGCGGGCAAGAGATTGACAAGTTGCGCGGTGGCGGCGGCGGTGCGTTCCCGGGCGCGCCGTTCCAGGTAGCGGCCGGCCAGCAGAAACAACGCGAACATGCCGACGGCATCGAAATACAGCTCGCCGACCCCGGTGATCGAGGTCCAGATACCGGCGATGTAGGCACTGCCAATGGCCAGCGACACCGACACGTCCATGGTCAGGTGCCGTGTGCGCAGATCGCGCATGGCGCCCTTGAAGAACGGCGCGCAGCTGTAGAACACGATCGGCGTGGTCAGGAACAGCGCGACCCAGCGCAGGATGGTGTGCAGCTCGGGGCTGAGGTCGATGTTGAATTCCGGCCAGGTGGCCATGGTCGCCATCATCGCCTGGAACCACAGCAGCCCGGCCACGCCGAGTTGGCGCAGGGCCAAACGGTTTTCGCTGGCCAGTTGTTCGCTGGCGCGGTCGGCCTGGTAGGGGTGGGCGGCGTAACCGATGTGGCGCAACTCGGCGAGCACCCGGCTCAGCGGCAATTGCGCGTCAGCCCAGCGCACGTGCAGGCGATGGTTGGACAGGTTCAGCCGCGCCTCGGCAATGGCGGGCAAGGTGCGCAGGTGTTTCTCGATCAGCCAGCCGCAGGCAGCGCAACTGATGCCTTCCATCAGCAACGTGGTTTCGGCCAGTTCGCCTTCGTGGCGAACGAAGGGCTGCTGCACGTCGGCGCGGTCGTACAGCGCCAGCTCATCGACCAATTGCACCGGCAGCGCTTCGGGGTTGGCGGAGGCTTCGCTGCGATGCTGGTAATAGCTTTCCAACCCGCCGGCGACAATGGCCTCGGCCACGGCCTGGCAACCCGGGCAGCAGAATTCCCGTGGCTCCCCAAGCACGGCGGCGGTGAAGCGGCTGCCGGCCGGGACGGGCAGGGCGCAGTGGTAGCAGGGGGTTGGGGTGGTCATGAGGCGTTGTCCAATGATCGTTCCCACGCTCTGCGTGGCAATGCCTCCCCGGACGCTCTGCGTCCGCTTCGGCTGGGACGCGGAGCGTCCCTGGCTGCGTTCCCACGCAGAGCGTGGGAACGATCAGGATAAGGCTTATTTCTTCAGGTCTTCCGCGCCTTGCAGCGGCTCGTCACCCAGTAGCAGCTCCTTGTCGTGGCTGACCAGTTCTTCCTCGAACATGCGCCAGATGTGGTCGTCCTGGCTGCCGAGCAATTCGATGAAGCGCCGGCCTTCGATCTTGTCGCTCAGCTGGCCGATGTAGCGGCCCTGTTCGGTGTCGCTGCGGGTGAGGGTGATCTTGCGGTCCTTTTCCGGTTGCGTCGGCGAGATCAGGTTCAGCTCAAGTGTCGCAGGCTGGCTGTTGCCGCTCAGGCGCACGTCGACTTCACCGGTCACGTCATCCAGATGAATGCTGGCGCGCATCAGCAGGGTCTGCGCCAGCAGCTCACGGTCCAGGGAGCGGTTGATGCCCTTGCCAGCCTCGTAGTAGTTGTCGTTGACCAGGTTGTCCGGGTGGTTCACTGCGATGGTCACCATGGACAAGGTCAGGGTCACCGAGCAGGCCAGGATCCCGATGATGATCCACGGCCAAAGGTGCTTGTACCAGGGGCTTGCGGCAGTTGCTGCGGGCATGATCACTTCTCTCAACGATTTTGTGGGCCGATGAATCGGCTCTTGGCTTCAACGTGGATGCTGGGGTCATCGGCGTCCTTGAGGATGAATTTCACCTCGTTGGTGCTCGATGGCAATTGTTCCGGGGCCACCGAGAGTTCGACCGGTTGGCTGACGATGTCGCCGGCCGCCACCTTGATCTCGCGCCGACCCTGCAGCTTGAGGTCCGGCAGGCCGGTGGCGTCGAGCACATAGCTGTGGTCGCGCTGGTCCTTGTTCATGATCTTCAGGCTGTAGACGTTCTCGATCCGGCCTTCGGCGTTCTCACGGTACAGCACGCGGTCCTTGCTGACGTCGAAACCGACCAGCGAACGCATGAAGAATGCAGTCACCAGCACACCGATCATCGCCATCAGCACCACGGCATAGCCAATCAGGCGCGGACGCAGTTTATGGGTTTTCTGCCCGGACAGGTTGTGCTCGGTGGTGTAGCTGATCAGGCCGCGCGGGTACTCCATCTTGTCCATGATCGCGTCGCAGGCATCGATGCAGGCGGCACAGCCAATGCATTCGATCTGCAGGCCGTCGCGGATGTCGATCCCGGTCGGACAGACCTGGACACACATGGTGCAGTCGATGCAGTCGCCCAGGCCCTGGGCCTTGTAGTCGATGCCTTTCTTGCGCGGGCCACGGCTTTCGCCGCGGCGCGGGTCGTAGGAGACGATCAATGTGTCCTTGTCGAACATCACGCTCTGGAAGCGGGCGTACGGGCACATGTAGATGCACACCTGCTCGCGCAGCCAGCCGGCGTTGCCGTAGGTGGCGAGGGTGAAGAAACCGACCCAGAAATACGACCAGCCATCCGCTTCGCCGGTGAAGAACTCGATCACCAGTTCGCGTATCGGCGAGAAATAGCCGACGAAGGTCATGCCGGTCACGAAACCGATCAACAGCCACAGGCTGTGCTTGCTGAATTTGCGCAGGAACTTGTTGGCGCTCATCGGCGCCTTGTCCAGCTTGATGCGCTGGTTGCGGTCGCCCTCGGTGACCTTTTCGCACCACATGAAGATCCAGGTCCACACGCTCTGCGGGCAGGTGTAGCCGCACCAGACCCGGCCGGCGTACACCGTGATGAAGAACAGGCCGAAGGCGGCGATGATCAGCATGCCCGACAGCAGGATGAAATCCTGGGGCCAGAAGGTGGCACCGAAGATGAAGAACTTGCGCTCGGGCAGGTTCCACCAGACGGCCTGGTGCCCGCCCCAGTCGAGCCACACCGTGCCGAAATACAACAGGAACAGGAGCGCGCCGCCCGCCATGCGCAGATTGCGGAACAGGCCGGTGAAGGCGCGGGTGTAGATTTTTTCCCTGGAGGCGTAGAGATCGACGCTGTTGCTCGCGTTCTTGGCGGGCGGGGTGACGTCGTGTACCGGTATCTGGTTGCTCATCATTGCATCCCACGGCAGTGGAAAAATGCCTCGGTCAGTACATGCCGACCGCGGTCAAAAAAGAGGTGTTGCAGTGGCCCAATGATACGCCTGTCGCTCTAGCTCAAGGGTGCGACCTTTGGTCGCGTTGGGGAAAAAACCCGAATGGTGTAGCGAATGTAACAAAACATGATGCAGGTCAATTGACTATAGCTCAATGGTTTGCCCGGCCGAGCCGTCGGGGCCTGGCTACGGAGCGCAGCGGAGGTTCGCCGCGCTCACAGGTCACGGCTTAAGGCAGGTTGCCTTGGCCCAGGCTGTCGATCCCGCTGCCCTTGCCGCCGGCGGGGGCGGCAAAGCTGGAACGACGCTGTGCAGTTTTCTCACGTTCCTCGGGTATTTCGCACTCGGTGATGGCGCGCTCAACATCCGCAACGATCTCAATATAGGTTTCAGTTCATGAACCGGACGCCCATGACAAAACGGCCCCGCCAATTCACATTGGCGGGGCCGTTCGTTATTGCTTCAGGCGTATGCCTTACTGGGCGTCCGCCGCCGGAGCCTTCTCGCCATGAGACAGGCTGTAGACGTAAGCGGCCAGCAGGTGAACCTTGTCGTTACCCTGCATCTGCTCTTGCGCAGGCATCTGGCCCTGACGGCCGTAGCGGATGGTCTGCTGCAGTTGCGCGAAGCTCGAACCGTAGATGAACCCAGCCGGGTGGGTCAGGTCGGGTGCGCCCATTGCCGGGGTGCCTTTGCCTTCCGGACCGTGGCACGCCACGCAGTTGGCGGCGAACAGTTTCTGCCCGGCAACCGGGTCGGCCTTGGTGCCTTCCGGCAACTTGCGGCCATCGAGGTTGGTCAGGACGAAAGCGGCAACGTCCGCAACGCCTTGCTCGCCGATCACTTCAGCCCACGCCGGCATCACCGCATGGCGACCGCCCATGATGGTGGTCTTGATGGTTTCCGCTTCGCCGCCCCAGCGCCAGTCGGCGTCGGTCAGGTTAGGGAAGCCATAGGCACCCTTGGCGTCGGAACCGTGGCAGACCGAGCAGTTGGAGGCGAACAGGCGGCCGCCCATTTTCAGCGCCTGTGGATCCTTGGCGACTTCTTCGATCGGCATGGAAGCGAACTTGGCGAAGATCGGACCGAACTTGGCGTCCGAGCGGGCCATTTCCTTTTCCCACTCGTGAACGCCGGTCCAGCCGGTCTGGCCGTTGGCGAACGCGGTCTGCTTCTCGTTATCCAGGTAGTTGTAACCCGGCAGCAGGCCTTTCCAGTTGCCCAGGCCCGGGTACAGCACCAGGTAGCCCAGGGCGAAGATGATGGTGCCCACGAACAGCATGAACCACCATTTCGGCAAGGGGTTGTCGTACTCCTCGATCCCGTCGAAGGAGTGGCCAACCGTCTCTTCGGTTGCCTCGGTGCGCTGGCCCTTGCGGGTCGACAGCAGCAGCCAGGTCAGGGAAAAGATCGTACCGAGACTGAGGACTGTGACATACAGACTCCAGAATGTAGTCATTCTTTGTTACTCCTAGAAGCTTGCTCGACGTGCTTGATGGCTTCGGGATCATCCGCAAAAGGCAGCAAGGTCGCGTCTTCGAACTCCGACTTGCGCTTGGGACTGAATACCCACAACGCCAGACCGATGAAGGCCACCATCACGACAACGGTGCCCAGGCCACGAATCATCCCGATATCCATTTAGATCACCGTTTGCTTTTGATGATGGTGCCCAGGCCTTGCAGATAGGCCACCAGCGCGTCCATTTCGGTTTTGCCCTTCACGGCTTCCTGTGCACCGGCGATGTCTTCGTCGGTGTAAGGAACGCCGAGCGTGCGCAAGACTTCCATTTTCTTGGCGGTGTCCTTGCCGTCGAGCTTGTTTTCCACGAGGAACGGGTAGGCCGGCATCTTCGACTCAGGCACTACGTTGCGCGGGTTGTACAGGTGCGCACGCTGCCAGTCATCGGAGTAACGACCGCCGACACGGGCCAGGTCCGGACCGGTACGCTTGGAACCCCACAGGAACGGGTGGTCCCACACGCTTTCACCGGCAACCGAGTAGTGGCCGTAACGTTCGGTTTCAGCACGGAACGGGCGGATCATCTGCGAGTGGCAGCTGACGCAACCGTTGGCGATGTAGACGTCGCGGCCTTCCAGTTCCAGGGCAGGGCGGGGCTTCATGCCCTCGACCGGCTTGTTGGTGACGTCCTGGAAAAACAGCGGAACGATCTGGGTCAGGCCGCCGACACTGACGGCGATGACCATGAAGAAGGCCAGCAGGCCAATGTTCTTCTCGACTGCTTCATGCTTCATCAGTGAGCTCCAACTACAGCAATCTGTTCGGCAGCTTTAGCTTCTGCCGGGTTCGAGGCACGTACGGTACGCCATACGTTGTAGGCCATGAACAGCATGCCGGTGGCGAAGAACGCACCGCCCAGGGCACGCACGATGAAGCCAGGGTGGCTGGCCTGCAGGGCTTCGACGAACGAGTAGGTGAGGGTGCCGTCATCGTTGATTGCACGCCACATCAGGCCCTGGGTAATGCCGTTGACCCACATCGAAGCGATGTACAGCACGGTACCGATGGTCGCGAGCCAGAAGTGCGTGTTGATCAGGCCGATGCTGTGCATCTGCACGCGACCGAACAGTTTCGGGATCATGTGGTAGATCGCGCCGATCGAGATCATCGCTACCCAGCCAAGCGCGCCGGCGTGTACGTGGCCGATGGTCCAGTCGGTGTAGTGCGACAGCGAGTTCACGGTCTTGATCGCCATCATCGGACCTTCGAAGGTCGACATGCCGTAGAACGCCAGGGACACGACCAGGAAGCGCAGGATCGGGTCGGTACGCAGCTTATGCCAGGCACCCGACAGGGTCATCATGCCGTTGATCATGCCGCCCCAGCTCGGTGCCAGGAGGATGATCGACATGGCCATGCCCAGCGATTGGGCCCAGTCCGGCAGTGCGGTGTAGTGCAGGTGGTGAGGACCGGCCCAGATGTACAGGGTGATCAGCGCCCAGAAGTGCACGATGGACAGGCGATAGGAGTAGATCGGACGCTCGGCCTGTTTCGGCACGAAGTAGTACATCATCCCCAGGAAGCCCGTGGTCAGGAAGAAACCTACGGCGTTGTGGCCGTACCACCACTGGATCATCGCGTCGGTCGCGCCCGAGTAGGCCGAGTAGGACTTGAACAGGCTGACCGGCAGCGACATGTGGTTGACGATGTGCAGCATCGCGGTCACCACGATGAAGGCACCGTAGAACCAGTTGCCCACATAGATGTGCTTGGTCTTGCGCTTGACGATGGTGCCGAAGAACACCAGACCGTAGGTCACCCAGACGATGGCCAGCAGAATAGCCAGGGGCCATTCCAGCTCCGCGTATTCCTTGGTGGTGGTGTAACCCAGCGGCAAGGTAACGATGGCGCCGACGATCACCGCTTGCCAACCCCAGAAGGTGAAGGCCGCGAGGCTGTCGGAAATCAGTCGCGTTTGGCAGGTTCGCTGCACGACGTAATAGGAAGTGGCAAACAGTGCACAACCACCGAAGGCGAAAATCACCAGGTTGGTGTGCAACGGGCGCAAGCGTCCAAAGCTCGTCCAGGGCAGGCCGAAGTTCAATTCCGGCCAGACCAGTTGCGAGGCGATGAAGACACCGAGCCCCATGCCAAGGATCCCCCAGACCACCGTCATGATGGCGAACTGGCGGACTACCTTATAGTTATAAGCAGTCGGACTGATTGCTGTGCTCATTCTAAGGTTCCACGGTTTGGGTGTTTTATTAGGATTAAAAATCGGCCGCAAGTATGTAGAAAGCAGGGGGTCATTGCAACGCGCCATGACCTGGGTCAATGCTTTCAAATGCTGATTCTGCGGCCTTTCCATGCGCCGCGTAGGGTCAAAATTGGCCTCGGACAATATGTCGCAGGGAACGGAAAAAGCGAGAGGGTTCAGGTCACTTGTAACGGGGTGTGTTGAAAAGGCCTGATCGGCCGACCGACGGCATTTGGCACGACAGCCGGTATCTACCTGCCTTTGCGGCCTTTCCATCAGCCGTTTCGGTGAACCCATCGCGCAAGCAAGACCTGGAACCGGCACGGGCCAGTCCGCATCGACCAAGCGTAGACCCGAATCCGGGGATTCGAAAGGTGAGGTTTTAAGGGGGTGCGACAATGGGTCGCAAAGGGGCGGGGAACTGCCGCATTCGAAAGAATGCGGCAGTTGAGGTGTTGCGAATGATTACTTTTTGCCTTCCGCTTGCAGATTTTCTGTATTCAATCCATGCGACAGGCTGTACACATAAGCTGCTAGCAATTGTACTTTATCGTTACCCAGTAACTCGTTCTGCGCCGGCATATGACCCTGGCGACCGTGGCGGATGGTCTGCTCGAGCTGGGTCAGGCTTGTTCCGTAGATGAAACCGGCCGGGTGCGTCAGGTTCGGCGCCCCCATGGCGGCGGTGCCCTGGCCGTTGGCCCCGTGACAGGCGGTGCAGGTGGTGCTGAAGGCTTGCTGCCCGGCTTGCAGGTCGGCCTTGCTGTCTGCCGGTAATGGCAAGCCGGCCAGTTCATGGCGTACATAAGCAGCGACGTTCTTCACCCCCGCTTCGCCGAGGATTTCACCCCAGGCCGGCATCGCCGCCATACGGCCACCGAGGATGGTGGTCTTGATGGTGTCGGCGTCGCCACCCCAGCGCCAGTCGCTGTCCGCCAGGTTGGGAAAGCCGAACGCGCCCTTGGCATCCGAGCCGTGGCACACCGAGCAGTTGGAGGCGAACAGGCGCCCACCCATTTTCAGCGCTTGCGGGTCCTTGGCCACTTCCTCCAGTGGCATGGCGGCGAATTTGGCGAAGATCGGTCCGAATCGGGCGTCGGCCCGGTCCATCTCCTTTTCCCACTCATGCACGCCGGTCCAACCGTTGGCGTAGCCGGGCAGGATGCCTTTCCAGTTGCCCAGGCCGGGATAGAGGATCAGGTAGCCGACGGCGAACACCAGGGTGCCGGCGAACAGCATGAACCACCATTGCGGCAACGGGTTGTCGTACTCCTCGATGCCGTCGAAGCTGTGGCCCATGGTCTGGTCGACGCTGCCCTTGGTTTCGCCCTTGCGGGTGCCGATCAGCAGCCAGGTCAGGCCGATCAGGCTGCCGATGGTCAGTACGCAGATCCACGTACTCCAGAAAGTGGTCATGGCCGGGTGCTCCTTGTGGCGGATTCTTCGGGGATCTCGGGTTGGGGTTCGTCGGCGAACGGCAGCAGGCGCGCTTCGGCGAATTGCGCGCTGCGCTTGCCGTTGAACACCCACAGCGTCAGGCCGACAAAGGCCACGAACACCACGACCGTGCCCAGGCCGCGGATCATTCCAGTACTCATTTCAACGACCATGGCTCACCTCTTGCTCTTGATCGCAGTGCCGAGCACCTGCAGGTAGGCGACCAGTGCGTCCATCTCGGACTTGCCCTTGAGCGACTCGGCCGCGCCAGCGATGTCGTCGTCGGTATAGGGCACACCCAGGGTGCGCATCGTCTTGAGCTTGGTTTCGGTATGACCGCTGTCGACCGCATTGGCCACCAGCCACGGGTAGGCCGGCATCTTCGATTCCGGCACCACGTTGCGCGGGTTGTACAAGTGCGCGCGGTGCCAGTCATCGGAGTAACGCGCGCCCACCCGGGCCAGGTCCGGACCGGTGCGTTTCGACCCCCAGAGGAACGGGTGATCCCACACGCTTTCGCCGGCCACCGAGTAATGCCCGTAGCGCTCGGTCTCGGCGCGGAACGGACGGATCATCTGCGAATGGCACCCCACGCAACCTTCGCGGATATAGATGTCGCGGCCTTCCAGTTGCAGGGCGGTATAGGGCTTCATGCCTTCCACCGGTTTGTTGGTCACGTCCTGGAAGAACAGCGGGACGATCTGGGTCAGGCCTCCGATGCTCACGGCCAGGATCATCAGCAGCAGCAACAGGCCGACGTTTTTTTCGATTGTTTCGTGTTTCATGGCGGACTCCTCAGGCCATCTGCGCGGCAGCGGCGGCTTCGGCAGGCTGCGAGGCCCGCACGGTGCGCCAGGTGTTGTAGGCCATCAGCAACATGCCGCTGAGGAAGATCGCCCCGCCCACCAACCGCACGACGAAGCCTGGGTGGCTGGCCACCAGGGTTTCGACGAAGGAGTAGGTCAGCGTGCCGTCCTCGTTCACTGCACGCCACATCAGGCCCTGGGCGATGCCGTTGACCCACATCGAGGCGATGTAGAGCACGGTGCCGATGGTGGCAAGCCAGAAGTGCGCGTTGATCAGGCCGATGCTGTGCATCTGCGGGCGACCGAAGATTTTCGGGATCATGTGGTACAGCGCGCCGATGGAAATCATCGCCACCCAGCCGAGGGCGCCAGCGTGTACGTGGCCGATGGTCCAGTCGGTGTAGTGGGAGAGGGCGTTGACCGTCTTGATAGCCATCATTGGCCCTTCGAAGGTCGACATGCCGTAGAAGGCCAGCGACACCACGAGGAAGCGCAGGATCGGATCGCTGCGCAACTTATGCCAGGCGCCGGACAGGGTCATCATGCCGTTGATCATCCCGCCCCAGCTCGGCGCCAGGAGGATCAGCGACATCACCATGCCCAGCGACTGCGCCCAGTCTGGCAGGGCGGTGTAGTGCAGGTGGTGGGGACCTGCCCAGATGTACAGGGTGATCAGCGCCCAGAAGTGCACGATCGACAGGCGATAGGAGTACACCGGGCGCTCGGCCTGTTTCGGCACGAAGTAATACATCATCCCGAGAAAACCGGCGGTGAGGAAAAAGCCCACGGCGTTGTGGCCGTACCACCATTGCACCATCGCGTCGGTGGCGCCGGAGTACAGTGAATAGGACTTGGTGAAGCTGACCGGCAGCTCCATGTTGTTGACGATGTGCAGGATCGCCACGGTGATGATGAAGGCACCGAAGAACCAGTTACCGACATAGATGTGCTTGGTCTTGCGCTGCATGATCGTGCCGAAGAACACCACGGCGTAGGCGACCCAGACGATGGTGATCAGGATGTCGATCGGCCATTCCAGCTCGGCGTACTCCTTGGAACTGGTGTAGCCCAGCGGCAGGCTGACGGCCGCCAGCAGGATCACCAGCTGCCAGCCCCAGAAACAGAAGGCGGCGATTTTCGGTGCAAACAGCTGGGTCTGGCAGGTGCGTTGCACCGAATAGAACGAACTGGCGAACAGGGCGCAACCGCCGAAGGCAAAGATCACCGCGTTGGTGTGCAGCGGGCGCAGGCGGCCGAAGCTGGTCCAGGGCAAATTGAAGTTGAGTTCGGGCCAGACCAACTGGGCAGCGAGAAAAACCCCGAGCCCCATGCCGACGATGCCCCACACCACCGTCATAATGGCGAATTGGCGGACCACCTTATAGTTGTAGGCGGTACTGATAGAAGTGTTCATGGTTCCCCATCCACGGTTCAGCCCAAGTGTGCAAGCGCACCCTTCGGCCTGAGTTATAGGCAGACTAAAAGCGAGGCAAGCATGGACAAACAGCACAAGGCCGGTATTGACGGGGATCAATGGGCGCAGTGCGTGCGCGAACATGGATGGAAGTGGGATGCGGCGTCGGGCAAGGCCTCGGCGACCCTGATCCTGGCGCATGGCGCCGGTGCACCGATGGACAGTAACTGGATGAACGACATGACCGCACGCCTTGTGGCGCAAGGTGTCAGCGTGCTGCGCTTCGAGTTTCCCTACATGGCGCAGCGGCGCATCGATGGCGGCAAGCGCCCCCCCAATCCGATGCCCAAACTGCTGGAGTGTTGGCGCGAGGTGTACGCGCAGGTGCGACGCCATGTCACTGGGCCCCTGGCCATTGGCGGCAAGTCCATGGGCGGTCGGGCGGCCAGTATGCTCGCCGATGAATTGGGCGCCGATGCGTTGGTGTGCCTGGGTTATCCGTTTTATGCGGTGGGCAAGCCGGAAAAACCTCGGGTCGAGCATTTGGCTGGATTGAAGACGCCCACGCTGATAGTGCAGGGCGAGCGGGATGCGTTGGGCGATCGCGAGGCGGTCGAGGGTTACTCGCTGTCCCCGAGTATCGACGTGTTCTGGCTGGTGGCGGGGGATCATGATTTGAAGCCGTTGAAAGCTTCGGGGTTTAGCCATGAACAGCATCTGGCGCTGGCTGCAAAGCGTGTTGCGGATTTCATTTGCCATACGTGACAGTTGCGGTGTCGCAGAGCGTCCCTGGCTGCCTCCCTTTGAGGGTCACCTGCTGACATTTCCTACCTGTGCTGTCGCGCTCAGCCACTTGCTCCTTTGCCTGGCTACCACGCACCCTGATTGTTCCCAGGCGGAGCATTGGAATGCATCGAGGGAAGCTCCGCGTTCTATCCCGCCACACCGCAAGATTCAAGGACGAATCCATGGGCCGAAGCCGTTACTCCATCACCGAGCCTGACAAGCCCCACTTCCTCACCTGTACCCTCATGGAATGGCTTGCGCTGTTCATCCGCCCCTTCATCGTCGACCACCTGTTGGACTGCTGGCGTTACCAGCAAACCCACCACAGTCTGCAGCTGTACGGTTACGTGATCCTCGAAAACCACCTGCACTTCGTTGCCCAGGCACCTGACCTGAGCAAGTGCCTGAGCCAGTTCAAATCCTTTACCGCAAGACAGATCATCAACGACCTGCAACGTAAAGGTGCGCATAGAGCCCTGCAGCGACTGAGCTTCAGCAAACGGGCGCACAAGCAGGATCGGCTTTATCAGTTGTGGCAGGAAGGCTCGCACGCGGAAATGGTTTACAGCGAATCGGTGATGCGCCAGAAACTCGAGTACATCCACAACAATCCGGTGAAGCGAGGGTATGTGGACTTGCCGGAGCACTGGCGTTACTCCAGTGCGAGGAACTATGCGGGGATGGACGGGTTAATAGAGATTCAGCGCTGGTATTGACGTGCCGCCCACAAACTGCGGCGCGACGGGGGACGCAGAGCGTCCCGGGCTGCATTCCCACGCAGAGCGTGGGAATGATCAGGCTACGCGGGGACGATGATCGTTCCCACGCTCTGCGTGGGAATGCATCCAGGGACGCTCCGCGTTCCGCTTTTGGAGGTAACGCAGGTGTCACGGGGTGCAATCTTGTGCTGCGCGCGGGAGCGATCAAGCCATGCGGGGATGGACGTGCCCCCCTCAAAACTGCGGCGCGACGGGGGACGCAGAGCGTCCCGGGCTGCATTCCCACGCAGAGCGTGGGAACGATCTTGGGGGGGGCAGGTCGGCGATGATCGTTCCCGCGAAGAGCATGGGAATGATCAGGCTACGCGGGGACGATGATCGTTCCCACGCGCAGCAAAGGAATGCATCCGGGGACGCTCCGCGTTCCGCTTTTGGAGGTAACGCAGGTGTCACGGGGTGCAATCTTGTGTTGTGCGCGGGAGCGATCAAGCCATGCGGGGATGGACGTGCCCCCCCTCCAGACTACGGCGCGACTGGGACGCAGAGCGTCCCGGGCTGCATTCCCACGCGGAGCATGGGAACGATCTGGGGGGGGGGGGGCAGGTCGGCGATGATCGTTCCCGCGAAGAGCATGGGAATGATCAGGCTACGCGGGGACGATGATCGTTCCCACGCTCTGCGTGGGAATGCATCCGGGGACGCTCCGCGTTCCGCTTTTGGAGGTAACGCAGGTGTCACGGGGTGCAATCTTGTGCTGTGCGCGGGAGCGATCAAGCCATGCGGGGATGGACGTGCCCCCCCCAAAACTGCGGCGCGACGGGGGACGCAGAGCGTCCCGGGCTGCATTCCCACGCAGAGCGTGGGAATGATCTGGGGGGGCAGGTCGGCGAAGGGGCGGGTCAGCGATTAAACCGCTCCACCAACGAGTACTGCGTATTCGCCGTCTTGGTCAGCTCTTCACTCAACAGCGCCGAGTTCTGCGCCTGTTCCGAGGTCTGGTCCGCCAGTGCCGAAATGTTGCTGATGTTGCGGCTGATTTCTTCGGCCACGGCGCTTTGCTCTTCGGTCGCGGCAGCGATCTGGGTGGTCATGTCGGTGATGTTGGCCACCGCCTCGCTGATGCCGACCAGCGCCTGATCCGCTTCCAGCACCCGCGCCACGCCTTCTTCGGCCTGGCGATGTCCGGCTTCCATGGTCTGCACCGCGGTGTTCGCGGTTTGCTGCAGCTTGGCGATCAGGGCATGGATCTGCCCGGTGGATTCGCTGGTGCGTTGGGCCAGTTGGCGAACTTCGTCAGCCACCACCGCAAAACCACGACCCATCTCGCCGGCACGCGCCGCTTCAATGGCCGCGTTCAGTGCCAGCAGGTTGGTCTGGTCGGCAATGCCCTTGATCACGTCGACCACGCCGCCGATTTCGTTGCTGTCCTTGGCCAGTTGGGTCACGGTCACCCCGGTTTCCCCCACCACCACCGACAGGCGCTGGATGGCTTCGCGGGTTTCCCCGGCGATGTCGCGACCGCGACCGGTCAGGCGATTGGCTTGCTGGGTGGCGTCGGCAGTGCGCTGCACATGGCTGGCGACTTCCTGGGTGGTGGCCGCCATCTGGTTGACGGCGGTGGCGACCTGCTCGGTTTCAACGCGCTGGCGTTCCAGGCCGCTGGAGCTGTCGTGCGCCAGGGCGTCGGACTGCTTCGCCTGGTCGGTCAGGTGCTCGGCGGTGTCCTGCAGGCGGGTCAGACAGGTTTTCAGGCGTGCCTCCTGGCTGAGGATCGACATTTCCAGGCGTGCCTGGGCACCGCGGCTGTCGGTGTACATCTGCGCGATCAGCGGGTCGGACGTGGTCTGCTCGGCCAGGCGCAGCAAACGCTTGATGCCGCGTTGCTGCCAGCTCAGGCCCAGCAGGCCCAGTGGCACCGAAAGACCGGCCGCCAGGGCGAAGCCCCACTGGGAGGTCAGTGTCGCACCGATCATGAAACTCAACTGGCTGACCAGGATGAAAGGCAGCCAGTCCTGCAGCACCGGCAACCATTTATCGGTAGCAGGGATGGCTGGCTTGCCCTGGTTGATGCGTTGGTAGAGCGCTTCGGCGCGGCGAATCTGTTCGGCGGTGGGCTTGACCCGCACCGACTCGTAACCGATCACCTGGTTGCCTTCGAAGATCGGTGTCACATAGGCGTTCACCCAGTAGTGGTCACCGCTCTTGCAGCGATTCTTGACAATGCCCATCCATGGCAAGCCTTGTTTGAGTGTGCCCCACATGTGCGCGAAGACCGCAGCGGGTACGTCGGGGTGACGCACCAGGTTATGCGGCGCGCGGATCAGTTCCTCACGAGAAAACCCGCTGATCTCGACGAAATCGTCGTTGCAGTAGGTGATCATGCCCTTGGCATCCGTGGTGGAAATCAACCGTTGCTGAGCCGGAAAGGTCCGTTCGCGTTGTGTAATGGGCTGGTTATTACGCATGGCTTGTTTAATCCGCAAGGCTTTGACGGGTTGTCGGCCGTGCAGCGGCTTTATTGAATTTATTTTTTTTTACCGGGCGCCCGGCGTCGATCAAGGCGAATAGGCGACGACGGGTCGTACTGTAACGGTTTGTAAGGGTTTCCCTGCAAGGGCGCTCAGCGTATGATTTTGCGCCCCCGGCAGTGGCGTTTTAGTAGCTCACCCTTGAGTGGCACTGGAGTCGATGCCGGGCAAAAAGTACTCCTAATAATAAATACAGAGTCACTACCCAACGGAATTCAGCAAGTTTCTCAAGGTTATGTCGGACCCATGAGGGTGTTCGATGCACCCATCGCACGAAGCGATGGCGGTACCGTTGAGAATATAAAAAGGTGGAGAAAGTCATGCGTAAAAAAGTTGCAATAATTGGGGCTTCGTTTCGTTTTCCCGGCTCCACTTCCGCAACTTTTTGGCAGAATCTGCTGGAAGGGCACGACTTCATCACGCAAGTCGACCCGTCCCGCTGGTCCCGCGATGCGTTTTTCCACCCGGACAAGGCCAACCCTGGCACCGCCTACACCCTGGCGGCTGGCACGCTGGGCGACATTTCCACCTTCGATGCCGGCTTCTTCAGCATTTCTCCCCGCGAAGCGGCGATCATGGACCCCCAACAGCGCCTGTTACTGGAGCTGGGCTGGGAAGTGTTCGAGAACGCCGGGGTAAAACCGTCGAGCGTGCGCGGCAGCAATTGCGGTGTGTACCTGGGCATTGCCAGCACCGACTACGCCTATCGCCTGTCCCATGACCTGTCGCTGGTGGATGCCTCGACGGCCACGGGCAACACCTTCAGCATCGCGGCCAATCGCCTGTCGTATTTCTATGACCTGCACGGCCCGAGCATGGCGGTCGACACCGCCTGTTCCTCGTCGCTGGTCGCATTCCACCAGGCCTGCCAGGCCATTCAAAGCGGCGATATCGACCAGGCACTGGCCGGCGGTATCAGCCTGCACTTGCACCCATTCGGCTTCCTGATCTTCTCCAAGGCCTCGATGCTGTCGCGCAAAGGGCGCTGCAACGTCTTCGACGAAGCCGGCGACGGTTATGTGCGTTCCGAAGGGGCAGGGCTGTTCTACCTCAAGGATTACGACAAGGCGGTGGCCGATGGCAACCAGATCCTCGCCGTCGTCGCCGGCAGTGCGGTCAATACCGATGGGCGCAAATCCGGGCTGACCGTACCCAGCGCCGATGCGCAGGCAGCGTTGATGACCCAGGCCTACGCCAGCGCCGGGATCTCGCCAGCCGACATCGACTACCTGGAAGCCCACGGTACCGGTACGCCGGTGGGCGACCCCATCGAAAGCCGGGCCATCGGCCTGGCCCTGGGCCAGGTGCGCGGCGCGGACAAGCCGTTGTTGATCGGCTCGGTCAAGAGCAACATCGGTCACCTGGAGGCCGCGTCCGGCGTGGCCGGCTTGATGAAGGCGCTGTACTGCGTCACCGAGCGCCAGGTGCCGGCCACCATCGGCATCAAGAACCTCAACCCGCGTATTCCGTTCGACGAGCTCAACCTCAACGTCGCCACCCGCAACCATGCCCTCAAGCCGGACGGCACGCTGGTGGTGGGGGTCAACTCGTTCGGTTTCGGCGGCGCCAACGCCCACGTCATCCTGCAAAGCCACACGCCGGGCGTTGTGCCGCCGGTTACCCAGGCGGGCGCGGTGCCGTTGATGGTCTCGGCCAAGGACAGCGCCGGGTTGGCGGCCATGGCCGAAAGCATTGCCCAGCACCTGGGCGATCACCCGGCAGCCAGTCTGTATGACGTGGCCTACCAGGCGATGATGCGTCGCGACCTGCATCCGCAGCGCGTAGTGGTGTTCGGCTCCGACCAACAGCAAAGCGCCCAGGCGTTGCTGGATTTCGCCCTGGACCCGGCCGTACCGGCCTTGAGCGCGGTGGTCGAAAGCGGTCGCGCGCTGGATCAGGCCAAAGGCCCGGTGTTCGTCTACTCCGGCAATGGCTCGCAGTGGCAGGGCATGGGCAAGGCGCTGCTCGCCGATGCGGTGTTCCATGCCGCGGTGAGCGAAGTCGACGCGCAGTTCCAGCCACTGGCCGGCTATTCGCTGATCGCCGAACTGGCGGGCGAATACGGCCAGGAGCGTTATCACCTGACTGAGCTGGCCCAGCCGGCACTGTTCGCACTACAAGTGGGCGTTACTCGCATGCTGGCCAGCCAGGGCGTGGTACCGCAGGTGGTGATGGGCCATAGCGTTGGCGAAGTGGCGGCCGCCTGGGCCTGTGGCGCCCTGAGCCTGGCCGACGCGACCCGCGTGATCTACCACCGCAGCCGCCTGCAGGGGCTGACCGCCGGCTCCGGGCAGATGTCCGCCGTGGGCCTGTCGGGCAGTGACACCGCGAACCTGTTGCTTGAGCTGGGCTTGGACGACGTGGTCGTCGCCGGCGAGAACAGCTCCAAGGGCGCCACCGTGGCCGGTTCCGTGGCCGGTCTTGAGCGTCTTGAGCAGGCGCTGACCGAACGCCAGGTATTCGTGCGCCGCCTTGGCCTGGACTACGCCTTCCACTCGCCGGCGATGAACGTGATCGCCGAGCAGGTGGTCGAGGCATTGCGCGAGATCGCGCCGCGCGCCAGCCAGATCCCGATGTATTCCACGGTTACCGGTGGCCTGCTCGATGGCGAGCGCCTGGACGCCGAGTACTGGTGGCAGAACATCCGTTTCCCGGTGTTGTTCCAGTCCGCCAGCGAGACCCTGTGCGAGCAGGGCTACAACGTCTTCGTCGAAGTCGGCCCGCACCCGATCCTGCGCAGCTATGTCAGCGATGCCCTGGCGGCACGCGAGCAACAGGGCGTGGTGATTGGCACGCTCAAGCGTCATGACGACGCGCCGCCCATGGTCACCCGCGCGGTGGCCAAGGTGCTGATCAGTGGCGCCGAGACCGACCTGGCGTGCCTGTTCCCGAGCACCGGCCGCTTCGTGCGCCTGCCCAACTATGCCTGGCAGCGCGAGCGGCACTGGCACGCCGATACGCCCGAGTCGGCGCGCACGCTGTACCTCGACCGGGTGCATCCGTTGCTGGGCCATGCGGTACCCGGCCACGAACTGACCTGGGACAGTCGCCTGGACACGCAATTGTTCCCGTCCCTGGAGGACCACAAGGTCGGCGACGCCGTGCTGTTCCCCGGCGCCGGTTTCACCGAGCTGGTGCTGGCGGCAGCGCAGTGCCACCAACCGGGTGAATTCGTCGACATTGAAGAGCTGGAAATTCACAGCCCGCTGGTGCTGCATGCCGAGTCGAGCAAGCGCGTGCGCGTGCAGATCGACAGCAGTGACGGCACGGTGTCGATCGTTTCGCGCAGCACTTCCCAGGAAGAACCCTGGGCCCGCCACGTGGTTGCCCGCCTGCCGGGCGAGGCCCGTGGTGTGCTGCTCAACGAACCGGCACCCTCGTTGCCAACCCGCGTCGCGGATTTCAGCCGTGCCGAACATTTGCAGCTGACCTCGGCGGTCGGCCTGAATTACGGCCCGGCCTACCAGGCCATCGAAGCCGGCTGGATCGACGGTGACCAGGTACTGGCGCAGCTCAGCGTGCCGAGTGTCATCGCTTGCGAACTGGCGGCCCTGCACTTGCATCCGGCGCTGCTGGACAGCGCGTTCCAGCTGATCACCCAATTGCTCAGCCGCGACCCGAAGGCGCGCAACGGGCTGGCGTTCATCCCGGTAAAACTGGGGCGCATCAACTTCGCCGCAGGCAGCCTGCCGCCGTGCCTGGCCAAGGTGCGCCTGGTGCGTCGTTCGGAACACTCGCTGCTGGCCGACTTCACCCTGTACGACGCCGAGGGGCGCGCCGTGGTGTGCATCAAGGACGCACGCTTCCGTGCCGTCAAGTTGCACAAGGACCGCAGCGGCGACCTGAAACTGGTGGACTTCGCCGGCATTGCCAAACCCTGGCCGCTGGCCGCCCGTGCGTTGCCGCAACCGGCCTCGCCATTGCGCGATGCACTGGCACAAAGCCTGGCGTCGGTGATCGATGAACCGACCCTGGTGCGTTACAGCCAGGAAGTCGATCCGCTGTTGGACAGCCTGTGCGCCAGCTTCGTGCTGGAAGCCATCGAGTCCCTTGGCGGCCAGCTCAGCGCAGCGCAACGGGCGACCTGGCAGGCCGCCGCGCAAGGCTTCTGCGGCTACCTCGATCATCTGCTGCAGCAAGCGCTGGACGACGGCAGCCTGATCGCCAGCGGCGATGGCTGGCAGTTGGCCGATCAGGGCGAGCAACCGAGTGCCCAGGACATCTGGCAGGAACTGTTCCGCAGTTATCCCGAGCACTTCCAGATCATTCACTCAGTGGGCCGTATCGGCATCCACCTGCTGGACCTGCTCAGCGGCGCGACGCAGATCGACGCGCTGTTGCCGCGGGAAACCTCGCCGGCGCAACTGGCCCGCCAAGTGCTGGGTGCCAGTGGTTACCACGCCTTGCTGGACGCGATCAAACGCCACATCGACCAACGCCTGGCCGTGCTGCCGGCCGGTCAGCGCCTGCGCATCCTCGAGCTTGGCTTCGGTGGATCGCCGTTCGCCGCGCAACTCTGTGCGCAGCTGGACTTCGACCGAATCGACTACCAGTACAGCGCCGACGACCTCGACCCGGCCAGCTTGCTGCAAGCCGACTTCCCGGACCTGCAGCTGCTCAACCTGAGCGACGCCGCCCAACTGCCGGTCGTACCCGCCCAGGGGTTTGACCTGGTGCTGGTCGCCAGCGACCTGGCGCCGCTGCAAGCCATCAGCGCAGGCGTGAGTCATGGTGCGGCGCGCTTGTCGGCAGGTGGCCAGCTGATGCTGGTGGCGCAGCACCCGGCCCGCTGGGCAGATTTCGTGTTCGGCGCGCAACCTTCGTGGTGGCTCGCCGGGCAGGGCCAGGACAGCCTGTCGGTGCAGCAGCGCCCGGGCTTCTGGCAACAGGAGCTGCGCCGTCACGGCCTGAACGTCGGCGAGGCGCTGGAATTGAGCCCGGCCATGTCCAGCGGCAGCTACGTACTGGTAGGCGCGGCTGAACAAGCGGCGGCCTTCGAGTCGCAACCCCTGCCGGCCCAGCGCTGGTTGCTGGTGGCCGATGAGCAGGGCGCGGAACAAGCCTTCGCCGAACAACTGGCTGCCGCCCTGCGCGAGCAAGGGCAAAGCGTTGACTGGTTGGCGCCGGCACCGGCTCAGGACCTGGCCGCGCAACTGCGCGCCACGCCCGCGCCACAGCACCTGCTGTTGCTCAGTGGCCTGTTCGGCAGCGAGGGCCTGGATGATCAGGCGCGGCGCTGCATGCTGGCCGCGGCACTGACCCAAGCGTGCGAGCAGGCGGGCATCAGCCCCGATTGCTGGCTGCTGACCCGTGGCGCGGCGGTGCATTTGCTGCCGGCCGCGGCACAGGTCGCCGGTAGCCTGGCATCCGTCGCCGACGCGGCGCTGTGGGGCTTTGGTCGCACCCTGGCCAACGAAGCCGTGGGTTGCCGCGTGCGCCTGCTGGACCTGGCCGAAGGGGCCGGTGTCGAAGCGTTGCTGCCGGCCCTGCTCAACGCCGATGACGAAACCGAACTGGCCATCAGTGCCGAGGGCGATCGTTACGTGGCCCGCCTGCGGGTGCGCCCTGATCATCAGGAGGCTGGCGCCGAGCAACAGCTCGCGACCCAGGTCAGCCTTGGCTTCGAGCTGCCGGGCCAGTTGCGCAACCTGCGCTGGGAAGCCCATGAGCCGTTGCTGCCGGCCGGCGATGAGCTGGACATCGAGGTGCAGGCCACCGGCCTGAATTTCCGCGATGTCATGTATGCCCTCGGCCTGTTGTCGGACGAAGCCATCGAGAACGGCTTCTCCGGCCCGACCCTGGGCTTCGAATTCGCCGGTGTCGTGCGCGGCAAGGGTGCGCAGGTGCAGGGCGACTTCCAGCCGGGTGACCGGGTTGTCGGCTTTGGCCCGTCGAGCTTCGCCAATCGCCTGATCACCAATGCCAATGCAGTGGCGCGGATTCCCGAGGGCATGTCCTTCGAGGCGGCGGCGACCATTCCGAGTACCTTCTTCACCGTGTACTACGCGCTGCACCACCTGGCGCGCCTGGAACCGGGCGAAAAAATCCTCATCCACGGCGCCGCGGGCGGTGTCGGCATTGCCGCGATCCAGATCGCCAAATGGTCCG
This sequence comes from Pseudomonas serbica, assembly GCF_028823535.1. Classification (GTDB taxonomy): domain Bacteria; phylum Pseudomonadota; class Gammaproteobacteria; order Pseudomonadales; family Pseudomonadaceae; genus Aquipseudomonas; species Aquipseudomonas serbica. Next base: position 132,342 of record NZ_JAQIYM010000005.1, on the reverse strand, counting down.
GGGCCGAGATCTACGCCACCGCCGGCAGCGATGAAAAACGCGACTTCCTGCGCCTGCTCGGGGTCGAGCATGTGTTCGATTCGCGCTCGCTGGCGTTTGCCGACGAGATCCTCGCGATCACTGACGGCCGTGGCGTCGACGTGGTGCTCAATTCCCTGGCGGGCGAGGCGATCAACCGCAACCTGCAAGTGCTCAAGCCCTTCGGCCGTTTCCTGGAGCTGGGCAAGCGTGACTTCTACCAGAACACCAAGATCGGACTGCGTCCGTTCCGCAACAACATCAGCTACTTCGGCATCGACGCCGACCAGCTGATGAGCGAACGCCCGGACCTGACCCGCCGCCTGTTCGGCGACATGATGCAGCTGTTCCGCGATGGCATCCTCAGCCCGTTGCCGTACCGCGAGTTCGATGCAAACGATGTCGTCGAGTCGTTCCGCTACATGCAGCAGGCGCGGCAGATCGGCAAGATCGTCGTCACCTACCGCACGCCGATCCAGCAGGTGTTCCGCGCACCGCTGGCACAGGCGCAGGCATTGCAGCTGGCGGCCGACGGCACCTATCTGGTCACCGGCGGGCTCAGCGGTTTCGGCCTGCGCACCGCGCAATGGCTGGTGGACAAGGGCGCGCGGCACCTGGCGTTACTGGGTCGGCGCGGCGCCGCCACCGAAGAAGCGCAACCGGCGCTGGCGGCGTGGCGTGAGCAGGGCATCGAGGTGCAGGCGCTGGCTTGCGACATCACCGACAGCGCCCAACTGCGCAGCGTGTTGGCCAGCATCGAAGCCTCCACGGCGCCGCTGCGTGGCGTGGTGCATGCGGCCACCGTGTTCGAAGACGGACTGATCCGCAACCTGACCCAGGCGCAACTGCAACGGGTGCTCGAACCCAAGGCCAAGGGCGCGCAGTACCTGCACGAACTGACCGCGCACCTGGCGCTGGACTTCTTCGTGCTGTTCTCCTCGGCGACCACCCTGTTCGGCAACCCGGGGCAGGCCAACTACGTGGCCGCCAACCACTGGCTCGAAGCCCTGGCCCGTCATCGCCTGTTGCAAGGCTTGCCGGCCACGGCCGTGCTGTGGGGGGCCATCGACGATGCCGGTTTCCTCGCGCGCAACCAGGACGTCAAGGACGCCCTGCAAAGCCGCATGGGCGGCGCGGCCTTGCAGTCGCAAGCGGCGCTCGACACCCTGGAACGCCTGCTGCTGCAACAGCGCTCCGGGCTGGGTGTGCTGGAACTCGACTGGAAAGCCCTGTCGCGCTTCCTGCCAGCCGCCGGCTCGCCCAAGTTCAGTGAACTGGCGCGCCTGCACAGTGGCGAGCAGGAGGAGGAGAGCAACGTCGATGACATCCAGCGCCTGTTGCTGGAGATGAACGACCAGGAACTCACCGAGCTGTTCGCCGAGATGCTCAAGCAGGAAATCAGCGAGATCCTGCGCATGCCGACCAGCAAGCTCGACAGCAGCCGGCCGTTGCAGGAACTGGGGCTGGACTCGTTGATGAGTGTGGAGCTGGTGGTGGCGGTCGAGGAGCGCTTCGGCATTCGCTTGCCGGTGATGGAACTGAGCGAAACTTCGAGCATCGCCAAATTGACCGTGCGCATCCTCGAACTGTTGCGCGGCAGCCAGGATGCCGAGGCCGCCCCGATTGCCGAAGACAACTTGCAGGCGCTGACACTGGCGCGCCATGGCGCCGATCTGTCCGAAGCCGAGCTGGCGCAGGTCCGTGAAGGCGCGCGCGACCCTGATTCTCAACTATCCCGTTTGATCAATTGACTATGACCTCTAAAAGTACTTCAGGGCTTGGCGCTTCGATGAAAGACAAGCTGATCCAGCAAGCCCTGGAGCGGCGCCTGCGGCAGACCGGCGACGGCGCGCCGCCGGCCTCGCTGGCGGACGTCAGTCGCCATGCCCGGGCGGTGCCGGAGCAGTTCTACCGCTTCGACCAGCACCCCGGTTACCAGCAACTGCGGATCATGCATGACGGCGCGGCGCGCTTTGGCCTGACCAATCCGTTCTTCAAGCTGCATGAAAGCCTGGCGGGCGCCGAAACCACGATCGGCGGGCAACGCTTCGTCAACTTCGCCAGCTACAACTACCTGGGTTACTCCGGGCATCCGCTGGTTGCCGAGGCGGCCAAGGCGGCGATCGATCACTACGGCACGTCGGTGTCGGCCAGCCGCCTGGTGTCCGGCGACCGGCCGATCCATCGCGAGCTGGAGGCCGAACTGGCGCGGCTGTACGAGGTGGACGACGCGGTGACCTTCGTCAGTGGCCATGCCACCAACGTCACCACCATCGGCTACCTGTTCGGCCCGCGGGACCTGGTGATCCACGACGAACTTATCCACAACAGCGTGCTGCAAGGCATCCAGTTGTCCGGCGCGCGGCGCTTGAGTTTTGCCCACAACGACTTTGACGCCCTCGACCGTCTGCTGGGTGATCAACGCCAGCATTTCGAGCGGGTGCTGGTGGTGCTCGAAGGCATCTACAGCATGGACGGCGACTACCCGGACCTGCCGCGCTTCGTAGAGCTGAAGAACAAGCACAAGGTGTTTTTGATGGTCGACGAGGCCCACTCGCTGGGGGTCATGGGGGCCAACGGCAAGGGCATTCGCGAACACTTCGGCCTGGCGGGCAAGGACGTCGACATCTGGATGGGCACCCTGAGCAAGACCCTGGCCAGCTGCGGTGGCTACATTGCCGGCGAGTCGGCCCTGGTCGAACACCTGAAGTTCATGGCGCCCGGGTTTCTCTACAGCGTCGGCATGCCGGCCTCGGTGGCGGCGGCAGCACTGGCCGCCGTGCGCTGCCTGGCCGACGACGCCGAGCGCGTGGCGACCTTGCAGGCCCGCGGCCAACAGTTCCTCGCCCTGGCCCGTGAAGCGGGGCTGGACACCGGCACCAGCACCGGGCTTGCGGTGATTCCGGTGATCACCGGCAGTTCGCTAAAAGCCACGCAACTGTCCGGTGCCCTGGCCAAGCGTGGGATCAACGCGCAACCGATCCTGCACCCGGCCGTCCCGGAAAAAGCCGCGCGCGTGCGTTTCTTCGTCTCGTGCCTGCACACCCCCGAACAAATCGCCGAGACCGTGGCCATCGTTGCGCAGGAGCTGCAAAAGCTCTAACGCCGCCTCCGCCACTCGCTCGCGGCCGCTCCCGATCCAATGTAGGAGCTGGCTTGCCAGCGAAGGGTCCCTCAAGCCCAACACAAAATTCAAAACCGCCTTCGCCGGCAAGCCGGCTCCTACAAGTCCCGTGCAATGCCACGATTTTTTTGTAGGAGCTGGCTTGCCAGCGAAGGGGCCCTCAAGCCCGATACAAGATTCAAGCCCGCCTTCGCCGGCAAGCCGGCTCCTACAAGTCCCGTGCAATGCCACGATGTTTTTGTAGGAGCTGGCTTGCCAGCGAAGGGTCCCTCAAGCCCAACACAAAATTCAAAACCGCCTTCGCCGGCAAGCCGGCTCCTACAGGTCCCGTGCAATGCCACGATGTTTTTGTAGGAGCTGGCTTGCCAGCGAAGGGGCCCTCAAGCCCGATACAAGATTCAAGACCGCCTTCGCCGGCAAGCCGGCTCCTACAAGTCCCGTGCAATGCCACGATGTTTTTGTAGGAGCTGGCTTGCCAGCGAAGGGGCCCTCAAGCCCGATACAAGATTCAAGACCGCCTTCGCCGGCAAGCCGGCTCCTACAAGTCCCGGGCAATGCCACGATTTTTTTGTAGGAGCTGGCTTGCCAGCGAAGGGTCCCTCAAGCCCAACACAAAATTCAAAACCGCCTTCGCCGGCAAGCCGGCTCCTACAACCAAATGGCGTCCCACAATGGATAATCCTGTACCCGCCTGACCAGGCCAGCCCGCAATGGATTGGCAATGATGTAACGCGCCACGGTCCGTAAATCCTCCTCGCGACGAATCGCCCGGTCATGGAAACCTTTCTGCCACATCTGCCCGGTGCGGCCCAAGCGGGCATTCACGGTCCTTGCGCAACGGGATTTGGTCGCCCTCATCAAGCCAGCCAGCGTGTTGTTCTGGAGCTCGATCAGCCAGTGAAAGTGGTCAGGCATCACCACCCAGGCCAGGGAATTGGCCTGCTCCTCTGTCTGGGCCTGACGAAATTGCTCGACCACCAACCGTCCGACACGCCAATCGCTGAAGAGCGGTTCGCGCAGGCGGGTAACGGCGGTGAGCAGGTATATCTGTCCGGACTGCGAGTAGCGCCCGGAGCGCAGATGGTTGGCATGTGATCGAATGGACAATCCTTTGCCCTCCTTTATCAATCGAAAAAGGTAAGGCTAGTGCGCAGGAAATTTGACATTGAAAAGGTTTGGTTCCGGATATGACCAAGCCAGATACCACAATGGTTTTGTAGGAGCTGGCTTGCCAGCGAAGGCGTCCTTAAACCCGCTACAAAACTCAAGACCGCCTTCGCCGGCAAGCCGGCTCCTACAGGTCCCGCCAGGATGGTCCGGTGTAATACCACGCTGTTTGTGTAGGAGCTGGCTTGCCAGCGAAGGCGTCCTCAAACCCGATACAAAACTCAAGACCGCCTTCGCCGGCAAGCCGGCTCCTACAGGTCCCGCCACGATGGTCCGATGCAACACCACGCTGTACGTGTAGGAGCTGGCTTGCCAGCGAAGGCGTCCTCAAACCCAATACAAAACTCAAGACCGCCTTCGCCGGCAAGCCGGCTCCTACAGGTCCCGTGTAATGCCACATGGTCCGATGCAGTACCACGCTGTATGTGTAGGAGCTGGCTTGCCAGCGAAGGCGTCCTCAAACCCAATACAAAACTCAAGACCGCCTTCGCCGGCAAGCCGGCTCCTACAGGTCCCGTGCAATGCCACGATGGTCCGGTGCAATACCACGCTGTACGTGTAGGAGCTGGCTTGCCAGCGAAGGCGTCCTCAAACCCAATACAAAATTCAAGACCGCCTTCGCCGGCAAGCCGGCTCCTACAGGTCCCGTGCAATGCCACGATGCTCCGGTGCATACCACGCTGTATGTGTAGGAGCTGGCTTGCCAGCGAAGGCGTCCTCAAACCCGATACAAAACTCAAGACCGCCTTCGCCGGCAAGCCGGCTCCTGCAGGTCCCGTGCAATGCCACGATGGTCCGCTGCAATACCACGCTGTATGTGTAGGCGCTGGCTTGCCTGCGAAGAGGCCCTCGAGCTCGATATAAGAATCAAGGCCGCCGGCAATCCTCAGAACATCCCCTTGAGGTACCTGCGAATCTGTCGATAGCGTGCACAACTGTCGAGCAGACCAGGTTGGGGGCGGGCATTGTGAGCCTGGGCCTGTTGCGGGCTGCAAGGCAAACCGCGGATGTGTGCCAAGGGTTGTTCATTACCACACGGCCACTGCAACGCATCCGGGCGCAGACGCCACACCGGCACGCCATGGGCCTCGGCACCGGCCTGCAGGTCAGCTGATTCACAGGCATGCCACACCAACAACTTGCCGGTTTCGCGAGCTACCGTCGGGATCAGTTCGGCGTTATCGCGAGCGAACGTCAACTCCCCCCAGCGGCTGTTGAGCAACGAACGCATCGCCGACCGCTCGCGCCGCGGCACCCCAATCACCGTCACGCTGCCGGCAAACTGGCTGTCCTGCTGTTTTTGCCGGGCCAGTTGTCGGGCCACGGTCATGACGTCGCAGCGCTGGTCGGTCAACGGATCGACATAACGGCAATAGCGGATGTACGCGGCCGCCACCAATTGCTCCAGAGTCGGTCGGGCCTGGCGGCGGGGGATGGCCAGGCGGTCATCGGTCAAGCCCCAGCCTGCATAGAACGGCAGGCCGAAACAGGTCACCGGGATGCCCTGGATCAAGGCTTCGAGCCCGGCTTGGCTGGTGCCCACATAAACCCGCCGGGCCCGGCGCGCCAGGGAGGCCCAGGACACATGACGACTCTCAAGCACCAGGCCGCGCTCGCGTGCGGCATCGAGCAGGCAGCTTTTCTTGTGGCCGCTCACGCAGTCCGGGTGGATCCGCACCCGCACATCCGCCTCGGGGTTTTCCGCGAGGGCCGCGTCGAGCATGCGGATGAAATCCGCCTCACACAGCCCGCCACCGGGAATCGAAAAGTCGCCGTAGGTCTGATCCACCACCAGCACCAACGGCCGATCCTGCCCCAGCGGATCGTCATCGCTCAAGTCTGGCGCATTGTTGTACTTGCCGATGCCGCTGCTGCGCATCAGCGCAATCAGTTCCTGCGCGGTGGCCAGGTCCGCCGCGCTCAGGGTATGGGGCACCTGCAGGATGTTTTCCAGCAGCGACGGCCGATCGGCCAGGTAATGAATGCCGATCGGGTCGACCACCATCGACATCGGCGTATCGCCTTCCACCCCCAGCGACGAAGAACGCAAGAAGCCGTCCTCCAGCGCCACATAGGGAATCCCCCAACGCTTGCACAATACCCGCGCATGGTCGGACGAACTTTTGTAGCCGATCCCGGATATCGCCTTCAACCCCGCCGGCCGCTGTAGTCCGCGTCGCCACAGCCACTTTGGCGGCCCCTCAGGGTCGAGAAACTCGCCCAGGTGAAAGACTTTCCACATCACCCATTGCGACATGATGCCCACCCAGCCGGGACCTTCCACCAGGGACTCAAGGGCGACGGGTCGATGCATTTCGTGGGCACTCATGGGCGGGGCGACAACAGACGGCGCAGGTTGATCACGGTGGGAATCGGCATCAGGCGGCTGAGCCAGCTCATGGTGCGTATCGACACGAAACCGTGGTGGGCATAAAACGCCCGGGCGGCAAGGTTTTTCGCCTGCACTTCCAGCTCGATTTTTTCATGCTCGCTGTCCAGCGCCCGCGCACACACCGCCTGCAGCAAGGCGCTGGCGACACCTTGGCGGCGGTCGACTTTGTGAACGCGCAAGCCGTACAGGTAAAACCCGTAGTACCACTCGCGGCACTCGCTGATCATGAACAGCCCGTAGCGCAGCGTGCCGCCCAAACGGCCGAACTCCCGTACGAAGGGCCGAAGGCCTGGTGAAAACGGCCCGCGTCGATGGTGTTTGAACGTCGCATAGCCGACGGCGCCATCACTGCGATAGGCAAGCAACACCCGGTCCCAATTGATCCCGTCCGCCAACAGGCGGTGTCGGCAATCCTCGTCGCCGAGGATGAACTTCAGCGAGCCGCGCCCCGAGGTGATCCAGCGTGCAATCGCAGGCGTGCGCTCCGATGTATTCGAGGCGAGGACGATCTGCACCGGCTCACGCTGCATCGCGTGCCGACGCCAGGTGATCGATAAACGCCTTGGCCAGGTGCTCGACGCCCAGGTTCGCAGGGGCGCTGGCGCCATGCGTGGTATTGGACCAGATGAAGTACTCGGTATCGCCATCCGGCTCACCCAGGGCGGCATAGACGTCGGGCAGGATCGGCACATGGTCACCGAAGAAACACAGCCCGGTCGGCGTGCCGCGCGCCAGCATGTGCTCGCGCAACTGGCCGAGCATGCGGTCGGCGTTGCCCAGGTGGCGCACGTACGGGGCGAGGTCGCGCAGGTCATCAGGCAAAGGGCGGTCGAACCATTGTCCGAGATCGTCCGCCGCGACGCTTTCCAGGTGCAACGGCCCGTGGTTCTCCATGGTGATGGCATGGATGTACAACGGCTGCGTGCGGCCCGGGGCATCGAGCAGTTCGCGGATCTTGTCGGCCACCGCGCAGTCACCGATAAACGGCCCGGCCTTCTGCTGCTCGGTGAAGCTGCGCACGTCGATGAATTCGTCGAAGCCCAGTGCCGGCAATACCTTGTCTCGACCGTAGAAACTGCCCACATAAGGATGCACGCACACCGTGCGGTAACCACGGCTTTTCAGTTCCAGGGCGATGCTGGCAACGCCCTGGCGCGCCAGGTGGCGATAGGGGTTGAAGCGGTGTACGCCGAGTTGGTCGACCTTGATGCCGGTCAGGAAGGCGAACTCGGTCCGCACCGTATTCGCCCCCCAGGCCGCCACCTGCAACCGGCCCTGGGCCAGCGCTTCAGCGCGCAAGGTGTCGAACTGGCTGAGGACCTGCCCACGAATGCCGGGCCACACGCGGCGCGCATCGAAAAACGATTCGCTCTGCACCGACACCAGGTCCGCCAGGACGGTATCGGCCATGGGGCGCGCCTCCTCGCCAAGGAACGGCGAGTTCAACGACGCCAGCGCCACAGGACGCCGGGCAGCAAAAAAGTACGTCCACAAACTGCCCGCCAGGCCCCAGCGACCCAGGTCGAGGGCGGCGTCGAACGTCGGTTGCAGCGGCTTCAACCCGCCCAGCCAGAGCAGCGCCAGGCCACCGAGCAAGGTGCCGGTCGCCACGGCGCGGGCGTTGGCGCCGACCGGTTCGAAATACAGCCCGCAACCCAGATAGATGACAAACAACACCGCCAGGCCAATGGCCTTGCCGATACCGAAAAACGGCAGGTACAGGCGCGGATAACGCACCGCATCGCTGAAGTATTCGAAGTCGGCGCAGACGAAGGGCTCGCGCAACGAATGGTATTTGGCATTGCTCACCAGCACGATCAACAGCCACAGGGCCAGCACGTTCACTCCGCTGAACCAGGCGCGACCGGTGATCAGGTACAGCAAGCCGACGGCGAACGCCCAGGCGCCGGCATGCAGCAGCCAGGCGCGCAGCGGGCGACGCCAGCCGGGGCAGGGCACCAGCAGTTTTTCGAAGGCACACGACAGGACAAACCCGAGCACAAGCACCAGGCCAAACGCACTACTCAACACATCAGGCACCGTAATCCAGCCACCGCAAAATGATCGACGACAGCCGTGGCGGGATAACCCCCAGGGCCCAGCATCCGAGGTTCAGCGGGAACGGAAAACTGATCCGCGCCTGGTTCGCCGCCAGGCCACGCTGGATTCTTCGCGCGGCTTTGTCCGGGGCCCAGAGCAAGGGTTTGGGCCCGGGCATTTCAAAGCACATTTTCGACTCGACATAGCCGGGCATGATCACATTGACCTGCACGCCGTCCGCCGCCACCAGGTCGCGCATGGCTTCGCCGTAGGCCTTGATCGCCGCCTTGCTGGCGCTGTAGCTCGGGGTGGCGGGCAGCCCGCGCCAGCCGGCCAGGGAACTGAACAGGGCGATCTGCCCGGACTTGCGCGCGCGCATGAACGGCAACGCCGCCTGCACCGTGGCCAGGGCCGCCAGCACATTGATTTCGATCAGCGCCTGGGACAACTCCCAGATTTCACCCTCGCCATTGTCGCCGGTGGAGGTGTTGACCCCGGCGCCGACGATGATCAGGTCCGGCGCCTCGCTCACGCTGATCTCGCCAATCCACCGCCGCAAGGCTTCCAGGTCCTGGACGTCGAGCGGCTGCAGCAACACCCGGGCACCCAGGGCGCGGCATTGCGCGGCCATTTCTTCCAGGCGGTCCAGGCGTCGGCCTTGCAGGATCAAGGTCACCCCCGGCGCCGCATAGGCAGGCGCCAGGGCACCACCGATGCCGCCTGTGGCACCGGTGATGAGAATGCAGCGTGGAGACTTGTGCAGCGTCATAGGTACTGTTCGATCTTCGAGGTTTTGGCCATCAACACTTCCAGGGAATTATTCACCGCCATGTCGATGCCACAGCGGGTATAGAAGCCGCCGTTGACCTGGGTGGTATGAATCACCGTGCTGCGAAAGCGTTGAAAGAGCGTGGAGTCAGGTGGTTCCGGGTGATCCCAGAACGCGTCGAGGCCGCCCTGGTGGGTCAGCCCCTTGAGGTTGTAGATCGGGTCGCTGAGGGCGATGGTCGGCACGTTGTGCATCAGCGACGAGCCGCCCACGGTGCTGTTGACCGTGACCACGCCGGCGACGTGGGACAGCAGCGTCGGCATGTGCCCGCTTTCGAGGAAGTCCACGCGATCGGCGATGCCCAGCTTGTGGGCAATGCGCCGGGTGATGCGCTGGTAATTGATGATGCCGGGGGTCAGCGGATGGTTCTTCACCACCAGCCGCGTATCGCCGGCGGCATGGCGGGCGAACGAGCCCATTACGTGCTTGAGCACATCCTTCATGTGGCGGAACGGCGAGTGATCGCGGATCTGCGCATCGCTGTCCAGCTGCAGGGGCAAGAGGAAGGTGCGGTGACGATTGCGCGCCACCTCACTGATCACCTCGGAATCGCGACCCTTGGCATTGAGCAGGCGAATGCCCTGGCGAATGTAGCCCGCATACTCCACCGCCGCGTTGAACGGCGCGTGAGTCTTGTAATGCGGGAACACCACTTTGTTCAACGCGCCGCCGACGTGGTACATCACGTCGTGCAGGGCCCGGGAGGCAAAGGACAGGCGGAACTCGTTGCCATTGTGATAACGCGGGATGTACTTGCCCACCTCGCGATACCACTCCGGATCCCGCGGCAGCAGCGAGTGATTGTTCACGCCGTTGCGCTCAAGGGTGATCCAGTAGGGGCGGAAGTAGCCTTCCTCGAACACGTGCACGCGGATCCCCAGCGACTTGGCCAGCGTCACCGCCGGTTGATGCACCGGCCGGCAGTCGCCGAACAGCACCACGTCGGTGATGTGCTCCGCCTTGAAGCAGTGGCTGTAGAAGTCCGCCAGTTGCTCGGGGCGCGCCGAATAAAACACCCGCGCACCGCTGCCGTACAGGGTATCGCCCATGTTGAAGCTGACGGACTTGACCCGCTGTCCTTCGTTGCGCAAGGCCTGGGCCAGGCGCGCGAAAAACGGCGAACTGACGCCCTGCAAAAACAGGAACGAGTTGCGCGGCTTGACCGGCACCGGACGCAGAGAGCGTTGACGGGGAACTAGGATTTCCTGAGGCGTGGTTTCAAAACCGTAAGGAGCAAACGCTGAATCATCTCTCGCCATGTTGGAGTTCTTCCTTGCGTTGGTACTTCATCCCAGTTCTGGATCTCGATTAGCGTTCGTTCAGGAGTAGTAAATTTTCGGGTGATGCGGCTGACATAGGTCGGGTAGCGGATCAGCGTCGCGGCCACCAACTCGTCCAGGCTCAGGCGCCGGGTGCGGCGCGCCTGGACGTCCGGGCTTAAATCACGATCCTCGGTCAAGCCCCAACCGGCATAGAACGGCTGGCCGTAAGTGGTCACCGGCACGCCGCGCAACAAAGCTTCGAAGCCTGATTGCGAAGTCAGCACATGCACCTCGTCGACCTCGGACAACAGTGAGTGGAACGGCACATCACCCACCACCTGGTTGCACCAGTCGCTGGTGCGTTCTTCGTCTACGCCGGCCTCGCGGGTACCGGCCAATACTTCCGGGTGCGGCTTGTACAACAGCCACGCCATCGGATGACGCTCGCGCACTGCCTTGAGCAAATCCAGGTTGCGGCGGATCCGGTGCGCGCCATAACGAATCGACGCGTCGGACTCCACCTGGCCCGGCACCAGAATCACCCGCTCGACACCGGCAGGGCGTTTCCACGGCGTGCCGGGCAGGTTGTACTTGGTCACGCCCGCCGCGCAGATCGCTTCACGCAAGGCCGCTGCCCGCTGCAACAAGCCCGGTGCACAGGGCTCGTTTTGCAAGATGTGTTCCAGACGCGAAGGGCGGGTGGCGTCGTAGTAAATGCCCAAGTCGTCGAACACCCAGGACAAGGGGCGGGTTTTCTTTGCGCCCAGGCCGACGGAGCGCAGGAAGCCGTCTTCGACGCGGCCGAGGTGGCGGGTGTTGTTCTGTTCGGCAACGGCTGAATCGTGCTGGCAGCCCCAGGTCACCACCGCTGTCGGGGTCTTCGAACGTCTGGAAGGCCGGGCAAACTGAGCGGATGAGCCGTTGAAAAAGTCCTGCACCAGCGGCTGTTTCCACTTGCTGAAGCCGACCATGTGCAGGTTTTGCGGTAAACGACTGCGCATCCGTCGCTGCAAACCCAACCACGCCAGCACGGTCTCCACTTGGCATGGCGCGCCCGTCTCCGGGTCGACGTAACGCGGGTATTCCACCAACGCGGCATGCAGCAATTGCTCAAGACTGACGGGCTGACGTCGCTCAGGCGCGGGCAACGCATCCACGGTTAGGCCCCAGCCCGCAAAGAACGGCATGCCAAAAGTGTGCACCGGCACGTTCCACAACAGGGCATCGAAGCCCAGTTGCGAAGTCATCACGTACACCGCCTGCACGGCCGAGAGCAGCTCGGCGGGGTGCACGTTATCGCTGATCACCTGCACCCGTGGCTGCTTGCGCAACGCCGCCAGATCAAAGTGCCCCTGCTTGCGCCCGGCCACCACGTCCGGGTGCACCTTGACCACCACCGTGCACTGCGGGTGACGGGCCAGCGCGGCGTCAAGCATGCGCTGGAAATCGGTGGCACTAGCGCCTTGCAACGAGGCATCGCCGCGGGTCTGATCGGCCACCAGCACGCAAGGCTGCGGCAACACACAGGCCTCGATCCGCGCGCCGTTGTACTTGGATACACGCTCCTCACACCAACTTGCCTGCAAGGCACGCGCTCGCAACACCTGGGCTTGGGTCAGCGGCAGGGGAATCAGTTGTTCGAGGCGAGAAGGGCTGCTGGCGTCGTAATAGATGCCCAGCGGGTCGACGACCAGCGACAGCGGCGGGTCTTCCGCCCCCAGGCCCACCGAACGCAAAAAACCGTCTTCGACCGTAATCAGCTGCAACCCGGCAGCGTCGGCAGCCGCCTTGGCACGCAACGCGCTGGGTTTGCGTCCCCACGCCAACACGTCATCGGCCCGGGCAATGTCGCCCACAGCTCCACACAGCAGCCGATACTCAGGCAGCAAGGCGGGGAGGGTAGGGATCTGTTGCGCACCTTTAGACAGAATCAGCAAAGAGCGACGCGGTGGAGCAGCATTGTCCATAAAAAACAGCGGGTATCCATGACGGGCGCACTCTTCGCTCAGGCATGCATCAATGCGTGTGCCTGGAGGAAATGCTCAATGAAATTTGGCTCGAATGATAATACAAACAGATGGTAACCATTCACAAAAGTACGAAGAAACTGACGACTTTTTCACATAAATGGAGATTCCATCAAACACCTGCAGACCCTCCACTCAACGGCCCGATGAGCGGCATACCTGTAGCTAACAGCGCGATTGACAACCGCAAATAAACCAATCAAACGGCTTACACACCCTTGTAGGAGCTGGCTTGCCAGCGAAGGCGTCCACCCAGCCAACCATCTCACCCAGATTCACACATCTCCTCAAGAAACATCCGACAAACTTTTCAGGTTGTCCCTAGGAAGCAGCATCTCTAGCCTTTGTCCGCCGCTGCCAAATCAGTGGCCAGGCTTGGAACCCTGACGCGTAAACGACGCAAAAACGCCTTTCATGACGTATGCTTGCGCACTTTCAATGTGTGCACTCCGTTATGGTGGCTGTGCGCGGGAGACCTTAGCGTCTGCCGGGTATTCCGTTTTCCCCGGGTTCCAACCTGCGTACAGCTGCCTCCCTTCGCTTGGAACCGAATGGCGCAGCAATTACCTTCAAACGGAGCTCCACCATGCCCAAACCTTCCCCCAATCCCCCCGAACCTCAAATCGACCCCCACCTGAAACCCGCGATCCTCAAATCCAGCGCGCCTCACAATCCCAGCACGATGTTCCTAATAGCCCCGGGTATCGACACCGAAACGTTGCTGGCGCACGCCTGCGAATCCCTGGCGTCCGCCAGTGTCATGGCCACTGATTTCGCAACATTCGTGGATGGGCCACAGCGCAGCATGTTGCTGGGTATCCAGCAGGTGATCATGCTGGCCGACATGGCGGTGAATCGCGCGCTGGATAATCTCGACCCGCAAGGGTGATCAAGCACGCAAAGCCTCAGGCATGAGGACGCCCTCCCGACAATGACCCCCCTTGTAGGAGCTGGCTTGCCAGCGAAGGCGTCCTCATCCCAAACAACGAACTTGCGTATCGACTCGCCTAACGGCCCGAAATCAACGGCAGCGCCAACAAATACTCATACTTCTGAAGCAACAGCTCCAGCTTACCCCGTCGCTGATAGTCAGCAATGGTCTTGGGCCGCAGGAAATGCCAGAGGGAATTCTGCAGAAAAAAGTAATTCAAGTTGCGCAACGCCTGCTGCTGGTCGATTCGAGTGTCCAGAGCCTCTAGATAGGTCGCCAGGAACTCCTCGCGCACTGTGACAAAGCGTTCCATGTCGCTGCGCCTGAACACCGCACTCAGGTAGGAGCCACCGTCGAATCCAACACGCCCGACCTTGAACTCGCTCCAGTCGATCATTTGCAGACCTTGGGGCGACAGGAAAAAATTCTTGCGCAAATAATCCATATGACAAAAACAGCGCTGACTGTTTTTTGCCCCATTGGCTGCACGGCGCAACATCGGCCGCAACGCGCGAAGTCGGCGGGGCAGGTCGGCAAAACGGTCATCGTCTCGGGCCAACTCTTCAAGGGTGTGCAAATAACGCTCGTAATTGAAGCGCGAACGCAGCAGATACCACGGCCGAAAAAAATCCATGGTCCAGAACTTGGGTGCCTGCCACCAAGGCGCGAAGCCAAGATAACGACTGGACAGGGCCTCGATCTCGGCAATGCCCGGCGCCACGGTCTTTGCGATAGACGACATGGCTGGCGGACGGCCTTGTACGTATCCGGTAAAAATCAGGCTTTCCAACGGCGTTTCAATCACGCCCAGGCAAGGTGGGTGCTTGAAGTGAACGCTTGCGTTGAGCACGTTGCGCTCTCGATAAAAGCGTGACTCCAAACTGGTGATAAAAAGCGTTTTGCGAATCGACTTCTCGATCACATCCTGCGTTGCGCCGGTGGCGAGATCGGTCAGCCGATGATGACGCACGTAGCTGACGAACGAGGCATTGGACGCCAGGTCGGTGGTGACAATGCTGAACCCGTCAGCCCGATACCCTGGCAGGAGAAAGCTCAAGCGCTTTTCCAGTGTGGCGTGGCTTAACCAAAATACAGTCCTGCCGCTGGCGAGTGTTGCGGTGTTTGATTCGGTACCCATGCGTTCCAACTGTAAACAATCATCCATTTTTGCCTGACACAGCAGTGAAGGCGGCACGATCCATACCCACTTTCTGTAACAGTTGACCAGAAGGGGCGCGATAGTACGGATTCCAATCAGTGATTGCCAATTATCTGGCGCGCAACGCGATGCTTTTGGGAAATTTCCTACAGACGGAAGTCCAATGACGTTCCATGACTAGCATTGAGCCGTTACCATACGCGCCTTCAAAATCAAGGAACGATAAGGTCCCCCCATGAATCACCTCCCAATTGCCAAAGAAGCGCTCTTTGCCCAGGCGCAAGCAATCAGTCAGCTGGCGGAGCGCCTGGATGGCGAATTCCAGCGTGCAGTAGAACTGATTCTCGGTTGCAAAGGTCGCACCGTCGTGTGCGGCATGGGTAAATCCGGTCTGATCGGGCAAAAGATGGTCGCGACCTTCGCCTCCACCGGCACCCCGAGTTTCTTCCTGCACCCGGCTGAAGCCTTCCACGGCGACCTGGGCATGCTCAAGCCGATCGACGTGCTGATCCTCATCAGCTACAGCGGCGAGACAGAAGAACTGATCAAGCTGATTCCAAGCCTGAAGTCCTTCGGCAACAAAATCATCGCTATGACCGGCAACGGAAAGTCGACCCTGGCCAAGCACGCGGATATCTGGCTGGACATCTCCGTCGAGCGAGAAGTGTGCCCAAACAACCTGGCGCCGACCACCTCCACTTTGGCGACCATGGCCATGGGCGATGCCCTGGCGGTGGCCTTGATCGAAGCCATTCAATTCAAGCCGATGGACTTCGCCCGCTACCACCCCGGTGGCAGCCTGGGTCGTAAGCTGCTGACCCGCGTCAGCGACGTCATGCACACGCCAGCACCCATCGTCACTCCGGCCACCAGCTTTCACGACTGCTTGCTGGTGATGACCCAAAGTCGCATGGGCCTGACCGTGGTCATGGAGGAGGGCGCACTGGTCGGTATTGTCACCGACGGCGACCTGCGTCGTGCACTGCTGGAAAACGAAGGCGTGATCCACACCACCGTCGCCCACTTCATGACCGCCAACCCTCACACCATCAAGGATGATTCGCAGCTGTCGGAAGCGGAAGCCTACATGCTCGACAACAAGATCCGTGCCTTGGCCGTTACCAATAGCGAAAACGCTGTCGTAGGCGTGGTCGAAATCTTCGACTGATACTGCCAGCCACCTGGAACCGCAAACTCCTACGACCCCACGGGATCCCTGTAGGAGCTGGCTTGCCAGCGAAAGCGCCCGAAAGGGCGCCATCGACATCAGCTGTTACTACCCATCGGGCGTGAAAGCGCTGCGTCCCGCGTAGCCAAAATGTCGATCTGCACAAACGAAAACGGGGCCCAACATCGGCCCCGTATTTCTTTTCCATGAATGACTCGTCGGCTTACTGCGCCATCTTCGCCATCACCTGCGCATAACCCGCCGCAGTGCCCAGTACCGCATCCTTGCCTTGAGCAAACAGAATACTGTCCGCCACTTCACGGAACGCACCGGTACCGCCGGCTGCATCCAATACGTGGGTGGCAGCAGCTTTCACATACACTGGCGCATCCGCCACTGCAAACGACAAGGCGCACGCCGCGAAAGCCGGCAGGTCGATGCAGTCGTCACCAATGCATGCCGTTTGCGCGGCGCTGACACCGGCTTCAGCCATCAACTGGTTGCAGGCCGCCTGCTTGTCCTTCACGCCGAACTGGCAGAGGGTAATGCCCAGGTCAGCCACGCGCTTGCGCAGAGTCGCCGAATCACGCCCCGACAACACCGCCACCCGCACGCCGTTTTCTTCCAGCAACCGCATGCCCATGCCATCACGCACATGGAAACGCTTCAGGCATTCACCCGTGGCGTCGTAGTAGATGCCGCCGTCAGTGAGCACGCCATCCACATCGGTAATCACCAGGCGAATGTCGTTGAGAGTCGGTTGTGGCGCAGGGGCCAGCCCGCTCATCAGCGCCCGCACTTGCTCCAGGCATTCTGGGGTGTCCACGCCCGGGCCGGTCGGTTCGACCTGGTACGCCCGAATGCAATAACCCGCTGCCATCAGCCTCAGTTGCTCGAGTTTCTCCGCATGCTCCAGCATCGGCTGTGGCAGGCTGCTGTAGTCGGCCAGCACATCGCGACGATAACCATAGACACCGACATGCTTGAGGTAGTGCGCGACTTCGCCGTCTCGTGGGTACGGAATCGGCGAACGGCTGAAGTACAACGCGTTCCCGTTATTGGCCAACACCACTTTTACGGTGTTGGGGTTGCCGGCTTCGTGCGCTTCGATCGGGTGGCACAAAGTACCGACCTTCACGTTCGCATCAGCGAGCATGCCCGCAGCCAGCGCCTCGATGTCCGCTGGACGCACCAGCGGCTCATCGCCTTGCAGGTTGATGTAGATATCCGCGTCGATCAGCGCCATGACTTCGGCCAGGCGGTCGGTACCGGACGGGTGATCCGGCGAGGTCATCACGCATTCCCCACCGAACGCTCGCACCGCTTTTGCAACGCGCTCGTCGTCGGTGGCGATCACCACCACATGAGCATTGCCGACTTGCAGGGCGCGTTCGTAAACGTGTTGCACCATCGGCTTGCCGGCAATATCAGCCAGCGGCTTGCCCGGCAGGCGGGTCGAACCGTAGCGGGCCGGAATGACAATCGCGACCCGTTGTTCTGTACTTGCCATCTTCACAATCCTTGTTTCAACAGACTTGGCTTCAGGCAATGTTCAGTGGCGGGAACGATTTGACCAGGTCATCCAGTGCCTTGATCTGCGCCAGGAACGGCTCCAGTTGATCCAGCGGCAGGGCGCTTGGACCGTCGCACTTGGCTTGGTCCGGGTTCGGGTGAGCTTCCAGGAACAGCCCGGCCAGGCCAACACCCATACCGGCACGTGCCAGTTCAACGACCTGCTCACGGCGACCACCCGATGCTGCGCCCGACGGATCACGCTGTTGCAGTGCGTGGGTAACGTCGAAAATGATCGGCAGGTTCGCGCAGGTACGCTTCATCACGCCGAAACCCAGCATGTCCACAACCAGGTTGTCATAACCCAGGCAGGTGCCGCGATCGCACAGAATCAACTGGTCGTTACCGGCTTCCTTGAACTTGTGCACGATGTTCTGCACTTGCGAAGGGCTCAGGAACTGAGGTTTCTTGATGTTCACGGGCTTGCCGGTTTTGGCCAGAGCCACTACCAGATCGGTCTGACGGGCCAGGAATGCAGGCAGTTGCAGCACATCGACCACTTCAGCGACAGGTGCGCACTGTTCAATTTCGTGCACGTCGGTAATCACCGGCACACCGAACTCAGCTTTAACCGCTTCGAAAATACGCAGGCCTTCTTCCATGCCAGGGCCACGATAGGAGTGGATGGACGAACGATTGGCTTTATCGAAGCTGGCCTTGAAGACATAAGGAATGCCCAGTTTATCGGTGACACGCACGTACTCGGCGCAGGCGGTCAGGGCTAGGTCCAGGGATTCAAGGACGTTGATGCCGCCAAAAAGGACGAAGGGAGAGGTATTAGAGCATTCTATCGTTGGAGTGATTTTGATCATTTTTAAACCTAATATGCTTCCATAGCAAAAATCGAGCGGAGGTTAACGAAAAGGAGGAGTCAACCTCATGAAAACTTCAACTCGTAATCAGAGAACTTCTCTTGAGCGGCCTTAACATTTTTATCATAATTTAACTCTAGAATGTTTTTCTCGGGAACTGGACGTTTTACGATGTCCGCAATTTTCGCTAGATTGTCGAAATATTCAGGCCTGGAATAGTTTAGCTTGCATGCCCATTCAGCGTGATCAAACGCCTGCTCGTTCATACCTACTTTCGTATAAACGTGTGAAAGCTGAACATGGGCGATAGATCGATGAGGGCGTAACTTAACCGCGTTCCAGCAAGATTTTATCGCCTTGTCGAAATTCCCGAGCTTCAGGTTCACGGCGCCGAGATTCATCCACGCTTCCCAGAATCCTGGAGTATGTGATGTCATCTGCTCGAGTGTTTCAAGTGCACCATTCATATCGTTGTTTCGGAAATTAGCGATGCCCTGAAGGTACTGAATTAAAGGGCTGTCTAGTGCAATCAGAGGTTGCGATTTTATGCGCTTTCCAATTTCCTGCCAGTTTTTTTCAACAAGTAGATTGTTTAACTCCCACAGGAAATGAACGATTTTGTCATCCCCTGCGTCGCCTGCAGCATACTCGAAGTTACTGATTTTGTTACCTTGAACCAAGTCATTAAAAACGATGTTCAAGCGTTGCTTTCGACTAAGAAAGTCTGGACTATCATGTTGCGACTCTTTGATGCAGATGATATCAGCGCGCTTTCGCTTGTGGAGTAACCATGCGCCGAGAATATCGTTGATGTCCATTCCGCCATAGTAGACGGTGGTGGGGGGGAGGTGAAGACTTGTTAAGTCTGGGTAGACGTATTGCAAATGGTTCCGAGTGATATCGGTCTTTCCGCCAGGTACACCGAGGATAGGTTCAACGCCGAAGGCTAGAACTTGGTCGGCTTTAGCCATAGAACCGTATAACAAGGCCCCGTATGCGCCCATGCTGCTACCAGTCATTACGAGTCGCTTGGCACCTACTTCATTCTTGAAATCTTGGATGGATTTAACGGCGCCTCTAATTCCGCCTGAAATACCAGGTACTCCAGCTCGATACCACTGAGGTACGTCGCTATTGAGGAAAATAACATGAGAGTCGAGCGCGTTTCCGGCTTTCCAGAAAGTAAACTTTGGTGGGCGATCATTTCTGGCGGCAAAAATAACAGTTACTGTATCCGCCCCTTTGCATTCGATAAACTGAAAATGACTTGAAGATTTAATTATAGATTTATTCATTTTTTATCATGGTTGGAGGCGAGTTGCTCTCGGCTCTGACAGAAGTATTCGCGTAACTTCTATCAGCCGAGTATGCGCAACTCGTGCTGCGCATACCCGATTTTAGTTATTTACTGCCGAAGGCTGATAGATAGACTTTGTCTTTCAATGAGAGTTTTGAACTCCAAATTCCACCATTTGCCTTCAAGAATTTTATTGCAACATGGTTTTTGCCTTCTGACGTAACTAGGCTAATCAACTCTTGATCAATCGTACAGCTTCTATCGGGGAACGCGATTGAAGAAAGAGCGTGCAAGAATTGTGATCGATGCAGCGATTTTACTGATTTATAGCTTTTTTCGCCAGTGTACGCAGGAGGCGCAGCAGGTTTGGGTTGGGCCTGCGTTGGTTTCGGGTTCGATGGGGTCTGGTTCGCCGCTGGCGCTGGAGCCTTCGGAGCCGCTGATTTTGCGGGAGCTTCCGCCTTAGGGGTCGAGGTAGCGGCCTTAACAATAGGGGCGGTTGCTTTGACTATTGCAGTTGTGATGTTTTTTACGTTAGTCGCAGCGGCAGACACAGCGTTTGTCGGTTTTGCGTTTTTCTTAACGAGCGTCAAGCCTTCTTTCCAGATGTCTTTTTCATTCGCTCCGCGTGGAGAAAGGATGTACGTGTTGTCAGCTCCTGCGAATGCGTTGTCGAAAACAAGTCCTCTCAAAATCTCAAGGTCAATGTTCTCTGGGTATGAGAAGAACTGGGTCATTAAGTAAGTGGCCGAGTTACTTTCCAGTTTTATAGTGGCGTCAAGGGGTTCGATTTTCTGAATCCACAGGTCACTAAAGTTCAGTACGCCGTTATGAATGGCTCTGATTTTCGCCTTGTGCATGTCACTTTCAAATTCTTCGCGCTCAAGATATACCTGGCCGTCAATCAATTTGTACGCACTAAGACTGCCTAATGGCTCATTAATTATCGTTTCGATTATCAAGTTGTGAGAAATAAGCGGGGTGCAGGTCTTATGCCTCACATTCATGTTATTGAATAGGTAGGCTTTCGCGTCTGGATAAGGATCATTGCCCATCTCTCCATTGTAAGTCATGAAGAACAGTGGAATGAACTTGTTTGAGAAGTATTCGGACACGACGGAGTGTGCCGAACCTTTATAGCCAAAGTCGACGGCAACAACATCGTCAGCGCCATTTACGTCGTTTTCTTCGAGGTAAGCTCTGAATGCATCTTTAGAAACGCCGTTTACATCGTCCCATGCTTTCCAGTCATCTTTAAGATATTCATGAACCAACCCGTAGATTGCGCCAAGGGTGGTGTCTTTGATCAAAGTCTGTACGCCGTCAATATTCCACTTCTTAAGATGCTTTTCACCGACGCGACTGGCATCAATTCGGAATCGACTGCTGAGAAGCTCCGCCAGCGTCTGATGGCGAGAGAAATCGTCAATTCGTACCTTGAAGCAATCATCGGGCTGATGAAGGTTCAGGCATGTCAGTGCCTTTCTCGAAACCGCCAGATAGACTGGTTGCAGGTCGCGATACTTTTCGATGCTTTGTACGAGCCTTTTAGCAACTTCATATGGCAGGAAGCAGTCACGGGCAAAAAATAGTACTTTTTTACATTTTTTCTCAAGTGCGTTGTCGAGAATCCACTTCGTAAATTCATAGATAACAGGACCTATCGCCAAGAAACCAAACTCTCCAGGCGTCGAAAACAGATCACGTTTTTCCTTTGCGCTGTCTACGGGCTTGTCGCCGGCCACCAATAGCGCATCGTAGTATTCTTCTGCGTACAAGTTGGCCGCAGTGCGCAAGTAAAAGCTTTGATCGAAGACAGTAAGGTCAATTTTGCGATTTTTAAACACCTGATTGATGCGCTCTCGGGTTGAGAGTATTTTGGTTGGGAATATGGAGTTATTAATGGCGCGCAGAAAATCGCCTGTAGAGTTGTCGCCAATGTGGAGAATAGACTCAGGTTTTATGTCGAGGTCGGCGATAACATGCTTGAATAGATTCCCTGAGTGTTTCTTCAAGCCTATCTCAGAAGATACGTACAACTTCTCATGTTCGACGTATCCGGCTTGGGTGATTGCCTCGTTCACAAAAGATTCGGTATGAGTGAAGTCGGAAATGAGAAGGACGCGCTTTCCTTTCGCGATAGCGACGTCGTAAAGAGCTTTACCGAGCGAACGAGCTTCAAGAACGGAAAATTCAACCTCCTGCTCAATATTTAGCAACCGATCGGCGAGGTCTGCGTGCAGTCCGAATGCTGCCAGCATGCGTTGGTAAATTTCAAAGCTATAAAATTCTTCATTTTTTTCAGCGTAAACGTCTGTTGAGTGATGAAGCTGGTCATATTCCTTGCGTAGTTGGCGCTCGAAGCCGACACGCAATTCTGGGAACCGCTTAACAATGACTGTCGGAAGTAAGTCTTTGTGTTCGTTTTCCAGTTTTTTCTGGATGAGTACAAATACGTCTTCCGGCTTGAATACGGTTCTTCTCAGCAGGGTGTCAAAAATATCGAACGAAACAACATCGTATTTTTCGATGCGATCAATCAGGCTGCGAAGCGAATTCTTCTTGCTGCTGATGATTCCACCCATTTTTTTGATTTGGTTATCCGCTCCGCTGAACGGAGAGTAAGACAGATAATCTTTGTATAGGTTTGCAGGTCGTGGAAGTGCGGATAGTACGTCAATAGCGGAGTCACTTTTACGTTCGTCCAAGCCGACAAGGATGGCTTTAAAGTAATCCACATCGTTAAGTAATTTTTCGACGAGAATATTTTGACGGCAAAACAGTGAAGCGATAAGGCTTTCGTCCGGTTTGCGTGCGTCGTCCTCATATCCGGAGGAAATGTAAGAAAGATGAGACGTGGAAGGAGAAATTAACTTCTTTTCGTGCAAAAGTGCTTGGAAGCCAAGAGTGCTGGATACGGTGATGACGCTATCTGCCCATGGAGCAATGTATTGAGAGATATTATCCAGTTTCTCAAATTCAGTGCTGTATAGGAAATTCTGGTACAGGTTTCGGATGTATCCAAGATTTCGGTTGTTCAGGGTCTTTTCAGATACAAGACTCCCGATATATTGGGTGGCAATCACCCCAACGTTTTTTGGTGCTTTTTCTAATACGTCGGTCAAGAATTCAAACTGATCTTTGTACTTGCAATTCTCATAAAAACCAAAATAGCCTGAGATTTGCATTGGGACCAGCCAATACTTTTCAAATTTGCGGGCAGGATCAACCAGGTCCAGAATTACGTCTTTCACATCGGTGTCGTAATTAAAGTAATGGCTGTACAGATCGCGAATTTTCAGGAATTCGTTGGTGTCGCCCAATGCGTCGAAGTTTTGCGAATCATCGTAATTCTTAAGGAATGAACTGGCATACAAGCCCACCGGGTCCACGCTAATGGTTTTCGGATAAGGTGGGCGCATGTATGCCCCGGGCATGATGTCCAACACCAATGCCTTCGGAAATATTCTTCTGAATAGGGTTGTTGGGAATTCCCAGCAAAAAATTACGTCTGGCTGCCAGTCTCCAAACAACTTTTTGAAATACTGGACGTACCGCTCTTCTTTCTCGCCATATGCATCATTGTAGCTTTCAAGCAGGAAATCGTCCCCTAGGCCGAACAGGCTCGCGTACTCCTTGCCTCTTACAACAAAACTATTCTTTGCATTGATTTCAGTAATCTTGCTTTTTCGGTTGAGCAGGTCGAGCGTGTGAGAACCAAGCAAAAACTTGCATTCGCCTCCAGTGGCTTTTTCAAAAACCTTGCTGAATGGCAAAAGATAGGTCGCATACGAGCCTACCCGGAACTCGGGCAAGCCCATGTCGATACCAAAGTTTGACATGAATAAAGCTTTCTGGAAGCGCATCTTTCATCCTGAAGAGTATCGGTCCGTGAACGTAGTAGCTTATTGAGCGTTCGTGAGGTCAGCGGGCGCTCAATGGTTCGGACATGGGTTAATAAAGGTTCTACATTTCGTTAGCTTGCTTGCGAAAGCCTGTTAACAGGCGAGCGTAAGTCAAGCTAACTGGGTCGCACGTTTTTCTTGCTCAAAGCATTACTTGTAGGCGCCCGTGGCGCGTCCCAACAGCATTGTCTGTACGACTGGCGAGATAACCTTTTGCCACTCGTAGATCGCTGCGTTGGTCACATAGATGGTGTCATCCGGCTTGATCATGATCTGGCGGGCGTAGAAAACCGCTGCCGGATCACGCATGTCCAGTCGTAGTACTGTCGGTTTCGGGTTGGTACCCTCTCCCATGCGGAACACGAAAACACCTTCGGGGTTTGCGTTGGCTTCTCGCAGGCCGCCGACACTACCCAGCGCGTCCAAGAGGCTGGTGTTTTGGCTCGGTAGGTCTTTCAGTCCTGGCTCGCCAACTGCACCCATTGCGACGAAGCGCTGACGAGCACGGTCCAGCACCACTTCCGAGTTTGGGCGTAGCACCATGTTGTTGCCAGCCAGTACATCTTCATAGTTGAACTGTTGAACCTGGCTGCCAGTGCGCACGGTAACGTTGACCAAGTGCGGCTCCATCACGGGGCCGCCGGCCTGATTTACGGCGTCGAGCAGTGTCAGAGGGCCTTGCAGCGTACTGAAGCGGCCTGGAGATTTGACCGCACCTGCGACCAGAACAGAGCCCGACAAATCGCCAACCAGTTCGACATGGGTCTGCACGTCGGTGGTCACGCCTTTCAGCTGTTTGCGGATCATGTTCTCAACTTCGTTGAGCGTCATGCCGGCGACGAACTGGCGCCCGACGTAGGGCAGGGAGATCATGCCCTGGTCGTCGATACGGGTCTTGAGCTGAGTGCCGCCAGTGGACAGCGGGGCGAACAGTGCCGAGCCTTCGGGGGCGTTGTCGGTAATCAGTACGTTGAGAATGTCACCGGCCATCAGTCGCGCAGAGGGAGCGACTGGCTTAGCGATGCTCGATTGAATCGGGCGTACTGCACCACGCATGTATGGGGCGATGGTGTTGGCGTTGATTTCGACCAAGTTGTACGGCTGGTTTTTGCTTTCGATATCGCCCTTGTACGGGCCGGCGCCCGACAAGGTGCCACCGCATCCGGCCAGACCCAGGGTTGCCAGGGCTATTGCTGCCAGTGTCAGGTTGAACTTGTGGGAGACTACAAGGGATTTAATCACGGTGATCCTCGATCGAAGCCAGGATGAAGCGGGTTATGCCGTACAGCATGAGCAGGGCAAGCAAAATGGTTGCCAGGTTGTAAAGGCGCTCTGGGTACAGGGCCAGTTGGGGGCTGTTCGGGCTCACCACGGTGACCAGGGTGCGGATTTTCTTGCTGGCCTCGATGCGGGCATTGTCGAGGGCGGCGACTGCGGTCTTGTAGCTTTCTTCAGCGATGCCGGCGTCCAGGGTCAACTGCTGGAAGCGCGAGGCGACAACGTTCAGCTGGGAGCCGTCGGGCGACGAGACCAACAGGCGTTTTTCCTTGGCCAGTTGCTGGGTGATGGCGCTGACCTTCTGCTTTTGCTGTTTGACCTGCGGCGAATCAGGCAGCAACTTGTAAAGCATTTCGGTGAGCACGGCCTGTTCTTTGGTGTACTGGCCTTCGAGGTCGGCAATGATGGTGGCGCGGCTTTGAGCAGTGTTGCCGCCATCCAGGACCTTGTTGTCATTCTGGAAGTCGATCAGTTCGGTTTTGCGCTCGGCATAGTTTGTACGTGCCGTTTGCAGCTCGCCCGTGGCGAAATTCATTTGCTCGCGGGCAATGCTGTGGCTGACTTCGTTGACGAAATGTTCGCTGGCTTCAAGGATGGCGCGCAGCATCTGCTCCGACAATTCCGGAGTAAAGGCTTGTACCTCGACCCGTAGCAGGCCGGTGGTTTCGTCGTAGTGGGCGGAAACCATGCGCTGGTAGTACTCGAGCAGGTCCTCACGCTCGGCGTCCTTGTCCAACCAGAAGAAAATATCGTTGCGTTGGGCGGCGTACTGCTCGATCCAGTGCAGGCGTTCTTCCAGCAGCAACATCATGTCCATCGACACAATGTATTCGCGCAGGTAGAGGGTTTCCTCTCGGGAGGCTGGGTTGGTGCCGGTCAGCAAGGTGGCCAGCCCAGGCATCGCGGCGTTCTGGTTGCCGCCATCCTGGCGGACCACCACCTGGGCGGAGCTGACATAACGGTCGATGGCGAACATGCCGTAGTAGATGGCCGCCAAGGCCAGTGGCAGAACCACCAAGCCAATTGCCAGGCGCCAGCCCTTGAGTTTACCCATACTGCTCATATGTGATGCATCCTTGAAGTGGAACGGTGCTGCGATATAAGGGGGGATTGATTAGGTGTTGTAGGCCTTGATGCCTTCGGCGACGTCGTCGTAAATCTGGACACCGCCATCGCGCACCAGTAGCACGACGTCACAGAGCTTTTGGATTTCTGGCATGCTGTGGGAAACCAGCACTACCTTGGATTTCTTCAGGCGCTCTTCGAATACTTCAGCGCATTTGCGCTTGAACTGGGCATCACCCACCGACATCACTTCGTCGATCAGGTAGTAATCGAAATCGAAGGCCATGCTCAGGCCGAACGCCAGGCGCGAACGCATGCCGGAGGAGTAGGTCTTTACCGGTTCATCAATCCAGCTGCCGATCTCGGCAAAGTCTTCGACGTAGGCGACCTTTGCACGCATGGCTTCGCCGACCGCACCGTATACGCGGCTGACGAACTTGATGTTTTCGCGACCGGTCATGCTGCCCTGGAAACCGCCGGACAAACCGACGGGCCAAGAGATGCTCTTGTTGGTGGCAATGGTGCCGGAGTCCGGCACATCGGCACCGCCCAACAGGCGAACCAGGGTCGATTTACCCGCGCCATTACGCCCGATCAGGCCGATGTTTTTATCGGCGGGGATCTTCAGTGACAGGTCACGGAAAACATGGCGACGCCCTTTGGGGGTCAGGTACGACTTGGTGATATTTCTGAGCTCGAACACGGTAAGCCTGCGGTTAGCCGTTCTTGGTGGAGATCAAATGCAGCCGACGAACCCGGTACGTGCCGAGCGATACGAACAGCAAAACCAGGGTGACAGCGACTACGTACTCAATAGAGACGCCATCGACGGGCACGTAGTAGGGGAAGATCTCGGCGCGGATCAGTTCCAGCAAGTGCAGGAATGGGTTGAGCAATAACAGAGGCAGCATCGCGTGAGGCAGATAGGCCGCGGGTATCAGCACGCCGGAAATGAAATACAGCGGGAAGAACATCATGCGGATGAATATCTTGGCGCCCGGAATCGCATGGGCAATCAAGGCCAGCAGCATGCCCAGCCCGAAGGCAAACAGTAGGCCCAGCAGGATAGTCAGTACCCATTGGATAGGTGCCTTGACCGACATGTCGAAACCATACCAGGCAAAGCCAAATACCAGGATGGCGTAGACCAGGGCGGAAATGCTGAATTCCACCAGGACGCGGGCGATGAAGGTGTCGAGGGGTTTGATCTGCTTGTAGGCAAACAGCGAGCGGTTTTCCTTGGGGCTGTCCATCAAGCGCAATGCTGTGTTGCGAAAGAGTAGGAACGGAGCAAGTCCAACCAGTACGAAGACTGGAAATTCGAGGCCGGCTACCGTTCTGCCGCGAACCAGCGCAAACAGGACGCTCAAGACTAGAAGGTGAGCAATCGGTTCTAGCAGTGTCCACACCGCGCCCAATCGGCTCGCGCCTATACGCGCGCGCGCTTCGCGCAATACCAAGGCGAAAATGACGGACTTTTTGATTTGCAGGGAGGAGCGGGGCTTCAGCATGATTTACCGCACAGCACAACACCGCGATAAACGCGTTGCTTGAATTCATATTCAGAGGACTATCTGCCAATGTGGGGCAGATCGCTTCCATTCGTGGGGCGGGAGGTTAAACGCTCGGCCTGACAGGAGTCAAGCCGCATAGTTCCCTACCGATAATCGGCTGTATTTGCCATCGGGGAGGGCATTTTGTCGGGGTTTGACCGGTCGATCAGGACTGGGGTTTTTTCGATGAATGATGGCTCAGGTGGCCATCATTGGGTAAGTGAACAGGCTGAAGTGCAGCAGATTCAAACCGAAGTGGGTGGCGATGGCAGTGGCCAGTCCGCCGAATCGATAGGCCAGTCCGTAGCCAGCACCTGCCGAGGTCGCCAGTAATACCCATTCCCAGCCGGCACCCCAATGGGCCAGGCCGAATAATAAAGAAGCGATCAGCAGGGCGAGGTGTTCGCCGTAGGGAAGGTGTTCGAGGCGTCGGCTCAGGCCTCCTTGCAGGTAACCCCGAAACAGCGCTTCTTCAACTAATGTCACCAGCAGCAGATTATTGTTTATCCACAGCCACGCTTGCGGCGGCCATTTCGGTGACCACTCGACGATTCCCAGCAGGCATGCTCCCCCCAGCGTGAGAATTGCCGTCAGGCTCAGGGACAGTGCGCCTGCCTTTAAGGCTTGCAACAACGAGTGGCGGCCGATGATCCATGGGCATATGAGCAGCAGCCAGAAGCCTATCAACGGTTTATCCAGATTGAGGTTCATCGAGAAGGGCGCGGCGTTTTCGGTAAAGCGTTCCTGGTCGATCATCCTGGCGTTCTGGAAACCCGGCCACCAATGTAAAGCCAGGGTGAGGGCCAGGAGGATGAATAGGGCATGGCCTAGATAGCGGCCATAGCGCACGTGTTGTTGCTGGGCGGCAAGTCCGGCGAGCAGCAGCAGGATGATGGGAATGCTCGCCAGGGCGGTGATTTGCCCGTAGGTGAGCGCCAGGACATAGCCGGCAGAGAGGAGTGTCAGGTAGGGCCAGGGCATTACGAGCATGAACATTTCCTTGTTTCAGGTGAGCTCGCTTTAATGTTGGGCATTTAGGCAGATATGGCCGTGGGTCTGCAATTGTGGTGCTGTGTATTAGTGCGTAAAACAGAGTGTGTGACTATGTTTAAAGGTACCTGACCTTCGTTGGAAGGGTGCTCTGCTGAATCCTGCTGTGAAAAGGGGAAGCATATGACAAGTTGGTCCGTGATCACTGTGACATTGTTGATGTTGATGCCTCTTATGACCCTGGTTACTTCGATTAGGGGCTGGATCCTGCATTTCAAAATCGAAGGGGATACCGAGTACTAGTTGCGGTTTGACGATGCACCCGTCCTTTCAATAGCGCGAACACTGAGCACAGGGATGTGGTCCTCCCGCAAATATGGAATTGTGTGGGTAGTGCTGTTTTCTTCGAATTATTGCCTGGCAGGCGGTGTTGGCTGTCGGGCCGCCTTCGCCAGCAGGCTGGCTCCCACAGTGGATTGAGTACATCTGCGAGTAGCTGGGGGGGCAAGGCCGCTTTCGCTGGCAAGCCAGCCCCTACAGTAGATCGGGTACAGCCGCGAGAGATGGGTTGGCTGACGGGCCGCCTTCGCCAGCAGGCTGGCCCCCACAGTGGATTGAGTACATCTGCGAGTGGCTGGGGGGCAAGGCCGCTTTCGCTGGCAAGCCAGCTCCTACAGTAGATCGGGTGCAGCCGAGAGAGATGGGTTGGCTGTCGGGCCGCCTTCGCCAGCAGGCTGGCTCCCACAGTGGATTGAGTACATCTGCGAGTAGCTGGGGGGGCAAGGCCGCTTTCGCTGGCAAGCCAGCTCCTACAGTAGATCGGGTACAGCCGCGAGAGATGGGTTGGCTTTCGGTCCGCCTTCGCCAGCAGGCTGGCTCCCACAGTGGATTGAGTACATCCGTGAGCGATTGGTTGGCTATAAGGCCGCCATCGCCAGCACGCCGGCTCCTACAGGGGGTAACGCGTACGGGTCCAGATCAGGCCGGCCGGTTGGCCGCCTCGCTTTTGCTTTGGCTTTTGATTTTCTTGCCCCGTCGAGAGGCCGGAGCGAATACCAGCCGGATTTAAGGCTGCAGGGTTCCCCTGCAACATAGAATCTCCCACAGTTGATCGGGTACATTCGTAAGTGATGGGTTGGCTGTCAGGCCGCCTTCGCGAGCAAGCTCGCTCCTACAGTGGATTGGGTACATTCGTGAGTGATGGGTTGGCTGTGAGGATGCCTTCGTCAGCAAACCTGGCTCCTACAAGTTGGGCTGGTTGTAAGGAGGGCTTTAGGCGCCGTCACCGAAGCAACGGCACCTGAAGCACCAACACTTACAGCCACGCACTTACGACGCAATCAATTGCCGCAACACGTAATGCAAAATCCCTCCCGCCTTGAAGTACTCCACCTCATTAAGCGTATCGATCCGGCACAACACTTCGATTTTTTCCCGGCTGCCGTTTTCGCGGGTGATCACCAGGGTGAGGTTCATCCGTGGGGTTAGTTCCACGCCGGTCAGGCCGAGGATGTCCAGGGTTTCGCGGCCGGTCAGGTTGAGGCTCTTGCGGTTCTGGTCGAGCTTGAACTGCAGTGGCAGTACGCCCATGCCTACCAGGTTGGAGCGGTGGATGCGTTCGAAACTTTCGGCGATGACGGCCTTGATGCCCAGCAGGTTGGTGCCCTTGGCGGCCCAGTCGCGGCTGGAGCCGGTGCCGTATTCCTGGCCGGCGATGACCACCAGTGGGGTTCCGGTGGTTTGGTAGCGCATGGCGGCGTCGTAGATCGGCAGTTTTTCGCCGGTGGGGATGTAGTAGGTGTTGCCGCCTTCTTCGCCGTGGAGCATTTCGTTGCGAATGCGGATGTTGGCGAAGGTGCCGCGCATCATCACCTGGTGGTTGCCGCGGCGTGAGCCGTAGGAGTTGAAGTCGCGCGGTTCCACGCCTTTTTCCCGCAAGTACTGGCCTGCCGGGCTGTCGGCCTTGATGTTGCCGGCGGGGGAGATGTGGTCGGTGGTTACCGAGTCGCCGAGCAGGGCGAGGATGCGCGCGCCGCTGATGTCCTTGACCACCGGTGGCGGGCCGCCGATGTCGTCGAAGAACGGCGGGTGCTGGATGTAGGTCGAGTCGTCCTGCCAGATGTAGGTGGCGGCTTGCGGCACTTCGATGGCTTGCCATTGCTCGTCGCCGGCGAACACTTCGGCGTATTCCTTGTGGAACATGGCGGTGTTGACCCGTTCCACCGCTTCGGCGATTTCCTGGCTGCTGGGCCAGATGTCGCGCAGGTACACCGGCTGGCCGTTCTGGTCTTCGCCCAGGGGCTCGCGGCTGAGGTCGATGCGTACGGTGCCGGCCAGGGCATAGGCGACCACCAGCGGCGGCGAGGCCAGCCAGTTGGTTTTCACCAGCGGATGGACCCGGCCTTCGAAGTTGCGGTTGCCCGACAGCACCGAGGCCACGGTCAGGTCGGCCTTCTGGATGGCTTTTTCGATGGGCTCCGGCAGGGGGCCGGAGTTGCCGATGCAGGTGGTGCAGCCATAGCCGACCAGGGCAAAACCCAGGGTGTCGAGGTACTGCGTCAGGTCGGCCGCCTTGTAGTAGTCGGTGACCACCTTGGAGCCTGGGGCCAGCGAGCTTTTCACCCAGGGTTTGCGCCGCAGGCCTTTTTCCACGGCTTTTTTCGCCAGCAGCCCGGCCGCCATCATCACGCTCGGGTTGGAGGTGTTGGTGCAGGAAGTGATGGCGGCGATCACCACCGCGCCGTTTTTCAGGCGAACCGTCTGGCCTTCGAATTCGTAGTCCACTTCGCCGGCCATGTCTGCGTTGCCCACGGCTACGCCGCCACCGCCTTCGCTTTCCAGGCGACCTTCTTCCTTGCTGGTGGGCTTGAGTTGCAGGCCGATGAAGTCGCTGAACGCTTGCGCGACGTTCGGCAGTGAGACGCGGTCCTGCGGGCGCTTGGGCCCGGCGAGGCTGGCTTCGACGCTGGCCAGGTCCAGGGCCAGGCTGTCGGTGAATTGCGGTTCCTTGCCCGGCAGGCGCCACAGGCCCTGGGCCTTGCTGTAGGCCTCGACCAGCTTGACCGTGGCGTCGGGGCGGCCGGACAGACGCAGGTAGTTCAGGGTCACGTCGTCCACCGGGAAGAAGCCGCACGTGGCGCCGTACTCCGGCGCCATGTTGGCGATGGTCGCGCGGTCGGCCAGGGGCAGGTCGGCCAGGCCGTCGCCATAGAATTCGACGAATTTGCCGACCACGCCTTTCTTGCGCAGCATCTGGGTGACGGTCAGCACCAGGTCGGTGGCGGTGATGCCTTCCCTGAGTTTGCCGGTGAGCTTGAAGCCGATCACTTCGGGAATCAGCATCGACACCGGTTGGCCGAGCATCGCCGCTTCGGCTTCGATGCCGCCGACGCCCCAGCCGAGTACGCCAAGGCCGTTGATCATGGTGGTGTGGGAGTCGGTGCCCACCAGGGTGTCAGGGAAGGCGTAGGTGCGGCCGTCCTCGTCCTTGGTCCAGACGGTGCGGCCCAGGTATTCCAGGTTGACCTGGTGGCAGATGCCGGTGCCCGGCGGCACCACGCTGAAGTTGTCGAAGGCGCTCTGGCCCCAGCGCAGGAAGGCGTAACGCTCGCCGTTGCGCTGCATTTCGATGTCGACGTTCTGTTCGAAGGCGCT
Organism: Pseudomonas serbica; assembly: GCF_028823535.1. Classification (GTDB taxonomy): domain Bacteria; phylum Pseudomonadota; class Gammaproteobacteria; order Pseudomonadales; family Pseudomonadaceae; genus Aquipseudomonas; species Aquipseudomonas serbica. The sequence goes on along the minus strand of NZ_JAQIYM010000005.1, from coordinate 100,099 downwards.
GCTGGTGGCGAACTTGTCGACCATCACCGAGTGGTCGATCACCAGGTCCACCGGCGACAGCGGGTTGATCCGCTGTGGGTCGCCGCCGGCCTTGGCCATGGCCGCGCGCATGGCGGCCAGGTCGACCACGGCGGGCACGCCGGTGAAGTCCTGCATCAGCACCCGCGCCGGGCGGTACTGGATTTCGCGGTCGGAGCGGCGCTCCTTGAGCCAGGCGGCGATGGCCTTGAGGTCGGCACCGGTAACGGTCTTGGCGTCTTCCCAGCGCAGCAGGTTTTCCAGCAGCACCTTGAGCGACATGGGCAGCGCGTCCAGGTCGCCCAGGCTCCTGGCGGCCTCCGGCAGGCTGTAATAGTGGTAGGTCTTGTCGTCGACTTGCAGGGTTTTAAGGGTCTTCAAGCTATCGAGGGACGGCATTACGGTCACTCCTTTGAGTCCGCACGGGTACGGACTGAGGGAACGGGCAGAGCACTAAACCTAGCCCTGTTTTAAGTAGCTGGCTAATAACTGGACTCTATGGGCAAGTCCGAGGTTCCGAAGTCGGCTATCATGCGCCGGTTTTCGTGACAGGCTTTGCGTTAGCGCAAGCCTGGGCATCGCGCAGTGGTTGAATGTCTCGCCATCTGCCCAGGAGTAAGAATGAACACCCTTTTCATGCATTGCCGGCCGGGCTTCGAAGGTGAAGTCTGTTCCGAGATTTCCGACCTCGCCGCACAATTGAACGTGGCCGGTTATGCCAAGGCCAAGGCGGCCACCGCCTGCGCCGAGTTTGTCTGCACCGAGGAAGACGGCGCCGAGCGTTTGATGCGCGGGCAGCGTTTTGCCAACCTGATCTTCCCGCGCCAGTGGGCCCGGGGGATTTTCATCGACCTGCCGGAAAGCGACCGCATCAGCGTGATCCTCGCGCATTTGGCGGATTTTCCGACCTGCGGCAGCCTGTGGCTGGAAGTGGTCGACACCAATGATGGCAAGGAGCTGTCGAATTTCTGCAAGAAGTTCGAAGGCCCGCTGCGCAAGGCGCTGACCGGCGCCGGCAAGCTGGTGGACGATGCGTCCAAGCCGCGCTTGTTGCTGACGTTCAAGAGTGGCCGTGAAGTGTTTGTCGGCCTGGCGGAGTCGAACAATTCGGCGATGTGGCCGATGGGCATTCCGCGCCTGAAGTTCCCCCGCGAGGCGCCGAGCCGGTCGACCCTGAAGCTGGAGGAGGCCTGGCACCACTTCATCCCGCGGGACCAGTGGGACGAGCGCCTGCACAGCGACATGACCGGTGTCGACCTGGGCGCGGCGCCCGGCGGCTGGACCTGGCAGTTAGTCAACCGCGGCATGCTGGTGACCGCCATCGACAACGGGCCGATGGCTGAAAGCCTGATGGACACCGGCTTGGTGCAGCACCTGATGGCCGACGGTTTCACCTTCAAGCCCAAGCAGCCGGTGGACTGGATGGTCTGCGACATCGTCGAGAAACCCGCCCGCAACGCGGCGATGCTCGAGGAGTGGATCGGTGAGGGGCATTGCCGCGAGGCGGTGGTCAACCTCAAGTTGCCGATGAAGCAGCGTTATGTCGAGGTGAAGCGCCTGCTGGAGCGTATTGCCGACGGTTTCAAGGCACGGGGCATCAAGGTCGAGATCGGTTGCAAGCAGCTGTACCACGACCGTGAGGAAGTGACCTGCCACCTGCGCCGGCTGGACGTGAAGAAACCGAAATCCCGCTAACAACCCCGGCCCTCTGCCGATCGTTCCCACGCTCCGCGTGTGAATGCCTCAACGGACGCTCCGCGTTCGGCTTTGGAAGGGACGCGGAGCGTCCCGGGCTGCATTCCCACGCAGAGCGTGGGAACGATCGGCGGGGGGGCGGTAAAAGGCCACAGATGACCGAACACCCGGCAATGGGCGACAATGCCAGCAAGTTTCAGGAGTGAATCATGAGTGAATTGCTTGATACGCCGGTAGACGGCACCCTCGACGCCACGGGCCTCAATTGCCCGGAGCCGGTGATGATGCTGCACCAGCACATCCGTGACCTGGTGCCCGGCGGCCTGCTCAAGGTGATCGCCACCGACCCGTCGACCCGCCGCGACATCCCCAAGTTCTGCGTGTTTCTCGACCACGAGCTGGTGGGGCAGCATGAAGACGCCGGCACTTATCTGTATTGGATTCGCAAAAAATCCGGCTGACCCATAAACCTTGTAGGAGCTGGCTTGCCAGCGAAGACGGCCTATCAGCCACCATCAATGTGGACTGACCCACAATACCCTGTAGGAGCGAGCTTGCTCGCGAAGGCGGCGTGTCAGTCACCATCAATGTTGACTGACATGCCGCCTTCGCTGGCAAGCCAGCTCCTACAAGGTCATTTCAGGGCGTTGCGAATCCGCTTGCGCGCACTGCGCGTCAAACGGATCGACAGCATCAGCGCCGCGCAGCTCAAGCCCACGATCAAACCCTGCCACAGCCCGCTCGGGCCGCTTGGCGTGCCGAACCAGTCGGTCAGGCCGAGGGCGTAGCCCACCGGCAGGCCGATGCCCCAGTAGGCGAACAGCGTCAGGATCATCGTCACCCGGGTGTCCTGGTAGCCGCGCAACGCACCGGCTGCGGTGACCTGGATCGCATCGGAAAACTGGAACAGCGCCGAATACACGATCAACATCGCCGCCACCCTGATCACCGTCGGGTCTGCCGTGTAGATGGTCGCGATGTGCTCGCGCAGCAACAGCATCATGCTCGCCGAGAGGCAGGCGTACGCCAGCGCCGTGCCCATGCCGACGCCCGCGGCGAAACGCGCTTCCCGGGGTTGCTCGCGCCCCAGCGCCTGGCCGACCCGCACGGTCACGGCCATGCCCAGGGAGTAGGGGATCATGAACACCAGCGAGCTGAAGTTCAGGGCGATCTGGTGGCCGGCGACCACGGTGGCGCCGAGGCTGCCGATCAACAGGGCGATCACCGCGAAGATGCTCGACTCGGCGAACACGGCAATGCCGATGGGCAGGCCGATGCCCAGCAGGCGCTTGATCACCGACCATTGCGGCCAGTCGAAACGGCTGAACAGCTGGCTCGACTGATACGCTGGCGCCCAGCGCTCCCAGCCGGCCATGCCCAGGGCCATCACCCACATCACGATGGCCGTGGCCCAGCCGCAACCGACGCCGCCCATGGCCGGCACGCCGAAGTGCCCGTAGATGAACACGTAGTTCAGCGGGATGTTCAGCGCCAGGCCGCACAGGCCGAGCACCATCGCCGGGCGAGTGCGCCCCAGGCCATCGCTGAAGCAGCGCAGCACATGGTAGAGCGCAACCGCCGGCAAGCCGCTGGCGATGCCGTGCAGGTACTGCATGCAGGGGCCGATCAGTTCGGGATCAACTTTCATCACGCGCAAGACCGGTTCGGCGCACAGCAGCAGGCCGGTCGCGATCAGGCCCACCACCAGGGCCAGCCACAGCGCCTGGCGCACGATCGGACCGATCTCGCTGTGGGTGCCGGCGCCGAAGCGCTGGGCGACTTTCGGCGTGGTGGCCAGCAAGGTGCCGGTCATCAGCAGGAACACCGGCACCCAGATCGAGTTGCCCAGCGCCACCGCCGCCAGGTCGCGCGGCCCGACCCGGCCGGCCATCACCGCATCGACGAAGCCCATCGCCGTGGTGGCCAGCTGCGCGATCATGATCGGCAAGGCCAGGCCGAGCAGGTTTTTCAGCTCCAGGCGGACCCGGGCGGGGCGGGAGAGGGAAGGGTTGGTGATGGGGGTGGTCACGGAATTCAAGGGTAAAAACGTCCAGATATGTTTGCTGCGCGGATGCATATTCTACGCGTTGACGCAGCGGTCAGGAAAACACTGTGTTGAGGATTTGTAATTCCTGCCCCCCCTTGCAGGAGCGAGCCTGCTCGCGATGGACGTCAACGATGACGAGGACTATCTGAATAAGGGCGGCGCCTTCACGTTCTTCGCGAGCAGGCTCGCTCCTGCACGATGTGTGCTAGGCGGCAGCTACCCTCTACGCCTACACTGCCGATCCGCCAAAGGAGCCTGACATGCTGATCGTTGCCGACGAAAATATCCCCCTGCTCGACGCCTTCTTCGAACATTTCGGTGAAATCCGCCGGGTGCCGGGGCGTTCCATCGACCGCGCCACGGTCGAGCAGGCCGATGTGCTGCTGGTGCGCTCGGTCACCCGCGTCGACCGTGAGTTGCTGGAAGGCAGCAAGGTGCGCTTCGTCGGTACCTGCACCATCGGCACCGATCACCTGGACCTCGACTACTTCCAACAGGCCGGCATCACCTGGTCCAGCGCGCCGGGCTGCAACGCCCGGGGCGTGGTCGACTACGTGCTCGGCAGCCTGTTGACCCTGGCTGAAATCGAAGGCGCCGACCTGACCCAGCGCACCTACGGGGTGGTGGGTGCCGGTGAGGTGGGTGGACGGCTGGTCAAGGTCCTGCAGGGCCTGGGCTGGAAGGTGCTGGTCTGCGATCCGCCACGCCAGGCCGCTGAAGGGGGCGATTACGTCAGCCTTGAGCAGATCATCGAACAGTGCGACGTGATCAGCCTGCACACCCCGCTGACCCGCCGGGGTGCCCAGCCGACCTGGCACCTGTTCGATGAAAAACGCCTGAATCAGCTCAAGCCCGGCACCTGGCTGATCAACGCCAGCCGTGGTCCGGTGGTGGACAACCGCGCCCTGCGCCAGGTGCTGCTGCAGCGCGAAGACCTGCAGGCGGTACTCGATGTCTGGGAGGCCGAGCCCGAAGTCGACGTGGCCCTGGCCGAACTCTGCGTGCTGGCTACCCCGCACATTGCCGGGTACAGCCTCGATGGCAAGCAGCGCGGCACGGCGCAGATCTATCAGGCGTACTGCGCGTTCCTCGGGCAAGTGCCCCAGGTCAGCCTGAACGACTTGTTGCCAGCCCCCTGGCTGGCGCAGGTGACCTTGAGCGGGGACACCGATCCGGCTTGGGCCCTGGCGATGTTGTGCCGTGGTGTGTACGACCCGCGCCGTGATGACGCGGATTTTCGTCGCAGCCTTGTAGGCAGTGTGAGTGAGCAGCGTGCGGCGTTCGATGGGCTGCGCAAGAACTATCCCTCGCGGCGCGAGATCGACGGGTTGCAGGTGCGCATCGACGGGCAGGCGCCGGCGTTGCAGCAGATCGTGGCGGCGCTGGGCGCGACGGTTGTCTGAATTTCAGGCAATAAAAACCCGGCCCTGATGGGCCGGGTCAATGAAGACGGTGGCTACATCACTTTTCTTCGGCAGGCTTGACCAATCGTTTCTCCAGTTCGCTGCACGCTTTCTGGATCATTTTTTCAGTGATCGGCACTTCGCGGCCTTGTTCATCGATTATCGAGCACCCCAGAGACTGGTCTGGCTGCGTGCGGATCACTTCAATCTTGTCGTCGCTGCGTTGTTGCAAGGACATGGCCTGTCTCCTCATCAGGTTGTGTGCCTAGATTAGAACCGTCAGGTGACCAGGCTGTGACAACTCCCTGCGATCGCTCCTGAACGGCATCGCCAGTCGACCAGAAATATCCCGACATGGCTACCGCAACTTTAGACCAATAGTGTCTAGGGACTAGACGGCACGGTCATAATTAACCTGACTCATTCTGATTCAACCGGTTCCACCCGCTGGTCGGTGTACGCTGCACCTATCAATTATTCCGTTATGGATGATGCAAATGCTCACAGTTCGTCACCGTCGTGCGATTCGCCTGGCCAGTCGATTCATTGCGCCTTATCGCTGGCAAGCGCTGGGTGCCCTGTTCGCGCTGGTCGTTACGGCGGGCATTACCTTGTCCATGGGGCAGGGCATTCGCCTGCTGGTGGATCAAGGGTTCATGACCCAGTCGCCGCATTTGCTCAACCAGTCCATCGGTCTGTTCATGCTGCTGGTGGTCGGCCTGGCGGTCGGTACCTTTGCCAGGTTTTACCTGGTGTCGTGGATCGGCGAGCGCTGCGTCGCCGACATCCGCCGCCGGGTGTTCAATCACTTGGTCTACCTGCACCCGGGGTTCTACGAGGACAACCGCAGCTCCGAGATCCAGTCACGGCTGACCGCCGATACCACGCTGCTGCAATCGGTGATTGGCTCCTCCCTGTCGCTGTTCCTGCGCAACTTGCTGATGGTGATCGGCGGGATCGTCCTGCTGTTCGTCACCAATCCAAAACTCACCAGCATCGTGGTGATTGCCTTGCCGTTGGTGATCGCGCCGATCCTGATTTTCGGACGGCGGGTGCGCAGCCTGTCGCGCCTGAGCCAGGACCGCATTGCCGATATCGGCAGCTATGTGTCCGAGACCCTGGGCCAGATCAAGACCGTGCAGGCCTATAACCACCAGGCCCAGGATGAACAGCGTTTCGCCGTCACTGTGGAGGAAGCGTTCGACACGGCGCGCAAGCGCATCTTCCAGCGGGCCTGGTTGATTACCCTGGTGATCGTGCTGGTGCTGGGCGCCGTGGGCGTCATGCTCTGGGTCGGCGGCATGGACGTGATTGCCGGGCGGATTTCCGCGGGTGAGCTGGCGGCGTTCGTGTTCTACAGCCTGATCGTCGGCAGTGCGTTTGGTACCTTGAGTGAGGTGATCGGCGAGTTGCAGCGTGCGGCGGGCGCGGCGGAGCGGATCGCCGAGTTGCTGCGGGCGCAGAACATCATCCAGCCGCCGACGTCCGGTCTGGTGACCTTGCCCGAGCGGGTGAAAGGCGATCTGGTGTTGCAGGACGTGCGCTTTTGCTACCCCTCGCGCCCTGAAAGCTACGCCGTCGATGGCCTCAGCCTGACCATCCAGGCCGGGGAAACCCTGGCATTGGTCGGGCCCTCCGGGGCCGGCAAATCCACGGTGTATGACCTGTTGCTGCGCTTTTACGACCCCGCCGAAGGGCGGATCCTGCTCGATGGCGTGCCCCTGACCCAGCTCGATCCGCTGGATCTGCGGCGCTGCTTCGCCCTGGTCTCGCAAACCCCGGCGCTGTTTTTCGGCAGCATCGAGGACAACCTGCGCTACGGCAACCCGACGGCGACCTCGGCCGAGGTCCGCGAAGCGGCAAAAATCGCCTACGCCCACGACTTCATCGAAGCCATGCCCAACGGCTACCAGACCCACCTGGGCGACGGCGGCCTCGGCTTGTCCGGCGGCCAGCGCCAGCGCCTGGCCATCGCTCGCGCGCTGTTGGTGGATGCGCCCATCCTGCTGCTGGACGAAGCCACCAGCGCCCTCGACGCCCAGAGCGAACACCTGATCCAGCAAGCGCTGCCGAGCCTGATGAAAAACCGCACCACCCTGGTCATCGCCCACCGCCTGGCCACGGTCAAGAACGCCGATCGTATTGCGGTGATGGATCAGGGCAAGCTGGTAGCGGTGGGAACGCACCAGTCGCTGATCGCGAACAATGCGTTATATGCGCGGCTGGCGGCGTTGCAGTTCAGTGATGGCCAGACCGTCCCCGAACTTTAGGCGCCGGGCGCCTACCGAACATTCGCCGCCCAAATAATTTGTAGGAGCTGGCTTGCCAGCGAAGAGGCCCGAAAGACCAGCGCAACGCTCAAGGACGCCTTCGCCGGCAAGCCGGGCGCCTACGAGTGAAGGCGCCCGCGAGACCAGCGCAATGCTCAGAGACGCCTGTCACTGATCGTCAAAATACCGCTCATGCCAATCCACCAGCGGCTGCGGTGAGTTGAGTTTCTGGCCGTAGATCACCGAATAAGACAGCACGTTCTGCACGTACTGGCGGGTTTCGTCGAACGGGATGCTTTCCACCCAGACGTCGAAGCTCAGGTGGTCCGCACCGCGCAGCCACTGGCGTACGCGGCCCGGGCCGGCGTTGTAGGCGGCGGAGGCGAGGACGCGGTTGCCGTTGAACTGGCTGTGGACCTGGCTCAGGTAGGCGGCGCCAAGCTGAATGTTCTTGTCCGGGTTGAACACTTGCTGCGGCGAGGCCAGCGGAATGCTGAACTTGCGTGCGGTTTCCTTGGCGGTTCCCGGCATCAATTGCATCAGGCCGCTGGCGCCGACGCTGGAACGGGCGTCGTCCATGAAGGCGCTTTCCTGGCGAGTAATCGCAAATACCCAGCTGGAATGCAGGCCACGGACCTTGGCTTCACGGACCAGGGTGTCGCGGTGGGCCATCGGGAAGCGGATGTCCAGGTCGTCCCAGTACTGCGCCTGACTGATGGTGCGAATCGCCGGGAAATACCACTTCAGGTCATAGGCCAGTTTTGCCTGGGCGACCATTTCGTCGCGATTGAAGTGGCGGCTGACGTGGTACCACTCGCGGCGACCGTCGACGATTTGCCCGCGGGCATGAAATTCCAGGGCGCGACGTATACCGGGGGTGTTGCGCACCTTGTTCATCAGCGCCTGGCTGAGCACCAGCGGTTTGTTGTTCAGCGAATAGGGCGACTGCGAACGGTCGGCGGCGAGGAAACCATAGAAATCGCGCTCGCGAGCAAGGTTCTTGTAGAGGGTTTGCGCTTCGGGGTTCTGCGGTTGCGCCAGTTCCAGGCTGCGGGCCTGCCAGTAGCGCCAGCGGTTGGTGGTGGCGAGGTCCTGGGGCAGGCGACGCGTCAACTGGTAGGCATCGTCCCAGCGCGCCAGGCGCAGCAACAAGCGCATGCGCCATTCAGACACGGTGTTGTCGCGCAGTTCCGGGTCGTACTTGGTCATCATTTCCAGTGCACGGCTGTCGAAGCGTCGTGCCAGGGTCAGCCCGATTTCCCGAGCGATGGCCACTTTTTCATCACGAGAGAAGTGCATGCTGCTGGCATAACCGTCGAGCAGGGCCATCGCCCTGTCCGGGTCCTGGCGGGCGAGACGGCGCAGGCCGAGGCTGACCACGTCAGACATCGGTTCGTCGGCCGGGGTGAAGCGCGACGGCGAATTGAGCAGCTCCGGTTTCTGCGCCACATCGATCAGCAGGCGGCCACGCGGGGCGAGCGTGGTCAAGCCATTGACCAGGCTGTTGGCCAGTGGGTAGTTGCGCGCCTGGGCGGCGAGCTTGGCGCGCTCCCAGCGTTTCTGCTCGGTCAACTGGCCTTCGGCGGCCCACATGCCAAACAAAGCGTCACAGGCCGCCGGTTGCGTCTTGCCGGTCAGCCAGAGCTTGTTGGCGTTGGCGTAGCCTTCGGTCTTTTGGTTGTGGCTGATCTGGTACTGCGCGTTCAGGCAATCCAGTTCGGTGAAATTCATCTTGGGGTCGTAATACTTGACGAACGTTGCCCAGTCGCCACGTTCGGCCAGCCAGCGCAACCAGCGCAGCTTCATCCAGTTGGCCTGGGGCAGGTCGCCGTGTTCGGCGAGGAATTTCTCGATCTCGGCATTGCTCGCGGTCTTCAGGCGCGCGGTCAGCTCGTCGTAGGCCAGGTACGGTTCCAGCGGATAGTCGGCCAGGGCCTGGCTGTAACGGAAATACGGACCGGTGTCGCCCTTGGCCAGGGCACGCTTGGCTTCGTCGTAGTATTGGCGTTGGGTGGACAGGTCCACCGCCTGTGCGGATTGAACGGCAGCGGCAGAAAGTAGAAAACAGGACAAGAGTTTGAAAAGGCGACTGCGCATGAGACGTCCGGACAGAAAAAACATGACAAGTGCTGGCGATCCCCGCACTGATTATCTGTAGCTTAGCCTTTTGCCAGCAACGGGCGAAAGCTTTGCCGAGCTGTCTGCATCAGTTCGCAACATTTGTCGTGCAGAGTGCTGCCACAGTGAAAATGCCGGCCTGCTGGAGCCCCGTTTCAGGTAGAATGCGCGCCCGGTTTTTGGAGAAGCTCATGACCCTGCTCAAATTCAGCGATGTGTCCCTTGCTTTCGGCGCTATGCCGTTGTTGGACAAGGTGTCCTGGCAGATCGCCCGTGGAGAGCGGGTGTGCATCATCGGCCGCAACGGCACTGGCAAGTCCAGCATGATGAAGCTCGTCAAGGGCGACCAGAAGCCCGATGACGGCTCGGTTTGGCGCGCACCCGGGCTCAAGATTGGCGAATTGCCGCAAGAATTGCCGGTAGCCGACGAGCGGACTGTGTTCGACGTGGTTGCCGAAGGCCTGGACGGTGTCGGTGCGTTGCTCGCCGAATATCACCACCTGAGCCAGAACATCGTCACCGACGCCGACCTGGACAAGCTGATGCACGTCCAGCACGACCTCGAAGCCCGTGACGGCTGGCGTTTGCAAACCCTGGTCGACAGCACCCTGAGCCGCCTGCAGTTGCCGGCCGACAAGACCCTCGCCGAATTGTCCGGTGGCTGGCGTCGTCGTGTGCTGCTGGCCCAGGCCCTGGTGTCCGAGCCAGACCTGCTGCTGCTCGACGAACCGACCAACCACCTGGACATCGGTGCAATCGCCTGGCTGGAAGAAGCGCTGAAGGATTTTCAGGGCGCCGTGCTGTTCATCACGCACGACCGTTCCTTCCTGCAGAACCTGGCGACCCGCATCCTCGAACTGGACCGCGGTGGCCTGATCGACTGGAACGGCGACTACGCCAGTTTCCTGGTGCACAAAGAAGCCGAGCTGGCCGCCGAGGCGACAGCCAACGCCTTGTTCGACAAGCGCCTGGCCCAGGAAGAAGTGTGGATTCGCCAGGGCATCAAGGCCCGTCGTACCCGCAACGAAGGCCGCGTACGCGCCCTGAAAGCCCTGCGCGTCGAGCGTAGCGAGCGTCGCGAGCGCACCGGCAAGGCCAACATCCAGCTGGAAACCGCCGACAAGTCCGGCAAGCAGGTGATGGTGCTCGATAACGTGAGCTTCGCTCACCCGGGTGGTCCGTTCCTGATCAAGGATTTCTCGATGGTGTTGCAGCGCGGCGACCGCATCGGTCTGCTCGGCGCCAACGGCACCGGCAAGACCACGTTGCTCAAGCTGATGCTCAGTGGCCTGCAGCCCACCAGCGGCAAGGTGGAAGAGGGCACCCGGATCGACGTTGCCTACTTCGACCAGTTGCGCCACCAGCTGGATCTGGAAAAGACCGTGATCGACAACGTCGCCGAAGGTCGCGACTTCATCGACATCGATGGCCAGAGCCGCCACGTGCTGAGCTACCTCGGCGACTTCCTGTTCAGCCCGCAGCGTGCCCGCACGCCGGTCAAGGCGCTGTCCGGTGGTGAGCGTGCCCGCCTGTTGCTGGCCAAGCTGTTCAGCAAGCCGGCCAACCTGCTGGTGCTCGACGAACCGACCAACGACCTCGATGTGGAAACCCTCGAGCTGCTCGAAGAGGTCCTGCTGACCTTCAACGGCACCGTGCTGATGGTCAGCCACGACCGGGCATTCCTCGACAACGTGGTCACCAGCACCCTGGTCTTCGAAGGCGAAGGCAAGGTTCGCGAGTACGTCGGTGGTTATCAGGACTGGCTGCGCCAGGGCGGCTCGCCGCGCTTGCTGGGCGTGACCGAGAGCAAGTCGGGCAAGGCCGACCTGAACTCCGCTGTCGTGACGGCCGCACCTGCGCCCGTCGCCGCCGCCGAAGCGCCGGTGGCGAAGAAGAAGCTCAGCTACAAGTTGCAGCGTGAGCTGGAGGCGTTGCCGGGGCAGATCGAAGCCATGGAGCAGCAGATCGCCGCCGTTGAGGCACAGATGGCCGATGCGGGTTTCTATCTGCGTCCGGCTGCGGAAACTGCGGCAGTGATCGATCAGTTGGCGCAGTTGCAGGCTGAACTCGACGTGATGGTCGAGCGTTGGGCCGAACTGGATGCCTGATTGATCCGGTAATAAAAAAGCCCGGCTTCACACAGGTGAACGCCGGGCTTTTCATATGGAGACCTGAAGGTTGTTGCAATCCCAATGTGGGAGCGGGCTTGCTCGCGAAGGCGGTTTAACATTCAACGAATGGGTCGTCTGTCACACCGCTTTCGCGAGCAAGCCCGCTCCCACAGGGGGTACCTGAAACTTCAGGATTTGTTTTGCAGGCGCACCGCCAGCACATCGCAAGGCGCGCCGTGCAGCACGTCGTTGGCCGTGGAGCCCAGCAGCAGGGCCAGGCCATGGCGGCCGTGACTGCCGACCACGATCAGGTCGCACCCTTGCTCCTTGGCCAGGTGATGAATCTCCTGGCGTGGCTGGCCGTAGGTCAGGTGGCTGAATTCCCTGGAAAGCTCAGGGTATTTGAGGATCAAGCGATCGAGACGCTCCTTGGCCTGGTCGAACTGCTGTTGTTGCAGTTGTGACAGGTCCATTGGCACGTCACCACCAAAGGCCATGGCCATTGGCTCGACGATATGCACCAGGGACAATTTCGCCTCGTTGCTCACCGACAGCTCGCGAGCACGGTGGATGACAGGGTCGCACTCTTCGGTCAGGTCTACAGCGACCAGGATGTGGGTGTAGGGCATGAGGTGCTCCTCCTGAGGATTGCAATATTGGTAAGTATGGCTGGTTTCAAGCGCATTGGTTCTAAAGTGGCTCAATGTGCTCATCAAGAATCGGGAGTACAGATATGACGGTCTGGATAGTGGTGTCAATCCTGTTGGTGGTGCTCAGCCCGCTGGCATGGCTGCGCCCCTCGCGTCATCAGAGCGGTCGCATGGCCCTGCGCATGGAGGCGCGACGCATTGGCCTGTCCATGCAACTGGCGCCTCAGGAGTGGCCGCACTGGCTCGCCCAGGAGCCGCCAAACCCTTGTGCGCAGTACCATCGGCCGCGCCGGGGCAATCAGCCGGCCTGCTGGAGTTACTGGCAAAAATCACCGGGTTTGTGGGTCAACCAATGGCAGGAACCCTGCGAAGATCCCGCGCTGCTCAATCATTTCGAAAAATTGCCGGGCAACGTCTTCAAGGTCGAGGCCGACAAGCAAATGATCACCCTGTATTGGGGTGAGAAGGGCGAGGCCGAAGTCTTGCAGCACATCGACGCCACCCTCAAAGCCCTCGCCTGAACCCCCGAGCTTCCTCGCCTGCCCGATCTCTGTAGGCGCTGGCTTGCCAGCGGAGGCGGCGTGCCAGACAGCATCCTGGCTGCTGCTGAAATGGCTTTCTCTGGCAAGCCAGCTCCTACAGGTTGTTTTGCAGGCAATAAAAAGCCCGACAACTTCATCGGGCGGGGGTTGGCCAGGCAGGCCGGTAATTCGCTGTGGGCTGATCTTACGCTGGGCATTCGCCAAAAGCGTTCACTTTTTTCCCCAGGTTCCGCCAGCGTAGCCGGTTAAACACCGGCTGCCGTGAATTAGGGCGAATTTTCTAATGATTGATCCTATGAATGATTGCGCATACCTGTGTCTGTTGCAGGTACTGGCAATACGGATATGACCGCAACGTCGCATTTCAACCCGCATTTTGGGCGATTGACAATTGTCGGAAATTCCGTGAAGGTGACGTACCCAAATCAAACGGGCGTATGAATTGAGCGTTTGTCCGACAAACCGCTCCTACAGAATCCCGACTATCGCGTTGGCGGGTGTGCCGGGTTGAGAGGCGTAGCATTGACGTTTAACGTCCCTGCCGAACCATTCACCTGCGTCCGACGTGTACTGTTCAGCTTCCATATCGTGGAGATCAGTTGATGATTTACGAAGGTAAAGCCATCACGGTTAAGGCTCTTGAAAGTGGCATCGTCGAACTGAAGTTCGACCTCAAGGGTGAGTCCGTCAACAAGTTCAACCGTCTAACCCTGAACGAACTGCGTCAGGCCGTGGACGCCATCAAGGCAGATGCTTCGATCAAGGGTGTGATCGTCAGCAGTGGCAAGGACGTGTTCATCGTCGGTGCCGACATCACCGAATTCGTCGACAACTTCAAGCTGCCGGATGCAGAGCTTGTGGCTGGCAACCTCGAAGCCAACAAGATTTTCAGCGATTTCGAAGACCTCAATGTCCCGACTGTCGTCGCAATCAATGGCATCGCATTGGGTGGCGGTCTGGAAATGTGCCTGGCGGCGGACTACCGCGTCATGTCGACCAAGGCCAAGATCGGTCTGCCGGAAGTCAAGCTGGGTATCTACCCGGGCTTCGGCGGTACCGTGCGTCTGCCGCGCCTGATCGGTACCGACAACGCCATCGAGTGGATCGCTTCCGGCAAGGAAAACCGTGCCGAAGACGCGCTGAAAGTGAGCGCCGTCGATGCCGTGGTTGCTCCTGAAAAACTGCAGGATGCCGCCCTTGAACTGATCAAGCGCGCCATTTCCGGCGAGTTCGATTACAAGGCCAAGCGCCAGCCGAAGCTTGAAAAACTCAAGCTGAACGCTATCGAGCAAATGATGGCTTTCGAAACCGCCAAGGGTTTCGTGGCCGGCCAGGCTGGCCCAAACTACCCGGCCCCGGTCGAAGCGATCAAGACCATCCAGAAAGCCGCGAACTTCGGTCGTGACAAGGCCCTGGAAGTCGAAGCCGCCGGTTTCGTCAAGCTGGCCAAGACTTCGGCAGCCCAGTGCCTGATCGGCCTGTTCCTGAACGATCAGGAACTGAAGAAAAAGGCCAAGGCCTACGACGAAATCGCCAGGGACGTGAAGCAGGCCGCCGTACTGGGCGCCGGTATCATGGGTGGCGGTATCGCCTATCAGTCGGCCTCCAAAGGCACGCCGATCCTGATGAAGGACATCAACGAGCACGGTATCGAGCAGGGCCTGGCCGAAGCCGCCAAGCTGCTGGTAGGCCGCGTTGACAAGGGGCGCATGACCGCCGCGAAAATGGCTGAAGTGCTCAACGGCATTCGTCCGACCCTGTCCTACGGTGACTTCGGTCACGTGGACCTGGTGGTTGAAGCCGTCGTCGAGAACCCCAAGGTCAAGCAAGCTGTTCTGGCCGAAGTCGAAGACAAGGTCAAGGAGGACACCATCCTGGCGTCCAACACCTCGACCATTTCCATCACCTTGCTGGCCAAGGCCCTCAAGCGTCCGGAAAACTTCGTCGGCATGCACTTCTTCAATCCGGTGCACATGATGCCGTTGGTGGAAGTGATCCGTGGCGAGAAGTCCAGCGAGCTGGCGGTTGCCACCACCGTTGCCTACGCCAAGAAAATGGGCAAGAACCCGATCGTGGTCAACGACTGCCCGGGCTTCCTGGTCAACCGCGTGCTGTTCCCGTACTTCGGCGGTTTTGCCAAGCTGGTCAGTGCTGGTGTGGACTTCGTCCGTATCGACAAGGTCATGGAGAAGTTCGGCTGGCCCATGGGCCCGGCGTACCTGATGGACGTGGTCGGCATCGACACCGGCCACCACGGTCGCGACGTGATGGCTGAAGGCTTCCCGGACCGCATGAAGGATGACCGTCGTTCGGCCGTTGACGTGCTCTACGAAGCCAAGCGCCTGGGCCAGAAGAACGGCAAGGGCTTCTACGCCTACGAGACCGACAAGCGCGGCAAGCAGAAGAAAGTCGCCGATCCGTCGGTGCTGGAAGTGCTCAAGCCAATCGTCTTTGAACAGCGCGAAGTCACCGACGAAGACATCATCAACTGGATGATGATCCCGCTGTGCCTGGAAACCGTGCGTTGCCTGGAAGACGGCATCGTCGAAACCGCCGCCGAAGCCGACATGGGTCTGGTCTACGGTATTGGTTTCCCTCCATTCCGTGGCGGTGCGCTGCGTTACATCGACTCGATCGGTGTGGCCCAGTTCGTTGCCCTGGCTGACCAGTACGCTGATTTGGGCGCGCTGTACCACCCGACCGCGAAGCTGCGCGAAATGGCCAAGAACGGCCAGAGCTTCTTCGGTTAAGCGCCCCCAACTAGAGTGAGAGTGAACTTATGAGCTTGAATCCTAGAGACGTCGTGATTGTCGACTTCGGTCGTACTCCGATGGGCCGCTCCAAGGGCGGCATGCACCGCAACACCCGCGCCGAAGACATGTCGGCGCACCTGATCAGCAAATTGCTGGAACGCAACGTCAAGGTCGACCCGAGCGAAGTCGAGGACGTGATCTGGGGCTGTGTGAACCAGACCCTGGAGCAGGGCTGGAACATCGCGCGCATGGCGTCGCTGATGACCCAGATCCCGCACACCTCGGCCGGCCAGACCGTCAGCCGCCTGTGCGGCTCGTCGATGAGTGCCCTGCACACCGCCGCGCAAGCGATCATGACCGGCAACGGTGACGTTTTCGTGGTTGGCGGCGTCGAGCATATGGGTCACGTGAGCATGATGCACGGTGTCGATCCGAACCCGCACATGTCGCTGTACGCGGCAAAGGCTTCGGGCATGATGGGCCTGACCGCGGAAATGCTGGGCAAGATGCACGGCATCACTCGCGAGCAGCAGGACGCCTTTGGCGTGCGCTCCCACCAACTCGCCCACAAGGCGACCGTGGAAGGCAAGTTCAAGGACGAAATCATCCCGATGCAGGGCTACGACGAGAACGGTTTCCTGAAAACCTTCGACTTCGACGAAACCATTCGTCCGGAAACCACCCTGGAAAGCCTGGCGGCATTGAAGCCTGCTTTCAATCCGAAGGGCGGCACCGTGACAGCGGGTACTTCGTCGCAGATCACCGATGGTGCCTCGTGCATGATCGTGATGTCGGCGCAGCGCGCACAGGACCTGGGCATCCAGCCTATGGCGGTGATTCGCTCGATGGCAGTGGCAGGTGTGGATCCGGCGATCATGGGCTATGGTCCAGTACCGGCCACACAGAAAGCACTGAAGCGTGCGGGTCTTGGCATCTCCGACATCGACTTCTTCGAGCTCAACGAAGCTTTCGCCGCACAGGCCCTGCCAGTGCTGAAAGATCTGAAAGTGCTCGACAAGATGAATGAGAAGGTTAACCTGCACGGCGGCGCAATCGCCCTGGGTCACCCGTTCGGTTGCTCCGGTGCGCGTATCTCCGGCACTTTGCTCAATGTGATGAAGCAAAATGGCGGCAGCCTTGGGGTAGCCACCATGTGCATTGGTCTCGGCCAAGGCATCTCCACCGTCTTCGAACGCGTTTAAACGTTGCGTTGACGGAAGCCGGGGCCCAGTGCCCCGGTTTTTGTTTTTGCGGATTTTTTATTTTTTATTTTGAACGGACTTGAGTGAGGGCCGAAGCATGCCGATACAACCTGGGCTCTATCAACATTACAAAGGTCCGCAGTACCGTGTGTTCAGTGTTGCGCGGCATTCGGAAACCGAGGAAGAAGTGGTCTTCTACCAAGCCCTGTATGGCGATTACGGCTTTTGGGTGCGCCCCTTGAGCATGTTCCTGGAGTCCGTCGAGGTTGACGGCGAACAGGTGCCACGCTTTGCTTTGGTGCAAGCTGAACCGAGCGTTTTTCCGAAGCCGTAAGGGGAGGGCGCGCACAACCCTGCGCTTGACCTCACCTTGTAGCCACTATATATAGCGGTGCCGCGTCAGGCGCCAACCGCCTTTCACTTCTAGAATTCAGGAATTTTCTGATCCATGGGCAAATCGCTGGTCATTGTGGAATCCCCGGCTAAGGCCAAGACCATCAACAAGTATTTGGGCAACGAATACGTGGTGAAGTCGAGTATCGGCCATATCCGAGACCTGCCCACCAGCGGTTCGGCTAGCGCCAGCAAAGAGCCAGCCGCCAAGCGCGGCAAGGCTGCTGCGGGTGAAGCGCCGGCCTTGTCGCCGAAAGAAAAGGCGCGCAAGCAGCTGGTCGCTCGCATGGGCGTCGATCCCGATCATGGCTGGAAAGCCAAGTACGAGATCCTCCCGGGCAAGGAAAAGGTCATCGAAGAGCTGCGCCGGCTCGCCAAGGATGCTGACACCATCTATCTCGCAACCGACTTGGATCGCGAGGGGGAAGCCATTGCCTGGCACCTGCGCGAAGCCATCGGGGGTGACGACAGCCGCTACAAGCGCGTGGTGTTCAACGAAATCACCAAGAAGGCGATCCAGGAAGCCTTCTCCCAGCCAGGCGAGCTGGACATCGATCGTGTCAACGCCCAACAGGCGCGTCGCTTCCTCGACCGCGTGGTGGGCTACATGGTCTCGCCGCTGCTGTGGGCCAAGATCGCCCGTGGCCTGTCCGCCGGTCGGGTGCAGTCGGTTGCCGTGAAGCTGGTGGTGGAGCGTGAGCGGGAAATCCGCGCGTTCATCCCGGAAGAGTACTGGGAAGTCCATGCCGACCTCGGTACCGCCAAGGGCGCGACCGTGCGTTTCGACGTCGCTCGTGAGAAAGGCGAAGCCTTCAAGCCGCTCAACGAAGCCCAGGCCATGGCCGCGCTGGAGAAGCTCAAGGCTTCCAGCTACAGCATCGTCAAGCGCGAAGACAAGCCGACCAGCAGCAAGCCGTCGGCACCTTTCATCACGTCTACCTTGCAGCAGGCCGCGAGCAACCGCCTGGGCTTCGGCGTGAAGAAGACCATGATGATGGCCCAGCGTCTGTACGAAGCCGGCTACATCACTTACATGCGTACCGACTCGACCAACCTCTCGGTCGATGCCGTGACGATGGCGCGTACTTATATTGAAAGCGAGTTCGGCAAGAAGTACCTGCCGGAAACCCCGAATGTCTACAGCAGCAAGGAAGGCGCACAAGAGGCTCACGAAGCGATTCGTCCTTCTGACGCCAACACCGAGCCAAGCAAGCTGTCGGGCATGGAGCGCGACGCTGAGCGCCTCTACGAGCTGATCTGGCGCCAGTTCCTCGCCTGCCAGATGCTGCCGGCGCAATACCTGTCGACCACGGTCACCGTCGGTGCCGGCGACTTCGAGCTGCGTGCCAAGGGCCGTATCCTCAAGTTCGACGGTTATACCCGGGTCATGCCGCAAATCGCCAAGCCTGGCGATGACGACGTGCTGCCGGACATGGCCCAGGGCGACGTGATGAAGCTGATCAAGCTTGATCCGACCCAGCACTTCACCAAGCCGCCAGCGCGTTACTCGGAAGCCAGCCTGGTAAAAGAAATGGAAAAGCGCGGCATCGGTCGTCCTTCGACTTATGCGGCAATCATTTCGACCATTCAGGATCGCGGCTACGTGGCGCTGCACAACCGCCGTTTCTATTCGGAAAAGATGGGCGACATCGTCACCGAGCGGCTGTCCGAGAGCTTCTCCAACCTGATGGACTACGGCTTCACCGCCGGCATGGAAGAGAACCTCGATGACGTGGCCCAGGGCGAACGCGACTGGAAAAACGTGCTCGACGAGTTCTACGGCGACTTCAAGAAGAAGCTCGAAGTGGCCGAAAGCCCGGATAGCGGGATGCGTGCCAACCAGCCGGTGATGACTGACATTCCGTGCACCACGTGCGGGCGTCCGATGCAGATCCGTACCGCATCGACCGGTGTGTTCCTTGGTTGCTCCGGCTACAGCCTGCCGCCGAAAGAACGCTGCAAGGCGACCGTCAACCTGGTGCCGGGCGATGAAATCGCCGCGGACGACGAGGGTGAATCGGAATCCCTGGTGCTGCGCGGCAAGCATCGCTGCCCGATCTGCAGCACGGCGATGGACGCCTACCTGCTGGACGAGAAGCGCAAGCTGCACATCTGCGGTAACAACCCGGATTGCGACGGCTACGAAATCGAAGAGGGCACCTATCGCATCAAGGGCTATGAAGGTCCGAGCCTGGAATGCGACAAGTGCGGCAGCGAGATGCAGCTCAAGACCGGCCGATTCGGCAAGTTCTTCGGTTGCACCAACCCGACCTGCAAGAACACCCGCAAACTGCTGAAAAGCGGTGATGCGGCGCCGCCGAAGATGGACCCGGTGAAGATGCCTGAGCTGAAATGCGAAAAGGTCAACGACACCTACATCCTGCGCGACGGTGCCTCGGGCCTGTTCCTGGCCGCCAGCCAGTTCCCGAAAAACCGCGAGACCCGTGCACCGCTGGTGATCGAGATCGTGCCGCACAAGGATGAGATCGATCCGAAGTACCACTTCCTTTGCGAAGCGCCAAAGAAAGATCCGGATGGCCTGCCTGCCGTGATCCGTTACAGCCGCAAGACCAAGGAGCAGTACGTGCAGACCGAGGTCGACGGTAAGCCGACTGGCTGGAAAGCGTTCTACGACGGTGGCAAGTGGAAGGTCGAGGACAAGCGACCGGCCGCGAAGGCGTAACAACCGCCACACTGAAAAAGCCGCATGACAACCTTCGGGTTTTCATGCGGCTTTTTTGTTTGCGCAGGGTGTGTGTTTCCGGTCTGTCGGCAAACGCGGCCTTGAGTATTGCGCTGCTCTTTCGGGCTTCTTCGCTGGCAAGCCAGCTCCTACAGGGGAAATGCGGTCGGCTCCCGATCAGGCCGGCCTGTAGGCCGCCTCGCTTTTGCTTTGCTTGGCTTTTGATCTTGATTTTCTTGCCCCCCACGGAGCAGGACCGGAGCGAGGCACCGAACGCCAGGGGCAAGAGCGTTTGGTTACTTTGCGCTCTTCAAAGTGACCCGCTGTAAGAGCGGAACCCTAAGTGGCCGTTGCCGCAGGAATGGATATATCCGCGGTCAACAAACAGCAGGTCGGCTGTCAGGCCGCCATCGCTGGCTCCTACGGGGCGATGATGAGCCGGTATCTGCTTCAGGATTAGACAACGCTTGCGGGAGAGGGAGTTGATCCACGACACTGTCTGACCTGCGTGAAGCAATTATTTCGTTGTGGAGGCTGCCGTCATGGCCCACGAACTCTATACCCGTACCAACCAGAAGATTTATTTCGCCGGCCTGTCGCTGGAAGCTCTCGCCAAGGCCGAAGAGGGGCGGGCGATGAATTCCCTGGCGCTGATTCAGGCGGGGCGAGAATCGGCCCTGTTCCACCTGTACGGTGCCTTGCTGGGACTGTGTCACGAGATCGCCGGCTTCTATCGCTTGCCTCAGGCCAACGCCTCCCGGGCTGAGTCGCTGCTGACTCGCGAAGTGCTGGACAGCATCGCTATTCCGGAAATGGCCGAGATGGTCGAGCTGGCCAACAACCCGGAAACCTGGCTGGCCAAGCTGCTGGCGGCCCATGCCGCGTTGTTCCAGCCGCCACGAGCGCCGCGCAAGCCAAAGGGTGATGTGACGCAGCCGCTGATCCTGGCGGTAAACCTCGATGAAGAAGAGGCGCCTCAAGAGCTGGGTCGCGAGGAGCTGGAGAGCTGGCGGCAAAACCTGAAAAGCCTGGCCATCCGTTTTCGCGAAGGCTTGAACGAATGCTGAGGGAGTAAACAGCGCAGCGAACGACCCACGGGGTTGTTTGCTCGACTGCTGAGCTGTTTTTTGCGATGGCATCTGGTCAAGATCCCGAGCGAACCCTCGTCGATGCCTATATAATGCCCGCCTTTCGTGGAGAACAGACCTTTATGCCAACGTCCTTTCTAGAAATTGTCGAGTTACCAGACGGCCGAATCGAGCTGCGCAGGGCTGAGGACGAGGGTTCTCTGGTTACTTTGGATTTCTCCGAGGATGCCAAAGCCTTCCTGCAAGGCCAGCACGTGGAAGTCGCCAAGGCGATGTTGAGCGTTGGCGTGCAAATGGCAGGTCGCCTGGTTGAGGGCGATTTTGAAAAGGACGAAGGGCCGCGGGTTCTTCATTGACCCCGCCCGTCGGTTTTTACCGGCACCGCCTTCCATTGGCTTCTCCGTCCTGGCGGAAGCCCGGCACGTTCAGCGTGCGCCGTTAACCCAGTCGAATATTCAGGCTTTGAGCATCCCCGGTCCGGGCGGCGCTGATCAACTGTTGCCGCGCAGATGTACTCAACGGATTGAGCCAGCTGACCACCGTGTGGCTTCGGCCGAGGCGAAGGGCTTCGCAGGTCAGTTGCTGGGCGCTCTGGGCTCCGCGTGGTTGCAGCAGCAGGATGCGTTCGCGATTGAGGCCGGCGTCCCGCAACCAGGTCTGGGTCAGGCTGGCGGGTGGGGCGATCAGGGTCAGCCAACGTGCATCCTGGTCCTGGCTGAGTTCCCGCAGGATCGGCGCCAGAAGGTTCAGGCAGTTCCCGGCTGCACCACGCAGAGACAGTTCACTGAAGACCTCGGGTTCGGCGCTCCAGGGTGACTCGACCACTTCCTTCAGGATCGGCGCCAATGGCTGTGCCATGAACGCTTCGAACTGAAGCGGCAGTTGGGCTTGCTGTGGTGTCTGTGGGAACTGCATAAAGCCTCCTTTAGCGGCGAATGACGCCGACGCTCAAGCCTTCGATCACCAGTTCCTGATCTTTAAGGTTCACTTCGATAGGGGCAAACTCTGGGTTCTCGGCCAGCAGCCAGACTTTGCTGCCGTCGCGCTTGAAGCGCTTGACGGTCACTTCGTCGCCGATCCGCGCCACCACGATCTGGCCATTGCGGGCTTCGCGGGTGGTGTGGACGGCCAGCAGGTCGCCGTCGAAGATGCCCACATCCTTCATGCTCATGCCGTGTACCCGCAGCAGATAGTCAGCGCGCGGGTGGAAGAATGCAGGATTGATGTTGCAGGACTCTTCAACGTGTTGCTGGGCGAGGATCGGCGCGCCGGCCGCGACCCGGCCAATGATCGGCAGGGTGGAGTCGTCGGCCTTGGCCTCGAAGCCCGGAATGCGAATGCCGCGCGAAGCGCCTGGGGTCATTTCGATCGCGCCCTTGCGGGCCAGCGCCTTGAGGTGTTCTTCTGCCGCGTTGGGCGATTTGAAACCCAGTTCCTGAGCGATTTCCGCGCGGGTCGGTGGGTAGCCGTTGTCTTCCAGGCAGCGTTTGATGAAGGCCAGAATCTCGGCTTGGCGTGGCGTCAGCTTTAGCATATTGATCGCTCTGTCTTTTTATACAGTGACTGGGATTATATACAGTGGAACGGTCTTGGCAATGCCCCTTTTTTTGTCCGCCGCCAGACGGTCGCTCAACCTGCTGGTGGAAGCTTTGCGGTTGTGTGGTTAAATGTCTGACCGACCATTCGCAAAACGAACTGCCAGACTTGACAACACAAGGGCTGAAACGTATGTTTCAAACAAGTGTTTGTCAGGCGGAGTAGCCATGGCCCAGTCGGAAACCGTTGAACGCATTCTCGATGCTGCCGAGCAGTTGTTCGCGGAAAAAGGTTTCGCTGAAACCTCATTGCGTTTGATCACCAGCAAGGCGGGTGTCAATCTCGCGGCGGTGAACTATCACTTCGGTTCGAAGAAGGCGCTGATCCAGGCGGTCTTCTCGCGCTTCCTGGGGCCGTTCTGCATCAGCCTCGACAAAGAGCTGGAGCGGCGCCAGGCCAGGCCTGAAAACAAGCCTTCCCTCGAGGAGCTGCTGGAAATCCTCGTCGAGCAAGCCTTGGTGGTGCAACCGCGCAGCGGCAACGACCTGTCGATCTTCATGCGTTTGCTCGGGCTGGCCTTCAGCCAGAGCCAGGGGCATTTGCGTCGTTATCTGGAAGACATGTACGGCAAGGTGTTCCGCCGCTACATGATGCTGGTCAACGAGGCTGCGCCGCGCATCCCTCCAATCGAACTGTTCTGGCGCGTGCACTTCATGCTGGGTGCGGCTGCGTTCAGCATGTCCGGTATCAAGGCGTTGCGCGCCATCGCCGAAACCGACTTCGGGGTCAACACTTCCATCGAGCAGGTCATGCGCCTGATGGTGCCGTTCCTGGCGGCCGGCATGCGCGCCGAATCCGGCGTCACCGACTCGGCCATGGCCACCGCGCAGTTGCGACCTCGTAGCAAATCGACACCGGTTGCCGCCAAGGTTTAGCCGCTGATGGGTGGGCGCGGCGGCTTACATCCGATAAGCTAGCCGCCCATGCCGACTCTCGTTGTCAACCCGCTCCCGTTACTGATCGTCGACCTCCCGGGTATAGCCCAGGGCGGTGCATCGCTGCGAGCCGGGTATATCGTTATCAAGGAATTGCTATGACTGCTGGCCTGCAAGGCTCGTTGATGGTGGACGTCGCCGGTACCTGGCTGACGGCTGAAGATCGCCAATTGTTGCGTCAGCCCGAAGTGGGCGGCCTGATCATTTTCGCCCGCAACATCGAACATCCACGCCAGGTTCGTGAGTTGAGCGCGGCGATCCGCGCCGTTCGTCCCGACCTGCTGCTGGCGGTGGACCAGGAGGGCGGGCGGGTCCAGCGCCTGCGCCAGGGGTTCGTGCGACTGCCGGCGATGCGCGCCATTGCCGACAACCCTAACGCTGAATACCTGGCCGAGCAGTGCGGCTGGATCATGGCCACCGAAGTGCTGGCCGTTGGCCTGGACCTGAGCTTCGCCCCGGTGCTGGATCTCGATCACCAGCGCAGCGCGGTGGTCGGAACTCGTTCGTTCGAAGCTGATCCGCAGCGTGCCGCGCTGCTGGCCGGTGCGTTCATTCGCGGCATGAACGCCGCGGGCATGGCCGCCACCGGCAAGCACTTTCCCGGCCATGGCTGGGCCGAGGCGGATTCCCATGTCGCGATCCCCAATGACGAGCGCAGCCTCGAGCAGATCCGCGCCCACGACCTGGTGCCTTTCGCTAAATTGAGCAAGCAACTGGCTGCGGTCATGCCTGCCCACGTTATTTATCCACAGGTCGACGCGCAGCCCGCGGGCTTCTCCCGGATTTGGCTGCAGGACATCCTGCGTGGCGAGCTGCAATTCGACGGGGTGATTTTCAGCGACGACCTGTCCATGGCCGGTGCCCATGTGGTGGGCGATGCCGCCAGCCGTATCGAAGCAGCATTGACCGCCGGCTGCGACATGGGCCTGGTGTGCAACGACCGTGCGGCCGCCGAACTGGCCCTGAGCGCCGCTCAGCGACTGAAGGTCAAGCCGTCGGCGCGCATTGCGCGGATGCGTGGCCAGGCGTACGCGAGCACCGAATATCGCCAGGATCCGCGCTGGCTGGCTGCCGTGGGCGCGCTCAGGGATGCTCAGCTTATCGATTAACGGAGGGGCGCCATGACGGTCTACGCGATTATCGGCGGTACCGGCCTGACCCGACTGGAAGGCCTGGACATTCGTCAGTCATTGGCGCTGGACACTCCCTACGGCGCGCCGTCTGCCGAGGTGCAGATCGGCGAGTACGCCGGGCACGAAGTGCTGTTTCTCGCCCGGCATGGCCAGCCGCACCGCTTTGCCCCGCACCGGGTGAATTACCGCGCCAATCTCTGGGCGCTGAAGCACGCCGGTGCCGAGGCGATTCTTGCGGTCAACGCGGTGGGCGGCATTAACGCGGCGATGGGCACCGGGCATTTTTGCGTGCCGCATCAATTGATCGACTACACCAGCGGGCGCGAGCACACCTGCTTTGCCGACGACCTGGAGCCGGTCACCCATATCGACTTCAGCTACCCCTACAGTGAATCGCTGCGTCAGCGCTTGATTGCAGCGCTGGCGGCCGAAGGCGTTGGTTTCAGTGATCAGGGCGTGTATGCCTGCATGCAGGGACCGCGGCTGGAAACCGCTGCCGAGATCCTGCGCCTGGAGCGCGATGGCTGCGACATCGTCGGCATGACCGGGATGCCGGAAGCAGCCCTGGCCCGCGAGCTGGAACTGGATTACGCCTGCCTGGCGCTGGTAGTGAATCCGGCGGCGGGCAAGTCGGCATCGGTGATCAGCATGGCGGGGATCGAACAGGCGTTAATTGAGGGGATGGGCAAGGTCAGGTCGACGTTGGCGCGGGTGCTCAAAGGCTGAGCCAGGCGTGGGTCCGAGCCGCTCCCTTCGCGAGCAAGCCCGCTCCCACGTTTCGATTTTTGTGAATCCTCAATGGTTGGGGCAACACAAAGTCCAGGTGGGAGCGGGCTTGCTCGCGAAGGCTATCGGTCAGTCGCCGCAAGTCTCAGCGCTTCTCCAGTTTGTCCGGCAGCGGCGCAAACAACGCTTCAATATCATCGCTCTGCAGCTTCCAGTCCCCCGCCTGGCGCCCATCCAGCACGCCCGCCGCCAGGTCCGATTTTTCCTTCTGCAGGTGCTGGATCTTCTCCTCCACCGTGCCGCGCGCGATCAGCTTGTAGACGAACACCGGCTTCTCCTGGCCGATACGATAGGCGCGGTCGGTGGCCTGGTTTTCCGTGGCCGGGTTCCACCAGGGGTCGTAGTGAATCACGGTGTCCGCTTCGGTCAGGTTCAGGCCAACGCCGCCGGCTTTCAGGCTGATGAGAAAGATCTGACGCTTGCCGCTCTGGAATTCCTTCACGGGCGTGCGACGGTCGCGGGTCTGTCCTGTCAGCAGCGCGTAGGCCACGCCGCGTTTTTTCAGCTCGTCTTCGATCAGCGACAGCATTGAGGTGAACTGCGAGAACAGCAGGATGCGCCGGCCTTCCTCGAACAGTTCTTCGAGCATTTCCATCAGGCTGTCGAGCTTGCCCGAGGTGCTGCCCCGTGCCGGAAGGGTCGCGTCATTGACCAGGCGCAGATCGCAACACACCTGGCGCAGCTTGAGCAGTGCCTCGAGGATGATGATCTGGCTGCGGGCCACGCCTTTGCGGGTGATTTCGTCGCGGACTTTCTTGTCCATGGCCAGGCGCATGGTTTCATACAGGTCGCGCTGGGCTTCGTTGAGTTCGACCCAATGGATGATCTCGGTTTTCGGTGGCAGCTCGGTGGCCACCTGTTCCTTGGTCCGGCGCAGCAGGAACGGTTTTATCCGACCGTTGAGGTGCTGCAGTCGTACTTCGCTGGTGCGCTTTTCAATCGGGACGCGGTAATCGCGGTTGAAGCTTTTCACGTCGCCGAGCCAGCCAGGCAGGAGGAAATGAAACAACGACCAGAGTTCACCCAGGTGGTTTTCCAAAGGCGTACCGCTCAGGCACAAGCGCTGGCGGGCGTTCAGCTCGCGGGCAGCCTGGGCGGCCTTGCTGTTGGGGTTCTTGATGTACTGCGCTTCATCCAGCACCAGGACGTGCAGCGGCTGCGCCGCCAGGCGCTCGACGTCCTTGGGCAGCAACGCGTAGGTGGTCAGGATCAGGTCGTAGTCGGCCAGGTTGTCGAAATGCTTTTTGCGGCTGGCGCCGTACAACGCCAGCACCTTGAGTTGCGGGGTGAAGTGCGCGGCTTCGTCGAGCCAGTTGGGAATCAGGCTGGTGGGCATCACCACCATGCAGGGGCGATCGAGGCGCCCGGCGTTCTTCTCGCTGAGCATATGCGCCAGGGTCTGCAGGGTTTTGCCCAAGCCCATGTCGTCCGCGAGAATCCCGCCGACCTCCAGTTGCCGCAATGACTGCATCCAGCTCAGGCCTTCGAGTTGATACGGGCGCAGGGTTGCGTTCAAGCCGTCCGGTGCCGTGGCGGCGTAGTCCTTGATGTCACGCAGGCGCTGGGCAAAGGTGCGGATCTGCTCGCCACCTTCCCAGAGCAATGGCAGGTCTTCCAGCGCATTGAGGCGCGTGGCGTCGGCCTTGCTCAGGCGCAGTGTGGTTTCACCAGGCTCTTGCAGGTAAAACTCGCCGAGGGTCGCCAGTACCGGTTTCAGGCGGCCGAAGGGCAGGGCGACTTGCAAGGGGCCGTGCTCGGCGTTGGGCCGGTTGGGAATGTTGACCAGGATCAGCTCGTCGTCGCGCCGCCGGGTCAGGCGCTCCGGGTTGAGCAGTTCGGTGTGGGAGCGCATCAGGTTCAACAGGATCGGCAACAGGCTCAGCCGCTCGCCATTGACGATGATCCCCAGTTCCAGGTCGAACCAGTCCCGTTCCGGCGCCTGTTCGACCGTGGCGTACCAGTCGTCAACGGCGGTCAGGTCGAAGCCGAAGTCCTCGTTGATCTGCAACTCCCAGCCCTGGGTGCGCAACTTCGGCAGTTCATTGAGGGTGAAGGTCAACCAGGCGCTGTCATTGACCATCTCATACAGTTCCCCGGCGCTTTCGGGCAGGGCCTTGCTTTGCCGGGTGGCGATTTTGAAGCCGAGGATTCGCAGCTGTTCGCGGTAGGACTGTTCCACGTCCGGGTGGCGCTTTATCCGCAGGGTCTGGGTCTCCTGGCGAATCAGGATGTCGGAATTCTTCTGGCCTGAAACGTACTCGTCCAGATAACTGAAGGACAGCGCCGCGCGATGCTGGATGTAACGCTGCATTCGCCCGTTGCGCGGTTCGAAGGCGCTGAACTCGATGCTCGCCAGCCACAGGCGCGGTACCGGTTGCACATTGTCCACCAGCACTTGCGGTGGCGCCTTGGGGCTGCGGTTTTCCAGTACCGCCTGGAGTTTTTCCAGGAGTTCGGCGTCCTTGGCGGCGGCGGGGTAGTCGAGGGTTTCCTGCACTTGCAGGAGCACCGCCGCGCAATGTTTGCAGTTGCTGTGCACCGGGCAGGAGCAGGTGGCGTCAACCATCAGCAAGGTGCCTTTGGCCGACTCGCGCAGGCGAATGGTCTGACGGTAGACGTTGCCGCCAGAGCCTTCGCAGGCCGCGAGGATGGTCGAGTCGCCGACTTCGACGATCCTGACGCGATTTTCCAGTGCGTAGCGGCGACCACGTTCCAGGCTCTGTTCCTTGAATCGGCTGACCCAGGAAGGTGCCAGGGGTTTGCTCAGGGTCGCGGACATGGGGGCTTCAATCAGTCCGGAACGACTTCAGGGGCTTCCCGGGGAGCGGGCGCCGTCAATGACGTGATCTTGATCAGCAGGCCCAGGTGGCCGTTGTCGAGGAAGTTGAGCTGGCCGTTCTTGGTGTGGCTTTCCTGTTTCAGGCGTTCGCTGGCGGTGACCAGGCCGTCGTCGTTGAACTGGTTGACCCAGAAATCGGCGTCTACGTCAGTGAAGCGCCCAAGCGTCATGTTCAGGGTGCCTTCAATCGGGTACTGACCGAACTGCTCCTTGCCGTCGCTGACCGCGACCTTGACCGGTGTTTCGCCGAGGGTCTGTTGCCAGGCCTTGTGCAGCAACACGGTGTATTCATTGCTGGCGGTCAGTTTTTCCACTTCGCCATTGAGGCTCGGCGTGCGCAGGCTGTCAGGGCTGACGGCTTGCGCGCCGGCAGCCCAGTCTTCGGGCGCGGCACGGCTGACAATCGCCGGCACGGCATTCTGCCGCACCAGAATCATTTCAATTTGATACAGGTCATCGGCAAAGACCGACGGGGTGACCAGTGCTGTTATTAACATTGTCAACAAGGTCAGTGAGCGAAACAGGCGCATGCGGCGTCCTTCAAGCAGTTTTCGGGATGAGGCGCTCGAACAGCGCCTCTACAGTATTAAAGCGCTCTTCCGGGCGCTCCATCGGGACCTGGAACTTGAACATCGTGGCCCCTTCGAATTTGTAGCGTTTGGGCTGGCTCTGGATCAGCTTGATCAGGGTCAGCGGGTCGACCGGGGTCTGTGTCGCAAACTCGATTCGACCACCCTGCGGGCCGCCGTCGACTTTCTTGATGCCCAGCAACTCGGCCTGCAGTTTCAGCGCGGTGATGCGCATCAGGTTCTTGGTCGGCTCCGGCAACAGGCCGAAACGGTCGATCATCTCCACCTGCAAGTCCTTGAGGCCTTCCTCGTCTGTGGCCGAGGCGATGC
The DNA here is from genome assembly GCF_028823535.1 of Pseudomonas serbica. Taxonomy (GTDB): domain Bacteria; phylum Pseudomonadota; class Gammaproteobacteria; order Pseudomonadales; family Pseudomonadaceae; genus Aquipseudomonas; species Aquipseudomonas serbica. Next base: position 70,938 of record NZ_JAQIYM010000005.1, on the reverse strand, counting down.
GCTTGTAGAGAATCAGGCGGGCGTGAACGTCCGGCAGGTAGTCCTCGGGAATCAACGCCGGTACGCGCAAGTTGACTTCAGGACCGCCGCCCAGAGGCTGGTCGAGGTTGGGTTGTTCGCCCTTGCGGATCGACTTCACCGCGCGTTCGAGCATTTCCATGTACAGGGTGAAGCCGACCGCCTGGATCTGCCCGCTCTGACCATCGCCCAGCAATTCGCCGGCGCCGCGGATTTCCAGGTCGTTGGTGGCGAGCACGAAGCCCGCGCCGAGGTCCTGGGTGTTGGCGATCGCTTCGAGGCGCTTTTCCGCGTCTGCGGTGATCTGCTGGCGCGGTGGCGTCAGCAGGTAGGCGTAGGCCTGGTGGTGACTGCGCCCGACGCGGCCGCGCAACTGGTGCAATTGCGCCAGGCCGAACTTGTCGGCGCGCTCGATGATGATGGTGTTGGCGCTCGGCACGTCGATGCCGGTCTCGATGATGGTCGAGGCGATCAGCACGTTGAAGCGCTTGTGATAGAAGTCGCTCATCACCTGTTCGAGCTCGCGCTCGCGCATCTGCCCGTGGCCAATGCCGATCCGCGCTTCCGGTACCAGTTCGGCGAGGTCGGCGGCGCATTTCTCGATGGTCTTGACGTCGTTGTGCAGGTAGTAGACCTGGCCGCCACGCAGCAGCTCACGGAGCAGGGCCTCCTTGACCGTGCTCTTGTTCTGCTCCATGACGAAGGTGCGTACCGACAGGCGCCGGGCCGGCGGCGTGGCGATGATCGACAGGTCGCGCATGCCCGACACGGCCATGTTCAGCGTGCGCGGAATCGGCGTGGCGGTCAGGGTGAGGATGTCGACTTCGCTGCGCAGGGCCTTGAGCTGTTCTTTCTGACGGACACCGAAGCGGTGTTCTTCGTCGATGATCACCAGCCCCAGGTTCTTGATCTTGACATCGTCGGACAGCAACTTGTGCGTGCCGATGACGATGTCGATCTTGCCTTCGGCCAGGTCCGCGATCGCTGCATTCACTTCCTTGGCCGACTTGAAGCGGCTCATCACTTCCACGCTCACCGGCCAGTCGGCGAAGCGGTCGCGGAAGCTGTTGTAGTGCTGTTGGGCGAGCAGGGTGGTCGGTACCAGGATGGCCACCTGGCGACCGCCGTGCACGGCAATGAACGCGGCGCGCATGGCCACTTCGGTCTTGCCGAAGCCGACGTCGCCGCACACCAGGCGATCCATCGGCTTGGGCGCGAGCATGTCTTCGCGCACCGCTTCGATGGTGGTCTGCTGGTCCGGCGTTTCTTCGAACGGGAAACCGGCGCTGAAGGTGGCGTAATCGGCCTTCGGGTCGGCGAAGGCATAACCCTCACGGGCGGCGCGGCGCGCATAGATGTCGAGCAATTCAGCGGCGACGTCGCGCACCTGTTCGGCGGCCTTGCGCTTGGCTTTTTGCCAGGTCTCGGAGCCCAGGCGATGCAGCGGGGCGAGGGCGTCGTCGCTGCCGGTGTAGCGGGCGATCAGGTGCAGGTTGGCCACCGGCACGTAGAGCTTGGCGCCTTCGGCGTATTCCAGGGCGAGGAATTCGGCGGTCTGGTTGTCGATTTCCAGGGTGGCCAGGCCCAGGTAGCGCCCGACACCGTGATCGATATGCACCACCGGCGCGCCTTCGCGCAGTTCGGTGAGGTTCTTGATGACCGCATCGTTGTTGGCGTCGGCGCGTTTTTCGCGGCGCCGGCGCTGCATCACGCGCTGGCCGAACAGCGGACTTTCGGCGACCAGCGCCAGGGCCGGGTCGTCCAGTAGCAAGCCTTCGTCCAGCGGCGCGATGGTGATCGCCAGGCGGTCCTTGCCGGCGACGAAGTCTGGCCAGCTGTCGACGGTCTTGGGTCGCAGCTTCAGGCGTTCGAGCAGTTCCAGCAGCACCTCGCGACGGCCCGCGGACTCGGCGGTGAACAGTACGCGACCGGGGAACTCGTCGAGGAAACCGGCCAGCGCCGCCAAGGGTTGCGTGGCCTTGGCTTCGATGGCCAGGTTCGGCAGTTCCCGGGCCGGGAAGCGTTCGCGGCCGGCGCCGTTTTCCACGTCCTGTTGACTCGCCACCACCCGCGGCCAGTTTTTCAGGCGCGCGAAGCAGTCTTCCACCGGCAGGAACAGCTCGGCGGGTGGCAATAATGGACGGGATGGATCGACGCGTCGCTCTTCGTAGCGATTGCGCACGTCGTTCCAGAAGTTTTCCGCCGCCTGTTCGATGCCTGGCAGGGAGAACACCTGGGTGTCCTGGGGCAGGTAATCGAACAGGGTCGAAGTTTCTTCGAAGAACAGCGGCAGGTAGTACTCGATACCGGCCGGGGTAATCCCGCTGCTCAGGTCCTGGAAGATCGGGCAGCGCCGGAAGTCGACATCGAAGCGCTCGCGAAAGCGCGCCTTGAAGCGGGTGACCGCCTCTTTCTGCAGCGGGAATTCCTTGGCCGGCAGCAGCTTGACCGAATCGACCTTGTCGATGGAGCGCTGGTTTTCCGGGTCGAAGGTGCGCAGGGTCTCGATTTCGTCATCGAACAGGTCGATGCGATACGGCAACTTGCTGCCCATCGGGAACAGGTCGATCAGCGAGCCGCGCACGGTGAATTCGCCATGCTCGTACACGGTATCGACGTAGCGATAGCCGGTGGCCTCCAGGCGGGTGCGCATTTGCTCGACGTCGAGCTTCTGGCCGACATCCAGCACCAGGCTGCTGCCGAGCAGGAACTTGGTCGGCGCCAGGCGGTGCAAAGCGGTGGTGATCGGCACCACCAGCACGCCGTGCGACAGCTCGGGCAGCCGGTACAGGCTGGCGATGCGCTGGGAAATGATGTCCTGGTGCGGCGAGAACAGGTCGTAGGGCAGGGTTTCCCAGTCGGGGAAATGCAGCACGGGCAAATCCGGGGCGAAGAAACTCAGCTCCTGTTCCAGCCGTTCGGCACTTTGGCTGTCGGCGGTGAGCAGCAGGGTGAAGCGCTTGGCAGCGCTGGCGGCCTCGGCAATAGCCAGGCTCAGGGCGGCACCGGGCAGGTTGCCCCAGTGCTGTTTACCTGCCGCGGCAGGGAGAAGCGGTAGACGCAGAACGGGCACGGAAGGTTGAGCTCCAAGCGTTGCGACAAAGTCGGTAATTGTAGCGGTCCCGGGTGCCGCCTGTCAGTTGCAGACTGTGTCTATTACGCAGGTTTGGCGAAATGTAGTGGTAAAGACAAAAAACCACGGTTTTTTACCGGAAAAACCGGAATATGTAGTGGTAAAACCAGCAGGTGTTACGGAGGGTTACGGATAAGGTAGCGTTGTCTCCAAAAAATTGACTGCGCTGAAAGCCCCGGTTTCATTGGGCTTCAGCGATGCGTGATTTTTTTGAAGGGAAAATTGTTACGGATCGCACGACAGGCGCGCATTGCTACACGAGGCGTACGGCGGCATAATGTAGCCCCTTTTTTCTGCCCCTACATGTGGAAGGTTCCCGTGACTCAGAAGCCCGACCAGTGTCTTGGTGAATGGATCGACCGTGAAGCACTCGCAGAAGCGATGATTCCGCTTATCGGTCAGCTCTACCGCAATAACAATGTGGTGAGCTCGATCTATGGCCGCAGCCTGATCAATCGTTCAGTCATTGCGATTCTCAAAGCTCACCGCTTTGCCCGTCACCGTCAATCCGACGATGCCGAGCTGTCCGTCCACGAAACATTCCCGCTGCTCAAGGCGATGAGCGAGCTCAAGCTCGGCGCCGCTTCGGTAGACCTGGGCAAGCTGGCAGCCAAATTCAAGGCTGAAGGCAATGGCCGTACTGCCGAGCAGTTCGTCCGTGAAGAACTGGCCGACGTGGTTGGCCAGCAGAACGCCTCCGCCCGCAAAGGCACCGACGTTGTCCTGTACGGCTTCGGTCGTATCGGCCGTCTGCTGGCGCGCATCCTGATCGAGAAGACCGGTGGTGGCGACGGCCTGCGCCTGCGCGCCATCGTCGTGCGCAAGGGCGCCGAGAACGACCTGGTCAAACGCGCCAGCCTGCTGCGTCGCGACTCGGTCCATGGTCCGTTCGATGGCACCATCACCATCGATGAAGCCAACAACACCATCACCGCCAACGGCAACCTGATCCAGGTTATCTACGCCAAGAGCCCGGCCGAAGTCGACTACACCCAGTACGGCATCGAAAACGCGCTGATCGTCGACAACACCGGTGTATGGCGTGACGCCGACGGCCTGGGCCAGCACCTGGCCTGCCCGGGCGCTGCCCGCGTGATCCTCACCGCGCCTGGCAAGGGCGCGCTGAAGAACATCGTTCACGGCATCAACCATGGCGACATCACCCCGGACGACAAGATCATCTCCGCGGCTTCCTGCACCACCAACGCCATCGTGCCGGTGCTCAAAGCGGTGAATGACAAGTTCGGCATCGTCAACGGCCACGTCGAAACCGTTCACTCGTTCACCAACGACCAGAACCTGATCGACAACTTCCACAAGGGCAGCCGTCGTGGCCGCGCCGCGCCGCTGAACATGGTCATCACCGAGACCGGTGCCGCCACTGCAGCCGCCAAGGCGCTGCCAGTGCTCAAGGGCAAGCTGACCGGCAACGCGATTCGCGTTCCTACGCCGAACGTGTCGATGGCCATCCTGAACCTGAACCTGGAAAAGGCCACCACCCGCGAAGAGATCAACGAGTACCTGCGCCAGATGGCCATGCACTCGGATCTGCACAAGCAGATCGACTACGTCAACTCGCAGGAAGTGGTTTCCACCGACTTCGTTGGCTCGCGCCACGCAGGCGTTGTGGACGCTGAAGCGACCATCACCCAGGATAACCGCGTTGTACTGTACGTCTGGTACGACAACGAATTCGGTTACAGCTGCCAGGTGGTTCGCGTAATGGAAGACATGGCCGGTGTAAACCCGCCAGCATTCCCGCGCTAAGCCTTAGCTGCAAATAAAAACGCCCCGACCTTGGTCGGGGCGTTTTTGTTTGTGTGCCTTTCAGATTGTTCTTTCCGAATAAAAACATTCCTGTAGGAAAAAGACAGTTTCGTTTGACGAATCTTCTGAATCGTCTTTTTCACTTCGCCTCGGCAGTCGCAACGCTGTCAGCGTCCATCGCATCATTTCTGAACACCTTTCCAGGAATAAGGCGTTTGAAATGAATGCACGCTTGCAGCCCTCGTATTCTCCAGAGTCTCTGTGCAGTCTGGACAACTCTTGCTTCGCTGAGCGGCGGTTACAACCTCACTTCGTTAACTTTCCGGGCTCGGCCGCAAGTAGCGGAGTGGGAATTCAATGAAAAAAGGACATTTCATCGGTTTGAATGACCGAACCACCTGTGGTGGCCAGGTTCTCGATGGTGACACCCGGATCATGATGTTCGGCATTGCCCACGCCCGCGATGGTGATCGCGTCACCTGTGGAGAAGACGGGAAGACCTATCGGATCGTCGGCGGCATTTCGCACATGATCAGTCATGGAAAGGCCATGGCGGGCACGCTGGACAGTTACAGCAATTGCCCCTGCAAGGCTCGGCTGATCGCCACGGTGCTCACGGCAACTTATCAAAGTGCCTCAAGCCCTTCGCTGCAAGCTACGAGGGTCGCGGAAGTTGAGTTTTGTTCTAAATACTCAGCACGATATATTTCGAGGGAAAATATCCCCTGGCCACTCAACAGGAGGTCCTGGCCACCTTTTCAAAGATGATAATTTCTTTATGCAGTTTGACTGGACTGTATCAGGGAAAAGTCATTGCATAAGGATTAATCCTGAGTGGCCAACGACCAGCATATACATTGGAGCAGATGGGGTTTTCGATACTGGTCGCACTAGTGCAGCCGATTCAAATCGGTTAACGGACTGCCCTCGACAATGAGTACCACATAAAGGGGTGGAGTCCTTGCCCGTGTTTGTAAATAAATCCCGATCTCGGTACTTGTGGAGGTTTTGGATTCCGTTTTTACCCTTGCTGCTGCCATTGTTGCTATTGCAACTGATGGCTCTCTGGAATGCCTATGTTCTACCCAGTGCAACCGTCCATTATTCTAAAAATGGCGCAAGCGAACTGCGGATCTTCTGGAATGTGCAACATCGGATATACAAAGGTGGGATGCCTCCCGGAAACAGTACAACGGATCATGGGTTCTTGTTTCCAGATGAGAAGTTTTTCATGGAAATATCCTGGTGGAGCAAAACCGTTCGCCCCCACTGCATCAACATAACCCCGAAGTGGCCAAATACGCACATCTACCTCGATGCGAACGGCGATATTGATCTCAGTGTAGGCAGCGGCACTGATTTAGATCGCTTGAAACAATGCACCACTGACTACGCGCGCCCCTGAAAGGTGCCGAAGCATGAGCGAACGCCGTCTCCTGGTCCGATCGGGACTGGCTTATATCATTTTAATCTGTCCACTCATCATTTAAGAATTATCTAAAATCCAATGCAAAGTTCAATTCGCCATAAAAAATAAAAACCACCAATAAAAATAACAGGTTGCCGCCAAGTTTGGCTCTAACACATGCCGTGGATCCAATCATCAATCCGCTACATATTTGACGTCATTTAATTGCTCCATTCATTTACTTGACACCCCCAAGCACTGAATCTAGTGTCGCCCATGACACCGCCCGCTCTGCCTCGGGCATTACGAACGTCATGCTTTACAGCAACTCTCCAAAAAGACGGGAATCCCATTTCCGCTCACATCACAATAAAAATCACATCAATCAGCGTCGGCTTAATTGCCGTGCACAGACCCATTACGTTTTGCTCACCCTGCCAAAAGTGTTTTCGCAGTCAGGCCCGCTATTGCCTGGCTGATATGCGGTTGGTCTATCGGGAGAGTCGAACATGGCGGAAGAACGATCGAAGTTGTTGTCGCTGTTACCGCGCCTGGTGGGGTTGGGTGTGTTGGGGTTTGTTGTCTGGCTGTTGATGTCGACTTTGCTCATGCCACTGGTGTCAGCCTCTGCCACCCGGGCGATTCTGAATGCGCCGGTGATTCTGTTGACCACGCCGATTGATGGCGTGGTGAGTTCCCTGGCGGTCAAGCCGGGGGTGACGTTTACCCAGGGCCAGAAGATTGCCGTGGTGGAAAACCCGCGGGCGAATCAGGAAACCTTGTTGACCCTGCAAACCCGGCGCCTGACGTTGGAGCAGCAGTTGTCGTCTTCGGCCAGTCAGGCCGAGCACGATCAGCGTTATTACGAGGAGCTGGAGAAGACCAGCCAGCAGTACCAGGCCGCCTTTCATACCCGCCAGCTCTACACGCAAAAAGCCCTGAAAGCCGAGAACAGTGCCGCCAGTGCGCGGTTGATCGATGCCCAGGAAACGGTCGAGCGCAATCTCGAGTTGTTCGTCCAGGGTGCGGTCAGTGGGGCGGTGGTGGCGTCGTCGAAAGCCCAATTGGCGTCGTTGCAGGGCGCGGCCGAGTCGGTGCGTTCGCAGTTGCGGATCACTGATGGTGACGTCAGTGCGGCCAACAAGCGGGTCTACCTCGATCCCGATCAACTGCGCATGTTCGATCTCAGTGCGCAGATGACCACGCTCAAGCTCAGCCTGGAGAATCAGGCGCGCAACCGGGCGACCTATCAGCAGGAACTCGCCAACCTCAACCAGCTGATCGATACCGAGCAGAACCGGATCAAGTTGATGGCCGGCTACGACGTCGTGGCGTATTCACCGGGGACCGTCCAGGAGCTGCTGGCGCCCCAGGGCACCCTGGTGCAGGCTGGCTCGACCCTGCTGCGGGCCACCGATTGTGCGCAGAGCTACGTGATTGCGGTGTTCCCCGAGCGCATGGCCAGCAAGATCGACCGCGACAGCGTGCTCACCGTGAAAATCCGCGGCCTCGACCAGCCGCTCAAGGCCAGTGTGGTGCAGTTGCTGTCCAGTGCGTCGGACATCCGCGCCAATACCTACAGCGTGCCGTTTCCCTATGCCGAGCAGAATTCGGTGTACGTGGTCGGCACCTTTGCCACTGACCTCACGGACAGCCAGCGTGCCATGACCTGCAACCCGGGGTTGTGGGCCAGTGCCGAGGTGTCGCGGCCATGAATATTCTATTGCGAGCGATGGTGGGGCTGACGTTGATGATCGGCGCGGCAAGCGGATGGGCCGCGCAAGCCCGGCCGCAACTGGCGGCAATGACCTGCGCCGCCCTGGATCAGGCCGTGACATCGCAGCCAGCGGGCCCGGTACTGCTGGCCAGTTATCCGCCGCTGGATGGCCAGCCCGCGCCGATCCTGGCGTTGCGCGGCGTGGCGTTCACCTACGACAACGCACTGGCCAGCATCGCCCTGTTTGCCTGCGGCAAGGCCGAATCGGCGCGGCGGATTGCCGATGCGTTGGCTTTCGCCACGCGGCACGATCCGGAGTACCAGGACGGACGCCTGCGCAACGCCTACGCCGCCGGCCCGGTGGCCGCGCCGTCGATGAAGTTGCCGGGCTATTGGAGTGTCGAGCGCAACGCCTGGAACCAGGACGCCTATCAAGTCAGCAGCGCCACCGGCAATCAGGCCTGGGCGGCACTGGCCCTGTTGGAGGCCTATCGACAGAGCGGCGAGGCGTCCTATCTTGAGGCCGCGCGCAAAGCCCTGCACTGGTCGCAGCAAAACACCTACGACGGGCAGTCGCCCGCCGGATTCAGTGGCGGCTATTACGGGTACTTTGACAAGCAGGTCCAGCAGAACTGGAAATCCACCGAGCACAACGTCGACCTCGCGGCGGCGTGGTCGGCACTCGACGCAGTCGCGCCGAATCAGGACGCAGCGAAACAGGCGCGGATCGCCCGGCAGTTTGTCGCGAGCCAATGGGATGCCGGGGAAGGGCGCTTCCTGATCGGTACCGGCGCGGATGGTCAGACCTCGGATCGCGTGCGCTCAGGGCTCGACGCACAGATCTGGCCCTTGATCGCCCTGCATGAGCCGCCCAAGGACTGGCGGCGGGTCTTCGCCTTCATCGACCAGGCGCACCGTGCCGGCGAAGGTTACGGTTTCAACCGCGACCCCGATGGCCTGTGGACCGAAGGCACCGCCCAGGCCGCTGCGGTGGCGCGCTTGAGCGGCCTGGGTGACAAAGCCCAGCCGCTGTGGCGCGTGCTGCTGGCCCAGCAGGCCGGCAACGGTTGGCTGTTCGCCACGCCGCAAGCACGTATCAGTACCGGGCTGGCGATAGGCCCGGACTCGGTCAGCAACGATTTTTTCTATTACCACCTGCCTCACTTGGGCGCCACAGCGTGGGCGGCGATTGCCGCCACCGGCGTCAATCCCTTTACCGGTTCGCAAGAGGCTGACTGACATGCAGGCACTGGACTCGCTGCAACTGCTGCAAATCAATGTCTGGACCCTGGCGGCGGTGATTCTGTTCACCTGCCTGACCCACCGTGATCAATGGGCCGCGCGGGTCGGTTTCGGTGCCATCACCGCCTTCCTGCTGATCAATTATGCGGCCTGGCGGATTCGCGACACTTTGCCCGACGGTCATTCCGGATTCGCCACGGTCTGGGCCTACACCTTCCTGTTCTTCGAGATGCTGGCGATTGGGTACACGCTGTTTTCCATCGTCGTGATGCTCTGTCGCACCGATCACCACAAAGCCGCCGATGCCGGCGAACGCCGCCTGCGCCAGCAAGGCAACGCGGTGCCGGCGGTGGATATCTTCATCGCCACCTACAACGAGGGCCTGGAAATCCTCGAAAAAACCATTATTGCCGCCCAGGCCATCGACTACCCGAACTTCACCATTTGGGTACTCGACGACACCCGGCGCGACTGGTTGCGTGACTACTGCGCCGAGATGGGGGTGCAGTACGCGCGGCGCCCCGACAACTCCCACGCCAAGGCGGGCAACCTGAACAACGGTCTGCGCCAGTCGGCGGCCCTCAGCAATGCGCCGTACATCCTGGTGCTCGACGCCGACTTTGCACCGCAGCAGCCAATCCTCTTGCGCACCCTGGGGCTGTTCGACGACCCCAGGGTCGGCCTGGTGCAGACGCCACAGTTCTACTACAACCCCGATCCGATCCAGCACAACCTCGGCACTTCAGCCTGCTGGGTGGATGAGCAGCGGGTGTTCTTCGATGTGTTCCAGCCAGCCAAGGATGGTTGGGATGCGGCGTTTTGTGTCGGTACGTCCTTCGTGGTGCGACGCGATTTGATTACCGACATCGGCGGTTTTCCTACAGGTTCGGTCTGCGAAGACATCTACACAACCTACCGGTTGCTGCAGAAAGGCTACGTCACCCGCTGGTTGAACGAGCGCCTGTCCATTGGCTTGTCTGCCGAAGGCTTGACCGAGTACATCAATCAGCGCGGGCGCTGGTGCCTGGGCACGATCCAGGTGGCGCTGCTCAAGGAAGGCCCGTTGCGCGGCAGCGGCTACACGCTCAATGACCGGCTGCACTATATCCATGGGCTGATGCACTGGTTTTCCAAGCCGTTCATTTTGATGATGCTGGTGTCGCCGGTGCTGTACTGGTACTTCGGCATCGCCGGGTTCTACGCCAATCCGGTGGATTTCCTGGCGTTCGGCATGCCGGCGCTGATTGCCTTCTGGGGCTACGGGACCTGGGTGACGGACCGGCGAACCTTGCCAATCTTCACCGAGGTCACGCAGATCGTGGCCTCGCTGGCGGTCACGGCGACCATCGCCAGCGCCATGCTTCGTCCGTTCGGCAGGCCGTTCAAGGTCACCGCCAAGGGCCTGGACCGGACGAAAACCATGGTCCACTGGAAGCTGTTCGGCTTCTTCCTGGCCCTGACCCTGCTGTCCCAGTTCGGCGCCTACGTCGCCATCAGCACCGCCGCCGCGTTCGACGGCAACATGCTGTTCAACCTGTGTTGGACGGTGGTCGCGCTGGTGTACAACCTGGCGACCCTGGTGGCCTGTGTCGACCGGCCGCGCTTGCATGGCGAAGAGCGTTTTCCGTTCGACAAGCCCACCGGTTTTCGTTTTGGCGGCAAGGTCCTGGCGGGCCGCCTGGTGGATATCTCCCTCAGCGGCGCGTCGCTGAACTGCGCCTTCGCGTCCTCGATCAAGCCAGGCCTGTGCGGCCAGATATGGGTCGACAAGCTGGGCTGGCTCGACGTTGAAGTCATGCGCAATCACGGCGCGGACCAATTGGGCCTGAGGTTTGCCGACCTCGACGAAGGGTTGCGGCGGCAACTGATCGCCCGGCTGTTCAGTGACGCCACGATCAACGTGGTCAGCAAGGCGCAACCGGCACAGGCCTTCGGCACCTTGCTGCAGCGCTCGTTGATCGGCGAAAAACGCCTGGCGCCGCGCGTCGCCAAGCCGGCCAGGGCACCGACCTATGTCCCTGCACCGCGCTGGCGGCCCATCAGTGTGCGTTCGCGTAAGCAGGCGCTGCCGCACATCAGTGTCGGCCGGACGGGCCTGTGGTCGTTGCTTCTTTCCCCCTTGCGAGCTTTGCTCGGCCAACGTTTCTAGGTGCGCGCCATGAACAGTTGCTTGCCCACTTCATGTTTCATGACCTTGTTTTTGCTCGGCGGTTGTTCGCTGGAACCGACCTACGAGAAACCCGAAGCACCCATCGACCAGCAATGGCCAGCCAATGCCGCCGGTGAATGTTGCAACGGCAAGCAGGCGTTCGATAAGGACTGGCGCGGTTTTGTAGTCGACGAGCGCCTGCGCCAGTTGATCGACATGGCCCTGGCCAACAATCGCAGCCTGCGCCAGTTCGCGGCCAGTGTCGAAGAGGCGCGGGCCGGGTATGACAGTGCGCGCTCGGGGCTTTTTCCTACCATTGGCATCGACACTTACGCCGGTCGCAGCAAGTTACCGCCATTGGTGCGCACGCCTGGGGGCGGCGATACCGCTGGCAGCATCGCCAATACGTATCAGGCAACGGCGGGTTTTACCTCCTACGAGCTGGACCTGTTCGGGCGTATCCGCAGCCAGCGCAATGCCGCCGGGGCGCGGTTCGAAGCGTCCGAGGCGGATTACCAGGCGGCGCGGCTGGCGCTGATCGGTGAAGTCGCCAGCACCTGGCTGAGCCTCAAGGCCAACCAGCATTTGCTCGACCTGGCGCAGACCACCTGGCAATCCCAGGACCGTTACGGGCAGCTGTTGCGCAAGAGTTATAACCTCGGTTCCAGTGCGCGGATCGATGTCCACCAGGCGGATGCGCAAACCAATACGGCGGCGGTGCAGGTCAATACCTATCGCATGCAAGTGGCGCAGAACACCAATGCGTTGCGGGTGTTGGTGGGGCAGCCGGTGCCGGTGGGGTTGCTGCCGACCGGCGCGCTGGGTGAGCAGATGGCGACGCTGGACGTGCCGGCGGGTTTGCCTTCGGCGCTGGTCGAGCGGCGGCCCGACATCATGTCTGCCGAGGCGCAGCTGCGTGCCGCCAACGCGGATATCGGCGCGGCACGCACGGCGTACTTCCCGACCTTTTCCCTGACCTCGGCCCTGGGCAGCCTGACCGGGGAATTCTCCCAATTGCTCACGGGCCCGGCGCAATTCTGGTCGCTGGCGCTGGCCGGTTCGTTGCCCTTGATCGACGGTGGCGCGCGGCGGGCGCAGGTGGATGCCAGTCACGCCCGTTTCGACGGCCAGGCGGCGGCCTATGAAGCCACGGTGCAGAACGCTTTTCGCGAAGCGGCCGATGCCCTGAATGCGCGGCAGGAAATGCTCAGCCAGGTCGAGTACCAGAAAAAACTGGTGGGGGACTATCAGGAAGCCTACCGGCAGTCGCGCCTGCGCTTCGAGTCGGGGCTCGACAGCTATTTTTCCACCATGGATGCGCAGCGCTCGTTGTTCGATGCGCAGCAGAAATGGGCACAGCTGGAGTTGGCGCGGGAGATCAATCAGGTGACGTTGTACAAGGCGTTGGGAGGAGGGTGGAGCCAGTCGTTGAAGATGGCGGATCGTTGAACCACACAAGTTCACTCACACCACAATCCACTGTGGGAGCGGGCTTGCTCGCGAAGGCGTAGTGTCAGGCAACATCATCGGTGACTGACACTACGCCTTCGCGAGCAAGCCCGCTCCCACAGTTCTATCGCATAATGACCACCTTGGCGTTGGGTCAGGAAATGCCGTGGGGAGTGGGGGACTTGTTGAACAGATGGCAGGCCGTTGTCTTTGGGTTGATGGGCACCTTGTCCGCCTGCGGCACTGGCGAATCCATGGAAAGCTTCGGTGGGCCAACCATGGGCAGCACCTATTCGATCCAGTACGTGCGCCGCGCGGGAGTTCCCGCCCCGGCCGAGGTCCGGATTCAGGTCGAAAAAATCCTCGCTGAAGTCGACCGGCAACTGTCGACCTACCGCAGCGACTCGGACATCGAGCGCTTCAATGCTTTGCCCGCCAATAACTGTCTGGCCATGCCCGCTCCGATCCTCGAATTGGTCCGCATCGGCGAGCAGCTGTCCGTGCAAAGCGACGGCGCCTTCGATCTGACGGTCGAACCGCTGCTCAACCTCTGGGGTTTCGGCCCCCAAGCCCGCGAAGAAAAAATCCCTACGACCCAAGCGTTGGCCGAGGCGCGCCGAAGTGTCGGTCACGATCATCTGCGCATCGATGGCGACCGGCTGTGCAAGGACGCCGCCGTCGAGGTCGACTTCAACAGCCTCGCGGCCGGCTATGCGGTGGACACCATTGCCGCGAAGCTCGAGGCCCTGGGCATCCACGACTACCTCGCCGAAGCCACCGGCGAACTCAAGGCGGCAGGCAGGAAACTCGACGGCTCGCCGTGGCGCATCGCCCTGGAAGAACCCCGCGACGATCAACAAGTGAGCGAGCGCATCATTGCCGTCGACGGCTATGGCTTGTCGACGTCCGGCGACTATAGAAATTATTTCGTACAGGGCGGCCGGCGTTTTTCCCACACCCTTGATGCCCGCACCGGTACACCGGTCTCACACAACCTGGCGTCAGTCACAGTGATTCATCCTTCAGCGCTGATGGCCGATGGCTTATCGACGCTGTTGCTGATTCTCGGCCCGGAGCGGGGTTGGGACTACGCAGAAAAACACGACATCGGCGCATTTTTTGTGATGCGGGTCGATTCAGGTTTCGTCACACGAAGCAGTCACGCTTTTGCCCGCTTGAGTGGCGAAAAAACCGAATGATTGCGGTGATCCGGGCATTGAAACCTGGCGTTGTAGTGCAGGCAAAACTAGCCTACGACGCGACCAAGGGTTAATGTGCGCGGCGTTGACGCTTCTATAGACTGTGTCCGGGTTCTGCATGGGCCCCAAATTGTTCCTTCATGCCACAGATTGGCGTGATTTAGCCGCAGGTGCCGTTGGCGCCACGGCCTGTTCTGAGGAGTACGCATGGCTGTCTACAACTACGACGTGGTGGTGTTGGGTTCCGGCCCGGCGGGGGAAGGCGCGGCAATGAACGCCGCCAAGGCAGGGCGCAAGGTGGCGATGGTCGATAGCCGTCGCCAGGTCGGCGGCAACTGCACTCACTTGGGCACCATCCCGTCCAAGGCACTGCGTCACTCGGTCCGGCAGATCATGCAGTTCAACACCAACCCGATGTTCCGGGCCATTGGTGAGCCGCGCTGGTTTTCCTTCCCGGACGTGTTGAAAAGCGCGGAAAAAGTGATCTCCAAGCAAGTGGCCTCGCGCACCGGCTACTACGCCCGTAACCGCGTCGACGTGTTCTTCGGCACCGGCAGTTTCGCCGACGAGCAAACCATCGAAGTGGTCTGCGCCAATGGCGTGGTGGAAAAGCTGGTGGCCAAGCACATCATCATCGCCACCGGTTCGCGCCCTTATCGCCCGGCGGACATCGATTTCCACCACCCGCGTATCTACGATAGCGACACCATCCTCAGCCTCGGCCACACCCCGCGTAAACTCATCGTTTATGGCGCCGGCGTGATCGGTTGCGAATACGCCTCGATCTTCAGCGGCCTGGGTGTTCTGGTCGAACTGGTGGACAACCGCGGTCAGTTGCTGAGCTTCCTCGACTCGGAAATTTCCCAGGCCCTGAGCTACCACTTCAGCAACAACAACATCACGGTTCGCCACAACGAAGAGTACGACCGCGTCGAAGGCGTGGACAACGGCGTGATCCTGCACCTCAAGTCCGGCAAGAAGATCAAGGCCGACGCCTTGCTCTGGTGTAACGGCCGTACCGGCAACACCGATCAGCTGGGCCTGGAAAACATCGGCGTTAAGGTCAATAGCCGTGGCCAGATCGAAGTCGACGAGGCGTACCGCACTGCCATCCAGAACATCTACGGCGCCGGCGACGTGATCGGCTGGCCGAGCCTGGCCAGTGCCGCCCACGACCAGGGCCGTTCGGCCGCTGGCAGCATTGTCGACAACGGCAGCTGGCGTTTCGTCAACGACGTACCGACCGGGATCTACACCATCCCCGAGATCAGTTCGATCGGCAAGAACGAGCAGGAGCTGACCCAGGCCAAGGTGCCGTATGAAGTGGGCAAGGCGTTCTTCAAGAGCATGGCCCGGGCGCAGATCGCCGGCGAGCCACAAGGCATGCTGAAGATCCTGTTCCACCGTGAAACCCTGGAAGTGCTGGGCGTTCACTGCTTCGGCTACCAGGCATCGGAGATCGTGCACATCGGCCAGGCGATCATGAACCAGCCGGGTGAGCTGAACACCTTGAAGTACTTCGTCAACACCACGTTCAACTACCCGACCATGGCCGAAGCCTATCGGGTCGCCGCGTACGACGGCCTCAACCGGCTTTTTTGAGCGGCTCCGGCCGGTGGCCTGAGCCGGCCGGGGAGACCGATTTCAGCAATTCTCGAGCGTGGCGGTGGCCAAACCGGGAAAGTCTGTAATCAGGCTGTCAACGCCGAAATCAGCGAGCCTGCGCATCAGCGCGGGTTCGTTGACTGTCCACACCGACACATGCAGCCCCTGGCGCTGCGCCTTCTGCAGGCGTTCCGGCGTACACAGGGTCCAGTTCAGCGCCAGGATCTCGCAGCCGTAGCCTTGCGCGACCTTCAATGGGTCGAGCCAGGCGTATTCGGCCACCAGGCCGCGGGACACGTCCGGCACCAGGTCCAGGGCCGCTTTCAGTACTTCCCGCGAACTCGAGGTGATCGTGATCCTGTCCAGCAGGCCATGACGCTGGGCCATTTCACGAATCGCCAGCACCGTCGTGGCGGCGCGGGTGCGTGAAGCGCTCTTGACCTCCAGCTGCCAGTGCTCGAAGTCGCATTTCTCGAACAGCTCTTCCAGGGTCGGAATCGGGCACGGCTTGATCCAGCCCGGGCCACCCTTGCGTGCGTCGTAGGTCACCAGCTCCGCGGCGGTGTGCTCGACCACCTTGCCGCGCCGGTCGGTGGTGCGCTTGAGCGTCGGATCGTGGATGACCATCAGCTCGCCGTCCATGGACAGGTGCAGGTCCAGTTCACAACGGCGCACGCCGTGCTTGAGACATTCCTGAAAGCTGGTCAGGGTATTTTCCGGTGCTTCGCCCTTGGCGCCGCGGTGGCCGTAGATGAGGGTCACGATTATTCCTTGATTTAAATGCCTGATTCGTTCAGTTCGCGGGCCAGGCGTCGTTCCTGGGCCTGCCTTTGCAAGATATGGCGCGCCAACAGTTGTCGCTGGGCGTCGGTCAGGTGTTCGAACTCGGTGCCGACGTCATAGCCCTCGCCCTTGCGGTCGCAATGGGTGACACGCGCGCGCAGCAACAGGCCCAGGGCCTGGGGCATCAGCACCAGCTTGACCGACAGGCGCGAACCGGCGGCGATGGGGGAAGGGTGCTGGAAGTCGATGCCGCCTTCGGAGATGATCACCGGCTGCGGTTCACCGATCTGCCCGAGCACGGTGATGGCGATCACCTGGCTGAGCAGGTCGATGCGCTTGTTCTGGGATTTGAGGAACGCCGCGAGGTTGCGGTCGCGCTCGCTGATCTGGCGCAGCAGGTGCTGCGACTCGAATTCGCTCAGGTGCAGTTCGCTGAGCAGATTGAAGAGTGGGGAAGCATCCTGCAACACTTCCTGCCCGGCGGCTTCGAGGGCAGACAGGGGCCGAATTTCCAGTGCGATCATGTCCTCGATACGGTAGTATTCGCGGCGATCTTCTTCATCTAATGTCGACATGGCGAACCCATGGTAGCGGCGGTGGTCTGAGTGTAAAGCTGGTTATCGACCCCCGCCACAAGGACGTTCCTTTTCCCTCCGAACAAGCCCCGACATGTTCAGACCTCTCTTCGTATTTATAGGCACGCGTTATACCCGTGCAAAGCGTCGCAATCATTTTGTGTCATTCATTTCCCTGACCTCGATGATCGGACTCGCCCTCGGCGTGGTCGTGATGATCGTGGTGCTGTCGGTCATGAACGGCTTCGATCATGAGATGCGCACCCGTGTGCTGGGCATGGTGCCCCACGCGACCATCGAGTCCGGCGAGCCGATCAGCGATTGGCAAGGCCTGGCCGCCAAGGTCAAGCAGAACCCGCAGGTGACGGCTGTAGCACCGTTCACGCAGATGCAGGGTTTGCTGACCAACAACGGCAAGGTCAACAAGATCCTGCTCAATGCCATTGACCCGGCGCAGGAACGCCAGGTGTCGATCATCGACAACTTCATGACCCAGGGCAAACTCGACGACCTGGTGCCGGGCGAGTTCGGTATCGTCATCGGCGACAAGGCGGCGGCCAAGCTCGGTGCGGCCGTGGGCGACAAGCTGACGTTCGTGGCGCCGGAAGTCACCGTGACCCCCGCCGGGATGTTCCCGCGCATGAAGCGCTTTACCGTGGTCGGCATTTTCCATGTCGGCGCCGGCGAGCTCGATGGTTACCTGGGCGTCACCAACCTGCAGGATCTGGCGCGGTTGCATCGCTGGAAGCCGGATCAGGTGCAGGGCCTGCGGCTGAAGTTCGACGACCTGTTCCAGGCTCCGCGCACGGCGTGGAGCATCGCCCGCGAGCTGGGCGAAGACCATTTCTACGCCCGCGACTGGACCCGCACCCACGGCAACCTGTATCAGGCGATCCGCATGGAAAAAGCCATGATCGGCCTGTTGTTGCTGCTGATCGTCGCGGTCGCTGCGTTCAACATCATTTCCACACTGGTAATGGTGGTGAACGACAAGAAGAGCGACATCGCGATCCTGCGTACCCTCGGTGCCACGCCGGGCACGATCATGCGCACCTTCATGGTCCAGGGTACGGTGATCGGCGTGGTCGGCACGGCCATCGGCGCGGTGGTCGGGATTTTCGCCGCGCTCAATGTCAGCGCGGCCATCTCGGCGCTTGAAGGCCTGATCGGCCACAAGTTTCTCAACGCCGACGTGTATTTCATCGATTACCTGCCGTCGCAGGTGCAGAGCCAGGATGTCCTGATGGTCTGCTGCGCGGCGTTGGTCCTGAGTTTCCTCGCCACCCTGTATCCCGCCTGGCGTGCCGCGCGCACCCAGCCGGCGGAGGCGTTACGTTATGAGTGAGTCGGGCATGAGTGATAAAGCAATCTTGAGCTGCCGCAGCCTGGGCAAGTCCTACGAGGAAGGCCCGGAGTCGGTTGAAGTGTTGGCGGGCCTGCAACTGGAGTTGCACCCGGGCGAGCGTGTGGCGATTGTCGGCAAGTCGGGCTCGGGCAAGAGTACCTTGCTCAACCTGCTGGGCGGCCTCGATACGCCGACCAAGGGCAGCGTCTGGCTCGACGGCGAAGAGCTGTCGGCATTGAGCGAAAAGAAGCGCGGGCTGCTGCGTAACCGCGCCCTGGGCTTCGTGTACCAGTTTCACCACCTGCTGCCGGAATTCACCGCCCTGGAAAACGTCTGCATGCCGTTGCTGATCGGCAAGACCGCGATCCCCGAGGCGCGTAAACGTGCCACGGCGTTGCTGACGCGGGTAGGGCTGGGCCATCGCCTGGAGCACAAGCCGGCGGAATTGTCCGGTGGCGAGCGCCAGCGTGTGGCCATCGCCCGCGCCCTGGTGAACAATCCAGGCCTTGTGATGCTCGACGAGCCGACCGGCAACCTCGACTCCCACACCGCCCAGGGCATCCAGGACTTGATGCTGGAACTCAGCACCTCGATGCGCACCGCGTTCCTGGTGGTGACCCACGACATGAACCTGGCTCGCCAGATGGACCGCGTCCTGCACTTGCAGGAAGGTTGCCTGACGCCTATCTGACCGCTTGCCACCCGACGGCGCTGAAAAGCCCGTCGGGTCTTTTATTTTCATACGGTGCCCCAGCGAATGTTCAGACCGTTATCGATCTTTATCGGCACGCGCTATACCCGCGCCAAGCGCCGCAATCGCTTCGTTTCCTTCATCTCGATGACCTCGATGATCGGCCTCGCCCTGGGCGTGCTGGCGATGATCGTGGTGCTGTCGGTGATGAACGGCTTCCAGCGCGAAATGAGCTCACGCATTCTCGGCATGGTCCCGCACGCGACCATCGTCGGGGTCAATCCCATCGATGACTGGCAGCCCGTGGCGGCCGCCGCGATGAAAAACCCGCAAGTGACGGCCGCCGTGCCGTTCACCGAGATGGAAGGCATGCTGTCCTACAAGGGCACGATGCAGCCGATCCAGGTCAGCGGCGTCGATCCGGCGCTGGAAGGGAAGGTGTCGATCGTTGCCCAGCATATCGTCCAGGGGCGCCTGGATGCCTTGAAACCGGGTGAGTTTGGCGTGGTGATCGGCGAGATCACGGCGCGGCGGTTTCGCCTGAATGTCGGTGACAAGATCACCCTGATCGTGCCGGAAGTCAGCAATGCGCCGGGGGGTATCACCCCGCGCATGCAGCGGCTGAACGTGGTCGGGGTGTTCAAGGTCGGTGCCGAGCTGGACGGTTCGATGGCGCTGATCCACATGGCCGATGCCGCGGCGATGCAGCATTGGGCGCCGAACCAGGTGCAAAGCGTGCGCCTGGCGGTGAAGGACCTGTACGCCGCGCCGCAAGTGTCGAGCGACATCGCCAGTGGCTTGGGCGGTGCCTACAAGGCTGACGACTGGACCCACACCCAGGGCAGCCTGTTCAGTGCGATGAAGATGGAAAAAACCATGATCGGCCTGTTGTTGCTGATGATTGTCGCGGTGGCGGCGTTCAACATCATCGCGACCTTGATCATGGTCGTGAACGACAAGGGCGCGGACATCGCGATTTTGCGCACCATCGGCGCCACGCCTCGGCAGATCATGGCGATCTTCATCGTGCAGGGCACCGTGATCGGGATCGTCGGCACCTTGATCGGTGGCGTGCTGGGGGTGATTGCGGCGTTGAACGTCAGCGCGATGGTGGGTTGGGTAGAGCGGGTCAGCGGGCAGCACATCTTCAGTTCCGATGTGTATTTCGTCAGCAACCTGCCGTCCGAATTGCAGGGCGCAGACGTCGCGCTGATCTGCACGGCAGGGTTTGTCATGAGCTTCCTGGCCACGGTTTACCCGGCGTGGCGCGCGGCGAAGATCGAGCCGGCTCACGCGTTGCGGTATTCGTAACACCGCTTTCGCGAGCAAGCCCGCTCCCACATTGGATCTGCTGTGCTCACAAATCCAATGTGGGAGCGAGCCTGCTCGCGAAGGGGCCGGACCTGCCGGCCTCAATCTCCCTTGGGCAGCTCAATCACAAACCGCGTCCACCCATCAGCCGACTCACACCGAATCTGCCCGCCATGGGCACGGACAATCGACTGGGTAATCGCCAACCCCAACCCCGCATGCTCACTGCTGCCCTCATGGCGCGCCGGATCGGCCCGGTAAAAACGGTCAAACAGCCGCGGCAGCAAATCCGCTGAAATCCCGTCACCGCTATTTTCCACTGTCAGCCTCAAGCCATCGACCCGATCGATAATCCGCACCCGCACCTCCCCCCCGGCCGGGGTAAACCGCAACGCATTGTCCAGCAAATTAGACAGCGCCCGACGCAGCATGCTGCGGTCGCCTTGCAGGCGAGCGTGCCCGTCGCGCTTGAGCGTCACCCGCGCGTCCTCGGCCAGCGGCGCAAAAAACTCCAGCAACACATCCACTTCCTCCGCCAGTGCCAGCGGTTCGCGCTTGGGCATCAGCAGGCCGTGGTCGGCTTTGGCCAGGTACAGCATGTCGTTGACCAGTTGCGCCATCCATTGCAGCTCTTCGAGGTTGCTGTGCAGCGCCTCGCGGTAATCCTCAAGGGGCCGTTCTCGAGTGAGGGTGACCTGGGTGTGGGTCAGCAGGTTCGACAGCGGCGTGCGTAGCTCATGGGCGATGTCGGCGGAGAAGGCCGAGAGCCGCTGGAAAGAGTCGTCGAGGCGCCCGAGCATGGCGTTGAAGTGGTGGGCCATTTCGGCAAGTTCCGGCGGCATGTTTTCTTCCGGCAGGCGTGCGTTCAGCGATTGCGCCGAGACCCCGCGCGCGACCGCGCTCATGCGGCGCAATGGTCGCAGGCCGCT
Source organism: Pseudomonas serbica (assembly GCF_028823535.1). Lineage (GTDB taxonomy): Bacteria > Pseudomonadota > Gammaproteobacteria > Pseudomonadales > Pseudomonadaceae > Aquipseudomonas > Aquipseudomonas serbica. Next base: position 49,617 of record NZ_JAQIYM010000005.1, on the reverse strand, counting down.
GCGGGCCGCCCAGGCACCGAGCAGGGCAGTCGCCAGGGCGGACAGGCTGACCGTCAGCCAGATCAGGTGTTGCATGCGCTGCAGAAAATGCTGGTGATGGGTGATGTCCAGCAGCAGGGTCAGTTGCGGCGAATCGGGCTTGTCGAGGTACAGCGGCGCGTTCAGCACGCGGTAATCGGTGCCGTCGTGACTCACCGTGGACAAGCCGGGCTGGCGCGGCAATGTCTGCGGCAGGCGCGGGGAGCTGTCATACCAGCGGCGACCGTCGCTGCCACTGATGCGCAGAGACAGATCGGACTGTTGGCTCAGTTCGTCGGCCAGCCGGGTTTCACGGTCGCTTGACTGAATGTCCGGCAACGCCCGTCGCAGCCCGATCAGCCTGGCGTCCAGCAACTGTTGATCGAGCTCGATGAAGTGCGCCTCGCTGGCGCGGCTGAACAGCACGCCGGCGAACATCGAGACCACGGCGGTGCAAGCGGCGAACAGCAGGGCCAGGCGAGCGCTCAAGGACAGCCGGCGCATCAGGGCTGGCGCTCTTCAAGTACGTAGCCCATGCCGCGCACGGTGTGGATCAGTTTGTTCGGGAACTCGTCGTCGATTTTCAGGCGCAAGCGGCGGATCGCGACTTCGATGACGTTGGTTTCGCTGTCGAAATTCATGTCCCAGACCTGGGACGCGATCAGTGATTTGGGCAGGACTTCGCCCTGGCGGCGCAGGAGCATTTCCAGCAGGGCGAACTCCTTGGCGGTCAGGTCGATGCGTTGGCCGCTGCGTTCGACCCGGCGGCGGATCAGGTCCAGGCGCAGGTCGGCCAGTTGCAGGCTGGTTTCCTGGGGCGGGGTACTGCCACGGCGCAACAGGCTGCGGACCCGGGCGAGTAGCTCGGAGAAGGCGAACGGCTTGACCAGGTAATCGTCGGCGCCGAGTTCCAGGCCGTGTACCCGGTCTTCCACGGCGTCCCGGGCAGTCAGGAACAGTACCGGCGTGTCGAGGCCGGCATTGCGCACCGCTTGCAGGATCTGCCAGCCATCGCGCCCGGGCAGCATCACGTCGAGAATCAACAGGGCATAGCCGCCACTCAGCGCCAGTTGCTGGCCGGTGCTGCCGTCGGCCACCAGTTCCGTGGTGAATCCCGCCTCGGTCAGGCCCTGGCGCAGGTATTGGCCGGTTTTCGGTTGGTCTTCGACGATCAGCAGTTTCATGGGCGACTCGGGCTAAAGGGAACGACAGCGTTATACCGTGGGCGACGACGCTGCGGGCCTTGCTGACAAAGTTGTAATCTGGTTGTCAGGTAACGGGCAGCGGTAGCAGTTTAGAGTTTTCCACAGGCTGAACCTTAATCTTGTTGGAGTACGTCGATGTTTTTGCGCAAATCCCTGTTGTTGGCCAGCTGTCTGTTGGCGCTGAGTTCGCCGGTGTCGGCGTCCCCGGCGCAAACCTGGGATTTCGGTCAGCCGGCACCGGCTGCCAAGGCGACCCGCAGCATCGAGGTGGACATGGCTGACATGACGTTCACTCCCAAGTCGATCGAGATCAAGGCCGGGGAAACGGTGCGCTTCGTGCTGGTCAATAAAGGCCAGTTGCTGCACGAATTCAACCTCGGCGATGCGGCGATGCATGCCCGGCACCAGCAGGAAATGCTGCAGATGCAGGAACACGGCATGCTCACGCCTACCGGCATGCAGGCAATGGACCACAGCGCCATGGCCGGAATGGGGCATGCCATGCAACACGACGACCCCAACAGCGTGCTGGTGGCGCCGGGCAAGACCGCCGAGCTGACCTGGACTTTCAGCGAGGCCACCCGCCTTGAATTTGCCTGCAACATTCCTGGTCATTACCAGGCTGGCATGGTGGGCAAGTTGACTGTCAGTCAGTAAGCACTCAAAGGCTGCGGCAAAGGCTGGTAGAATCCGCTGATTCTTCAGTCAGGTTTCCGCCATGCATCCCGCAGCCGAACACTCGCCGCTGGGCAAATCCAGCGAATACATCGCCACTTACACACCGTCCCTGCTATTCCCGATCCCGCGCACCGCGAAATGGGCCGAGCTGGGCCTGACGGCGCAAACCCTGCCGTATAGCGGCGTGGATTTCTGGAACTGCTTCGAACTGTCGTGGTTGTTGCCGTCGGGCAAGCCGGTGGTGGCGATCGGCGAGTTCAGCATTCCGGCGGATTCGCCGAACATCATCGAATCCAAGTCGTTCAAGCTCTACCTCAACTCCTTGAACCAGACGCCGTTTGCCGACACCGCCAGCCTTGAAGCCACCCTGGCCAAAGACCTGTCGGCCGCCGCCGGCAAGACCGTGGGCGTGCGCATCCGCAGCCTGAAAGAGGTCGAGGCCGAAGGTGTAGTGGCGTTGCCGGGTGTGTGCATTGACGACCTGGACATCAGCGTCAGCAACTACGAGCACCCGCGTCCGGAACTGCTGCGTTGCGATGACTCGCGTATTGTCGAGGAGAGCGTGCACAGCCATTTGCTCAAGTCCAATTGCCCGGTCACCAGCCAGCCGGACTGGGGCAGTGTGGCGGTGGAGTACCGTGGCGCGGCGCTGGATCACGCAAGCCTGCTCGAATACATCGTCAGCTTCCGCCAGCACTCGGACTTCCATGAGCAGTGCGTGGAGCGGATTTTCCTTGATTTGCAGCGGTTGCTGAAGCCGGAAAAACTGACGGTGTATGCACGGTATGTGCGGCGGGGCGGGTTGGATATCAACCCGTATCGCAGTACTGAAGAAGTGCAGTTGCCGAACCACCGCCTGGTTCGTCAATAAAAATCCAGAATGTGCGATATCCAATGTGGGAGCGAGCCTGCTCGCGAATGCGGTGTGTCATTCAGCGGTGATGTCGACTGACACGGCGCCTTCGCGAGCAGGCTCGCTCCCACAGGGGACGGTGTTTCAACGTGTAGAAATGAAAAAGCCCTGCCAGTGCTGGCAGGGCTTTTTTTGTATGGCGGGGCAATCAGATCCCCATGCTGTACAGGGCCGTGCCAATCCGGCGCAGGGCGTCGGAGAGGGTCGGATGTTCGAGTTCGAAGCGTTCGACGGCCAGGTTGACGTTATCGACGAGGTTGACGTCCTGGGTCTTGGTTTCCAGTTCCAGCTCAAATTCGATCTGTTGCATCAGGTTGTGCAGGTCCTCACGCTCGACGTCGGTCAGCGGAGGATTCTTGTCCAATTGCTCGCGCAGGGCATTGAGCTGGTCTTGCAGTTCGCGGGCAGACATGGCGTTCTTCCTTTTATCGATAGGCACTGGCATAGACCGCGACGGCGCGCCAAAGGTCTATGGCTTACCTTAAGATTAATCCACTCGCGCGAACACTGCATGATCTCTGTCAGGGCTTTTCGCCCTTCAGCCGACGCAAGCTGATGTCTGCCAGGCAGGTGTCGAGCTCACCGAGGTGATCGATCACCGAATGCACGCCCAGGCTGAACAGCTGCACCGTGGCCTTGCTACGCTTGATGTCGCGCTCCTGTGCGGACAATGCCTGCCATTGCGCTGGGGACAGCCCGCAGAGGGAGCCGCAGGACGCCAGGCCGATGGTCCACAACCCGGCATTGAGGCCCGATTGCAGCAGTCGCGGCTCGCCGCTGACCAGCACGCAACCATCCAGGCGTTCGATGTCCAGGGCCATCAAGGCTTGCCAGCAGGCATCCGGTGCCGGCCAGGGTTTGATTGTTGCAAACTGTTGCAGCGGCTGCAGGGGCGGCGAAGGCTTGATCCATTGCGGCAGCCCGATCGCCAAGGCATGGCTGGTCGAGGGAGGCAGCTCATCGAGCCAGGCACAGGGGATCTGCTGGCGCTGCAAGCTGTGCAGGCTGTCCAGGGCGCCGGGGGTGGCCTCGGCGTGGGCGGCGCCAGGGTCGCCCTGCAGGCGCGTACAGGCGCCGAAATCCACCAGGCAACCACTCAGGCCGAACAGCACGGCAGTCAGGTTGGGCGCGGTTTGCGGGGTGATTTCGGCGTGCGGCATGTCAACGTCCCTGAAATAGCCTCAAGGCTAAGGGGCGACGGTGACAGTTGAGTGACACTGGGGTGAATCGCTCGCGCAGCACGGGGAGCGGGCCCTATGCTGCCTAAAGTGGCCGATCCGTCTTATACTGCGGTCTTTGCGCCGGGCCAAGCGCCCGGTGACGGTACAGTCCAAGGAGTTTTTCTATGCGCTGGAGCAATCCTCTCGCTCGGCTTTGTGTGTGCGCCAGTGCGCTGCTGGTTCCGTTTGCCGCCCAGGCCGCCTCGGAAGATGATCCTTGGGAAGGCATCAATCGTCCGATCTTCCAGTTCAACGATTTCGTCGATACCTATGCCTTGAAACCCCTGGCCCAGGGCTATCAGTTCGTGACGCCACAGTTTTTTGAAGATGGCATCCACAACATGTTTCGCAACGTCGGCGATGTGACCAACCTCGCCAACAACATCCTGCAGGTCAAACCCCATGCGGCGGGTGTCGACACCGCGCGCCTGCTCTTCAACACCACTTTCGGGCTGCTGGGCTTCTTCGATGTGGGTACAAAGATGGGCCTGCAGCGCAACGATGAAGACTTCGGCCAGACCCTGGGTTACTGGGGCGTTGGTAGCGGTCCCTATGTGATGCTGCCGCTGCTTGGCCCGAGCACGCTGCGGGATGCGCCTTCGAAGTACGTTGACGGCTACACCGGCCCGTACCGCTACATCAACGATGTGCCGGTGCGTAACTCGATCTTCGGCCTGAACATTGTCGATACCCGGGCGAGCCTGCTGTCCTCCGAGAAGCTGATCACCGGCGACAAGTACACCTTCATCCGTAATGCCTACCTGCAGAACCGCGAATTCAAGGTGAAAGACGGCCAGGTCGAAGACGATTTCTGATTTCGAGCGGTAAAGACAAGGCGGCCATCGAGCCGCCTTGTTCGTTTTTATCGCTGTGCGCGACCTAACATTGGGTTTCGGTTTTGCAGGTTCTTATAACTCCCGGTGATTTGAAAACTGTCGGCGTCAAGCGACCATCGGTGTGAGCTTGAAACGCCTCGCGGATGGGAGTACCGTCTGCGCCTTAGAAGGGCACCTCTGGTGTACGTGTGGATCGGGCAATTGCTCGAAAACAGTGCAGCAGAGAGGCTAGAAAGCGAATCCAGTAGTCAGAGCCGGGCCAAAATCCGAGCCGCTACGCCAACCTAATTCTGGCGCCGTTTGCCCACATGCCAAAAACCAGTGCCACGCTGCTGATAATCGATGATGACGAAGTAGTGCGCGCGAGCCTCGCGGCCTATTTGGAAGACAGTGGTTTCAGCGTCTTGCAGGCCAGCAATGGCCAGCAGGGTCTTCAGGTATTCGAGCAAGACAAGCCCGACTTGGTCATCTGCGATCTGCGCATGCCACAGATGGGCGGGCTCGAACTCATCCGCCAGGTCACCGAACTGTCGCCGCAAACGCCGGTGATCGTGGTGTCGGGTGCCGGCGTCATGAACGACGCGGTCGAGGCCTTGCGCCTGGGTGCGGCGGACTACCTGATCAAGCCTCTCGAAGATCTGGCCGTGCTCGAGCACTCGGTGCGTCGGGCCCTGGATCGCGCGCGCCTGCTGATGGAAAACCAGCGCTACCGCGAGAAGCTGGAGAAGGCCAACCGCGAGCTCGCCGCCAGCCTGAACCTGCTCCAGGAAGACCAGAACGCCGGTCGCCAGGTGCAGATGAACATGCTGCCGGTCAGTCCCTGGGCTATCGACGACTTCAAGTTTGCCCACCAGATCATTCCGTCGCTGTATCTGTCGGGTGATTTTGTCGACTATTTCCGGGTCGACGAGCGTCGGGTGGCGTTCTACCTGGCGGATGTTTCCGGTCATGGCGCCTCTTCAGCCTTCGTCACCGTGCTGTTGAAATTCATGACCACGCGCCTGTTGTTCGAGTCCAAGCGCAACGGCACCTTGCCGGAATTCAAGCCGTCAGAAGTCCTTGGGCATATCAACCGGGGCCTGATCAGTTGTAAGCTGGGTAAACACGTCACAATGGTCGGTGGAGTCATCGACGAGGAGACAGGTTTGTTGACCTATAGCATCGGTGGTCATCTGCCGTTGCCAGTGTTGTACACACCCGACAGTGTTCGTTACCTGGAAGGGCGTGGTCTGCCGGTAGGCCTCTTCAATGAAGCCACCTATGAAGATCACGTGCTGGAATTGCCGCCGACGTTCAGCCTGACGCTGATGTCTGATGGCATTCTGGATCTTTTGCCAGAACCCACACTCAAAGAAAAAGAAGCTGCGTTGCCCGAACGGGTCAAGGCGGCGGGCGGCAGCCTGGATGGCCTGCGGCAGGTTTTTGGATTGGCCACGCTAGGGGAGATGCCGGATGATATCGCCCTGTTGGTGTTGAGCAGGAATCTTTGATGAGTACCGGTAGAATCCAGTTCGCCGAGCAGGACGGCACCTTTGTCCTGAAATTCGTCGGTGAAGTTCGCCTGACCCTGTGTTCGGCGTTGGATGCGACTATTGATCGGATCTTCACCGCGTTGAATTTCAACGCGATCGTGATCGACCTGACCGAAACCCGCAGCATCGACAGCACGACCCTGGGCCTGCTGGCCAAACTGTCGATCCTGTCGCGGCAGAAGGTCGGGCTGCTGCCCACCGTTGTCACCACCCACGAAGACATCACCCGTCTGTTGCAGTCGATGGGGTTCGAGCAGGTGTTCAACATCGTCGACCAGCCGGTGCCATGCCCGGAATGCCTGGACGACCTGCCTGATCAGGATCAGTCGGAAGAGGTGGTGCGGATCAAGGTGCTGGAAGCGCACAAGATCCTCATGGGCTTGAACGACTCCAATCGTGAAGCCTTTCATGACCTGGTGAATGCGCTGGAGCGGCATTGATTTCTCAGGCGCAGCGGCGACCCTGCTGACGCCTTCGCTGGCAAGCCAGCTCCTACAATGGGTTATGCGAGACTGAGCACAGACTGCATAAAAAAGGGCGAACCCAACAAGGTTCGCCCTTTTTGCATTTCACCGATCCGGATTACAGCTTGGCCTGCAACAGCGCCTCCAGCTTCTCCTGGTCCCGGGCGAACTGGCGGATGCCCTCGGCCAGTTTCTCGGTGGCCATGGCGTCCTCGTTGGACAGCCAGCGGAACTGCGCTTCATTGAGGTTCAGGCGCGCTTCACCGGCGCTGCCCGGGGCCAGTTTACGTTCCAGCTTGCCGGTGTCCGCCGCCAGCTTGTCGATCAGGTCCGGGCTGATGGTCAGGCGGTCGCAACCCGCCAATTGCTCGATCTGGCCGAGGTTGCGGAAGCTTGCGCCCATGACCACGGTCTTGTAGTCATTGGCCTTGTAGTAGTTGTAGATGCGGGTCACCGACTGCACGCCCGGATCGTCCGCGCCGACGTAGTCGTTACCGTTGGCTTTCTTGTACCAGTCGTAGATGCGGCCCACGAACGGCGAAATCAGGAACACCCCGGCGTCGGCGCAGGCAGCTGCCTGGGCGAACGAGAACAGCAGGGTCAGGTTGGTCTGGATGCCTTCCTTTTCCAGGATCTCGGCAGCGCGGATGCCTTCCCAGGTGGAGGCGATCTTGATCAGCACCCGGTCGCGGCCGATGCCGGCCTTTTCGTACAGCTCGATCAGACGGTGCGCGCGCTTCAATACGGCGTCAGTGTCGAACGACAGGCGTGCATCCACTTCGGTGGAAATGCGGCCTGGAATCACCTTGAGGATTTCCTGTCCGACCGCGACGCCAAAGCGGTCGCTGGCCAGGCCCACATCGCCCTTGCAGTCGGCGACGCAAGCGTTGAGCAGTTCGGCATAAGCAGGAATGGCCGCTGCCTTGAGCAGTAGGGAAGGGTTGGTGGTGGCGTCCACGGGCTTGACGCGAGCGATTGCTTCGAAGTCGCCGGTGTCGGCAACCACGGTGGTCATCTGTTTGAGTTGTTCCAGCTTGGAAGTCATGGGCGTGCTCTGTCCTATGGGTCTGATGACATTACCCGAGCGCTGACAGCCACTCAAGGGCATGTAGGTGTATCGATGGCCCCAGTGGCAACAACCGCAAAACGGCTGTTTGAATGGAGGGGCGCGGTATCGCTAGATAGGATGCCGAAACGCCGCGCAGGTTCCGGGGAACTGACCATCGCTGCAATCTCATGGACGACAAATACATTTGTGGGAGCGGGTTTGCTCGCGAAGGCGTCGTGTCAGTCAACATAGCTATCGACTGACACGACGCCTTCGCGAGCAAGCCCGCTCCCACAGTTGATCGGTGTGTTGATCAGACGCGGAACTGGTCCATCAGGCTCTGCTGTTGATTGGCCAAGCGGTTTAGTGACTGGCTCACCCGCGCCGACTCATTGGCCTGCCCCGACAGCGACTCGGTGACGTCGCGGATGGTCGCCACGTTGTGGTTGATTTCCTCGGCCACGGCGCTTTGCTCTTCGGCGGCGCTGGCGATCTGCAGGTTCATGTCGCTGATCACGGTGACCGCGTCGCCGATCTGCTGCAGCGCCGTCACGGCCTGGCCCACCTGTTCGACGCTGTCCTGGGCCTGGCGGTGGCTGTTGCCCATCGAGCCGACCACGTCCTGGGTACCGCTTTGCAGTTGCTCGATGACCACGCGGGTTTCTTCCACCGACTCCTGGGTGCGGCGCGCCAGGTTGCGCACTTCATCGGCGACCACGGCGAAGCCGCGCCCGGCTTCACCGGCACGGGCAGCTTCGATGGCGGCATTGAGGGCCAGCAGGTTGGTCTGTTCGGCAATGGCGCGGATCACTTCCAGTACCGAGCCGATTTTCTCGCTGTTGGCCGCCAGGCCTTCGACCTGGACCATCGCTGCGCTCATGTCGGCGGCGAGGTTGTCGATGCTCGTGGTGGTGCGGTCGATCACGGTCAGGCCCTGGCGGGTGGCCTGGTCGGCATCGCGCGCCGCTTGTGCCGCCTGGGCGGCGCTGCGGGCGACGTCCTGGGCGGTGGCACTCATTTCGTGGGAGGCGGTCGCGACCTGGTCCACCTGGCGGTATTGTTGCTCCATGCCAGCGCTGGTCTGGGTGGCGATGGCGGACGACTGGTCCGCCGTGCCGCGGGCGTCCTGCACCGAGCGTTTGACCTCGGCGATGATCGGTTGCAGCTTGTCGAGGAAACGGTTGAACCAGCCCGCCAGTTGGCCCAGCTCATCCTGTTTGTCATAGGCCAGGCGGCGGGTCAGGTCACCTTCGCCGCTGGCGATGTCCTGGAGCATGTGCGCCACGCCGAGGATCGGTCGGGTCACGCTGCGCGCCATCAACCACACCAGCAGCAAGCCAAGCAGCGCGGCAAGGATGCCCAGGCCGAGTTCGGTCAGGGTGCCGGTGGTGTTGCTGTCATCCAGTTGTTTCTTCAGGGCCTCGGCCGGGCCGACCAGGACTTGTTCCGGCACGTCGAGTAACACGCCCCAGGCTTTGCCGCCGGGGATCGGCTGGAACGGCGCCAGCACTTTCAATTGCTGATGGCTGTGCAGGCTGGAAGTCTTGCTGCTGGCGGCGAGCATGCGCATCAGCTCGGCGCCGGTATCGGTGTCCACGGCTTCCAGGCGCTGGCTGAGTTTGCTGGCGTCCAGGCTGTAACCGGCGAGCAGGCCGGCCGGGCTGACGATACTGACGTTGGTCTGGCCGTCATACAGTTTTTTGCTCGCGCCCTGGCTGATCGCCTGCAGGCTGTTGAGATTGATGTCCACCGACAGCGAAGCGATGACCTTGCCGTTGACCATCAACGGGAAAACGATGCTGGTCATCAGCACGTTCTGGCCGTCGATCACATAGAAGTAGGGTTCGATCACGCAGGGCGTGAGGCGTGCGCGCGGGCAGGTGAACCAGGCGTTGGCCGGTTCGCCGCTGGGGCCGGTGCTGGTGTCGGCCATGTCACTTTCGGGCAGCGCCATGGAGGTCACCTTGCCCGGGGTCGGCTGCGACCAATAGAGGGCGAAACGGCCCTTGTCGTTGCTCCCAAGTTCGGCCTGGCCGCTGAACAGTTCGTCCTTGCCGTCCAGTGCATTGGGCTCGAACACCAGGGACAGGCCGAGCAGGTCGGGGTTGGCTTGCAGGGCCGATTTCACCTGGCGGGTCAGGTCTTCGCGCAGGTCGAAGGCATCGAGGAAGCGTTTTTCCGCCTGCTCGCGCAGAAACAACACCTGGCGCGAAAAACCGTGGCCATATTGATAGGCGTCCATGAACTGCTGGCGAATCATCAGCGCCTGGTTTTCAGCCTGCGACTCGATTCGCGCCTGGGCCGCTTCGGTCAGCATCTCCATGCTCGAGGTTTTCACCAGCGCGGAGCTGTGCTCCATGCGATACAGCGAAAGACCCACCAGCAGGGTCACGATGGCCGCCAGGCACAACCCGGCCAACAGGGTGATTTTCCATTGAATGGAAAGTTGTCTGAGCGACATGGAGGCGTCCTTATTCGATAAATATCTGCGACTTTGCTCTGTAACGGCCGTGATCGGGCTTTCTTTATGCCGCCCAAAAAATATCGAACCGGGGGTGTTGGCTTTGACAAGGCGGCAGCCGTCCGGCAAAGTGCGCGCCCTCTAATAAAACCCATTTCTTTATCCGTTGGCGGCTCCCGCAGACTGCCGGCCGGACTCTTTTCGCTTGCCCAGAGGTAACGACAATGAATGCAGTAATTGCCGCGGTCGGCATCATGCTGATACTCAGCCTGTCCCGCGTGCATGTGGTGATCGCGCTGATCGTAGGGGCGCTGGTGGGTGGCCTGACCGGTGGCCTTGGCATCGACGCGACCCTCAAGGCGTTCAACAGCGGCCTGGGCGGTGGGGCGACGGTGGCGTTGTCCTATGCGTTGCTTGGCGCGTTTGCGGTGGCGATTGCCAAGTCCGGCCTGGCCCATGCCTTGGCCGACAAGGCCCTGGCGATGGTCGATCGCCAGCATGCCAATGGCGGTGGCCAGGTCAAATGGTTGCTGATCGGCCTGTTGTGGGTCGTGGCCATCGCGTCCCAGAACATCCTGCCGATCCATATCGCGTTCATTCCGTTGCTGGTGCCGCCGCTTCTGTATGTGTTGACCAAGCTGCAGCTCGATCGCCGGCTGATCGCCTGCGTCATGACCTTCGGCCTGATCACCCCATACATGTTCCTGCCGGTGGGCTTCGGCAACATCTTCCTGAATGAAATCCTGCTGGCCAACGTCGCCCGCAGCGGCGTCGATATCAGCGGCATCAACGTGACTCACGCCATGGGTATCCCGGCACTGGGCATGGCAGTCGGCCTGTTGATCGCGTTTGTCAGTTACCGCAAGAAGCGCGTCTACGACCTGGCGAAGATTGAACAGGTCGAGCAGGTCGCGGTGCAGTACAACCCGCTGAGCCTGCTGGTTGCCGGCGTGGCCATTGCCGCGGCGTTCATCATTCAGCTGCTGCTGGATTCGATGATCATCGGCGCGTTGGTAGGTTTCCTGATTTTTTCGGTGTCGGGCATCGTCAAGTGGCGGGACACCGATGACCTGTTCACCGAAGGCATGAAGATGATGGCAATGATCGGTTTCATCATGATCGCCGCGTCCGGCTTTGGCGAAGTGATCAAGGCCACCGGCCAAGTGCAGACGCTGGTCGAAGCCTCCGCCGCGTGGATCGGCCACAGCAAAGCCGTTGGCGCCTTGTTGATGTTGCTGGTCGGGCTGTTGGTGACCATGGGTATCGGTTCGTCGTTTTCCACCGTGCCGATCCTGGCGGTGATTTTCGTACCCCTGTGCGTGCAGCTGGGTTTCAGTCCGATCGCCATCGTCAGCATCGTCGGTACCGCGGGTGCATTGGGCGACGCCGGTTCGCCGGCTTCGGATTCAACCCTGGGGCCGACCTCTGGCCTGAACATCGACGGTCAGCATCACCACATCTGGGACACCGTGGTCCCGACCTTCCTGCACTACAACCTGCCGTTGCTGGTGTTTGGCTGGATAGCGGCGATGGTGCTCTGACTTCACAGACCTTAGCGATGGCGGCGTAACGGCCACCGTCGCATCGCCAGCAAGCCGGCTCCTACAGGTCCCAATAGGGGACTTCGCCAAAACATTCGACAAAAAAGTCGATCACCGTCCTGACCTTCACCGACAGGCGCCGACTGCCCGGCCAGAGCACGGCGATCTGTTGCGGCTCGAGGCTGTTGGACACCTGATAGTCGCCCAGCACCGGGACCAGCGTGCCGTTGCGCACCGCTTCGCCGATCAACCACGACGGAAACATCACCAGTCCCAGGCCCTGCTCGGCGGCCTGGGTCAGGCTGTCGGCGTGGTTGCCGGTGATCGGCCCTTTCACCGACCAGGGTGTCCATGGCAGCTGGCCTTTGCGGAAAAACCAGCGCTGCAGGCCCGCCACCCCTTTGTAGGCCAGGCACTGATGCGCGGCGAGATCGTCGGGATGTTGTGGTGTGCCGTGGCGTTGCAGGTACGCCGGGCTCGCCGCGACCTGAAAGCGCTGGGGCGCGAGGATCCGCCCCTGCATGCTGGAGTCATGCATTGGGCCAATGCGAAACAGCAGGTCGGCGCCTTCCTGCAAGGGAGAGACGTAGCTGTCGGTCTGTTGGATGTCCAGCTGCAGTTTTGGATAGCGCGCGCACAACTGTCCCAGCCATGGGGACAGGTGCCGCTGGCCGAACACCACTGGCGCGTTGATCCGCACCAGTCCGCTGGGCTCGCTTTGCTGTTCCTGCAGCGCCTGTTCGGCTTCCTCCAGTTGCACCAGCACCAATCGCGCGTGTTCACCCAGCAGTCGTCCGGCCTCGGTGGGCGTGACGGCGCGCGTGTGGCGGTATAGCAACTGTTGGCCCAGGGCCTGTTCCATCAACTGGATCTGGCGGGAAATCGAAGAGGGCGCCAGGCCCTCGCGGCGGGCGACTTCGGAAAAGCTGCCGTGATCGAGCACCGCGACAAACAGCCGAAGTGCCTTGAATCCCAGTTCGTTGAGGCCTTGCATGTTGAATCCTGCTGTGCGATTTACGCAAAAGTGTTGTCTGGATGCTCCCATTTATCGCACAGCCATGCCAATCGATAATGCGCGCCATGTTTTCTCGAATGGAGTTTTATCGTGCGCGTTTCCTCACTCGACAATGACGGTGCTGCAGCGGCACCGGGCAGCCGGCCGGGGCTGCGGCTGTTGCTGCTGCCCCTGGTAGTCCTGGCAGGCATGGGACTGTCCGTGGAGGCCGGTTTGCTGGGGCCGTTGGGCGTTGAGGTCGGTCACCTGTGGGCGACCTTGAGCATTTTTGGCGTCGGCTCGGCGATTCTGTTTTTCCTGTTGCTGCTCAGCGGCCCGCAACAGGGCCCGGCCCTGGGCGAATTACCGCGCTGGCAGTTGATCGGTGGTTTTCTTGGGCCTGTCTACGTGGTGGTGCTGACGCTGGCAACTCCGCACATCGGTATTGCGATGACCATGATTGCCATTCTGTCCGGGCAGGTCGGAAAAAGTGTGCTGATCGACCATTTCGGCTGGTTTGGCACCACCCGCAAGAAGGTCAACGCTGAGCGCTGGCTGGCTTTGCTGCTGATTGTCGCGGCACTTGTCCTGATAGCACGGGGTTGATGATGAGTCTGATTATTTTGTTGGCGGTGGTCGTGGCGGCCGGGGCGATCCTGAGTGTGCAGGCGGCGATCAACGGGCGCCTGGGAGAAACGGTCGGTGTGTTGCGCAGCAGTTTGCTGACCTTCGTGGTGGGCACGGTGCTGACGGGGTTGCTGATCGTGTTTTTTGAACCGGCCCATGCGGTGAGCTTGGTGGACGTGCCGAAGTGGCAACTCAGCGGGGCGCTGTTTGGCGTGGTCTACATGATGGTCATGGTCGGTGCGGTACCGCGGGTGGGCACGGCGGTGGCGACCGTGGCGGTCATCGTCGGGCAACTGGGGATGGGCATGCTGATCGATAACTTTGGCTGGCTGGGCAATCCGCCAATCGAGTTGTCGGGCAGCCGGGTGTTGGCGATGGTGCTGCTGGGATTGGCCCTGGTGTTCATGTATCGCAGCAGCAGTCGGGTCACGGGTTGAACGGTCAAATGGACGCGTCCTCAACTCCTACACTGGTACAACGGGCTGCTCATCCAGCCCGCCGACGACCACTGCCAAAGGAGTCAGCGCCATGACCGATGACAAAAGCACCTGTGACTGTCCGAAATGCAACTGCAAGCTCGGTGAACATCCGATCGTGCGTCACGGCAAGCATTACTGCTGTGAAGCCTGTGCCAAGCACCACGAGCACGGCGAAGAGTGCGCCCATCAAGGCTGCAAGTGCGCCCACTGACACTTGCAGCACCGGAGCGTGGAGCCTAGTCAGGCTCCACTTCCAGTTTAAGGCTGTCGTCGTCCAGCCGTTCGCAATGGCGCACGGTGCCGGCCAGGCGTCGCCCTTCGACCCTCACCACCACTGTCTTGGCCTGCTCCAGGTCTTCCGGCAATGGCGCTGGAATGCGTATCGCGAAGCGCATCGGATCGTCTTCGACCTGTTCCAGGCCGACCCGGCATTCGGTGCTTTTGGTGATGCGCCCGAACAACGTATCCAGACCGTAGTCCAGATGTGCAGGGCTGCTGACGAGTGTCATTTGCTGCTCCCCCAATCCTGATCGATGCCGGGCTAACCGGCCGGCCGCCACTTGACGTTTTCCACGCCGAATTTTTCCGCCATCGGTTTGCTGGTCTTCTGCACTTTTTCGCGGCCGAAGCGAGGGATACGTCCGACCCCCGCGTCGCAGCTTGCCCAATGCCATGCCTCCGCGTTGTCCATTTTGTCCAGACGGATGATGAACGACTTGGGGACGCCATGAAGAGTGTATTCAATGACGAACAGTTTTGCGTTGTTCATAGAGCCTTTGTTCCTCCCTGTTGTAATAGAGGGATCGTTGGGCGTTGGGAAAATTCATTCGGATTGGCGGACGGTGAATGCCATGACGCGGTCGCGAGCAGGCTCACTCCCACAGGGTAGGTGGCGGCTCTGCTAGAATCGGCCCCATTGACCCAATGAGGTGCCCCATGAGCGAGCCGATCCGCCTGACCCAATACAGCCATGGCGCTGGTTGCGGTTGCAAGATTTCCCCCCAGGTGCTGGAAGTGATTCTGGCCGGCAGCGGTGCGCAGAATCTTGATCCGAAATTGTGGGTGGGCAATGCCTCGCGCGACGATGCGGCGGTGTATGCCATCGATGCCGAGCGTGGCGTGGTGTCGACCACCGACTTTTTCATGCCGATCGTCGACGACCCTTTCGATTTCGGCCGTATTGCCGCCACCAATGCCATCAGCGACATCTACGCCATGGGCGGCGATCCCTTGATGGCGATCGCCATCCTCGGCTGGCCGGTCAACGTGCTGGCGCCTGAGATCGCCCGTGAAGTGATTCGTGGTGGGCGCGCGGTGTGTGACGAGGCGGGGATACCCCTGGCCGGCGGGCACTCGATCGACGCGCCGGAGCCGATCTTCGGCCTGGCCGTCACCGGGCTTGTAGAAAAGCGCCACATGAAGCGCAACGATACGGCCACGGCCGGCTGCCTGTTGTACCTGACCAAGCCTTTGGGTATCGGCGTCCTCACCACGGCCGAGAAGAAAGGCAAATTGCGCAACGCCGATGTAGGGCTGGCCCGGGACTGGATGTGCACCCTGAACAAACCCGGCAGCCGATTCGGCAAGCTTGCGGGCGTGACGGCGATGACCGATGTCACTGGTTTCGGCCTGCTCGGGCACCTGGTGGAAATGGCCGATGGCAGCGGCCTCACCGCGCGCATCGAGTATGACCGGGTACCGCGCCTGCCGGGCGTCGAGTATTACCTGGACCAGGGCTGCGTGCCGGGCGGCACTCTGCGCAATTACGACAGCTACGCCAGCAAGATCGGGCGTCTGCAGGAGCTGCATAAACGTGTGTTGTGCGACCCGCAAACCAGCGGTGGCCTGCTGATCGCCGTTACGCCCGAGGGTAACGCCGGGTTTCTCGCGGTCGCTGCAGAACTTGGGTTGGAGCTGGCGCCGATCGGCGAACTGGTGGAGCGACAGAGCTACGCGGTCGAGGTGTCCTGATGTCTGTCGACTGCACCGATTACCGCGACATTTTTCTCAACGATCGGCCCATGATGGATGCGCGTGCGCCGGTCGAGTTTCTCAAGGGCTCGTTCCCCGGCGTGGTCAACCTGCCGCTGATGAACGATCTGGAACGGCAACGCATTGGCACCTGTTACAAGCAACACGGCCAGCAGGCAGCGATCGAACTGGGCCATCAATTGGTGTCCGGCGCCATCAAGGCCGAGCGCATTCAGGCCTGGGCGGATTTTGCCCGGGCCCATCCTGAAGGTCTTTTGTATTGCTTTCGTGGCGGCCTGCGCTCGCAAATCGTCCAGCAATGGCTCAAGGACGAGGCAGGCATCGACTATCCGCGGGTGGGCGGCGGCTACAAGGCCATGCGTACCTTCCTGCTGGAAACGATGGACCAGGCCGTCGCCCAGTGCGATTTCGTTTTATTGGGTGGCATGACCGGCACCGGTAAAACCGACGTGCTCACACAGCTGGACAACGGGCTGGACCTTGAGGGGCATGCCAACCATCGGGGTTCCAGTTTCGGCAAGCGCGTCACCGGTCAGCCATCCAACATCGACTTTGAAAACGGCCTGGCCGTGGACGTGTTGAAAAAACGCGCCGGCGGTATCGAACAGTTCGTGCTGGAAGACGAGAGCCGCGCGGTCGGCAGTTGCGCGCTGCCACTGCCCCTGTACCAGGGCATGCAGCAGTTTCCGATGGTCTGGCTCGAAGACAGCCTGCACGGGCGGGTCGAGCGGATTCTGCGCGACTACGTGGTGGATTTGTGTGCCGAGTTCATCGGTGCCCATGGCGAGGAAGGCTTTGCGCTGTTTTCCGAGCGTTTGCTGGCGAGCCTGAACAATGTGCGCAAGCGCCTGGGCGGTGAGCGGCACCAGCGGATGCTGATCCTGATGGAAGACGCGCTGGCCGAGCAGGCGCGCAGTGGTGCGGTGGATCTGCACCGGGCCTGGATCGAAGGGCTGCTGGTTGAGTATTACGACCCGATGTACGCCTTTCAGCGGGAGAAGAAGGGCGCGCGGATCGAGTTTGCGGGGGAGTGTGGGGCGGTGTTGGAGTACCTGCGCGAGCGGGGCGGTCGGCGCCGGTGAGGGTGGTTTAGCCGGCCCCTTCGCGAGCAAGCCCGCTCCCACAGTAGATCTTCAGTGCACACAAATTTTGTGTACGAGGAGATTCACTGGGGGAGCGGGCTTGCTCGCGAAGGGGACCGGTGAGGCACAACAAGACTCAAGGCTCCACTCAAGTCGGGCAAGTCTGCTGCCCGTTGTCCAGCCCCTGTTTGTAGCTGTGGCTCTGCAGGCTGGCCTTGCCGTTGTGCCAGGTCAGGGTCAGCACATACAGCGAGTCGTAGTCACTGGATTCCCAATCTTCGCTGATCTTCTGTTTCGAGCCAACGGCTTCACCGGCGACCTTGTTGATCAGTTCCGGTAGATAGCCGTGGGACCAGGCGGTGTAGATGACCGAGTTGTGGTACTTGTCGTGGAGCAGTTCTTCGGCCAGGTCGCTGGTGTCGTTGGCCGAGAAGTTGATGTTCACCGGCAAACCGAGCTTGATCGCGCTGGGGCTGATGGTCATCAAGGGGCGGATGTAGCTGTAGGAGTTGTCCAGTTCGCCTTCCTCGACATTGCGCGTCGGGTTGGCGGCAAACACGTAGTCGGCCTTGCCGAATTTTTCCGGCAGCAGGGTGGCCAGGTCGATGGCGCGGTTCAAGCCCTGGCAATTAAGCTGGCCCAGGCCGCCCTCGGGTTTTTCCGCATGGCGCAGGAACACCAGGGTCTGGGTGCCATCCACCGGCTGGGCGCGGCTTTCGCGGGCCTCCAGCGACAAAAACACCGCGCTGGCCGCCAGCAGGGCGGGCAGGAACAGATACGCACGATGTTTGAAGTGTTGGGCGAATTTCAGCGGATTGATCATGGAATAAAGGGTTCTTCAGCGCATTGGGTTAAGGCTGACAAACCTTTGCACCGCGACTTTCCTGCGTCGGGTGTTTTCCATGTCGTTGGAGCCGGTCCGTTTCAAAGGGATGTCACTCAGAGTCCTCTGAAGCCCATTTGGTTCGATTCCGGCCGGGAGCGCAGCACTTTACCGGTAACCTTGCACGGGTTGGAGCAGAGGTTATCGACAGGATGTTGCGGATTTATGGACACCCTACACTAGCCGGCGCTTAAACGCGCTGTGATCCCGCTTGATCTCGACCATCAGCGATATTCATGGCACCAGGCGCCGCAGCCCGGGTTTTCTCCATTATGATCGGCATTCTCACTTTTCCGTGGATGCCTACATGACCGATTTGTCTGCGTTCCCCATCACCCGAAAATGGCCGGCCCAGTACCCGGAGTGGATTCAGCTGTACTCCTTGCCCACCCCCAATGGCGTCAAGGTGTCGATCATGCTGGAGGAGATCGGCCTGCCCTATGAGCCCCATCGCGTCGGCTTTGACAGCAACGATCAGATGTCCCCCGAGTTCCTGTCGCTGAACCCCAACAACAAGATCCCGGCCATCCTCGATCCCCATGGACCGCACGGCCAGCCGTTGCCGCTGTTCGAATCCGGGGCGATCCTGATCTACCTCGCCGACAAGAGCGGGCAGTTGCTGGCCCAGGACTCGGCAGCGCGCTACGAGACCATTCAGTGGCTGATGTTTCAGATGGGCGGCATCGGCCCGATGTTCGGCCAACTCGGGTTCTTCAACAGGTTTGCCGGCAAGGACTATGAAGACAAGCGTCCGCGTGACCGCTACGTGGAAGAAAGCCGACGCCTGCTCAGTGTCCTCGACCAGCGTCTCGAAGGACGCGACTGGATCATGGGCGAGCGCTATACCATCGCCGATATCGCGACCTTCCCGTGGGTGCGCAACCTGATCGGCTTCTATGAGGCGGGCGATCTGGTGGGTATACAGAACTTCCCCAACGTCACGCGGGTGCTGGAGAAATTCCTCGCGCGGCCTGCGGTGAAACGTGGGCTGGAAATTCCGAAACCAATTGCGAATTAAACCCTTACCTGCAGGAATACCCATGTCCAATCAGTTCCCCGAAACACGCCCCCGCCGTCTGCGCCGCAATGCGAGCCTGCGCAGTCTGTTCCAGGAAACCGAATTCAGCCTGAATGACCTGGTGCTGCCGATTTTCGTCGAGGAAGGCATCGACGACTTCGTACCGATCAAGAGCATGCCCGGGGTGATGCGCATTCCGGAATCGAAGCTGGCGGGGGAGATCGAGCGTTATGCCCGGGCCGGGATCAAGTCGGTGATGACCTTCGGCGTGTCCCACCACCTGGACAGCGATGGCAGCGACACCTGGAACGACAACGGCCTGGTGTCGCGCATGTCACGCATCGCCAAGGACGCGGTGCCGGACATGATCGTCATGTCCGACACCTGTTTCTGTGAGTACACCGACCACGGCCATTGCGGCGTAATGCATAACCACGAGGTGGACAACGACCAGACTCTGCTCAACCTCGGCAAACAGGCGGTGGCCGCCGCCCGTGCCGGCGCTGACGTGATTGCCCCATCGGCCGCCATGGACGGGCAGGTCCAGGCCATTCGCCGGGCGCTCGATGCCGCCGGGTTCACCCAGACGCCGATCATGGCCTATTCGACCAAGTTCGCGTCGGCACTTTATGGTCCGTTCCGCGAAGCCGGTGGCAGTGCGCTCAAGGGCGACCGCAAAAGCTATCAGATGAACCCGATGAATCGCCGTGAGGCGGTGCGTGAGTCGCTGATGGACGAACAGGAAGGCGCCGACGCGCTGATGGTCAAGCCGGCCGGTGCGTACCTGGACATCATCCGCGACATTCGCGAAGTCTCGCGCCTGCCCTTGTCGGCGTATCAGGTGAGCGGCGAGTACGCGATGATCAAGTTCGCCGCCCAGGCCGGCGCCATCGATGAGGATCGCGTGGTGCGCGAAAGCCTCGGTGCAATCAAGCGCGCAGGGGCCGACCTGATTTTCACCTACTTTGCGATGGACCTGGCATTGGCCGGGATCTGACGAACCCTGTCAGGGCGCGCCAAAATACGGGCGGATGCCGTGATCGCGAAAATACCGTTCGATGACCTTCGGGTCCGAACAGGTTTCGGCGATCGCCACATAGGTATCCGGCCGTAGCAGGTAAAACCCGTTACGACCAAGGCCGGCCGCTTCAAAGGCCGGGCGCCAGTAGAAAACCTGCAGCGGCAGATGGTGCTCGTGGCACCAGGCGATCATCTCGTCGCTGGTGTCGCCATACACATGCACCTGCCAGGTCGGGCATTTGAGCGATTCAAAATTGTCCCCTTCACCGTCATGCGCCCAGGGCAGGCGGTCACCGCCATGCACGTGCCCGGCAATGCCGGTGCTCAAGGGCATGCCGCGATAGTTCAGGGTGATCTGCGACACCGTGCGGAACAGGAACTCGCGGGTCGTTCCAAACGAAGCCATTTTCGGAATCAGCAAGGGCGCCAGTCGCGTGCGCAGCACATCGGCCATGGGCCCTTCGGCGGTGACGAAGGTGAATACCCGATCGGTGGTGGCCACCAGTTTGCGGGCGAAGGCGATGCGTTCGGTTTCGTAGGTGTCGAGCAATTTTGCCTCGGCGCCACCGCTCAGAACCGCAGCGAGTTTCCACGCCAGGTTGATGGCATCGCCAATCCCTGTGTTCATGCCCTGGCCCCCCGCGGGGCTGTGCACGTGGGCGGCGTCGCCCAACAGGAAGGCGCGGGCACTGCGAAAGTGATCGGCAACCCGATGATGCACGCGGTAGGTCGAGAACCAGTTCAGTTGTTCGACCTTGACCTGCATATGTTCGATGGCACGACTGCTCACGTCTTCGAATTGCAGGGTGTGCGCCTGCTCGGCACGTTCGTCGCGCACGGTGCCGATCAAGCGCGCTCGACCGCTGCCGGCCAGCGGGAATACCGCCAGAAAATCCGCCTCGTCCAGATCCACATGCAGTTCGCCATTGAACGCCGGGCCGCTGGCCTGGACGTCGGCGACATAGAACACCTGCTGGTACGTACCGCCGGGAAAGCCGGTGTCCAGAGTCTTGCGTACCATCGAGCGGGCCCCGTCGCAACCGGCCAGGTAGCAGGCCTGGCAGGTTTCCTGTTGACCGTCGGGCAGGCGCAGCGTGGCACTGATGCCGTCAGCGGTTTGCTCAAAACCTTGCAGTTCGGTGTTGCGTTCCACCGTAATGCCGAAGGATTGCAGGCGTTCGATCAGCAGCCGTTCGTGTTCGTCCTGCGGGAAGATTTCGAGGAAGGCGTAGGGTGTCAGGCCCTCGCCGACGCGGTCCAACGGCAAGCGGGCCACGGGCTGGCCTTTTACCCAGAAATTGGCGGCCGCGACCCGATGACCTTTGTGCACGATGGCGTCGGCCAGGCCCAGCTGGCGATACAGTTCCAGCGTGCGCGCCTGCACCGCCAGTGCCCGCGAGGTCGTCCCCGGTGCAGACGTCTTGTCGACGATCCGTACGCGGATCCCCAGTTTGCTCAGCCATAGCGCCAGGACCAGCCCGGTCGGGCCGGCGCCGATGATCAACACATCGCTACGGTGCATGAGCCAGTCCTCTTGCCATGTGCAGCAAGTATGGTCCAGCAAGGGGCAGTGGCCAGGCTGGCCGCTGAATGGAAAGCAGCGTGCGCCGATTTTCGTGGGTACCCGAGGAACAGCCGGGTTGGCGCCATGGTCATAGTCTGCGCCATGCCATTGGTCGTATGGTTAACCCGGTTCAACGAATGCCCTGGAGCACCATGCAAGTCCATCGATTGATCATGAGCATCACTGTGTTGCTGGTGCTGGCGGGTTGCAGCAGTCAGCGGACCCAGGAGCCGGTGACGCGCAAACCCGCTGAGGTCAAGGCGCAGATCGTGCGTCTGCTGCCGGCCAAAACCGTCGACCGCGAGGGGTGGGCCAGGGACATCTATGCCGCGTTTGCCGCGCAGGACATTGCACCGACCACGCAAAATATCTGTGCGGTGCTGGCGGTCACCGAGCAGGAATCGACCTTTCAGGTTGATCCCGGCGTGCCAGGCCTGGGCAAGATCGCCCGGGACGAGATCGATCGCCGAGCGGCCAAGGTACACATCCCGGAGCTGTTGGTCAGCGGTGCGCTGCGGGTGAGTTCACCCAACGGCAAAACCTACAGCGACCGGCTGAATACCGCGCGCAGCGAAAAGGAGCTGAGTGCGATTTTCGATGACTTCATTGGCATGGTGCCCATGGGCAAGACCCTGTTCGCAGGCTTCAACCCGGTGCACACCGGCGGGCCGATGCAAGTCAGCATCGACTTTGCCGAAAAGCAGGCCAAAGGCTATCCGTATCCGGTGGAAGGCTCGATACGACGCGAAGTCTTTACCCGGCGTGGTGGCATGTACTTTGGCATTGCGCATTTGCTCGGCTATCCAGTGAGCTACAAGCAGCCGTTGTATCGCTTCGCCGATTTCAACGCCGGTTGGTACGCCAGTCGCAACGCCGCCTTCCAGAACGCCGTGAGTCGGGCCTCCGGCATCCCGCTGGCGTTGGATGGCGACCTGGTGCGCTACGATTCGATCATGCCCGGCAGCACCGAACTGGCGGTGCGCACCCTTGGCAAGCAACTGGGCCTGCGCAATCCGACCATCAGGGATCAACTGGAGGAGGGCAACACCCTGGAATTCGAGAGCAGCGAGCTCTATCAACGGGTCTTCGCCCTGGCCGAACAGGCCGAAGGTCGTGCGCTGCCACGTGCGGTACTGCCGGGGATCGTGCTGCAAAGCCCGAAAATCACCCGCAAGCTCACCACCGCCTGGTTTGCCAAACGGGTCGACGAGCGTTACCAGCGCTGCATGGCGCGTTGAACGGACCGAGCAAACGGCATGAAAAAACCCGGCTGATCAGGCCGGGTTTTTTCAGGGTGCGGTGAAGCGTTGGATTCAGGCGACGGCATTGCCTTGCAGGCGGTCGGAGCCATCAGCGGCGACGGTGTTGCCTTGCAGGCGGTCGGAGCCATCAGCGGCGACGGTGTTGCCTTGCAGGCGGTCGGAGCCATCGGCGGCGACGGTGTTGCCTTGCAGGCGGTCGGAGCCATCGGCGGCGACGGCGTTGCCTTGCAGGCGGTCGGAGCCATCGGCAGCGACGGTGTTGCCTTGCAGGCGGTCGGAGCCATCGGCAGCGACGGTGTTGCCTTGCAGGCGGTCGGAGCCATCGGCGGCGACGCGATTTTCGATCAGGCGGTCCGAACCACCCTCAGCCACTCGGCTTTCAATCAGACGATCCGAGCCACCTTCAGCCACGACAGGCGCAGAAGAGGTAGCGGCAAAAGCGTTAACTGCAAAAACCGAGAAAGCGATGCTGAGGAGAGTTTGGCGTTTCATGATCGTGTACTCCGGGGTGTTGTGGGTTGGTATGAGCCAATGTTACGCCGCGGATTTTTTAAGAGAACTTCATTGACGTGATGGTGAACATCGACGGTATTGATAGAGGCGGCGAGAAACCCTTTGTGGGCTTGATGTTACAGTCGTCGGACGGCCAAGGCGTGGTCGTTGGCGCCTTCTACACTGGATAGCGGGTGCTGATCGCGGCCAACCAGGAGGCGTGCATGTATCAACTCTACGGACATCAGAACTCAGGCGCGGCGGCGATCGAGGCCGCGCTGGAGCTGTGCGAGATTGCCTATCGCTTCATCGATGTCGAGACCTCCCCGGAGGCTGCCCAGGCATTGGAGAAGCTCAATCCGCTCAAGCAGATTCCGACGCTGCAGCTGCCCGACGGCGGCGTCCTCACCGAGAGCGCGGCGATCCTGATTCATCTCGGGCTGACGTTTCCCCGGTCGAACCTGTTGCCGGCCGACCCTGCCGACCGTGACCAGGCCATTCGTGGCCTGGCGTTCATCGTCAGCAATTGTTATGCGGCCATCGGCATCATCGATTACCCCGAACGCTGGCTGGCCGAGGCGGATGAATCGTCGCGGCAAAACCTCATGGCCGGCGCCCGGCAGCGACTGCATTGGAGTTGGGAAGTGTTTGCCGACCAGTTTTCCGCCGAGTTGTACCTGGGGGACGAGACGCCAGGGGCGCTGGATGTGCTGGCGGCGGTGGTCTCGCGGTGGTCGGGCAGTCGCGAGCACTTGCGCCGGACCCGCCCGGGTTTTTCCACCTGGCTGGAACGGATTGACCGGCATCCGACATTGGCGCCGGTGTTTGCCAGGCATTGGCCTGCGTAACCCTATCAACTCCCCCTGTAGGAGCGAGCAGGCTCGCTCCTGCAGAGAGCTCATTATTCGCCGCGAATATACTGTTCCAGCTGGCGAATCAGCTCGGCCTGTTCGGCGATGGCTTCCTTGACCAGGTCGCCGATCGACAGCAGGCCTATCAATTTGCCGTTTTCCACCACTGGCAGGTGGCGCAGGCGTTTGTCGGACATGATGCCCAGACAGGTGTCGACGGTTTGATGGGTGTCGACGGTAATGACCGGCGATACCATGATGTCGCGTACCGGTGTACCCACGGAGGAGCGGCCATGCAGCACCAGTTTGCGCGCGTAGTCGCGTTCGCTGATGATGCCCAGCACCTCGTCATTGTCCACCACCAGCAAGGCACCGACGTTTTTTTCAGCCATCTTCATCAGCGCTTCGAGCACCATGTGATCGGGTTTGATCTGGTGCACTTCCTGGTTCTTCTGATCTTTCAACTTGAGCAGTTGCGCGACGGTTTTCATGGCGGTTTCCCGGGGTGTTGTCGTTGTCCTTGAAGGATCGTAGACACGAGCGTTCAGGGCAAGGGCGAATGCGGCAGATAGCATGCAAAAAACGTCATTTGCCGGTTTTTCTTCCGAACCCGAAGAGATCGCAGCCTTCGACAGCTCCTACAGCCGTGGATGGCGCGTAGAATCACCTTCTGAATCAACGTTGAGGTTTGCAGTGGTGGATTTACCCCAGGGCTTCGTCCTGACCCGGCATTGGCGTGACACACCGGCGGGCACCGAAGTCGAGTTCTGGCTGGCGACCGACAACGGTCCCCGGCGCATCCGCCTGCCTCATCAGCCGTCGGTGGCGTTCATCCCGGCCGACCAGCGCGAGCAGGCCGAAGCGTTGTTGCGCGATGAACACCACGTCGAACTCAAGGCCCTGGCCCTGCTGGACTTCGAACATCGCCCGGTGCTTGGCCTGTATTGCCGCCAGCACGGGCAACTGATGCGCCTGGAAACCGCGCTGCGCCGGGCGGGCGTCGAGGTGTACGAGGCCGATGTGCGCCCGCCGGAGCGCTACATGATGGAGCGGTTCATCACCGCGCCGGTACGCTTTGGCGGCACACCGGGGGCCGATGGCCTGCTGGTCGATGCGCAGATGAAACCCGACCCCGACT
Organism: Pseudomonas serbica; assembly: GCF_028823535.1. GTDB lineage: Bacteria > Pseudomonadota > Gammaproteobacteria > Pseudomonadales > Pseudomonadaceae > Aquipseudomonas > Aquipseudomonas serbica. The sequence goes on along the minus strand of NZ_JAQIYM010000005.1, from coordinate 24,299 downwards.
ACCGACCCAGCCTGAAACTGGTGTCCCTGGATATTGAAACCACCGCCCAGGCCGAGTTGTATTCCATCGCCCTGGAAGGCTGCGGTGAGCGTCAGGTGTATATGCTCGGCCCGCCCAATGGCGACGACAGCGCGGTGGATTTCCAGCTCGAATACTGCGAGTCGCGCACCCAGCTGCTGAAAAAGCTCAATGAATGGTTCGCCCGCCACGACCCCGACGCGATCATCGGCTGGAACGTCGTGCAGTTCGACCTGCGGGTGCTGCATGAACACGCCCGGCGCCTGGCCGTGCCGCTGAAACTGGGACGCGGCGGCGAGGAAATGCAGTGGCGCGAACACGGCAGCGGCAACCACTATTTTGCATCCGCCGCCGGCCGGCTGATCATCGACGGCATCGAATCCCTGCGTTCGGCGACCTGGAGCTTCCCCTCGTTCAGCCTGGAAAACGTCGCGCAAACCCTGCTGGGCGAAGGCAAGTCTATCGATAACCCCTACCAGCGCATGGATGAAATCAACCGCATGTTCGCCGAGGACAAACCGGCGCTGGCCAAGTACAACCTCAAGGACTGCGAGCTGGTCACGCGGATCTTCGCCAAGACCGAATTGCTCAAGTTCCTGCTCGAGCGGGCCAGTGTCACCGGGCTGCCGGCCGATCGCATGGGCGGCTCGGTAGCGGCGTTCACCCACCTCTACATGCCGCTGATGCACCGCCAGGGCTTCGTCGCGCCCAACCTTGGCAGCAAGCCGGCGCAAGCCAGTCCCGGCGGTTTTGTCATGGACTCGCAGCCGGGGCTGTACGAGTCGGTGCTGGTGTTCGATTACAAAAGCCTCTACCCGTCGATCATCCGCACCTTCCTCATTGACCCGGTGGGCCTGATCGAAGGACTCAAGCACCCGGATGACCAGGACTCGGTACCGGGTTTTCGCGGGGCGCGGTTCTCCCGCACCCGGCATTGCCTGCCCGCCATCGTCGCCCGCGTCGCCGAAGGCCGGGAAACCGCCAAGCGCGAGCACAACGCCCCGCTGTCCCAGGCGCTGAAGATCATCATGAACGCGTTCTACGGCGTGTTGGGTTCCAGTGGCTGCCGCTTCTTCGACACGCGCCTGGCGTCATCCATTACCTTGCGCGGCCACGAGATCATGTTGCGCACCCGTGAGCTGATCGAAGCCCAGGGCCACACGGTGATCTACGGCGACACCGACTCGACCTTCGTCTGGCTGCGGCGCGCCCACGGCCAGCAGGAAGCTGCACAGATCGGTCGCGCGCTGGTCGATCACGTCAACCAGTGGTGGCGTGAGCACGTGCGTGAAGCGTATGGCCTGCAAAGCGTGCTGGAACTGCAATACGAAACCCACTACAAACGTTTCCTCATGCCGACCATCCGCGGCGCGGAGGAGGGCAGCAAGAAGCGATATGCGGGGTTGGTCACGCGCGCCGATGGCAGCGACGAGATGATCTACAAGGGCCTGGAAACCGTGCGCACCGACTGGTCGCTGCTGGCCCGGCAATTCCAGCAGGAGCTGTATTCGCTGATCTTCCAGCGCAAGCCCTACCAGGACTATGTGCGCGAGTACGTACGCAAGACCCTGGCCGGGGAGTTCGACGAGCGCCTGATCTATCGCAAGCGCCTGCGCCGCACGCTGGACGACTACCAGCGCAACGTCCCGCCCCATGTGCGGGCGGCGCGGATTGCCGACGATTACAACGATCGCCAGGGCCGCCCGCGGCAGTATCAGAATGGCGGCTGGATCAGCTATGTGATCACGGTCGCCGGCCCAGAGCCACTGGAAATCCGCAGTGCGCCGATCGATTACGACCACTACATCAGCCGGCAACTGCAACCGGTGGCGGACGCGATCCTGCCGTTCGTCGACGACGATTTCTCAACCCTGGTGGGGGGGCAACTGGGCTTGTTTTGAGTCCATCAGCGACAAGGTCCAGTCATCCACGATGCCGTGAAAGTACTGGTTCAAGGCTTGATGAAAGAGGCTGTCGTCGTCGGCGACCTGGGCGAACAACGTCATCGAGGAGCGAAACTTCAGGTCGTCGGGATGGCCGAAAATCGCCGCCACCGAGCGTTGCTCGATGTCCAGCACTTGCTGGGTACAAGTCTTCAGCCGTGCACCCAGCAGCGGATGGTCGAGGTAGGCCTGTGCTTCCTGTCGGGAGCGGATCGCGAAGCGGCGTGACATGTCGCTGTCACCCAGCCCGGCAAATTGCGGAAAAATGAACCACATCCAGTGACTGCGCTTGTGGCCAGCGTCCAGTTCGGCTTGAACCCGGCCGAACACCGGGTTTTGCGCCTGGATAAAGCGTTGCAGGTTAAAGACGTCCGGATGATCGGTGCTTCTCATATCGAAGCCCTCTGTCACCGCGATGGCTTAGACCATGGCCAACCGCTGCTTGCGTTTGGGCGCCTGAAACGCTTGGTCCAGCGCCTCCAGATCCCCAGCCTCCAGCTTCAACTGCGCCGCCTGTGCATTGAGTCGTACGTGTTCGGGGCGGACAGCCTTGGGGATGGCGATCACGCCGTCCTGGCGCAGCAGCCATGCCAGCGAGACCTGGGCAGGCGTGGCGTCGTGGCGGGCAGCTACTTGTTTGAGCGTAGCATTGCCCAGCATTTTTCCTGCCTGGCCGATTGGACAATAGGCCATGACCGGCATCCCGTGTTCCTTGCACCAGGGCAAGAGATCGAATTCTATGCCGCGTTGCTCCAGGTTATAGAGCACCTGATTGGTGGCGCAGTCCTTGTTTGAGAGCGCTTGCAGGTCGTCGAGATCAAGGTTGGACACCCCCCAACGGCCTATCTTGCCGGCTTCACGCAGGCGTTCGAAGGCCTCTACCGTTTCTTCCAGGGGAAACTGGCCACGCCAGTGCAGCAAGTACAGATCGATGCTCTCGGTCTTCATCCGGCGCAGGCTGCGCTCGCACGCCTGGGGAATGCCCTGGCGGCTGGCATTGTGCGGGTAGACCTTGCTGACAAGAAACACCCGATCGCGCTGGCCGGCGATGGCCTCACCCACCACGAGCTCGGCGCCGCCTTCGGCATACATTTCAGCGGTATCGATCAGGGTCATGCCCAGGTCGATACCCAGGCGCAGGGCGGCGACTTCCTCGTGATGGCGGGCGCGGTCTTCGCCCATTTGCCAGGTGCCCTGGCCGATCACGGGTACCTGGGTGCCGGCCAATTGCTGGGTGCGCATGCTTGACTCCTTCTGGTCATTATTGCAGTTGGCATCAGGATAGGCCCTCAGGTTCCATCGCGATCCCCTGTAGGAGCTGGCTCGCCAGCGAAGGCGTCCTCAAGTTCGACCAATCATTCGCGGCTGTACCCGATCTACCGTGGGAGCGAGCCTGCTCGCGATGGAGGTCAACGATGACGCGGTGGGCCTGAAACCCCGTGGTGTTCTCAGGTTTTTCGCGAGCAAGCTTGCTCCTACAGGGCCCGCCGCGCTGGGCAGAACCTCCACCCGGCCTTAGCCAGAGCGAGGCGGCCGGCTTGATGGGATGCGTACGTGTGCCCCTGTTGGGAACCGGTGATCGATTATCAACCCTCGCCACCGCACTTTTCCCCATCTACCGGCTCTATCCATTGCCAGCCGACGGCGATCCCCACCGCCGGCCCATGCCCAAGTTCAACGCCCATGGCTCGAGTTTCACCCCACATTGTCCGCTCCATCCGTCGCCATCGCCTGCTGCTGGCTGGTCTGTCGCTGTTGCTGGTCAGCGGTTGCAGCCACCAGCCAGGCAACGACCTGTTCAGCCAGATACGCGAAGGCAAACCCCAGGAGTTCCTGCAGACCAGCGTCGACCGCATGGCCACGCTGGCCATGCGCGACAACCTCGACAGCCTTTACCTGCTGATGGGCAAGCTGTACCTGCGCAACCCCGACGAGTTGAAAAAATCCGGCTTCCTCGACGCCCGAACCGCGGGCAAGCAGGTGCGCATGGCCATTGAACAGCAGCAGCCGTTGCCCACGCTGGGGGGCAAGAAGGATCTGGCGGCGTTGCGGTTTGCCATGAGCCCGGAGTTTCTCGGCGATCGGGTCGGGGCGTTCATCTATGCCATCGGCAGCATGCTGGTGACCGCCCACGGCAGTCGACTGGAGTTCTACATGACGGACGCGATCAACCCGACGTTCGTCAACAATGCCGCGCGCAACATCGAAATCGCCACCTGGATTCTCAGTCAGCGGCAGAACAAGGACGGCCAGCCCATGTTGTTCTCCAACGAGATCTCGGAGGAGGGCAGCAACCTGAGTTTCGCCGTGGAGTTCGGCAAGATCGTCGCGCGCCTGGATCTGCTGACCCAGATGCTCGACGAACGCTACCGGCGGATCGGCTTGAATTATGCACAGAGCCTGCTGTTGATGAATTTCCTCCCGGTGCAATGATCTGCCGAAGCGACCCGCTCGCGATTCAGGGCATAAAGATAGATCGCATCGATATAACTGGTTATAAGAAATGTCGCTATGCTGCGGGCCAGATTTCCCCCTGCGGTCTTGTGGATGTATCAATGGATCTGTTGAATATCGGGTTGGTCGTGGCCGGGCTTGTGGTCGGCTTTATCGTCGGCATGACGGGCGTCGGTGGCGGGTCGTTGATGACGCCTATCCTGCTATGGTTCGGCATCAACCCGGCAACTGCGGTCGGCACCGATCTGCTGTACGCGGCCATCACCAAATCCAGTGGCGTCCTGGTCCACAGGAAGAACAACAATATCGACTGGCCGATCACCGGTTGGCTGACCCTCGGCAGCGTGCCGGCGGTGGCATTGACCTTGTGGTTCCTCAGCAGTCTGCATTCGGCCCCCGACGCGATGAACGCGATCATCAAGCAGGCGTTGGGCTTTGTCCTGTTCGCCACGGCGTTGGCGATCCTGTTCAAGAAACGCCTGCTCGATTTCGCACACAAGCGCGCCGGCGGCAACTACAACCCCAGCGGTGTGCGTCTCAACGTCCTGACCGTGATCACCGGCCTGGTCCTGGGCACGATGGTCGCCTTGACCTCCATCGGCGCGGGTGCCCTGGGCACCGTGGCATTGTTCATCCTCTATCCGCTGCTGCCGACCCGCCGCCTGGTCGGCACCGAAATCGCCCACGCCGTGCCGCTGACCCTGGTCGCCGGCCTTGGCCATGCGAGCATGGGCAACATGGACTGGCACGTGCTCGGCTACCTGCTGGTCGGTTCGCTGCCGGGGATTTACCTGGGCAGCCACCTGACCGGACGCATTTCCGATGAACTGCTGCGCCCTTGCTTGGCAACGATGCTGGTAGTGATCGGCTACAAACTGGCGTTCTGACCCTCCTCAAGGCAGTGCATACACCCGGAACAGCTTTTTCATCGTCTCGTTGATCCCGCCCAGGTACTGGTCGTATGCCTTCTCGATGGCGCCGGAACGGTAGGCCTCGCTCAAGGCCATGTCGACCAGGAGGCGGAAGTCTTCGTCACCGCGCTCGACGATCATCGCCACCGGGGCGAACTCGAAGATGCGGTCCAGGACCATCAGGTCATTGTTGGCGTTCCCTTTGGCCACCAGGTTTTTCAAGAGTATGCGTTCGGCGAAGAAGGCATCGGCCTTGCGCGCGGCCACCAGTTTGGCACCTTCTTCGGTGTTGGCCACGGTCACCAGCGAAGCGATCACGCCAAGCATGCGCATCCGTTCACGAATCCAGTCTTCGGTTACACCGCCCTCGATGGTGGCGTAGGTCTGGTTGGCCAGGCCGCGGTTGATGGTCGCCCGCCAGGTCGGGCCGGGGTTGGCCTCCTTGCCGTTGAGTGCGTTGAGCAGCGGTTCGGCGGCATCCTTGCGCACCAGTACCGAGAGGCCGGCGGTATACACCGGTATCGAGTAGCTGATCGTCTTGCGCCCTTCGAGGGTAGGCGGAGTCGGCGTGCAGAGGATGTCGACCTTGCCCAGCTTCACCGCGCTGGTCTCTTCGGCGACCGAGACGGGCTGGTAGCGGACCTGCAGGTTGGGCAGGTTGAGCTCGGTCTTGAGCTTGTCGGCGATCTTCAGGCACAGGTCGATGGCATAGCCGCTGGCTTTGTCACCTTCCTGAACGCTGAAGGGCGACAGGTCTGGCACGTAACCCAGGGTGAAGGCATTACTGGTGCGTATGCGCTCCAGGGTGTTGGCACTCGCCACGATCGGCAGCGCGGTGAACACCAGGGCAAGCAGCAGGCGAGTGGTTTTTGCAAATGATACGTTCATGTCCGGATTCCCCGTGTACAAGTCTGAGCAGTCCTGATTGCCATGCCTAAACATTGCCGGTCCTGACCTGGGCAACGCTTGGCGCGTCGACGAAACGCTTGGCGAGGAAGCCATAGAGCAGGTAACCAAAGGCGAGTACCAGCGTGCCGCCCAGTACCGCATCCTTGCCGCAGGCGTAGAGCGCATACAACGAGTAGGCCACCGCGATCAGCAGCACCACCACGTTGCGCGAGTACACCGCGGGCCCCACCTGGGCCTTGTGCATGATCACCAGCAAGCCTGTCAGCGCCGTGATGTAGGGGATCAGGTTGGTCACTGCCGCCAGGCTCACCAGTTTGCTGAACTGTGCAGCGGCGTCGGGAGAGATGGTCGACACGGCCATGAGCGTTTGCAGCACGCCGCAGACGATCATGCCGATCACGGGCGCATCGCTGGCGTTGACTTTGCTGAACAGCTTGAGGAACAGGTTCTGGTCGGCGGTCATCTTCGCGGTCTGGGCCAGGGTGAATTGCCAGCCCAGCAGCGAGCCGATGCAAGCCATGACCGCCAATGCCATCACGATGTTACCCACCAGAGGGCTGAACATCTTCGCGTAGACCAGCGCGAAAGGCGCCGAGGAGTTGGCCAGTTCGGCGTTGGGAATGATGCCCTGGATCACCGTGGTCGACAGCACATAGACCGTGGCGGCACCGAGGGTGCCGAACAGGCAGGCCAGCGGCACGTTGCGCTTGGGGTTCTCCACTGCATCGGTGGCCTGGGCGGCCGATTCCATGCCGAGGAAGGCCCACAGGGTCAGGGGGATGGCTTTGCCGATGGCTTCGGAGATCGCCAGGTTGTTGGGGTTCCAGGCGGCTTCCAGCACCTTGGCGTCGAACCAGAACCAGCCGATGATGCACAGGCCCGCCACCGGAATGATCACGCCCCATACGGTGATCGCGCCGATCTTGCCGGTGATGCTCGGGCCACCGAAGTTGGCGATGATGGTGATCCAGATCAGCCCGACCGTGCCGACGAACAGCGGGATGGCCCCCGTGCTCAGCCAGGGCAGGAAGGCGCTCATGTAGCCGACCGCCGAGATGGCGACGGCGACGTTGGCGATGGCCAGGGACAGGAAGTACAGGTACGAGCAGAGGAAGAACCCCGACTTCGCATGGGCTTCTTCGGTGTAGGCGGACAAGCCGCCGGAGCGTGAGCAGAACACCCCGCACTGGGCGAAGCAGTAGGCGATGGCCATCGAGCCGATCGCCGTGAAAATCCACGACAACAACGAGACGGCACCGAGTTGGGCCATGTTGGTGGGGAGCATGATGATGCCTGACCCCATCATGTTGACCGTGACCAGGGTGGTGAGCCCCATCAGGCCCATTTTCTTGCTTGAATCTGCCATCGCACACTCCTCGCTGTAAGTCGCAGGAAACGCTGATCTTTGAATGGGGCGCGGATCAGGCCTTGAGCACGTATCCATAAGCGCGAATACGCCCGCCTTCTTCTTTCAGGTACACGCCTTGCAGTTCCGGCGTGAAGCCGGGTAAGGCGTTGATGCCATCCTCGAGCGCGAGGAAATATTTGAGCACCGCGCCACCCCAGATTTCCCCCGGTACCACGCACAACACACCGGGTGGATAGGGCAGCGCGCCTTCGGCAGCGATACGGCCATCGGCATCGGCCAGCGCGACCAGCTCGACATTGCCGCGGATGTATTCGATCTGCGCCTGTTGCGGGTTCATGGCTTTTTTCGGGAAGTGCGCCTTGCGGAACATGTCCTTCTGCAACTGCTGCACGTTGTGGCTGCGATAGAGGTCGTGCATTTCCTGGCAGAGCTGGCGGATCGTGTAGTGGCGGTAGCGCTCTTCATAGCGCGCGTAGATGGCCGGCAGCACCCGGCTCATGGGCGCATCATCGCTGAGGAACTGCTCGAAGCGCGCCAGTTGCGCGGCCAGATGGCTCATCTTCGCCCAGTCTTCGGCGGGCGTGAGCAGGAACAAAATCGAGTTGAGGTCGCACTTCTCCGGCACGATGCCGTTCTGGCGCAGGAAGTTGGCCAGGATGCCGGCGTGAATGCCGAAGTCGGTGTAACTGCCGTCAATCGGGTCGATGCCGGGGGTGGTAAACAGCAGCTTGCAGGGGTCGATGAAATATTGCTTGTCGGCATAGCCGGGGAAGGCGTGCCAACGATCCTTGGGATGGAACTCGAAGAAGCGCAGGTCGCTGGCGATGGCGTCGGTGGGGTGGTCCTGCCAGGGGCGGCCGTCGATGGTTTCCGGCACGAAGGGGCGCACCAGGGTGCAGGCTTCCAGGATCAGCTTGCGCGCGTTGATGCCGAACTTCACGCAGTCTTCCCACAGGCGCAAGCCACTGCGGCCGGCATGGATGCGCGCATTCACATCCAGCGAGGCGAACAGCGGGTAGAACGGGCTGGTGGAGGCCTGGGCCATGAACGCGTTGTTTAACCGCGCGTGATTGCAGTAACGCGCCTGGCCCTTGATGTGGCGGTCTTTCTTGTGGATCTGCGAGGCCTGGGAGAAACCGGCCTGCTGTTTGTGCACCGATTGAGTGACGAAAATCCCCGGATCCTCTTCGCCCAGGTCCAACAGCATGGGCGAGCAATCCTTCATCATCGGGATGAACTGTTCGTAGCCCACCCACGCCGAGTCGAACAGGATGTAGTCGCACAGCTTGCCGATGCGGTCGACCACCTGGCGGGCGTTGTAGATGGTGCCGTCATAAGTGCCCAGCTGGATGATTGCCAGGCGAAATGGGCGTGGTAACTCAGCCTTGTCCGGGGCAACTTCCTTGATCAACTCACGCAGGTAGTCTTCTTCAAAGCAATGGGCATCGATGCCGCCGATGAAGCCGTAGGGGTTGCGCGCGGTTTCCAGGTACACCGGCGTGGCACCAGCCTGGAGCAAAGCCCCCTGATGGTTGGATTTATGGTTGTTGCGGTCGAACAGCACCAGGTCGCCGGGCGTCAGCAGCGCGTTGGTGACCACCTTGTTCGAGGCTGATGTGCCGTTGAGCACGAAGTAGGTCTTGTCGGCGTTGAACACGCTGGCGGCATGCTTTTGCGCCAGCAGGGCCGGGCCTTCGTGGATCAGCAGGTCGCCGAGCTTGACGTCGGCGTTGCACAGGTCGGCGCGGAACAGGGTTTCGCCGAAGAAATCGAAGAACTGGCGGCCGGCGGGGTGCTTGCGAAAAAATTGGCCGCCCTGGTGGCCGGGGCAGGCGAAGGTCGCATTGCCGGCCTCGGTGTAGTGCTTGAGGGCGTCGAAGAAGGGGGGCAACAGGTTTTCTTCATAGGCCTTGGCGGCTGTTTCAAGTTGGTTGCCGTAGTACTCGGCATTGTAGCTGGAGAGGTCAAACACCCCGTTGACCAGCAGGATCACCTCGTGCAGGCGCTTGTAGATATCCAGCGCCCGATTGCCGGCGCCTGCGCGCGGAATCACGAGGAACAGCGGGATGTCGAAACCCGTTCGGTGAATGGCATCCAGCGCGCCGCCCATGACATCGTCGACGGTCAGTACCGCGGCGGCAACATCGGTAAAGTCGGTGTGATCAAGGGCAACGATCGGGCGGGAGGTATGGAAGCAATCTAGAACGGCATCGCTTGCTGCGATTTTCAAACCATTCATAACCAGAGTCTCGTGGTCTTACTTGACGTTGAGTTACCGGGGCCATGCCTGCACAGCTGCCTGGGGCCGGGGTCAGTACTGATTGCCCAGTTGGGTATAGTTCATTTTCTTGAAGTTGAACATTTAATGACGTGTTTGGAAGCAGGTCCCGGCTGCTCGATTGGCAGAGGTCGAACCTGGCCTGAAGTGGCCGTGGCACGGGAACTTCAGGGGGGCAGGAGAGGTCAGTAAGGGTCCTGTATCGGAGATTCCGAGCAGTGCTGGTGGCCTGCTTTCATGGCGGTGCCGTCCGAGATCAGCCGAGTCTGCCCCCTGATGCCAATCAAGCCTTTCCTGCCGAGCCTCATCCTGGCGTTCTGCGCCGTCGCGTCGTTTTGCCCGGTGGCTGCCGAGCGAAAAACGCCCGCGCAAAGCAACAGCGCATCAACCACCCTGATCGAAACCGCCTCGCGCCAGTATGAAAGTGGCCAACTGGACCAGGCCGCCGCCACGTTGGAGCGTGCCCTGCATATCCAGCCGAACAACCCCGCGACCCTGCATTACCTCGGCGTGCTGCGCCTGCAGCAAGGGCAATACCAGCAGGCGCAGACCCTGGCATTGCGCTCGAACATGCGGATTGTTGGCAACGAGGCGTTACGCAACCGCAATCTCCAGTTGATCCAGGCGGCGCAGCAGGCCCAGGCTTCGGGTATCCCGCCCAAGGTGCAGGAGAACCCGGTTGCCGTACAGAAGGCCCGCGAAGCGCAAGTGGCTGCTGCAGAACCATCCGCTGCGGACACCGCCACGCTCGCGGGCAACTTCGCTCACGTAGCGGATTCCGCGGCGACTGCGGGGCCACAGAGCGCAGGACAATTCAAGGTGGCTGCGCTAGAACCAGAGCCCGCGTCCGATGAGATAACGATTCCCCGCGGCCATTGGCCACCCCCCGGCCAATGCCGCATCTGGTTCGCCGATCGCCCGCCGGGGCAACAGCCCCCACCCGGCAGCTGCAAGAAGCTGCGCAAACGGGTTCCGCCAGGTGCTTTGCTGATGCACGGTTGAACATCTGATTGTTCTTCTGGCAGGACCCTGTGACCGAAATTGCGCTGCAGCGCCCGAAACGTTTAGTATATGTTTCATATATATTTCGTATTGGGCAAACAGATGGGTATCGTCAAGATTTCAGAAGACATGCATGAGAACCTGCGCGTCGCCAGCGATGCGCTGAGTCGCTCGATCAATGCGCAAGCCGAACACTGGATGCGCATCGGGATGCTGGCCGAGCTCCATCCAGAATTGAATCACAGCGACATCTGCCGCCTGCTGATTCGTGCCGAACTGGCCGGTGGCCTTGATGTAAAACAGCTGTGCGCAGTCGGCGATGTTGGCCAAGGCGCGGTGGTTCATGCAACGTCCGGGGGCAAGCAATGAAGACTAATGTCAAACTCAATACCCCGGCAGAAATAGCCCAGTCGCGCGTGGCGGCCACGCTGGCGGCCGAGGTACTGGCCATGATCACGCCCCATGTGCAGGCAGGGGTGACCACCGACGAACTCGATCGGCTTTGTCACGACTATATCGTCAACGTGCAGAAAGCCATTCCAGGCAATGTCGGCTACCACGGCTTTCCCAAGACCGTGTGCGCCTCCGTCAACGAAGTGGTCTGCCATGGCATCCCTTCGAACAAGATGTTGAAGGATGGCGACATCCTGAACATCGACATTGCCGTGATCAAGGACGGTTGGTACGGCGACACCAGCCGCATGTACTTCGTGGGCGAACCTGCGCCTGAGGCGCGACGCCTGGTCAAGACGACCTATGACGCCATGTGCGCCGGCATCCGCATGGTCCGCCCCGGCGCTACGCTGGGCGACATTGGCCATGCCATCCAGAAGGTGGCCGAAGATGACGGGTTCAGCGTCGTACGTGAATACTGCGGGCATGGCATCGGCAAGATCTATCACGATGAGCCGCAGATCCTTCACTACGGCTACCCAGGCCAGGGAATGAAGTTGAAAGCCGGCATGATTTTCACCATCGAGCCGATGTTGAACCTGGGCAAGCGCCACGTGAAAACCTTGGCCGACGGCTGGACCGTGGTCACCAAGGATCACTCCCTTTCAGCCCAGTGGGAGCATATGGTGGCGGTCACTGAAGATGGCTTCCAAGTGTTGACGGCCTGGCCTGACAGCAGCGATGAATATCCCGCTATTCGCGGGTGAAGATCTCCAGCAGATGCCCGTCCGGGTCATCGAAATACACCCGCCGTCCGCCGCCATGGTCATTGATCTCACCCGGCCGCTGCTTGCCCGGATCGGCCCACCATGGCTGCCCGGTTGCTTGCAGGCGGGCGAAGGCCTGGTCGAATTCGTCGTCGCCGAGCAGGAACGCGTAATGCTGTGAGGCGATCGGCGGGTCGTTGTCATAGAAGTCCAGCGACACCTGGTTGTCGAGCCTGACGACCAGCATCGGCCCGAAGGGCTCCGGTGCCACCAGGCCGAGCAGTTCAACGAGGAAATGGGCCGACCGTTGTTTGTCGCGGCACCAGACGATGGTGTGGTTCAGTCGAACGCTCATGCACGGCTCCTCATGAGGTTGATTTCATGCTTTCAGATTAGCCCAGCCTGTTGCGCAATGACCGCCCTGACCTAAGCTTGGAGCAAGGTGAAACACATTTGCCAAGCGTCACCGGAACGAACGCCGCGATGCGCAATCATTAGAGCGTGGATTACAAAAGGAGATGCGCATGCTCATCAGGTCACTGACCCTGGCTACCTTGCTGGCGATTGCCGGCCCCTTGTTCGCCGCCGATGGCGATTCACCTCTGGATATCGACAAGGGCAGGGCCCGGCCGCTGATCGTGATTGCCCCGAGCACCGTCGACCCCGTGTGGGTCAACCTGAAAAAGTCGCTGGAAGATCCCGCCAACAAGAAGGGGGTCGCCGACCGCAATATCAGGGTCTACAGCGTGCTGAACATGTCTGGCCAACTGGACGGCAAGGATCTCGGCCAACAAGACACCATGGCCTTGATCCGTGCGCTGAAACTGGGTGCCGGCGCACTGCCCAAAGTGATCCTGGTGGGCAAGGACGGCGAGAAGAAACTCGAAAGCTCGGGGGACGAATCCCGATCGGTCGACCTGAAGAAAATCTTCGACACCGTCGATGCCTTGCCGGCGGCAGAGAAGGAAGCTGCGGCTCCAACGCCACCTCCGGTTGCCGAAACACCTCCACCCAAAGGGACTGCCAAGGCTGCAAAAAACGGCAAACCGGCAAAACCGGCCAAGCCGCCGGAAATGCCGGATGATTGAGGCTTTACCGATTTACCACTGGTAGCGATATCCCGCCGTCAATGCCCAGGGCTGCGTAGGCAAGGGCCCTCATCTGCTTCGGAAATTTCCTGCGAAACGTAGCGGCATTGGTGAACTGGTGCGCAGGGGAGTGCGCCGATAACCTTCTCCGGCCGCTGCGAAATCAGTGGTCGGACGTGGAAGTCTGTTCCTTTGCTACTGGCGCGCAATCGCTCGTAAACACCTGTTGGCGTTTTTTATGTCAACATTGTCGTGTTATGGCGGCTGTGCGCGGGGCACTCGCGAGTGCGCCGGGTTCCAGTAGCCCCGGTCTTCCACACCGCGCATAGCTGCCACCCTCATGTGGAAATGAGTGTGGATAGCTCCCATAACTTGCTACTGGAGCTTCACCATGAAAAAGGTCACCCCCAGTCCTCCCGACCCCTTCGATCCCGCTCCACTCTCCGACATCGCCGAACCCGCCGTCAGCGCCCGTCTGCGTAACCCCAGACAATCCGATCCGGTCAGCCATATCTTCACCATCGTCCCTGGCGTTGACACCGCCACCTTGCTCTGCCACGCCTGCGAAACCCTGGCCTCCCTGAACGTCCTCATCACCGATCTGGCCTGCGATCTGGAAAGCTCCAAGCGCAATGTGGCACTGTCGGTTCAGCAATTGGCAGTGGTGGGGGAGTTACTGGTCAATCGGGCGCTGGACAACATCGATCCACCCGAAGGCCTATCGAATGTTTAGCCAGCCGCGCAACAGCTATTGAACGATGTAGCAGGGCGGCGAAGCGGGTGCAGGCGCACGCGCTAAGAGAACATGGGCGACCTCAAGGGGTCGCCCGTTTTTGATGCAGGTAAAAGGTCGTAGCCAGCGATCTTCTGGTCCTCTAATCAGGCCCGTCCCGCACGGCTGGACGCCATCAAACGCCAGGTAGTGAATCGTCCTACAGTTCTGGCGCACCAGTATCGAGACGCGTCCTACGTCATCATCAGAAGCTTCCTATATCAGCTGTCCTTGGCTTCCTGAAAGCTGTCGGGTGCTTGAACGAGGGTGGAAATCCAAGCCTCCCCGTATGCCCAGCCAGCCCAGGGAGGACTGATTTTGTCCAACACACCGCGCATCTTCTTCAACCACAGCCGCCACATATTCACCATCCACCGATTCAACGCCGTCTTCGACGTCCTGGCCTTCGAAGGCCAGGAACACCTCAGCCAGCCCTTCAGCTACCGCATCGAATTCACCTGCGCCGAACAGGACCTCAGCGCCGAACAAATACTCAACAAGGACGCCCGCTTCAGTCTGTATCCGTTGCCGCCAAAGCCGCCTTACCCCGGCCTGCCAGTGCCCGAGTACAAGCCGTTGCGCAGCCTGTATGGCGTGGTCAACACCTTCCAGCGCCTGTCCAGCTCCCGCGACGAAGCCCGCTACGAAATCACCCTGCAACCGCGCCTGGCCCTGCTCGATCGCGGCCGTCAGTACCGCCTGTACCAGCAACAGTCGGTGCCGGAGATCGTCGAGCACATCCTGCGCAGCCGCCACGATTTCCTCGGCCAGCATTTCCTGTTCCAGCTGGTGCGCGAATACCCCCGTCGCGAGCAGGTCATGCAATACGGCGAAAGCGACCTCAAGTTCATCGAGCGCCTGCTGGCCGAGGTCGGCATCTGGTACCGCTTCAGCCACGACGACCGCCTGCACATCGACGTCGTCGAATTCCACGACGACCAGCGTCACTACCAGTTCGGCGTGCAGCTGCCATTTCGTCCACCGTCCGGCTTCGCCAGTGGCGAAGACGGTGTGTGGGACCTGCAGACCCGCCACCAGGTGGTGGAAAAATCCATCAACTTCCGCGCCTATCACCACCGCGATACGCGGGCCTGGCTCGATGGCGAGGTCGACCAGACCCGCGGCACCACGACCACCACCTACGGCGAGGCCTACCACTACGCCGAACCCTACCGCGTGCTCGGCGATCGCCTCGACCAGGACGAAGACCTGCAAAGCGAAAGCGGTTTTTTCTACGCCCGCCTGCGTCACGAACGTTACCTCAACAGCCAGACCCACCTCAGCGGCGCCAGCAGCAGCGCCACCCTGGCACCGGGCCAGGTGCTGAAAATCGCCGACGCGCCCCAGGCCTTTACCCCCGGCGCAGTGATCACCGGCCTGCACACCTGCGCGGCCCGCGACCGCAGCATCGAAGTAAATTTCGAGGCCATCCCCTACGCGGAAATGGTCTGCTTCCGCCCGCAAGTCCCGCCCAAACCGATCATCGCCGGCACCCTGCCGGCCCGCGTCACCAGCGGCAAAGCCAACGATCCCTACGCCGAAATCGACCTCGAAGGCCGCTACAAGGTCAACTTCCTGTTCGATCGCGACCCCTGGAAGCTCGGCCAGGAAAGCATGTGGCTGCGCCAGGCACGCCCCTACGCCGGCGACACCCACGGCCTGCACCTGCCGCTGATCTGCGGCACCGAAGTCGCCATCGCCTTCGAACAGGGCGACCCCGACCGCCCCTACATCGCCCACGCCCTGCACGACAGCGACCACCCGGACCACGTGACCCTGCGCAACTACAAACGCAACGTGCTGCGCACTCCGGCGAACAACAAGCTGCGCATGGAGGACAACCGCGGCGAGGAGCACGTCAAGCTCAGTACCGAGCACAGTGGCAAGAGCCAGTTGAACCTGGGGCATTTGGTGGATGCGCAGAAGCAGAACGGGGGGAGGGGTTTGAGTTGAGGACGGACGGTCATGGCGCCATTCGTGGCGGCAAGGGGTT
This sequence comes from Pseudomonas serbica, assembly GCF_028823535.1. Taxonomy (GTDB): domain Bacteria; phylum Pseudomonadota; class Gammaproteobacteria; order Pseudomonadales; family Pseudomonadaceae; genus Aquipseudomonas; species Aquipseudomonas serbica. The sequence continues at coordinate 8,402 of NZ_JAQIYM010000005.1, read as the reverse complement.
ATTCATCAGTGCCGAGGAGCAGCCCAAGGCGCAGGGCCATCAACTCGATATGGACGCGGCCATTGCCCAACTGGAAAGCGCCCTGTCACTGGCCCGCTCCCTGGCCGAGGCGGCGCGCAGCGCACAGGCCACGCCAGGCGATACCGACAGCCAGCAACGTTTGACCGAGGCCCTCAAAGGCCTGGCGCAACCGGGCGTGCTGCTGCATGCCCCGGCGGGCATCGGCCTGGTAAGCCCCGAGGCTGTCTGCGTGTCTTCGGGCGCTGAAAGCGTGGCGATCGTCGCCGCACACAACACCGATATCAGCGCCGGACAGGACATCACCGCCACCGCCGACGGCGGGGTCAGCTTGCTGGCCCAGCGCGCGGCCCTGCAACTCAAGGCCGCCCACGGCAAGGTCGAGCTGCATGCCCTCGACAACGAACTGCATGCCCTGGCCATGACCGACATCAGGATCGAAAGCCTGACCGGTCGCTTGCACTTCAGCGCACCGAAGGAAGTGCTGATCGACTGTGGCGGTGCCTACATCCGCATGAAAGACGGCGAGATCGAGCTGGGTGCCCCCGGCAACATCTATCTGAAGGGCGCGCATGTGCAAAAACTCGGCGCCACGAGCGTGAGCACGCCGATCACGCCGCTCCGGCCGGGTTACTCCGGGCGTTACACCCTGAAGGATGAGGCGCAGACACCCCAACCGTTCATCAACTACCGAATCACCACGCGGCAGGGTGCGGTGTTGACCGGGGTGACCGATCGGCAGGGGCAGACCCGGAATGTTCATAGCCTGTTGCCGGGAGGATTGAAGATTGAATTTCCTGACAAGACATCAGTGTCTGGTCCAGGGCACTGGGTGACCGTTGATCATGATTATCACGGTCTGAAGAACACCGCGCTCATGGTGCTCAATCGCCTGACGTCAATGGGTGAAGAGGGAAGGGTCTTCGGATCGGAGGGCAAGGATTATGAAAATACCAAGCGCGACAAAATTCAGGAATGGAAACCTCTACCTGACGATAGCGAAGACTCTCTGAAGTCAGAATCTGCCATTCATGTATACGGGATTAAAAGAACAATCACTCAAGCCTTTCTGGAGGGGGAGGATGCCTGGGCAAAAGGTGGGCGCTCCTGGTATTGGCAACCTGCTGCCGGTGATGATGTATATGAAAAGAAGGTGGAGAAAAAATGACCAGGAATAAGGTGTGTTTATTTTGGGGTGGGATGGATCTGATATATGTCGGTCGGTTCTGTTATCTGAATTTCTCTCAAGGGAAAGTGCCGCTATATAGTGATGTGCAGTCTTTTGTCAGGTTGAGCTCTGATCATGGTTATATTTCGTATTTGATGTTCTTAATGTCGTTGGTCTTGAATATTTCAATAATTTTTTCAATGTTTTTGTTGTTGCGAGGGTCGCGTTTTGCATCGCGTCTAGCCTATGCGCAGGTACCTTTCAGGTTGTTGTTTGGAGTGCCGTCCCTTTCAGTTTTAGTTTGGGGTGCGACAGCTGTTGGAGCGACGTCCGCAGCATTTTTGATGGGGTTGTTGTTATTTTCAGAAATCCTGAAGGTTGTTTCAATAAGGCTCAAGTTGACGCGTGGCTTGAGTGAATAGGTCATTAACTCGCCAGGTTTGCTCATTTTGTTAATGAGTAAAGACGCCACTCAATGGCATATAACCATCAAATAATAGAGATACCAAAGGGCTGATATGGACGACACCTTGCACTATACGGATACACTGGGCTCGAACAAGGATGTTATTCGCAGCACAATCAATGCACAAACGCTCTGGATCGAATTCCAGTTGCTTGACGAGCAAGGCGAGCCTTTATCCAACCTGCCCTGGCGGGCGCAGAACGAGGCCACACGCACGGCCTATGTGCCTGAGTATGGCGGTCAGACCGATGCCCAGGGGATGATTCGTATCGAGGGTCTGCACCGGTTGCCTCTCACCTTGCTGATGGCAGTCGAACCCTTGGCTGAATTGCTGCAGGGCCGTCGCCTGCGCGCCGAGCGCCCCGAACCGCCGCGCCCCGGCGTGGCTGATCGCACGCCGCTGTATGGTCCGCAGCGTCCGGACTTCTCACCGATCGAGCAACAGGCAGTCGCGGCTGGTCATGGTTATCAGTACCTGCGGGTTGGCCAACTCTGCGATCAACGGCCGACGTTTGATCCACCCCTGGCCGATCCCGATGAGCTACCGGCCTTTCACTTTCCGGATCGGACCTTCGGCGGATTTACCCTCGACGCCGAGCAGTTGAACCGTCGTCATGTGCTGGAAGTTTGCCCGCTGCGTGCCTGGTCGCTGGTGTTGCATCACCAGCCGCAGTACAGCCTGGCCAATGCTTATAACCTGGGGCTGATGAGTATTTTGGCGTACAGCAGAAAAGAACCGGCGGATCTTGGCTCGGCCGAGCAGTTTTTCCTGCAGCAATGTCAGGACTTGTCACGTACGCCGCGGGTATGGGACGACGGCGAGGCTTGGCCCTGCCTGGTCACCGATGTGCCCTTTGGTCAGCGTTATACCCAGGCATTGACGCTCGACACAGGCAAGGCTGATCCGCCGGAAGGCAATACGCAGTTTTTCTTTGCCATCAATGCTTCCCAGGTGCTGGTGGGGTGGCGTGGCACCGAGATGGGTGGGCTTACCGATCTAGGCACCGATGCGACCTTTCGCCCTGTAAAGCCGGAGGTTCAGGCACAGTGTGATTCCAAGGCACCCTGCGCCGGCCTGGCGCCGGAGGGCAGTGTGCACCTGGGCTTTCGCGATGCGTTCGAGTTGGCCAGGAGGATTTATACCAAGGACTTGTGCAAGACGATTCTCGATGACGCTTTCGACAAAGAGTTGTTCATCTGCGGGCATAGTCTCGGCGGTGCGCTGGGACTGGTACATGCCGCATCCCTCAAGGCACAAAAACCACTGATATACACCTACGGCATGCCGCGCACCTTCACTCTCAAGGCGGTGCAGGGCCTGAGCGAAATCCCACATTTCCGCCACGTCAATGACATCGACCTGATCCCCAGCGTTCCGCCCGAAGCCGCATTGGACAATTACCTGTATGACCTCTATGGCCCATTGGGTACCACGCTGGGGTTTACCTGGTCGTTGCTGCAATTGACTGCCAGCCAGGTGTTCCGTCATGGCGATCCTTTTTGTCATCACGGCGAAATCGCCATGTTCTTCAAAGCCGAACAGCACATGGAGCTGCGGGGCTCACAGTATCCCGCTTATCGCAACAAGGAAGGGCTTGGCGCGCCTTACCGCACCACCATCACTCGACGCCTGCAGGAAAAGGCCAAGCTGTACCTGGTTCCGAGCCTGAGCCCTGAGGATGACCCGCGGGCCGAGCAAGCGCAGCAGCGATTGACCACCTCGCTGACTGCCGGGAGCCGGGACCGGTATTTCCCGCCCTTCAGCAATCCCAAGACAGGCCGGGTCGTGGGCATCTTCAAACACTTCATGTCGGAGTACCAGCCGTATATCCACAACCAGTTGCTGGAATGCCTTGACCCTGAACGCGATCCATTGCTGGAGCGACAGGTACAGCGACAAAAATTCGCACAGCAAATGCTCGAGCACTCCGAGCGAGCGCCCACGTATGAACTGTTACGCAATCGAGTGTTCCTGGATTTGCAGAGTCTGCTTGGCCAGGCCTTGCACATTACCCGGACATCGGAAGGTGGGGCCGAGGCGCTGCAACGTTTTGATGTCGCAGCCAGCCTTCGGCCCCGTTACGAGAAAACCTACGGTTGAGCCCGTTAGCACCGTCAAGGACAGACCATGATCAAGAAGACGGCCGTCGCATTACTCGCCCTGTTGGTGAGCCTCAGTGGTTGCGCCAAGGATTACAGTCTGGCACCGCCAGCGGAAAGCGATCAGATGACCATCACCGTGAAAGTGCCCAAGGAGCTCGTAGCGGAAACCCTTGAGGTGATGTACCGCTCGGCCATCTGTAAGCGCATCACCCACGGAGCCAGTGGGCAACGCATTGAGATGGAGGGCTATCACGGCATCGATTTGCAATTACAACAGCAGGGGCAGAGCGATCTTTACCAGGCCAGGTTGTCAATGGATGGTGGCGGTGCATGTCAATGGTATTTAAGCAATGTGATATTTGGTGTCGCTTACAAGAACCCCAAGCGTTTCGGCGAGAACGTGACCTACGGTGCCGGAGGCGGTGTGGTTGTAATGTTTGATGAAAATCGCCCTTTGAGGAGTTCCGGGCTGCCAATAAAAGTTGAAGGAGATTTGACGGTAAAAAAAGATTATTTCCCTTGGTTAAGTGAAGCCTTTCTTGGAGGTCACAGAAAGCAAATCAGCCTGACGGGTGAGGGTGGGATTTATTTGATGTACCAAGCATTACAGGCTCGACAAGTGTATTTCGAGCCCGTCTTGCATTCCGATTTCTTGGTCACTTCGGTGCAACCGAAAGTGAAGAAGAAGGGTAACCACACCGCTTTCACCTATCCAGACGGCATTGTCGTCACGGATGGTCGGTCCAAGCCGAACATTCTAAAACTGCAGGCCATCCGGCTGGCGGCGGAGAGCAAAAAATGACTTTCCTGCATCACGCCAAGCGAGCCCTCCTGCCCGTCGTGTTACTCGCCATCGCCGTCAGTCTCAGCGGTTGTGCCAGGATTACGACTTGGCACCGCCAGCAGACAGCGAACAGATGACCATCACCGTGAAAGTGCCCAAGGAGCTCGTAGCGGAAACCCTTGGGGTGATGTACCGCTCGGCCATCTGTAAGCGCATCTCTCAAGGGGCCAGTGGGCAACGCATCGAGTTGGAGGGCTATCAAGGCATCGAAGTGCAATTGCAACAGCAAGGGCAAAATGATCTTTATACCGCCAAGTTGCCAATGGACGGCGGCGGTGCCTGCCAATGGCATTTGAGCAACGTGATGTTTGGTGTCGCCTACAAGGATCCCACGCATTTTGGCGAGAATGTGACATACGGCGCAGGAGGTGGGGTGACTGTAATGTTTGACCACAATCGCCCTTTGAGAAGTTCAGGGCTGCCAATAAAAGTTGAAGGGGATTTGACGATAAAAAAAGATTACTACCCTTGGTTAAGTGAGGCCTTTCTTGGAGGATACAAAAAGCAGATAAGCCTAGCGGGAGAGGGCGATATTTACCTGATGTATCAAGCACTGCAAGCGCGCAAAGTATATTTCGAGCCCATCCTGCATTCCGGTTTCATAGTGTATTCGGCTGGACCAAAAATAAAAAAAGAAGGCAATTACACCAGCATCATTTATCCCGATGGAAGTTTTGAGGCGGATGGCCGTTATGGGCCGAATTTCCGAAAGCTGCAGGCAATCCGTCTGGCAGCGGAGGAATAAATAGTGAAAGTTACGACTCTCTTGAGTTAAGCAATACCGTGGTTAAATTTCAGCATATTTGACAGGGCTTAGGTCAGGCAGCTATTCATGAACGAATGGGGAGGGAGTGTATAAGGGTTTTTGAAGTGGCTTTCCATTGACTCGTTTTTCGGTGGATAAGTTAATTAAGTTATTTGACTGGCCATGTATCAGATTTTTATCTTTGGGCGATCTTTGGGAGTAATAAATATGTGCAAAGGATTTGTGTTGTTGGGTGACAAAACCACCCACGACGGAGAGGTTATTTCCGCTTCCTCCACGACTTTGGTTCATGGCAAGCCGGTGGCTTTGGTGGGTGACGAGGTCAGTTGTCCGCGGCATGGGGACAACCCGATTGTCGAAGGTTGCCCTGATTGGTCTGAAAATGGCCGGGAGTTGGTGGTCGATGGCTGCCGCAGTGAATGCGGTTGCCGGTTGATTTCCAGCGCTCCCGATTGCGTGGTGGGGTGAGCCATGGGTTGGGATCGTCAGCCACCTGAAGAGGTAGTAACACCAGTGCCTCCGGTAATGGTGCGGTGGGTTGTGGCGGCCGGCATGGCAATGCTGGCCTGTGTGCTGCTGTTCCTGCTGTACGCCTCCGAGCGGTTTCCACAGTTGCAGGCATTGAATGTATGGGCAGTGTCCGGTTCGCCGTTGCTGATCTGGGGGCTGGCTTTCGCCGCCCGCGCCCATGCTCATGGACGTGCTCTGAGCCAGCAGCAGTTCCTGGAAGAGGAAACGCAAGCGGCGCAGCAAGCCTGGAATTCGTGGGCGCAACGTTATCTGGCGGTGCATGGCAGCTGTGTGCTGCTGCCGGATCAGGTGACGGCCGCGATGCTGGTTCAAGGCTCACCCGGTGTGCCGCCTCGTACAGGTTTGGCCCGGCGTATCGCACACTTGCCAGCGCAGGGCGGTGATCGCCTGCAGGCTGGGTTGCAGCAACTATTTGAGGCGTTACAGCCGACCTTGCTGGCCTTGCCGCGGGAGCAGGAACTGCGGGTCACCCTGTTGAATGATGGCGAACCCGGGCAGCAGGAAGCATTGCGCAACGCCTGGCAGCGGAGTTGGTCCGCGACGATGGATCGAGCGCAGCCACCGGAGGACACCTTGACCAGTGAATTGTCGTATCAGTGGATTGACCAAAAGCTCAAAACAGCCAGCTCGGCCTTCGAATTGATCCTGGTACTGCAGCTATACGGCGATGCGGTGTATTCCGACGGACTCGCGGCATTGCTACTGTCTCCCGATGGTTTGGCGGGCACAGGAGAACTGCCAGTGGTGGGAGGCTTGTTGCGTCCGATGCCGCTGGACGTCAGTGAACTGCAGAACGAGGTGGCGTTGTTTCTTCAGACCCAGACCAGTGCCCGTCAGGCCACAGGCTTGCTGGCAGACAGCATTGCCTGTCAGCCACTGGCCGGCAAGATTTTGGCTGCCGGAGATGTTCACGGCGCTTCGTCGAGAGTACAGCAGCAATGGATTCAGGAGCCGCTGTGCGGGCTGCCAGGCCCCTTTAGCAGTTGGCTGATTGCGGCGCTTGGCGTGGAAATGGTTCGACATCAGCGCCGACCTCTCCTGATGCTGTCTCAGGGCCAATCGCAACATTGGATCAGCACCGTCACCATGGGAGCGTTGCCATGAAAATCAGGAATAGCGCTTGGCGCCGAGGGGGGGCATTGGTGTGGGTCAGCACGCTGATGGTGGCATTGGCATGGACGATCTGGAGTTATGGAGATCGGCTGGGACTGGTGGAAAACCACCACAAGGTATTCACTTTTTTACTGACCGTTGCCATCGCAATACTGGCTAACGCGGCACCCCGCTTGTTGATGCATTTCAGCCGCCTTAGTCACCGTCAGCAAGGGTTGGCGGATAAGGTCTACCCCGAAACGGACGCGAGTCTGGTACCACCTAGCAAGCCAGCGATTCGGTTCACCGAGGTACGCGACTATCTTCGCGCGTCCTACGGCCCCCTCTGGCGCCTCAAAGTCCGCCTGCTTTTGGTCGTCGGCGAACCCGAACAGATCGAAGCCATCGCCCCCGGTCTGACCACCCAGTTCTTCCTCCACGGACAAGACACCGTGCTGCTCTACGGCGGTAGCGTGCAGTCGCCAACGCTGTTCAGCCAATGGAAGGGTTTGAGTCGCTGGCGTACCCTCGATGGCGTCGTCTGGGCCTTGAACGCGGAACAGACCACCGACGCCGCAGCGCTCGGCGAAAACGTGCGGCGTCTGTGCGATCTGGCGCGAGCGCTGCATTGGCAGTTGCCGCTGCACCTGTGGCAGGTCTGCGACAGTGGCTGGCTTCAGCACGGGCGCCCGATGCAGCCGGTGGGTTGCGCGTTGCCCGCCGGATTCACTGTCGTCGAGTTGGAGAAACGACTGGAGCAATTGCTCGAGCCCCTGCGCCAGGAGGGCCTGGAGCAGATGCGTGGGCAGATGCAGCATGACTTTTTGCTGCGCCTGTCCCGCGATCTGCAGAGCGAGGGCATTGCCCGCTGGCGTCAGGCGCTGGCACCGTTGCTCGACGAGTTGGCCGGGAGCGTGCCGTTGCGCGGGTTGTGGTTCAGCCTGCCGTTACCGGAGGTGTCGCCGGTTCCCAATAACCGCAGTCACTTCTGGTCGATAGCGCCGGTATGGCAAGGCGTGCTCGGCGATAAAAAATCACACGCCCGTCGACTCGGCTGGCCCGCGATCCGCATTGCGCAGGCCCTGATGCTCGCCTTGGCACTGGCCTGGAGCGCCGGCATGCTACTGTCCTTCGCCACCAACCGCGTGCACATCGCCCAGGTGCAAACTTCGCTGGCGACCTTGCAACACTCATCAACCCCTGACGAACAATTCCTCGCCCTGAATGACCTGACCCGCGAACTGGGCCGCCTGGAATACCGCGCCACCCACGGCACCCCTTGGTATCAGCGCTTCGGCCTGAACAAAAACCCACAACTGCTGCAAATGCTATGGCCCACCTACGTCGAGGCCAACCAGCGCCTGCTGCGCGACCCGGCCGTGACCAGCCTGCAACAGCGACTCACCACCCTGAT
>NZ_JAQIYM010000063.1 GCF_028823535.1 Pseudomonas serbica | reverse complement strand
TGGCTTGCTGCGCAAGGAAGGCAGCCGCTGGGTGGCCGACGCACAACACAGCCAGGGCCTGCGCTTCAACCCGCAGTTCATCCAGGCGATCAACCAGCTCAGCCATTTGGCCGACGTGCTGTTTACCGACGGCGGCATGGGCTTGAGTTTCGAACTGCAAGGCAAACCGGTGCGCGACGTGGTGCAGACCACCTTCACCCTCAACGGCGAACAGCACGAGTACTTCAACCAGAAGGAAAGCTGGCAGCGCTTCAACTGGCCGGGTCGCAGCCAATACCCCGGCGCGAGCCTGACCTGGACCAGCGTGCAGGCC
>NZ_JAQIYM010000062.1 GCF_028823535.1 Pseudomonas serbica | reverse complement strand
TGATGCGGTAGAGGAGCGTTCTGTAAGCCTGTGAAGGTGAGTTGAGAAGCTTGCTGGAGGTATCAGAAGTGCGAATGCTGACATGAGTAACGACAATGGGTGTGAAAAACACCCACGCCGAAAGACCAAGGTTTCCTGCGCAACGTTAATCGACGCAGGGTTAGTCGGTCCCTAAGGCGAGGCTGAAAAGCGTAGTCGATGGAAAACAGGTTAATATTCCTGTACTTCTGGTTATTGCGATGGAGGGACGGAGAAGGCTAGGCCAGCTTGGCGTTGGTTGTCCAAGTTTAAGGTGGTAGGCTGGAATCTTAGGTAAATCCGGGATT
>NZ_JAQIYM010000061.1 GCF_028823535.1 Pseudomonas serbica | reverse complement strand
TGCTGGTAACCGGCGCTTTGTTCGGCCGGGGCGAACGGGTGCAGGGCGCCGAATTCGGCCCAGGTCACCGGGATCATTTCGCTGGCGGCGTTGAGTTTCATGGTGCACGAGCCCAGCGGGATCATGGTGCGGTCCAGCGCCAGGTCCTTGTCGGCGAGCTTGCGCAGGTAGCGCATCAGCTCGGTTTCCGAGTGGTAGCGGTTGAACACCGGGTGGCTGAGGATCGGCGATTGGCGCACCAATGCGGCCGGGATGGTTGCTTGAGTCGACGCGGCGAGGGCGGCGAAATCCGGCAGGGCCTGGCCCGCGGCGAACAGCGCCCACAGGGTTT
>NZ_JAQIYM010000060.1 GCF_028823535.1 Pseudomonas serbica | reverse complement strand
CCTTCCGAGCAGGTCGTAGGCGAATTCCAGCGTTTCTTCGCTGACACCCAGTTGCTTGCCCTGCGCGGTCGGCAGGCGCTGGATCGACAGCAGGCGATCGCCGTCGTCGTACACATAATCCTGACTGGCATCGGCATTGAGTTTGGCCAGTAACCGGCCAATGCTGTCGCGCTCGAACTCGGTGCGGCGCTGTGGCCGTTCACCGCGTTCACCGTAGCCGGTTTCGTCGACCTGGGTCAGATGCCCGCCCAGGTTGTAGCTGAAACGCCGGGTCAGGTTGTCGATGCGCTTTTCTTCGATCAGACGGTCGGATGCATCGTAGGCGAACTGGTAG
>NZ_JAQIYM010000059.1 GCF_028823535.1 Pseudomonas serbica | reverse complement strand
GTACCAGTTCGCCTACGATGCATCCGACCGTCTGATCGAAGAAAAGCGCATCGACAACCTGACCCGGCGCTTCAGCTACAACCTCGGCGGGCATCTGACCCAGGTCGATGAAACCGGCTACGGCGAACGCGGCGAGCGGCCACAACGGCGCACCGAATTCGAGCGCGACAGCATTGGCCGGTTGCTGGCCAAGCTCAATGCCGATGCCCGTCAGGATTATGTGTATGACGACGGCGATCGCTTGCTGTCGATCCAGCGCCTGCCCACCGCGCAGGGCAAGCAGATGGGTGTCAGTGATGAAACCCTCGAATTTTCCTACGACCTGCTTGGTCGC
>NZ_JAQIYM010000058.1 GCF_028823535.1 Pseudomonas serbica | reverse complement strand
CTGATCCAGGAGACCACGGCGCAAGGCGCCTTGTCCTACGAATACGACCCACTGAGCAACCTCACCACCCTGACGTTGCCCACCGGCCAACACCTCAATCACCTGTACTACGGCAGCGGCCACCTGCACCAACTCAACCTCGACGGCCAACTGATCAGCGACATCGAGCGCGACGACCTGCACCGCGAAGTCCTGCGCACCCAGGGCACGCTCACCAGCTGCTTCGGCTACGACGCCATGGGCCGCAAGAGCTGGCAGTTCGCCTCGCGTCTGCCGGCGGAAAAACTCTCGCGCCTGCACAACCCCGGCATCCAGCCCGACCTGCTGGTCGAGCA
>NZ_JAQIYM010000057.1 GCF_028823535.1 Pseudomonas serbica | reverse complement strand
TCCAGGATTGCTCCGGTAAAAACACCACCTACCGCTTCGACGAGCGCCACCATCTGGTCGCCGTCACCGACGCGCTGGGCCAGACCACCACGCTGGAGCGCAAGCCGGACGGCGAAGTGCTGCGCATCCATCACCCGGATGGCAGCGCCGAGTCGTTCACCTACAACGCTCTCGGCCAGGTGCTGACGCACACCGACGGCAAGGGCCAGACCACCCGACTGCTGCGCACCGCCCGGGGCCTGCCGAGCAGTCGCCAGGACGCCAAGGGCCAGCGCATCCGCTACGAATACGACCCGGCGATTCGCCTGACCGCGCTGATCAACGAAAACAACGCGGC
>NZ_JAQIYM010000056.1 GCF_028823535.1 Pseudomonas serbica | reverse complement strand
GGCGTCGATGGCCGGGCGCACCTGGCCCTCCCAGGCCTGGCGGGTGAACACCCCCGGCACGCTGGCCGTGTTGACGAACAGAGCCCGTGCCTCGGTATCGCCGACCAACTGTTGCAGGTTCAACGCTGGGTAATGGTTGGCGGCTTCATCGAGGACGGTTTTATACAGGCTGGCTTCGGCATTGCGCTGGCCCAACTGGCCGAGCAGTAGCTGGCGAACCTGGGCCACCCGCTTCGGGTCGGCCGCGATGCGCCAATCCGGGTGGGAAGCCAGTTGCTCGCCATAGAATTGCCAGAGTGTTGGTGAAAGGCCGTGCCACAGCCCCGGCGAGACCCCGGCGG
>NZ_JAQIYM010000055.1 GCF_028823535.1 Pseudomonas serbica | reverse complement strand
CGCATCGATCGCCGGCCGCACCTGGCCCTCCCAGGCCTGGCGGGTAAACACCCCCGGCACGCTGGCAGAGCTAACGAAAAGCGCCCGTGCCTCGGTGTCGCCGACCATCTGTTGCAGGTTCAACGCCGGGTAATGGTTGGCGGCCTCATCGAGGACGGTTTTATACAGGCTGGCTTCGGCATTGCGCTGGCCCAACTGGCCGAGCAGCAGCTGTCGGACCTGGGCTACCAGCTTCGGGTCGGCCGCGATGCGCCAGTCCGGGTGCGCCGCCAGTTGCTCGCCGTAGAACTGCCAGAGCGTTGGCGACAGGCCGTGCCACAGTCCCGGCGAAACCCCGGCGC
>NZ_JAQIYM010000054.1 GCF_028823535.1 Pseudomonas serbica | reverse complement strand
CCCGGGCCGCCACCGCCGTGGGGGATGCAGAAGGTCTTGTGCAGGTTCAGGTGCGAGACGTCGCCGCCGAACTTGCCCGGGGCGCACAGGCCGACCATGGCGTTCATGTTGGCGCCGTCGATGTACACCTGGCCGCCGTGGTCGTGGATGATGCCGCAGATTTCGCGGATGCCTTCCTCGAACACGCCGTGGGTCGACGGGTAGGTGATCATCAGCGCAGCGAGGTGTTCGCGGTGCTCGATGGCCTTGGCGCGCAGGTCTTCGATGTCGACGTTGCCGCGGGCGTCGCAGGCGGTCACGACCACACGCATGCCGGCCATCTGCGCGGTGGCCGGGTTGGTGCCGTG
>NZ_JAQIYM010000004.1 GCF_028823535.1 Pseudomonas serbica | reverse complement strand
ACGCCGCCTTCGCCGGCAAGCCGGCTCCTACAGGATTCGGTTTTTGTAGGCGCTGGCTTGCCAGCGAAGACGTCATCACAGGCAACGTCGATGTTGGCTGACCCAGCGCTTTCGCCGACAAGCCGGCTCCTACAGGATTCGGTTCCTCCAGGGGTATTCGGTTACTTGCCGCCGCTCCCCGCCACGCTTTCACCGCCACGGGTCAGGTAATAGGCGCCAAGGATCGGCAGCATGGTCACCATCATCACCAGCATCGCCACGACGTTGGTCACCGGCACGTCCCGCGGCCGGCTGAGCTGGTTGAGCAGCCACAGCGGCAGGGTGCGTTCATGGCCGGCAGTGAAGGTGGTGACGATGATTTCGTCGAACGACAGCGCAAACGCCAACATGCCGCCGGCCAACAGCGCCGAGCCGAGGTTCGGCAGGATGATGTAGCGGAAGGTCTGCCAGCCGTCGGCGCCGAGGTCCATCGAGGCTTCGATCAAGCTGTGGGAGGTGCGGCGCAAGCGGGCGATGACGTTGTTGTAGACGATCACCACGCAGAAGGTCGCGTGGCCGACGATGATGGTGAACATCCCCGGCTCGATGCCCAGCGTCTTGAACGTCGCCAGCAGCGCGATCCCGGTGATGATGCCTGGCAGGGCGATCGGCAGGATCAGCATCAGCGAGATGCCTTGCTTGCCGAAGAAGTCCCGGCGATACAGCGCCGCCGAAGCCAGCGTGCCGAGGACCATGGCTATCAGCGTGGCAATCGAGGCGATCTGCAACGACAGCTTGATGGCTTCGAGCACGTCCGGCCGGGAAAACGCCACGCCGATCCACTTCAGGGTGAAGCCCTTGGGCGGAAAACTGAACGCCGCGTCTTCGGTATTGAAGGCATACAGGAAGATGATCAGGATCGGGAAGTGCAGGAACACCAACCCGCCCCAGGCGGCAATGCGCAGGCCTAATGAGGCTTTTTCAGAGTGCATCGAAGGCCCCCAGTCGTTTGACGATGGACAGGTAAATGGCGATCAGCACGATCGGCACCAGGGTGAAGGCGGCCGCCATCGGCATGTTGCCGATCGCACCTTGCTGGGCGTAGACCATGCTGCCGACGAAGTAGCCCGGCGGGCCCACCAGTTGCGGCACGATGAAGTCGCCCAGGGTCAGCGAGAAGGTGAAGATGGAACCGGCGGCGATGCCCGGAATCGCCAGCGGAAGTGTCACTTGCATGAAGGTCTGGCGTGGCTTGGCGCCGAGGTCTGCCGACGCTTGCAGCAGCGACGGCGGCAGGCGTTCCAGCGAGGCCTGGATCGGCAGGATCATGAATGGCAGCCAGATGTAGACGAACACCATGAAGCGTCCCAGGTGCGAGGTCGACAAGGTACTGCCGCCGACGCCGGGAATGCCCAGGATGAACTGCAAGACCGGCTCCAGTCCCAGGTGCTGGACGAACCACTGCGCCACGCCACCCTTGGCCAGCAACAGGGTCCAGGCATACGCCTTGACGATGTAACTGGCCCACATCGGCATCATCACCGCGATGTAGAAAAACGCCTTGGTCTTGCCGGTGGTGTAGCGCGCCATGTAGTAGGCAATCGGGAACGCGACGATGGCGCTGGCGATCGAGACGACGACCGCCATGCTCAAGGTGCGCAGGATGATGTCGAAGTTCGACGGCTGGAACAGCGCGGCGAAGTTGGCCAGGGTCAGGTCGGGGGTGACCGCCATGGTGAAGTCGTCGAAGGTGTAGAAACCTTGCCACAACAGGGTCAGCAACGAGCCGAGGTAGATCGCGCCGAACCACAGCAGCGGCGGCACCAGCAGCATCGACAGGTACAGGTTCGGCCGGCGATACAACAGGTTGGAAAATCGGCGCAACGGCGAGCCACTGGCCGGGTTTTGCGGGAGAGCGACGCTGGTCATTTCACACCTCACCCACGATGGTGTCGTGCAACGGGATCATCGCTTCACGCGCCCAGCGTGCGCTGAGGCGTTGTCCGGTCTGATGTTGTGCGCTGCTGTCGATCCACTGGTTGTTGGCCTGGCTGATGTTCAGGGTCTGGCCGTTTTCCAGTTTCAGTTCATAGCGGGTGGCGCTGCCCTGGTACTGGATATCGTGCAGTAGACCGCTGACTTCGATTTCGTGCGCGGCCAGCGGCCCTTCGGCAAAACGCACGTGTTCCGGGCGAATCGAAAACGGCTGTGGGTTGCCGCTCAATTGCTTCGCCAGGTCGCCGCGAATCACGTTGGAGGTGCCGACGAACTCCGCCACAAACGTGGTCGCGGGTTTCATGTAGAGATTGCGCGGGGTGTCGACTTGCTCGATGCGACCCTTGTTGAACACCGCCACGCGATCGGACATCGACAGCGCTTCGGTCTGGTCGTGGGTGACGAAGATGAAGGTGATGCCGAGCTGGCGTTGCAGCTTCTTCAGCTCGCTCTGCATTTGCTCGCGCAACTTCAGGTCGAGCGCGCCCAAGGGTTCGTCGAGCAGCAGCACTCGCGGACGATTGACCAGGGCGCGGGCCAGGGCCACGCGCTGGCGCTGGCCGCCGGACAGTTGCACTGGCTTGCGCTCGCCGTAACCGCCGAGGGCGACCATGTCGAGGGCTTCTTCGGCGCGTTTCTGGCGCTCGGTTTTGCCCACGCCTTTGACCTTCAAGCCATAGGCGACGTTGTCGAGTACGTTCATGTGCGGGAACAGTGCGTAATCCTGGAACACGGTGTTCACGTCACGCTGGTACGGCGGCAGGCCGGCGGCCTCCTCGCCATGAATACGGATCGAGCCCGCGCTCGGTTGTTCAAAACCGGCGATCAGGCGCAGGCAGGTGGTTTTGCCCGAGCCCGAAGGCCCGAGCATGGAAAAGAACTCGCCGTCCTGGATGTCGATGGAAACCCGGTCAACGGCTTTCACTTCGCCGAACTGACGGGAAACGTTGGTGAACTGGACTGCAAGCGTCATGGTGCGGTGCTCCGAAAAGGCGAGGGCCGTCGCAGCGGCCCTGCCTGGACTTCTGAAAAATCTGAATCGAATACGGTGTGCTGGCTGTAGAGATCCCCTGTGGGAGCGGGCTCGCTCGCGAATGCAGTGTGTCAGGCAACATCAATGCTGGATGTGATGGCCTCTTCGCGAGCAAGCCCGCTCCCACAGGGGCGGTGTCATCTCACAAACTATCTGCCGCCCATGATCGCGATGTAGTCCTGGGTCCAGCGGCTGTACGGCACGAACTTGCCGCCTTCGGCCTGTGGGGTTTTCCAGAAGGCGATCTTGTCGAACTGGTCGAACCCATTGGTCTTGCAACCTTCGGCGCCGAGCAATTCGCTTTCCTTGCACGCGGCCGGTACCGCTGGCAACGAACCGAACCACGCCGCCACGTCACCCTGGACTTTCGGTTGCAGCGACCAGTCCATCCATTTGTAGGCACAGTTGGGGTGCTTGGCTTCGGCATGCAGCATGGTGGTATCCGCCCACCCGGTGGCGCCTTCTTTCGGGATGGTCGAGGCGATCGGCTGTTTCTCGTTGACCAGGCCGTTGACCTGATACGGCCAGGCCCCGGACGCGACCACGCCTTCGTTCTTGAAGTCGCTCATCTGTACGGTGGTGTCGTGCCAGTAGCGGTGGATCAACGGCTGCTGGCCGCGCAACAGATCAAGCACCGCCTTGTATTGCGCTTCGGTCAGTTCGTAGGGGTTCTGGATGCCCAGTTCCGGCTTGGCGGTCTTGAGGTACAGCGCCGCGTCGGCGATGTAGATCGGGCCGTCATAGGCTTGCACGCGGCCCTTGTTTGGCTTGCCGTCCGGCAGGTTTTCGGCATTGAACAACACGCCCCAGCTGTCGGGCGCGGTCTTGAAGACGTTGGTGTTGTACATCAATACGTTCGGACCCCACTGGTACGGGGTGCCATAGGTCTGGTTGTTGACCACGTACCACGGCGCATCTTTCAGGCGCGGGTCGAGGTTCTTCCAGTTCGGGATCAACGTCGTGTTGATCGGCTGCACTCGCTTGCCGACGATCAGGCGCAGGGAGGCGTCGCCGGATGCGGTCACCAGGTCATAACCCCCCTTGGCCATCAGGCTGACCATCTCGTCAGAGGTCGCCGCAGTCTTCACGTTGACCTTGCAGCCGGTTTCCTTCTCGAAACCGGTCACCCAGTCGTAGGCCTTGTCGCTTTCGCCACGTTCGATGTAGCCAGGCCACGCCACGATATCCAGTTGGCCTTCGCCGGCACCGACAGCCTTCAACGGCTCGGCGGCCTGGACACTGGCACTGGCCAGCAGCGCTGTGGTGATTGCACTGAGCAGTGCGGTCTTGTGCACGAACATGGGATTTCCCTCTTCTTCAAATTATGGTCGGGGCAGTTGTGAACGTGGTGAAGCATGCCGCTATCGGCTTGTTATTAGCGTAGTCAGAGATGCTGCCCGTGGCGGGCCATGATGTGCCGCACCACGCTGTAGTCCTGGAGTGAATCGCTGGACAGGTCCTTGCCATAGCCCGACCGCTTGAGCCCGCCGTGGGGCATTTCGCTGACCAGCATGAAATGGCTGTTGATCCAGGTGCAGCCATACTGCAAGCGCGCCGCGACCTGCATCGCCTTGTCCAGGTTCTGGGTCCAGACCGAGGAGGCCAGGCCATATTCCGAGTCGTTGGCCCAGTCCACGGCTTGTTCGAGCTGATCGAAACGGGTCACGGTGACCACTGGCCCGAACACTTCGCGCTGGACGATTTCATCGCTTTGCTTGCAACCGGCGAGCAACGTCGGCTGGTAATAGAAGCCGGCACCGGAATGCACCGCCGCACCGGTCACCCGTTCGATATGGGGTTGGCCCAGGGCACGTTCGACGAAACTGGCCACGCGGTCGCGCTGGCGGGTGCTGATCAGCGGGCCGATTTCGTTGTCGGCATCGCGTTTGCCGGCGAAACGCAGGCTGCTGACTGCCGCACCGAGTTCGGCTACCAGGCGATCGTGGATGCCGGCCTGTGCATACACCCGGCAAGCGGCAGTGCAATCCTGCCCGGCGTTGTAATAGCCATAGGTGCGCACGCCTTCGACAACCGCCTGGATGTCGGCATCGTTGCAGACGATTACCGGCGCTTTGCCGCCCAGTTCCAGGTGCGTGCGCTTGAGGGTTTTTGCCGCGGCCTGGAGGATTTTCTGCCCGGTGACGATATCGCCGGTCAGCGACACCATGCGCACCTTGGGATGGCTGACCAGGTGACTGCCGACGCCTTCGCCGCCACCGCAGACAATGTTGATCACGCCGGGTGGCAGGATCTCGGCCAGCGCCGGGGCCAATGCCAGGATCGACAGGGGCGTGTGCTCCGATGGCTTGAACACCAGGGTGTTGCCGGCGGCCAGGGCCGGGGCGATTTTCCATGCCGCCATCATGATCGGGTAATTCCACGGCGCGATGGACGCAACGACTCCGATAGGATCACGACGCACCATGCTGGTGTAGCCAGGCAGGTACTCGCCACTGAGCTGGCCGGTCTGGCAACGCACGGCGCCAGCGAAAAAGCGGAACACATCGACCGTGGCACTCAGGTCGTCCTGGCGGGCAAGGTGCAACGGCTTGCCACAGTTCAGGGATTCAAGGCGGGCGAGCAGGTCGGCGTTTTTTTCGATGGCGTTGGCGATGTCGAGCAACAGGTTCGAACGCTGCTGCGGCGTGGTCCGCGACCACCCGGCAAAGGCACGGTGGGCGGCGAGGATGGCGGCTTCGACTTGTTCGGTGCTGGCTTCGGCAATGTGCGTCAGGACTTCGCCTGTGGCCGGGTTGAGGATCGGTTCGACACGGCCTTGCCCTGCGACTAATTCACCCTCGATCAACAATGCGGTGAACAACGGGGTCTGCGCGCCAGCCATTTTGCGGGTTCTCTTATCTTGTGTGGCCATGCTGCTCCCTGTGACTGGGGCTGGCCGTCTTATATGGATGCAACAAGACTAGTGCGCAGACCCGAGGTCGACAAATTCTAAATACTGAAGGTGGCGTTCGATTAAATAGATGGCTTGCGCCCGCCGTGGGGTTGCTCGCGGGCGACGGTCAGGAACGGGTCCACCAAGGCCGGGCGGGCGGTCCCGCGGCGCCAGGCCAGGCCGACATCGAGGGTCTGGCTGAGGTCGGCAATCGGCCGCGCTTCGATGATGTCGCCCTCCAGCGACCACGGCCGGTACGTCATGTCGGGCTGGATCGACACGCCAAGGCCCGCGGCCACCAGGCTTCGCACGGCTTCGGTCGAGGCGGTGCGCAGAGTGATGCGCGGTTGCAGGGAGGCGGCTGTCCACATGCGCTGGGCATTGCGGTCCATTTCATCAACGTTCAATTGGATCAGCGGCTCGCGGGCCACGTCGGCCAGGTTGATGCTGTCGTGTTCCAGTAGCGGATGCTGGGCCGGTAGCCACAAGCGATGGGGCGAATGGGTCAACACTTCGGTCTGCAGGGCGTGGCGGTCTTCGAGGTTGGAGAGGATCAGCACGCCGACATCGATCTCGCCGCTGACCAGCAAGTGTTCGATGTACGGGCGCTCGTCCTCCATCACGCGGATCTCGACATTGGGGTAGGCGCGCTGGAAGCGCGTGAGCAGATCCGCCAGGTAATAACCCGCCACCAGGCTGGTCACCCCGATGATCAGTTGCCCGGCCACCTGGTCGGTGCTTTGTTGCAGGCTGCGCTTGGCGTTGTCCACGGTGGCCAGGATCAGGTGCGCCTGACGCAGGAACTGGTGCCCCTGATGGGTCAGGGTCATGCCCTTGGCGTGGCGATTGAACAGGCCGACGCCGATTTCCTGCTCAAGTTGCTGGATCGCCAGGGTCAGGGTGGACTGGGAAATGAACGCGGTTTGCGCGGCGGCAGAGATCGAGCCTGTCTCGGCCACGGCAATGAAATGACGGATTTGACGCAAGGTCATCATGAAGAGCGTACCCGGTGCACTGTTTTATAGACTTTATCGAGTGTATATCTTTTTTTTCGATGGAAGCCTCAACCGGGTTTCGGGCGAGTACCACGCAGGCGCCTACGATGGTGCTCATCATTTCCTGTTTTTTGCCGACACGCTTGAGACTGCAGGACCCTTGAACTGGGAGGTGGCGCGATGAGCATCAGGAAATTGTCATTGGGATTGGGACTTTTACTTGGCCTGGGGGGAACTTGCCTGGCGTCTGCTCCAATCGGACGAGGTGATATCCATTTCCAGGGAGCGATAGTGGAAGCGCCGTGCAAGGTGTCTGTTACCGGCCAAGTGTTGGCGATGCATGGCTGCCCGAGAGCCGCGCATGGCGGCGGCAGCAGTGCGTCGGGCATGGAGCCGGCAGTGACTGTCAGTTCGCTCGATTCTTCGGCCGTCCCCGCCAGGTTGCAGGTCAATGACGGGCCGCTCCCCCGGCAATACAGGTTGCTGGACGCTGCCTCCAGACCGATCAGTTCGGGAAACTATCGGGTCACCCTGACCTATCCCTGAGCATTATCGCCCCCCGGGAATCTGCCTGCCGGCAACATCCGGAAGCAATCCTGCCGGGAGTCGCCGGGCACTTTCGATCTAGGCTGGTGGCCTTAGTGTCCGGTTGAACCCTTTTTTTTTGGAGGCGGAAAATGATCACCCGTGGATTGCTCGACCAACTGCTCAAGTCTGGTCAGGATTTATTGCAAAAAAAGACCGGTGAGACGCAGAACAAAGGCGCGAGCGGCGGCATCGGCAGCCTGCTCTCCGGTGCTGGCGGCGGTGCCTTGGCCGCCGGGGCCATGGGCCTGCTGCTGGGTAACAAGAAGGCGCGCAAGGTCGGGGGCAAGGTCGCGGTGTATGGCGGTCTCGCCGCATTGGGCGTGTTGGCCTACAAGGCCTATGGCAACTGGCAGGCCCAGCAGGGCACGGCCCCGAGGAATGAACCGCAAACCCTTGATCGCCTGCCGCCTGCGCAAGTAGAGCAGCACAGCCAGGCGATTCTCAAGGCCCTGGTGGCGGCGGCCAAGGCCGACGGTCATATCGACGCGCGCGAACGCGAGCTGATCGAAGGTGAGTTCAGCAAGCTCGACAACGACCAGGCGCTGCAACACTGGCTGCACGCTGAACTGAATAAACCGCTGGACCCCAGCGATGTCGCCCGCGCCGCCAGCACCCCGGAAATGGCGGCCGAGATGTACATCGCCAGCGTGATGCTGGTGGATGAGGAGAGCTTCATGGAGAAGTCCTACCTCGATGAACTGGCGCGGCAGCTCAAGCTGGAACCGGGATTGAAGGCGGAGTTGGAAAAACAGGTTCGCCAAGCCTGAAAAATCGGCCACTTCCATTTTTTTGCCAAGAGATGAGAAGTGGCGCAACCGTCTTATAAATGAAACAGCGCCCTCGGCTATACTCCCCGCATTTCGAAATGCCCCCGAGGATTGACTGTGAAGAACTGGACGTTGCGCCAACGCATTTTGGCGAGCTTTGCGGTAATTGTCGCCATCATGTTGCTGATGGTGGTCGTCTCGTATTCGCGCCTGTTGAAGATCGAGAGCAGCGAAGCCAGCGTTCGTGAGGATGCGCTGCCGGGGTTGTATTACAGTTCGATGGTGCGCGGCGCCTGGTCCGACAGTTATCTGCGGATGCTGGAGATGCTGGGACTGGAGCAGGGGCAGGGCTTTAGCGCCAAGGATGCATCGGACTTCAAGGACTTCTCCGAACGTCTGCAGGAGCAGATGGAGCTTTATCGCGAGACGGTCACGACGGATGAAGACAAGGTCGAGTATGCCGCGTTTGAAAAACACCACGCGGACTACAACCGGATCCTGCTTGCCGTCACCGAGTTGCATAAACGCAATCAGGACGCCGAAGCCATCAGGATGTTCAACGAAGAGTTGACCCCCGCCTGGACGGCCGGTCGCATGAAGCTCAGTGATATCCTGCGCCACAATAAAGCCGTGGCAGACCAGGATGTGGCGGCCATTGACGATGCGGTGATCACCGCCAAGGTCATCATGGGCATTTCCCTGGTGTTTGCCGTGCTGGCCGCCGGCCTCTGTGGCCTGCTGTTGATGCGCGCAATCATGGCGCCGATGAATCGCATCGTGCAAATCCTCGAAATCATGCGCACGGGCGACCTCAGTACGCGCCTGAACCTTGAGCGCAAGGATGAATTCGGTGCCGTGGAAACCGGCTTCAACGACATGATGGCCGAGCTGACTTCCCTGGTGTCCCAGGCCCAGCGCTCGTCGGTGCAAGTGACCACCTCGGTCACCGAGATTGCCGCGACGTCCAAGCAGCAACAGGCCACTGCCACTGAAACGGCCGCCACCACCACCGAAATCGGCGCGACTTCCCGTGAAATCGCCGCCACTTCCCGTGACCTGGTGCGCACCATGACCGAGGTGTCTACCGCAGCCGACCAGGCCTCGGTGGCCGCCGGCTCCGGGCAACAGGGCCTGGCGCGCATGGAAGAGACCATGCATTCGGTGATGGGCGCGGCTGACCTGGTCAACGCCAAGCTGGCGATCCTCAACGAGAAGGCCGGCAACATCAACCAGGTGGTGGTGACCATCGTCAAGGTCGCCGACCAGACCAACCTGTTGTCGCTCAACGCGGCGATCGAGGCCGAGAAGGCCGGCGAATACGGTCGCGGTTTTGCCGTGGTCGCCACCGAAGTGCGGCGCCTGGCGGACCAGACCGCCGTCGCCACCTACGACATCGAACAGATGGTGCGCGAAATTCAATCGGCAGTGTCGGCCGGTGTAATGGGCATGGACAAGTTCTCCGAGGAAGTGCGCCGTGGCATGTTCGAGGTGCAGCAGGTCGGCGAGCAGTTGTCGCAGATCATCCATCAGGTTCAGGCGCTGGCGCCGCGGGTGTTGATGGTCAATGAAGGCATGCAGGCCCAGGCCACCGGCGCCGAGCAGATCAACCACGCGCTGGTGCAATTGGGTGATGCCAGCAGCCAGACCGTTGAGTCCCTGCGCCAGGCCAGTTTCGCCATCGACGAGCTGAGCCAGGTGGCGGTAGGGCTGCGTAGCGGCGTCTCGCGATTCAAAGTCTGATGAGCGAACTCACGGCCAGGCGCACCGTCGTGAAACAGGCGGCGCATGCGTTGTTTCTGGTGTTTCGCATCGGTCACGAGCGTTATGCCTTGCAGGCGACCGAGGTGGCGGAAGTGCTGCCGCGCCTGCCATTGAAGCCGATCGCCCAGGCGCCGCACTGGGTAGCCGGGATATTGGCCTATCGCGGTGCGGTGGTGCCGGTCATCGACCTCAGCGCATTGACTTTTGGTACGCCTGCGCAGGCGCGCACCAGCACGCGACTGGTATTGGTGCACTACCGCGCGGATACAAGCGCCGAGGCACAACTGCTCGGGCTGATCCTGGAGCGGGCCACCGACACTTTGCGTTGCGACCCGGCAGAATTTCAGCCCTATGGCCTGGACAACCCCCAGGCGCCCTACCTGGGGCCCGTGCGTGAGGATGCCCAGGGTTTGTTGCAATGGGTGCGGGTGGCCGATCTGCTGGATGATCAAGTTCGTACGCTGCTGTACCCGACGCCACCGCTGGACCTTTCATTGCTGGAGCCGCGGCGATGAGCAGCGACCAGCGTTTTTTCGATTTCCTCAAGGAGCGCATCGGCCTCGACGTGACGTCTGTCGGTCCGGCGATCATCGAGCGTGCGGTGCGCCAACGCAGCGCTGCATCCCAGGCGCAGACGGCCGACGAATACTGGCGAACCCTGCAGTGTTCAAGCGACGAGCAGCAGGCGCTGATCGAGGCAGTGATTGTTCCCGAGACCTGGTTTTTCCGTTATCCGGAATCCTTCGCCACCCTGGCGAAGCTGGCGAGCAGACGCCTGGCCGACCTCAACAACATGCGCGCCCTGCGGATTCTCAGCCTGCCGTGCTCCACCGGCGAAGAGCCTTATTCGATTGCCATGGCGCTACTGGATGCCGGGCTCAAGCCGCACCAGTTCAAGGTCGACGGCATGGACGTCAGCCCGCTGTCCGTGGACAAGGCGCGGCGTGCGTTGTATGGCAAGAATTCATTTCGCGGTCAGGACATTGCCTTTCGCGACCGCTACTTCATCGCCGAGAACGACGGCTATCGACTCAGCGCCCGGGTGTTGGATCAGGTGAGCCTGCAGGTCGGCAATCTGCTCGATCCGGCCTTGCTGGCCAACGAGCCACCTTTTGACTTCGTGTTCTGCCGCAATCTGCTGATCTACTTTGATCTGGCCACGCAAAAGCAGGTTTTCGAGGTACTCAAGCGTTTGACCCATCTCGATGGCGTGCTGTTTATCGGGCCGGCCGAAGGCAGCCTGCTGGGGCGCCTGGGCATGCGCTCGATCGGCATCGCGCAGTCCTTTGCCTTCAGTCGCCAAAGCGCTCCTGAGCCCGAGCCTCTGCCGACATTCGTACCAACATCCTTGCCGATGCCGCTACCCGTGCGCAGGATCGCCCCGGTGCCGACTCCACGGCGGCCGTTCGCCAGCGTTACGCCGACATCGCATGCGGCCAAACCGAACAATTCCGAGGCTGTCGCGCTGCTGGCGAACGTCGCCGCGCTGGCCAACGAAGGCAAAAGCGCCGAAGCTCGCGCCGCCTGCGATCACTATTTGCGCCACCATGAGCCGGTGGCCCAGGTGTTTTACTGGCTGGGGCTGCTCAGCGATGTCGCCGGCAGTGTCCTCGAAGCCCAGGGTTTTTATCGCAAGGCGTTGTACCTCGAACCGCAACATTCCGATGCGTTGATGCACCTGGCTGCCTTGCTGCAATCCCAGGGCGATACCGTGGGAGCCAGACGATTGCAGGACCGCGCCGCCCGCAGCGAGCGCGCCGCTGACAGTGAGCGTAAACGATGATCGCCTCCGACTCCTTGAACGTCACCCATGCAGATGCCCAGGCCATCGACGATTGCTGGAACCGTATCGGCATCCATGGCGACAAGTCCTGCCCGCTGCTGATCGAACACATCCATTGCCGCAATTGCGCGGTGTATTCGGCGGCCGCAACGCGTCTGCTGGATCGTTACGCGCTGCAACAGGACGACCGCGCGTCAATGTCCGTTGCAGTCGAGAGCGAGGTGCAGACCCGTTCGTTATTGATGTTTCGCCTCGGCGAAGAATGGCTTGGGCTGGCCACACGCTGTCTGGTGGAAGTGGCGCCGTTGCAAGCCATTCACTCCTTGCCCCATCAGCGCTCCCGGGCCTTGCTCGGGGTGGCGAATGTGCGGGGTGCGCTGGTGGCGTGCCTTTCCTTGGTCGAGTTGCTGGGACTCGATAGCGTCAGCAGCGTGCCCAATGGTGTGCGGGTCATGCCGCGGATGCTGATCATTGCCGCCCACGGCGGTCCCGTGGTGGTGCCGGTGGACGAAGTGGACGGGATTCATGCCATCGACGAACGCATCCTCGATGCGGCGTCCCGCTCTGGTGCGCAAGCCAGTGCCAAGTACACCCGTGGTGTGATGCAGTTCAAAGGTCGCAGCCTGCGCTGGCTGGATGAAGAGCAGTTGTTGTCCGCCGTGACCCGGAGCCTCACATGACCCCCGAGCAAATGCGCGACTCCTCTTTGCTGGAACTGTTCAGCCTGGAAGCCGAGGCCCAGACCCAGGTGCTGAGCGCAGGCCTGTTGGCGCTGGAGCGCGATCCGACCCAGGCCGATCATCTCGAATCCTGCATGCGCGCGGCGCATTCGCTCAAAGGCGCGGCTCGAATCGTCGGCGTCGATGCCGGCGTCAGCGTCGCGCATGTCATGGAAGATTGCCTGGTCAGTGCCCAGGAAGGGCGCCTGTACCTGCGCCCGGAACACATCGATGCGTTATTGCAAGGCACCGATTTGCTGATGCGCATCGCGACTCCTAACAGTGTGTCGGGGCCTGCGGAAATCCAAGCCTATGTCGCCTTGATGGGGCGCCTGCTGGATCCGATGGCCGCCGCGGTACCGGACCTGGCACCCACCGCGCCGGTGATGGCAGAACTGCAACTCCAAGCACCCGTGGTGGAAGAGCTGGCGCCGTCCGTCGAGCCGCTGGCGGTTGCGCCGAAACAGAACCGGCGCACCACCGAAAACGGCGAGCGCGTGCTGCGGGTCACGGCTGAGCGCCTGAACAGCCTGCTCGATCTGTCGAGCAAATCCCTGGTGGAAACCCTGCGGCTCAAACCGCACCTGGCCACCATGCAGCGGCTCAAGCGCATGCAGAACAACAGCCTGCGGGCCCTGGAAAACCTAAACCTGCACCTCAAGGACCAGGCCCTGAGCCTCGAAGCCCGGGAAGCCCTTGAAGATGCCCGTCGGCTCTTGGCTGAATCCCAGCAACTGCTGGTGGAAAAAAACGCCGAGCTGGACGAGTTCGCCTGGCAGGCCAGTCAGCGCGCCCAGGTGTTGTACGACACGGCCCTGGCTTGTCGCATGCGGCCGTTTGCCGATGTGTTGAGCGGCCAGGTACGGATGGTCCGTGACCTCGGTCGTAGTCTCGGCAAGCAGGTAAGGCTGGAGATCGAGGGCGAGAAAACCCAGGTCGACCGTGACGTCCTGGAAAAACTCGAAGCGCCCCTGACGCATCTGCTGCGCAACGCCGTGGATCACGGTATCGAGACCCCGGAACAAAGGCTGTTGGTCGGCAAGCCGGAGGAAGGCCTGATCCGTCTGCGCGCCTCCCATCAAGCCGGCTTGCTGGTGCTGGAGTTGAGCGATGACGGTAATGGCGTCGATCTGGAGAAGGTCCGGCGCAGCATCGTCGAGCGCCAGTTGTCCCCGGCCGATACGGCCGCGCAACTGAGTGAAGAGGAGCTGCTGACGTTCCTGTTCCTGCCAGGCTTCAGTCTGCGCGACACAGTCACTGAAGTCTCCGGGCGCGGTGTCGGCCTGGACGCAGTGCAGCACATGGTCCGCCAACTGCGCGGAGCGGTCGTGCTGGAGCAGACGGCAGGTAAAGGCAGTCGCTTCCATCTTGAAGTGCCGCTGACCCTGTCGGTGGTGCGCAGCCTGGTGGTGGAGGTCGGCGGCGAGGCCTATGCCTTCCCGCTGGCCCACATCGAACGCATGTGCGATCTGGAGCCGGCGGATATCGTTCAGGTCGAGGGCCGCCAGCATTTCTGGCACGAAGGCCGGCATGTCGGGCTGGTGGCCGCCAGTCAATTGTTGCAGCGTCCGGCGAACCAGGTGGCTCAGCAAACCTTGAAAGTCGTGGTGATCCGTGAGCGCGATACGATCTATGGCGTCGCGGTCGAGCGCTTTATCGGTGAGCGTACATTGGTGGTGCTGCCCCTGGATGAGCGTCTGGGCAAGATCCAGGACATCTCGGCCGGCGCCTTGCTCGACGACGGTTCGGTGGTGTTGATCGTCGACGTCGAGGACATGCTGCGTTCGGTGGACAAACTGCTTAACACCGGGCGCCTGGAGCGCATCGCGCGCCAAGGCAGTCAGGCGGTCGAAGCGGCCCGCAAGCGGATCCTGGTGGTCGACGACTCCCTGACCGTGCGTGAGCTGCAGCGCAAACTGCTGCTCAATCGAGGGTATGACGTGGCCGTGGCGGTCGATGGCATGGATGGCTGGAATGCCTTGCGTTCGGAGGATTTCGATCTGCTGATCACCGACATCGACATGCCGCGCATGGACGGCATCGAGCTGGTGTCGTTGTTGCGCCGGGACAACCGCCTGCAATCGCTGCCGGTGATGGTGGTGTCCTACAAGGACCGTGAAGAAGACCGTCGTCGTGGACTGGACGCCGGGGCCGACTATTATCTAGCCAAGGCCAGCTTTCACGACGACGCCCTGCTCGATGCGGTGGTTGAGCTCATTGGAGGAGCACGGGCATGAAAATCGCAATCGTCAACGACATGCCCATGGCCGTGGAGGCCTTGCGCCGGGCATTGGCCTTCGAGCCGGCGCACCAGGTGATCTGGGTGGCGGGCGATGGCCGGGAGGCCGTGCAAAAGTGTGCCGAACACACGCCCGACCTGATCCTGATGGACCTGATCATGCCGGTGATGGACGGCGTGGAAGCCACCCGGCGCATCATGGCCCAAACGCCCTGCGCGATCGTCATCGTCACCGTCGATCGCCAGCAGAACGTGCATCGGGTGTTCGAGGCCATGGGCCATGGCGCCCTGGATGTAGTCGACACGCCGGCCCTCGGCGCGGGCAATCCCCAGGAAGCGGCGGCCCCACTGTTGCGCAAGATCATGAACATCGGCTGGCTGATCGGCGACAAGGGCAATCGGGAGCGACCGGCCCCGAGTCCCGCGCGCAGTTGCGGCCCACGCCAGAGCCTGATCGCCATCGGTTCATCCGCTGGCGGGCCGGCGGCCTTGGAAATCCTGCTCAAAGGCCTGCCCCGGGACTTTTCCCCGGCCATCGTGCTGGTGCAACACGTCGACCAGGTATTCGCCGCCGGCATGGCCGAATGGCTCGGCAGCGCCAGCGGCCTGAACGTACGCCTGGCCCAGGAGGGCGAGCCGCCGCAAAGCGGCACCGTGCTGCTGGCGGGCACCAATCACCATATCCGGTTGTTGAAAAACGGCACGCTGGCCTACACGGCTGAGCCGGTCAACGAGATCTACCGTCCCTCTATCGATGTGTTTTTCGAGAGCGTGGCCAGTTACTGGAATGGCGACGCGGTTGGCGTTTTGTTGACCGGCATGGGGCGAGATGGGGCGCAAGGGCTTAAACTCATGCGCCAGCAGGGCTACCTGACCATCGCGCAGGACCAGCAGAGCAGTGCGGTGTACGGCATGCCCAAGGCGGCTGCGGCCATCGATGCCGCCGTGGAAATACGCCCGCTGGAAAAGATAGCGCCTCGTTTGCTGGAGCTTTTTCCCAAATGACCCTCTCAACAGCAATCCTGGCCCAAGTAGTTTCAGGTGAACGCACATGAATGATTTACAGCTCGACGACTTCAAGACTGACGAAAATGCCGCCATGGTGCTGTTGGTGGACGATCAGGCCATGATCGGCGAGGCAGTACGACGCGGGTTGGCGAACGAAGAAAACATCGACTTCCACTTCTGCGCCGACCCGCACCAGGCCATTGCCCATGCCGTGCGCATCAAGCCGACAGTGATCCTGCAGGATCTGGTCATGCCTGGGCTCGACGGCCTGAGCCTGGTGCGCGAATACCGCAAACACCCGGCGACCAAGGACATTCCGATCATCGTCCTGTCGACCAAGGAAGACCCGCTGATCAAGAGCGCGGCGTTCGCAGCCGGGGCCAACGACTATCTGGTCAAGCTGCCGGACAACATCGAGCTGGTCGCGCGCATCCGCTATCACTCGCGTTCCTACATGACGCTGCTGCAGCGGGATGCGGCGTACCGCGCCTTGCGGGTCAGCCAGCAGCAGTTGCTCGACACCAACCTGGTACTGCAACGACTGATGAACTCCGACGGCCTGACCGGGCTGTCGAATCGTCGGCATTTCGATGAATACCTGGAGCTGGAATGGCGCCGCTCGATACGCGAGCAGAGCCAGTTGTCGTTGCTGATGATCGATGTGGACTACTTCAAGACCTACAACGACACCTTCGGCCACCTGGAAGGCGACGAAGCCCTGCGCCAGGTCGCCGCAGCCATCCGTGACGCCAGCGCCCGACCTTCCGACCTGCCGGCCCGTTATGGCGGCGAAGAGTTCGCCCTGGTACTGCCCAATACCTCGCAGGGTGGGGCGCGGCTGGTGGCGGAAAAACTGCGCATGACCGTGGCCGCGCTGAAGATCCCGCATATCGCCCCAACAGAAGGATCGAGCCTGACCATCAGCATCGGCCTGTCGACCATCACCCCGACGGCAGGCAGCAATTGCCGCGAACTGATCTCGGCGGCGGACAAGGGGTTGTACCTGGCGAAGCACAATGGGCGGAATCAGGTGGGGATTGAATAATAGGTGGGGATTTTGGATGTCGGACAGGTTCTTGGTTTGCGGAAGATAAGAATCTGTCAGTTATTCAGTTGAGGTCATCAAAGGGCTACTGTCGCAATGAGCCCGGCTGCTCCCAGAGAAAATCCTATGATCGCGCCACGACCTGGCAGCTCTTTCAACATCGCATATATGACGATGGGTTCTAATATGAGGAGCAATGTCAGGGAGGCGACCGTTACCACCCATATATTGCCGGTGCCTTGGTATCCCAGCCAGTACGCTAGTACGAGGCTGATACCTGCAATGCAGATAAGCGTTATCGGTTTGAGGAACATTAATGGTGTTTCGAATGGATGGCCGGGAAGTTTTGATGCATATACTTCACTGTAAATTGTCAGGATTTCTCCAAAGATCATAAGTGTCAGCGACATCGCTAGGTAAGATTGAGACTTCATATTGATCTGAGTTGTCCGGGGGGTGATTTTAAAAAGCATTCCTTGATTTGTGACTTTGGTACTACTTGGTCTATGTGTTTATAGTGGCCGGGAGGGGGCTAAGCAATCCATAACTTAGTAGGAATGTTCTTGTTGTTTTATGGGGGATTTCCTACAGGTTTTTCGAGGTGCATCTTTTGGCGAAAAGCTTTCACGACGCAGGAGAAGCTCACTGGGTTGAGGAATTCGCTCGGTTCGCGCCGAGAGGCTCAGCTATGCCCAGGAACAGGAGTTTTCGGAATTCATCTGATTTCCACTCATAGCCGCCAGGCGGGCTGCCGTGGCAGCCTGATTACGGTATACTCGCCGGCTTTCAAAAGTTCGCCAACGAGTGCTGCCCGCCATGGAAATCAACCCGATCCTTAACACCATCAAGGACCTGTCCGAGCGCTCCGAAACCATTCGGGGGTATCTTTGACTACGATCAAAAGCATGAGCGTCTGACCGAGGTCAATCGCGAGCTTGAAGATCCGAGTGTCTGGAACAAGCCTGAATACGCCCAGGAGCTGGGTCGCGAGCGCGCTGCGCTGGCGCAGATCGTCGATACCCTGGACGAATTGAACACCGGTCTGGCCGATTGCCGCGACCTGCTGGACATGGCCGTCGAAGAGAACGACGAAGGCGCCGTAGGCGATGTCGTCGCCGAGCTGGCCCGTCTCGAGGAAAGTCTGGCCAAGCTGGAATTCCGCCGCATGTTCAGCCACGAAATGGACCCGAACAACGCGTACCTGGACATCCAGGCCGGTTCCGGTGGCACCGAAGCCCAGGACTGGGCCAACATCCTGTTGCGCATGTACCTGCGCTGGGCCGACAAACGCGGTTTCGACGCGACCATCATGGAACTGTCGGCCGGTGAAGTCGCCGGGATCAAGGGCGCCACCGTGCACATCAAGGGCGAATACGCCTTTGGCTGGCTGCGTACCGAAATCGGCGTGCACCGCCTGGTGCGAAAAAGCCCGTTCGACTCCGGCAACCGTCGCCACACCTCGTTTTCCGCTGTGTTCGTCTCGCCAGAGATCGATGACAAGGTGGAAATCGAGATCAACCCGGCAGACCTGCGGATCGACACCTATCGTTCCTCCGGTGCCGGTGGTCAGCACGTAAACACCACCGACTCGGCCGTACGTATCACCCACGTACCGACCAATACCGTGGTCAGCTGCCAGAACGAACGTTCCCAGCACGCCAACAAGGACACCGCCATGAAAATGCTGCGGGCCAAGTTGTACGAGCAGGAAATGCAGAAGCGCAACGCGGCGTCCCAGGCGCTGGAAGACACCAAGTCCGATATCGGCTGGGGTCACCAGATCCGTTCGTACGTGCTTGATGCCTCGCGTATCAAGGACCTGCGCACCAACATCGAACGCAGCGACTGCGACAAGGTACTCGACGGCGATATCGACGAATATTTGGAAGCCAGCCTGAAATCCGGGCTGTAAGTCACTGACACACCGCGATGCCCTGTAGGAGCCGGCTTGCCGGCGATCCCCGGCCGTAGGCCGGGGAAAACGAACCAGATGGAATATTTAAAGACATGAGCGACCTAGAACTCGACCCGCAAGCCCTGCAACAGGAAGAAAACTCCCTGATCGCCCTGCGCAAGGAAAAGCTTGCTGCCGAGCGCGCCAAGGGCAATGCCTTCCCGAACGACTTCCGCCGCGAAAACTACTGCAATGACTTGCAGAAACAGTACGCGGACAAGACCAAGGAAGAGCTGGCAGAGGCTGCAATCCCGGTCAAGGTTGCCGGTCGCATCATGCTCAACCGTGGCTCGTTCATGGTGATCCAGGACATGACCGGTCGCATCCAGGTCTACGTCAACCGCAAGACCCTGTCCGAAGACACCCTGGCCGCGGTGAAAACCTGGGACATGGGCGACATCATCGCAGCCGAAGGCACCCTGGCCCGTTCCGGCAAGGGCGACCTGTACGTTGAAATGACCAACGTGCGCCTGCTGACCAAATCCCTGCGCCCGCTGCCGGACAAGCACCACGGCCTGACCGACACCGAGCAGCGCTATCGCCAGCGTTACGTTGACCTGATCGTCAACGAAGACGTGCGCCAGACGTTCCGCGTGCGTTCGCAAGTCATCGCCCACATCCGCAGCTTCCTGATGAAGCGTGACTTCCTGGAAGTGGAAACGCCGATGCTGCAGACCATCCCGGGTGGCGCGGCAGCCAAGCCGTTCGAAACCCACCACAACGCGCTGGACATGGAAATGTTCCTGCGTATCGCGCCAGAGCTGTACCTCAAGCGCTTGGTGGTTGGCGGTTTCGAGAAAGTGTTCGAGATCAACCGCAACTTCCGTAACGAAGGCGTTTCGACTCGTCACAACCCTGAATTCACCATGTTGGAGTTCTACCAGGCCTACGCCGACTACGAAGACAACATGGACCTGACCGAAGAACTGTTCCGTGAACTGGCACAGCTGGTCCTGGGCAGCACCGACGTGCCGTACGGCGACAAGGTGTTCCACTTCGGCGAACCGTTCGTGCGCCTGTCGGTCTTCGACTCGATCCTCAAGTACAACCCTGAGCTGACCGCCGACGACCTGAACGACATCGACAAGGCACGCGCTATCGCCAAGAAGGCCGGCGCCAAGGTGCTGGGCTTCGAAGGCCTGGGCAAACTGCAGGTGATGATTTTCGAAGAGCTGGTCGAGCACAAGCTGGAGCAGCCACACTTCATCACCCAGTATCCGTTCGAAGTATCGCCGCTGGCCCGTCGCAACGACGAGAACCCGAACGTCACCGACCGCTTCGAGCTGTTCATCGGTGGTCGTGAAATCGCCAACGCCTACTCCGAGTTGAACGACGCGGAAGACCAGGCCGAGCGTTTCATGGCCCAGGTGGCCGACAAGGACGCGGGCGACGACGAAGCCATGCATTACGACGCCGACTTCGTTCGCGCGCTGGAGTACGGCATGCCGCCGACGGCGGGCGAAGGCATCGGCATCGACCGCCTGGTGATGCTGCTGACCAACTCCCCGTCGATCCGCGACGTGATCCTGTTCCCGCACATGCGGCCACAAGCGTAAGTGTTTCAATTAAAAAGCCGCCTTTGAGGCGGCTTTTTATTGCCTGTCTGGTACAAACGTATCAACTTGTTAGTTTCATCTGAGAGGAAAGACCTGTCGTGAATCGTGCAATAGCTCAAGAAGGTGCAGCGGGTATCGCCACTGCGGTCGCTGAAAGTGTTCAGTACCAGGGCCGCAAGGCCAGCCGACAGGGCAGCGAGCAGCGTCGACAGGACATTCTCGATGCCGCGATGCGCATCGTCGTGCGTGATGGCGTACGGGCCGTGCGCCATCGTGCAGTGGCTGCCGAGGCTCAAGTGCCGTTATCGGCGACCACTTACTACTTCAAGGATATCGATGACCTGCTCACCGATACCTTCGCCCAATACGTGGAGCGCAGCGCGGCCTACATGGCCAAGCTGTGGGTGAACAACGAGGGCCTGCTGCGCGATATGATCGCCAGCGGCGACGGCAGTCCACAGGCGCGTTCAAAGCTGGCGGACGATATTGCACGGTTGATGACAGAGTATGTTCATCGGCAGCTGGTGACCCGTCGTGAGCATTTGATGGCCGAGCAGGCGTTCCGCCAGGAAGCGCTGTTGAACCCGCGCCTGGCCGAGTTGGTGCGCTCCCATCAACAGATCCTGCTGCAGGGTTCCTGCCAGCTTTTCCAGGTGCTGGGCTCCCGCGAACCGCAACAGGATGCCAAAGTGTTGACGGCGATAATCGGACGGATGGAATATCAGGGCCTGCTCAACGACGCCGAACCGGTCGCCGAAGAGGAAATGCTCGGTATCCTGACGCGTTACATGCATTTAGTGCTGGCGTCGGTTTAATCCCTTGTGGGAGCGGGCTTGCTCGCGAATGCGGTTGCACAATCAACGTCTATGTCGACTGAAACTGCGCATTCGCGAGCAAGCCCGCTCCCACATTAGGTAGGCGTGCGTTCCAAAAGGGAGTGTTGAATGAGAGTCTGGCGCGTCGTAGTGGTCGCCTTGTCGTTCCTGTTGCTCAGTGGCTGCCTGGTGACCTTCAAGGAGCCGCTGCCTACGCGCGAGCCTGTGCCCAAGGGCTTGCTTGGCAAATGGACCAGCACCAATGCCTGGGGTGAGCCGGTCAACCTGGAGCTGACGCGCATCGGCAACAATCGCTATCAGGCCGTGAGTTACTTCAAGGCCAAACCAAAGGAGCGCGAAGCCTATCCTTTCACCGTGTCACGCCACGGCAGCCGCTGGTATCTATCGGCGAAAGTACCGGCGAAGTTCGGCGGGCATTTCACCATCGGCGGGTTTGAACTCACCGACCAGCATGAACTGGTGGTGTATAACCTCGACCTTGAACAGATCAACCAGGCTCTGGGACAGAAGGCCTTGAGCGGCGAGAGCTTCCAGACCGACGACGGCGATGGCGTGTTGATCAACAGCCCCGTGGACCAAGTGTCCGCCTACCTCGACGACCCGGCCAATTCCGATGTGTTCGTCGAAGTGGTGCGTTACCAGCGCCAGGTCAAAGCCAAGTAACCCAGCACAGCAGATTTCTACAGGAGTTTCGGGTGGACGATTACCAGCAGTCGATACGCATTTTGTCCGATCGCATTGTGCTGGCGCAGACGCCGATTCGCGTCCTCGATGCGGTCAAATGGGACGACAGCATCCGCAAGGGCTTCCTCAAGGCCAAGGGCAAGGAGATGCCGGCGGTGGACCGCGACTACTACCTCAACCGTCCGTTGGCCTTCGATTCCAGCAAGGTGAAGCTGGAATTCCAGAACATCGAGCGCGACATCACCCGCCAGCTTGGCCAGTTCAACCCGGTCGGGCAGATCATGCGCCGCATGTGCAAGGAATACCGCATGGTGGTGCGCATGCTCGAAGCGCGCGGCACCGAGGATTTCGGCCTGATTTCCCAGGAGTTGTACGGCGCTGCGTCCGATGCGTTCCACGCTGGCGACCCGACGCTGTCCGACCTGGGCATGATGCTGTCCGAATACCTGAACAACATCGACGGTCGTGGCGATCTGAAAGATGAACCGAAGACGCTGACGGCCAAGGATGCCGTCGACCTGTTGCAGCATCGCTTGAACAAGGTGTTTGGCGAGGCAGAGGAAACCATCCGGGTGTTCGAGTCCGACGGGATCGTCGCCGATGCGGCAGCCGGCGCCGACTACATCAAGATCCGCTCCGATGCGATGTTCAACCAGCGCGATGTGCGCGCCCTGGAAGTCCACGAAGGGCTGGTGCACGTCGGCACCACCCTCAACGGCCTGAACCAGCCGATCTGCACCTTCCTGGCCAAAGGTCCACCCTCGTCAACGGTGACCCAGGAAGGCCTGGCGATCCTGATGGAAATCATCACCTTCGCCTCGTACCCGAGTCGCCTGCGCAAACTGACCAACCGCACGCGGGCGATTCACATGGTGGAGGAGGGCGCCGACTTCCTGCAGGTGTTCGAGTTCTTCCGCGAACAGGGTTTCGAAATGCCCGAGAGCTACAGCAACGCCAGTCGCGTTTTCCGTGGCTCGGTGCCGACAGGTCTGCCCTTTACCAAAGACTTGTCCTACCTCAAGGGCTTTATCATGATTTACAACTACATTCAGCTGGCGGTGCGCAAAGGCAAGCTGGAGCAGATACCGCTGCTGTTCTGTGGCAAGACCACCCTGGAAGACATGCGCACCTTGCGCCTGTTGGTGGACGAGGGGCTGGTGGTGCCGCCCAAGTACCTGCCGGAACAGTTTCGCGACATGAACGCGTTGTCGGCGTGGATGTGCTTCTCCAACTTCCTCAACCACCTGAGCCTGGACCGGATCGAGGCGGATTACTCCAATATCCTGTAATCACGACAACTTCTGTAGGAGCTGGCTTGCCAGCGAAGAACGATAACGCGGTGCGGCAGGTAAACCGCGTTACGGCGTTCGCTGGCAAGCCAGCTCCTGCAGGGTCAGATATTCACATATATCGCGAGGTTTCAACGGATGAGAATCCTCGGCATCTTCTGCCTTCTCCTGGTCCTCAGCGGCTGCAGTTCCTTGCTGTTCTACCCCGAACCCGGCCAGCTGTTCACCCCGGAAAAAGCCAAGCTCGAATACCGCGAGGTCACCCTGACCACCGCCGACGGTCTCAAGCTGAACGCCTGGTGGCTGCCGGCGAAAAAGGGGGTCGAGGTCAAAGGCACCGTCCTGCACCTGCACGGCAACGGCGGCAACCTGCCCATGCACCTGGGCGGGAGCTGGTGGTTGCCCAAGGAGGGTTACCAGGTACTGCTGGTGGACTATCGCGGCTATGGTTTATCCGAGGGCGAGCCGAGCCTGCCGGCGATCTACCAGGACATCGACGCCGCGTTCAAATGGCTCGACCAGGCCCCCGAGGTCAAGGGCAAGCCACTGATCCTGCTCGGCCAAAGCCTCGGTGGGTCGATGGCCGTCCACTACCTGGTGCAACACCCCGAGCGGCAAAAGCAGCTCAAGGCCCTTGTGCTCGATGGCGTGCCCGCCAGTTACCGTAGCGTCGGCCGCTATGCGCTGAGCAATTCATGGGTGTTCTGGGCGTTCCAGGTGCCGCTGTCCTGGTTGGTGCCCGATGGCGACAGCGCGATCAACTCCATGGCGCAACTCAATGGTGTGCCGAAACTGATCTACCACAGCATCGACGATCCGCTCGTGCCTCTTTCCAACGGGATCCGACTGTATCAAGCTGCGCCGCCGCCGAGGGTGCTGCAATTGACCCGTGGCGGTCATGTGCAGACATTCGCCGACCCGGTCTGGCGCAAGGTCATGTTGCGTTATCTCGATGACCCGCAGCATTTCAACGGCCTGCGCCGCCTGGGTGAAATCCCCAATTACCCGGCGCCACCAAATTCAGAAAATGAACCATCAGAGAGCCCGCAATGAGTGAAGAACGCAACGCCATCCCGCTGATCATCACCGGTATCTGCAGCATCCTCGGCACCGTCGCCGCCCTGTGGTGGTACGGCTACCTGCACTTCGCCAAGCCAGAGGATGCGTTGCTGCTCAACGAATTCACCATGCTCAAGACCGTGCCGGGCGAAGACTACAAAGTCTCCCTGGAGCCGGCGGCGCAGGTGGCGCAGTGCATCGATGGTGTGCTGGTATTGTTCGATACCGAGCAGAAAGGATTGACCGGCGTGTTGATCAACAACAAGAAAAAGGCCGTGCGTTGCATGGGGCAGGAAACGCCGCAGAAGCTGGAGCAGTAAACACAAATAAAATGTGGGAGCGGCGGTGCGACGATTCGACTTGCTCGCTCCCACATTGGTTTTGCGTTATTGCCAATTATTGGGTGTTGGCACTCACCGCCGAACGTGGAATCACCGGCTGGTTGTCATTGGAAATGGTCACTTCCACCCGACGGTTCTGGGCCCGGCCCGAGACGCTGGTGTTATCCGCTACGGGATACTCCTTGCCATAGCCCTGGGCGACGATGCGGGTCGGATCGACGCCCATCTTCACCAGCGCCGTGCGCACGGAGCTGGCGCGACGTTCCGACAGTGACTGGTTATGCGAGGTGGTACCGGTGCTGTCGGTGTAGCCCTCGACAATCACTTTGCGATCCGGATTGTCCCGCAGGTACTGCGCCAATTTGTTGATGTTCACCAGACCATTGGATTTCAGCTCGGCCTTGTCGGT
This sequence comes from Pseudomonas serbica, assembly GCF_028823535.1. Taxonomy (GTDB): domain Bacteria; phylum Pseudomonadota; class Gammaproteobacteria; order Pseudomonadales; family Pseudomonadaceae; genus Aquipseudomonas; species Aquipseudomonas serbica. The sequence goes on along the minus strand of NZ_JAQIYM010000004.1, from coordinate 422,704 downwards.
GGCGAACAGCACATCACCGAAGGTCACCAGCGTGCCGCGATCGGTCTGCTTGGCGTTGAGGCTGTCCTGCAACTGCTTGATCTGCTGGTCGCGGGCGTCCAGGCGGGCCTGGGCCCGTTGCGCGGAAGCATTTTTCAGGTTGGCTTCGGCGGTACGCAGAGCGATGGTCTGTTTCGCCACTTCGACGCGCTGATTGGTCAGGTAGGCCAACTGATCGACCTTGGCCGCATCTTCCTTGTCCAGATAGGCTTTATCGGCCTTGTCCAGATAATCACTGGCTTCCTTGGTTTCCAGCGCCGCGACTTTGCTCGCCTGCGGGTTGGCCTGCAGCCCTGAATAATTGGTGCGGGCCTGTTCAAGGCTAGGGTTCGGTGGCGTGGAGCACGCAGCCAGGGCGACGCTTGCGGCCAGCAGGGCAGGGATCATCATGTGTTTGCAATTCATGGTTTAGTCCTTTCAATCGATTAAGAAATACGTCGCGCCGCGCCGTTACTGAACGGTGCGCTGGCTTTCCTGACGCAGTTCCTGAACCCCTTTCTGAGAGTCCTTCACAGACTGTTCGGCTTTCATCGCCTGGGCTTTGCGCTCGGCTACGCGAGCGTCCCACTCAGCCTGTTCGGCCAGGGTCCTGGCTTGATCGTACTGCTTGTCGTGCATGGCAATTTCGGCTTGCTTGAGCTTGTCCTGTGCAGCTTTCATTTCCACGGCGGCGAATTCGGTACCGCCGGCGCTGACGGCGCTGTTGACCGCTGACTCGGTGACGGCGAATTGCTCGGTAGGCGGGTTACCGGCGCAACCGGCCAGTACGAGACTGCCACCGATCGCCAGTGCCGCCATTTTCAGACCGTGCAGGGAAGAGGATTTGCCAGTTCGGGTTTTCATTGATTTCAACTCCATTGGGCTAACTCCTGAGCAACGTGAACATCCATCCTGGGCAAGGAGCCGAAAGCTACCGTTTTGGGGGCGTTTTGATACGGCCGTCCCAGGCGTGGTTACTGGGTTGACCCGAGGCGTTTTTTGAAAGTTCAGAGAAATTAGCCTGCTACCGAAAAAAACTTCGACGAAGTGGGCGGGGCTCTATACCGAGGATTGTGGCGATAAGCATGCATGTTCACGCCCCTCGAAGGGGGCGCGAACAGCGTTTTTCAGAAGGGAAGATAGGGGAAAAAATCAGTGTTTCTGTTTGTCGCCCCCGGCCGACAAATCGTGCAGATGACGACGGGACAAGGCGAGAAAACGTGGGGTCGGGCCGATGTCTTCGTACAGCGGGTCGCCTTCTTCGTCAGTGGCTACCACGGTCGTACCTTTCACATAGGGAAAGCTTTTTTCCAGTTCTTCCAGGGCAGCCCCGATCAGTTCGCCCAACAGTTCTTCGGGATGCCGCTTGGGGTACATCTCGATGATCGCCGCAAGCCGTGCGGCAGCCTCCACGTCCAGATGAATCGAATAGCCTGTGTCGGTCAGGCGACCTTTGGCGTTTTCTTCCCAGTGGTTGGCAAGCTCGCGGATTTTCATAATGACCTCATTGCGCTCCTGCTCATTGCAGGCGGGGAATGTCCGGCAGGCGCCGGCGACAGCCGTTGTACGGCGTACTGTTGAGACTAGCTTCAACGCCAAAGGTTTACAGGCCCTTCGTCGTCTTGCTTGTAAGAACCGGTCTGGAGCGGCACTCTTAAGGTTCCTGGTCGACCGGATTTTTCGCTGGAGAACTGTTGATGACCGATATTGATGCACGCTTGCGCGAAGACGTTCACCTGCTGGGTGAGTTGTTGGGCAACACCATTCGTGAACAGTACGGGGACGGCTTTCTCGACAAGATCGAACAGATCCGCAAGGGCGCCAAGGCTGACCGTCGCGGCTCCATGGATGCCGAACTGAGCGCCAGCCTCAACCAGTTGACGGAAGACGAATTGCTCCCGGTGGCGCGGGCCTTCAACCAGTTTCTCAACCTGGCCAACATCGCCGAGCAGTACCAGCTGATCCACCGTCGCGAAGAGTCCCAGCCGGCACCATTCGAGGCGCGGGTATTGCCGGAGCTGCTCGCCCGCCTGCGCGCCGAAGGTCATGGCGCCGAGTCCCTGGCCCGGCAACTGGGTCGACTTGAAATCGAGCTGGTGCTGACCGCACACCCGACCGAAGTCGCGCGCCGTACGTTGATTCAGAAATACGACGCCATCGCCGCGCAACTGGCAGCCCTGGACCATCGCGACCTGACCAGCGCCGAGCGTGAGCAGATCAAGTCGAGGTTACAGCGCCTGATCGCCGAAGCCTGGCACACCGAAGAAATCCGCCGCACGCGGCCGACGCCCGTCGACGAAGCCAAATGGGGCTTCGCGGTGATCGAACACTCGCTGTGGCAAGCGATCCCCAATTACCTGCGTAAGGCCGACCAGGCCCTGCACGCCGCCACCGGCCTGCGCTTGCCTCTGGAAGCCGCACCGATTCGCTTTGCCTCGTGGATGGGCGGCGACCGCGACGGCAACCCGAACGTGACGGCGGCGGTGACCCGTGAAGTGCTGTTGCTGGCGCGCTGGATGGCGGCTGACTTGTACCTGCGCGATGTCGATCACCTGGCGGCCGAGTTGTCGATGCAGCAGGCCAGTGAAGAATTGAAGGCCAAGGCAGGCGACAGCGCCGAACCCTACCGCGCGGTGCTCAAACAGCTGCGCGAACGCCTGCGCGCGACCAGAAACTGGGCGCACACCGCGTTGTCGACGCCGACGCCGGCACCCGCCGATGTGCTGCAGAACAATCGCGACCTGCTCGACCCGCTGGAGCTGTGCTATCACTCGCTGCATGAGTGCGGCATGGGCGTGATCGCCGACGGTCCGTTGCTCGATTGCCTGCGCCGGGCCGTGACGTTCGGCCTGTTCCTGGTGCGCCTCGATGTGCGCCAGGACTCGTCGCGCCATACCGCGGCGATGACCGAAATCACCGATTATCTTGGCTTGGGTCGCTATGAAGACTGGAGCGAAGAAGAGCGCATCAGCTTCCTGACGCGCGAACAGAGTAACCGTCGGCCCTTGCTGCCGGCCCACTACACGCCCTCGGCCGACACCGCCGAAGTGCTGGCGACATGCCGGGAAATCGCCGCCGCGCCAGGGGCGTCGCTGGGCTCGTACGTGATCTCCATGGCCGGTGCCGCTTCCGATGTGCTCGCGGTGCAGCTGTTGCTCAAAGAGTCCGGCGTGTTGCGGCCGATGCGCGTGGTGCCGCTGTTCGAAACCCTCGCCGACCTCGACAACGCGGGCCCGGTGATCGAGAAGTTGTTGTTGCTGCCGGGCTATCGCTCGCGCCTGCAAGGACCGCAGGAGGTGATGATCGGTTATTCCGACTCGGCCAAGGACGCAGGGACCACGGCGGCGGCCTGGGCGCAGTACCGGGCGCAGGAGCGGCTGGTGGATATCTGCCGCGAACAACAAGTGGAACTGCTGTTGTTCCATGGTCGCGGTGGCACCGTGGGGCGTGGCGGCGGCCCGGCCCACGCGGCGATCCTGTCGCAGCCGCCGGGTTCGGTCGCCGGACGCTTCCGCACCACCGAGCAGGGAGAAATGATTCGTTTCAAGTTTGGCCTGCCGGACATCGCCGAGCAAAACCTCAATCTGTACCTGGCCGCGGTACTCGAAGCGACCCTGCTGCCGCCGCCACCGCCAACGCCTGAGTGGCGCCACTTGATGGACGAACTGGCCGCCGACGGCGTCAGCGCCTACCGCGCCGTGGTGCGGGAAAATCCGCAGTTCGTGGAGTATTTCCGCCAATCCACCCCGGAACAGGAACTGGGGCGCCTGCCGTTGGGCAGTCGTCCGGCCAAGCGACGTGCCGGCGGGATCGAAAGCCTGCGGGCCATCCCGTGGATCTTCGGCTGGACCCAGACCCGGCTGATGCTGCCGGCCTGGCTGGGCTGGGAAGCGGCACTGAGCAAGGCGCTGGAGCGCGGTGAAGGCGAACTGCTTGCGCAGATGCGCGAGCAATGGCCGTTCTTCCGCACTCGCATCGACATGCTGGAGATGGTCCTGGCCAAGGCCGACGCGGATATAGCCCGGTCCTACGACGAGCGATTGGTCGAACCGGACTTGCTGCCATTGGGTGCGCACTTACGCGACCTATTGTCGCAGGCGTGCGCCATCGTTCTCGGGCTGACCGGCCAGTCACAGCTGATGGCACATAGCCCAGCCACCCTTGAATTCATCCGTTTGCGCAACACTTACCTCGACCCGCTTCATCTATTGCAGGCCGAGTTGCTGGCACGATCGCGGCAACCGGATGTGGCACAGGACAGCCCGGTAGAACAGGCGTTACTGGTGTCTGTGGCGGGGATTGCCGCCGGTTTGCGCAATACCGGCTAAGGTTTTTTGCCAGGGGTTGGAGCATCCGGCGCGGGCGTCGGATGCGGCTCGATGGCGGGTGCAAAAGTGCTGCCAGGCGACAGTTAATGATGGGGTTGCGACTTGGGGAACCGGGTTGCGGGGTCATGACAGACAGCGGTTTCTCCGACTTTTGGCGGCTTGTGTGGGCGCAGCCTGCTGTGTATCTTGAGCAGCCTTTGGCCGTTTGGGCGGTCACGACCCTATTTTTGAGATTGGCCCCACGAGGCGAATCTGACGTTATCTAAATAAAAAATTGAGGAGCACATCGATGCGCGTCATTCTGCTGGGAGCTCCCGGGGCCGGTAAAGGTACTCAGGCTAAGTTCATCACCGAAAAATTCGGCATTCCGCAAATCTCCACGGGCGACATGCTGCGTGCTGCGGTCAAGGCCGGCACCGAGCTGGGCATCAAGGCCAAGAGCATCATGGATGCCGGTGGCCTGGTGTCCGATGACTTGATCATCGCCCTGGTCAAGGACCGTATCGCCCAGCCTGACTGCGCCAACGGTTTCCTGTTCGACGGTTTCCCGCGCACCATTCCCCAGGCTGAAGCCCTGGTGACTGCCGGTGTCGAGCTGGACGCAGTGGTTGAAATCGCCGTTGAAGACGAAGAGATCGTGCAGCGTATCGCCGGTCGCCGCGTTCACGAGGCCAGCGGTCGCGTTTACCACATCGTCTACAACCCGCCGAAAACTGCCGGCAAGGACGACATCACTGGCGAAGAGCTGGTGCAGCGCAAGGACGACACCGAAGAAACCGTGCGTCATCGCCTGTCGGTCTACCATTCGCAGACCAAGCCGCTGGTGGACTTCTACCAGAAGCTGTCGGCTGCCAACGGCAAGCCGAAGTACAGCCATATCGAAGGCGTCGGTTCGGTTGAATCGATCACCGCCAAGGTGCTTGAAGCACTGAGCTAAAAAAACGCTTCATCTTCTACGGCCCGCTTGCGGGCCGTAGTTGTTTATACTGGCGCACTTTTTCTGACCTCTCTTGTGGATACATCGATGAGCACCTTGCTGGCCCTGGACACCGCGACTGAAGCTTGCTCCGTTGCCTTGCTGCATGACGGCAAAGTGACGAGCCATTACGAGGTGATTCCGCGCCTGCATGCACAGAAGCTGCTGCCGATGATCCAGCAGTTGCTCGCCGATGCCGGCACCACCCTGCAAGCGGTCGACGCCATCGCCTTCGGTCGGGGGCCGGGCGCGTTCACTGGCGTGCGCATTGCCATCGGCGTGGTGCAAGGCCTGGCGTTTGCACTCGATCGTCCGGTATTGCCGGTGTCGAACCTGGCGGTGTTGGCCCAACGCGCCTATCGCGAACATGGCGTCAGCCAGGTCGCGGCGGCCATCGATGCGCGGATGGACGAGGTGTATTGGGGCTGCTACCGCGAAACCGCGGGGGAGATGCGCCTGGTCGGCGCCGAAGCGGTATTGCCTCCGGAGTCGGCCGCGTTGCCGGCCGATGCCAGTGGCCAATGGTTCGGTGCAGGCACCGGCTGGGGTTATGCCGAGCGCATCGCCGTCGACCTGAGCGGCCAGGATGCGGGCATGCTACCCCACGCCGAAGATTTGCTGACCCTGGCGCGGTTTGCCTGGGCGCGGGGCGAGGCGATCGTGGCGGATGAGGCGCAGCCGGTTTATCTGCGGGACAAGGTAGCGACGCCTAAGGCGCGTTAATCCTTGAAACCGTGTCGTCCCGTTCGCGAGCCCGCCCGCTCCGGGCGGCGATCCGACGAAGGCGATCTCCCTGACGAAACCAATCGTCGTTTTCTAACCCCGGGTTTTAAACCTTTTGCCTTTTATGTGTTCTAGTTATCACTGGGCGGTTTGCGATGTGGCTTAGGTGCCACTAGACTGCCATTACTGATACCGAGCATGCACCTATGCGTATAGACGGCGTTTCCTCTCAGTCCTACCCCATCAAGCGCAAGCCTCGCAAAGATCAGGTCGTGCATGACGAGTCCGTCGATATCGAAGGCGAGCTGGAGTTCGCCTCTGAAGAGCAACTGGCTGCCCGTGCCGCCAAAGCCGCTGCGCAAAAGCTGAGCAATCTTCCCGCCCGTCAGCAGGACATGCTTTATCACCGCGCGATGAGCAGAAGCGTGGCAATGGCACTCTCCAGCTATCTGAGTACTGCCAGTTTCGTCGATTGGGATGCGCAAGTGCTGGGCCTCGATCTGTACATCTGATGCTGCCTTACTACCTCGGTTGCCCGTCCTGGAGTGAAAGCGCCTGGCGCGATTATTTGTATCCAGCAGATGCCAGGCCCGCGGAATTTCTCGATCTGTATTCCCAGGTATTCAACGCCGTCGAAGGCAATACAACCTTCTATGCGAGCCCGGCTGCGAGCACGGTGCAGCGCTGGGCAGAAACCATGCCCGAGCATTTTCGCTTCACCGCCAAATTTCCCGGTGACATCAGCCACGGCGGTGACTTGCGCGAACAACTGACCGCCGCCGAGACCTTCACCCAACTGCTCAGCCCCCTCGGTGAGCGGGTTTCGCCACTGTGGTTGCAGTTGTCGAAAAGCTTCACGCCACAACGCTTGCCCGAACTGGCCGGCTTTATCGATGGCCTGCAACGACCGCTGGCCGTAGAAGTGAGGCATGACGACTTTTTCGCCAAGGGTGATAGCGAGCGCGAGCTCAATCGCCTGTTGCTCGATCGCGGTGTCGAGCGCATTTGTCTCGATCCCCGTGCGTTGTTCAGCTGCACCTCGACCGAGCCTTCGGTACTGCACGCCCAATCGAAGAAACCCCGTGTGCCCCCGCGTCCGGCAGCATTCACGCGGTTTCCACAGGTGCGCTTCATCGGTCATCCGCAGCTTGAGGCCAACGATCCGTTCCTGCTGCCGTGGGTGGAGAAAATTGCCCTGTGGATCGAAGAGGGCCGTACGCCCTATATCTTCCTGCACACCGCCGACAATCTGCTCGCGGCGAAACTGGCGCAACGTTTTCATGCGCGCCTGATGATGCGACTACCTGGCTTGCCGGCGCTGCCTGAGCTATACAGAGAGCCCGCGGCCGAGCAACTTGGCTTGCTCTGACAGCGGACTCGTTTCCCTACAGGAGCCTGCCAATGGATGCGCAAACCCTTCGAGCCCAAGCGTTCAGAGCCCTGCACGAACGCCAGGGGGCTTTTGTGATTCCCAATCCGTGGGATGCAGGTTCGGCGAAAATACTCGCCAGCCTGGGTTTCGAGGCGCTGGCGACCACCAGCGCCGGTTACGCTTTTTCCCAGGGACGCCCCGATGGCGGCCTGACCCTGGACGACACCGTGGCCAACGTCCGGGCGATCGTCGCCGCCACCGACCTGCCGGTCGCGGTCGATCTGGAAAACGGCTTTGCCGATGATCCCGCCGAGTGCGCGCAGAGCATTCTGGCGGCTGCGGGCGCCGGTGCCGTCGGCGGTTCGATCGAAGACTTCACCGGCCGTGCGCAGGGGCCGATTTATTGTTTCGAGCATGCCGTCGCGCGCATCGAGGCCGCCGTCGCGACCGCCCGCAGCTTGCCTTTCGCGTTTACGTTGACCGCCCGGGCCGAGAATTTCCTGCATGGCAATCCGGATCTGGCTGACACGATTCGCCGCTTGCAGGCGTTCGCCGAAGCCGGCGCGGACGTGTTGTATGCGCCGGGATTGCGCAACGCGGAAGAAGTCCTGGCGGTGGTCCGCGCCGTGGCGCCCAAGCCGGTCAACGTATTGATGTCCGGCGGCTTGAAGCTGACGGTCGAGCAACTGAGCGAAATGGGCGTCAAGCGCATCAGCGTCGGCTCGGCGTTGGCCTTGGCGGCGATGGGCGAGTTCTATCGCGCCGCCGGGGAGATCAGGACAGCGGGCACGTTCGGCTTCACGTCACGTTCCATGCCGTACGCCCAGGCCAATCAGTTTTTCAAAGGCTGACGATGCGGCTTCGGGGGTATCTGCTGCTGGTACTGGTGATCATCGCAGCGGCAGGTGCGGGCGTCTGGCGCGGCTGGATTTCGCTGCCGCCGCAGTGGAATCCCTGGGCACCGCTGGACGTAAAGGCCGCGCCGAACCTGTTGACCCGCTACAAACTGATGCGGCTGCGCGCTGATCCGCAGCTGTGCGACCAGGCGCTGAGCAGCTCTGGATTGCGTGTGACCCGTCAGGCCGACAGCCCGGACGCCCAATGTCCGCTGACCAATACCCTGCGAGTCCAGGGCAGCGGAGTCGCCCTGAGCAGCAGTTTCCTCGCCAGTTGCCGACTGGCGGTGTCGTTTGCCCTGTTCGAGCATCACGCTTTGCAACCGGCGGCGCAGGCGGTCTATGGGCAAGCGGTCACCCGGGTCGAACATCTTGGCAGCTTTGCCTGTCGCAATGTCTACAGTCGCGAGAATGGCAGGCGTAGCCAGCATGCGTCGGCCAATGCGCTGGATATCGCCGGTTTTCGCCTGGCTGACGGTCGGACCATCAGCGTGCTAAAGGATTGGCCGAAGGATAATCAGGACGCGCAGTTTCTAAGGCAGGTTCGCGATGGCGCCTGCGGCCTGTTCAGTGTGGTGTTGAGCCCGGATTACAACGCCGCCCATCGCAATCACTTTCATGTGGATGTCGGGCCGTGGTGGGTCTGCCGTTGAGGCTCAGGCGGCGAGGCGCAGGTTCTGCAGAACGATCGGGCGCGCCCAGCGGCTGTCGAAATCGAGCTGCTTCTGTTGTTCCACCAATTCTTCAGGCGAGAACGGCGGGAACGGCTTGTCCAGCAGCTCGAGTTCGAACTCGGCGATGGGCAGGTGCAGCGCACGCGGTTGTGGAGCCGGGCCCGCTGCTGGCAGGGGCTGGCCGGCGGTGAGTACGATCGGTCGGACCCAGCCACTCTCGAAGTCCTGCTGCTTTTGCTGGGCGTCGATTTCTTCAGGCGGGAAGGGTGGGAACGGCTTGTCGGCCAGGTCCATGTCGAACTCGGCAATCGGCAGGAACAACGGCTCTGGCGGACGAACTTCGTTGTCCCTCACGTCGCATTCGCGCTGGGAAACGATGTGTGCCAGCAAGTCGCTGCCAACGCTGGGCTCAACCGGGCTGTCGAGATCGACCGGTGGAAAATTCAACGATTCAGGCAGCACTGCTTCACCCGACTGTTCGGCCAGCGCACGGGCAAAGAAATCCTGCCAGATGTGACTGACGCCGCTCAGCGCCTGGGTGTTGCGCAGGTTGTAGTCGCCGTAGGGCGAGATAAAACCTGTGATTGTGGGTTGAATGTCTGACATTTCTCTCGGTCGACGCTCAGCTCTGGCAAAATGCTCGTTAGTTTTGTTATCGGCCGTTTTTGCCGATCATTAATTTTTTGAGCGTGTTTTCCGATGATTGATCAACCTGCGGCCTGCCGCATCCATGTCGAGGCGCTGGGCGCGGCCTTCGAGCCCCAGGCCGAGCAATGGGCCGAGCGCCTGGGCCTGCCGCTACAAATGGCTGATGGCGAGTTCGCGTTGCAGGTGGGTGACCAGGGGTTGCAGCTGCAACAGTTGGGGCCGGATGCGCCAGGCCCGGTTCGGGTGGATTTCGTCGAGGGAGGTGCGGCGCATCGGCGGTTGTACGGTGGCGGTAGCGGCCAGATGATCGCCAAGGCTGTTGGCATCGCCCAGGGCGTACGCCCGCGTGTGCTGGATGCCACCGCCGGGCTGGGCAAGGATGCGTTCGTGCTGGCCAGCCTGGGCTGCGAGATGAGCCTGATCGAGCGTCAGCCATTGATCGGTGCCTTGCTCGAAGATGGCCTGGCCCGGGGCGCGGAAGATTTCGACGTGGCGCCAATCGTGGCGCGCATGCGCCTGCTCAAGGGCAATTCGATCGAGGTGATGCGCCATTGGGAGGGCGACCCGCCGCAGGTGATCTACCTCGACCCGATGTTCCCCCATCGTGAGAAAACCGCCTTGGTGAAGAAGGAAATGCGCCTGTTCCGGCCGCTGGTAGGGGATGATCCCGATGCACCGGCCTTGCTCGAAGCGGCATTGGCGTTGGCCACCCACCGGGTTGTGGTGAAGCGCCCGCGCAAGGCGCCATGCATCGAAGGGCCGAAGCCGAGTCATGCGCTGGATGGCAAGTCCAGTCGATATGACATCTATCCGAAAAAGGCGCTCAAGCCGTAAGACCGAGTCGCCCCAATCGCGAGCAGGCTCGCTCCCACAGGGAATCTACGATGTGGCATAGATCCATGTGGGAGCGAGCCTGCTCGCGATGGGGCCAGACCCGGCAGCCTGAATCTATTTGGCTCACTCAGGCCGATAAGCCCGCATGAACAACCCCACCACTTCCTGCACATGGCTCTCGGCCGCATCGCCGGTCAACGGCTCGCCGCAGCCGTAAAGCAACCGAAAATTCGCCGCGCCCTTGAGCAGGCAGAAGAAGTGTTCCGCCGCGTTGCGCGGTTTATCGATACTCAACACGCCACTTTCGTTGATTCGCGCCAGCAACCGCTCCATGCCGTGGAGCATGCGCTGGGGCCCAGCCTCGAAGAAGATCAGCGAGAGTTTCGGGTCCTGGCTGCCCAACGCCATGATCAGGCGATGCAGGTTCACCGACTCGTCGCTGTTGATCAGCTGATGAAAGCCGCGGGCGATGTTCAACAGCACCGTTTCCACGGCCACGCCTTCCGGCAATTCGAAGAACAGCGACGGCAATTGCTCCTCGCATTTGGCCACCACGGCGGCGGAGAACAGCGTCTCCTTATCGTTGAAGTGACTGTAGACCGTCAGCTTCGACACCCCGGCCTGCGCAGCGACTGCATCCATGCTGGTGTTGGCGTAACCCTTAGTCAAAAACAGCGTTTTCGCTGCATCGAGGACCGCCTGGCGCTTGGCCAGATCCTTGGGGCGGCCCGGGCCACTGGGTGCTGAAAGATTGTTCGGCATATTCGCTTTTATTACTGGACTGGTGAGTTTGCTATTAATAACATACTCGTCAGTATAATTATTCCAAGCACCATTGGCGAAAGGTCCTTCACCATGTTCCGCTATGCCTTGCCCCTCGCGTTGCCAGTCACCCTGGCGTTTTTATTGACCGCGTGTGGTCATGAGGAGGCGCCTGCTGTCAGCGTGCGCCCGGCCATGGTGGTGCAGCCACAGCCTTCGACCCAGGCGACGGAAAGCTATCCCGGCGAAGTCCGCGCTCGCTTTGAACCGGACCTGGCGTTCCGCATTGGCGGCAAAGTCAGCCGACGACTGGTCGACGAAGGGCAGCGGGTCAAGGCCGACCAACCGCTGGCGGAACTCGATCCCCAGGACGTACGCCTGCAACTGGAAGCCACCCGCGCCCAGGTCGCCGCCGCCGAAGCTAATCTGAACATGGTGCGCGCCGAGCGTGATCGTTATAAAACCCTGATGGAGCGGCAGCTGGTCAGCCGTTCGCAGTACGACAATCACGAAAACCTTTATCGGTCCGGTGAAGCGCGTCTTAAACAGATCAAGGCCGAATTCAACGTCTCGACCAATCAGGCCAGTTACGCGGTACTGCGCGCGCCGCAGGATGGTGTAGTCGCCAAGCGTGCGGTGGAAGTCGGGCAAGTCGTCGCGGCCGGGCAAACGGTGTTCACCCTGGCCACCGATGGCGAGCGGGAAGTGTTGATCAGCCTGCCGGAGCAGAGCTTCGGCCGCTTCAAGGTCGGCCAGCCGGTGTCGGTTGAATTGTGGACGCAACCGGATCAGCGCTTCGCCGGACACATCCGCGAACTGTCGCCGGCCGCCGATCCCAAGTCCCGCACCTTCGCTGCGCGTATCGCCTTCAATGCCGGCAGGGTGCCGGCAGAACTCGGCCAGAGCGCCCGGGTCTTCGTGCAGACCGACGCGGCCGTACCGTTGTCGGTGCCACTGTCGGCGCTGACCGCGGAAAATGGCGTGACCTACGTCTGGGTCGTCAGCGCCAACAACACCTTGAAGAAGACCCCGGTGCGGGTCGGCGCCTTCGGTGAAAAAACCGTCCCCGTGCTCGAAGGCCTCAGTGCCAGCGACTGGGTAGTGGCCGCCGGCGTCCATGTGCTTCTCGACGGGCAACAAGTGCGTCCGGTGGATCGCTCCAACCGCGTGGTCAATCTGGCGGACAAGGAGTAATCCCCGATGGGTTTCAATCTTTCTGCCTGGGCGCTGCGTAATCGCCAGATCGTCCTGTTCCTGATGCTTTTGCTGGCGATCGTCGGCGCACTGTCCTACACCAAGCTGGGTCAAAGCGAAGACCCGCCGTTCACCTTCAAGGCCATGGTGATCCGCACCAACTGGCCGGGAGCGACTGCGCAGGAAGTCTCGCGCCAGGTCACCGAGCGCATTGAAAAGAAGCTGATGGAAACCGGCGAGTACGAGCGCATCGTGTCGTTCTCCCGCCCGGGTGAATCCCAGGTGACGTTCATCGCCCGTGACTCCATGCACTCGGTGGATATCCCGGACCTCTGGTATCAGGTGCGCAAGAAGGTCAGCGACATTCGTCACACCCTGCCGCCGGGCATTCAAGGGCCGTTCTTCAATGATGAATTCGGCACTACCTTCGGCAATATCTACGCCCTGACCGGCGAGGGCTTCGATTACGCCGTGCTCAAGGACTATGCCGACCGCATCCAGATCCAGCTGCAGCGGGTCAAGGATGTAGGCAAGGTCGACCTGCTCGGATTGCAGGACGAAAAGGTCTGGATCGAGCTGTCCAACGTCAAGCTCGCCACCCTCGGGCTGCCCCTGGCGGCGGTGCAACAGGCGCTTGAAGAGCAGAATGCGGTGTCCACCGCCGGGTTCTTCGAAACCAGCAGCGAGCGATTGCAGCTACGGGTCACGGGTAATTTTCAGACGGTCGAAGAGATCAAGAACTTCCCGATTCGTGTCGGCGATCGGACGTTCCGCATCTCGGATGTCGCAAACGTGCGACGCGGGTTCAACGATCCACCGGCACCGCGCATGCGCTTCATGGGTGAGGACGCCATCGGCCTGGCCGTGGCGATGAAGGACGGTGGTGACATCCTGGTGCTGGGCAAGGCCCTGGAAATCGAGTTTGCCCGTATCCAGAAAAATCTCCCGGCCGGCATGCAATTGCGCAAGGTCTCCGACCAACCGGCCGCGGTGAAGACCGGGGTCGGCGAGTTCGTCCAGGTGCTGGTCGAAGCGCTGGCCATCGTGTTACTGGTGAGCTTCTTCTCCCTCGGTGTGCGCACCGGCATGGTGGTGGCCCTGGCCATTCCGCTGGTGCTGGCGATGACGTTCGCCTGCATGTATTACCTGGGGATTGGCCTGCACAAGATTTCCCTCGGCGCGCTGGTGCTGGCGCTGGGCTTGCTGGTGGACGACGCCATCATCGCCGTGGAAATGATGGCGATCAAGATGGAGCAGGGCTTCGACCGGATCAAGGCGGCGAGTTATGCCTGGACCAGTACCGCCTTCCCGATGCTCACCGGCACGCTGATCACCGCTGCCGGTTTCCTGCCGATCGCCACCGCGCAATCGGGTACCGGTGAATACACCCGGTCGATCTTCGAAGTGGTGACCATTGCGCTATTGGCGTCCTGGGTGGCGGCGGTGCTTTTCGTGCCGTACCTGGGGGAAAAACTCCTGCCGGACCTGGCGAAAATTCATGCAGCCAAACACGGTGCCGGCCAACCCGATCCCTACGCCACGCCGTTTTATCAGCGCGTTCGGCACCTGGTGGAATGGTGCGTGCGCTGGCGTAAGACGGTGATCATGGCGACCGTGGTGCTGTTCATTGCGTCCATCGTGCTGTTTCGTTTTGTGCCACAGCAGTTTTTCCCGGCGTCGGGCCGACTGGAGTTGATGGTTGACCTGAAACTGGCCGAAGGCGCGTCCCTGAGCAACACGGCCGAGGAGGTCAAGCGCCTCGAAGCCTTGCTCAAGGACAAAGCCGGGATCGACAACTACGTGGCCTACGTCGGCACCGGTTCGCCGCGTTTTTACCTGCCGTTGGATCAGCAATTGCCAGCGGCGAGCTTCGCCCAGTTCGTTGTCCTGGCGAAAACCATCGAGGAGCGTGAATCCCTGCGCACCTGGCTGATCACTACCCTCAACGAACAATTTCCGGCCATGCGCTCGCGGGTCACTCGTTTGGAAAACGGTCCGCCAGTTGGTTATCCGGTGCAGTTCCGGGTGACCGGTGAACACATCGAGGAAGTCCGCGCACTGGCCCGCAAAGTCGCGGCCAAGGTTCGCGAAAATCCCCATGTGGTCAACGTCCACCTGGACTGGGAAGAGCCGAGCAAGGTGGTGTACCTGAACATCGATCAGGACCGTGCGCGGGCATTGGGGGTGAGCACGGCGAACCTGTCAAAGTTCTTGCAGAGCTCGCTGACCGGTTCCAGCGTCAGCCAGTACCGCGAAGACAACGAGTTGATCGAGATCCTGCTGCGCGGCACCTTGCACGAGCGCACCGAGCTGTCGCTGCTGCCAAGCCTGGCGGTGCCGACCGACAATGGTCGCAGCGTGGCCCTGTCGCAGATAGCGACCCTGGAATACGGCTTCGAGGAAGGCGTGATCTGGCACCGCAATCGCCTGCCCAACGTCACCGTGCGTGCCGACATCTATGGCAAGGAACAACCGGCGACCCTGGTGCAGCAGATCATGCCGACGCTGGACCCGATCCGCGCGGAACTGCCTGACGGGTATTTGCTGGATGTGGGCGGTACGGTCGAGGATTCTGCGCGTGGGCAGAACTCGGTGAAGGCCGGCGTGCCATTGTTTATCGTGGTGGTGTTGACCTTGCTGATGCTGCAATTGCGCAGTTTTTCGCGCACGGCGATGGTGTTCCTGACAGCGCCCCTGGGCTTGATCGGGGTGACGCTGTTCCTGATGGTGTTCCGTCAGCCGTTCGGGTTTGTCGCCATGCTCGGGACCATCGCGCTGTCGGGGATGATCATGCGTAACTCGGTGATCCTGGTGGATCAGATCGAGCAGGATATCGCTGCCGGGCTGAAACCCTGGCAGGCGATCATCGAGGCCACGGTGCGGCGTTTCCGGCCGATTGTGCTGACCGCGCTGGCGGCGGTCCTGGCGATGATTCCGCTGTCGCGCAGTGTGTTTTTCGGGCCGATGGCAGTGGCGATCATGGGGGGGTTGATCGTGGCGACGGCGTTGACGCTGTTGTTCCTGCCGGCGTTGTATGCGGCCTGGTTCCGGGTCAAGAAAGAACCGGCCTGATTGTTCAAGCGTGTACACCTGTAGGAGCTGCGGCAGGCTGCGATCTTTGATCTTGATTGTCAAAATCAAATAATCGTCCAACCACGGCCCGAACCTGCGGCACTTCCTACAGCCATATCAGAACCGTCCGATATTGAGACTCGCAGGTCCGGATGTTGTACTCAAGACTCGGTTTCACGAGTTTTCGAGACAGCTCCAATGAAGAAGCCACCCATGCTGAAGGGGCGGTCAGACCCGGTTTTTGATTTGCTGACAAAGTCGCCCCACAAGGAGCGCCTCACTGAATACCTCGCCTTGCTCAAGCCCCTGGACGAGCAGGGGCGCTATTTGCCATTCGATGATTTGCGTTATCGCTGGGCCTCTGGACTGGATTCGAATCTTTGCTGGGCTTTGGTCAAGAAAGCCCGAACAGCGCAGTACGCCAGCCTGTTGCCATTGGGTGAGCCGGTGCAATGGGGCCGTTTCCTGTTGACGCCCTTGGCGCAAAAAGCGATTTCCTCCGTGGACCGTCGAACGACGACGGCCGCGTTGGAATACATGAGCAGCCAGATCGGCGAGAACGCGCATTTCAGCTACCTGCTCAACGACCTGATCGAAGACGAAGCCATCAGCAGCAGTCAGCTCGAGGGTGCAGCGACTACCACTCGGGTGGCCAAGGACATGCTCAAGCGCCATCGCCTGCCGCGTACGCCGGATGAGCGAATGGTCATCGGCAATTACAGGATGATGAACTTTGCCTGGGAGAAACGGAACGAGCCCTTGAGTGTCGAGCTAATCACGGCACTTCATCGCGTTGGCGTATCCGGTATCGACGATGCGCAATATTCGCCAGGGCATCTGCGGATCAGGGATGACGTGGTGGTGCAGGACGGCCAGGGCAATACCGTTCATGTACCGCCTCCCGCCGCGGGGCTCGCTGCCCGATTGCGGGTGTTGTCGCAGTGGATCAATCAATCCCATGACGATCCGCACCGTGTGGATCATCTGCACCCGTTGATCAAGGGCATCGCGCTGCATTTTGCCCTGGGTTATGAGCATCCTTTTCGCGATGGCAACGGCCGCGTCGCGCGGGCGTTGTTCTACTGGTTCATGTTCAAGAACGATTTCTCGGCGTTTCGCTACATCGCAATCAGCGTCTTGCTGCGCAATGCGCCGGTGAAATACGGCCGTTCCTATCTCAACACCGAAGCGGATGACCTGGACCTGACGTATTTCATCGATTTCCAGTGTTTGGTGGTGCTGCGTGCTGTCAGCAGTTTTACCGAGGCCTACAGGAAAAGTCTTGTTAATGCCGAGAGCCTTGATCGTTGGTTGTCGGAGTCCGGGTTTTTCGAGCGGCTGAGTGGGAAGCAGCGGGCGGTGTATCAGGTGGCCAGGAGCGGGATGGCGAAGGAGTTTACGGCGATCAATGTGAAGGAGAATCTGGGGTGTTCGTACAACACGGCGTCGGCCACCTTGAACGGATTAGTGGATTTGGCGTTGTTCGAGAAACGCAAGCTGGGGCGTGAGTGGGTGTATTTTCTGCGTGTTAAAGCGAACTGATTTGTGGGAGCGAGCCTGCTCGCGAAGACGGTAAGCCTGCCAACATTTATGTTGACTGAACGGGCCTCATCGCGAGCAGGCTCGCTCCCACAGGTTTTTCGGAGAGGTTTAGAGCGTACCAAATACTTTCTTGGCCAAACTGGTCGCCGCCGCCGCCGGGTTCTGGCGGATGGTTTCTTCCTGTTTGCCGATCATCTCGAACAAGCCGTTCAACGCCTGTTCGGTCACATAGTTTTCGACGTTGGCATTCTTCGCGTCGATCACGCCCATGGTCGCGGCCTGGCCGGCGAAGGAGTTGTACTGCTGGGCCAGGCCGACCTGGTCGGTGGCTTGCTTGACGATCGGCAGGAATTTGATGCGGATTTGTTCGCGGCTGGTCTTGTTCAGGTATTGGGTGGCCGAGTCATTGCCGCCGCTGAGGATGCCCTTGGCGTCTTCCACGGTCATTTTCTTCACCGCATCGACGAGGATTGGCTGGGCCTGGGTCACGGCGTTTTCCGCCGCTTTGTTCATGCTGGTTTCCAGTTGGTCGACCTGATCACCCATGCCGAACTGTTTCATTTTGCTGGCGACCTTGCCCAGTTTGCCCGGCAGCTCGATTTTCACCTCTGGGTTGTTGCTGAAGCCACCCGGGGTGCCGAGTTGTTTCACGGCCAGTTGCGCGCCTTGGGTCAGGGCGTCCTTGAGCCCGCCGGTGGCGTCTTTCTGCGACAGGTCGCTGAGGGACAGTGCCGCGGCGCTGGCGGAGATCATCAAGCCTGCGCACAGGCCGGCAAAGCTTAGGGTGGGGCGGAACATGGCAACTTCCTTTTTCAAAAAAATTCTGGGCGAGTCAATCTAGACGGTTGGCGTGGGCTGATCCGCCGCATCTTCGCTGCGATGCAACGCCACCTGACGGATCGACAAGCGAATCTCTGCCGGCAACACCCGTTTGGCCGCGCCTTCGGCCAGTTCGCCGAGCAGCTCGTGATAGCTCAGCTTGCCGGCCTCGTCGCGCTTGAGCACTTGAAGGTCGAGCATCGTCTGGATGAAGTGGCGGAACAGGCTCTTGTCGAAGAATTCCGGGGCGTTCAAGCCATGCAGTATCGACAGGCGCTGGGCCATGACCGTGCACAGGTCTTCCAGCTCTTCGGCGCTGATGCTGTTCTGGCCGCTGTTGAGCAGCAAGGACACGGTCATGTAGAAACGCTGCAACGTCTGGGCGATGCTTTTCGACAGCAGCGTCAGCAGCACAAAATGCCGCGAGCTTGGCGCCGGGCGCAGGTACACGTTGTTTTCGAAACGCAGCAGGCCTTGCTCGACGAAGGCTTCCAGCCACTGGTCGATCACCGCGTCCAGTTCGTCCAGCGACCAGCGAATGAACAACTCCGCTTGCAGGTAGGGGTACAGCGCACGGGTGTAGCGCAGGACCTGTTCGCGGCTCATGCGCGACGCGCTCTGGAAGAAACTCGCGAGCAGCGACGGCAGCGCAAAGATGTGCAGCACGTTGTTGCGGTAGTAGGTCATCAGGACGGCGTTCTGCTCGTCCAGATAGAGAATCTTGCCCAGGGCGTCGCTTTGCTCGGACAGCAGGTCCATGTCCTTCACGTGCTCAATCAGAGTGCGACCATCGCCGTCCGGCAGCGTGGTGTGCGGCGAGTACGGGACTTTGCGCAACAACGCCAGGTACAGGTCGAGGACCCGCGCCATTGCGCGATCGTCCAGGGCCAGGCGGCTGGTGGACAGCAGCGCCAGCGCAACCAGGTTGACCGGGTTGATCGCCGCCGCTTCGTTCAAGTGCCGGGCGACTTTTTCACCGAGGCGGTTGGTGGTTTCGTTGAGCCAGGCCGGTTTGAACTGCGGGCCCAGTGCCTGCGTGCGCCAGTCCGGCTGCTCGCTGTCGAGGAATTGCGCGAGTTTGATCGGCTCGCCGAAGTTCACCGCCACTTGACCGAAGCGCTGCTTGAGCGCGCCGATGACTTTGAAGATGTCGAAGATCGATTCTTTCTTCTTGGTCGCGCCCCGCAACTCGCCAAGGTAGGTGCGGCCTTCCAGCACGCGCTCGTAACCGATGTACACCGGTACGAAGACGATGGGCATGCGCGACGAACGCAGGAAGCTGCGCAAGGTAATCGCCAGCATCCCGGTCTTCGGTTGCAGCATGCGCCCGGTGCGTGAGCGGCCGCCCTCGACGAAGTATTCGACCGGGAAGCCTTTGGTGAAGAGGGTGTGCAGGTATTCGTTGAATACCGAGGTGTACAGCGGGTTGCCCTTGAAGGTGCGGCGCATGAAAAACGCACCGCCGCGACGCAGCAGGCCACCGATCCCGGGCATGTTGAGGTTGATCCCGGCGGCGATGTGCGGCGGGGTCAGGCCATTGCGGAACAACAGATAGGACAGCAGCAGGTAGTCGATATGGCTGCGGTGGCAGGGTACGTAGATCACTTCGTACCCCGGGGCGACTTTTTGCACCCCTTCGATGTTGTTGACCTTGATGCCGTCGTAGATCTTGTTCCAGAACCAGCTCAGCACCACTTCCATGAAGCGGATCGCAGTGTAGGTGTAGTCCGAGGCGATCTCGTTGCCGTAGCGCAGGGCTTGGGCCTTGGCTTTTTCCGCAGAGATGTTTTCACGCTCGGCTTCGTCGAGGATCGCTTGCTTGACCAGCGGCTGGTTGACCAGGCCCTTGACCAGATTGCGCCGGTGGGAAATATCCGGTCCGATGACGGCGGCTTTGAGGTTGCGAAAGTGCACCCGCAAAATGCGCTGGGCCATGCGCACGGTGCGCTCGTGGCCCTTGTTGTGCTCGATCAGTTCGCGCAGGTGGATCGGCGCGGAGAACTGCACGCGGGTCTTGCGCCCCAGCACGATGATGCTGAGCAAGCGACGCAAACGCCCGGTAACGGCCCAGCTGTCGGCGAACAACAGTTTCCATGGACTGTTTTCGCTGTCCGGCGACTGGCCCCAGAACACGCTGACGGGAATGATCTGCGCGTCTTCGGCAGCGTTCTGGCTCAAGGCGCTGACCAGGCGGGTCAGGGTGGGCGGTGCGCCGCGCTTGTCCTGGCGGCCTAGCCAGTCCGGATCCGGGGTCAGGTAGAAGAACGCGGCCGGTTCCAGCAGGTTGCCCACCGAGACTGGCAGCACCGGGCGCGGCAGGCCGGCCTTGGTGCATTCGGTGTCGACCACGGCGAGGTCGGTCAGCGAAGGATTTTGCAGAACGTAGAACACCGGACGACTGCGGTCGAGGTTGAGGGTGAACGACGACTGGTTGATCGTCTCCGAGCGAACCCAGAGGTACAACAGCCGGCGCAGGGTGCCAAACACAAGACGGCGGAACGGGGAGCGGGTCATACGGCTTCTGCGTGAGTGAATAAAACCGAGCGTTTGCTCGGGCGCTCGATAGTGTGCCGGATTCGCTGAAAATCGGCAAAAAAGCAGTCAACCAATCTGTAGTTGAGACTTTTTGTGTGTGTCATATACTCGGCCGCTCAAAATAAAAACAACGGGGGTACTGACATGGCTACGCGCGAAACCGGCAATGTGAAGTGGTTCAACGACGCCAAGGGCTACGGCTTTATTCAGCGCGAGGACGGGGTGGACGTGTTCGTGCATTACCGCGCGATTCGCGGGGAAGGGCATCGCTCGCTGACCGAGGGTCAGCAGGTGGAATACGCGGTGGTGACCGGCGAGAAGGGCTTGCAGGCTGAGGATGTGGTAGGTCTGTAACTCGGATCTTCAGATCACCCAGAACCAATGTGGGAGCGAGCAAGCCCGCTCCCACATGTGATTGGCGTCGTTTACGCGGTTTTCCAGGTGATCTCTTCTTCACCATCGGCGCTGATGCGAATCCAGCGATCCGCCGTCTCTTCACCTTCTTCCTCGACCCAGCTACCCGGTGCGCAGCGCACTTCGACGTTGAGTGCGGCGAACGCGGCGCGGGCGCAGGCGATATCGTCGTCCCACGGCGTCTGGTCGCTTTCCAGGTACAGGCTGTTCCATTTCCCTACGGCCTTGGGCAACCAGGTTACTGGCACGTTGCCGGCCTTGCATTTGTAGGTCTGGCCTTTCTGCACCCAGTCGGTGCACGGGCCCAATGCCGTGCCGAGCCAGGCCGAGATGGCCTTGTGGTCGACGTCGGCGTCTTTCAGGTAAATCTCGATATCGGGTTGGCGCATGGATGTCCTCACTGCGTGTCTGAAAAATCCATTCGCGGATTTAGCCGGCCTCGGGCCGTTGCCCAAGGCCAAAAATGTTTGAAGTTATTGAAGTACGAAATAATCGTAGCGCATCGACACGGTGACCTCGAAAGGCTCGACCTGCTCGATAACCGCTGCCCGGCGTTCGGCACTGGCACGCCAGCCGTGGGGCGTCATGGCCAGCAGGTTCGCCCGGTCCTGACCGCTGGCAAGCGTCAGTTTGAATGTCAGGGTTTCGCTGTGTGCCAGTGCCATGCCTTCGGGCACCAGGTCCAGGTGCTTGTCGTCGATGTACTCGCGGACTTCGTCGTACAGCCGCTCACGCAGCTCCATCAGGTGGCCGCTGGTCGGCCCGACTTTCATCAGGCCGCCGCCGGGGCTGAGCAGGCGCTTGGCTTCTTCCCAATCCAGCGGGCTGAAGACACTGGCCAGGAACTGGCAGCTGCCCGACGCGAGCGGCACGCGGGCCATGCTGGCGATTAACCAGGTGAGTCCGGGATTGCGTTTGCAGGCACGCTTGACCGCTTCCCGGGAAATGTCCAGGGCGTAGCCGTCGGCGTCCGGCAAGGCGTCGGCGATCTGCGCGGTGTAATAGCCCTCGCCACAACCGATGTCCACCCAGCGCTGTGGCGCGTAGCCGGCAGCCAGTTCCGCGAGGCGCTTGGCCACCGGCGCGTAATGGCCGGCGTTGAGGAAGTCGCGGCGGGCCTCGACCATCGCCTGGTTATCCCCAGGGTCGCGGCTGTTCTTGTGCTGCACCGGCAACAGGTTCAGGTAACCCTGGCGCGCGCGGTCGAAACGATGCCCGGCGGGGCAGGCCACGCCGTTGTCCACCGCGCTCAGCGGTTCGCTGCAGATCGGACATGCCAGCATCAGGCGAGCAACTTGATCAGGGTCTGGTAGTAGATTTCGGTGAGCACATCGAGATCGGCCGCCAGCACCCGCTCATTGACCTGGTGGATGGTCGCGTTGACCGGCCCCAGCTCAACCACTTGCGTGCCCATGGTCGCGATGAAGCGGCCATCGGAGGTACCACCACTGGTGGACGCCTTGGTTTCCCGACCGGTGATGTCCTTGATGCTCGACGACACCGCATCGAGCAGCGCGCCCGGTTCGGTGAGGAACGGCAGGCCGGACAATGCCCAATCGATGTGCCAGTCCAGGCCATGCTTGTCGAGGATATCGGCGACGCGCTTCTGCAGGCCTTCGACGGTGGATTCGGTGGAGAAGCGAAAGTTGAACACCGCGATCAGGTCACCCGGGATCACGTTGGTCGCGCCGGTCCCGGAGTTGACGTTGGAAATCTGGAAACTGGTCGGCGGGAAGAAATCGTTGCCGTGGTCCCAGTGCTCGGCGGCCAGTTCGGCCAAGGCCGGAGCTGCAAGGTGGATCGGGTTCTTCGCCAGGTGCGGGTAGGCCACGTGGCCCTGAACACCGCGTACGGTAAGCTTGGCGCCGAGGGAGCCGCGACGGCCGTTCTTGACCACGTCACCGACCAGGGTGGTGCTCGACGGTTCGCCGACGATGCACCAGTCCAGACGCTCCTTGCGCGCGGCCAGGCGTTCAACCACCGCCTTGGTGCCGTGATGCGCCGGGCCTTCTTCATCGCTGGTGATCAGGAAGGCGACCTTACCCTTGTGGTCCGGGTAGTCGGCGACGAAACGCTCGGCGGCCACGGTCATCGACGCCAGGCTGCCTTTCATGTCCGCCGCGCCGCGGCCGCAGAGCATGCCGTGCTCGTCGATCACCGCGTTGAACGGGTCGATCTGCCAGGCCGTCACGGGACCGGTCGGCACCACGTCGGTGTGGCCGGCGAAGCACAGCACGGGCCCATCGTGTTTGCCGTGGGTGGCCCAGAAGTTATCCACATCTTCGATGCGCATCGGTTCCAGGGCAAAACCGGCATCGCCCAGGCGCTGCATCATCTGCTTCTGGCAATCGGCATCGACCGGGGTCACGGACGGACGGCGGATCAGGTCGATGGCGAGTTGAAGGGTCGGCGAAAGGTCGGCGTGGGCCGTCATGGAAAACTCCGGAAGCTGTAAATGCGGGAGCGAGCCTGCTCGCGATGGCGGTCTGTCAGCCAACATAGTTGTTGAATGTGACGGACTCATCGCCAGCAGGCTGGCTCCCACAGGTATTGGGTCGGGCCATAAGGCCGCTGGGCGCGCAAAATGGCGGTTATCTTAAAGCAAAACGGCGACCATTGGCCGCCGTTTAGTGCATCCGGGCTGATTTAGACCACCGGTGCCGTTTGCCCCTCGACCGACGGTTTCGGCAGCGACGACAGGAACGCCATGATCAGCGCGGCCAGGTACGGCAGCGACTGCACCAGCAACATGGTCACCCAGAAGCGCATGTCGTTGCTCGGCATGCCGTTCACCAGGTAAATGCCCAGGGCCGCGCCCCACAACAGCAACATGATGAACACTTCTTCTCGAGCCTCGGAAATCGCCACCCAAAAGCCGTGGTTATCGGCGTTTTTCGGCGTGCGGAAGAACGGAATGCTGCTGGTGAAGAAGCCGTACAGCACTGCCTTGGCGATGGTGTGCGACAACGCCAGCCCGGCCAGCGCCGCGCAGAATGCGTCCTTGAGGTTCACGCCCACCGCACGACGGTAGAGGAAGATGATCTTGCCGACCTTGAACACGAACAGCGCCAAGGGCGGGATGGCGAAAATCAGCAGCGGCGGGTCGACCCGTTGCGGCACGATGATCATCGCCGCCGACCACAACAATGCGCCGACGGTGAAGAAGATGTTCATGCCATCGGCCACCCACGGTAACCAACCCGCGAGGAAGTGGTAGCGCTGGCCGCGCGTCAGTTGGGTGTCCTTGCCGCGCAGCAGGCTGGCGGTGTGGCGCTTGATGATCTGGATGGCGCCGTAGGCCCAGCGGAAACGCTGTTTCTTGAAGTCGATGAAGGTATCGGGCATCAAGCCTTTGCCGTAGCTGTCGTGGTAATACGCCGCCGACAGGCCTTTTTCGAACACGCGCAAGCCCAGTTCGGCGTCTTCGCAGATGCACCAGTCGGCCCAGCCCAGTTCTTCGAGCACCGAGCGGCGGGTCATGGTCATGGTGCCGTGCTGGATGATCGCGTCACGGTCGTTGCGGGTGACCATGCCAATGTGGAAGAAGCCTTTGTATTCCGCGTAGCAAAGCTTCTTGAAGGTGCTTTCGTTCTGGTCGCGGTAATCCTGCGGCGATTGCACCACGGCAATCTTCGGATCGGCGAAGTGCGGCACCATGTGCTTGAGCCAGTTGGGGTGCACGCAGTAATCGGAGTCGATCACGGCGATCACTTCCGCATCCTTGGCGGTGTGCGGAATCAGGTAGTTCAGCGCGCCGCCCTTGAAACCGGCCAAGGGTGCGACGTGGAAGAACTTGAAGCGCGGACCGAGGGTTGCGCAGTAATCGCGCACCGGTTCCCAGACCGCCGGGTCCTTGGTGTTGTTGTCGATGATCAGGACTTCGAAGTCCGGATAGTCGAGGTTGGCCAGGGCGTTGAGGGTCTGTTTGACCATCTCCGGCGGCTCGTTGTAGCAGGGCACGTGGATCGACACTTTTGGACGGTAGCTGGAGTCGCCTTCCACCGGCAGGAACTCGCGTCGGCGCTTGTGCACCCACACGGCTTCGGCCAGTTCATGGGCCTCGGTCAGCAATACGATGAATACACCGAGCGCACCAAGTGCTAGCAGGAATCCTACGGTCAGGCTGAACCATGTGCTGTATTGCTGGCTGTAGTCATAACCGATCCACACCAGCACCGAACCGCAGAGGAACGCGATGAAGGTCAGGAAGGTACGGCCACGCTGACGCAGGGCCGAGCCGTCGATCATCAGCAAGGTCAGCGACAGCAAAGCCAGAACCACCGAGCCGATAGCCAGCACACGCCATTGCGGAATGGCGACCACCGGGCCTTCGAAGTTGAATTTCTGTTGGCGCGCGGCGTTGAACACGCCCCAATAAGCACCCACCGAGCCTTCATCGCTGGCCTTCCACGGTTGGTCGAACGCTTCGATCACGAAGTAGTTGAAGCCCTGGCGGTTGAGCTTGTTGACCAGGGTTCTCAGGTAGATCGCCTGGTCTGCCGGCGACGCATCGGCACCTCCGCGCATGCGGCCGTTGCTCGGCCAGCCCACTTCGGACAGCAGCAGCGGCTTTTTCGGGAACATCTTCTTCAGGTCGCGGGCGCGATCGAGGACGAACTGCCCGGCCTTGTCCATCGGGATGAATTCCCAGTACGGCAGCACGTGGGCGGCGATCAGGTCGACGTGCTTGGCCAGTTCCGGGTGCTCTTTCCAGACGTGCCACTGTTCGGACGTGGTCACCGGCACCTTCACGGCGGCGCGGACGCGGTCCAGCATGACGCTGAGTTCCTGGGCAGTGATTTCCTTGCGGAAGATCGCTTCGTTACCGACCACCACGCGAACCACACTGCGTGAGGTATTGGCGATTTCGATGGCGCGGGTGATTTCGCGCTCGTTGCGCTCCTGGTCCGGGCTGATCCAGATTCCCAGCGTCACCCGCAGGCCGAACTCTTCCGCCAGTTTGGGAATGTTCTCCAGCGTGCCATCGACCGAGTAAGTACGGATGTTGTCCGTCAGCTTGCTCATGATCTCCAGGTCACGACGCATTTGATCGTCGGTCGGGTACTGCTCTTTCTGTGGGAATTGACCCTGCTGGAAAGGTGAGTACGAGAAGCCGGAGATCTGTTCGGGCCAGTTGGGGGCGGTCACCGGGCGATTGATCAGCGCCCAGAAGCCGGTAAACAAGGCAGCGATGGCGAGCACCACCACCAGGTTGAGTCCAAATTTACGCGATGACATAGTTATTTCGGGTTCCAAAGACTGTGGAACGAAGGAACGGTCGGACCGCCAAGGGGCGCGCATCCTACACTGGGCATTCTCTGAACGTACAGCGGACAGGGAATTACCCGATATTGGGCAATTCACTTTCACATAAGTTCTTACACTTACCGCTTGAAGCCTAAAATTTAGTGCTGCGAAGGCCTATACTGCGCGCCGGTTTTTGAGGTGATGGTCATGAGTACAGAAGATCCGCGGTTTGCAGGCATCGCCCGCTTGTATGGCATCGAGGGCCTTGAGCGCCTGCGCGCAGCCCATGTGGCGATCGTCGGCGTCGGCGGCGTCGGTTCCTGGGCGGCGGAAGCCATGGCCCGCTGCGGTGTCGGCGAGATTTCGTTGTTCGACCTGGACGATGTCTGCGTCAGCAACGCCAACCGCCAGCTGCACGCGCTGGACAGCACCGTCGGCAAACCCAAGGTCGAGGTAATGGCCGAGCGCCTGCGCGGGATCAACCCGGATTGCACGGTGCACGCGGTGCCGGATTTCGTCACCCGCGAGACCATGGCCGAGTACATCACACCGAACATCGACTGCGTGATCGACTGCATCGACAGCGTCAACGCGAAAGCGGCGCTGATCGCCTGGTGCAAACGGCGCAAAATCCAGATCATCACCACCGGCGGCGCGGGCGGGCAGATCGACCCGACGCTGATCCAGGTCTGCGACCTCAACCGTACGTTCAACGACCCGCTGGCGTCGAAAGTGCGCTCCACCTTGCGCCGCGACTATGGCTTCTCGCGCACCGTGACCCGTCATTACAGCGTGCCGTGCGTATTCTCCACCGAGCAACTGCGCTACCCGAAACCCGATGGCAGCATTTGTTTGCAGAAGAGTTTTGTCGGTGACGGCGTGAAGCTCGACTGCGCCGGCGGGTTTGGCGCGGTGATGATGGTGACGGCGACCTTCGGCATGGTCGCGGCGACCAAGGCGGTGGACAAGATCGTGGCGGGTGTGCGGCGGCCGGCGGAGCGCGTTAAACCTCAAGCCTGAGGTTGTTGCTGATGGCCTCTTCGCGAGCAAGCCCGCTCCCACATTGGAAATGCGCCGAACACAAATCCCCTGTGGGAGTGGGCTTGCTCCGGGCGGCGTTCCGACGAAGGCGATTAACCGGCCAACTCCATCATCCGCTGAAGCACCGCATTCAGGCCGTTACTACGCGACTGCGACAACTGCCGCCCCAACCCCAATTGATTGAACCACTCCGGCAAATCCACCTGCCGCAACTCAGCCGCTGACAACCCGTTGACCCGCGCCAGCAGCAATGCCACCAGCCCCCGAATCAACCGCGCATCGCTGTTGGCGCTGAACTGCCAATGACCGTCACGTAACTCACCCACCAGCCACACCTGGCTTTCACAGCCGTGCACCCGGTTGGCGTCGCACATGTCCGAGTCGCTCAAGGCGGGCAGGCGCTCGCCCCATTGCATCAACAGCCGCGCACGTTGCTCCCAGCCAGCGGCAGCCTGAAAGGTTTCGAGTGCGGTAACGGCGTCGGCGGGCAAACTCATCGCAGCAACTCCAGCGCCTGGTCCAGGGCTTCAAAGAATCGTTGCAGGTCCTCGGAATCGTTGTACAGCGCCAACGACACCCGAATCGCCCCGGCCAGCTTGTAGCTTTTGAGCAAGGGCATGGCGCAGTGATGACCGGCGCGCACGGCGATGCCCTGTTCGGTCAGCAGGTGCGCCAGATCCGAGTTATGCACACCTTCGACGGTAAAACTGGCCAGGGCCACCTGCGGCGTGCCCAACAAGCGAATGCCGTCGCGTGCCGCAAGTCCTTTCAACAGACAGGCATGCAGCGCTGCTTCATGGGCCGAGACCGCGTCCTGATCGAGACCGACGAGGTAATCCAGGGTTGCCCCCAGCCCGATGACACTGGAGATCGGCGGCGTTCCGGCCTCGAAACCCAGTGGGGCAGGGCGAAAGCGAGCGCTGAGGTAGTCAGCGTCCAGCACCATTTCGCCCCCGAACTGCCAGTGACGCAGTTGCTTGAGCGCCTCGTTGCGCCCGAACAGCACGCCCAGGCCATCGGGGCCGTAGAGCTTGTGGCTGGAAAACACATAAAAGTCGCAGCCCAGCGCCTGCACGTCGTGCCGGCCATGGACCACGCCCTGGGCGCCGTCGATCACGGTCAGCGCGTTGTGTGCCTTTGCCTGCGCCAGCAGCGCGGGTAGCGGTTGCCAGGCGCCGATGACGTTGGACAGCTGGCTGACGGCCAGCAGGCGTGTGCGAGGGCCGATCAACCGTCCGGCGGCTTCAAGGTCGATCACGCCGTCGACATCCAGCGGCAGGATCACCAGCTTGAGGTTGCGACGGGTTGCCAGTTGTTGCCATGGCAGCAGGTTGGCGTGGTGTTCCAGGGCGCTGATGGCAATCTCATCGCCTGGATTGAAGAGAGGCTCCAGGCCATAGGCCAGGAGGTTCAGCGCGGAAGTCGCGCCGTGGGTGAAGATGATTTGACCGCTGTCGCCGGCATTGAGCCAATGGGCGGCTTTGCGCCGACTGTCCTCGAACGCCTGAGTGGCGTGAGCGCCGGGCAGGTGTTGCGCCCGATGCACGTTGGCCGCGCCGTTGGCGTAGTAATGCGCCAGGGCATCGAGCAGGGCTTGGGGTTTTTGCGTGGTGGCGGCGTTGTCCAGGTAGGTCTGGCCTTGCCGTTGCAGGGCGGCGATGGCTGGAAAGTCGGCGCGCCAGGGAGAGAGAATCATCATGCTATCGGGCCCTGGTGAACATGGGCGGGGTATACACAAGACACTGTGGGAGCGAGCCTGCCCGCGAAGGCGTCCATATGGATGCCAGAAGCTTCGCGAGCAGGCTCGCTCCCACAAGTGCCTGCGGCACTTAGTTGTGAGCGTGCAGTGCTTCGTTCAGTTCGATCGCCGATTTGTGGGTTTTGCATTCCACGGCACCGGTTTCCGAGTTACGACGGAACAGCAGGTCGGTCTGGCCGGCCAGTTCACGGGCCTTCACGACCTTGACCAGCTTGTTGTTCTCGTCCAGCAGCGCCACCTTGGTGCCAGCGGTCACGTACAGGCCCGATTCAACGGTGTTGCGGTCGCCCAACGGGATGCCGATACCGGCGTTGGCGCCAATCAGGCAGCCTTCGCCCACCTTGATCACGATGTTGCCGCCACCCGACAGGGTGCCCATGGTCGAGCAACCGCCGCCCAGGTCCGAACCCTTGCCGACGAATACGCCGGCGGAAACGCGGCCTTCGATCATGCCCGGGCCTTCGGTGCCGGCGTTGAAGTTGATGAAGCCTTCGTGCATCACGGTGGTGCCTTCGCCCACGTAGGCGCCCAGGCGCAGGCGCGCCGCGTCAGCGATACGCACACCCGCCGGTACCACGTAGTCGGTCATTTTCGGGAACTTGTCCACCGAGAACACCTCCAGCAGCTCGCCGCGCAGGCGGGCTTCGAGTTGATGCTCGGCCAGTTCGGCGAGGTCGATTGCGCCCTGGCTGGTCCAGGCCACGTTCGGCAGCAGCGGGAACACGCCCGCCAGGTTCAGGCCGTGCGGCTTGACCAGGCGATGGGACAACAGGTGCAGCTTGAGGTAGGCCTCAGGCGTGGAGGTCAGCTGTGCATCTTCGGCCAGGACAGTGGCGACCAGCGGCTTGTGGCTCTCGGCCAGACGGGTCAGCAGGGCGGCCTGGGTAGCGTCGACGGCTTTCACGGCTTCAGCCAGTTGCGAGGCTTGCGCGGTGGTGAAGGTGATGGCCTGGTTGCCTTCGCTGTAGCCCAGGATCGGCGCGATGGCAGCGACCAGTTCGGCCGAAGGATTAAGCAGCGGCTGTGCGTAAAATACTTCCAGCCAGGCGCCTTGACGGTTTTGAGTGCCGACACCAAAGGCCAGGCTGAATGGGGTAGTGGACATGTTGATACCTCTAACAAAATTGAAACGGGCTGCTTACTTGAGCGCGGCCGCGTAGATATCTGGCTTGAAGCCAATCAGGGTTCGGTCACCGAGATCGAGCACCGGGCGCTTGATCATCGAAGGTTGTGCGAGCATCAATTCAATGGCTTTCGGCTGGTCGAGATCGGCTTTGCGTTCGTCGTCGAGCTTGCGAAAGGTCGTGCCTGCACGGTTCAACACCACTTCCCAGCCGTGCTCGTTGCACCATTGGGTCAGGTGTTCACGGTCGATACCGACCGCTTTGTAATCATGGAAGTCATAGCTGACAGCATGTTCATCAAGCCAGGTGCGCGCCTTTTTCATGGTGTCGCAGGCCTTGATGCCGAAAAGGTGCAACGTTTTACTTGAAACGGTCAAGGAATCGCCCCCTTTACAGGTGTCGGAAATAAAAGGTGTCGGATTATGCCATGGCCGGACGGTTTCGCGGCGGCTGTAGGACAAAACCTGTGGTAACGCGGTTGTGACAGCGTGCGACATAGGTACAAGGGCCAGCACATAGTCTAAGCGGCTAATATGGCACTTCAAATGCTGTCGATTGTCCGGGAACCCCGTTTTATGCAAACCGCCTACACCGTCCTGATCCTGTTGATGCTGGTGGGCGTTTCACGCTTGCTGGGGCGGGTGATCCCGCTTCCATTGCCGTTGGTGCAAATTGCCGCGGGTGCCTTGCTGGCCTGGCCGACCCTCGGCCTGCATGTGGCGCTGGACCCCGAATTGTTCCTGTTCCTGTTCCTGCCGCCGCTGTTGTTTTCCGACGGTTGGCGCATGCCCAAGCGTGAATTCTGGCAGCTACGTGGACCGATCCTGACCCTGGCCGTGGGTTTGGTGCTGTTTACCGTGGTCGGCGCCGGGTATTTCATTCACTGGTTGCTGCCAGGTATCCCGCTGCCCGTGGCGTTTGCGTTGGCGGCAGTGCTGTCGCCCACGGACGCCGTGGCGGTCTCGGCGATCTCCCAGAATCGCTTGCCGACGCCCTTGATGCACATTCTGCAGGGCGAGGCGCTGATGAACGATGCCTCGGGTCTGGTGACCTTCAAGTTCGCGCTTGTGGCCGCCGTGACCGGGGCATTCTCGCTGGCCAACGCCAGTGTCACCTTTGTCTTGGTGGCGGTGGGCGGCCTGGCGATTGGCGTCGCGTTGAGCTGGCTGGTGGGGCGCCTGCGCGCGTGGATGATCGCCCGTGGCTGGGATGACCCGGCCACCCACGTCGTGTTCATGTTGTTGCTGCCGTTTGCCGCGTACGTGCTGGCCGAGCGCGTGGGTGCATCGGGCATCCTGTCGGCGGTAGCGGCGGGGATGATGCAGAGCTGGCTCGACCTGCTGCCGCGCCAGACCAACACGCGGCTGCTCAATCGCAGTGTCTGGTCATTGCTGGAATTCGCCTTCAATGGCCTGATTTTCCTGCTGTTGGGCTTGCAGTTGCCAGACATCATCAAGGCCGTTGCCAGCCATGAAACCTCGCTGTGGCCGACGCTGTTGTATCGCTGCTTCGATGTGCTGGCGATTTTCCTGGTGTTGCTGGTGCTGCGGTTCGTCTGGGTGCAAAGCATCTGGCGCCTGTCCATTCTGTTGCGGCGCTGGCGTGGCAAGGCTGAGATTACCCGGGTGCCGAGCGCCCGTTCCTGCTGGTTGCTGACCGTCGGTGGCGTGCGCGGGGCAGTGACGCTGGCGGGTGTGATGTCGGTGCCGATGTTCATGGGTGCCGACGCATTTCCCGAGCGTGACCTGCTGATCTTCATCGCGGCCGGGGTGATTCTGCTGTCGTTGATCGCCGCCTGCATCGCCTTGCCGTTGCTGCTGCGCGGCATCGAGAAAAGCCCGGACGACAAGCGCCGCAATGAAGTGCGCGACGCCTGGCGCAAAACCGCCGAAGCAGCCATCCATGCCCTTGAAACCGAAGAGGTCAACCCACAGGACGCCGCTCAAGCGGCGCTGGCGGCAGAGCTCAAGGCGCGGATCATGTCCGAATATCGGCATCAGCTGGAGGTGTTCAATGACTCGGCCGAAGCCCAGTCACTGGCGTTCCAGATGGATTTGCTGGAGCGGCGTTTGCGCTTGAAGGCGCTGCGGGCGCAGCGCCTGGAGCTGTACAGCCTCAGTCGTCATCACCAGATCGGCGATGACGTGTTGCGTGAGGTGTTGGGTGAGCTGGATCTGAGTGAAGCCAAGCTCGGCCAGGTGAAATAACCCCGCGGTTATTTGCGGCGCTGGATGAAGTCGCGGATACGTTGCGCAGCCTCGACACACTCGGCCAACGGCGCAACCAGCGCCATGCGCACACGGCCGGCACCCGGATTGACGCCATCGACATCCCGCGACAGGTAGGAGCCCGGCACCACGGTCACATGCTCCTGCTCGAACAGGTCGCGGCAGAAGGCTGCGTCGTCACCGGCCACATTCGGCCACAGGTAAAAACCGCCGTCCGGGCGTTGCACGTCCAGCACCGGGCTGAGGATTTCCAGCACGGCGTCATACTTTTCGCGATACAGCGCACGGTTGGCGCGTACGTGTACTTCGTCGTTCCACGCGGCGACGCTGGCCAGTTGGGTCTGGACCGGCATCGCGCAGCCGTGGTAGGTGCGATAGAGCAGGAAGCCCTTGAGAATATCCGCGTCACCGGCCACGAAGCCCGAACGCAGGCCCGGCAGGTTGGAGCGCTTGGACAGGCTGTGGAAGACCACGCAACGCTTGAAATCCTTGCGGCCCAATTCCACGCACGCGCTGAGCAGGCCGGCCGGCGGCGTCTGTTCGTTGAAATACAGCTCGCTGTAGCATTCGTCGGCGGCGATCACGAAGTCGTGTTCGTCAGCCAGGGCAATCAGCTTCTTCAGGGTGTCGACCGGGATCAACGCGCCGGTCGGGTTACCCGGCGAGCACAGGAACAGGATCTGGCAGCGTTTCCAGATGTCCGGGGAAACGGCATCGAAATCCGGGTTGAAGCCGTTTTCGTCCAGGCACGGCAGGTAGTGCGGCTTGGCCCCGGCGAGGAACGCGGCGCCTTCGTAGATCTGGTAGAAGGGGTTGGGGCTGACCACCAGGGCATCGTCGCCACG
Organism: Pseudomonas serbica; assembly: GCF_028823535.1. Taxonomy (GTDB): domain Bacteria; phylum Pseudomonadota; class Gammaproteobacteria; order Pseudomonadales; family Pseudomonadaceae; genus Aquipseudomonas; species Aquipseudomonas serbica. Next base: position 389,653 of record NZ_JAQIYM010000004.1, on the reverse strand, counting down.
ATTGACCACGGTCTGGGTGAAGGCGAACAGCGCTTCACGGGTACCGTTGACCGGCAGCACGTTGCGCGCCGGGTCGATCCAGCCGTTCGGCACGCCGAAGCGACGCTCGCACCAGGCGGCGATGGCTTCGCGCAGCGCGGGGATACCGAGGGTGGTCGGGTACACGGCCATCTGATCCAGGTTGCTGGCCAACGCCTCGGCGACGAAGCTGGGCGAGCGGTGCTTGGGTTCGCCGATCGACAGCGCGATAGGGCGCTTGTCCGGGTTGGGCGTGACGCTGCCGAGCAGGGCGCGGAGCTTTTCGAACGGGTAGGGCTGGAGCTGGGTCAGGGCGTTGTTCATGAGGGCCTCGTTCAATGTGGGAGCGGGCTTGCTCGCGAAAGCGGTGTGTCTGTCGCCATCAATGGTGTTTGACAGGACGCTTTCGCGAGCAAGCCCGCTCCCACAGGGGGAATATGTATATTCAGATACTGATGCGCGACAACTTGATATCGGGTTCCTGGTTAACACTCAACTGCTCGACGATTGCGTCTTGCAACCGACTGCACAACAACGGGTCGGACAACGGCTGGTTGTTCGCGTCGGTAATGAAGAACACGTCTTCCACGCGCTCGCCGAGGGTGGCGATCTTGGCGTTTTGCAGCGACAGGTCGAACTCCAGGAAAATCGTGCCGACCCGTGCCAGCAGGCCAGGGCGGTCAGGGGCGGTCAGTTCCAGTACGGTCACCGGACGCTGGGCGTCATTGTGGATCGTCACCTGTGGCGCAAAGGCGAAATGCTTGAGCTGGCGCGGCACCCGACGCTGGATGATGGTCGGGTAATCGTCCGGATTGCGCAGGGCTTCGGTCAGGCCGTCACGGATCTGCTTGACCCGCGCCGGATTATCGCCGATCGAGTCGCCGTCGGTGTCGAGCACAATGTAGGTGTCGAGGGTGAACTGGCTGCTGGAGGTGATGACCCGGGCGTCATGGATGTTCAGGTTGAGCTGGTCCATCGCGGCCACGGTCACGGCGAAGAAGTCGTGCTGGTCCGGTGCGTAGATGAAGATCTGCGTGCCACCCTCGAACTCGCGCTGGGTGGTTTCCTTGATCAGCACCAGCGGCCCGCCGTCGGCTGGCTGCTGGAGGATCGCATCACTGTGCCAGGCGACGTCGCCGGCAGTGTGGCGCAGGAAATAGTCATCACCCAGTTGCGCCCACAATTGCTCGACGTCGTCCGGGTCGGTGCCGCCCCGCACGAGGATGTCCAGCGCGGCGCTTTGGGTCTGGCGGATTTGCTCTTCGCGGTCCACCGGGTTCTCCAGGCCGCGACGCAGGGCGCGCTTGGTTTCGGTATAGAGCTGGCGCAGCAGGCTGGCCCGCCAGGAGTTCCACAGCGTCGGGTTGGTGGCATTGATGTCGGCGACCGTCAGCACGTACAGGTAGTCGAGGCGGGTTTCGTCGCCCACGGTCTGGGCGAAATCATGGATCACCTGCGGGTCGGACAAATCCTTGCGCTGGGCCGTGGTCGACATCACCAGGTGGTTTTGCACCAGCCAGACGATCAGGCGGCTGTCCCACACCGGCAACTGATGGCGCTGGCAGAAGGCCTCTGCGTCGACCGCGCCGATTTCCGAGTGATCGCCGTGCCGGCCCTTGCCGATGTCGTGGTACAGGCCGGCCAGGTAGATCAGTTCGGGCTTGGGCAGCTTGGCCATGAGCTTGCTGGCCAGCGGGAATTTCTCCGAGACCTGGGTGTACTGCAGCTTACGCAGGTGCTTGATCAGGTTCAGGGTGTGGGCGTCGACCGTATAGATATGGAACAGGTCGTGCTGCATCTGCCCGACGATGAAACCGAATTCCGGCAGATAACGCCCGAGAATGCCGTAGCGGTTCATCCGGCGCAGGTTGCGGTGGATGCCGATCTTGCATTTGAACAGCTCGATGAACAGGCTGGTGTTGCGAATGTCGTTGCGGAAGTTGTCGTCGATCAGGTGCCGATTCTCGCGCAGCAGACGAATGGTGTCGGCACGCACACCCTTGATTTCCGGTTGTTGGGCCATCAGCACGAAAATCTCGAGCATGGCGAACGGCGTGCGGCGGAACACATTGTCGTTGCGCGCTTCGATATAGCCGTCGTGCAGCTGGAATCGCGAGTTGACCGGTTGTGGCGGTGCCGCATCCTCCGGCGCGAGGATGACTTCCTCGAAGTGCTGGATGATCAGGTCGCTGAGCTGGGCAATGCTCATGACCACGCGGAAATATTGCTGCATGAAGTTCTCGACGGCCTGCTTGGCGTCGTCCCCCTCAAACCCCAGCAGCCCGGCAATGGTGCGCTGGTGATCGAACAGCAGGCGGTCTTCGGAGCGTCCGGCGAGCATGTGCAGGGCGTACCGGACCTTCCACAGGAACTCCTGGGAGGAAGCCAGCAAGGCGTTTTCACTTTCGACCAGGAACCCTTCGCCGGCCAGTGCCCGCAAGTTCAAGGTGCCGTATTCGCGACGGGCCACCCAGAGGATCGTCTGGATATCCCGCAAGCCACCGGGCGAGCCCTTGACGTTGGGTTCCAGGTTGTATTCGGTGTCGTTGTACTTGTGGTGACGAGCCTTCTGCTCGGCGCGCTTGGCCAGGAAGAAGTCCTTGCTCGGCCACATGTGCGCGGTGCTGGTGACATCCAGCATGCGTTGGCGCAAGTGTTCCGGGCCGCAGATGGTGCGGCTTTCCATCAGGTTGGTCACGACTGTCAGGTCGGCGCGGGCCTCCTGGGCACACTCCTCGACCGACCGAACACTCTGGCCGACTTCCAGGCCGATGTCCCACAGCAGGGTCAGGAAACGCTCGATGGAATCGCGGAAAACCTCGTGGTCGGCACTGTCGAGCAGGATCAACAGGTCGATGTCGGAATAGGGGTGCAGCTCGCCACGGCCGTAGCCGCCGACCGCGACCAGCGCGATGTCGGCGTCTTCACTCCAGTCGAACTGTTCCCAGGCCTTTTGCAGGAGGTTGTCGACGAACCAGGCGCGGTCCTCGATCAATCGGCGAATGTCCCGGCCGCTGCGAAAGCGTCCGTCGAGCACTTCGCGAGCCTGGCGGATCGCCTTCTTGAAGGCCGCGATCGGGCTGGCCTTCAGGGCCAGTTCAGCCTGGAACTGGCCACGATCGAAGAGTTCGGGATCCACCTGCGGCATTGATTGGCTTTCCTTTCTATAGGCTGGGGACGGTGACGGGATCAGGCCGAAACGCGGGGGATGGTGTCATCGCTGCGCAAGGTGAAGATCTCGTAGCCGGTTTCGGTCACCAGGAGGGTGTGCTCCCACTGCGCCGACAGCTTGCGATCCTTGGTGATCGCGGTCCAGCCATCGCCCAGCACCTTGGTGTCGGCCTTGCCCTGGTTGATCATCGGCTCGATGGTGAAGGTCATGCCGGCTTTGAGCTCCATGCCGGTGCCGGCACGGCCGTAGTGCAAAATCTGCGGCTCTTCGTGGAACACCTTGCCGATGCCGTGGCCGCAGAACTCGCGAACCACCGAGAAGCCGTTTTTCTCGGCGTGCTTCTGGATGATTTCACCGATGTCGCCCAGGCGGCAGCCGGGCTTGACGATTTCGATCGCCTTGTACATGCATTCCTGGGTTACTTGCGACAGGCGCTCGGCCCAGACAGGTACGGTGCCGACGTGGAACATGCGGCTGGTGTCGCCGTGGTAGCCGTCCTTGATGACGGTGACGTCGATGTTCAAGGTGTCGCCATCCTTGAGCGGCTTGTCGTTCGGGATGCCGTGGCAGACCACGTGGTTGATCGAGGTGCAGATCGACTTCGGGTAGCCCTTGTAATTCAGCGGGGCAGGGATGGCCTTCTGTTCGTTGACGATATAGTCGTGACAGATCTGGTTCAGTTGATCGGTGGTAACGCCCGGTTTGACATGTTCGGCAATCATTTCCAGCACATCGGCGGCCAGTTTGCCGGCGACGCGCATTTTTGCGATGTCCTCGGGGGTTTTGAGGGTGACGGTCATACAGGCTCTCTCTGCGCTCGATGGCGCTTTCTTGACGAAAAGGGCGTTGCGCGATCGCTCTTCGCAGCCCTGAAAAACGCGATTCTAACAGACGATCAACGCAAATCCGCGGCTCTGTGCATCGCTTCTCTTTATAGAATGGTGCATTCTGGGCGGATTCCAAGGGGGTGATGATGAGCATTCGCCTCGATTGTAGAATCCGGGTTCCGTTTTTCCCTGCCTTGTGATATAAAATGCGCCGCTTTCCGGGGATGCCCCGAAAAGCCTAAATCCACACACGTGTCGACACGATGACCTGGGTGCCGCAAGCGAAATGCTGGTGGTTGGTCATTGGGATACGTGGAGGCCAAACCCGACTTATTAAGGAACTATCATGTCCCAAGTCAACATGCGCGATATGCTGAAGGCCGGTGTGCACTTCGGTCACCAGACCCGTTACTGGAACCCGAAAATGGGTAAATACATTTTCGGCGCGCGTAACAAGATCCACATCATCAACCTTGAAAAAACCCTGCCAATGTTCAACGAAGCTCTGACTTTCGTAGAGCGTCTGGCCCAGGGCAAAAACAAGATTCTGTTCGTCGGCACCAAGCGTTCCGCTGGCAAGATCGTTGCTGAAGAAGCAGCACGTTGCGGTTCGCCGTACGTCGATCACCGCTGGTTGGGCGGCATGCTGACCAACTTCAAGACCATCCGTGCTTCCATCAAGCGTCTGCGTGACCTTGAAGTACAAGCCGAAGACGGTACTTTCGCCAAGCTGACCAAGAAAGAAGCGCTGATGCGCTCCCGTGACCTGGAAAAGCTGGATCGTTCCCTGGGTGGTATCAAGGACATGGGCGGTCTGCCAGACGCTCTGTTCGTTATCGACGTTGATCACGAGCGCATCGCGATCACCGAAGCCAACAAGCTGGGCATCCCGGTCATCGGCGTTGTCGATACCAACAGCAGCCCGGAAGGCGTTGACTACATCATCCCAGGCAACGATGACGCAATCCGCGCTATCCAGCTGTACATGGGTTCGATGGCTGACGCTGTGATCCGTGGTCGCAACAACGTTGCCGGCGGCACCGTAGAGTTCGCAGCTGAAGAAACTCAGGCTGCAGCTGAGTAATTGACGCCCTGGCGTTGACTCAGTAAGCAAAAAGGGGGCTTGGCCCCCTTTTTGCCACCTCGAAAACCATTTGTCGGCGCCCACTGATCTATCTGTAACGTGCGGCAGCTAACAAGGATGGTTCGGGAAGAATTGAACGCCCGTTCGATCGGGTGGAATGGTTGATAACCTATCCAAGAGGAATTTAGAAATGGCAGAGATTACTGCAGCGTTGGTCAAAGAACTGCGCGAGCGTACTGGCGAAGGCATGATGGACTGCAAAAAAGCCTTGACCAAGGCTGGCGGCGACATCGAAAAAGCCATTGATGACATGCGTGCTTCGGGCGCCATCAAGGCTGCCAAGAAAGCGGGCAACGTTGCCGCTGAAGGCGCTATCGCCATCAAGGCTGACGACAAGTCCGCCGTACTGCTGGAAGTGAACTCGCAGACCGACTTCCTGGCCCTGCAAGACGACTTCAAGAACTTCGTTGCTGCCAGCGTAGAAAAAGCCTTTGCTGAAAAACTGACCGACGCAGCTCCGCTGATCGCCGCTCAGGAATCGGCTCGTGAAGCCCTGGTGGCCAAAGTTGGCGAAAACGTCAACATCCGTCGCCTGGTTCGCGTTGAAGGTGACGTGGTCGGTACTTACCTGCACGGCAACAAGATCGGTGTTGCTGTTGTTCTCAAGGGCGGCGATGTTCAGCTGGCCAAAGAGATCGCCATGCACGTGGCTGCAAGCAACCCTGAGTTCCTGCTGCCTTCGCAGGTTTCGCCAGAAGCCATCGAGCGTGAAAAGGGCGTTTTCATGTCCTTGAACGAAGACAAGATGAAAGGCAAGCCTGCTGAAATCGTCGAGAAGATGATTGCTGGCCGTATCACCAAGTTCCTGGCCGAAGCCAGCCTGGTTGAGCAAGCTTTCGTCATGAACCCAGAGCTCACCGTTGGTGCCCTGGCCAAGAAAGCCGGCGCTGAAATCGTTTCCTTCACCTACTTCAAGGTAGGCGAAGGCATCGAGAAGCCAGTTGACAACTTCGCTGAAGAAGTTGCCGCACAACTGGCTGCCGCCAAGCAATAAGACGGTTTTTTTAACTGTCGCCCTGAAGAGGCTGCCCGCTCACGCGCGCAGCCTCTTTTCAGATGGGCAGCCAATTTTTATTGGCTTCCGTTTGGAACTGGCTTACAAAGCCATGTTCCGATGGCGCTGAAGCAGCGCCACGCTAGAGTGAACGCCAGCTGAAAACAGCTCGCAAAGAATTTTTTAAAATACGCCGCAGGAGAGATTCGCAATGGCTCAGCAGGGCAGTGGTTATCAGGCTCGCTATAAACGCATTCTACTCAAGCTTAGCGGCGAGGCCCTGATGGGCTCGGAAGAGTTCGGGATCGACCCGAAAGTTCTGGATCGCATGGCGCTGGAAGTCGGCCAACTGGTCGGTATCGGTGTCCAGGTCGGCCTGGTGATCGGCGGCGGCAACCTGTTCCGCGGCGAAGCGCTCAGCAAGGCGGGCATGGACCGGGTCACCGGCGACCACATGGGCATGCTGGCCACTGTGATGAACGCCCTGGCCATGCGCGATGCGCTGGAACGTGCCAATATCTCGGCCATCGTGATGTCGGCCATCTCCATGGTTGGTGTGACCGATCACTACGATCGCCGCAAGGCCATGCGCCACTTGAACTCCAAGGACGTGGTGATTTTCGCGGCCGGCACCGGCAACCCGTTCTTCACTACGGATTCGGCTGCTTGCCTGCGTGCAATTGAAATCGACGCCGATGTCGTGCTCAAGGCAACCAAGGTCGATGGCGTCTACACCGCTGACCCATTCAAAGACCCGCATGCCGAGAAGTTCGATCATCTGACCTACGATGAAGTACTGGATCGCAAGCTGGGCGTGATGGATCTGACGGCTATTTGCCTGTGCCGCGACCACAAGATGCCGTTGCGCGTATTTAACATGAACAAGCCCGGCGCCCTGCTGAACATCGTGCACGGTGGCGCTGAAGGGACCCTGATCGAGGAAGGCCAACAATGATCAACGAAATCAAGAAAGACGCTCAAGAGCGCATGCAGAAGTCCGTCGAATCGCTGGCGCACAACTTCGGTCGTATCCGTACCGGCCAGGCTCACCCGAGCATCCTGGAAGGTGTGATGGTGCCGTACTACGGTGCCGATACCCCGATCAAGCAAGTAGCCAACATCACCGTCAAAGATGCTCGCACCCTGCAAGTCGTTGCCTTTGAGCGCAACATGCTGGGCGCCGTCGACAAGGCGATCGGTAGCGCTGGCCTGAACCTGAACCCGACCAACCTGGGCGAGCTGCTGCTGATCTCCATGCCGGCCCTGACCGAAGAAACCCGCAAGGGCTTCACCAAGCAGGCGCGTGACGTGGCTGAAGACGCGCGTGTTGCTGTGCGCAACATCCGTCGCGATGCCAACAGCCAGCTCAAGGATCTGGTCAAGGAAAAGGAAATCAGCGAAGACGAAGAGCGTCGCGCAACCGGCGAAATCGATGATCTGACCAAGAAGTACGTGGCTCAAATCGACGCGAACCTGGCGCAGAAAGAAAAAGACCTGATGGCCGTATAAGGGTCGCGTTTTCATGGAAAAGACCAAGCAGGTTGCACCTTCCGCGGTGCCGCGCCATGTCGCGATCATCATGGATGGTAATAATCGCTGGGCGAAAAAACGCTTTATGCCGGGTGTCGCCGGGCATAAAGCGGGTGTGGATGCGGTTCGGGCGGTCATCGAGGTGTGTGCCGAAGCCAAGGTGGAAGTGCTGACCCTGTTCGCGTTCTCCAGCGAGAACTGGCAGCGTCCTGCCGATGAAGTCAGTGCCTTGATGGATCTGTTCTTCAAGGCATTGCGTCGAGAGGCCAAGCGCCTCAACGACAACAACATCAGCTTGCGCATCATTGGCGACCGTTCGCGCTTTCATCCGGAGCTTCAGGCTGCCATGCGTGAAGCCGAGGCCATGACAGCCGGCGCCAATCGCTTCGTCCTGCAGATCGCCGCCAACTACGGCGGTCAGTGGGATATCGCACAAGCCGCACAGCGTCTGGCGCGTGAAGTTCAGGCAGGGCACCTGCGGCCGGAAGACATTACCCCGGAACTGCTGCAAACCTGTCTGGCCACCGGCGACCTGCCGTTGCCGGACTTGTGCATCCGTACCGGCGGCGAACATCGCATCAGTAACTTCCTGCTGTGGCAACTGGCCTACGCCGAGTTGTACTTCTCCGACCTGTTCTGGCCGGACTTCAAACACGATGCCATGCGCAATGCGCTGGCCGATTTCGCATCTCGCCAGCGCCGCTTCGGTAAAACGAGCGAGCAGGTCGAGGCTGGAGCCCGGGTTTAATGCTTAAACAACGAATCATCACCGCGCTGATCCTGCTGCCGATTGCCCTGTGTGGGTTTTTTCTGCTGGAGGGTTCCGCTTTTGCGCTGTTCATCGGCCTGGTCGTGACCCTGGGCGCCTGGGAATGGGCGCGCCTGGCCGGTTTCACTGCGCAAGCGTTTCGTGTCGGCTATGCCGCCGTCGTCGCAGTGATGCTGTTCGTCATGTACATCCTGCCTGGCCTGGCGCCCTGGGTGCTGGGGGCTTCGGTGCTCTGGTGGGCGCTGGCGACCTATCTGGTGCTGACCTACCCGCGCTCCAGTGCGCATTGGGCGAGCGCCGCCTGCAAGCTGTTGATCGGCCTGCTGATCCTGTTGCCGGCCTGGCAAGGCCTGGTGCAGATCAAGCAGTATCCGCTGGGCAACTGGTTGATCATGGCGGTGATGGTGTTGGTCTGGGGGGCGGACATTGGCGCTTATTTCTCCGGGCGTGCTTTCGGCAAGCGCAAGTTGGCGCCTCAGGTCAGCCCAGGCAAAAGCTGGGAAGGCGTATATGGCGGCCTGGCCCTGAGCCTTGTGATCACCACCCTGGTTGCCCTGGTGCGCGACTGGACGGTGGCTGAATTGTTCAAGGGGCTGATCGGCGCTGCGCTGATCGTGTTCATCTCGGTGGTGGGTGATCTCACCGAAAGCATGTTCAAGCGCCAGTCCGGGATCAAGGACAGCAGCAACCTGCTACCTGGGCATGGTGGCGTGCTGGACCGCATCGACAGCCTGACCGCGGCGATCCCGCTGTTTGCCGTGCTGTTGTGGATGGCCGCACCGTGAGCCGCCCTCAGCAGATTACCGTCCTGGGGGCGACCGGTTCGATCGGTCTGAGCACCCTGGATGTCATCGCTCGTCACCCCGAGCGCTATCAAGTCTTCGCCTTGAGCGGTTTCAGTCGTCTGAGTGAACTGCTGGCGCTGTGCGTGCGTCACGCGCCACGGTACGCCGTGGTGCCTGAAGCCAGTGCTGCCCGCCGATTGCAGGATGATCTGCACGCCGCCGGCCTATCGACTCGCGTACTGGTAGGGGAGGAGGGGTTGTGCCAGGTGGCTGCCGACCCTGAGGTCGATGCGGTGATGGCGGCCATCGTCGGTGCGGCGGGCTTGCGCCCGACCTTGGCGGCCGTCGAGGCCGGCAAGAAGATCCTCCTGGCCAACAAGGAAGCGCTGGTCATGTCTGGCGCATTGTTCATGCAGGCCGTGCGCAAGAGCGGGTCGGTGTTGCTGCCGATCGACAGTGAGCACAACGCGATTTTCCAGTGCATGCCCCGGGATTTTGCCCGTGGCCTGGAGTCGGTCGGCGTGCGCCGGATCCTGCTGACCGCCTCTGGCGGTCCGTTCCGGCAGACGCCCATGGCTGAACTGGCGCATGTTTCGCCCGAGCAGGCCTGTGCCCACCCTAACTGGTCCATGGGGCGCAAGATCTCGGTCGATTCGGCCAGCATGATGAATAAAGGGCTTGAGTTGATCGAGGCCTGTTGGCTGTTCGATGCCAAGCCTTCCCAGGTTGAGGTGGTGATCCACCCGCAAAGCGTGATTCATTCGCTGGTCGACTACATCGACGGTTCGGTCTTGGCCCAGTTGGGTAACCCCGACATGCGCACGCCGATTGCCAACGCCCTGGCCTGGCCGGAGCGAATCGACTCCGGCGTGCCGCCGCTGGATCTGTTTGCCGTCGCGCGCCTGGACTTCCAGGCTCCGGATGAAGATCGGTTCCCGTGCCTGCGCCTGGCGCGTCAGGCAGCCGAGGCGGGCAACAGCGCTCCGGCGATGTTGAATGCGGCAAATGAAGTCGCTGTGGCAGCCTTTCTCGACGGACGGGTTCGTTACCTGGAAATCGCGAGTATCATCGAGGAAGTACTCAATCTCGAACCTGTGGTTGCAGTGAGTGATCTTGAGGCGGTGTTCACGGCGGACGCCAAGGCGCGTGTGCTGGCCGGGCAATGGTTAAGTCGCCACGGGCGTTAAGTATTGCAATGCGCTGGCCCATGCAGCACTGGATGCAGCACTGGATGCAGGGCTCGATAGAAATGCGGAGAAAATAGATGAGCGCGCTCTATATGATTGTCGGCACCCTGGTCGCTTTGGGCGTGCTGGTTACCTTCCACGAGTTCGGCCATTTCTGGGTCGCGCGTCGCTGTGGGGTCAAGGTGCTGCGTTTCTCCGTGGGCTTCGGCATGCCGCTGCTGCGCTGGCACGACAGGAAGGGTACTGAATTCGTGGTAGCTGCCATTCCGCTGGGTGGCTACGTGAAAATGCTCGATGAGCGTGAGGGTGAAGTACCGGCCGATCAGCTCGATCAATCCTTCAACCGTAAAACCGTGCGCCAGCGTATTGCGATCGTGGCGGCGGGGCCGATTGCCAACTTCTTGTTGGCGATGGTGTTTTTCTGGGCATTGGCGATGCTCGGCACCGAACAGGTCCGTCCGGTCATTGGTGCTGTAGAGTCTGGAAGCCTGGCTGCCAAGGCGGGCCTGAATGCAGGCCAGGAAATCGTGGCCATCGACGGCGAGCCCACTTCGGGTTGGGCGGCGGTCAATCTGCAATTGGTCCGTCGCCTGGGTGAAAGCGGTTCACTGCAGCTGGTGGTTCGTGAGCAGGGCACCACAGTGGATTCGCCTCGTGAGCTGGTGCTGGACAAATGGCTCAAGGGCGCTGATGAGCCGGATCCAATTCGCTCCCTGGGCATTCGCCCCTGGCGCCCGGCATTGCCGCCCGTCCTCGCTGAACTGGACTCCAAAGGCCCGGCCCAGGCTGCCGGCCTGAAGACCGGTGACCGGCTGTTGGCGCTCGACGGCAAGGCGGTGGATGACTGGCAACAGGTCGTCGATACAGTCCGCATGCATCCTGATACCAAAATCATGCTGCGGGTCGAGCGTGATGGTGCTCAAATCGATGTCCCGGTGATGTTGGCTGCCCGTGGCGAAAAAAAGGCACCCAGTGGTTACTTGGGGGCAGGGGTAAAAGCTGTCGATTGGCCACCAGAGATGATTCGCGAAGTCAGTTACGGGCCGTTGGCAGCCGTGGGGGAGGGGGCTCGCCGCACTTGGACGATGAGCCTGCTGACCCTCGATTCGCTGAAGAAAATGTTGTTCGGTGAGCTCTCGGTAAAAAACTTGAGTGGACCGATAACCATTGCTAAAGTGGCGGGCGCTTCGGCCCAGTCGGGTGTCGCTGATTTCCTGAATTTCCTTGCTTATCTGAGTATTAGCCTGGGGGTTCTGAATTTGCTGCCCATTCCTGTGCTGGATGGGGGGCATTTGTTGTTTTATCTGATTGAGTGGGCGCGTGGTCGTCCCTTGTCGGATCGGGTGCAAGGTTGGGGGATACAGATCGGTATCAGTTTGGTGATCGGGGTGATGTTGCTTGCTCTGGTTAATGATCTGGGTCGACTGTAACGCTTCGCTGAATTGCGAATCTGCCGCATTTTGCGGCAGTTTTTATTGCCAGTTGGAATAAGAAAGGACTTCATGAAACGTCTGCTGCTAACTGCGGTTCTCACCGTATTGATGATCGCCGAAGTTCACGCCGAGTCCTTCACTATCTCTGATATTCGCGTCAATGGCCTCCAGCGGGTCTCCGCGGGTAGCGTCTTTGGTGCTTTGCCGTTGAACGTCGGTGAACAGGCGGATGATCGTCGCCTGGTGGAATCCACTCGTGCGCTGTTCAAAACCGGGTTCTTTCAAGATATCCAGCTGGGCCGCGATGGCAACGTCCTGGTCATCACGGTAGTCGAGCGTCCGTCGGTTGCCAGTATCGAGATCGAAGGCAACAAGGCGATCTCCACCGAAGACCTGATGAAGGGCCTCAAGCAATCCGGCCTGGCCGAAGGCGAGATCTTCCAGCGCGCCACCCTCGAAGGTGTACGTAACGAGCTGCAGCGCCAGTACGTGGCCCAGGGTCGCTACTCGGCTACCGTCGACACCGAAGTGATCCCGCAGCCACGCAACCGCGTCGGCTTGAAGGTCAACATCAACGAGGGCACCGTTGCGGCTATCCAGCACATCAACGTGGTGGGCAACACGGTGTTCGCGGACGAAGACCTGATCGACCTGTTCGAACTCAAGACCACCAACTGGCTGTCGTTCTTCAAGAACGATGACAAGTACGCCCGTGAAAAACTCTCCGGTGACCTGGAGCGCCTGCGTTCCTACTACCTTGACCGCGGCTACATCAACATGGATATCGCTTCGACCCAGGTGTCCATTACCCCGGACAAGAAGCACGTCTACATCACCGTCAACATCAACGAAGGTGACAAGTACACCGTTCGTGACGTGAAGCTGAGCGGCGACCTGAAAGTCCCTGAAGACCAGGTCAAGTCCCTGCTGCTGGTGCAGAAAGGCCAGGTGTTCTCGCGCAAGCTGATGACCACCACGTCCGAACTGATCACCCGTCGCCTGGGTAACGAGGGCTACACCTTCGCCAACGTCAATGGCGTGCCTCAGCCCCACGATGACGATCACACGGTAGACATCACTTTCGCCGTCGATCCAGGCAAGCGTGCCTACGTGAACCGCATCAACTTCCGTGGCAACACCAAGTCCGAAGACGAAGTGCTGCGTCGTGAAATGCGTCAGATGGAAGGCGGTTGGGCGTCGACCTACCTGATCGACCAGTCCAAGACCCGTCTGGAACGTCTGGGCTTCTTCAAGGAAGTCAACGTTGAAACCCCGGCCGTACCGGGTGTCGATGACCAGGTTGACGTCAACTACAGCGTTGAAGAGCAGGCCTCCGGTTCGATTACCGCCAGTGTCGGTTTCGCCCAGAGCGCGGGCTTGATCCTCGGTGGTTCGATCACCCAGAACAACTTCCTCGGTACCGGTAACAAGGTCAGCATCGGCTTGACCCGCAGTGAATACCAGAGCCGCTATAACTTCGGTTACGTCGACCCCTACTGGACTGCCGATGGCGTGAGCCTGGGCTACAACGCCTTCTATCGTACAACTGACTACGACGACCTCGACGTCGACGTTGCCAGCTATGCCGTGGACAGCCTGGGTGCGGGCGTGAGCGTCGGCTACCCGATCAGTGAGACTTCGCGTCTGACCTTCGGCCTGACGGCCCAGCAGGACGAGATCAAGACGGGTGTGTATACCGTTGACGAGATCTTCGACTTCGTTAACAAGGAAGGCGACAAGTACCTGAACTTCAAGGCTTCGGCCGGTTGGTCCGAGTCCACCTTGAACAAAGGCGTACTGGCAACGCGTGGTCATTCCCAGAGCCTCGTGCTGGAAACCACGACGCCGGGCAGCGACCTGTCGTTCTTCAAGCTCGATTACCGCGGCCAGTTGTTCCAGCCTTTGAGCGACAACTACACCATGCGCCTGCATACCGAATTGGGTTATGGCGATGGCTACGGTTCGACCGATGGCTTGCCATTCTATGAAAACTACTATGCTGGTGGTTTCAACTCGGTTCGTGGCTTCAAGGACAGCACTCTGGGTCCTCGCAGTACCCCAAGTACCGGCAAGAACCCTGGCACTGCTTTCGACCCGGACCAGGATCCGCTGCCGTTCGGTGGTAACGTGCTGATCCAGGGTGGTGTGGAAGTACTGTTCCCGCTGCCGTTCGTCAAGGACCAGCGTTCCCTGCGCACTTCGGTATTCTGGGATGTGGGTAACGTATTCGACTCATCGTGCTCGGATACTGTGAACGCCGATGGCACGAAGTCCAACACCAAGTGTAACGATATCAGTCTGAGCAATATGGCCAGTTCCGTCGGTGTGGGTGTGACCTGGGTCACCGCACTGGGTCCTCTGAGTTTCGCGCTGGCCCTGCCAGTCAAGAAGCCGGATGACGCTGAAACTCAAGTGTTCCAATTCTCCCTCGGCCAGACGTTCTAAGCGTCTGACCCAAGATAACGACAATGGATTTTGTAGGAGTGCATCGTGCGTAAGTTGACTCAATTGGTTCTCCTGGCTTCCGTACTGGTCGCAGGTCCGGCATTTGCCGACATGAAAATCGCTGTCCTGAACTATCAGATGGCCCTGCTGGAGTCCGATGCGGCCAAGAAATACGCCGTGGATGCCGAGAAGAAATTCGGTCCTCAGCTGAGCAAGCTCAAGACCCTGGAAAGCAGCGCCAAGGGGATCCAGGATCGTCTGATGGCCGGTGGCGACAAAATGCAGCAAGGCGAGCGTGAGCGTCTGGAGCTTGAATTCAAGCAAAAGGCCCGCGACTTCCAGTTCCAGTCCAAGGAGCTGAACGAAGCCAAGGCCGTTGCCGACCGTGAAATGCTGAAGCAGCTCAAGCCGAAACTGGACAGCGCTGTGGAAGAAGTCATCAAGAAAGGTGCTTTTGACCTGGTCTTCGAGCGTGGTGCAGTGATTGATGTCAAACCTCAGTACGACATCACGCGCCAGGTTATCGAGCGCATGAATCAGCTGAAATAATCCATGACAGTGACCATTAAGCTCGGCCAACTGGCCGAGTTCCTCGGCGCCACGCTACGTGGCGACCCGGAGAAAGCAATTACTGGGCTAGCCACCTTGCAGGAGGCTGGCCCAGCTCAGTTGAGCTTTCTCGCAAACCCCCAATACCGGAAATACCTGGCAGGCAGTCAGGCGGCAGCGTTGTTGCTCAAAGCCGCTGACGCCGAAGGTTTTGTCGGGGATTGCCTGGTGGTGCCCGATCCTTACGCTGCCTACGCGCGTGTTTCCCATTTGTTCGATCCCAAGCCCAAGGCGGCCGCCGGCGTTCACCCGACGGCAGTGATTGCCGCGGACGCGGTGGTCGATCCGGCTGCGAGTATCGGTGCATTTGCGGTCATCGAAAGCGGGGCGCATATTGCCGCCGGTACCACTATTGGCGCGCATTGCTTCATCGGCGCCCGTAGCGTTGTCGGCGAAGGTGGCTGGCTGGCACCGCGCGTCACGCTGTATCACGACGTGCGCGTGGGCAAGCGGGTGGTGATTCAGTCCGGTGCAGTGCTCGGTGGTGAAGGCTTCGGCTTTGCCAACGAGAAAGGCATCTGGCAGAAAATCGCCCAGATCGGCGGTGTCTTGGTCGGCGACGACGTGGAAATCGGCGTGAATACCGCCATCGACCGTGGCGCGCTGGCCGATACCGTCATTGGTAACGGCGTGAAGCTCGACAACCAGATTCAGATCGCCCACAACGTCCAGATTGGTGATCACACCGCCATGGCGGCGTGCGTGGGTATCTCCGGCAGCACCAAAATCGGCAAGCATTGCATGCTCGCCGGTGGCGTAGGGCTGGTGGGGCATATCGATATTTGCGACAACGTGTTCATCACCGGGATGACCATGGTGACCCACTCGATCACCGAGCCGGGTGCCTATTCGTCCGGTACGGCGATGCAGCCAGCCGCCGAGTGGCGCAAAAGCGCGGCACGTATCCGCCAGCTCGATGACATCGCGCGGCGTCTGCGACAGCTGGAAAAGCAAACAGGGGAAGTGACCCCTGGCGGTAATGCTTCATCAGATGGCTGATACCATTTCCATATCAAGCGTGCACAGCCGCTAGACTGCGACCTTGATTTGCTAGAGGAGTGTGCGTCAGTCGCGCACTCCCAATCTTTACATAGGCTTCCCCCCGAAATGATGGACATCAACGAGATTCGCGAATACCTGCCTCACCGTTACCCGTTCCTGCTGGTGGACCGGGTAGTGGAGCTGGATGTTGAAGGCAAGCGCATTCGCGCCTACAAGAATGTCAGCATCAACGAACCGTTCTTCAATGGTCACTTTCCTGCGCATCCAATCATGCCAGGCGTACTGATCATCGAAGCGATGGCTCAGGCTGCAGGGATCCTTGGTTTCAAGATGCTCGACGTGAAACCCGCCGACGGCACCCTTTATTACTTCGTCGGCTCCGACAAGCTGCGCTTCCGCCAGCCTGTACTGCCGGGCGATCAGCTGATCCTTGAAGCCAAGTTCATCAGCTGCAAGCGTCAGATCTGGAAGTTCGAGTGCCAGGCTTCGGTCGATGGCAAGCCGGTCTGCTCTGCTGAAATCATCTGCGCGGAACGCAAACTATGAGTTTGATCGACCCTCGCGCAATCATCGATCCGACGGCCGTTCTGGCTGACGGCGTCGAGGTCGGCCCGTGGTCGATCATCGGCGCAGGTGTGGAAATCGGCGAGGGGACCGTGATCGGGCCGCATGTGATTCTCAAGGGCCCGACCCGAATCGGTAAGTACAACCGTATCTACCAGTTTTCCTCGGTAGGTGAGGACACGCCCGATCTGAAATACAAAGGCGAGGAAACCCGCCTGGTGATGGGCGACCACAACGTCATCCGCGAAGGCGTGACGATCCATCGTGGGACCATTCAGGACCGTTCGGAAACCACCCTGGGCGATCACAACCTGATCATGGCGTACGCCCACATCGGTCACGACAGTGTCATCGGCAACCACTGCATCCTGGTCAACAACACGGCGCTGGCCGGCCACGTGCACGTGGAAGACTGGGCGATCCTGTCCGGTTTTACCCTGGTTCATCAGTATTGCCACATTGGTGCCCACAGCTTTTCCGGCATGGGTACGGCGATCGGCAAGGACGTCCCGGCGTATGTCACGGTGTTCGGCAACCCGGCCGAAGCCCGCAGCATGAACTTTGAAGGCATGCGCCGTCGCGGTTTCAGCGAAGACGCGATCCACGCCCTGCGTCGTGCCTACAAGGTGGTCTATCGCCAGGGCCTGACGGTTGAGCAGGCGCTCGCCGAACTGGCCGAATCCTCTGCCCAGTTCCCGGAAGTGGCGGTGTTCCGCGACTCCATACAGTCCTCGACCCGCGGCATCACACGCTAACCATGGCCAATTTGCGTATTGCGCTGGTGGCAGGTGAGGCTTCCGGCGACATTCTGGGCGCGGGTCTGATGCGCGCGCTGAAGGCTCGCCATCCGGCGGTCGAGTTCATCGGTGTCGGCGGCCCGTTGATGCAGGCCGAAGGCCTGGCGTCCTACTTTCCCATGGAACGTCTGTCGGTGATGGGCCTGGTGGAAGTCTTGGGTCGGTTGCGTGAATTGCTGGCGCGCCGTAAGAAGCTGGTGGCCGACCTGATCGCCGCGAAACCAGACGTGTTCATCGGCATCGATGCCCCGGACTTCAATCTCAATATCGAACTCAAGCTGCGTCAGGCCGGGATCAAGACCGTGCATTACGTCAGCCCGTCGGTCTGGGCCTGGCGGCAGAAGCGGGTGCTGAAGATTCGCGAAGGTTGCGACCTGATGCTTACGCTGTTCCCGTTCGAAGCGAAATTCTACGAAGAGAAGGGTGTGCCGGTGCGGTTTGTCGGGCATACCCTGGCCGATGCCATTCCGCTCGAAGCCGACCGCGCTGCGGCGCGAGCCGAGTTGGGATTGCCTGAAGGGCCGTTGGTTGCACTGATGCCGGGCAGTCGTGGCGGCGAAGTGGGCCGGCTCGGTGCCTTGTTTCTCGATACGGCCCAGCGCCTGCGGGCAATGCGACCCGGAGTGCGGTTTGTAGTGCCATGCGCCAACCCACAGCGCCGGGCCCAGCTTGAAGAACTGCTGGTGGGTCGCGATTTGCCGCTGACCTTGCTCGACGGCAAGTCCCATCTGGCCTTGGCGGCATGCAATGCCGTGCTGATTGCCTCCGGTACAGCAACGCTTGAAGCCTTGTTGTACAAGCGGCCAATGGTCGTTGCCTATCGCCTGGCACCGCTGACGTTCTGGATTCTCAAGCGCATGGTGAAAAGCCCCTACGTCTCCTTGCCGAACCTGCTGGCCCAACGCCTGTTGGTGCCCGAGTTGCTGCAGGATGACGCCACCGTCGAAGCCTTGGCCCAGACCTTGTCGCCGCTGATCGAAGGTGGCCAGGAGCAAACCCGTGGTTTTGATGAAATTCACCGGACCCTTCGTCTGGACGCTTCCAACCAGGCTGCGGATGCAGTGCTGAACCTGATCGGCCAAGTACAATGAGTAAAGCAAGCATGCAGATGGGGCTGGATTTCACCTTGGTCGCTGAAGTGGAAGAATTGGTTGCCGGTGTCGACGAAGTCGGCCGCGGCCCACTCTGTGGCGCCGTGGTGACGGCGGCTGTGATTCTTGATCCGAACCGTCCGATCCTCGGCCTGAACGACTCGAAGAAGCTCACCGAGGCCCGGCGCGAAAAACTCTACGACGAAATCTGCGAAAAAGCCCTGAGCTGGTGCATTGCCCGCGCCGAAGTCGAAGAAATCGATGAGCTGAACATCCTCCACGCCACCATGCTGGCCATGCAGCGCGCCATCGCCGGGCTGCACATCCAGCCGAAACTGGCGATGATCGACGGCAACCGTTGCCCGAAACTGTCGATGCGTGCCGAAGCGGTGGTGCAGGGCGATGGCAAGGTTCCGGCGATCGCCGCGGCATCGATCCTGGCCAAGGTCAGTCGCGACCGTGAAATGGCTGCTTTCGAATTGATCTACCCGGGTTACGGGATCGGCGGGCACAAAGGCTACCCGACGCCCGTTCATCTGGAAGCGCTTGCACGCCTGGGGCCGACCCCGATTCACCGACGCTCGTTTGCCCCGGTGCGTCTGGCGTACGAGGCCCGGGAGAGTCTCATCGAGACTTAGTTGCAAGGCTGATTTTTTTTACCAAGGCCCGGTACAATCCGGGCCTTGTTGTTTTCATGACTTAACGCAGGATCACTATGCCGGCTTCATTCGTTCACCTACGCCTGCACACTGAATACTCCCTGGTCGACGGTCTGGTGCGGATCAAGCCGCTGGTCAAGACGCTGGTCGGCATGAACATGCCTGCCGTAGCGGTCACTGACCAGAACAACATGTGTTCCCTGGTCAAATTCTACAAGAACGCCATGGGTGCCGGGATCAAGCCGATCTGCGGCGCCGACCTGTGGCTGTCGAACAAGGATCCGGACAACCCCCTGAGCCGGATCAGCCTGCTGGTGATGAATGCCGCGGGTTATCGCAACCTCACCGAGTTGATTTCTCGCGGTTTCATCGAAGGGCAACGCAATGGCTCGATCATCATCGAGCGTGAGTGGGTAGCCGAAGCCAGCGACGGCCTGATCATGCTGTCGGCGGCCAAGGAAGGCGAGATCGGCCAGGCCATGCTCAGCGGAAACCCCGACGAAGCGGAAAACCTGGCGCGTGAATGGATGGCGGTTTTCCCGGATCGCTTCTACCTGGAAATCCAGCGCACCAACCGCCCCAACGATGAAGAGCAATTGCACGGTGCCGTGGCGCTGGCAGAGAAGATCGGCGCACCGCTGGTCGCGACCAACGACGTGCGCTTCATCAAGCAGGAAGATTTCGCCGCCCACGAAACCCGTGTGTGCATCGGCGAGGGTCGGGCCCTCGACGACCCGCGACGTTCGAAGAATTACAGCGATCAGCAGTACCTCAAAAGTGCCGAGGAAATGGCCGAGCTGTTCAGCGACATTCCCGAGGCGCTGGAAAACACCGTCGAGATCGCCAAACGCTGCAACATCGAAGTCAAGCTGGGCACGCACTTCCTGCCCAACTTCCCGATTCCCGATGGCATGACCATCGATGAGTACTTCCGCAAGGTGTCCTTCGATGGCCTGGAGGAACGGCTGTCCGTCCTGTTGCCCAAGGACACCACCGAAGACTACGAAGCCAAGCGCCAGGTCTATGTCGACCGGCTGAATTTCGAACTGGATATCATCATCCAGATGGGGTTCCCCGGTTACTTCCTGATCGTGATGGACTTTATCCAGTGGGCCAAGAACAACGGCGTGCCGGTAGGTCCAGGCCGTGGATCGGGTGCCGGGTCGCTGGTGGCCTACGTGCAGAAAATCACCGACCTCGACCCGCTGGAATATGACCTGCTGTTCGAACGTTTCCTCAACCCGGAACGGGTTTCCATGCCCGACTTCGACGTCGACTTCTGCATGGACGGTCGCGACCGGGTGATCGACTACGTTGCCGAGAAATACGGCCGCAACGCGGTAAGCCAGATCATCACGTTTGGTTCCATGGCCGCCAAGGCTGTGGTCCGCGACGTGGCGCGGGTGCAGGGCAAGTCTTACGGCCTGGCGGATCGCCTGTCGAAGATGATCCCGTTCGAAGTCGGCATGACCCTGGAAAAGGCCTACGAACAGGAAGAAATCCTGCGCGACTTCATCAAGGTCGATGAGGAAGCCGCGGAAATCTGGGAGATGGCCCGCAAGCTTGAAGGCGTTGTACGTAACGTCGGCAAGCACGCCGGTGGCGTGGTGATCGCGCCGACCAAGCTGACTGACTTCTCGCCTATTTATTGCGACGAAGCAGGCGATGGCCTGGTAACCCAGTTCGACAAGGACGACGTTGAAGCCGCCGGCCTGGTGAAGTTCGACTTCCTGGGCCTGCGGACCCTGACGATCATCGACTGGGCGCTGAAGACCATCAACCGTGACCGCGCCAAGGTCAACGAGCCGCCGCTGGACATCGCGTTCATCCCGCTGGACGACAAACCGACCTACAGCCTGCTGCAAAAAGCCGAAACCACGGCGGTGTTCCAGCTTGAATCGCGCGGCATGAAGGAGCTGATCAAGAAGCTCAAGCCCGACTGCCTGGAAGACTTGATCGCACTGGTGGCACTGTTCCGCCCCGGCCCGCTGCAATCGGGCATGGTGGACGACTTCATCAACCGTAAGCACGGTCGCGCCGAACTGGCGTATCCGCACTCGGACTACCAGTACGAAGGCCTCAAGCCAGTATTGGCCCCGACCTACGGCATCATCCTGTACCAGGAACAGGTGATGCAGATTGCCCAGGTGATGGCGGGCTACACCCTCGGTGGTGCGGACATGCTGCGTCGGGCGATGGGTAAGAAAAAACCCGAGGAAATGGCCAAGCAGCGAGGCGGTTTCATCGAAGGTTGTGCGACCAACAACATCGATGCGGACCTCGCCGGTAACATTTTCGACCTGGTGGAAAAATTCGCCGGTTACGGCTTCAACAAGTCCCACTCCGCAGCCTATGGCCTGGTGTCGTACCAGACCGCGTGGCTGAAAGCGCACTACCCGGCGCCGTTCATGGCCGCGGTGCTTTCGGCGGACATGCACAACACCGACAAGGTCGTGACCTTGATCGAAGAAGTGCGCACGATGAAGCTGCGTCTCGACGCGCCGGACGTGAACACGTCCGAGTTCAAGTTCACGGTGAACGACGAAGGCCGGATCATTTATGGCCTTGGCGCGATCAAGGGCGTGGGTGAGGGCCCGGTGGAGGCGATCACCGAAGCGCGGCAGGACGGTCCGTTCAAGGACCTGTTCGACTTCTGTGCCCGGGTCGACCTCAAGCGCATCAACAAGCGCACCCTCGACGGCTTGATCCGTAGCGGTGCGCTGGATCGCCTGGGCCCGTATTTCCATGACGAAGCCAAAGCCTATCAGGCCAATATCGACCGCAACCGAGCGGTATTGCTGACCGCGATGGAAGAGGCGATCAAGGCCGCCGAACAAACCGCCCGTACCCACGACAGCGGGCATGCCGACCTGTTTGGCGGGCTGTTTGTCGAAGAGGATGCCGACGTCTACGCCAATCACCGCAAGGCCAAGGAACTGACCCTCAAGGAACGGCTCAAGGGTGAGAAAGACACCCTGGGCCTGTACCTGACCGGTCACCCGATCGACGAATATGAAGGCGAAATCCGCCGGTTCGCCCGTCAGCGCATCATCGACCTCAAGCCTGCGCGCGATACCCAGACCGTTGCCGGCATGATCATCGCCCTGCGGGTGATGAAGAACAAGAAAGGCGACAAGATGGGCTTCATCACCCTCGACGACCGTTCGGGGAGGATCGAAGCGTCGCTGTTCGCCGATGCGTTCCATTCCGCGCAATCGCTGTTGCAGACCGATGCGATGGTGGTGGTCGAAGGTGAAGTCAGCAACGACGACTTCTCCGGCGGCCTGCGCTTGCGGGTCAAGCGCGTGATGAGCATGGAAGATGCGCGCACCAACCTGGCCGAAAGCCTGCGCCTGAAGTTGCATGCCAAGGATCTCAAGGGCGATCAGCTACGCTGGCTGGGTGAGCTGTTGAAGCGTCACCGCGGTGCATGCCCGATCACCATGGACTACACCAGTCCCGATGCGAAAGCCTTGCTGCAGTTCGGCGAAGGCTGGCGAATTGACCCGGCGGATGCGTTGATTCAAGCCCTGCGTGACCAGTTCGGGCGAGACAACGTCTTCCTCCAATACCGTTAACGGTCAGGGTGTCGCTTTTGACTTTGAGCGGGACCCTGAGCTTGACCAGAATTTAATCTCGACCTGAACGCGCCTGTCCCTTATGGTAGGGCGCGAATAGACAACCGGCCGGCCCAAGCTCTCTTGGACGTCGACCCAAGACGGACGCCTATGAACCCGAATTTTCTAGATTTCGAACAGCCGATCGCCGACCTGCAAGCCAAGATCGAAGAGTTGCGCTTGGTCGGTAATGACAATTCGCTGAATATCGGCGATGAGATTTCCCGCCTGCAGGACAAGAGCAGTACGCTGACCGAGGACATCTTCGGCAAGCTGACCAGCTGGCAGATCGCGCGTCTGGCGCGTCACCCGAAGCGTCCATATACCCTGGACTACATCGAACACATCTTCACCGAGTTCGATGAGCTGCACGGCGACCGCCACTTCTCCGACGACGCTGCCATCGTGGGCGGCATTGCCCGCCTGGACGACCAGCCAGTCATGGTCATCGGTCACCAGAAGGGCCGCGAAGTGCGCGAAAAGGTTCGCCGCAACTTCGGTATGCCGCGTCCGGAAGGCTACCGCAAGGCCTGTCGCCTGATGGAAATGGCCGAGCGTTTCAAAATGCCGATCCTGACCTTCATCGACACCCCGGGTGCTTACCCTGGCATCGACGCTGAAGAGCGCAACCAGAGCGAAGCGATTGCCTGGAACCTGCGCGTGATGGCTCGCCTGAAAACCCCAATCATCGCCACTGTGATCGGTGAGGGTGGTTCCGGTGGTGCGTTGGCCATCGGCGTTTGCGATCAGCTGAACATGCTGCAGTACTCGACCTACGCGGTGATCTCGCCGGAAGGTTGCGCCTCGATCCTGTGGAAAACCGCCGAGAAAGCACCGGACGCCGCAGAGGCCATGGGCATCACTGCCGAGCGTCTCAAGGGCTTGGGCATCGTCGACAAGGTAATTGGCGAGCCATTGGGCGGCGCGCACCGTGATCCGGCAGCTGCGGCTGCCTCGATCCGTGCCGAGCTGAGCACGCAACTGGCGATGCTGAAGAAGCTCGACCACAAGGCGCTGCTGGACCGTCGTTACGAGCGTCTGATGAGCTACGGTCTCTGATCTGACCGCGCTTTACTCATGTGGGAGCGGGCTTGCTCGCGAACGCGGTATAACAATCGACAATTTTGTTGGATGTTAAGCCCCTTCGCGAGCAAGTCGAATCGTCGCACCGGCGCTCCCACATTTGATTTGCGCTAGGTGATCGATATGAGTCATCCCATGATGAATCTGCCTGGCAGGCTGTTGCTGAATCTTCAGCCCTGGCGCCACGCTACAACCTGGCATATCGCTTTCTCCGGTGGTCTCGATTCCACCGTGCTGCTTCATCTCCTCGCCGATCTGGCAAAAAACCAATCTCTGCCAGCGTTGAACGCCATCCATGTCCATCATGGCCTTCAGGCTGCGGCTGAGGCGTGGCCAGAGCATTGCCGTTCTATGTGCGAGTCGCTGGGAGTGCCGCTGCAAGTCATTCGCGTCCAGGTGCAACCCGGCGCCAGCCTTGAGCGTGCCGCCCGTGATGCGCGGTATGCGGCGTTCATCGAGGCCACTCAAGCCAATGAAGTGCTGCTGACGGCCCAGCACCGAGACGATCAGGCGGAAACCTTGCTGTTTCGCCTGCTACGTGGGGCTGGCGTAAGAGGATTGTCAGGGATGCCGCGCCAGCGCCCGCTGGGCAAGGGGCAACTGCTGAGGCCCTTGCTCGATGCAACCCGTGCCGAGCTTGAGGCCTATGCATCGCAACACAAGCTGCGCTGGATCGAGGATCCTTCAAACCAGGATCGCCAGTTCTCACGCAATTACCTGCGTCATCAGGTGTTCCCGGCCTTGACCCAACGCTGGCCGCAGGCCATGGCGAGCATGGCGCGCAGTGCTGCGCATTTGAGCGAGGCGCAGGAATTGCTAAATGAGCTGGCACGGATCGATTTGAGCGAGGCCAGCGCCGCCAGCGAATTCGATTGGTTGAAATTGCCGTCGATCAAGTTGGCGACTCTGGAAAAACTTTCCGACGCCCGCCAGCGAAATGCGCTCAGCCACTGGCTCGAACCCCTGACTCGGCTGCCAGACAGTGACCATTGGTCGGGTTGGCTCGATTTGCGCGATGCCACCGGCGACGCCCGGCCGATCTGGCGCCTGGCCGAGGGTGAGCTGCATCGGGCGGGCGGGCGTATCTGGTGGTTATCCGGTCGCTGGTTGCGCCCAGCGCCAGTGCCTGGAGCATGGCTTGAGCCCGCGCAGCCGCTGGCGTTGCCCGACAACGGTGTGCTCACGCTGAATGGGCAAATCCCTGATGGCCCCTTGCAGATCCGCTATCGTGAAGGGGGCGAGGTGATGGAGTTAGCTGGCCGCGGCCATCGCGACCTGAAGCGATTGCTCAACGAGCGCGGGGTGCCGCCGTTCGTGCGCGGCAGATTGCCGCTGCTGTTCAAAGACGGGCAATTGCTGGCGGTGGCCAATCTGTCGGGGCTGGATGGCGAGGCGGCCGGAGGCTGGAATCTACATTGGCAACCACCAGGCGAAGATCAAGGTTTGAGCTGAAAGGGGCTTTCCGGTAGACTACGCTCCCTTCTTGATACAACTTCTGTGGATTCGCCTGAATTGCAGGAGTTGCCGATTACCAAGCAGTCTTTGCTGGGCGATTCCAAAAAATGTGTAGCGAGCAACGAACCGGTGTTTCATCTCCCGGTCTGTCCCAACGCGGCGGTTTTTTTGAAAGGTGCACTGTGATTAATGCAGGTGATCGGGGGCTTCGGCCTTCCTTCGCTTTCCCCGGCGGCTCGGACCGCTTTAACGCAGACTTCTAGGGTTTTTCATGACGCGCTACATATTCGTCACGGGCGGTGTTGTTTCTTCATTGGGGAAAGGCATTGCATCGGCATCATTGGCGGCCATCCTGGAGGCGCGGGGACTTAAGGTCACCATGCTGAAGCTGGACCCGTACATCAACGTCGACCCGGGCACCATGAGCCCGTTCCAGCACGGTGAGGTGTTCGTCACCCACGACGGCGCCGAGACCGACCTGGACCTGGGCCACTACGAGCGGTTCATCCGCACGACCATGACCCAGAACAACAACTTCACCACCGGCCGTGTCTACGAACACGTCCTGCGCAAAGAGCGCCGTGGTGACTACCTGGGTGCAACCATCCAGGTGATTCCGCACATCACCGACGAAATCAAGCGCCGCATCATCAAGGGCGCGGGCGATGCCGACGTGGCGATGGTCGAGATTGGTGGCACCGTGGGTGACATCGAGTCGCAACCGTTCCTCGAGGCCATCCGCCAGCTGCGTTTCGAAGTCGGCGCCAAGCGCGCGATGCTGATGCACCTGACACTGGTGCCGTACATCGCCACTGCCGGCGAAACCAAGACCAAGCCAACCCAGCACTCGGTGAAGGAACTGCGTTCCATCGGCCTGCAGCCAGACGTGCTGGTCTGCCGCTCCGACCACCCGATCGATGTGTCTTCGCGTCGCAAGATCGCGCAGTTCACCAACGTTGAAGAACGTGCGGTGATCGCTCTGGAAGACGCCGATACCATCTACAAGATCCCGGGCATCCTGCACTCCCAGGGCCTGGACGATTTCGTCGTCGAGCGTTTCGGCCTGCAATGCGGCGGTGCCGATCTGTCCGAATGGGAAGCCGTGGTCGACGCCAAGCTCAACCCTGAGCACGAAGTGACCATCGCCATGGTCGGCAAGTACATGGAGCTGCTGGACGCCTACAAGTCGCTGATCGAAGCGATGAGTCACGCCGGCATCAGCAACCGTACCAAGGTCAACCTGCGCTACATCGATTCCGAAGACATCGAGAACCAGGGCACCGCGCTGCTGGAAGGCGTCGACGCGATCCTGGTGCCTGGCGGCTTCGGTCTGCGTGGCGTGGAAGGCAAGATCACTGCCGTTCAGTACGCTCGCGAAAACAAGGTGCCATACCTGGGTATCTGCCTGGGCATGCAAGTGGCCGTGATCGAGTTCGCACGTAACGTGCTGGGCTGGAAAGACGCCAACTCCACCGAGTTCGATCGCGCCAGCGGTCACCCGGTCGTGGGCCTGATCACCGAGTGGGAAGATGCCACCGGCGCTGTCGAAATCCGTACCGAAGCGTCCGACCTGGGTGGCACCATGCGCCTCGGCGCGCAGGATTGCCTGCTGGAGCCGGGCTCCCTGGTTCACGATTGCTACGGCAAGGACGTGATCGTCGAGCGTCACCGTCACCGCTACGAAGTGAACAACAACCTGCTGCCGCAAATCATCGAAGCCGGCCTGAAAATCTCCGGTCGCTCCGGTGATGGCGCGCTGGTCGAAGTGGTTGAAGCCCCGGATCATCCATGGTTCGTCGCTTGCCAGTTCCACCCTGAGTTCACCTCGACGCCTCGCGACGGTCACCCGTTGTTCAGCGGTTTCGTCAAGGCAGCTTTGGCTCAACACCAGAAGAAGGCTTGAACCTCATGGCGCAGAAGATCATCCGCGTAGGCGATATCGAGATTGCCAACGACAAGCCCATGGTGCTGTTCGGTGGCATGAACGTGCTGGAAAGCCGCGACATGGCGATGCAGGTCTGCGAAGAGTACGTGAAGGTTACCCAGAAACTGGGTATCCCTTACGTGTTCAAGGCCAGCTTCGACAAGGCCAACCGTTCCTCCGTGACCTCTTACCGTGGCCCCGGCCTGGAAGAGGGCATGCGGATTTTCCAGGACATCAAGCAAGCCTTCGGCGTGCCGATCATCACTGACGTCCACGAGCCCGAGCAGGCCGCGGTCGTCGCTGAAGTCTGCGAGATCATCCAGCTGCCGGCCTTTTTGTCGCGCCAGACCGACCTCGTGGTCGCGATGGCCAAGACCGGCGCGGTGATCAACATCAAGAAAGCCCAGTTCCTCGCACCTCATGAAATGAAACACATCCTGAGCAAGTGCGTGGAAGCGGGTAATGATCAGTTGATCCTCTGCGAACGCGGTTCGAGCTTCGGCTACAACAACCTGGTGGTCGACATGCTCGGCTTCGGCATCATGAAGCAGTTCGAGTACCCGGTGTTCTTCGACGTGACCCACGCGCTGCAAATGCCCGGCGGTCGCTCCGATTCCGCCGGCGGTCGTCGCGCCCAGGTCACCGACCTGGCGAAGGCCGGCATGAGCCAGTCCCTGGCGGGCCTGTTCCTGGAAGCCCACCCGGATCCGGACAACGCCAAGTGCGACGGTCCTTGCGCCTTGCGCCTGGACAAACTGGAGCCATTCCTGGCCCAGCTCAAGGCTTTGGACGAACTGGTGAAGAGTTTTCCTGCCATAGAAACCGCGTAATATCGGCAACCCCGATCCTGTGTAGGAGCTGGCTTGCCAGCGATGAGGCCCGAAAGGACGCCATCGCCAGCAAGCCGGCTCCCACAAATGTGACCTGTAGGAGCTGGCTTGCCAGCGAAGGGGCCCGAAAGGACGCCATCGCCAGCAAGCCGGCTCCCACAAAGTAATGCGAAAGTTATAAATCGAGCGGTACAGCGTTTTCGTCAACTTTGGAGTGTTTACAACAATGGCTAAAATCGTCGACATCAAAGGTCGTGAAGTTCTCGACTCCCGTGGCAATCCCACCGTGGAAGCGGATGTGCTTCTCGACAACGGCATCATCGGCAGTGCTTGCGCGCCGTCCGGTGCTTCCACTGGCTCGCGTGAAGCGCTCGAGCTGCGTGATGGCGACAAGAGCCGTTACTTGGGCAAGGGCGTCCTGAAGGCCGTCGCCAACATCAACGGTCCGATCCGCGACCTGTTGAAAGGCATGGACCCAAGCGACCAGAAAGCGCTGGATCACGCGATGATCAAGCTCGACGGTACCGAAAACAAGGCAACCCTGGGCGCCAACGCGATCCTCGCCGTTTCCCTGGCCGCGGCCAAGGCAGCAGCACAGGACCAGGACCTGCCGCTGTACGCTCACATCGCCAACCTGAACGGTACCCCGGGTGTCTACTCGATGCCGGTTCCGATGATGAACATCATCAACGGTGGCGAGCACGCCGATAACAACGTCGACATCCAGGAATTCATGGTGCAGCCGGTTGGCGCCAAGTCTTTCTCGGAAGGCCTGCGCATGGGTACCGAGATTTTCCATCACCTCAAGGCTGTCCTGAAGGCCCGTGGCCTGAGCACTGCCGTGGGTGACGAAGGTGGTTTCGCCCCTAACCTGGCTTCCAACGAAGACGCTTTGAAAGTGATCTCCGAGGCCGTGGCCAACGCCGGTTACAAGCTGGGCACCGACGTGACCCTGGCCCTGGACTGCGCAGCCAGCGAATTCTACGAAGACGGCAAGTACAACCTGTCCGGCGAAGGCCAGGTGTTCACCGCTGAAGGTTTCGCTGATTACCTGAAAGGCCTGACCGAGCGTTACCCGATCATCTCCATCGAAGATGGCCTGGACGAGTCCGACTGGGCTGGCTGGAAAATCCTCACCGACAAGATCGGCGAGAAGACCCAGCTGGTAGGCGACGACTTGTTCGTGACCAACACCAAGATCCTGAAAGAAGGCATCGACAAGAAGATCGCCAACTCGATCCTGATCAAGTTCAACCAGATCGGCACCCTGACCGAAACCCTGGAAGCCATCCAGATGGCCAAGGCCGCTGGTTACACCGCCGTGATCTCGCACCGTTCGGGCGAAACCGAAGATTCGACCATTGCCGACCTGGCCGTGGGCACTTCGGCTGGCCAGATCAAGACCGGCTCCCTGTGCCGTTCCGACCGCGTTTCCAAGTACAACCAACTGCTGCGTATCGAAGAGCAGTTGAATGGCAAGGCCAAGTACAACGGTCGCAGCGAATTTCGCGGTTGATCGATTGCTGATAAAAAGACAGCGGATTGTGTCGGAAAAATCGCTATAGCGACGTTTTTGCCACTAATCTGATGCCTTATAAGCACAAGCCTGGTTCTTCCAGGCTTCGTGCTATCAGTAGCTTCATGTTTTGATGTGGCTGTCTTTTTTCACTGGATACCTGATATTCGATGCGCAGTCCCAATTGGTTGTTCCTCGTCTTGCTCCTGCTGCTGGCTGGCCTGCAGTACCGCCTGTGGGTGGGAAACGGAAGTCTGGCGCAAGTGGCCGAGCTGACTCAGCAGATTGCCGATCAGCAAGCTGAGAACCAGACGCTGCTGGAGCGCAATCGGGTGATGGACGCGGAAGTCAGTGAGTTGAAAAAGGGCATGGAGACCGTTGAAGAGCGGGCTCGCCATGAATTGGGCATGGTCAAGGACGGTGAAACCCTTTACCAGTTGGCACAATGAACCTGTCTCTGCCGGCCTTCTGGGCCGTGATTCCTGCCGCGGGTGTCGGTGCCCGTATGGCCGCGGACCGTCCCAAGCAATATCTGCAACTGGGCGGGCGCACTATTCTCGAACACAGCCTCGGCTGTTTCCTCGATCATCCTGGCCTGAAGGGCCTGGTGGTCAGTCTTGCTGTTGATGATCCTTATTGGCCGAACCTGGCCTGTGCTGGCGACAAACGCATCCAACGCGTCGACGGCGGCGCCGAGCGTTCCGGGTCGGTGCTCAATGCCTTGCTGCACTTGCATGCGTTGGGTGCTGAGGATGAGGATTGGGTGCTGGTGCACGATGCGGCACGGCCCAACCTGAGTCGCGATGATCTGGACAAGTTGTTGGGCGAACTGGCGGATGACCCGGTGGGCGGACTGTTGGCGGTGCCTGCGCGGGATACGCTTAAACGGGTCGATAAACAGGGTCGTGTGGTTGAGACCGTGGATCGCAGTGTGATCTGGCAGGCCTACACACCGCAGATGTTTCGCCTGGGTGCACTGCATCGCGCATTGGCGGACAGCCTGGTGGCGGATGCTGTCATCACCGATGAAGCGTCGGCCATGGAGTGGTCCGGGATGGCGCCTCGGCTGATCGAAGGGCGATCCGATAACCTTAAGGTCACTCGCCCTGAAGACCTTGAATGGTTGAGACAGCGTTGGACGAACCGCCGCTGAAAGATCGCGTACAACGTGCCCCTGCAGGGACTGCCGAAGGCGGAATCTTTTGCTCTTAACCCCGATACTCCGGCCGCTCGGCCAACCCTTCCTTCAAATAATCCACCAGCTTGCGCACCTTGGGCGACAAATGCCGTTGCTGCGGATACAGCGCCCACACCGCCGTATTGGGCGGTTGATGCGCTTCCAGCAGCGAAATCAATGCGCCGCTTTTCAGATGCTCCAGCACGTAATAATCCGGTAGCTGACACAACCCCACGCCCTGTAGCGCCGCATCCAGCACCGCTTGCCCACTGTTGCAGCGCCAGTTTCCCTGCACCCGTTGCGAAAATTCCCGTCCGTTTTGTTCCAGTTGCCAGAGGTCCGAACTGCCAATGAGACAATTGTGCCGGCTCAATTCCGACAAGCTGTGTGGCCGACCATAACGTTCCACGTAGGAAGGCGACGCGCATAGATACATGCGCCGTGGCGCCAGGCGCGTGGCCACCAGTCTCGAGTCCTGCAGGCGCCCCAGGCGGATCGCCAGGTCCAGGCCCTCATGCACCAGGTCGAGTTGGCGGTTACTCAATTCGATGTCGATCCGCAGTTGTGGATAAAGCCCCATGAAACGGGTCACCAGCGGCACGATGAACCGTTCGCCGTACGCCACGGCACAGGTCATGCGCAGCATGCCCTTGGGTTCGCTGGTCAAGTCGCCGACCGCCCGCAGCGCTTCTTCGCGACCATCCTGCAAACGCTGGCAATGTTGCAGGAACGTTTGCCCGGCCTCGGTCAGTGTGACCCGGCGCGTGCTGCGATAGAGCAGACGGGTTTGCAGGCGCTCTTCGAGGCGTACGATTTGTCGACTGATATGCGAGGACGAAACGCCCAGGCGTTCCGCGGCAGCGGTGAACTGGCTGCATTCGGCGACGGCAACGAATTCGTCGATACCTTCCCAGCGACTGTCAGGCATTTAATGATTATCCCTGTATGGCAATAATGTTTTGCTTTTGTCCTGATTATTCACCGTAAGACGCTGTATTACACTCCTTGTCTCGTTTTTATTCACTGGAGAACCACCATGATCAAGTCGCGCGCTGCCGTTGCCTTTGAGGCCAAGAAACCCCTCGAGATCGTTGAAGTCGATGTCGCCATGCCCAAGGCCGGTGAAGTGTTGCTGCGGGTGGTGGCTTCCGGTGTTTGCCATACCGATGCCTACACCCTCTCGGGGGCTGACCCGGAAGGCATCTTTCCGTCGATCCTCGGTCACGAAGGTGGGGCGATTGTCGAGGCGATCGGCGAAGGCGTTACCTCGGTGGCGGTGGGCGACCATGTGATCCCGCTGTACACCCCGGAATGCCGTCAGTGCAAATTCTGCCTGTCGGGCAAAACCAACCTCTGCCAGGCCATTCGAGCGACCCAGGGCAAAGGCCTGATGCCAGATGGCACTTCGCGTTTTTCCTACAAGGGTGAAACGATTTTCCACTACATGGGCACTTCGACGTTCTCCGAGTACACCGTGTTGCCGGAAATTTCCGTGGCCAAGATCGCTAAAGAAGCGCCACTGGAAAAAGTCTGCCTGCTCGGTTGCGGTGTCACCACCGGCATCGGCGCAGTCCTCAACACCGCCAAGGTGAAACCCGGTGATACCGTGGCCATTTTCGGCCTCGGCGGCATCGGTCTGTCGGCCGTCATCGGCGCGGTCAAAGCCAAGGCCGGTCGTATCATTGCCATCGATATCAACCCGGCCAAATTCGAGATCGCCAAGCAGCTGGGTGCAACCGATTGCGTGAACCCGAAAGATTTCGACCGTCCGATCCAGGAAGTCATCGTCGACATGACCGATGGCGGCGTCGATTTCTCCTTCGAGTGCATCGGCAACGTGCAATTGATGCGTGCCGCCCTTGAGTGCTGCCACAAAGGTTGGGGCGAATCGGTGATCATCGGCGTCGCCGGTGCCGGCCAGGAAATATCCACCCGTCCGTTCCAGCTGGTCACCGGTCGCGTCTGGCGCGGTTCGGCGTTCGGCGGAGTGCGTGGCCGTACCGAATTGCCAAGCTACGTGGAAATGGCCGAAACCGGTGAGATCCCGCTGGATACCTTCATCACCCACACCATGGGCCTGGAAGATATCAACAAGGCTTTCGACCTGATGCATGAAGGAAAAAGCATCCGCTCCGTCATCCATTTCTGAGGTCCGCCATGAGCCTGGAAAATATCTCCTGCCAGAAAAGCTTCGGCGGCTGGCACAAGCGTTATCGCCATCGCTCGGAAACGCTCGGCTGCGACATGGTTTTCGCGGTGTACCTGCCACCGCAAGCGGAGCAGGGCGGCAAATTGCCGGTGCTGTACTGGCTGTCCGGCCTGACCTGCACCGACGAGAACTTCATGCAGAAGGCCGGCGCCATGCGCATGGCCGCCGAGCTCGGGCTGATCATCGTCGCGCCGGACACCAGTCCCCGTGGCCCCGACGTACCGGGCGATCCGGACGGCGCCTGGGACTTTGGTCTCGGGGCCGGGTTCTACCTGAACGCCACCCAGGAACCCTGGTCGCGGCACTATCGGATGCATGACTATGTCGTGCAGGAATTGCCTGCATTGGTCGAGGCGCATTTCCCGGCGTCGGACAAGCGCGGCATCAGCGGCCACTCCATGGGTGGCCACGGTGCGCTGGTCTGTGCCTTGCGCAATCCGGGGCGTTATCGGTCGGTGTCGGCGTTCTCGCCAATCAACAATCCGATGGACTGCCCTTGGGGTCAAAAGGCTTTCTCCCGTTACCTGGGTGAAGACCGTTCGAAATGGCGCGAGTGGGATGCCTGCGCATTGATTGCCGAGGCCGATGAAAAGCTGCCGCTGCTGGTCGACCAAGGTGATCGCGACGATTTCCTGGCCACCCAGCTCAAGCCTGAAGCCTTGCAACAGGCGACCAGACTGGCCGGCCATCCGCTGACGTTGCGTCTGCAACCGGGCTACGACCACAGCTATTTCTTCATCGCCAGTTTCATCGAAGATCACTTGCGGCATCACGCGCATGCTCTAGCAGGCCAATAGCAGGTAGAATCACGCCCTGACAAAATTCGGGGCGTTTTTTTATGCGTATTGGCCACGGCTATGATGTGCACCGTTTCGCTGAAGGCGATTTCATCACTCTGGGCGGCGTGCGCATTGCACACGGCTTCGGGCTGCTCGCTCACTCCGATGGTGACGTCCTGCTGCATGCCTTGAGCGATGCATTGCTCGGCGCTGCTGCGCTGGGTGACATCGGCAAGCATTTCCCGGACACCGACCCGCAATTCAAGGGCGCCGACAGCCGCGTGCTGTTGCGTCATGTCGTCGAATTGATCCACGCCAAAGGCTGGAAAGTCGGTAACGTCGACAACACCATCGTTGCCCAGGCGCCGAAAATGGCCCCCCATATCGAATCGATGCGCGCGCTGATTGCCGCGGATCTTCAAGTTGAATTGGATCAAGTGAACGTGAAAGCCACCACCACCGAAAAGCTCGGCTTTGTCGGTCGCGAAGAAGGCATTGCCGTGCATTCCGTTGCCTTGTTGCTGCGCGCATGAACGAACTGCAATTACTCGGCCCGCGGGCCTACGGTGAAGCACTCGGTACCGCCGTACTGAAAGCCATCGCGGAAGATTTCCAAGTCGACGAAGTCCTTGATATTCCCTTGAGCGGCGACGGCGAACACCTGTGGATCTGGGTGGAAAAGCGCGGTCTGAATACCGAAGAGGCGGCACGCCGAATCGCCAAGGCGGCGGGTGTGTCATTGCGTACTGTCAGCTATGCCGGGCTCAAGGATCGCCAGGCGCTGACGCGCCAGTGGTTCAGCGTGCAATTGCCGGGCAAGGCTGATCCGGATCTGTCGGCGGCAGAAAACGATACGCTGAAAATCCTCAAGACCAGCCGCCACAAGCGCAAGCTGCAACGCGGTGCCCATTCGGCCAACGGCTTCACATTGCGTCTGACGCAATTCACTGGCGACAAGGCGGCGATCGAAGAACGCCTGCAACTGATCGCCAGGCAAGGCATCCCCAATTATTTCGGCGTCCAGCGTTTCGGGCACGACGGTGGCAACGTCGTCGACGCCCGCACCTGGGCCGCGCGCAAGGCCTTGCCGGAGCAACGCAACGTGCGTTCGCGCCTGCTGTCGACCGCCCGCAGTTTCCTGTTCAACCAGGTGTTGGCCGCGCGTGTCGCTGACGGCACCTGGCAGCGTGCTCAGGTCGGCGATCTGCTGGCGTTCACCGACAGCCGCAGCTTTTTCCCGGCCGGCGAAGCCGAGTGCAGCGACCCGCGACTGGCGATTCTTGATCTGCACCCGACGGGTCCGCAGTGGGGCGAAGGTGACTCGCCGGCCACGGGCGCTGTCCATGAACTGGAGCAGGCGATCGCCGCTCGCGAAGCAGACCTTCGCGATTGGTTGATCAACGCCGGAATGAGCCACGAACGTCGCATCCTGCGGCTGCCCATTGCCGGGTTGACGTGGCATTATCCCGAGCCTGACATTCTGCAACTGGAATTCGTCCTGCCGGCCGGATGCTTCGCCACCGTATTGGTGCGCGAGCTTGTTGATCTGGTGCCGGTGGGGCAGACGGACAGCCCATGCGTATTCTGATTTCTAATGACGACGGGGTAACCGCACCCGGACTCGCCGCGCTTTATGCTGCGCTGGCGGATTACACCGAGTGCGTGGTCATTGCCCCGGACCAGGACAAAAGCGGCGCGAGCAGTTCGCTTACGCTCGACCGTCCGTTACACCCTCATACGCTGGCCAACGGCTTTATCAGCGTGAATGGCACGCCAACCGACTGCGTGCACCTGGGCCTCAATGGCCTGCTGGAGCGTGAAGCGGACATGGTCGTGTCCGGCATCAACCTGGGCGCCAACCTGGGGGACGACGTGCTGTATTCGGGTACCGTGGCGGCGGCGCTCGAAGGTCGGTTCCTGGCGCGTCCTGCGTTTGCCTTTTCGCTGGTCTCGCGACAAGTCGACAACCTGGCCACGGCGGCCTACTTTGCGCGCAAACTGGTCGAGGCCCATGCGGATCTCGAACTGCCACCGCGTACGGTACTGAACGTGAACATTCCCAATTTGCCGCTGGAGCACATCCGCGGCATCCAGTTGACCCGCCTCGGCCATCGCGCCCGCGCGGCGGCCCCTGTGCAGGTGGTCGACCCGCGTGGCAAGTCCGGGTACTGGATCGCGGCGGCGGGCGATGCTGAGGATGGCGGGCCCGGCACGGATTTCCATGCCGTGATGCAGGGCTATGTTTCCATCACTCCGTTGCAACTGGATCGCACCTTCAATGATGCCTTCAGGAGCCTCGACGGTTGGTTGGAGGGGTTGCATCCATGACCCGTGGACAAGACGACATGTTGCACCGCGGCATCGGCATGACCTCGCAGCGTACCCGCGAGCGCCTGATTCAGCGCCTCTACGAGGAGGGGATTTCCAACGCCAAGGTGCTGGAAGTCATCCGTCGTACACCGCGTCACCTGTTCGTAGACGAGGCACTGGCGCACCGGGCCTACGAAGACACCGCGCTCCCCATCGGCAACAACCAGACCATCTCCCAGCCTTACATGGTGGCTCGCATGAGTGAGTTGCTGCTCGAAGCCGGGCCGCTGGACAAGGTCATGGAAATCGGCACCGGGTCGGGTTATCAGACCGCAGTGCTGTCGCAACTGGTCGAGCGGGTTTTTTCCGTGGAGCGTATCAAGGTGCTGCAGGACCGGGCCAAGGAACGCCTGGTCGAGCTGAATCTGCGTAACGTGGTATTTCGCTGGGGCGATGGTTGGGAGGGCTGGCCTGCACTGGCGCCCTACAACGGTATTATCGTGACGGCGGTGGCAACCGACGTACCGCAAGCGCTGCTGGATCAACTCGCGCCAGGGGGGCGCCTGGTGATCCCGGTCGGCGCCGGTGAGGTGCAACAATTAATGCTGATCATTCGGGAAGAACATGGATTCTCCAGGCGCGTCCTGGGGTCGGTGCGCTTCGTCCCGTTACTCAATGGTCCACTGGCCTGAGCATTTATTTAAACGTGCTGAATTCTCTTCGATTGCCTCTGTCTTACAGCGGCGGCGATTGATTAAACGGGTTGTTTTGTCAGGCAGCAAACGTGTGCGCCAAGCCATTTCGCTTCATTAAGGGTAAAGCCGGTACGGCCCGTTATACTTGCGACACTTCGTGCTGTAACACGGCAAAATCACATTTTCAGCCACCACAAAGGGAGCGGCGGGTGAGTCTCACAGTCATAGCGCAGCGTATGGGTACAACGAGCTTTCAGCGCCTGGTGACTGGCCTTGTCATGAGCACCTTGCTGGTTGGTTGCTCCAGTAACAAATCCAGCGACGTCCGCGTTGTCGATCGCAATAATGCTGCCGCCCAGCGGCCGGCCGTGACCACGGGGCAGTACGTCGTTCGACCCAAGGACACCCTGTTTTCCATCGCCTTTCGTTATGGCTGGGACTACAAGGCGTTGGCGGCACGCAACAACATTGCGCCGCCGTACACCATCCATCCAGGTCAGACGATTCGCTTCGATGGGCGCAGCGGTTCAACGCCGACCACAGTGGTCAGCTCGTCCAGTTCCTCGCCTTCATCCTCGAGTAAAACCACGGTCATTCGCCGCTCTGCAGACGGTACGACCACGACCACACCGGTGGTTGTACCGTCCGTCGCCAACAAGCCGGCACCCGCTCCACTCCCTCCAGCGGGCCCAGCCCCGACCGGCTGGGGATGGCCTTCTAATGGCATTTTAATTGGTAAATTCTCTTCAAACGGTAGTTTGAATAAAGGAATTGATATCGCAGGGGATTTGGGACAGCCTGTTTTAGCTGCGTCTGATGGGACGGTGGTATACGCCGGGAGTGGCTTAAGGGGCTACGGCGAATTAGTCATCATCAAACACAGTGAAACCTACGTCAGTGCCTACGGACATAACCGCAGGCTGTTGGTTCGGGAGGGGCAGCAGGTCAAGGTCGGACAGACAATTGCCGAAATGGGGTCAACGGGTACAGACCGGGTGAAACTGCATTTTGAGATTCGCCGCCAAGGTAAACCTGTAGATCCGCTGCAATTCCTGCCACGTCGTTGATCGCTTCCAGCCTGTTCCGTCACGTAGAGGGGACAGGCTCCAGCGTTGCCAAGGATAAAGGCGCCGCTTGAGCTTGAGGTCGAACTCACCAAAGGACTATAACAATGGCTCTCAGTAAAGAAGTGCCGGAGTTTGACATCGACGATGAGGTTCTCCTAATGGAGACCGGCATCGGCACGGATTCGATGTCGAATGATGAAGGGGCGGCTCCACCTTCCGTTCGTGCCAAATCCAAACACTCCGCGACATTGAAGCAACACAAGTACATCGATTACACGCGTGCACTTGATGCCACGCAGCTGTACCTCAATGAAATCGGCTTTTCCCCTCTACTGTCCCCCGAAGAAGAAGTTCATTTTGCGCGCCTGTCGCAAAGTGGTGATCCGGCCGGGCGCAAACGCATGATCGAAAGTAACCTGCGGCTGGTGGTGAAAATCGCCCGACGTTACGTCAATCGGGGGCTGTCGCTACTCGACCTGATCGAAGAGGGCAACCTCGGCTTGATTCGGGCGGTGGAGAAGTTCGACCCTGAACGCGGCTTCCGCTTCTCGACCTACGCAACCTGGTGGATTCGTCAGACCATCGAGCGCGCGATCATGAATCAGACCCGGACCATCCGGTTGCCGATCCATGTGGTCAAGGAGCTCAACGTGTACCTGCGGGCTGCGCGGGAACTGACGCAAAAACTCGATCATGAACCCTCACCCGAAGAGATCGCCAACCTGCTGGAAAAACCGGTAGCAGAGGTCAAGCGCATGCTCGGCCTCAACGAGCGGGTTTCTTCGGTCGACGTCTCGCTGGGTCCGGATTCGGATAAAACCCTGCTGGACACCCTGACCGACGATCGCCCAACCGATCCATGCGAGCTGCTGCAGGATGACGACCTGTCTCAAAGCATCGATCAGTGGCTCTCGGAGTTGACCGACAAGCAACGCGAGGTGGTTGTACGCCGCTTCGGCCTGCGCGGTCACGAGAGCAGCACCCTTGAAGATGTAGGCCTGGAGATTGGCCTGACCCGGGAACGGGTCAGACAGATTCAGGTAGAAGGTCTGAAGCGCCTGCGTGAGATCCTGGAGAAAAACGGGCTGTCGAGCGAGTCGCTGTTTCAATAAGCCATTCGTTAGTGCTCAGTGAAAAGCCCCGACTGGTTCGGGGCTTTTCGTTGTTGGGCGATAGCGCAGCTTTGTAGCTTCACGGTGTAAGTCATCGCTTACTCTTTTCGTAAGTGTTCACTATTTTTACAGGTTGGCAGTCGACCATATTGTTTAGAGGTCAGTCCTATCTATTTGAAAAGCCAGTAAGTTTTTTAATATGAAGGGGATGTGACAAGCCATCCTGGCCGAGGCGGGCGATTGCTCCTGACGCTAAACACTCTAGTATCGGTGATGTGTCTACGGACAGACACACTCCTCATGGACGAGGGGGAAAGGACATCGCAGGAAGCGATTCATCAGGATGTGAAAAAGGAATACAGGGAATAGGGAAAAAGTGGGCGGGTCGAACCGCCCCTTTTTTTGCCTGCAGAAAAGCAAAAAGGCCCTTGTGAGGCCTTTTTCGGGAACGCGGGGATAATCAGCGTTCGAGGTGTTCGATCTTGCCTGGCTTGCCATCCCACTCGGCAGAGTCGGGCAATGGCTCTTTGCGTTCGGTAATGTTCGGCCAGATTTCAGCCAGCTCAACGTTCAGCTGGATGAAGTTTTCCATGCCTGCAGGTATTTCATCTTCGGAGAAGATGGCCACAGCCGGGCATTCAGGTTCGCACAGTGCGCAGTCGATGCACTCATCCGGGTGAATCACCAGGAAATTCGGGCCTTCGTAAAAGCAGTCCACCGGACAGACTTCTACGCAGTCGGTGTACTTGCACTTGATGCAGTTGTCGGTGACGACGAAGGTCATTTCTAATTTTCTCCTCAGGCGCGGCTTGCTGCGCCCCTTCACATAGGGGTCGCAAGGTTTGGGAGCGATAGTCTGCAAGCCAGGCTAATAGCCAGCAGCATCCCAAACCGCGCGAGATTCTAACAGCTTGCAAGCCTGTGCGTTAGACCCGTGTCTTTAGTGTATAGAGCATTTCGAGTGCGCGCCGTGGCGTCATGTTATCCAGATCGAGTCTGGCCAGTTCATCCAGCACCGGGTGTGGCAGGCTGGCGAACAGATCGCTTTGCTGCGGCGCGGCTGGTTTGCCTTTGGTCGGCGCAGGCGCTTCGTGGGGCAGGGCAGTGTCTTCCAGCCGGCTCAAATGCTCACGGGCACGCGTGATCACTTCGTTCGGCACGCCGGCCAACTGCGCAACCGCCAGGCCATAACTCTGGCTGGCTGGCCCTGGCAGTACATGGTGCAGGAACACGATGCGTTCGTTGTGCTCGGTGGCATTGAGATGCACGTTGGCCACCAACGGCTGGGCTTCCGGTAGCACCGTCAGCTCAAAATAGTGGGTGGCGAACAGCGTGTACGCCCGCAGGTGCGCCAGGCGCTCCGCCGCTGCCCAGGCCAGGGACAAGCCGTCGAAGGTGCTGGTGCCGCGCCCGACCTCGTCCATCAGCACCAGGCTGCGTTCGGTGGCGTTGTGCAGGATGTTGGCGGTTTCGCTCATCTCGACCATGAAAGTCGAGCGCCCACCGGCCAAGTCGTCGCTGGAGCCGATCCGGGTGAAAATCCGGTCGACCAGGGACAGCTCGCAGCTGGCGGCCGGGACGAAGCTGCCGATGTGCGCCAGCAGCACGATCAACGCCGTCTGCCGCATGTAGGTGGATTTACCGCCCATGTTCGGACCGGTGATCACCAGCATGCGGGTATTGTCGTCGAGGCTCAGGTCGTTGGCCACGAACGGGGTGGTCAATACCTGTTCAACCACCGGGTGGCGACCCTGGCTGATGCGCATGCACGGCTCGCTGACAAAGCGCGGGCAGTTCAGGTCGAGGTTCAGCGCCCGTTCGGCCAGGTTGCTCAGCACATCAAGCTCGGCCAGCGCGGCCGCCGTGTCCTGCAGCGGTGGCAACTGGGCGATCAAGTCTTCGAGAAGTGCTTCGTACAGCATCTTCTCGCGCGCCAGGGCACGGCTTTTGGCGGACAGTGCCTTGTCTTCAAAGGCCTTCAGTTCCGGCGTAATGAAGCGCTCGGCACCTTTGAGGGTCTGGCGACGAATGTAATCGGCGGGTGCGGATTCGGCCTGCTTGCTCGGCAGTTCGATGAAGTAGCCGTGGATGCGGTTATAGCCGACTTTCAGGTGAGACAGGCCAGTGCGGGCTTTTTCCCGGGCTTCGAGGTCGATCAGGAATTGCCCCGCGTTCTCGCTGAGCGATTGCAGCTCATCGAGCTCGCTGTCGTAACCGGTTTTCAACACGCCGCCGTCACGGATCACCGCAGGCGGGTTGTCGATGATGGCTTTTTCCAGCAATGCCGCCAGCTCCGGATAGGTGCTGGTGGTGGTTGCCAGTTGGTTGAGGTGTGGCGCTTCCAGCTCGGTCATTGCCGCTTGCAGTTGCGGCAGCGCGCCGAGGGCATCCCGCAGGCGAGCGAGGTCTCGTGGGCGGGCGTTACGCAGGCCGATCCGGGCGAGAATGCGCTCGATGTCGCCGATTTCCTTGAGCTGCGGTTGCAGCTTTTCGAAACGGTAGCCGTCCAGCAGGCAAGTGATTGAGGTCTGGCGCGCCAGCAACACGCTCAAGTCACGCAGCGGACGGTTCAGCCAACGGGTCAGCAGGCGGCTGCCCATGGCGGTCTGGCAGCGATCGACCACCGATTGCAAGGTGTTGTCGCGGCCACCGGCCAGGTTGGTGTCCAGTTCCAGGTTGCGGCGGCTCGCACCGTCCAGCACTACCGTATCGTCCAGGCGTTCATGGCGCAGGCTGCGCAAGTGCGGCAGGGCGGTGCGCTGGGTTTCCTTCGCATAGGCCAGCAGGCAGCCGGCTGCGCCGATGGCCAGGGTCAGGTTTTCGCAACCGAACCCTTTCAGGTCCTGGGTAGAGAATTGCTGGCACAGACTCTTCAGCGCCGAATCGCGCTCGAAGTCCCAGGGTGCCCGACGACGAACGCCACGACGCTTCTCGGCCGGCAGATCCTTGGGCCAGTCATCCGGGATCAGCAATTCCACCGGATTGACGCGTTCCAGTTCCGCCAGCAGGTTTTCCCAGCCCTTGATCTCCAGCACGCTGAAGTTGCCGCTGGTGATGTCCAGCACCGCCAGGCCGAACAGGCGCTCATCCCCCAGCACGGCAGCGATCAGGTTGTCCCGGCGCTCATCGAGCAGG
This sequence comes from Pseudomonas serbica, assembly GCF_028823535.1. GTDB lineage: Bacteria > Pseudomonadota > Gammaproteobacteria > Pseudomonadales > Pseudomonadaceae > Aquipseudomonas > Aquipseudomonas serbica. The sequence continues at coordinate 347,718 of NZ_JAQIYM010000004.1, read as the reverse complement.
GCCTCATCGCTCACCGTGCCCGGGGTGATGATCCGCACCACCTGACGATCCACCGGGCCTTTGCTGGTGGCGGGATCGCCGACCTGCTCGCAGATCACCACGGATTCGCCCAGTTTCACCAACTTCGCCAGGTATCCTTCCGCCGCATGGTAGGGAATACCGCACATCGGGATAGCCTGGCCAGCCGACTGCCCGCGAGCGGTCAGGGTGATGTCGAGGAGCTTGGCGGCCTTCTTCGCGTCTTCATAGAAGATCTCGTAGAAGTCGCCCATGCGGTAGAACATCAATTGGTCAGGGTGCTGGTTCTTCAGGCGCCAGTACTGCTGCATCATCGGCGTGTGCGAGGACAGGTCGGAGAGGGCTTTATTCATCGGATTGCCAGGAAAACTCGTTCAAAAGGTGTGGGGCAAAAGCGGGCATTGGCACGGCTTTTCCGCGATGGGCGCAAGGTTACCATGGGCAGTCTTGTCGACGCAGGCATCCACGGCCGGGTGACGCCTTTATTGATGACTCATGCATGGGTTATGCAAATAAGCATTTGTCGCGGCAAAAAACTTCGAGCAATATGCGCATTATGCAAAAACGCAATGTTTCGACCGTTTTACGAGCGCTGCTCGACCAGCACGGTATCTCCCCCACGGAGCTACACCGTCGTACCGGCGTGCCTCAATCCACGCTCTCGCGCATCCTCGGCGGGAAGATCGTCGATCCTTCGGATAAACACATTTCGAAGATCGCCGATTACTTCGCGGTAAGTACCGATCAACTGCGCGGCCGTGCGGTTATCGCGCCGACGATCAGTGCCCGGCGTGAAGCCGCGCATTCTCAGCTCACCGACATCAGTCTGTGGGACGATGACACCCCCATCGATGACGACGAGGTTTCGGTACCTTTTCTTCGTGAGGTTGAATTGGCTGCAGGATCAGGAAGATTCGTCATCGAAGAGAGCGAGCGCGCCAGCCTGCGCTTTGGCAAGCGCAGCCTGCGTCATAACGGTGTGCAATTCGACCAGGCCAAATGCGTGACGGTACGCGGCAACAGCATGCTGCCCGTGTTACGCGACGGCGCCACGGTGGGGGTCAACGCCGGCAAGCGAGGGATTGGCGATATCGTCGATGGCGACCTGTATGCCATCAACCATAACGGCCAGTTGCGGGTGAAACAGCTGTATCGACTGCCGACAGGGATTCGCCTGCGCAGCTTCAACCGCGAAGAGCACCCCGACGAAGACTATTCCTTCCTGGAGATGCAGGAGGAGCAGATCCTTATCCTCGGCCATGTGTTCTGGTGGGGCATGTACGCTCGTTGATCTTTCGTGTACTTGCCTCGCACCTGCCTGGACTGCATTTCTTGCGTGTTAAAGAATGCATTAGTGCATTGACTGTATATGCATCCATGCATAATCTAGGGCCTGCCCGTTAACATCGCACCCCAAACATCCTGGAGGCCCGGCATGACAAACGAGCAACAATTGTTGTTGGACCTGCCGATCTGGCTTGTCGTCACGCTTGCAGTGGTCAGCGGGGTGTCCGGGGAAATGTGGCGCGCCGACAAGGAGGGCGCCCGTGGCTGGTCGCTGCTGCGACGAGTGGCCCTGCGCTCCGGGGCCTGCATGGTCTGCGGTGTCTCGGCAATGATGCTGCTGTACGCCGCCGGGATGTCGATCTGGGCCGCTGGCGCCTTCGGGTGCCTCACGGCGATAGCCGGGGCCGACATGGCCGTTGGTTTGTACGGGCGCTGGGTGGCCAGGCGCATCGGTATAGAGGACGGGCCGCAGCGCGATTCTCGCTCCGACCAACAGTGAATCGGTGTCACTCTGCTCGCTGGCATGAGCGCGGCGCAGCGCGACACAACACGGCGCAACAATTGCTGGCGAGGCTTGCGCGGGGCAGATCTGTAATCTTGCGATCGGGGCACGGTGTCCAACACGCTGAAGACGGAATTCCACCAACCTCACCTTGCCAGTCTCATGCATCAATCAAAGGAGCGAGCGATGCGCCTCACCGAGCAACAGTTACTCATGATTTTTCCAGTCGCCCGCACTCGGGCGGGCGTGTTCATCCTGGCCCTCAATGACGCCATGGCACGTCGTAATATCAATACTCCGGTGCGCACTGCCGCCTTCCTGGCGCAAATCGGCCACGAGTCGGGGCAGTTGCAGCATGTGCGGGAGTTGGGCAGCGAGAAGTATTTCGAGAAATACGATGCCGGGGTCCTGGCCAGGCGCTTGGGCAATTCCCCTGGCGACGGTCAACGCTACCGGGGCCGTGGTCTGATCCAGGTCACCGGCCGTAGTAATTATCTGCAATGCAGTCGGGCACTGTTTAGTGATGAGCGCTTGTTGCAACATCCCGAACTGTTGGAGCTACCACAGTGGGCCGCTGAGTCCGCCGCCTGGTTCTGGGAGCGAAACGGCCTTAATGAACTGGCCGACGGCGATGAGTTCAACAGTATTACCCGACGGATCAATGGGGGCTTGAACGGGCTGCAGGATCGGTTGCTGCTTTGGGAACGGGCAAAGGCGGTGTTATGCCCGCCTGCAAGCCTGTGAGGCCTGCGTCAGAGCGGTTGCCCGCTCACATTTTGATCGGTCCTGTCACTTGCAAGCGCTACTCGCTCGTGTACGTTAGGCCCCATTCCGCTCGATCAGGAGATGACCGTGAAAGAAATCACTCAGCTGGCCGCTGAACTCGGCAGGCGTCTACAGGTTCTCAATGCCCACGTCACCGCCGCAGAGTCCTGTACGGGCGGCGGTATCAGCGAGGCGATTACCCGGATACCGGGTAGCTCGGCATGGTTCGAGGCCGGTTATGTCACCTATTCCAACCGACAGAAGACGCTTCAGCTGAATGTCCCGACCGAATTGTTTTCAACGGTGGGGGCGGTCAGTCGGGAAGTGGTCGAGGCCATGGTCCGTGGAGCACAGGAAAAGAGCAGTGCACGTTTTGCCGTGGCGGTCAGCGGAGTGGCAGGGCCGGACGGCGGTTCGCCAAACAAGCCGGTGGGCACCGTCTGGTTGGCGTGGGGTGTCGACGAGCAGGTGTTCAGCGAGGTGCAGCACTTTGCCGGTAACCGCGACGAGGTTCGCCGACAAACGGTGAAGGCCGCGCTAGAGGGGCTGCTGCGTCATGCCGCGGGAGAAATCTCAAATCAGGGGTAGGCGATCCGCAAACGCTGTGGAATAATACTGTCTACTTATACAGGTGTTGGCCGTCAGGCCTTATTGATTACGTGAGGACTTTAATGGACGACAACAAGAAGAAAGCCTTGGCTGCGGCCCTGGGTCAGATCGAACGTCAATTCGGCAAGGGTGCCGTAATGCGTATGGGCGATCAGGACCGTCAGGCGATCCCGGCCATCTCCACTGGCTCTCTGGGTCTGGACATCGCTTTGGGCATTGGCGGTCTGCCAAAAGGCCGCATTGTTGAAATCTACGGTCCTGAATCCTCCGGTAAAACCACACTGACATTGTCCGTGATCGCCCAGGCTCAGAAAGCCGGCGCGACCTGCGCATTCGTCGATGCCGAGCACGCCCTGGATCCTGAGTACGCCGGCAAGCTGGGCGTCAACGTCGACGACCTGCTGGTGTCCCAGCCGGACACCGGTGAGCAAGCCCTGGAAATCACCGACATGCTGGTGCGTTCCAATGCGGTTGACGTGATCATCGTCGACTCCGTGGCGGCGCTGGTGCCGAAGGCTGAAATCGAAGGCGAAATGGGTGACATGCACGTGGGCCTGCAAGCCCGCCTGATGTCCCAGGCGCTGCGTAAAATCACCGGCAACATCAAGAACGCCAACTGCCTGGTGATCTTCATCAACCAGATCCGCATGAAGATCGGCGTGATGTTCGGCAGCCCGGAAACCACCACCGGTGGTAACGCGCTGAAGTTCTACGCCTCGGTGCGTCTGGACATCCGTCGTACTGGCGCGGTGAAAGAAGGTGATGAAGTCGTCGGTAGCGAAACCCGCGTCAAGGTTGTCAAGAACAAGGTGGCTTCGCCGTTCCGTCAGGCCGAGTTCCAGATTCTTTACGGCAAGGGCATCTATCTCAATGGCGAGATGATCGACCTGGGTGTTCTTCACGGGTTCGTTGAAAAATCCGGTGCCTGGTATGCCTATAACGGCACCAAGATCGGCCAGGGTAAAGCCAACTCGGCCAAGTACCTGGCGGATAACCCGGATATTGCCGCAACGCTCGAGAAGCAACTGCGTGACAAGTTGTTGTCTCCAGCTTCGGTAGCAGACGCCAAGGCTTCTGCGGTCAAAGAGACTGAAGACGATCTGGCTGACGCTGATATCTGATTGATCCGATGACCGCCGTACTCGATACCCTCGTCGCGGTGCGGCGAACCGCAATGGACCTGCTCGCACGACGCGAGCATGGTCGAGTCGAGCTGACGCGTAAACTGCGTCAGCGCGGCGCTCTCCCCGAAATGATCGAAACAGCACTCGACCGATTGACGGAAGAGGGTTTGTTGTCCGAATCCCGCTATCTTGAAAGTTTTGTTTCCTACCGCGCCCGTTCTGGCTATGGGCCGTTACGCATTCGTGAAGAATTGAGCCAGCGCGGCCTGCAACGTAGCGACATCGAACTCGCCTTGCGTGAGAGCGGCATCGACTGGCAGGAGCAATTGCAAGACACCTGGCGGCGCAAATTTTCCGGGCAATTGCCGATAGACGCCCGTGAGCGTGCCAAGCAAGGCAGGTTCCTGGCGTATCGGGGATACTCCATGGAAATGATCAGCCGCTTGTTCAGCGGTCGAGGGATGGACGATTGACTAAAACGGCTCGCTATTTCAATAGCGGGCCGTTTTTGCCTCACGAAACCTTTAATGACTCTCGAGTATGCTGCTGCACAGTTGACTGGTTTTGCGCCCAGTTTTCCGCCAGGTTGATGTAATCCACCAATTCGCGCAGCCGCCCATGATTACGGGCCGTGAAGGTGAAGGCCAGTCGCGCCAGGTGACTGAACTGTGCTTCGTCGTGCTCCTCGCCGTTGTAGGCATGTTGATGGAATTGATCGCTCAGGCACAGGTCGGCGAATGCCTCCTGCATGTGCTCGAGAGCCTGGTCACTGAGCTTGTGGTTCATGCGAATCACGAACTGATGCTTGAGCCAGCGGCTGGAGTGGTAATTGCTGTAGAACTGGTTGATCTGCTCCACCGCTTCTTCGGCACTGTAGACCAGCTTCACCAGCTTCATGTCGGCGGGCAGGATGTAGCGATTTTCCTCCAGTTGATGGTGGATGAAGTCCAGCGCCCCTTGCCAGAATTTGCCGCCCGGCGCGTCCAGCAGCACCACGGGCACCAATGGGCTTTTACCCGTCTGGATCAGCGTCAGTACTTCCAGCGCTTCGTCCAGGGTGCCGAACCCGCCCGGACACAACACCAGTGCGTCCGCTTCCTTGACGAAGAACAGCTTGCGGGTGAAGAAAAAATGGAAGGGCAGCAGGTTGGTCGTGCCCTGGACGGTCGGGTTGGCATGTTGCTCGAAGGGCAGGGTGATGTTGAATCCCAGACTATTAGCAAGTCCTGCTCCTTCGTGGGCCGCGGCCATGATGCCGCCTCCCGCACCCGTGATGACCATCATGTCCGAGCGCGCCAGGGCGGCGCCCAGTTCTCGGGCGAGGCCATACAAGGGGTGTTCCACTGGCGTGCGAGCGGAGCCGAAAACAGTGACCTTGCGTCGCCCCTTGAATTGCTCCAATACACGGAACGCATGCTCGAGTTCGCGCAGGGTTTGCAGGGTTATCTTGGCATTCCAGCGGTTGTGGTCTTCCTGGGCCATGCGCAGCACGGTCAGGATCATGTCGCGGTAGATCGGAGTGTTCGGGCTATTGGGTGAAACCAGGTTAAGTTGTTCTTCGACCTTGCTGATGAGGTCGTGGCCGCTTTCTTCAAAATGACGGCTCAGGAGGTCATTCGGTTGGTAAGGCATTCAACTTCTCCTTCTGCACAGAGCCATCGGCTTCGACAATTCACCGTCAACGCCACGACACGTCATGTGTCGCTGTCTGCCCAGGCCCATGCCTGGGCGATCCACTTGACCCGATCGGCGATCGAGTCATCCATACCGGCTCTGTCTTTCCCTTGGATGAAAGAAACGTTCGCATAGCGCAAGACCTAACGGGCGGCCCTTTTTCCTGCTCTGACAAATGAACGTGGATACCTGAAATCTAGACCCTCGCGGTTATTCGTGCCTTGATCATTGCGCCGCAAAGTCTTTCCTGGCAACCGTTTATTGACGATTTGCAAGGTGGTTTCACCGCTCGTCAGAACCCGCCCCGGGCACTCTGCACTCTGATTTACTTAGATACAGGTATTACACGACAACTTCGCGTCAAGGGCAGGGCGCAGGGTACAAGCGGTTCAAGGATTTTTTCGCTCATCACGAGTGAAGTGCAGGGAGCTGGCAAGCCATGGCCAGGGTCATTCTGGAGATCGATACGCAACTGTATCGATTGCTGAAGTCATCAGCCGAGATCCATCATCTGAGTCTCGAGGAGGAGTGTTGCCGGCGTCTTATGGACGCGGAGCGGCGCTCACGCTATTTGCAGGCGTTGGTGGCGGAACTGCGCGCCGAGGATGAACAGCGGCGCGCAAAATCTCACTGACTCACTTTTTCTTCTGGGTTGCTTTCGGGCAATCCGATTCCTTATAGCTGGCAGAGCCGACCGCACGGTTGGTCTTTACTTCGGTGAAGTCGTAACGCATGACCGCGCCCTTGGCCATCAGCTTGCGGTAGGACGGGTTGTTGCATACCGACGCGCCAAGCTGGAAGTACACGGCCTTGGGATCGGCGCGCATCTTGTTGGCGTGACTGCTTTGCACGCTCAGATGATTGATCAGCACATTGCCTTCGACCGTGTAGCCCTGATCGAGAATGTCTTCATTGATCGCCCGTGGAGTGCCGACGCTGCTTTGCGCGGCGACGTTTCGCAGCTCTCTGTTCAGATTCTGCTCACTCAAGGACGCAGCCTGAGCGTTGAAGGACGACGCCAGCAGAATGGCAGCGGTGGGAACGATAAAGCGCAGCATGAAACTCTCCTGGGGCAGTGATGGGGGTTTGACCCACCACATGACTGTGCGTTCAGTGGCGGCGAATTATAGGGGAGCAGGCCTGGACGGTACAGGTTTGCACGGGTAGGTCTGGTAAACTGCCTGCTCTTTCTCCCTGCGAGTGTTTTTCGTGTCGATCTCTTTTTCCTGCCGGCGTGGCTTGCAATGAACTATGCCCCCAACGCCGTTGCCCGTCTGCGCGACCAGCGCGAAGAGGAAGGCATCAAGCCGATCCAGGCCCGTGGCTGGCGGGCGACCCGCTGCCGCGCGTGCCGCGTGATCGAGAGTCACTGCCTGTGCGCCTGGCGCCCGCAGGTCGAGACTCGCTCCGGGGTGTGCTTGATCATGACCGGCAAGGAAGTATTCAAGCCCAGCAACACCGGCTGGCTGATTGCTGATGTGGTGCGTGACAACCATGCCTTCATCTGGTCGCGTACCGAGGTCGATCAACAACTGCTGGCGTTGCTCTGCGACCCGCAATGGCAGCCTTATCTGGTCTTCCCGGGTGAATATGTCGCGCCCGAGCGGGTGACTCACAGCGTGGCAGTCGATCACACCCGGCGCCCGCTATTCATTTTACTGGACGCGACCTGGACAGAAGCCCGGAAGATTTTCCGCAAAAGCCCCTATTTCGACGCGCTCCCGATTCTCAGCCTGTTGCCCGAGAAGCTCTCCCGTTATCAGCTGCGCCGCTCTACTCGCAGCGAACACCTGTGCACCGCGGAAGTCGCGGCATTGTGTCTTGATCTGGCGGGCGATGTAGAGGCGGCGTCGGCACTCGACGCTTATTTCGATGTGTTCAGCCAGCATTACCTCGATGCCAAGCGTCAGCTGGAAATGAATGTTTCGACGCCGGCGCACACCGAGTTGCTGGCCTATGTTCAGCCAGCCGGGGTATTGATGGACTGATTGTCGCCAATGCTGCAATAAAGTGTGCCGGCCATGTCGCTTGACCACCCCGGTTTCGCTGGGCATGCTTGGCGCCGATTAGGGTGCGGCCAGAGTTTGAAACGCCGTTTTTTGCGTTGAACGTGCCCTGTTGGTGCAGCTCTGTGGCTGTTACCTTGAGTTGTTTTGGTGAGTCCCGAATGCATCGGGCATCCCATGAAAAACAGGATCATTTGAAAAATGGCCACATACGAAATCCTGATTGCCGATGACCATCCGCTTTTTCGTTCCGCCCTGCATCAAGCGCTGACCCTGGGCCTGGGCCCGGATGTGCGCCTGGTAGAAGTGGCGAGCATTGCCGAACTGGAGACCCGCCTGACCGAAAAGGCAGACTGGGACCTGGTGCTGCTGGATCTGAACATGCCGGGTGCGTACGGTTTTTCCGGGTTGGTGCTGTTGCGCGGCCAGTATCCGCAAATTCCTGTGGTCATGGTTTCGGCCCAGGAAGAAGCGACGATCATGGTGAAATCCCGCGAATTTGGTGCAAGCGGTTTCATACCCAAGTCCAGCGACCTGAGCGTTATCCAGAAAGCGGTGCGCGCGGTGCTCGATGGCGATGTGTTCTGGCCACCGCAGGCGTTCGAAGCCGTCAGCGTTTCCGATGAAGCCAAGGCGGCCAGTGAAGGCCTTGCCAGCTTGACTCCGCAACAGTTCCGGGTGCTGACCATGGTCTGCGAAGGGTTACTGAACAAGCAGATTGCCTACGAGCTGAGCGTTTCCGAAGCGACCATCAAGGCTCACGTAACCGCGATTTTTCGTAAGCTGAATGTGCGCACCCGCACCCAGGCGGCGCTGCTGCTGCAACAACTTGAGTCAATTTCAAGCCATTAAGCGCTGGCATCTTCACGCTTTTTTGACTTTGGTTGATCTAGCTTTCTCACTCCTTTTTTGGTCAGTTCCTACTCTATGTCACCTTTCAAAGGCCAGACCGGCCTGAAACGTATCCTCAATGCCTCCGGTTACTCGCTGGACGGCCTGCGTGCAGCTTTCACCGGTGAAGCCGCTTTTCGGCAACTGGTGTTGCTCAACGTCATTTTGATCCCGCTGTCGTTCTTCTTGAACGTGAGTCGTGTCGAGCAGGCGTTGCTGATTGCGGTCTGCCTGCTGGCGCTGATCGTCGAGTTGCTCAATTCTGCCGTGGAAGCGGCCATCGATCGCATTTCCCTGGAATTGCACCCGTTGTCGAAAAACGCCAAGGACATGGGCAGCGCCGCCCAATTTGTGGCCTTGACCATGATCGCGCTGGTTTGGGCGGTGATCCTGCTTTAAGCGATCGCTGGCAGGACGATCTCGTCGCTGCGTTGCACCCCGGCGGTGAACGCGCGGCACAGGTCGAGGAATTCACGCATCGCCGAGGTCTGGTACTTCTGCTTGTGCCAGATGAAATAGAACTGTCGCGCCAGGTCCAGGTCCGGAGTTTCCACCGCGACCAGGCTGCCGCGACGGAAAGCATCCCGCAACGCCAGTCGCGAAATGCAGCCTATCCCCAGGCCGGATTCCACGGCGCGCTTGATGGCTTCGGTGTGTTCCAGTTCGAGGCGGATATTGAGCGCACTACGGTGATGGCGCATAGCCTGGTCGAACGTCAGGCGCGTGCCTGAGCCTTGTTCGCGCAAGATCCAGGCTTCGTGGCTCAACTCCTCCATGCTCGCGGTACCGCGTTTGGCCAGCGGGTGCTGCGGCGCGCAAAAGACCACCAGCTCATCTTCGACCCAGCTTTGCACTTCGATGTCCGGGTGGCTGCAATCGCCTTCGATCAGACCCAGGTCAATTTCGTAGTGGGCAACCTGTTGCACAATATTGGCGGTGTTCTGCACGTGCAGCTTTACCTGGCTTTCCGGGTGGCGCTGCATGAAGCCGCCGATCAACAGGGTCGCGAGGTAATTGCCGATGGTCAGGGTTGCGCCCACCGCCAATGAGCCGAAACCGGATTTGCCATTGAGCAGGTCTTCGATCTCCTTGGCCTGGTCGAGCAAGGCCACCGCCTGGGGCAGTAGCTGTTTACCCAGGGCGTTGAGGCTCAGCCGCTTGCCGGCGCGATCGAACAGCTGGCAGCTGCACTGGCGCTCCAGTTCGGTGATTGATGTGCTCGCCGCCGACTGCGAGAGGTTAAGCAGGCCCGCAGCACGGGAAACGCTTTCCTGCTGGGCGACGGCAACGAACACTTGAAGCTGACGGAGAGTAAATCGCATATCGATATAACCGATAACCCTTATCTTAATAATCCAGTTAACAGATATTGTCGGCGCTATTAGAATGCGATGCAATTGCGCACCGCCGGTCTCTTCCAGAAAGAGCAAGCGCAGACCCAATCTCCAGGAGTCCCCGTACATGAGCAACATGAACCACGAGCGTGTCCTCAGTGTTCATCACTGGAACGACACTCTGTTCAGCTTCAAGTGCACCCGTGATCCGGGCCTGCGCTTCGAGAACGGTCAGTTCGTGATGATCGGCCTGCAACAGCCCAACGGCCGCCCGCTTATGCGCGCTTACTCGATTGCCAGCCCGAACTGGGAAGAGCATCTCGAGTTCTTCAGCATCAAGGTGCCTGATGGTCCGCTGACTTCCCAGCTGCAGCATCTGAAGGAAGGCGACGAGATCATCATCAGCAAGAAGCCTACCGGCACGCTGGTGCTGGATGACTTGAAGCCTGGCAAACATCTGTACCTGCTCAGTACCGGTACCGGCCTGGCGCCGTTCATGAGCGTCATCCAGGACCCGGAAACCTACGAGCGTTTCGAAAAAGTGATCCTGTGCCACGGCGTGCGTTACGTCAATGAAGTCGCCTACCGCGAGTTCATCACCGAGCACTTGCCGCAGAACGAGTTCTTCGGCGACGCCCTGCGTGACAAGTTGATCTACTACCCGACCGTGACCCGCGAGCCGTTCGAGAACGAAGGTCGCCTGACCGACCTGATGCGCAGCGGCAAGCTGTTCAGCGACATCGGCCTGCCACCGATCAACCCGCAGGACGACCGCGCCATGCTGTGCGGTAGCCCGAGCATGCTCGACGAGACCAGCGAAGTGCTGAACAGCTTCGGCCTGAAGGTTTCGCCGCGGATGCGCGAACCGGGTGATTACCTGATCGAGCGTGCGTTCGTCGAGAAATAAGCACCAGTAACTGCTTTTGTTTTACCTGTGGGAGCGAGCCTGCTCGCGATGGGGGAGTGTCAGTCGACATCAATGTTGGCTGTCACACCGCAATCGCGAGCAGGCTCGCTCCCACAGTCGTTTCTGGTGTTCAGCCCTTTGCGGGAATGACTTCGAGCACGCGGATCTGCTCGGGGCACGGATAATGCCAGCGCACATCCACATCCCAGAATTGCGCACCGTATTCCCGTTCCGGCACAGGCGTCTGGTACGCCGGGCGCGGATCTTGCGCCAGGCATTGCTCGATCAGTTCAACCAATGGCTCTTCAAGGCGCTGGGCATGCCCGTGAGCCTGTTGCAGGGCCGACTTCGTCCACTGTACTGGAATCAGTTGTGGCGCGGCGCTGGCGATGCTGTTGGTGGCTGTGTCGATGATGTCGGCGTAAGGCACGTAGGGTTTGATATCGAGGATCGGTGTACCGTCCAGCAGGTCGATCCCGGATATCCACAGGCGATCGGCTTCGACCTTGTCCAGTTTGACCACTGACTGGCCAATGCCGTTAGGTCGGTGGGTGGCGCGGGTGGCGAACACGCCCATGGATTTGTTGCCGCCAAGGCGCGGAGGGCGGACTTTGAGCCGTGGTTTTTCCTCCAGGGCCTGGTGGAACAGGAACAGCAGCCACACGTGGCTGACCTGCTCCAGGCCCTGCACTGCATCCCCTTGATCGAACGGTGCCACCAGTTCCAGTACGCCACGGGCGGCCGGGGCCAGTTGCGGTTGGCGCGGAATGGCGAACTTCTCCTTGAAGCAGGAGTGTACGAAGCCGATGGGGGAAACGCTGTAGGTCATGGTTTGGGGTCGAGGCAGAATTAAGGCGCGCATGATAACCCGTTCGACCAGCATTCAGTTGTGCCTGTGCCGGCCCCTTCGCGAGCAAGCCCGCTCCCACATTTGATATAGGGTACACAGGAGATCAGTGTGGGAGCGGGCTTGCTCGCGAAGGCCGTAACGCCGATTTCAGAGGCTAAACCCACCGTCCAGCGGAATGATGTTCCCGGTCATGTACGCCCCAGCCGTACTCGCCAGGCTGATCGCCAGCGCCGCCATTTCTTCCTCGCGTCCCCAGCGCTTCATCGGGATCAGCGCGGTGTCCTGCGCCAATGCCTGCTCGTCATGGCCGATGTGCTGGGTCATCTTGCTCGGGAAGCGCCCCGGGGCGATCACGTTGACGTTGATGTGCTGGCTCACCAGTTCCCGCGCCAGAATCCGCGACAGTTGATGCAAGGCTGCTTTGCTCGGTCCGTAGGCATACGCCTGTTCGCCGAAGGATGAAATCCCGGCGACTGAACCGATATTGATGATACGTGCCGGGTTCGCGGGCGAACCGGCCTTGCGTAACAGCGGCAGAAATTGCTGGATGCAGTTGAATACGGAAGTCACATTCAGCTGCATGACCTTTTCCCAGCCCTTGATCGGGTAGCTTTCCAATGGCGCCCCCCACGTGGTGCCGGCGTTGTTTACCAGAATATCGAGGTGGGTCATCTGCTCGCCCAGGCGCGTGGCCAGTTGCTGCACGCCTTCTTCAGTCGCCAGGTTGGCGGCCACGGCGTGACAGCGTCCGAGCGCGCCGAGCTCATCGGCGGTTTGCCGGCAGGCTTCGACATCGCGGGCACAGACGTAAACGGTGGCGCCAGCCTCGACATAGGCCTTGGCGATCATTTTGCCGATGCCGCGGGTTCCGCCGGTCACCAGTGCGGTGCGGCCTTGCAGGGAAAAGTAGGAATGCATGGCGAATCCTGAAGACAGAAGGTCATTACACCCTAGCCGTCAGTCGCAGGAAGCGGAGCCATTATTTTTGCGCGGAATGGGAAGCCATACGGCCGGACGTCGACCCCTGTAGGAGCTGGCTTGCCAGCGAAGGGCCCGAGAGCCTTGCGGCGATCAACCAGCCGCCTTCGCTGGCAAGCCAGCTCCTACATGGGCGATCAGCGTCGAGGTTATTGCGGGCGCACACGCAGGGTCAGGCCCTTGAGGAAGTTGCGCAGCAGCTGGTCGCCACACGGGCGGTAGTTGGTATGGCCAAACTTGCGGAACAGCGCGCTCAACTCAGGTTTGGAGACAGGGAACTCGGCGGCCTTGAGGATCGCGTGCATGTCGTCTTCTTTCAGCTCGAAGGCCACGCGCAGCTTTTTCAGGATGATGTTGTTGGTCACCGGCACTTCGATTGGCTGCGGTGGGCGGTTTTCGTCCTTGCCGCGCTTGAAGATCACCAGGCCGTCGAGGAAATGCGCCATGACTTCGTCCGGGCAGCGTACGAAGCCTTCTTCGTCTTCCTCTTTCTTGTCGAGGTAGGTCAGCAGGTCCGGCAAGGTCACGTCCATGCCGCCGAGCTTGATGATCTCGATGACTTTCTTGTCACTGATGTCGAGCATGTAGCGCACGCTGCGCAGTACGTCGTTATGAATCATGGTGTGCAATCCTGATATTCAGCAGTGGGCGCCGCATAGCCGCGGCGCCAGAATGTGTGGCGGCGTGAGAAGCCTTAGAACTTCTCTTTGCCGGACAGGTAGCGCCATTGCCCCAGAGGCACCTTGCCAATGGACACGCCGCCGATACGGATGCGACGTATGCCCACGACCTTCAGGCCGACGGCCTGGCAGAACAGGGCGATCACGCCCGGTTGCGGGTTCTTCATGGCGAAGCGCAGACGGTTTTCGTTCTGCCAGCTGGCCTTGACCGGCGGCAGTTCCTTACCCTTGTAGGTCAGGCCGTGCTGCAGGCGATTGAGGCCATGCTCAACCATGTTGCCTTCGACTTCGACCACGTATTCCTGCTCGATCTTGCTGGAGTCGGCGGTGAGCTTGCGCAGGATCTTCCAGTCCTGGGTGAACACCAGCAAACCGCTGGCATTGGCCTGCAGGTCGGTGCTGGCGGTCAGGCGCTGGAAATGGCCCTTGAGCGGGCGCTTGCCGTAACGGTGCTCCTCGCTCAGGGTTTCGGCGCTGATGGTCGCCATGGCGCTTTCCACGTCCATGCCCGCGGGCACGTTGAGCAGGATGGTCACTGGCTCCGGCGCGGTGGCCTTGGCGTCCTTGTCCAGCTCGACTTTCTGGTCGGCGACTTTGAACTGCGGCTCGTCGACGACTTCGCCGTCGACGGTGACCCAGCCGCCCTCGATGAACAGCTCAGCCTCCCGACGGGAACAGCCGACGAGTTCGATGAGGCGTTTGGAGAGACGAATCGGGTCAGTCATGACAGGGCCGTAACAAAAAAGGGGTGGGCATTGTACCTGCCTGGCGCCGGTTAAGCCCGGTTCCATTTGTGGGAGTTGTGTCAGCCGTGGTGTGAGCGCTGCTGATTCTGCCGCAACCGCATATGCAACAGCGGATAGGGCTGCCCCATGCCATCGACCTCCGAACGCCCGATCACCTCGAAGCCCTGCTTGAAGTAAAACCCCAGGGCTTGCGGGTTCTGTTCGTTGACGTCCAGTTCATCGGCATTGAGGTTTTCCAGGGCGTAGCGCAGTAAGCGCTTGCCAAGGCCCTGGCCGCGGTGCGCCGGGTCGATGAAGAGCATCTCGATCTTGCCCGCCGCGACGCCGGCGAACCCGGTGATTCGCTGCTGCGGGTCTTTGGTGCAGATCAGCATCACCGCGTCGAGGTAGCGGGTCAGCACCAGGTTCTTCAACAGTTCGATGTAGCTGTCCGGCAGAAAATCGTGGGTAGCACGGACCGAGGCCTCCCAGACCCGGGTCAGTTCTTCGTAGTCGCTTTGTTTCGGTGTATGAATGACCGAATGTTGGCGCATGCCAGCCTGCCCCTTGGGTTGTTGGAGATGAGAATCCGTTCCTCTCCAAACGATAGCCGTAAAAAAGCCCCGCATCTCGTCAAGAGAGCAGGGCTTTTCGTATTTTTTGCGTTTAGATCTGTTCAGCCCACAGGTCGTATTCGTCGGCGTCGGTCACTTTGCACCAGACTTTGTCGCCCGGCTTCAAGTTGCTGCCGTTGTCGATGAACACGTTGCCGTCGATTTCCGGGGCATCGAAGAAGCAGCGGCCGACCGCGCCTTGCTCGTCGACTTCATCGACCAGCACTTCGATTTCACGGCCGATGCGCATTTGCAGGCGCGCCGAGCTGATGGCCTGCTGGTGCGCCATGAAGCGCTCCCAACGGTCCTGCTTGACGTCGTCCGGGACGACTTCCAGGTCCAGGTCATTGGCCGGGGCGCCTTCTACCGGCGAGTACTGGAAGCAGCCGACGCGGTCGAGCTGGGCTTCGGTCAGCCAGTTCAGCAGGTACTGGAAGTCTTCTTCGGTCTCGCCGGGGAAGCCGACGATGAAGGTCGAGCGGATGATCAGGTCCGGGCAGATTTCGCGCCAGTTCTTGATCCGCGCCAGGGTCTTGTCTTCGAACGCCGGGCGTTTCATCGACTTGAGCACTTTCGGGCTGGCGTGCTGGAACGGGATGTCCAGGTACGGCAGGATCTTGCCGGCGGCCATCAGCGGGATCAGCTCGTCGACGTGCGGGTACGGGTAAACGTAGTGCAGGCGCACCCAGACACCGAGGGTGCTGAGGGCTTCGCAGAGTTCGGTCATGCGGGTTTTCACCGGCGCGCCGTTCCAGAAGCCGGTGCGGTACTTCACATCGACGCCGTAGGCGCTGGTGTCCTGGGAGATCACCAGCAACTCCTTGACGCCGGACTTGACCAGGCGCTGGGCCTCGTCGAGTACGTCACCGACCGGACGGCTGACCAGCTTGCCACGCATCGATGGAATGATGCAGAAGCTGCAGCTGTGGTTGCAGCCTTCGGAAATCTTCAAGTAGGCATAGTGGCGCGGGGTCAGCTTGATGCCTTGTGGCGGCACCAGGTCGATCAGCGGGTTGTGATCCTGGCGCGGCGGCACGACTTCGTGCACGGCGTTGACCACTTGCTCGTACTGCTGCGGACCGGTCACGGCCAGCACGCTCGGGTGCACGTTGCGGATGTTGCCTTCTTCGACGCCCATGCAGCCGGTGACGATGACCTTGCCGTTTTCCTTGATGGCTTCGCCGATCACTTCCAGGGACTCGGCCTTGGCCGAATCGATGAAGCCGCAGGTGTTGACCACCACGACGTCGGCGTCCTGATAGGTGGACACGACGTCATAGCCTTCCATGCGCAGCTGGGTCAGGATGCGCTCGGAGTCGACCAGTGCTTTGGGGCAACCCAGGGATACGAAGCCAACTTTAGGATTGGCCGGCGCAGGAGTGGTGGACATGTCTAACCTCGGTATTTGTGACGCCTCCAGCCGAAGACGGCAAGGCGACAGACGGGCGCCATGTTGCGCCTCTGGTCAAAAAGTGCGCAATTCTATCGATGGCGGACGCAGTTGACCAGCTTTATGCAGGGAAATACGACGAGTGCTGCGCTATGCTTCGCGCCGTTGGGCTTTACCGATTTTTTACAGTCAACGAAACGTCTGTAACAGCAAGTAAAACAGCGCATGCTGCGTGACAAAGCATAGTGCTTCTTCATAGAAGCCCAGGTCTGGGTAGTAGGAGTGGTGGATGGGTCAGGCAAGTAGTCAGGCTGAGGGTGCCGGTCACTCGGCGGCCAAGCCTATTGGCATGCTGGTCGCGGCGGTCGGGGTGGTTTATGGCGATATCGGCACGAGCCCGCTGTACACCCTCAAGGAAGTGTTTTCGGGGGGCTATGGCGTACCGGTCAACCATGATGGCGTGCTGGGCATTCTGGCACTGATCTTCTGGTCGCTGATCTGGGTCGTGTCGATCAAGTACATGATGTTTGTCCTGCGCGCCGACAACCAGGGCGAAGGCGGGATCATGGCCTTGACCGCGCTCGCCCGGCGGGCGGCGGCAGGGCATGCGAAATTGCGCACGCTGCTGGTGGTCTGCGGGCTGATCGGTGCGGCGTTGTTTTATGGCGACAGCATGATCACCCCGGCGATTTCCGTACTCTCGGCCATTGAGGGCCTGGGGCTGGCCTTCGACGGCATCGACCACTGGGTGGTGCCGCTGTCGCTGGTGGTGCTGGTAGGGCTGTTCCTGATCCAGCGTCACGGCACCGCGCGCATCGGCATCCTGTTCGGGCCGATCATGGTCACCTGGTTCGTGGTGCTCGGGGCATTGGGTGTCCATGGGATCATCCAGCACCCAGAAGTGCTGCAGGCGATGAACCCGGCGTGGGGCGTGCGCTTCTTCGTCGTGCACCCGGGCATGGGCGTTGCGATCCTTGGCGCGGTAGTGCTGGCATTGACCGGTGCCGAGGCGCTGTATGCCGACATGGGCCACTTCGGCCGCAAGCCGATTGCCCGTGCCTGGTTCATCCTGGTGCTGCCGGCGCTGGTGCTCAATTATTTCGGCCAGGGGGCGCTGCTACTGGGCGATCCGGAAGCCGCACGTAACCCGTTTTACCTGCTGGCGCCAAGCTGGGCGCTGATTCCGCTGGTGGCGCTGTCGACCCTGGCCACGGTGATCGCTTCCCAGGCGGTGATTTCCGGGGCGTTCTCCCTGACCCGCCAGGCGATCCAGCTCGGCTACATACCGCGCATGCACATCCAACACACCTCCAGCGCCGAGCAGGGCCAGATCTACATCGGCGCGGTGAACTGGGCGCTGATGGTCGGCGTGGTGCTCCTGGTGCTGGGTTTCGAATCCTCCGGTGCCCTGGCCTCGGCCTACGGCGTGGCGGTGACCGGGACCATGCTGATGACCAGTATCCTGGTGTCGGCGGTGATACTGCTGTTGTGGAAGTGGCCACCGGTGCTGGCGGTGCCTGTCCTGTTGGGCTTCCTGCTGGTGGACGGAGTGTACTTCGCCGCCAACGTGCCGAAGATCGTCCAGGGTGGTGCGTTCCCGGTGATTGCCGGTATCGCGCTGTTCGTGTTGATGACCACCTGGAAGCGCGGCAAGCAGCTGCTTGTGGAGCGAATCGACGAGGGTGGCCTGCCGCTGGAGATTTTCATCAGCAGCATCGCCGTGCAGCCGCCGCACCGCGTGCAGGGCACGGCGGTGTTCCTCACCGCGCGCCCGGACGCCGTGCCCCACGCGCTGTTGCACAACCTGCTGCATAACCAGGTGCTGCACGAACAGGTGGTGCTGCTGACGGTGGTCTACGAAGATATCCCGCGCGTGCCGGCGAGCCGACGCTTTGAGGTTGAATCCTACGGCGAAGGCTTCTTCCGGGTGATCCTGCATTTCGGTTTCACCGACGAGCCGGACGTGCCGAAAGCGCTGAAACTGTGTCATCTCGATGAGCTGGACTTCAGCCCGATGCGCACCACGTACTTCCTCAGTCGCGAGACGGTCATCGCCTCCAAGCTCGAAGGCATGGCCCGCTGGCGCGAGGGGTTGTTCGCGTTCATGTTGCAGAACGCCAACGGCAATTTGCGCTTCTTCAATTTGCCGCTGAACCGGGTGATTGAACTGGGGACGCAGGTAGAAATGTAAGCCGATAAAAAAGCCCCCGTTGCCTTGCGGCAGCGGGGGCTTTTTTGTGTACATTGCCTGAAGGCGACAACGATCCAGAATGTGGGAGCGGGCTTGCTCGCGAAGACGGACTGACAATCGACAGTGATGTCGCCTGACCCACCGCTTTCGCGAGCAAGCCCGCTCCCACATTTGGATTTCTGGTGCTTGCAGGAATGAAAAAGCCCCCGCAACCGAACGGCAGCGGGGGCTTTTTTGTGCGGCTCAGATCACTCTTGAGCTTCTGTTTGCTGCGCTTGCCGCTTCTCGATCACATCCACCAACCGCTGGGCCAGGGCCGGGTAGTTTTCATCGAAGTGGTGACCACCGGGCAACTTGATCGCTTCGCCCACCGCGCTCTTGTCGGTGCAGCCGCTTTCGTCGACTTCTTCCTCACCGTAGATGCACACCACTTTGGCGGCGGGCAACTTGGCCATTTCCGGGCCGGTGGCGGCTTCCTTGCCGGCGTTGCCGAGCCAACCCTCGACTTCGATTTCGAAGCTGCCGGTGCGGGCGAAGGCCAACAGGATAATGGCGTCGACGCGCTGCTGCTCGGACTCTGCCAGGCGGTTGTAGATCGCCGGCAGCACATCGGCGCCGAACGAGTAACCGGTCAGGATGAAGCGCTTGGTGCCCCATTTCTGCCGGTAGTGCTGCATCAGCTCGGCGAGGTCCAGGGCGCTTTGCTCGGGGCTCTTGTGCTGCCAGTAGTAGCGCAGGGTGTCGATGCCGACCACGGGGTAGCCGATCTTGGCCATCTCGCCCGCGACGTCGCGGTCGAGGTCGCGCCAGCCGCCATCGCCCGACAGGAACAGGGTAACCGTATCCTTGGCCTGGCCGGCGGGCACTTCCACCACCGGGATCTGCAGGCCACCGGCGTCCTTGTCGCCACCGACCAGCAGTTTGCGCAGTTCGTTGTTCAACACTTGCGGCAGGTTGATGTCGTAGTCGCTGATGCTGGTTTCGGCGTTGGGCTGGTCTCGCACGAAACCGGCGCTGGTGTCGTCCGGGTTGTCGTTCCACGCCACCAGCCAGTGGCCATGAGCAGCGCTCTTTGGCAGCAGGTGGGTGCAGCCGGGTTTTTCCAGCGCCAGGTCCACCGACACGGCCTGGGCGTTGTCGTTCTTCTGCTCGGACAGCCAGCGCCAGGCCAGCACCGCGCCTGGGCCTATGCCGCTGACCAGCGTGGCCGGGCCCTTCAGTTCCCGCAGGCCCGACTGCAGGGCACGGCTTTGCAGCAGGCAGTCCTTGGGCAGGATCACCTGGACAATCTGCGCCGAACCGCTGCGACTCAGGGTCAGCAATTGCTTGTCGCTGAGCTTCTGGTCTTCGTTGACCGCCACCAGTACCTGGGCTTTTGCCGTGGTGCCGGGGATGACCCGGGTCATGGCCGCGCCGCCGGCAGCGGGTAATTGTTCGAGGGTCGGTTCCGGGGCCGGGCGTTTGAGGTACCAGTAGCCACCACCGAGAATCAGGGCCACCACTACCAGGGTGCCCAGTACATAGCGCAGGGAGCGTTGAATCATCAGCGTTTCACCAATCCAGTCAAGCCACCCGCGATCAGGGCGGCAGTGTCGGCCAAGGCAACCAGCGGATCGAGTCCGGCGGGCACGGCCATATAACGGGGTTCCCAGTCAGGCTGGAACTTGTCTTTGAAGCGGCGCAAGCCTTGGAAGTTGTAGAGCTGCTCACCACGGCGGAATACCATCGAGCCCAGGCGCTGGGTCAAGGGTGCACCGCGACGGGGCTGCAGCCCCGACAATGGCACCATGCCCAGACTGAAACGCGCGTATCCGTGACTCTTATAGTGTTGGATCAGGCCGACCATCATGAACTCCATGGTCAGCTTGGGGGCGTCCGGGTGTGCGCGCATCAGGTCGAGGCTGGCCAGGTCATGGCCGTAGGTCTCGAGCAGGTTGGCGAACGCCACCGGGCGTCCTTCGAAACGGATCACTGCAATGCGGAAGTGCTTAAGGTAATCGTCGCTGAAACGGCCGAGGGAGAAGCCTTTCTCGCGCACGTTCTTGCCGGTCAGCCAGGCATCGGAGATGACCTTGAGCTCATCCATTGGCGCTTGTCCTGGTTCATGGATTTCCAGCGACAAGCCATCGCGGGTTCCACGGTTCCAGGTGTAACGCAGGTCCTTCATCTCCTTGCCCTTGGCCTCAAGGTCAAAGCGCACGAGATCGACCCTGGCTTCTTCGCCCAGTTTGATCGCGGTCAGGCCGATGTCCATGTAGTACGGCAGGTTTTCCGCGCGCACTTGATAGAACACGGGGCGGGCGTGATGGATATCGCACAGGTCGCGGAACTGCCAGATCATTTCCGCCCGTTGCTGGCCCGGGCCGATCGGGTCATACAGCGCCACGAGGCTGCGGCCGCGACGGGCGTACATCAGGAACGCCTCATCGTTGGGGTGGAATAGCAGTGCCTTGTCGCCGGTCAGGGCCAGGCCGCCATCCGGTTGCGCGGATGCCATGAGGATCTTGCTTGCGCGGGCAAGCTCATCGGGTGTGGGCAGGTGGATCACCGGGCGTGCGGTGCGCAGCAACCAGGTCAGCGAAACCACCACCAGCAGGACCGCCGCGCCGAGTAGCGAGCGCAAGCCACGGGGGGCATCGGCATCGAGGGTGAACTGCCACCAGAGTTGATGGCTGTACGGAACGTCCTGGTAAGCGAACAGCAGCAGCCACATCGAGGCGCCGAGTACGCACACGCTGGCCACCAGGTACAGGGGTGAAAACGGCAGCTCGGTCAGGCGGCTGGGGCGATAGAACGAGCGGCGGAAAACCCCCAGCAGGCTCGCCGTCAGCACCATCAGCGTGGCTTCCTCCCAGTCGAAGCCCTTGAGCAGGGAGAGCAGGGCGCCGACCAGCAGCAGAATGGTGGTCAGCATCCACGCCGCCGACAGGCGACGACGCAGGCCCTGGGCCAGCAACAGGCACAACACGCCGATCAGGCTGGCGCCAAAGTGCGAGGCGTCGACCAGGCGGTGCGGGATCAGAAAGCCGATATGTTCAAGGCGCGTGTCGATTTCCGGGGTCGCGCCGGAGAACAGCAAGACAACACCGGACAGGAACACCAGCAGCGCCAATATAGGCGCGGCCAAGCCGGAAGCCGCGCGCAGGGTCTGGCGCGTCTGGAACAAGCGCTGGCCTTCGCTGATCAGCAGGAACAGGCAGGCCACCAGCATCGGCAGCACCACATAGATCAGGCGATAGAGCAGCAGGGCGGCGGCCAGTGGAGCAGCGCCGAGTGTGTCGGAGAAGGCCGCGAGCAGGATCGCCTCGAACACGCCGACGCCGCCCGGCACATGGCTGAGTACGCCAGCGGCCAGGGCCAGCAGGTACACCAGAAGAAAGGCGCCGAACGGCGGTGCTTCCGGCAGCAACAGATAGAGCACGGTGGCGGCGGCGGCCACGTCCAGCGCGGTAATGATCAGTTGCAGGAAAGTCAGGCGGCGCCCGGGCAGGCGCAGGGTGCGGCGGCCGATCTTGACCAGCAGGTTGTCGGCGTAAGGTTGTTCCGGCAGGCGACGGCGGTAGATACCGATGGCCAGTACCGTGAACAGCAGCAGCACAGCCGCCGCCAGGGTGCCCAGCAAGACTTGCGAAAGCCCCAGGGCGGCGGAGGCGTCGGGCAAGTCGCTGAGTGTCGCCAGCGCGGCAAGCGGTGGCAGGGCGCAGCCGAGCGAGAGGCTGGCGAACAGCGTCATGCGTGCGACTTCAGTGGCCCCCAGGCCATGACGCGCATACAGGCGGTAGCGAACCGAGCCGCCGGACAGCATCGAAAGACCAATGGCATTGCCGATGGCAAAAGCGGTGAAGCCGCCCAGCGCCAGGGTTCGTGGTGCCAGGCTTACGCCGGCGTAGCGGCTGGCCGACCATTCGTAACCGAGCAAAATGATGAAGCCTGCGACGGTAGCGCCCAGCGCGCCCAGCAGTGCCGGTTGCGGAACCTCGAGGATCGAGTCGTGCAACGCGTCCAGGTCGAGTTCGCTCAACAAGTGACGACAGGCAATCAGCGCGATGGTGAACAACAGTAGGGTGACCGCCAGGCCGATGGGTTGGCGGTACTTGCTGATTCGATCAAGCAAGCGTAACCGCTGCGCCTTGATCGGCTGTGTCGCTGTGACGGTGTCTTGTGGATCAGACGAGTTGGCGCGCATCAATCACCTCTTGGATTGTGCGCGACAGGATGGGGGTATCCAGCCAAGTTACCAATCCCTGTAGAAAAAAATAATCACAAATATTAACGACTGGCACCCTGTCCCGGTGACAGTTCGTCGTCAGTCGTAGAGGGCTCATCCTGCGATTGAGCATAGTCGGAACCCAGCGAATCGGTGACCCGGAGGGCTCACTGCACAGTGACAGGTCATTGTTGCGAAAGGACTTTTTCAACAGATACAAAAAAGGCCACTCTTTCGAGTAGCCTTTTTTGATGTTTGGTTGCGGGAGCCGGATTTGAACCGACGACCTTCGGGTTATGAGCCCGACGAGCTACCAGACTGCTCCATCCCGCGTCTGTGTGGCGGCATTCTATAGAGAATCGCCGGGGTGTCAACCGTTAATCCCCAATTGAGTCAAATAAGTGTGAGAAAGCGCAAAGCACGGGGGAGGTGACATAAGTTGCGGAATCAAAACGATTTCTCATCGCCGCGTATTGCAAGTCACTGCGAGGCTTGGGCAGGCCGACGACAAAAACTGACACGCACAAAAAAGGCCACTCTTTCGAGTAGCCTTTTTTGATGTTTGGTTGCGGGAGCCGGATTTGAACCGACGACCTTCGGGTTATGAGCCCGACGAGCTACCAGACTGCTCCATCCCGCGTCTGTGTTGGCAATTCTATAGAAATACGCCAGGGTGTCAACCTGCTATTTCGATAAAACCTGTTCCTGTTCAATCGCTTAGCTGCCGATGGTGGTGTGCTGGAGGCCTGAGAGGCAGGCATGGCAAGGGCTGCGGCTCTATTGGGGGGCTCTTCTCGATTGAGAAAATAAATTTCTCACAGGTTTCCTACGAGTAAAAAAGAAGCAACAAGGTACTGGTGCTATATACAGTTGTCAGTGAGATACTGTTTTTCCTACACCGCGTGACGCTATTTCTACACCATGAACACCGCGTTGAAATGACCCAGCGAAAAATCATCCACGTCGATTGTGACTGTTTCTACGCCGCCATCGAGATGCGGGATGACCCGCGCCTGGCAGGAAAACCCTTGGCGGTCGGCGGGTCGGCGGACCGACGTGGGGTGATTGCCACCTGCAATTATGAAGCGCGGGCCTATGGCGTACGTTCAGCCATGTCCTCCGGGCATGCCCTGAAGCTGTGCCCGGACCTGACGATCGTCAAGCCGCGCATGGAAGCCTATAGGGAAGCGTCCAGGGAAATTCATACGATCTTTCGCGATTACACCGACATCATCGAGCCGCTTTCCCTGGATGAGGCCTACCTCGATGTGTCGGACAGCGCTCATTTTGGCGGCAGTGCGACGCGAATTGCCCAAGACATACGCCGACGCGTCTCTAATCAGTTGCACATCACCGTCTCCGCCGGGGTGGCGCCCAACAAGTTCCTGGCCAAGATCGCCAGCGACTGGAAAAAGCCCAACGGGTTGTTTGTCATTACCCCGAGTCAGGTCGAGGCGTTTGTCAGTGGCTTGCCAGTGAGCAAGCTGCACGGGGTCGGTAAAGTCACCGCCGAGAGACTGGGCAAGCTCGGCATCGTCGACTGCTCGCAACTGCGCGAATGGAACAAGTTGGCGCTGGTGCGCGAATTCGGCAGTTTTGGCGAGCGACTCTGGAGCCTGGCCCGGGGGATCGATGATCGCCTGGTGCATAACGACAGTCGCCGCCAGTCCATCAGTGTCGAAAACACCTACGACGTCGACTTGCCGGATCTGCGCAGTTGCCTGGACAAATTGCCGGAGCTGCTGGAGACCCTGGCCGGTCGCATGGCACGAATCGACAGCAGCTATCGGCCGGGCAAACCTTTCGTCAAAGTGAAGTTCCATGATTTCACCCAGACCACGCTGGAGCAGGCCGGGGCAGGGCGGGATCTGGGCAGTTATCAGCTGTTGCTGACCCAGGCGTTCAATCGAGGCGGTAAACCGGTGCGGTTGTTGGGGGTAGGGGTCAGGCTGGAGGATTTGCGGGGCGGGTTCGAGCAGATGGAGTTGTTTGAGCGTTGAAAATCAAAAGATCGCAACCTTCGGCAGCTCCTGCAGGGGCTGCGATCTTTTAACAGGCGCCTCAGTTCGGACGGGGATCCGCCGCCACCAGTCGCCCGGCATCCTTGGTCAGGGATTTGAGGAATTCGGCCTGCAACTCGGGGTCGTTGCGGGTCAGTTCGATCAGGCTCTGTTCCAGTTCGGTGGCTTCTTCTTCCAGGCCCAGCTCCGACAGGCGCTTGACCCGGTGAACCCACTGGCTCACTTCGTCATCTTCCAGGTCGTCGTAAATCAACCCATGGGCTTCGAGCAACTTGCCGCGCAAGGTGCTGCTCAGCGCCAGCGACGAATCGCTGTGCACTTCGTCCTTGGCGTCCTGGACGTTGATCTGCAGCTTGGTCAGGTGATTGAGGTCATGTTCGGCGAACGGGCTGTCCAGCAGGTTCAGGCGCAATACGCCGTTCTTGTCGGTGCTCAGCTCGAAGGTTTCCTTGCCGGCCTTGACTTCGACTGGGCGCTCGCTCCAGGGCAGGCTCGA
Source organism: Pseudomonas serbica (assembly GCF_028823535.1). Lineage (GTDB taxonomy): Bacteria > Pseudomonadota > Gammaproteobacteria > Pseudomonadales > Pseudomonadaceae > Aquipseudomonas > Aquipseudomonas serbica. Next base: position 322,449 of record NZ_JAQIYM010000004.1, on the reverse strand, counting down.
ATACTCCGTGCGCTTGTCGAGCTGGACTTCATCGATACCGGCCAGGTTCTGCTGAGCGCGTCCATGGGACTGCACGTTCATGAACGGGTTGAGCCCGGCGAAGCCGTAGCTGAACCAGTCCTTGGTCATGCTGTCCGGCAGATTGCCCAGGGCGAACACGTTGGCCACATTGGCGCCGACACCGGCCACCACCGCGACCGCGCCCAGCGGGATCTCGTAGACCTCCCGCCAGGGTTGGTACGGGGTGTAGCGATCGTAATGGCGGGTGACCTCGAACTCGGTGACTTCAAAAGTCTTCTGCTCGTGGATTTTCACCCGACGTTGCGGCAGCTCAAGCACCTTGGGCTCGCCAACATCGATCTGCAGGCTATGGTCGAGCAGTTTTCGCTCGACTCGTTCCTCGTGCTCGCTGCGTTGTGACATGTGGTTGGCACAGCCGCTGACCAGCAGGGTGCCGCACAGGGCGGCACCACCGAGGCCTAAGGTGTTTCGCTTGAACATGACGTCTCTATCTGGTTTCAGCGGCGGATACGGGCCTGAAGGAAAGGCAGTACGTCAGCGACGGGCAGCGCTTGCGGCTCGGCCTCGGTACGGCTCTTGTATTCCAGGTTGCCTTCGGCGAGGCCGCGGTCGCTGACCACGATCCGGTGAGGAATGCCAATCAGCTCCATGTCCGCGAACTTGATGCCCGGGCTGGTTTTCTTGTCGCGGTCATCCAGCAGTACTTCGAAGCCGGCAGCAGTCAGTTCGGCATACAGCTTGTCGGTGGCTTCGCGAACCAGTTCGGTTTCGTAGCGCAGTGGCACCAGGGCAACCTGGAAGGGGGCCAGGGTGTCGCTCCAGATGATGCCTTTGTCGTCGTTGTTCTGCTCGATGGCAGCCGCGACCACGCGGGAGACGCCGATGCCATAGCAGCCCATTTCCAGGGTCACCGGCTTGCCGTTCTCGCCCAGCACTTCGCACTTCATCGCCTTGCTGTACTTGTTGCCCAGCTGGAAGATGTGCCCGACTTCGATGCCGCGCTTGATTTCCAGGGTGCCCTTGCCGTCGGGGCTAGGGTCGCCGGTGACCACGTTACGCAGGTCGGCCACGGTCGGTACTGGCAGGTCGCGCTCCCAGTTCACGCCGAAGTAGTGCTTGTCGTCGATGTTGGCACCGATGCCGAAGTCACTCATCAGCTCGACGGAACGGTCGATGATGATTGGCAGTGGCAGGTTCAACGGGCCCAGGGAGCCGGCGCCGGCGCCAATGGCGTCACGCAGCTCGGCATCGCTGGCCATGACCAGCGGGCTGGCCACGCCTGGCTGGTTCGCCGCCTTGATTTCGTTGAGTTCGTGGTCGCCACGGATGATCAGGGCGATCAACTTGCCTTCTTCCTCGGCATGCACGATCAGGGTCTTGATGGTCTTTTCGATCGGCAGGTTGAAGCCTTCGACCAGTTGCGCAATGGTCTTGGCGTTCGGGGTGTCGACCAGACGCAGTTCTTCGGTCGGCGCCGCGCGCGAGGTCTCGCGTGGCACGGCTTCGGCCTTCTCGATGTTCGCCGCGTAGTCGGAACCGTTGCTGAAAACGATATCGTCTTCGCCGGACTCGGCCAGCACGTGGAACTCGTGGGAACCGGCGCCGCCGATGGAGCCGTTGTCGGCTTCTACAGGGCGGAACTTCAGGCCCAGGCGGGTGAACACATTGCAGTACGCCTGGTGCATGCGGTCGTACGTAACCTGCAGCGAAGGCTGGTCAGCGTGGAACGAATAGGCGTCCTTCATGATGAATTCGCGGCCGCGCATCAAACCGAAGCGTGGACGGATCTCATCACGGAATTTGGTCTGGATCTGATACAGGTTGATCGGCAGCTGCTTGTAGCTGCTCAATTCGTTGCGCATCAGGTCGGTGATGACTTCTTCATGGGTCGGGCCGGCGCAGAAGTCGCGACCGTGGCGATCCTTGAAGCGCAGCAATTCAGGGCCGTACTCTTCCCAGCGCCCGGATTCCTGCCACAGCTCAGCCGGTTGAGTGCTTGGCATCAACACTTCCAGCGAACCGGCGGCATTCATTTCTTCGCGAACGACGGCTTCGACCTTGCGCATCACTCGCAAGCCCATCGGCAGCCAGGTGTACAGGCCCGAGGCGAGTTTGCGGATCATGCCGGCGCGCAGCATCAGCTGATGGCTGATCACGACCGCGTCGGAAGGCGTTTCTTTCTGTGTGGCAAGCAAAAATTGACTGGTGCGCATGGTTGGCCGTTATCGATTGCTGATGACGAGAAATGACGGAGCATTGTACGGGCGAGTTCCGCTGGCGTACAGGCGTGCGGTCGGTGCGGTGGCAGGAGGACGGAATTGCTTCCGTCCTCTGTAGGATTTCTGCGATTGTTTCCTAGGATTCTTCCACAACCTGGGTCGGAACCGGTTCCGGCGTCGGTGTAGGACCTGCGCGACGGTTCTCCTGGAACCAGTGCAGGGCGATCAGCAGCAGCGTCGGAACCCCCAGCAGGGCGGTGATCAGGAAGAAGTTGTGGTAACCGAATTTCTCGACCATGACGCCTGAATAACCGCCGATGAGGCGCGGCAGCAAGAGCATGATCGAGCTGAGCAGGGCGTATTGGGTGGCGGAGAACTTGAGGTTGGTCAGGCTCGACAGGTAGGCGACGAACGCCGAGGTCGCCAGGCCCGAACTGAAGTTGTCCAGGGAAATGGTGAGGATCAGCATGTTCAGGTTGGCGCCCATGTCAGCGAGCATCAGGAACAATATATTGGTGCCCGCCGACGCTACGCCGCCAATGAACAGGATTGGCAGGATGCCAAAGCGCACGATCAACAGGCCGCCCATGCCGGCGCCTACCAGGGTCATGATCAGGCCAAAGATCTTGCTGACGCTGGCGATCTGATCCTTGGTGAAACCCTGGTCGATGTAGAACACGTTGGCCATGACGCCCATGACCGTATCGGACATCCGGTAGGTCGCGATCAGCCCCAGCAGCAGTAGCGCTTGCCAGCGATAGCGCAGGATGAAGTCGTTGACCGGCGTCAGCACCGGCGCCAACCCCCGGCGCCCGATGGCCGAGAGGCACAGGGCAGTGAGCGTGGTGTAGAGGATCGCGCGCAGGAACGCGCGGTCTTCAAGCAGCAGGTCGAGCAGGCTCACGCCTTCGAACAGCACGCTGGCGAAGTCGGTGTTGTAGAGCTGGGTAAACATCGCTGGTACGGAGACCAGTAGCACGATCAGGACGAACACCGAAGCCAGTTGATGCGCAAAACTGTAGCGTCCGGCCTGCAGTTGCGTACGCAGGGGTACCGAAGGTTCGCGCATGACGAAAGAGGTAAGCAGCGCCGGGACCATCAGGGCACCGAACAACAGGTAAGTGCCGGCCCAGGCCGAATGCTTGTAGTTGAACCCGGTGGAGCCGAAGCCCTCGGCAAAGAACAGTGCGCCGGCCGTGGCCAGCAGTGCCGCGATGCGGTAGCCAGACATATAACTGGCGGCAAGCGCCGCCTGGCGACTGTCGTCGGCGATTTCCAGGCGGTAGGCGTCCACCGCAATGTCTTGCGTTGCCGAGGCGAACGCGACGACCACCGCGATGGCGATCAGCCAGGACAAATGCTTTTGCGGGTCACAAAAACCCATGCCGACCAGGCCGAGAATGACCAGCCCTTGCGACAGCACCAGCCAGGAACGTCGTCGGCCGAGTTTGCCGAGCAGCGGAAGGCGCCACTGGTCGAGCAGGGGGGACCAGACCCATTTGAAGGCATAAGCCAGGCCGATCAGGCTCGCATAGCCGATGGTTTCGCGCGCCACACCGGCTTCACGCAACCAGACCGAAAGCGTCGAGAACACCAGCATGTAGGGCAGGCCGGCGGCGAAACCCAGCAGTAACAGTACGAGCGTCGAAGGGCTGGCATAGGCAGCAAGCGCGGCGCGCCAGGTTTTACGGGGCATGGGCTGGAGTCTGCCTCAAGAAATACGGAAACAAAGCGCGCACTCTAACCGCTGTGCTCTACCGGGCGCCACCCATGGCGCTGAATATCAACACGATTATTCTGGATACTGATGCCCTCCATGCGCAATCGCGCACGTTGTTCGTCCCCGGAAGCACTGCCTGCGGGCAGGCTCAGGCGCCCGCCGGCACCGAGCACGCGGTGCCAGGGCAATTTGCTGTCGCCGGGCAGTTGGCTCAGTGTCCTGCCGACCCAGCGAGCGGCGCGTCCCAGTCCCGCCAGTTCGGCGAGTTGACCATAACTCACGACCTTGCCTTCGGGTACTTGCGCGAGTGTCAGGTAGAGCGCCGTGCGTCGGATTTGCGCGGCACTGTCGGGTTGTTCGGTTGGCTCGATCACGTTCGCAGTTCCTGAAGTCGTTCGCAGTACCGTCTGTAGAGTAAAGGCTGGATCGCCAATTGAGAAATGAACTCATTAGAAATAGTCGGGTCAGTCCTTGCTAGGGTCTTATTCCTGCGAATAATGCCGACTTTTTTTCGCGAACCTGAGCCTGTATTTGCTTATGTTGTCCAGAACGTTGCTATGCCTCGCTGTTGTCAGTGCTTCCACTCCCTTGCTCGCAGATACCGTCTGGTTGAAGAACGGTGACAAGCTGAGCGGCAAGATCATCCTGTTCGATGGCGGCAAGTTGCTCGTCCAGACTGAATATGCGGGAGCGGTCCCGATCGACTGGAAGCAGGTCAAGACCCTGGAAAGCGATCAGGAGTTGCTGGTCAAGCAGGACGCCTACACCGGCGAGAAGGCCAAGTCGCTGCATGCGGCAGAGGATGGCAAGGTCACCCTGGAAAACGGTGAGGCGCCCAAGACGGTCGAGCTGGCGAGTGTCCAGCAAATCCTCAAGCCCAAGCCGGTGGTCGAAGACCTGGTGTGGAAAGGCAATATCGATGCGGCGCTCGACTATCAGCGGGCTGACAAGGATACCGACGATTACGACATCGATTTCAAGACTACGGCACGCCATGGTCGGTGGCGGCATACCGCAGAAGGCGAGTACAACCGCGAATTCCAGGATGACGTGGTCACTACGGATAATTGGCGCGCAGAGTACTCCCTCGATCGCTTCCTGACGGAAAAATGGTTCTGGCAAGGTCGCCTGGTGTACAAGCGTGACAAGGTCGAAGACCTTTCCCGTCAGCGTACTGTCGGCACCGGTCCTGGTTATCAGTTCTGGGATAACGAGCTGGGGGCATTCTCCCTGGGCTCGCTGGTCAACCGCACGGATTATCAATTCAGCGATGGCAGCAAAGAGAACTTCTATTCTGTCGCGATGAAGTGGGACTACAACCGTTACCTGATTGGCAAGAAAGTCGAATTCTTCACCAATGGCGAGGTGGGCAAGCCGTTGTCGGGCGTGGCCGAATACGCGTTGGATGCCGAGATGGGCTTGCGTTACAAGGTGACAGACTGGGCATCGCTGAACCTCAAGGCTGAGCGGGACATTATCGACGGCACCGATGATGCTGACCTGGACAAGACCCGATACACGGCCGGATTTGGCGTGACCTGGTAAACGCAAAAAGATCGCAACCTTCGGCAGCTTCTACAGGGTGTACATCAATCCTCTGTTGGAGCTGTAGAAGGTTGCGATCTTTTTTGCCCGACAAAAAAAACAGGCGGGCACAAAAAAGCCCCGCTGTTGAGGGCGGGGCTTTTTACTAAAGCAAGTACAAGTTAGATAACTTGAACTTCTTCAGCTTGCATGCCTTTCTGACCGCGGGTAGCGATGAAAGAAACCTGTTGGCCTTCTTTCAGGCTTTTGAAGCCGTCGGATTGGATAGCTTTGAAGTGAACGAACAGGTCGTCACCGGATTGTGGAGTGATGAAGCCGAAGCCTTTTTCATCGTTGAACCACTTAACGGTACCGGTTTGGCGATTAGACATGGTGTAACTCCTTGAACAAAGATAACTGCGACTCAGGAAAAACCCTGGCCGAGACTGAGTGCAAAGAGCAGGAAAAATTCTTGTAGATGGTTGGATCGAAATTCAACATATCGTGTAGAGATTCTCAGTGACACAAGCAGCACAGTGACGCCACCTTAACCCTTTTTCCGGAACGTGCCAATGCTTCTTGCGAAGGTTTCTCTGTTTTAAGGATCGACGGTGTGTCGGTTCGTCGCCAATGCAGGTAATTCCTGGATGTCTGGCGAGGAATTGCAGCGCGGACTTTGAACCCGGCGGCGCGCCCGGTAAGATGCCGGACAGATTTTTTCCACCTCGCTATTCAGGACACCCGCCATGAGCATCAAATCGGACAAGTGGATTCGCCGCATGGCGCAGGAACACGGCATGATCGACCCTTTCGTCGAGCGCCAGGTGCGTGGCAGCGACGATAGCCGGGTGATCTCCTACGGCGTGTCCAGCTACGGCTACGATGTGCGTTGCACCAATCACTTCAAGGTGTTCACCAACATCAATTCGGCGATCGTCGACCCGAAAAACTTCGATGCCGGCAGCTTCGTCGACATCCACAGTGACGTGTGCATCATTCCGCCGAACTCCTTCGCGCTGGCCAGCACTGTCGAATACTTCCGCATTCCGCGCAATGTATTGACCATTTGCCTGGGTAAGAGCACCTATGCGCGTTGCGGCATCATCGTCAACGTCACGCCGCTCGAGCCTGAGTGGGAAGGCCACGTGACCCTGGAGTTTTCCAACACCACCAATCTGCCGGCGAAAATCTACGCCAACGAAGGCGTGGCGCAGATGCTGTTCCTTGAATCGGACGAAGAGTGCGAAGTGTCCTACAAGGACCGTGGCGGCAAATACCAGGGCCAGCGCGGCGTCACTCTGCCGCGTACCTGAGTCAGCCGTCTGACGAACCGTGGGAATTCCTGGGCGCGCGTACACTCTATGGAATGTACTGTTCCGATTCGCGCAAAGCGGGTCGGGCCATCGCCCAGGAGTGCTTTATGAAGATCGACCCGCGTATAAGTGCCGAACTGGCAAGGCTTGAGCCCAATCAGGTTGGCGTCCTGGCCTGGTCCTTGTTGGCACACCCGCCAATCAGCATGGCCGGTGGCATCCCCGGCCAGCCTGATCCCGATACCCCCAACGAACAACCGACCGAACCCGGCGAGCCCACTTTGCCTGACGAACCGCCTCCTGCGCCGGTTGCCTGACATCGCCTGCGTTTGCCGGTGTTTGTAGGAGCGAGCTTGCTCGCGAAGAACGCGAGGGCAATGCGTTTTCCCGGGAAGCCCGCGTCAGCGTTAACGTCCATCGCGAGCAAGTTCGCTCCTACAAGGACACCGGCCAAATTTCGTTGTCGCCGATGACAAAAATCCTGCAGTCGTCGTCCCGTTCAACCTGATAGCCGCCGGTAAACGCGCCGAAGGCGGGTAGCAGGCTGATATCCCCGCCAAGTCTGAAACAGGCCAATCGCAGGCTCTGCCGACCCCGTCCGTTCAGGCGATAAACCGGATGCACGTGCCCGGCGAGCACGTGCCGTTGCGGGTGCGGCTTGGGTTCGTGTTGCAAGGCGAACGGCCCCAGCAGCAAGGGCTCAGGCACCACGCGAATGTTCAACGAAGCCGGCGGGTCCCCGGCGCGCTTGTCGTGGTTGCCGCGAATCAGCGTCATCGGCAGTTCGGCGTTGCGTGCTCTCCAGTCAGCCAAGGCGTTCAGGGTGGCGCTCGCATGTGAGCCCGGTCCGTGAAGAAAGTCCCCGAGGAAAATTAGCTGTCGGCAAGGCAAGCTGGCCAGCAGTCCGTCAAGCACGGCGATATTGCTGCGGGTGGTGCCCTGCGGGACCGGTTGGCCAAGGCTTCGGTAAGCGGCGGCCTTGCCGAAATGCACGTCGGCGATCAACAGGGCATGTTGCGCTGGCCAGTAGAGGGCTTTTTCCGGCAGCAGCCAAAGCTCCTCACCGGCCAGGCGCACGGGGTAGGGCGAACTCATCGTGCTTTCCCCATACCGGCGGTTTTCTCGAGGTCGCTGACCATGCGCCTGATGCGGTCGGCGAGTTTTTCCGAGCTCATGCTCTCGCGCATACGTTCCACCAGCAGTGGAAACCCGAGGGGCGTAGGACGTTTGACCAGATGCAGGTCGAGACGCAGACGACGGATGTGCGCCAAGGTCTGTTCCAGGCGATGAATATCCAGTTCTTCGCGCAGGACTTCTTCGCCGGCTTGGGCTAACAGCAGGTTTTCCGCGTCGTACTGTCTGAACACCTCGAAAAACAATCCGCTCGACGCTTGAACCTGACGTGTGCTTTTCGGTGCGCCGGGGTAACCGGCGAACACCAGTCCGGCGATCCGGGCGATTTCCCGAAAGCGCCGCAAGGCCAGTTCTCCGGCATTCAGGCTGGCGAGTGCATCCGCCAGCAAATGCTCTGGACTGAACAGGTCGGGGTTCAATGCCTGCGCCCAATCCACAGGGGTGGCGCTGAGCAGTTCCAGCCCGTAATCATTGACCGCGATGGAAAATGTCAGTGCCTGCTGCTGGCTGACTCGCCACGCCAGCAAACTCGCGAGGCCCAGATGCACCTGGCGGCCGGCGAAGGGATACAGGAACAAGTGCCAGCCCTCACGGGACTTCAGCGACTCGGCCAGCAACGATTGCGACGTCGGCAAACCAGACCAGCGTTGCTGCACCTCCAGCAGAGGGCGCAATGCCTGCATTTCCGGGCCGCTGAACTCGCCGTGCGCCGCTGCACTGAACCGCTCGACCACCGCTTGTGCCAGTTCATTGGAAAGTGGCATGCGCCCGCCATTCCAGCGCGGTACCGCGGCTTTCTTCACGGTGCTGCGTTTGACATAGGCGGTCATGTTTTCCACGCGCACCAATTCCAGCAGGCGACCGGCAAACAGAAAACCGTCACCGGGTTTGAGCCGTGCGATGAAACCTTCTTCAACACTGCCCAGTTGCTTGCCGCCGCCCTTGCTCCAGAACTTCAACTGAATACTCGCATCGCTGACAATCGTGCCGATACTCATGCGGTGGCGTCGGGCAAGTCGCGCATCGGGTACCCGCCAGATTCCCTGTTCATCCGGTTCGACCCGGCGGTAATCCGGATAGGCTGTCAGGGAAAGTCCGCCATGGTGTACGAAAGCCAGGGCCCAGCTCCAGTCCGCCAGGGTGAGATCACGATAAGCCCAGGCTGTGCGTACTTCATCAAACAATTCATCGGGCACAAACCCACCGCCCAGGGCCATGCTGACAAGATGCTGGACCAGCACATCCAGAGGTTTATGGGGTGACTTTCGAGGTTCGATCCGTCGTTGCGCCACCGCGTCCTGTGCCGCTGCCGCTTCGATCAGCTCCAGGCTGTGCGTCGGTACCAGTGTCACCCGTGAAATCCGCCCCGGCGCATGCCCCGATCGGCCCGCACGCTGCATCAGCCGCGCCACGCCTTTGGCCGAGCCAATTTGCAGCACCCGTTCCACCGGCAGGAAATCCACTCCCAGATCCAGGCTGGAGGTGCAGACCACCGCCTTGAGTTGACCCTCCTTGAGGGCGCGCTCCACCCAGTCACGGGTTTCACGGGATAACGAACTGTGGTGCAGTGCGATCAGCCCGGCCCAGTCCGGCCGCGCTTCCAGCAACGCCTGATACCAGATCTCCGATTGCGCTCGAGTGTTGGTGAAGACCAGGCTGCTGGCGCTGGCTTCCAGTTGCGCGGCGACCTGCGGCAACATTTTCAGACCGATATGTCCGGCCCATGGAAAGCGTTCGATTTCGGGCGGCAGCAGCGTGTCGACCTGCAGTTTCTTTGGCGTGCGGCCTTCTACACTGACGCCGCCTCCCTGTGGGATCAAAACCTGTTCGGCGTGGGCTTGATTACCCAGCGTTGCGGAAACGCCCCATACGATCAATTGCGGATTCCAGCGGCGCAGACGGGCGAGGGCCAATTGCAGTTGCACGCCGCGTTTGTTGCCGAGCAATTCGTGCCACTCGTCGACCACCACCAAGCGCAACGTCGCGAGCGCCGTTGCCGCGTCTGCCCTGGCAAGCATCAGGGTGAGGCTTTCCGGCGTGGTGATCAGGGTGGTAGGGAGGCGCCGGTTCTGGCGCGCGCGTTCGCTGCTGCTGGTATCGCCCGTACGCAGGCCGACGCTCCACGGAATCTGCAGGTCTGGCAACGGCCCTTGCAGCGCGCGGGCGGTGTCCGCCGCCAAGGCGCGCATCGGGGTAATCCACAGGACTGTCAGGGGGGGAGAAACTACCTTTCGTTTACGCGAAGTTTCAACAGTCGGGGAGCAGCAAGCAAAGCGATTGAGTGCGCCAAACCAGATCGCATAGGTTTTGCCGGCGCCGGTGCTGGCATGGAGCAACCCGGACTGCCCGTGCTCGACGGCCGCCCATACCTGTTTCTGGAAGTCGAACGGCTTCCAGTCGCGAGCGGCAAACCAGCGTTTTGCGAAGTCGTTTTGGGTTCCCATTCGGGCCGCATGCGCTCTGAAAGGCTTCTTTCAATGACCACGTCGGGCTGGCAAAGGTTTAATCAAATGCCTGGCTCGGCTCACTTGCCGCTGCGCCATCCGCGCACTTTTCATATTCGGAAATAACTGTGTTAGTGGCTGAAACCTATTGGCCGATTGGCCGTGGTTTTATCGCTGCACCGGTCGCGCTGGCGCATTTTGCGAAAGCCGACCGCGCGCCGTTGTCCATGAACAGGAAAAGGAATATTCAGATGAAGTCAGTTCGTGCGGGGCATTTGCGTGCCGATTTGATCGCGCAGAGTGCGAGTGAGCCCCTCGCGTTTCGAGCGGCGCCCACGCTCGACTATTTCGAGCAGCCGGGCCTGCACTGCCTCGGGGCGAGCAATGGTCAGGACAAAGCATTTTACGTCTATCTGCCGCGCGGTATCGAGAGTGGCAGGTTTCATCTGGGGCTGAGTGAGCGCTCACCCATGATCATCCATGTGACGGGCGACTCGGAAGCGGAGCTGTATCGAGGGGCGCTTGAGTTGACGGTGGGAGGCGACGCACAGTTTGCCGGTAGTTTCCGTGGTCTGGACGCTGAAGGAATCGAGGTGGAGAACGGCAGCTTCAGGCTTGAGCACGCCAGTGGCTGAACCTCAAATGAAAGGGAAGCCCATGCTCCCCTTTCAACTGCGACCGTTACTTCAGGTTGCCGCTGAGGAACTGTTTAAGACGCTCGCTTTTGGGGTTGCCCAGTACGTCTTCCGGCGCGCCTTCTTCCTCCACCAGGCCCTGGTGCAGGAACAACACCTGGCTCGACACTTTGCGCGCGAAGCTCATTTCGTGGGTGACCATGATCATGGTCCGGCCTTCTTCGGCCAGGCCCTGGATCACCTTGAGTACTTCACCCACCAGTTCCGGGTCCAGTGCCGAGGTCGGTTCGTCGAACAGCATCACTTCCGGCTCCATCGCCAACGCGCGGGCAATCGCCACTCGTTGTTGCTGGCCACCGGAAAGGAATGCCGGGTACTGATCCGCTACGCGCGCCGCCAGCCCGACCTTGTCGAGGTAACGCCGGGCACGGTCTTCGGCTTCCTGCTTGCTGCAGCCCAGCACCCGGCGCGGGGCCATGGTGATGTTTTCCAGCACCGTCATGTGGCTCCACAGGTTGAAATGCTGGAACACCATGGCCAGGCGGGTGCGGATCCGTTGCAGTTCATCGGCATCGGCCACGTGCATGCCGTGACGATCCTTGATCATGCGAATGGCTTGGCCGTCGAGGCTCATGGCGCCGTCGTTGGGTTGTTCGAGGAAATTGATGCAGCGCAGGAAGGTACTTTTCCCGGAGCCACTGGCACCGATCAGGCTGATGACGTCGCCCGTGTTGGCCTTGAGCGAAACGCCCTTGAGCACCTCATGATCGCCATAGCTTTTATGCAGGCCTTCAATGGTCAGTTTGTACATGGAGCATGCATCCTCAAGGCGAAAGTAGGTAGCCGCTGCGATAGGCTTCGGCGCCCGCGACGTGGGCGATCACCATGCCAGCCGTGGCCATGCGCCGCAGCGAACGGGCGTACATCAAGCCGGCGGCGGTGCAATGGACAGGCGTGACGCGGTCGCTGATCGGGTCAATGATTTCGGCGATCACTTGCCCGGCTTCGAGGTATTGCCCCGGCAGCGCACTGAACACCAGCAACCCGCCGATCGGCGTCGCCACAGGTTCCACGCCGGCCAGGGGAGTGGCCGGGTAGGGCAGGTCGGGCAATGGCGCCGGTTCACCGGCAATCGCGCCGAACTGGATCAGGTAATCGACCAGCGCCTGGCAGTCGAGGCTCGCCAACGGGTGGCTGACGTCGCCCTGGCCGCGCAGTTCGACGGTGACCGAAAAACTGCCCAAGGGAATGTCGAAGTGCTCGCCGAACCGCTCTTTCAACTGCCACCAGAGCAAGGTGAAGCACTCGTCGAACGACTGGCCGCCGGAATCGGTAGCCAGCAGACTGGCTTGGGCGCCGATGTAGCGGGCCAGCGGCTCGACCTGCGACCAGGCCTCGGGCGTGGTGTACAGGTGGGCGACAGCTTCGAAATCGCAATGCAGGTCCAGCACCATGTCGGCATCGCAGGCCAGCCGTTGCAGGGTCAGGCGCTGGGATTGCAACTGGGTGCTGGCGGTCTGGCGTGCCAAGGCTTGGCGCAGGCTGTCGCGGATCAGTTCGAGGTTGCGCTGCGGGTCGTCGCCGAGTTGGCCTTCGATCGCATTGCCGACCTCTTCGCTCAAATCGACGAACCAGCGGTTGAAGTTCTGCCCGCTTTCGAGCTCATAGCGGCCCAGCGGTACATCCATCAGCACCTGTTCCAGGCCGGCCGGGTTGGCCACGGGCACCAGGACGATTTCGCTGCGCAGTCGGCCAGCGGCTTCCAGCTCGGCCAGGCGTTGCTTGAGGTGCCATGCCACCAGCATGCCGGGCATTTCATCGGCGTGCAGGGATGACTGGATGTAGATCTTGCCCTTGGCCGGTTGTGGGCCGAAATGAAAACTGTGGATCTGTCGTGCGGTCCCCGGCAAGGGGGCCAGCAGGTCGTGTATCTGGTGGCGCATTTTTTTCTTATCCCGAAGCGGGTCCTAGTGGGTCGGCCCGAGGAAGGCCAGCCAGCGGCGTTCGGCGAGGCGGAACAGGCCGACCAGCGCAAAGGTGACGGTCAGGTAGATCAGCGCGGCGATGCCGAACGACTGGAAGGTCAGGAAGGTCGCCGAGTTGGCGTCCCGAGCGACTTTCAGGATGTCCGGGATGGTCGCGGTGAATGCCACAGTGGTCGAATGCAGCATCAGGATCACTTCGTTGCTGTAGTAGGGCAGCGAGCGACGAAGGGCCGAAGGCATGATCACGTAGGCGTACAGCTTCCAGCCTGTCAGGCCATAGGCCTTGGCTGCTTCGACTTCACCATGGGCCATGCTGCGGATCGCCCCGGCGAAAATCTCCGTGGTGTAGGCGCAGGTGTTCAGGGCGAAGGCCAGGATGGTGCAGTTCATCGCATCGCGGAAGAAACTGTCGAGTATCGGTTGCGCGCGTACGGCGGCCAGGCTGTAGATCCCGGTGTAGCAGATGAGCAGCTGGATATACAAAGGCGTGCCGCGAAACAGGTAGGTGTAGAACTGCACCGGCCAGCGGATGTAGAAGTGCGGTGAGACCCGGGCGATCGACAGCGGAATCGAGACGATGAAGCCGATGAAGATCGACGCACTGAGCAACCACATGGTCATGGCCAGGCCGGTGATGTTCTGGCCATCGGTGTAAAGGAAGGCTTTCCAGTATTCCTGCAGGAGTTCGATCATCGTACGGCCTCCCGGGTACCGGCGGCGTAGCGGCGTTCGAGCCAGCGCAGAATGACGTTGGAGGCACTGGTGATCGCCAGGTAGATCAGGGCGGCGAGTACCAGGAAGTAAAACAGTTGATAACTGCTTTTACCTGCATCCTGGGCAGCCTTGACCAGGTCGGCGAGGCCGATGATCGACACCAGTGCAGTGGCCTTGAGCATGACCATCCAGTTGTTGCCGATACCCGGCAGGGCATAGCGCATCATTTGCGGGAACACCACGATACGGAAACGCTGGCCGCGCTTGAGCCCGTAGGCGGTGGCCGCTTCGACCTGGCCGCGAGGCACGGCGAGGATGGCGCCGCGGAAGGTTTCGGTGAAATACGCGCCGTAGATGAAGCCCAGGGTCAGTACCCCGGCGCTGAACGGGTTGATCTCGATGTATTCCCATTCCATGTAGTCGGTGAGCGACGTCAGCCAGGTTTGCAGGCTGTAGAAGATCAGCAGCATCAGCACCAGGTCTGGCACCCCGCGAATCAGCGTGGTGTAGCACTGGGCAAGCAGGCGCAGCAATTTGACTTTTGACAGCTTGGCACTGGCGCCCAGCAGACCGAGCAACACGGCCACCAGCAGCGACATCGCCGATAACTTGATGGTCATCCAGGTACCTTCCATCAGCAGCGGGCCAAAGCCCTTGAGGCTGAAGGCGGAAAGCCCCAGGTTTTGTAATAGGGTTTCGAACATAAATCAGCAACCTGATCGGATGAAAAAAGCGCCCATCACGAGATGGGCGCCGGGCATTACTTGCCGCTGTACAGGTTCAGATCGCCAAAGTGTTTCTTTTGAATGGTGGCATAGGTGCCATCATCGTGTAACGCTTTGATACCTTTATCCAAAAGTGCTTTCAGCTCGGTGTTACCTTTCTTAATACCGATTGCAGTCTTGGCTGGCAGCAGTTCGCTGTCGACGGGTTTGCTGATTTCGTAACCGGCGCCGTTTGGCGACTTCAGGAAGCCAAGTTCAGCTTGCAGCATGTCCTGGATCCCGGCGTCGAGACGACCGGAAGTCAGGTCGGAATACACCTGGTCCTGGTTCTGATAGGCCTGGGTTTTCACCCCAGCCTTGTCCAGAACGGCCTTGGCATAGGCTTCCTGGATGGTGCCTTGTTCGTAGCCGACGGTCTTGCCTTTCAGCGAAGCGACGTCTGCCGTGATGCCGGAACCTTTCTTGGACACGTAAGCGGTCGGGCCGGAGAACAGTTCGCTGGAGAAGTCGATGACTTTTTCGCGGGCCGGGGTGACGGTCATCGAAGAGATGACACCGTCGAATTTATTGGCCTTGAGACCAGGAATCATGCCGTCGAAATCGCTCTCGACCCATTTGCACTTGACCTTCAACTCGGCACAGATCGCATTACCCAAGTCGATGTCGAAACCTACCAGGTTGCCGTCGGCCGCTTTCGACTCGAACGGTGCATAGGAAGGGTCAACACCAAAACGCAATTCCTTGTATTCCTTTGCCAGCGCGGAGCCGGCTGCTACGCACAACGCCAGTGCAGAAAGGGTCAGCAATGCTTTTTTCATTATTCAATCCCTAAGAACCAATATGAGCGCTTGTGGCGCAGAATTATTGTTACTGGTAAGCGTAAGTCCTGATGAAAGTAGCAATTTCCGAACCAGAGTGCCGAACAAGCGTTTAAAAGGTGTTCGGGAAATTGCAGGAGGGGATTAGTGCACGAAAATGGGCGTCATGAAAAGCCCGCACTTTTTTGGTTCTGCGTGAAGCTGGCAAGGATGAAGATCAGCCAAGCAAATCCTGCAGTGTCCCCAGGTGATCAGCCTCTTCGACCGACTTGTCCTGGCGCCAGCGCAGCATCCGCGGAAACCTCACCGCAATCCCGCTTTTGTGGCGTTTGGACAGGGCAATGCCCTCGAAACCCAGTTCAAACACCAGGCTCGGCTTGACGCTGATCACCGGGCCGAATTTTTCCACCGTGGTCCTGCGTACGATGTTGTCGACCTGGCGCATTTGCTCATCGGTCAAACCCGAATAGGCCTTGGCGAACGGCACCAGGGCGCGCTCACTGGCGTCGGGTGGTGCGTCCCAGACAGCGAAGGTGTAATCGCTGTAGAGGCTGGCCCGGCGGCCATGACCGCGCTGCGCATAGATCAGCACCGCGTCGACACTGAACGGGTCGACCTTCCATTTCCACCAGACCCCCATGTCCTTGGTGCGCCCGACGCCGTAGAGCGCGTCCCGCGCCTTGAGCATCATGCCTTCGACGCCGAGCCTGCGTGATTCTTCCCGCTGCCGGGCGAGGTCGAACCAGTCTTCCCCGGTCAACAGGGGCGAGGCGAGCAGCAGCGGATTGTTAGCCTGGGCGATCACCCGCTCCAGCTGACTGCGCCGAAGGCTTTGCGGCTGGTTGCGCCAGTCCGCCCCCTGCCATTCCAGCAAGTCGTAGGCGAGGATGGCCACAGGCACCTCATTGAGAATCTTGCGGGTCAGGTTTTTACGGCCAATCCGCTGTTGCAACAGGGCAAAAGGTTGCACGGCAGGGGCCTCCGGGGCGGGGTCGAAGGCAACTTCCGTGTCCGATCGAGCGGCTTTCCAGGCGACGATCTCGCCGTCGATCACGGTACCGTCGGGCAGGCAGTGGATCAGGCTGTCGAATTCCGGAAAGCGATCGGTGACCAGTTCTTCACCCCGCGACCAGATCCACAGGCGCCCCTCGCGCTTGACGATCTGGGCCCGGATGCCGTCCCACTTCCATTCCACCTGCCACCGGCTGGCGGCACCGAGCTGCGCCTCGAACTGCTCAACCGGTTGCGCCAGGGCATGGGCGAGAAAAAACGGATACGGCTGACCGCCCCGTTGCGCATGCTCGTCGGGCGATTGTGCGGCGATCAACTTCAGGTAGCTGGCGGCACTGGGCCGGTTGGACAGGTCGGTATAGCCCACCATTCGCTGGGCCACGCGTTTGCTGTCCAGTTGGGCCATGGACGCCAGGGCGCGGGTCACCAGCAACTTGGAAACCCCGACGCGAAAGCTGCCGGTGATCAATTTGATGCACAGCATCAGGCTGGGACGGTCCAGTTGCGACCAGAGAACGGGCAGGCGTTCGGCAAGCACATGCGGGGATTCGCCGCGCAATGGCAGCAGTTTTTCTTCGATCCACACCGCCAGGCCGTCGCCGGAACGGTAGGGCATTTCGGGCAGCACCAGGGAAATGGTTTCCGCCAAATCGCCCACCGCCTGGTAGCTCTCTTCGAACAGCCAGGATGAAAGCCCGGAATAGGCCACTGCCAACTCCCGCAGGATGCGAACCGGCACCAGTTGCCTTGGGCGTCCACCGGACAGAAAGTACACGGCCCACGCGGCATCTTCCGGTGTGGCTCGGGCAAAGTAATCCTGCATTGCCGCGAGCTTTGCGTTGCTCGACGTCGTGGCATCGAGTTCGGCGTACAGTTGGGCGAACGCCTTCATGGTGCGGCCTCGATGGCTTCGACTGTCGATGCTTCCTCATCGTCGCCGTACTCGGTACTGAAACCTTGGGCATCGAGGCCTTGTTCGCGCAGGTGGCGCACCAGTACCGCGACAGAACCGTGGGTGACCATCACCCGCTCAGCCCCCGTCTGTTCGATGGCCCAGAGCAAACCGGGCCAGTCAGCGTGATCGGACAACACGAAACCGCGATCCACTCCGCGTCGCCGACGGGCTCCGCGCAATCGCATCCAGCCGCTGGCGAAGCCGTCGCTGTAGTCGCCGAAGCGGCGCATCCAGGTGCTGCCACCGGCGGAAGGTGGCGCGATGACCAGCGCTTGGCGCAGGATCGGATCATTCTTGTTGAAGTCACCGGCGTAGAGCGTTGGCGGCAGATCAATGCCGGCCTCACGATAGACACGGTTCAACGGCTCGACCGCGCCATGCGCCAGGATGGGGCCAAGGCTGGCATCGATGCCGTGGAGGATGCGCTGGGCCTTGCCGAAGGAATAACAGAACAGCACGCTGGCTTTGTCTTGCTCGGCGTTGGCTTGCCACCACTGGTTGATCTCGGCAAAGACCTGCGCCTGCGGCTGCCAGCGATAGATTGGCAGGCCGAATGTCGACTCGGTGATGAAGGTGTGGCAACGCACCGGCTCGAATGCGGCGCAGGTGCCATCGGGTTCGATCTTGTAGTCCCCTGACGCGACCCAGACCTCCCCGCCATATTCCAGGCGCACCTGGGCCGAGCCGAGTACGTGGCCGGCGGGGTGGAAACTCAGGGTGACGCCGTGATGCAGCAGTCGCTCGCCATACGCCAAAGTTTGCAGGTTGATGTCCTGGCCCAATCGCGCACGCAGAATTCCTTCACCGGATGCTGCCGCCAGGTAATGCTGGTTACCGGTTCGGGCATGGTCACCATGGGCGTGAGTGATGACGCAACGCTCAACCGGCCGCCACGGGTCGATGTAGAAATCGCCGGCAGGGCAGTACAAGCCTTCGGGACGCGCGATGACAAGGTCCACGTTGCTATCCAGGTGGAGGGTCTTGTTAGCTAGGAGACTGGCGCGGTGGAAGAAGTTCTATCGGGATGTCCAGGCAAACAACCTACCCCTGTAGGAGCGAGCTTGCTCGCGAAAGCGGCTTCACATTCAACCTGTATGTTGACTGGTACACCGCCTTCGCGAGCAAGCCCGCTCCCACATTTTGGTCCCGCGTTATTTGCCAGGTGTCAGGGTCAGGCGCTTGGTTCCATACACCCGGTCAAAATTCGCCGGCTGCATCGGCAAGCTCTGGTACTGCCCCTTCAGCCACGGCTCGATGCCGTTGAGGTAGTTTGGGCTGGCCGGGTTGCCGGACTGGCCGGTGGCGATCTGGCCCATCAACGGTTCGGGCTGGCCGAAGTCGACGATCAATCGCATGGCCGGTACCCGGGTCGTGTTGAAGTCCTGGCCCACGGCATAGGCGGCCGTGTTGAGGGTCGTCTGGTCGCCACCGGCCGGCTGTGGACCGCGCACGGTCTGGCCACTGGCGTTCTTCCACTCATAGCGGTGCAATTTACCCCACTGCCAGGCTTTGTGATCGCCGCCCAACTGACTGTCGCCGGCAGTGATCGCTGCGGCCAGGCTGCGGGCGAGGATTGCCGGTTTGTCTTCTTTCTGCGCGGTGCGCACGTCATCCCAGAACGGACTGTCTTCGCGCCCCAGCAAATGGTCGGCCTGGGCCGCGTAAGACAATGAGCCGTTGGCGATGAAGGCTTGCCACGCCGGGCTGCCTTGCGGTCCCAATTCATCGAGGAAAATCTGCCGGGTGCTTTCCTGCAGGAACAGCTCATAGATCGCCGCGTCGGCGGAGGTCGCGCCGAGTTTGCCGTCAAACGCCATCAAGCGGGTCAAGGCCTCGCGTGCCTTGCCGCGATCCGCCACTGGCAAGGCTTCGATGGCCTGCTTCAGCGGTTGGGACATCCCCGGTGCCTCGAACATCTTCTTCAGTTTCGCGGCGAACGTGGTGGTCTGGTCGTATTGCATGGCGATCAGGCTACGGGTGTCATGTTTGCCCACCCCAGCCAGCTCGGCCAAGCGCTCGCCGCGTTCCGGTGCCGACCAGGAGTTGGACAGCTGCATGCCATAGCCATGGGGAATGACCCGCTGGTTGGCGGTGCCGAGCCAGCCCTGGGCCGGGTCCTGATCGTAGGGGTGCAGCATCGGGTCGGCGTAACCGTCCCAATCGTAACGCCCCTCCCAGCCGGGCGAGGGCAGCAGGCCTTCGCCTTCGCGGCGGTTCGGATAGCGACCGGTGACCTGCCAGCCAATATTGCTCGCATCGGCGAACACCAGGTTCAGGGCAATGGCCCGAATCTCGCGGCTGGCGTCCGACGCTTTCTCGACGTTCTGCGCACGGGACAGGTCGAAGAAGGCGTCCAGGCTCTTGTCATCGGTGAAGCTCGGCGTTTGCAGGGCCAGGCCGAATCCGCTGCCCTGGGCCAGGCCTTGGGCACTGTTGAGCAGGGGGCCGTGGCGGGTTTCGAACACCGCTTCGCGAATCGGCCGCTGGCCTTTGACGAAGTAGGTTTCGTTACGCACGATCGCCGGCTGCCACTTGCCAGCGGTCTCGTAGGACAGGCCATTGCCCTGGCGTTTGATTTTTTCCAGGAACAGGTCCTGGTTATCGCCCATGACGGTTGTCATGCTCCAGGCCACTTTGCCGTTGAACCCGTCCAGTACCATCGGCAAGCCGGCGATGGTCGCACCGGAGGCCTGATACTTCGGTGCGCGGATCTGCACGTAGCTGAACAGCGACGGCACCCCCATCGGGCCATGGCTGTCGCTGGCCAGCAGGCTTTTACCGCTGCGGCTGCGTTGCGGCGCAATGGCCCAGTTGTTCGATGAAGTGGCGCCCAGCAGGTTGAGTCCGGACAACTGGCCGGTGGCCTTGCTGATGTCAGCCAGCCCCGGTACTTGGCCGTTGAGCTTGATGCCTTGCAGCTTCTCACTTTCGCCCAGCGGCAGTTTTTCATCCGGAGCCGAAGGGGTCAGCCACGGCAGTTTGTCGGTGGTGACGGTCTGGGCCAGCACCAGCGAGGCAATTTCCTCGGGCAGGTTGGCGGATTGGCTGAAGTTGAACAGGCAGAAGATCAGCGCCGAATCTTCCGGCTTCCAATACTCGGGCTTGTACCCGGTGGCAACGAGGTCGGCAGGCAGCTTGTCGCGGTAGCGGAACAAATAGGCGTTGACGCCGCGGGCATAGACTTCGAAGAAGCGCTTGAGCCGCGGTGAAGAGGCCTTGTACAACTCGCCGGCGTTTTTCTTCAGGTTGACCGCGCGCATATAGCGGTCAGCGTCCAGCACGTCCGACCCCTGCATCTCGGCCAATCGACCCTGGGCAAGCAGTCGCAGAGTGACCATCTGAGTGATGCGGTCACTGGCGTGCACATAGCCGAGGGCAAACAGTGCATCGTGGAAACTGTTGCTTTCGATCAACGGCATGCCCATGGCATTGCGCCGCACCGAAACGTTCTGCGCCAGCCCTTTGAGCGGCTGAACACCGGAGGTGGGCGGGAGGGTGTCCTGGGCGTTGAAGCTCTGACAACCGGTCAGGCTTAAAACACCCGCCACTGCTGCGGCAACGCCGAACCGGGGTAGAAAATGTGAAAGGGCTGGCGAGGCCATGGCAAAGCTCCTGCGGGGTAGAGGCGGCGGCGCGCAATAAAGGCGCTACGTTAGTGAGCAGGAGGGGGCCGCGCAAGCGGGAGGCGGGGTTATTTCAACAATCGGCCCGATGGCGCCATCCGTCGACCCTGTTAGTTCTGACAGTAGACAATCAATTGTGTCGAACGGACTCTGGTTTCCTGCTCACGCTGTCTTCAGCGTTCCAGGCGCACGGAGTCTCTACATGAACAGCAAATGGCTGGTTAGCTTCGTGGCAATCTGTCTCGGTGTCGGCGCACTGCTCTTTTCGGCGAAGCAGGCGACGGTCAAGCGCAGCCCCTATACGTTGTTTGAACCGCCCATGACGGTTGAACAAAAAGCCGAGGTGCAGCAGCAAATTGACCGACAACTCATTCATAAGTCTGGCGGGCATCAAGTCAGTGCGACTCAAGTGACTTACGACAACGGTGCCGCCGTGCTGACCTTCCCGGTACCCGGCGACGCAGGTCAGTCGGATAGCGCCTGCGATTACGGTTACGTGTGTCTCTGGACCGCTGCGGATTTCGCTGGCAGGAAATTGTCCTTGCTCAGCACCGCGAGAAGCCGCCCGGTCAATCTGTCCGACTACGATATGAACGCCCAGGTCGTCTCCTGGCAGCACAACAATAAGGCCCACTCAGTGAAGATCTTCGGTGTCGATGGACCTGGCGCCAGGGGCAACATGGTGATGAGCAATATCAGGGAGGTGATCCTGGGCAGGGGCTGTTGTCCGTTCAGTCTTCCCGACGATGTGCGCATCATTGACTCCTGGACGGAGATCAAGGCCCAGAACCGATTGACCGAGCATAACGCCCGGGTCGTGAGCATCGCGTTTGCCCCCATGTTCATGTTGTTTGCCCAGTGAATGCATCAGCTGGCACCCAGACCTGCAGCTGCTGAACCGTTTTTGTCCTCAATGCTGGCCGACTAGTGGCCTTGCAAGCCCAAAGCCGGTGTCTATGCTGAGCCCTAATTAACCATATCGATCGTTATCGGCGTATGTGGTCCATCGAGCCAAGCTGCCAGAGTGCGCAACCCAAGGCACCGACACACTTGCAGGACGTTATCCGGAAATGGAGTTCGCTTATGAGCACGTTAGGGCTGGCCCGACCCCGGGCTATCAAGAGAAGGATGTCTTGATGAGAGTGGCGTGTTAAGGACCTCTCCGATCGAACATCACCTATCACCTGATTGATTCCTCCTCGTTGGAGGAACGCGTGTACCTGTTCTATTGAACGTAGTGGTGGATTTTGAAAGACCGGCAACTTTCATGAATGCGCATAGGTGATACGACCATGTTTAACCTGCATCACAAGGCTGACCTGCTGGAAATCGAACGTTTCAGCTGCGCGCTGACCGAAGCCAACGCCAAGCTGGCGGCTGTCAGTCGGTCCATGGCTATGATTGAATTCACCCCCGATGGCATCGTGATCGAGGCCAATGAGAATTTTTGCAAAGCCATGGGTTACAGCGGCGAAGAAGTGCGCGGCAAACATCACCGGATATTCTGCGAGGAGGCGTTCTACCGCAGTGAGGAGTACGCCAAATTGTGGCGCGATCTCGCACGGGGCGAGCCGATCAGCGGCACCTTCCAGCGCTTGAACAAGAGCGGCAAGGAGATCTGGCTCGAAGCCAGCTACATGCCGGTGTTGGGTCCCGACCGCCAGGTGCGCAGCGTGATCAAGGTGGCCACCGACATTACCGCCCGAGTCAACCAGGACCACGAAAACCAAAGCAGGCTCGCCGCCCTTGGCCGCTCCATGGCCGTAATCGAGTTCACCCCCGAAGGCCGAGTGATCACGGCAAACGACAACTTCCTGAAAACCACGCAGTACTCGCTCAATGAAATCGTCGGGCAGCATCACAGCATGTTCTGCCATCGCGCCGAAGCAGAGTCCCAGGGCTACAAGAACTTCTGGGCCTCACTCAACCGAGGCGAATATCATTCCCATCGTTTCGAGCGCAAGAACAAGCAGGGCCAGACGATATTCCTTGAGGCCTCCTACAACCCGTTGTTCGACGCCAAGGGTCGCCTGTACAAGGTGGTCAAGTTCGCCAGCGACATCACCCAACAGATGACCACCCTGCAAACCGCCGCGGACTCGGCCCACAGCACCTCGGTGCAAAACGACGCCTGCGCGCGCAAGGGCTCCGAGGTGGTGCAGCAGACGGTGCAGATCATCCAGGACATTTCCAAGGACCTGAACCAGGCGGCGCTGAGCATCGACGCGGTGAACAAGCAGTCGGAGATCATCGGCTCGATCGTCCAGACCATCCGCGGCATTGCCGACCAGACCAACCTGTTGGCGCTCAACGCCGCCATCGAAGCGGCCCGCGCCGGCGAACATGGGCGAGGGTTTGCCGTGGTGGCCGATGAAGTGCGCAGCCTGGCCGCACGCACCAGCCAGGCCACCCTGGAAATCGTCGATGTGGTGCGCAAGAACCACGACCTGTCATTGAGTGCGGTGTCGAGCATGCAGTCGAGCCTGAGTCGAACCGGACTGGGCGTGGAACTGGCGAACGAGGCGGGGGAGGTGATCCTCGAGATCCAGCAGGGCTCGCGGCATGTGGTGGACGCGATCAGCCAGTTCAACTCGACCTTGCAGTTGAACTGACCGGCACCTCTCCTGTAGGAGCTGGCTTGCCAGCGAAGGCGTCCAGAAGATCGATCAAAGGTTCAAGGCCGCCTTCGCCGGCAAGCCGGCTCCTACATTTGTTGCTGGGTGATTTCACCACTGTATTGGGCTTTCTCGGTTTGAGCCAGCTTCGCCTTGTCCAGCAGGCGCTCGGCTATTTCCTCGCCGATGGCTTGTTGTTTCTCCGGCGGCATCTGATCGATCTGCTCCTGGGTCAACCCCATCTCCTCCAGGATCGCATCGCGCATGCGCTGTTCCGGGGTCTTGCTCATGTAGTCCTTGAATGCGGACGTCGCCGAGCCATCGCCAATCCTGTCCTTGACCTCGTCAGGCAGTGGCGCAGTGGTCGCTTGCAGGCCCACGCGGGTCTTGGCGAACGCTTCATCGACGTTGTCGCTGATCCGGCTGGCTTCGCTCACTTGTTGCGTGGCCAGTTGCGTGGCGGATTCCTCGACCTGCGTGCTGGCTTGCGTGGTCTGCGCCTGCACGTTGTTTTGCAGGGCCTGGGTCATGACGCTTTGCAGGCCGGCGGCGGCTTCGGCGACCGAGTCTTCACCGGGGCGTTTGGGGAGGGGCGTTACCAGGTTCAATTTTGCACTGACCAACATGATAGGCAGACCTTGTAGGTATTGGCGGTGCAGTGCATTGAGCAAAGAGTATGCCTATACAATAAATTCCTTCAATATCAATAAGTTGAGACTTTACAACCGACAGCTGACCCACAGGCTGCGGTCAACCCTTGCCGTCGGGCGGCAAGGGTTTGCAAGGCATGACTAATCAAGGCAGGCCATTACAGCAGTGTTTGAGGAAGCCCGGGTGTTGCGCCAGGCGCTTGAAATACTCGTCGACGGCCGAATAGTCGGGCCGCTCCATGGGCGTCATCAGCCAGCGGTTGACCGAGAGCCCAATGACAATGTCGGCCACGCTGAATTTTGCCCCGGCGACATAGGCCTGGGTGGTCGCGAGCTGATGTTCGAGAATGGCCATCTTCTGGTTCCAGCCGCGTACGCCGACTTCGATGCGATGGGCTTCCTGGAATTCCGGATCCTTGCGCACCAGCGCCATGAACGCGTAGCTCCAGGACGAATTGAGATCGGTGGCCTGCCAGTCCATCCACTGCTCCACCCGGGCGCGCGCGGCCGGATCGCTGGGCAGCAGCTCCGTATGGTGGTGCTGGTGCCTGGCGCTCAGGTAGCGGCAAATGGTGTTTGACTCCCACAGCACACCGGCATCATCGATGATCACCGGTACCTGTGCGTTGGGGTTGTACCGCAGGAACTCGGGGCTGTGGGTCGAGGCAAAACCGCTGCCCCAATCCTCGCGTTCATAGGAAAGGCCCAGTTCCTCACAGGTCCACAGGACCTTCCTGACGTTGATCGACGAGGCTTTTCCCAGAATCTTCAGTGTGTGTTCCATGGAACGACTCCAGCGAGAGTGGCGTATATTCAAGTGTAGGAGCTACCGCAGGCTGCGATCCTTTGATCTTGGTTTGCGCAGCAATAGCACGCAGCAGTGGTGAGGGAGGGAACTCCTTAACCACAATGGACAATCAATTAGGAAGACTCGATTCTCGTCGAACTAATCAGGTCTTCGACCAGGGTTGACCGGTTCGCCGTTCGTGTGGCCAACCCAAGTATAGCCTTGGGCCAATCAAGCCCAAGCGCTCTGTAGTGCAGGCCATCGCGTTGAATTCGCTGCATCGATGCGGGTACGACCGCAATACCCATCCCCGCTGATACCAGGTTAACAGCGGACGATAGTTGGGGAGCCTGCTGACGGATGATCGGATTGAAACCACTCTGCCGACAGGCAGCCACGATATCCGCACTCAGTCCATAACCGGATTTGCGCGAATACAGGATGAAGTTCTCCTGCCGTAAATCAGCGAGGGACAGTCGCTGGTACGACGTTAATGGGTGGCCATCTGGCAGGACAACAATAAGGGGTTCTTCGGACAGGGTGATGAAATCAATATCGCCGCCCATGGCAAACGGAGGCCTCACAAACGCGGCGTCAATTTCTCCACGGCCGAGTCTGGAAATGAGTGATTCGCTATTGTTCTCTTCAAGGTTGACCTCAACCTTGGGGTGCTGTTGCTGATACCGCCTGATCAAACCGGTGACCGTATCGTTAAACGAGGCGGATTCGGTAAATCCCAGGTTCAATGAGCCGACCTCACCTCGCGCAACGCGGCGCGCATTTTTTTGGGCGTCCTCGGCACGTGCAAGAATGTCTCGTGCTGATACCAGGAATGCCTTGCCTGCGTCGCTGAGTACGACGCCGCGTCCTACACGGTGGAAAAGCGGCGTACCGATTTCATCCTCCAAATCACGTATCTGCTGTCCAAGCGGGGGCTGGGCGATTCCAAGTTGTTCGGCTGCTCGTGTGAAGTTTTCAGCTTGGGCCGTGACGACGAAATAACGTAAGTGCCTGAGTTCCAATTAGGACTCCAAAGATACTGATTCTGGATTTTCTAAATATTAGACATTTTATTTTTCCGCCGCCATGCTTCTCCTACGCTAAAAGTGCAGTCGGTGGTTCGATCAGGACGAATACGTCCGTGAACCGAAGCCGCAGAACATAGGAAAGTAATATGGATGCTCAACTGATAATAGTTGCCGGACTGGTCGCTGTGACAATCTTGCTATGGGCAACACGTAGACTTCCGGAGTACTTGACTGCACTTTTGTTTTTCGCGGTTGCGATGATCCTCCATGTCGCTCCCGCTTCCTTGATCTTCTCCGGTTTTACCTCTGCTGCATTCTGGCTCGTCATTAGCGGCTATGTCATCGGGATTGCTATTCGTAAAACGGGATTGGCCTCTAGATTTGCCAGGGTACTCGCGGTCCATCTTTCCAGGTCTTACCCGCAAATGGTCGCTGGCATAGTCGGCCTCACTTACATGCTTGCCTTTGTTATGCCTTCTAACATGGGACGTATTGCACTTCTAATGCCGATCGTACTGGCGCTTGCTGATCGAGTGGGTTTCAGGGAGAAACGTCCAGGGCGTATAGGGCTTTCACTCGCTGTCGGCTTTGGCACCTTCCAACTTTCGGCATCCATTCTGCCAGCGAATGTTCCAAATCTTGTTATGGCCGGGTCGATCGATACCACGTACGGGATTCAACTCTCTTATCTGCCGTATCTGATACTACATGCACCCGTACTTGGCATTCTGAAGGGGGCTGCACTGTGTGCATGTGTTGTCTGGTTATTTCCGGATAAGGTGGAAAAAAGCATAGAAGTGGAACCCACTCGTCCTTTGAGTCCTGAGGAAAAGAGATTAGGCGTTCTCTTGCTGATGACCCTGGGACTCTGGCTTACCGATTCCTTGCACGGAGTTTCTCCTGCTTGGGTCGGTCTCGTGGCAGCTTGCTTATGCCTGCTTCCACGAGTCGGCTTTGTATCCAGTGACGAATTTGGTCAAGAGGTAAATCATCGGACCGCGGTGTATGTTGCAGCAATCCTCGGCCTCGCTGCACTTGTAGGACAAAGCGGACTGGGAACCTTTATAGGAAATGAACTACTGGCTATCGCACCGTTGGATCCGTCCTCACCGTTCAGCAGTTACGCCTTGATCGTAGGGTTTTCCACGCTGCTCAACTTTGTGGTCACAGCGAACGGAGTGCCAGCCCTATTTACTCCCCTGGCGCAGTCGTTAGCCACTGCATCCGGGTTGCCTTTATTAAGTGTTCTGATGATTCAGGTCATCGGGTTTTCAACACCGCTCCTGCCCTACCAAGCCTCACCGATTGTTCTCGCCATTGAAATGGGAAGAATCCCTTTCATGGCAGCTTTACGATTGAGTCTTGCGCTTGCACTCATTACCTTTGTTGTATTGGTTCCCATCAATTATGGATGGTTCGTCTTTCTGGGTTGGTTACCCTGACCCTGAAGCACGTTACAGGTTAACCGAATAACCAAAGTCGATCTCGCTAGAATGGCTGCCAGTACTTACTCCTGCCAATGATTCATTATCCTGGCTACTGATTCTGAAGCGGCAGACACGGACCATTCTTAATCCGTGTCGCCGAACGTGCCTTTAAGTACTCTCGCGCACCTTCAACTCAAACCCCATGTCCTGTACCGGTCTGGCCACGGTATTACCGGCCATCAGCGTCAGCATCTGCTCCGCCGCGCGACGGCCGATGGCTTCGCGCGGTGTGTTGATGCTGCTCAGGCGCGGGACCATGTGTTCGGACATCGGCAAATCGTTGAAACCCAGGATCGCCACCTGTTCGGGGATCTTGATCCCGCAGCGCATGGCTTCGAGCAGGGCGCCCTGGGCCAGGTCGTCGTTGCCGAAGAAGATCGCATCGACGTCCGGGTGGCTGGCCAGCAGTTGCAGGAACAGTTCGCCACCCAGGCCGACGGAGGAGGAGCGCGGGGTCAGCACTTCCAGGTCCGGGTCGTACAGGCCGGCCTTTTTCAGGGCCTTGCGGAAACCCTCACCGCGCAGCAAGGTGCGTTGATCGAGCTGTGCGCCGATGTACGCCAGGCGTTTGCGCCCGCGCGAGAGCAAGTGCTCGGCCGCCGTTTCGCCGGCCGCCAGTTGCGAAAAGCCAACGCAATTGAGACCGGCAGCGCTGTCCAGTTCCATCATGTACACACATGGGATATTGCTGGCTTCGATCATCCGCCGCGAACTTTCGGTGCGGTCGAAACCGGTCAGCAGCAAGCCGCGAGGCTGATAGGCCATGTAGTTGCGCAGCAGGTTTTCTTCTTCGTCGCGCGAGTAATGGAAGTTGCCGATCAGCACTTCGAAGCCCTTGGGGCGCAGGACCTGATGAATGGCTTCCAGGGTGTCGATGAACAGCAGGTTGGACAGGGAGGGCACCAACACCACCACCGAATGGCTCTGCGCCGAGGCCAGGGCACGGGCTGCGGGGTTGACCACGTAGTTGAGTTCCAGCGCGGCTTTCTGGACTTTTTCCACCAGTTCAGTGGCCACCGTGCTGACCCCGCGCAGGGCGCGGGAGGCGGTAATCGGACTGACACCGGCCAGGCGTGCCACTTCGTTCAGCGTAGGGCGGCCAGTGGTGCGGGTATTTTTATCGTTTTTAGTTGGAGTCATCGACGGCTTGCCAAACAAAATTCAAGGCACTAAGGTAGCGCTGTCTCGATGCAGCTGCAAATGCGTGAGCGGGGGTTCGCCTGATCCTCGCTTTTTGGCGTTGGGGACACACATGCTGCAACCCACAAAATGACAAGAAAGGCGTCGGCAACTTCTGCTTTTGGTCTGGTGTCATAACTGGCAAAGGTAGCGCTGTCTGCGCGCTGAGGTGTTACATGAATCATCCCATCACCGCCCTGGTCATCATGGGCGTTGCCGGTTGCGGCAAGACGTGCGTCAGCGAGGCCCTGTGCCAACTGAGCGGCGCCACTGCCATTGAAGGCGACTCTTTCCACCCTGCCGCCAATATCGAAAAGATGAGCGCGGGAACCCCCCTGAACGATGAAGACCGCGCCGGCTGGCTCGACAGCCTGTGCGATGAACTGCGCCGCATCGATGCCAAGGGCCAACGCCCTGTGCTGACCTGCTCGGCGCTCAAGCATATTTACCGCGAGCGCCTGCGCAGCGCCTTGCCGGGCCTGGGCTTCGTGTTCCTGGAGTTGACCCCGGAAGTCGCCGCCGCACGCGTCTCCCATCGCCCGGGTCATTTCATGCCGGCCACCTTGATCGAAAGTCAGTTCGCCACCCTCGAGTCTCCCAAGGGCGAGCCGCTGACACTGGCGCTCAATGCCTCGATCTACAGCGTTGAAGAATTGGCCGCTCAAGCCCACACCTGGTGGCAGGCCAACGGCCTGAAGCAGGCGGTATGAGCGTGCTTGCAAAGAC
The DNA here is from genome assembly GCF_028823535.1 of Pseudomonas serbica. GTDB lineage: Bacteria > Pseudomonadota > Gammaproteobacteria > Pseudomonadales > Pseudomonadaceae > Aquipseudomonas > Aquipseudomonas serbica. The sequence goes on along the minus strand of NZ_JAQIYM010000004.1, from coordinate 293,136 downwards.
AGCGCTGTCCGCGCGACTACTGATTAACCCGCTTTAATAACAACAACAACCAGGAGACACCCCTAATGTTTGGCATGTCCCACGAGACGTTCCTTCTGCTCGACGCAGTGGTCACGGTGATCGGGCTTATCGTCCTGATCACCAAGTTCAAGTTGCACCCCTTTCTGGCCCTGATCATCGCCGCCGCCTTCCTCGGGCTGACCTCCGGCATGCCGATCGGCACCATCATCAAGGCGTTCCAGGACGGCTTTGGCGGCGTGCTCGGTTTCGTCGGCATCATCCTCGCGCTGGGGACCATGCTCGGCAAAATGATGGCTGAGTCGGGCGGGGCGGACCAGATCGCCCAGACCTTGATCCGCGCCTTCGGCAAGGACAAGGTGCAGTGGGCAATGATGTTTGCGGCCTTCCTGGTCGGTATCCCGTTGTTCTTCGAAATCGGCTTCGTGCTCCTGATTCCGCTGGTGTTCATCGTCGCCCGTCGCACTGGCGTGTCGATCATCAAGATCGGTATCCCGCTGCTGGCCGGACTCTCCGCCGTCCACGGCCTGGTGCCGCCGCACCCGGGTCCGTTGCTGGCCATCGGCGTGTTCGGTGCCGACATCGGTAAAACCATTCTGTACGGCCTGATCGTTGCGCTGCCGACGGCCATCATCGCGGGCCCTATCTACGGTACCTTCATTGCCAAGCACATTCCTGGTCATCCGAACCAGGAGCTGGTGGATCAACTGGCCCGCGAAACCGATACGGCTGAACTGCCGAGCTTCGGCATCACCCTGGTGACCGTGCTGCTGCCGGTGTTCCTGATGCTGCTCAAGACGTTTGCCGACGTGGTGCTGCCCGACGGCAACATCTTCCGCGCCTTCATGGACCTGATCGGTCACCCGATTTCGGCGTTGCTGCTGGCATTGCTGCTGTCTCTGTATACCTTCGGCTACAAGCAGGGCATCGGTTCCAGCCAAATGATGAAATGGCTGGATGCGAGCCTCGCACCAACCGCCGCAATCATTCTGATCATCGGTGCCGGTGGTGGCTTCAAGCAGATGCTGGTGACCAGTGGTGTGGGTGACGTGATCGGCCACATGGCGGTCAATGCGCAGATCTCGCCGATCCTGCTGGCCTGGCTGGTGGCGGCGGTGATCCGCATCGCGACCGGTTCGGCGACCGTGGCAACCATTACCGGCGCGGGCATCGTGGTGCCGGTGGTGGGGATGATTCCGGGGGTCAACCGTGAGCTGCTGGTGCTGGCCACCGGTGCAGGTTCCCTGATTCTGTCCCACGTCAACGACGCCGGTTTCTGGCTGGTCAAGCAGTACTTCAACATGACCGTGGCCGAAACCTTCAAGACCTGGACGGCGATGGAAACCATCCTGTCGGTGGTGGGCCTGGGCTTTATCCTGTTGTTGTCGCTGTTCGTCTAAGCGATTCGCCAGGCACAAAAAAACCGCAGCGATGCGGTTTTTTTGTGGGTGATGATCTCAGGATGAACGAGATCCAGTATGGGTTTTGTTTCAGGCGTTGGTTTTCGGGGCTAACCCATCCGCCCGGAACATCCCGCGAATCCCGCGTACCGCCTGACGAATCCGGTCCTGGTTTTCGATCAGGGCGAAGCGCACGTGATCATCGCCGTACTCGCCAAACCCGACGCCCGGTGAGACGCAAACCTTGGCTTCGGCCAGCAGTTTCTTGGCGAACTCCAGCGAACCCAGGTGCGCGTAAGCCTCGGGAATCTTGGCCCAGACGTACATCGACGCTTTCGGGTTTTCCACCATCCAGCCCAGTTCATGCAGGCCTTTGACCAGTACGTTGCGGCGCTGCCGATACTGTTCGGCGATGTCGAGCACACATTGCTGATCGCCTTCCAGCGCGGCAATGGCCGCCACTTGCAGCGGGGTGAAGGTGCCGTAGTCGTGGTAACTCTTGATCCGCGCCAGGGCGTTGACCAGTTCCGGGTTGCCGACCATGAAGCCGATGCGCCAGCCTGCCATGTTGTAGCTCTTGGACAGGGTGAAAAACTCCACCGCGATGTCCTTGGCGCCGGGCACCTGCATGATCGACGGGGCTTTCCAGCCGTCGTAGACGATGTCGGCGTAGGCCAGGTCGTGCACCACCAGCACGTCGTACTGCTTGGCGAGGGCGATCACCCGCTCGAAGAAGTCGAGCTCCACGCACTGGGCGGTGGGGTTGGACGGGAAACCGAGGATCATCATCTTCGGTTTCGGGATCGAGCCGCGGATGGCCCGTTCCAGTTCAGCGAAAAAGTCCACGCCCGGCACCAGCGGCACCGAGCGCACCTGGGCGCCGGCAATCACGGCACCGTAGATGTGGATCGGGTAGCTCGGGTTGGGCACCAGCACGGTGTCGCCCTGGTCGAGGGTGGCCAGCATCAGGTGCGCCAGGCCTTCCTTGGAACCGATGGTGACGATGGCTTCGGTTTCCGGGTCGATGTCGACCGCGTAGCGATCCTTGTACCAGTTGGAAATCGCCCGGCGCAGGCGCGGAATGCCCTTGGACGTGGAGTAGCCATGGGTGTCTTCGCGCTGGGCGACAGTGACCAGTTTTTCGACGATGTGCGGCGGCGTGGCGCCGTCAGGGTTACCCATGCTCAAGTCGATGATGTCTTCGCCACGACGACGGGCGGCCATCTTCAGCTCGGCAGTGATGTTGAAAACGTAGGGGGGGAGTCGATCTATGCGCGCAAAGCGGCGCGGCGAACCTTGTTCGGCCATTGTTGCCTCGGATAACGTAAGCGCCCGGAACCGTCCGAGCGACGCTGGCCACTGCGGTGGCCTGTGGCGGAATGTACGATCTGGCGTGGCAGAATGTCCAGCCTCAAGGTAAACAAAATTTTGTGAAGGAAAGGGTTCGATGGAATTTACCAGTGGCTTCCTGTTAAGCCTGTCGCTGTGCCTGGACATCGGCGTGGCCAACATCGCAATGATCACCTTGGCCATGCAGCGCGGCTATTTTCAAGGCTTTGCCCTGGGCTTGGGCACCTGCGTCGGCGACCTGATCTACGCGGTGCTGGCGCTGGCCGGCATGACCGTGTTGTTGCAATACGAAACCGTGCGTTGGGTGTTGTGGATCGGTGGTTCGGCGTTGCTGGTGTATTTTGCGGCGAAGATGATTTACTCGGCGATCCACCATGAGGCGCTGTTGGCCGAAACCGCCGAGGTCGGCCACAACTCCCATCGCAAGGAGTTTTTCCGTGGGATTTTTCTCGCCATGTCGTCGCCCAGTGCCATTCTCTGGTTCGCCGCGGTAGGCGGCACGCTGATCGCCCGTTCCGGCGGCGGTGGAGCGCTCAGCTCGGCATTGTTTCTCGGTGGATTCCTTTGCGCCGGGCTGCTGTGGTCCGCAGGCCTGTGTTTCGCGGCAAGCCACGGGGGCAAGTTGCTCGGCGACAAGTTGCTGCGCTATTCCTACCTGGCATCAGCGGCGATCTTCTGTTATTTCGCAGTGTACGTGATCCTATCGGGCTACAACGAGTTTGTCGGTTCCGGTGCCGCCCCGCCGTTGCACACCCTGTAACTGGGCGAATCGGGTTTGGCTTCTATACTCCCAGCCGAACCCACTTTTTACCTTCCAGGAGTCGAGTCATGGACGAGAAAACACGCGTCGAAGTGACGGAACCACGCTTCGAACACGGGCACTTCCTGCTGATTGCAGGGCTTGGCGAACAATTTACCCAGCAAACCGTGACAGGCATTCCCGAGCTATGGGAAAAATTCATTCCCCATATCGGCAATGTTCCTGGGCAAAAAGGCGAAGTGACCTACGGCGTCTGCTGCAATTTCGACGGCAAGGGCGGCTTTGATTACATTGCAGGCGTCGAGATCAGCAAGCTGGATGATTTGCCGGATACCTACCGCTGGGTCGAGGTCCTGCCGCAGCAATATGTGGTGTTCGAACACAAAGGTTCGCTGGACACCCTGCCGCAAACCTTCCAGTACATCCATGGCACCTGGCTGCCGCAGTCCGGCCGCGAGCTGTTGAACGCCCCGGAATTCGAACGCTACAGCGAAGACTTCAACCCCAAGCTCAATACCGGCACGCTGGAACTCTGGTTGCCGATCAAGGTGTGACCAGTACATCGAGAGACGGGTCAGCCGATTCGTCTCTCGATGTCGCGCCGAGGCTGATTTATCATCCACGGCCTTTCCCTCGCCGATTCCGAGCCGTCATGAACACCCTCATCCGTAATGTCACGCCTGCTGACCTGGACCGCTGCTACGCCATCGAAACCCTTGCCTATGAAGGTGACGAAGCCGCGACCCGGGAGAAAATCGCCACTCGCATCGCCACCTGGCCCGAAGGTTTCATCGTCGCGCAAGTGGACGACGTGGTTGCCGGTTTCATCAATTCCGGCGCGGCGTTCCAGGTGGAAATGTCCGACGAGGCGTTCAAGGAACTCATCGGCCACGACCCGGCCGGACCCCACGTGGTGATCATGTCGGTGGTCGTGTACCCGGATTATCAGGGCCTGGGCCTGGCGAAGCGCCTGATGGGCGAGTTCATCGAGCGCATGCGCACGATGGGCAAGGCCAGCATCAACCTGATGTGCAAGGAGCGGCATATTCCGTTGTACGCAGGCTTTGGCTTCGCCTACGTCAAGCCATCGGCGTCGGATCATGGCGGGATGGCCTGGCACGAAATGACCCTGAACCTCTGAACCCGACGCAGATCCCACATTGGATTGTCGTCAGACTCAGAATCTCAGGCTCATCCGCCGCTCATAGCCGATCCGCCCCTTGTACGCTTCGCCACTGTCGACAAAACCATACCTGGCATACAGCGCAATGGCAGTGTCGTTGTCGGCATCCACCGACAATTCCAGCCCCCTGATTTCCGGCCACGCCAGGCGCGCCACTTCGGGTAGCGCTTGCAGGCAGGCCTTGCCATACCCTTTGCCCTGGGCGCGCTGATCGACCTGCAACGCATGCAGCGTGGCGCTGTGCTCGTCAGCCCAGGCGGGCAATACCGGTGGGCGCTTGAGCAGCAGGAATGCGACAGGCATGTCTTCGGCCAGCAAGGTAAACCCTTTGACGCCGGGGCCCGGCCTGGATAGCAGGGTGTGCAATGCACCGTGAATGTCGCCGCAAAACCTGATTTGTTCCGGGTGTACTTCGATGGCCTCGACCTGCTGGCGCTGCAACGCGTTCAGGCTTTCGTAAGGCACGAGTCGGGTTGTCACTGGAGTGTCCTTTTTCCAACCGAAATGAGCCTCGGATTCTAGCGAGTTTGCGCTTGTGGATTATTTTTATTTCGACTGTCGATCTGGCGGATCGTCGGACGACTAAGGGTGTCTTCCAGTAAAAACCACGGAGAACCACGATGAGCGCTACCCACGAAATCCAGACCCTGATCGCCACCTACCGTGAGGCTGTCATCTCCAAGGACGTCGACAGAATCATGGCCCTTTACGCCGACAACATTGTCTCCTACGACGCCGTCAAAGCCCTGCAATTTCGCGGCAAGGCAGCCTACCGCGCGCATTGGCTCGAATGCATGGAAATGTGCCAGGGCCAACACAAGTTTGACTTCGAACATATGAACATCGTCGCCGATGAACACATCGCTTTCGCCCACTGGCTGGCCCATTGCGGCGGCACCAACGAGAAGGGCGAAACCCAGGCCTGCTGGATGCGCGTAACCGCCTGCTATCGGCGCGAGGCCGGGCAATGGCGCATCGTCCACGAACACTGGTCGGCGCCATTCGACATGATGAGCGGCACGACCTTGTTCAACCTGGAACCCTGATCGTCGGCAAGCCGTGCGAAACGGCCGATCTGCGACCATAGTTGATCCGTTCAATCGGGAGAGCGCGATGAAGTATTTATGCCTGGTCTACAGCGATGAGCGCCTGCTGCATTCGCTGCCGGAAAGCCCCAAGGACGAGGAATGCATGGCCTATGCCGAGTCGATCCAGGGCAGTGGCCGGATGGTTGCCGCCGAAGCGCTGGAGTCGGTGCAGACCGCCACCACGGTGCGCATGCGCAACGGCAAGTTGTCGATCACCGACGGCCCATTCGCCGAAACCAAGGAGCAGTTGGCCGGCTTCTACCTGATCGATGCCAAGGACCTCAACGAAGCCCTGCAGGTCGCCGGGAACATCCCGGCGGCGCGGGTCGGCAGTGTCGAAGTGCGTCCCGTTCGGCAGTTGAATCCTTAAGATGCCGGGGCTGTCGGCACAGGCCAGGGTCGAGCAGGTTTATCGCCAGGAGTCGCGACGTATCCTGGCGACCCTGATTCGCCTGCTCGGCGATTTCGACCTCGCCGAAGAGGCCTTGCACGAAGCGTTTTTCGTCGCGGTGCAACGCTGGCAGCAGGACGGCGTGCCGGACAATCCGCGTGCCTGGCTGGTATCCACGGGGCGCTTCAAGGCCATCGATGTGCTGCGCCGGCGTGCGCGCTTCAATGCTTCGCGGCCCTTCTTACAGGCGCAACTCGAGGCGTTGGAGCAAGCCGACTGGAGCGACGAAGACGTGGAAGACGATCGCCTGCGGCTGATCTTCACTTGCTGTCACCCGGCATTGGCGGCGGACGCCCAGGTGCCGTTGACGCTGCGCGAAGTCTGCGACCTGACCACGGAAGAAATCGCCCGGGCCTTTCTCTCGGCACCGGCCACCATCGCCCAGCGCATCGTGCGCGCCAAGGCGAAGATCCGTGACGCGAAAATTCCCTATCAGGTGCCATCCCATGCCGAACTGCCCGAGCGCCTCGACAGCGTGCTGCGGGTGATTTACCTGGTATTCAACGAAGGCTATTCGGCGTCCGGCGGGGCACAAGTGACCCGCGAAGACTTGACCCGCGAAGCGATTCGCCTGGGGCGTTTGTTGATGGAGTTGCTGCCTGAGCCGGAGGTCATGGGCTTGCTGGCCTTGATGCTGTTGCACGAGTCCCGGCGCGTGGCCAGGACCTGCGCGGACGGCGACTTGATTCTGCTGGATGACCAGGACCGCACGCTGTGGGACGCGCAGATGATCACCGAAGGTTGTGCCTTGGTGGAGCGCGCATTGGGCACCCGACGATTCGGCCCGTATTGCCTGCAAGCGGCAATTGCCGCGGTGCATGCCGAAGCGCCGTCGATCGAGGCAACCGACTGGGTGCAGATCGTCGGGCTGTATGACGTGTTGCTGCGGGCCTGGCCGTCGCCGGTGATCGAATTGAACCGGGCGGCGGCGATCTCCAGGCGCGATGGCCCGTTGGCAGGGCTTACCCTGGTCGAGGCGATTCTGGCGCGGGGTGATCTGCTCGATTACCACCTGGCGCATTCGGCGCGGGCGGAGTTCTGCCGGCAGTTGGGCAGGGTGGAGCAGGCGCGGGCCGCCTATCGGCGGGCGCTGGAGTTGACGCAGCAGGAGCCGGAGCGGCGGTTTATCGAGGCTCGGTTGCAGGCGTTGGAGTGATGTGATTTTTGCTGGGCCCTTCGCGAGCAAGCCAGCTCCCACAGGGAATGGTGTGCACCACAAACCCTTTGAGGGGGTGAGCCTGCTCGCAAAGAGGTCAGAAGCCACACCCCTATTCCAGCATTTTGCCCAGCAACCAGCTCCCAGCCGGCCCCGGCGGATGCAAGCGTGACCACAAGGCATCCACCGACACCGTTTTCGGCCAGCCACGCACCTCCAATTCCTGCAACGCCCCCGCGCCAAAACGCCCAACCAGCCAGCGTGGCAGCGGCGCCCAGCCGAATCCTCCCTGGGCCATTTCCAACAGCATCAGGTAACTGGGTGCCGACCAGACCCGTCCCTTGGCACGGCTTTCGTAGGGGTTGACGATGGTCGCCAGGCGCAGCTCGCGATGCTGTTGCAGTGTGTCCTGGTCAATATTTTCCTGCTTGGCCAGCGGATGCTGGCGGGACACGAACAGGGCGAATTCCGTGCGTTCGTCCACGGTCGAGCTGACCAGGTCCGGCGGATAGCTCTCCTGCATTTCAGCGAAGGCGATGTTGGCCCGACCGCTTTGCACCAGTGCGACCAGATCATCGCATTCGGCAATCAGGCATTCGAGTTCCAGGTCGGGATAACGCCGCTCGAATGCATTGAGTGCCACTTCAAAGCGATCGGACTGATAAGTGTCGGAAAGCGCCACGGTGAGCTTCGCCTCGACGCCCTGGGACAGTTGGCTGGCGGTCATTTCCAGGCGACTGGTGGCGGCCAGGATCTCTTCGGCCCGTTGCAACATGACGTGCCCGGCGGGGGTCAGGCTGGGCTTGCGGCTGCTGCGGTCGAACAGTGTCAGGTTCAGATCGATTTCCAGGCTGGCCACCGCAGCGCTGATGGTCGACTGACTACGGCCCAATTTGCGCGCCGCGGCGGAAAACGAGCCTTGGGTCGCAGCCTGGACGAACGCCTGCAGCACTTCCTGGGATGCCATGAACTATCGCCTTGATCGATGGTTATTGGTTATGAAGTATCGGTCTGAGGTTGGATGATGGCAACCATCGTTACCAGGGAGTCAGGCCATGAGCGCCAATAAATCCATTACCGAACGTATTTTCCAGGCCATCGGGTTCGAACTGCTGGCCATCCTGATCTGTACGCCGTTACTGGCCTGGATCATGGACAAACCGATGCTGGAGATGGGCGCTGTCACGGTGGTCATTGCCGTGTTGGCCCTGGCATGGAACGTGGTTTTCAACGGCCTGTTCGACCGTGTGCTCAAGCGTTTCGCCATTGCCCACAACGCCTGGGTCCGCGTGGTGCACGCGCTGTTGTTCGAAGGCGGACTGGTCGCCCTCGGCGTACCCTTGATTGCCTGGTGGCTGAATATCAGCCTGTGGCAGGCGTTCCTTCTGGATATCGGCGTGCTGCTGTTTTTCCTGCCGTACACCTATGTTTACCACTGGGTGTATGACGTGGTGCGCGAGCGGATGGTCGTTCGCTCTACCTTATTCAGAACAATTGGGTGAACAGCCAGTACAAACTGCCCGACAACACTATCGCCGCCGGCAAGGTCAGTACCCAGGCCATCAGCAGGTTGCGGATGGTCTTCATCTGCAGGCCGCCGCCATTGGCAACCATGGTCCCTGCCACTCCTGACGACAGCACGTGGGTGGTCGAGACCGGCAAGCCGAACATGTCGGCGGCACCGATGGTCAGCATGGCCACGGTCTCCGCCGAGGCGCCTTGGGCGTAAGTCAGGTGGGACTTGCCGATTTTCTCGCCCACGGTCACCACGATGCGCTTCCAGCCGACCATGGTGCCCAGGCCCAGCGCTATCGCTACAGCGATCTTCACCCACAACGGGATGAAGCGCGTGGCGTTGTCGATCTGCTGCTTGAACAACTGCAATTTGCCGGTGGTATCGGCGTCGAAGTTACCGACCTTGTTCTTGTCCATCAGGCGAATGGTCTCGCTGGTCAGGTACATGTCGTTGCGCACGTTGCCCATGGCTTGCGCCGGGACTTTGGACAGCGAACCATAACCCTTCACTTCGTTGCCGATGTTGCCGGTCAGTGCCGCAAGGGCAGGGATCAGTTGCGGCGTGACTTTCTTGCTGCGCACGTAATCGGAGAGGATCGGTCGCGGGTCGGCCGGTGCCGGCAGCGGTGCACGCTTGACCAGCGCCTGCTGGGTCACTTCGGCCACGGCGGCAAACTGCAACGCCTGATCCGCGGGCATGGTGCGGTTCAGCGCATAGGCCATCGGCAAGGTCCCGACCAGAATCAGCATGATCAGCCCCATGCCTTTCTGACCGTCATTGGAGCCGTGGGCGAAGGACACGCCGGTGCAGGTCAGGATCAACAGGCTGCGAATCCACCACGGCGGCGCAATATTGCCCTTGGGCTCCTTGTACAGCGCGCGATTCTTGACGAAGGCTCGCAGGGTCAGGAGCAACATTGCGGCGCAGCCGAAGCCGACCAGTGGCGAGAGCAGCAGGGCGTAACCGACCTTGGTCGCCTGCGCCCAGTCCACACCGCTGGTGCCGTCGCGCCCGTGCATCAGGGCATTGGCTACGCCGACTCCGATGATCGAACCGATCAGGGTGTGCGATGACGAGGCCGGCAGGCCCAGCCACCAGGTGCCGAGGTTCCACAGGATTGCGGCGATCAGCAGGGCGAAAATCATCGCAAAACCCGCCGATGAACCGACTTGCAGAATCAGCTCGACCGGCAACAGCGCGATGATGCCGAACGCCACCGCACCACTGGACAGCAGCACCCCGAGGAAGTTGAAGAACCCGGACCAGACCACCGCGAAATTCGGTGGCAGCGAATGCGTATAGATCACTGTGGCGACGGCGTTGGCGGTGTCGTGGAAACCGTTGACGAACTCGAAGCCCAAGGCAATCAGCAAGGCCACGCCCAGGAGTATGAACGGCGTCCAGGTGGTCACCACCGTGCCAAGCTCGCTCACGTCGTGTATCAGGCTATAGGCGGTGAACAGCAGCCCGAGGCTCAGTACTGTGAAAAACACCACCAGAGTGTACGCGCCGGGTTTTTTGTCCAATTGCGGTTTGACGCTGATGGCGGGCGCCGGGGCGGCGGTGAAAGAGGGAGTGGCCATGCCGGACATTCCTGAGGGGAAAGGAGTGTCGCCCATGATCGATGCGAAATATTACAGAGAAACTGCGCTGGATCAGGTTTTGTTTTTTTTGCGGTGACCACCGATCGAAAAATCCACGCGCCTACTAATCCTGGCGCTTGGGAAACGCCCAACGACCTGCCATGCCACCCAGACGCAGAAAAGCCGCACGATGTTGCCATCGTGCGGCTTTTCTCCGGGGGTATCAGTCGTCTTGCTTGTTCTTCAGGACTTCACCGGTGGCGGCATTCAGGTCCACGTCCCATTCAACATTCTTGGCGTCGCGCAGTTCGACTTCGTACTCATAGATGTCGGAGTGCTTGTCCAGGTCGCTGTCGGTAATCGTCGCGCCGGGGTGCAACTTCAGCACGATCTGGTTCAGCTCTTCCAGCGGCTTGATCTTGCCATCCTTGGCCAGCTGAGGGATCTGGTCTACGGGTACGTCTTTGGCCTGGGCCAGGCCCGCGGTGAGGGTCAGGGCGGCAGCAGTGAACAGAGCGGTCAGGGTTTTCATGAGGTTCTTTCCTTGGGTGAGCTGTCTAAGTGGGATCAGATTAATTGTGGCAACTTAATTCACGCTTAAATTCCCTTGAATCGAACAATCAATACCCATTATTGCGCAGCACCTGCGCCACACTCGCCGGCGCCGGACGCTTGTAGAACTTCAGCAATTCGCTGGCACGGTTGGTGAAAATGCCGTCGACGCCTGCCTCCATGACCTTCTGGTAATCCACCGCCTCATCAATGGTGTACGCGTGCACCAGCAGACCTTGATCGTGGGTGTACTGGTTCATCCACGGTTGCACCAGGTCGGCGTAGCTCTGATCGCCACCCTGGGTCAGCGCGGCGGACGGTCCGGTGCCGATTGCGCCCTGGGTCTTGGCGTAGTCGACCCAGCGCTGGAACTCGGCTTTATCCTTGGGTTGTTGTTTGGCGTAGTAAGCGGCTTTGTCCTTGGCGCCGGACTCGGCAAAGCTCACGGTCGATTGTGGCTCGATGTTGCCTTCGCCGACCCACAACAGCAGGATCTTCGGTACCTGTGGCATTTCCTTTTGCAGCAATTCGAGGCTGCTCTTGTCGAAGGTTTGCAGCACCACCTTGCCTTTGCCCTGGCCGACGCGCAGTTCGCTTTTGGCCAGTTTCGACCCCGCCGGGCTCAGCCAGCCTCGATCCTGGAGTTTTTCCTTGAGGTCATGCTCGATACCGGGAAACTGCTTGGGCTCCTTGGTTTCGATGTACAGGCCAGGCTTGTGCAGCGGATTGCCCTGGGCGATGTCGATGATTTCATCGAGGGTGAGGATTTTCAGGCCGGCAAACGCAGGCTGCCCGCGATCGGGGTAGGCCGCGTTGAACCAGCTGCCGGCATCCAGGGTTTTCAGTTCGGCCATGGTGAAGGCATTGGCGGGGCTGTCCTTGCGCTCGGGGAACTTGCTGGCGACATCGGTGGTGCGTTGCAGGTTATTGTCGTGCAGGGCGAACAGCACGCCATCCTTGCTGCGCTGCAGGTCGAGCTCCAGGTAATCGGCACCCACGTCGCGTGCCAGTCTGTAGGCGGCGGCGGTGGATTCCGGGGCATCGAAAGACGCGCCACGGTGAGCGATCACCGCCGGGTGTGGAATGCCCACACGGGTGGCCAGCGCGGCGGGGCCGGGCTCGCTGGCGGCCTGGGCCTGGCCGAGGCCAAGCAGCAAACTCAGGAGCAGGGCGCTTTGGGTGAAGGTGGCCGGCATGGTCGAGATCCTTTCGTGACAGGTTTCAAAGAGTCTCTTTTAACAACTGAGCGATGCCAGCGCTATCACGAGACCGACATAAACGTGTTGAAAGCTGATGCGGGTCAGCGCTTTTGTGCGCTTGTCTGCATTATTCTTGGCCCAGGCAAATTCCCCGGCAGAGGGAAAACCATTCGCTGGCCACGCGTGTAAACCATCGATCATTTATTGTGAGGTTTGCGTGCGCATCACTTCCCAGCTCATCTGCCAGGCCGCTGACCAACTCAACGGCTTCGTTGGCCTCAATCGCAAGACCGGCCACTACATCGTCCGCTTCAGCGAGGACGCCTTCGGCATGGACGTGGCTGACGACGGCATCATTCCCTCCAGCGAATTCGTCTGGGCTGCCGGCCCTGAGCAAACCATGACCCTCAAGCGCGAGTTGATTCAGCTGTTACTGGATCAGAACATCGACGACCGAATCAACATTACTGAACCGCTGCGGGTATACATGGACAGGCGGGAAGTGCCGGAGATTTCGGCGGTGAGGCGTTTGGTGCGAGGTTGATGGTCGTGCGGTGATGCACCGGCCTCTTCGCAGTGTAGGCGTCGGCTGCCTTAGGCTTTTCAGGTCTTTGGCCCGTCAATTTTTGCATCCATCCGGCAGGTCGTCCCATAAACACCTCGATCAAGGTGTTGCGACGACCGGTTGAATTCGCCCTATAGCCTCGGTGCGGGTTTCATTCTGAAACACATTTTCACCGTGCACATCAGAGCGACCAATCCTGCGACGCCGCCGTCGAGATTGTCGTTTATTGCACCTGATAGCAGGCCAGGAACATGTCCAGCGCCGACTCCACCACGGTACTTTGCATCTCGATCGACAAAGCCGGCAGCCCCATGGAAATCTGCGGCCAGAATGCAAAGGATTTGAGCAGGCCATGGACCTGTTGCGCGGCAAATTCCGGGGCGACCGCTTTCAGACGTCCATCAGCCTGGGCGGCACGAATCCACAGGGTCAGGTTTTCTTCACGCTCACCCATCCGGGCCACCATGCTTTGTGCGCGCTCGGGGGAGTGGATGGTGGCAGCGATAGCCACCCGCGCCAGATCGAGCAGGTTCTCATCGCTCAACATCTGCAGCTTTACCGTCAGCAGGTGCCGCATCTGGTCACGCAAGGGCAGGTCCGGACGGTAAGGCGCTTCCTGTTCCGCCGTTACCCGGACCCATAGTTGATTGAGAATTTCGGCGAACAATTCTTCCTTGCTGGGGAAGTGGTTGTACACCGTGCGCTTCGACACACCGGCGGTGGCAGCAATCCTGTCCATGCTGGTGATGTCGAATCCATTGGCACGAAATTCGACAATCGCCGCCTGAATGATCGCTTCGCGTTTACGGTCGGTGAGGCGCTGTGGAGCTGTCATAAATACGCTTCGGCAAGAAGAAAGGAAAATTACACTTGGTAGTTTACTTGTGATCGGCTTTGCTGCAACCTTGAAACTACACTGTGCAGTGTAATGTTTTGTTAATCCTGCCCGGTAAAACTAGAGTGCTCGGCTGATGCGTGCGTGTCTCGGCCATTTATCGTCACTGGACGGAGAATCGTGAAGCGGTTTTCCCGGAGTCTTGCCCATGGCCAAATCAACTTCCGCGACGAACAGCGCCTCCAAGCCCGAAGCTTCCCGACAGGCTCAAGGACAGTTTCAAAACCATCGGCCGATCCAGCGTCTAAGCGTTGGCAAAACCTTGCGTATCCTCTGGAGCGCGATGTTTCACAAACCCCGCGACACCCGTCCGACGGCACCTGTACCCGTGCAGTCGCTGACGCAAGCGGCGTTGATGGCTGCGCCGAACCACAGCGTCTATCGCCTTGGTCATTCAACGGTATTACTCAAACTGCGCGACAGATTCTGGATCACTGACCCGGTCTTCGCCGAACGCGCCTCCCCCGTGCAATGGGCCGGCCCCAAGCGTTTTCACCAGCCGCCGATCAGCCTCGATCAATTGCCTCCGATAGAAGCCGTGATCCTGTCTCACGATCACTACGATCACCTGGACTATCGGGCGGTGCTCAAGCTTGCCGACAAGGCCAAGTACTTCCTCACCCCGTTAGGGGTGGGCGATACCCTGATCAAGTGGGGTATCGACCCCAGTAAAATCCGTCAACTGGACTGGTGGCAGTGCACTGAGGTCGAGGGCATCCAGTTCGTCGCCACGCCATCGCAGCACTTTTCCGGTCGTGGCCTATTCGACGGCAACAGCACCCTGTGGGCCTCGTGGGTAATGATCGATGGCGATACGCGCATCTTCTTCAGTGGCGACAGCGGCTACTTCGACGGCTTCAAACACATCGGCGAACAATACGGCCCCTTCGACCTGACACTCATGGAAACCGGCGCCTATAACGTCGACTGGCCCCATGTGCACATGCAACCTGAGCAAACCCTGCAGGCTCACCTCGACCTCAAGGGGCGCTGGTTGCTGCCGATTCACAACGGCACCTTCGATTTGTCGATGCATGCCTGGTACGAACCCTTCGACCGTATCCTGGCCCTGGCCTGGGAGCGCAATGTCTCGATCACCACGCCGCGCATGGGCGAGGCGTTCAATGTGCTGGCTGCGCAGCGCGGTACGGCGTGGTGGTATGAAGTCGAACAGCAGGTTTACCAGGAGCAGCAAAGTCTCGGGTGAAACAACTACAGGACGAAGCGAGTTTTCCTATGTGATTCGGGGGCAAGTGATGACGGACATTTCCGGCCGCGTCTGTAGGCTGGAGAGCGAGTGAACTCATTCACTCGCTACCATAAGGATGTCATTCACATGGATGTAAAGATGAAAGGCTGCATGACGCGGCTGGCCCAGATTGTTCTGCTGTCGATCGCAAGCTGCGCCAATGGGCAAGCCTTGGAGTACTTGAGTGTCGATGAAATCAGCAAGGAAATGGAGCGCGGCCAACTGAGCGCCGAGGCGCTGGTACAACATCTGCTGCAACGCGTCGACAGACTCGATAAAAACGGACCCGGGATCAATGCGATCATTGAGCTGAACCCCGATGCGCTGGCGATTGCCAGGTCGCTGGATCGTGAGCGCGAAACCGGGCATGTTCGCGGCCCCTTGCACGGAATTCCACTGTTGTTGAAAGACAATATCGATACATCAGACCAGATGCAGACCAGCGCCGGGTCAATGGCCATGATCGGGCAACCCGCCGCCAAGGATGCCTTTATCGTGCAACGGCTGAGGGCCGCTGGCGCGATCATTCTGGGCAAGACCAATCTCAGCGAGTGGGCGAACTTTCGTGATGCAGCGCTTCCCGATGGCTGGAGCGGCCGAGGCGGACAAACCAGGAATCCACATCTGTTAAGCCAGACCCCTTGCGGTTCGAGCTCAGGGTCCGGCGCGGCAGTAGCCGCAGGTTTCGCACCCTTGAGTGTAGGGACGGAAACCGCCGGCTCGATTGTCTGTCCGGCATCGCTCAATGGGGTGGTGGGGCTCAAGCCCACGGTGGGGTTGTTGAGTCGCAGTGGCATTGTTCCGGTAACACACAAACTCGACACCCCTGGGCCGATGGCACGCACCGTTCGCGATGCGGCCTTGCTGCTAAACGCCATGACGGGTAATGACGCCGCCGATCCGGTCAGCAAACCGCGAGCCCTCAATGGCTTGGATTACACGGCATTGCTCAGGCCCGGTTCGCTGGTTGGACGGCGCCTCGGTTATCCACTCAAGTTCGATGTGAGTGGTGAGGCAGCTCAGGGCGATCCCCAGTTTTCCCGTGCGCTGGAAGTCATGCAGGCCGCCGGGGCAACAATGATACCCATCGAGCTCAATGACCCTCAGTCGGCGCAGGTGGACGAGGCTCTTTCCATGGGCATCAAAATCCACCTGCCTGACTACCTCGCGAAACGGACCGGTCTGGCAATTCAGAGCCTCGATGACCTTGTGCGTTTCAATCAACACACACCCGGCGTCGAAGGTCATGGGCAAAGCGTCTTGATCGCTGCCAATGACGTGGCGTTTGACCAACGTACCTACGAGCAACTGTGGCAGACAATCCAGCGTGAAAACGCCGCGGTCATCGATGACGTCCTGGCTCGGCACCAACTGGATGCCGTGGTGCTGGATGTTGGCTCACCGGGGTTGAACATCGTTCCGCTGGCGGGATACCCCAGCGTCATGATGCCTACCGGAGCAGACGAGGAAGGGCTGCCCACATCAGCATTGTTCTTCGGTGCACGCTGGAGCGAAGCCAGTCTCCTGGCCTTGGCCTATGGCTATGAACAGGCGTCCCATGCACGGCCAATACCTGCATTCAGGCCGTAGTTTCAGTTCGCTGCAAATCTGGTCGTAACTCGCAAGGTGGAGTTGCGACCTCATTCAACCATCGCAAAATCCGCCCTCGCCATTGGATTGGGCGTAGACCCTTTCACGTTCATCCCTCTGCCCGGCGCAAACCCGGGGAAGAACACCAGCCCTTCCGCTTCAAGCCGGTACGCCAATGCCAGGCGAGTGACATCCAGCACATCCTGCCGCGCCTCGAAGCGCTCGATGGCCTGCACCGAAACCCCGGCTTCGCGGGACAAGGTTTCCACGCTCCAGCCCAGCATCGCTCGGGCCTGGGCGCAGTGGGCCGGGGTGAATTGGAAGAGGGCGATACGTTCCAGGGTGATTTTCATCGCTTGAGAGGCCATGGGGGTTCTCCGGGCTCGAGAGTACTGGTTTTAAATTCACTGTGTTTTTGTACAGTGGTTTTCGATCCGGATCAAACGCATTTTTCGATTTTTGCCGATTCGTACCCCTTGGCCAGACAGAAGGTCAGTGTCTGTGCGGGACGGATGACTAGCCCTCCAGTCCCGGCGCCTCGCGCACGATCAAGTGGTCCAGATTCTCGATATTGGCGCTGAACACTCCGAACGTCTGCTCGGGATTTTTTTTGCTGGGCACCTGCTGCAGCGCCGGCTGGACGCCATAAAAGAAGCAATACAACGGCCGCCCGCTCTCGATGGCGTGCTTGATCTGCGCCAGGAACGCCGTGCGTTTGCGGTAGCTATCGATCAGCTTCTTGTTAAGGTAAACGTTGACTGAGTAGGGTTTTTTCTCGAACCAGACCTTCTTCTCGAAATCGATGCGAAAGCTTTGGGTGTAGTCCTTGATCTGCTTGATCTTGCCCCAGTAGACCAGCCCCTTGTTGTCTTGCAGGTATTCGATCTTCTTGAAAAACGAGGCATACGGCGCCGTGTGCTCGCCAATCTTCAGCGGCATGCGCTTGAGCAGCGCCTTGTCCTCGAAATTCGACACGAAGCACTCCACCGGGTGGGCGAAGACACTGGTCTTGTCCGGTGCCGATTCCCGCCCGGGCTGCTCGACACTGTTGGCTGTCGGAGCCGCTGCTGGTTCAGCTCCTTGCAGATCGGCAGCCACAATCGGGTGCGATGGCTTGCGCAGGTATTCACGCCTGCTCAGTAACAATTCCGACGGGAAATGTTCCTCACGACTGTCATCCGTTTCCTCGCCGGTCGAGGCCGGGGCCTTCAGGCTCACATAAGGACAACCGGCGACATGCCGCGTGCTCGGCAGGTTCTTGAAATGCGGCGTGCGCACATAGTTGACGTTCTTGGCGTTGAACGTGCCCAGCCCGTTCGCCACATCGAACGCCAGGCGACAGGCGTCATTGGGGCATTGGAAATGTTCTTTCGCGGAATCGAACGCCATCGTCTCGTCGAAATTCAGATCGCGCACGTCGTAGATCGACAGTTTTTCATCGAGGCCGAGGCAATAGGCGAGGTCGAATTTCATGGGCTACCACTGCGCACGATGTGAACCCAGTTCAGACGCCGCAAGCGTCCACTGCACGGGTGTCCCGGTGATCTTCAGCGGGACGTGCAGGCGATGTGCCGGGCCCCATGGCGTTTGCTCGACGAGCATCCCCTGGTCCTGTTCATCTTCGGCCCGCAACGGTTCGTCGCTCCCGCGACCCTGGTCGATCAACAGTTTCGCCGTGCGCGCCAGCGACAGCCGCGCCGAACCACCCTGGCCGTTGTTCAAGCGTCCAGCTAACAACTTGATCGCACTGGCCGCCATCAGATACCCGGTGGCGTGATCGAGCGCCTGCAGGGGCAAAGGTGCCGGTTTATCCGCCTGCTGGCTGATCATGCCGGCATGTGCGATGCCGCTGCTCATCTGCACCAGGCTGTCGAAGCCGCGACGGTTCTGCCACGGGCCGCTCCAGCCGTAGGCGTTGAGGCAAACGTCGATCAGGCCTGGGATCCGTCGGTGCCGTTCTGCGGCACCATATCCCAGGCGTTCCAGGGCATCGGCGCGATAACCGTGCAGGACGATGTCGGCGTCCTTGAGCAGGCTTTCGAATACCTCGCGATCGGTTTTGTCGTGCAGGTCCAGGCGTGCGCAACGCTTGCCCAGCGTCATCTCCGGCACCACGCCGGGCTCGTTCCAGGTGGGTGGGTCAATGCGCAGTACGTTGGCGCCAAGGCCAGCGAGAAAGCGGCTGGCGACAGGGCCTGCCAGCACGCGGGTCAGGTCCAGCACCTTGATGCCGGCCAGGGGCTGCGCCACCGATCCCTGCCAGGCGGTGCTGTGCCGGTGGTTGCCGGTGGTGAACTGAACCAGCGGTTCGGCATTGACCGCAAGCCCTTGCGGATGGGCCTGCCACTGTTCCCAACTGCGCATTTGGGCGGCACAGCCCCCGGCATCGACCACGGCCTGCTCCAGGTCGCTCTTGGCCCATCGCACCACTTTACTGGCCATTGCCTTGCGGTCGGCGCAGGCGCCCAGCACCGATTCAGCGGCGGCGCGGTGATGGGGCGCATTGGTGTGCAGGCGGATCCAGCCATCCTTTGTGGCGTAGTCACCTGCGATCGGGTCCCACAGCGGCGGAACCTTCCAGCCAACCGGGCGAATAGAACCGGAGAACCAGAAGGAGGCCAGGCGTCGGTCGACTTCAAGGCCGGGCAAGCGTCCGGTTTGCTGGTGCAGCAATTCGCTGACAGCCTGGCCGGCGGCGGCGATGCTGGCGCACGCCAGGTCGGTGACGGCAAACGCCGAGGGCAGGGCGCCGCTGGAGGTGAACGCAATGGGCGTGTGCGGCATGCCGAGTTCGGCTTGAATGGACGTGAGTAAATCAGTCATCGAAGGGCCCTCCGGAACGAGAGCCCGATTGTAGGAGCGAGACGGGATGAATTACACCCGGAACTGATCCATCAGTTTCATCTGCTGGGTGGTCAGGGCATTGAGCTGGCTGCTGATCTGCGCCGATTCGGTGGCTTGCCCGGTCAGGGTTTCGGTGACGGTGCGGATCGCCGATACGTTGCGGTTGACCTCTTCGGCCACGGCGCTTTGCTGTTCGGCGGCGCTGGCGATCTGCAGGTTCATGTCGCTGATCACCGTGACCGCGTCGCTGATTTTGCCCAAGGCCTGGACCGCTTGCTGGATTTGTCCGGCGTTGCTGTGGGCCTGGGTCTGGCTCGAGTGCATGGTGGCGACCACACCGCGGGTTCCGGTCTGGATGCGCTCGATCACCAGGCGAATTTCTTCCACCGAATCCTGGGTGCGTTTGGCCAGGTTGCGCACTTCGTCGGCGACCACCGCAAAGCCGCGACCGCTCTCGCCGGCACGGGCGGCTTCAATCGCCGCGTTGAGGGCCAACAGGTTGGTCTGTTCGGCGATGCTGCGGATCACCTCCAGTACCGAACCGATCTGCTCGCTGTTGACCGCCAGTGCCTCGACTTCCGTCACGGCCTTGCTGACTTCGTCGGCCAGCTGATTGATGTCACGAGTGCTGCGCTCGATGATCTGCATGCCGTCGCGGGCCGACTGATCGGCACCCTTGGCCGCACTGGCGGCGTTCGACGCGCTGTTGGCGACGTCGTGGGCGGTGGCGCTCATTTCATTGGACGCGGTGGCGACCTGGTCGATTTCACGAAATTGCACCTGCATGCCTTCGCTGGTCTGGCGGGCGATTTCCGAGGACTGGTCAGCGGTGCCGCGGGCATCGGTAATGCTCTGCTTGATCTGTGCGATGGTCGGCTGCAGCTTGTCGAGGAAGCGGTTGAACCAGCTGACCAGTTCGCCCAGTTCATCCTTCTTGCTGTAGTGCAGGCGCTGGGTCAGGTCGCCGTCGCCGCTGGCAATCGCCTTGAGCATCACGGCCACGCTGTTGATCGGCCGGGTCACGCCGGAAGCAGTCAGCCACATCAGCAACAGGCCGAGCAGGCCGGCAACGACGGCGACCAGTATCGCCTTGAGCGTGCCGCTTTGCTGGGCATCGTCGAGCACTGCTTGCAGCTTCACCGAATCGGCCAGCAGCACTTGTTTGGGCAAGTCGATCACCACGCCCCAGGGCTTGGCGTCGGCAATCGGGCTGACCGGGTACACGGCGCGGATCAGGTCGCCCTGTTGGAGAATTTTCGGCGCACCGCTACCCAGCGATTGCTGGATGTCTTTACCTTCGGCGCCCAGGGTGTCGCCGATGCTCTTGCCAACCTTGCCGGCGTCGACACTGTAGGCGGCGAGCACGCCGCTGCCGGAGACGATCAGCATGTGCCCGGCGTTGTTGAACAGCTCGCGCTGGGAGTCGACGGCGGCGGCCTGCAAGGTGTCGAGGGCGATATCGATACCGACGACGCCGATGGCCTTGCCGTCCACCAGCAGCGGTATGGAAATGGTGGTCATCAACACTTCCTTGTCCGCGACGGTGTCGGCGTACGGGTCCAGCAGGCAGGTCCGCTTGCTGTCCCGGGGGCAGGTGTACCACACGTTGTAAGGCGTGCCGCTGAGGTTCAGGGTAGTCTTGGTCATGTCTTCTTCGACCATGATCGTGTTCAGCGCGGTCCCTGCGGCACGGCTCCAGTAGGTGGCGAAACGACCGGCTTCGTTGGACTGGCGCGCGGCGTCACCGACGAATTCGCTGTCCTTGCCATCCAGGCCGTCGGGTTCGAACGCCAGCCAGATCCCCAGCACCTTGCTGTTGCGCTCGAAGGCGGTTTTCAGGCTCTGGTTGAGCTCCTCGCGCAGGGTGCCGGCCTCCAGCGAACGCTTGGCGGCCATGGTGCGCATGTCCTTGATCTGGTCCGCCAGGGCGGTCACCACCGTCAGGGTTTCACCGAACGTCTTCTGCACCCGCACCGCTTGCTCGGCCGCCTTGGCCTGGAGCAGGTCCTGCACACTGTCGGTAAGCATTCTGCTGCTGGAGGCGCTGACCAGTTCATCGTTCTGATTGGTCTGGTAGAGGTTCATGCCTACGATCGATGCGACCACGCCAAGCAGGCAAAGGCCGGACAACAGGACGATTTTCAGGCGGATGGACAGTGAGTCGAACATGGGGCGAGCTCGCGAATGGATGAGGGGTGGCTGTGAGCCATTGCGGCTCGACACGCCAAATCCATTTAGCGCCATTCCAGCTCATCGGCGCGGGGCACAGAATGCATGAGGGGGCTGCCGACGAACGGTCATGTTTAAACGTTTGCGCGGGAAAAAGTGCCGGAAAGCGGATGAAAAACGGGGAAGTTTATCGGCGTTGCGCCAGGGATTCCGGTCGCGACCAGATCCACAAGTTGCCCAGGCCCATGCCAGCAATCGCCAGGTAGATCGGCCAGCCGTGATCAAGCATCACCAACATGAGTCCGGCGCATGACAGCATGCTGACAGTGGCGCTGATTTTTGCCCGGCGCGCGATGATCTTGCCGTTGCGCCAGTTACTGAGAATGGGGCCGAACAGCCGATGGTTTTCCAGCCAGGCGCTCAGGCGCGGCGAACTTCTCGTGGCAGCCCACGCGGCCAGGAGGATGAATTCGGTGGTCGGCAGGCCGGGTATGACGATGGCGACCAGGCCGATGCCGAGGCTGACGTAGGCCAGCAGGCCGAAGAGGAGGCGGGCGAGTTTGGAGGAGGTGGGCATGGGCTCAAAGTAAACTGGCGATCTTGCGGGCACAATCGGCCCCTTGTAGGAGCGAGCTTGCTCGCGAAGACGGCGGCACATTCAAAAACAATGTGCCTGACACACCTTCGCGAGCAAGCTCGCTCCTACAAAGGGCGGTGGGGTGTCAGGCGGTTTCCGGGGTGCTGGCGTAAGCCTGTTCCAGCAACACCGTGAAGCGGTTGAAGGCGTCGATGGCGCCTTTATCCAGCTCGGCTTCTTCCTCGGCGCTGAGTTCCAGTTCATCGAGGGTCTTGACGAAATTTTTCCAGCCTTGCGCGCGGCCACCTTCAGGTTCGCCAAGATGGCGGGCGCCGAAGGTTTCGCTCAGGCCCAGGCCCACGGCACGCTTGATCAGGAACGCCGCACCCAGCTTCGAGCCTTCGGAGACGAAGATCCAGCCCAGGGCCCGGGCTTTGCCTGGGTTCTGCAGCGCACCGGCAACCGGCGCCGGCACTTCGCTGTCGAGGTCCGCGAGGTCTGCCTTGGCCGCATCGGCACGGCAGCGCGCCGGCAGGTCCGGGACGATGGCCGTCAGTTCGGCATCGTTGTACAGCGCCACCAGTTCCGACTGGAACAGGTATTGCGCCACCACGAACCGGGCAAAGCTGGCCTGGGTTTCAAAGGGGGCATGGGCCTTGACCAGTGCATCGAGCTTGCTGTGCGGCTCGTTGGTGACCTGGTTCAAGCGTTGTGAACGCAGGGTGGGGCGTTGGGCGGTGTCCTGGGTGGTCATGGCAAATCCTTGGAAAAGAAGAGGCGCTTGGTAACGAGACGAATGAGCAGGCGCATGACAGTAAAAAAACCTCACCGGGCGGCTGTTACAGCAACGCGCGGCGAGGTGCTCAGGTTCAGATGTCCCAGACCAGGTTGATCGCGAAGTTGCGTCCAGGCTGAGTCAGGCGATCGAGGTTGGCTGGCTGCGTTACCGAGGCTTCGCCGACGCTGTCATAGCCGCGTACGTCATCCCACTGCCAGTATTTCTTGTCGGTCAGGTTGTACAGGCCGGCGTTGACGGTCAGGTCGTCGCTTACCTTGTAGAAACCGGCCAGATCAAGCACACCGTAACCCGGTGTCTTGAATTGGGTGCTGGTGCCGTCCGGCGTGTTGAAGCTGGTGCTGTCGACGCGGGTCTTGCGCTTGACCAGGGTCCAGTTCAGCAACGCGCCGTATTGGTCCTGGTCATAACCGAGGCCGAACACGCCGGTCAGCGGATTGACGCTATTGAGCGGCTCACCGCTGTCATCGTTGCGACCATACAGGTAGGCCACGGAACCCTGGGTGTACAGTCCGTTTGGCGCACCGAAGCTATCCAGGTTCAAGCGGCCCTTGAGTTCCAGGCCCTTGATGGTGGCGTGCTTGATGTTGTTACTCTGGAAGGTCGTCTCGGTGTAGCCGGGGGTAATGGCGTTCTCGTCGATGAAGTCGCGGTATTTGTTGTAGAAAACAGCGACATCGAAGGTGCCGGCCTCGAACTGCCCACGCAGGCCGGTTTCATAGCTTTTGCTCTTTTCCGGTTCGAGATCGGGGTTGGGCGCGACCTGATAGCCACCCGCCAGGTTTTCGAAGCGGCCATACAGGGCCTTGGCGGACGGTGTGCGGAAGCCCTCGGCGTACTGGCCATACCAGGTGTAGTTGTCGTCGAAGCGGTAAGTGGTGCCGAACTTCGGCGACAGGCGATGCCAGGTCTTGGTGTCCTCGTTGACCTCGCCGTTACCACTCTGGTCGGCCGTCACCAGGAACTCATCGGTCAGGTGCGGCTTGAGCTGGGTGTAGTCGTAGCGCAGGCCGGGCACGAAGGTCCAGTCGTTCCAGGCGATCTGGTCCTGGGCGAACAGGCTGTAGGTGTTGATGGTCGGGTCCGGGAAGTCGCTGGCCGGGGTCAAGGTGTCGGCAGGGCTGGCGGCGCCGACGACACGGCACGTACCGGCCACGGTCAGGCAGGTACCGCTACCGGTGCGTAGGCCGGTGACTTTGTCCTGCTTGATGGTGGTGCCGTAAGTGACGACATGGTCGGTGTCGGCAATGGCAAACGCCTTGTCAGCCTGGGCATCGAATACCCATTGGCGGTCCTTGTAGGTGGTATCGCGGTTACGCAGCACCGTGCGCGACGGCGCATAGATTTCTTCCGTGCTCTGGTCGGTCTTGGCGATCTGGTAATTCAGTGTCCACTTGATGTTGTCGGCCAGCAGGCTGTCCAGGGCGAAGCGGTGTTCCAGGCCAAAGCGCTCGCGGGTAATGGTGTCGTTGCCGGTGCGCGATTGGTAGAAACCGAAGCCGCGTCCCGCGTTGAAGGGTCCACCCACGGCGCTCAGTTGATTGGTATCGCGATCGTCCTTGTAGTGCTCGTAAGTCAAGCCGAAGCGCGCATCGTCAGCGTAGTTCCAGCCCAACTTGGCCAGCACGTTGGTGGTGCGCACGTCCTCGGGGTTGGCTTCAGTGCGGTTCAGGCCGGTTCCACCGGTCTCGCCGTAGGACTCGGTTTCATGACCATTGCGCTGGCTGAGGTGCAACAAACCGTCGAAGTCGCCGGTGCGCCCGGCCACGGTGCCTGAGGTGAGCCAGCTATCATCGGCCGAACTGTAGCCGGTCTTCAGGCGGGCACCGACGTCCTGGCCTGGTTTGATGATGTCGTCCGGGTCCAGGGTGTAGTAGCTGACGGCGCCGCCAATGGCGTTGCTGCCGTACAGCACCGACGCCGGGCCACGGAGGATTTCCACGCGTTTGACGATTTCCGGGTCGACGTAATTGCGGTTGGTCTGGGCGTACGGGCCATTGAAAAAGCCGTCGGGCACTTGCACGCCGTCGACCTGGGTCAACACACGGTCGCCGTCGATGCCGCGGATGTTGTAGCCGGAAAGCCCCGCGCGTGTACCGGCACCGCCCACCGAAACGCCTGGCTCGTAACGCACCAGATCCTTGATGCTGTTGACGTTGTTGCGGTCGAGCTCTTCGCGGGTGTGGACGGTGACAGTGCTGGGCACGCTGCTCACGTCCTGCTCCTGACGCGTGGCGCTGATGGTGACCTGTTGCAGGTTGAGCGTGCCGGAGTTAATGCGAGGCTCGAGGATGATGTTGTTGCTGCTCAGTTTGCGATAGTTCAGGTGGGTCCCCACCAACAGGCGCTCGAGGGCTTTTTCCGGTGTCAACGATCCGCGCACGCCCGGCGACTCCATGCCTTGAGCCAGTTCGGCGGAAAAGCCGACCTGCCAGCCGGTCACAGCGGTAAAGGCATTGAGCGCCGACACCAGCGACTGCGGCGCAATGGTGAATGCGTAATCGCCCATTTTGCGCGCCGGCTGCTCGGCGGCAGTGGCGGCCATGACCGGTGCAGTACCGGCCATCAAAATGGCGGCGGTCAGCAGCGACAGAACGCGGGAGGGTGAAGAGGCTGGGCGGGTAAGGCGAGAGGACATCGATAGCGCTCCGTGTCGCACGAATCTTTATAGGTGCTGATTGGCATATAGAGATGCGAATCAATTGCATTGGCTATAACGAGACGTACGAGCTTTGGCTATCGAGTAAAAATAATTCTCATTTAGTTCAAGATCACCAGCGCCGGGTATTCCTTGAGCTGTGCCGAGGTGATGTGTGCCAGCGAACGGATCACGTCCAGCGGCTGGTCGAGACGATAATTCCCGGTCACGGCAACATCGGCCAATCGCTCGTTGTTGTTGATGATCCAGCCCGGATAATAGCGGCGCAGCTCCGCCAGCACCTGGCTCAGCGGGCAGTTTTCAAACACCAGGCGACCCTGGACCCAGGCCAGGTCGGTGGCCGCATCCAGTTTGGCCGGGCGGTCGAAACCGTTGGGGCCGATACGGATGCTTTCCCCGGCTGTCAGGCGTACCCGGGCGTCGCCGCCGGTGGCGCGCAAGTCGACATCCCCGCGCTGCACCCGAACCTGAGTCACGCCATCGAGATAACGCACGGCAAACGCGGTATCGCGGACACTCGCCGTGACCCGCCCTGCGTCGATTTCCAGCGGCAGGCCGCGATGGGGCTGCACGTCGAAAAACGCCTCGCCCTGATACAGGCGGGCCATGCGCTTGTGCTCGTTGATGGTGCTGGAGAAGGCCGAGTTGGTGTTGAGCAGCACTTGCGAGCCATCCTCCAGTTGCAGGCGCTGGCGCTCGCCAACCACGGTCAGGTGATCGGCCTGCAGGCGCAGGGGCAGATTACTGAAACTGAACAAACCGAGGATCAGCACGGCGGCAGTGGCCAGGGGTTTGCAGTGCGGACGCAGGCGCGACAGAACGCTGACTTTCGCGGGCTGCGTCGCCAGGCTCTGCGCGCATTGGGTGACGGGTGCACCGTTCCAGATCGCCTGGGCCCTGGCGAACGCTTCGGCGTGCGCCGGGTCGGCCGCGAGCCATTGGTGGAACTGGCGAGTCTGTTCTTCGCTCGGGCTGTCCAGCACGATCAGCCAGTCCAGGGCCTGGTCCATCGCCTCGGCTGTGGCCGGCGCCTGGGCAGGCGAAGGGGCGCGGTGGGTGTCCGTCACGGTGTTTCCTCGGCAGTGTCTGTGCACGGCTGTTTTTTTAGTGAAGCGCAAAAGAGGGCCAAGGGTAGCCCTGATGACCAGGTGCGTCGAGCCAGCGGCGATTCAGTGGTCGTTCAACCGGTCGGCGAGGCCGATACAGATCGTCATGATCAGTTTCAGCTCCTTCTGCACGGTACTGAGCGAGACGTCGAGTTTCTCGGCAATCTCCAGGTAGCTGTGGCCGTGCAGGCGGCTGAGGATGAAAATCTGCTGCTGGCGGGCACTGAGTTGACTGAGGCGCACGTTCAGACGCTCGAGCAATTGTTCGGCATGGGCGGCGTCCTCGGCACTGCTGGCGGGGGCGGCGACGCTTTCCACCACGTCCAGTGGTACGTCATCGACCATGGTCCGCGAGTGGATGCGTCGGGCACGCAAATGGTCCAGTGCCAGGTTGCGGGCCGTCTGGAAAACAAAGGGCTCCAGGTGATCGATGGCCCGCTCGCTGAGCGCTCGGGTCACGCGCAGGTAGGTTTCCTGCAAGAGGTCTTCGGCGGTGCTGTGGTTATTGACCATCCGCTCCAGCGTGCGCAGCAGGGACACTCGCTGGGTGATGAAGACGTCGTTGAAGCGCGATTGACTCACGGGAGGACCTGATCCATTTCGAGTAGATGATAATGCTTATCATCTACTCGAATGGTCAAGTATTGAATTGTGAAGGTTTACGCGCGGCCTTGCAGGTACGTCGCGTAATCCGGAATCCGATGTGGATGCGCCTGATCCATCAGCGGGCTACTGAGCAGGTAGTCGGCGCTGCATTCGTTGCATGCCACCGGGATGTTCCACACCGCAGCAACCCGCAGCAATGCCTTGATGTCGGGATCGTGGGGTTGTGGTTCGAACGGGTCCCAGAAAAATACCAGCATGTCGACCCGTTGCTCGGCGATGCGCGCGCCGAGCTGTTGGTCTCCGCCGAGCGGGCCACTGATCATGCTTTCCACCGGCAGGTCCAGGCGTTGTTGCAACAACAACCCCGTGGTGCCGGTGGCGACCAGTTCATGCCGGGCCAGGCGGTCTTTCTGGCGTTCTGCCCAGTCCAGCAAAAACACTTTGCAGTGGTCGTGAGCGACCAGGGCGATGCGCTTGCGCGCTGTCATGGTCTTTTGGGTGAAGCTGATACCGATCATGGGTTGTTCCATAAACAACGGGGGGCGTCTGGCATGCTGGCGATGGCGATCTCGAGGATGCCTTCGCTGGCAAGTCGGATCGCCGCATCGCAGCGCCTACAAGTAAGCTTCGCTTACTCTGCGTGGCACAGCGCCAGGCAGTTATCGAGCATGCGGTTGGAGAAGCCCCATTCGTTGTCGTACCAGGCCAGCACCTTGAGCAGCTTGCCGCTGGATTTGGTGTGGTTGGCGTCGAAGATCGACGACAGCGGGTTGTGGTTGAAGTCGCTGGAAACCAGCGGCAAGGTGTTGTAGCCGAGGATCTTCGAATGCTGGCTGGCCTGCTTGAGCAGCGCGTTGACCTCTTCAGCCGTGGCTTCTTTTTTCAGCTGCACGGTCAGGTCCACCAGCGAGACGTTGATCACCGGCACGCGCACCGCCATGCCGGTCAGTTTGCCCGCCAGTTCCGGCAGCACCAGGCCGACCGCTTCGGCTGCCCCGGTCTTGCTCGGGATCATGTTCTGGGTGGCCGAACGGGCGCGGTACGGGTCGCTGTGGTAGACGTCGGTCAGGTTCTGATCGTTGGTGTAGGCATGGATGGTGGTCATCAGGCCGCTTTCGATGCCCAGTTCGCGGTGCAGCACCTGGGCCACCGGGGCCAGGCAGTTGGTGGTGCACGAGGCGTTGGAAATGATCTGGTGCGACTGGCGCAGAATGTCGTGGTTGACCCCGTACACCACGGTGGCGTCGGCACCTGATGCTGGCGCGGAGATAATCACTTTGCGTGCGCCGGCCGTAATATGCGCGGCGGCTTTGGTGCGGTCGGTGAACAGACCGGTGCACTCGAACACCACATCGATCTTTTCCGCAGCCCAGGGCAGTTCGGCCGGATTGCGAATGGCGCTCACCGAAATTCGATCGCCGTTGACGGTGAGACTTTCCTGATCATGCTGGACATCGGCTTCAAACGTGCCGTGAACCGTGTCGTACTTGAGCAAATGCGCATTGATAGCGCTGTCTCCCAAGTCGTTGATGGCGACGATCTGCAAATCCTGGCGATAGCCTTGGGTATAGAGTGCTCGAAGGACGTTACGACCAATTCGGCCAAAACCATTGATTGCGATTCGTAGAGTCATTTGTCAGCGCCGCCGTCGTTTTGTTGTTGGAATTACAAGATTATTCGCAAAAAAATAGAAAACAAGCCTTTTTAATGGCAATATTTTATTCAATCTACAACGAGTGACCTGAATCAACTGGTCCAACCGATCAAGAAAACCGTCTGTCATCCCATCGACACCGGCCTTTGATCAGCATAGACAATCAGGTCGCCACATCCGTTAGCCTGGAGTTCTACACATGCATCCCCGCGTCCTTGAGGTCACCGAACGGCTTATCGCCCGCAGCCGCGCCACGCGTCAGGCTTACCTTGCACTGATTCGCGATGCCGCCAGCGACGGTCCGATGCGCGGCAAGCTGCAATGCGCCAACTTTGCCCACGGCGTGGCCGGTTGTGGCAGCGACGACAAGAACAGCCTGCGGATGATGAACTCCGCCAACATCGCAATTGTTTCGTCATATAACGACATGCTCTCGGCGCACCAGCCGTACGAAGTCTTCCCCGAGCTGATCAAAAAAGCCTTGCGCGAAATCGGCTCCGTCGGCCAGTTCGCCGGCGGCACCCCGGCCATGTGCGATGGCGTGACCCAGGGCGAGCCCGGCATGGAGCTGAGCCTGCCGAGCCGTGAAGTGATCGCGCTGTCCACCGCCGTGGCGCTGTCCCACAACATGTTCGATGGCGCGCTGATGCTCGGCATCTGCGACAAGATCGTCCCGGGCCTGATGATGGGCGCGCTGCGGTTCGGCCATTTGCCGATGATCTTCGTCCCGGGCGGGCCGATGGTGTCGGGCATTTCCAACAAGCAGAAAGCCGACGTGCGTCAGCGCTACGCCGAAGGCAAGGCCAGCCGCGAAGAGCTGCTGGAGTCGGAAATGAACTCCTACCACAGCCCCGGTACCTGCACCTTCTACGGCACCGCCAACACCAACCAGCTGCTGATGGAAGTCATGGGCCTGCACTTGCCGGGCGCCTCCTTTGTCAACCCGAACACACCGTTGCGCGACGCGCTCACTCGCGAAGCGGCGCACCAGGTGACGCGCATTACCAAGCAGAATGGCGATTACCTGCCGATCGGCGAAATCGTCGACGAGCGTTCGCTGGTCAACTCCATCGTCGCCCTGCATGCCACCGGCGGCTCGACCAACCACACCTTGCACATGCCGGCCATTGCCATGGCCGCAGGTATCCAGCTGACCTGGCAGGACATGGCCGACCTCTCCGAGGTAGTGCCGACCCTGAGCCACGTCTACCCGAACGGCAAGGCCGACATCAACCACTTCCAGGCCGCGGGCGGCATGTCGTTCCTGATCCGCGAACTGCTGGAAGCCGGGCTGCTCCACGAAAACGTCAACACCGTGCTGGGCCATGGCCTGAGCCGCTACACCCAGGAACCGTTTCTCGACAATGGCGAGCTGGTCTGGCGCGAAGGCATCACCGAAAGCCTTGATGAAAGCATCCTGCGTCCGGTCGCCCGCGCATTCTCGCCAGAGGGCGGCTTGCGGGTGATGGAAGGCAATCTTGGTCGCGGGGTGATGAAGGTTTCTGCGGTGGCCCTGGAAAACCAGATCGTCGAAGCGCCCGCCATGGTATTCCAGGATCAGCAGGACCTGGCCGATGCGTTCAAGGCTGGTTTGCTGGAGAAGGATTTTGTCGCGGTGATGCGCTTCCAGGGCCCGCGCTCCAACGGCATGCCGGAACTGCACAAGATGACGCCGTTCCTTGGCGTGCTGCAGGATCGCGGCTTCAAGGTGGCCCTGGTCACCGACGGGCGCATGTCCGGTGCGTCGGGGAAAATCCCCGCGGCCATTCACGTCAGCCCTGAAGCTTATGTGGGCGGCGCTTTGGCGCGGGTGCAAGAGGGCGATATCATCCGCGTCGATGGCGTCAAAGGCACCCTGGAGCTTAAGGTGGACGCCGAAGAATTTGCAGCGCGCACGCCGGCCAAGGGCCTGTTGGGCAACAACATCGGCACCGGTCGCGAACTGTTTGGTTTCATGCGCATGGCCTTCAGCTCGGCAGAGCAGGGGGCCAGCGCCTTCACTTCTGCCCTGGAGACGCTTAATTGAAACTGGCTTTGGTCGGTGACATCGGAGGCACCAACGCACGTTTCGCGTTGTGGAAGAACCAGCAACTGGAATCGGTCCAGGTGCTGGCGACGGCCGACCACGCCAGCCCGGAAGAGGCGATTGCCCTCTATCTGAGCGGGCTGGGCCTGGCGCCGGGTTCGATCGGCTCGGTGTGCCTGTCGGTGGCAGGCCCGGTGAGCGGCGACGAATTCAAGTTCACCAACAACCACTGGCGCCTGAGTCGCCGGGGGTTCTGCCAGACCTTGCAGGTGGACCGGTTGCTGCTGGTCAACGATTTTTCGGCCATGGCCCTGGGCATGACCCGCCTGCAACCCGGCGAGTTTCGCGTGGTGTGCGAAGGCACGCCGGAGCCGTTGCGCCCGGCGGTGGTGATTGGCCCGGGGACGGGGCTGGGTGTCGGCACCTTGCTTGATCTCGGTGAAGGCCGTTTTGCCGCGTTGCCGGGGGAGGGCGGTCACGTCGACCTGCCGCTGAGCAGCCCGCGCGAGACTCAATTGTGGCAGCACATCTTCAACGAGATCGGGCACGTGAGCGCTGAAACGGCGTTGAGTGGCAGCGGCTTGCCCCGGGTCTATCGGGCGATCTGTGCGGTGGACGGCCACAGGCCGGTGCTCGACACCCCGGAGGCGATTACGGCTGCCGGGTTGGCGGGCGACCCGATTGCCCTGGAAGTGCTCGAGCAATTCTGCTGCTGGCTCGGCCGCGTGGCCGGCAACAATGTGCTGACCACCGGTGCGCGCGGTGGCGTGTACATCGTTGGCGGGGTGATCCCGCGCTTCGCCGATTTCTTCCTCGAAAGCGGCTTCGCCCGGTGCTTTGCCGACAAGGGCTGCATGAGCGATTACTTCAAGGGTATCCCGGTGTGGCTGGTGACGGCGCCGTATTCCGGGCTTGTTGGCGCGGGTGTGGCGCTGGAGCAATCCATTCCGGTTTGAAAATGCGATCAAAATGTGGGAGCGAGCCTGCTCGCGAATGCAGTGTGTCAGTCAACGAATGTGTTGAATGTAAAACCGCTTTCGCGAGCAGGCTCGCTCCCACAGTTATTTCTGTGGTGTTTGCAGTTTCAGTGCTTAAGGCATAATCCGCCCAATTCAAATAACAAGGACGCCTTCCTGTGAGCTCAGTCAACAAGTCGATTTTGTTGGTCGATGACGATCAAGAGATACGCGAGTTGCTGGACACCTACCTGACCCGCGCCGGTTTCCAGGTACGGACCACGCCCGATGGTGCAGGCTTTCGCCAGGCCCTCAACGATGCGCCCAGCGACCTGGTGATCCTTGACGTGATGCTGCCGGACGAAGACGGTTTCAGCCTGTGCCGCTGGATTCGCCAGCACCCGCGTCAGTCACAGGTGCCGATCATCATGCTCACCGCCAGCTCCGACGAGGCCGATCGGGTCATCGGCCTGGAACTGGGGGCCGACGACTACCTGGGCAAGCCCTTCAGCCCACGGGAATTGCAGGCGCGCATCAAGGCCTTGCTGCGCCGGGCCCAGTTCGGCCAGGGCTCCGGCGGCGAAGTGCTGGCCTTCGATGACTGGCGTCTGGATATGGTCAGTCATCGCCTGTTTCACATTGACGGTGAAGAGGTGATTCTGTCCGGTGCCGATTTCGCCCTGTTGAAGCTGTTCCTCGACCACCCCCAGGAAATCCTTGACCGCGACACGATCGGCAACGCCACCCGCGGCCGGGATCTGATGCCCCTCGACCGCATCGTCGACATGGCGGTCAGTCGTCTGCGCCAGCGTCTGCGCGATACGGAAAAACCACCGCGACTGATTCGCACCGTACGGGGCAGCGGCTATCAGCTGGCAGCCAGTGTGGTTGCCGCCAATGGTCACTGATTTCCTGCGCAAACTGGCCGGCCGCGTGCCGGTGCCGCGCTCGTTGCTCGGGCGCATGTTGCTGCTGACCTTGCTCGCGGTGTTGTTCGCCCAGACCTTGTCGAGCGTGATCTGGGTCTCTCAATTGCGTGCGACCCAACTGGAAGGCCTGGTCACCAGTGCGCGCAGCCTCGCTCACTCGATGAACGCCAGCGTCAGTTACCTGCGCTCGTTGCCGGTGGCGTATCGCCCGTTGGTGCTCGACCAGTTGCGCAGCATGGGCGGCACACGGTTCGTGGTGACGCTCAATGACAAACCCCTGGGTATGGAAGTGTTGCCGATCACGCCACGCAAGGAGGCGGTGATCAAGGCCGTGGATCAGGTGCTGCGCCAGTCCCTGGGCCAGGACACCGACATCTCGGTGACCTTTGTCAGTCCCGAAGACCTGCGCATCTTCAACGGCGGTCTCAAGCTCGACGAATTGCCGCGTTCCTGGGCGCACTACGCCCTGACCCTGGAGCCGGTGAACCCGCCGGTGCTGGTCACGCAGATCCAGATGGCGCCAGGTGAATGGCTGTACATCGCCTCGCTATTGCCTGAGCCTTACACCAGCCTTGAAGAACAAGGCCTGCCGGCCCAGCAAGTGTGGTTCATCGTCCTCACCAGCGGCTTTTTGCTGTTGTTCATCGGTCTGCTGGTGCACTGGCAAAGCCGGCCGCTCAAGCGCCTGGCGCGGGCGGCGCGGGACCTGTCGCTGGGCGCCGACGTCGAGCCGGTGGCCGAAGGCGGCGGCAGTGAAGTGGTCGAAGTCGGCCGCGCCTTCAACACCATGCGCGAGCGCATCAGTCGTTACCTGACCGAGCGCAGCCAGTTGTTCAGCGCGATTTCCCACGATTTGCGCACGCCGATCACCCGGCTGCGGCTGCGTGTCGAACTGCTCGAAGACGAAAAGATACAAGCCAAGTTCAGTCGCGATCTGGATGAGCTGGAGTTGCTGGTCAAGGGCGCGCTGCAATGTGTGAAAGACACCGACATCCATGAAAACATCGAGCAAGTGGATCTCAATCATGTGCTGGAGTGCCTGGTCGAGCCGTACCTGTCACCCACCGGCAACGGCCGCGTAACCCAGCACGGACGCGCGCTGGCGGCTTATCCGGGCAAGCCGCTGGCGCTCAAGCGGTGCATCGGCAACCTGATCGACAACGCCCTGAAATACGGCCAGAACGCCCACCTGCACATCGATGACGACGACAGCGCGTTTGTCCTGCATGTCGACGATGAAGGACCTGGGGTTCCCGAGCAACGGCTGGAGCAGGTGTTCGAACCGCACTTCCGCCTGGCCGGGCAGCAGCAGGGGTATGGGTTGGGGTTGGGGATTGCGCGCAATATTGCCCATAGTCATGGCGGTGAGGTGAGTTTGCAGAATTTGCGTGAGGGCGGGTTGCGGGTGACCCTGCAGTTGCCCCGCAGCATTGATTAGCGATACCGCGTTATCGTTCTTCGCGAGCAAGCCCGCTCCCACAGTTGGAATGCATTCCCATGTGGGAGCGGGCTTGCTCGCGAAGTCGTGAGATCATTCAACACAATTCCAAACGATAAATGTCACAACTCGGTGACATAACTCGCCCCCTTCGTTACAAGCTCGCCTCCGCCCGTTGTTTAGACTGCCCCACAGTCATAACAACAAAAAAGGCACCCCATGGACTCCTTTCAACCCGCCTTCAGCAGCTGGCTGAACGCCCCCGCCCATCAGCAATGGCTCGCCGCCGAAGGCTTGCGCCTGCTGGCGTTTGCCAAGGCCTCGAAGCTCCCTGAAGGCTTCGGCAATCTCGACGAGCGCGGTCACCTGCCGGCCGATGCGCAAGCACAAACCATGAACACCGCGCGCATGACCCACAGCTTCGCCATGGCCCACATCCAGGGCCTGCCGGGTTTTGCCGAGCTGGTGGATCACGGCATCCAGGCCCTGCGCGGGCCGTTGCGCGATGCCGTGCACGGTGGCTGGTTCGCGATGGCCGAGCACCGCGACGGCAACACCGGCAAGAACGCTTACCTGCATGCCTTCGTGGCCCTGGCCGCGAGTTCCGCGGTGGTCGCGCAACGGCCCGGCGCGCAGGCCTTGCTCGACAACGCGATCGACATCATCGACAGCTATTTCTGGAGCGAAGACGAAGGCGCCATGCGCGAATCCTTCAACCGCGACTGGAGCGAGGAGGAGGCGTACCGAGGCGCCAACAGCAACATGCACGCCACCGAAGCCTTCCTCGCCCTGGCCGATGTCACCGACGACAATCGCTGGTTGTGCCGCGCCCAGCGCATCGTCGAGCGGGTGATTCATGCTCATGCCGCGGCCAATGACTACCTGGTGGTCGAGCATTTCGACCGCGCCTGGCAACCGCTGCGCGAGTACAACCGCGACAACCCGGCCGACGGTTTCCGTCCCTACGGCACCACGCCGGGCCACGGTTTCGAATGGGCCCGATTGCTGTTGCATCTCGAAGCGGCGCGGGTGCGCGCCGGCATGCTTACGCCGGGCTGGTTGGCCACCGACGCGCAAAAACTCTTCGAGCACAACTGCCGCCACGGCTGGAACATCGATGGGGCGCCGGGCCTGGTCTACACCCTCGACTGGGATAACCAGGCAGTGGTTCGTCATCGCCTGCACTGGACCCATTGCGAAGCCAGCGCCGCCGCCAGTGCCTTGCTCAGGCGCACGGGCGATGAGCAATACGAACACTGGTACCGACAGTTCTGGGAATTCTGCGACAGTCATTTCATCGACCGCGAAAACGGCAGCTGGCACCACGAACTCGACCCGTTGAACCGCCCGAGCGGCGATATCTGGGCCGGCAAACCCGACCTCTATCATGCCTGGCAAGCGCTGCTGATCCCGCGCCTGCCGCTGGCGCCGAGCATGGCCAGTGCGCTGGCGGCGTCGTCCCAGAGCGGTTCTATGTAACCATGCGGTGACATTCGCGCGTCCCTTCGTTACCTGCGAAGGGCCGTCCCCTGTTTAAAATCTTCTGCAGCGCAAGCACCAGACTTGCATGCATAACAACAAGAAAGGTACTTCTCGATGAATGCGATTTCTCGCCTCGCTACTGTCATTTCTCTCGCCTCCCTGTCTGCGCTTCCTCTCAGTGTGCTTGCCGCCGAATCCAAAGGTTCCGTGGAAGTCGTTCACTGGTGGACCTCGGGTGGTGAGAAAGCAGCGGTCGATGTGCTCAAGGCTCAAGTCGAAAAAGACGGTTTCACCTGGAAGGACGGCGCAGTCGCCGGTGGTGGCGGTTCCACGGCCATGACCGTACTCAAGAGCCGCGCCGTGGCGGGTAACCCGCCGGGCGTCGCGCAAATCAAAGGACCGGACATCCAGGAGTGGGGCAGCACGGGCTTGCTCGCCACCGACACGCTGACAGATGTCGCCAAGTCGGAAAACTGGGATGGCCTGCTGTCGAAAAAAGTCTCCGACACCGTGAAGTACGAAGGCGACTACGTGGCCGTGCCGGTGAACATCCACCGCGTCAACTGGCTGTGGATCAACCCTGAAGTGTTCAAGAAAGCCGGGATCGACAAGGCCCCGACCACCCTCGAAGAATTCTATGCCGCTGGCGACAAGCTCAAGGCAGCAGGCTTCATTGCGCTTGCCCACGGCGGCCAGCCTTGGCAGGACAGCACCGTGTTCGAAGACGTAGTGCTGTCGGTCATGGGCGCTGACGGTTACAAGAAAGCCCTGGTCGACCTGGACCAGAAAACCCTCTCCGGGCCGGAAATGACCAAGTCGTTCGCCGAGCTGAAAAAGATCACCGGCTACATGGACCCGAACCGCGCCGGTCGTGACTGGAACATCGCCGCCGCCGACGTCATCAACGGCAAGGCCGGCATGCAGATGATGGGCGACTGGGCGAAAAGCGAGTGGACCGCGGCGAAGAAAGTCGCCGGCAAGGACTACCAGTGCGTGGCGTTCCCGGGCACCGAAAAAGCCTTCACCTACAACATCGACTCCCTGGCGGTGTTCAAGTTGAAAGCCGATCGCAAGGGTGACATCGCTGCCCAGCAAGACCTGGCCAAGGTCGCCTTGGGTACCGACTTCCAGAAAGTCTTCAGCATCAACAAGGGTTCGATCCCGGTACGCACTGACATGCTGAACGAGATGGACAAGCTCGGCTTCGATTCCTGCGCGCAAACCGCGGCCAAGGACTTCCTGGCGGACGACAAGACCGGCGGCCTGCAACCGAGCATGGCGCACAACATGGCCACCTCCCTGGCCGTTCAGGGCGCGATCTTCGACGTGGTCACCAACTTCATGAACGACAAGGACGCAGACCCGGCCAAGGCCAGCGCCCAACTGGCGTCGGCGGTCAAAGCGGCCCAATAACTCCTGACACAGCCTGACCCCATGTGGGATCGGGCTTGCTGGCGAAAGCGGTGTATCAATCGACATTGATGTTGAATGTCAGTCCGCATTCGCGAGCAAGCCCGCTCCCACAGGGGATCACCGTGTCGATTCAATTCTCTTCACTGGATTATCCCGATGAGCTCTGTGGCGGTTTTCAGCAAAGCCTCACCGTTCGATGCGCTGCAACGCTGGTTACCCAAGTTGGTACTCGCGCCGAGCATGCTGATCGTGTTGGTTGGCTTCTACGGTTACATCATCTGGACATTCATACTGTCCTTCACCAATTCCAGCTTCATGCCGAGCTACAAGTGGGTCGGCCTGCAGCAATACATGCGCCTGATGGATAACGACCGCTGGTGGGTCGCGAGCAAGAACCTGGCGCTGTTCGGTGGCATGTTCATCGGCATCAGCCTGGTGCTGGGTGTGTTCCTCGCCGTGCTGCTGGACCAGCGCATTCGCAAGGAAGGCTTCATTCGCACCGTCTACCTGTACCCGATGGCACTGTCGATGATCGTCACCGGTACCGCGTGGAAGTGGCTGCTCAACCCCGGCCTGGGCCTGGACAAGATGCTGCGTGACTGGGGCTGGGAAGGCTTTCGTCTGGACTGGCTGGTGGATCAGGATCGCGTGGTCTACTGCCTGGTGATCGCCGCCGTGTGGCAAGCCTCGGGGTTTGTCATGGCGATGTTCCTCGCCGGCCTGCGCGGTGTCGATCAGTCGATCATCCGTGCCGCGCAAGTCGACGGTGCGAGCCTGCCGACCATCTACCTCAAGATCGTGCTGCCGAGCTTGCGCCCGGTGTTCTTCAGCGCCTTCATGATCCTCGCGCACATCGCGATCAAGAGCTTCGACCTGGTGGCGGCGATGACCGCGGGCGGTCCCGGTTATTCGTCCGACCTGCCGGCAATGTTCATGTACTCCTTCACCTTCAGCCGTGGCCAGATGGGCATCGGTTCGGCCAGCGCCATGCTGATGCTCGGCGCCGTGCTGACCATTCTCGTGCCGTACCTGTACTCCGAGCTGCGAGGCAAGCGCCATGACTAATCAACTCGGCAAACCAACCCTGAGCTTCAGCCGCGTGGCGATCTACGCCACCCTCCTGCTGGCAGCGGCGGTGTACCTGATCCCGCTGATCGTGATGCTGCTGACCAGCTTCAAATCTCCGGAAGACATCCGCACCGGCAACCTGCTGAGTTGGCCGACCGTGATTGACGGCATCGGCTGGATCAAGGCCTGGGACGTGGTCGGCGGCTACTTCTGGAACTCGGTGAAGATCACCGTGCCAGCGGTTCTGATCTCCACGTTTATCGGTGCAATGAACGGCTACGTGCTGTCGATGTGGCGCTTCCGCGGCTCGCAACTGTTCTTCGGCCTGCTGCTGTTCGGTTGCTTCCTGCCGTTCCAGACCGTGCTGTTACCGGCCTCGTTCACCCTCGGCAAGTTCGGCCTGGCCAACACCACGACCGGCCTGGTGCTGGTGCACGTGGTCTATGGCCTGGCGTTCACCACGCTGTTCTTCCGCAACTACTACGTGAGCATTCCGGATGCGCTGGTGAAGGCCGCGCGGCTCGATGGCGCGGGCTTCTTCACGATCTTCTGGAAGATCCTGCTGCCGATGTCGATCCCGATCGTGATGGTCTGCCTGATCTGGCAGTTCACCCAGATCTGGAATGACTTCCTGTTCGGCGTGGTCTTCGCCAGTGGCGATGCCCAGCCAATTACCGTGGCCCTGAACAACCTGGTCAACACCAGCACCGGGGCCAAGGAATACAACGTTGATATGGCCGCCGCGATGATCGCCGGGCTGCCGACACTGCTGGTCTACATATTCGCTGGCAAGTATTTCCTGCGTGGGCTGACGTCCGGCGCGGTCAAGGGGTAGAAGATGGCAACTCTCGAATTACGCAACGTCAACAAGACTTACGGCGCCGGTTTGCCGGACACCCTGAAAAACATCGAGTTGAAGATCGATGATGGGGAATTCCTGATCCTGGTCGGCCCCTCGGGCTGCGGTAAATCCACGCTGATGAACTGCATCGCCGGCCTGGAAACCATCAGCGGCGGGGCGATCCTGGTGGACGACGCCGACATCAGCGGCATGAGCCCGAAAGATCGCGACATCGCCATGGTGTTCCAGTCCTACGCGCTGTACCCGACCATGAGCGTGCGCGACAACATCGCCTTCGGCCTGAAGATCCGCAAAATGCCGACCGCCGAAATCGACGAAGAAGTCGCCCGGGTGTCCAAGTTGCTGCAGATCGAACACCTGCTCGGCCGCAAGCCCGGGCAACTCTCCGGTGGCCAGCAACAGCGCGTGGCGATGGGCCGTGCGCTGGCGCGGCGGCCGAAGATCTATCTGTTCGACGAACCGCTGTCCAACCTCGACGCCAAGCTGCGGGTCGAGATGCGCACCGAAATGAAACTGATGCACCAGCGCCTGAAAACCACCACGGTCTACGTGACCCACGACCAGATCGAAGCCATGACCCTGGGGGACAAGGTGGCGGTGATGAAGGACGGGATCATCCAGCAGTTCGGCACGCCGAAGGACATCTACAACAACCCGGCCAACCTGTTCGTGGCGAGCTTCATCGGCTCGCCGCCGATGAACTTCATCCCCCTGCGCCTGCAGCGCAAGGACGGTCGCCTGCTGGCGCTGCTCGACAGCGGCCAGGCCCGTTGCGAGCTGCCGCTGGGCATGCAGGACGCAGGCCTTGAAGACCGCGAAGTGATCCTCGGCATGCGTCCGGAGCAGATCGTGCTGGCCAATGGCGAGCCCAACGGCCTGCCGAGCATTCGCGCCGAAGTGCAGGTCACCGAGCCGACCGGGCCGGACACCCTGGTGTTCGTCAATCTCAACGACACCAAGGTCTGCTGCCGCCTGGCGCCGGACGTGGCGCCGCAAGTGGGCGAGACCCTGACGTTGCAATTCGATCCGGCGAAAGTGCTGCTGTTCGATGCCAAGACCGGGGAGCGCCTGGGGGTGGCTGGCGCGCCGAAAACCGAATTACACAGCGCCAACGTAGCCCAGTTCAAAGGCCGCTGAAGATCATTGTAGGAGCCGGCTTGCCGGCGAAGGCGGTGTGCCTGATACGCCGCGTCGCCTGCTTCGCTGGCAAGCCAGCTCCTACAGGGGGTAACCGTCGTAACCGCGTTAGAAAAACAAAAGTTAATAACAATAAGACGAGGATGTAGGGATGAAAAAGAACAACAACGCTCAGCGAATCTGCCGGTTGTCAGCGATTGCTGCGCTGAGCCTGGCCGGTAGCGTGCACGCGGCTGAAGCGTTTAGCCCGGATTCGGAGTGGATGACGGGCGACTGGGGTGGCGAGCGGACCAAGCTGATCGAGCAGGGCATCGACATCAAGATGGACTACGTCGGTGAAGTGGGCGGTAACCTCCACGGCGGCTTCAACGATGACAAGACCGCTCGCTACAGCGACCAGTTTGGCCTGGGCGCGGCACTGGACCTGGAGAAACTGTTCGGCTGGGACAACACCCAGGCCAAGATCCAGCTCACCAACCGTAACGGCGAGAACATCTCCAATGATCGTATCGGCGACCCGCGTGCCGGCACGTTGAGCTCCTCCCAGGAAGTCTACGGCCGTGGGCACATGGTCCGGCTGACCCAACTGTGGATCAAGCACCAGTTCTTCGACAACAAGCTCGACATCAAGGCCGGTTACTTCGGTGAAGGTGAAGACTTCAACACCTTCCCGTGCGAATTCCAGAACCTGGCGTTCTGCGGCTCCCAGGTGGGCAACTGGGCCACCAACATCTGGTACAACTGGCCGGTCAGCCAGGCCGCGATCCGCGTGAAGTACAACTTCTCGCCTGAGTGGTATGCGCAGATTGGCGCGTACAACCAGAACCCGAGCCAACTGGAGCACGGCAACGGCTTCAAGCTTAGCGGTAGCGGTACCGAAGGCACCGTGCTGCCGGTGGAGTTGGTCTGGTTGCCTAACCCCAACAAACTGCCGGGCGAATACCGTGTCGGTTACTACAAAAGCACGGCCAGCGCCGACGATGTCCTTGAAGACGACAACGGCAACAATGCGGCCACCAGCGGTAACGCCTATCGCAGCCACAGCAGCAAGCACGGCTACTGGTTCGTGGCGCAACAGCAACTCACCAGCCACAACGGTGATGCCACCCGCGGTCTGAACATCGCCGCCAACGCCACGTTCCACGACAAGGACACCAACATCGTCGACAACTACCAGTCGCTGATGTTTGTGTACAAAGGCCCGTTCGATGCGCGTCCGAAAGATGACATGGGGATCGGTTTCGCCCGTATCCATGTCAACGACGACGTGAAGAAAAACGCCCAATTGGTCAACGCCTCCAATGGCGTCAGCGACTACAACGATCCGCTGTTCTCGCCGCTGCGCGACACCGAATACAACTACGAACTCAACTACGGCTTCCACGTGACCAACTGGCTGACCGTGCGTCCCAACCTGCAGTACATCACTCACCCAGGTGGCGTGGATGAAGTCGATGACGCTTTGGTCGCCGGCCTGAAAATTCAGTCGGTGTTCTAACGCGACTGCGATAAGCTCCTCTCCCTGTGCGCATTTTGCGGACGGCCATGGCTGTCCGCTTTTTTTTGCGGGCCGCGCACCCCGGTAACAGATGATTTTCAGGACCGTGGCACATGCTTGAGCATCCGCTACAACGCTTCTTCAAATCCTTGCGTGAACGGCCGGTGTTTGCGTGGGAGCGCTATCAGAAGCGCGACGTGTTGGTGATCGATCATCCGCTGTGTCAGGCGGTGTTCAGTCGCCAGGGCGCGCAGTTGCTGCACTTTCAGCCCAAGGGCCAGAAACCCTGGCTGTGGTGCGCGGCGAAGTGGCCGCAGGTCGGGGCCATTCGCGGTGGCGTGCCGGTGTGCTGGCCATGGTACGGCCGTCATCCGAGCGAAAACGCCTGGCCGTCCCACGGGTGGGCGCGTTTGCTCGACTGGAAATTGATCGACAGCCGTAGCGATGACGATGGCGTGCGCCTGCATTGGCAGCTGGAGCTGTGCGACTGGCAGGTAGACCTGCACGCGCTCCTGGGTGAGCGCATGGATCTGCGCCTGAGCACCGAGCATCAGGACGACATGCCGTGCCAGTTGAGCCAGGCTTTGCACGCTTACTGGCGTATTGGTGACGTCGGTGAGGTAGCGCTGTCTGGGCTCGATGGCGCGCAAGGTTACGACCAGTTGAACCGGCAGGTTTGCCAGCAGGAAGGCGAGTTGCGCGTCGACGGCGGCTGCCAGCGGGTGTTCCAGCATGACGGCGAATTGCAGCTCAACGATCACGCCTGGGAGCGGGCGTTGTGCATCGATACGGGCGCCAGCGCCGACACCGTAGTCTGGCATCCGGGCTCACGGCCACTGTTGGGCGTGAGCTGGAACGAGATATCCGAATTCGTTTGCGTGGAGGCTGCGAGTGGTGGCACCGATAGCCTGTGCCTGAAGCCAGGGGAGCGGGCGCATTTGAGTTTGCAGGCGCGAGTGGGGGTTTAGCTCTGGATCTTGGGGTGTCCGGGCTGGCCCCCTCGCTGGCAAGCCAGCTCCTACAGTGTCCATGTCGGGCACAAAAACTGCGACCGACGCTGAACCTGTAGGAGCGGGCTTGCCAGCGATGAGGCCAGGTCCGGCAATAGGGATCTAATTGAACTCGTCACCTACCGGATACCGGCTGGCATTCAAGCTCTCCTTGATCTTGCGCAAATGCGGCTGGAAATCCACTCCGCGACGCAAGGTCATGCCTGTGGCGAGCACGTCCAGCACGGTCAGCTGAATGATCCGCGAAGTCATCGGCATGTAGATGTCAGTGTCTTCCGGCAGCGGGATGTTCAGGCTCAAGGTACTGGCCTTGGCCAGGGGCGAGTTCTCGGCAGTCAGGCCCAGCACCGAAGCGCCGTTTTCCCGAGCGATGCGCGCCACTTCCACCAGTTCGCGGGTGCGGCCGGTGTAGGAAATGATCACGAACAACTCGCCCGTGTGCGCCACCGAGGCAATCATGCGCTGCATGAGCACATCGGCATGGGCGGTCACGGCCAGGTTGAAGCGGAAGAACTTGTGCTGTGCGTCCAGCGCCACCGGGGCCGAGGCGCCGAGGCCGAAGAAGTGGATCTGCCGGGCCTGGATCAACAGGTCGACGGCGCGGCTGATCAGGTTCGGGTCCAGCGCCTGCAGGGCACTGTCCAGGGAGGCGATGGCGCTGCCGAAAATCTTCTTGGTATAGGCTTCAGGATTGTCATCAGCCTCGACCGCACGGCTGACATAGGCCGCGCCACTGGCCAGGCTTTGGGCCAACTGAAGCTTGAGCTCGGGGTAACCGCTGACGCCGAACGAACGGCAGAAACGGTTGACCGTCGGTTCGCTGACGGACGCCGCCTGGGCGAGGGCGGCGATGCTGAAGCGGGTGGCCTGCTGTGGATTGAGCAGGATCACCTCGGCCACTTTGCGTTCGGCCTTGTTCAGCTCTTCAAGGCGACTCTGGATTTGCTCCAGCAAATTTCGCACGCGGTCCATATAAGTATCCTTTACACCTGCGCCGATAAGCGCGCGGCTAATGCAAAAAGGGCCTTTGGTGAGGCCCGTAACGGTGGCCTATCCTACTGATGGCTCCGACCGACCACCACACGGAATCTGTATTTTGCGAAAATGTTGTGGTTATTACTACATTTTCCCTTGAGTGATGCCTTGAAAAAAGGTATTTGTAGCTTAACTTGATAAAAGAACAAACATCATGCCTTCGATTA
Organism: Pseudomonas serbica; assembly: GCF_028823535.1. Lineage (GTDB taxonomy): Bacteria > Pseudomonadota > Gammaproteobacteria > Pseudomonadales > Pseudomonadaceae > Aquipseudomonas > Aquipseudomonas serbica. The sequence goes on along the minus strand of NZ_JAQIYM010000004.1, from coordinate 249,149 downwards.
CGGTTGAACCGTGCACCTTCGCCTTGTTCGGCGCCCTGGGCGATCTGGCCCTGCGAAAGTTGTTTCCTGCCCTCTATCAACTCGATGGCGCAGGCCTCTTGCACGAGGACACGCGGATCATCGCGCTGGCCCGGGAGCCTGGCAGCGAGCAGGAGCACCTGGCGTTCATCACGTCCGAACTGCGCCGCTACGTCGGTGCTAAGGAGCTGGACGAAGCCGTGCTCGAGCGCTTCCTCGCACGCCTGAGCTACCTGCACGTCGATTTCCTCAAGTCCGAAGACTACGTGGCCCTGGCTGAAGCAGCCGGCAGCGCACAACGGGTCATTGCCTATTTCGCCACGCCGGCAGCGGTCTACGGCGCGATTTGCGAAAACCTGGCCAAGGTCGGCCTGGCGGAAAACACCCGCGTGGTGCTGGAAAAACCCATCGGTTCGGACCTGGAATCCTCGCGCAAGGTCAATGACGCCGTGGCGCAGTTCTTCCCGGAGAACCGCACCTATCGCATCGACCACTACCTGGGTAAAGAGACCGTCCAGAACCTGATCGCCCTGCGTTTTGCCAACAGCCTGTTCGAAACCCAGTGGAACCAGAACTACATCTCCCACGTGGAAATCACTGTGGCCGAGAAGGTCGGTATCGAAGGCCGCTGGGGTTACTTCGACAAGGCCGGCCAACTGCGGGACATGATCCAGAATCACCTGCTGCAGCTGCTCTGCCTGATCGCCATGGACCCGCCGGCCGACCTGTCCGCCGACAGCATCCGCGACGAGAAAGTCAAAGTGCTCAAGGCGCTGGCACCGATCAGCCCGGAAGGCCTGACCACCCAAGTGGTGCGCGGCCAGTACATCGCCGGCTACAGCGAAGGCAAACCGGTACCCGGTTACCTGGAAGAACCCAATTCCAACACCCAGAGCGACACTGAAACCTTCGTCGCCCTGCGTGCCGACATTCGCAACTGGCGCTGGGCCGGCGTGCCGTTTTACCTGCGTACCGGCAAGCGCATGCCGCAGAAACTGTCGCAGATCGTCATCCACTTCAAGGAACCGTCGCACTACATTTTCGCTCCCGAGCAGCGCCTGCAGATCAGCAACAAGCTGATTATCCGCCTGCAACCGGACGAAGGCATTTCCTTGCGCGTGATGACCAAGGAGCAAGGCCTGGACAAGGGCATGCAGCTGCGCAGCGGTCCGTTGCAGCTGAATTTTTCCGACACCTGGCGCAGCGCACGGATTCCCGATGCCTACGAGCGGTTGTTGCTGGAAGTGATGCGCGGCAATCAGAACCTGTTTGTCCGTAAAGATGAAATCGAAGCCGCGTGGAAGTGGTGTGACCAGTTGATCGCCGGGTGGAAAAAATCCGGTGATGCGCCCAAGCCGTACGCGGCCGGGTCCTGGGGGCCGATGAGCTCCATTGCTCTGATCACGCGGGACGGGAGGTCGTGGTATGGCGATATCTGATTTGAAACTGCCCCAGGGCGTCAGCGGGCATGCGTTCAAGAGCCCGGTGCTGCTGGCCGAAAGCCTGGCGCTGAATGTGGCCAAGCACTTGGGTGATGCCATTGAAGCCCAAGGCACGGCGACCCTGGTGGTCTCCGGTGGCCGCAGCCCAGTGGCTTTTTTCCAGCATCTGGCCAAACAGCCGCTAGACTGGTCGAACGTGGTGGTCAGCCTGGCCGATGAGCGCTGGGTGCCGGTCGAGCACGCCGACAGCAATGCCGGTTTGCTGAAGAAATACCTGTTGCAGGGGCCGGCGGCCAAGGCTCAGTTCCTGAGTTTGTACAGCGCCAGCGCCAACCTTGAACAAGCCGCCGATCACGCCGACCGCTTGCTGTCCGAGCTGCCGGTGATTGACGTGCTGGTGCTGGGCATGGGTGACGATGGCCACACGGCGTCGCTGTTCCCCGGCAGTCCGAACCTGGCCGAAGCCCTGCAGGCGGACGGCAGCCGGCGCTGCTACCCGATGCTGGCGCCAACCGTGCCGCGTCAGCGCCTGACCATGAGCCGTGCGCTGCTGGCTTCGGCCAAACACAAGATCCTGTCGATTTCCGGTCAGTCCAAGCTGACCACCCTCGATGAGGCACTGGCCGGTGATGATGTCGCCGCATTGCCGATTCGCGCCTTTCTGCAACCCACGTTAGAGATTTACTGGTGCCCATGAGCCAAGGAACAGCCGCTATGACAAACCCATCCCCGACCGTTTCCATGGCGGACAAAGTTGCCCTGATCGACAGCCTCTGCGCCAAAGCGCGGATCCTGCCGGTCATTACCATTGCTCGCGAGCAGGACATCCTGCCGCTGGCCGACGCCCTCGCCGCCGGTGGCCTGACCGCCCTGGAAGTCACCCTGCGTTCGCAGTTCGGCCTCAAGGCTATCCAGGTCCTGCGTGAACAGCGTCCGGAGCTGGTGACCGGTGCCGGCACCGTGCTGGATCGGCACATGCTGGCGGCAGCGGAAGCAGCGGGCTCGCAGTTCATCGTCACGCCAGGCATCACCCGTGACCTGCTCGAAGCCAGCGTCGCCAGCCCGATTCCACTGTTGCCAGGCATCAGCAATGCCTCGGGCATCATGGAAGGCTACGGCCTGGGCTATCGCCGCTTCAAGCTGTTCCCGGCGGAAGTCAGCGGCGGCGTCGCGGCCATCAAGGCCCTGGGTGGCCCGTTCGGCGAAGTGAAATTCTGCCCAACCGGCGGCGTGGGTCCGGCTAACATCAAGAGCTACATGGCATTGAAAAACGTCATGTGCGTGGGCGGTAGCTGGATGCTTGATCCGGAGTGGATCAAGAACGGCGACTGGTCCCGCATTCAGGAATGCACCGCCGAGGCTTTGGCGCTGCTGGACTGATCCGCTTCAACTGACACTTCGTTGTGTGCTTTACGGCTTTACGGTGCGCTTGGTCGGTGCACCGTTTTTTTTTGCCCGCAAAAAAACGTGTGGGAGATTCTATGCTGCGGGCTCGCTCCCACAGTAATCTCAGCGCAATTGCGTCAACGCCGACGTCAACACCATCATATCCGCCGCCGTAGTCGTCAGCCCCGGCGTGATACGGATACACGGCCCACAGGCCGCACCGCTGCGCACCACGGTGAACAGGTTGTAGTCGTTGAGCAGGCGTTCGACCAGCGGCTGTTGGTCGGCGTGTGCGTTAAAACGCATCGAGGTGATGCCGCAGTACAACCGTGGGTCATCCGGCGTCATGACTTCGATGCCCGGCAGCTCGCGTGCAGGCTTCACCCACAGGTTGCGCAAGTAATTGAGTCGCGCACCCTTGGCGGCGGATCCGCCCATCGCATGATGTTCCTCGATGACCAGCGGCAGGGTCAGCAAGGCCGGTATGTTCGGCGTGCTGTGCGGCGTGCGGGCGCGGATGTCGGTGACCGGGAAATGCATTTCGCCCATGTCCGGGTCGATGTCGGCAAGGCGCTCTGGAGCGATATGGATGAAGCCCAGGGTCAGCGGCGCACCGATCCACTTGTGCAGGTTATAGGCGGCGAAGTCGATGCCCAGCTCTTTGAGGTCGAACTCGAACTGACCCAGCGCATGGGCACCGTCGAGGATCACGTCGATGCCGTGTTCCCTGGCGGCGCCGGCAATCGCCTGGACCGGCATCACCAGGCCAGTGCGGTGGGTGACGTGGGTCAGGGCCATCAGCTTGAGTCGCGGGTAACGCTTGAAGGCTTCGCGGTAGGTGCCCAGCAGGCTGTCGAAACTGGCGGGATGCCGGTGTTCGATCTCGATGACTTCAACGCCGCGGTAGCGCGCCAGCCAGCGCATGGCGCTCTTGACCGTGTCGTATTCCAGATCGCTGAACAGCACCTGGTCACCCGGTTGTAAAAGGTTGTAGTTGCGGATCAACGATTGCAATCCGTCCGTCGCGTTGCGGGTGAGGGCGACGCTTTCTGCGGCAACGCCGATCAACCCGGCCACCAGCGCGCTGATCTTCTGGCTCTCGCCCTGTTCGAAACGCTGGCGCACGTAGACCGAGTTGCTGCGGTTGATCAGCTCGATGTTGCGTTGATATTCCTCGACCACCGTGCGCGACATGCGCCCGAAGTAACCGTTTTCCAGGTTGATCGGGCCAGGCTGGACAGCGTAGCGGTCGGCGAAGGTGCGCCAAAAGGCTTCATCACGGGCGCGGCGGGTGTTATCGGGCATGGGTTACTCGTTCAATGACGGGGTGCAGGTTTGCCGTGTTTGGCGCGCAAGGGTTCGAGCAGCTCGGACAAGCCGTTGTGATCGATTTCCTGCATCAGGGCCAGTAACCCGCCCAACTCGCCGTGGGGAAAACCCTCCCGGGCGAACCAGTTGAGGTAGGGACCTGGCAGGTCGGCGATGATTCGCCCCTTGTATTTGCCGAAGGGCATCTGGCGGGTAATCAATAGTTCGAGCTTTTCAGGGTTCATCAATCGGCCGTCTTGAATCAATCAGTCTGGAAAATACAGGCATTCTGCATGCAGGCCAAATGACAGATCATGCAAATAAAACGGATACAGATTTTTGCCTTAATTATAAGTTATTGAAAAATAACGAATTAATAATGAATTCCAAGCTGGCATGACCAGTGCAATACCTATTGCATCTTTCATCAACCCGCGAGGAATTGAAAATGACCGACATGAATAAAGAAGCGATTTCTGTACTCAACGACCTGATCGAAACCTGCAAGGACGGTCAGGAGGGGTTCAAGACTTGCGCTGAAGACATCAAGCACCCTGAACTCAAAACCCTGTTCGTGCAACGTTCGGCCGATTGCGCAAGCGCGGCTGCTGAATTGCAGGGCCTTGTTCGCTCGATGGGTGGCGATCCGGAAACGTCCACCAGTGTCAGCGGTGATCTGCACCGTCGCTGGGTCGACGTGAAGTCGATGTTCACCGGCAAGGACGAAGAGGCTGTACTGAACGAAGCCGAGCGTGGTGAAGACCATGCGATGAAGGCTTACAGAGACGCCATGGAAAAGATCAACAAGCACAACCTGGTGGGCATTCGCGATGTCGTTGAGCGTCAGTACCACGGCGTACAGCGCAATCACGATCAGGTAAAAGCCCTGCGTAACCAGGCTCGCGCACGCTCTTAAGCGTTCGTTAGCTGTCAAAAACGCCAGCCAGCCTGGCGTTTTTTTGTGCCGGGGATTTATTGCTGGACGGGAGATAGATAGCTAGCTAATAATTTGTTTTTTCAAGTTGCCCGGCGTAAGCCGTCTATCGTTAAACCGTCTTATCAAGAGTCCAATTCGTGCCTATCACCCTGCAGGCTTTGTTCGCGCCTGACCGTCGCGCCGTGCAATTCGCGATCAAGACCCTGATCGGCGGGGGCGTTGCGCTGTGGCTCGCGTTGCGCTGGGGCCTGGAGCAGCCGGCATGGGCGTTGATGACAGCTTTCATCGTGGCCCAGCCGTTGTCCGGGATGGTCCTGCAAAAAGGCCTGGCGCGGCTGCTGGGCACACTGGTCGGGACCATCATGTCGGTGGTGTTCATGGGCGTCTTCGCCCAGACACCCTGGCTATTCCTGTTAGCCCTGGCGTTGTGGCTGGGGCTGTGTACCGCCAGTTCAACGTTGTTGCGCAGCGCCTGGTCCTATTCATTTGTGCTGGCCGGCTACACGGTGGCGATCATTGCCTTGCCGGCCATCAATCATCCACTGACAGTGTTCGATCAGGCGGTGGCGCGATGCACGGAAATCAGCCTGGGGATTATCTGCGCCACGGCCAGCAGTGCCTTGCTCTGGCCCCTGCGGGTCGAACGCCAGTTGGCGGACCAGGCCCGGGCAGCCTGGCAAAGCGGCATCAATGCCGCGCGGGCGACACTGGCCGGCGATGGTCAGGCGCGCAAGGGCTTGTTGGAAATTCTCGGTAGAATCGTCGCGGTGGACGCCCAGCGTGAACACGCCTGGTTCGAAGGCGGCCGAGGCCGGCAGCGCGCGCGGGCCATCAGCGGCCTGAGCCAGAAACTGTTGATGCTGTTGCGCATTGCCCGTTCGGTGCGCCGGCAGTGGAAGCAGTTGGAGCCCCAGGAGTCCGAGCAATTATTGCCGTGGATGAACGAGGTGCAGGAGGCGCTGGGCAGTGCCGATGGCGCGACCCTGCAAGCCTTGCGCCCGCGGTTGCTCGATGCCTCCCATGATCCGCACATCAGTTCTGCGCAGAGCTACTGCCTGGTCCGTTTCACCTTGTTGATGGATACCGCCATGGCGGCGAACGCGGCGTTGAAAGCGGTGGAGCAGGGCAGTGAAACACTCGACCCGCCAAGAACCCTGGCACCGCATCGCGATCTGTCCCTGGCCCTGGTCTTCGGTGCCCGCAGCGCCTTGGCTTTCCTGGTGGTGTCGTGCTTCTGGCTGGCCACCGCCTGGCCCGCCGCGGCCGGTGCCCTGGTGTTGACCTGCGTGGTCTGCAGCTTGTTTGCCAGTCGTGAGAACGGTGCGCAGATCGGCATGAGTTTCATGCGGGGTATTTTCCTGGCCATTCCGGCGGCGTTTATCGTCGGGCAGATTCTGCTGCCGCAATGGAGCAGTTTCGCCATGCTCTGCCTGGGCATGGGGGTGCCGCTGTTTTTCGGCGCGCTGGGCATGGCCAAGCCGCAGATTGGCGCCACGGCCACTTCGTTCTGCCTGCATTTCATTGTGCTCGTGGCACCGCTGAACCAGATGCAGTTCGACGTCGCGACCTTCTTCAACAGCGCCCAGGCCATGGTGATCGGCGTTGGTGCGGCGGTATTGGCGTTCCATTTGCTGATCCTGCGCAACCCGACCTGGCATGGTCGACGTCTGCTGGCGGCTACGCTTGACGACCTGGTACGCCTGACAAGGCGCAACCTGGCCGGCGCCGAAAGCTGGTTCGGCGGGCGCATGGCCGACCGTTTGCTGCAGCTGGCCCGGCACTATCCGGAGCTGCCGGAACCGGCCCGCAGTCGTTGGGACGACGGCTTGCTCGGCCTGGACATCGGCGACGAATTGCTGCATCTGCGCTTGAGTCTGGCGGTGGCGCAGGTACCGGTCACGGCGCCACAGCGGCGGTATCTCGACGATCTGGAAAATGTCCTGCGCCAAGGTCCGGCGGGCAGTCGCGCCGAGGCCTTGGCCGAACCCAGCGAAGCGTTGCTGCAAACCCTGTACGCGTTGCCCCCCAGCGATGCGGTGAAGCTGGCCCAGGGCGCGGTGCTGCAATTGCAAAACAGCTGGCGTGCCTGGTGCCGCCAGCAGGAGGAACTTCATGGGCTTGCGTGAGTGGTCGGTGGGCGGCGTGCTGCTCAGTCCGTTCCTGATTTACCTGGTGCTGGCACTGCTGGTGACTGGCGCCTTGCGCCTGTTGTTGCGCCTGACCCCGGTGAGCCGCTGGATCTGGCATGAAGCGTTATTCGATTGTGCCTTGTACGTCTGTGTATTGACCGTGATCACCGTCGTCCTCGGACCTTTATAAGGAGTTGAACATGCGTACCCCCGTACGTGTCGCCGTCACCCTGTGCCTGGTGGCCGTGGCGATTTTTGCCGGCATCCATTTGTGGCAGTACTACATGCTGACCCCCTGGACCCGCGACGCGCGCATCCGCGCCGATGTGGTGGTGATTTCCCCGGATGTGTCGGGGTGGGTGCGTGAGCTCAAGGCTTACGACAACCAAGAGGTCAAGGCTGGCGATCTGTTGCTGAGCATCGACCGCGACCGCTTCGAGGCCGCGCTGGAGAAGGCCCAGGCGGTGGTGCAGACGCGCCAGCAGCAACTCAATCTACGCGAGCGCGAAGCCAGCCGACGCGCCAGCCTCGGGCCGCAGGCGATCAGTGCCGAGCTGCGGGAAAACGCGCAGATCAACGCCGGTATCGCCCGGGGTGAATTGCGTGAAGCCCAGGCCGAAGCCAAGGCCGCGCAAATCAACCTGGATCGCAGCCAGGTCCACGCCCCGCGCAACGGGCACATCACCAACCTGCGCCTGGCCCAGGGCAACTATGTGAATGCCGGGCAGTCGGTCATGGCCTTGATCGACGACTCGACCTTCTATGTGCAGGCGTATTTCGAAGAAACCAAGCTGCCACGGATTCGCGTCGGCGACCCGGTGAAAGTCTGGTTGATGAGCGCCGGGGATGCCTTGCAGGGGACGGTGGAAAGCATCAGCCGGGGGATTACCGACCGCAACACCACGCCGGATGGGCAGCTGCTGGCGGAAGTCGAGCCGACGTTCAACTGGGTTCGGCTGGCGCAACGGATTCCGGTGCGAATCAAGCTGGACAAGGTGCCCGAAGGGCTCAACCTGAGTGCAGGGATGACGGCGAGTGTGCAGGTGCAGGAGTGATCGTTCCCACGCTCTGCGTGGGAATGCAGCCCGGGATGCTCCGCGTCCCTTCAACAGCCGAACGCGGAGCGTCCGTTGAGGCATTCCCACGCGGAGCGTGGGAATGATCACTCTTAACCGATGCTGATGGGCGGCAACTCGGTCAAGGTCACCGACTGTTGCTTGCGTGGCGCCAGGATCTCTGCCTCGCCATCCACCACCAGCTCATCGCGCTGGTTGAACACGCGAGTGGCAATGCGCACACGAAACTTCGGCAGCTTCTCGAGGATTTCCAGGCGCACCGTCAGGGTGTCGCCAATCTTCACCGGCTTCTGGAAGCTCATCTGCTGACCGATGTAGATGGTGCCCGGCCCAGGCAGCTCGCAGGCGACCGCGGCACTGATCAGCGCGCCGCTGAACATGCCGTGGGCGATACGCTCCTTGAACATGGTGCTGGCGGCGTATTCAGCGTCCAGGTGCACCGGGTTGTGGTCGCCGGACATCGCGGCGAACAGCTGGATGTCGCGCTCCTCGACGGTTTTGCTGAAGCTGGCGGTCTGGCCGATTTCGAGGGCTTCGTAAGGGGTGTTGGTAACCTGGGTCATGTGTCTGGATTCCTGTGACGAATTAAAAAATTCACAAAAAACTATTCGGTTCGGTGTGGTCGCGGGTTGCTCAACGTCTGGTTGAGCCAGGCCAACACGTCGCTCGTCACTTCATCGCGGTTGATGTCGTTGAACAATTCGTGCCGTGCCTGCGGGTAAACGGTCAGTTGCAGGTTCTGGCTGCCAGCCTCGCGCAGCGCGTTGGCCAGATCATTCAGACGTTTGCCTTCACTCACCGGATCACATTCGCCGCCAATCACCAGCAACGGCAGGCCCGGATCAATCTGGGCGAGATTGGACGCTTTGCTGATTTGCTGCAAGCCGCCGAGTAAATCGATCCACAGTTGGTTGGTGCAGCGAAAGCCACACAGCGGGTCGTTGGCGTACAGGTCGACCTCTGCCGGGTCACGGCTGAGCCAGTCGAAGCGGGTGCGCGCCGGTTTGAATTTTTTGTTGAACGAGCCGAAGGACAGCCATTCGATCAGGGCGCTGCGGCCCTTGGGGCCCTGGCGCAGGCATTCGATACGCGCGATCTGGCGGGCTGCACGATACAGGGCCACGGGCTGGAAGTTCGAACCGCTGAGGATGGCCCCGTGCAGGCTGGCGCTGTGGTGCAACAGATACGCCTGGGCGATGTAGCTGCCCATGCTGTGTCCCAGCAATACGATGGGGACGCCGGTGTGCTGCTGTCCGATGTGCTGGTTGAGGCACGCCAGGTCGCCCACCACCTTGGCCCAGCCGTCGCTGTCGGCGAAATGGCCGAGCGTCCCGTTTTCGGCAGTTTTGCCATGTCCACGCAAGTCCGGCGCGTAGACGCCGTAACCCTGCTCGCAAAGTCTTTCCGCCAGGCGCGCGTAGCGGCCGCTGTGTTCCGCCATGCCGTGGGCCAGCAGGATCACGGCCTTTAGCCTGCCAGCAGGGAGCCATTGGTTGACGAAGAGCCGGCTGCGGTCACTGGCGGTCAGCCAGAACGTATCGTGGATCATGGCGATTCCTTTCCATGCAGGGGGGCACGAGGTGTTGCATTGTATAGCGCATTACGACGTTGGCATCAGCCCACGCCACGGCGGGAAGATTCACACGGTCTATGACGCCTTTGCTCATATTTGCCTGATTCGCCATAGCTGCTAGTGTCCGTGAAGCTCCGTGGTCTGTTATTGAGAAATGACAGATCAGCGGCCCCGGATAGGTTCAGGTAAAGAGGACAAGAACAATGCAACCTGATTTCTGGAATGACAAACGCCCGGCCGGCGTACCCCTGGACATTGATGTCGCTGAATACAAGTCGGTCATCGAGGTGTTCGAGCGTTCCTGCAAGAAGTTCGCTGATCGCCCGGCATTCACCAATATGGGCGTCACCCTTACCTACGCTGAACTGGAACGCTACAGCGCGGCGTTCGCCGGTTTCCTGCAGGCCCATACCGACCTGGTACCGGGAGATCGCATTGCGGTGCAGATGCCCAACGTCCTGCAATACCCCATCGCCGTGTTCGGCGCCTTGCGTGCCGGGCTGATCGTGGTCAACACCAACCCGCTGTACACCGCGCGGGAGATGCGTCACCAGTTCAAGGACTCCGGTGCCCGGGCACTGGTGTACCTGAACATGTTCGGGCAGAAAGTCCAGGAAGTGCTGGCCGACACCGATATCCAGTACCTGATCGAAGCGAAGATGGGCGACCTGATGCCGGCCGCCAAGGGCTGGCTGGTCAATACGATGGTGAGCAAGGTCAAGAAGATGGTCCCGGCCTATTCCTTGCCCCAGGCGATCTCTTTCAAGACGGCGTTGCGCCAGGGCCGAGGCCTGGGCATCAAGGGGTTGAAGGCGGACCTCAATGACATCGCCGTGCTGCAATATACCGGTGGCACCACCGGCCTGGCCAAGGGCGCGATGCTGACCCACGGCAACCTGGTGGCCAACATGCAGCAGGCCCGGGCCTGCCTCGGCCAGTTTGGTGCCGACGGCCGGCCGCTGCTGCGCGAAGGCCAGGAGGTGATGATCGCACCGCTGCCGCTGTATCACATCTATGCGTTCACGGCCAATTGCATGTGCATGATGGTGACCGGCAATCACAACGTGCTGATCACCAATCCCCGGGACATCGGCGGATTCATCAAGGAGCTGAAAAACTGGCGGTTCTCGGCACTGCTGGGGCTCAACACGCTGTTCGTCGCGCTGATGGATCACCCGGACTTCAAGACCCTGGACTTCTCCAGCCTCAAGCTCACCAACTCCGGCGGCACCGCGCTGGTCAAGGCCACGGCCGAGCGCTGGGAGCAGATGACCGGTTGCCGCATCACCGAAGGCTACGGCCTGACCGAAACCTCGCCGGTGGCCTGCACCAACCCCTATGGCGACCAGTCGCGCATCGGCACGGTGGGCTTGCCGGTGCCGGGCACCACGCTGAAGGTCATCAACGACGAGGGCGTCGAGCAGCCCTTGGGCGAGCGTGGCGAGTTGTGCATCAAGGGCCCGCAGATCATGAAGGGCTACTGGCAGAAACCCGAGGCGACCAACGAAGTGCTGGATACCGAGGGCTGGTTCAAATCCGGCGACATCGCGGTGATCGACCCGGACGGCTTCGTGCGTATCGTCGATCGCAAGAAGGACATGATCATCGTCTCGGGTTTCAACGTGTACCCGAACGAAATCGAAGACGTGGTCATGGCTCACCCGAAGGTCGCCAACTGCGCGGTGATCGGTGTGCCGGACGAGCGTTCGGGCGAGGCGGTGAAATTGTTCGTGGTGGCCCGCGAGGCGGGGGTCAGCCTTGAAGAACTGAAAGCCTACTGCAAGGAAAACTTCACGGCGTACAAAGTGCCCAAGCACATTGTCTTGCGTGAGTCGTTGCCGATGACACCGGTGGGCAAGATTCTGCGGCGGGAGTTGCGGGATATCGCCTGATGGGTGAATAGCCGCGCTTCGCGCGGATCGCGAGCAGGCTCGCTCTCAAGGTTCAGTGGTGAACCTGTGGTAGCGAGCCTGCTTGCGTTTTTTTTGCAGAATCCCCCCGAATTACAAGGCTCTCAGGGCTTTATAGAATTTTTACTCTAAAATGACCGGTTTGTATTCTTGAGTCACAATTGTGACTGTAGAGGCCGCTTTTGGCTCTAGGCGACCCTAGGCAAAGCTGCTACTCTCGGCGCGTTTTGTGCTTCTCGGCCTGTATGAAAGCCCAGATTCACCAATAACCAAACACCAATAATAATCGCATCAAATGCGGTGTTGAATTCGCGTTGCTGAGGAGTGGGCTTCCATGATCGAAGACTTTTGGAAGGATAAGTACCCAGCTGGAATTGCTGCCGACATCAATCCAGACGAATACCCGAATATTCAGGCAGTGTTGAAGCAGTCCTGCCAACGCTTCGCCAACAAACCGGCATTCAGCAACCTGGGCAGGACCATCACCTACGGTGAGCTGTATGAACTGTCCGGTGCCTTTGCCGCGTACCTGCAACAGCATACCGATTTGCAGCCCGGCGATCGAATCGCCGTGCAACTGCCTAACGTGTTGCAGTACCCGGTCGCCGTCTTCGGTGCCATTCGCGCCGGGTTGATCGTGGTCAACACCAACCCGCTGTACACCGCGCGGGAAATGGAACACCAGTTCAACGATTCCGGTGCCAAGGCCCTGGTTTGCCTGGCCAATATGGCGCACCTGGCTGAAACCGTGGTGCCCAAGACCGGGGTCAAGCATGTCATCGTCACGGAAGTGGCCGACCTGTTGCCACCGCTCAAGCGTCTGCTGATCAACAGCGTGATCAAGTACGTCAAGAAGATGGTGCCGGCCTACCACTTGCCAAAAGCCGTAAAGTTCAACGACGTGTTGAGCAAGGGCCATGGCCAGCCCGTGACTGAAGCCAGCCCCGCCAGCAGCGACGTTGCGGTGTTGCAATACACCGGCGGCACCACTGGTGTGGCCAAGGGGGCGATGCTGACCCATCGCAACCTGGTGGCGAACATGCTGCAGTGCAAGGCACTGATGGGTTCCAACCTCAATGAAGGTTGCGAGATCCTGATCACGCCGCTGCCGCTGTACCACATCTATGCGTTCACCTTTCATTGCATGGCGATGATGCTGATCGGCAACCACAACATTCTGATCAGCAACCCGCGCGACCTGCCGGCGATGGTCAAGGAACTGTCGAAGTGGAAGTTCAGCGGTTTCGTCGGCCTCAACACCCTGTTTGTGGCCCTGTGCAACAACGAAGGCTTCCGCAAGCTGGATTTCTCGGCGTTGAAAGTCACCCTGTCCGGCGGCATGGCCCTGCAACTGGCGGCGGCGGAGCGCTGGAAAGCGGTCACCGGTTGCGCGATCTGCGAAGGCTACGGCATGACCGAAACCAGCCCGGTGGCCACGGTCAATCCGATCCAGAACATCCAGATCGGCACCATCGGCATTCCGGTGCCGTCGACCCTGTGCAAAATCGTCGATGATGCCGGCGTCGAACAGCCAATGGGCGAAATCGGCGAGCTCTGTGTGAAAGGCCCGCAAGTCATGAAGGGCTACTGGCAGCGCCAGGATGCCACCGATGAAATCCTCGACAGCGAAGGCTGGTTGAAGACCGGTGACATCGCGCTGATCCAGCCTGATGGTTACATGCGCATTGTCGATCGCAAGAAGGACATGATCCTGGTCTCCGGTTTCAACGTGTACCCGAACGAGCTGGAAGACGTGCTGGCGACCCTGCCGGGCGTGCTGCAATGCGCGGCCATCGGTGTGCCGGACGAGAAGTCGGGGGAGGCGATCAAGATTTTCATCGTCGCCAAGCCGGGCGTGACCCTGACCAAGGAACAGGTGATGGAGCACATGCGCGCCAACGTCACCGGCTACAAGGTCCCGCGTTCCGTGGAGTTCCGCGATGCGCTGCCGACCACCAACGTCGGCAAGATCCTGCGTCGGGAATTGCGCGATGAAGAGTTGAAGAAGATCAAGGCGAAGAACGCCGCGTAAAACAAAAAGCCCCGCAGATGCGGGGCTTTTTGTTGGGGTGCTTTTATTGGCGGAACGGCGCGAAATTGACGTTGGTGCCCGCCGGGCGCATGTCCTGCAGGAACGAGTCCTTGTCGGCGCTAAGTTCCAGGCTCAACGCCGCCTTGCGCTTGCCTTCGTTGCGCACCACCAGGCCTTCGAGCTTCTCGCGCAGGAACACGGTCGGCACCTTCAGGTGCAGCAATTCGTCGGTGTCTGGGGTGTGCATCAGCAGGTGAATCCACTCGTACTGACCCACGGCCAGGCGCGCCACCGGGATATCGAACCACCAGATGTTGCGGTTGCGGTTCAGTTCGGTGAAGTGGCAGTTGTTGACGCCAAGCACAGCACCGCCGAGTTCCAGGTTTCTGCGGGCAATGGCCTGCTTTTTATCGAGTTTCATAACATTCCTACAAAATTGGATCTTCAGCGCCAGGGCCTGAATACGTTGCGCATTCTCGGGGGTTGGCCGGTAAACATAAAGCCCAACCTGCTCGGATCGATGAAATGTCGTGGTAAAAATAAATGAAACTCTGCGCAAAGGCCTCCGGTCAACCTTGTGTAACGACTTTTCTCACCTAGATGTTCACAGGAGAAAGACCATGGGTAGCACTGGCGATAAAGTAAAAGGCATGGCCAACGAAGCAGCCGGCAACGTCAAGCAAGGCGTCGGCAAGGCCACCGGTAACGACAAGATGCGCGCCGAAGGCGTGGTGCAGGAAAAGAAAGGCGAAGCCCAGCAAGCGGTCGGCAAAGCCAAGGATGCCGTCAAGAAAGGTGTCGACAAGGCTTGATTCGGCCTTTGCTGAACTCAAGAGCGGCCATCCACAGATGGCCGTTTTTGTGTCAGCTTGAACTAGATTGCTGAAATTGTTTCAAAGTCGCCAGGTAGACGACTTTACTGAATGAAAGCGACCCCAGGGCCGCCACGATTATTACTCGCTTTTGTTTGCGGCGGACGGAGACGCTAATGATATTCCCGGACATGAGAGGTCTGCCCCTGCACCGTGTGATCATGCGCACGGTCACTGAGTTCGTCGACGACGAAATGTCGACCTATGCCTCGGCGCTGGCTTATCAGATGCTGTTTTCGTTGTTCCCCTTCATTCTCTTCCTGATCGCCCTGATCGGTTTCCTGCACCTGCCTGACTTCTTTTCCTGGCTGCGCCTGCAGTCGGAACTGGTGCTGCCGCCCCAGGCGCTTGAGCAGGTCAATCCGGTGATCGACCAGCTCCAGCAATCCAAGGGGGGGCTGTTGTCGGTGGGTATCGTGATTGCCCTGTGGACTGCTTCGGCCGGTGTGCGGCTGATGATGAGTGCCATGAACGCCGCCTACGATGTGGTCGAAGGCCGTCCGGCGTGGAAACGTTTTCCATTGTCGATCATCTACACCGTCGGCATCGCCGGCATGCTGTTGATCGCTGCCGCGCTGATGGTGCTCGGCCCGCAGGTGATGAGCTGGATCGCGGCGCAAGTCGGTCTCGAGTATTTCATCGTCACCCTCTGGACCATCGCACGCTGGCCGGTGATCGTGATCCTGCTGATGGTCGCCGTGGCGCTGATCTATTACGTCATGCCTGACGTCAAGCAAGAGTTCCGCTTCATCACGCCCGGCTCGGTCCTGGCGGTGGTGGTGTGGATCATCGCGTCGCTGGGCTTCGGTCTGTACGTCAAGGAGTTCGCCAACTACAACGCCATGTATGGCAGTATCGGCGCGATCATTGTGCTATTGCTGTACTTCTACATCTCCGCCGCGGTGTTGCTGCTGGGCGCGGAGATGAATGCGGTGATCGAGCACATGTCGCGAGAGGGCAAGGACCCTGGCGAAAAGGTCGCTGGCGAGCATGGCCCCGTCCATGAGGAAAAACACCACGTATCGGGACTGGGCCGCGATCATTCACAACCGAAACCGACCATTGACGAAACCTGACCATGATTCGTGAAATTCTGAAAATGGGCGATGAGCGCTTGTTGCGCATTGCCCCGCCGGTGCCAGCCGAGATGTTCGACAGCTCCGAGTTGTGGCAACTGATCGACGATATGTTCCAGACCATGGAAAGCGTCGGCGGAGTCGGCCTAGCCGCGCCACAGATCGGCGTCGACCTGCAACTGGTGATCTTCGGCTTCGAGCACAGCGAACGTTACCCGGAAGCCGAAGCGGTGCCGCAGACCATCCTGATCAATCCGCTGATCACGCCGCTCAGTCCGACCCTGGAAGAAGGTTTCGAAGGGTGCCTGTCGGTGCCTGGGCTGCGTGGTGCGGTGGATCGCTATCAACATATCCGCTACGAAGGCGTCGACCCCAAGGGCGAGCCGATCGTGCGTATCGCTTCGGGCTTTCATGCTCGGGTGGTGCAGCATGAGTGCGATCACTTGATCGGTCGGTTGTACCCGTCGCGCATCAGCGATTTCAGCAAGTTCGGGTTTACCGAAGTGATGTTCCCGGATCTCGATCCCAACGCAGACGACTGACCGGTCTACCGCTCCAGGCCCATGGCAATCATCGGCTTGCTGCGCGCGTATCGACTCAGGCGCTCGACCATGGCGTAGGGCATCGGCGGATCGAAGACAAAACCACGACGCTGATAAAAATCACGCAAGTCCGGATGGCAGAACAGCCATACCGGGCTTTCAATGTGGCCGGTGGCGGCTGCGATCAACGCGGCGGCGACTCCCTGTTCGCGACAGGTCGGCGCGACGAACAGCCCGGTCAACCAAAGCCCTCCCGATACCGGCCGCAAACACAGCGCACCGACGATCTCGTCGCGCCGTGCTACCCACAATTGTGCCTCACGGACCGCTTTCATCGACGATTGGTGGGCGCGATAAAACTTGTTCATCAATGGCCATAAGGGCTCGTCGAGCCGGGTGTACTGGGTGTCGGGCATGGTCAGGGACTGTCGGTGTGCAAAGCCTGCGATTATAAAAGAACACGCCGGCGGCGATAGGTGTATACCTGATCTCACATCCCAATCAGTGGAGTACGCATCATGTCCAAAGGTATGGATTCAAAGAAAGCAGCGAAGAAAAAACCGCTGAAATCCGCGATCGAAAAGCGCACGGAAAAGAAAGCGAAGAAGGTGGGTGTTTTCGGTCATTGATCTGGTGCTGACGTGCAGCTCCCAGGCAGGATGGGAGCTGCATTGCTGCCGATCAGTCGATCAAGCGCCGTGGCACTTCTTGAACTTCTTGCCGTTGCCGCAGGGGCAAGGATCGTTGCGGCCAACGTCTTTCAAGGCGTTGCGCACCGGCTCCTGGTGGGCGTGGCCGCAGTTCGGGCCGTGAACATGGCCATGGTCGTGATCATGCTGGTGATGATCATGATCGTGGTTGCAGTCTGGGCCATGGACATGGGGTTGCTGGGTCATCGAGGTTACTCCGGAATTAGATCGGCGGGGATTATCACGCCATTACGCGCCAGGTGCACGTAGTGGGCGATGAATAAACCGGTTTCCATCTCACCTTCCAGTCGATACGGAACGGCCTGCTCGGGGTTTTTCAGCTGTTTGACCAGGTCCTTGACCTTGGGCCACAGGTTGGTGCGGATCGGCACCTTGTAAAAGCGGCTGCTCTTGGGATTGACGGTGATCCAGTGCTCATGCTCGCCTTCGGCCAGCAGGATATCGCCCAAGTGGATGCGATACTCCAGGCCGCGCACGGTCAGTTCGCTGTCGTTGCGGTTGTCGATGCGAAAATGCAGGACAAACCGTTGCTCCATCAGCTTGGCCCGTACCACCTCGACCCGAACCAGATGCACTTCGGGGTCCGGCTCGTCGGTGCTGAACCAGGACGTGCAGCCACCGAGCCCCAGGCAAAGGGCCAGGGTGAGCAGAAAGCGTTCGAGTCTCTGGGTGATCATCGTACTTCTCCCCTGTAGGAGCTGGCTTGCCAGCGAAGGCGGCGTGGCTGGCATACCGCATCGTATGGTTCGCCGGCAAGCCGGCTCCTACAGATCGGGGTCAGCTACCGAAATACCCCGAACAGCACTTCTTGAATTTGTGCCCGCTGGCGCAAGGGCAGGCGTCGTTGCGTCCGATGTCCAGTTGCACGGTAGGGTCGATGAAGTACCAGCGCCCCGCGTTCTGCACGAACGACGAGCGTTCGCGGTGGCTGTGTTCGCCGCTGCCGTCATGCCAGCGGGCGGTGAAGGTGACGAAGGCATGCTCCGGCTGGCCGCCGAGGACTTCGGAGCTCTCGACTTCAAGGCCCAGCCAGGTGCTCTGGGCGCTCCAGTCGGTGATCGATTGACGGTCGAGCCCGGCCTGCTGGGCGGGCAGGGTGGTTGCCACCAGATAATCGATCAGGCCCAGCACGTAGGCGCTGTAGCGCGAGCGCATCAGGGCTTCGGCGCAGGGCGCCGGATGTCCGGCATGGTAATGGCCGCAGCAGGCGTCGAGCAGGGTGCCGCTGCCGCAAGGGCAAATGGATGTACTCATTGCGTTACCACCAATATTTCCCGAAATTTTCCGGATTGGCCCAGAAACGCGAATTGAGCCAGTCGGGTACTTGTTTGTAGTCAAGCAGATCATAGGTGAACAGGGTCAACACCTGTTCGTCACGCTGGAAGCGTTCGCTGGCTTGCAAAGCCAGGGAGAAAAAATCCGTTTCCTGCCAGCCGCTCGCCGGCAAGTCGGCCAGCACCGCGATGCGGCTGGCGTTGAGGTTGCGAATGCCGCCGAGCAGGTTCAGGCCGTCACGCTTGGGCAAGTGCTCGAGGCAGTCGACCACCAGCGCCAGGTCAAAGCGCCGTGCCGCCAGCTCCGCGGGCAACGCCCCGGGCGCTGCGTGCGCCACACTGCTGTCTGGATGCGCCAGCTTGAAGGCCTCCAGCGCAGGGAATTCGCTGGCGCCTATCAACAACAGGCGCGCGGGGGCGTAACGGTCGAGCAGGGCGGCCAGCGCCTGCTGCGGTGTGCGCGAAGAAATACCGGCAATCATCGAAGTTCCTCTATGAGATTTGCCAAGACTAGCCTGCCCGCCAGTTCGATCCTAGAGCGCGTTTGCCGCAAAAATCACGATCCCCCCCAATCAGCAGACAAAACTGCTATGGCCTATTGCTGGCGGAGATTAAAACTCCGGTCTTTACTCCCTGAATCGGTTCTAAGCCGATCCTTCAGGAGAAAACTAGATGAGCATAGTTCGGACAGCATTACCCCTGGTTCTGCTAACCAGTGTGTTGACTGGTTGCGCAGGTTTGCAGAAAACCGACTGGCCGACCTGTGCGGCGGTCGGTGGTGTCGTAGGTGCGGGTCTCGGTGCAACCGAGAGTTCATCATGGGCCGGTTATGGCGCCTTGGTAGTCGGTGCTACGGCGGCAGCCTATTGCTGGGTTCACGGTGATGGTGACGAAGACGGTGACGGTGTGCTCGACAGTCGCGACAAGTGCCCGGGCACGCCAAAAGGCGTACGGGTCGATGCCGATGGCTGCCCACCACCTGCACCTGCTCCAGTGGTTGAAGAAGCCGTGGTGGTCAAGGAAGAAACCATCGTCATTCGCGATGTCAACTTCCAGTTCGACTCGGCCAAGCTGACAGCCGCCGACAAAGACAAGCTCAACACCATTGCCACTCGCTTGAAACAGGAAGCCGCCAGCGCCCGCCTGACCGTGACCGGTCACACCGACAGTGTGGGCAGCGATGCCTACAACCAGAAACTGTCGGATAGACGCGCCCACTCGGTGGTGGAATACCTGATCGAAAGTGGTGTACCTCGCAGCAGCTTCGTGTCGGTCACCGGTGCCGGTGAAAGCCAGCCGGTTGCAGACAACAAAACCGCTGACGGCCGCGCGATGAACCGTCGTACGGAAATCAAAATCAACCGCTAGACCCCACGCATCCGCGGCTTGTGCAGTCGTGGATGCGGGTCTTTACTCCTGTGTAACCGGCATTGGCCGGTGACACAGGAGCTTTCAGAAATGAGCAATCTCACACGGACCGTCTTGCCGGTTCTGCTGCTTGGCAGCCTGTTGACCGGTTGCGCTACTCACAGCGATGGCACTGCCCCCCTCAATCAACGTACCTGGCCGATCTGCAGCCTTATTGGCGGACTCGTCGGCGGAGGTTTGGGTGCTCTCGAAAGTGGCGGTTGGGCGGCCGGTGGAGCGGCGCTGGGTGTCCTGACCGGTGGCTTGATCTGTTATGCCCAGGACGGCGACGAAGACGACGATGGCGTCTTCGACCGTCGTGATCGCTGCCCGGATACCCCCGCCAATACCCCTGTGGAACATCATGGTTGCCCGCTGCCGCAATACCCGGCGAGCGCGAAGCCTGAACCTGTGCAAGCCGAAGTCATCACCCTGAGCGATGCCGATGATGTGCTGTTTGCCTTCAATAGCGCTGACTTGACCCCTTCCATGCAAAGCAGGCTGGATTCGGTCATGGGCAAACTGCAGGACCCCAACGTCGCGAGCATCAAGGTGGTCGGTCATACCGACAGCGTCGGTTCGGATGAGTACAACCTGGAACTGTCGCAAAAACGTGCGAGCAGCGTCGCCGAATATTTGCTGAGCCAGGGCGTCACGCCGAACAAGGTCACCAGCGAAGGCAAGGGTGAAAGTGAGCCCGTTGCCGATAATGAAACCGAAGAAGGTCGCGCGAAAAACCGCCGTGTGGAATTGAATATCAACCGCTGAACCGCGCAATAGAGCCGTCGGGCGACGATTTACGTCGTTCCGTCGGCATTTGCCGATCTTCATGAAGAATTTTCGGTTGCCCTCTGGCTTATCCCGCGTGGAAGCCGTTACTGTGCGAGCAAATAATAATTCTGGTCGGGGGCGCGTATGAAGGTGATATGGGGGCTGGGGAAGCTGTTGACCCTGGTGTTCTGGCTGGTGGTGCTGGTCAATCAGCTCACGCCATTCATCTATCCGCTGCACCTGCTGGTCAATCTGGCCGGCTGCCTGCTGGCGGGGCTTCACCTGCTGGAGGCGATGTTCTGCTTCCGCACGCTCAGGGGCCGTGCCCACCCTTGGCTCGATCGCCTGAAAATCCTCTTTTTTGGCGTCTTCCACCTGCAAACCATCCCGGCTCCCACTGTGCCTAAGGCTTCCCATGCGTAAACTCTGTCTGCTCGCCGCACTCATCAGCCCATTGGCCTGCGCCCAGGTGGTGAGCGTTGAAACCAACTCGCTGATGCGCCTGCCCAACACCGCCAGCACCCTGCAGCTTGAACGGTTGGAAGTAGCTGACTATGGCACCTTGCTGATTCCCTCGAACGTAACCGAGGTCACCGTCGGAGAACTGCACCTGGGCCGTGACGCGCGAATCACCATCGTCCCCGGCGAACAGGCGCTGGAGCTCAAGGTCAATCGCGCCGAGTTGTCCGAGGGTAGCCAGATTACCGCGCGCGGTGCCCCGGGGACTTACCAGAAAGCCGCCCGTTCCGGGCGCAACCTGAACATGCAGATCAAGGCGCTGAGAGCGCCACAACTACTGGTGGATGCTCGCGGTGGCGCGGGTGCGCCGGGGTTTATCGGCCTCGACGGAGCCAACGGCCAGGCACCGGGTTGCGCCTGGGGCCAGGCGGGTCGCGGTGCCGATGGCAGCGACGGCAGTGATGGCCAGGCAGGTGCGCCTGGCGCGGCGGTCAGGCTGGCCGTACCGCGCGATTACCCGGCAGACAGGATCAAGGTTCAAGTGGCCGGCGGTCCTGGTGGCATGGCCGGACCTGGTGGCAAGCCAGGGGCAGGCGGTAAGGCCAAGGGCTGCCTGGTCTACAAGGCCGATGGCGGCAAGAGCGGCAAGCCTGGTATTGATGGGCAACCGGGGGTGGAGGGGGCTGCGGGGTCGGTGACGGTGCAGCGGTTGTAATCCCCCACAGACTGATCGTTCCCACGCAGAGCGTGGGAACGATCACATCACAACACCGGCCGAACTGCAGCAATCGCCACCAACACCAACCCCACCATCAAATTGATCCCCACCAAGCGGCGAATCCTTCCCAGTACCGCAGCCCCCGCCGGCCAATCCTGGGCCGTCACCGCGGTACGCAGTTCGGGCAACATCAATGCCTGGATCCGGATGAACAACGCGGTCATCACCACATACAACCCCATCATCACCTGCACATACCGCGGGGCGCTTTCAAAGCCGGCGAACTGCAGATGAATCATGCCAACGCCGCTGATCGGCAGCAGCACCACCGCGACCCAGACCCAGCGGAAAAAACCTTGAAACACTTCCAGCCACAGCTTCAGCCGGGCAGGGCCCTCCAGGGCCTTCAAGGCCGCAGGGCGCAAGACCATCCAGGCGAAAAACATGCCGCCGACCCAGACCAGGGCTGCCAGTACATGCAGGCTATAAATGAGGCTAAAAAGTGTCATCGGGTTACTCCGTTCTGCGCGGGATTAATTAGCGGGGTATGATAGCGGCCGAACCGAACCACTGAAAATTTATCCAGCGTTTTTTGCGCCCGACAATCCATGATCAGCACCGAACTCAAAACCACGATCCAGGGCGCCTATTCGCGTTTTCTCGAAGCCAAGAGCCTCAAGCCGCGCTACGGCCAACGCCTGATGATCGCCGAAATAGCCAAGGTCCTCGGTGACATCGACACCGACGACGAAGGCCGGCGCAGTGGCGACCCCGCGATAGTTGCGGTGGAAGCCGGCACCGGTACCGGCAAGACCGTGGCCTACAGCCTGGCCGCCATCCCCACGGCCAAGGCTGCCGGCAAACGCCTGGTGATCGCCACGGCCACCGTCGCCTTGCAAGAGCAGATCGTCTACAAGGATTTGCCCGACCTGATGCGCAACAGCGGGCTGAATTTCAGTTTTGCGCTGGCCAAGGGCCGTGGGCGCTACATGTGCCTGTCCAAGCTCGACATGTTGCTCCAGGAAGGACACGCACAAACCGCCACCGCCCAGTTGTTCGAAGAAGAAGGCTTCAAGATCGAGGTCGATGAGGCCAGTCAGAAGCTGTTCACCAGCATGATCGAGAAGCTCGCCGGCAATAAATGGGACGGTGACCGCGACAGCTGGTCCACCGCCCTGGAAGACGCCGACTGGGCGCGCCTGACCACCGATCACAGCCAGTGCACCAATCGTCATTGCCCGAACTTCGGCCAGTGCGCCTTCTACAAGGCCCGCGAAGGCATGGGCAAGGTCGATGTGATCGTCACCAACCACGACATGGTCCTGGCCGACCTGGCACTGGGCGGCGGTGCCGTGCTGCCCGATCCGCGCGACACCATCTACGTGTTCGACGAAGGCCATCACCTGCCGGACAAGGCCATCGGTCACTTCGCCCACTACACGCGCCTGCGTTCCACCGCCGACTGGCTGGAAACCACTGCCAAGAACCTCACCAAGCTGCTGGCCCAGCACCCGTTGCCGGGTGATCTGGGCAAGCTGATCGAGCAGGTGCCGGAGCTGGCGCGGGAGATCAAGACCCAGCAACAGTTCATGTTCACCGCCTGTGAGCAGATCGCCGACTTCAAGCCCGGCGAAGATGTCGAAGGCCGCGAACGCCCGCGCCACCGTTTCGTCGGAGGGGTGATTCCCGAGCACATGCGCGAAATGGGCAGCGAGCTGAAAAAAGGCTACGCGCGCCTGACCGACCTGTTTACCCGCCTCACTGAATTGCTCAAGGAAGGCATGGACGGCGAGGTCAATATCGGGATCGCCAGCAACCAGGCCGAAGAGTGGTATCCGCTGTTCGGCAGTCTGTTGTCGCGCTCATCCGGCAACTGGGAGTTGTGGGTCGCGTTCACTGCTGAAGACCCGGAAGACAACCCACCCATGGCGCGCTGGTTGACCTTGGCGGAAAGCGGCTCGCTGTTCGATATCGAGGTCAATGCCAGTCCGATCCTGGCGGCGGAAATGCTCCGGCGCAACCTGTGGAACGTCGCCTATGGCGCACTGGTGACGTCGGCCACCTTGACCGCCCTGGGCACCTTCGACCGCTTCCGCATGCGCGCCGGCTTGCCGAAAAAAGCCGTGACCGCCGTGGTGCCCAGCCCGTTTCATCACGCCGACGCCGGCGTGTTGCGGGTGCCGAACCTGAACGCCGATCCGCGGGATGCGGCGGCCCATACCGCTGCAATCATCCGCGATCTGCCGGACCTGGTAGAAGGCTCAAGGGGCACGCTGGTGCTGTTTTCCTCGCGCAAGCAGATGCAGGACGTGTTCGACGGCCTGGACCGCGACTGGCGCAAGCAAGTGTTCATTCAAGGCAACCTGTCGAAACAGGAAACCCTGAACAAGCACAAGGCGCGAGTCGATGGCGGTGATTCCAGCGTGCTGTTCGGCTTGGCGAGTTTTGCCGAAGGGGTCGACTTGCCCGGTGCGTACTGCGAGCACGTGGTGATCGCCAAGATTCCGTTCTCGGTCCCTGATGACCCGGTAGAAGCGGCGCTGGCCGAATGGATCGAGGCCCGTGGCGGCAATCCGTTCATGGAAATTTCCGTGCCGGACGCCTCGCTGAAACTGGTCCAGGCCTGCGGGCGCCTGCTGCGCACCGAAGAGGACCGCGGCACCATCACCTTGCTTGATCGGCGCCTGGTCACCCAGCGCTATGGCAAGGCAATCCTCAATGCGTTACCTCCTTTCCGACGTGAAATTTCCTGATAAACCGGTGGGCAGTTTTGCCCACCGCGTTGTCTATCTCTCTACCATTGCTTTTCCATTGGCCCATTCGGGTCGCCAGGGAGAATTCCGTTCTCATGATTCGCTGTTCGCTACCTGCCGTTCTTGCCCTGATGTTCGCAACGCCCTTGCTGGCCGCACCCGCCGGGCAGCAGACGCTGTTCAACTTTGTACGCCCCGCCGATGTGGTCCAGGTGGCGACCCAGGACGCCAGCCTGCCGCAGTCCAACGCCGAACAGACCCCCGAAGGCGAAGTGCTGCGCCGGGTTACCTTCAACCCGGTTGCCCGACCAACCCTGCGCCTGTCCCCGCAGACCGGCGTCTGGGACTGGTCCCAGTCGGGCGTCATGAGCCTGCGGATCCAGAGCGCCATGAACTGGGCCTTGACCCTGTACGTGACCATCCAGAGCAATGACGGCAAGACCTTGGTCAGTCGCGTCGATCTTCCAGCCGGCCCGGCGCAGACCCTGTTGGTGCCGTTGCTGCCGACTTCACCGCTGAGCCAGGGCCTGAAGGCTGGCCCGCCAATGCCGATGACGGTCGATGGCCAGCGCGTTTTGCTGGCCAGCAGTGCCGGTGAGCTGGACCGCAGCCACGTGGTGTCGGTCAGCTTGTCCATGGATCAACCGAAAGTCGCCCAGAGCATCCTGCTGGAGCGCTTCGGCGTGCAGGACGGTGAAGGTGTGACCCAAACGGTCTATGGCGGTCTGGTGGACGCCTATGGTCAATCGACCCGGGCCAAATGGCCAGAAAAGATCAGCAGCGACGAACAACTGAAAAGCGCCGCCGCCAAGGAACAACAGCAGCTGAAAACCTGGCTGGGTGAGCGCGAAAAGTCCCCCCTGGACACGTTCGGCGGCTGGACCAACGGACCGACGTTCAAGGCCAGCGGCTTCTTCCGCACCGAGAAACGCGACGGTCGCTGGTACCTGGTGACGCCCCAAGGGCATCCGTTCTACTCCCTGGGGGTCAATACCGTTGCCGCGGACGTCAACCAGACTTATGTCGCCGGTCGTGAATGGATGTTCGAATCCCTGCCCAAGACTGACGAACCGCTGGCCAATCACTTCGGTGAAGGCGATAACCGCGGTGGCAACGGCGTCGATCAGGGCCGGGGTTTCAATTCTGGAAGGTGGTATGACTTCTACGGCGCCAACTTGCAGCGCCTGAACGGCGACCCTTGTGCATTGGGTAGCAATACCAAGGCCGGCGTTGCCGAAGCGGCCAAGGCCGATGCGGTAGAGGCGACGGCCGAGAAGGCGGCCGAGACCGCCGTTGTGCCATCAACGGCCGAATCCGGTGTCGCCGAAGCCGCCAAGGCTGGTGCCGTCGATGCGACGGTGGCGAAAGCGGCTGAGCCGGTACCTGCCGAGTCGTGCAAAACGACCTTCGATGAGCAGCGCTGGACCGACCA
This sequence comes from Pseudomonas serbica, assembly GCF_028823535.1. Classification (GTDB taxonomy): domain Bacteria; phylum Pseudomonadota; class Gammaproteobacteria; order Pseudomonadales; family Pseudomonadaceae; genus Aquipseudomonas; species Aquipseudomonas serbica. The sequence continues at coordinate 223,324 of NZ_JAQIYM010000004.1, read as the reverse complement.
TACCCTGGCGCGCCTGCAAGCGTGGGGGTTCAACACCCTCGGCAACTGGAGCGCACCGGCACTGGGCGAGGCGCAGCGCATGCCGTACACCTTGCCACTGTCGATCGTCGGCGATTATGCCAGCATCAGCACCGGCAGAGACTGGTGGGGCGCGATGCCCGACCCGTTCGACCCACGTTTCGCCATGGCGACGGAGCGCGCGGTGGCCATTGCCGCCCGCGACCACCGCGACGATCCTTGGCTGATCGGTTACTTCGCCGACAACGAACTGGCCTGGGCCGGTCCCGGCGATGACCCGAAAGACCGTTACGCGCTCGCGTACGGCACCTTGAAAATGACCACCGACGTGCCGGCCAAGCGCGCGTTCCTCAAGCAATTGCGCGACAAATACCGTAACCAGGCAGGCTTGTCGAAGGCCTGGGGTATTGATCTGCCAGCCTGGGAGCTGATGGAAGACCCGGGCTTCGTGCCGCCGCTGCCTAGCGCCGAGCACCCGGAAATCGAGGCTGACTTCAAATACTTCCAGAAGGTCTTTGCCGATACCTACTTCAAGACCATTTCCGACTCGCTAGAGTGGCATGCACCGAACCAGCTGTTGCTCGGCGGCCGGTTTGCCATCAGCACCCCGGAGGCCGTCGAGGCCTGTGCGCAGTACTGCGACGTCCTGAGCTTCAACATGTACACCTTGCAACCCCAGGACGGTTACGACTTCGCCAAATTGCGCGGCCTGGACAAACCGGTACTGGTCACCGAATTCAATTTCGGCTCCACCGATCGCGGCCCGTTCTGGGGCGGCGTGACGCAACTGGCGAAGGAAGAAGACCGTGGCCCAGCCTACGCGAACTTCCTGAAACAGGCGCTTGCCGAACCGTCGATTGTCGGTGTGCACTGGTTCCAATACCTCGACCAACCCGTAACCGGGCGCCTGCTGGATGGCGAAAATGGTCACTTCGGTCTGGTGGGCATTACCGATCTGCCGTTCCAGGGTTTTGTCGACAGTGTGCGCAAGAGCAATCTGGCGACAGTCGATCAATTGGCTAAAGAGGCCCAGAAGGCCGCATCCGAGCTCGACAAGGCCAGCCACGACGCCGAGGGCGGGCGCAAGGCCGACGCCGGCAAAGGCCCGGGGAAGGGCGCCGGTGGGCATTCCGGCGAAGGTCATTGAGCCTCGATACGACTGAAATTCAATGTGGGAGCGGGCTTGCCCGCGAGGGCCTCATTACAGACACAAATAATTCTGATCAGTTTTAACGGGCGATTGACCGCCCAGCCCGCCCCTGTTCCCAAAACCCTCAAGGGCTGGAACAATGCGGCCCACTTTATACAAGGTTTTTCCGGGGAGTTGCGGGTGCAGATTCAGGGTCATTACGAGCTTAAGTTCGAGGCAGTGCGTGAAGCGTTCGCGGCGCTGTTCGACGATCCTCAGGAACGTGGCGCCGCATTATGCATCCAGATCGGCGGCCAAACCGTCGTCGACTTGTGGTCCGGCACCGCCGACAAGGACGGGACTGAAGCCTGGCACAGCGACACCATCGCCAACCTCTTTTCCTGCACCAAGACCTTCACTGCCGTCACCGCCCTGCAACTGGTGGCCGAAGGCAAGCTGCAACTGGACACCCCGGTGGCCCGCTATTGGCCGGAATTCGCCGCAGCTGGCAAAGAATCGGTCACCCTGCGCCAGCTGCTGTGCCATCAGGCCGGTCTGCCGGCATTGCGCGAGTTGTTGGCTCCCGAAGCGCTTTACGACTGGCAAACCATGGTCAACGCCCTGGCCGCTGAAGCGCCTTGGTGGACGCCAGGCGAAGGCCACGGTTATGCGGCCATCACCTATGGCTGGCTGATCGGCGAGCTGCTGCGCCGTGCGGACGGTCGTGGCCCCGGTGAATCCATCGTGGCGCGAGTTGCCAAACCCTTGGGCCTGGATTTTCACGTCGGCCTGGCCGATGAAGAGTTTCCTCGCGTGGCGCACATTGCCCGCGGCAAGGGCAATGTCGGCGATGCTGCGGCCCAGCGCCTGCTGCAAGTGACCATGCGCGAGCCAACGGCCATGACCACCCGCGCGTTCACCAATCCGCCCTCGGTGCTGACCAGCACCAACAAGCCGGAGTGGCGGCGCATGCAGCAGCCGGCGGCCAATGGCCACGGCAATGCCCGTAGCCTGGCCGGGTTCTACGCCGGATTACTCGATGGCAGCCTGCTGGAAGGTGAGTTGCTCGATGAACTGACCCGTGAGCACAGCCTTGGCGAGGACAAGACACTGTTGACGCGAACCCGCTTCGGCCTGGGATGCATGCTCGACCAACCGGACGTGCCCAATGCGACCTTCGGCCTGGGCGCGCGCGCGTTCGGTCATCCGGGCGCCGGCGGTTCCGTTGGTTTTGCTGACCCGGAACATGATGTGGCGTTTGGTTTTGTGACAAATACCCTGGGGCCGTACGTCTTGATGGATCCGCGTGCACAAAAGCTTGTGCGGGTACTGGCCACTTGTCTGTAAATCACGCTCAAGGGTTCCGGAACTGGAACCCGACAGCCTTTTCAGTTTCCAAGCGTCTGTTTATGTGGGCCGACCCAGCCTGATTTTCATTACTTCATTTTTTGTGGATATCCAATGTCAACCAAACCAACCCTCGCCTTGGCACTGTGCTTCGCTATTACCGGTTGCGCCCAGAATCCGAAAAGTGATGCAGACGGCGGCAGCTGGTGGCCGTTCGGCTCTTCAGACAAAGTCGCCGCCAAAGACCCGGCTCCGGCCCCGGCCCCGTTGAAGCCTGTTGCAACCGCTCCGGTGGCCAAAGCTGAAAGCTCCAACCCTTGGTACTGGCCGTTCGGCTCCGAAGAAATGCTCGATAAAAAGCCAGAGGTAAAACCTGAGGCCAAGCCGGTCGAAGTGGCCAAGGCCAAGGCCGAGGCCGATGCGGGTGGCAAGTGGTGGTGGCCGTTCGGCGGCAAAGAGCAGAGCACTGCCAAAGTCGTGCCGATGCCGGATCCCAAAGTCACTCAGGCCTGGCTTGACGACTACGAACCTCGCCTGCGTACAGCGATCAAGGACAGCAACCTGCAACTCGAACGCCGTGAAAACGTCCTGGTGGTGACCGCGCCGGTAGAAGGCTCGTTCAACCCGGACCGCCCGGCCATGCTACTGCCGGTCACCCTCGGCCCGTTCACTCGCGTTGCGAAAATCCTTGAAGCCGACCCGAAGACTGCGGTACTGGTACTCGGCCACAGCGATACCTCGGGCGCAGCCCCTGCCAACGTCAAGTTGAGCCAGGAACGTGCCCAGTCGGTAGCTGCGATCTTCCGACTCAGCGGCCTGCAGCGCGATCGCCTGATGCTGCGTGGCATGGGCGGTGAAGCCCCGCGTGCAGCCAATGACAGCGTCGAAGGGCGTTCCCTGAACCGCCGCGTGGAGCTGCTGGTGACCCCGCAAAACACCATGGTCGCGTTGTTGAGCAAGTACAACATGCCAGCCCCGGCGCCCGTGCGCATGGTTGCAGCCCAGGACATCAAGCCGGTTGCCAAGCCTGTGACTCCCGCACCTGCCGATGCGAAGAAAGCGGCTGCACCGGTCGCGAAAAAAGCGCCGGCCAAGAAAGCCGCTGCGAAAAAGACCCCGGCTAAAACGGCAACGCCGGCGAAGAAAACGGCACCGGCCAAAGCCGCCGCCGACAGCAAAAAAGTCGCCGCTGCGGATGCTACAAAGAAGTAATTCGTCAATCATAAGGAATGCGCCATGACCAAGGCCCTGGCTGATATGCGCCGCGACTACACCCGTGATGGCCTGACCGAGGCACAAGCCCCGGCCGAGCCCTTTGCGCTGTTCCACCAATGGTTTGCCGATGCGGTGAAAACCGAGCAGGCACCGGTGGAGGCCAATGCCATGACCTTGGCCACTGTCGACCAGGAGGGGCGGCCGCACTGCCGCATCCTGCTGCTCAAGGGCCTGGACGCCCAGGGCTTCACCTTCTTCACCAACTACGACAGTGCCAAGGGCCAGCATTTGGTTGCGAATCCCTTCGCAGCCATGACGTTTTTCTGGCCGACACTTGAGCGTCAGGTACGGATTGAAGGTCGGGTGGTGAAAGTCACGCCCGAGGAATCCGACGCGTACTATCAGGTGCGCCCGCTGGGTAGCCGCCTGGGTGCCTGGGCTTCGCCGCAGAGCCGGGTGATTGCCGATCGTGGTGAACTGGAGTCACTGCTCAAGGATACCGAGCAACGTTTCAGCGATACCCAACCTCACTGCCCTGAGCACTGGGGCGGTTATCGTCTTCTGCCAGAGCGCATCGAGTTCTGGCAGGGTCGTCCAAGCCGTCTCCATGACCGGCTTAACTATCGCCTGCAGGGCGCCAGCTGGATTCTTGAACGCCTGGCGCCTTAAGCAGTCTACCGCTCCGGATAGCCTGCCGCTGCGGCCTCGAGCCACTGTGGCAGGTCTCGACGCCTGATTTTCTGCGCCTGAGCACTCGCCAGCCGTTCGAGCATGAACGCTTGTTTGCGCTCATCCTTACCGGCCAGCGCCAACGCCAGGTCGCGGTCCATCCAGCGTCTGATCCGCACGTACAGCCACCCATGGAAGTACAGTCCGGCAACCGTAGTAACGAAAATGATAAAGTAATCCATCTGGATTCCCTGGTCAGTGGCGCTGTCTTGCGAGTAGGCCGCCGCTGTTTGGCGAACGTATGGACGGGCCTGTACGAAGGCTGAATCGAAACATTTTTATCCGGGCAATGCCGTGACAGGCGTCAAGCTGCGGAGTTTAATGATTACTTGTCCTTTGGAGTTGATGCTATGCGTAAGTCTGTTCTGCTGGTTGCTTCCTTTTCCACGATGGCGATGTTGCTCACTGGCTGCCAATCGAGTTTGACCGGTGACTCCTATTCCCGTGACGAGGCGCGTCGCGTGCAGACAATTCGCATGGGCACCATCGAAGCCCTGCGTCCGGTGAAAATCGAAGGTACCAAGACGCCAATTGGCGGCGCTGCAGGTGCAGTCGTCGGCGGTGTCGGCGGCAGCGCCATTGGTGGCGGTAAAGGCAGCATCGTCGCCGCGGTCATTGGTGCCGTCGCTGGTGGCCTGGTAGGTTCGGCAGCCGAAGAAGGCCTGACCCGCACCCAAGGCGTGGAAATCACCGTGCGCGAAGACGACGGCAGCATGCGCGCCTACGTGCAACAGGTTCAGGAAAACGAAGTGTTCCGTGTCGGCGAGCGCGTACGCATTTCAACGGTTGATGGTACCAGCCGCGTTTCCCACTAAACGGGAACACGGGAAAAAGAAAACCCCGACCAGGTGACTGGCCGGGGTTTTTCTTTATCGCATCATGTTCCCTACGCGGCTTGCAGCGCAGGCTTGCGACTCGCCGCCGCCGTCACGGCATAACCTATCAAGGCCGCCAGAATCGAACCGGTCAGAATGCCCATGCGATCCATGCCCGCGTAGTCACTGACGCCTGGCTCAAAGGCCAGCGACCCGACAAACAGGCTCATGGTGAAACCAATGCCGCAGAGAATCGCCACGCCCAGTACCTGGCCCCAGTTGGCACCCTGGGGCAGGGCGGCAATCCCGATTTTTACCGCCAGCCAGGTCAGGCCGAACACGCCGACGGTCTTGCCCAGCAACAGGCCAACCGCGATGCCCATTGGCACTGCATGGGTGAAGCTCTCGGCGGTCACGCCACTCAGGGACAGGCCAGCGTTGGCGAAGGCGAACAGGGGGAGGATGCCGTAGGCCACCCACGGGTGCAGGGCGTGTTCCAGTGCCAGCAGGGGAGAGGGTTCGGCGTTTTTCGTGCGCAACGGGATGCAGAAGGCCAGGGTTACACCGGCCAGCGTGGCATGCACACCGCTCTTGAGCACGCAGACCCAGAGGATCAGGCCAATGATCATGTAGGGCCCGAGCTTTACCACGCCGAGCCGGTTCATCCCGATCAGCGCCGCGATGCAGGCGGCGGCCAGTGCCAGGGACAGGGTCGACAGCGCGCCGGAATAGAAAATCGCGATGATGATGATCGCGCCGAGGTCGTCGATGATCGCCAGGGTCATCAGGAACAACTTCAGCGACACCGGCACGCGTTTGCCCAACAGTGCCAGCACACCCAGTGCGAAAGCGATGTCGGTGGCCGTTGGGATCGCCCAGCCGTCCAGGGCCGGTGGGTTGTCACGGTTGAGGAACCAGTAGATCAGCGCTGGTACTACCATGCCGCCAATGGCGGCCGCGCCGGGCAGGACGATCTGCGACGGCCTGGACAGTTGCCCGTCGAGGACCTCGCGCTTGACCTCCAGCCCGATCAACAGGAAGAACAGCGCCATCAGGCCGTCGTTGATCCACAACAGCAGCGGCTTGGCGATTTTCAACGCGCCGATCTGAGCGACGACGGGGGTATCCAGCAGGCCATTGTAGAGCCACGACAGTGGCGAGTTGTTGATGATCAACGCCAGGATAGCGGCGGCGATCAGTAACAGACCGCTGGCAGCTTCCAGCTGAAAGAAACGCGTGAACGTGCTACGCAGAGGCAAAGTCGCTCTCCATCGATAAAGTCAAAAGGTGGCACACCCTAACCCGTACCGTTAGTTGTTAAAACAAAAGTTATATTCTTTTTTGTTATATGTCGTAACAACGCGATTTCCCGGCAAGGACCTGAGCCTAGCAGTTGTCCGGCGGATTGGAACTCAGCTGTACCTGTGTTTGATGTAGGATTTTTCCTAAGCTTGCAGGTTGAGGCTTGTGACAGGGCCGCCTATTGCCTGATCCATCGAGATAACCACCATGAGCAACAACCGACAGTGGTCCCGCGAAGCCATCCGGATCATCGAAGCCGACTTCCAGCGCAGCGCCGACACTCACCTGATCCCCTTGTCGCTGCCAGGTTTTGCGGGCATCGAGCTGTACTTCAAGGATGAGTCGAGCCATCCCACCGGCAGCCTGAAACACCGCCTGGCGCGCTCGCTGTTCCTGTATGCGTTGTGCAATGGCTGGCTCAAGCCCGGCGCGCCGGTGATCGAGGCATCCAGCGGTTCGACGGCGATTTCCGAAGCGTACTTCGCGCGATTGCTGGGGGTGCCGTTCATTGCCGTGGTGCCGGCCAGCACGTCGAGGGAAAAGATCGCTCAAATCGCCTTTTATGGCGGGCAGACACACCTGGTGGCTGATCCGACGCAGATCTACGCCGAGTCCGAACGCCTGGCGCGCGAGCACGACGGCCACTTCATCGACCAGTTCACCTATGCCGAGCGCGCCACCGACTGGCGGGCGAACAACAACATCGCCGAATCGATCTTCCAGCAGATGCGTTTCGAAAAGTACCCGGAGCCGAGTTGGTTGGTGTCCAGCCCCGGCACCGGGGGCACGACGGCGACCCTGGGGCGTTACGTGCGTTATCGCCAGCACGCTACTCGCGTGTTGTGTGCCGATGCCGAGCGTTCGGTTTTTTTCGATTACTACCAGACCGGCGACGCCAGCCTGCGCCTGGATCACGGCTCGCGGGTTGAAGGCATTGGCCGGCCCCGGGTGGAAGCGTCATTCCTGCCCAAGGTCATCGATGCGATGGTCAAGGTGCCGGACGCGTTGTCGTTGGCCGCCATGCATTACCTGGCCGAGCGTTTGGGGCGTCATGTCGGCGGATCGAGCGGGACCAACCTGATCGGCGCCTTGATGGCAGCGCAGCAGATGGCGGCGGCGGGGGAGGAAGGGTCGATCGTGGCGATCTTGTGTGACAGCGGCGAGCGTTATGCGACGACCTATTACGATCAGGCGTGGCTGAAGGCCGAGGGCTTTGAGTTGAGCGGGTTGATCGATGCGGTGGCCGCGACGGTCGAGCGTGGTGAGCCGCTGCCGGCGAGCGTGTTGCGCGCCAATATCTGACCCCCTGCACCTGTAGGAGCTGGCTTGCCAGCGAAGACGAAAGCACATTCAACATTAATGTTGACTGATCCGCCACCTTCGCGGGCAAGCCCGTTCCTACAGTATTACGGTCAGGCTTCGAGGCCGAGGATATCCCGTGCCACCGCTTCCGCAATGCGAATCCCATCGACACCCGCCGACAGAATCCCGCCCGCATAACCCGCGCCTTCACCCGCCGGGAACAGGCCTTTCACGTTCAGGCTTTGCATCGACTCGTTACGCGTAATGCGCAGCGGCGACGAGGTGCGGGTCTCGATCCCGGTCAGCACGGCATCGTGCAGCGAGTACCCGCGAATCTGCTTCTCGAACGCCGGCAAGGCCTCGCGAATCGCTTCAATGGCGAAGGCCGGCAAGGCCAGCGCCAGGTCACCCAGGGCAACGCCCGGTTTGTAGGACGGTTCAACGCTGCCCAACGCCGTGGACGGCTTGCCAGCGATAAAGTCGCCGACCAGTTGCGCCGGTGCTTCGTAGTTGCTGCCACCGAGCACAAAAGCGTGGGACTCCAGGCGTTCCTGCAACTCGATACCGGCCAGCGGACCGCCCGGATAATCGACTTCCGGGGTAATCCCGACAACGATCCCGGAGTTGGCGTTGCGCTCGTTCCGCGAGTACTGGCTCATGCCATTGGTGACCACTCGGTTCGGCTCCGAGGTCGCCGCTACCACCGTGCCGCCCGGGCACATGCAGAAGCTGTAGACCGAGCGGCCGTTCTTGGCGTGGTGCACCAGTTTGTAGTCGGCGGCGCCGAGTTTCGGGTGGCCGGCGTACTTGCCCAGGCGCGCGCGGTCGATCAGCGACTGCGGGTGCTCGATGCGGAAACCTACCGAGAACGGCTTGGCTTCCATGTACACGCCGCGGCCGTGGAGCATGCGGAAGGTGTCCCGGGCACTGTGGCCGAGGGCCAGGATCACGTGTTTCGAATGGATCTGCTCGCCGCCATCGAGTTCGACGCCGACCAGTTGGCCGTCCTCGATCAGCACGTCAGTTACCCGCTGCTGGAAGCGCACTTCGCCGCCCATGGCGCGAATCTGCTCACGCATGTTTTCCACAACGCCGGTCAGGCGGAACGTACCGATGTGCGGTTTGCTGACGTAGAGGATTTCTTCCGGGGCGCCGGCCTTGACGAACTCATTGAGCACTTTGCGCCCGATGAACTTCGGATCCTTGATCTGGCTGTAGAGCTTGCCGTCGGAGAATGTCCCCGCGCCGCCCTCGCCGAATTGCACGTTGGATTCGGGGTTGAGCACGCTTTTACGCCACAGGCCCCAAGTGTCCTTGGTGCGCTGGCGCACTTCGGTGCCGCGTTCGAGGATGATCGGCTTGAAGCCCATTTGCGCAAGCAACAGCCCGGCGAAGATCCCGCACGGCCCGAAGCCGACGACGACAGGGCGTACGCTCAGATCGGCCGGTGCCTGGCCAACCATTTTGTAGCTGACATCCGGTGCCACATTGACGTTACGGTCATCGGCGAACTTGCGCAGTACCGAGGCCTCATCGCGAACATCAAGGTCGATGGTGTAGATGAAGCACAGCTCGGAGGACTTTTTGCGCGCATCGTAGCTGCGCTTGAACAAGGTGAAATCGAGCAAGTCTTCGCTGCTGATGCCCAGGCGCTGCAGGATGGCAGGGCGCAGGTCTTCATCGGGATGGTCGATCGGCAGCTTGAGTTCGGTGATTCGTAACATGGCGGGATCCGGTTCGCGGGGCGCACAACTGCGCCAGGGCGTTTGAAACCGGCGATTATAAGCCCCAAAGGCGCAGGCCCGTGAGGCTTAAACGATCAGTCGTCGCGCGAACCGCCGAAATACCCGCAACCGCGCTGTACCTTGCCATCGATGCGCAGTTCGGCACTCATGTGCTGCAGGCCGCCCGTGCTGGCGTCGATGCAGCGTTGTGGCGCGACCCACAGTTCGATGTGCTGGTTATTGGTTTCGGTGCTGAGGTTGAAGCGACCCTCACCCAGCTGCTCTTCGACGTAGGGCACGGCCAACGGTGGCTGGCCGGCGCGTTCGAGGACCATGCCTTTGCCGGTGACTTTCACGCTCCATTCGGGGGCATGGCCGGCGGCGCGCAGGATCAGCGGCTTGAAGTTCGGATCGGCGCACGCGGTGCCGGAGCGCTCGACGCGGTACAGCGTTTCCACGTCGAGCTGGTCTTCGCCGTTACCCGGAACGATGCGCCCACGTACATCGGCAAACAGCTTGCCCTGGGCATCGGCGAGACCCGCGGCCTGTTGCAGGACGCTGGTGCCACCCGAATCGTTGACCACGTAACGGCGTTGTTCACCGCACGGCTGGAACAGCAGTTTGCCGTCGGCAGCGCTTAACTGGCCCTGCATGCGGGTCTGCCCGACGTGGGAGGCACTTTCACGCGAACCGTCGAACAATTGGCAGGCTGCGAACAGGGGGAGCAGGGCAACAATGACTAAGGAACGGGCAACACGCATCTTGGGGTCTCCTGACAAGTGCCGCCACGTTACGCAGCCTGACCGTTCATCACAAGGTTTTAGCCCACGTGAAAGGTCTGACCTGTCTGCAAGCCTTCGACGCTTTTGGCGTAGGCCAATGCCACATCCTCGGCAGGAACCGGCTTGAAGCCACGGAAATAGGGGGCATAGCTGCCCATGGCTTCGACCAGGACGGTCGGGCTGATCGAGTTCACGCGCAAGCCGCGTGGCAATTCAATGGCGGCGGCGCGGACGAAGCTGTCCAGCGCACCGTTGACCAGCGCTGCCGATGCGCCACTGCGGATCGGGTCGTGGCTGAGTACGCCGGTGGTGAGCGTGAACGATGCACCCTCATTGGCGAACTCACGGCCAATCAGTACCAGGTTGACCTGGCCCATCAGTTTGTCCTTGAGGCCCAGGGCAAAGCTCTCTTCGCTCATTTCGGCCAGTGGCGCGAAGGTCACGTTGCCGGCAGCGCACACCAGTGCATCGAATTTGCCGGTCTGTTCGAACAGTCGGCGAATCGACGTGCTGTCACTGATATCTACCTGAAAATCACCCCTGCTGCGGCCGATGCGGACGATCTCATGGCGCTGGGACAGTTCCTTGTCGACGGCCGAACCGATGGTGCCGCCTGCGCCAATCAAAAGAATTTTCATACTGGCTGATCCTCGATGGTTTGAATGAGGCTTCAGTTTAGAGTGGTTTTTTCTACGGATAAGCGCGCTAATAGGCAACCTTTGGTTTTCAAATGGAAACAATCCGTGAGCGAGATGGATGACCTGGCCGCGTTTGCGGTACTGATCGAAGCGGGGAGTTTTACCTTGGCTGCGCAGCAATTGGGCTGCAGCAAGGGCCAACTGTCCAAGCGCATCAGTCAGTTGGAAGCGCAGTTTTCCGTGGTCTTGTTGCAGCGCACCACGCGACGCTTGAGCCTGACGGCGGCGGGCGCGGCGTTATTGCCCCAGGCCCAGGCGCTGGTGGTGCAGGTCGAGCGCGCGCGCCAGGCCCTGGCACGCCTGAAGGACGACATGGCCGGCCCGGTGCGGATGACGGTTCCGGTGTCGCTCGGGGAAACCTTTTTCGATGGATTGTTGCTGGAGTTCTCCGCCCAGTATCCCGAGGTGCAGATCGAGCTGGAACTCAACAACAGTTACCGTGATCTGTCCCGCGACGGTTTCGATTTGGCAATCCGCTCCGATGTGGCGATTGACCAGCGCCTGGTGGCGCGCCCGTTATTGGCGTGGCGGGAATTGACCTGCGCCAGCCCCGCCTATCTGGAGCAATACGGTGAGCCGCAGACGCCTCAGGCGCTGGCCGAACACCGGTGCCTGCTCAACAGCCACTACAGTGGTCGCGAGGAGTGGTTGTATCACCAACAACACGAGCTGTTGCGGGTGCGGGTTTCCGGTCCCTTCGCCAGCAACCATTACAATCTGTTGAAAAAAGCCGCACTGGCTGGCGCCGGCATTGCTCGTTTACCGTCCTACGCGTTGCCGGAGGAACTGGCCGACGGGCGTTTGCGCTGGCTCCTGCGTGATTATCAGACCCGCAGCATGCCAATGTACCTGGTGCATCCGTACCAGGGGGGGCTGCCGAAACGCACGCAGGTGCTGGCGGATTACTTGATCGGTTGGTTCAAGCGCAGCGGCGAGGCGCTGGATCGACTTTGAATCTTCACACGGACCCGGTAGGCGCTGGCTTGCCAGCGAAAGGGGCATAACATTCAACGACCATGTTGACGGGTACACCGCTATCGCTGGCAAGCCAGCTCCTACAAAGGAAATGCGGTGTTAAGGCAGGCATAAAAAAACGGCCCGCAAAGGCCGTTTTTTGGTTACCGCAAAGGCTTAGCCGCCGAGGTACGCATCGCGCACTTTCGGATCGGTCAGCAACGCTTCACCGGTGCCGGTCATCACTACCCGGCCGTTCTCCAGAACGTAGGCGCGGTCAGCGATTTTCAGGGCCTGGTTAGCATTCTGTTCGACCAGGAACACCGTCACACCGTCCTTGCGCAGCTGTTCGATGATATCGAAGATCTGCTGGATGATGATCGGGGCCAGGCCCAGCGAAGGCTCGTCGAGCAGCAGCAGCTTGGGCTTGCTCATCAGCGCGCGGCCGATGGCGAGCATTTGCTGTTCGCCGCCGGACATGGTGCCGCCACGCTGGCTGAAGCGCTCTTTCAGGCGTGGGAAAAGTCCGAGGACCTTGTCCATCTGTTCCTGATAGTCGCCCTTGGCGGTGAAGAAACCACCCATGGACAGGTTTTCTTCCACGGTCAGGCGGGAAAACACCCGACGACCTTCCGGCACCACGGCAATGCTCTTGCGCATGATCTGCGAAGAATCCTGGCCAACCAGTTCCTCACCCATGTAGCGGATGCTGCCGCTGTGGGCCCGAGGCGAACCGCACAGGGTCATCAGGAGCGTGGATTTGCCGGCACCGTTGGCGCCGATCAGGGTGACGATTTCGCCTTGACGGACTTCGACGTTGACGCTGTGCAGGGCCTGGATCTTGCCGTAGAAAGTGGAAACGTTTTCGAACTGCAGCATTTACGCTTCCCCCAGGTAGGCTTTGATCACTTCAGGATTGTCGCGGATCTGTTCCGGCGTACCGTTGGCCAGGGGCGTGCCCTGGTTGATCACGACGATGTGGTCGGAAATGCTCATGACCAGTTTCATGTCATGTTCGATAAGCAGCACGGTGACGTTGTGCTCCTCACGCAGCACGCTGATCAGCGCCTTCAGGTCTTCGGTTTCCTTCGGGTTCAGGCCGGCGGCCGGTTCGTCGAGCATGAGGATCCGCGGACGGGTCATCATGCAGCGGGCGATTTCCAGGCGCCGTTGCTGACCGTAGGCCAGGGTACCGGCCGGACGGTTGGCGAACTCCTTGAGGTTGACCTTTTCCAGCCAGTACTCGGCGAACTCCATGGCCTCGCGTTCGCTCTTGCGAAACCCCGGGGTCTTGAACAAGCCGGACAGGAAGTTGGTGTTCAGGTGGCGATGCTGGGCGATCAAGAGGTTCTCGACCGCAGTCATGTCCTTGAACAACCGCACGTTCTGGAAGGTACGCACCACGCCCTTGAGTGCGATCTTGTGGCCCGGCAGGCCCTCGATCGGCTCACCATCGAGCAGGATGCTGCCGCCGCTCGGCTTGTAGAAGCCGGTCAGGCAGTTGAACACGGTGGTCTTGCCGGCGCCGTTGGGGCCGATCAGTGCAACCACTTGTTTCTCTTTCACGCTCAAGGCAACGCCGTTGACTGCCAGCAAGCCGCCGAAGCGCATGCTCAGGTTTTCTACTTTAAGGATCTCGCGGCTCATTTGCGCAGCTCCATGTGAGGACGTTGCATGGGCAGCAGACCCTGAGGGCGCCAGATCATCATCAGTACCATCAAGGCACCGAACATCAACATGCGGTATTCACTGAACTCACGCATCATTTCCGGCAGCAGGATCATCACCACCGCCGCCAGGATCACGCCCAGCTGCGAGCCCATGCCACCCAGCACCACGATGGCGAGGATGATCGCCGACTCGATGAAGGTGAAGGACTCCGGCGTCACCAGCCCCTGGCGGGCAGCGAAGAAGCTACCGGCGAAACCGGCGAAGCTTGCGCCCAGGGTGAAGGCCGACAGCTTGATGATGGTCGGGTTCAGGCCCAGTGCGCGGCAGGCGATTTCGTCTTCACGCAACGCTTCCCAGGCGCGGCCCAGGGGCATGCGCAGCAAGCGGTTGATGACGAACAGCGCAGCCAGTGCCAGGAACAGCGCAACCAGGTAAAGGAAGATCACCTTGTTGATCGAGTTGTATTGCAGGCCGAAGTACTCGTGGAAGGTTTGCATGCCTTCCGCGGCTTTACGTTCGAAGGTCAGGCCGAAGAACGTTGGCTTCTCGATGTTGCTGATGCCGTTCGGGCCGCCGGTGATGTCCGTCAGGTTACGCAGGAACAGACGGATGATCTCACCGAAGCCCAGGGTCACGATCGCCAGGTAGTCACCGCGCAGACGCAGTACCGGGAAGCCCAGCAGGAAGCCGAAGGTGGCCGCCATCAGGCCGGCGATCGGCAGGCAGATCCAGAAGCTCAGGCCGTAGTAGTGCGACAGCAGCGCGTAGCTGTAGGCGCCGACGGCGTAGAAGCCGACGTAACCGAGGTCGAGCAGACCGGCCAGGCCGACCACGATGTTCAGGCCCAGGCCCAGCATCACGTAGATCAGTACCAGCGTCGCGATATCCACCGCACCGCGAGAACCGAAGAACGGCCAGACCAGCGCGCCAGCGATCAGCGCGATGATGATCCAGCGTTGTGTGGTCGGCAGGGTCAGGAAGTTGCTGGCCTTGGCCGGAATCAGCGGCATGCCTGGCGAAGAACGCCAGGCCGAGCTGATCTGCTGGTCGAACAAGACACGCAGGAACATCAGCACCGAGCACACCGCGATGGTGATGAGGGTGGCGTCGCTGGTGCCATGAACTTCGAGGTTGATGCCGACGATGGTCAGCTTCAGACCGAGTACCGGGTAGGCCACGGCCCACACCAGCAAGGCGCTGAACAGCGCCTGTTTAAGATTCCTAGTCATACCTTCTCAACCTCCGGACGGCCCAGCAGGCCGGTTGGCCGGAACAACAGCACCAGAACCAGCAGGCCGAACGCCACGACGTCCTTGTACTGGTCGCCGAAGATATCGGCACCAAAGGCTTCCGCCACACCCAATACGAGCCCGCCGAGCATGGCGCCCGGAATGCTGCCGATACCGCCCAGTACCGCTGCGGTGAAGGCCTTGAGGCCGACGAGGAAACCGGCGTTCGGGTTGATCACGCCGTATTGCATGCTCAGCAGCACGGCCGCGATGGCCGCCAGCGCGGCACCGATGACGAAGGTCAGGGCGATGATGTTGTTGGTGTTGATACCCAGCAGGTTGGCCATCTTGATGTCTTCGGCGCAGGCGCGGCAGGCGCGACCCAGGCGAGAGCGGGAGATGAACAGCGTCAGGCCGAGCATGGCGACCAGGGTCACCACGAACACCACGATTTGCATGTAGGAAATCAGCACTTCATGTGCGCCACCTGGCCCAAAGGCAAAATTGCCCGGAATCAGGTTGGGGATGGATTTGTCCTTGGAGTCTTGCGCCAGCAGAACGGTGTTCTGCAGGAAGATCGACATGCCGATGGCGGAGATCAGCGGGATCAGACGGTTGCTGCCGCGCAAGGGGCGGTAGGCGATCCGTTCGATGCTGTAGCCGTAGGCACTGGTGACGACGATGGTTGCCAGGA
Source organism: Pseudomonas serbica (assembly GCF_028823535.1). GTDB lineage: Bacteria > Pseudomonadota > Gammaproteobacteria > Pseudomonadales > Pseudomonadaceae > Aquipseudomonas > Aquipseudomonas serbica. The sequence continues at coordinate 207,715 of NZ_JAQIYM010000004.1, read as the reverse complement.
AAGCGGCGGTCATCAACAGCGGAACGCTGTCGAGTCCCAGCATGGCCAGCCCGGCGATGGCGATGAACGCCACGTAGGAGCCGATCATGTACACCTCGCCGTGGGCGAAGTTGATCATTCCAATGATGCCGTAAACCATCGTATAGCCGATGGCGATCAGGGCATACGTGCTGCCAATGGTCAGGCCATTAACCAGCTGTTGGAAAAAGTGATAGATGTCAGGCATTACAGCGCTCCTAAAAACCTGATACGCATTTCACTGGTGGAGTCATTTTCCCGCCCGGGCCCCGTGGATCTGCATCCACTTCGAATCCGGGGTTTGCCAGCGAACCGCTGATGACGGTTTTGAGATTTTCAGGTGGGGAGACTGGCGGATCACGCCAGCGCGGCCCAGATACGATCGTAAAACAAAGCCCACGGCACGCCGTGGGCTTTGTTGGCAGTCAGTCAGGCAACGCCTTACTGAGGCTTGGCTTCAGTTTTTGGTTTGCCGAAGTGCCACTCGTAAACCACGAATTTGAAGTCTTTCAGGTCGCCTTTCTCGTCGAAGCTCAGGTCGCCGGTCGGGGTCTTGAAGGTGCCAGCGTGGATGGCTTCAGCCACTTTGGCGGAGTCTTCGGACTTGGCAGCCTTGATGCCGTCGGCGATCACGGTCACAGCCGAGTAGGCCGGGAACACGAACGGACCGCTCGGATCTTCTTTCTTGGCCTTGAACGCATCAGCCAGGGCAACGTTGGCCGGGTCCTGGTCGAAGGATTTCGGCAGGGTCACCAGCAGACCTTCGGAAGCGTCCTTGGCGATCTGCGAAATGGAGTCGTTACCCACGCCTTCCGGACCCATGAACTTGGCTTTCAGGCCTTTTTCCGCAGACTGACGCAGGATCAGGCCCAGCTCCGGGTGGTAGCCGCCGTAGTAGACGAAGTCGACGTTGGCTTGCTTGAGCTTGGCGATCATCGAGGAGAAGTCCTTGTCGCCGGCGTTGACGCCTTCGAACACGGCAACCTTGACGCCTTTGCCTTCCAGGGTTTTCTTCACGGCAGAGGCGATACCTTCACCGTATTGCTGCTTGTCGTGCAGGACAGCAACGATCTTCGGTTTTACGAAGTCGGCAATGTAGTTACCGGCGGCAGGGCCCTGGGCGCTGTCCAGGCCGATGGTGCGGAACACCATTTTGTAACCACGGGCGGTGATGTCCGGGCTGGTGGCAGCCGGGGTGATCATGATCACGCCTTCGTCTTCGTAGATGTCCGAAGCCGGTTGAGTGGAGCTGGAGCACAGGTGACCAACCACGAACTTGACGCCGTCGTTGACGACTTTGTTCGCGACCGCTACCGCTTGTTTTGGATCGCAGGCGTCATCGTATTCAACGGCTTCGAGTTTCTTGCCGTCTACGCCGCCTTTGGCGTTGATCTGTTCAATGGCCATCTTGGCGCCGCTGAACTGCATGTCGCCGTATTGGGCTACAGGACCGGTTTTAGGGCCGGCGATGCCGATCTTGATGGTGTCAGCTGCGAACGAATGGCTGGCAACCCCGGCCAGAACCATAGCGGCAAACAGTTTGGAAATCTGCTTAGTAGCCTTAGTCATAGTGCTCCACTCTTACTGTTGTAATTTTTATAGTCCTGGCGCCGTAGGCGGCAGAACCGGGTCAGATATCCACGACATCTCCCGGAAAAGCCCCTCGGCAACTGTACCGGTACAGTGTAGAGCGCCGATTGTCAGCCTGGGAAGCTGGCGCCGGGGGGCAAAACTTGGGGGTGTCGCTTTTTTGAAAGAAAAAGTCAGAATTGCGGCGGGGCTTTGACGGGCTTATAGCCAGATTCGGTGCACTCCTTGGCTTTCCTGCGCTTTTCATTCGGTAATGCCAATTGCTTCTGGGTTTTTCTGCCTGACCACCGACGTTATCATTGCGTCGATTTCTTTTCCGGACCGGAACCCATGACTGAAGAACCTAGCACCCTCTATGCCAAGCTGCTCGGAGAAACCGCATCTATTACCTGGAAGGAACTGGAGCCGTTCTTTGCCAAGGGTGCCCTATTGTGGGTCGATCCAGGCCTGGATTTGATTGCGGCAGCCGAGGCCGTAGCGACCGACGAAGGCGAGAAAGTGGCTGCCTGGCTGGCCGAAGACAAGGTCGCCAAGCTGTCTGAAACGCGGGCGCTGGATCTTTTCGAACGCGATCCACAGCTGTGGGCGGTGGTGGTTTCGCCATGGATTATGATCCAGGAAAGAGCGCAGGGTTAATTGCCTGCACCACGTTGGTGCCATGTCTTGCCGATCGAAAGTGTGTAGCCGAGTAGCGTGATGGCAGGTTGCCGTAGAGAAAGGCCACAGCTTCACGGTGACGTAAACGTAACGGGAACAGTTGGGAGAGCAGCGGAAGGGCTGATCAATTGTTTCTGGATGTTGAATTGGGTGATTTTTGAGGGCGTCATCGCGAGCAGGCTCGCTCCCACAGTTGACTGCATTCTTTCTGTAAGAACACGTTCAACGGTGGGAGCGAGCCTGCTCGCGATTGGGTGCGACGCGGTGCTGCGCCGGCCTTAGTAAGCCGTCTTGCCCGTATGGTTATTCAACGAAATCACCTTCGTCTTGCCAATCCGGTGACGATAGATCTCACGCAAGTACTTGATCGCTTTCTTCACGCAATCGCGTGACAGGCGGATGTCGTTGATCGAGACGAACTTGTCCTTGTCGTTGATCAGCTCGCGATACTTCTTTTCGTACATCGGCTTGATCGCATACCAGTTGGTATCGAGGATTTTCGCCGGATTCTCGAATTCGTTGAGCAGGTCATCGATCAGGTCTTCATCGAACTGTTCATTGATGATGAAGTCCAGGACCGAGTTGTCCAGGGTGTCATCGAAGCGGTAAGGGGTACGGGCAAAGCAGCGCTTGATGAACGCCACGATCAAGGTCAGGAAATCGTCCGACAGGCACGGGCTCTTGGCGATCAGGGTGGTCAGCGACAGGTTGGCCGAGGCGCCGATCACCAGCGCATAACGCTTGAGCGTGGTGTTGGGGAACAGGTTGTTGAGGTGGGTCTTCAAGCGGTTCAGGTCCATGTAGGACAACTTGTAGTCCTTGGGCAGGGACACGATCGACACCACCGACGAGCAGTTCTTGAAGAAGTGCAGGTCGTGCAGGGCAGCCGCGTCGTAGCCCGAGTTCTTGTACTGCTCCAGCGACGCCCGATAACGCTTGGACTCGATGGGCAACAGGCTGATGCCTTCGATGGCCTGGGTGACCTTGTTGAAATGTGGCAGGTCGATCGAGCGGAAGAACAGGTCGTCGATGTTCAGGCGCTGCGGCTCTTTATCGAAGACCTTGAATTTGTCGCTGCTTGGCGGCGGTGTTTCCGGCACCACGGATTCGGCATACGCAATGGCCACTGGGCCGGCGAGGCTCATGAACAGGTCGTTGGCGTCCAGGCGAATGGTTTCGCCGATGTCGATGCCGGCACGGCGGAAATAGTTCTGGTCATAGTCGGTCGTGACAGCTTGCGCGGTCAGGATGTTGAAGATCTGCTGCGAGATGTACTGGTTGGCATGTTTTTCCATCGCATTGACGTCGATGTTCTGGATGTTGCCGTCATCGCTTTCTTCGGCATAACGCATGATGTCGTTGGAGATCAGCATCATCGCGTTCCAGGGGCGGATACGGCCCATGACGCTGGCTTCACTGCTGTCTTCGTTGGCGAAGTTGTAGGAGAAGTCCCATTCTTCCGACAGGTATTTGCACAGCAGGCGGCCGGCGTTGATGTGCAGCGCCTCGGACATTTCGCTGCGGTGATCGGAAATGTTCGGCAGCACGCAGATGCCGCTGGTGAAGATCGGTTCGAAGACGAAGGAGTGACCGCTCTTGCCGTCGTGCTCGTCCATCGGCTTGGTGTCGAACGTCTTGTTCATGTACGAATGCTGCTGGGCCAGGCCGAATTCCGACGCCATGCCTGAACCGGTACCGCCACCGGCACTGAAGATCGAGAAATACAGGCGCGACTGGTTGGCCTTGATGCCGCAGCTGTCAATCAGGTACGAGTGGATCATCTTCCAGTCCGGGCTGGAAAAACGCTGGGTGTCTTTGTTCAGGATGATCTTGGCCAGGTACTGACCGAGGATCGGTGCATTACCGGCACCGCCGGCATGGACTTCCGACAGGTCCATGATTTTCATTTTGCTGTAGTCGCGCAGGAATCCGCTCTTTTCGCCTTTGCGCGAGAAGCGGATACGCCCGGCGATGTCCTTGTCCAGGTCGCCCAGCATCACCAGCGGTTCTACCAGGAACACCGGTTTGGCGGCCTTGCTCGACCCCAGGCGCAGGTTGTTGCGAATCCATTGTGCCGGGCTGTAGCCTTTTTCCGCATAGCGCTTGTCAGGCGAGAGGCGATCTTCGCTGTTGAATTCGTTGAGGTAGAACTTGCGGGCGTTGTAGACCAGTTCCGCAACGTCCAGCGCGATGTTCGAACCGCAGCGGCCCAGGCCAATCAGGCACACCGACGGAAACGCCTGATCGTTGTGCTGATCGTTGTCGCCTTCCAGGTGCGATGGGCGCGGGAACACCATGTCGCGCAGGCCGTCGAGGTTGTCGAGAATGCGATCGGTGTTGGTTTCGGTGAAGTACAGGTATTGCTGGGTCGCGAGCGGGCGTGAAGGCGTCAATGGCTTCGATGGCGCGGGGCTGTTCGCCGCCGGGTTCAGCGTCGGGTCGCAAAGCGCAGGGGCCGTATTGTTTTTAGAAGTCATCGTTCGCCATCTACCTGGGCTGGTCGGTCGGGCAACATACTGTCGTCGACCGTCACGGAATGAGATCTCGCGTCTTTTATCAGCGCGTATTTGACCCGAGCGGGGCATCAGCATGTGCGTCGCTCGGCGGAATCCTTTCCTGAGTCCTGATGAATCGGCCAATATTCGCTGTTCTTTAATCAAAAGGAGGCAAAATGATGTCAACGCTACCGTCCCTGGGTTTTGCCGGAATTGGCCTGATGGGCCTGCCGATGTGCCAGCGTTTGCTCGCCGCGGGTTACCCGCTGACGGTGTGGAACCGTAATCCGGCCAAGTGTGCGCCGCTGGTCGAGGCCGGTGCACGCCAGGTCGCCACACCTGCCGAGTTGTGTCGGCACGCCGAGGTGGTGATGTTGTGCCTGGCGGATACCTCGGTGGTCCGTGAGGTGGTTTTCGGCAAGTCGGGCATCGCCGAGGGGGCGAAAGAAGGACAATTGCTGGTGGATTTGTCCAGCCTGGAACCCACGGCGACCCGGGAAATGGCGACAGAACTCGGCAAGACCGGCATGGGTTGGCTGGACGCGCCAGTGTCCGGCGGAGTGGTGGGTGCCGAGGCCGGAAGCCTGGCGATCATGGTCGGCGGCACCGTGGCTGACCTTGAACGGGTCAAACCGGTTTTGCTGAGCCTCGGTCAGCGGGTGACACACATGGGTGCGGTGGGAGCAGGGCAGGTGACCAAGGCCTGCAACCAGATGATCGTTGCCTGCAATGCACTGGTCATCGCCGAAGTGGTGGCCTTGGCGGAGCGCTCCGGTGTCGATGCCAGCCTGATCGCCGAGGCACTGGCCGGTGGGTTTGCCGATTCAAAACCCTTGCAGTTCCTCGCGCCGCAAATGGCCGAGAGCCGTTTCGAACCGGTCAAATGGCATGTGCGGACCTTGCTCAAGGATCTGGATGGCGCGGTAAAGTTTTCCCGCGAGCAAGGTTCGGCGACGCCGATCAGCGGCCTGGCCGCGCAATTGATGCGCCTGCATGGGAGCCAGGGTTTCCTGGAAAAGGACCCGTCTACATTAGTGCAGATGTACCGTGAGCAAGACTCAGGTGCGTGACGGTGCATGAATGTTTGCGCTGGTTGATTTCGTTCAGCACGGGCCGCAGTTCGCCCAGCGGTACCGGGCGGCTGAGCAGGTAACCCTGGACGAAGTCGCAGCCGTGGCGTTCGAGAAACTGGTATTGCTCGAACGTTTCGACGCCTTCGGTGACCACGTCCAGGTGCAGGGTGTGGGCCATGACGATAATGGCCTGGACGATTTCCATGTCCTGGGTGGCTTTTGGAATGTCCTGGATGAACGACCGGTCGATCTTCAAGGTGTTCAGCGGCAAGCGCTTGAGGTAAGCCAGGGAGGAATAGCCAGTGCCGAAGTCATCGATCGACAGCGATACGCCCAGGGCGCGTATCTGCTGCAGCAACACCAGGGTATCGGCAATGTTGCCCATCAGCGCATTCTCGGTGACCTCCAGTTCCAGGCGATGGGGTTCGACCCCGGCATTGCGCAAGGCGAGTGAGATTTCGTCGCTCAGTTCTTCGCGCGCCAGGGTCAGCGGAGAGCAATTGATGGAGATCTTCAGGTTCGCACACCCCTGGCGTGACAGCTCACCCAGGTCCTGGCAGGCCTTGCGCAGCACCCAATTGTCCAGTTCGGTGATCAGGCCATTGGCCTCGGCGATGCCAATGAAGCGGTCCGGCGCGAGAAATCCGTGGACCGGGTGTTGCCAGCGGATCAACGCTTCGAGCTTGCTGGCCTGGCCGGTCTTGAGGTCGTAGATCGGTTGGTAATAGAGCATCAGCCCGGTGTCTTCGCGCAGCGCATGGCGCAGTTCTTCCTCCAGTTGCAGCTCCAGCATGGCGCGTGCTTTGAGGTTGGCACTGAAGAAATTCAGGCCGTTGCGGCCGCTGTCCTTGGATTGATACAGCGCCAGGTCGGCGTTTTTCAGCAGTTCTTCACAGGTTTTGCCGTCCTCGGGGAACACGCTGATGCCGATGCTGGTGGTCATGACCATGCGCCGTCCGGACAGCTCGATGGGTTCCTTCATTTTCAGCATGATGCGCTGGGCCATCTGGCGCGCCTCTTCACGGTCATGCAGGTCGATGAGGATGCAGAATTCGTCGCCTCCAAAGCGTGCCACCACATCTTCATGGCTGCGCACCGAGCTCTTGATGTGCCGGGCGAGCACCTTGAGCAGTTCATCGCCGGCATCGTGGCCGAGGCTGTCATTGATGCGCTTGAAATGGTCGATATCCAGGAACAGCACCGCGAGCATGCCGCCTGAGTGAGTGCGCTCCAGGAGCTTTTCAGCGAAAAGCTGGTTGAACCCGCGACGGTTGACCAGGTTGGTCAGGGCGTCGTAGTGCGCCACTTGCTGCAGGGACATGCGCGCTTGATCGAGTTGGGTGAGCAGCGAGTTCACCCGCAGCAGGTCACGGTCCTTGTGCTGCAGCTTCTTGTCCGCCAGCGCTGCACTGATGCAGCTGCCGATGATGAGCAGGGTCATGACGGCTATTGTCAGGCCCAGTTGCAGATGGTTGTTTTCACTTGGCTGGGTCAACAGGCTGCCGGTTGGCAGCACCAGGTCGAAGGCAGCCATGCCGGTGAAATGCAGGCTGATGATGCCTGCACCCAGCAACAGGCTGGCGCCGCATTTGCGCAGCTGGTGAAAAATACCCGCACCAGTGCGCAGATAACTCGCTAGCAGTAGTGCCGCCAGACTGACGGCAAAGGCGATCAGGAGCGACAGAATGAACAGCGCCGGTTGGTAATAAGCCGTCGCTTGAGAACGCATGGCGGCCATGCCCACGTAGTGCATGGTGGCTATGCCGAGGCCGATGACGATCGATGCCTTGCAGCATTGCCGCAAGTTCAGGGTTGGCAGGCTGAGGGTGTGCATCGCCAACCACGACGCACACAGTGCAACCAACAGCGACAAGAGCGTGATCGGCAAGTGGTAATGCACGTCTATCGGCGCCTGGAACGCCAACATCCCAATGAAGTGCATGGCCCAGATTCCGCTGGCCAGGCATCCGGCACCGATCCAGCGCCAAAGACGTTGTGACGCCGGTTTTTGTGCCTGGGCAATCCGTTCGGCCATATCCAGTGTGGCAAAGCACCCGGCGCAAGCGACCAGAAAAGCCAGCAGCACCAGAAAAGGGTCATGTACGCATTGGAGTATGACCTGTCCGCTTTCTGCTAGCTGTGTAGTGAAATGCAGACCAAGCCACTCCATAGCATGCCCCGTGTTTGTCTCCCTGGCCGGCAATCAACGCTGGCGAATGCCTTGCAGTATAGAAGGCGTGCATTGAACGCAAGGGATAGTGGCACATTGTCTCCCAATGATTTTGGAATGAGTCTTAGTGCGTTTGGAAATAAAATGTTGCCTGGGCCCCGTCTGTTTCCATGGGTGGGTATCAGCTTTACGAATAATTACAGACAGTGCTGGTCGGCCTGACTAGATTGCAGGTTCCGGGTGGCAGTGAAGCCCCCATAACAATAAAAAGAGATGGACCCATGCAGAACTCGACCCAAGCGGCGAATGCCTGGCGCATTTTGTTCCTGCTGTTCCTGGCCAACCTGTTCAACTTTTTCGACCGTACGATTCCCGCCATCATCATCGAACCGATCCGCATGGAGTGGCACCTCAGCGACTTTCAGCTGGGGATCATCGGTACGGCATTCACCATCGTCTACGCGATCGCCGGTCTGCCGTTGGGCCGTATGGCCGATACGGGTTCGCGCAGCAAGTTGATGGGTTGGGGCCTGGCGGTGTGGAGCGGGCTGACGGCGGTCAACGGAATGGTGGGCAGTTTCTGGAGTTTCCTGATCGTGCGCATGGGGGTGGGTATCGGTGAGGCCAGTTATGCACCGGCCGCCAACTCGCTGATCGGCGACCTGTTTCCGGCGCATCGACGGGCGCGGGCCATGGGCATCTTCATGCTCGGGTTGCCGTTGGGTCTATTGTTGGCGTTCTTCACCATCGGCGCGATGGTCAAGGCATTCGACAGCTGGCGGGCGCCGTTCTTCATTGCCGCCGTGCCGGGGCTGATCCTGGCGATCTTCATGTTCTTCATCAAGGAGCCTAAGCGCGGTGCGGCGGAAAGCGTGCAAGTGTCACAGGAAAAGATCGACCGGCCGATCCGCCGGGTGTTGGCGGTGCCGACCTTCCTGTGGCTTGTGATGGCGGGGCTCTGTTTCAACTTTGCCACCTATGCCTGCAACTCGTTCCTGGTGCCCATGCTGCAGCGTTATTTCCTGATGCCGTTGCAGGAAGCCGCGGTGGCGACCGGGGTGATCGTCGGCGTGACCGGGTTGTTCGGCCTGACACTGGGCGGCTGGGTCGCGGACAAGATCCATCAGCGGGTGGCCAACGGTCGCCTGCTGTTTGCTGCGTTCAGTCTGATCATCTCAACCTTGTGTACTGCCTGGGCGCTGCATTCGGGGCGGATCGAGATCGGCGTGTTCGTGGCCGTGTTCAGCCTGGGCTGGTTGTTTGCCTATAACTTCTATACCTGCGTCTACACGGCGATCCAGGACGTGGTCGAGCCGCGCCTGCGAGCCACCGCCATGGCATTGTTTTTTGCCGGGCTGTACCTGTTGGGGGGTGGTCTGGGTCCGGTGGTGGTTGGGGCGTTGTCCGATCACTTTGCCCACACCGCCATGCTCGCGGCCGGTGCCGAACAGATGACTGAAGCTTTCAAGGCAGTCGGCCTGCATGACGCGATGTACCTGATACCGGTGGCGCTGTTCTTCACCATGGTGTTCCTGGTGTTGGCGTCGCGGTGTTTTGTGCGCGATGCGAAGCGGATGAAGGATGGGTTGGTTGGGGGGGTTGAACCTGAAGGTGTTGCGGCGACTGCTTGATAGCCATCGCCAGCAGGCCATCGGCATCGCCACAAAAATCAGGTAAAAAAAGGCCCGCATCGCTGCGGGCCTCTTTGTTGAAGCGCTGGAGCAGGGGACTTAACCCGCCACCAACACCCGGATCGCTTCCAGTCGCAGCGCCGCCTTGTCGAGCATGGCCAGGCCTTGTTCGCGCTGCTTGCGCAGGGCAACCAGTTCGCTGTCACGTACGGTCGGGTTGACCGCTTGCAACGCGGTCAGGCGTGCCAGTTCTTCGTCGGTATCGGCAGCCAGGCGACGTTGCGCCTCTGCCACGCGTTCGGCGTGACGTGGGTAGATCTTGTCTTCGCCGGCGTTGATCCGTGGCGTCAGCTGATCGCGCTGTGCCTGGATGAACTTGTTGGCGCTGGCGCGGGGCACGCTTTCGAGTTGATCGTTCAAGGTCTCGAACGACACCCGGGCCGACAGGTCATTGCCATTGGCATCGAGCAGGCAGCGCAGGGCGGCCGGCGGCAGGTAGCGGCCCAGTTGCAGAGAGCGCGGGGCAACCACTTCACTGACGTAGAGCAGTTCCAGCAACACGGTGCCGGGTTTCAGCGCCTTGTTCTTGATCAGCGCCACGGCGGTATTGCCCATGGAGCCGGACAGCACCAGGTCCATGCCGCCCTGGACCATCGGGTGTTCCCAGGTAATGAACTGCATGTCTTCGCGAGACAGCGCCTGGTTGCGGTCGTAGGTGATGGTTACGCCTTCGTCGTCGCCCAGCGGGAAGCTGGCGTCGAGCATTTTTTCGCTCGGCTTGAGGATCAGGGCGTTTTCCGAATGGTCTTCGCTGTCGATGCCGAATGCATCGAACAGGGTTTCCATGTAGATCGGCAGGGCGAACTGGTCGTCCTGCTCGAGGATGGCCTCGACCAGCGCCTCACCTTCGCCGGCGCCACCGGAGTTGAGCTCCAGCAAACGGTCGCGGCCGGTGTGCAGCTCGGCTTCCAGGCGCTCGCGCTCGGTACGGGCTTCGTCGATCAGCGCTTGCCAGTCACCGTCATCGGCTTCTTCGAGCAACGGCAGCAGGCGCGGGCCGAACTGATGTTGCAGGGCGTTGCCGGTCGGGCAGGTGTTGAGGAACGCGTTCAGGGCTTCGTGGTACCACTGGAACAGGCGCTCTTGCGGGCTGGTTTCCAGGTACGGCACGTGCAGTTCGATGGTGTGCTTCTGGCCGATCCGGTCCAGACGACCGATACGTTGTTCCAGCAGGTCCGGGTGGGCCGGCAGGTCGAACAGCACCAGGTGGTGTGAGAACTGGAAGTTGCGACCTTCACTGCCGATTTCCGAGCAGATCAGCACTTGCGCGCCAAACTCTTCGTCGGCGAAGTAGGCGGCGGCGCGGTCACGCTCGAGGATGTTCATGCCCTCGTGGAATACCGTGGCCGGGATGCCGGAACGCACGCGCAGGGCGTCTTCCAGGTCCATGGCGGTTTCGGCGTGGGCGCAGATCACCAGTACCTTGGTGCGCTTGAGCATTTTCAACTGGTCGATCAGCCACTCGACCCGTGGGTCGAATTTCCACCAACGCTCTTCTTCATTGGCGTCCGGCTGGGCCTGGAAGCTGACTTCCGGGTACAGCTCGGCGTGATCGCCCAGCGGCAGTTCGAGGTATTCGTCCGGGCACGGCAGCGGGTAAGGATGCAGCTTGCGCTCCGGGAAGCCCTGGACCGCGGCCCGGGTATTACGGAACAGTACGCGGCCGGTGCCGTGGCGGTCCAGCAGCTCGCGCACCAGGCGCGCGCTGGCTTCGGTGTCGCCATCGTTGACGGCGGTCAGCAGGGCTTCGCCTTCGTTACCGAGGAAGCCATGAATGGTTTCGTGGGCTTTCGGTGACAGGCGACCTTTTTCCAGCAGCTCCTGAACGGCCTCGGCCACCGGGCGATAGTTTTCGCTCTCGGCGCGGAATGCCGCCAGGTCATGGAAACGATTCGGGTCGAGCAGGCGCAGACGCGCGAAGTGGCTGTCCTGGCCCAGCTGTTCCGGGGTCGCGGTCAACAGCAGCACGCCCGGGATGGTTTCAGCAAGCTGCTCGACCAGGGAGTATTGCGGGCTGACCTGGTCTTCGTGCCACACCAGGTGGTGGGCTTCGTCGACGACCAGCAAGTCCCAGCCGGCGGCGAACAACGCGTCCTGGGCTTTCTCGTCGTCTACCAGCCACTCCAGCGCCACCAGCGCGAGCTGGGTGTCTTCGAACGGGTTGGATGCATCGCTTTCGATGAAGCGTTCTTCATCGAACAGCGCGACCTGCAGGTTGAAGCGGCGGCGCATTTCCACCAGCCACTGGTGCTGGAGGTTTTCCGGCACCAGGATCAGCACGCGATTGGCGCGGCCCGAGAGCAGCTGGCGATGGATCACCAGACCGGCTTCGATGGTTTTGCCCAGGCCCACTTCGTCGGCCAGCAGGACCCGTGGCGCAATACGGTCGGCCACTTCGCGGGCGATGTGCAGTTGGTGCGCGATCGGTTGCGCACGCACGCCACCCAGGCCCCACAGCGACGACTGCAGCTGGCGGCTGGTGTGTTCGAGGGTGTGGTAACGCAGGGCGAACCAGGCCAGGGGGTCGATCTGCCCGGCGAACAGACGGTCGCTGGCGAGACGGAACTGGATGAAGTTCGACAGTTGGGTTTCCGGCAGGGTGACCACTTCGTTCTGCGCGTCGAGACCGTGATAGACCAGCAGGCCATCGACGTCGTCGACTTCGCGTACGGTCAGTTTCCAGCCTTCGAAGTGAGTGATGGTGTCACCCGGCGAAAACCGCACACGGGTGAGGGGCGCATTCCGTAGCGCGTACTGGCGAGTGTCGCCAGTGGCCGGGTAGAGCACGGTCAACAAGCGACCGTCCTGTGCCAGAACGGTGCCCAAACCCAGCTCCGCTTCGCTGTCACTGATCCAGCGTTGCCCCGGTTGATACTGCTGCGCCATGCTGCCTGACTCCCACCTTGAAAAAGCGGGCTATCTTAACGGAATCAGGTCTCCAGACCAAAGGATTACCTGTGTGGGAACTGCCTTGGGCTGCGAACTCATGATCTTCCCAGGCTGAAGAAATCGTAGCTGCGAAACTTCACGCCGTGCCAATCGGGTCACAGTTTGCGACCGATGGCTCAAGTCGCCGTCACCGCGGCCGACAGCCTGCAGACAGGAGACTGATAAATATGCTGCCACCGATGCTCCCCTTGAGTGCCGTGCCGATCACTTCCCAGCACGACCCGGTCCGCCCGCGCCCGGATATCGCGCCCGTCGTGCCGATGCAGGAAAGCGCCAGCGACAGCACCATCGACCTGCAACAGCGCGATCCGGAAGAGGCCGCGCTGCTGTTGCGCGAGGAACAGCGACGCAAGCAGGAGCAGCAACGCCGCCGTCGTGAAGCCGACGAGGACCCGCAAGCGCACTTGGCGATCCCGGGTGACGAACTCAACGCCGACAACACCGTGCCGGTGGCCCCGTTGATGGAAGACCAGCCTCGCCAGGGCTTGTGGGTCGACATCGAGATTTGAGCCCGTGGCTGGTCAGCGCCGTCGCCAGACCGCATTATTGGCACATCCCTGCCGCGCGAGGCGGCCATTGAACTTCTTTTCAAGCGATGCACTGACGCCATGAGCCAAGATGACAAGCTGATCGACCTGAATGCCGAACGCGCCAAGCGTGTCCATGACCTTAACGACAAGCGCCTGAACGAAGTGCGCCAGGCATTCGAACAGGCCATGCCGTTGGGCAAGGCGAAGAAAAAGCCGAAGAACAAGCCCAAAAAACGTTGAGTGCTCCTGCATCGATTGATGCAGGTCAGTTTTCCTCTCCTTCCGTGCCCGGTCCCGGGCAACATTGATCCCGGTCAATATTCTCTCCTGCCCGATTGGTTACCTTGGCTCCATCGCAACAGGGCAACTGCAGGAGACGCGTCATGTTTTTCGATAACGTGGTGATCGCCGGAGTGCTGACCGTCAGCCTCATGTTTGTGTTTTTTGCAGGGTTCGGACTTTTTATCTGGAAAGACTCGCACAAGCGGAAAAAGCCGTAGGTCTTTCTGGAGGCAATGAGCACGCAAGGCATTTTGGGCAACTTCGGTTGCCCTTTTTTTTTGCCTGCGCAAATGTGTCTGACCCTGCACAACCCTGTGGGGGAAGACGGTGTCTGGAATATTCAGGTAATAAAAAAGGCGCGGTCCTCACGGAGCGCGCCTTTTTTAGTTCGGCTGACTGTCAGCTACCGAGTGCCTTCGACGCCAGCCAGAACAGGCCGGCCGACAGCCCCACGGTGGCCGGCAGGGTCAGGACCCAGGCCAGCAGGATGGTCTGGACGGTGCCGCCCTGCAGGCCGCTTTTGTTGGCGACCATGGTGCCGGCCACGCCCGAGGACAGGACGTGGGTGGTGGACACCGGCAGGCTGAAGATGTTGGCCATGCCGATCAGGCTCGCGGTGGTGATCTGCGCCGACATGCCCTGGGAATAGGTCATGCCTTGCTTGCCGATCTTCTCGCCGATGGTCAATACCACGCGTTTCCAGCCGACCATGGTACCCAGGCCCAGGGCCAGGGCGACCGCCAGGATCACCCAGAAAGGCGCGTATTCGGTGGTCGTGGTCAGGTCCTTGCGCAGCTTGTCCAGGTCAGCCTTTTCTCTTGGGGCCAGGCTTGGCAACTTGCTGACTTTCTTCGCCGTGTCGTCCAGGCAGAGCAGGTAGCGACGCACTTCGATGCGGCTTTCAGACGGCAGCGAGTGGTAGTCGGCTACACCCTTGAGGGTGCCGAGCAGGGCATTGATGGTCGGCTCGGTCTGTTGCGGATTGCAACGGAATTTCTCCGGCAGATCGCCTTCGACGCTTTTACCCAGGGCCAGGAATTCGCCCAGGGTGGCGGCGTTGCGCTGGTAGAACTGGTTCAGGTGCAAGGTGGCGTCGCGGGTACGTTCGATCTGGTAGGTGGTGCTGTTCAGGTCAAGTACGAACTGCGCCGGCACGATACCGATCAGCACCAGCATGATAAGGCCGATACCTTTCTGACCATCATTGGAACCGTGCACGAAGCTCACGGCCATGGCCGAGATCACCAGCACCAGGCGGTTCCAGAACGGCGGGTGTTTCTTGTCGTCGATCTTGCGGCGCTGCTCCGGCGTCTTGTGCATCTTCGACAGCGGGCGCCACCATTTCAGACCGATCAGGATCAGCGCCGCGATCAGGAAACCTGCCATTGGCGAGAACACCAGCGACATACCGATATCGATCGCCTTCTGCCAGTTCACGCCATCGGCCAACGGAATATCGTTGATCAGGGCGTTGGCCAGGCCGACGCCGAGGATCGAACCGATCAGCGTATGGGAGCTGGAGGCAGGGATACCAAAGTACCAGGTGCCCAGGTTCCAGGCGATGGCGGCGGCGAGCAACGAGAACACCATGGCCAGTCCGTGACCGGTGTTCACATTGATCAGCAGCTCCACCGGCAACAGGTGGACAATGGCATACGCCACGCCAACGCCGCCCAGCAATACGCCGAGGAAGTTGAACACACCGGAAAAGAACACCGCCAGATGAGGCGGCATGGCCTTGGTGTAGATAACAGTGGCTACCGCGTTAGCGGTGTCATGAAATCCGTTGATGAACTCGAAGGCGAGGACAAAAGTCAGGGCGAGCAGGAGGCTCACAAGCACCCAAGCATCCAGTCCGCTGAATAAATCGATCATGAAGGTTTTCTGACCCGGTCATAAGGGGGCGCGATTATGCCAGAAAAGACTGGAAATCGATGCACTTGCTGCTCATCGGTAACATTCTTCAACGAATTATTTTGCTTTGGGACCTGAATTTCCTGCGCTTTTGCGGGTCTTGCAAGTACTTGAATTTCTTTGGAAAGCCCGCAGGCACGGGGGTTTGCCACGCCTGGAATGACCGAGCGCGCAGTTGTATGAAATTTCTGAAAAGAGTGTCAGATACGAACCTTTAGCCTTCATCCGGTCGGCAAGGCGGTCGCTGCCCGCTCATAGCGGGCGCAAAAAGGCAACGTCAGTACATCCCGCTTTTAACGGATGCAACACAGAACCCTGCAAGTATTCAAAGCCCGGGCCTTCACGGCTCCTCGGCTTTGAGTTCCTTTTCCATTTTTTCCAGTTCTTGCTTGAATACCTGATCCTGAACGGTGGCGCGTTTACGCCATGGCTTGCGTTCCGGTTCGGGCTGGGCGGCGTAGGTGGTGACTTCCCCGCCATAAACTTCCTTGTAACGTTGTTCCTGGCGCTCAAGTTCCGCGCGCAGTTCGTCTTTTGTCACGGTGCTACCTGATTGAGTTGAGGTGAATTCTGGTGAAACGCACTGCATGATGTATTGGCCGCACTCGTCAAAAGCAAAAAGCCCTTGCAGGCATTTTTTGCGACAGTGTGATCATTACTTCCATGTTGCAGGCGGCCACGACACCAGAGATATACAGCTGACGCAGCATCAGAACCTGTTTCAGCGAGCGCGCTGGCGCGATGCGGATGCAGTCGGCGTCATGGGCTTGCTGTGGAGAGCGGCGATGGAACATCGCGCCACCGGTAGCGGCATCGGTTAATAAAAAACCGAGTTGCTACTGAAATACATTATAGCGAGCGATTGACAGAACACTATCACGATAGAGTTAAAAGTGGATCTTGATGTGTGATTGTTTTTCTCCCCATAACCCTTTAGTGGCAACTAGGGGGCTGGATGATGCCACTGTACGGCGATGCATTTCTGGCGCCATTAAGTCGCACAATTCAAGTCCAGTTAGATTGCGCATGTAAGTCGCGAGAGGCGCCTGGGCAAAAAATCATCGATTGCGATAATCGATCGGCGGTTCGATAATCGCCCAGTCATGTCGGGATCGGGCTTGTGTACCTTGCAGCCAGTCGCCTGTAATAGATTCCGATCCGTCTGGGAAAAGGACCTTGTATGAACGATCAATTGCGCAACTCCTTCGCTTCGGTGGCACCGCCGATCGTTGCTTCGCCTGCCAAACGCATTCAGGCCCTGACCGGCGACCCGGACTTCATGACCTCGTTGGCGCGCGGACTGGCCGTGGTGCAAGCGTTCCAGGAGCGCAAACGGCATCTGACCATTGCCCAGATCAGCCACCGTACGGAAATTCCCCGTGCCGCCGTGCGACGTTGCCTGCACACGTTGATCAAGCTCGGTTATGCCACGACCGATGGCCGCACCTATTCGTTGCTACCCAAGGTGCTGACCCTTGGCCATGCCTATGTGTCCTCGACGCCGCTGGCCGTTTCTGCACAGCCGTACCTGGACCGCATGAGCGAGCAACTCCACGAGGCTTGCAACATGGCCACCCTGGAAGGCGACGACATTCTATACATCGCCCGCTCGGCGACCACCCAGCGCCTGATCTCGGTCGACCTGTCGGTGGGAGGGCGCTTGCCGGCCTATTGCACATCGATGGGCAGGATCCTGCTCGCCGCCCTCGATGACACTTCATTGCACGAGTATCTCGACCACGCCGACCTGCAAGCCAAGACCAGTCGAACCATCCATACCCCCGAAGCATTGCTCGAGTGCCTGCAGGAAGTGCGTCAGCAAGGCTGGTGCATCGTCGATCAAGAACTGGAGCAGGGTCTGCGTTCGATCGCCGTCCCGGTGTACGACGCTTCCGGCCAGGTGGTTGCGGCGCTCAACGTCAGTACCCATGCCGGGCGGGTCAGCCGCAACGAACTTGAACAGCGTTTCCTGCCCGGTCTATTAAGTGCCAGCCGCGACCTCAGTACCCAGCTGTTTACCTAAGCTGTTCGATAATCGCACAGACTCGCGTTTGGCGAATTGACGCTCTTTCCCTTGGCTCATTAATGTCGCGGCAGCGTCATCCGGCGCTGTCGATCTTGATCCGGCACCGGACGACGACCACTAATAATGAGAAGAGGCACCCCCATGCGCACATTCCCCGACTGTCGCTATCCTACCCGGCTATTGCACCGGAACCCGATCGCCTGATCCTGACACCCCCTTTTTCGTGGCAGCCTCTTTAAAGGCTGGCATCTGTTCGACTGCGTTCTTTGCGTGGAAAAAAATAATGAACCAGCCCCAGTCCGCTGTAGGTAACTGCCTCGACGTGCAGTCCTTCATCAATGCCCAACCCATTTCGCGTTATCAGTGGCGAGTGGTGATCCTATGTTTCCTGATTGTTTTCCTAGACGGCCTCGATACCGCGGCGATGGGTTTCATTGCACCCGCGCTGTCCCAGGACTGGGGTATCGATCGTGCCAGCCTGGGCCCGGTAATGAGTGCGGCGCTGATCGGCATGGTTTTCGGGGCGCTGGGCTCCGGTCCGCTGGCTGACCGGTTTGGGCGAAAAATCGTGCTGGTTGGGGCGGTGCTGCTGTTCGGTGCCTTTAGCCTGGCTTCGGCCTACAGCACTAACGTCGACCAGTTGCTGGTGTTGCGTTTCCTGACCGGCCTCGGGCTGGGCGCGGGCATGCCGAACGCAACCACGCTGCTGTCGGAATACACCCCGGAGCGCAAGAAGTCCCTGCTGGTGACCAGCATGTTTTGCGGCTTCAACCTGGGCATGGCCGGCGGTGGATTCATCTCGGCGAAGCTGATTCCGGCCTTCGGCTGGCACAGCCTGCTGCTGATCGGCGGGATCCTGCCGTTGATCCTCGGCGTCGTGTTGCTGATCTGGCTGCCTGAGTCGGCGCGCTTCCTCGTGGTGCGTAATCGCGGCACCGACAAAGTGCGCAAGACCCTGGCGCCCATCGACCCGACAGTGGTGGCCCAGGCATCGAGCTTCAGCGTACCGGAACAGAAAACCGTGAAGGCGCGCAACGTGTTTGCCGTGATCTTCTCCGGCACCTATAGCGTCGGTACCTTGCTGTTGTGGCTGACCTACTTCATGGGTCTGGTGATCGTTTACCTGCTGACCAGTTGGCTGCCGACCCTGATGCGCGACAGTGGCGCGAGCATGGAGCAGGCCGCGTTCATCGGAGCGTTGTTCCAGTTCGGTGGGGTGTTGAGCGCGGTGGGCGTAGGCTGGGCGATGGACCGCTTCAATCCGCACAAGGTCATCGGCACTTTCTACCTGCTGGCCGGCATCTTTGCCTACGCGGTAGGGCAGAGCCTGGGCAACATCACAATCCTGGCCACCCTGGTATTGGTGGCCGGTATGTGTGTCAACGGGGCGCAATCGGCGATGCCGTCGCTGGCGGCGCGGTTTTATCCGACTCAAGGGCGTGCTACCGGGGTTTCGTGGATGCTCGGGATTGGCCGCTTCGGCGCAATTCTTGGCGCATGGATGGGCGCCACGCTGCTGGGGCTGGGCTGGAACTTTGAGCAAGTGTTGACGGCCTTGGTGATTCCGGCGGCATTGGCGACCGCGGCGGTGGTGATCAAGGGGCTGGTCAGTCATGCGGATGCGACCTGATCCATTCCTTTATAGGCGCTGACGCAGGCTGCGATCTTTTGCTGGGTGAGCAAATCGATAGCTGAACAACAATGTGTTCGATAAACGAACACTCAGTCGATTATCGAATTGTTTGCTCCATGTCAGGCGCTTAATCTTTAACCCTTGCGGCGCTGCGCATCGGCGCCTTTTTCATTACGTTGGGCCAAGCACTTGGAGAAGCATGATGCGTGAAGTTTATATCTGCGACGCGATTCGCACCCCCATCGGCCGTTTCGGCGGCGGCCTGTCGGCGGTTCGCGCTGACGACCTGGCCGCGGTGCCAATCAAGGCGCTGATGGAGCGCAACCCGTCGGTGGACTGGTCGGCGGTGGACGAAGTGTTCCTCGGCTGCGCCAACCAGGCCGGTGAAGACAACCGCAACGTGGCGCGCATGGCGCTGCTGCTGGCGGGGCTGCCGGAGACCATTCCTGGCGTGACCCTCAATCGCCTCTGCGCTTCGGGCATGGATGCCATTGGTACCGCGTTCCGTGCCATCGCCAGTGGCGAAATGGAGCTGGCGATTGCCGGTGGCGTCGAGTCGATGTCCCGCGCACCGTTCGTGATGGGCAAGGCCGATGCAGCGTTCTCGCGCAACATGAAACTGGAAGACACCACCATCGGCTGGCGCTTCATCAACCCGTTGATGAAAGCCCAGTACGGGGTGGATGCGATGCCGCAGACCGCCGACAACGTCGCCGACGATTACCAGGTGTCCCGCGCCGATCAGGACGCGTTCGCCTTGCGCAGTCAGCAACGCACGGCCGCCGCGCAAGCTGCGGGCTATTTCGCCGAAGAAATCGTCGAGGTGCGCATTGCCCACAAGAAGGGTGAAACCTTGGTCAGCCAGGACGAACATCCTCGCGCCGACACCACCCTGGAAGCCCTGACCAAGCTCAAGCCGGTCAACGGTCCCGACAAAACCGTCACTGCCGGTAACGCTTCGGGTGTCAACGACGGTGCCGCCGCCTTGATCCTCGCCTCTGCCGAAGCGGTGAAGAAACATGGCCTGACCGCCCGCGCCAAAGTGTTGGGCATGGCCAGCGCCGGTGTTGCGCCACGGGTGATGGGCATTGGTCCGGTACCGGCCGTGCGTAAACTGATTGAACGCCTGGGTGTGGCCATCAACGATTTCGACGTGATCGAACTCAACGAAGCCTTCGCCAGCCAGGGCCTGGCGGTACTGCGTGAACTGGGGATCGCCGACGACGCGGCCCAGGTCAACCCGAACGGTGGCGCCATTGCCTTGGGCCATCCGCTGGGCATGAGCGGTGCGCGCTTGGTGTTGACTGCACTGCATCAGCTGGAAAAAACCGGTGGCAAGAAAGGTCTGGCGACCATGTGCGTCGGTGTTGGTCAGGGTCTGGCCTTGGCGATCGAGCGCGTCTGACGCGCTCTGCCGACTAACAAGAAACTGAGGAAAGCTTCATGACTGACAAGCCTGGTTACCGCCGCCCGCAGGAAGGCACCCAACCGCCATACCTGCACCCGACTTACCAATCCACCAACCTGCGCTCGCCGTCCAAGCCATTGGTGTTCTTGCCGCATTCGCTGTCGGAAATCACCGGTCCTACCATCGGTGCCGAGCGCGTCAATGAGAAGGACAACGACCTGACCGCCCAGCACGAAGGCGAACCGCAGGGCGAGCGCATCATCATCCACGGCCGTGTGCTGGATGAAAACGGTCTGCCGGTGCCGGGAATTCTGGTGGAGATCTGGCAGGCCAACGCCGCCGGTCGCTACAACCATGCCCGCGACCTGCACGACGCACCGCTGGACCCGAATTTCACCGGCACCGGCCGCACCGTGACCGACGCCGATGGCTGGTACCAGTTCCAGACCATCAAGCCCGGCGCGTATCCGTGGGGTAACCACCACAACGCCTGGCGCCCGGCGCACATCCATTTCTCGTTGTTCGGGCCGAGCATCCTCACGCGTCTGGTCACCCAGATGTATTTCCCGGGCGACCCGCTGCTGGCATACGACCCGATCTACAACTGCGTGCCCGATACCCGCGCCAAAGAGCGTTTGATCGCCGCATTCGATCTCGAAAAAACCATCCCTTCCTATGCCCTCGGTTATCGCTGGGACATCGTTTTGCGCGGCCGCGACGCCACGCCGATGGAGAAATAAGATGACGCTGACTGCGACCACGTCCCACACCGTCGGGCCGTACTACCACATCGGCCTGACCTGGCTGAACCGCGAAGACCTCACCGTCGAACAAACCCTGGGCGAGCGCGTGGCGATCACCGGGCAAGTGGTCGATGGCAACGGCGATGTCGTCAACGACGCGATGCTGGAAGTCTGGCAGGCTAACGCCGCCGGCAAGTACGACCATCCCGAAGACGACCAGGACAAACCCCTGGACCCGAACTTCGAAGGCTTTGGCCGGGTGCCGGTGGACGCCGAAGGGCGTTTCCGTTTCACCACCATCAAGCCGGGCACGGTCGAGGGCCTCAAGGGCACGACCCAGGCACCGCACCTGGTCGTGCTGGTCTTTGCCCGTGGCTTGGTGAAGCACTTGCTGACGCGGATCTACTTCGAAGGCGAACCGGCCAATGTGTCGGACCCGTTGCTCGAATGCGTGCCGGCCGAGCGTCGTGGCACCTTGCTGGCGAAGCGGGATGCGTCAGGTGTGTACCAGTGGAACGTTGTTCTGCAGGGTACCGATGCCGAGACGGTGTTCTTCGACTATTAAGAAGCACCCCAAGACCTGTAGGAGCGAGCTTGCTCGCGAAAAGCGCAGGGGCAGACAAAAATGCTTCGCCTGACCCAACGCCTTCACTGGCAAGCCAGCTCCTACAGGGATTTGTGTGTTGCTGATTCATTTGCGGAACGGGACTGTTGCAAAGTGTGTCTAGAATCTCACTGTCCCTATTGAGTGAACAAAACAATGGCAACCCCAACTACAGCTCCTGCGGCGCTCTACACGGGCGAAGAACGCAACAAGCGAATCTTCGCGATTGTCGGTGCTTCGTCCGGCAACCTCGTCGAATGGTTCGACTTCTACGTCTACGCCTTCTGTGCGATCTATTTCGCCCCGGCGTTTTTCCCGTCCGACAACCCCACCGTGCAGTTGGTCAACACCGCGGGCGTATTCGCCGCCGGGTTCCTGATGCGCCCGATTGGTGGCTGGATTTTCGGCCGCGTCGCGGACAAGCACGGGCGCAAGAATTCGATGCTGATATCGATTCTGATGATGTGCTTCGGCTCGCTGCTGATCGCCTGCCTGCCAACTTACAAGGACATCGGCGTCTGGGCGCCAATCATGCTGCTGTTCGCACGTTTGCTCCAGGGCCTCTCGGTGGGCGGCGAATATGGCACCACCGCCACCTACATGAGCGAAGTCGCCCTCAAGGGCCAGCGGGGTTTCTTTGCCTCGTTCCAATACGTTACGTTGATCGGCGGGCAGTTGCTGGCGGTGTCGCTGGTGGTGGTCCTGCAGCAGTTCCTCAGTGAAGACGAATTGCGCGCCTACGGCTGGCGGATTCCGTTCGTGGTTGGCGCCGTGGCGGCGTTGATTTCGTTGTTCCTGCGTCGTTCGCTGAAAGAAACCACCAGCAAGGAAATGCGCGAGAACAAGGACGCCGGCAGCATCGCCGCACTGTTTCGCGACCATAAGGCCGCGTTCATCACCGTACTGGGCTACACCGCCGGTGGCTCGCTGATTTTCTACACCTTCACCACTTACATGCAGAAGTACCTGGTGAACACGGCGGGCATGCACGCCAAGACGGCCAGCTACATCATGACCGGCGCACTGTTCCTTTATATGTGCATGCAGCCGTTCTTCGGCATGCTCGCGGACAAGATCGGCCGACGTAACTCGATGCTCTGGTTCGGTGCCCTGGGTACGCTGTGCACCGTGCCGATCCTGCTGAGCCTGAAAAGCGTCAGCAGTCCGTTCCTGGCCTTTGTGTTGATTACTGTGGCGTTGGCGATCGTGAGTTTCTACACGTCGATCAGCGGCCTGGTAAAAGCCGAAATGTTCCCGCCTGAAGTGCGCGCCCTGGGTGTCGGCCTGGCTTACGCGGTGGCGAATGCGATCTTCGGCGGTTCGGCGGAGTACGTGGCCTTGAGCCTGAAGGCGGTCGGAATGGAAAACTCCTTCTATTGGTACGTGACGGTGATGATGGCGATCGCGTTCCTGTTCAGCCTGCGTCTGCCCAAGCAAGCGAAGTATTTGCATCACGACCTTTGATCTACACAAGCGGGCCCGAACGGCCCGCACCTCCAGGGACTGTTTATGAACGAGCGACCGGGCAATCAATTGTTCGATGCCTATTTCACTGCAAGCGACATGCGTGAAGTGTTCTGCGATCAGGGCCGGGTTCAGGCCATGCTCGATTTCGAAGCGGCGCTGGCCCGGGCCGAAGCTCGGGTGGGGTTGATTCCGTCGAGCGCTGTCGCGCCGATCGAAGCGGCTTGCAGCGCCGGGCTTTATGACTTTGCGGCGTTGGGCGAGGCAATCGCCACGGCGGGCAATTCGGCGATCCCGTTGGTCAAGGCGTTGGGCAAGCAGATCGCCGCGAGCGATGCCCAAGCGGAGCGCTACGTGCATCTGGGCGCCACCAGTCAGGACGTGATGGACAGCGGCCTGGTGCTGCAATTACGCCGCGCGCTGGAATTGATCGACAGCGATTTGGCACAACTGGGCCAAACCCTCGCCACCCAGGCGCAACGTCATGTGTCCACGCCACTGGCCGGGCGCACCTGGTTGCAGCACGCGACGCCGGTTACCCTCGGCATGAAAATCGCCGGTTGGCTGGGTGCGGTGACCCGCAGTCGTCAGCGTTTGCGGGAACTCAAGCCACGTCTGCTGGTGCTGCAATTCGGCGGCGCTTCCGGGACCCTCGCGGCCCTCGGTGAGCAGGCGATGCCCATTGCCCGGGCGTTGGCCGAAGAGCTGCAACTGACGCTGCCCGACCAGCCCTGGCACACCCAGCGAGATCGCCTGGTGGAGTTTGGCTCGGCACTGGGATTGATCGCCGGCAGCCTCGGCAAACTCGGTCGCGACATCAGTCTGTTGATGCAGACCGAAGCGGCCGAAGTGTTCGAACCTTCGGCACCGGGCAAGGGCGGTTCCTCGACCATGCCGCATAAACGCAATCCCGTCGGCGCGGCGGTGCTGATCGGCGCGGCGACTCGCGTGCCGGGCCTGCTTTCGACGCTGTTCAGCGCGATGCCGCAGGAACATGAGCGCAGCCTGGGGCTATGGCACGCCGAGTGGGAAACCCTGCCGGAAATTTGCTGCCTGGTGTCCGGTAGCCTCAAGCAGGCACTGCTGGTGACCGGCGGGTTGGAAGTGGACGCCGCACGTATGGCGCGCAACCTCGATCTGACCCAGGGCCTGGTGCTCGCCGAAGCGGTGAGCATCGTCCTCGCGCAACGGGTCGGCCGCGACACCGCGCATCATCTGTTGGAACAGTGCTGCAAACGCGCCGTGGCCGAACAACGTCATCTGCGCGCGGTACTCGGCGACGAGCCGCAAGTGAGCGCCGAACTGTCGGCGGCTGAACTCGATCATCTGCTGGACCCCGCCCATTACCTCGGTCAGGCCCGTACCTGGGTCGAGCGAGCGGTGGCTGAACATTCTGCGTTAACTGCCTGAAGGAGACTGCTGTGGCTTTCGTTCAACTCGCCGATGGCGAACTGCACTACCAAATTCAAGGGCCGCAACTCGATGGACCGGTCGATGCGCCGGTACTGGTGCTGTCCAACTCCCTGGGCACCGACCTGCATATGTGGGACGCGCAAATTCCGGCGTTCACCGAGCATTTTCGCGTGCTGCGTTTTGACACTCGCGGTCACGGCAAGTCGCTGGTGACGCCGGGGCCTTACAGCATCGAGCAACTGGGCCGCGACGTGCTGGCGCTGCTGGATGCGCTGCACATCGAGCGGGCGCATTTCTGTGGCCTGTCCATGGGCGGGCTGATCGGCCAATGGCTGGGTATCAATGCCGGCGAGCGCCTGAACAAACTGGTGGTGTGCAACACCGCAGCGAAAATCGGCGATCCGTCGGTGTGGAACCCACGTATCGAAACCGTGCTGCGCGATGGTCAAGCCGCGATGGTCGCCCTGCGCGATGCATCGATTGCCCGCTGGTTCACCCCGGATTTCTCCGCAGCCAATCCGGCAGCGGCCAAGCAGATTACCGACATGCTGGCGGCGACGTCGCCTGAAGGTTATGCAGCCAATTGCGCGGCGGTGCGTGATGCCGACTTCCGCGATCAGCTGTCCTCGATCAAGGTGCCGTTGCTGGTGGTTGCCGGGACTGAAGACGCGGTCACGCCGCCCTCCGGTGGGCACTTCATCCAGGAGCACGTGCAGGGCGCCGAGTACGCCGAGTTCCATGCGGCGCACTTGTCCAACGTCCAGGCGGGCGCTGCGTTCAGCGAGCGGGTCCTGGCGTTCTTGTTAGCTCATTGAGGGGATTGTTGTGGACGAGAAACAACGTTACGACGAGGGCATGAAAGTCCGTCGCGCGGTACTCGGCGACGCCCATGTCGACCGCAGCCTGACCACCCTGACCGAGTTCAACTCGGAGTTCCAGGAAATGATCACCCGCCACGCCTGGGGTGACATCTGGACCCGTCCGGGACTGCCGCGCCACACCCGCAGCCTGATCACCATCGCCATGCTGATTGGCATGAACCGTGAGGGTGAGCTCAAGCTGCACCTGCGCGCCGCCGCCAACAACGGCGTGAGCCGTGGCGAGATCAAGGAAGTGATCATGCAGAGCGCGATCTACTGCGGCATTCCCGCCGCCAACGCGACCTTCCACCTGGCTGAGTCGGTGTGGGATGAATTGGGGACTGAATCGCGGGATTAAATGTGTCGCAGGTCTTGAAGATACCGAAGATCTAGTGTGGGAGCGGGCTTGCTCGCGAATGCGGTGTTTCAGTCGACATCATTGCTGGCTGACCGTCCGCTTTCGCGAGCAAGCCCGCTCCCACATTTGTTTTGTGTTTACAACAGGCTGATCGGATAGCTGATGATCACGCGGTTCTCATCGAACTCGTTGTTGCTGTAATCGCGGCGCATGGTCGAGTTGCGCCATTTTACGTTCAGGTCTTTCAGCGCACCGCTCTGCACGGTGTAGCCCAGTTCACTTTCACGACCCCATTCCTTGCCATCGGTGACAGTGCCGGTGTGTACGTTGTCGCCACTGATGTAGCGGTTCATCAGGGTCAGCCCCGGCACGCCAAGGGCAACGAAGTTGTAGTCGTGGCGCACCTGCCAGGATTTTTCCCGGGCGTTGTCGTAGCTGGAGTTGTAGCTGTCGTTGGCCAGGGTCCCGCCGCTGGTGCCGTTGACACGCATCCACGGGCTGTCGCCGGTGAGTTTCTGCAGGCCGACGTAGAAGGTGTTGCCGCCGTACTTGGCCGAGAGCAGGCCGTACAGGGTCTTGTTGTCCAGTTCGCCAGCCCGGGCGCTGCCGTCATCCTTGCCGTAGAAGAACCCGAGATTGGCGCCCAGGGTCCAGTCGCCGATCGGTTGGCTGTGGGTCAGGTTGATGAATTGCTGACTGTAGATGTCCTTGAGTTCGGCGTTCCACACACCGATCTGGGTGCGTTTCTCGTTGAACAGGTACTCGACGCCCTGGAAGTTGAAACGGTCGGAGGTGAACGCGGCTTTGCCGGTCATCGACATGTCGTTCATGCTGCTGTCGTCGCGCGGACTGTTCTGGCGGAACTGGCCGCCGTACAGCGTCAGGCCGTCGAACTCCTTCGAGGTGACCTGACCGCCACGGAAGGTTTGCGGCAGCGAGCGGCCGTCGTCCGAGCGCAGGATCGGCAGCACGGGCATCCATTCGCCCACCTTCGCTTCGGTCTGCGACAGTTTGGCCTTGAACGCCACGTTGGTGCGGCCGAAGTTGTCGGCCGGGCGGCCGTCACTGTCCAGCGGCAGCAACTGGGTACCGCCGGTGCCTTTGCCGCCATCGAGTTTCACCGAGTACAGCCCCAGCACATCCATGCCGAAGCCGACGACGCCCTGGGTAAACCCGGACTTGGCGTCGAGAATGAAGCTTTGCGTCCACTCTTCGGCCTTGCCTTGGGTCTTGGTCGGGTTGGTGAAGTTGCGGTTGATGTAGAAGTTGCGCAGGTTCAGGTTGACCTTGGCCCCTTCGACAAACCCCGACTCTTCGGCCTGGGCGGGCAGGGCTGCGCTCGCCAGGGCGATAGCAATCAGGCTGGGAACGAAATAATGCGCGGGAGAAGGCATGGGCTGGGGTCTCTCTAATTCTTGGGGATGAAACAGGGTGATGCCGCAACCTGGGGTTGCAGACGTGCATGTGGAGTCGGGACAGAAGGGGCGGATCAGCCGGGGAGGGCAGGGCGCGGGGGCATGGCATCGAACCTGTTGTTATTGGTTTTGTTGGCCGAATGGTGATGTGAATGTACTAGGTGGTTCAATCTATGAAGGTAGATTTTGGGCGATTATCGAACATAAGATTGGCTGTGATTTTTGTGCTGTTCTTGCTGGCCTCTTCGCTGGCAAGCCAGCTCCTACAGGGAACCAGGTTTCTGCAGAGATAACGCGATCGAATGTGGGAGCGGGCTTGCTCGCGAAGGGGCCGGATCTGACAACGCATACTTTCCCGCAATCAACAAAAAGCCCACCAATCGGTGGGCTCCTTGTGTTCACAGCGCTATCAGAACAACTTCAACTTCGGCGCTTCTTCTTTCAACGGCTCGTTCTTCGCCGTCTGTTCGTTCCAGCCACCGCCCAGGGCCTTGTACAGGTTGACCTGGCTGACCAACTGCGCCAGACGGTCGGTGATCAGAGCCTGTTGGGCACTGAACAGCTGACGCTGGGCATCGAGGAAGGTCAGGTTGCTGTCGACACCGATGCGGTAGCGACGCTCGGCCAGGCGGTAGTAGTCCTGGTTGGCGTTGACGAAGTCTTGCTGGGCCTGCAACTGCTGGACGTAGGTCTGGCGCGCGGCCAGGCCATCGGCGACTTCCTGGAAGGCCGTCTGGATGGACTTCTCGTAGTTCGCCACGCCAATGTCTTTCTGGATTTTCGAGTAATCCAGGCTGGCACGCAGGCTGCCGGCGTTGAAGATCGGCAGGTTGATCTGCGGCTGGAACAGCCAGGTGCCCGAACCACCCTTGAACAAGCCGGACAGGTCCGGGCTCAGGGTGCCGGCGTTGGCTGTCAGGCTGATGCTTGGGAAGAACGCCGCGCGCGCCGCGCCAATGTTGGCGTTGGCGGCCTTGAGGTTGTACTCGGCCTGCAGGATGTCCGGACGACGCTGCAGCAAGTCCGACGGCAGGCCGGGCGGTACTTCGGCCAGCAGATCGTCGTTCAGCGGTTTGGCCGCTTGCAGGTTGGCCGGGATGCCGGTGCCGAGGAGCAACACCAGGCTGTTCTCATCTTGAGCGACCTGACGGGTGTACTTGGCCAGTTGCGCACGGGCGTTTTCCACCGAGGTGCGCGACTGCGCCAGGTCCAGGGCCGAAGCGACCCCCACTTCGTTGCTGCGCGCGGTGAGCTTGTAGCTCTCCTCGAACGCGGCGAGGGTGTCCTGGGTCAGCTTGAGCAGTTCCTTGTCGGCCTGCCAGGTCAGGTAGGCATTGGCCACGCTGGCCACCAGGCTGATCTGGGTGCTGCGCCGGCCTTCTTCGGTGGCGAAGTACTGCTGCAGCGCTTCTTCGTTCAGGCTGCGAATCCGCCCGAACATATCGAGCTCGTAGGCACTGATGCCGACGGTGGCCGAGTAGGAGCTGCTGATCCCGGCTTCGCCGGTCTGCGAGGCGTCAGCCGGCAGGCGTTGACGGCTGCCGGTGCCATTGGCTGAAACGGCCGGGAACAGATCGGCGCGCGAGATGCGGTATTGAGCCGCAAAGGCGTCGATGTTCAAGGCCGCGACACGCAGGTCACGGTTGTTTTCCAGGGAAACCTGAATCAGCTGCTGCAGCGCCGGGTCATGGAAAAACTGCTTCCAGCCCTGCTCGGCAGCGGCCTGCGCCGGTGCCTGGGCCGGCGAATACGCCGGGCCCTGCGGGTATTGACCTGCCACCGGAGCATCCGGCCGCTCATAGTCAGGTATCAGCGAGCAGCCACTGAGCACGAAGGCGGCGACTGCCAGGGAGAGTAGCGACTTGCTCATTAGCCAGCCTCTTTAGGAGTTTCAGTAGCGTCTTCCTGGTCGACGTTTTTACGCTGACCCATGGCCGACACGGTGACGAAGAACAGTGGGACCCAGAAGATCGCCAGGACGGTTGCCGTGATCATACCGCCAATCACACCGGTACCGATGGCATGCTGGCTACCGGAACCTGCGCCTGTGGAGATCGCCAGTGGTACCACGCCGAGTACGAAGGCGAGCGAGGTCATGATGATCGGTCGCAGACGCATGCGGCAGGCTTCGATGGCCGCCTCGCGCAGGCTGCGCCCCTGTTCGTGCAGCTCCTTGGCGAATTCGACGATCAGGATGGCGTTTTTCGCCGCCAGGCCGATGGTCGTCAACAGGCCCACCTGGAAGTACACGTCGTTGGACAGGCCGCGCAGGCTGGTGGCCATCAGTGCACCGATGATCCCCAGCGGTACTACGAGCATCACCGCGATCGGAATCGACCAGCTCTCATACAGCGCCGCCAGGCACAGGAACACCATCAGCAGCGACAGGGCGTACAGCGCCGGCGCTTGCGAGCCGGACAGTCGTTCCTCGTAGGACAGGCCGGTCCAGGAAATACCGACACCCTTCGGCAGTTTGGCGGCAAGGGCTTCGACTTCGGCCATCGCTTCACCGGTGGAATAACCCGGGGCCGGAGCGCCAAGGATTTCCATCGCCTCTACGCCGTTGTAGCGGGCCAGTTTCGGCGATCCGTAGATCCACTCGCCCTTGGCGAACGCCGAGAACGGAACCATGGTGCCGACGCTGTTGCGCACGTACCACTTGTTCAGGTCTTCGGGGCTCATGCGTGAACCCGGCTGGCCCTGCACGTAAACTTTCTTCACCCGACCCCGGTCGATGAAGTCGTTGACGTAGCTACTGCCCAGGGCAATCGACAGGGTGTTGTTGATGTCGGCGATGGTAATGCCCAGGGCACTGGCCTTCTCGTCGTCGATTTCCAGTTGGAATTGCGGTTCGTCGTTCAGGCCGTTCGGACGCACCTGGGTGAGGATCTTGCTCTGCGCCGCCATGCCGAGGAACTGGTTGCGGGCTTCCATCAGCTTGTCGTGACCGATACCGGCGCGGTCCTGCAGGAACACGTCGAAACCGGTGGCGTTACCCAATTCCAGTACCGCTGGCGGGGCGAAGGCAAACACCATGGCGTCACGGAAGGTGAAGAAGTGCTGCTGGGCACGGGCCGCGACCTTGAACACGCTGTTGTCGGCGTTTCGATCTTCCCATGGGCGCAGCATGATGAACGCCATGCCCGAACTCTGGCCACGGCCGGCGAAGTTGAAGCCGGTCACGGTAAACACCGAGTTCACCGCATCGCCTTCACCGCCATCCTTGCCCGGACGCAGGAGGAATTCACGCATTTCGTCCACGACCACCTGGGTGCGCTGGGCGGTCGAACCGGCTGGGGTCTGCACCTGGGCGAACAGTACGCCCTGGTCTTCTTCCGGCAGGAACGCCGTTGGAATGCGGGTGAACAGCCAGATCATGCCGACAACGATGATGAGGTAGGCCAGCAGGTACGGCGCCTTGTGCGTCAGCATGCTGCCCACGCCACGCTCATAGCTTTTGACGCCACGGTCGAAGTTGCGGTTGAACCAGCCGAAGAAGCCGCGTTTGGGCGTGTGGTGCTCGCCTTTCGGAATGGCCTTGAGCATGGTGGCGCAAAGCGCCGGGGTGAAGATCAGGGCAACCAGTACCGACAGGGCCATGGCCGAGACGATGGTGATCGAGAACTGCTTGTAGATCACACCGGTGGAGCCGCTGAAGAACGCCATCGGCAGCAATACCGCCGACAGCACCAGGGCGATACCGACCAGCGCACCCTGGATCTGGCCCATGGATTTCTTGGTCGCTTCCTTGGGCGACAGGCCTTCTTCGCTCATCACCCGTTCGACGTTTTCCACCACGACGATGGCATCGTCCACCAGCAAGCCGATGGCCAGCACCATGCCGAACATCGTCAGGGTGTTGATGCTGAACCCGGCCGCCGCGAGGATCCCGAAGGTACCGAGCAGTACTACTGGCACTGTCATCGTGGTGATGATGGTGGCGCGGAAGTTCTGCAGGAACAGGAACATCACCAGGAACACCAGCGCAACCGCTTCGACCAGGGTGTGAACCACGCCCTTGATCGATTCGGTCACCACCGGCGTGGTGTCGTACGGGAACACCACTTCCATCCCTTCGGGGAAGAACGGCTTGAGGCTGTCGATGGTCGCGCGCAGCGCCTTGGCGGTATCCAAGGCGTTGGCACCGGTGGCCAGTTTCACCGCCAGGCCGGAAGCCGGGGCGCCGTTGAACTGGGCGTTGATGCTGTAGTTCTCGCCACCCAGGCCGACTTGGGCGACATCTTTGAGGCGAACCTGGGAGCCGTCCTTGTTGACCTTGAGCAGGATCTTTTCGAATTGCTCGGCGGTCTGCAGACGGGTCTTGCCGATGATCGTTGCGTTCAGCTGGGTGCCGGGCAGGGCAGGCAGGCCGCCGAGCTGGCCGGAGGAGACCTGGACGTTCTGTGCGGCAATGGCGGTCTTGACGTCGATCGGGGTCAGGTGGAAGTTGTTCAATTTGGCCGGGTCGAGCCAGATACGCATGGCGTACTGCGAACCGAACACCTGGAAGTCGCCGACACCGGCGGTCCGCGATATCGGGTCCTGCATGTTCGACACGATGTAGTTGGACAAGTCGTCCTTGGTCATGCTGCCGTCACGCGACACCACACCGATCACCAACAGGAAGTTCTTCACTGCCTTGGTCACGCGGATACCTTGTTGCTGCACTTCCTGCGGCAACAGCGGGGTGGCCAGGTTCAGCTTGTTCTGGACCTGGACCTGCGCGGTATCGGAGTTGGTGCCCTGCTCGAAGGTCGCGGTAATGGTCATGGTGCCGTCGGAGTTACTTTCCGAAGACACATAACGCAGATTGTCGATACCGTTGAGCTGTTGCTCGATCACCTGGACCACGGTGTCTTGCACGGTTTGCGCGGAAGCGCCCGGGTAGGCCACGGAAATGGCGATGGCCGGCGGCGCAATGCTCGGGTACTGGTTGATCGGCAGCTTGAGGATCGACAGTGCCCCGACCAGCATGATCACCAGGGCAATTACCCAGGCGAAAATCGGACGGTCGATGAAAAATTTTGACATGAGTTACTCCCCTTTGCCGCTGGCAGCCTGCTCAGCTGGCTTGGCGGGGGCCGGGTTCCTGGCGCCTACGTTGGTCGCGTCAGTGGCCTTGACTTCGATGCCGGGCTTGACGAATTGCAGGCCTTCGGTGATCAGGCGATCGCCGGCCTTCAGGCCGTCTTCGATCAGCCATTGGTTGCCGACGGTGCGGCTGGCCTTGAGCTGACGCAGTTCGACCTTGTTGTCCGGGCCGACGACCAGCGCGGTCGGTGTGCCTTTGAGATCACGGGTCACGCCTTGTTGCGGGGCCAGGATCGCCGCACTGTTCACACCAGCCTGCAACTGCGCGTGGACGAACATGCCCGGCAGCAGGGTGTGGTCAGGGTTCGGGAACACGGCACGCAGGGTCACGGAACCGGTGGTCTGGTCAACCGACACTTCGGAGAACTCCAGTTTACCGTCCAGCTTGTATTCGCTGCCGTCTTCGAGGGTCAGCTTGACCTTGGCGGCGTTGTCGCCAGCCTTCTGCAGGCGCCCGCTTTCCAGTTCGCGCCGCAGTTGCAGCAGTTCGACCGAAGATTGCGTCACATCGACATAGATCGGATCAAGTTGCTGGATCACAGCCATCGCTTCAGTCTGGGCATTGCTGACCAGCGCGCCCTCGGTCACCGTGGAGCGACCGATCCGGCCGGTCAACGGCGCGTAGACCTTGGTGTAGCGCACGTTGATCTGGGCCGATTGCAACGACGCTTCCGATTGCAGGCGGTTGGCCACGGCAGTGTCGTATTCCTGGCGACTGACAGCCTGTTCGTCGACCAGTTGTTTGTAGCGGTCGGAGATCGATTTGGTCGAGCGCAAATTCGCTTCGGCGCTTTTAAGCGTCGCTTCATAGACCGACGGATCGATCTGATAGAGCTGCTGGCCGGCCTTGACGTCACTGCCTTCCTTGAACAGGCGCTTGAGAATGATGCCGTTGACCTGCGGGCGAACTTCAGCAATGCGGAACGCGCTGGTACGACCCGGCAAATCCGAGGTAAGCGTAAACGTTTGCGGTTGCAGGGTAACGACGCCGACCTGAGGCGGTGGTGCTGCCGGTGGAGCTTCTTCCTTTTTGCATCCGCTGAGCAACGATGCGAGGGCGACGGCGGCGACCAGAGCGGTAACAGCTGGCTTGAATTGCATGAAAATCCTCGGGTCAGGCGCGCAAAAAAACGCACAAGAAAAGATGGAAGGTTAAAAAGTGTGGGCCGGGTGGATAAGTAGCATGCTAAGGAATATACTTACATTCACGGCTGTTTGTAAAGACCTTGGGTACGTACCCGGCTCGTTACAAACGCGTTGGAAAAATTGAAATCGTAGGCCCGGGGACGACACCCAAGAGCACTCGCCCCGCTTTTATTCAGCTGATATCCAGACATCGCTGAAGCATCCTGATTGAGGTTGTACTGCCATGGTCCGTCGTACCAAAGAGGAAGCTCAAGAAACTCGCAGCCAGATACTCGAAGCGGCCGAAAAAGCCTTTTTCGAGCGGGGTGTGGCGCGCACGACCCTGGCAGACATCGCGACCCTGGCCGGCGTCACTCGCGGGGCGATCTACTGGCATTTCAGCAACAAGGCGGACCTGGTGCAGGCCATGCTCGACACCCTGCATGAGCCTCTGGATGAAATGGCCAAGGCCAGCGAAAGCACAGACGAACCCGACCCCCTGGGCTGCATGCGCAAGCTGTTGATTCATTTGTTTCATCAAATTGCGCTGGACCCGAAAACCCGACGCATCAACGAAATTCTGTTTCATAAGTGCGAGTTCACCGATGAAATGTGCGACTTGCGCCAGCAACGCGTGGCGGCGAGCCTGGACTGCAACGTACGGATCGGCCTGGCCCTGAGTAACGCGGTGAATCGCGGGCAATTGCCGGAAAACCTCGACACGGCTCGCGCGGCCATCAGCCTGCATGCCTACATCGATGGCATCCTGTACCAGTGGCTACTGGCTCCCGATAGCTTTCAATTGCACCTCGAGGCCGAGCGTTGGGTTGATACAGGATTGGATATGCTGCGCCTGAGCCCCAGCCTGTGCAAATGAAACAAAATTCGTAATTCGCACACACGCTGTCAATAAACGCGGGCGATGGTTATCTCTTCGCCCGCGCAGTCATGCTGGGATGCTTTTATATACGGACGCGCGTCAGGTTGACAGGTAACTCGCTACGTATTTTGTATGGATTTTGTGTCGCAGTAGAGAAATCCTGCTGGTTTCAACCCAGGATGATCACGACGTTATAGCTATAAGGTGCGCCATCAAGGCTTCGGGTAATGCTGGATTTGCAATTGAGCGGGGTATTACCGATGGAGCGAATGTCATGCGATCTGCTTACAGTAACCTGCGGTTCAAAGGTCCAAGGGTTGTAAGGCACTACCAGCTTCAACAGCGTTGAAAAGTCGAATGCCAAGCCGCCGCCCTTATAACTGAAGCCATGTTTTACTTGCGTCGGAAGATTGGACCTGCGGGTGCGACGCGCAGGTGTCTCACTGCTTAGCCTGAAGGACTCAAATTGCCAAGGTGCAATGTCATAGGCTTCTTTTGGATGGATACTGTTATCCCAAGTGGAACTCTCGAGTGCAAAGGTCTCGTCTGTGCCATTGTAAATATAGACCAGTACGGTGGTGTGGGTTTTGACCCGTTTGATGGCTTTCCAGTTTTCTTCTTCGTCTACCTTGGCTTCTTTTGCAAGTTTGTCCAGCCTGTCCTGATGCTTCTGGCGCTCTTTATCCCTGCGTGATTTGTCTTTGTTATGTTCGTGAACGGACTCTATCAAGCCCGACAGGAAGCCGAAATAGGCATTGGCGGCAGTGACAATGGCCTGGTTAAGCTCATTTTTCTCGAAGGATACGTGCTGGATGTCTTCGTATATCTCCTCGTTGTCAGGTGTTCGAATGTCGTTTGTGTCATTGTCTTTTGGATCGTCCATGATATAAGTCTTCGATTGTTAGTTGGAGTTTCTGAAGATAGCAGGGCGATATTTTACTTTCCTGTCAGATGTGTTTTGTTTTATTGCGTGAACTGAGCCAATAAAAAACCCCCAACTCTTTCGAGTGGGGGTTTTTTGTTTTGTCGGGTGATGCTTACAGTGTCGGGTAGTCGATATAACCCACCGGCCCCTTGGCATAAAACAATTCCGGACGCGCTTCGTTCAGCGGCGCATCCGCTTTCAAGCGTGCCGGTAGATCCGGGTTGGCAATGAACGGTACACCAAAGGCGACGGCATCAGCCTTGCCGCTGGCCAGCCAGGCGTTCGCACTGTCTTTCGTGAAGCGTTCGTTGACAATGTACGGGCCGCCGAAGGCTTCCTTGAGCTGTGGGCCGAGGCTGTCGGCGCCTTCTTTCTCACGCGAGCAGATGAACGCGATGCCACGTTTGCCCAGTTCGCGAGCGACGTAGGTGAAGGTTTCGGCCAGGTTGTCATCGCCCATGTCATGGGAGTCGGCGCGTGGTGCCAGATGCACCCCGACACGGCCGGCGCCCCAGACTTCGATCGCGGCATCGGTCACTTCCAGCAACAGGCGGGCACGGTTTTCCAGGGAGCCACCGTAGTGGTCGGTGCGCTGGTTAGTGCTGCTCTGCAGGAACTGGTCGAGCAGGTAACCGTTGGCGCCATGGATTTCCACGCCGTCGAAACCGGCGGCCTTGGCGTTCTCCGCGCCGGTACGATAGGCGTCGACGATGTCGGCGATTTCAGCGGTTTCCAGGGCGCGTGGAGTCGGATAGTCGGCCAGTGGGCGAACCAGGCTGACGTGACCTTTGGGCTGGATGGCGCTCGGTGCAACCGGTGCTTCACCGTCCAGGTACGAAGGGTGCGATACACGACCCACGTGCCACAGTTGCAGGAAGATCTTGCCGCCGGCACCGTGGATCGCCTTGGTCACGTTGGTCCAGCCGCGTACCTGGTCGTTGGACCAGATGCCCGGGGTGTCCGGGTAGCCGACGCCCATCGGCGTGACCGAAGTGGCTTCGCTGAGGATCAGGCCGGCGGAGGCACGTTGTACGTAGTACTCGGCCATCAGGGCGTTGGGTACGCGGCCCTCGTCGGCCCGGCAACGGGTCAGCGGGGCCATGATGATGCGGTTGGCCAACTCGAGGTCGCCCAGTTTGATCGGATCGAAAATAGTCGTCATGAATTACAACCCTCGTGAGGTATCAGTGGGTAGCAGGGGCCAGTTCGGGATTACCGCTCTGACGGAAAGTGATCAGGGTCGCCAGCAGGGCGAGTACCGCCAGTGCCGCTGCTGCGAGGGGCACGCTGGTCAGGCCGAAACCGTGGGCGATGACGCTGCCGCCGACCCAGGCGCCCAGGGCGTTGCCGACGTTGAAGGCGCCGATGTTCAGGGTCGACACCAGGTTCGGTGCCGCCTTGCCGTAGGTCACCACGTTGACTTGCAGGGCGGGCACGGCGGCAAAGCACGCAGTGGCCCAGAGGAACAGGGTGATTTCGGTCGGGATCAGCGCGACGCTGGTCCAGGTCAGCACGGTGGAAACCACGGCCATCGCGATGAAGACGCCGATCAGCGTCGCAGCAAGGCCTTTGTCCGCCAGCTTGCCGCCGATGATGTTGCCCACCGTCAGGCCCAGGCCGATCAGCATCAGGGTCCAGGTCACGCCACGGGGCGACACGCCTGTGATTTCGCCCAGCAGCGGCGCGACGTAGGTAAACAGGGTGAACACCGACGCGGCGAATAATGCAGTCATGCTCAGGGACAACCAGATACCGGCGCCTTTGAGCGCACGCAGTTCGGCGCGCATGTCGAGTTTCTCTTCATCGCGCTTGGCGGGCAGGAAGCGGATCAGGCCGATCAGTGCGATCACACCGATCACGGTCACTGCCCAGAAGGTCGAACGCCAGCCGGCTTGCTGACCGAGTGCGGTGCCCAGTGGCACGCCCAGGACGTTGGCCAGGGTCAGGCCGGTGAACATCAAGGCCACGGCCGATGCGCGTTTGTTGGCTGGCACCAGTCCTGCCGCCACGACCGAGCCGATGCCGAAGAACGCACCGTGACACAGCGCGGTGACCACGCGGGCAAACATCAGCACGTTATAGTCACTGGCCACTGCGCAGAGCAGGTTGCCGATGATAAAGATGCCCATCAACGCGACCAGTGCGGCCTTGCGCGGCAGTCGGGCAGTAGCCAGTGCCATGAACGGCGCACCGATGGCCACGCCCAAGGCATAGCCGGTCACCAGCCAGCCGGCGCCGGGAATCGATACACCGAGGTCGGCAGCCACATCGGGCAGCAGGCCCATGATGACGAACTCGGTGGTACCGATGGCAAAGGCGCTCAAGGCCAATATGAGTAGCGAGAGGGGCATGGGTTAATTCCTTTTCGGCTGGCTGACGTTAAGGGTCAGAGCTCTTTGCTGAAGACTTTGAGGAATTCCTGGATGGTTTCCTCATTGCGTTTGAAAAAGTGCCACTGGCCGACTTTACGGCTGCTGATCAGGCCGGCGCGTTGCAGGGTTGCCAGGTGCGCGGACACCGTGGACTGCGACAAACCGCAACGTTGATCGATCTGCCCGGCACAAACGCCGTGCTCGTTGCTGTGGGACTGGTCTGGAAATTCGACGTCCGGATTTTTGAGCCAGTGCAGGATTTCTCGCCGTACCGGGTGCGCCAGGGCTTTTATTATTTCGTCGAGTTCAAGGTTCATGGTTTGGGGGCTCGTGATGTGTAAAACGCTATATCGCGATGAAGCGAACTTTAAATCGGTATTTCGCGATATACCAATATGATTTCGTTCTGACGACCGAATAAATCGGTATATCGGGTTATAACGATATGCTGGGTGTGCAGACATGGGCGCGGTGCTAAGCTGCGCCCATGAACTATCTCGCACATCTTCACCTCGGTGGCCAGCGTCCCGGTCAATTGCTCGGCAGTCTGTATGGCGATTTCGTCAAAGGACGGCTGCAAGGGCAGTTCGACCCGGAGATCGAAGCGGCCATCCAGCTGCATCGCAGCATCGACGTATTCACTGATCGTCATCCGTTGGTGGATGGCGCGCTGTCGCGGTTTTCCCTGACGCGGCGGCGTTATGCCGGCATCGTGCTCGACGTGTTTTTCGACCATTGCCTGGCCCGGGACTGGGCGATGTATGCCGACCGGCCGCTGGAACTCTTCACCTCGGACGTGTACCGGGTACTGTCCAACCAGCCGCAGTTGCCGGAACGCCTGGCGAAAATCGCGCCGCACATGGTGGCTAATGACTGGTTGGGTTCGTATCAGGAGTTCGAAGTGCTGGAGCAGGTGTTGCGGGGGATTTCGCGGCGCCTGACCCGACCGGAAGAATTGGCCGCTGCGATGCAGGAACTGCGGATGTTGTATGAGCCGTTGAGCGAGGATTTCCGGTTGTTCTATCCGCAGCTTCAGGATTTTGCCCAAAAGCCTCCCGCAACATAAACCCCTGTGGGAGCGAGCCTGCTCGCGATAGCGGTGTGTCATTCAACATCATTGTTGAGTGTTAAACCGAATCGCGAGCAGGCTCGCTCCCACAGGGGGTGTATTTTTTCAGGGCAATTGTCTCAGGCCGCGATGGCGGGGCGCATTGGGACTTGCTGCTTTTGCGGGATCTCACCAAACAACGCCTTTTGCACCGCCTGCTGCGCCTCGAATGCCAGTGCCGCACGTTCGCGACCTTCGCAGGCAATCGGCTTGAGCAGGTGAATCTCCACATCGCCGCGGTCATTGGCAAACAGGCGCATCAGGTGCGACAACAGGTCATCATCGCCAATGAACGGCGCCAGTGTGTCGGGCTCGCCGTTGCGCAGATAACGAATCGCCACCGGTTGCAGCGCCACTTGCGAGTCGATGGCGGCAGACAGCAGGCGACCATGGAAGGTGCGCAGCGAACGGCCGTCGGTGGTGGTGCCTTCGGGGAACATCAGCAGCGGGTGGGCGTGCGCCAGGTGTCGGGTCATTTGCTTGCGGATCAACTGGCTGTCACCTGAACCGCGACGGATGAACAGGCTGCCGGCCTTGGCTGCCAGCCAGCCCGCGACGGGCCAGGTGCGCACTTCGGCCTTGGACAGGAAGGACAGCGGCGTGAGCATCCCCAGCAGCGGAATATCGGTCCAGGACACGTGATTGCTGACCCACAGCATCGGCGCCTTCGGCAGTTGACCGTGCACCGTCACGGCAAAGGGCAGGGCGTTGCTCAGGCGCGCCATGAAAAAGCGCGACCAGCGCTGGCGGCGCTCCATCGAATGGGCCAGCGCCAATCGTTCGAATACACCGAACAGGGTTGCCATGCTCAGGCCGAGCCCGACCACCAGCAACACCCGGGCGATTCGCGCGTACACGCGCAAGCGACTCATTACACAGCCGCCTTGAAGTGTTTGGCGTAACGCGGGCAGAGTTCGTCGCGCTTGAGCAGGATGAACACATCGGCCACCTGGAAATCTTCGTCCCAGCACGGCTCGCCGCAGATCTTCGCGCCCAGGCGCATGTAGGCCTTGAGCAGCGGCGGCATTTCGGCGATCACGTTCGATGGAATATCCAGGGTCGGCAATGGCTTTTTCGGCTCGGCCCGCAGGTGTTCGGTGCACAGGTAGCGTTCGCGCAGACGCTGCATGATCGCGTGGGCCTGGATCCCGCCGTCCTGCATCGGAATGCTCGCGCACCCCATCAAGTAGCTGTAGCCGCCCTGGTTCAACACTTCGGCCAGCTCACCCCAGAGCACGGCGATGGTGCCGCCGTTGCGGTAGGCCGGGTCGACGCAGGTACGGCCGATCTCCAGGATCGGGCCTTGCAGATGGACCAGGCCGTGCAGGCTGAATTCTTCTTCGCTGTAGAATTTGCCCAGGCTGCTGGCGGCGGTGTGATCGAGCAGGCGGGTGGTCGCCACCAGGCGCCCGGTGTTCAGGTCGCGCACGCCGATGTGGGTGCAGTGAGCGTCATAGTCGTCCATGTCCAGGCCCAGCTCGGCACCTTTGAGCCTGGCGTTGAATTCGCCGCTGAACACGTTGAAGCGCAAGGCCTGGGCTTGCTGCAAAGCCTCGGCGCCCACCAGGCGTTCAGCTTGCAGGCGGCGTTCGTTGCCGGTGTCGCGGATGCGGGCGATCTGAGTCATGACGAATCTCCGTGCGGGCTGCTCACCCGTCTTTGGGTTACAGCGAATCGACTTTCTTTATCCAGCCTTGTTGTGCAAAGTCAGGCTATGTAGCCCCGGTGTCATCGCCATTAAGCTTTGGTGATGCTTGTATGACAGCCCTTGAGGAGCCTCTTATGCCCTGGCAAACCCTGTTGAACCGCCACGCTCGCTTGCCCGCCAACCCGGATCTGGGCGAGGGGTTCGCCACGTTGTTGCAGCAGCTGGGCAACGTCACCCCGTTTGAACTGGCCGTGGTCGGCGCACGGATGATGGCGACGCCGGGGCTGGCGTTCCTGGTGGGCTATCAGGCAGCGTTGCGCATGCTTTGGCCAAGTGCGCCGTTGAGCCTTGGCGCGTTGTGCGCGACCGAGCAGCGCAGCCTGCGGGTGGCTGACATGCAGACGCGCCTGGACGATTTGCGCTTGAGTGGTCGCAAGGATTTCGTCACCGCGGGCGATGCCGCCGACTGGCTGCTGATTGCTGCCCGCAGCGAACAGTCCGGCGAGACTGCGCGCCTGAGTCTGGCGGTGGTCTACCCCGATGAGCCGGGCGTGAGGGTGGAAAAACTGCCGCCGATCCCGTTGATGCCTGACATCAGCCATGGCCGCTTGTTTCTGGACAACGCACTGTGCGAACTGCTGGCGGGGGATGGCTGGGATGCCTACGTCAAGCCGTTCCGAACCCTCGAAGACATCTATGTATTGAGTGCCATGACGGCCTGGCTGTACGGCGTCGGCCAGGACTGTGCCTGGCCGCAGGCCTTGCAATTGCGCTTGCTGGCGCTGCTGGCCGGGTGTGCGGAAGTCAGTCGACATCCCCCGGTCAGCCCGGCGGGGCATGTGTTGCTCGGTGGGTTGTTTGCGCAGTTCGAAGGGCTCAAGGATGAAGTCAATGAAGCGTTGGCCGAGGGGCCGCCGGAGTGGGCGGCGATGTGGCAGCGGGATCAGGCGGTGATGGATCTGGCGGCGGGTGCACGGGGCAAGCGACTGGCCAAGGCGTTGGCGGTGTATTGACGGGCGCCTTCGCGAGCAAGCCCGCTCCCACATGTTGAAATGCGTTCCCCTGTGGGAGCGGGCTTGCTGGCGAAGGCGGCCTCATTGGGGACACAAATCCCGGAACTGTCATCAACCTCGACTAGGCTCTGCAGGCTATTCCTTGCGAGCCCACGCCATGTTCAAAGGCTTGTCACTGATCTTCATGTTGCTCAGCCTGACGGCTCACGCCGAAAACTGGCCTGCCGAACAATGGTCGACCGGCCGGGAAGCGACCGGGCCGGCGCTTGAGGCGTTGGAGCAGTACGCTTTCCCACCCCGCGACGACACCACTCGCCAAGGCATCCGCACCGACGCCTTGCTCGTCATCCGCGATGGCCAGTTGATCTACGAACGCTACGCCGGCCCGACCACCGCCGAAACGCCGCATCTCACCTGGTCCATCAGCAAAAGCCTGATGGCCACGGTACTCGGCGTGGCGTATGGCGAAGGCGGGTTCAAGCTGCAGGACCCGGTGGTCAAATTCTATCCACCCCTGCAAAAACACCCGGACCTGACCATGGCCGACCTGCTGCACTGGGCCTCGGGTCTGGACTGGCAGGAAGATTACGAATACGCACCGCTCAATTCCTCGGTGGTGGCCATGCTCTACACCCGAGGTCATCGGGACATGGCTGCCTTCACCGCGAATCACGGCACCTACGCGGCACCGGGGCAGTCGTTTCGTTACGCCAGTGGCGACACGAATCTGCTGTCCGCCGCGCTGAAAGCCATCGTCGGTGCAGAGCGCTACGCGGACTATCCGTGGACCGCGCTGTTCAACCCCCTGGGCATTCGCCGAGCGACCTGGGAAACCGATGCCACGGGAACCTTCGTCGCCTCGTCCTATGCCTACCTGACCGCCCGGGATCTGGCGCGCATCGGCCTGTTGATGGCGCGGGACGGTCGCTGGGGCGATAGACAACTGCTGCCCAAAAACTGGGTGGCATTCAATCGCGAGCCCTTCGCGGGCTATCGCGCCTACCGGGATGAGGCGGTGCCCGGTGGCCACTGGTGGCTCAATCGTGCAGTCGACGGGAGCGCCCGGCCCTGGCCCGATGCACCCGCCGATACGTTTGCCGCCCTGGGCCATTGGGGCCAGGCGATGTATGTGATTCCCGGGGAAAACCTGGTGATCGTGCGCTATGGCGATGATCGCGATGGCCTCTACCAGCACAACGAATTGCTCAACCTCGTG
The DNA here is from genome assembly GCF_028823535.1 of Pseudomonas serbica. Lineage (GTDB taxonomy): Bacteria > Pseudomonadota > Gammaproteobacteria > Pseudomonadales > Pseudomonadaceae > Aquipseudomonas > Aquipseudomonas serbica. The sequence goes on along the minus strand of NZ_JAQIYM010000004.1, from coordinate 165,044 downwards.
CTGAAGGCCTTTGCCGGGACGGTGAAACCATGAGCGGTTTCATGAGACGCCGACCGATCAGTTCATTGTTGTTGATCCTGCTGCTCGCCTTGCTTGGCTGGATCTGGCAGGAGCGGGTGGCGCTGTGGGCATTCCCGGACATCATCAGCGCCTACACCGCCAAGGAGTATTGTTCGTGCCGCTACGTGATGAACAACGACGCCGGCTATTGCCGTGGCTACGTCAGGCAATGGCTGCCCACCAGCGGCTTTACCGATGACGCTGCCGGCAAGCGCGTCACGGTCAGCGGGCTGGGGCGCAGCAATATTGCCGTGTGGGTCGGCGAGCACCAAGGCTGTCGCCTGAACCCCTGACCCGCAGGTTCCATCTGGTGGAACCACATTCGATTGTCCTCGCGCGCGACTCGCGGTTATCTGGTGGCGAGCGCGACCTGCCTTTCAAGCGTCGCGAAATCACTACGAACAAAAAGAACGGGAATACACCCGGCCTGAGGAAATCGTCATGACCCGACATCAACACATTCTGGCCTGGCTCAACGACGTCGCCAGCGACCTGCACGCCACCCGCCAGGACATCCATGCCCACCCTGAACTCGGCTTCGAGGAAAACCGCACGTCGGCGCTGGTAGCCAAATCGCTTTCGCAATGGGGCTACGAAGTGCATACGGGCATCGGCAAGACCGGAGTGGTCGGCGTTCTGCGCAACGGCAACAGCCCGCGCAAACTCGGCTTGCGCGCGGACATGGACGCGCTGCCGATCATCGAGAATACCGGCGCGGCCTACAGCAGCCGACACCAGGGCTGCATGCACGCCTGTGGGCACGACGGCCATACCACGATGCTGTTGGGCGCGGCGCGCTACCTGGCGGCGACGCGTCAGTTCGATGGCACCCTGACCCTGATTTTCCAGCCGGCCGAGGAAGGCCAGGGCGGCGCCGAAGCGATGCTCGCCGATGGCTTGCTCGAGCGTTTTCCCTGCGACGCACTGTTCGGCATGCACAACATGCCGGGCCTGCCAGCGGGGCACCTGGGCTTTCGCGAAGGGCCGATGATGGCCTCGCAGGATCTGCTCAACGTCTCCATTGAAGGCGTCGGCGGACACGGCTCGATGCCGCATCTGGCGGTCGATCCGCTGGTGGCAGCGGCCAGCGTGGTCATGGCCCTGCAAACCGTGGTCGCGCGCAACATCGATGCGCAGCAGGCGGCGGTGGTGACGGTCGGTGCATTGCAGGCCGGGGAGGCGGCCAACGTCATTCCCCAACAGGCGACCCTGCGCCTGAGCCTGCGTGCATTGAATGCCCAGGTGCGTGAGCAGACCCTCGAGCGGGTGTGCGCGATCATCGAATCCCAGGCCCGCAGTTTTGGTTGCAGCTCGACAATCGAACACCGTCCGGCCTATCCGGTGCTGGTCAACCACGCCGCCGAAACCGAGTTCGCCCGGCAAGTCGGCGTCGAGCTGGTCGGCGCCGACGCGGTCGATGGCAACACGCCCAAGCTGATGGGCAGCGAAGACTTCGCCTGGATGCTGCAACGTTGTCCCGGCGCCTACCTGTTCATCGGCAACGGCGTATCGCGCCCGATGGTGCACAACCCCGCCTACGACTTCAACGACGACATCCTGCTGACCGGCGCCGCGTATTGGGGCGCGCTGGCCGAGAGCTGGCTCAAGCCGGCCTGACCCTTTCACTTTCTACTGCCGCTGGACCCGGGTGCGCCAAGTCGCGCCCGACATCACCCAACAGGTTTCTGGAGAGTTCCCATGCACACTTCGAGCACAGGTGTTTCGCGCACCCGGCAGGTGGTCGCGGCCGTTATCGGCAACGCGCTGGAATGGTATGACTTCATTGTCTACGGCTTTCTGGCGAGCATCATCGCCCGGCAATTTTTCCCCTCCGACGACGAGTACGCGTCGCTGCTGATGGCCTTGGCGACCTTCGGCGTCGGTTTCTTCATGCGCCCGGTGGGCGGCGTCTTGCTGGGCATGTATTCGGACCGCAAGGGACGCAAGGCGGCGATGCAGATGATCATCCGCCTGATGACCGTGTCGATCGCGCTGATCGCCTTCGCGCCGAACTACGCCGCCATCGGCATGGGCGCACCGCTGCTGATCGTGGTCGCGCGGATGCTCCAGGGTTTCGCCACCGGTGGCGAATACGCCAGCGCCACCGCCTTCCTGGTGGAAAGCGCGCCAGCGCACCGCAAGGGGCTGTACGGCTCGTGGCAATTGGTCGGGCAATGCCTGGCGGTGTTTTCCGGAGCGGGGATGGTGGCGCTGTTCACCCATCTGCTGACCCCCGAGGCGCTGGACAGCTGGGGCTGGCGGATTCCCTTCATGATCGGCCTGTTGATCGGCCCGGTCGGGCTGTGGATTCGCAAGCACATGGAGGAACCGGAGGAGTTTCTCGAAGCGCGCAAACAAGCCAAAGGCGAGAGCCCGAGTTTGCTGCAAGTGATCCGCGAACATCGTCGCGCCATTCTGGTATCAATGGGCCTGGCCTGTGGCGCGACAGTGTCGTTCTACGTGGTGCTGGTGAACATGCCGACATTCGCCCACAAGAGCCTCGGCCTGCCGCTGGACCAGGTGCTGCTGGTGCAGATGCTCGCCGTGGCGGTGATGACCGTGGTGATTCCGCTGTCGGGCGCCTTGTCCGACCGCCTCGGCCGGCGTCCGGTGTTGATGGCCTTCACCCTGGCGTTTTTCCTGATGGTCTATCCGTTGTACGTGTGGGTCGCGGCGGCGCCCTCGGTGGAGCGTTTGCTGGTGATGCAACTGTTGCTGTGCACGGCGATCGGCGGTTTTTTCGGCCCGGCACCGACGGCGCTGGCCGAGCAGTTTCCGATTGAAGTGCGCTCCACCGGGGTGTCGGTGGCCTATAACGTGGCGGTCATGGTGTTCGGCGGTTTTGCCCCGCTGATCGTGACCTGGCTGAGCAAGGTCCTGGCCACGCCGGTGGCACCGTCGTTCTACGTGTTGTTCGCTTGCGTGCTGACGCTATTGGGCACTTACTGCATGCAGGAGGCACCACGGGCAAAGAAATCCGTTGCACTTAACCTTGGGGTGAAACCTTGAGCATGAATCCGATTGTTGAAATGGACGCTGATGCGCTGTCCCGGGCGATCCACGCGCGCCATGTGTCTTGCCGTGAAGTGATGCAGGCTTATCTGGCGCAGATCGAGCGCTTCAACCCGCAGGTCAATGCGCTGGTGTCGCTGCGACCGGCCGAGGAGTTGCTGGCAGAGGCCGATGCCTGCGACCGACAATTGGCCCAGGGCCAGTCCCGGGGCTGGATGCACGGCATGCCGCAAGCGGTCAAGGACCTGGCCGCCACCGCCGGGTTGCGCACGACCATGGGCTCGCCGCTGTTCGCCGAGCAAGTCCCGCTGCACGACGCCATCAGCGTGGCGCGAGTGCGTGCCAGCGGCGCGATCATCATCGGCAAGAGCAACGTACCGGAATTCGGCCTCGGCTCGCACACCTACAACAGCGTGTTCGGCACCACCACCAATGCCTACGATCCGTCGCTGGTCGCCGGTGGCAGCAGCGGCGGGGCGGCGGTGGCGCTGGCGTTGCGCATGCTGCCGGTGGCCGACGGCAGTGACATGATGGGTTCGTTGCGCAATCCGGCGGCGTTCAACAACGTGTTCGGTTTGCGCCCGTCCCAGGGCCGCGTGCCACACGGTCCGCAGCCCGAAGTTTTTGTCCAGCAACTGGCCACCGAAGGACCGATGGGGCGCACCGTCACCGATGTCGCCCGCTTGCTCGGTACCCAGGCCGGTTACGACCCGCGCGTGCCGTTGTCGCTGACTCAGGACCCGGAGATGTTCCATCAGTCGCTGGCGCAGGATTTCCGTGAGGTTCGCCTCGGCTGGCTGGGCGATTACAACGGCTACCTGCCAATGGAGCCTGGCGTGATGAGCCTGTGCGAGTCGGCGCTGCAGGACTTCGCAGAGCTGGGTTGCAAGGTTGAAGCCTGTCAGCCGGATTTCTCCATGGAACGCCTGTGGCAGACCTGGCTGGTGCACCGTCACTGGCTGGTGCAAGGTGGCCTCGGCGCGCTGTATGCCGACCCGCACAAACGCGAACAGCTCAAACCCGAAGCCCAATGGGAGATCGAGGGTGGCCTGCGCCTGACGGCAGCGGATGTCTATCAGGCCTCGGTCGCTCGCAGCGAGTGGTATCGCGCCTTGAACGAGTTGTTCGAGCGTTACGACTTCCTGCTGCTGCCCACGGCCCAAGTGTTTCCTTTTGATGCACAAACCCCTTGGCCACGTGTCGTCGGCGGGCGGAACATGGACACTTATCACCGCTGGATGGAGGTGGTGATCGGCCCCACCCTGGCCGGCTTGCCGAGCATGAGCGTGCCGGTGGGCTTCAACCCGGCCGGCCTGCCGATGGGCCTGCAGATCATAGGCCCGGCCCAGGCCGACCGCGCGGTGTTGCAGCTGGCTTATGCCCACGAACAGTTGACCCAGTGGGTCAAGCGCTGGCCGCCCGGTTGTCTGCCAAGTGCGTGAAACCGGTGGGCAGGCCCACATCTTGCTGCAAGAAGCGATCATCCATCAGCGCCCAAGGAGATCGAACACATGGACAGCAAGGCAGAAACCGGCAGTGTACGTTCCGTCGAGCGCGCCCTGGCGATCGTCGAGTTGCTGGGCGAGCATCAGGCACTGGGCCTGGAGGAGTTGCACTACCTGACCCGTCTGCCCAAGGCCACGGTGTCGCGCATGTTGCTGACCTTGCAGGAGCAAGGCTGGATCTATCGCGGCTTGAGCGACCGGCGTTACCGCTTGTGTGCCAGGCGCCTGTTCGGTGACAGTCGGCAGCGCTTCAAGCGGCGCCTGGTGGAGAACGCCGCGCCGCTACTGCTGGAATTGAGCGAGCGGACCGGGCTGGTGGCGGACCTGTCGTGCTTCGATGGCGAGCGGGTGGAGGTGATGGAAAGTGCGATCCCTGCCGTGCTGCGCAAGCGCTATCCGAACAACTGCCAGATCGTCGGCCAGCACGCCAGCCTGTTCCACTCGGCCATGGGCCGGGCCTGCCTGGGTGAGCTGCAAAGCGATGAAGTGGCGCGTCTGGCCGAGCGTGAGCGACTGAGCGATGAATCCCTGTTCAACGCCACCCAACAGGCATTGCATCAAGGCTTCGGCCAGCGCACCGAAGGCTACTGGGAATACCCGGTGCGATTACCTTTCCTGATTCGCGCGGTGGCCTTGCCGATTCACACCGATGGCCGGCTGGTCGGCAGCATGGCGTTGCACTGGCCGATGGATCAGGCGCCGGTGGAACGGGTGCTGAGCCTGCACCTGAGCAGCCTCGCCGCGACCATTGGCGATGTGCAGCAGGCGATGGCCTGATAGTTAAAGCGGTTTGCAATAGCGCCACGGGCAGTTAAGGTTCAGCACAGGTTTATCTGCCCCAGAGTTTCTATGTTCAAGCGGTCTGTCTGCAAAACCCTCGCCTGCCTGCTGTTGGCCGGCGCATCGCTGTCGGCCCAGGCCAACTGGTACCTGGACGGCGAGTCCTCGCGGCTGTCGTTCGTCAGCACCAAAAACGCCAATGTTTCCGAAGTGCAGCGCTTCCTGGTGTTGCACGGCAAAGTCGATCCCAGCGGAAAAGCCGAAGTGGAGGTCGAGCTGGAGTCGGTCAACAGTGGCATTCCGTTGCGCGATGAGCGCATGCGCAAGGCGCTGTTCGAGATCGACAGGTTTGCCGAAGCCCTGATCAGCACGCAAATCGACCTGCGCCCGATCAACGACCTCGCCCCCGGCGCGCAACTGGAATTGCGCCTGCCACTGATGGTCGACCTGCACGGCAAGCAGCACACCTACAACGCCGAACTGCTGGCCACCCGTCTCGATGACCGACGTTTCCAGGTGGTGACCCTGGAGCCGGTGGTGATCAATGCCGAAGACTTTGATCTGGCGCCCGGGCTGGAAGCGTTGCGCAAGGTCGCCGGCCTGTCGGCCATCAGTCTGTCGGTGCCGGTGGGTGCGGTGCTGATCTTCACGGCGCGCTGACATGGCTGGTCCGATCTTTCCCTGGCGTGAAGGCAATCGCTTCGAATTGCTGGTCGACGGCCCGCAATTTTTCCCGCGCATGTTGGTGGCGATTGCCCGTGCCGAAGAACAGGTTGAACTGGAACTTTACCTGGTGGAGGCGGGCGCTTGCGCCGAAGCCATGGTTCAGGCACTGGTCCAGGCCGCCGAGCGCGGTGTGCGGGTGCGCTGCCTGTTCGATGATTACGGCAGCCTCGCTTTTACCCTGACCCTGCGCCAGCGACTGACGGCCGCGGGCGTCGAGCTGCGTTTCTACAATCGCCTGAGCTGGCGACGCTGGGTCGGTAATTTCTACCGAGATCACCGCAAGCTGCTGCTGGTGGACCAGAGTCTGGCGGTGGTCGGTGGCACCGGTGTGACCGATGAATTCTGGACGCCGAACGAAGACGTCAGCGAGTGGCACGAAGTGATGGTGGGAATCACTGGCCCGCTGGTGCTCGACTGGCAATTGCTGTTCGACCGCCAATGGATCGCCAACCGCCATCGTCGCGCCTGGCGACCGGCTGCGCATTTCGGTCTGCCGCGCCTGCCCCGCGTGCCGTCCACGGGGGAGGGCATGGGCCGTGTCGCCTATGCCGACGCCCGCCAGCACCGGGATATCCTGCAATCGCTGATTCGTGCGTTGAACAGCGGACACAAACGCATCTGGCTGGCCACGCCGTATTTCCTGCCGACCTGGAAAGTCCGCCGTTCACTGCGCCGCGCGGCCTCCCGTGGCGTCGATGTGCGGCTGCTGCTGACCGGCCCGCGCACCGATCATCCTTCAGTGCGTTACGCCGGGCATCGCTACTACCCGCGACTGCTCAAGTCCGGGGTGAAAATTTTCGAATACCAGCCGTGTTTCCTGCATCTGAAAATGGTCCTGATCGATGATTGGGTGAGCATTGGTTCGTGCAATTTCGATCACTGGAATTTGCGATTCAACCTGGAGGCCAACCTTGAAGCGCTGGACCCTGGGTTGACCCGTGACGTGATGGCGAGTTTCGAGAAGGACTTCTCGCTTAGCCAGGAAGTGAGCCTGGAGGCATGGCAACGCCGACCGCTGTGGAAACGGGTCAAGCAGCGGGCGTGGGGGTGGGTGGATCGGTTGGTGGTCAATCTGCTGGATCGAAGGGGATAGTCGCTACACCCAATACCCTTGTAGGAGCTGGCTTGCCAGCGAAGAGGCCATAACATTCAACATCTTCGTTGGATGTTAGGCCGCCTTCGCTGGCAAGCCAGCTCCGACAAGGGGCGCGGAGTTTGAACGGTTAGAGCAACTCGAAGCTCTGCTGCGTCACATCCTGTGAATCCAGGCCGATCTGCACGTTGAACTTGCCTGGCTCCGCCGCGAACTTGAGCTGGGTGTTGTAGAACTTCAGGTCGTCTTCGGTGATGGTGAAGTGCACGACTTTCTGTTCACCGGCCTTGAGCATGACCTTCTGGAAGTTCTTCAGCTCCTTGATCGGGCGGATCATCGAGCCGGTCTCGTCCTGGATGTACAGCTGCACCACGGTTTCGCCGTCACGCTTGCCGGTGTTTTTCACCGTGATGCTGGCGTCGAGCTTGCCGGTCTTGTTCAGCGTGGTCGACGACAGCGCCATGTCGCTCAGGCTGAAATCGGTGTAGCTGAGGCCATAACCAAACGGGTACAGCGGGCCTGTAGTGTCATCGAAGTATTGCGAGGTGTAGTTGCCCGGTTTGCCCGGCGTGAATGGCCGGCCAATGGTCAGGTGGTTGTAGTAGGTCGGAATCTGGCCCACCGAGCGCGGGATGCTGATCGGCAGTTTGCCTGACGGGTTGTAGTCGCCGAACAGCACGTCGGCGATGGCGTTGCCGCCCTCGGTGCCGCTGAACCAGGTTTCCAGGATCGCGTCCGCCTGTTCTTTCTCCTCGAGAATCGTCAGCGGGCGGCCGTTCATCAACACCAGTACCAGCGGTTTGCCAGTGGCCTTCAGGGCACGGATCAGCTCGCGCTGGTTTTGCGGAATATCGAGATCGGTACGGCTCGACGATTCGTGGGACATGCCGCGGGACTCACCCACGGCGGCAACCACTACGTCGGCATTCCTGGCCGCTTTCACCGCTTCGTCGATCAGCACGTTCGCCGGACGCGGGTCATCCACCACTTCCGGGGCGTCGAAGTTGAGGAAGTTCAGGTAACCGAGAATGTTCTTGTCGCTCGTGATGTTGGCACCACGGGCGTAGATCAGTGTCGATTTATCACCCAGGGCGTTGGTCATGCCGTCGAACAGGGTCACCGATTGCGCCGGACGGCCGGCGGCGGCCCAACTGCCCATCATGTCGATTGGGGCCTTGGCCAGCGGGCCGACCAGGGCGATTTTCGCGGTTTTCTTCAGGGGCAGTGTTTCGCCCTGGTTCTTCAGCAACACCAGGCTGCGGCGCGCCACATCACGGGCCTCGGCACGGTGCAGGCGGCTGTCGGCGTAGGTGTCGACCGGATCATCCTCGGCCTTGCCAATGCGCAGGTACGGGTCCTTGAACAGGCCCATGTCGTACTTGGCGTCCAGTACTGCACGCACGGCGTTGTCGATGTCGCTCTGCTGGATCTCGCCGGCCTTGAGCAGCCCTGGCAGCTCTTTGCCGTAGAGGGTGTCGTTCATGCTCATGTGGATGCCGGCCTTGATCGCCAGCTTCGCGGCTTCACGACCGTCGGCGGCAACGCCGTGCTTGATCAGCTCGAAAATCGCCCCGTGGTCGCTGACCGCCAGGCCCTTGAAGCCCCATTCCTTGCGCAGCAGGTCGTTCATCAGCCAGGTGTTGGCAGTGGCCGGCACGCCGTTGATAGAGTTCAACGCGACCATCACCCCGCCAGCGCCGGCGTCAATCGCGGCGCGGTACGGCGGCAGGTAATCCTGGTACATCTTGACCGGGCTCATGTCGACCACGTTGTAGTCTCGACCGCCTTCAACGGCGCCATACAGGGCGAAGTGCTTGACGCTGGCCATGATGCTGTCGGCGGCGTTCGCACCAGCACCCTGGAACGCCTTGACCATCACGCCGGCAATGCGCGACACCAGGTAAGTGTCTTCGCCAAAGCCTTCGGACGTACGGCCCCAGCGCGGATCGCGGGAGATGTCGACCATCGGTGCGAAGGTGATGTCGAGGCTGTCAGCCGCAGCTTCCTTGGCGGCAATGCGCCCGGACAGGCCAATGGCATCCATGTCCCAGCTCGACGCCAGGGCCAGCGGAATCGGGAAAATGGTGCGGTGGCCGTGGATCACGTCGTAGGCGAAGAACATCGGGATCTTCAGGCGGCTGCGCATGGCCGCGTCCTGCATCGGACGGTTTTCCGGGCGGGTGATCGAGTTGAAGGTACCGCCGATGTTGCCCGCCGCGATTTCCTTGCGAATCATTTCGCGCGGCATTTCCGGCCCGATGCTGATCAGGCGCAACTGGCCGATTTTTTCTTCGAGGGTCATTTGCTTCATCAGGTTGCTGACGAAAGCGTCCTTGTTCTCCAGGGGTGCGGGCGTCGTGGCGGCCAGTACGTTATGACTGGCCAGGCTGACGAACAGGCCCAGCAAACACAGCTTCTTCATGAATAGTTTTCTCAAGGGCCCAAGCGGCGATGTACACGCCGGCCAGCCAAAATTTAGGGAGCGACTATTGTTGTTCGGGTGCTGACTCAAAAAGCGACAGCCGAAAATGGCAGTCGAACACCGGAAGCGGTTTTTGTGCAGGGCATCTTTTAGCCCATTTGCCCCGACGCGATCCAGTGCCGCGCCGATTATGCCCGAAGAGCCGGCCGAGAGGGTCGCCGGTTGTTTTTTCCATGACATGTGAACGGAGCATCACTCTGATGAATGTACGACAGTCCTACCGGTCGAGCCTGCAAGTGGTCACGTTGCTGGTGCTGGTCACATTGCTGACCGCCTGTGGCATCAACAACATCCCGACCCTCGATGAACAGGCCAAGGCTGCCTGGGGCCAGGTGCAAAACCAGTATCAGCGGCGCGCCGACCTGATTCCCAACCTGGTGGAAACCGTCAAGGGCTACGCCGCGCATGAACAGGACACCCTGACGGCCGTGATCGAAGCCAGGGCCAAGGCCACCTCGATCCAGGTCGATGCCTCCACGCTCGACAACCCGGAAAAGCTCAAGCAGTACCAACAGGCCCAGGATCAGCTCAGCGGTGCCTTGAGCCGCCTGATGGTGGTGTCCGAGCGCTATCCGGACCTCAAGGCCAACCAGAACTTCCTTGCCCTGCAATCGCAGCTTGAAGGCACCGAGAACCGGATCAGCGTAGCCCGGCGTGACTTCATCCTGGCGGTGCAGAAATACAACACCGAGATCCGCACGTTCCCCGGTCGCCTGTGGCACACCGTGATGTACAGCAACCTTCCGGAACGCCAGACATTCGAGGCCACGCCCGGTTCGGAGAAGCCACCCGAGGTCAAATTCTGAATCCTTGATGGCAGATAAATGACCCCTGTAGGAGCTGCCGCAGGGACGTGCGAGGTTGCCAATGCGAGTGTTGAAGATCGGCCTGGTGGTGTTGCTGGGGCTGTTTGCCCTGGCGGTCCAGGCCCAATTGAAGTTCCCGGAACTGACCGGACGGGTGGTGGATAACGCCCAGATGATCGAGCCAGCAGTGCGCGAGCAGCTGGTTCAGCAGTTGCAGGCCCATGAAAAGACCACTGGCGAGCAATTGGTGGTGGTCACGCTCGCCAACCTGCAGGGCACCGATATCGCCGATTTTGGCTATCAACTGGGCCGCTACTGGGGTATCGGCCAGAAAGACAAGAACAACGGCGCGCTGCTGATTGTTGCCCGTGATGAGCGCAAACTGCGCATCGAAGTCGGCTATGGCCTGGAAGATCGCCTGACCGACGCCCAGAGTTCGGTGATCATCCACCAGGTCATCACCCCGGCGTTCAAGGCTGGCAATTACAGCAAGGGCATCAGCGACGGGGTGGCAGCGATGCTGGTGGTGCTGGGCGGCAATCCCCTGGACGAGCCCTCGACGGTCTATGAGTCCAGCGGCGATCCGGGAGACGATTTCGTCTCGCGGCACCCGGGGTTGTTCGTGTTCCTGGTGTTGTTGTTCATCCTGACAGTATTTGTTTGCCAGATGCTCGGTATCCTTCCCTCCGGTCGTGGGGGCTCCGGTGGTTCCGGTGGCGGTTTTGGTGGCGGCGGATTTGGCGGTGGCGGCGGTGGATTCAGCGGCGGCGGGGGCAGTTTCGGTGGCGGCGGTTCGTCGGGCGGCTGGTAATGACTCGGCAGAAAAACTATAGCGAGCAGGCATTCAACACATGGCATTACTGACTGAACACGAACAACGCAAGGTGGCCGAGGCGATTGCCCGGGTCGAGCGCGACACCGACGCGGAGCTGGTCACCGTGCTCGCGGCCCGGGCCGATGACTACGTGTACATCCCGCTGCTCTGGGCCAGCCTGCTGGCATTGGTGGTGCCGGGGATCGTGCATTACCTGACGGGCTGGCTGACCTTGCACAGCCTGCTGCTGGTGCAATGGATCACCTTCATCGTGCTGTGCCTGGTATTGCGGTTACCGAAAATCACCACGCACCTGGTTCCTCGTTCGGTACGCCACTGGCGCGCCTCGAACCTGGCGCGCCGGCAATTCCTCGAACAGAACCTGCACCATACGGTCGGCAGCACCGGCATCCTGATTTTCGTCTCTGAAGCCGAGCGCTATGTGGAAATCCTGGTGGATGAGGGTATTTCCAGTCGGCTGGACAACAGCCATTGGGACGCGATTGTCGCGGCGTTCACCCGGCAGGTGCGACAGGGCCAGACGTTGCAGGGCTTCGTGGCCTGCGTCGAGGCGTGCGGCGAATTGCTCAAGGTGCACGTCCCGGTGACGCATGTACGCAACGAACTGCCTAACCGCCTGGTCGTGCTCAGCTAAGCGGGCCGTCGAACACTTTTGTAACGCCTGGCGGTACAACTGCGGCCGGTTGTCTGGCTGCTGCCCGGTCTTCAACATCTCCCTCCAACAGCGAACGCCCTGTGACGGGCGTTCTGACGTAGAGGGAGGTACTTATGTCAACGCATCGACCACTCGATTATTTCGCCGGTGCCGCGTCTGACGGCGCGGCAAATGAACCGCCGGTCCATCTGACGGCGAAAGAATCACAAGCCTTGATGTGGTGCTACAGGGGCAAGACTTCCTGGGAAATCGCCAGGATTCAGGATTGCTCGCCGACCACGATCAACTTTCACTTTTCCAATATTCGCCGCAAGTTTGCTGTCAGGTCCCGTCATGCTGCCTTGCTCAAAGCCATCGAGTCGGGCGTCATTTGCGTCGACAGCGTCGATGAGCGAGGTGGCCATGAACTTGTCTGATTCGGCCTATAACAGTATCAGTGGCCTGCTACTGGGATTGGGGATCGCGACGCTGCCTTCGATTGATGGCGAAGCGCTATTCGGTGCATCGCTCGGGGCGTGGCTGGTCATCACCACTCGTGCTGACTTCAAGACCTGGCAGCGTATCGGCTCCTGGTTGCTGTCGGCGGGCGTTGGCTATCTGTTTACCCCTGTCGCGCTGCCGCTGGCACCTTTCCTGACCGAAGGGGTAACGGCATTTCTTTGCGCGCTGATCATTATTCCCATCAGCGTCAAGCTCATGCAGTGGGTCGACGGCGCTGGCCTGGGTGAAATCATTGAGCGCCTGAAAGGACGACGCTGATGGGTATCAACTTGTCATGAACACGTGCAGCGGGACATTGCGGGTGTGACGCGCCTTCAAGTAAGCGGCCATATGACACTATGTTTCGTTCGACTGTTGCAATGTCGACAGGATAGACGCCATCTCTGAAAGTTTGAGTTCCATTTCACGCAGGCGACGTTTTTCCTCCAGGGCATTTTGTATGGCGCAGCGATCTTCTTCACTAAGCAATCGCCACATGGAGAGAATTGTATCTTCCCGAGTGGCTGTTTCCTGACTGAGTTCCGAGGCATTAACAGCGGCGCTATGGCGCAGGATCGGACCTTCACCCAGCAGCAACCAGTCGAGCGAAACGCCGCGCGATTGAGCGATTTCTACGCATAATGAGTATGGCGTACTGTCACGACCCTTCCAGCTGCTAAGGGTCTGCGGGCTGACTTGTAGCGCAGAAGACAAGGAGGCATCGCTTTTGGTGCCGGTTATTTGCTTCAGTCGCGCTAAAACAGCTTGTGATTTTTTGCTACGCAATTTGAGCCTATTCCTTTTGACACATGCTGTTTGAGTGCTTAACGTATGCGCAATGAGTACTTTTTTTATTATGAATAATCATTTTTCAACTATGAGTCAGATGAATTTGATGTCGAAACTTCCTAATGGTAGCAGGGTGATTTCCTACATGTTTGGTTCTTACCCATTACGCCGTTGTTCATTGCACTTTCTTTTTTCGGGGGCGCGTTACTTGCAGTGCCGGGTGGCAGCGATCATCACATCAAGCAGTATTGCGTTTGATTATGTTGATTACCACCCGATGAACAGCAGGATCCAGGCATGAGTACTTACAAGATGGTTTGTCCACACTGCTTGAGCCGGATGCGCATCCGCACCAGCGAGGGCCGTCATATTTTCCTGCGGGTAGCGTACTTGCAATGCACGTCGGAAGCCTGCGGCTGGTCGGTACGGGCAGAGTTCGAGATGACCCACGAACTTTCACCCAGTGGAATGCCCAACCCCGCCGTGCACTTGCCTTTCGCCGGGCCCGATTTGCGGCGCGACGCGCGCCCGGTTGCGCCGCCGACCACGGCGTCGCCGGAGTCATGAATATGTCCACTACGGTTGAAGGCGAGGACCTGAACGAGCAATTGCTGGGCATTGCCCAGGCATTTCTGGCCCGACATGAAGGCGATGCGGTGGTTGATGATCAGGTGCTGTTCTGTCGTGCCGTAAAACACTTGCAAGGGATTGATGTACCGATGCACCTGGCGGAGCGACTGGTCAGCCACGCCTACGGGACGCTCAAGTCCTGCAACGATCGACGACGCCTGGACATGGGCGCAAGCTCCGAAACCGTCGCTGTCATCACTGACCCCGCCAATGGCCTGACGTGGGCGGTACCGGTGGGATTGATCGTCAGGTACGTGATCAATTCACCGGTCAATCGCAAACTTCGGCTGGTGGAGCCCTGACGCATCGGTGAATACAAGCAGGTCTGGGAGGAGTATTACCGGGCCTGCGAAAATAACCCCGTGCCCAAAACCCGCATCCCCCCTAAAATATCGGGCATTCTTCGTTTCGCACTGCCCGAGGCCGTTTTTCCATGTCCGTCACCGCCACTCCCGCCAGCCTCGCGCCGGACCATCACGCCCAGTTCATCGACCTGTTGCAATCGAGCCTCGACCAGAGCGCCTTTATCAAGCTGGTGCTGGCCAAGTACGTCGGCGATGAAGCGGACCTGCAGCGGATCATCATCAAGCCGGTGACGGTCAAGGCGCAGTCTTGCCTGTCCTTCGTCTATCGGTACAAGACCCGCGACATCACCAAGAATCTGCCATTGGTCGAAGGTGTGGCAGTCATCGCCGGTTTGTTGCCGGCGTCCTTCAAGAATGCGCATTTGTTGGCATTGACCGATGAAGCCCAGCTCGAATACGGCAAAAAGGGCAAGGCTTCGCTGTTCAAGAGCAAACCCCAGCAACTGCGCGAAGTGCCGACCGCTGGGCACAACCGTGAGAAACACCGTTTCCTTGATCTGGACCGGCCGTTTCTCGTCGACCTGGGCGTCACCAACAAGCAGCATGAACTGATCCCGGCGATGTCACGCAAGTGGAAGCAGATCAACAAGTTCATCGAAGTCTTCAGCCACGCGCTGACCTCGTCGCCATTGGCGCTGGACAGCCCGGTTCGGGTGGCGGACTTCGGGTCCGGCAAGGGTTACCTGACCTTCGCGATCCATGACTATCTGAGCAATACCCTGAAGGCCGAAGCGCAAGTGACTGGCGTCGAGTTGCGCGAAGACATGGTCACCTTGTGCAACACTGCCGCAGCCAAGCTTGAGCATCCCGGGCTGGTCTTCAGGTGCGGTGATGTACGCAGCGTGGCACCGAGCGAGCTGGATGTGATGATCGCGCTGCATGCCTGCGACATCGCCACCGACTATGCGATTCATACCGGCATTCGTTCCGGTGCCTCGATCATCATGTGCTCGCCGTGCTGTCACAAACAGATTCGCCTGCAAATCCAGAGCCCGGCATTGCTCAAGCCGATGCTGCAATACGGCTTGCACCTGGGGCAGCAGGCGGAAATGGTCACCGACAGCTTGCGCGCGCTATTCCTCGAAGCCTGCGGCTACGAGACCAAGGTGTTCGAGTTCATCTCGCTGGACCACACCAACAAGAACAAGATGATCCTGGCGGTCAAGCGCGCCGAGCCGGGTGATCCGGCCCAGCTGCTGGCGAAGATCGAAGAACTCAAGGCGTTCTACCACATCACCGAGCATTGCCTGGAAACCCTGTTGCGGGCTGACGGTTACCTCTGACCCCTCAGGTTTACGCGGTGGCAATGCGTGCGGGCTTGACCGCCGTCTTACGGCCCAACACGACGGTCACGATCACCCCGCCCGCAAACAGCCAGGTGATCGGCTCGACCTGTTCGCCAAAGAACAGTGCGGAAAAGCCGATGGTGAAGAAAATCTGCAGCAGCTGGATCTGGCTGACCCGGGCAATGCCACCGATGGCCAGCCCGGCATACCAGGCAAAAAAACCGATGAATTGCGAAAACAGCGAGACGTAGCCGAAGGCCCACCAGGTTTTCGCCGAAATCTCGCCCTGATGTTGCAACCCAAGGTACAGCACCGGCCCGATCAACAGCGGCGTCGACAGCACCAGCGCCCAGCAGATCACTTGCCAGCCGCCCATTTCCCTGGCCAGGCGGCCACCCTCGGCGTAGCCCAGGCCGCCCACCGCAATTGCCCCCAGCATCAACAAGTCTCCGGCCTGAATGCTGCCGGCCCCGCTGATCAGTGCATAACCGAGCACCAGGGCACTGCCCAGCGCGGCGCAGGCCCAGAAGGCTTTCGACGGCCGTTCATGGGACAGCCACGCGGCGTACAGCGCCACGCACAGGGGCTGCAAGCCATTGACCAAGGCGCCATGGGACGCCGGCAAGGTTTGCATGGCCCAGGCGGACAGCACCGGGAACCCGAGGATCACCCCGGCAATGACCAGCGTCAGGCCTTTGACCTGCTTCCAGGTGGGCCACTTCTCACGCCGCCACAGCAACAGCAAAGCCGCGGGAATCGCCGCGAACAGTGCCCGACCCAGGCCATTGAGCAGTGGATGCATTTCCTGCACGACGATGCGTGTGAAGGGCAGGGTAAGGCTGAAGATCACAACGCCGAGCAGGCCCAGGGCCATGCCGGTGTTTTCGCGGGAGGTCATGATGGCAACCAGAATCGTGGAGGGTGAGAGATGCCTTCATCTAGCCATAAACCGCGGCGTCTGCGCTGCTACAGCTGGGCGCAGAGTTATGCGTACAGTTGGAAGCAAAGCTCTCAACGTAGGAGTTCGGTGTAGTAGCAGGTTATTACCCACCCCAATGGATAAGGTCTATGTTGAATACTCCTACGCATTTTCCAGAGGAGTCCTCCCCATGGCGGCGAAAAAAATTCTGATGCTGGTCGGCGATTACGTCGAAGACTATGAAGTGATGGTGCCGTTCCAGGCTCTGTTGATGGTCGGTCACACGGTGCATGCCGTTTGCCCGGACAAGACCGCCGGCCAGACTGTACGCACCGCCATCCATGACTTCGAAGGCGACCAGACCTACAGCGAAAAACCCGGTCACCTGTTTGCCCTCAACTTCGATTTTGCCAAGGTCAGCGCGGCGGATTACGACGCGGTGGTGATCCCGGGCGGTCGTGCGCCGGAGTACTTGCGCCTGAACGAAAAGGTCCTGGAACTGGTGCGCGACTTCGACAAGGCCGGCAAGCCGATTGCCGCCGTGTGCCACGGCGCACAATTGCTCGCCGCCGCCGGGATTCTCGAAGGGCGTGAATGCAGCGCTTACCCGGCCTGTGCGCCAGAAGTGCGCCTGGCGGGCGGTACTTTTATCGATATCCCGGTGACGGATGGCCATGTTCAAGGCAATCTGGCGACGGCACCGGCCTGGCCTGCCCACCCGAACTGGCTGGCCGGTTTCCTCGGTCTGCTGGGCACCAAAATCACGCTGTAACGGGGGACCCGTCCATGTGCGAGCTGTACGTCAAAGCCGATCCGATCCTCTACGAATCGCGCTCCCGCTCGCTGCGCATCTGCGGGGTGGTCACCACCCTGCGCCTGGAGAATCAATTCTGGGACATCCTCAGCGAAATCGCCGAGACCGACGGCATGACCACCAATCAGCTGATCGCCAAGCTGTACGAAGAGGTCATGGACTACCGCGGCGAGGTGGTCAATTTTGCTTCGTTCCTGCGGGTGAGTTGTACGCGGTATCTCAGTCAGCGGCGGACCCAGGCGCCGGAGTTGTCGGTGGTGCGGGCGGTGGTGAAGTAGCACAGGCGACAAAAATCCTGGCCTGGTCTTTACTCTGAAGCGCGCAACCTTCCAATCGCCAAGGAGAAAGAGCATGTCTGGATGGTACGAAGTGAGCAAGAGCAGCAGTGGTCAGTTCAAGTTTGTGCTGAAGGCGGCGAACGCCGAAACCATTCTGACCAGCGAGTTGTACACCACCCGCGCCGCCGCCGACAAAGGCATAACGTCGGTCCAGGCCAACAGCCCGCTCGATGAGCGCTACGAGAAGAAAACCACCAAGGACGGCCATCCCTATTTCAATCTCAAGGCGGGTAACCACGAGATTATCGGCAGCAGTGAGTCCTATTCCTCCGATGCCGCGATGGAAAAAGGCATTGCCAGTGTTAAGGCGAACGGCCCTTCCAAGGTGATCAAGGACAAAACCCTTCCTGTGCTCTGAAAACACCGACGAGCTAATGTGGGAGCGGGCTTGCTCGCGAATGCGGAATACCAGTCACATTCATGTTGCCTGGCACTCCGCTTTCGCGAGCAAGCCGCTCCCACATTTGTTTATGTGAATCCCAAGGTCAGCGCAGGGCGTTCAGCAGGCCTTGCAGTTGGCTAATACCCGCCTCGTCCAACGGGAACACCGGCAACCGCGGATCGCCCACCTCCAGCCCTGTCTCCCGCAAACCCGCCTTGATCGTCGCCGGCAACCCCCCCTTGAGAATGAAGTCCAGCAATGGCAACTGGCGATAGAACAGTTCACGTGCCTTGTTCAGGTCGTTGGCCAGCACGGCGTCGTACAGGTCGAGATTGAGCTGCGGGATCAGGTTTGGCGCCGCGGTGCACCAGCCTTTTGCCCCGGCCGCGAAGGCTTCCAGCGCCAACGGGTTGCAACCGTTGTAGAAGGGCACCTGACCTTCGCCCAGTAATTGCAGTCGATGCATGCGCTGGATGTCGCCAGTGCTCTCCTTGACCATGGTCACGTTTTCCACGGCCTTGACGATGCGCAGGATCAGGTCCACCGACATGTCGGTACCGCTGGTGGCCGGGTTGTTGTAGAGCATGATCGGCACGCCGATGCTGTCGCCGATGGCGCGGTAATGGGTGAGTATCTGCGCTTCGCTGAGTTTCCAGTATGACGTCGGCAGCACCATCACCACGTCGGCGCCATGGGCTTCAGCGAAACGGGCGCGACGTATCGCTTTGGCGGTGGTCAGGTCGGACACGCTGACGATGGTCGGCACACGCCTGGCCACGTGCCTGATACTGAATTCGGCAACCTGGTCCCACTCCGCATCGCTCAGGTAAGCGCCTTCGCCAGTGCTGCCCAGGGGCGCGATGGAATGCACGCCGCCGTCGATCAAGCGGTCGATGGAGCGTCCGAGCGCGTCCAGGTCAATGTCTTCGCCATCGGCGGTAAAAGGGGTGATGGTATAGCCGATGATGCCGTGAATGTTTGCAGTGGACATGGGTCTCTCCGTACAAAAAAGGTCTGGGTTCAGTTCAGGCAATCGGCGTGTCGACGCAGGTTCTGCCGGGCGTAGTAGTTGAACGCGGCGGCGTGGCGCTTGGGCCGGGCAATCCAGTCATGGGCTTCGCGGCCCAGCTCGGGAATGATCGGCTTGATCGTTCCGGCACTCATCGCCAGCAGCTGCAGCCTGGCGGCGCGTTCGATCAGTTGGGCGATCACACAGGCCTCCTCGATGGTGGTGCCGGTGGACAACTGGCCGTGGTGGGAAAGCAGGATCGCCCGCTTGTCACCCAGGGCACCGGCAATCAATTCACCCTCTTCATTGCCCACCGGTACGCCCGGCCAGCCTTCGAGAAACGCGCAGTCGTCGTAGAGCGGGCAGAGGTCCATGTGGGAAATCTGCAGTGGCACCTCCAGCATCGATAACGCCGCGACGTGGGTCGGGTGGGTGTGGATGATGCAGTTCACATCCGGGCGGGCGCGGTACACCCAGCTGTGGAAGCGGTTAGCCGGATTGGGCATGCCGTGGCCTTCGAGCACGTCCAGGTCTTCGTTGACCAACAGCAGGTTGCCCGCAGTGATTTCGTCGAAACCCAGGCCCAGTTGTTGAGTGTAATAGGTGCCAGGCTGTGGGCCGCGGGCGGTGATTTGCCCGGCCAGGCCAGCGTCATGGCCATTCTCGAACAGAATGCGGCAGGTCAGGGCCAGCTTTTGCCGGTCGGTCCACGTATTATCCGCGAGGGTGTTTTGCATCTGGGTCAGCGCTTGCTTGACCAGTTGATCTTTGGGCAGTGCTAATGTCGTGGCCATATCGGTGTCCTCTTTGGCTGGGTCATGCAGATGACACGAAAGATGCTATATGACACTTTGTGTCATGAGCAAGGACAATTCGTCACCATCCTTGATGGATTAATCGCTCTACATGTCTATCCGTTTGAAATTATTGAGAAAAAAACTTGGCGTGACCCTTGAAGAATTGGCGGAAAAGTCCGGCATGACCAAGAGTTATCTGTCAAAAGTCGAACGCGGCCTGAACACACCGTCGATCGCGGCCGCGTTGAAACTGGCCAAGGCACTGAACGTGAAGGTCGAGGAGCTGTTTTCCGAAGACAAGGTCAGCCTCGACAGCTATAGCCTGGTACGCAGCCATGAGCGCCAGCCCCTGGGGGCCAGCGCGGACAATCCGGGTTACGCGGTGCTGGCCCATCAGGTCAGCGAACGCAGCTTGCTGCCGTTCATCATTTATCCGCCGACAGAATTTACCGACAAAGCCTTCAAGGAACATTTGGGCGAAGAGTTTCTATTCGTTCACGAGGGGCAGGTGGAAGTGGATTTCGTCAACGAGCGGGTGCTGCTCAGCCGTGGTGATGCGCTGCACTTCAACTCACAGAAACCGCACCGTATACGCTCGGTGGGCGAGGTGCAGGCGCAGTTGCTGGTGGTGGTGCATAGCGCTGAAGAATGAGTCAGCTTTCCTCCCACAGGGATTTTGTGAACGTCGCAGGTTAACTGTGGGAGCGGGCTTGCTCGCGAAAGCGTCAAATCGGGCAATACTAGACTTCGACTGGAACCGTTAGCTTCGGGCTACCCAGCGCATGGCTCTTGGAATCAAAAAACCGCAACGCAACCCCCGTCCCCTCGAACACCTTCGCGTAATGCCGCTTCTGATGTTGGATGAACGCCTTGCTGCGCGGGTAGATCGAGATCGCCACCACCTTCGGTTTCGCCTGGCGCAGGGCGTGCACGATGTGGCTGTCTTGCTCGCCCAGGGCATGCCCGAAAATGCACAAGCTGTCGCCGTGGCCGAGCAACTGGTCGTAGCAGAACGACAGGTAATCGGAACTGCGGATGGTCTTGAGCTTGTCCGCGCTCGGTCCTTCGTTGATGAACAAGGGCACGTCGTCGAGGGTCTTGATCGTGTTGTTGATGGCGAAATTGCCCAGCAACGTGCCCTCGGTCGACATCAGTTTGCGCGCCGTGCCGTCCTGATTGCGCACCAGGTGCAGACCGCCGTGCAAGTACAGCAGGCGAGTTTTGTCGGTGGCGGTGACGCTCAGGTCGAAGGCCGGTTCAGCCCCCTGGAACAGATCGGTGATCGCCTCGGGTTGCTGCTGGATCGCCCAGTAGTTGAGCAAGTCGTAGTTGGTGGTGAACACGGTGCGATAGCGGGCCAGTTCCTGACTGATCGTCGCCAGGCTCGACGCCTCGACCAACCGCCACGGAATGTGTACCGCGTGCACGGTGTTGATCAGCGCTTCCTTGATCGCGTAGTAGCGATTGCGCGGCGCGGCGGAGCTGACGGCCAGGGCCTTGTTGACCCGGCTGGTGGTTTTCAGGGCGCTGAGCACCTGCTCGAAACTGCGGGTCTGCAGCGCCTCGAACACGCTCAGCTCGGACGGGCTGAGGGGTTTTTCCTCGACGGTGCGGGCGTTCTCGAACAGCGAGTCGTAGCC
Source organism: Pseudomonas serbica (assembly GCF_028823535.1). Taxonomy (GTDB): domain Bacteria; phylum Pseudomonadota; class Gammaproteobacteria; order Pseudomonadales; family Pseudomonadaceae; genus Aquipseudomonas; species Aquipseudomonas serbica. The sequence goes on along the minus strand of NZ_JAQIYM010000004.1, from coordinate 143,641 downwards.
GAAGTCGTCCCACACCGCACGGCTGGCCCCATTGCCCACCAGCAGACCGTCGAACGCAGCGCTGGTGCGCAAGGCGTTCCAGTCTTCAAGTTGGGCATCGACATCCTGGAAATCGGTCATTGCGGTGGTCGTCTCGAAGCAAAAGGTCTGATGGGCGGCGACTTTATCATGGTCGGGCGCTTCAACCACGGCACGTCGCGGGCGAAGGGCGCTATGCTGCGATTTTCGTCCCAGCCGCCGTTGCCGAGTGTCCGATGCTGCAAAAAAGCCTGATCCGCCGTCTCGACCTGATCACCCTGCAACTGTTTGTCGCGGTCCACGAGGAGGGCACGCTGACCCGTGCCGCCGCGCGTGAGGCGATTGCGGTGTCGGCGGCGAGCAAGCGCTTGATGGAGCTGGAGGAGGCGCTGGGTATCAGCCTGTTCGTGCGTCAGGCCAAGGGCATGACGCTGACACCAGCGGGTGAAACCTTGCTGCACCACGCCCGGCAGATGTTGTTCAACGTCGAGAAAATGGGCCTGGAACTGGGTGAGCACAGCCACGGTGTGCGGGGCTATGTGCGGATGCTCGCCAATCTGTCGGCCATCATTCAGTTCCTGCCCGAAGACTTGCGGGATTTTTCCGAGCGTCATCCGCAGGTCAAGACCGATCTCGAGGAGCGGCCCAGTGCCGGGGTGATCCAGGGCGTCCTGGATGGCGTGGCGGATCTCGGCATCTGCTCCATCGACAGCGACATCAAGGGCCTGCACAGCGTGCTGTATCGCCAGGACAAACTGGTGGTGTTGATGCCGTCGCATCATCCATTGGCGGGCCGTTTGGGCCTGGCGTTCGCCGATACGCTGAACAGCGATTACGTCGGGTTGCACGCCGCCAGTTCGATCAACATGCGCACCCACGCCGCGGCGCGTGAGGCCGGCAAGGTCTTGCGGGTGCGGATCCATGTGCCGGGATTCGATGCCATGTGCCGCATGGTCCAGGCCAACATGGGGATTGGCGTGCTGCCGCAGCGGGCCTATGAATTGTTTGGTCGGGCCCTTGGGTTGGCGGCCGTGCCCTTGACCGATGAGTGGTCGGACCGCGCCTTGATCGTGGTGGTGCGTGATGAGGCATTGTTATCGCCAGTGAGCCGGATGTTGTTCGAGCATCTGCGCGGCTAGGACGTTCGCGTTTCGCGAACGCTCGTTGCCAACTGAAGGTTGGATTCCCACGCCCCCTGTCCTCTAGCCTTGGCCCATATTCCAAGAACAAGAGGTACCCCGCGATGACTGCCCCCTTGAGTGCGATCAAAGTGATCGAGATCGGCACGCTGATTGCCGCGCCGTTCGCCGCGCGCATGCTCGCCGAGTTCGGCGCCGAGGTGATCAAGATTGAAGCCATGGGCCAGGGTGATCCCCTGCGTAAATGGCGCAAGTTGCACCAGGGCACCTCGCTGTGGTGGTACCTGCAATCACGCAACAAGAAGTCCCTGGCGCTGAACCTCAAATCCGCCGAAGGCATCGAGCTGGTCAAGCAACTGGCGACAGGTGCCGACGTGCTGATCGAAAACCTGCGTCCCGGCGCACTGGAAAAACTCGGCCTCGGTTGGGACGTGTTGCATGCCCTCAACCCCAACCTGACCCTGGTGCGCATTTCCGGTTATGGCCAGACCGGTCCATACCGCGACCGTCCGGGTTTCGGTGCCATCGGCGAGGCCATGGGCGGCATCCGCTACACCACCGGCACCCCCGGTTCGCCACCGGCGCGGGTGGGCGTCAGCCTCGGCGATTCCCTGGCCTCGCTGCACGCCGTGATCGGCGCACTGATGTCGCTGCTGCGGGTGAAGACCGGGCAGGGCGGGGGACAGATCGTCGATGTGTCCCTGGCCGAAAGCGTGTTCAATGTCATGGAAAGCCTGGTTCCGGAATACGACATGCTCGGCCATGTGCGTGAGCGCAGCGGCGGTGCCTTGCCGGGCATCGCACCGTCCAACACTTACCTCACGGCCGATGGCGCCTACGTGGTGATCGCCGGCAACAGCGACCCGATCTACAAGCGACTGATGCAAACGATCGGCCGCGAGGATCTGGCCGACGCTCCCGAATTCGCGCATAACGATGGACGTGCGGCCAAGAGCAACCTGCTCGATGCGGCAATCACCCACTGGACCAGCAGCCTGCCGATCAACGACGTACTGGCGGCCCTGGAAGCCGCCGAAGTGCCGGCCGGACGTATCTATTCGGTGGCCGACATCGTTGCCGATCCGCATTATCAGGCGCGGGACATGCTGCTCAGTGCTGAACTGCCTGGCGGCGCCACGGTGAAGATGCCGGGCATCGTGCCGAAACTGTCGGAGACCCCGGGTGGCGTCAACTGGTCGGGCCCGGAGCTGGGCCAGCACACCGACGGCATCCTCGCGCAACTGGGTCTCACCGTGGCAGACATCGAACGCCTGAAAGTCGAAGGAGTGGTGCAATGATCACTGATTATTCCGAGCACCTGATCGTTCAGGAAGTCTCCCCGCGCGACGGCTTGCAGATCGAGCCGACCTGGGTGGAAACCGTCGACAAGATCGCGCTGATCGATCAACTGTCGCAGGCCGGTTTCAGCCGCATCGAGGCCGGTTCGTTCGTGTCGCCCAAGGCTATTCCGGCCTTGCGCGACGGTGAGTTGGTGTTCAAGGGCATCAGCCGCCAACCGGGGGTGATCTATGTCGCGTTGATCCCCAACCTGAAGGGCGCGCAACGGGCACTGGCCTGTAGCGCCGATGAACTGAATCTGGTGATGTCCGCCAGCCAGACCCACAACCTGGCGAACATGCGCATGCGTTGCGAAGACTCGTTGGCGGCGTTTGGCGAGATCGTCCAGTTCGTGCAGGGCTCGCCGGTGCGCCTGAACGCGAGTATCGCCACGACCTTTGGTTGCCCGTTCGAAGGCAGGATCGATGAGAACCGGGTGTTGCAGATCGTCGAGGCTTACCAGGAACTCGGCATCCAGGGCATCACCCTGGCCGATACCACCGGCATGGCCAATCCGCGGCAGGTCGACCGCTTGGTGCGGCGAGTGTTGCAGCGAGTATCGCCTGCGGACCTGACCTTGCATTTCCACAACACCCGGGGCCTGGGTCTGTGCAACGTGCTGGCCGCCTACGAGGCCGGTGCCCGACGTTTCGACGCGGCGCTCGGTGGTCTTGGCGGCTGCCCGTTTGCACCGGGCGCCTCGGGCAACATCTGCACTGAAGACCTGGTGAACCTGTGCGATGAGGTCGGCATTCACACCGGTATCGATTTGCCACTGTTGCTCAAGCTGTCCCGAGGCTTGCCGGCGCTGCTTGGCCACGAAGTGCCGGGACAACTGGCCAAGGCCGGACGCAATTGCGACCTGCACCCCGTGCCCTCCTGACTATACCCAAGCCCCCCTGTGGGAGCGGGCTTGCTCGCGAATACGGTCTGACATCCAGCAATGATGTCGACTGACACTCCGCCTTCGCGAGCAAGCCCGCTCCCACATTGGGGGGGCAGTTCACCGAACAGATCAACCAGACAACAAAAACAATCGGACACCCCAAGGGCAGTCCGCCTGGAGAACCACAATGAGCCTGAATGCACTGGAGGCCGGCGCGAGCCCGGCCGTTCACCACGATGAAGAAAAAGCCCTGGTCAGCAAGGTCGCCTGGCGCTTGATGCCGCTGATCATGGTTTGCTACCTGTTCGCGTTTTTCGACCGCATCAACATCAGCTTTGCCAAGTTTCAGCTGCAGACCGACCTGAGCCTGAGCGACACCGCCTACGGCCTCGGCGCCGGATTGTTCGTGGTCGGTTATGTGATTTTCGAAGTGCCAAGCAACATGATGCTGTACAAGGTCGGCGCCCGTCGCTGGATTGCCCGGATCATGATGTCCTGGGGCCTGGCCACCGCGCTCATGGTCTTCGTCAACAGCGAATGGCAGTTCTACACCCTGCGTTTCGTGATTGGTGCGATGGAAGCGGGTTTTGCCCCAGGCGTGCTGTATTACCTGACGCTGTGGTTCCCGCAGCACTATCGCGGGCGCATCACTTCGATGCTGTTCCTGTCGTCGGCCTTTGCCGGTCTGGTGGGCGCGCCGTTCTCCGGCCTGGTGCTGCAACACCTCGATGGCTTCATGGACATGCGCGGCTGGCACTGGCTGTTCCTGCTCGGTGGTGTGCCGTGCATCGGCCTCGGCTTGCTGGTGCTGACCTTGCTCAAGGACCGCATCGAAGACGCCCATTGGCTGACCCCGTCGGAAAAGACCCTGCTGGCCAGTCGCATCGCCCACCATGAACCGCACAAGAGCGGCGGCTCGCTGCTCGCCGCGCTGCGTATTCCGGGCTTCCTGACCCTCGGCCTGATCTACTTCCTGATCCAGGTGGCGTCCTACGGCCTGAACTTCTGGGCGCCGCAACTGATCCGTAGCGCGGGTACCGAGAGCCCGGTGATGATCGGCCTGCTGACGGCAGTCCCGTACATCTGCGGCGCCATCAGCATGGTGGTGATCGGGCGCTTGTCCGATGCCTCAGGCGAGCGGCGCAAGTTTGTCGCCGGCCTGGTCGCGGTCGGCGCGATCGGTTTCTTCTGTGCCGGGATCTTCGCCAACCACACCACCTTCCTGATCGTCGCCCTGGGCATGCTCGGCGCCGGCATCATCGCCTCCATCCCGAGCTTCTGGACCCTGCCGCCGAAACTGCTGGCCGGTGCCGGCGCCGGGGCGGCGGGCGGGATCGCGGTGATCAACACCCTGGGGCAGTTCGGCGGCATCGTCAGCCCGGTAATGGTCGGACGGATCAAGGACTTGACCGGCAGCACCACACCGGCGCTGTACGTCATTGGTGTCTGCGCGCTGATTGCCGTGGCGCTGTTGCTCTGGGGCCTGCCGCAGAAGTTGCGGACCCTCGACAAGTTTTAACGATTCGCAATCTACGGCAGTTCCCACAAGGACCACGCATCCTTGTAGGCGCTGCCGCAGGCTGCGATCGCCTGATCTTCAAGAAGTAGCCGTAATCGCTTTACCAGCCGACTCACCAAACTGAATCAACACCACACCGCCTATCAATAGCAATGCTCCCAATACCCGCGGCATGGTCACCTGCCGCTCCACCAACCCAAACCAGCCAAAGTGATCCAGCAACAGCGACGCCACCACTTGCCCCGCCAGCGCCAACGCCATGAACCCCGAGGCGCCAAGCTTGGGCAGCAAAACCAGGGCCAATGAAATAAAACACACCCCGAACGCCCCACCAGCCCACATCCACGTCGGTGCCTTGACGATGAACGCCAGCGATGGCAACGGCAAGCGCATCGCCAGCATGATCGGCAACAACACCACAATGCTCACCACCAATGAAGCGAGGGTCGCCCACAGCGGATGACCCAGGCCGCGCCCGAGATTTACATTGATCGCGCTCTGAAACGGCACCACCGCACCGGCGAACGCGGCAAGCAGCAACAGTCCCGCCCAATGCAACGTACTCATGATCATTCTCCAACAGGTTTTGCTGGACTCTAGAGTATTCGTCGCGCAGATTTAAATTCCGTTTTGCTATCCAGAACATGCATCAAATGAATGATCTGCGCCGCATTGATCTCAACCTGCTGGTAATTCTCGACGCCTTGCTCAGCGAGCAACACGTGACCCGGGCGGCCGAGCGTCTGCACCTGAGCCAGCCAGCCGTCAGCCATGCCCTGGCGCGGCTGCGCGATCTGCTCGGCGACCCGCTGCTGGTGCGCGCCGGTGCCAGCCTGGTGCCAACGCCGCGAGCGCTGGAACTGATGGCGCCACTGAGCGAAGCCCTGGCCCAGGTGCAATCGCTGCTGGCACCCAACGCCTTCGATCCGGCCACGGCCAAACGCACCTTTCGCCTGGCGATGTCCGATTACGGTGCCGCCATCGTCCTGCCAGGTTTGATTCGCACCTTGCGTCGCGAAGCGCCGGGCATCGACCTGCAAATCAGCCACGCCAGCCGCGAAGGCATGCTCGAAGGGGTGCTCAACGGCGATATCGATATTGCCGCCGGGGTGTTTCCGGAGATGCCCAACGAGCTGCGCAGCACGGCACTGTTCGAGGAGCATTACGCCTGCCTGGTCGACCGCCACAGCCTGCCCGACGGCGCAATCCTCGACCTGCCGACCTACCTGGCACGCCCGCACGTGCTTCTGGAAATGCGCGGCAGTGGCACCCCGGAAATCGAACGAGTCCTGACAGCCTTGGGTGAACGCCGGCGAGTCGCGATCAGCCTGCCGCACTGGAGCGTCGCTCCGCAGTTCATCAGCAGGACGGATCTGATCCTCACAGTCGCTTCTCGGGCGTTGCACGATATCGACACGTCGTCATTGATCGAGCTCCCACCGCCGTTTCACATTCCGTCGTTCACCTTTGTCCTGGTGTGGCACAAGCGACGGGGCGGGGATCAGGCACTGAACTGGTTGAATGGGCAAATCGAGCGAGCTTCAGGTGATATAGACTGGCGCCCATTTACCAGAACAACGCATAAGGACTCCCCATGACTCCCTCGCTGCTAATGGCCGTTCTCGCCTCGGGCTTCATCTATGGCATCACGCCAGGGCCGGGTGTACTGGCAGTGTTCGGCATCGGCGCAGCACATGGGCGGCGGGCGGGGGCGGGGTTTCTTTGCGGGCATTTGCTGGGGGATGTGGTCTGGTGCAGCACCGCACTGGTGGCGATCGTCGGTGCCCGGGAAATCGGCAGCACCGCCTTCGATGTGCTGGGCGTGCTCAGCGGGCTCTACCTGTTCTGGCTCGGCTGGCGTGCGGTGCGGGCGCGTCAACGGGGTGTCGAGGCGCCACAGGGACCTGCGCGGCAACCATTCTGCCACGGCATTCTGTTCGGCCTGACCAATCCGAAAGCGTACCCGGTGGCAGTGGCCACCTTCACTGCGCTATTGTCCAGCCGGGCAGAGTTGCTGACTTGGTCGATGTTGCCGTGGCTGATCGCGTTGAGCTTCGTCGGCGGCCTGCTGGCCTACGCTATCCTCATCGGCATCGTTGGGGCGCGCCAGGTGCGCACCTTGTATCAACGCCATGAATTGGCCATCACTCGGTTGTGCGGGGTGATGTTTATCGGTTTCGCCATTAACGCCTTGGCGCATGCGCTGCCGGGGCTGGTGACGAACAAGGCTTGACGCTGATCGAAGGGACGCATCGGTTGCACAGTCGGCGCTCGGGCGCCTGACCGGTCAGGGAAGGTTTTCATTTGGCTGCAATGTCCGGACATGCTCACGGCACAATGACCTCCAGGAACATCACCTCCAGAAACTCCGCTCCGTTGGCGAGCTACATCGACCTCTTGCTCGACGCCGTTTGTGCGGTCGACAAACAAGGTCGCTTCGTTTTTGTCAGCGCGGCTTGCGAGCGCATTTTCGGCTACAGCCCCGACGAGCTGATCGGCCAGCCCATGATCGACCTGGTGCACCCGGCCGATCGTCAGCGCACCCTCGACGCCGCGCGGGAAATCATGGGCGGCGAGCCCAAGTTGAATTTCGAGAACCGCTACCTGCGCAAGGATGGCCGTGTGGTCAATATCCTGTGGTCGGCGCGTTGGTCCGAGGTCGACCAACTGCGCATCGCCGTGACCCGTGACATTACCGAGCGCAAGCAGGCCGAATCCCGGCAAGCGGCGTTGTATGCCATTTCCGAAGCGGCCCATGCGGCGGAGGACTTGTTGGCGTTGTTCAAGCGTATCCACCAGATCATCGGTGAATGGTTGCCGGCGCTGAATTTTTCCGTGGCGCTGTATGACGAGCAGTGTGCGCAGCTGCAGTTTCCCTATCACGTCGGCGACCACGAGCCGCAACCGGAACAACCCGGCACCCTCACCGCACGCCTGTGCGCGGAGGTCATCCGCAGCGGCCTGCCGATCCTGCTCACCCCGGAACAGAGCGATGCGCCGTTGGGGTTCGAGGCGCTGGTGACCGGACAGCCTTCGTCCTGCTGGCTGGGCGTGCCGCTGAACTCGCAAAACGGCACCATTGGTGCCCTGATCGTCAAGAGCGTGCCGGGCGGCGAGCGCTACACCGAGCAGGACAAGGAGTTGCTGCAATACGTTTGCGCGCAAGTCGCCACCGCGATCGAGCGCAAGCAATTGCACACGCGCCTGCAGCGCATGGCCCAGTACGACCAGCTGACCCAACTGCCTAACCGCGAACTGCTGCGTGACCGTCTCAAGATCGCGCTGGAATCGGCTCGGGAGGACAGTGGACGCATGGCCCTGTTGTACGTCGATCTTGACCGCTTCAAGGAAGTCAACGACACCCACGGCCATGCGGTCGGCGACATGTTGCTGCAAACCGTGGCCAATCGGCTCAAGGGCTGCGTACGGGAAACCGACACGGTGGCGCGCATTGGCGGTGACGAATTCGTGGTGTTGCTGCACCGCATCCACGCCTCGGGTGATGCCGACTGTGTGGCTGGAAAAATTCGCCAGGTACTGGCGGCACCTCTGCGTCTGGACGGGCACAGCCTGCACATTCACCCGAGCATCGGCGTCGCCCAATACCCCGAGCACGGCACTGAAGAAAAACAGCTGTTCAGGCACGCCGACGAAGCGATGTATACCGCCAAGCGCGCCAATCACCTGCGACTCGTCTGAAAATATCGCCACCGTTCGTCGTGACGATTCCAGGTTTTCTAAACCTTTTGATGCGTGGAAATTCAGATTCTATGCGGGCTACAGCTCGCCGAGATCATCATCAAGAGGTAGAGAATCATGCCTAACTCAAGAAACTCGAACTCGGGAAACTTCGCCAATGATCGAACGAAGGCGTCTGAAGCCGGTCGCAAAGGTGGGAAAACCACCACCACGACTGTCGATAAAGAGCCTACGAAACCCATGGGCCGTAAACCTGGACAAAAGTCCAAGTAATCGATGAAGGTGGTTTTGATCGAGAAGCGGGAGCGAAAGCTCCCGTTTGAATCTTTACCGAGGAGGGCGCGACCATGAACCGCATGGCCACCCGATTACGCAACGGCGGCCTGGCCGCTTTACTGGGCCTGTGTGCCACCAGCGCCTTCGCCCAAAGCCCCACCGAATTCATCAACGATGCGTCGGCCCAGGGTATCGCCGATATCGAAGCCAGTCGCCTGGCGCATCAGAAGTCCGAATCCAAAGAGGTCAAGGACTACACCATCGTGGTGATCAACGATCGCACCACCGCCAACCAGCACCTGGCAAAAATCGCCAAGCAACTGGATCTGCCGGTGGCACCGCGCGAAGAGGTAGTGGAAAAAGCCAAGGCCCTGATGCCGCCAGTCACGGAAGGCGCATCGTTCGATGAGGCCTACGCGGCCAGTCAGGTCAAGACCACCGAGCAAGCCATCGAGCAGCTCGAACAAACGGCGCAGACCACCGACGTGCCGCAGATCAAGGCGTTCGCTGAAGAGACCCTGCCAAAACTGCAAAATCACCTGCAAATGGCCAGGGCCCTGCAAGCCAGTCGCTGACCCTTAGCGTATGCGGGTGACTTTGGGTCACCCGCATACGCTCCATCAGCAGTTATTCAGATCCTGTTTGCCTTTCTCCTGGACCACGGTGCCATCGATGGAAATGGTCTGGCCTTCACCAAGGCTGCGGTAGTGCTTTCTCAAGGCTTCCAGTTCCTTGAGGTCCAGCGCCTCGAGGCCCAGCATCGCGTTCTGAGCCTCCTTCGTCACCCGCAGCAGCTCATCGACCTTCAGGTGCAGAATGTCCGTGTCGCGGTTCTGGGTGTTCTGGATCAGGAATACCATCAGGAAAGTGATGATGGTGGTCGAAGTGTTAATGACCAGCTGCCAAGTATCGTTGAACCCGAAAATCGGCCCACTCAACCCCCACACTAAAATCAGGATGATCGCTCCCAGGAATGTCGTGGGGCTGCCGGTCCAGAGGGCAAGCTTTTGTGCGATTTTTGCGAATTTCATGGCCGTTTTCCTTATTGGGGATGCACCTGAAATTCAGACATCGGTGGCGAGATGAAAATTCGGCTTTTTACCCGCTCCAATGGAAAATCCCGTAGCCGTCCTCATAACCCCCAATCTCCAGCGGCCGCCCCCAATCCACTGTAGGAGCTGGCTTGCCAGCGAAGGCGCCCTCATGGCCGTCCCATCTTTACCGGTCCCACCCGATCCACTGTAGGAGCTGGCTTGCCAGCGAAGGCGGCGGAAAGACTACCGCAATCTTCAAGGTGCAATAGAGCACCGCCCACCAGTCGATGTATCGTAGCGAACCCGTTGTCAGCCAAGCCCCAGACAACGAACCAACAGGAGAACGCAATGAGTTGGTCCGCCAAACAATACGTCGCTTTTGAAGATGAACGCACCCGTCCCGCCCGCGACCTGCTGGCCGCCATCCCCGCCGGGACGGTGCGCTCGGCCATCGACATCGGTTGCGGTCCGGGTAATTCGACCGAGTTGCTGGTGGAACGCTTCCCCGATGCCACGGTGCGCGGGCTGGACAGCTCAACGGACATGATCGAGGCCGCGCGCAAGCGCTTGCCCCAAGTGCAGTTCGACATCGCGGACATCGACACCTGGAGTGACACTGGCCCGTTCGACGTGATTTTCGCCAACGCGGTGCTGCAGTGGATACCCGATCACGCAACATTGCTGCCTGCGCTGGTGAGCAAGCTCGCGCCCGGAGGCAGCCTGGCGATCCAGATGCCGGACAACCTCAATCAACCCTCACACCGCTTGATGCGCGAAGTCGCGGCGCAAGGCCCTTGGGCCGAAAAACTGGCAGGCGTCGCCAAACAACGGACCGAAATGGCCGATGCCAGCGTTTATTACTCGATGCTCAAAGCCTGTTGCACCCGCGTCGACGTATGGCGCACCACGTACCATCATCCGCTGGCGGGGGGCGCGTCGGGCGTGGTGGAGTGGTTCAAGGGCAGCGGCTTGCGGCCGTTCCTCGAACCGCTGGATGAGGCAGAATGCGTGCAGTATCTGCAGCAGTATCAGTCTGCAATCGTACAGGCCTATCCGGCATTGGCCGACGGTTCGGTGTTGCTGCCGTTCCCGCGGTTGTTTCTGGTGGCGACGCGCTGACTCATCTATCAGCGCTGTACCGCAACCAGCAGCATCATCGGTCGCTCCCGCTCTTCGGCCAATGCCGGTTGCGCTTCAACCTCGGCATCCGTGGGGCCCCATTCGTTGACATGCTGGATGCTGAAACCAGCGCCAATCAATGTGTTGAGCAAGGTGCCGAGGGTGCGATGCTGCTTGATCACGCCGTCGGCCAACCAGTTGGTCACACGCTCGCCTTCCCTCTGATAACCATCGACCGGCCAGCTCCTGCGGCCCTCGGCATCGGTGATCCAGCCGGGATCACGCGGCGCCATGAAGATCGGATGCTCGATGGAAAACACAAAACGTGAACCGGGTTTGAGCGCTGTGTGGATAGTCGCGAACAGCCCCGGCAAGTCCTTGATGTAATGCAGCGCAAGAGAGCTGTAGGCCAGGTCGAAACTGTCTGCCGGCAGATCGAGCCGTTCCAGGTCTGTGTGTTCGTAGCGGATGTTGCTGGCAGACGTTGTGCTACGAGCCTGATCGAGCATTTTCTGCGAAACGTCCAGGCCCAGCACACTGTGGGCGCCTTGCTCACTGGCCCAGCGGCAAAACCAGCCGTAACCGCAACCGAGATCCACCACTTTCAAACCTTGCATGGGCGGCAACATCGCCCTCAGCGCAGGCCATTCCGGTGCGGCATCGAGGCCGTCAATCGAACGGGCCATTTGACTGTAGCCCTGAAAAAATCCGGGATCGTCGTAGATGTTTTGAGTCATGGTAGTGGTGCTCTGCTGAGATCGTTTGGGTTAGCGCAAACCTTGTGGGAGCGAGCCTGCTCGCGATGACGGTCGCACAGTCACATCTGAGTTGCCTGCCAGGCCACCATCGTGAGCAAGGTGTTACGTCAGGACGTTTCGGCATCCATGCGTCGAGCGATGACATCCAGCACATCGCAGCCATCGCGCAAAGGGATGCAGCACAACAATGCGAAGTCGCTGAGGATGACCGAGTCTGTGCTGATTTCACCTCGCATCGCGAGGTTTTCGAGAACCTGCGTCACGGCACCGATCCGGTATCGGGCACTGCTGAGCAGTGAGTGCAACGGTTGAGTGGTGTTGACGTAAAACGAGGGGAGGTCGTCGGCGTTGCTGGTTAGAGCCATGTATTCATTCATGAGTGATTTCCATGGAGAGGAGATGTCCCACCACTCAATCGTCGCCAAACAATAGGGTGGTAGCTGTACGCGGGTTGGCGAACCGGGCCATGGTAAACCGGCAGACCCTAGGGTCTCCCACGCACAGCCACCAAAAAACAGGTAGCCAAGTGCGTTCAAAAGCGCTCCGAGAAAATCTCGGAGGCTTCTGTACCACGGCATCGAGTCGCCAAACCCGATACGCCATTTGGGGCGCGCTCGGACTATAGGTCTCATGACTAAGGCACAGCAATGCGCGAGTGTACGGACATTTCCCAGACTATTGTAGGACGTTGCTTTTTTTAGAAATGGCATCACGTGAGATCCGGCAATTCACTAAATTGCGGCGACAAAAAAACCGGCCACGTGGGGCCGGTTGATGCATCACCGCAATAAGGTCATGAGCTCTGCTGCAATACCTTGAGCGCTGCCGAGGCCAGAAAGCCCGAACGGCTTTTCTCTTCCGGATGGTGCAGCACGTATTCATCGATACGGTTTAGCAGGTACCCAGGCAGGGTGATGTTCAGCTTCTGGGCCTTGCCTAGATACTTGGTAACGTCGATGTCCACCAGTGCCCACGCACATCCCGCGTATTTTGGGTTGGCTGCGTGCAATGTCACTTTATTCGCGGGGGGAATGGCTGAACCGCTTTCGGCCAGAATCTCGAAATGGCCTTCAATGGCTTCTCGGGCCATCGCCATCGCATCATCCAGATCTTCCCCGGCGGAAAAGCAGCCCGGGATGTCAGGGACTTCAACGCCCCAGGCGTGCTCCTCATCTCCCATTGAAATCGCAATTGGGTAAAGCATTGTCATTGTCCTCCGAGGACTCGGCGCAGCGTCTGTCAGAGCAGCGCTTGTTGCAAGATACTGATGGCCGTTTTCTTGAGAAGATCTTTCTTCGGGTGAGGGACTGTCACCAGCCCCGGTTTGGTCGGATGCTTGAAGTGATGATGGCTGCCTCTGATACGTACCAGATACCAGCCGTCCGCAACGAGTTGGCTTATCAAAAATCGGCTATTCACATCACCTCCCTGTGGTGTGCTTGTGGTTACTATACCTACTGGTTATTTTTAATCAATACTATAACCACCAAGTCATCCTGGCTCGGTGGGACAGCGACAGGATTGGAGTCTAGAAGGGCGCTGCGGACATGCCTTTGGGCAAGCCTGAAAGGAGAGGGTTGGAGTATTGCGAGGTTTTGCGCGTAGGGATCGGTAGACGTGAAAAGGCTAATGCTTGATGAAAAATGATACTGAAACCGTATTTTTTAAAAAAAAACGCTAACCGGTTCAGAGTAGTCGCGACAGCGGCGGGGATATTTGCTAGTCGACCAGCGGAAATGACATGGCGAATCTCACCAAACCCCACGCATAAAAAAACCGGCCATCTAAGCCGGTTTTTCTTTACCTGCATCCCCCGTCAAAAAACAACGTGAGACAAGAATTCGGTTGGAGCGGGTGAAGGGAATCGAACCCTCGTTATCAGCTTGGGAAGCTGGAGTAATGCCATTATACGACACCCGCTCAGAGCGGTGACTTTGTACCAGATGTGCGCGTGGAAATGAAGTTTTTCTTTGCGTTTGATGGCTTTAGCGCGGGTGAAACACATGCACGGACCCTGTGGCGGTCGTTCGCGGGCAAGCCTCGCGCCTACAGATTATGTAAGGGCAGCGGGGCTTGCTCGCGATGACGCTGTTTCAGAGGGACAATGCATGGTGGTCCTGAACGTAGTGGTAACGCGGTCGGCTATCGTGCTGTGCCGGCTTCAGGAACCCCATTAATGCGTTGCGGCTGTCTCGGCAGGCGGCTTTGTGTTCCATGTCGAGAAAGTGGCCGGTAGCACCCAGGGTCGTGAAGGTGGCGTCTTGCACGTGGCCGGCGAACAACCGGGCACCTTCGGCGGCGGTGTATTCGTCCCATTCGCCGTTCATGAACAGCACCGGTACGTTGATTTTCTGCGCCGCCTTGAAGAAGCACTGGCGGTCGCTGTGCAGCAGGTCGCTGATGTGGAAGTGCATCTGCCCGTATTCGTGATCGGCCAGGCTGCTGACGTGACGATAGTTGAAGCGCTTGAACAGCGTCGGCAGGTGTTTGCCGATGGTGCTGTTGACCAGGTTGCCGACCCGGTCACCGTCACGGCTGCCGAGGTAATCCACACCGCGCTCGAGGTAGTCGAGCATGTGCGCATTGATCTCCGGGGAGAACGAGCTGATAACGGCTTTTTCGATGCGCCGTGGCTGTTGGGCCAAGGCGACCAGGGTCGCGGCGCCACCCCAGGAAAACGACAGTACGTGTTCGGCGGCGAAGTGGTCGATCAGCTCAAGGAGGATCTGCCCTTCGACTTCCTTGGTCAGCAATTTCTCATGCAGGTTGTGGGCTTTGGACCGGCCCGCGTAGGGCTGGTCGTAGCAGACCACATTGAACTGCGGGTGGAGGTTCTTCACGGTTTGTGCAAACGACGCAGTCGTGGCCATCGAGCCGTTGACCAGAATAATGGTCTTTTCTGCGGCGTCTGCGCGATAGAACTCCGTGTAAACCCGATACTGACCCTGTATATCCAACACAGCGATTTCTGGCCTCATGTCATAAGACTCCTGGCAAGCGGGTATGCGCGCAAAAGAGATTGCACGAGCTTTGTGACAGGTAGGCATACGCCTTGGAAATTGTTAGCCCATGTCGATCCATTGAAGTCCGGTCGACGGGTATTGTTATTGGCGGGCAGTCTGCCGGCTGAGGCCGGAACCCAAGGGTTCCTACCGGCAAAAAGTTTCTTAGATACGTCTTGTGACTCATCGGTCACATTTCGGCCGACGTCCTGATTCAAGCAGGGGTCACGTCATCGCGCAAGTGCCTTTGGTAAATTGTTCGACAACTTCTGCTCAGCGGTAGGCTGCTTAGATCAATTCGATCTCATCATCGCTCAGCGGGCGGTATTCGCCCGGTTTCAACGCGTTGTCGAGCACCAGCGGGCCCATGGATTCGCGATGCAGGCGCAGCACCTTGTTGTTGAAGTGACCGAACATGCGCTTGACCTGGTGGTAGCGGCCTTCGACGATGCTCAGGCGAGCACATTTGGGGCCCAGTAGCTCTAGCCCGGCGGGTTGGGTGGTGAGATCTTCGAAGGCGAAGTACAGGCCTTCGCGGAAGGTGATCGCGTATTCGGGGCCGATGTCCTGCTCGGTTTCAACGTAATAGACCTTCGCCAGTTTGGTCTGCGGCTGGGTCAGGCGTCGCGACCAACTGCCGTCGTTAGTGATGAGCATCAGCCCGGTGGTGTTGAAATCCAGGCGTCCGGCGATGTGCAGGTCGTCCTTGTCCGGTTCCGCGATCAGGTCGAGGACGGTGGGGTGCTGCGGGTCGCGGGTGGCGCTGACGCATCCGGCGGGTTTGTTGAGCATGAAGTGACGCAGCGGCTTGCCGGCTTGCAGCAACTGGTCGTCGACTTCGACGCGGCTGAATTCACGGACGTCGGCATGGGGATCGCTGACGGTCTTGCCGTCGATCCTGACGCGTTTTTCCACCAGCAACAGGCGTACCTGCTTGCGGTTGAAGCAGGGCAGGTTGCTGAGAAAACGGTCGACGCGCATGACGTGAAAATCAGTGAAGAAAGGGGGCGCGCATCTTACTTGATCAACTGCGCCGATGCTTGCAACTGCGCCTCGACCTCGGCGCAACGCGGGCACAGGCAGGCCGCGTTGCGCAGTTCGGAGGGCAGCGCCTGGAGCACCGCCGGGTCGATGCTGACGCCGTAGCACCAGCAGGCCCGGTCAGCGGTTCGCGGGTCGGCCAGGGTGCAGTCGTTGGGTGCGCCGCAGGCAGGGCAGAGGTCAGGCTTTTTCATAGGCAGGATGCGGCAGTTCCACGCAGATTCGGTTGCGGCCCGATTGTTTGGCCCGATACATCGCATGATCGGCCCGAGACAGGAGGGTGTGCAAGGTGTCATCGGGCAGCAGGGTGGTCAGGCCGATGCTGACGGTCAGTTGCAAGCGGTTGCCATTGTACGCATAGGGCTGTCGCTCCACATGCTGGCGTATTTTCTCGGCGATTACCTGGCCGCCATCACCGTCGGTGTCCTTGAGCAGCACGATGAATTCTTCACCGCCCCAGCGACAGACGATGTCGGAGTGGCGCAGGCAGCTTTCCAGGTCCCGGGCGAAGCCGATCAGCACCTGGTCGCCGGCCAGGTGGCCGTAGGTGTCGTTCAAGGCCTTGAAGTGGTCCAGGTCCAGCAGCAGCGCCGTCAGCGGCCTGGGTTCGCGCTGGGCTTCCTGCAGCGCTTGCGCGGCCAGCAGGTCGAAACCGCGGCGGTTGGGCAGTTCCGTCAGGCTGTCGAGCGTGGCCTGGGTCTGGATCTGTCCCTGGTAGCGCTTGATCACGTGGTTGAGCAAGGCCAGCACGATCAGTGTGACGATCAGGCAGATCAGCAGGTTGAGGTACAGCGAGCGGCGGATGTCGCTGAGGTCACCGTCTTCGCGCTTGTCGACGAACAGGTACCAGTTCAGTTCCGGGATGAAGCGCACGTTGAGGAAATGGCCCTGGCCCTGGCCGGAATATTCGTAGCTGCCGCTGTGGGGCTTGGGCAGTTGGCTGAGCAGGCTCTTCATGCTGTCGAGTTCGGCCAGGGTCTGCCCGGCCACGGCACCCTGCGGCCCGCCCTCGGCCCCGGTGAGTACCAGGCGGCCGAAGGTGTCGACGAAGTACACGCTGCGTTGGTAGCGCTGCTGGTATTTGTCGATCAGCTTGATCACCGCATCGACCGTCAGCCCGACACCCGCGGCGCCGATGAAGCGGTTGTTGTAGTCGTAGACCTTGTAGTTGATGAAAACGGTCAGGTTGTCCTTGTTGGCGAGGTCCGGATCGACGTTGATCTCGTAGGGATCCTTCATGTCACGGACACGGAAGTACCAGGCATCGCGGGGCTCGGTGACCTTGACCTGCTTGAGCACACCCTTGGCGTGGTAGTAGGTCAGGCTGGCGTCGGAAACGAAAAACGCCGTGTAGGCACCGTAGTGGGTCATGACCTCGTCGAGGTAGCGGGTCATCTGCCCGGTATCGCGTTCGCCGTTGACCACCCAGTCGCGCATGAAGGTGTCGCGGGACATCATCGAGGAAATCAGGATCGGCCGGACCAGGTCTTTCTGGATTTCCGAGTAGACGGTGTCCGAGGTCAGCGGCAGTTCGGTGTTGACGATGTTGTCGCGGATCGACGCTCGCGAGGCGTAGTAACTGAGAAAGGAGGTGGCCAGGAAGCCCGCGCCCAGCAACGCGATCAGCGTGAGAACCAACGACCGTTGGGAATACAGCGGCGAGCGAAGTGGCATGGCAGTTCCATTGTCAGCAATCCGATGGCAAGCATTCTAAGGGCTGGCGCGGGAAATAACTGCCCCATGTGCGCCGCGAATGGTCGTTCCTGTGTTGTGGCACAGATTGCAGATCGTTCCCACGCACCTGCGTGGGAATGCAGCCAGGGACGCTCTGCGTCCCCTCCAAAGCCGAACGCGGGGCGTCCGTTGAGGCATTCCCACGCGGAGCGTGGGAACGATCTCAGCTTCGAGACTGCAGGTAGGCGCGCCATCCACCCAGATGGCTGATATCCACTGCCCCCTCCAATCCATAGGCCTCACAGATAAACCCGCTTTCCCAGCGACCATCTGCCAGTTGCACCTTGCCCAGCCCCAGCGGTGCCGGGATGCCGGTGAGGAACGAGCCCAGTTCGCTGCTCGGCAACTCCCAGACTTCCACTGCAATCGCCACGCCGCCTTCCTTGACCCGGACCATGCCCGGACGCAACGGCGGGCCACCGGCCAAGGCATAGAGTTGATAATCGGCCGAGCTGAACGTCGATTCCACCAGGCGCGCGCCGCGCTGTTTGAGCTGCCAGTTCAACGCCAGGCCATCCAGGTGCGCGCCACAGACCACCAGCCGCGCCCGGTCATGTCGCGCAACAGCGGTCGGTGACGGGGCCGCCAAGCCTTGCTGGCGCTGCAAGCCGTCGGCCAGGCTCAACAGATACTGATCGGTGAACGCCCGCCCGAACAAGGTCACGCCCCAGGGCAGGCCGTTGTCCATGAACGCGCTGGGCACCGCGACGGCGGCGTAGTCGAGCAGGTTCATGAAGTTGGTGTAGTAGCCCAGTTCGCTATTGCGCCGTACCGGTTCGGCGTCGAGTTCTGCCAGGGAGACCGGGCGGCCAATGGTCGGCGTGATCACGCAGTCGAGGTTTTGCAGCGCTTGGTCGCACAGGGCTTTGAGCGCTTGCAGCCGGTATTGGGCGCGGAAGGTTTGCACACCGCTGACCGCCGGCGCCTTGGCCAACACAGCGCGGATCACCGGCAACACGGCTTGCGGGTTTTCCTCCATCAGCTCGCCAGCCACGCTGTAGCGTTCCGCCACCCACGGGCCTTCGTAGAGCAAACGCGCCGCTTCGAGGAAGGGCGACAGGTCCAGTTCTACCGCTTCACCACCGAGGGTCTTGAGTCGCTCGATTGCATCGGCAAATAACCGTGGGCCTTCAATGCAACCGAAAAATTCCAGGTCCTGCGCCCGCGGTACACCGAAACGGAACGCACGCACGGCGCCGAACGCCGAGCCGTCATTCCACAATGGATTACTGCGGCTGTACTCATCCCGTGGATCAAGTTTCGCGGTCAATGCGAGCAGTTGACTCGCCTCCCGGGCGGTCGCGGTAAAGGTTGTCACGCAATCGAGGGTGCGACAGGCCGGCACCACGCCCGCGGTGGAAATCAGGCCCTTGGTGGCTTTCATCCCGACCAGGTTGTTCAACGCCGCCGGCACCCGCCCGGAACCCGCGGTGTCAGTGCCCAGGGAAAAACTCGCCACACCGAGGGCCACCGCCAGGGAAGAGCCGGCGCTGGAACCACCCGACGGGTACTCCGGCAACACGCTGTTGGGGCACGCGCCATAGGGCGAGCGCGTGCCGTTGAGGCCGGTGGCGAACTGATCGAGGTTGGTCTTGCCCAGCGGCACGGCGCCCAGTGCCAGCAGTTGCTCGACGATGGTGGCTGAACGTTGCGGTACATAGGCAAACGCCGGGCACGCCGCTGTGGTCGTTATGCCGGCCAGGTCGATGTTGTCCTTGATCGCGAACGGCACGCCATAGAGGGGCAGGCTGTCGATGTCGCGGCCGTCGAGTGCGGCGAGGTAGGGTTCCAGTTCTTCGGCGCTGAGCAAATGGATGAACAGGTGATAGTCCGGGTTCAATGCCGCTGCTTTATAGCGCAGGCTTGATAACAATTGACGAGGCGTGGTGCTGCCGTCGCGATAAGCGTTGCGCAGGGCGTCGAGTTGCAGGTTGATGTTCATGGTATTCGTCCTTTCGAAATAGGTTCAGTCGAGTTCCAGCACCACGACGCGTTGTCCGGCGCGCACCGCCGAACCCGGCTGCACGCGAATCTCGCGCACCACGCCGGCCATTGGGGCGAGCAGGGGGATTTCCATCTTCATCGACTCCAGGATCACCAGCACGTCACCGGCTTCGACCCGGCTGCCGGCCTGCACCTGGACTTGCCAGAGGTTGCCGGCGATGTGGCTGTCGACGCTCTGCTGACCGCTGACCAGAGGCGCGTCTTCGCTCGCTTCTGGAACCAGCTCTTCGCTGTCGAAATGCGCCTGGCCGCTGGCGATCCAGCGCTCGCGCTCGGCGTTGAATGCGGTTTGTTGCTGATCACGAAAAGCGCTGATGGTCTCTGCTTCCTGTGCCAGGAAAGCCTGGTAGTCCGCCAGGTTCAGCTGGCTGTGTTCGATGTTCAGATCGAAACGCCCGAGGGGGAAATCCCGGCGAATGCGCAGCAGTTCATCGGCGCTGACCGGGTAGAAACGGATCTGGTCGAAGAAGCGCAGCAGCCAGGGTTTGCCATCGAACGCGGCGACTTCGCGGTAGCGATTCCACATCTGCAAGGTGCGCCCGACAAACTGATAACCGCCGGGGCCTTCCATGCCGTACACGCACATGTAGGCGCCGCCGATGCCCACCGAATTTTCCGCGGTCCAGGTGCGCGCCGGGTTGTACTTGGTGGTCACCAGGCGATGGCGCGGATCGAGCGGGGTGGCGACCGGTGCGCCGAGGTAGACATCGCCCAGGCCCATCACCAGGTAGCTGGCGTCGAACACCGTGCGTTGCACTTCGTCGAGGTTCGGCAGGTCGTTGATGCGGCGGATGAACTCCAGGTTGCTTGGGCACCAGGGGGCGTCCTTGCGCACGGTGGTCATGTATTTCTCGATCGCCAGCTGACAGGCCGGGTCGTCCCAGGACAGCGGCAGGTGGACGATGCGCGAAGGCACCTGCAGGTCCTTGGCCGCGCACACGGCGTCCCATTCCCCAGCCACGATGCCGAGCAGGTCGGCGAGCGGCAATTGCTCGGGTTGGTAGTGCACTTGCAGCGAGCGGATGCCCGGGGTCAGGTCGATCACACCGTGCAGGTCTTTGCTTTCCAGCGCCTGCATCAGGGCGTGGGCGCGGAAGCGCAGGACGAGGTCCAGTTCGGGGGCGCCGATTTCAAGGAGCAGATGGGTATCGCCGGAAAGGCGCGCCACCAGGCGCGTGTCGTCCTGACCAATGTCCAATACAACAGGCGACACCATCCCCTGTGGAAGCGGCGGTGCGGCGATCCGACTTGCTCGCGAAAGCGGTGCTTCAGACACATCAATGTTGACTGACACGCCCCCTTCGCGAGCAAGCCCGCTCCCACATTGATCCCATTTCAAGGCCAGGGTGCGGGCGGTCTTGATGTCGACGGGGGAGAACTGCACCTTGTCTCCAGCCTTGAGCTGCCCAAGTTGCCAAAGATCCGCCTCGATCACCGTCACCGGGCACACGAACCCGCCCAGGCTCGGGCCATCCGGGCCGAGGATCACCGGCATGTCACCGGTGAAATCCACTGCGCCAATGGCGTATGGATTGTCGTGAATATTTGATGGGTGCAGCCCGGCCTCACCACCATCGGCGCGCACCCATTCAGGCTTTGGCCCGATCAGGCGCACGCCGGTGCGGCTGGAGTTGAAATGCACTTCCCACTGGGTCGCGAAGAAAGTGCCGATGTAGTTTTCGGTGAAGTATTCCGGTGCGCCGTGAGGGCCGTAGATCACGCGAATTTGTCGTACCGCAGGCAACTCGGCGATATCAGGCAGTTGCGCACCGACGCTACGGTCACAGAGCGCCGGTAGGTGCAAGACATCCCCGGCGCGTAGAGCACGACCGCCATGCCCGCCAAACTGGCCGAGGGTGAAGGTACTTTTGCTGCCCAGATAATCCGGGACCTGCAAGCCACCGCGCAGGCACAGATAGCTACGCGCGCCAGCGCCGGCAATGGTGCCGAGACTCAATGTGGCACCGGCCGGAATCAGCAGAGCGGTGTTCATCGGCACGGCTTCACCGTTCAGCGTGAGCGGAATTTGCGCACCGGTCACCGCCACCACCGCATCACAATTGAACCGCAGCAACGGCCCGCTCATGGTGATTTCCAGCGCTGCGGCGCCTTCGTCATTGCCCAGCAAGAGGTTGCCCAGGCGCAACGCGCGACTGTCCATCGGCCCCGATGGCGGCACGCCTACCGCCCAATAGCCGAGGCGGCCGGGATAGTCCTGGACGCTGGTCTGGGTGCCGGCGTTGAGTACTTCGAAGGTGTTGGCCTGATACACCAGGCCTTCCAGGCAACGGGTCCATGGCTGGCCGCTGGCGAAAGGCACATCCAGCAGAATCTGCCGCAGGTAATCGCGGTTGGTTTCCACGCCATAGAGCAGGCTTTTACCCAATGCCTCATGCAGATCGGCGCGCGCTTCTTCGCGGGTCGGCGCCCAGCTGATGACCTTGGCGATCATCGGGTCGAAGTAGGGCGGGATCTCGCAACCGGCCTCGACCCAGGTGTCGATGCGCAGCTGTTTGCCGTCGGCGCCGGGAAAATCTACGGCAGTCAGCAAGCCCGGACTCGGTTGAAAATCCCGCCCCGGATCTTCGGCATAAAGTCGTGCCTGAATCGCATGGCCGTCAGCTTTCAAGTCCTGGCTCAACGCGCTCAGCGGCGGCAGATCACCGGCTGCCAATTGCACCATCCAGCGCACCAGATCGACGCCCCAGACTTGCTCGGTAACGCCGTGTTCCACCTGCAAGCGAGTGTTCACTTCCAGGAAGTAGAAACGCCGTGCATCGCTGTCAAAGACGAACTCGACTGTGCCGGCGCTGCGGTAACTGACCGCCTTGGCCAGCTTGATCGCGGCTGCGCAGAGTTCATCGGCCATGCCCTCGGGCAGGTTTGGCGCCGGGGTTTCTTCGAGGACTTTCTGGTTGCGCCGCTGCACCGAACAGTCGCGCACGCCCAGGGCGATTACCTCGCCACGGCCGTCGCCAAACACTTGCACTTCCAGGTGCCGGGCGCGCTGGATGTACTTCTCGATGAACACGCCGGCGTCGCTGAAATTGTTCTGGCCCAGGCGCTTGACCGCCTCGAAGGATTCGCTCAACTCGACCGCGCTGCGGCACACACGCATGCCGATGCCGCCACCGCCGGCGGTGCTTTTAAGCATGACCGGATAACCGACTTGCTCGCCGGCGATCAGCGCTGCGTCGAGGCTGTCGAGCAACTCGGTGCCTTCGAGCATCGGCACGCCGTGTTGTCTGGCCAGGGCGCGGGCGGTGTGCTTGAGGCCGAATACGCGTAGCTGCTCTGGGGTCGGGCCGATGAAAGCGATGTCGGCGGCTTCGCAGGCTTCGGCGAAGGCGGCGTTTTCCGAGAGAAAGCCGTAGCCGGGGTGAATCGCCGTGGCGCCTGTGGCCTTGGCGATGGCGAGGATTTTGTCCACCGCCAGGTAGGTGCCAGCCGCCGCGCCTTCACCAAGGCAATGGGCCTCATCGGCTTGCAGGATGTGCAGGCTCGCGGCATCGGCTTCGGAGTACACGGCAACGCCTGCCACCTGCAGTTCGCGCAGGGTGCGCAGGATGCGGCAGGCAATCGCGCCACGGTTGGCAATCAGGACTTTTTCGAACATGGCATAACCCCTGGAGGGGATGCGGGCCGTCCCGCAGTTTTTTGACATGCATCGGGGCCGTCCCCGATGACAGAAATTCACACCACCCCCTATAGGAGCTGGCTTGCCAGCGAAGACGGAGTGTCAGTCGACATCCATGCTGGATGTGACGACCCCTTCGCTGGCAAGCCAGCTCCTACAGAGAGAAGTGGTCACTTAATGCACTGCCCGGAGCGGGCCTGGCACAGGGCGAATAACCATTTACGCAAACGGCTGAGTGTCAGTTCCATACCAGCAGCTCCGCAGGGGTCGGGTTGTAGGCGTTGCACGGGTTGTTCAGTTGCGGGCAGTTGGAGATCAGCACGATCACGTCCATCTCGGCGCGCAGGTCGACGTACTTGCCCGGTGCGGAAATGCCGTCTTCGAACGTCAGCCCGCCGTCTGCCGTGACGGGTACGTTCATGAAGAAATTGATGTTCGGCCCGATGTCGCCTTTGCCCAGGCGCCCGTCATGCACGCAGGCGCGCAGGTAGTTGTCGCGGCAGCTGTGCATATGGCGTTTTTCCAAGGCGTAGCGCACGGTGTTGCTCTCTTGCGCGCAGGCGCCGCCGAGGGTGTCGTGGCGCCCGCAAGTGTCGGCGACGATAGTCAGCATCGGCTTGCCGAGGTTGGAATACAGCACGCTGCCGGTCGTGAGGTACACGCTGTTCTGCCGCCGCAGGGTGCGCTGCACGTCGTAGCGTTCCTTGGGATTGGCGACGCTGTAGAACAGGGTGTCGACAGCCTGGTTGCCTTCCAGGTCGAGGATGCGCAGGGTCTGGCCGGCCTTGACCTCCATCAGCCAGGGTTCGCCGGCGGGGATGGTTGCACGGTAGACCGCGGTTTCTGGCTGCGGGTGAACTGTGGCGATTGCAAGTGACATGGCAGCGATCCTCAGGCGAACAGACGGTCGGTGTTGATGAAGCCGCGCTCGTTTTCCGGGCGCGAGGTACGGCAGTGTTCGGCGACGCTGGAGTCGGCGTTCATCCAGCTCAGCTTCAAGGGTTTCGGGGCGTACTCCGGGGCCGGGTCCATCGGATGCTGCAGGGCGGTGAGCACCACCAGGGTGTCCATCGGCGCGTACAACTCGATGTAGTCGCCGGCCTTGGAATTGCCTTCGACGAAGTGGAAGCGCCCGGCGTCGTCGACGTTCACCCGGCTGAACAGGTTGAGGGTCATCAGCAGGTCGGACAGGCCCAGGCCCCACTTGCCCAGTTCCACCAGCAGGTTGTCGGTGCCGTTGCGGAAGAAGCCGTTACGCAGTTCCTGATAGCGGCCCTGGCCGTATTTTTCTGCCACTTCTTCAGCGCAGAGCACGCCGCCAAGGCTGTCGCTCCAGCCGCAGGTGTCAGCGGTGATGGCGGCCAGTACGCGGCCCATGTCCGAGTACAGGCAATGGCCGGCGGTGAGCTTGGCAGTGTGTTGGCATTTGAGGCTGTCAGGCAGGTTCAGGCGTTCGGTTTTTTCATTGGCGTTGAGCAGCGTCAGGCTGACGTTGGCGCCGCCGCGCAGGTCGGTCAGGCGCAGCAGCTGGCCGCGTTTGAGCACGAAGGAACGGTGGCCGCCACCGGGCAGCATTTCTTCGGCGAAGGGCGGGAACAGTTGGGTCGAATCAGTCATGTCGAAGTCCTCTCAAGCGGTTCGTAGCGCGCCTGCCAGTTGCACCGGCAAGGCGTCGACGGCGGCACGGCAGGTGCGGCGGTCGCTGTTCAAAGGGATGTCGTAGGTGATGCGTGCGCCATAGGCGCCGGGGGCGTGCGGGTCGAGGCGGACCTTGTCGAACACCAGCAGGCGAGTGCCGAGGCTGAAGCCTTCGGACAGGTCATGGGTGACCATGAATACCGTCAGTCGGGTCTCGCGCCACAGCTCCAGCAGCAGGGCGTGCATGTCCTTGCGGATGCCCGGATCGAGGGCGCCGAAGGGTTCGTCGAGCAGCAACACCCGTGGCTTCATGATCAGCGCCTGGGCGATGGCGAGGCGTTGTTGCATGCCGCCGGAAAGCTGCGCCGGGTACTTGTCCAGCGAGTGCCCGAGGCCGACTTTGTGCAGCAGCACCGTAGCCTGTTCGCGGGCCTGCTTTTTAGCGCTGCCGAACAGGCGTCCGAGCAAGGGCGAGCGGGGCAGTTCGAGGCCGAGGGCGACGTTGTCCAGCACGCTCAGATGCGGGAATACCGAATAGCGCTGGAACACCACGCCGCGGCTGGCATCCGGCTCTGCGGCCAAGGGCTGACCGTCGAGCAGGATCTCGCCGCGACTGGCGCGTTCCTGGCCGAGCAGCAGGCGCAGGAAGGTCGATTTACCGCATCCGGAGGCGCCTACCAGGGTGCAGAACTCACCCTCGGCGACGCTCAGGTTCAGACCTTCGAGCACCACCTGGTCGGCGTATTGCTGCCAGACGTTTTTCACCGTGATGAAACTCATGCCCGCGCTCCTTCGTACCAGGGGAATGCACGCAGGGTCAGGCGCTTGAGGCCCCAATCCATCAGCCAGGCGAGCAGGGTGATCCACACCACGTACGGCAGGATCACGTCCATCGCCAGGTAGCGGCGCACCAGGAAAATCCGGTAGCCGAGGCCGTCGGTGGAGGCGATGGCTTCGGCGGCAATCAGGAACAGCCACGCCGAACCCAGCATCAGGCGCAGCGAGATCAGCAGGCGCGGCAGCAATTGCGGCAGCACCACCCGCAGCATCAGGGTCCAGGTCGATGCACCGAGGGTCTGCGCCTTGATCAGCAGTTCCACGGGAATTTCCCGGGCGCGCTGTTCCAGGTCGCGGGCCAGGGCCGGCGTGATGCCGATCACGATCAGCATCACTTTCGACAATTCCCCCAGGCCGAAGACGATGAACAGGATCGGCAGGATCGCCAGCGGTGGCACCATCGACAGCACGGTCAGCAAGGGTGACAAGGGCGCGCCGAACAGCGGCAGGGTGCCGGCGGCAATGCCCAGGCACAGGCCGGTGAGCGCGCTGATGCCCAAGCCGATGGCCAGGCGTCGCAGGCTGGAGGCGCTGTCCTGCCAGAGCAGGTATTCGCCGGTGCGGCTGTCGGCCACGAAGGCCAGGCGCTGCACGGCGTCGCTCATTTGTACGGCGCTGGGCAGCAGCTTGTCGTTGGGATTGTCTGCCAGCCGCTCGGCCGAGCCCATGAAGTAGGCGAACAGCAGCAGGGCGAACGGCAGGATCACCAGCAACAGGCGGCTCGGGCGATCCGGGTGGCGATTGATCAGGCGCATGGCCAAGTCCTCTGGTTACAACTTGGCGTCGGCAGCCATCTGCACGTAACTGGGGTCGAAGCGCAGCTTGAGGTTGCCCTTGTCGCCGCTGGTGACCCCGTTGGCGAAGGCCATGCCGACCGCGCTGGTGTCTTTGGCGCCTTCACCGAGCAAGCCGTGCTGGAAGGAAAACTCGGCCACCTTGCGCATGGTTTCCGGCAGTTGCTTGCTGGTGCTGAACGCCAGGGCTTCCTGGGGGGTGGCGAACAATTTGGTGGTGTCCAGCTGCGCCTGGAAACCGGCCAGGTCGGTGCCCGAGGCTTTGGCCATGTGCTCCAGTGCGGCCTTGCTCGCGGCGTTTTTCGCGTTCATCAATTCGATCACTTCGAACCAGGCGCCGGTCAGCGCTTTACCCAGGGCCGGGTTGTCCTTGAGGGTCTGGGAGTTGACCACCATCATGTCCATGATCTCGCCCGGTATCTGGCTGGAATTGAATACCTCGGTCACCCCGGGCTTGGCCTTGATGTCCGACAGCATCGGGTTCCAGGTGGTGACGGCGCTGACCTGGTCGGTGTTGAAGGCGGCGGAGATGTCGGCGTCGGAGGTGTTGACCACTTTCAGGTCTTTCTCGGTGAGGTCTACCGAATCCAGGGCCCTGGCCAGCAGGTAGTGCGACACCGAGAGTTCGACCAGATTGACGTCCGTGCCCTTGAGGTCGGCGACTTTCTTGCCTTCGCCCTTGAGCACGATGCCGTCGTTGCCGTTGGAGAAGTCGCTGACGATCAGCGCGGTGCTGTCGACGCCGCCAGCGGCCGGAATGGTCAGCGCATCCATGTTGGTCATGGTGCAGCCGTCGAATTGGCCGGCGGTGTACTGGTTGATCGATTCGACGTAGTCATTGAGCTGCACCACATCGATCTTGATGCCGTACTTCTTCGCCCACTTGTCGACGATGCCTTGGCTGCCAGCGTATTCCCATGGCATCCAGCCGGCGTAGATCGTCCAGCAGACGCTGAAGTGGTCTTTCTGGGCGGCGTGGGACGAGAGGCTCACGAGGGCTGCGAAGGCAGCGGCGAGCAGGGCGGGTAAACGATGCTGGGACATGGTGGTTCTCCAGTTGATCAAGGGCGGACAGGAAGGCAGCGGCACCGCGAACGGTGGCTTGTCTCCCGGGCTTTTGTCCCGCCGTGTAACCTCAACTGGAGGTCGCCAACTCTCGGACCAGCCACTCGCGCTTGCGAGCCGGAACCCTAGTCAGCCATTGCAAATTGTGGTGCCGCGAACCTGTGATGACTCCTGCACGTATTTGCTAAAGCGAGAGACGTGCCAAGTCGATTGAACCGCTCTGGTCCGCGGGGTTGTTCTACTGATCATGTAACAAGGTCGCTTGCGGCTGCCTTGTGATGGTGCGCGGGTGCACCGCAATGGGACGTGTTGGCCATCGTTAACGGATGAAAAACCTTTCATCGACGAGATGTTTCAACGTATTGCGGAAACGCACCAGATCTCGAATTCGATGTCTGATCTATCGACAGTCACAGAAAGTTTGACTGTCGCTTGCCAGCGTCGCTGGTATGGCTCACTCGCGGTCCAGGAGGCCGCTATGCATCGACAAATTCTTCTGATTGCCGTGTTGGGTTTGTTTCTGAATGGTTGCGTACCATATTCCGATGGAGGAGCCGGTTATTACAGTTCCGAGGTCTACACCTCGCCAGCGCCCTATTACGCCGGCGGCGGCTCTTACTACTCCAACGGCGGCGGTTACTACACGCCACCGCGCCGGTACTACGCGCCGCCTGCACGGTATTACCAGCCCACACCGCGCTATTACCACCAGCCGCGGGTTTATCAACCGGCGCCGCGCTATTACCAACCGGCACCACGCTATTACCAGGCTCGCCCAGACTACCGGGCGCATGGTTGGGATGGCCGTAACCGCGGCGGCTGGAACAACGATGATCGGGGTGGACGCAACAACAACCGCGGCGGTCGAGGTGACCATAACGGCCGGGGCGATCATAACGGTCGCGGTGATCACGACGGCCGGGGCAACCACCGCTAGTCTCATGCATTAAAGCAATACCTGTGGGAGCGGGCTTGCTCGCGAATAGGGCGTGTCAGGAAACGTTAATGTCGACTGTCACTCCGCCTTCGCGAGCAAGCCCGCTCCCACATTTGGTTCAGTAATCCGACAGATCCGCCAACGGATGACGACCTTCCCAGACCTTGTGGAAATGCGCCTCTACCACCGCATCCGGCACGTTGTTGACGTCCGGCCAATGCCAGTGGGGTTTCTGGTCCTTATCGATCAACCGTGCGCGCACGCCCTCGCTGAATTCGGGATGGCGACAGCAGTTGAGGCTCAGGGTGTATTCCATCTCGAAGACTTGCGCCAGCGACAGGTGGCGGGCTCGTTTGATCTGTTCCCAGACCAGATGCGCGGTCAGCGGCGAGCCTTCGATCAGGTTGCGCGCGGCGCGGTTGAGCAGCGGGTCGGCGTGATCGCGCAGGGCGGCGATGGCCTTCCAGGCACAGCGCACATCACTGACGTCCAGCAGTTCATCGATCTGCTGGCGGCGAGGCAGCCACTGGGCTTCGGGCATCTGCGCAACGGCCTCCTGCTGCAAGGCCTTGAGCAGGCTGTTGAGTTGCATCGGCGTCTGTTCCTGCCAGTTCAACTGCAGCAGGCCTTCGATCAGCTGTGGCTGCTGCTCGTCGAGCAGGAAACGATCAGCCAGGTCGAGATCGATCGCATCGCGACCGTTCATGTGGGCACCGGTCAAGCCCAGAAACAATCCGAGTTTGCCGGGCAAGCGTGACAGGAACCAGCTGGCGCCGACGTCCGGGTACAGGCCGATGGTGATCTCCGGCATGGCCAGCCGGCTGCTCGGGGTGACAATCCGAATGCTCGCTCCCTGCAACAGCCCCATGCCGCCCCCCAGCACATAGCCGTGGCCCCAGCAGATCAGCGGTTTTGGATAGGTATGCAGACTGAAGTCCAGGCGATATTCCGCGGCGAAGAAATTTGCGGCCAAGGGGGGGACTTCGCCCGGATGGGCGCGACAGGCCTCGACCAGGCTGCGCACTTCGCCGCCGGCACAGAAGGCCTTGATGCCGTGACCGCGCAGCATCACGCAAACGATTTGCGGTTCCTTGGCCCAGGCGTCCAACCTGTCGCGCAGGGCGTTGATCATCGGCAGGGACAGGGCGTTCAACGATTGCTCGGCATCCAGTGTGGCAATGCCGATGCGGGCGCCGTCAGTGCCGGTGAGTTCTTCGAAATGCAGATTCATCGGTGACCTCGCTGGGGAATTTGAGGGTTAAGTATGATCGCTGTGTGGGAAAGTGC
The DNA here is from genome assembly GCF_028823535.1 of Pseudomonas serbica. Lineage (GTDB taxonomy): Bacteria > Pseudomonadota > Gammaproteobacteria > Pseudomonadales > Pseudomonadaceae > Aquipseudomonas > Aquipseudomonas serbica. The sequence continues at coordinate 113,879 of NZ_JAQIYM010000004.1, read as the reverse complement.
CGGATCTGTGTCAGATCAATTGACAAGCGTGATGGGCTTTCCTAGGGTTCGCCCCATTGTTTTTGCCGGATGTAACCATGACTGCTGACGACCGTATCAAACTCGAACCGAGCTGGAAGGAGGCACTGCGTGCCGAATTCGACCGGCCCTACATGGCAGAGTTGCGAAAATTCCTCCAGGACGAGCGGGCGGCGGGCAAGGAAATCTATCCGCCGGGGCCGATGATCTTCAACGCGCTCAATTCCACGCCGCTGGACAAGGTCAAGGTGGTCATTCTCGGCCAGGACCCGTATCACGGCCCGGGCCAGGCGCACGGCCTGTGTTTCTCGGTACAACCGGGCGTGCCGGCGCCGCCGTCGCTGGTCAATATCTATAAAGAATTGAAGCGCGACCTGAACATCGACATCCCCAGCCATGGCTACCTGCAAAGCTGGGCCGAGCAGGGCGTGTTGATGCTCAATACCACCATGACCGTGGAGCGTGCCAACGCCAACGCGCACAAGGACAAGGGGTGGCAGTTTTTCACCGACCGGATCATTGAAGTGGTCAGCCAGCAGCAACCGCATCTGGTGTTCATGCTGTGGGGCGCCCATGCCCAGAGCAAACAAAAGCTGATCGATGCCACCAAGCACCTGGTGCTGACCTCGGTGCACCCGTCACCGCTGTCGGCCTATCGCGGCTTCCTCGGGTGCGGGCATTTCAGCCGGACCAACAAGTTCCTGGAGCAGAATGGCGAGACGCCGATCGAGTGGCGCTTGCCACCGGTCGTCCAATGATCGTTCCCACGCTCTGCGTGGGAATGCCTCAACGGACGCTCCGCGTTCGGCTCTGAATGGGACGCAGAGCGTCCCGGGCTGCATTCCCACGCAGAGCGTGGGAACGATCAGGTCAGGAGGACTCTGGATTGCGGTTCCAGTACTTGAACAACGGCTCCGCCAGAAACAACACGAACAACAGCCGCATCACCTGCATCGCCGTTACCAGCGGCACCGACAATTGCAGGGTTTCGGCGGTCAGGCTCATCTCGGCAATCCCGCCGGGCATCATGCCCAGCGTCAGCGAGCGCAGATCCAGGTGAGTCAGCGCACTCAAGCCCAGCGCTGCCGCCGTGGCGATCAACATGGTCAACACCGTGCCGATCAAGGTCCGGCCCATGAACGACGGCGCGCGCCGGAAAAACTGACGATTGAAGTGACACCCCAGGCCGCTGCCGATCAGCCATTGGCCGATCTGGCTGCCACCGTTGGGCAAGCCGATGTGCAGGTCCCAACCAATGCTCACCGATGCGCTCACCAGCAAGGGACCGAACAGCCAGGGATTGGGTTGACGCAGTCGTTCCCAGACCCAGGCCGCCACCGCCCCTGCCGGTATCAACACCGCCAGCCAGCCCCAATCGATGCTGCCGGCGTGGGCAATCGGCGCACCGTCACCCAACAAGTATTTGAAGGCCGCCGGTACGCAAAGCACGACCACCAATACCCGCAAACTTTGCCCGGCCGCGACCCGACTGAGCACCGCACCGTTGCGTGCGCCAAGATTGACCATCTCCCCGGAACCACCGGGCATGCTGGAAAAGAACGCCGTGGCGCGATCTTCACCCGTGCGACGCATCAGCCACACGCCGACGACCGCTGACAGGCTGGTGACCAGGGCGCCGAAGAAGATCAGGCCGAAATGGCTCAGCACCTGCTCCATCACCACCGGGGTGAAGTGCAGGCCGATGCCGATGCCGATGATCCACTGGCCGCACTTGCGCCCGCCAGGGATTTCCGCCAGTTGCCAGGGTGTCAGGCAGCGCACCAGGATGATCGCCAGCAACGAGCCGACCATCCACGGTAAAGGCCAGCCGACCTGGCTGGCGAGATAACCGCCCAGCAGGCCGACCAGCGGGGTTCCCCACCAGAGTATGAAGGGGGACCGATCAGACATCGGCGATAGCGCGTTGCGCGGCCGAACGTTTGCGCCAGATGCGGATAAGCGGCATCAACAGCATGATCGCCGTCAGGACCCAGCAACCGAAAGTGATCGGGCTAGACCAGAGGATTTCCAGCGCACCGTTGGAAATCGACAGGGCACGACGCAGGTTCTGTTCCATCAGGCCGCCGAGAATGAAACCCAGCAACACGGGCGACAGTGGGAAGTCCAGCTTGCGCAGAATGTAGCCGAAGATGCCGATGCCGATCATCAGGAACAGGTCGAAGGTGGTGGCGTGCACCGCATAGACGCCGATCCCGGTAATGATCGCGATCACCGGCACCAGCGCCCAGTTCGGCACGGCGAGGATACGGGTGAAGATGCGGATCATCGGAATGTTGAGGATCACCAGCATCACGTTGGCGATGAACAACGAGGCGATCAGGCCCCAGACGATGTCCGGTTGCTGTTGGAACAGCAGCGGGCCGGGGGTGATGTTGTACAGCGACAGGGCGCCGATCATCACCGCCGTGGTGCCCGAGCCCGGAACGCCGAGGGTCAGCATCGGCACCAGGGCACCGCAGGCCGCGCCACCGATGGCGGTTTCCGGGGCCGCGAGGCCACGCATGTCACCCTGGCCGAACGTGCCCTTGGCGCCCGCCATGCGTTTTTCGGTCATGTAGGCCACGGCACTGGCCAGGGTCGCTCCGGCACCCGGCAATACGCCCATGATGAAACCCAGGACGCCGCAACGAAGGTTCACCACGAACACCGACGCCGCTTCCTTGAAGTTGAACATCATGCGGCCGGTGGCTTTCACCGCTTCCTGGCCGTGGTGGGTTTTCTCCAGTAACAGCAGGATTTCACTGATGGAGAACAGGCCCAGCACCAGTACCACGAACTGAATGCCGTCGGTGAGGTGGATGTTGTCCCCGGTGAAGCGGTACACGCCGCTGTTGGCGTCGATGCCGACGGTCGACAGGAACAGGCCGATCAGCGCCGCGATGAAGGTTTTCAACGGGCGGTCACCGGCCATGCCGCCAAGACAGACAATGGCGAACACCATCAGCACGAAGTATTCCGCCGGGCCGAAGGCGATCGCCCATTTCGCCAGCAGCGGGGCGAACAGCACCATGCCGCAGGTGGCGATGAAGGCACCGATGAACGAGCTCCACGCCGACAGCGACAACGCCACGCCGGCCAGGCCTTTGCGGGCCATCGGGTAGCCATCGAGGGTGGTCATCACGGTGGAAGCTTCGCCCGGAATGTTCAGCAGGATCGAGCTGATCCGGCCGCCGTATTCGCAACCCAGGTACACCGCCGCCAGCAGGATCAGTGCCGATTCCGGTGGCAGACCGAGAGCGAAGGCGATGGGGATCAGCAGCGCCACGCCGTTGATCGGCCCCAGGCCCGGCAGCAGGCCGACCACGGTGCCGATCAGGGTGCCACAGAGTGCGGTCACCAGGTTGTACGGGCTCAGCGCGACGCCGAAGCCCTGACCCAAATAGCCAAGAGTATCCATATCAGTTCTCCAGAACGTCGAGCACGCCAAGTGGCAGTGGCACGTCCATCAACTTGTCGAACAGCAGGTAGAGGCCGACGGCCATCAGGCTGATGATCACGATGCTTGGCACCCAGCGACCGCCATACAGACGGGCCATGGGCACGCCGATCAGGATGCTGGCGACGATGAAACCCAGCGGTTCGAAGGTGCCGGCGAACACCAGTAGCAGCGCTACGCAGATGCCGATCTTGGTCAGGGTTTCGCGATCCAGCGGCGGCTCGTCTTCGCTGTGCTTGATCGGAGCCGGACGGAACACCATGTACAACAGCGCTGAGCCCATCAGGCCAAGCATCAACAGCGGAAAGGCCCGAGGCCCCACCGGTTCGTAGGAAAAAGCCGCTTGATACGGCCAGGCCATCAGCGCGAGGCCGAGACAGGCCAGCAACAGCACCGAAGCAAAAATGCGTTGTAAGAGCATGGGGGAACTCCTGTGCCGCGACTCCGCCAAACGGAGTCGCAGCCGCTAGACAGAGGCGATCACTGGATCAGGCCGAACTCTTTGGCCAGCACTTTGTAGTCCGCAACCTGTTTCTTCACGTAGGTGTCCAGTTCCGGGCCGGTCATGGCGAACGGGAACAGTTCACGCTGATCGCGCAGCTTGGCGAACTCGGGGGAGGCCAGCAGTTTGTCGAAGGAGTCTTTCCACCAGGCATAGTCTTCGTCGCTGACTTTTGGCCCGAGGTAGAAACCGCGCACCACTGGCCAGACGATGTCGTAGCCTTGCTCGCGGGCGGTCGGAATGTCTTTCATCTCCGGCTCGTCCAGGCGCTTGTCGGAGAACACTGCCAGCAGGCGCATGTCGCCGCTCTGGATGTGCGGCATGGAGTCGGAGATGTCGGTGCTGCCGACCTGGATGTGGCCGCCGAGCAGGGCGGTGGCGATTTCACCGCCGCCTTCGAGGGCGACGTAACGCAGGTCACGCGGGTTGATCCCGGCGGCCTTGGCGATCAGCGCGGTCTGCATCCAGTCCTGGCTGCCGACGGTGCCGCCGGAACCGATCACCACTTTGCTCGGATCTTTCTTCAGCGCCTGCACCAGATCGTCCAGGGTCTTGTAGGGCGAATCGCTTTTCACTGCGATGGCGCCGTAGCTGGTGCCGACGGCGGCCAGCCAGCGCACGTTGGTTTCATCGAAACGACCGAACTTGCCCTGGGCCAGGTTCAGCAACGAACCGCTGGACCAGGCCACCAGCGTGCCGGCATCCGCCGGGCGCTGGGCGACCACTGCGTTATAGGCCACTGCGCCGACACCGCCGGGCATGTAGGTCACGCGCATCGGCTTGGTCAGCAGCTTTTCGTTGACCAGCGCGCTCTGCGCCAGTTTGCAGGTCAGGTCGAAACCGCCGCCGGGCGAGGCCGGGGCGATGCATTCCGGGCGCTTGGGCTCGGCCATCAGTTGGCCGGCAAACAGCATGCAGCTGGCGGCGAGGGCGAAACGGCGCAGTGATCGATTCATGTTTGTCTCCACAGGAGTTTTTGTTTTTGGGGGATGTTTCAGATGCAGCGGTTTCGCTTCGCGCAGCCGATAACGGCGCCGGCAAGCGTAAACGACGGGGAGCGGGAAAAGGGGCGGGGTGGGCAAATCTGGCGCTGGCTGGACAGCATGGCGAAGTACCTCATTATTGTTCTTATTGGCGAAAACGCATCGAGGCGTTTTTCGGGAGCTACATTTCAAAGCACGATCGATGGCTGTGATCGAAACCATCCGTGGGTCGACTCTAACGGTCGAACCTTTCGCTAACCTTTCATCGGGCTTTCACGGTTTTTCGGGCTTCACAGAGGCGGATGCCGCTGTAAACTCCGCGCCAAAGAATGGCGTCGACCATCCCTGAACGAGGTAATGATCCATGCGTGTCCTGCTCGTCGAAGACCATCTGCAGCTCGCCGAAAGCGTCGCCCAGGCGCTCAAGAGCACCGGGTTGACCGTGGATGTGCTGCACGATGGCGTCGCGGCCGACCTGGCGCTGGGTAGCGAGGAATACGCCATGGCGATTCTCGACGTCGGCCTGCCGCGCATGGATGGTTTCGAGGTGCTGGCGCGCCTGCGTGCCCGTGGCAAGAACCTTCCGGTGTTGATGCTGACCGCCCGCAGCGACGTCAAGGATCGCGTCCATGGCCTGAACCTGGGCGCCGACGATTACCTGGCCAAGCCTTTCGAGCTCACCGAGCTTGAAGCCCGGGTCAAGGCCCTGTTGCGCCGCAGCGTGTTGGGTGGCGAGCGCCTGCAACGCTGTGGTGTGCTGGCTTACGACCTGGAGACCCGGCGCTTTACCCTTGGTGAAGAATTGCTGACCCTGACCTCCCGCGAGCAGGCCGTACTCGAAGCCCTGATCGCCCGTCCCGGCCGGGTGATGAGCAAGGAGCAACTGGCCTCACAGGTCTTCGGCCTCGACGAAGAAGCCAGTCCTGACGCCATCGAAATCTACGTACACCGCTTGCGCAAGAAACTCGACGGTCACCCGGTGGCCATCGTGACGTTCCGCGGTCTCGGCTATTTGCTGGAAAGCCGTGATGCATAAGGCCAGCAGCCTGCGTTGGCGGTTGTTGTCGAACCTCGCGCTGTTGCTGGTGGTATTGATGCTGGCCAGTGGCTTGAGTGCTTACTGGAACGGGCGCGAAGCGGCCGACACGGCCTATGACCGGACATTGCTGGCCTCGGCGCGGACCATCGCCGCCGGCCTGTCCGAACGTGATGGCAGCCTCAGCCTGGACGTGCCCTACGTGGCCCTCGATACGTTCGCCTACGACAGTGCAGGGCGGATTTTCTACCTGGTCAACGACATCAACCAGAAGCTGATTTCCGGCTACGAAAACCTGCCGGCGCCGCCACCTGGAACTCCGCGCACCGACGACTACCCGGCGCTGGCGCGTTTTTACAACGCGACTTATCGGGGGCAGAACGTGCGCGTGGTCAGCCTGCTCAAGGCTGTCAGCGAGCCGAACATGAACGGCATGGCGGAGATCCGCGTGGCGGAGACCGATGAGGCCCGCGTCAGCATGGCCCGCAGCCTGGCCGGCGACACCCTGTTGCGCCTGGGCATGCTGGCGATTGGCGCCTTGATGGTTGTGTGGTTTGCGGTCAGTGCGGCGCTGCGTCCACTGGAGCGTTTGCGTACCGCGGTGGAGGAGCGCCAGCCCGATGACTTGCGGCCGCTGCCCCTGGTCGAAGTGCAGCGAGAGTTGTGGCCTCTGGTGCGTGCGCTCAATCATTTCACCGAGCGACTACGTGGACAGTTCGAAAAACAAGCGCAATTCATCGCCGATGCCGCCCACGAACTGCGCACGCCCTTGGCGGCACTCAAGGCGCGGCTGGAACTGGGCCTGCGCTCGAGCGAGCCGCAAACCTGGCGCAGCACGCTGGAAACTGCCGCCCAGGGCACCGATCGCCTGACCCATCTAGCCAATCAATTGCTCTCCCTGGCCCGGGTGGAAAACGGTGCCAGGGCGATTGCCGAGGGCGGCGCGCAATTGCTCGACCTCAGTCAATTGGCGCGTGACCTGGGCATGGCCATGGCGCCGCTGGCTCACAAGCGCGGTGTGGCCCTGGCGCTGGAAGCGGACGAACCGGTGTGGTTGCGCGGCGAACCGACGCTGCTCAACGAACTGTTGAGCAACCTGGTGGATAACGCGCTGGCCCATACGCCTGCCGGCGGCAACGTGATCTTGCGGGTGTCGGCCCCGGCGGTGCTGGAAGTCGAGGACGACGGGCCGGGGATTCCCCTCGATGAGCGTGATCGGGTGTTCGAGCGTTTCTACCGGCGCAATCAGCAGGTGGCGGGTTCAGGCCTGGGGTTGGCGATTGTCGGCGAGATCTGCCGCGCGCACCTGGCGCAGATCAGCCTGCATGACGGAGAGAAGGCGGGGCTGAAGGTGCGGGTGAGTTTTATGGCCGGGGAATGATGGGGGCTGTTCTGGCCTCTTCGCGAGCAAGCCCGCTCCCACATTGAAAGGCATTCCAATGTGGGAGCGGGCTTGCTCGCGAATGGGGCGACGCGGTGTTCGGTCAATAAAACATCAACCGCGTTTCTTCCAGGTCAGCACACATCGCCTTGTTGTCCGGATCGATCCCAAGCTTGACGAAGGCCGGTACGCCAAAGGGGTCGATGCGCGAAATCGGGTGGTCGGTGTCTTTGTGGCAGTACAGGCTGGCCACTTGGACGAGGTCGACATAATCGACCTTCGCGGACTTTCGCTTGAAGTCCAGGTAGTGCCGCGGCACCTGCACCAGCGGCTCCGGAAACTCCCAGACCCGCAGCAGCTTGTCGCCGAGCAATGGATGAATACGGTCGATCACATGGTTGAGGCTGACCGGATCGGACAACAGTTCGTAGTGATCTTCGGCGTACGTCAGGATCGGCAATACCCCGATCTGGTGCACCAGCCCGCCAAGGGCCGCCTGATCAGGCTTGAGCTGGGTGTAGTAGCGGCACAGCGCATAGCTGACGCCGGCGATTTCCAGGCTTTTGCGCCAGACATCGCGCATTTTCTGTTCGACCACGGCGGAGCGTGCATGGAAGATCTGTTCCATGACCAGGCCGATGGCCAGGTTGCTGCTGTAGTTGATGCCCAGCCGCGTGATCGCGGTGTGCAAGTCGGTGACTTCCTGTGCCGCGCGCAGCAATGGGCTGTTGACCACCTTGATCAGCCGCGCTGACAGGGCGGTGTCGCGGCCAATCACTTTGCTCAGGCTACCGATACTGATTTCCGGGTCTTCGGCGGCCTTGCGTATCTGCAAGGCCACTTCCGGTAACGTTGGCAGAACCAGGTCATCGTTATCGATGGCCTCAACCAAATCCTGTTGGACCTTTTCCGCCAGCTCTCTCATCACGCTTCTCTAGGTGTTGCAAAAAAGTACCGCGGTTAACGCTGGATTTCGCGATCGCGGTCCAGTTCATACGGCAGGTCGAGCAGGAGCAGGGCCGGGCCGTCGAGTGCGCCCAGATGAATGTCGCCGCCTTCTGCAGCTTCGGCTTGCAACACGGCCAACAGTTCAATGTGATTGGCGGCATTGGCGGCCAGCACCACTTCACCGATCGAACTGCCGTGACTCGGGGCAAACAGCTGGGTACCGGGTTCCGGGAGTTCGCCGGCATCCAGTTGCAGGCGATACAGGCGGCGCTTGAGTTTGCCCAGGTACTGCATGCGCGCGACGATTTCCTGGCCGGTGTAGCAGCCTTTCTTGAAACTCACGCCACCGACGGCTTGCAGGTTGAGCATCTGCGGGATGAACAGCTCGCGGGTGCTTGGCATCACCTGGCCGATGCCGGCGCGAATCTGGCCCAGCAGCCAATGATTGAGGTCACCTTCGCGCAGCAGGGCGGACAGCTTGTCCTTGATCCCGTCGGCTTGATCGGCGGCCACCCAGAGTTCGGCGCGTTCGGGCGAGACGCGAATGGCGATCAAGCCGTCATGGCGCACCACGCTGTCGGTCTCTGCCGGCAAATCAAGGCCGAGACTTTTCAACGCCGCATCGCCATGCTCCACGCCGAAACGCACCCAGGCAGCGCTTTCATCAGTCAGTTTGGACTTGGAAAACACCGCGTATTTTTTCAGGTCCGCCAATTGCGGTTCGAGCAACTCGCTGGCCATGGCCAGGAGTACGCCATCACCTTCGAGCAGGATGCGGAAGCTCGACTGCATCCGGCCTTTCTGCGTGCAACGCGCGCCGAGGCTGGCCTGGGTGTCGCTCAGGTAATTGAGGTTGCAGGTCAGTTGGCCTTGCAGGAATTTGCCGGCGTCCGCGCCGCGGACCGCCAGGACACCTTCATGAGACAGCGTGCAGAAAAAAGCGGAATCGGCCATGGGTCATCGCAGGGTAGAGAGTCTGGTGGACATGATAAGGGGCTGCCCTTGAAATGGGTAGTTCACAAAGGTTCGTCGTGCCCGACCAAAGCCGACTGTTCGATGGGGCGCGGGGCTGTATACTTGCGGCCTATTTGAGGAGCGCTCCATGGTCGAAGATGTTGAACTGAATCGCCTCTACTGGCACAGCCGCCGCGGCATGCTTGAGCTTGACGTGCTGCTGGTGCCGTTTGTGAAAGAGGTTTATCCGCACCTCAACGAAGTGGATCGCGCCTGCTACGTCAGGCTGCTCGAATGCGAAGATCAGGACATGTTCGGCTGGTTCATGGAGCGCGCCGAATCCGAAGACCCTGAACTTCAGCGCATGGTTCGCATGATCCTGGATCGTGTCCAGCCCAAGTAACGGGTTCGAATGCCGCTGGCATGCCTCACGGCAGTTGCTGGCGGCGTATCTTGTGGCCCAGGCGTTCGCGCTGGGTGCGTTGTACCTGCTCGCCATACCGCTCTGGGCCAGTCTGCCCGGTGCCTTGTGCTGTCTGTTGCACGGCGCCTGGACCTTGCCTCGGCAGATTTTACTGACGCACCCACAGGCATTTCGCGGCTTGCGTCGTGACGCCGATGGCTGGCAGCTGTGGAATCAGGCGAAGGGATGGCAGGCGGTACAACTGCGTCCGGATAGCCTGGCGTTGCCGTTGATCGTGGTGTTGCGCTTTCGTCTACGCGGTGAGCGGCGGCTCAGGACAATCTGCGTGCCCCGAGACTCGCAGGCGGCGGATCTGCACCGACGCCTGCGAGTACGGCTCAAGTTTAGCCGGCGTAGGTGGGCGGCACCAGGATAGTGTCCCGGGCGACCGGCAGCATGTTCGGGTAGTCGAGGGTGTAGTGCAGGCCGCGACTCTCCTTGCGCTCCATGGCTGACAGGATCATCAGCTCAGCCACCTGGGCGAGGTTGCGCAGTTCGATCAAATCCCGGCTGACCTTGTAGTTGCTGTAGAACTCGTCGATTTCGTCGAGCAACAGGCGCACCCGGTGTTGCGCCCGCTGCAGGCGCTTGTTGGTGCGCACGATGCCCACGTAGTCCCACATGAACCGGCGCAATTCGTCCCAGTTGTGCGCAATGATCACGTCTTCATCGGAATCGGTGACCTGGCTGGCGTCCCAGGCGGGCAGGGCGACCGGGGCCGAGATCTGCGGCAATTGTTCCACGATGTCCGCCGCCGCCGAGCGCGCGTAGACGAAACACTCCAGCAACGAGTTGCTGGCCATGCGGTTGGCACCGTGCAGGCCGGTGAAGCTGGTTTCGCCGATCGCGTACAGCCCTGGCACGTCGGTGCGACCTTGCTGGTCGACCATCACGCCGCCACAGGTGTAGTGCGCCGCCGGCACCACCGGGATCGGCTGTTTGGTGATGTCGATGGAAAACTCGAGGCAGCGTTCGTATACCGTGGGGAAGTGCGTCTTGATGAAGTCTTCGGATTTGTGGCTGATGTCCAGATAGACACAGTCGATGCCAAGCCGCTTCATCTCATGGTCGATGGCCCGGGCGACGATGTCCCGTGGTGCCAGTTCGGCCCTGGGGTCGAAGCGCGGCATGAAGCGTTCGCCATTGGGCAGCTTGAGGTGCGCACCCTCGCCGCGCAGGGCTTCGGTGACCAGGAAGCTCTTGGCTTGCGGGTGGTACAGGCAGGTGGGGTGGAATTGGTTGAATTCCAGGTTCGCCACCCGACAGCCCGAGCGCCAGGCCATGGCGATGCCATCACCGCAGGCGCCGTCGGGGTTGCTGGTATAGAGGTAGACCTTGGCGGCACCGCCGGAGGCGAGGATCACGAAACGGGCGCCGTAGGTGTCGACTTCACCGGTGCCACGGTTGAGCACGTAGGCACCCAGGCAGCGATCGCCTTCAAGGCCCAGGCGCTTTTCGGTAATCAGGTCGACTGCGACCCGCTGTTCCAGCAATTCGATGTTCGGCCGTTGCTGGGCCTGGGTGAGCAGCGTCCGGAAAATCGCCGCGCCGGTGGCATCGGCGGCATGGATGATGCGCCGATGGCTGTGTCCGCCCTCACGGGTCAGGTGGAACTCGAATCCGCCATCTTCGGTGCCGGACTGTTCATCGCGGGTAAACGGCACGCCCTGGTCGATCAGCCATTGAATGGCCTCTCTGCTGTGCTCGACGGTAAAGCGCACGGCATCTTCGTGACATAGCCCGCCACCGGCGTTGAGGGTGTCATCGACGTGAGACTCGACAGTGTCGGTGTCATCCAGTACGGCGGCGACCCCTCCCTGGGCCCAGAACGTCGAGCCATTGGCGAGGTCGCCTTTGCTCAATACGGCGATGCGCAAATGACCGGGCAAGGTCAGCGCAAGGCTCAAGCCGGCAGCACCGCTGCCGATTACCAGGACATCGTGTTGAAACTGTTGGCTCATTTCAGGATTCCGCTCAAAGCGACCCGGGTCGGGGTAGGTGCCAGACATCTGGACAGGCATGCCCGGCAGCCGCACAGCCCACTAGTATATAGAGGGGGGGAGCGGCACAATAGCCGAGCCGATATGGCATTGTGAAACTACTGTGACGGAAAACGGCCGACGCTTCGTCGGATGTTTTTTCCACCGGTTCGGCGACAAGCGAACTGTATCGTGGATTTAACACTCTTTTTCGCTTCAGGGTTGCACAATGTCGATTTCGGGCAGCTATATTTTTTGGAACTTTTGCCAAAGGCCCAAGATCAATAGACGGTTGCCTGAATCAAGGGACAGTGTCGGTTTCATCGCAGGATGGCGGTTGGAATCCTTGCCGGCGAAACCGATGACAAGATTATTCGCGCAGCCGGGGAATCTCGCGCTGCGTTTTTCGTGCGTGCCGAATCAGAGCCCGCAGGAAACTTGCCTGGAGGGGGAGAACTTTTGCGAAAAGCCCGAGTCTATGTTTGCAAGCCCGGTCGTTTAGTAATGCAAGCCTCCTCCGAGCTTATCGAGGAGTGTTCATGCTAACCCAGGAAGAGGATCAGCAGCTGGTCGAACGCGTTCAGCGCGGCGACAAGCGTGCATTCGATCTGCTAGTGCTGAAATACCAGCACAAAATTCTCGGGTTGATCGTGCGTTTTGTGCACGACACCCATGAAGCCCAGGATGTAGCGCAGGAAGCCTTTATCAAGGCCTATCGTGCACTTGGTAATTTTCGCGGAGACAGCGCGTTTTATACGTGGCTTTACCGCATCGCCATCAACACGGCGAAGAACTATCTGGTTTCACGCGGCCGTCGGCCGCCGGATAGCGATGTCAGTTCCGAGGATGCAGAGTTCTACGATGGCGATCATGGCCTCAAGGATCTCGAGTCGCCAGAACGGGCTTTGCTGCGGGATGAGATCGAAGGCACCGTCCATCGAACCATTCAGCAACTGCCAGAAGATTTGCGTACGGCTTTAACTTTACGCGAATTCGATGGTCTGAGTTACGAGGACATTGCGAGCGTCATGCAATGTCCGGTGGGTACCGTGCGCTCCCGGATCTTCCGCGCCCGGGAGGCCATCGATAAAGCCCTGCAGCCGTTGTTGCAGGAAAACTAAAGACAGCGGCGACAGCCAAGAGAGGAACGCCATGAGTCGTGAAGCCCTGCAGGAATCGCTGTCCGCAGTGATGGATAACGAAGCGGACGAATTGGAATTGCGTCGGGTACTGAGTGCCTGTGACGATGTTGAAACCCGTGAAACCTGGGCTCGTTATCAGATCGCTCGGGCAGTGATGCACAAAGACCTGCTGCTTCCACGCCTGGATATTGCCGCGGCTGTTTCTGCTGCATTGGCTGACGAAGCCGTACCGGCAAAAGCCACCCGTGGTCCATGGCGCAGCCTGGGTCGCCTGGCCGTTGCCGCTTCGGTGACCCTGGCGGTATTGGCAGGTGTTCGCCTGTACAACCAGGACGAGATCGCTGGCGTCGAACTGGCGCAGCAATCCACCCAACCTGGCCTGGCAGTTCCACAAGTCAAGGGCCCGGCTGTTCTGGCAGGCTACAATGAGAGTTCGGAAGCCACTGGTCCGATGGCCAATGGTGTATTGCAAGGTCAACCAGGCTGGAATGATCAACGTCTGCCTGGCTACTTGCGCCAACACGCTCAACAGGCTGCACTGAAAGGTACCGAGAGCGCTCTGCCTTACGCTCGTGCAGCAAGCCTGGAAAACCGTTAAGGAGGATCATGCGCGCCATACCTCTACTTACGCTTTTGCTCGGTGGCTGGTTCATTGTTCCAGCCCACGCCGATCAGGCTCAAGACTGGTTGACCCGTCTGAGCCAGGCCGAGCAGCAGCAAAGCTTTCAAGGTACTTTTGTCTACGAGCGTAACGGTAGTTTTTCTACCCACAACATCTGGCACCGCGTCCAGGATGGCAAAGTCCGCGAGCGTTTGATCCAGCTCGACGGTTCCGCTCAGGAAGTCGTGCGCATTGATGGACGTACTCAATGCGTAAGCGGCAACCTGATGGCAGGGCTGGGGGATACCTCCAACTCGCCAGCTCGTTCACTTGATCCACAAAAGCTCAAGAATTGGTATGACCTTGCTGTCATTGGCAAGTCGCGCGTGGCCGGGCGTCCGGCAGTGATTGTCTCGCTGACACCCCGTGACCAGCATCGCTACGGTTTTGAACTGCATCTGGACCAGGAAACCGGCCTGCCCCTGAAGTCATTGCTGCTGGATGATAAAGGACGGCTGCTGGAGCGCTTCCAGTTCACCCGACTCGACCCCTCTACGGTTCCCACCGACAGCGACCTGCAGGCAGGCACCGAGTGCAAGCCGGTCAAGCTCGACAGCGACAAGGCGTCGGCGGTCAAGGAGGCGCGGGTCTGGCATTCCGACTGGGTGCCACCGGGTTTCGAATTGACCAGCAGTACAGTACGCAAAAATCCCGAGACCAAGGCCCAGGTCAGCAGCCTGATGTATGACGATGGCCTCGCGCGCTTCTCGGTATTCCTGGAGCCTTTGAGCGGTTCAGGTGTCACCGACACCCGTACGCAACTGGGTCCGACCGTTGCCGTCTCCCGGCGCTTGAGCACGCCGCAAGGCGAGATGGTGGTGACGGTAGTGGGTGAGATCCCGATCGGCACCGCTGAACGGATAGCCTTGTCCATGCGCACCGACGCCGCTGCAACCCAGCAGTGACGTTAAATCGAAATGTTTAGTGAGCATTTCAATTTGCAAATCCCTCCAATATTTTTTATAGGTCAGAGCCCCTCGGCTCTGGCCTTGTTTGTTGTTCCCGGAACAAAAATACCGGCGTATCGTTCCCGGTGTTCCTTGCTCCATATCGCTTAACCATGCTCGTCGTAACGGGAGCCGTATGTCGATACCACGCTTGAAGTCTTACCTCTCCATTTTTGCCACCGTGCTGGTGCTCGGTCAGGCGGTCGCTGTTCAGGCGGTCGAATTACCTGATTTCACGCAACTGGTTGAGCAGGCGTCGCCTGCGGTGGTAAACATCAGTACTACGCAAAAACTGCCTGAGCGCAGAGTGAACCAGCAGATGCCCGACCTCGAAGGCTTGCCGCCGATGCTGCGCGAGTTTTTCGAGCGCGGCATGCCGCCGGAGCCTCGGTCCCCCCGTGGTGATCGCCAGCGCGAAGCGCAATCGTTGGGTTCGGGCTTCATCATTTCGCCTGACGGCTACATCCTGACCAACAATCATGTGATTGCCGATGCCGACGAAATCCTCGTGCGTCTGTCCGACCGCAGTGAAATGAAGGCCAAGCTGATCGGCACCGATCCGCGCTCCGACGTGGCGCTACTGAAAATCGAAGCCAAGGATCTTCCGGTCCTGAAACTGGGCAAGTCCCAGGATCTGAAAGCCGGGCAATGGGTCGTGGCAATCGGCTCGCCGTTCGGTTTCGACCATACCGTGACCCAGGGTATCGTCAGTGCTGTCGGACGTAGCCTGCCCAATGAAAACTACGTGCCGTTCATCCAGACTGACGTGCCTATCAACCCGGGTAACTCGGGTGGGCCGCTGTTCAACCTCAATGGTGAAGTGGTCGGGATCAACTCGCAGATCTACACCCGTTCCGGCGGCTTCATGGGTGTATCGTTCGCGATCCCTATCGATGTGGCCATGGACGTGTCCAATCAGCTGAAAAGCGGCGGCAAGGTAAGCCGTGGCTGGCTGGGTGTGGTGATTCAGGAAGTGAACAAGGACCTGGCGGAATCGTTCGGCCTGGATAAACCGGCCGGTGCACTGGTCGCTCAGATCCAGGATGACGGCCCGGCTGCCAAGGGCGGTTTGCAGGTAGGCGATGTGATCCTGACCATGAATGGCCAGCCGATCGTCATGTCCGCCGATCTGCCACATCTGGTGGGCGCATTGAAGGCGGGCTCCAAGGCCAATCTGGAAGTGATCCGTGAAGGCAAGCGCAAGAATGTCGAGCTGACTGTTGGCGCAATCCCGGAAGAAGGCAAGGAGCTGGACGACCTGCCGCAGTCGAGCATCGAGCGCAGCAGCAACCGCCTTGGCGTCGCTGTGGCCGAGCTGACGGACGAACAGAAGAAAACCTACGACCTCAAGGGTGGCGTGGTGATCAAGGAAGTCCAGGACGGTCCTGCGTCGATGATCGGCCTGCAGCCAGGCGATATCATCACTCACCTGAACAATCAGGCGATCGGTTCGGCCAAGGAGTTCACGGACATTGCCAAGGCGTTGCCGAAGAATCGTTCGGTGTCGATGCGCGTACTGCGCCAGAACCGTGCGAGCTTCATCACCTTCAAGCTGGCTGAATAATCTGCTGGTTGGCTGAATGAAAAAACCGCCTCGAAAGAGGCGGTTTTTTTTTGCGGGTGCGCAAACTTGTCAGCCCATCATGTCCTTGATCATGCGTTCCTGCTCCATCAGCTCGCGCTGGCGGGCATCGATGCGCGAGGACAGAGGGAAGTTCGTGCCGGCTTTGCGTTTGGCAAAGTCCAGCTGCTGGATGGCCTGGCGATAGTCGCCCACCAGCGCGAAATACTCGGCGCGCGCCTGGTGCAGGCCAATGATATTGCCTGACAGTCCGCGTGTTTCGGCGACCTGATACCACACATCCGGATCGTCCGGACGCGATTTGAGCAGGCCTTCGAGGGCCTTTTCGGCATCGGCGGCGCGGTTCTGTTTCAGCAACAGGTCGACGCGAACCTGGTTCAGCGGATAATTGCCGGGGTACTGCGCCAGCATCCGGTCCACCCGGGACTGTGCATCCGGCAGGCGATTGTTGGTGATGTCCAGATCGACCTGGGCGAGGTTGTAGATGATCTCGTTCGGCGCCTTGGCCAGCAGCAACTTGAGGTTTTCCCGTGCTTCGTTCAGCTGGCCACCCTTGATCTGGGCGATCGCAAGACCGTAGCGCGCCACATCGCTTTTCGGGTTTTCATCCAGCAGGGCGCGGAAACGCTTGGCGCCCAGGCCCGGGGTTTCTTCATAGATCAGCTGCACCCGTGCGCGAATCAACTGATAGCGCAGGGTGTCTTCGATGCCGCCTTGCGGGGCCTGCTCGGCACGGTTGCGGGTGTCAGCGATACGTGATTCGGTCACCGGGTGAGTCAGCAGGAATTCCGGTGGCTTGGCGTCGAAGCGGTACTGGCGCCCCAGGCGTTCGAACATGGTGGGCATGGAGCGCGGGTCGTAGCCGGCCTTTTCCAGATTGACGATGCCGATGCGATCGGCTTCCTGTTCGTTTTGCCGAGAGAATCGCCGCTGCTCCTGGATAGCCGCCGCCTGCGTCCCTGCAATCGCCGCAATACCGGCATCGCCGCCACCGGCCGCCGCGATCACGATACCGGCCAGCAACGCGGCCATCATTGGTACTTGCATGCGTTGCTGGGCCTCGACGCCACGGGCAAAGTGGCGCTGCGACAAGTGAGCCAATTCGTGAGCCAGTACCGAGGCATATTCGCCTTCGGTCTGCGCATTGAGGAACAGGCCGCCGTTGACCCCGACAATTCCGCCGGGCGCCGCGAACGCGTTGAGTTGCGGGCTGTTGATCAGGATGAACTCCAGGCGCCGGTCATTGACCTGGCTGGTCTCCACCAGGCGGTAGACGCTGGACTCGACGTAGTCCTTGAGCTGCGGGTCGTTGAGCTGCGCCACCTGGCTGCGCAACAGGGCAAGCCAGGCGCGGCCCAATTGGTATTCCTGTTGCGGCGAGACAATGGCAGAACTGGCGTCGCCGAGTGACGGCAGGTCGTCGGCGAAGCCCGGTGAGGCGAGCAGGCAAGCGAGCGTCAGCAGGGTAGGGCGCAAAAAAGTCATGCACAGAGCCTTAGTCGACAAAGAGCTTACTGTAGCCGGACACCAGCCTTGCGACCAGATATTCTAGGTAACTCAACCACCTGACCCGGAGTGATGCAATGATCGACGCTGTAGCCCATGATGTTGAGCTCGACGCCAGTGGCCTCAATTGCCCCTTGCCGTTGCTCAAGGCCAAGATGGAACTTAACCGGATGGCCAGTGGCGCGGTGCTCAAGGTCATTGCCACCGATGCGGGTTCGCAGCGTGATTTCCGCACCTTTGCCCGATTGGCCGGTCATACGCTGCTTCGTGAAGAAGATGAAGCGGGCATTTACCGTTACTGGTTGAAAAAAGCCTGAAACCTGCTGCGTTCGTTCTTAAGGATTATTGATGTTCAAAGTGTTGCGCGACTGGATTCAGCGCTATTTCTCCGACGAAGAAGCCGTGGTTCTGGCGGTCCTGTTGTTCCTGGCATTCACCGCCGTGCTGACCTTGGGCGGAATGCTCGCGCCGGTGCTGGCGGGGATGGTACTGGCCTACCTGATGCAGGGCCTGGTGGTGAGCCTCGAGCGCTTGCGGGTGCCGGGTGGCGTCGCGGTGGGGCTGGTCTTCGCGCTATTCATGGGGCTGCTGCTGGTGTTCATGGTGGTCGTGGTGCCGTTGCTCTGGCATCAACTGATCACTCTTTTCAACGAATTGCCTGGCATGCTCGCCAAGTGGCAGACGCTGTTGCTGTTGCTGCCGGAGCGCTACCCGCACCTGGTGTCCGACGAGCAGGTGCTGCAGGCCATCGAAGTGGCGCGGGGCGAGATCGGCAAGTTTGGCCAATGGGCGCTGACGTTTTCGCTGTCCAGCCTGCCCCTGCTGGTCAACATCATGATCTACCTGGTGCTGGTGCCGATCCTGGTGTTCTTCTTTCTCAAGGACCGGGAGATGATCGGCCAGTGGGTGCGCGGCTACCTGCCCCGCGAGCGGGCGCTGATCACCCGCGTCGCCCGTGAGATGAACCGACAGATCGCCAACTACATTCGTGGCAAAGTCATCGAGATCTTCATTTGTGGTGGGGTGACCTACGTCGCCTTTGTGGTCCTGGACCTCAACTACGCGGCGCTGCTGGCCTTGCTGGTGGGCATCTCGGTGGTCGTGCCCTACGTGGGGGCGGTGGTGGTCACCGTGCCAGTGTTCCTGATTGCGCTGTTCCAGTGGGGCTGGAGCGATCAGTTCATTTATCTGATGGCGGTGTACGGGATTATCCAGACGCTGGACGGTAACGTGCTGGTGCCGTTGCTGTTCTCGGAAGCGGTAAACCTGCATCCGGTGGCGATCATCTGCGCGGTGTTGTTGTTTGGCGGGCTATGGGGCTTCTGGGGGGTGTTCTTTGCGATTCCCCTGGCGACGCTGTTCAAGGCCGTGCTGGATGCGTGGCCGCGCAAGGAGCCGGTGGTGGCGCCGCTCCTTTGAATACGGGCTTTGAGGGCCTCTTCGCTGGCAAGCCAGCTCCTACAAGGTGCGCGCGACCATTGTAGGAGCTGGCTTGCCAGCGAAGGCGTCAGAACAGACATCCAATTAATCAGGCTTG
Organism: Pseudomonas serbica; assembly: GCF_028823535.1. Taxonomy (GTDB): domain Bacteria; phylum Pseudomonadota; class Gammaproteobacteria; order Pseudomonadales; family Pseudomonadaceae; genus Aquipseudomonas; species Aquipseudomonas serbica. The sequence goes on along the minus strand of NZ_JAQIYM010000004.1, from coordinate 94,783 downwards.
GTTAAGGGCCTGTGCCGCCGCCAACACCGCATCCACATGCCCCGGTACCTTCACGCCACGCCATTCCTGACGCAGCACACCGTCCTTGTCGATCAGGAACGTGCTGCGATCCACGCCCATGTATTCCTTGCCATAGAGCTTTTTCAGCTTGATCACATCAAACAGCTGGCAGAGCGCTTCTTCCTTGTCGCTGATCAGCTCGAAGGTAAAGGCCTGCTTGGCCTTGAAGTTCTCATGGGACTTGAGGCTGTCGCGGGACACACCGAACACTTCGGTGTTGGCCGCCTTGAAGGCGTCCAGCTGATCGCGAAAGCCCTGGCCCTGGGTGGTGCAGCCCGGCGTGCTGTCCTTGGGGTAGAAGTAGATGACTACCTGCTTGCCCTTGAGGTCGGCGAGGCGCACGGTTTGCCCGCTGGTGGCGGGTGCTTCGAAGTCGGCAACCGGTTGGTCGAGTGCAACGGCCATGAATGCTTCCTTACATTGGGTTCTGTGGACGCCATGGTTCGATCAGGGCGTCGAGGTTCAGTGCGTCGGCGAAGTCGAGGAACTGGTCGCGCAACCAGCTGATTTGCACACCGGCCGGCAAGGTCACGGTAAACGTGGCGTTGAGCATGGTGCCGCCGGTCTGAGGCGCCTGATAGGTGTCACAGGTCAGGTTTTCCAGCTCGACGTTGTGATCCATGAAGAACTGGCACAGCTCGTTGATGATGTCCGAGCGGTAGGCCGAGCTGACATAGGCCACGTAGGGCAACGCCTGGGGACGGTTTTCCAGGGCCGCGCTGCGGACCACATTGACGGTGAAGGCGTGCCGCTTTGCCAGGGTCGGCAGGCTGCCTTCCAGGCGAGCCAGGGCGTCCCAGCTGCCAGAGATTTCGAGGACCAGCGCACTGCACTCGCCATGACGGGTCAGGCGGGAGGTGACCACGGCGCAGCGATTTTCATGGCTGGCGCGGCACAGGACGTTAGTCAGCTCCATGGGGTTGGCGCCGAGGGCACTGATGACAAGGAATTGTTCGCGAACTGTGGGGGTGGACATGCAGCATTCCTAAAGCGATGAGCGGTCGGTACTTCTATCGGCGGGTTTTGCCGGGAGCGAGCCTGCGCATGCGAATTCGCAAAGCCTCGGGCACAAGGTCGCAACGTGGCTCCAGAGCGGCAGGAGCGGGGGTGGCAACCCTGGATCGGGGGCTTGTGATGTCGAAAATGGAGGCGCAAACCCGAAATACGAGCTTAGCAGTATCGATCAAAGTCTGAAGGGTAGCGAAAAGCAGCGCCAAGGGGAATGGCGGCAGCGCAGTACTTCGCTTGTACAAGCATCTTGGCGCCAGTACCATTACGGCTCTCTTTTTCCGGCAGGAGCGGTTGCATGATTGCGGGCAGTATGGTGGCACTGGTCACACCCATGGATGCACAAGGTCGTCTCGACTGGGACAGCTTGAGCAAACTGGTGGACTTTCACCTGCAAAACGGCACCCACGCCATCGTGGCGGTCGGCACTACAGGTGAATCGGCCACCCTTGATGTGAGCGAACACATCGAAGTGATCCGTCGCGTAGTCAAGCAGGTCAACGGCCGCATTCCGGTCATCGCCGGTACCGGCGCCAACTCGACTCGCGAGGCGATCGAGCTGACCACCAATGCGAAGAACGCTGGCGCCGATGCTTGCCTGCTGGTCACGCCGTACTACAACAAGCCGACCCAGGAAGGCCTGTACCAGCACTTCAAGGCGATCGCCGAAGCCGTCGACATCCCGCAGATCCTCTACAACGTGCCAGGCCGCACCGCTTGCGACATGCTGGCCGAGACCGTGATCCGCCTGTCGACCGTCAAGAACATCATCGGTATCAAGGAAGCCACCGGCGACCTGCAGCGCGCCAAGGCCATCATCGACGGCGTCGACAGCAACTTCCTGGTGATCTCCGGTGACGACGCCACCGCTGTCGAACTGATCCTGCTGGGCGGTAAAGGCAACATTTCGGTGACGGCCAACGTCGCCCCGCGTGACATGGCCGACCTGTGCATTGCTGCACTGAACGGCGAAGCCGAGAAGGCCCGCGCCATTCACCAAAAACTGATGCCACTCAATAAAACCCTGTTTATCGAGTCCAATCCAATTCCCGTGAAATGGGCGCTGCATGAAATGGGCCTGATGCCGGACGGAATCCGTCTGCCGCTCACCTGGCTCAGCGCCGAATGTCACGAACCGCTGCGGCAGGCCATGCGCCAGTCCGGCGTCCTGGTTTAATTGAGGAAGTACAACGCATGAAGCGAATGGCCGGACTTTCCGCGCTTGCCTTGATCATCTCCAGCACCAGTGGCTGTGGATGGCTCTGGGGCCCGGATGGTTATTTCCGTGACCGTGGTAGCGACTACCTGGAAGCGCAACAGACTGCACCGATGCAATTGCCACCGGATATCACCACCGCCAAGCGCCTGGATCCGCTGTTGCCGATTCCGCGCAACGTCGCCGATGACACCGCCAAGGGCGAATACGTCGTACCGCGGCCTCAGCCATTGACGGCCGCCGCCGACGCCAGCGCCTACTCGCTGCAAAAGAGCGGCGATACGCGCTCGATCCTGGCGCAGAACCCGCCAGCGGAAGCCTGGCCCGTGGCCGTACAGTTCTTTCAGGACAACGGTTTCCGCCTGGACGAACAGCGTCCGCAAACCGGCGAGTTCACCACCACCTGGCAGCATTCCGACGAACTGTCCGCCGCAATGGCCAAGCGCCTGAGCGCAGCCGGCGTCGCCTCTGACAGCGAAATCCGTGCCCGGGTACGTATCGAGCCGGGTGTACAGCGCAATACCAGTGAAATCTACGTGGTTACCGCCGAGCGTCCTGCCGGCAGCACTGCCGATGTCGCCTTTACCAACCGTTCGGTCAACACTGGCCTGGACGCGGCACTGGTCGACGACATGCTGGCGAGCATGAGCCGTATCTCCGAGAAGGGCGGTTCGGTGTCCATGCTGGCGTCCCGTGACTTTGACGCGCCAAGCCGCATCAGCCTGAGCGAAGATGGTAGCGGCAACCCGGTGCTGAACGTCGGTACCGACCTGGATCGTGCCTGGTCGAGCGTCGGTCGTGCGCTGGAGCAAGGCGAATGGCGGGTTGAAGACATCAACCGCAGCCTTGGCCTGTACTACATCAACCTCGCTGAAAAAGCCGAGAAGAAAGACGACAAGCCCGGGTTCTTCAGCGGCCTGTTCGGCAGCGCGCCGAGCAAGGAAGAAGTCGAGTCCCGTGCCGAGCGCTATCAGGTTCGCCTGAGCAAGGTCGGCGAGAACGTCCAGGTCACCGTCGAGAAAAACATCAACACCGTGGCGCCGGCTGACGTGGCGCGCAAAGTGTTGAGCGTGATTCAGGACAATTTGGGCTGATCACATGCGTTTTGCCGTTCTCGGCAGCGGTAGCCAAGGGAATGGCACGCTGATAGCCAGCGCTGATACGTATGTGCTGGTGGATTGTGGTTTCTCCCTGCGGGAAACCGAAAAACGCTTGCTGCGCCTGGGTGTAGACCCTGCGCAGTTGAGCGCGATACTCGTGACCCACGAACATGCCGACCACGTGCATGGCGTGGGTTTGCTGTCTCGGCGCTACAATCTGCCTGTCTACCTCAGTCGCGGCACCCTGCGCGGGATGCGCAAGCCGGTCGAGCCCGCGGGCTTCCTGGCCGGTGGCGAACAACTGCAGATCGGCAGCTTGAGCATTGGTGTCATTGCCGTGGCCCACGATGCGCAGGAGCCGACGCAATACGTGTTCAGTGACGGTGAGCGGCGCTTCGGCCTGTTGACCGACCTGGGCTCATATTGCGACAAGGTGCTGGAAGGCTACCGCGACCTCGATGCATTGATGATCGAGGCCAACCATTGCCGGGACATGCTGGCCCGCGGTCATTACCCGTACTTTCTCAAGCAACGGGTGGGCGGTGAGCTGGGACATTTGAACAACCATCAGGCGGCATTCCTGGTGTCCGAGTTGGGCTGGAAAGACCTGCAACACCTGGTCCTGGCCCATCTGAGCAGCAAGAACAACCTGCCGCGGCTGGCCCGGCAATGTTTTGTCGACACCCTTGGGTGCGACCCGGACTGGCTGCAACTGGCCGATCAAGATTCAGGGCTCGACTGGCGTCACATCGCCTAGCCCACCTACTTAGCAAGCGGAGCCCATCATGGAAAAACGTGAAGAACTCTACCGCGGCAAAGCCAAATCGGTTTACAAGACCGACGACGCTAACCGCTTGATCCTGCTGTTTCGCAACGACACTTCGGCGTTCGACGGCAAGCGCATCGAACAGCTGGACCGCAAAGGCATGGTGAACAACAAGTTCAACGCCTTCATCATGCAGAAACTCGAAGCCGCCGGCGTGCCGACCCAGTTCGACAAACTGCTGGGTGACAACGAGTGCCTGGTGAAGAAGCTCGACATGATCCCGGTCGAGTGCGTCGTGCGTAACTACGCCGCCGGCAGCCTGGTCAAGCGCCTGGGCGTCGAAGAAGGCATGAAGCTCAACCCTTACACCTTCGAACTGTTCCTGAAAGACGACGCCAAGGGCGACCCGTTCATCAACGAATCCCACGTCGTGGCGTTCGGTTGGGGCACTGCCGAGCAACTGGCGCGCATGAAGGAGCTGTCGCTCAAGGTCAACGAAGTCCTGAGCAAACTGTTCGACGACGCCGGCCTGCTGCTCGTCGACTTCAAACTGGAATTCGGCGTGTTCCACGACGGCTCCATCGTCCTGGGCGACGAATTCAGCCCGGACGGCTGCCGCCTGTGGGACAAGGCGACCAAGAAGAAAATGGACAAGGACCGCTTCCGCCAGGGCCTCGGTGACGTCATCGAAGCCTACGAAGAAGTCGCCAACCGTCTGGGCGTACCGCTTTAATCGACGCAAGCATCTGATAGCACAGAAAAAATTTGCTAAAGAGGGTTTGCTTTCGGCAAAAGTGTTGATATGATGCGCGCCGTTGGAGAGATGCCAGAGTGGCCGAATGGGACGGATTCGAAATCCGTTGTACCTTCACCGGTACCTAGGGTTCGAATCCCTATCTCTCCGCCATTACATAGAAAAAGCCCCGTAGCTGAAAAGTTACGGGGCTTTTTTGTTTGTGCAAAAAACTGTCAGGGATTTTAGCTGCGCGGGTACGCAGGGCGAATCAGTTACCCATGGTGGCGTGGGTGATGATTTCGTTCTCGACCAGCAGGTTGATCCGTGCGGGGTTGTAGTCCTTGGTCAAGATGAACCCGTTGCCCCTCGGTCGTACCGCCAGGCCGGTCTTGTTGGCGAGTTCTTCGCGAAGTTCCTCGGTGTATGGCCGGCCGATGTATTGATTGGCGGTGTCCAGGTGTTGTTTCAAGTCCATGGTCATTTATTGCTTCCTTGCGATAATTTAAATAAGTACGTGTGCTTCTATCATCCGGGTTGGATGACGCAGGGATATTCTGGAATAACCGAGCTTCTTTATCATCCGCTGGATTGTGTCGGGATGTTTGACTTCGTTGCTTGCAATGTGCGCATGTTTGTTGTTCTTGCGAAAGACCTTGTTTCAAAACTCTCAAGTAATCTGTGAGCGTGATATTCATAATTGATGGCTAGTGAGCAATCAGGTAATTGTTGCACGCTAATCTGAAGAATATTCCTACAGAATATCTGATACTAATTCCTGCAAGTCCAAGAGAGGTCAATATGCTCCGGAGCATTACCGCTGCCATGGTATTCATTTCCGCGCCAGCCTGGGCTGCCCAGGCGCCGGCGTCCTTTACCGGTACGGATTATAGCGGGCGCTATGAATGTGTCGGCAAGGACAGTCATGCGGGTGATTATAAAGGTGTCGTCGAAATGAAGCTCAATGCAGAGCAAAGTGTCGGGAAGTTCGGGGCCTATGCCTTTGTACTGACGATGGAGGACAACTCCAGGTATGTCGGGTTCGCGGCCGCTACGTCCGATTCGCTGGCGGTGTCTTTTGCGCATACTGATCCGGCGTTGAAGGATTATGGGGTCGGTGTTGCGCAACTTGTTACAACGCCCGAGGGCAAAGTGTCTTTCACTAAATATTATTACGGTCCTGAATACAATGGTGGCGGGCACGGTATGGAATACTGCGTCAGAAGTTGAATTGGCCAAAGGCGCTAACAATAAAGTGTCTGTCCAGGAAATCCTCGATGTCAGCACAGAAGCTGCCTTGAGAGGCTGGGCCAAATCGGAGGCGAAATAAAAATCCGCGTGTGAACCTGTTGGCATTAAACCAGGATCTCTCGCGGCATTCGCTAAGTCGCGTAGACACCGCTTGTTACACCTCCCTAAACTGTCGATAGTTTTTGAGCGCGGGGTCAATGGATGAATCGCAACGAACTACGCAAGGCCGACATCAACCTGATGGTGGTGTTTGAAACGCTGATGCTCGAACGCAACGTCACCAAGGTGGCGAAGAAGCTGTTTCTTGGTCAGCCGACCATCAGTTCGGCACTCAACCGCTTGCGTACCATGTTCAACGATCCGTTGTTCATCCGCGTCGGGCATCGCATGGAGCCGACGGCGCGGGCTGAAGAGATCTTTCGGCATTTGTCGCCGGCGCTGGATTCGTTGTCGGTGGCGTTGAGCCTGACCCATGATTTCGACCCGAGCAGCAGCACCATGACCTTTCGCATCGGGATGTCCGACGATGTCGAGTACGGCCTGTTGCCGCCATTGCTGCGGGCGTTGCGCCAGGAAGCGCCGAAGGTGGTATTCGTGGTGCAGAATGTCGATTACTGGCGCATTCCCGACTTGCTGGCGTCAGGAGACATCACGGTCGGAGTCAGCCAGACCCGCGGTCTGCCGGCCAACGCCAAACGCAAGTTGTTGCGGCACATCCAGCCCAGCGTTCTACGCGCCGATGCCAGTGATACACCGTTGACGCTCGATGAGTACTGCTCGCGCCCTCATGTGCTGGTATCCCATATTGCCAACGTCAGTGGCTTCGCGGACGAGTGGCTGTCGGCAATCGGCCGCACGCGCCAGGTGGTGCTCTCGGTGCCGCAATACAGTTCGTTGCCGGCCTTGCTCGCCGGGACCGATCTGCTGGCCAGCCTGCCGGATTACACGGCAGAGGCCATGGCGGCGTCCGGCCAGTTGTTCAAGGAGCCGTTTCCGTTCAAGACACCGACCCTGGAGCTGTCCATGGTCTGGCTCAGCCACGTCGACAGCGACCCCGCCGAGCGCTGGCTGCGCTCACGGCTCGAAGCCTTCATGGGCGAGCGCAATCTGTTGTCGCTGCCCCAGTGAGCAAGGCAGCGCCGTGTTATACCTATGAACTTTTCCACCGACCTAAGGGAGTTACGCCATGCCTCACCTGCACCTGGAATATACCGCCAACCTGCCTGACCTGAACGCCGATGTGGCGTTGATGCGCCTGAACAATACGCTGGTGGGCTCCGGTCAGTTCGGTGCCGAACTCGACATCAAGAGTCGCGCGGTGAAGGTCCAGACGTTCAGGGTCGGCACGGCATTGGCCGAGCGGGCGTTCGTGCATGTGAAACTGGCCGTGCTGAGCGGTCGCTCTGCGGAGATCAAGAAGCAGCTGTCCGACAGTCTGCTGGCCGTGCTCAAGGATCTGTGTGAATGGCCGACGGGGGTGGAGGTGCAGTTGTGCGTGGAGATTCTCGACATTGATCGCGAGTCCTATGCCAAGACTACCGTCGGCGTCTGAGTTTCAGGCCGTGTCCAGTTCCGCGCAGGCCTCGATCACCTGCTCGCGTAGCCAGATGTTGGCGCTGTCCTGATCGGCGCCCTGGCTCCATTGCATGTCGAGGGTGAAACCCGGCAAGCCATTGGGTGCTTCGCAACGCTCGAAGGCGGTCTCGTCGGCCAGCAATTGCTGGATGCGCCGGGGCAGGGTGAGGAGGAAGTCGGTGCCGCCGATCATCTTCAGGGCCGCGCCGTAGCTGTTGGCCCGCGCGACGATCTGCCGTTGGCGGTTTTGCTGGGCCAACCAGCCGTCGACCATGTTGCTGGTGGAGGTCCAGGGGGTCGGGAACACGTGTCGGCGCTCGATGAAGGTTTGCAGGCTCAGGCGTGGTTGCGACGAAGCGCTGCGTTTGTCGAGGACGCAGACGAAATCGTCTTCCAGCAGCGTGCGTACATGGCAGTCAGCGTGGCTTCGATGAAAGTCGGGGCCAAAACCAATCGCCAGATCCAGGCTGCCCTCACGCAGCGCCTGGGCCGGGATGTCAGTCTCGAGTTTATGCACATTGACCACCACAGCAAGCTCGGCGAGCGCGAAGCGCTTGAGCAGGCGCGGTAGAACCAGCTGCTCGAAGTATTCCGGTGCGCAGAGGTTGAAAACCGTGGGTTGCAGGGTGGGATCGAATGCCGACGCACTGGCGTGACACAGGTTGATGCTGTCGAGGATCTTCAGCACGTGGGGGTACATGCTGTCGGCCTTGTAAGTGGGGCGCATCCCGGTGCGGGTGTTGATGAACAATTCGTCCTCAAACCCTGCACGCAGTTTTTTCAGGCAGTAACTCACGGTGGACTGGCTGACGCACAGCGTCTCGGAAACGCCGGAGACGCTGTTGTGCTCATACACGGCGACGAACACCATCAAGTCCTGCATGTCGAGCTTTCGTAGCACGTTGCTGTTCAGCATCCTTTCTGGCTCATGTGCAAACTTGAGCGACTGATCCTAGCTCAATGACGGCAACAGGAGAATGTCTGGTAGGCGTTCGGAGTCACCGCATGTGCCTGGCGTAATGGCGTGGATCGAAGCGCAAGGCCATCAGGATCATCAGGGCTACGACCCCCGTGAGCGACCACCAGGCCCATTCGAAACTGCCGAGTTGATCGCGGATCATCCCGGCCACCAGCGGCGAGACCCCCGCAATCAGATAGCCGATGCCTTGCACAAACGCCGTGAGCCCACCCGCTTGCCGGGGCTCGTCCAGATGATCCAGCGACACGATCAGGCTCATTGGGAACAGCCCGCCGATTCCAAGTCCCAGGAGGCATGGCCACAGGAGGCCGAAGTTATCCGGGCTGAGAATCAACCCGCAAAAACCAATCATGATCAGCGCCAGCAACACCACCAGCACCAGGCGCCGATCGCGGCTGCCGTTGGCAATGGCTGGAACCAGCAGGCCGGACAACACCTCCATCGCGGTGAGGAAGCCCAGCAACAACCCGGCGTCCTGTTCGCTCCAGCCCTTTTCCACGTAGTACGGCGCCATCCAGGCCAGCACGCAGGTATAGGACGCCGTGCCCAGGCCGAAAAACACCGCGAGCAGCCAGGCGCGGGGGTGACTGAAGAACGAGCGGTGGCTGGTTGATCCCGGTGTCGGTGCCCCCACCCGTTGACCGCACCAGAACAGCAGCGCGAGCGCGGCCAGCACCGCCCAGATGGCCAGGCCCAGGCGCCAACTGCCTGTATGGACCATCACCAGTGGGGCGAAAGAGGCGGCAATGGCGGCGCCACCCATGATCGACGTGACGTAGAGCCCCATGCACAGGGCCACGTTGTCGCTGAAGCGGGCTTTGATCAGCGTCGGCATCAGTGCCTGGATCAGTGCGATACCGATGCCGGCCAGCATGGCACTAAGGATCAGTTCCAGCGCCGAATCGAGGAGCAACCGCGATGCAGTCGCCAGGCCGATGACCAGCAGCGACAGCACGACTGTGCGGCGCTCGCCGAGGCGTTGACTGATCGCCAGCCCAAAGAACATTGCCAGCCCCATGGTCATGACCGGCAGCAGGGTCAGCAGCGAGGCGAGGCTGAAACTCAGCGGGATATCGCCACGAATCGCCGACAGCAAGGGACCGACCGCAGCCATGGAAGGCCGCAGGTTAAGGGCGACCAGCATGATGCTGAACATCAGCCACAGGGCAGGGCGGGAGGTAACGCGAATGTTTTCCATGATCGGACCTTGATAAGTCAGGGGCCGATTAGGCGCGATGGGTTCGCAGCCGGCAAATCAGAAAGTCACGGGCAGTATCGGGAAATTAAATAATGCTGCGGTGAGTGATTTTGCTGAACCAGGGCTGAACCATTCTCAAATAACCTAAAAGTTTCATCAAGTGCCGGTGGGGCCACTAATCGTTGGCTTCTTTTTCACGAAAAATTGATGGTTGGCTGCCTAGAGTTAGTGCTGTCTTGATAAATGAAATTTTCACACTTGTCCAAGGCACTTCTATTCAGGAATAGCCGATCACCATGTTGAAGATTAAAGCCGTGCGCCCGGAGTGGGTGACACTGATTGCCAGCGCCTTTTTATTGACTGCCTGCAATTTCGTCTTGTGGCAACACCTCTTCGATATTACCTCGTCTGACGGTAAAGGCATCGTCATGCGCGTGGCATTTGGGGCGATGATTCTCGCGGCGTTCAACATTATCCTGATCTTGCTGGCGTTCCGCCCGGTGCTGAAGCCGGTGCTGACCCTGCTGTTCATGATCAGCGCGGGTGTCGCTTATTTCATGAGCCAATATGGCGTCCTGATTGACGTTGGCATGTTGCGAAACTTCGCGCAAACCAATGCCACGGAAGTACGGGACTTACTGTCGTTAAAGTTGCTTGCTTATATTGTTTTCCTCGGTGTACTTCCGTCCTGGTTATTGTGGAAAACGCCGGTTGAATATCGCCGCTGGCATCGAGAGTTATTAAGCAAGGTTCTCGTGACGTTTGCCTCGGCGGCGGTCATTGGTGGTGTCGCGCTGATCAACTATCAAGGCCTTTCTTCGCTGTTTCGCAATCACCACGAACTGCGCTTGATGGTGGTGCCGAGCAACTACATAGGTGCCTCCGCCGGTTACTTGCGTGAGCAGATCGCGTTAGCGCGCCAGCCCTTTGTCAAAGTTGGTGAAGATGCCCAGCGCGATTCCGCCTGGCAAACCCATGGTCGCAAGTCCCTGACGGTTCTGGTGGTGGGTGAAAGTGCCCGGGCAGAGAACTTCGGCGTTCTGGGCTACAACCGCGACACCACGCCGAAACTGGAAAAGGAAGCCGGGCTGATCGCGTTCACCGACGTCAAGTCTTGCGGCACTGAAACAGCCGTGTCGGTGCCCTGCATGTTCTCCAACATGGGGCGCAAGGATTACAACGCGAGCAAGGCCAAGAACGAAGAAGGCCTGCTGGATGTGCTCAAGCGTGCGGGCCTCGATGTGATCTGGCGTGACAACCAGTCTGGCTGCAAGGGGACCTGCGATCGCGTCACTCTTGACGACCTCAGCAACCTGAAAGACCCGGTGCTGTGCGCCAACAGTGAATGTCGCGATGAAATCCTGCTGCAAGGCCTGCAACACTTCATCGATACCCTGGATAAAGACACGGTACTGGTATTGCATCAGATGGGCAGTCACGGTCCGGAGTACTACAAGCGCTACCCGAAGGAATTCGAGCGCTTTACCCCGGTCTGCAAGAGCAATGCACTGAACAACTGCAGCCGCGAAAGCATCATCAACGGCTACGACAATACGCTGGTGTACACCGACCATGTGCTGTCGACCTTGATCGATCTGTTGCGCAGCAACCAGGACAAGGTTGATACCGCGATGCTTTATCTGTCGGACCACGGCGAATCCCTGGGCGAATACAACCTGTTCCTCCATGGCACGCCTTACATGCTGGCACCGGATCAACAGAAACACGTGGCGATGCTGGCATGGTTCTCCGACAGCTATCAGAAGTCGTTCTCGGTAGACACCCATTGCCTGCAACTGAGTCGTGAAAAACCCTTGAGCCAGGACAACCTGTTCCATTCGATGCTGGGGCTGCTGGAGGTCGACAGCAAGGTTTATAACCAGGACCTGGATATGTTTGCCGGGTGCCGTAGAGCGGCGATCGATGGCGTATTGGCCAAAGATTGAGTGCTGCGACGTTCATTCACGCAACGGCCTGCGGTCGGCCAGTCTTCGCCAAGAGCCATAGCCCATGTCAGCCCAATCCCCCTCCGCCATCGAGCTTGAGTTCGCCCGGCAGTATGACCAGGAGCACGCCCTCGTCTGCCTGCAGCCGCAAGCGCAGGACCTGGGAGAGCGGCTGGCGTTCTGGCGTGACGAGCAACTGGTGCGCCGGGCGCTCAAGGTCGCTGGCGAGCCGGGCTTGATTCTCGATGTGGCTTGCGGCGTCGGGCGCTTCTGGTCGGTGCTGGGCGAGCGGGCGAACCGGGTGATCCTGGCGATGGATCCGTCCCAGGGGATCCTTGAACATGCCCCAAGCCACCATTCGCATTGCCTGATGCAGCGAGTCAGGACCTTTCAAAGCTCAGCCTTCAACATTGGCTTGTCGGAAAATGCGGTTGACTGCATTTTTTGCATGCAGCTGTTTCAGTACATTGCCAGCCCCGAGCTTCGTTTAGCGATGTTGGGCGAGTTTTGCCGGGTCAGCCGAGATACGGTGATTGTGGCGGTGCGCATCGGTGGTCGTTTCAAGCGTAGGCGCACCGACGGGCAGGGGCCTGCCACTCAACCGCTGATCAGCAAGGTCCAGGTAGAAGCTGAATTCAAACAGGCAGGATTGCGCGTGATCGGCCATCAGGACTTTCTGCCCGGCTGCGCACCGAGGCGGGTTTACGTGCTGGGTAAGGTCGATTAGATCGTGTTTGTCGGACTATTCTTGCCATCAGGCAGGCATTTTCGCTAAAGCTCTTGTTCAGTGGATGCGCGGAAATCGTCGAGGGCGATATATACTGCGCGCCATTCTTCAAGGGAGAGCCGTGTGGCCATCGATATTCACTGGATTCGCGACAACGATAGCCTCGGTCGGTTTTGCACCGAGTGGCAGCAACTGCCGTTCGTTGCCCTCGACACCGAATTCATGCGGGTCGACACCTTCTACCCGATCGCAGGCCTGCTGCAGGTCGGCGATGGCGAACGTGCCTACCTGATCGATCCTCTGACCATCGACAACTGGCAGCCCCTGGCCGCGTTGCTGGAAAATCCGGCCGTGATCAAGGTTGTCCATGCGTGCAGCGAAGACCTCGAAGTCCTGCTGCGCCTGACCGGTAGCCTGCCGGCACCGCTGTTCGACACGCAACTGGCCGCCGCTTACCTGAACCTGGGCTTCTCCATGGGCTATTCGCGGCTGGTGCAGGAAGTGCTGGGCATCGACCTGCCCAAGGGCGAAACCCGTTCCGACTGGCTGCAACGTCCGCTGTCCGAAACCCAGATCAGCTACGCCGCCGAAGACGCCGTGCACCTGGCGGAAGTCTTCGTCAAGTTGCGCCCGCAACTCTCGGACGACAAATACGCCTGGGTCCTGGAAGACGGAGCGGAGCTGGTGGCCAACCTGCGCCGTGAAATCGACCCGTACGAGGTCTATCGCGACGCCAAGCTGGCCTGGAAGCTGTCCCGCGCGCAACTCGCCGTGTTGCGTGAACTCTGCGCCTGGCGCGAGCAAGAGGCGCGTGCCCGTGACCTGCCGCGTAACCGCATCATCCGCGAGCATTCGCTGTGGCCGCTGGCGCGCACGCAGCCGGACAACCTCGGCGCATTGGCGAAAATCGAAGACATGCACCCGCGCACCGTGCGTCAGGACGGTGAGTTTCTGCTTGATCTGATCAAGCGCTCTGGCAGTGTGTCGCCCGAGCAATGGCCGCCCGCCGTGCCTGAGCCGTTGCCGGTGGACGCCGCCGCGCTGCTCAAGCGGCTCAAGGCCATCGGCCAGGCCGAGGCCGAGCGCCTGAACATCGCGCCTGAGGTGATGCTGCGCAAGAAAACCCTGGAAGCCTTGCTCAAGAGCGGCTTCCCCAATGGTCCCTACCAATTGCCTGATTCATTGCGTGGCTGGCGCCGCGAATTGATGGGCCAGGCGCTGCTCGACAGCCTGGCCACCGCCGGAGAACAGCCTTGAAACGTATTTGCTCCATCTACCGCAGTTCGAAGAAAAACGAGATGTACCTCTATGTGCTCAAGAGCGATGCCCTGGAGCGTGTACCGGAACCCCTGATGGCCGCCTTCGGCAAAGCTATCCACGCGTTCGACCTGGTATTGAGCCCCGAGCGCAAGCTGTCGCGCGAGGACATTGCCGTGGTTCTTGAAAACCTCGAAAAGCAGGGTTATCACCTGCAAATGCCGCCAGCGGAAGAGGAATACATCGAACACTTGCCGGAAGAATTGTTGCGACGCAACGATCCCATGTGATCGACAGACAGGCTTTGTTCGAAGCCTCGATGGACACTTGAATGATTTTGGCGATGGCTGCAGCGACGGAGCAGGGCTCTGTCGGCGGCCGTCCGCACTGTTTTTCGAAAGGTTTGAAGCATGCGCGTCCTGATTGCTGAACACGATCACCCGGTGTACGCCCGACTGTTGCAAGAGGCGGCGCCTGAGGTGGAAGTCCTGACCAGCGGCGATTCCGCCGAACTGGCTCGTCTGGCCGCCGATTGCCCGGTCTGGCTCGGCCAACCCGACTTGCTGGCGACCCTGCTGCGTCAGGGCCATCAGCCGCAATGGCTGCAATCGACCTGGGCGGGGATCACGCCGCTGCTGGCCGATGGCTTGCCCAGGCACTATCGCCTGACCCGCGCGGTGGGCATTTTCGGTCAGGTCATGGCTGAATACGTGCTTACCTACATGCTCGGCCACGAACGTGAAGTGCTGGCGCGGCTGGTCAGCCAGGTCGAGCGCAAATGGGACAGTCGTCACGGCCAGAGCCTGGCGGGGCGCAAGGTCTTGATCGTCGGCACCGGTGATATCGGGCAGACGGTGGCGCAGTTCCTCGTGCCTTTTGGTGTCCAGCTGTATGGCATCGCCAGTGAGGCCCGTGAGCAGTCACCCTTCATCGAAGTCGGTTCGCTGGCGGATCTGCCGCGCTTGGTCGGTGAAGTGGATTACGTGGTCAATCTGCTGCCAAATACCCCGAACACCCACGATATTTACAACGCGGCGTTGTTCAAGCAGTTCAAGCCGACCGGGTTGTTCATCAACGTCGGGCGCGGTGTTGCGGTGGTGGATGCGGATCTGGTGGAAGCCTTGAAGGAAGGGCATCTGGTGGGCGCCGTGATCGACGTCTGTCGCCAGGAGCCGCTGCCACAACGTCATCCATTCTGGACGGCTTTTGGCCTGCTGCTGACGGGCCACAGCTCGGCACCGACCTCGCCTTCGCTGATGGTGGATCTGTTTATCGAGAACCTGCGGGCGTATCAGGCGGGAGAGGCATTGCGCGGGGAAGTGGATTTCAATCGCGGATACTGAGTTGACGCTAAACCTGTAGGAGCCGAGCTTGCTCGCGAAGAGGCCATCACATTCAACATCATCGTTGACTGTGACACCGCTATCGCGAGCAAGCTCGGCTCCTACAGTAGATATGCGTTGTGGTTTAGAGGGTGAAGTCGCCTTCAGCCGCCAACTCGTTCAACGGACGCCGCGGGCTCGGCTCCTCACGGGCTTGCAGGTAGTCCGCCAGCGTTGCTTTATCCCCCAATTTACCCACGGCCACGGCCGCATGCAGGGCATAGCCCTCAGGAATGTTCAGCTCCTTGCGGGTCAGCTCCTGATCGAAACCGGCCATGCCGTGGGTGTGCCAGCCGCTGATGCTGGCTTGCAGCGCCAGGTGGCCCCAGGCGGAACCGGTGTCGAAGGTGTGCCACAGCGCCGGGGTTTCTTCACTGGCGCCAGGCGCGGTGAAGGTGGTTTTCGAGATCACGATCACCAGTGCCGAGGCGTGTTGCGCCCAGCTGCGATTGAATTCGTTCAGCAGGCCCAGGTAACGCTCCCAGTTCGGCGTATCGCGACGCGCATAGAGAAACCGCCAAGGCTGCGAGTTGTAGGCCGACGGCGCCCAACGCGCGGCTTCGAAGAAGCTCAGCAGGGTCTCTTCAGGAATGCTTTCGCCGGTGAAGGCACGGGGCGACCAGCGATCGGTGAACTGAGGGTGAATGGCGTATTCGGCAATACGGGGATTTGCACTCATCAAGAGATTCCTTGCTACGTTTGAAAGTGGGAGCGACGCAAAACCCTACTTGGCGACGCAATAACTGACAAGCCCGTTCTACCGGCAGTCGCCAATGCTTGGCCCGCGGGGCTGCGGGCACTAGACTGGCGGCCTTTTCACCACCTGATGTCGATGCTCGAACCATGGCCGCCAAAGTAGAACCGTTCTGGATACGAAAAACCCTCGATCAACTCGATCAGCAGGAATGGGAATCGCTGTGCGACGGCTGTGGCCTGTGCTGCCTGCAAAAGCTCGAGGACGAAGACGACAACAGCGTCTATTACACACGCATTGCCTGCAAACTGCTGGACCTGAAAACCTGCCAGTGCAGCGACTACCCCAACCGTCGCGCCTCGGTGCCGGACTGCATCCAGCTCACACCGGGCAAGGCCGACGAGTTCAAATGGTTGCCACCGACCTGCGGCTATCGCCTGGTCAGCGAGGGCAAGGACCTGCCGCTGTGGCATCACCTGGTGTGCGGTGATCGCGATGCGGTGCACCACGAACGTATTTCCCAGTCCGGGCGCATGCTCGCCGAAGGCAGCGTGGCGGAAGAGGACTGGGAAGACCATCTGATTTTCCGCGCAGGTTAAAGCGCAGCGCAGGTCAAGGTTCCACCAAGGAGTGTGTATGGCTGTGGGATGGCGGCAGGCGCTGGTCATTGGGTTGTGCGCCCTGAGCTTGCCCGTGTGGGCGGCGAAGAAAGTCGATCTGGATTACCACGTGCGCCTGTTGCCGCAAAGCGACCAGGCTGAGGTGCGCCTGACCCTGGCCCAGGGCGCGGCGGTGCGCAGCCTGGATTTCGACCTCGGCGACGGCAGCCAATACAGCGATTTCAAGGCCGACGGCCAATGGCAGCTGACCGCAGGCAAGGCGGCCCGCGGGGTATGGCGCCCGACGGCCGAGAAGGCCAGTCTGACCTATCGGGTGAAGATCAGTCACGGGCGCAAGAACGGCAGTTTCGACACGCGCATGACCCCGACCTGGGCGTTGATGCGTGGTGACGATCTGGTGCCGCCGGCCAGGCTCGATCAGCAGGACGGCACCGAGTTGGTTTCACGCCTTGAATTCGAGTTGCCCAATGGTTGGCAAAGCGTCGAAACCGCCTGGCCGCGCATCGGCAAGCATAAATTTCGTATCGATAACGTTTCCCGGCTGTTCGACCGACCCACGGGCTGGATGCTCGCCGGGCACCTGGGCAGTCGACGAACGCGCTTGGGCGAAACCGAAGTCACCGTCGCCTCGCCGCGCGGGCAAGGCATGCGGCGCATGGATGTGCTGACGCTGCTGACGTTTGTCTGGCCCCAGGTGCAGGCCGTGTTTCCTCGTCACCCGACCAAGTTGCTGATTGTCGGCGCCAACGATCCCATGTGGCGTGGCAGCCTGTCGGCGCACGAATCGATTTATCTGAATAGCCGCCTGCCGCTGGTCGGTGAAAATGGCAGGAGCCCGTTGGTTCGAGAGTTGGCCCAGGTGTTCGGGCGGATCAACGATCAGCAGCGCAGCGACTGGATCAGTGAAGGTTTCGCCGAGTACTACGCCATCGAACTGGTGCGCCGGGCCGGCGGCATGAGCGATGAGCGTTATGAGGATCTGCACGGGAAGCTGGTCAAGGAAAGCCAGAAAGTCACCAGTTTGCGGGGCGAGCAGATCAACCCTGCGCAGGTCGCGAAGGCGGTGGTGTTGCTACAGGAACTGGATCGCGAGATTCGCCTGAAGACACGCAACAAGCGCTCGCTGGATGATGTGCTGCGCGGGGCGATGCACCTGGGGAGCATTGATACCAAGCAATTCGTACAGCTCAGTGAGAGCGTGCTTGGGGAGTCTTCCAAGGTATTGGATAGCGGGTTGCTTCGGTAATACCGCCCTCGCCAGCAGGCTAGCTCCCACAGGGGGCTTCTTTGTCGTGTGATAGCGAAGATCACTGTGGGAGCCAGCCTGCTGGCGATGAGGCCATAAGCCCTGGCGCAAACTCCGGATCAAACCCCGGTTTTAGGCGACTTCAGGGAATCATTGCCGGTAACGGTCGCGGTTTTGGTCGCCGCCTCGGCATTGGCTTTCAACCGATTCAACTCTTCACCTGCGCGCTGAATTTTCGCCCGCACGTTATTCATGTCCTGTCGGCTTTTTTCCAGCAGGCTTTTAGCCGAGCTGTGGCCGGTGATGCCACGGGCCAGGGCCACGCCGCCGATCGCCACTTGAATCAAGCCGAACAGGCCGCCGCGACGCAAACCCTTGCCGACCATGACCACGCCGCCAGCCAGTGAGCCGATGCGTTCCCAGCCATGCACATTCTGTTCGGAGGGGGTCTGGAATGGGGTGGATTCGATGCGCTCTACGCGTTTGAGTTCGCTCATGATCTGACTCCAGGCTTGAGTTATGGATAGATAAGCTGACTGCTGGTGCAGGCCACTTGTTCCATCGGATGTGCGCCGCTTCAGCGGAATTTTGGCCCCGAACGGGTGTTGAGGCCCTTGGCCATGCGGTCGTAGAGCACGACGTTGACCGTGGCGGCCAGGTTCATGCAGCCGGTGGTCGGGATGTAGACCACGTCTTCGCACCAGTCACGGAT
Source organism: Pseudomonas serbica (assembly GCF_028823535.1). Taxonomy (GTDB): domain Bacteria; phylum Pseudomonadota; class Gammaproteobacteria; order Pseudomonadales; family Pseudomonadaceae; genus Aquipseudomonas; species Aquipseudomonas serbica. The sequence continues at coordinate 76,313 of NZ_JAQIYM010000004.1, read as the reverse complement.
CTCTTTATCCAGCGAGCCGTCCTCCGGGCCGAAGATGTACAGCGCACGGTCCGGGTGAGTGTACTCCGGCAACGGGCGGGCGCCATCGACCAGTTCCACGGCAACGGGAACACAGTTGAGGGGCAGGATTTTCTTCAGGTCGTCGATGCCGATCAGCGGAATATCGTAGTGGACGCGCTTGGTATCGGTAACGAAGTCGGCGGCGCGTTCATAACGCTTGCCGGTGTAGAACACCGATGCCACGCCATAACAGCCAGCGGCGCGCATCACCGAACCGACATTCTCCGGTGATTTGGGGTTATACAAACCTATGCAGCTGTACCGTTTATCTGCCACGAGCGGGGTGCCTTTGGAAAAAAGCGCGATTATACGGGGATTGGGTGGCAGCGGTCAGGTCACAGATTGGCGGTGCCTGGGCAATCGCTTTCGCGAGCAGGCTCGCTCCCACAGGGGATCTCCCGTGCAACAGAGATCCAATGTGGGAGCGAGCCTGCTCGCGAAGGGGCCAGTCTAGGCGCTGAAGATTCAGTCGTCCTTCTTCATCAACCCTGCCAACGCCGCAAACGGGTTGTGCGTCGCCTTGGCGATCTTCGGCGTGCTCAGCGAGCCTTCGCCGAAATACTGCTGGTCGGTATAACGCGAGTGTTCGTTATCGTGGCAGTACAGGCACAGCAATTCCCAGTTCGAACCGTCCTGGGGGTTGTTGTCGTGGTTGTGGTCGCGGTGGTGCACGGTCAGCTCGCTCAGGCGCTTGCCGGAGAATTCACGGGCGCAGCGGCCGCACACGTGCGGGTACATCTTCAGGGCCTTGTCGCGGTAGCCCATTTCCTTGTCGCGCTGGTTGTCGGCCAGGATGCGGTCCAGCTTCGAGGTGTTGGTCGGGGTGGACGAACTCATGGGTTCACCTTTGTTGAATGACTAATGACGGTATAAGCGCAGTTTAGCTCAGCCCTTGAGCTTCTCGGCAATCCAGATGGTGTGGCGGGTGCCCTTGTTGCCGTGGGCGAAGACCTGCACTTCCTCGGCCTTGAAACCGGCTTTTTTCAGTTTGTCGGAAAACTGCCGGTCTGCGCTGGCCGACCAGACCGCCAGCACGCCTTTTGGTCGCAGGGCCTTGGCGCAGGCGCTCAGGCCGCCGGCGGAGTAGAGCCAGCTGTTGGCCCGCTGGGTCAGGCCTTCGGGGCCGTTGTCGACATCGAGCATGATTGCGTCGAAACCTTGCGGCTCTGCCTGCAGGACCTTGGCCACGTCTTCCAGGCGGATCACGGTGCGCGGGTCTTGCAGGGGGTTGCCGGCTTTTTCGCCCAGCGGCCCACGGTTCCACTCTACGACGCCGGGCACCAGTTCGGCGACCACCACTTCAGCGGACTTGCCCAGGTGCTTGAGCGCCGAGGCGAGGGTGAAGCCCATGCCCAGGCCACCGATCAATACCCGCGAGTTCGGCCGTCCCGCGACCTTGCGGCAGGGGATCTCGGCCAAGGCATCCTCGGAGCCGTGCATGCGCGTATTCATCAGTTGTCCGCCGTCACCGCCCTGGATCTTGATGACGAAATCCTCGCCATACTCGAACAGGCACAGGGCCCCACCGTTCTCGGGAATAGGGGCGGTATCGAGTAGAACAAAACGTTTCATGAGGCTCACTTGAGGAAAATGGCAGCACAGGGGAAGGCAAAAGGGCGCAGTTGGGAGTAGCCTGCAAAAGACCACAAGGCCAACGGAGCCATTGATGAAGCGCACCATTCTAACGGCCATTGCCCTGACCGCGCTCTCGATAACTGCAGTGCAGGCCCAGCAACTGCAGACAACGCCGATCAGTCCCGCGCCAATGCCCGGTTCGCCAGGCACCGCAACGCCCACGCCGTATCCGCAGATCAGTCCTGCACCCCAGCCTAAAGTGGGTCCAGGCAGTAGCGGCCCACCCTTGGTGCCGATCGAGATGCCGAGCCCCCCAACCAAGGACCAGCCGGTGCCGGGGATCGAGCAGAACCCGCCGAAGGTCAAGCCGCCCGGCGGTTAAACCTGTTGCGCCAGCAGTTGCCCGTCGGCCATGCGCAAGCGTTTGGAGAGTGAGACGGCGAGGGCACGGATGATTTTGGCAGCGATTTTCGGAGCCTCATTGAGCATCTTTTCCAGCGAATCCTTGCCCAGGTTGAGCAACTGGCAGTTGCTCGCGGCCACGCAACTGGCCGAACGGCGTTCGCCGTCGAGTACGGCCATTTCGCCGAACGAGCGACCGCTGCGCAGCGTCGCGATGGTCACCTGCTGGCCGTCGCTGGTGGTCTTCTGCACCGCCACCTGGCCGGTATGGATGATGCACATGAAGCTGCCGGCATCGCCCTCGTGGAAGATTTCTTCGCCTTGGGCAATGGTGCTGAGGCTGAAATAGCCCGAGGCCGCGGCGAACTCCGCCGGCAGCAGCTGATTGAACAGGCCGCAGTCCATCAGCCAGTTGCGAATTTCGTTGTTCAGTAAGGTGGGTTCTGACATGTCGTGCGGTCCGGTAACCCTGTGGAAGCGGGCTTGCTCGCGAAGCGGCCAAAATACTCAACACAGAGGTTGACTGAAAAATCGCCTTCGCGAGCAAGCCCGCTCCCACAGGTGGGTCAGTGTTGTATCGGCTTGCGTTGTGCGCGATTAAGACCCGCGCACCCAGCCAAGTTCCTCAGGCAACCCCCAACACCTTGAACAAAAATGCATATTCGAGCGCTACGTCACGCAATCCCTGGTATCGACCGCTCATCCCGCCATGGCCGGCGCCCAGTTCGGTCTTGAGCAGCAATGGATTGTTGTCGGTCTTGGTGGCGCGCAATTTCGCCACCCATTTGGCCGCTTCCCAATACTGCACGCGACTGTCGTTGTAGCCAGCGATCACCAGAGTCGGCGGATAGGCTTGCGCGGTGACGTTTTCGTAAGGCGCATAAGCATTGATCCGATCATGCACGTGCGGCTCTTCAGGATTGCCCCACTCGTCGTATTCGGTAACGGTCAAGGGCAGCTCCGGGTCGAGCATGGTGTTGAGCACATCGACGAACGGCACTTCGGCGATCGCCGCGCCAAACAGCTGCGGCCGCTGATTAAGCACTGCCCCGATCAGCAGGCCGCCGGCGCTGCCCCCGCTGATCGCCAGTTGCGGCGCGGTGGTCAGGCCATTGGCGATCAGGTGTTCGGCGCAGGCAATGAAGTCGCTGAAGGTATTCTGCTTGTGCTCCTGCTTGCCGGCGCGATACCAGGCTTCGCCCAGTTCACCGCCGCCGCGAACGTGAGCGATGGCGAACGCCATGCCGCGATCGAGCAGGCTCAGGCGCGCGTGGGAGAACCACGGGTCGAGGCTTTCGCCATAGGCGCCGTAGCCGTACAGGTAAAGCGGAACCGGCTTGCCGAGTGCTTCGCGCTTGACCACCAGGCTGATCGGCACTTGCGTGCCATCGGGCGCCGTTGCCCACAAGCGCTGGCTGACGTAGGCGTCGGCGTCGAACGGGCCCAGCACCGGGGTTTGCTTGAGCACTTTCTGCTCGCCGCTGACCAGTTCCAGCTGGCGGATTTGCGCCGGACGGTTCAACGCTTCGTAGCGCAGGCGTATCCGCTCGCTGACGAATTCCAGGCTGTTCTGCACGTGCAGGCTGTAGGCTGCGTCCGGCAGTTGCACCCGATAGCTCGGCAGGTCCTGCGGGTGAACCTCGATCACCGGCAAACCGCCGACCCGCAGGCTCAGGGTCATGGCGCCCGCGTTCAGGCTCATGCCATCGATCATCACCGTGTCGCTATGGGGAATCAGGTTCTGCCAATCGGCTTCGGTCGGCGCCACGCCGGTATCGACGGCGGTGTACAAGGCAAAGTTGATGCCGTCGCGATTGGTCCGGATGAACCAGGTCCATTGGCCGTCGAGCGCGCCGTGGTCAACATCGTACTCATGGTTTTCCTGGCGGGGCGCCACGCAGGTAAAGGGCAGGTGCGGGAGATTGGCGTCGAGCACCCAGGCTTCGCTGGTGGTCTTGCTGCCCACGGACAGCAGCAATTGCTGTTCGGAGCTCGAACGGTAGCAATGCATGAAGAAGCGGCCGTCCGTTTCATGGAACACTTCTTCGGCCGCCGTGCCATCCAGGCGGTACCGCAACAGCTTGTGCGGACGGTGAGTGTCGTCCAGTTCGCCGAAAAACAGGGTCAGGCTGTCGTTGGCCCAGGTCATGCTGCCGTCGCAGTCCTGGAACTCCAGTTCACTGACGCGCCCGTCGGACAATTCCTTGACGAACAGCGTGTAGATCTCATCGCCAGTGGAATCGACGCTGTAGGCCAGGCGTTGATGATCGGGGCTGATGCTGAACGCGCCGAGGGAAAAGAAACCGCCTTTGGCCAGTTCGTTAGGGTCCAGCAGCAGTTGCTCACGGCTTTCGTCGAGGACCAGGCTGTCGTCGGCCGGGCGCGGGCAGCGGTAGTGACGGGCATACTCGTCGCCGGCCGTGGTGCGCGTGTAATACAGGTACGGTCCCCACGGCGAGGGCAGGGACAGGTCGGTTTCGAGAATCCGGCCCTTGATCTCCTCGAACAGGGTTTCACGTAACCCGGCCTGATCGGCGGTTTGCGCTTCCTGATAGCGGTTTTCAGCCTTGAGATAGTCGAGCACCGCTGCGCTGTCGCGCTCCTGCAGCCAGGCGTACGGGTCGGGTCCTTCGGCCTTGCGGGCGATCGGGGCGTCGGAAACGTTGGCGGATAGGGGCATGAAAGTCTCTCGAACAGTTTACTGAATAGGGGGTTCACAACCTGTGGGAGCGGGCTTGCTCCGGGCGGCGCTCCGACGAAGGGGTCAGCAAATTCAACATCTCTGTTGACTGACACACCGCTTTCGCGAACAAGCCCGCTCCCACAGGGGTCGTGAGTTGCTGGCTGGATTTGGGCAGCCTGATGGACGAAAAGCCGTTATCATAAGCGCCTCTTTGCCTGCCTTGCCATGGACACCATGACCGAGAACGACTATCTGATCGCTTGGGGCCTCTACGCCTTTGCCGCCTTGGGCTGCCTGCTGGTGTGGATGCGCATCACCCGCTGGATGTGGCGCTGGCTGCGCGAACCCCTGCGTTTACTGGTGGCGGTGCTGCTGTTCAGCCCGACCATCATCGACCCGGTGAAGGAAAAAGTGGCCCCGGCCCTTGCCATCACCGCCCTTGACCTGTTGTTCAAGGTCGGCAACAACGCGTGGCGGGCGATTTCCGACCTGTTGATGTACGCCATGATCGCTTTTGGTATCTACCTGGTGTTCGCGGGGGCGCGTTTCATGCTCGAACGCGGCGCCAAGGCCCGCCGGGAACAGGCCGCCGCGGCCCAGGCTGCTGCCCGCGCCGACGAGCCGGAAGAGGACCACCCTTTCGGCGGTGCCGGCGATGATCGCTACGGTCGTCCGCCTGTGCCGGGCAATCCCCAGCGGATGCGCGTCGAACCCCGTCTGTAACCGTGTCCCTGCCATGAAGCGAGAGTCCGAGCATGTGTGAGCTATTGGGCATGAGCGCCAATGTCCCGACCGATATCGTGTTCAGCTTCACCGGGCTGATGCAGCGCGGTGGGCGTACCGGTCCGCACCGTGACGGCTGGGGCATCGCTTTCTACGAAGGCCGGGGCTTGCGCCTGTTCCAGGACCCGGCGGCGAGCTGCGAGTCGGAAGTGGCTAACCTGGTGCAACGCTACCCGATCAAGAGCGAAGTGGTGATTGGGCATATCCGCCAGGCCAACGTCGGCAAGGTCTGCCTGTCCAATACCCATCCCTTCGTGCGCGAGTTGTGGGGCCGTAACTGGTGTTTTGCCCATAATGGCCAACTGGCGGATTTTCAGCCCACGGCCAGCTTCTACCGCCCCGTTGGCGATACCGACAGCGAAGCGGCGTTCTGTGACTTGCTCAACCGCGTGCGGGCGGCCTTTCCCGAGCCGGTGGAGGTTGAAGAACTGCTGCCGGACCTGGTCGCCGCCTGCGCCGAATACCGCAGCAAGGGCGTGTTCAATTGCCTGCTCAGCGATGGCGACTGGCTGTTCTGCTATTGCTCGACCAAGCTGGCGCAGATCACCCGTCGAGCCCCGTTCGGCCCGGCGCGCCTGAAGGACGTCGATGTGATCGTCGACTTCCAGGCCGAAACCACGCCCAATGACGTGGTCACGGTGATCGCCACCGAACCCTTGACCGAAAATGAAACCTGGACCCGCTACGAGCCAGGCCAATGGAGCCTGTGGCGACGCGGCGAATGCGTCAGCCAGGGCAGGACCGCATAAGGATCATCCCCATGTTGCTCAGTTATCTACGGCTGGTGTTGTTTGCGGCGGGCCTGTTGATCGGTGTCCAGGTGCCGGGGTTCATCAACGATTATGCCAAGCGGGTCGAAGCGCACCTGATTGAAGCGCAGGCCGGGTTGAGCGGGTTCCAGAACACGGCCAATCAGTTCTTCAAGGGCGACATGCAGGCATTGGTCGCCCACTACCGCGCCAGTGAAGACCCGATCTTTCGCAGCGACGCCGACAGCCTGGGCAACCTGCTGACCCGCCAGGTGGCGCTGGACAAGCAGTTCCAGGCGATGCAGGGGCCGTGGTACATCCGCTTCCTGCAAGTGGTGCTGGCTGCGGACGCGGACATTCGCAAGGAAACCTGGAATGGCTACAGCTACCAGATCCTGCTGACCCCGGAGGCGATGATCTGGGGCATGAGCGGCGCGTTGCTGCTGTCGTTCGGGATCGAGTGCCTGTTCCGCCTGATCGACTGGGTGGTGTTGGGCGGCAAGCGTTTGCGTCAGAGCCGGCCGATCGAAGAGCGGGATTTGCGCGGTTTGTAGGAGCTGGCTTGCTAGCGAATCAAGCGATGCGGTGTGTCAGGCATTGCGCCTTCGCTGGCAAGCCAGCTCCTACAGGATCTTCAGCGATTCAAAACGATGTAGTCTTCACCCACCCGGCGTGCATACCCCTCCAGCACCTGCTGACACAACGCCACAATCTCCTCGACCCATTCCACGCCGACCCGCCACGACACCACCACTTGCAGGTCCGGTGGTCGCTGGTCGATGTCCAGCAAGGTCAATTCACCCCGCGCCAGTTCCTCGGCCACCAGTACCGGGGGCAATGCACCGATGCCGAAGCCGTCGCGCAGCAGGCGAGTGATCGCCGAGACCGAATTCACGCAGTTCAGCCGAGGCGCAATCACGCCATTGGCCTGCATCAGCGCGAGCACTTCCTGATGGGGATGGGAGTTTTTCGAGTAGGTGATGATCCGCTCATTGGCGAGGTCGGCGATGCCTGAGTAATCGCGGTTGTAGAGCGAGTTGCTGGCGACGATCCAGCCCATGGGGTGGCTGGCCAGTTCCAGGCTGCGCACGCTTTCCTGGCGCAGCAGGTCGGTTTGCAGGATCACATCGAGAAAGCCTTTTTGCAGCTGATCGCAGAGGTTCAGCGAGGTATCGGCCACCAGTTCGATTTCCACCAGCGGATAGTGATCGGTCATCTGCGCCACCAACGGGCTCAGCCAGGTGTGGATCACCGTGTCCATCACACCGATGCGCACGCGCCCGGCCTTGCAGGAACGGGTTTCGATCGACTGCTTGAGCGCTTGCATGGTGTCCATCATCTGCTCGGCGTATTCGAGCACTTTCAAACCTTCGGGCGTCAGGCTCACACCCCGTGAATCGCGCAGGAACAGCTTTACCCCAAGCTCGCCTTCGAGCACGGCGATGCGGCTGGAAATCGACGCCTGGGTGGTGAAGAGCTTGTCGGCGGTGAGGCGGAAACTCTTGAGCCGGGCGACCCAGACGAAGGTCTCGAGAAACTTCAGGTTCATGTGATCAAGTTTTTCTTATGGCTAGGGCGGGTTTTTATTAGTTGGACGCAGAGCGCTGGCGCGTCCAAAAATCGGCACATCCGGTTCCCACGATAGGCGTCGTCGGGGCTCAGAACAATACCAATAAAATCAGCGCGGAGATTTGCCATGAGTGCGCCCGACACCACCGTCATTCCGAAAGCCACGGCTCGCCCGGGACCTTTCGACTGGTACCGCAACATCAATCAGCAGGAACGCCGCACCTTCTGGAGCTGCAAGATCGGCTATGGCCTGGATGGCATGGACACCCAGATGCTCAGCTTCGTGGTGCCGACCCTGATTGCCATGTGGGGCATCACCACTGGCCAGGCCGGGCTGATTCACACCAGCACGCTGATCGCTTCGGCCATCGGTGGCTGGGTGGCGGGAATTCTCTCCGACCGCATCGGTCGCGTGCGCACCTTGCAACTGACGGTGCTGTGGTTTGCCTTCTTCACCTTCCTTTGCGGTTTCGCCCAAAGCTACGAACAACTGCTGATTGCGCGGACCCTGATGGGCTTTGGTTTCGGCGGCGAGTGGACCGCCGGCGCTGTGCTGATCGGTGAAGTCATCCGCGCCCAGGACCGCGGCAAGGCCGTCGGCATGGTGCAATCGGGCTGGGCGCTGGGCTGGGGCCTGACCGCGATCCTGTATGCGCTGCTGTTCTCGATCATGCCGCCGGAAGACGCCTGGCGTGCGCTGTTCATTCTCGGCATCGTGCCGGCGATTTTCGTGATCTTCGTTCGCCGCCTGGTCAAGGACCCGGAAATCTACCGCGAAGCCAAGGCCAAACAGGAACCCAGCAACCCGTCGAAGTTCTACGAGATCTTCGCGCCCGGCATGCTCTTCACCACGATTCGCGCTTCGCTGCTGACCACCGGTGCGCTGGGTGGTTACTACGCCATCACCTCCTGGCTGCCGACCTTCCTGAAGAACGAACGCGGCTTGAGCGTACTCGGTACCGGCGGTTATCTGGCGATGGTGATCGTCGGTTCCTACGTTGGTTATGTCATCAGCGCTTATCTGACCGACATTCTCGGTCGCAAAAAGAACTTCATCCTGTTCGCTGTCGGTTCGTTCACCATTGTGCTGCTGTACACGCAAATGCCGGTCAGCAACGGTGTGATGCTGTGGCTGGGCTTTCCGCTGGGCTTCTTTGCCTCGGGCATCTTCAGTGGCATGGGTGCGTTCCTGACCGAGCTGTTCCCTACGCGCATTCGGGGTTCGGGCCAAGGCTTCTGCTACAACATCGGCCGGGCGCTGGCGGCATTGTTCCCGCTGCTGATCGGCCTGCTCAGCCAGACGGTACCGCTGAGTGTCGGCATCGGTGCCTTTGCGGCGGTGTCCTACGGCGTGGTGATCCTCGCAGCCCTGAGCCTCCCGGAAACCCGTGGCAAGCAACTCGACGCCCAGTAACTGGTAACCTGCGGGGCGTGTCATACGGATATGTCCCACAGCTAAAAAGAATAATGCCTACAGGAGTGTTCAGCGTGAGCCGCCTGCTATTGAACTGCGACATTGGCGAAAGCTTTGGCAACTGGACCATGGGTCTGGACGCGGAAGTCATGCCCTTCATCGATTGCGCCAACATCGCCTGCGGCTTCCATGCCGGCGACCCGAGCATCATGCGCAAGACCGTCAGCCTGGCCCTCAGCCACGGCGTGCAGATCGGCGCCCACCCGGCCTATCAGGATCTGGTCGGTTTCGGCCGCCGTTCCATGGCCTATGCCACCCAGGAACTGCAGGACATCCTGCATTACCAGATCGGCGCCCTCGACGGCATCTGCCGGGCCCAGGGTGGGCGGGTCAGCTACGTCAAGCCCCATGGCGCGATGTACAACGACATGATGGCCAACCCGGCGCAACTACGCGCGGTGCTGCAGGCCGTGGCGTCCTATGACCGCAGCCTGCCGTTGATGCTGATGGCCACCCGTGATAACAGCGCCGCGCAGCAGTTGGGCGAGGAGTACGGTGTGACCCTGTGGTTCGAAGCCTTCGCCGACCGCGCCTACGATAGCGCCGGCAGGCTGGTGTCGCGGCAACTGCCAGGGGCAGTGCATCATGATCCGGAAACAATCATCGAGCAGGCGTTGATCATTGCCCGTGGCGACGACCTCACTGCCAGTGACGGCAGCGCCTTGCACCTGCAGGCCAATACCCTGTGCGTGCACGGCGACAACGCCAGTTCGGTGGCCGCCGTGCGACGCATTCGTGAAGCCCTGAATCAGCAGGGCGCGTCATGAAACTGCGGGTAGAAGTGGTCGCGCTCGATTGCCTGATGGTGCGTCTGTTCGATGAGATCGCCGAAGCCAACATGCCGTGGATGCTCGCAGCCAGCGAAAGTCTGCGAGCAGCGTTCGGTGAACAGCTGATCGACCTGGTGCCGTCCTACACGACCTTGATGGTGCATTACGACTTGACCCGCCTGAGCCCGGGCCAGGCCCGGGAATTGATTGCCGAAGCGTTGATCGACTTGTCGCCCAATGCGCGCACTCCCGGCAAGTGTCATGTGCTGCCGGTGTGGTATGACTTGAGTGTCGGGCCGGAATTGAGCTTGTTGTCGCAACGCAGTGGGTTGGCGGTCAAAGAGGTGATCCGCTGCCACAGCGCCCGCGAGTACCAGGTGTTCGCCCTGGGCTTCGCACCGGGGTTCGCGTTCATGGGCCTGGTGGAAGAAGTCCTCGCCGCCCCGCGCCTGGGCACGCCGCGCAAAAAAGTCGCCGCTGGCAGTGTCGGCATTGCTGAACGGCAGACGGCTGCCTATCCGGTGGTATCGCCAGGCGGCTGGAACCTGATCGGTCGCACCCCGGCCAAATTGTTCGACCGCAACCGCGATGGCTACAGCCTGATGCAACCGGGCGACACCGTGCGCTTCGAAGCGATCGGTCATGCCGAATTCATCAACCTGGGCGGTGACGACACGCCACTGGAGGCCCAGGCATGAGCCGACTGACGATTGAAGCAAGTACACCGCTGTGCCTGTTGCAAGACGCCGGTCGTTTTGGCGTGCGGCACCTGGGCGTGACCCAGGGGGGCGCGGCTGATTGGCGTTCGATGTCCTGGGCCAACTGGCTGCTGGGTAACGGGCTGGATGCGCCAGTTATCGAAATCACCCTCGGCGGGTTTACCGTAGTGGCCGAGGAAGAATGCGTGCTGGCCTTGGCCGGGGCGGATCTTGGCGCGCAGGTGGACGGCGAACCGCTGGCACCGTGGCGCAGCTTCAGGCTGCAAAAGGGGCAGCGTTTGCATTTCACCCAGCCATTGCTCGGTGCCCGTGCCTACCTGGCCGCGCCGGGAGGCTTCGATGCGCCGAAGGTGTTGGGCAGCAGCGCAACAGTGGTTCGTGAGGAGCTCGGCGGACTCGATGGCATGGGGCATGCGCTGGGCAAAGGGGCGAGCTTGAGCTATTCGGGCAACTCAGTGATGTTGTTGCGGGAGTTGACCGCAGACCAGCGGCCAAATCTGAATCTTGAGGCGCCGTTGGATCTGGTGCTCGGTGCGCAAATCGGTGAGTTCAGCGGGCAGAGTCTGTTCGATGCGTTCAACAGCGCATGGAGCCTCGACAGTCGTGCTGATCGCATGGGCATTCGTCTGCTGGGCACGGCGTTGCAGTACCAGGGCAAGCCGATGATTTCCGAGGGCATTCCGTTGGGGGCGGTGCAGGTGCCGCCGGATGGACAGCCGATTGTGTTGCTCAATGATCGGCAGACCATTGGCGGTTATCCGCGATTGGGGGCGTTGACGCCGTTGGCGCTGGCGCGGCTGGCGCAGTGTCTGCCGGGGGCGCAGGTTCGACTTAAACCAGTTGTACAAGAAGTCGCACATCGGGAGCAGATCGAGTATTTGCGCCGATTTACCCCACAATGATCGTTCCCACGCTCTGCGTGGGAATGCCGCCCGGGACGCTCCGCGTCCCTGTGACGCGGAGCGTCACTTGATGCATTCCCACGCAGAGCGTGGGAACGATCGGCGTCCTACTTGGACAAAAACCGCATCCCTTCCTCCAACCCCCGAAGAGTCAGCGGATACATCTGGTCCTCGATCAAATCCCGCACGATGTTGGTCGATGAGGTATAGCCCCAGGTGTCCTTTGGATACGGGTTGATCCAGATGAGTTTCTTGTACTTCTCCTTGAAACGCTGCATCCAGACATAACCGGCTTCTTCGTTCCAGTGCTCGACGCTGCCACCCGGCTGGGTGATTTCGTAAGGCGCCATGGCGGCGTCGCCGATGAAGATCACTTTGTAGTCGGCGCCGTACTTGTGCAGCAGGTCCATGGTCGAGGTGCGCTCTGAGGTGCGACGCATGTTGTTCTTCCACACCGATTCATAGATGAAGTTGTGGAAGTAGAAATACTCCAGATGCTTGAACTCGGTCTTGCAGGCCGAGAACAGCTCTTCGCAGATCTTCACGTGGGCGTCCATCGAGCCGCCGATATCGAACAGCAGCAACAATTTGACGGTGTTACGACGCTCCGGCCGCATCTGGATGTTCAGCAGTCCGGCATCCTTGGCGGTGTGGTCGATGGTGCCATCGATGTCCAGCTCCTCCGCCGCACCCTGGCGAGCAAACTTGCGCAAGCGGCGCAGGGCGACCTTGATGTTGCGCGTGCCCAGTTCGACTGAATCGTCGAGATTCTTGTACTCGCGCTGGTCCCAGACTTTCACCGCCTTGCCCTGGCGCTTGCCGGCATCGCCGACCCGAATGCCCTCCGGGTTGAAACCGCCGGAACCGAACGGGCTGGTACCACCGGTGCCGATCCACTTGTTGCCGCCGGCATGGCGTTCCTTCTGTTCTTCCAGGCGTTTCTTGAATTCTTCGATCAGCTTGTCGAGGCCGCCGAGGGACTGGATCGCCGCGCGCTCTTCATCGGTCAGCGAGCGCTCGAACTCCTTGCGCAGCCAGTCTTCCGGAATCAACGCCTGCAGGTGATCGTCGAGCTTTTCCAGGCCATTGAAGTAGGCCCCGAAGGCCCGGTCGAACTTGTCGAAATGCTTTTCGTCCTTCACCAGGATCGCCCGGGACAGGTAATAGAACTCGTCCATGTCGGCGAAGGTCACGCGCTGTTTCAGTGCGTTGATCAGGTCCAGCAGCTCGCGCACCGAGACCGGTACCTTGGCTGCGCGCATTTCATTGAACAGGTTGAGCAGCATGGCATCAGCCTCTTAGCGGGTGCCGCGACGGCTCATGAACGCCAGACGCTCCAGCAGTTGCACGTCCTGTTCGTTCTTCACCAAAGCGCCGGCCAGCGGCGGGATGGCCTTGGTCGGATCGCGTTCGCGCAGCACCGCTTCGCCGATATTGTCGGCCATCAGCAGCTTCAGCCAGTCCACCAGTTCGGAAGTCGAGGGTTTTTTCTTCAGGCCTGGCACCTTGCGCACGTCGAAGAACACATCCAGCGCTTCGCTGACCAGGTCTTTCTTGATGTCCGGGTAATGCACGTCGACGATCCGCTGCATCGTCGTGCGATCCGGGAAAGCGATGTAGTGGAAGAAGCAGCGGCGCAGGAAGGCATCCGGCAGCTCTTTCTCGTTGTTGGAGGTGATGATGATGATCGGGCGCTTCTTGGCCTTGATGGTCTCGTCGATCTCGTAGACGTAGAACTCCATCTTGTCGAGTTCTTGCAGCAGGTCGTTGGGGAACTCGATGTCGGCCTTGTCGATTTCGTCGATCAGCAGGATGACCCGCTCTTCCGATTCGAAGGCTTCCCAGAGCTTGCCCTTTTTCAGGTAGTTGCGAACGTCGTGGACCTTCTCTGTGCCGAGCTGCGAATCGCGCAGGCGGCTGACGGCGTCGTACTCATAGAGGCCCTGGTGCGCCTTGGTGGTGGACTTGATGTGCCAGGTGATCAGCTTGGCGCCAAAGGAGTCGGCCAGTTGCTCGGCGAGCATGGTCTTGCCGGTGCCTGGTTCGCCCTTGACCAGCAGTGGCCGCTCCAGGGTGATGGCGGCGTTGACCGCCAGCTTCAGGTCATCGGTGGCGACGTAGGCCTGGGTGCCTTCGAACTTCATCTGCTAATCCTCGAACGGTAACGCCGGCCTGAGCGAGGCAGGGCGCAAGGTGCAATAAAAGGTGCAATAAAATAGTCAGCCCCGACTATAACGCGCAGTCCGGTCGACTGTGAACGCAGACGGCTTATTCAGTCTCTGAATGGAGCGTCACATCTTGACCGAGTCTTGGCGGCTGGCCAGTATCGAGCTATCGCCATTTTGGCGATATGGATGCGCTCGCAGCCCGCCGCCCGCAGCATCTGTCGAGTACACCGGGCGTTACACCGTCATGGGCAACGTTAACCGGCGTCCGGCTTGGGTCGTTCATACTGGGCATTGAATGCCTGAATGAAACCATTGCGTAAAATCTGCAAAAACGCCTCGAACGCGCTGATATTTTTTTGATGGACGTTGCCCCGGAGTTCGACGCGGGTCGCAAACTGATTCTTGCCCTGGTTTTTCAGCACGGTTTCCGAGCCGCCGACGATCGCCTCCCAAATGGAGCGAAAAATCCCCTTGTCCTTGTTTTCCACGTCCTGTTGCCAGTTGAACACGTCGACGTCCCTGAGCAGCGGTTTGATATAACCCGTCAATTTGGCTTTTTTCGCCTCGGCTTCGATGACCACATCACCATGGCCGGCATTGAAATCGAACTTTCCGTAGGCCGAAGCAAAGTCGTTCATGCGTTTGAGCTCAATGTCCCGGGCCCGCATGCGAAACTCGAAGTCTTCGAAATTACTCAGCGGATCGAAGGTGGCCGTGGTTTCCAGAGGGGCGTGCCCCAACAGCAGCGCCTTGCCTTCGAAGCGGGCGTCGCGCCTGCCTTTGGAATCGACCACGTTGGTGAGGTTGTAAATACTCAGGTCGACCTTGGTGGCATTCATGTTCACCGGTGGTTTGGAATTGAAGTTGCGAAAGCTGATCTTGCCATCGTTGATCCGCACTTCATTCAGGGTGATTGGCAGCAATTTACCCAGTTGGGCACGCCAGTCGGTGCCTTCACCGGTTTGCGAGTTTTGCTTATTGGCTCCGCCGTCGACGAAGTTGACTTCGGGCTTTAAGAACATCACCTCAGCAACCACCGCGTGGTCGTACCACAGGGAATGCCAGCTGACCGAAAGGTCGATCAGTGGCGCGTTGACGAAGGGCACAGGCACCTTGCCCTCGACCTTGACGATTTTCAGGCCGTTGATCTTGTAGGCTCCGCGCCACAGCGCCAGGTCCACGTCGGTGATCTGGCCGCGGTAATCGCCCATGTTCGCCAACCTGTCATTGAGGTAGTCGCGCACCAGGTAGGGCAGGGCGAAGTGCAGGGCAATCAACAGCACAAGGAGGCCGGCGAAGCTCCACAACGGCCAGCGGTATCGACGTTTCATGGTGGTAATTCTCTGGCGTTCTAAAGCCATTGACTGCGCTGCTGCCCGGACGTTCGACCTGACTGGACGCCCAAGGGCAAGAGGCTTACCTTGATGCCCTATTTCAATGCTGTCGTTAAGGACCCAGCCATGAGCCGTATCTACGCTGACAATGCCCATTCCATCGGCAACACGCCGTTGGTGCAGATCAACCGTATCGCGCCGCGCGGCGTCACCATCCTGGCCAAGATAGAGGGGCGCAACCCTGGTTATTCGGTCAAGTGCCGAATTGGCGCCAACATGATCTGGGACGCCGAAAGCACAGGCAAACTCAAGCCGGGCATGACCATCGTCGAGCCGACTTCCGGCAACACCGGTATCGGCCTGGCCTTCGTTGCCGCCGCCCGTGGTTACAAATTGATGCTGACCATGCCGGCATCCATGAGCATCGAACGCCGCAAGGTACTCAAGGCACTGGGGGCGGAACTGGTGCTGACCGAGCCGGCCAAGGGCATGAAAGGCGCGATCGAGAAGGCCGGTGAAATAGTGGCCAGTGATCCGGCCCGCTATTTCATGCCGGCGCAGTTCGACAATCCGGCCAACCCGGCCATTCACGAAAAAACCACAGGGCCGGAAATCTGGAACGATACCGATGGTGCCGTGGATGTCCTGGTGGCCGGTGTCGGAACAGGCGGAACCATTACCGGCGTTTCGCGGTATATCAAGAATACCCAGGGCAAACCTATCGTCTCGGTGGCGGTGGAGCCCGCCGTATCACCGGTGATTTCCCAGGCGTTGGCCGGTGAAGAAATCAAGCCGAGCCCGCACAAGATCCAGGGTATCGGCGCCGGTTTCGTGCCGAAAAACCTCGACCTGTCGATCGTCGACCGGGTGGAGCTGGTCACCGACGAGGAGTCCAAGGCCATGGCCCTGCGCTTGATGCAGGAAGAAGGCATCCTGTGCGGCATCTCCTGCGGCGCCGCGATGGCCGTGGCGGTACGCCTGGCGGAGACCCCGGAAATGCAGGGCAAGACCATTGTGGTGATCCTTCCGGATTCCGGTGAACGTTATTTGTCGAGCATGCTGTTCAGCGATCTGTTTACCGAGCAGGAGAACCAGCAGTAACAGGCGGGGAAGGCTGAGTGATGGAGAAGGGGAGCCCCTTCTCCACCGGGTGTAACTGACGCGCATCAGCAAGCGTTCAGCCACCTTATGTTAAGAAATGCTTTGTTACGCATTCCTTAATACTCTATGTCGGACAACACGGGTTTTTCCCGTGGTTGGTAGTGTTTATCATGCCAATGGCTGCGTCGGGGAATGGCGTAGCGTAGATGTCTATCGATCAAGGAGTTGTTGATGAGCGTTTCGGTTGCCGCGAAAGCGTCGTTGTTGCTGCTGTTTCTGGGCAGTACCCTCTATGTGCATTTGCGGGGGAAGGCGCGTTTGCCGGTCTTGCGTCAGTTCGTCAACCATTCAGCCCTGTTCGCGCCCTATAACGCCTTGATGTATCTGTTTTCCAGCGTGCCTTCAAAACCCTATCTGGACCGCACCCGGTTTCCCGAACTGGACGTGCTCAAGGACAATTGGCAAGTTATCCGCGACGAAGCGATGCACCTGTTTGACGAGGGTTACATCCGCGCTGCGGAAAAAAACAACGATGCCGGATTCGGTTCCTTTTTCAAGAAAGGCTGGAAGCGCTTCTACCTCAAGTGGTACGACGAACCCTTGCCCTCGGCCGAATTGCTGTGCCCGAAGACCGTGGCGCTGCTCAGCGCCATTCCCAATGTCAAGGGGGCGATGTTTGCCTTGCTGCCGGGTGGCAGTCATCTCAATCCGCACCGCGATCCATTCGCCGGCTCGTTGCGTTACCACCTGGGATTGTCGACGCCCAATTCCGACGCTTGCCGCATCTTCGTCGACGGTCAGGGCTACGCCTGGCGTGATGGTGAAGACGTGATGTTCGACGAAACCTATGTGCACTGGGTCAAGAACGAAACCGACAAGACCCGGGTCATCCTCTTTTGCGACATCGAGCGACCGCTCAGTAACCGTATGATCACCCGCATCAACTGCTGGATCAGCGGGCTGCTGGGGCGTGCCACCGCGCCGCAGAATCTTGCGCACGAGCGGGTGGGCGGGATCAACCAGGCCTATGCCTGGAGCAAGCAGTTCAGCGACAGGTTCAGTGGAGCGATCAAGCAGTGCAAGCGCCGTCATCCCAAGGCATATCGGGTAATGAGGCCGGTCTTGGCGATTGGCGTGCTGGGGTTGCTGGGCCATTGGCTGTTGGGCTGAACACCATGGCGGGCAACGCCCGGGAAAAAGATCGCCATCAGGCGATCTTTTTTTTATTTTTGGGAGCTAAGCTATATTACGAATGTCGCCTGTAAATGCCGTTCAGGGCGTCAGGGGAGTCTATACAGAGCCGGTCGCAGAGCTGGCGTGCATTGTTGAATGTTCAAAACCTTATCCAAATCCTTGCGACAGCAGAGCAACCTTGGCAGTAACGCCATTGGGGGGCCGATCCTCGCAACCTTACTGAAAAAAAGGTCTGAATCAATGACCATCCTGGTAACTGGCGGTGCAGGCTTCATCGGGGCGAATTTCGTATTGGACTGGCTCGCTCATTCCGATGAAACCGTAGTCAATCTGGACAAGCTGACCTATGCCGGCAACCTGAATAACCTCAGCAGCCTGACGGGCAATTCGCAGCATGTATTCGTGCAGGGCGATATCGGTGACAGTGCCTTGGTCAAGCACTTGCTCGAAGAGCACCAACCCCGCGCCATTCTCAATTTTGCCGCCGAGTCCCATGTCGATCGCTCCATCCACGGCCCGCAAGCATTCATCGACACCAATATCGTTGGCACTTTCCACTTGCTCGAAGCCGTGCGCGCCTACGCCAAAGCGCTGGCGCCCGATGCACTGCAGGCGTTGCGCTTTTTGCATGTGTCCACTGACGAGGTCTATGGTTCGCTGGCCAAAGACGAAGCGGCGTTCGATGAAAGCCACCCGTATGAGCCCAACAGCCCATACTCGGCGAGCAAAGCTGCCAGCGACCACCTGGTGCGCGCCTATCATCACACCTATGGCCTGCCCGTACTGACCACCAACTGCTCGAACAACTACGGGCCGTATCACTTTCCGGAAAAGCTCATTCCGTTGATGATCGTCAACGCGCTGTCCGGCCAGGCATTGCCGGTCTATGGCGATGGCCAGCAGATTCGCGACTGGTTGTATGTCAAGGACCACTGCAGCGCCATCCGCCGCGTATTGGAGGCCGGTAGCGTGGGTGAGGTCTACAACGTCGGTGGTTGGAACGAAAAAACCAATCTCGAGATCGTGCACACCGTCTGTGCGCTGCTCGATGAGCTGCGTCCGCGTGCCGACGGCCAGCCCTACCATGCACAAATCAGCTACGTCACCGATCGGCCCGGCCACGACCGACGTTATGCCATCGATGCCCGCAAGCTTGAACGTGAACTGGGCTGGAGGCCGGCAGAAACCTTCGAGACCGGCATCCGCAAAACCGTCCAGTGGTACCTGGATAACCAGGATTGGGTTCGCAATATCCAATCCGGCGCCTACCGCGAATGGGTCGAGAAAAATTATGCCGGGCGCAGTGCATGAAGCTGCTATTGCTCGGCAAGAACGGCCAGGTGGGTTGGGAGCTGCAACGCAGTCTTGCTCCGCTTGGCGAGTTGTTGGCGCTGGATTGCGCAAGCCAGGCGTACTGCGGCGATCTGAACGATTTGCCAGGCCTGGCCGCCACCGTGCAGCGCTTTGCGCCTGACGTTATCGTTAACGCAGCGGCCTACACCGCAGTCGACAAGGCCGAAAGCGAGTCGCAGCTGGCTCATCGGGTCAATGCCGATGCGCCAGCGGTGCTGGCTCGAGAGGCATTACGGCTGAAGGCTCTGCTGGTGCATTACTCCACCGACTATGTGTTCGCCGGGCAAGGCGATACACCCTGGCAGGAAAACGATCCGGTAGCGCCATTGAGTGTCTATGGGGCCAGTAAGCTGGCCGGTGAGCAGGCGATTGTCGCCAGCGGCTGTGCGCATCTGATCTTCCGAACAAGCTGGGTGTATGCCGCACGTGGCAACAACTTTGCCAGGACCATGTTGCGCCTGGCCCGGGAACGTGAAAGCCTGGCCGTGATCGATGATCAGTTCGGTGCACCAACCGGCGCCGAACTGCTGGCGGATGTGACCGCTCATGCCATCCGTAGTCTAATGACCGACCCGCAATTGGGCGGGATCTACCACCTTGCAGCTGCGGGCGAAACCACCTGGTGTCGCTATGCCCGTTTTGTACTCGAACATGCCGAGCGGTCAGGTATGAACCTCAAGGTTACCCCGGCAATGGTCGACGCGATCGCCACCCAGGCGTACCCGACGCCAGCCCGACGCCCAAACAATTCCCGACTCGATACTCGCAAACTGCAAAAGGCCTTTGCGCTGAGCTTGCCTGACTGGAAAGTTGGCGTGACACGGATGCTCGCAGAAATACTGGAGAAATAACTATGCTCAATCGTAAAGGAATCATCCTTGCCGGCGGCTCTGGTACTCGACTGCATCCGGCGACATTGTCCATTTCCAAGCAACTGCTGCCGGTTTACGACAAACCGATGATCTACTACCCATTGAGCACCCTGATGCTGGCGGGTATCCGCGATATCCTGATCATCTCCACGCCTCAGGACACGCCGCGTTTCGAGCAGCTGCTGGGGGATGGCACCCGTTGGGGCCTGAACATTTCCTATGCCGTGCAGCCTTCGCCCGATGGCCTGGCGCAAGCCTTCATCATTGGCGAAGACTTCATCGGCAACGACCCCAGCGCCCTGGTCCTGGGTGACAACATCTATCACGGCCACGACTTCATCAATATTCTGCAAAGTGCCATGGCCCGTCAGGCCGGGGCGAGTGTATTTGCCTATCACGTCAATGACCCGGAGCGTTACGGCGTGGTCGAGTTCGACAACCTGGGCAAGGCGATCAGTCTCGAAGAAAAGCCACTCAAGCCCAAGTCCAACTTTGCGGTCACCGGCCTGTATTTCTATGACCAGGACGTTGTCGAGATGGCCAAGAGCATCAAGCCATCGGCGCGGGGCGAGCTGGAGATTACCGATATCAACAGTCTCTACCTGGAACAGGGAAGACTGGCGGTAGAAATCATGGGCCGCGGCTACGCCTGGCTGGATACCGGGACCCACGACTCATTGCTCGATGCCAGTCAGTTCATTGCCACGCTCGAGCGGCGCCAGGGCCTTAAGGTCGCCTGTCCCGAAGAGATTGCCTTCCGGCAGAAATGGATCGATGCCGATCAGTTGCAGAAACTGGCGGCGCCCTTGGCAAAAAACGGGTATGGCCAGTACCTCAACCGTCTTTTGCAAGAGGGTTGATGCCTGCCACACCTGTGGTTATAGTCAGCACAAGCAGGTCTGAAGGACCTGCTTTTTCAACCTCTCGAAAAAGATCAGCCCAATGCCTGCATCCCTCATCAACGCGGTAGTCGATTCAGCGGTCAACGCTGGCGTCGTGCCGTGCGGGAACCAGCAGCCTGTGCAGATCAGTCATTACCCTCCACCTGTCAGTAGCACGTCGGTGTACGCAGTCGTATCACCGCCGGGTGTTGGCATTTCGGGCTGATCAGCGCTGTTCTGCTGTTCCTGTCTGAAAAAAGCACCCGCTTGAAAAAACTACTGGATTTCAGCTTCGGCTGAGTTGGCTTCTTGCCTGACTACAGGTGGTATTCATGTTTGTCCTTTCGAAAAAATCCGCGCTCGCGGCGGCTTCCACGAGCCTGTTCGTTCTGCTGTGGAGCAGCGGGGCGATCTTCTCCAAGTGGGGGCTGGCCCACGCATCACCCTTTGCCTTTCTGTTGATACGTTTCGTTATCGCGTTGTGCGGCCTGGTGCTGCTGATGCCATTGCTGAAGTTGAAATTGCCCAAGGGCGGCAGGCCGATGCTGTATGCGATGGCCACCGGTGTGGTGTTGCTGGGGGCGTATCAGATTTTTTATCTGCTGGCGCTCGACCTCAAGGTTACGCCCGGTGTGATGGCGACCATCATGGGCGTGCAACCGATTCTCACTGTGGTGCTGATGGAGCGTCAGCGCTCGGCCAGCCGCCTGTTCGGCCTGTCGCTGGGCCTGGCCGGGTTGATCATGGTGGTCTATCAGGGCATCGGCCTGGCCGGCATGTCGCTGGCCGGGATGCTCTTCGGCCTGCTGGCGCTGGCCAGCATGACCTTCGGTTCGATCATGCAGAAACGCATCACCGACAATCCCCTTGGCACGCTGCCGGTGCAGTACCTGGCCGGGTTGTTGCTCTGCGGTATTTTCGTGCCGTTCCAGCCGTTTCATTTCGAACTCGGCAACGGTTTCATCGTGCCGGTGTTGTGGATGGGGCTGGTGGTGTCGGTGCTGGCGACCTTGTTGCTGTACCGCTTGATCGCCCGGGGCAACCTGGTGAATGTCACCAGCCTGTTCTATCTGGTGCCGGCCGTGACAGCCGTGATGGATTACCTGATTTTCGGCAATCGCCTGGCGCTGTTGAGCATCCTCGGCATGTTGCTGATTATCGTCGGGTTGGTGTTCGTGTTCCGTAAAACCGCGTGAAGCAAGACAAGGCCCGAGGCAAACGCCTCGGGCCTTTTCATGTGCTCAGCGCATGTTCGGCTCGCACCGAGTTCATGAACGCCTGCATCGCCGAGGATTGAATGCGATGGCGCCGGGTGATCAGCCCGTAGGGCGGCAGTCGTGCTTCGAATTTGATCGGCAACACCGCCAGCAGGTCACGACCGGGATAATCCTCGACCACCGACACCGGTGTGACCCCGAGCATGTCGGTCTGCTGGATCAACGAGAGCAGGGTCATGATCGAGGTGGTTTCGACGATGCTGCTGGGAATATCGACCCGCGCATTGTGGAACACCTGATTGATGATCGCGCGCATCGGGCTGGGCTGCTGTTGCAGCACCCAGGTCATGTTCTGCAATTCTGCCCACCCCAGTTGCTTCTCCTGCGCCAGCGGATTTTGCGCACCGGCAATCACACAGAGGGCTTCTTCACCCAGGCTGTCGAACAGCAGTTCTTCGGCCCGTGCGCCGGGCGGAATCCTGCCCAGGACGATGTCCAGTTGATCCTGCAACAGCGCCTGCACCAGCACGTCGCTGGTGTCGACCTGGATGCTCATGGACAAGCGTGGATGGCTTCGCTTCAAGGTCGCGATGGTGCGGGTCAACAGTCCCGAGGCCAGCGCCGGAATCGCCCCAACGGCGACCCGCCCCAGGTTACCCGATTGCAGCGCCACCAGTTCTTCGCGCATACCGCTGAGTTCGGCGAAGACCATGCGTGCGTAGTAGATGACGGTTTCCCCGAACGGGGTCGAGCGCATGCCCCGGGGCAGGCGTTCAAACAGCTCGACGCCGAGCAGATCCTCGGCCTCGTGCAGCATCTTGGTCGCCGCCGGTTGAGTCATGCCGATGTGGTCGGCGGCGCGGCGCAGCGAGCCGAATTCCTCCAGCGCCAGCATCAGCCGCAGCTGGCGCAGACGCAGTCGACTGTGGATTACATTGGCATCAGGGATTCGCGACATGGGCCGTACTCGCAATAAAGACTGCGGCAAGCCTGACAACAAATGTCAGGCGTTGCCAGCATTGCTGTGTCACAGCACCGATTTTGGTTTGACGACCTGGGGTTTGCGCAGGCCCATCAGCGTTTGCAGCGCCTTGGAAATCAACGGCCAGAACAGCATCAGCAGCGCCGCCGTGGTCAGGCTGCCCACCAATGGGTTGGACCAGAAGATCCCCAGGTGCCCGTCAGAGAACAGCATCGACTGACGGAACGCATCTTCGGCCTTGTCGCCCAATACTGCCGCCAGTACCAGTGGCGCGATCGGGTAGCCGAGTTTCTTGAACAGATAACCCAACGCGCCGAATCCGAGCATCAGCACCACGTCGAAGAACGAGTTGTGCACCGAGTAGGCACCGATGGCGCAGACCATGATGATGATCGGCGCGATGATCGAGAACGGAATGCGCAGGATCGAGGCGAACAGCGGCACGGTGGCCAGCACCACGATCAGGCTCACTACGTTGCCCAGGTACATGCTGGCGATCAGGCCCCAGACAAAGTCATGCTGCTCGACGAACAGCGTTGGCCCCGGGTGCAGGCCCCAGATCATCAGGCCGCCGAGCATCACTGCTGCGGTGGCCGAACCGGGAATGCCCAGCGTCAGCATCGGCAGCAAGGCGCTGGTGCCGGCCGCGTGGTCCGCGGTTTCCGGGGCGATCACGCCTTCGAGTTCACCCTTGCCGAAGTTGTCGCGGTTCTTCGAGAAACGCCGCGCCAGGCTATAGCTCATGAACGATGCGGCGGTCGGCCCGCCCGGTGTGATGCCCATCCAGCAACCGACCAGGGTGCTGCGCACAATGGTCCACCAGTAGCGCGGCAGCTTGGCCCAGGTGCGCAGGATCACCATCGGTGTGATGCGCGCATGTTCGCCACGGAACACCAGGCCTTCCTCCACGGTGCAGAGGATTTCGCCGATACCGAACAGACCGATCACCGCCACTTCGAAACTGATACCGGTCATCAAAATCGGCTGATCGAACGTCAACCGCAGGTTGCCGGACACGGTGTCCATGCCGACGGCCGCCATGGCAAAACCGATCATCATCGCGACCACGGTTTTCAGCGGAGGGTTCTTGCTCATGCCGATGAAGGTACAGAAGGCCAACAGGTACACCGCGAAGAACTCCGGCGAGCTGAACGACATGGCGAACGCGGCGATTTTTGTCGACAGGAAGGTCAGCAGCAGCACGCCGGCCAATGCGCCAATCAGTGCGGAACTGAACGCCGCGGTCAGGGCTTCGGCGGCACGACCTTCGCGGGCCATCGGGTAGCCGTCGAACGTCGTCGCCACCGATGAGGGCTCACCGGGGATGTTGAACAGGATCGAGGTGATCGAGCCGCCAAACAGCGCCCCCCAATACATGCACGACAGCAGGATGATCGCCGACACCGGCGACATGGTGAAGGTCAGCGGCAGCAACAGTGCCACGCCATTGGGAGCACCGAGGCCGGGCAAGACGCCGACCAGGATGCCCAGCAGCACGCCGATCACCATCAGACCGATGTGGCCCGGGGTCAGGATCAGGTTCATGCCTTGCAACAGGGAATCGAATTCGCTCATTTGAAGTTTCTCCCGGCCAGGGCAATCCAGTCGCCCATCGGGCCGGCATCCAGCGGGACCTTGAACCACAGTGCGAAAATCAGATAGCTGGCGAGTACCGCGCCGAGGGATACCGTGCCGATCATCAATTTGCCGTAGGGTTTTGCGCGAACCTTGTCACGCCACATGAACCAGGCGATGAAGCACGCCGAGGCGACGTAGATGCCGGTCAGTGGCATGGCCGCGACGAACAGCGCGATCGGGATGAACACCGACAGCACTTGCCTGAACGCACTGCGACTGACGAATGCAATGCTCAGCGCTTGCCAGCGCACCAGGGTCAACACGCCGTTGGCCACGCTCGCGGCGCTCAACATCAGGCCGATGTAGAAAGGGAAATAACCCGGCTCGGGGCCGGCATCGCCCCAGCCGATACCCTGTTCGACACTGCCGTACATCACCACCACGCCAATCAGCGCGGTGAAGACGGTCAGGCCGAGTTCGACCCAACGGGTACCGACCAGCGCGGGTGAATCCGAAGAATGGGACATGAAGACACCTCCAGCAGATAACGGCCGCCCGCAGGCGAGCGGCCGTGACAACGTCAGTTTTTCAGCCAGCCGGCTTCCTTGAAGACCGGGGTGACGCGGGCGGTGTCTTTTTCGATGTAGGCGGTCAATGGCTCGCCCTCGAGGAAGGTTGGCACCAGCGCGTTCTGCTTGACGTAGGCCTTGAACTCCGGCGTTTCAGTGACCTTGCGCATCAACTCGACGTAGAACGCCCGTTGCTCGGAGGAAATGTCGCCGGGCATGAACACGGTACGCGGGAAGCGGTATTGATCGATGCCCAGGCCTTGTTCGTGGCAGGTCGGCACATCGGCCCAGGATTTGTCGCCGGCGACTTTTTCGGTATAGGCCATGCGCTCTTTACTGAACACGCAGAGCGGTTCGACCTGATCGCCGCGCCATTGACTGATGCTTTCGCTGGGGTTGTTGACGTTGGCGGCGATGTGCTTGCCCGCCAGTTGGGTCGCGGCTTCGCTGCCGCTCTTGAACGGGATGTACACCAGCTTGCTGTCGGTGGTCTGGTTCAACAGCAGGGTCAGGGTCTGGTCGACATCCTTGGACTGGCTGCCCCCCATGCGCAGGTTCGACGGGTCGGCCTTGACCGCTTCATAGAAACCTTTGGCGTCCTTCCACGGCGCGTCTTTGTAGCTCCAGAGAATGAAGTCATCCTCGGCCACGGCGGCAATCGGTGTCAGTTCCTGCCACTGGTAGCCGAGCTTGGACACCAGCGGCAACAGATAGATGTTGTTGGTGCCGATCACCAGTTTCTCGGCATCGCCCTTGTTCATTTTCATGTCGAGAAACGCTTCGGCGCCATTGCCGCCACCCTTGTTCAGGACGATGGTATTAACGTCGAGAAACTTGTGTGTGGTGATGATCGACTGGATCAGGCGACCGAGCTGGTCGGTACCGCCACCAGGGCCACCGGCGACGACGATTTCGACGTTCTTGTCCGGTTGCCAGGCGGCATTGGCGAGAGCGGGAAGGGCGCCAGCGGCGATCAGGGTGCAGCCAAGAAACAGACGGGAAGTGCGACGGACGAATGCATTTCGCATGATGGAAGAGCCTCGTTTTTGTAGTTGTTATGAGTGACTTGTTTGCGTTCGAAAGCTGCAAGCCTGGGTCGAGTGTGGGAAGACGCCGTCGCCGCGTCTAGTCAAAACAATACATACACCGATAGCCTGGGGTTATAGCTAACCCAATCAAGCCGATCTTCTGTAGGAGCTGGCTCGCCAGCGAAGGGCCCCGCCATCCCGATTAAAGATTCAAGACCGCCCTAGCCGGCAAGCTGGCTCCTACAGAAAAGAATGCGTTCAACATTGAAAGGTGGTTGAAAGCAGCGCATGCCATAACCCGAGGCTATCGCCTGATTTCAAGTTTTGATTAGACGGTTATCACCGGGCCTTCGATAGTGCTCACAACATCGCACAAGAATAATAAATCGAGGTACGCACCATGGCTCGTTCCAGTGCTTCCCTGCATCTGCCCGGCGCAGACGCCGCACCCGCAGTCGCGGCAATACCGCAAGTGACTGCCTTAAAAGCCAGCAACGTGCGCTGGCGGATCTTCGCGATCATCTTTGCATTGACCATGGTCAACCTGATCGATCGGGTGTCGCTGTCCATTGCCATGCCGACCATCGCCCATGAGTTTTCCCTCTCCCCAAGCCTCCAGGGGCTGATTCTCAGCAGCTTCTTCTGGGCCTATGCGCTGCTGCAGATTCCCGGCGGCTGGATGATCGATCGCTTCGGGCCGCATCGGGTCATCACGTGGTCCACCGGCTTGTGGGGTACGTTCCAGGTGCTGGCGGCGTTCGCCACTGGCGGCTTGTCATTGTTGTTTGCCCGCGTGGCACTGGGGGCTTCGGAAGCGCCCTTGTTCCCGTCAGGCGGCAAGCTGATTTCCCTGTGGCTGGCGCCCGGCGAACGCAGTCGCGGGGCGGTGCTGATGGACAGCGGCAGCCCATTGGGCGTGGCGCTGGGCGGGTTGATCATTGCCTATCTGATTGCCTCGCTGGATTCGTGGCGCCTGGCGTTTGTGATCGCCGGCATCGCGACCCTGGTACTGGCCTGGGTGGCGTGGCGTTATCTGCGTGATGACCCGGCCAGTCACCCGCAGGTCAATGCCCTGGAGCTTGCGAAGATCAATGCCGGGCGCGCCACGCCGGCCGCCGAAGCCGCGCGTGCACCGGTCAAGGGCCTGGGCATCGCTGCCCGTTCCCTGAGCGGTTTACTGATCGGTCGTGCCAGTTGGGCCATGGTGTATTTCGGCCTGCTGACCTGGGGCCCGAGCTACCTGGCACAAGCCCGGGGCTTTGATATCAAGGGCATTGGCGCGGCGACCTTCGTGATTTTCGTCTGCGGCGCCTTGGGTTCATTGACCGGTGGTTTCCTCTGCGACGGCTTGATTCGCAAGGGCGTCAGCCGCGGTGTGGCAGTCAAGAGCCTGCTGGCGTTTTCCGGGCTGGTGGCCCTCGGCGCATTCCTGCTGCTGCCGACCCTGAGCAATCCTTTTGCGGCCGTGGCGCTGTTGGCCATGACCGCGTTTTTCCTGATGTGGGGCAGCCTCTACTGGAGCTTCCCGGCACTGCTGGCGGCACCAGCGCGGGTCGGCCTGATCGGCGGCGTGATGAACATGGCCGGTAGCACTGGCGGAATCGCGGTGCCGATCCTGGTGGGAGTGATCTTGCAAATGACCGGTGGCTTCGCCCCGGTGCTGGGATTCTTCGCGGTGTGCTCGGCAGTGTTCGTGCTGGCAACGTTGTTCATCAGTCTCGACGAGGTGCGCCATGGGTGAACTGTGGAACGGTCCGATCATCGATGCCCATCATCATTTCTGGGACCCAACGATCAACGACCATCCGTGGCTGGCGCCGGAGGCGAACATCCCGTTTCGCTATGGCGATTACACTGCGATCAAGCGCCGTTATTTGCCTGACGACTACTTCGCCGATGCCGGCGTCCATCGAGTCGTGCAAACGGTGTATGTCGAGACCGAATGGAACCCGCAGGACCCGATTGGCGAAACCCGTTTCATCGAGCAACTCGCGGCCCGCTACGGCGTACCGAATGCGATTGTCGCGCAAGCCTGGCTGGATCACCCGGACGCCATCGCCGTGCTGCGCGAGCAGGCCAGCTACAAGTGCGTGCGCAGCGTGCGGCACAAACCCGGCGGGCCGACATCCCCCGAACAGTTCGGCCGGGTGCGCAGCCTGATGAGCGACGAGCGCTGGCGGCGCAGTTATGCCGCGTTGGAGGGGCTAGGCCTGCACTTCGATCTGCAAACTCCTTGGTGGAACCTGCCCGAGGCCGAACGGCTGGCCCGGGACTTCCCCGGCATCACCCTGATTCTCAACCACGCCGGCTTACCCAGCGATCGCAGTGCCGAGGGCCTGGCCGGTTGGCGCGCGGCGATGGCGCGGTTGGCGCAGTGGCCGAACGTGCAGGTCAAGATTTCCGGCCTGGGCCAGGCGGGCAGGGCGTGGCGCGCCATCGACAACGCCTGGATCGTGCGCGAAATCATCGCGATGTTCGGCTGCAAACGGGCGATGTTCGCCAGCAACTTTCCGGTGGACAGCCTGTGTGGCTCGTTCGACGACATCTACCGCGGTTTCAAATCCATCGTCGCCGATCTGCCAATGGCCGATCAGGAGCGACTGTTCTACAGCAACGCGCAGCGCATCTATCGCTGCGAACCTGGCGCCATTGACCGGGCGCTGCCTGAATCCTTGAGGAGTGAAGCATGAACAAGACAACCATCGCGATGGTCCTGGGTGACCCGGCGGGCATCGGTCCGGAACTGATCGCACGCTTGCTCGGCGACCCCGACGTACGCAGCCAGGCCAACGTGATCCTGATCGCCGACGAAGCGGAAATGCGTCGCGGCATGCGCATCGCCGGGGTGGAGTTCCCCTATCGCCGGGTGGAGTCGCTGGAGCAGCTGTCATTCGCTGACGACACACCGCTGTTCTACGATTTTCGTGGCGACACCCTCGGTGAGTTTCCCCGCAGCGAGGCCAGTGTCATTGGCGGTCGCTACAGCCTCGACACCCTGGAAGTCGCCCTGCGCCTGACCGAGGCCGGGACCACCGACGCGATATTGTTCGGGCCGTTGAACAAGACGTCGCTGCACATGGCCGGCATGGCCCATAACGATGAGTTGCACTGGTTCGCCGAGCTGCTGGATTTCCACGGGCCGTTCTGCGAATTCAATGTGCTCGACAATCTATGGACGTCACGCGTGACCTCCCATGTAGCGTTGTCAGCAGTCCCGGGCATGCTCAGTCAGGCGCGTGTGGTGGAAGCGATTCAACTGATCGACATCGCACTCAAGCGCAACGGCCTGGAAAAACCACGCATCGGCGTCTGCGGCCTGAACCCGCACAACGGCGACAACGGCTCGTTCGGTCGCGAAGAACTGGACATCATCGGCCCGGCCGTGCGTTCGGCCCAGGCACTGGGCATCGCGGCGGAGGGGCCGTATCCGGGGGACACGATTTTCCTCAAGGTCCAGGGTGATGCCAGCGCCTTCGATGCGGTCGTGACGATGTACCACGACCAAGGGCAAATCGCGATCAAGTTGATGGGCTTCTCCCGTGGCGTCACGGTGCAGGGCGGCCTGCCCATTCCGATCACTACGCCGGCCCACGGTACCGCATTCGATATCGCCGGGCAGGGCAAGGCCAACGTTGGCGCGACGCGCCAGGCGTTCGAGATTGCTTGCCGGATGGGTGGCAACAGCTACTGACACTACGCAAAAAAACTGTAGGAGCTGGCTTGCCAGCGAAGACGGCCTGACAGACACCCCCGAAGTGACTGTCGGGCCGCTTTCGCTGGCAAGCCAGCTCCTACAGTTTTATGTATTCCCCGATAACTCGATCTAGCGGATTACTGCATTTTCCTATCACCCCAGGTTATCGCCGGATACGCATAAGTGATTATCCGCACCCCCTGGGCGCTGGCTACAGTCGCTCCATCGAATGCGCACAACCGCCCACCCGAGCGGCTCCGCGCAGCGACTCAACAACTACAAGAAGCCGGCAGCGCAAGGAAACCGTATTCATGAAAATCAAAGCGATCCGTACCCGCGTATTCGAGTGGAAAGGCAAAGTCGTCCCACCTCAAGCGCACTTCTGCACCAACGCCAGCGACATCCTGTTCGAGCGCGGCGACGCCATGGGCTCGTTCCGTTTCCACGGCTGGCTGGTGGTGGAAGTCGAGACCGACACCGGTCTCGTCGGTATCGGCAACTGCGCCCTGGCGCCGCGTGTGGCCAAGGAAATCATCGACACTTACCTGGCACCCATCGCGATTGGCGAAGATCCGTTCGACAACGAATACATCTGGCAGAAAATGTATCGCCAGAGCCATGCCTGGGGCCGCAAAGGCATCGGCATGGCAGCCATCTCGGCGATCGATATCGCCATCTGGGACATCATGGGCAAGGCGGTCAACAAACCGGTGTTCAAACTGCTCGGTGGCCGCACCAAGGAGAAGATCTGGACCTACGCCTCCAAACTCTACGCCAACGATAACCTCGACCTGTTCCTCGAAGAGGCCCAGGGTTATCTGAACCAGGGCTTCACCGCGCTGAAAATGCGCTTCGGCTACGGCCCGAAAGACGGCCCGGCGGGCATGCGCAAGAACATCGAACAGGTGCGCGCCCTGCGGAACCTGGCCGGCCCCGACGTCGACATCATGCTCGAATGCTACATGGGCTGGACCCTGGAATACGCCCGCCGCATGTTGCCTAAGCTGGCCGAGTTCGAACCGCGCTGGCTGGAAGAACCGGTGATCGCCGACGACATCGAAGGCTACATCGAGCTGAAAAAAATGGGGATCATGCCGATCTCCGGCGGCGAGCACGAATTCACTTCCTACGGTTTCAAGGACCTGCTGGAACGCCGCGCCGTCGACGTGATCCAGTACGACACCAACCGCGTCGGTGGCATCACCGCTGCGCGCAAGATCAACGCCATGGCCGAAGCCTGGTCGGTGCCAGTGATCCCCCACGCCGGACAGATGCACAACTACCACCTGACCATGTCCACCACGGCTTCGCCAATGGCGGAGTTCTTCCCGGTGTTCGACGTCGAAGTCGGTAACGAACTCTTCTACTACGTGTTCAAGGGCGAACCGCAACCGGTCAACGGCTACATCCAGCTCGACGACAACAAGCCGGGCCTGGGCCTGGAAATCTCCGATGAGTACCTGAGCGACTTCAACATCATCGAGTGACCTTGAGGCGTCGTCATCCGGCGGCGCCGTCCACGACTTTGCGGAGGCCGACATGCGCCTGATTCAATTTGAAAACACTGCCGGCGAACGCCAGGTCGGGCTGGTCGACGGGGCTCAGGTCCTGGTGCTCAAGGGCACCCGCAGCACCCGTGAACTGGCACTCGCGGCGATCCGCGGCAAACACAGCCTGCAGGAAGAAGTCGCCCTGCGCGGCACCGAGCCGGGCCCGGAATACGCCCAGCTGTTGCAGCAGCGCCAGGTGCTGCCGCCGCTGGATCACGAAGACCCGGCCCATTGCCTGATCAGCGGCACCGGCCTGACCCACCTGGGCAGCGCCTCGACGCGGGATAAAATGCACCAGCAGGAAGGTGCCATGGAAACCGCCATGACCGACACCATGCGCATTTTCAAGTGGGGCCTGGAGGGCGGCAAGCCAGCGGCCGGTCAGGTCGGTGCGCAGCCGGAATGGTTCTACAAGGGCGACGGCAGCATCGTCGTGCGTCCTGGCGCCGACTTCCCGGTGCCGCCCTTTGCCGAAGACGCCGGCGAAGAACCGGAACTGACCGGGCTCTACGTGATCGGCGACGACGGCCAGCCGTATCGCGTCGGGTTTGCCCTGGGCAACGAGTTCTCCGACCACGTCATGGAACGGCGCAACTACCTGTACCTCGCCCATTCGAAATTGCGCTGCTGCTCCTTTGGCCCGGAGCTGCGCGTCGGCGAATTGCCCAGGCATCTGGTAGGCACCAGCCGCATCAAGCGCGATGGCAAGACGATCTGGGAAAAGGAGTTTCTCAGTGGCGAAGACAACATGTGCCACAGCCTGGCCAACCTCGAATTCCACCACTTCAAGTACGCTCAGTTCCTGCGTCCCGGTGATGTGCATGTGCACTATTTCGGCACCGCCACGCTGTCGTTTGCCGATGGCATCAAGACCCAGCCGGGGGATCGCTTCCAGATCAGCCTCGATGAGTTTGGTGCGCCACTGGTGAACGGCATTGGCGAAAGTGCCCAGCCGCTGGCTATCGGTCAGGTGCGAGCGCTTTGACCCCTGTAGGAGCCGGCTTGCCGGCGAAAGCGATTTTTCACGCGACGTTGATGTTTGCCGTGCCATGGCCTTCGCCGGCAAGCCGGCTCCTACAGGTCTGTAATCGATCAAGGAATCCGCAATGACCACGATACTTGGACACAATTACATCGGCGGCCGCCGCAGCGCCAACGGCAACGTGCAACTGCAAAGCCTCGACGCCACCAGCGGTGAGCCTTTGCCTGGCACCTTCTTCCAGGCATCCGAAGCCGAGGTGGATGCCGCTGCCAAGGCCGCCGCTGCGGCGTACCCGATCTACCGCAACCTCAGTGCAGAAAAACGCGCGACCTTCCTCGACGCCATCGCCGATGAAATCGATGCGCTGGGCGATGACTTCGTCGCCACCGTGTGCCGCGAAACTGCGTTGCCAGCCGGACGTATCCAGGGTGAACGCGGTCGCACCAGCGGCCAGTTGCGCCTGTTCGCCAAGGTCCTGCGTCGCGGTGATTTCTACGGCGCGCGCATCGACCGCGCATTGCCGGATCGCCAGCCTTTGCCTCGTCCGGACCTGCGGCAGTACCGCATTGCCCTGGGGCCGGTGGCGGTGTTCGGTGCCAGCAACTTTCCGTTGGCGTTTTCCACCGCCGGTGGCGATACCGCCTCGGCCCTGGCCGCCGGTTGCCCGGTGGTGTTCAAGGCCCACAGCGGGCACATGGCAACCGCCGAGTGGATGGCGGACGCGATCATTCGCGCCGCCGAGCGAACGGAAATGCCCGCCGGGGTGTTCAACATGATCTACGGCGGTGGCGTCGGTGAGTGGCTGGTCAAGCACCCGGCGATCCAGGCCGTGGGCTTCACCGGTTCGCTCAAGGGCGGCAATGCCTTGAGCCACATGGCGGCGACCCGGCCGCAGCCAATCCCGGTATTCGCCGAGATGTCGAGCATCAACCCGGTGTTCCTGCTGCCCGAGGCGCTGGCCGTGCGCGGTGAACAGATCGCGGCGCAGCTTGCCGGTTCGGTGACCCTGGGCTGTGGGCAGTTCTGCACCAACCCTGGCCTGGTCATCGGCCTGCGTTCGCCGCAGTTCAGCACCTTTCTCGAAACCTTTTGCGCGAGCATGAACCAGCAACCGGCGCAAACCATGCTCAATGCCGGCGCACTGGCCAGCTACAGCCGAGGCCTGGGCGAGCTGCACGAACATCCGGGGTTGACCCACCTGGCGGGCAAGCCGCAACAGGGCAATCAGGCGCAGCCGCAAGTGTTCAAGGCCGATGTCAGCCTGCTGCTCAAGGGCGATGAACTGCTTCAGGAAGAAGTGTTCGGGCCGGCTACCATCGTTATCGAAGTCGAGAGCCGTGCGCAGTTGGCGCAGGCGCTGCAAGGCCTGCGCGGGCAATTGACGGCGACGCTGATTGGCGAGGCGGACGAATTGCTGGAGTACCGCTGGCTGGCTGAGTTGCTGCAAGAGAAGGTCGGGCGGATCTTGCTCAACGGTTATCCGACCGGGGTCGAGGTCTGCGAGGCCATGGTGCATGGCGGGCCGTATCCGGCGACGTCCGATTCGCGCGGGACGTCAGTGGGGACCTTGGCGATCGATCGATTCCTGAGGCCGGTGTGCTTCCAGAATTACCCGGATGCGTTGCTGCCCGAGGCGTTGCAGGACGCCAATCCGTTGGGGATTCGGCGGTTGGTGGATGGGGAGGTCAGTGATTCAGCCTTGTAGCGTCTGATCTGCCGCCTTCGCGAGCAGGCTCGCTCCCACAAGGGATCTTCGGTGAACACATGATGTGTGAACACCCGGATCAAATGTGGGAGCGAGCCTGCTCGCGAAGGCTTCATCCAAAACGCAACAATCCTACCGGCCAGCCACCAAGCCCGGTTTCACCGCAGCCGGCTTCAACACCAACCACAACGCCGCCGCAATCAACACCCCGCCATAGATGTGCGCCATCGACAACGGCTCATCCAGCAACATCGCGCCCCACAACACCCCGAACGGCGGGATCAGGAAAGTCGTGGTCATCGACCTCACTGGCCCGACCGAGCTGAGCAAACGGAAGTAAACGATGTACGCCAGCGCGGTACACACCAGCCCCAATCCCAGCAACGACAACCAGACATCCCAGCCACCCCAGCTGGCCGGCGGCTGACTGATCACGCTATAGCCGAACAGCGGCAACAGAAACAACGTCGCCCCGAGCATGCTGCCCAGCGCAGACAAACGGCTGTCGAGGCCGCCGGCCTGATCCAGCCAGCGGCGGGCAAGGAACCCGGCGAAGCCGTAACAGGTGGTGGCGAGCAGGCAGGCGAGGGCGCCCATCAGCAATTGCAGGTCGAACGCCACGGGGCCTGCGCGCGTCAGTACCCCAACACCGAACAAGCCAAGGAATACCCCGCCGAGCTTGGCGGCGGTGAGCCGTTCATGGAAGAACATCCCGCCGATCAGCACGCCCATCAGCGGCGTGGTCGCATTGAAAATGGCCGAATACCCGGCGGGCAGCACCTGGGCGGCCACGGAGTACAGGGTGGCCGGAATCCCCGAGTTGATCACCCCGAGTAGCATCACGGTCTTGAGTTTGCCCTTGAAATCCCAGCTGATGCGCATCAGCCCAAGGATCAGCAACAGGCCGGTAGCGGCAATCGAGACGCGGAAAAACGCCGTGGGAATCGTGCCAATCACCGGGGCGATGATGCGCATGAACAGAAAGCTCGCACCCCAGATGGCCGCCAGTGACAGTAAACGGACAATATCGACGGGGTTCACAGCGTTCTCCTTCCTGATGGGGACGAGAGTGTTGCCGAGCGGCTGATCGATGGCAACCGGAAAACGGGCACATTACCCGGGCGCAAAATTACACTTCTCCTGCACCCGCTTCACTGGCTAAGCTCAGGGCTCACGAATTCCCGCAGAGGTCTCACCATGCCGCAGCAATGGCCAGCCGCCGATATCGCCCGAATGATCCTCGATGGCTTTGACGATTACCGCGAGCATTTCCGGCAGATCACCGACGGCGCGCGGGCCCGCTTCGAGCAGGCACAGTGGCAGGAGACGCAGGTCGCGTCGGCCGCGCGGATCAATCTCTACGAAGAAAAAGTCAGCGAGACGGTGGAGCGGCTGCGCATCGCGTTCGACAGTGACACCCTGGACGTCAGTTGCTGGCCGCTGGTCAAGAGCGCGTACATTGCCTTGATCGACCTGCGCTTCGACGATGAATTGTCCGAGACCTGGTACAACTCGATTTTCTGCGGGCTGTTCAGCCATGACCTGATCAGCGACGGCTGCATGTTCATCCACACCACCCGGCCGAGTCTGCGCCGGGCTCGCGCCGCGCAAACCCGCACCTACAAACCCCAGGGCCAGCTGGCGGGCATGCTGGCGAGCATTTTTGCCGATTATCGCTTCAGCGAGGAATACGCCGACCTGCCCGGCGACCTGCGCCGCCTTGAAGCGCAACTGCGCGAGAACCTGCCGGACTGGGTCTGCAAGGACCCGGAGCTCAGTGTCGAGCTGTTTTCCTCGGTGCTCTACCGCAACAAAGGCGCCTACCTGGTGGGGCGCATCTACACCGCCGATGAGCAATGGCCGCTGGCAATCCCGCTGCTGCACCTCGAGGGGCGCGGCATCCAGATTGATGCGTTGATCACCGACGAAGCGGACGTGTCGATCATCTTCTCGTTCACCCGTTCGTATTTCATGGTCGATGTGCCGGTGCCGGCGGAGTTCATCGGCTTCCTCAAACGCATCCTGCCGGGCAAGCACATCGCCGAGCTGTACACCTCGATCGGTTTCTACAAGCACGGCAAATCCGAGTTCTACAGGGCGCTGATCAACCACCTGGCCAACACCGACGACCAGTTCATCATGGCCCCCGGCGTGCGCGGCATGGTCATGAGCGTGTTTACCCTGCCGGGGTTCAACACGGTGTTCAAAATCATCAAGGACCGCTTCTCGCCGTCGAAAAACGTCGACCGCGCCACGGTGATCGAGAAATACCGGCTGGTGAAGAGCGTCGACCGGGTCGGGCGCATGGCTGACACCCAGGAGTTCGCCGACTTCCGCTTCCCGCTGGGCAAGTTCGACCCGGCGTGCCTGGAAGAACTGCTGGACGTCGCGCCGTCCACGGTGTCGGTGGAAGGCGACACCGTGCTTATCCGTCACTGCTGGACCGAGCGGCGCATGACGCCGCTGAACCTGTACCTGGAACACGCCAACGACGCGCAGGTGCGCGAGGCCCTGGAAGATTACGGCCTGGCGATCAAGCAACTGGCGGCGGCGAACATCTTCCCCGGTGACATGTTGCTGAAGAACTTCGGCGTTACCCGTCACGGTCGCGTGGTGTTCTACGACTACGACGAGATCTGCTTCCTGACCGAGGCCAACTTCCGCCACATTCCCGAGCCGCGTACACCGGAAGACGAAATGGCGTCCGAGCCCTGGTATTCGATCGGACCGCTGGATGTGTTCCCTGAAGAATTTCCGCCGTTCCTGTTTGCCGATTCGGGGCAGCGCAAGTTGTTCGATCAACTGCATGGCGAGTTGTACAACGCCGACTACTGGAAAAGCCTGCAAGAGGCGATCCGGGCGGGGAAGGTGATCGATGTGTTCCCGTACCGCCGCAAAGGCCATGATACCGAGTGACATTCTGATCATTCCCACGCTCTGCGTGGGAATGCAGCCCGGGACGCTCCGCGTCCCTAGCGCGGGCGCAGAGCGTGGCAACGATCACACGGCGGTGCAAATCTGCGACAATCGCCAACCTGCGCCACTAGACGACTGAATTGCGTACCCGATGACCGACGAATCGCCCTCCATCGACAAACTGCTGAAAAACCTCGATCACGCCATGCTTGCCGACCGCCACCGGCTGCGGCGGCAGTTGCTTGAGCTGCGCAAGAAACCCGACGAGGCCAAGCTGGCCCAGTGGGTCGCGCGGATGCAGGCGTCCTGTGACCAGGTGCTGGCCCGCCGCGCCAGCCTGCCGGTGATTCGTTATGACGACAGCCTGCCGATCGCCGCCAAGCGTGACGAAATCAAAGAGGCCCTGCTCAAGCATCAGGTGCTGATCATTGCTGGCGAAACCGGA
Organism: Pseudomonas serbica; assembly: GCF_028823535.1. Classification (GTDB taxonomy): domain Bacteria; phylum Pseudomonadota; class Gammaproteobacteria; order Pseudomonadales; family Pseudomonadaceae; genus Aquipseudomonas; species Aquipseudomonas serbica. Next base: position 39,058 of record NZ_JAQIYM010000004.1, on the reverse strand, counting down.
TCGGGTAAAACCACTCAGTTGCCGAAGATCTGCCTGGAAATCGGCCGCGGCCAGCATGGCCTGATCGGCCACACCCAGCCGCGCCGAATTGCCGCACGCAGTGTGGCCGCCCGGGTTGCCGAAGAACTCGGCACGCCGTTGGGCGCGCTGGTCGGCTATCAGGTGCGGTTCGAGGATCAGAGCGATGCCAACACCCTGGTCAAGTTGATGACCGACGGCATCCTGCTGGCGGAAACCCAGAACGACCGCTACCTGGAACGCTACGACACGATCATCGTCGACGAAGCCCACGAACGCAGCCTCAACATCGATTTTCTGCTCGGCTACCTGAAAACCCTGCTGCCGCGCCGCCCGGACCTGAAAGTCATCATTACGTCGGCGACCATCGACCTGGAGCGCTTCTCCAAACATTTCGACGATGCGCCGATTGTCGAAGTCTCCGGTCGCACCTTCCCGGTGGACACGTGGTATCGCCCGCTGACCCTGGAGCAGGACGAGGAAGGCAACCGTGTCGAGGACGACCTGACGGTGGATCAGGCGATCCTCGCCACCCTCGACGAAATCGCCGCCTATGAGCGCAGCGAACGCCGCAGCCCCGGTGACGTGCTGGTGTTCCTGCCCGGCGAGCGCGAGATTCGCGACGCCGCCGACATGCTGCGCAAGGCCCAGCTCAAGCACACCGAGATCCTGCCGTTGTACGCACGCCTGTCGCCGGCCGAACAGCAGCGGATCTTCCAGTCGCACCCGGGTCGTCGCGTGGTGCTGGCAACCAACGTCGCGGAAACCTCGCTGACCGTGCCGGGCATCCGTTACGTGATCGACAGCGGCACCGCGCGCATCAGTCGCTACAGCTACCGCGCCAAGGTCCAGCGCCTGCCCATCGAAGCGATATCCCAAGCCAGCGCCAACCAGCGTAAAGGTCGCTGCGGTCGGGTCGAGCCGGGCATCTGCGTGCGCCTGTACAGCGAAGAAGATTTTCTCGGGCGGCCGGAATTCACCGATCCGGAAATCCTGCGCACCAACCTCGCCGCCGTAATCTTGCAGATGCTGCACCTGCGCCTCGGCGAGGTCAGCGCTTTCCCGTTCATCGAGCCGCCGGATGGCAAGGCGATCAGCGACGGCTACAACCTGCTGCAAGAACTCTCGGCGGTGGACCGCAACAGTCAGCTGACCCCGCTTGGTCGCCAACTGGCGCGGCTGCCGGTGGACCCGCGCATGGGCCGCATGCTGCTCGAAGCGGCCAAGCTCGGCAGCCTGCAGGAAGTGCTGATCGTCGCCAGTGCCATGTCGATCCAGGACCCGCGCGAACGTCCGCCGGAGCGCCAGCAAGCGGCGGATCAGGCTCACGCACAATGGAAAGATGCCGATTCGGACTTCGCCGGGTTGGTCAACCTTTGGCGCGGTTTCGAAGAGCAGCGCCAGGCGCTGACCGCCAGCCCGCTGCGCAACTGGTGCCGCAAGAATTTCCTGAATTACCTGCGCCTGCGCGAATGGCGCGACTCCCATCGCCAATTGAGCCTGATCTGCCGCGACATGCAGCTGAGCCTCAATAAAGAGCCGGCGGATTACCCGAAACTGCACAAAGCGGTGCTGGTGGGGTTGCTCAGCCAGATCGGCCAGAAAACCGAAGATGGCGATTACCTCGGCGCGCGTCAGCGGCGTTTCTGGATTCACCCGTCCTCGGGCATCGGCAAGAAACGCCCGCAGTGGCTGATGACCGCTGAACTGGTGGAAACCACCAAGCTGTATGCACGGATGGTGGCGAAGATCGATGCCGACTGGATAGAGCCGCTGGCCGGGCACCTGATCAAGAAAAACCACTTCGAACCCCATTGGGAGAAGAAGCGTGGCCAAGTCGTGGCCTTCGAGCAGATCACCCTGTTCGGGCTGATCGTGGTCGGCCGTCGGCCGGTGCATTACGGCCCGGTCGATCCGGTGGTGTCCCGCGAATTGTTCATCCGCGAAGCACTGGTGCGTGGCGAGATTCAGTCGAAAGCCAAGTGCCTGACGGCCAACAAGCAGTTGCTGGAACAGCTCGACGAACTGGAAGCCAAGGCCCGCCGTCGCGACATTCTCGCTGACGAAGAAACCCTGTATGCCTTCTACGATGCGCGGTTGCCGGCAGAGATTCACCAGACCGCGACGTTCGACAGCTGGTACCGGATCAACAGTCAGAAAGACCCGCAACTGCTGATCATGCGCGAAGAGGACGTGCTGGCCCGCGAAGCCAGTGAAGTCACCGCCCTGCATTACCCGGACACGCTGCACATCGGCGACCTGGAATTGGCTCTCAGCTACCACTTCGAACCGAACCACCCGCGCGACGGCGTGACCCTGCGTGTGCCGGCGCCGTTGTTGCCGATGCTGCCGCCGGAACGCCTGGAATGGCTGGTGCCGGGGCTGATCGAAGCCAAGTGCATTGCCTTGGTGCGCAACCTGCCCAAGGCCTTGCGCAAGAATTTCGTGCCGGTGCCGGACTTCGTCAAGGCCGCGTTGCAGCGCATGACCTTCGCCGAAGGCTCGTTGCCCCAGGCCTTGGGTCGCGAGCTGCTGCGCATGACCGGCGCTCGGGTCAGCGATGAAGCCTGGAGCGAGGCGGCGCAGCAGGTCGAAAGCCATCTGCGGATGAACCTGGAGATCGTCGACGCTCAGGGCAAGTTCCTCGGTGAAGGGCGCGACCTGGCCGAACTGACCGCGCGTTTCGCCGAAGCCAGCCAGGCCGCCCTGGCCGTGCCGCAAACCGCGAAAAGCCAGCAGCCGGTGGAGCCGAAAGTGTTTGCCGCCGTGGCGGAGAAAACCCAACAGAAGATCGCCGGCTTGTCGATGACGGTCTATCCGGCGCTGGTGGAAGAGGCGGGAACGGTCAAGGAAGGACGTTTCTCGACCCCCGCCGAAGCCGAGTTCCAGCATCGCCGCGCCTTGCAGCGCCTGCTGATGCAGCAACTGGCGGAGCCGGCGAAGTTCCTGCGCGGCAAGCTGCCGGGTCTGACCGAACTGGGCCTGCTGTATCGCGACATGGGCCGTGTCGATGCGCTGGTCGAAGACATTCTGCTGGCCAGCCTCGACAGCTGCATTCTCGAAGGTGAAGACCCGCTGCCACGCGATGGTGCCGGGCTGGCTTCGTTGGCCGAACGCAAGCGCGGCGCCTGGACCGAACATGCCGAGCGCGTGGCCAGGCTGACCCTGGAAATCCTCAAGCACTGGCACGGCCTGCAAAAACGCTTCAAGGGCAAGATCGACCTGGCGCAAGCCGTGGCCTTGAACGACATCAAGCAGCAGCTCAGCCATCTGGTGTATCCGGGGTTTGTCCGGGAAACGCCGATGCAGTGGCTCAAGGAACTGCCGCGCTACCTCAAGGCCATCGAACAGCGTTTCGAAAAAATCGGCGCCCAGGTACAACGGGACCGGGTCTGGAGCGGCGAGTTGTCCGGTCTCTGGACGCAATACCAGACCCGCGCCAACAAACACGCCCAGGAAGGCAAGCGCGATCCGCAGCTGGAGTTGTACCGCTGGTGGCTGGAGGAGTACCGGGTTTCACTGTTTGCCCAGCAGTTGGGGACCAAGGTGCCGATCTCCGACAAGCGCCTGAGCAAGCAATGGAGCCAGGTCGAACCCTGATCCTCTGTGGGAGCGAGCCTGCTCGCGAAAGCGGTGTGTCAGTCACCATTGATGTTGAGTTTGATGGCCCCTTCGCGAGCAGGCTCGCTCCCACAGGTTGCTGTAGTGTCTCTAACAGGTGGGTTATCCAGCAAAAAGGCGCCAAAACCCTAGGTTTATGGCAAACTTCGCGCCTATAAACGCCGGCCCCGCGGTTTTGAGCCTTCGCCGCCGCGGGCAGGTCGGAATAAAGCGATGCCAGGTTTGCGTCCCCGGATGGGAATAGACCCTTTGTGCATTGGTACGCTTGTACCAATGCTTTCTGCCTGAACAGATTAGAGACACGACCATGCATAACGTCGTCATCAGCGGCACCGGCCTGTACACCCCGGCCAACAGCATCTCCAACGAAGAGCTGGTGCAGTCTTTCAATGCTTATGTCGCTCAATTCAACGCCGACAACGCCCAAGCCATTGCTCGCGGTGAAGTCGAGGCGTTGACCGAGTCCAGCGCAGCGTTCATCGAAAAAGCCTCTGGTATCAAAAGTCGCTTTGTCATGGACAAGGAAGGCATTCTCGACCCGCAACGCATGGCGCCACGCTTGCCGGAGCGTTCCAACGACGAATGGTCGGTGCTCTGCCAGATGGCCATTGGCGCTGCCGAACAAGCCTTGCAGCGCGCCGGCAAAACCGCCGCGGACATCGACGGCGTGATCGTCGCCTGCTCCAACCTGCAACGCGCCTATCCTGCCATCGCCATCGAAGTCCAGGCAGCGCTGGGTATCCAGGGTTTCGGTTTCGACATGAATGTGGCGTGCTCCTCGGCCACCTTCGGCATCCAGGCCGCGGCCAACAGCGTCCAGTTGGGCCAGGCCCGGGCGATACTGATGGTCAACCCGGAAGTCTGCACCGGTCACCTGAACTTCCGCGACCGCGACAGTCACTTCATCTTCGGCGATGCCGCGACCGCGGTGATCATCGAGCGCGCTGACCTCGCTACCTCCCGTTACCAGTTCGACATTGTCAGCACCAAACTGCTGACCCAGTTCTCCAACAACATCCGCAACAACTTCGGCTTCCTTAACCGCGCCGCGGAAGAGGGCATCGGCGCCAAGGACAAACTGTTCGTGCAGGAAGGCCGCAAGGTGTTCAAGGAAGTCTGCCCGATGGTCGCCGAGCTGATCGCTGCGCACCTGGAAGAGAATCAACTCAACGTCCACGACGTGAAGCGCTTCTGGCTGCACCAGGCCAACCTCAGCATGAACCACCTGATCGTCAGGAAGCTGCTGGGGCGTGAAGCTACCGAGCAGGAAGCACCGGTGATTCTCGATACCTATGCCAACACCAGTTCGGCAGGTTCGGTGATTGCGTTCCACAAAAACCAGGACGACCTGGCCGCCGGCTCGCTGGCGGTGCTCAGCTCGTTCGGTGCCGGTTACTCGATTGGTAGCGTGCTGCTGCGCAAGCGCTGATTTTTCGCTGTAGCTGGAAAGATCGCAGCCTGCGTCAGCTCCTGCAGGGGACTACATAACCCTGCAGGAGCTGGCGCAGCCTGCGATCTTTTTTTGTGCACCAATAGAAACAGCCCGGCGCTGAACTATCGGAGGATGATGGGGACCGATAGATCAACGCCAGGCTGTAAAGGGGCTCAGGCATCCGTGCCGGAGTCGTGTAGCGGGGGCATCAGAACTTCGCTTCGGCATCCAGTTGCAGGGTGTTGATGTCGGAGTCTTTCAGGTTGACGCTGGCGTTGGTGTAGTCGGAAGTCGCCATGAAGTACGTCGCCCCCAGGGTGAAGTTCTTGTCCAGCTCGTAGCTGACTTTCAGCTTGCTGCCGCGCGAACCGGTGAAGCCGTTGGCGAAGTCGGAGTCGGTGAAGGCACCCACCACTGCGTTCTGCTGCACGTCGCGATAGTTGTAGTCCAGGCCGAAGCCATAGATCTTGGTCTTGACGCCGGCCAGCCAGCCAGTGTCCTGATTGTTGCTGGCTTCGGCGTTGTGCACGTACTGGCCGTACAGCGACAGCGGCATTGGCAGGCCGCCGATGTCGATCTGGCTGAAACCTTCCCACAGGCGGAACTCTTCGCCCGGGCTGTTACCATTGACCGCCAGTGCGCATGGCGTGGTGGTGGCGGTGCAGGTGCTGTCTTCGTCGTTGTCGTAGTTGTAGAGGCTGCCGCCGACGGTCAATTTCAGGTTGTCGGTAATGGCGAAACGCGCACCCAACTGGCCAGCGTACAGGCGCAAGTCATGCTTGAACTGCACGCCCTCGCCATCGACGTTGTCCTTGAGCGTGTAGTGACCGGCACTGCCGAACAGTTCGGTATTGCCCAGCGGATACTTGTAAGTCAGGGCCAGGCCTTCGGGGTTGATGTCGCTATCCCAGATGATGTCGCCCATGCTCACCCACGGCTGCAGCATCTTGCCGCCGATCACGTGCAGGTTCTTGATGGCGTCGGGGTGGTAGTCGACATAGCCCAGGTCCAGCCAGATCTGCTTCTTGTCGAAGTAGTTGTTCAGGTCCTGGTTGGTGGAACGAGCATCGTCGTTGCTGCCGGTGGCAATACGGATGCCGGTGTCCACCTGTGGGTTGATTTCGCTGAACGCACCCAAGCGGGCACGAATGCGCTGACGATCCTGGTCCTTGTTGTTGGGAACGCCATCGTTGTGGACGTTTTCCTGACGGAAACGTACGTCGCCCTTGAATTGGGTCTTGGCCGCCCACGCCAGCTTCTGGTCGAAGGTGCTCAGCTCATTGGTTTTCTTCGCGGTGGCCGCGATCTGCTCGTTGGTCTCTTGCTGGGCCTGACGAGCGATTTGCTGCTCCTTCTGATCCCTTGCCAACTCGGCTTGCAATTCGCTGTATTGGGCGTTGGTAATCGAACCGTTAGCCCTGAGCATGTCGAGCAGTTTGGCGTCGACTGCGGCGCTGGCAGGAACACTCATGGCCAGCAACAGGCCGCCACACAAGGCCGCCGCAGTTTTCGTGGAAGCAAGACGCATATCAATCTCCGAAGATGAGAGTGGATGGCTGGACCATCCTGGGCACAACCGACCATGGGGTGGACGGAAAACAGTGGCCGTATATAACCCGGCGCTCTAAAAACAGGCGCCAGTATCGCGATGGTTTATGACAAGGCAGTGGCAGAGTGATGGCATGTCTGTGACGATGCCAAACCTTTGCGGACCCTTGATCCAGAGCGCCATGGTCGAATTGAACGTGTGCAATGCACACCGATAGGCGATACTCGCCAGGCTTTCACACCATGAAGAGTGAGGATGGTGATGCCGTTGCAACGCCTGCAAAGTCTGTCCGAGATCGACCCGCAAACCTGGGACGCGCTGGTACCCGAAAATCAGCCATTCCTGCGTCACGGGTTTCTCGGCGCGCTGGAAGACAGCGGCAGCGTCGGGCCTCATTCCGGTTGGCAACCCGAGCATTTATTGCACATGGACGGTGATCGACTGATCGCGGCGTTACCCAGCTACCGCAAATGGCATTCCTATGGCGAATACGTGTTCGATCACGCTTGGGCCGATGCTTGCGAACGCGCGGGCATCGATTACTACCCCAAGCTGCTGACGGCCGTGCCGTTCAGCCCGGTCAGCGGCCCGCGCTTGCTGGCGAGCCGGGTGGAGGACGGTTTCGAATTACTCAAGAGTCTGCCGGGCTATCTTGAGATCGAACAACTCTCCAGTGCCCACATCAACTTCACTGACCCGTTCACCGACGCCGCGCTGGCCGAACAACCGGGGTGGTTGCAGCGCATCGGTTGTCAGTACCACTGGCAAAACCGTGGCTATCGGGATTTCCAGGATTTTCTCGACGCCCTGAGTTCGCGCAAACGCAAGCAGATGCGCAAGGAACGCGAGCAAGTGGCGGGGCAGGGTATCGATTTTGAATGGCTCGAAGGCCGGGAATTGACCGAGTCGCTGTGGGATTTCGTCTACGCCTGCTATGCCAATACCTACGCCGTGCGCCGGCAAAGGCCCTACCTGACGCGGGCATTTTTCAGCCTGCTGGCCGAGCGCATGCCGCAATCGATTCGGGTGGTATTGGCCAGGCAAGGCTCGCGTCCCGTGGCAATGGCGTTCAGCCTGGTCGGCGGTGACAGTTTTTACGGGCGCTATTGGGGCTGCCTGGCGGAATTCGATAGGTTGCACTTCGAAACGTGCTTCTACCAGGGCATGGACTACGCGATTGCCAATGGCTTTGCGCGTTTCGATGCCGGCGCGCAGGGCGAGCATAAGTTGATTCGCGGTTTCGAACCGGTCATCACGCACTCCTGGCATTACTTGCGCCATCCGGGCTTGAAAGCGGCCGTGAAGGACTTTCTGCAGCAAGAGCGGATTGGCGTATTGGCCTACGCGGATGAGGCGAAGACCGCCTTGCCTTACCGGCAAGGCTGATCTTCGCCGTACTGTCGGTCAGCTGTTTTCCTTGCCGAGGAAGCGATACAGCACGCCGCCGACGACCGCACCGAGCAGCGGCGCGACCCAGAACATCCACAGTTGCTGAATGGCCCAGCCGCCAACGATCAGCGCGGGGCCGGTGCTGCGTGCCGGGTTGACCGAGGTATTGGTGACCGGGATCGAGATCAGGTGGATCAGGGTCAGCGCCAGGCCAATGGCAATCGGCGCAAGCCCCGCTGGCGCACGGTTGTCGGTGGCGCCAAGGATGATCAGGATGAACATGGCGGTCATCACCAACTCACAGACAAAGCCCGCCGCCATCGAATAGCCACCGGGGGAGTGTTCGCCGAAGCCGTTGGATGCCAGGCCTGACGCCAGTTCGAAACCGGGCTTGCCGCTGGCAATGAAGTACAGCAGGGCGGCCGCGATGACCGCGCCAAGCACCTGGGCGATGATGTAGGCCGGCAGTTCACTGGCCGGAAACCGTCCGCCGACCACCAACCCCAGCGACACCGCCGGATTGAGGTGGCAGCCGGAAATGTGGCCAATGGCGAAGGCCATGGTCAGCACCGTCAAGCCAAACGCCAGGGAAACCCCCAGCAAACCGATACCGACATCCGGGAAAGCCGCAGCCAGCACCGCACTGCCGCAACCACCCAACACCAGCCAGAAGGTACCTACCAACTCTGTAGCGGAACGTTTGAACAGAGACATGAGAGAGTGTCCTTTCGAGATTTCGCTGCGTTGTGCATCCAGCAGATGGACTGCAAAACCACCTCCAGAACCTTGGCTGAGTACAGCACTGTTTTTCCAAAGTTCCAGTACGCATAAAAAAACCGCCAGCGCCCGTGGTGAGGAGCGTGGCGGTCTTTTATCGGTAAAAGGCCTAATCGATCCCGACAAAACCCCCTGTCTGGTGCTGCCACAACCGCGCATACAAACCGCCATGGGCCAGCAGTTCGGCGTGGCTGCCGGTTTCGGCGATCTTGCCGTTTTCCAGCACCACCAGACGGTCCATCCGGGCGATGGTCGAGAGCCGGTGGGCGATGGCAATCACGGTTTTGCCTTGCATCAGGGTTTCGAGACTTTCCTGGATGGCCGCTTCGACTTCCGAGTCCAGTGCCGACGTGGCCTCGTCCATGATCAGGATCGGCGCGTCCTTGAGCAGTACGCGGGCGATGGCGATGCGCTGGCGCTGGCCACCGGAAAGCTTCACCCCGCGTTCCCCGACATGGGCATCGAAACCGCTGCGGCCTTCGGCGTCCGACAGGGTGGGAATGAAGCCGTCGGCCCGGGCCTTGTGCACCGCTTCCCAGAGTTCGGCATCAGTGGCGTCGGGCTTGCCGTAAAGCAGGTTGTCGCGGATCGAGCGATGCAGCAGGGACGTGTCCTGGGTGATCATGCCGATGCGTTCGCGCAGGCTTTCCTGGCTGACGTCGGCGATGTCCTGGCCGTCGATGAGGATGCGTCCGCCCTCGACGTCGTAGAGGCGCAGCAGCAGATTGACCAGGGTCGACTTGCCCGCGCCGGACGGACCGATCAGGCCGATCTTCTCGCCGGGTTTGATCGTCAGATTGAGCCCGCCGATGATCCCGCTCTGCTTTCCATAGTGGAAATCGACATTTTCGAAACGCACTTCGCCACGGGCCACCGCCAGCGGTTTGGCCTGGTCACGGTCGGTGACGCTGACCGGTTGGGAAATGCTTTGCAGGCCGTCCTGGACCATGCCGATGTTTTCGAAGATGCCGGTGACCACCCACATGATCCAGCCCGACATGTTGACGATACGGATCACCAGTCCGGTGGCCAGGGCAATGGCGCCTACGCTGATCAGCGACTGCGTCCACAGCCACAGGGCCAGGCCGGTAGTGCTGACGATCAACAGACCGTTCATGCTGGTGATGACCACGTCCATGCTGGTGACGACGCGACCGGCCAACTGGGCTTTTTCGGTTTGCTCCTTGATCGCTTCGCGGGCGTATTGCTGCTCGAAGTTGGTGTGGGCAAACAGTTTCAGGGTGGTGATGTTGGTGTAGCCATCGACGATCCGTCCCATGAGTTTGGAGCGCGCATCGGAGGCTACCACCGAGCGATCCTTGACCCGTGGCACGAAGTAATAGAGTGCGCTGATGAAAGCGATGATCCAGGTCAGCAGCGGGATCATCAGGCGCCAGTCGGCTTCGGCGAACAGCACCAGCGAGCTGATGGCATAGATCAGCACATGCCACAGCGCATCCACCGCCTGCACCGCCGAATCGCGCAGGGAGTTACCAGTCTGCATGATGCGTTGGGCGATGCGCCCGGCGAAGTCGTTCTGGAAAAAATTCAGGCTCTGCTTGAGCACGTAGCTGTGGTTTTGCCAGCGGATCAGGCTGGTCATGCTGGGGCTGAGAGTCTGGTGCACCAGCAGGTCATGCAGGCCGACGAACACCGGGCGCAGGACCAGCGCCACCACCATCATCCAGGTCAGTTCAAGGCCGTGTTCCTTGAAAAAGTCGGCGTTGGGCGTGCCCTGGGCCAGGTCGATGATGCGGCTCAGGTAGCTGAACAGCGCCACTTCGATCAGGGCGCCAACCAGGCCGACGAGCAGCAGGGCGGCGAAGCTGGGCCAGACCTGCTTGAGGTAGTAGGTATAGAACGGTAATACGCGATCCGGCGGTGCGGCCGTCGGGGCGTCGCGAAACACGTCGATCAGTTTTTCAAAGCGGCGATAAAGCATCGGTTATTCGCCCGCGAACGGGCTCTCCTTCAACGGTTTGAGCGTTGCCGGCGAACACCGGCAACGGCTCGGACATCCTTGTCCAGCTTAGTCTCAGTCGATGCGCTTGGCCGACTTGATGAACACAGGGTCTGCGGGTACATCCTTCATGCCGCTGCGCACGGTGGTTGGCGAATTGACGATGATGTCCACCACGTCCATCCCCTTGACCACTTTGCCAAATACCGCATAACCATCACCCTGGTCGAGGAAATCGTTGTCCTTGACGTTGATGAAGAACTGGCTGGTGGCCGAGTCTGGCACCGAGGTACGGGCCATGGACAAGGTGCCACGCACGTTGACCAGGCCGTTCTTGTGCTCGTTCTTGATCGGTGCCTTGGTCTCTTTTTGCTGCATTTGCTGAGTGAAACCGCCGCCCTGGACCATGAAGCCCGGAATCACGCGGTGGAAAATCGTGTTGTTGTAGAAGCCGCTATCGACGTACTCAAGGAAGTTCTTGGTACTGATCGGGGCCTTGACCGGGTCCAGTTCGATTTCGATCTGGCCGTTGGTGGTCTCCAGTAGAACGTGCGGCGCCTTGGCAGGCGTTGCCGCCATCAGGTTGGCGGCGAACAGAACGGAGCCAGCGGCGAGGGCGATTTTTTTCAGCATGGGTCAGTGATCCTGAGTGTGGTGGTATCGACTGCGGCAAGAAACTCGAGCAGTGTCTGGTTGAAGCGTTCGGGCTGGTCCAGCGGGGTGGCGTGACGCGAGTCTGCGATCACTGCCAGCCGCGCATTGGGCAGCAGTCTTACGTAGTTTTCCTTCAGTGCAACCGGTGTGTAGTCACGGTCGGCGCTGACGATGAGGGTTGGACAGGTCACTCTCGATAGTCGTTCCTGAACCCCCCAGCCAACAATGGCATTGAAGCTGGCGAGATAAGCATGTTTGTCGTTTTTTGCCCAGCGTTCGGCCATTTTTTCTCGTAATTGCGCCTGCTCGGGTTTGGGGAACAGTTTGCTACCCAGGGCTTTGCCAATGGTGTGAAGACTGAGTACATGCATCAGGCTCCAGCGTTTGAACCACTGCCAGTAGTCGTCGCGGCTGCGCAACTTGACCTGCGGTGCGCTATTGACGATGCACAGGCTCTTGAGCAATTGCGGCTGATCCACGCCCAGTTGAAAGCCGATCATGCCGCCCATGGACAAGCCGACGTAATGGACCGGTCCCAGGTTCAGGTGCTCGATCAGCGCCACAAGGTCGGCGCTGAACCCGGCGATGCTGTAGCGCTCGCGGGGTTTGTCGGAGCGACCGTGGCCGCGCACATCCGGGACGATCACCCGGTAACGGGTGGCCAGCGTCGGGATCTGTTCCTCCCAGTCCAGGGTACTGGACCCCAGGCCGTGGACCAGCAGCAACGGCGTGCCCTGGCCATATTCCTCATAGTGCAGGTTGCAACCTTCGTGTTCGAAATAGGCCATGCGTTACCTCCGTGTCAGGCTTGTTCTGGGGCGGCGAACGGTGCATCCAGGGGGGCGGTGTCGAACGTGCGCAGTAACTCGATCAGAATCTGCGTCGCCGGGCCGAGCGGTTTGTCCTTGTTCGAGTACAGGTAAAAACTCGGGTTACGGCTGCCGCCCTGGTCCAAAGGTAGCAGCTTGAGCGTACCTTCCTTGAGTTCCCGTTCAATCATGTGCCTTGGCAGCCAGGCGAAGCCCAGGCCGCTGCCGACGAAAGTGGCGGCGGTAGCCAGGCTGCCGACGGTCCAGCGTTGTTCGGCACCGAGCCAGCCGACGTCCCGGGGCTGCTGGCGACCGGAGTCGCGGATGACCACTTGCAGCTGGCTTTCCAGGTCCTGGAAATTCAGTTCGCGATTGAGCCGGTGCAAGGGGTGTTCCGGATGGGCGACCGCAACGAACTCGACGTCGCTCAGTTCCGCGCCCAGGAAACCGGGAATGCTGAAACTGCTGATGGCCAGGTCGGCAACGCCTTCGAGCAGTACCTCTTCCACCCCCGACAACACCTCCTCACGCAGGCGCACGCGGCAGCCACGGCTTTGCGGCATGAACGCGGTCAGCGCACGGACCAGCCGGGCGCTCGGGTAGGCGGCATCGACCACCAGGCGCACTTCGGCTTCCCAGCCCTGCTCCATGTGATGGGCCAGGTCTTCGAGCTGACTGGCCTGTTTCACCAGTTGACGGGAGCGGCGCAACAACACGCCGCCAGCTTCGGTGAGGACCGCTTTGCGCCCGTCGATGCGCAACAATGGCACGCCGAGCTGGTCTTGCATGCGCGCCACGGTGTAGCTGACCGACGATTGCGAGCGATGCAACGCCTCGGCTGCCTGGGCGAAGCCACCGTGGTCGACCACGGCCTGAAGCGTTCGCCATTGATCAAGGGTCACGCGGGGCGCTTTCATGATGGGCTCCTCTTGTCCTAAGCTGCGCAGTTCTAATTGGAGACTGCTGAATGAAAAAAATCGGTTTTTTGGTACTGGCAATGCTGCCGCTGACTGCGTTTGCTTACCCGATCGACGTACAGAAAGAGCTCAATGGACTGAAGATCGACTACACCACCTACGCCTCCGATTACGACATGGGTTCGATCACCGTGAACAACTACGGCGACGTCGCCGCCGAATGCGCGGTGGTGTTTCGCAACGGTCCTGAATCGCCTAAGACCCGCAGGATCAATCTCGACGCCGGCAAAAGTGCCGATCTTTCCGCCAAGTTCAACCGCAAGATCATCAAGCTGTACATCACCATGACCTGCAAGCCGAAATGACCTTCAGCGGAGCACGCTCATTGCTGATGCTCCGCTTATAAACGAATTTATTGATCGGTTATAGCAATTATTTGCGCTTTTTAATCGATATGGCGCTGTTTAACCTTCACTCCATCGACCTACAGCATTCTCAGATGGAGGCTACAGCCCATGTCCCGCGTTCTGATCATCGAAAGCAGTGCCCGTCAGCAAGACTCGGTGTCCCGTCAACTGACCCAGACCTTCATCGCCCAGTGGCAAGCCGCGCATCCGAAGGACCAGATCACCGTTCGTGACCTGGCCGTCAACCCGGTGCCCCATCTGGACATCAATTTGCTGGGCGGCTGGATGAAGCCCGCCGATCAGCGCAGCGACATCGAACAACTGTCCCTGGAACGCTCCAACCAGTTGACCGACGAGTTGCTCGCCGCCGATGTGTTGGTAATGGCTGCGCCGATGTACAACTTCGCCATCCCGAGCACCCTCAAGGCCTGGCTTGACCATGTGCTGCGTGCCGGCGTGACCTTCAAGTACACCGAAACCGGTCCGCAAGGCCTGCTCAGTGGCAAGCGCGCTTATGTGCTGACCGCTCGCGGCGGGATCTACGCCGGCAGTACTGCGGATCACCAGGAACCCTACCTGCGCCAGGTCATGGGCTTCATCGGTATCCATGACGTAACGTTTATCCATGCCGAAGGCATGAACCTGGGCGGTGACTTCCAGGAGAAAGGCCTGAACCAGGCGAACGCCAAGCTTTCTCAAGTGGCCTGAGCCGTTAATCGCCAGATAATCACCGGATGATCTAGTGACCTGGCGTGCACCCCTTAGCCTGCACGCGCATCGAACCTCCCTTTGCACTTGTTGCTCCTGAGTGCTCTAGCCCGATTGAACGCTTTAGCGAGATCGGGCTTTTTTTTGCCTTGGTTTTTGTATCGTTTGACAGTTCGCGATAACCGGCAAAACCCGTTATCTTCGCCGCCATTCAAAACGAGGCGAGCATGGGCTATCTACTTTTTGTCACGCTGATCCAGGCGTTTTCCTTCAGTCTGATCGGCGAGTACCTGGCTGGGCATGTCGACAGCTACTTCGCGGTGCTGGTGCGCGTGCTGCTGGCGGGGCTGGTGTTCATCCCACTGACCCGCTGGCGTTCCGTGGAGCCGGCGTTCATGCGCGGCATGTTGCTGATCGGCGCCTTGCAGTTTGGCGTGACCTACGTCTGCCTGTACCTGAGCTTCCGTGTGCTGACGGTGCCGGAGGTGCTGCTGTTCACCATCCTCACGCCGCTGCACGTGACCCTGATCGAAGACGCACTGAACCGTCGCTTCAATCCCTGGGCCTTGGTCGCGGCACTGGTGGCGGTGGCGGGGGCGGCGGTGATTCGCTACGACCGGATCAACCCGGACTTCTTCATGGGTTTCCTGCTGCTGCAACTGGCCAACTTCACCTACGCCGCCGGCCAGGTGCTCTACAGACACCTGGTCGCGCGCCATCCGAGTGACCTGCCGCATTACCGGCGCTTCGGTTATTTCTACCTGGGCGCATTGGCGGTGGCGTTGCCGGCGTTCCTGTTGTTCGGCAAATCCAATTTCCTGCCCGAAGCTGCGCTGCAATGGGGCGTGCTGCTGTTCCTCGGCCTGGTCTCGACCGCGCTCGGGCTGTACTGGTGGAACAAGGGCGCATGCCTGGTCAATGGCGGAACGCTGGCGGTGATGAACAACCTGCATGTACCGGTGGGGTTACTGATCAACCTGCTGATCTGGAATCAGCATGAGGAGCTGGGCCGGTTGTTGCTGGGTGGTTCGGTGATCCTGATGGCGGTGTGGATCAGCCGGTTGGGTGTTGCCAAACGGACGTCTGCACGCGAAACCTTGTAGGAGCGGCCCGCGAAGGCGATATGTCAGGCAACATTGATGTCGACTGACACTCCCTCTTCGCGGGCAAGCCTCGCTCCTACAAGGGTAATGTGTTGTTACATGACGTGTTTTTCAGGCTCGGGGATGTGGCTCGCGCCCAACACCGCCGGCAGCAAGCCGGCGCGTAGATCCGTGCCGCTGGGCTGTTGGTAAAGGCTCAACCCAAACTCCGGCAACACCGCCAGCAAGTAATCGAAAATATCCCCCTGGATCCGCTCGTAATCGGCCCAGGCCGTGGTGCGGGTGAAGCAGTAGATCTCCAGCGGAATCCCCTGGGCGGTGGTCTGCATCTGGCGAACCATGCAGGTCATGTTGGGCTGGATCTCCGGATGACTCTTCAGATAGGCCAGCGCGTAGGCGCGAAAAGTGCCGATGTTGGTCATGCGCCGGCGATTGGCCGACATCGCTGCAACATTGCCCTGGGCTTCGTTCCAGGCCTTGAGTTCGGCCTGCTTGCGGCTGATGTAGTCCGTGAGCAGATGCACCTGGGACAGCCTCAACTCCTCGTCATCGCGGATGAACCGCACGCCACTGGCGTCGATGAACAGGCTGCGCTTGATCCGCCGGCCACCGGACTGCTGCATGCCGCGCCAGTTCTTGAAAGATTCGGACATCAGGCGCCATGTCGGGATCGAGACGATGGTCTTGTCGAAGTTCTGCACCTTGACCGTGTGCAGCGTGATGTCCACCACATCGCCGTCGGCACCGACCTGTGGCATCTCGATCCAGTCGCCGACCCGCAGCATGTCGTTGCTGGTCAGCTGCACGCTGGCGACGAACGACAGCAGGGTGTCCTTGTAGACCAACAGGATCACCGCCGACATTGCACCGAGACCCGACAGCAGCAACAGCGGTGAACGGTCGATCAAAGTGGCGACGATGATGATCGCGCCAAACACGTACAACACCATTTTCGCCAGCTGCACATAACCTTTGATCGAGCGGGTGCGGGCGTGCTCGGTGCGCGCGTAGATGTCCAGCAGGGCGTTGAGCAGGGCAGAGACGGACAGCAACAGGAACAGGATGGTGAACGCCAGCGCCACGTTGCCGAGAAACAGCATCGCGGTTTTGTTCAGCTCCGGCACCAGGTGCAGGCCGAACTGGATCACCAGCGACGGGACTATCTGCGCCAGTCGCTGGAACACCTTGTTGTGCCGCAAGTCGTTGATCCAGTGCAGCGCCGGCTGACGGCCGAGTATTTTGCTGGCGTGCAGGATCAGGTAGCGCGCCACTCGTCCGAGGGCCAGGGCTATGAGCAACAACACCATCAGTGCCAGGCTGGCGTGCACGAGCGGATGCTGGTCGAGGGCACCCCAGAGGTCTTGGGCGTTGAGCCAGAGCTGTTTGATATCCATGGGCTAAAACGATTCTTCTGTGGGACACGAGGGGCAATTAGAGCATTTAAGACGCTTTGTATTACGTTCGAGGACAAATCGGGCAACAAAAAAACCACTGTTTACCGTCATTTGTATAAAGAAACTCGGCCTGAGCGCTCGAAACCGGTACCCTATGCAGCTGTTTTTTTGCATTTCTTCGAGGTAGCACCCGTGTTTTCCGAATTCGCCTTGCACGAACGCCTGCTCAAAGCCGTGGCCGAGCTGAAATTTGTCGAGCCAACGCCTGTGCAAGCAGCGGCTATTCCGCTGGCGCTCCAAGGTCGTGACCTGCGGGTGACAGCGCAAACCGGTAGCGGCAAGACCGCTGCATTCGTTTTGCCGATCCTCAACCGCTTGATCGGCCCGGCCAAGATCCGTGTCAGCATCAAGACCTTGATCCTGCTGCCAACCCGCGAGCTGGCCCAGCAGACCTTGAAAGAAGTTGAGCGCTTCGCGCAGTTCACCTTCATCAAGTCCGGCCTGATCACTGGCGGCGAAGACTTCAAGGTCCAGGCTGCCATGCTGCGCAAGGTGCCGGACATCCTGATCGGTACCCCGGGCCGCATGATCGAGCAACTGAACGCCGGCAACCTTGACCTCAAGGAAGTCGAAGTGCTGGTGCTCGACGAAGCCGACCGCATGCTCGACATGGGTTTCGCCGAAGACGTACAGCGCCTGGTGGACGAGTGCACCAACCGCCAGCAGACCATGCTGTTCTCCGCCACCACCGGTGGTTCCGGCCTGCGCGAGATGATCGCCAAGGTCCTGAACAATCCTGAGCACCTGCAGCTCAATGCGGTCAGCCAGCTGAACGAAACCACCCGCCAGCAAATCATCACCGCTGACCACAACCAGCACAAAGAGCAGATCGTCAACTGGCTGCTGGCCAACGAGACCTACCAGAAGGCCATCGTCTTCACCAACACCCGGGCCATGGCCGATCGCATCTACGGCCGCCTGGTGGCCCAGGAATACAAGGCGTTCGTGCTGCACGGCGAGAAAGACCAGAAGGATCGCAAACTGGCGATCGACCGTCTGAAGCAGGGCGGGGTGAAAATCCTCGTGGCCACCGACGTCGCCGCTCGCGGCCTGGACGTGGACGGCCTGGACCTGGTGATCAACTTCGACATGCCGCGCAGCGGTGACGAATACGTGCACCGCATTGGCCGTACCGGGCGCGCCGGCAACGATGGCCTGGCCATTTCGCTGATCTGCCACGGCGACTGGAACCTGATGTCGAGCATCGAGCGCTACCTCAAGCAGAGCTTCGAGCGCCGCACCATCAAGGAAGTCAAGGGCACCTACGGCGGACCGAAAAAGGTCAAGGCCTCTGGCAAAGCCGTCGGCGTGAAGAAGAAAAAGACCGACGCCAAGGGTGACAAGAAAAAAGTCGCCGCCAAGACCCCGACCAAACGCAAGAGCGTCAACCGCCCCAAGAGCGACTCCCTGGTGAGCAAGGACGGCATGGCCCCGCTCAAGCGCCGCAAGCCGGAAGCGCCGGCCGCTGAATAAGCGCCTCGGTCAGCTCAATGAAAACCCGGACTATGTCCGGGTTTTTTTATCTTCAACTTTCGGCTTTCTTCTCGGCCGTGCCTAATTCCTTGAGCCGCTGATCGATCAACTGGCACTTGTCTGGCAAGTCCTTGGAGGCCGTTCCCAGGTCCATCTTCTGCAGTTCGTCATTGATTTCCTTGGCCTTGGCCGGGTTCTGTTCGGTCAGCTTGGTGACTTCCTTGGCCAGTTGCTCGCGCTTGAGGGTGGCCTCCTCGGGTGTGCAGGCCAAGACGGGCAGGGCGCAGGCGAGGGTGGTGGCGAGGGTGAGTTTCAGCAGGATTTTCATCTGTGGGCCTCAGTTCCGGTTAAGGCGGGTTAACCGGTTGAGGGCTGCAGCAGGGAAAAAGTTCAGCCTCATCCCCCATGGCAGCAGCTCTTCGTCGCCTTATCCTCATACCGATCATGGTGCCGCACCCAATCCATGATTTCGTCTTCATTGCGCCCCTTGGGCGTCAGGTCGAGGTAGTTGTAGGTACCGACCAGCAGATCCAGGCCGCGGGCATAAGTCGAATAAGTATGGAAAATCTCGCCGACCTCATTGCGATAGAACACGCTGAGTCCGGGCAGTTCTTCCTCGGAGCCATCGGTTTTTTCGTAGTTATAGGTGGCCTTGCCGGTGGCGACGTCTTCGGGGCGGGCGGTCACACCGAAGTCATAGTTGAAATCACAGCCTTCGGAAGACACCCAGTCGAATTTCCAGCCCATACGCCGCCGGAACGCCTGGAATTCAGCGAACGGTGCATGGGACACAGCCACCACCGCGACGTCATGGTGCGCCAGGTGCTGGTTGGCCCCGTCGATGTGGTCGGACAGGAAAGAGCAACCGGGACAGCCTTCATCCCAGCCTTCGGCGAACATGAAATGGTAAATGACCAGTTGGCTGCGGCCATCGAACAGGTCGGCGAGTTTCAGTTCGCCATTGGGTCCCTGGAAGTGGTAGTCCTTGTCGATTTTCACCCAGGGCAAGGCGCGCCTTTCTGCGCTGAGTTTGTCCCGCTCCTTGGTGAAAGCCTTTTCGTGAGCCAAGTGTTGTTTGCGCGCGGCGAGCCATTCTTCCCGCGACACAACGGGGTGGTTCTCAATGTTCATGGTGTTTTCTCCTGCAGGGGGCTGGGGAGGTGGCCTACACAGCCTAGTCGTTTGACTGGGCCGCCATTCGACATACCGCCGGTCGGTCGCCGCAAACGCTGCGTATGAACGGCTGCGCACCACGCCGGTCACAACCTATGAAGGCCCTCACTCACGGGTACCGGAGGTTGAAACGGGATGACGACTTATAACTGGGATTTGATTGAACGCTTGCTGCACGAAGTACAGAACGGTGCGAGCAGCTTCACGCCACGGCCCTACGCCGAGCAGTACGCCGCTGAGAAAGCGTCGGAAGGTGAGCAGACTGAAAACCTGGACCACTTGAAAGCGGTGGCCGGCGAGTATGAAAAGTTATTGCTCGAGCGCGGATATATCGAACCACGGCCGGAGGAGCAGGGTGGCTCCGGGTCGAATTACATTTTGACGCCTCGGGGCGCAAGCCTCCTGAGCCTCATCGACAGCAGCATTCCGGGCAATGACCATCCACGGCAGGTGCTGGATGAGCAGGAAGATGCGTTGGATGAGCTGACGTTCGATGAGGTGGCGTCGAAGGCGCAGATCGCCTGAACGTCATGTAGCCCTTGTAGGAGCTGGCTTGCTCGCTCCTGCAAGGGTTTGTGTTGAGTTCAATTCTGCTTCGCTGCCTTCAGGCACTTTAAATCACTGAAATCCTTCCTCACACCCTCAATCTTCTTCAGCAACCGCTCTCGTTGGTCCGGCGTACTTTCAGCCATCAAATCCACAAACAGCGCCCGCGCCTGGGCTTCGGTTTTGGCGAAGGCCTCGCGGTAGGCCGTTGTCCATAAACTTTCGCGATTCACCAAAAGCGTTTCGATTCGCTGTGGGAATTGTGGTGTCTGGCGTTGCGCCACCGCGGCGCTGAACTGTTTCTGCCAGTGGATGCGGTTGGCGATCCATTGCGTGTACTGGTCACCCAGGGCGGTGGACCATGCCATCACTCGCTGTTGTTGGGAGACGCTGAGTGGTCCGAGCCATTGATTCAGGCGTTTCTCCATGCGCTCGGCCCGCTGCTTGATCTGCTGCTCCAGTGGCGGTTTCAGGTATTTTTCCTGGCGCCTGCGTTGGTCCTTGGCGAAGGCCTCATTCATTTCTGCGACCTGATTGTCATTCAGGCCTTGCAGCAGTTCGATGGCTGATGGCGTAATTTCCCGGGCCGTCTCGGCAATCGCTGCTTCAGCTTCCGTTGTGCGCGCCTGCAGCGTGGCGTCGGTCACCTGATTCGTCGCAATCATGTCCTGCAAGCGGTCCAGCCAGTCGAGATACCCCGGCATTTGCGTGGTGCAATGCCAGCTCAGGTGTTCCTTCAGACGATCGTTGAACCAGCTTTTCTGCTCGCCGTTCATGTCCAGGTAATCGCTGAGCGTCCAGGGAATGATCACGTCGAGGTTGCGATAGGCCAGGTCCATTCGGCTGCAGGCGCCGAGGGCCAGGGTGAACATGAGCACTAAGGCGATGTGTTTGATCCAGCGCGGTTTAATACAGCGAGACATGGGCGAATCCTTGCGAAAGCCTGGCTTCTGGAGCTGTTTCTCATGTGAACGCAGAACGAGCCCGGCAGTTCAGCCCATCAGTAGAATGTGCGTTCGGCCTTGAGGGTGAGTAGTGCGTCGCACTGGCTATTTTGCCCTGTATAGGCTGAACAATAGCTGCCGCTGAGGCTGGAGTCGCTGTAGATCAGGTCGAGGTCAATGCCCATGAAGGGTCGGGACAGTTTTACCGACCAGTCGGTGAAGCTGCCGACATAACCGCCATCCACCGAAACCGGCGTGTTCAGCTGATGGGTGGTGTATTTCATGCTGACCCCGATGCCGAACGGCTGGTTGCCGCGCAGGTCGGCAAACAGCGTGCTGTTCTGTTTGTCCGGGTCGTTGCTCAAGGCTGCCCCGAAACGGCTGCCCAGCAGGGTCAGGCCGCCGAACACTTCCTGGCTGTCGAGGGTGTCGACATCGGGATAGCTGTAATGGATCACGCCCACTTCGTAGCCGAGGACCTGGTCGAAGGGTTGCTTGAAGCCCGCGTACGAGTCGATCTCGAGGTTTTTCCCCGGGCTGATGCCCATGCTCGGCGACCATTGGCCAAAGTAGAAGCCGCTGTCATGAGTCAGGTCCAGGCCACCATGAAACGAACCGACAGCCGAGGGCTTGACGAGGCCTTGGGCCATGCTGCGACTGGGGCTTGTCCCGAGCTTGAGGTCGAAATCCCCCAGCTCTCGTTGAAAGATTTGCCCGTGCACCGTCTGGCACGCCAGCAGGCCGGCGAACAGCAGAGATAAATAATTGGGTATGCGCATGCGTCACTCCATGAACAGCGAGCGCAGGCTTGGGCCTGCTGAAACGCTTGATCCAGACGCGTGCAAGGATACCGACGAATGACAGGCAGCGTGACCCGTTCGTCGATTTCTACAAGATTGGGGGGGGTGCAGCGGAGGTGTTACAAGGTTCCAGTCCAAGCGCTTCGAAGCTCAAAGCGCTTAGGGACCAGTTGCGGGGGGGTTACTTCTTGCCCAGCGTGATCTGCTTGGACGGGCCGAACGACTGGCCGCTGACACCTTTGGCAATTTGCTGGATTTCACCACCGGATTTGAGGAACGCAGCGATCTGGTTGTTGATCGATTCGCTGGTTTCGACGGCTGGAGCTGGCTTTGCTTTGCTGTTGGATGCTTTTACACGCATGGCGGCCATTAACCTGTAGAAAATTAACTTGGCCAGGCATCGTACAGGATTGAGTTGATATTTGCTTGGTAAATATCCGGTGGAAGACATTGGAGGGAGCGGCTACAAAATGCAAATTGTTATTTGCAATATTGCCCTAAGCCGCTGTTTTAACTAAGAACCTGGCTGGGGAAAACAGCGTTTCGCCAAGGGTAGGCGGCGGGATAATTGCCTGCTCAGTCTGACGAGCGGCCGGTCGAGCAGGGCAAAACCGAGAAAAATTAAGGCTTTGCGGGGAATTTCTGGTGCCACCGGGCTGACCGCAGAAACTGATCGCTAAAACCGGGTAGAATGCCGCCACGCAATGAGGGTATTGGACATGGCTTTAGTCGGGCGTTACAACAGTTTACAAGTGGTTAAACACACTAACTTCGGTTTATATCTGGACGGTGGCGCGGAAGGTGAAATCCTCTTGCCTAATCGTTATATTCCAAAAGATATTCCCAGCGAAGATGAAGACTGGCTCAACGTTTTTGTTTATCTGGATAGCGATGACAAACTCATCGCAACTACTGAAAAGCCGAAAGTTCAAGTCGGTGAATTCGCCAGTTTGAAAGTTGTTGAAGTGAATAGTATTGGGGTGTTCCTGGATTGGGGGCTGCCCAAAGACCTGCTGCTGCCGTACTCGGAAGAAAAGCGCCAGATGCAGGCCGGTGAATACGCCGTGGTACACGTCTACCTCGACAAGCATACCCGCCGCATTACCGCTACGGCGCGCCTGGATCGGTACCTGGACAAGACGCCTGCCAACTACACCCCGGGGCAGGAAGTTGACCTGTTGGTAGCCGAAGCCACCGACATGGGCTTCAAGGCAATCATCAATAACAAGCACTGGGGCCTGATTCACAAGAACGAAATCTTCAAGTTCATGCGCGCCGGCAAGGAAGAGAAGGGCTTCATCAAGGAAGTCCGTAGTGACGGCAAGATCAGCCTGAGCCTGCAACCGGTGGGCGTCGAAGCGGCCAGCAGCCTGAACTCGAAGATCCTCGCCAAGTTGCGCGAAAACAACGGCAGCCTGGCCGTCAGCGACAAGAGCGATCCGACCCTGATCAGCAGCATGTTTGGCGTCAGCAAAGGCAACTTCAAGAAGGCCATTGGTGCGTTGTACAAGAATGGCCAGATTGTCATTCACGCCGATCGCATCGAGTTGAGCTGAGCCGCATCCCTGCACAATGACGTGCGCAGAGCGGTAAATGTCTCGGACAGACGGTAATTTCTGTCCATCTGGTTAATAATCGACAGCATGACTTTCGCCCCGGCGCCGTTTGATCAACAAGCGGGCCGGGGCTTTCCTGTTCTCTGTCGAGCCACTGCCATGTTCTGTGTTGTCGAGGTATTACGGTGAGCGCCACCCGGCGCAGCGCCGATGGATTTGCCCTGCAAGTGATGGTGGGGTTGTGCCTGGTCTGGGGCATTCAGCAGGTGATGATCAAGTGGGCGGCGCCCGATATTGCGCCGGTCATGCAGGCAGCCGGGCGTTCGGGCCTGTCCGCGCTGCTGGTGGGGTTGTTGATCTGCTGGAAGGGCGGCTGGGATCAGGTGGGCGCCACCTGGCGCGGCGGGCTGTTGGCCGGTGCGCTGTTTGGCCTGGAGTTCCTGTTCATTTCCGAAGGCCTGCAGCTGACCACGGCGGCGCACATGTCGGTGTTCCTCTACACCGCGCCGATCTTTACCGCATTGGGCGTGCACTGGTTGTTGCCGAGCGAGCGTTTGCGGCCGGTGCAGTGGCTGGGCATTTTCCTGGCTTTCGTCGGTATCGGCGTTGCCTTTGCCGGTGGCGTGTCTTGGGACAACCTCGATCGCCGCATGTTGCTGGGCGATGCGCTGGGTGTCCTGGCGGGAGCCTGCTGGGGCGCGACTACCGTAGTGGTGCGTGCTTCGCGTCTGTCGGAGGCGCCGGTGACCCTGACTTTGTTTTACCAGTTGATCGTCGGTTTCGTCGGCCTGTTGCTGATTGCATTGCTCAGTGGCCAGATCACCCACGTCAGCCTGACCAGCGTGGCGGTGACCAGCGTGCTGTTCCAGGGCGTGGTGGTGTCGTTCTTCAGTTATCTGGTCTGGTTCTGGCTGCTGCGTCGTTATCTCGCGGCCAACCTGGCAGTGTTTTCATTCATGACGCCCTTGTTCGGCGTCACATTCGGAGTGGTCCTGCTGGGCGAGGCGCTGAGCCTCAACTTCGTCATCGGTGCCGTGCTGGTACTGCTGGGGATAACCTTTGTCAGCGCTGAACAGTGGGTGCGTCGCCGGTTACGCAGGGCGCTCGGGCAGCCTTGAGTGGATTGCACGGGGGCTGCCCGCCATGGGCTACGGGCCGGGCTGAACGCTTGTCGTCGGATTGTGATCCATTCAGTAACAGATCGTTGCTATGTTTGGCGAGCATTGCTCGGCACTTCGGACTATTATCAGTGCGAAGCGACTACAGAATTCCGGTCGCCCGGCACTACCCTGAAGGGGGCATCATGAAAGAGAAAATCCAAAACTGGCTGCACGACCTGGGTGTTGCGCTCGGTTTGATTGAACCGCCTCTGCAACCTGTGCCTATTCGTACCGACGACGAACAGCGCCGTCGCCAGCAGCGTCGCCGGTAACACGACGCCGTTTTGCAGCAGCAGCCGAGGGCTGCTGCTCCATGAGTAATGAGTGCTTCCAGAGAGATCGGACAGGTCAATGCCGCCCGATTTCCATCAAGAACCGGCTCAAGTCGTTCGCCGTCCTGGCGGTCTTGAGTATTCGGTCTTCCTCGGCGGTGAACGCCGTCAAGCCGAGTTCGTCTTCCAGATGGAAGATCAGGTCTTCGATATCCGCTTTATCCAATCCCAACTGCGCCAGGCTGGCGTTGTCGTCGAAGTCATCCCGTCCTTCAAGCATCCGGCTGATGTAAAGATGGACGGCGGCGCGCACGGCAGTTCTTTTCATGGCAGGTCTTCGACGGCGTTGTTGTGATCGTCCCTGCGCTTTGTTCCTGGTATTCAGTACAGCAGGCTTCAGCCGTGCGAGCGTTGCCATTGGTCAATCATGTGGTGCAGATGCGCCCCGGAAAAACTGCCGAAATGCCCGCCATGTACCGTACGGATCGGCAGGGCGCGCAAGCGTTGCAGGCTGCGTGCATAGTCGTCGAGGTTGGAGTGGTAGGCGTCTTCGATCAGCGGCCCGTCGTAGATGATGTCGCCGCTGAACAGGGTCTCGGTCGCCGCTTCGTACAGGCTGATGCCGCCCGGCGAGTGCCCCGGCGTGTGCAGCACTTGCAGCACCCGGTTACCCAGGTCCAGGACGTCGCCTTCCTCGATGGTCCCGGTGGCCGGTGCGGCCGTGACCCGATACTCGGCGTAGCACAACGGGCAATCGGGGTGCGCTTCGAACATGTCGTCGCCGACAAAGGCCCTGCTCAAGTCGTTCTCCCCGTCCGGTGCGGCAAGGATGTCCGCCTCCGCCGGATGCACCAGGCGCTCGGCGAATTCGTGGTGCCCGGCAATGTGGTCGAAATGGCAGTGACTGGCCACCGCCACCAGGGGGCGCTCGGTGATCCACGGCAGTTGTTCGCGCAGGCTGACCAGTCCCGAGCCGCTGTCGAGCAGCAGGTCTTTGTCGCGGCCTTGAATGTGCCAGAGGTTGCAGCGATAGAAGGGGCGAATATAAGGCTCGTGAATCAGGCGGATGCCGTCACTGAGCTGTTTGACTTCGAACCACTGATCGCGGCTGACGATCTTCATGGGCAGTTTCCTTCAGGCGAAAAAAAACGAGTGTGGCAACCGACGCCACACTCGTCGAAGAAAGCATCAAGTCGTTATGTTCAGCTTAGGCGGCGCTGGCCAGCGTCGCCGGGCGACGGGACATCAGGCTGACCATCACGAAACTCACCAGGCCTACGCCGAGGCTGTAGTAGATCGGGGTGTTGGCGTCCAGGCCGTCCTTGAACATGAACACCAGCGCGGTGGCGAAACCCAGGCCCATGCTGGCGATGGCGCCGGCGGTGGTCGCGCGTTTCCAGAAGATCGCACCGATCAGCGGGACCAGCATGCCGCCCACCAACAGGTTGTAGGCCAGGGTCAGGGCGCTGATTACGTCGTTCACCACCAGGGCGATGCCCAGCACCACAATGCCGGTCAACATGGTCACCAGACGGTTCAGGCCCAGGCTCGACTGTTTGCCGCCGCGCAGTTTCGGCAGCAGGTCTTCGGTGAGGGTGGTGGCAGCGGCGAGCAGGCCCGCGCTGGCGGTGGACATCATGGCGGCCAGGGCGGCAGCGATCACCAGGCCGCGGATACCGTCCGGCAGGGACAGCTTCACGATTGCAGCGAAAGCGTTGTTGACGTTGTCCAGGTCCGGGATCAGTACATGGGCAGCCATGCCGATCAGGGCGCAGGCCAGACCGTAGATGATGCAATAGATACCGGCAGCGGTACCGGCGACCTGGGCTACTTTGGCGGACTTGACGGTGAACACCCGTTGCCAGATGTCCTGACCGATCAGGATGCCGAAGAAGTAGATCATGAAGTAGGTGATGATGGTGTCCCAGCCGATGGTGGTGAAGCTGAACGCTGCCTCCGGCAGTTTCAACACCAGATCATCCCAACCGCCAACGCGGTAAAGGCAGATTGGCAGCAGGATGAACATCAGGCCGACGGTCTTGATGACAAACTGGACGATGTCGGTCAGGGTCAGCGACCACATGCCGCCAATGGCCGAATAGACCACCACCACGCCACCGCCGAGCAGTACCGAGACCCAGAATGGCAGGCCGAACAGCACTTGCAGCACGGTGCCGATGGCCAGGATCGAGGTCACGCCGATCATCAGCGCGTACGCCAGCATGATCGCCGCGCTCGCGGAGCGGGCCATCGGGTTGTAGCGTTTTTCCAGGACCTGGGTAACGGTGTAGATTTTCAGCTTGAGCAGAGGTTTGGCCAGGAACAGGTTCAGCGCGACGATCCCGCAACCCAGGGCCGCGCACAGCCAGAAACCGGAGATGCCATGTACGTAGCCCAGGCGCACGGTGCCCACGGTGGACGCGCCACCCAGGACGGTGGCGGCCATGGTGCCCATGTACATGCTCGGGCCGAGATTACGACCGGCGACCAAAAAGTCTTCGTTGGTCTTGGCCTTGCGCATGCCGTAATAGCCGAGTATCAGCATCGCGGCGGCGTAGATGAGTACGACGAATAAATCCAAAGCCATGATGGCGTGTCTCCGATTGTCTTTTTTATGTGAAACAAAGGCGTTTCTGTGGGGCTGCTCTCTGTGGGAGCGAGCCTGCTCGCGAATGCGGTCTGTCAGTCACATTGATGTTGAATGTGCCGCCGTCTTCGCGAGCAGGCTCGCTCCCACAGGTGTATCTGTGTCAGGCGGGCTGACGTTGTTCTGGTTTCGCCGTGATGCTTGTGCTCTTGCTGCGTGAATCATTCGGGCCGAACACCGCGTGCGGTTCCGGGAACAGGCTCAGCAGCGCCAGGTACACCAGCGAGGCCAGGGCCAGGGTGACCGGCAGACTGATGTCGATACCGCCGGCCATTTCCCCCAGTGGTCCAACGAACTGCCCCGGCAGGTTCACGAAGCACAGGCCCACGGCCGCGCTCGGAATCCAGGCACCCAGGCCACGCCAGTTCCAGCCGTGGGTGAACCAGTAGCGGCCACCTTTCTCGCCGCGGGTGAACACTTGCAGGTCATCCGGGCAGTAGAAACCGCGACGCACCAGCAGGCCGATGATCATGATCACCATCCACGGGGTGGTGCAGGTGATGATCAGTACGGCGAAGGTCGACACGCTCTGCACCAGGTTCGCCGCGAAGCGTCCGATGAAGATGAAGGCAATCGACATCACACCGATCAGCAACGTCGCCTTGACCCGCGACAGCACCCGAGGAAACACGCTGGACATGTCCAGCCCGGTGCCGTAGAGCGAGGTGGTGCCGGTGGACATGCCGCCGATCACCGCTATCAGGCACACCGGCAGGAAGAACCAGCTCGGTGAAACCGCCAGCAAGCCGCCGACATAGTTATTGGCGGCGATGTAGTCCGGTGCCTTGATCGCTACGATGGTGGCGGTGGTCAGGCCGAACAGGAACGGGATGAAGGTCGCGATTTGCGAAATCACCACAGCGGCCATGATCCGGCGCTTGGAGGTTTCACGCGGAATGTAGCGTGACCAGTCGCCGAGGAACGCACCGAAGGAGATCGGGTTGCTCATGGCCACCAGTGCGGCGCCGATGAAGGCCGCCCAGAAACCCGGTTGCCCCATGTTCACGGAGCCGGCGTAGTTCACATCGAAGGGACCAGCGAAAGCGAAGATGCCCAGCAGGAACAACAGGCTGGCGCTCCACACTGCAATCTTGTTGACCCACAGCAGGAAACGGAAGCCATAGATGCACACGGTCAGTACCAGGATCGCGAACAGACCGTAGGCCAGGCCCAATGTCAGGTCGGTTTCCGGGAGGCCGATCAGGCGCTTGGCGCCACCGATCAGCGCATCACCCGAACTCCACACCGAGAGCGAGAAGAAGGCGATGGCGGTCAACAGCGACAGGAACGAGCCGACGATCCGCCCGTGCACGCCAAAGTGTGCACCGGAAGACACGGCGTTGTTGGTGCCATTGATCGGGCCGAACAGGCCCATCGGCGCGAGGATCAGCGAACCCAGTAACACGCCCAGCACGATCGCCAGCACGCCCGCCTGGAAAGACAGGCCGAACAGTACCGGGAAGCTGCCGAGCACGGCGGTGGCAAAGGTGTTGGAACCACCGAAGATCATCCGGAACAAGTCCGTGGGGCCTGCGGTGCGTTCGTTGTCCGGGATCTGTTCGACCCCGTGGGTTTCAATCTGCGTAAGGCTTTGGTCGTTGTTGTTGTTATTCATGATCTGCTCCGATCATAAAGGCGCGCTCATCGTGCGTGAGCGTCACCTGTTTGGCTAAGGGGTTGGCAGCCCTTCCGGCATGGCGGACAAATGTTCGTGACAGGCCAGCCACAGGCCTTGTTGTTCTTGGCCAGACGCTTGTTTCTTGAAAACAATCGTCTCGCGCTCCTGGCTGAAGTGTTGCTCCCCTTGCATGCGCAGCTCGGTGGCCACGTCATGGATGAAAATCGCCACGTCACCCTGCAAGCTGACGAAAGCGTTGCTCGAGGTGCACGAAAGCACCTCGAAGCCGTCCTCGGCACGCCAGCTGTCCCACAACGCCTGATAGGCATCGCGCGACAGCAGTGGCTGTTCGAGGGTGTAGAAGACGAAGCTGGCATCGGCGCTAAACGCGCCGAAGTAGGCTTCGCGATCGTTACGGGCGAAGGCGGATACCAGGTCGGCAGCCGCTGTCAAAACCTGATCACGTTCGTTCATGCCCGATCCTCAGCGATGGACCACGCCAGGCAATACGCAGAGCATTTCGTAGAGCAGGTTGGCGGCCAGCAGCGAGGTGTTGCCGGTGGTGTCGTAAGCGGGCGAGACTTCTACCAGATCGCAACCGACCAGGTCCAGGCCTTGGCAGCCGCGAACGATCTCGATGGCCTGAATGGTCGTCAGACCACCGATTTCCGGAGTGCCGGTGCCAGGTGCCCAGGCCGGGTCGATACCGTCGATGTCGAAACTCAGGTACACCGGACCGCCGCCGACTTTCTCACGTACTTCAGCCATCAGTGGGGCCAGGGATTTGTGCCAGCACTCTTCGGCCTGGACCACGCGGAAGCCCTGGTTGCGGCTCCAGTTGAAGTCGTCAGCGGTGTAGCCCTGGGCGCGCAGGCCGATCTGGACGACACGGTCCGGATCGATCAGGCCTTCCTCGACGGCGCGACGGAAGGTGGTGCCGTGGGCGATTTTCTCGCCGAACATGTGATCGTTCACATCGGCGTGGGCGTCGATGTGCACCAAGCCGACCTTGCCGTGCTTTTTATGGATGGCACGCAGGATTGGCAGGGTGATGGTGTGGTCGCCACCCAGGGTCAGGGGGATCACATCGTGTTCGAGGATGTTGTCGTAGGATTCTTCGATGATCCGCACGGCATCCAGCAGGTTGAAGGTATTGATCGCCACGTCGCCGATGTCGGCAACCGACAGCGAGTCGAACGGGGCAGCGCCGGTGGCCATGTTGTAGGGGCGGATCATCACCGATTCGGCGCGGATTTCGCGAGGTCCGAAACGAGTGCCAGGGCGCAGGGAGGTACCGATGTCCAGCGGCACGCCGACAAAAGCAGCGTCCAGACCTGCAGCGGTCGGTACATGGGGGAGTCGCATCATGGTGGCGATGCCGCCGAAGCGCGGCATTTCGTTGCCGCCCAGTGGTTGGTGAAGAATCTTGTCCACGGGTAGGGCCTCATCGTCGTTGTTTTATTTATTGGGTTTCGCCGTTCACGCAAGCACGGGCGAACCTTGTGGCGGCGATTCTGCGAAATGTAGTGGCCGGGAAGAATCGCTACGGGCAAATACTTAGTTCAGATTTTTCTAAACTAATGGCGGGAGCAGCGATAGACTTCTCACCGATCGTTCCCACGCTCCGCGTGGGAATGCATCCTGACTGGTTACGGAGCCACCATGGCCAACGCTTTACCCGACCTCAAACTGCTGCGCATTTTCGTCAGCGTGGTGCGTCATCAGGGCTTCGCCAACGCCCAGCAAGAGCTCAACCTCTCGACGTCGGCCATCAGTACCTACATGAGCCAGCTCGAATCCGCCCTGGGCCTGGTCCTTTGCCATCGCGGCCGTGGCGGGTTCAGCCTGACCAGCAAGGGTGAGCTGTTTCACCAGGAAACCCTGCGTCTGTTAGCCGAGCTCGAAGGTTTCGAACAATATGCCGCCGCGCTCAAGGGCGAATTGCGCGGCACGCTGAACCTGGGAGTGATCGACTCCACGGTCAGCGACAAGGCTCTGCCGTTCGCCGAAGCCATCGGCGCCTACAGCCAGGAGCATCCGGCGGTGCACCTGCACCTGTCGGTGATGAGCCCCTACGAACTGCAACTGGGCGTGCAGGACAATCGCCTCGACCTGGCCATCGGCGCGTTTTCCACACGCATGAGTGGACTGGTGTACATGCCGCTGTATCGCGAACAGCACTGGTTGTATTGCAGCACCCGGCATCCGCTATTCAATGAGCGGCGCATTCCCGAGCAAGTCATCACCCAGCAACGCATGGTCGGTCGAGGCTACTGGAGCCAGGCCGAACTGGCCCGTCATGGCTTCAAGCACAGTGCCGCGACCGTTGAGAGCATGGAGGCGCAGCTGATTCTGGTGCTGTCCGGCGCCTACATCGGTTACTTGCCGGAACATTACGCCCAGGCGTGGGCCGACAAGGGCGACTTGCGCGTGCTGTTGCCGGCCACCTTCGGTTATCAGGCGCCGTTCTCGATGATCGTGCGCCGTGGCCGCAGCCGTGAACCACTGATCCAGACTTTTCGCGATCTGCTCAAAGCACAACTCAATCAGGCGTGAAGACGATGCCGAGAATTCAATGCCCCCGCTGCCTGCGCCCGCAAAGCCACTGCCTGTGCCCGCTGATCCCCAGTCTCGACAGCCGCACCCGGGTGTTGCTGTTGCAACACCCCAGCGAAGTGAACCATGCCCTGAACACCGCGCGGTTGGCGGCGCTTGGGTTGAACAATGCCGAGTTGATCGTCGGTGAGGTGTTCGAGGACCTGCCAGGTTTGTTGAATCAGTCGGGCTATCGGGCGCGCTTGCTGTTTCCCGGGGAGGATGCACAACCGATGCAGGCCTGTACCGTTACCGAGGAGCCGCTGTTGCTGGTCGTACCGGACGGCACCTGGCGCAAGGCGCGCAAGATGCTGCACCTGAATCCGCTGCTGGCAGCATTGCCCAGAGTGACGCTGGCGCAAGGCGGGGTCTCCCGTTATCGATTGCGCAAGGCGCCGGGGCCCGGCGCACTGTCGACGGTGGAGGCGATCGTACAGGCGCTGGAAACCCTCGAAGCACCGACCACCTTTACGCCGTTGCTCAGGCCGTTCGAGGCGTTGATCGAGGGGCAGATTGCGGCGATGGGGGAGGAGACTTACCAGCGTAATCATTCTGAAAAATGATCGGTGGTCTTGATGGCCTCATCGCGAGCAGGCTCGCTCCCACAGTGTCCGTGTCGTGCACAAAATCTGCGACCACCACAAAACCTGTGGGAGCGAGCCTGCTCGCGAAGGGGCCAGATCAATCACCACCAAACCCGGGTAAACACTAACGCTCCCGCATCGCCTCGGTCCGCGCTTTCAACACCGGTTTAAGCAGATAATCCAGTACCGTCTTCTCCCCGGTAATGATGTCCACCGTCGCCACCATCCCCGGAATGATCAGCAGCGGTT
The DNA here is from genome assembly GCF_028823535.1 of Pseudomonas serbica. Taxonomy (GTDB): domain Bacteria; phylum Pseudomonadota; class Gammaproteobacteria; order Pseudomonadales; family Pseudomonadaceae; genus Aquipseudomonas; species Aquipseudomonas serbica. Next base: position 6,643 of record NZ_JAQIYM010000004.1, on the reverse strand, counting down.
TCACATCCCCGCCCAGGTGGTTTTTGTCGGTGCGCACCTGGATCAGGTAGAAGCTGTTGCCCTTGTCGTCGGTGATGGTGTCGGCGCCGATCAGTTCCAGCTTGGCGCTCAAGCCGCCATAGATGGTGTAGTCATAGGCACTGAACTTGACCATGGCTTTCTGGCCCGGATGCAGGAACGCCACGTCCTGTGGCCGGACCTTGGCCTCGATCAGCAGGTTGTCTTCCAGCGGCACGATTTCCACCATGTCACTGCCCGGCTGGACAACGCCGCCGATGGTGTTGACCTTCAACAACTTGATGATGCCCTTGACCGGCGAAACCACGGTGGTACGGGTCACGCGGTCGTCGATGGCAATGCTCGTCGCCGTGATTTTCGACAGGTCGGTGCGTTTCTCGTTCAGCTCTTTGGCCGCGTCCGAGCGGAACGACTGTTCGGATTCGTCGATCTTGCTGCGGATCTCCGCAATCGCCGATTCCGCCCGGGGAATGGCCAGGGTGGTGGCGTTCAGCGAACCACGGATTTCCACCGCACTGCGTTTGAGCCGCAGGATCTCGACCGGCGATACGGCGCCGGTCTTGACCAGGGGTTCGGACATGGCCATCTCCTGGTTGACCAGCGCCAGGCTGGAGCCATATTGCCCGGCTTTGGAGCGAAACTCCGCCAGTTCCTGGGTTTTTTGCCGCAGTTGTTCGGTCAGCGTGCGTTGTTCGCTGGCCAGTCGACGTTGTCGTTGTTCATACAGTGAGCGTTCGTCTTCGGCGACTTGTGGCGCCTTGGCGATCACTTCATCCGACAGCTTGAACGGCCGGCCTTCGGCTTCGGCCGACAGGCGTTCGACCTGCGCGGTCAGGGCGTAACGATCGACCTCGCTTTCGCCCTTGTTCGACAGGTAGCGGGTGTCATCCAGGCGCAGCAAGGTGTCGCCCTTGTTCACCATCTGTCCTTCACGCACGAAGATCTCGGTGACGATGCCGCCCTCAAGGTTCTGGATGACCTGAACCTTGCTCGACGGAATCGCCTTGCCTTCGCCCATGGTGACTTCCTGCAGCACCGCGAACTTGGCCCAAGCCAGCGCGCTGATCAGCAGCGCAGCGGCCAGCCACACGGTGATCCGCGACCAGCGTGGCGAGTCCTGCAACGCGGCGCCGGCCGTTTCCGGCATGAACTCGGCTTCGGCACTTTTGCTGAAGCTGTCGAAGTAGCCACGTGCTTTGGAAGCATCCGATGAAGCGGACATAGGCAACTCCTAGACGGCCGCAGAGCCGACACGGCCCTTGCGCAGTGCATCGATGACCGCTTCTTTCGGGCCGTCGGCGACGATCCGCCCGTTGTCCAGCACCACCAGGCGATCGACCAGGCTGAGCATCGAGGTGCGGTGGGTCACCAGCAACACGGTCTTGCCCTGGACCCAGGTGTGGAGTTTTTGCCGCAAGGCGTCTTCGCTGCTGTTGTCCATGGCGCTGGTGGGCTCGTCGAGCAGCATGATCGGCGGGTCGAGCAACAACGCCCGGGCCAGCAACACGGCCTGGCGTTGACCACCGGACAGCAGTTGCCCGCGCTCGCCCACAGGGCGGTCGAAGCCTTGTGGGTGTTGCCGGGCCAATTCGGTGACACCGGTCAGTTCGGCCACTTCGAGCATGCGTGCGTCACTGATGTAGCGCGCCCCCAGGGTCAGGTTGTCGCGCAGGCTGCCGGCCAGCAGCGGCAGGTCATGGGCGACGTAGCCAATCTGATGGCGCAGGTCCGCGACATCCAGTTGCCGCAGGTCCAGGCCATCGAGCAGCAATTGGCCTTGCGCCGGTTCGTAGAACCCCATCACCAGGCGTCCCAAGGTGCTTTTGCCCGAACCGCTGCGGCCGATGATGCCGATCCGTTCGCCGGGTTTCACGCTGAAGCTGACATTGGCCAGCGCCGGGGCGTTCTGGCCGTTGTAGTGAAAGGTCACGCCCACCACATCCAGGGCGCCTTGCAGTTGGGTGCGCTCCAGCGGCCGTTGCCTGGCATCGCGCTCCTGGGGCAGGGACATCAGCGCGTCGGTGCTTTTCATGGTCAGCTGCGCTTGCTGGTAGCGCGTGATCAGGCCGGCAATCTGCCCCAGCGGTGCGAGCACGCGGCTGCCGAGCATGTAGGTCGCCACCAGCGCACCAACGCTGAGGTTGCCGGCAATGATGCTGTAGACCCCGGCAACGATGGTCGCCATACCGGAAAACTGCTGGATGAACAGCGTGCCATTGGTGGCCAGCGCCGAGAGGTTGCGTGCATGGCTGTCGAGGCGGGTGAGTGCGCCGTGGGTGCTTTCCCACTTGTGCTGGCGCTCGCTTTCGGCGCTGCAGGCCTTGAGGGTTTCCAGGCCGCCGAGGGTTTCGATCAGCAGGGCCTGGCGTTCGGCGCCCAGGCTCAGGCTTTTCTGCACGGTGTCGCGCAAGCGCGCCTGGATGATCATGGCGAAAATGATCGTGATCGGAAACGCCAGGACCGGAATCACCACCAGCCAGCCACCCAGCAGGCCGATCACCACCAGCATCAGCACGGCGAAGGGCAGGTCGATCAGGCTGGTGAGGGTCACGGCGGTGAGGAACTCGCGCAAGCCCTGGAAGTCGTGGATGCTCTGGGCGAAGCCACCGATGGTCGCAGGCTTGGCTTTCATCGCCATGCCGGTGATGCGTTCGAACAGGGTCGCCGAGAGAATTACATCAGTCTTCTTGCCGGCAGTGTCCAGCAAATGCGCGCGTACCACCCGCAGCACCAGTTCGAAGCCGGTGCCGATCAGCAGGCCGATGGACAGCACCCACAGGGTCGAGGTGGCCTGGTTCGGCACCACGCGGTCGTAGGTCTGCATCACGAACAGCGGCACCATCAGCCCCAGCAGGTTGATCAGGAAACTCGCCAGGATTGCATCGCTGTACAACCATTTCGACAGTTTCAAAGTGTCGCGAAACCAGGCCTCTACCCGCGGCACCAGGGGGGAACGAAGGTCTTCGAGTTCATGCCGGGGGCGGGCGAACAGCGCCTGGCCACTGTAGTGTTCGGCCAGCTCTTGTGGGGTGGTCCATTGCTCGCCGCCATCGGCTTCACTGGGCAGGACCAGGATCCGGCCATCGTCGCCATAGCGGCGCAGCACGGTGGTACGGCCGTTGTTGAGCAGCAGCAGCACCGGCAGATTGAGCGCGCTGATGTCTTTCAGGTCACGGCGCAGCAGGCGCGCCTGCAATCCCGCCCGGGCCGCTGCACGGGGCAGCAGGTCCAGGCTCAGGCGTTGGTGTGCCATAGGCAGCCCGGCACTGAGGCTGGCGCGACTGACCGTCGCGCCGTGGAGTTTGCAGAGGATCAACAGACCGTCCAGAAGCGGGTCATCGAAGCTCAGGCGTGGATCGACACCGGTGTTGGCGGTTTCCATGCTGGTCACATTGATCGCTCCAGGCACTACTTCAATTCAGGCAGGCGAGCTTCGCTTTTCACTTCAGCCTGGGCGATGGCGTCGGCCGGCAGCACCACGCGTTGCTTGCTCAGCAGCTGGCCCATGTTCGCCAGCACACGGTACATCGAATACTCCTCGGTGTAGCGGACTTCGGTGTAGCGGCGGTTGGCGTTGTAGAGCTCGTTTTCGCTGTCCAGCAGGTCGAGCAGGGTCCGTTGGCCGAGGCCGAACTGATCCTGATACGCCACGCGCACGCGTCGGCTGGTCTCGGCGTACTCGCGGGCGGTCGGCGTTTGTTTCTTGGCATTGACCATGGCGTTCCAGGCCAGGTGGATGTTTTCGTTGAGTTGGCGCAGGGCGTTGTTGCGGATGTCCATTGCCTGATTGATCTTGTGGGCATCGGACTGCAGGCGCGCCTTGTCGCTGCCGCCGCGGAACAGGTTGTAATTCATCACCACACCGACCCGCCATTCATTGTCATGGCCTTCTTCGCCGGCGATGTTGTTGTTCGCGCCCACCGCGGCTTCGGCGTCGAAACGCGGGTAGAACGGCGACTTGGCAACTTCGTACTGGCTCTCGGCCGATTGCACGTCGGCCTGGGCGGATTTCAGATAAGGGTTGTTGTCGACCATGCTTTGCTGGGCATCCGTCAGCGAGGCGGGGACTTCGCCACGGATCGACGGCGGCGCTTCAAGTTCATCCGGCAGGCGCCCGACCACGGCGGCGAAGTTGGACTCTGCGTCGGCCAGATCGACTTCGGCGGTGTCCAGGTTGTTTTCCGCCAAGGCCCGACGAGCGCTGGACTGGTCGGCGTCGGCGTTGCTGCCCACCCCACGCTCAGTGCGCAGGCCGATCTGATCGTTGACCCGCAAGTGCGCTTGCAGATTGTTCTTGGCCAGGGTCACCAGCTCGCGGCGCTTGAGCACTTCGAGGTAGACCTCGGCGGTGCGCAGGGCCAGGTCCTGGGCGGTGCCTTGGGCGTAATACGCCCGGGAGTTGACGACGCCCTTGGTGCGCTCGACCTCGTTGGCGGTGTTGAACCCGTCGAAGAGCATCTGCCGCAGTCGCAATTCCGACTGGGTGTAATTGAGGATTTCGGTGTGGTGATTACCCAGCGCCCGAGTGTTGGTGTTGTCGCTGTACCCGCGCCCGTAGGCGGCATTGAGGTCCACCGATGGATAAAAACCGCCCTTGGCGACTTTCACGTCTTCATCAGCCGACAGACGGCTGTCCACCCGCGATGCGAGTTCCGGGTGGGTCGCGATAGTGCTCTGGATCGCTTCGGTCAGTGACATGGCGTGCGCTTGGGAACTGCAGGCAATTGCCAGCAAAACCGCGCTGCAGAGGGGGTTTAAAAGGCGCATGGTCCATCTCCCTGAATCCTAATAGTGCTTTATGCGTCGCCAATTATTTGACGACATTTATAGGCAAAACCGTTTCATGCTTGTAACAAGAGAGCTAAGAACATTTTCAGCCGAAGCTAAGAAGTTTTTCTCATAATCGTTATGCCAAAAAAAACTTATGCGCTCCGCAAAATCCAGCACATTGTTCTCTCCAGAAGCCCTTGATTTATGTGCTTTGTGGCGCACATCAGGGGTTGAGGAAAGTTCAAATCCACTTATCGAGAAAGAGCGGAGAAGTACTGGAGGGGAGGGATGCGGCGCAGACTGGGGTGACGGTTTTTTGTCACCAAGGTGATTCAGGACTGTTACGCAAGGCTGGCGGATCACGTTGTTTTCGACAGGTAGCCCAATGCCATTGATTGCAAAGGGGTTAGCCAGGTTTTGGACAGCGGCCGCGATTCGCCAGGTAACCTGCTTGAGCCATGTGCATGTTCTCCGCATTCAGACAAGGCGCCGACAAAGCGTTGGCAGCGGAGGGAATGCACATGGCTACGCTCATCGGTACCGTCAGCAAGGTTATCGGTCAGGTCTTCGCGGTAGCGGGTGATGGCACCCGTCGAGTGTTGGTCGAGGGGGATCGGTTATTTGCCGGCGATCAACTGGTGACCGGAGCCGAAGGGGCGGTGGCGGTGCATCTGCAGAACGGCCAGGAGTTGACACTGGGCCGCGGCAGTAGCCTGCCAATGACCGACCAGTTGCTGGCGCAGACTTCGCCCCACGTGGAAACGGCTGAAGCGACGACCCCGAGCCAGGCGCAGTTGAGCGATGTCGAGCAACTGCAAAAAGCCATTGCCGCTGGTGACGACCCCACCCAGACCGCGGAAGCCACGGCGGCCGGCCCGGGTTCGACCGGCCCTGCCGGGGGAGCACTGGGAGGAGGCCACAGTTTCGTCATGCTTGAGGAAGTGGGAGGGCATGTCGATCCGACCATCGGTTTCCCCACCGCCGGGTTCAACGGCATTCCGGAATTTCCGCTGGAGTGGCACGACGGCGATCGCAACCCCGACGACAGCGCCTCTGCACCGCTGGTTACGCCGCCGGTCGCGGTAATACCGCCCTTGGTAACACCACCTGACGTTACGCCGCCTGAAGTCGTACCGCCTGTCGTCGCGCCGACCGAAGTCATTCCACCCGTCGTCACGCCCCCCGCGAACAATCCGGTTTCCCTCGATGGGCTGTCAGTGGCGGGTGGTGAACTGACCGTCAAAGAAGCCAACCTGGCCGAGGGTTCAGCGAGCAATCCCGACGCGCTGACCCAGAACGGCACCTTCACCGTCACGGCACCTGACGGCCTGACCAGCCTGAGCATCGGCGGGATCAGCGTGATCAGCGCTGGCGTGGCCAACGGTTTTCCGCAGTCGATCACCACGCCCTTGGGCAGCACCTTGACCATCACTGGCTACAACCCGACCACCGGCGTGGTGAGTTACAGCTACACCCTCAACGGCAGCGAAAACCATTCCACCGGCGACGGCACCCAACTCAGTGAACATTTCACTGTGGTGGCCGGTGACAGCAACGGCGACACCGCCACCGGCACCCTGGACGTCATCATCACCGACGACGCTCCCAAGGCGATCGATGACACCCACCCCAATACCGCCTCGGAAACCCTGCTCACCCTCGAAGGCAACGTCCTCGGCAACGACGTGCAAGGCGCTGACCGCGTAGCGACCGGCCCCAACAGCGGCCCGATCACCCCCGGCACTTTCATCGGTACCTACGGCACCCTGGTGCTCAACGCCAACGGCACCTACACCTACACCCTCAACCCCGGCGACGCCGACTTCAAGGCCTTGCACGGCGGCGGCAATGGCAT
>NZ_JAQIYM010000053.1 GCF_028823535.1 Pseudomonas serbica | reverse complement strand
GTCGAGGGCAATGGCTTCTTCTTCGAGCCGACGGTATTGGCCGATGCGCAGCAGGACGACGAGATCGTGCGCCGCGAAGTGTTCGGGCCGGTGGTCTCGGTGACCCAATTTACTGATGAAGCGCAGGTGCTGGGCTGGGCCAACGACTCGGACTACGGCCTGGCGTCATCGGTGTGGACCGCCGACGTCGGCCGCGCCCATCGCCTGTCGGCGCGCCTGCAGTACGGCTGCACCTGGGTCAATACGCACTTCATGCTGGTCAGCGAAATGCCCCATGGCGGGCAGAAGCTGTCCGGGTATGGCAAGGACATGTCGATGTATGGGCTGGAGGATTACACCGTCGTGCGGCATGTGATGTTCAAGCATTAAAAAA
>NZ_JAQIYM010000052.1 GCF_028823535.1 Pseudomonas serbica | reverse complement strand
GTCGGCCCCGGTGTGGTCGTTCCACAGCACGTTGCCGCCGATGTAGCCGCCTTCTCCCACGGATGCAATGTCGGCGGTAGCGGTCGGTACGTCATCGACGATGTTGATCACGATGGTGCTGGTGACGCTGTTGCCCAGGCCATCGACGGCCTGGTAGGTGAAGCTTTCGTGCAGGGTGTTGGCGCCGTCGTTGGCCTGTGGCGCGGTACTGGCCGGCGAGGTCAGGGTGTAGGTGTAGCTGCCGTCAGGGTGCAGCAGCAGCTGGCCGTAGGTGCCAACGGCATTGCTGACCAGGCTGTAGGTGATGGCGCCGCTGCCGCCGTGGACCGCACCGACCAGGGTGCCACTGGCGGTTTCGCCGGGACTGCACGGTTGGCTGCCGGTCACGCTGCCGGGGGCCAGGTCCTGG
>NZ_JAQIYM010000051.1 GCF_028823535.1 Pseudomonas serbica | reverse complement strand
GCCTGGTATACCGCCTACACCCCGTACCAGCCGGAAATTTCCCAAGGCCGTCTCGAAGCGCTGCTGAACTTCCAGACCCTGATCAGCGACCTCACCGGCCTGCCGATCGCCAACGCCTCCCTGCTCGACGAAGCCACCGCCGCCGCCGAAGCCATGACCTTCTGCAAGCGCCTGAGCAAGAACAAGGGCAGCCACCAGTTCTTCGCATCACGGCATTGCCACCCGCAGACCCTCGACGTGCTGCGCACCCGTGCCGAGCCGCTGGGCATCGAGGTGGTGGTCGGTGACGAGCGCGAACTGAGCGACGTGACGCCGTTCTTCGGCGCCCTGCTGCAGTACCCGGCGAGCAACGGTGACGTGTTCGACTACCGCGAACTGACCGAGCGCCTGCACGCCGCCAACGCCCTGGTGGCCGTGGCCGCCGACCTGCT
>NZ_JAQIYM010000050.1 GCF_028823535.1 Pseudomonas serbica | reverse complement strand
TGATGAGCGACGTGCGCCAGTCGCCGCTGATCGCCCTGATGAACACCCTGGCCTACCAGGGGCAAGCCGGCACACGCACCCAGGCGTTGGCCGACTCGCTGATCAGCTCGGCGCAAAAGCTGATCGCCCAGGCCCCAGGGCCGCTGATCGAGCAGGCACTGCAGGGACCCAAAGGCCCCCTGGACGCCACCTTCGGTCCGCTGCTGGCCCTGCTCGGCAAAACCCCCGAGGGCCAGGACGAGCGTGAGCGCCTGAGCCTGCAAGCCTTCCTCAACCAGGTCACACGCACGCGCCTGACCCTGCAGCAGGTGAACCATGCCGCCGACCCGCAGGACATGACCCAGACCCTGGCGCAGACCGTGTTCCAGGGCAAAAGCATCGACCTCACCGACACCCGCGCCTACGGCAGCCAGCTCGCCGCCAGCCTCGGCG
>NZ_JAQIYM010000049.1 GCF_028823535.1 Pseudomonas serbica | reverse complement strand
TACGTCATCGACGATGTTGACCACGATGGTGCTGGTGGCGATGTTGCCCAGGCCATCGGTGGCCTGGTAGGTGAAACTTTCCTGGACGGTGTTGGCACCATCGTTGGCCGGCGGTGTGGTGCTGGCCGGCGACGTCAGGGTGTAGGTGTAGCTGCCGTCAGGGTGCAGCAGCAGCTGGCCGTAGGTGCCAACGGCATTGCTGACCAGGCTGTAGGTGATGGCGCCGCTGCCGCCGTGGACCGCGCCCACGAGTGTGCCGCTGGCAATTTCGCCGGGGTTGCACGGCTGTTCCAGGGCATTTTCGTAGACGGTTACGTCCTGGTCGGTGGCTGCTACCAGGCAGCTGTTGTGCACGTCGATGGTGATGGTGGTGGTGCTTTCGTCACCGTCGGCATCACGCAGGGTATAGGTGAACACATCACTCGCGCCCGGGCCGCTGACCGAA
>NZ_JAQIYM010000048.1 GCF_028823535.1 Pseudomonas serbica | reverse complement strand
CACGTCATCGACGATGTTGACCACGATGGTGCTGGTGGCGATGTTGCCCAGGCCATCGGTGGCCTGGTAGGTGAAACTTTCCTGGACGGTGTTGGCACCATCGTTGGCCGACGGTGTGGTGCTGGCCGGCGAGGTCAGGGTGTAGGTGTAGCTGCCGTCAGGGTGCAGCAGCAGTTGGCCGTAGGTGCCAACGGCATTGCTGACCAGGCTGTAGGTGATGGCGCCGCTGCCGCCGTGGACCGCGCCCACGAGTGTGCCGGTGGCAATTTCGCCGGGGTTGCACGGCTGTTCCAGGGCATTTTCGTAGACGGTTACGTCCTGGTCGCTGACCGCGACCAGGCAACTGTTGTGCACATCGATGGTGACCGTCGTGGTGCTTTCGTCACCGTCACCATCGCGTAGGGTGTAGGTGAACACGTCGCTCGCGCCCGGCCCGCTCACCGAATTCGGGTAGCTGTGGTACAGCGCATTGCCGGCCGCATCCAGGGTCAGGTAGCCGTAGGTGCCGTTGATCTGGCTGTTCAGGCCGCCATGCACCGGGGTCGAGGTGTCGTCGCCAGCACGCACGCCGACCACACCACCGCCGGCGAACTGGCC
>NZ_JAQIYM010000047.1 GCF_028823535.1 Pseudomonas serbica | reverse complement strand
GCTGTTCGCAGCACCACCCGGACCTTCAATCGCTTCCACCTGATGACCGTCGAAGAGACCGTGCAGAACGACAACGTGCTGCGCAGCGAAACGGTCTATCACCTGCAACCCGGCATCGAGTTCGAAAACCAGCCGGCGTACTGCCAGTTGCCCCATATTGCGACCCAGATCTGGTACAGCAAAAGCAATCCCATGGATAAGCGCCCGGAACCGGTGACCACCACCTACGATGACTGGGGTAACCTGCTGACCCAGGTCAACGCCAACGAGGTGACCGAAACCTGTGAATGGTATGAGGTGGCCGGCGAAGTGGACGAGCACGGCGATGTGCTTTGCCCACCCGACCCGCAGCAATTCAAGCGCAACCTCAAGCGCAAAACCGTGACCCCGGCCGCCTCCGACTACGGCCAGGCCCCGGTGTTGCAAACCCGCTATCGCTACACCGAGCAACGGGGCCTGACCGGTGTCAGCAACAGCCGCTGGCTGGCGCTGAGTGAAGAGCTGTTATTGCAGGATGGCAACGCGGCTGCGCCGCTGCAACACAGCGCATTCAGCTACATCGACGAGCCCGACACGCCCTTCAAGCATGGCCGCAAGCTGCAGGACGCAGTGACCCT
>NZ_JAQIYM010000046.1 GCF_028823535.1 Pseudomonas serbica | reverse complement strand
ATTCCGGAGAACGCCATGACCGCGTCCACTTCGCTGCACTCCAACGCCTTCAACTTCCTCAGCTATGTCAACACCGGCACCGACCCGCGCACCGGCCTGTACACGTGCACCATCAGCCTGCCCGCCCTCAAGACCAACTTCCTGATCGGCCCCGAAGTGCCTCTGCAACTGCGTTTCAGCCCGCTTAACCACACCGACAGCGGCTTAGGGCTGGGCTGGGACCTGCAACTGTCGCAATACAACCCCGCTGACCAGATCCTCTCCCTGAGCACCGGGGAAACTTTCTGCGTGACCGGCAGTGGCCCGCAGCCGGATATCCGCGAGAAAAAACTCGACAGCTTTCATTTTTTCAACGATGGCCGCAACAACGAGGGCCAGTATGTCTATCGGGTGATCCACAAGTCCGGCCTGGTCGAGATCCTCACCGCCGACAGCGCGGGTAAAATTGCCTTGCCCTGGCGCATCCGCTCGGCCCAGGGGCAACACGTTGAACTCAAATACGTCGATTACGCCGACGCCCGCTTGCTCGCCTCCATCGACGACGCCGATGGCACACGCCTGTTGAGCCTGGAACGAAAAACCGACACCGTGAACCTGATCGTGCACCCGGACACGGCCTACCAGGCACTGTTCCTGATGCAACTGGGGGATCGCAAGGTGACGTCCATCCAGCTGCCGACCGCCGACAAGGCCGCCTGGCACTTCGAGTATTTCACTCAGCCTGAGGGCGGGCTGCGGATCGTCAAGGTAAA
>NZ_JAQIYM010000045.1 GCF_028823535.1 Pseudomonas serbica | reverse complement strand
CGCTCGGCCGCTTCATCGGTACCGTCGCAGACAATCACCATGCCCGAGTGCTGGGAGAAGCCCATGCCGACGCCGCCGCCGTGGTGCAGCGACACCCAGGTCGCGCCGCTCGCGGTGTTGAGCAGGGCGTTGAGCAGTGGCCAGTCGGACACGGCATCGGAACCGTCCTGCATCGATTCGGTTTCGCGGTTCGGGCTTGCTACGGAACCGGAGTCCAGGTGGTCGCGACCGATCACGATCGGCGCCGACAGCTCACCGCTGCGCACCATTTCGTTGAACGCCAGGCCCAGCTTGGCGCGCAGGCCCAGGCCCACCCAGCAGATACGGGCCGGCAGCCCCTGGAAGCTGATGCGCTCGCGGGCCATGTCCAGCCAGTTGTGCAGGTGGGCGTCGTCCGGGATCAGTTCCTTGACCTTGGCGTCGGTCTTGTAGATGTCTTCGGCGTTGCCCGACAGCGCCGCCCAACGGAACGGGCCGATACCGCGGCAGAACAGCGGACGGATGTAGGCCGGTACGAAACCCGGGAAGTCGAAGGCGTTTTCCACGCCTTCTTCCTGGGCCATCTGGCGGATGTTGTTGCCGTAGTCGAAGGTCGGTACGCCCATTTTCTGGAAGTCGAGCATCGCCTTGACGTGCACGGCCATCGATTGCTTGGCGGCCTTGATCACGGCAGCCGGCTCGGTCTTGGCGCGCGCGCGGTATTCGTCCCAGGTCCAGCCGGCCGGCAGGTAGCCGTTGAGCGGGTCGTGGGCGCTGGTCTGGTCGGTGACCATGTCCGGGCGCACGCCGCGCTTGACCAGTTCCGGGAGGATTTCAGCGGCGTTGCCGAGCAGGGCGATGGAGATCGCCTTGCCTTCTTTGGTGTA
>NZ_JAQIYM010000044.1 GCF_028823535.1 Pseudomonas serbica | reverse complement strand
GTCAGCCAACATCGACGTTGCCTGTGATGACGTCTTCGCTGGCAAGCCAGCGCCTACAAAAACCGAATCCTGTAGGAGCCGGCTTGCCGGCGAAGGCGGCGTGTCAGCCAACATCGATGTTGCCTGTGATGACGTCTTCGCTGGCAAGCCAGCGCCTGCAAGGGGACCGTTTTCCACAGAGAACAACAATAGCTTCGAAGAGGACAATGCCATGCAAACTCAACTCTTGATCAACGGCCAACTGCAAAACGGCGAAGGCCCCGCCCAACCGGTGTTCAACCCGGCGCTAGGAAGCGTGCTGGTGGAAATCAACGAAGCCAGCGAAGCCCAGGTCGATGCCGCCGTGCGCGCCGCCGATGCCGCGTTCGACAGCTGGTCGCAGACCCCGCCGAAAGAACGTTCGTTGCTGCTGCTCAAGCTCGCCGACGCCATCGAGGCCCATGGTGAAGAGCTGGCCAAGCTGGAATCGGACAACTGCGGCAAGCCCTACAGCGCCGCGCTCAACGACGAGATCCCGGCGATTGCCGACGTGTTCCGCTTCTTCGCCGGCGCCAGCCGCTGCATGAGCGGTTCGGCCGGTGGCGAGTACCTGCCCGGCCACACCTCGATGATCCGCCGCGACCCGGTGGGGGTGATCGCCTCCATCGCGCCGTGGAACTACCCGCTGATGATGGTCGCCTGGAAAATCGCCCCGGCCCTGGCCGCCGGTAACACCGTGGTGCTCAAGCCGTCGGAGCAGACGCCACTGACCGCCCTGCGCCTGGCGCAACTGGCGGCGGAGATTTTCCCGGCCGGCGTGCTCAACCTGGTGTTCGGCCGTGGTCCTACGGTCGGCAGCCCGCTGGTCACCCACCCGAAAGTGCGCATGGTGTCGCTGACCGGTTCCATCGCCACCGG
>NZ_JAQIYM010000003.1 GCF_028823535.1 Pseudomonas serbica | reverse complement strand
CCGCAACCCCGTACGTTGACGACCATAACGAGCAACTCGGTTCGCCGCACCGCTCGCTCCTACAATGAAGCAACTCGCCTTCAATGCTAAAGTCGTCCCTCGATTTGCGCTTTCCAAGGAAGCCTTTATGCCGGACGCAACGTCCCTCAGTGCTGGTTTTATGGTGGTTCACGGCAATCGCCTGGACGAGTTACGCAGCCTGGTGGTGAGCTGGATGCGGCGCTACCCGCTGGCCCCCCTGGAAAATGAAATCGCCCTGGTGCAAAGCAACGGCATAGCCCAATGGCTAAAGCTGGCACTGGCTGAAGACGCTGAAGATGATGATATGGGTGGCTGCGGCATCGCCGCCGCCATCGACGTGCAATTGCCCGGCAGTTTCATGTGGCAGCTCTATCGGATGGTCCTGGGTCGCGATGAAATTCCGGCCAACTCGTTGCTGGATAAGGCCCCCTTGACCTGGCGCCTGATGCGTCTGCTGCCGCAGGTGATCAATCAACCGCACTTCGAGCCGCTACAGCGCTTTCTTACCCATGACACCGATTTGCGCAAACGCTATCAATTGTCTGAGCGGTTGGCGGATCTGTTCGACCAATACCAGGTTTATCGCGCCGATTGGCTTGAAGACTGGGCGGAAGGTCGTCACCAGTTGCGTAACGGCAGGGGAGAAGCCAAGCCGTTGACCGCGGCCAATGCCTGGCAGGCGGAGTTGTGGCGTGCATTGTTGCTGGACGTCGGTGAGGCAGGGATGGCGCAAAGCCGAGCCGGCGTGCATCAGCGGTTTATCGAACGCATCAACAGCCTCGACGTTGCCCCCAGCGGATTGCCGTCACGGGTCATCGTGTTCGGCATTTCCTCCCTGCCGGCTCAAGCCTTGGAAGCCCTGGCCGGACTGGCTCGATTCAGCCAGGTGCTGCTGTGCGTGCACAACCCCTGTCGTCACCATTGGGCGGACATCGTCGCCGACAAAGACCTGTTGCGCCATCAATACAAACGGCAGGCACGCAAGAGCGGCATGCCGGGTGTGCTCGACCCGCAAACCCTGCATCAACACGCCCATCCGCTACTGGCGGCATGGGGCAAGCAGGGGCGGGACTACATCAACCTGCTCGACAGCTACGACGATCCCAACAGCTATCGCTCGGCATTTCGTGACGGGCGCATCGACCTGTTCAGTGACAGCCTGCCGCTGCACATGCTCAACCAGTTGCAGGACGACATCCTTGAGTTGCGTCCGCTGAGTGAAACCCGTGAATGCTGGCCGGCGGTGGATCTGCAGAAAGACTCTTCGATCCGCTTCCACATTGCCCACAGCGCTCAACGCGAAGTGGAGATCCTGCACGATCAGTTGCTCGCGCGCTTCAGCGCCGATCCGTTGTTGCGGCCCAGGGATGTGATCGTCATGGTCCCGGACATCGATGCCTATGCCCCGCACATTCGCGCGGTGTTCGGCCAGCTTGAGCGACACGATCCGCGCTTCATACCCTTCACCCTCGCCGACCAGGGCCAGCGCGGTCGTGATCCTTTGCTGATCGCGGTCGAACATCTGCTCAAGCTGCCAGACAGCCGTTTCCCGGTCAGTGAGATTCTCGACCTGCTGGACGTCCCCGCGTTACGGGAGCGCTTCGGCGTAGAGGAACGAGACTTGCCAACCCTGCACCGCTGGATCGAAGGGGCGGGCATCCGCTGGGGCATGAATGCCGAGCAGCGCGCAGGCCTTGGCCTGCCAGAGGCCCTGGAACAAAACAGTTGGCGTTTTGGCCTGCGGCGGATGTTGCTTGGGTACGCCGTTGGCAGTTCCGGCGCGTGTGGCGGCATCGAACCCTACGACGAGATCGGTGGCCTGGATGCCGCGCTCATCGGCCCACTGGTAGCGCTGCTGGATGCCCTGGAAATTGCCCACCACGAGCTTTCCCAACCGGCATCGCCCCAGCAATGGAGCCAGCGCTTGCAGGCGTTGATGTCACTTTTTTTCCAGGCCAGTAACGAGCATGACGAGTACTTGCTGACGCAGCTGGAAACGTTGCGTGAGACCTGGCTGGAGAATTGTGAGTCTGTCGGCTTGCACGACGAGCTGACGCTGACCGTCGTCCGTGAAGCCTGGCTGGCCGGTCTCGATCAGGGGCGCTTGTCCCAGCGCTTTCTGGCCGGGGCGGTCAACTTCTGCACCTTGATGCCCATGCGCGCGATCCCGTTCAAGCTGGTGTGCCTGCTGGGGATGAACGATGGCGACTACCCGCGGGCACAACCGCCGCTGGACTTCGACCTCATGGGCAGCGACTACCGTCCAGGCGATCGCTCGCGGCGTGAGGATGACCGCTATTTGCTGCTGGAAGCGCTGTTGTCGGCGCGCGACCAACTCTACGTCAGCTGGGTCGGTCGCAGCATTCGCGACAACAGCGAGCGCCCGGCATCGGTGCTCATTGGTCAGCTCCGTGACCATTTGGCCAGCGGATGGCGATTGGCCGATGAAGGACAGGGTTTGCTTGAGGCCATGACCCAGGAGCACCCGCTGCAACCCTTCAGCGCCCGTTACTTTCACCAGGGCGATGCCCTGTTCAGCTATGCCAGCGAATGGCAGGTGCTGCATCAAGCCAGCGGGCAAGCGCCTGGCCGCGAGCTACTGGATGCCCACGTCCAGGAGGAGCCGTTGAGTCTGGGGCAACTACAGGATTTCCTGCGCAACCCGGTACGACATTTCTTCAGTCAGCGCTTGAAGGTGTTCTTCGAGGCTGCCGAAGTGCCCTTGGCCGATGAAGAGCCCTTTGTCCTCGACGCCCTGCAACGCTATAGCCTGAGCGACAGTTTGCTCGGCGCGGCCCTGGCAGACCTGGATAACACCGACCGGGTGCTGGAGGCGCATGCCACTCGTTTGCAAAACAGCGGGCTGCTGCCCATGGCGGGGTTTGGCGAGTGCCTGCAACGCGAGTTGATCGAACCGTTGCCGGATCTGCTCGCGCGTTATCAACAGCTCCTGGCATTATGGCCAACCCCCCTGGCCAGCGCCCTGCCAGTCAATCTGCAAGTGGATGGCCTGCGTATCGAGGGCTGGCTCAGCGGCCTGCATCAACGTGCCGACGGTGGCTTGCTGTCGGTCACGACGATCCCCAACAGCATCGGTTCGATCAAGTCGCGCAAATGGCATCGGCTGACACGGCCCTGGATCAATCACCTGGTGGCATGCGCCAGCGGCATGGCGATGACCACGGCCCTGGTGGCCAGTGACGACAGCCTGATACTCGACCCCATTGCCCAGGAAGGTGCTTTGCGCACACTGGGCGATCTGTTGCTGGCCTGGCAAGCAGGCATGCGCCAGCCCCTGCCGATTGCGGTCAAGACCGCCTTTGCCTGGCTCGGCCAAACCGATCCGCTCAAAGCCCAGGCCGCTGCCCGCAAGGCCTATGAGGGGGATGGCTTGACCACCGACGGCGAGCGTCGTGAAAGTGTGGCGCTCGCGCGTCAGTTTGGCGACTACGACGCCCTGGTCGCCGATGAAACGTTCGCCGATTGGTGTGACGCCCTGTATCGGCCGCTGCTTGAGGCGCCTTGGCGTTCAGTGTCCAGCGAGGAGCCCCGCCCATGACCACCCAGACCCCCTTGGCCCTGGCGTTCCCGCTACGTGGCAGTCAACTGATCGAAGCCAGTGCCGGTACCGGCAAGACCTTCACCATTTCCGCACTGTACCTGCGCCTGGTCCTTGGCCATGGCGGTGAATGTGGTTTCGGCCGTGAACTGCTCCCACCCCAGATTCTGGTGGTGACTTTTACCGACGCCGCCACTAAAGAGCTGCGCGAACGCATTCGTACGCGCCTGGCAGAAGCCGCGCGGTTCTTCCGTGACGAAACGCCGGCCCCCGACGCGCTGATCAACCAGCTGCGGCAGGAGTACGCGCCCGAGCAGTGGCCCGGGTGTGCCAATCGCCTGGACATCGCCGCGCAATGGATGGATGAGGCGGCTGTGTCGACCATCCACAGTTGGTGTCAGCGCATGTTGCGCGAGCACGCCTTCGACAGCGGCAGCCTGTTTACCCAGACCCTCGAAACCGACCACAGCGATCTGCTGGGTGAAGTCCTGCGCGATTACTGGCGGCTGTTCTGTTATCCGATGCAAGGCGATGCATTGAGCTGGGTGCGCGGCAATTGGGGTGGACCGGCCGCCTTGTTGCCGCGCATCCGCGGGCTGTTCGCCAGCGCGCGCGATACCCTCGCCGGTAAAGAACCGGCGCAGCTGATCAGCGAGTGTCTGCAAGAGCGTCGAGCCGCCTTGCTAGAGCTCAAGATGCCGTGGCGCCAGTGGGCCGACGAGTTGCTGGCCCTGTGTCACGAAGGTGTCGCCAGCAAGAGTGTGGACGGGCGCAAGATGCAGGCGCGGTATTTCGAGCCTTGGTTCGAGAAAATCAAAGCCTGGGCCGAAGATGAGGCCCTGGAGCAACTGGACATCGGCACCGGCTTCACGCGCCTGACCCCCGACGGCATGGCCGAAGCCTGGAAGAAGGGCGCAGTGCCGGATCATCCGGGCCTGGACGCCATGCCCGGGCTCAAGGCCTGCCTCGATGCCTTGCCGACGCCCGATGCCGCCGTGCTGCAACATGCTGCCCATTGGGTAGGCGAACGTTTCGAGGAGGAAAAGCGCCGCCGCGCGGAAATGGGCTTCGACGACATGTTGCTGCGCCTGGACGCGGCATTGCAAAGCGATGGCGGCGAGCGCCTGGCAACCTTGATCCGCGAGCAGTTCCCGGTGGCGTTGATCGACGAATTCCAGGACACCGACCCGGTGCAGTATCGGATCTTCGAGAGCATCTACCGTATTGAAGACAACAGTCCCGACAGCGGCCTGTTCCTGATCGGCGACCCGAAGCAGGCGATCTATGCCTTCCGCGGCGCCGACATCTATACCTACCTGCGCGCCCGTCAGGCGACCACCGGCCGCCTGCATACCCTGGGCACCAACTTCCGTTCGAGCCATGGCATGGTCAGTGCCGTGAACCATGTATTCGACTGCGCCGAGTCTCGCGAGTCGGGGCGCGGGGCCTTTCTGTTCCGGGAGAAAAATGGCGACAACCCGGTGCCGTTTCTGCCCGTCGAGTCCCAGGGGCGCAAGGAAGTCCTGCGCATCAATCATCAGGCCGTCCCCGCGTTGAACATCTGGCACCTGCCGGCCGAACAGCCGTTGTCCGGTGCGGTCTATCGGCAACAACTGGCCGCCGCCTGTGCCAGTGAAATCACCGCCTTGCTCAATGGCGGGCAACAAGGCCTTGCGGGATTCGTACGTGATGATCAGGCGCTCAAGGGCCTGATGCCTGCGGACATAGCCATCCTCGTGCGTGACGGCAAGGAAGCCCAGGCGGTGCGTGCCGAACTTTCTGTGCGCGGCGTGCGCAGCGTTTATCTGTCGGACAAGGACTCGGTGTTCGCCGCGCAGGAAGCTCACGACGTGCTGACCTGGCTCAAGGCCTGCGCCGAGCCGGACGTCGAGCGGCCACTGCGGGCTGCGTTGGCCAGCATCACGCTGAATCTGTCATTGGCCGAGCTTGAACAGCTGAACCAGGACGAACTTGCCTGGGAAGCCCGGGTCATGCAGTTCCGCCGTTATCGCGAGCTGTGGCGCAAGCAAGGTGTGTTGCCGATGCTGCGACGCTTGCTGCATGACTTCAAGCTGCCCCAGGCCTTGATGGCGCGCAGCGATGGCGAGCGAGTGCTGACCAACCTCTTGCACCTGTCCGAGTTGCTGCAACAGGCGGCCGCCGAACTGGACGGCGAGCAGGCCTTGATCCGGCATTTGTCCGAGCACCTGGCATTGTCGGGCCAGGCGGGCGAAGAGCAGATCCTGCGCCTGGAGAGCGACGAGCAGTTGGTCAAGGTCGTGACCATTCACAAGTCCAAGGGGCTTGAGTACCCGTTGGTGTTCCTGCCGTTCATTTGCTCGGCGAAACCGGTGGATGGCAGCCGTCTGCCGTTGCATTACCACGACGCTGCAGGCAAGGCCCAAGTGAGTTTGAACCCCACGGCCGAACTGATTGCGCTGGCCGATGACGAGCGCCTGGCCGAAGACTTGCGCCTGTTGTACGTGGCCCTGACGCGGGCGCAACACGCCTGCTGGTTGGGCGTGGCGGATCTCAAGCGTGGCAATAACAACAGTTCGGTGCTGCACCTGTCGGCACTGGGGTATCTGTTGGGTGGCGGTGCCTGCTTGACCGAGTCGGCGGGTTTGCAGGCCTGGTTGCGCGACCTGCAACAGGGCTGCCCGGCGATTGGCTGGGGCGAAATGCCCGAGGCCACCGTCGAGACTTACCATCCACCACAGAACACCGCGGCGTTGCTGGCCCCGTTGACGGTGCAACGCAAGGCCAGTGAAAACTGGTGGATTGCCTCCTACAGCGCCTTGCGTATTGGCGACAGCCTGAGCATCGGCAGTGATCAGGCGCCGGAAAGCCCCCAGGCGCAGAAACTCTTCGACGACGAACGTCTCGACCCGCAAGCCCCCCGAGAGATGGTGGCCGGCGGTGCCGATATCCATCGATTCCCCCGTGGCCCCAACCCGGGCACCTTTCTCCATGGTTTGCTCGAATGGGCCGGTGACGAAGGTTTTTCCGCCACCCCCCAGGCCGTGGAAGACGCGATTGCCCGTCGCTGCAATCGCCGTGGTTGGGAAGGCTGGATCACCACGCTGAGTGAATGGTTGCAGCACCTGCTCAAGTCGCCATTGCCTGTGGGTAGCAGCCAGGCGCCCGTCATCTTCGCGCAGTTGACCCAATACCAGGTCGAGATGGAGTTCTGGTTCGCCAGCCACAAGGTCGATGTGCTCAAGCTCGACGCCCTGGTGTGCCAATACACCCACAATGGCGTGCCTCGGGTGGCCGCGGAACCCGTGTTGCTCAATGGCATGTTCAAGGGCTTCATCGACCTGACGTTCGAGCATGACGGCCGCTACTACGTCGCCGACTACAAATCCAACTGGCTTGGGGCCGACGATGCAGCCTATACCGAGCAGGCCATGGAACAGTCGATCCTCGACAACCGCTACGACCTGCAATACGTGTTGTACCTCCTGGCCCTGCATCGCCAACTCAAGGCCCGGCTTGCCGATTACGATTACGACCGGCATGTCGGCGGTGCGCTGTACCTGTTCCTGCGGGGTACGCGTGCGCCAAGCCAGGGCGTGTATTTCGCCCGTCCGCCCCGGGCGTTGATCGAGCAACTGGACCGCCTGTTCCAGGGCAAACCGCAGCCCAGGGTCGAACCCGCCTGGGAACAGGGAGTACTGCTATGAACCGTACCTTCGCCGATGTGCTGGCGACGCCACTGAGCGCCGACAGCCTGGCGCAACTCAGCCCCTTGAGTCGTGCCGAAGACCTGTTGCTGCTGCTCTCGCGCTGGGTCGAGCGTGGCTGGTTGCGCGCCCTGGACAAGGCCTTCGTCGGCTTTCTTCACGAACTGGCGCCGGACGACGATCCGCTGGTGCTGCTGGCGGCGGCATTGACCAGCCACCAGTTGGGCCACGGGCATGTCTGCCTGGACCTGTTCGAGACACTCAAGGAGCCGGACTTCGCCCTGTCGCTGCCCCCGGAAGGTGACCTGCAAGGCGGCGCGATGTTGCTGCCTTCGCAGTTGCTGGAATCCCTGGATGGCGCCCATTGGTGCAAGGTGCTGGCGTCCAGCAGCCTGGTTGCCCTGGCCGCGGACGAGCGCGACAGTGTGCAGCAGCGGCCCCTGGTGCTGGCCGGCAAGCGCCTCTACCTGCGGCGTTACTGGGCCTACGAGCGACGTATCGACAATGCGTTGCGTGAGCGCCTGGCGGCCCAGGAAGACGCACCGGATGATTTACCGCAACGCCTGACCGGTCTGTTTGGTCCGGCCAGGCCCGGTGAAGTCATCGACTGGCAGAAACTGGCCTGCGCCCTCGCCACTCGCAGCGCGTTCAGTATCGTCACCGGCGGCCCAGGCACCGGCAAGACCACCACGGTCGTGCGCTTGCTCGCGTTACTCCAGGCCCCGGCAGTAGAGGCGGGCAAACCGCTGCGCATTCGTCTCGCCGCGCCAACCGGCAAGGCCGCGGCGCGGCTGACAGAATCCATCAGTGCGCAAGTGCGCACGCTGAAAGTCGCAGAAGCCCTGCGCGATAAAATCCCTTCCGATGTCACCACCGTGCACCGCCTGCTCGGTAGCCGCCCGGGCACCCGACATTTCCGTCACCACGCTGGCAATCACTTGCCGCTGGATGTGTTGGTGGTTGACGAGGCGTCGATGATCGACCTGGAGATGATGGCCAACCTGCTCGATGCACTGCCGGCCCATGCCCGTCTGGTGCTGCTGGGTGACAAGGACCAGCTGGCGTCGGTGGAAGCCGGTGCCGTGCTGGGCGACCTGTGTCGCGACGCCGAAGCGGGTTGGTATAGCCCGCAGACTCGCCAGTGGCTGCAGGCCGTCAGTGGCGAGAACCTTGAAGCCAGCGGGTTGCAGGAAGATACCCAGGGCACCCATCCGCTGGCCCAGCAAGTGGTGATGTTGCGTCACTCGCGGCGCTTCGGTGAGGGCAGCGGCATTGGTCAACTGGCCCGTTGGGTGAACCAGCAACAGCCCGCCGAAGCCCGAAAATTGTTGGCGGCGCGCAGCCACGACGATGTGTTCTGCCTGCCCCTCAAGAATGAGCAGGATCGGGCGCTGGAACGCCTGTTGCTCGACGGTCACGGTGAAGGGCCGCATGGCTACCGGTATTACTTGAGCCTGCTGCGCAACCAGCGGCCACCGCTTGATTGTCCCCTGGAAGATGCGCGCTGGACCGATTGGGCCCGGCACGTCCTGCAGGCGTTCGACGCCTTCCAGTTGTTGTGCGCCGTGCGCAAGGGCCCGTGGGGCGTCGAAGGCTTGAACCAGCGGGTGACCGACGCCTTGCTCAAGGCGCGTTTGATCGACAGCGACCAGCAGTGGTACGAAGGCCGGCCAGTGCTGATGACCCGCAACGACTATGGTCTGGGCTTGATGAATGGCGACATCGGCATCGCCCTCAAGCTTCCCGAACGCGAGGGACCCGACGCCGGCAAACCGGTACTGCGGGTCGCGTTCCCAAGGAACGACGGCCAAGGCGGCGTGCGATTTGTGTTGCCCAGTCGCCTCAACGATGTCGAAACCGTGTACGCCATGACCGTGCACAAATCCCAGGGCTCGGAATTCGCCCACACCGCCTTGATCCTGCCCGATGCGCTGAACCCGGTCCTCACCAAGGAGCTGATCTACACCGGCATCACCCGGGCCAAGGACTGGTTCACCTTGATCGAACCTCGCGCGGGCGTCTTCGAGGAAGCGGTGCGGCGCCGGGTCAAACGCTTGAGCGGGCTGATGCTGGAACTCAAGGAGGGCAGCGACTGACAGCGTCGATCAGTCGGCAAACAGCATCTGCCGACTGTCACCCATCAACAGGGCCTGGTTCTGCTCGGTCACTGCGCGGATGTAATCCCACAACAGTGTGATCCGCTTGAGCTTCCTCAAGTCTTCCCGGCAGTACATCCAGAACTGCCGGGTGATGGTGACTTCCTGCGGCAGCACCGCCAGCAGCCGTGGGTCCTGGGCGGCGAGGAAACACGGCAGGATGGCCAGTGAACGCCCTTGCTGCGCGGCCACGAATTGCGCGATCACGCTGGTGCTGCGCAGGTTGGCGCTGGCGCCGGGGAGCACGTTGGCCAGGTACAGCAGCTCGGAGCTGAACGCCAGGTCGTCGACGTAACTGATGAACGAATGCTTGCTCAGGTCGGCCGGGCGGCGGATGGCCGGGTGTTTGTCGAGGTATTCCTGGGTCGCATACAGCTGCAGGCGGTAGTCGGTCAGCTTGCAGCAGACATAGGGCCCGTGTTCCGGGCGTTCCAGGGCGATGACGATGTCGGCCTCGCGCTTGGACAGGCTGATGAAGTGCGGCAGCGGGAGGATGT
Source organism: Pseudomonas serbica (assembly GCF_028823535.1). GTDB lineage: Bacteria > Pseudomonadota > Gammaproteobacteria > Pseudomonadales > Pseudomonadaceae > Aquipseudomonas > Aquipseudomonas serbica. The sequence goes on along the minus strand of NZ_JAQIYM010000003.1, from coordinate 447,297 downwards.
CCACCGATATCGCCGGGTAGGCGTCGACGAAATGACTCAGTTGCGGAGTGATGAAAAAGCTGCCAAACCCTTCGGTGCAGCCCATGCGCACGTGACCGGACAACGCCACCCCGGAGCCCGATACCTGCTCGCAGGCCATGTGCAGCGTGCTTTCGATCGATTCGGCGTACCCCAGCAGGCGCTGGCCTTCGGCGGTCAGGACAAAGCCGCTGGTCCGGGATTTCTCGAACAGCAAGGTGCCCAATGAAGCTTCCAGCGCACTGATACGTCGCGACACGGTGGTGTAGTCGACGGCCAGGCGCTTGGCCGCGGTGCTGGCCTTGCGGGTACGGGCGACTTCAAGGAAAAACTTGAGGTCATCCCAGTTCAGCGAGCTCAGTGATGTGATGTTTTTTTGCATGTTGGACCGGCTTTTATATGCGTTCTTATTAGAAGTTTGCACATCTATACTCCAAAAACAGCCCGATCACCAATTCGCGGCACACGCCTCATCTCAAGGTGACCATTTCGCCTTGGCTCCCAAGATAAAAACAAACATCCGGAGACCGACATGAACGCTTCGCTCACGCCTAACGACACCACCGTACAAAAGGTCAAGCTGTTGATCGACGGCGAGTGGGTCGAATCCCAGACCACCGAGTGGCACGACATCGTCAACCCGGCCACCCAACAGGTGCTGGCCAAGGTACCGTTTGCCACCGCTGAAGAAGTCGACGCCGCCATCAACGCCGCCCATCGCGCCTTCCAGACCTGGAAGCTGACGCCCATCGGCGCGCGGATGCGCATCATGCTCAAGCTTCAGGCGTTGATTCGCGAACACTCCAAGCGCATCGCCGTGGTCCTGAGCGCCGAGCAGGGCAAAACCATTGCCGACGCTGAAGGCGACATTTTCCGTGGCCTGGAAGTCGTTGAGCACGCGTGCTCCATCGGCAGCCTGCAAATGGGCGAATTCGCTGAAAACGTTGCGGGCGGTGTCGACACCTACACCCTGCGTCAGCCAATCGGCGTGTGCGCCGGCATTACCCCGTTCAACTTCCCGGCGATGATTCCACTGTGGATGTTCCCGATGGCCATCGCCTGCGGCAACACCTTCGTGCTCAAGCCGTCCGAGCAGGACCCGATGTCGACCATGCTGCTGGTGGAGTTGGCCATCGAGGCCGGCATTCCCGCCGGCGTGCTCAACGTCGTGCATGGCGGCAAGGATGTGGTGGATGCGCTCTGCACCCACAAAGACATCAAGGCCGTTTCCTTCGTCGGTTCGACGGCGGTGGGCACTCACGTCTATGACCTGGCCGGCAAGCATGGCAAGCGCGTGCAGTCGATGATGGGTGCAAAAAACCACGCCGTGGTCCTGCCCGATGCCAATCGCGAACAAGCGCTGAACGCGCTGGTGGGCGCCGGTTTCGGTGCGGCCGGTCAACGCTGCATGGCCACCTCGGTGGTGGTGCTGGTGGGCGCGGCCAAGCAATGGCTGCCTGACCTTAAGGCGCTGGCGCAGAAACTCAAGGTCAATGCCGGCAGCGAGCCGGGCACCGATGTTGGTCCGGTCATCTCGAAAAAGGCCAAGGCGCGGATTCTCGACCTGATCGAAAGCGGCATCAAGGAAGGCGCGAAACTCGAGCTCGACGGTCGTGAAATCACCGTTCCCGGTTACGAGAAGGGCAACTTCGTCGGCCCGACCCTGTTTTCCGGCGTGACCACCGACATGCAGATCTACACCCAGGAAATCTTCGGCCCGGTGCTGGTCGTGCTGGAAGTCAATACCCTCGACGAGGCCATTGCCCTGGTCAACGCCAACCCGTTCGGCAACGGCACGGGCCTGTTCACCCAATCCGGTGCGGCGGCGCGCAAATTCCAGAGCGAAATCGACGTCGGCCAGGTCGGCATCAACATCCCGATCCCGGTGCCGGTCCCGTTCTTCAGCTTTACCGGTTCGCGCGGTTCCAAGCTCGGCGACCTCGGCCCATATGGCAAGCAAGTGGTGCAGTTCTACACTCAGACCAAGACCGTCACCAGCCGCTGGTTCGATGACGACAGCGTTAACGACGGTGTGAACACCACCATCAACTTGCGTTAAGGAGCCGGACATGAACATCGCTTTTATCGGTCTCGGCAACATGGGCGCGCCGATGGCGCGCAACCTGATCAAGGCCGGCCATTCACTGCGCCTGGTCGACCTGAACAAAACCGTGCTGGCGGAGCTTGAGCAACTGGGTGGCAGCATCAGCCCGACGGCCAGGGAGGCGGCAGAAGGCGCGGAACTGGTGATCACCATGCTGCCTGCTGCCGTGCATGTGCGCAGCGTCTGGCTGGGCGAAGACGGTGTGCTCGCCGGTATCGGCAAGGGTGTGCCGGCCGTGGATTGCAGCACCATCGATCCGCAGACTGCCCGTGATGTCGCCGCGGCCGCGGCCAAACAGGGCGTGGCCATGGCCGATGCGCCGGTCTCCGGTGGCACCGGTGGCGCTGCGGCGGGGACCTTGACGTTCATGGTCGGCGCGACCCCGGAACTGTTTGCGACCCTGCAACCGGTGCTGGCGCAGATGGGCCGTAACATCGTCCATTGCGGTGAAGTCGGCACCGGTCAGATTGCCAAGATCTGCAACAACCTGCTGCTGGGCATCTCCATGGTTGGCGTCAGCGAAGCCATGGCGCTGGGTGATGCCTTGGGCATCGACACCAAGGTGCTGGCCGGCATCATCAACAGCTCCACCGGCCGTTGCTGGAGTTCGGAGATGTACAACCCATGGCCGGGCATCGTCGAAACGGCACCGGCCTCGCGCGGCTATACCGGTGGCTTTGGTGCCGAGCTGATGCTCAAGGATCTGGGCCTGGCCACCGAAGCGGCCCGTCAGGCGCACCAGCCGGTGGTGCTGGGTGCGGTGGCGCAACAACTGTATCAAGCGATGAGCTTGCGTGGGGAAGGGGGCAGTGACTTCTCGGCGATCATCAACGGTTATCGTAAACCGCAATAATCGAACCGATCGACATTTACCGGGAAATCACATCGCGTGATCTCCCGGTTTTTTTGCATCAGGCAAACACGAAATATTTGCGCACGGTTTCCACCACTTCCCACGTGCCTTTCATCCCCGGCTCAATGACGAAAATGTCGCCGGCGCGCAGGTGGATCGGCTCTTTCCCCTCAGGGGTGATGATGCAGTAACCTTCGCGGAAATCGCAGTATTCCCACTTCACGTATTCCACATACCACTTGCCCGGCGTGCAGATCCAGGTGCCCATGATCTTGCTACCGTCTTCGCTGGTGTAGGCGTTGAGGTTGACGGTGTGCGGGTCGCCTTCGAGTTTTTCCCATTTGCAGGCGTCGAGTACGGGCAGCGGGTGGGTGTCGCGAAGTACGGTAATCGGTGCGGACATGATGACTCCGGGCGTGAGGGATAACTGAAGTCGCACCCTATAGGGCCTGGTGCGGTATCAGTTGTCTGTGCTCGACATCGGGGTATCCAGAAACGCAGTGACCTTCACCCGCTCAACGCCTGCCAACGGCTGTGGCGCCATTGAAATTTCCACTCGGTAAACCGCCGATATCTGGCAGTTTGTGCGAAAGCCCCAGGTTTTTTCGAAGGTTTTTGCAAGAACATGCACAGGTATCGCTCGTATCATTCACTTCGGAAAAGGCCGAGAGCTGTGCAATGAAAAAAACAATGTCGTGGTGGGACATCAGCCCGCCCTTGAGTACCGCAACACCGACCTGGCCGGGAGATACGCCGTTTCAGGAAGAACGCGTCTGGACGCTGGGGCCTGAATGCCCGGTGAATGTCGGACGCATCACGCTGTCGCCGCACACTGGCGCCCATGTCGACGCGCCGCTGCATTACAGCAAGGACGGTGCGGCCATCGGCGATGTTTCTCTCGATGTGTATATCGGGCCGTGCCGGGTCCTGCATTGCCTGGGCAGCGACACACTGGTGCAACCCGGGCAACTGCAAGGTCGTCTGGCCAACCTGCCCGAACGCGTCCTGCTGCGTACCTATCAACAGGCGCCGCTGACTAGCTGGGACCCCGAATTCACCGCGGTCGGCAAAGACACCGTCGACCTGCTGGCGAGTCTCGGCGTGCGCCTGATCGGTATCGACACACCGTCGCTGGACCCGCAGCAATCCAAGACCATGGATGCGCACAACGCCGTGGCGCGCCACGGCATGGCCATTCTCGAAGGCATCGTGCTCGATGACGTCCCGGAAGGGGATTACGAGTTGATCGCGCTGCCGCTGCGTTTTGCCAACCTCGACGCCAGCCCGGTCAGGGCTATCTTGCGTCCACTGAATTCACTGCCACATGAGGAGCCTGGTCAATGAGCCAATGTCCGTATTCGCCTGCCAATCAGACAGATGAATGGCATAACGCCGAGCTGAATTTTTCCGACTCCATGAGCTACGGCGACTACCTGGACCTGGGGCGCATCCTCAGTGCCCAGCACCCGTTGTCGCCAGACCATAACGAGATGCTGTTCATCATTCAGCACCAGACCTCCGAGCTGTGGATGAAGCTGATGCTGCACGAGCTCAAGGCCGCCCGCGAACACGTTCGTTTGGGTGAGTTGCCGCCGGCCTTCAAGATGCTGGCGCGGGTCTCGCGGATCTTTGACCAACTGGTGCATGCGTGGACGGTGCTGGCCACCATGACGCCCACCGAATACCACTCGATCCGGCCTTTCCTGGGGCAATCGTCGGGCTTCCAGTCGTTTCAGTACCGTGAAATCGAGTTCATCCTGGGCAACAAGAGCGCGACGCTGTTGCGCCCCCACGCCCATCGGCCGGAGCTGTTGCAGGAGCTGGAAAAAGCCATCGCCACGCCTTCGCTGTATGACGAAGCGATTCGCCTGATGGCCAACGCCGGGCTGACGATCGACCCGCAACGTTTCGAGCGTGACCCAACCGGCCCGACGCAGCATGACGCCTCGGTCGAAGCCGCCTGGCGCGTGGTCTACAAGGATCCGACGCGTTATTGGGACCTCTATCAGTTGGCCGAGAAATTCATCGATCTCGAAGACTCGTTCCGCCAGTGGCGCTTCCGCCATGTCACCACGGTCGAGCGGATCATCGGCTTCCAGCCCGGCACTGGCGGCACGGAAGGGGTGGGTTATCTGCGCAAGATGCTCGATACCGTGCTGTTCCCGGAATTGTGGCGAGTGCGTTCGACCCTTTGATCCAGCAGGCATGAAAAAGCCCCGGCATTCGATGAATACCGGGGCTTTTTGTTGCGCGCTGGATTATTGAGCGACTGGCAAGCGGCGATCGCGCGCCACGCGCACCCGGTAGAACAGGTAGATGATCGCCACCCATACCGGGATGGCGATGACCGAGGCACGAATGCCCGGAATCATCCACATCACGCAGATGATCATGGCCATGAACGCCAGGCACAGGTAGTTGCTGAAAGGAAACCAGAACGACTTGAAGCCCGGCACGATGCCTTGCTGGCCCATGATTTTGCGAAACTTCAGGTGGGTCAGGCTGATCAGCGTCCAGTTGATCATCAACGAAGCGACCACCAGGGCGAACAGCAACTCCAGCGCTTCATGGGGCGCCAGGTAGTTGACCAGCACCGACAGCATGGTGATCAGCGCCGAGATGCCCAGCGCCCGCAGGGGCACGCCCTGTTTGTTCAGTTTCATCAGCGACTTCGGTGCGTCGCCCTGTTCGGCCAGTCCGTAGAGCATGCGGCTGTTGCAGTAGACGCCGCTGTTGTAGACCGAGAGCGCCGCGGTGAGCACCACGAAGTTGAGGATGTGCGCGGCGGTGTCGCTGCCGATCAACGAGAAGATCTGCACGAACGGGCTGCCACTGTAGGCATCGCCGGATGCGCCGAGGGTCTGCAGCAGTTGATCCCAGGGGTACAGCGACAGGAGCACGGTGAGGGCGCCGACGTAGAAGATCAACACGCGATAAACCACCTGGTTGATCGCCTTGGGAATCACCTTGCGCGGCTCGCTGGCTTCAGCGGCCGTGATGCCGACCAGTTCCAGGCCGCCGAAGGAGAACATGATGAACGCCATCGACATCAGCAAGCCGGTGGTGCCGTTGGGGAAGAAGCCGCCGTGGCTCCACAGGTTGCTGACCGACGCCTGCGGGCCGCCGGTGCCGCTGAACAGCATGTAGCAGCCCAGGACGATCATGCCGATGATTGCCACGACCTTGATGATCGCGAACCAGAATTCCATCTCGCCGAAGACTTTGACGTTCATCGTGTTGATCAGGTTGACCAGGACGAAGAACACCGCGGCGCTGACCCAGGTCGGAATCTCCGGCCACCAGAATTGCACGTACTTGCCCACGGCCGTCAGCTCGGCCATGCCCACCAGCACGTACAGCACCCAGTAATTCCAGCCGGACAGGAAGCCGGCATAACCGCTCCAGTACTTGTGGGCGAAGTGACTGAAGGAACCTGCCACCGGCTCCTCGACAATCATCTCGCCCAACTGGCGCATGATCAGGAAGGCGATGAACCCGGCAATCGCATAACCGAGGATCATCGACGGCCCGGCCGACTTGAGCACGCCTGCGGAGCCCAGGAACAGCCCCGTACCAATAGCCCCGCCCAAGGCGATCAGTTGAATATGTCTATTCTTCAACCCCCGCTTGAGCGTTCCCTGTTGCAAGATTTCATCCGCCATCTCGATCCCTTCTGGTTATTGTTGTCAGGCCTGATTTGAAAGATCAGATATTACTCTCGGTAAACTTTTCGTAATACAGGTGAACACTGTCCAGCGCCTGGGCCTGCAACCAGTCCTTGATCGACTCGACCATCGGCGGCGGGCCGCAGACGTACATGTCGACCGGCGCGTCGCGCAGTTCACTGATGTCGAAATGCTCGGCAATGTAGCCGCGCTTGCCCGTCCACTGGGGCGAAGGGTCGCTGACCACTTCGGTGTAGCGAAACCCTGGAAGACGTTCGGCATAGGCCTCGATTCGTGCGCGTTCACACAGATCGGCAGCGTCGCGCACGCCGTAGTACAGATGCACCGGCTGCGCGCAACCGCGTTCGGCGAGATCGTCGAGCATGCCCAGCAGTGCCGACAGCCCGGTACCGCCCGCTACCAGGATCAGCGGTTTGGCCACGTGCCGCAGATAGAAGGCGCCCAGCGGTGCCTCCAGCATGATGTCGTCGCCCACCTGGCAGCGATCACGGATGTAGTTGCTCATGACGCCGTCGGGCAACAGGCGAATCAGGAATTGCAGTTGATTGCGTTCACTCGGCCGATTGGCAAACGAGTAGGAACGCTTGCTTTCGGTCCCGGGAATCGACAACCGCGCGTATTGCCCCGGCAGAAAATCCAGTGTGGGCGTCGTGCCAAGATCCAGGTGCAGGATCGCAGTGCTGGCTGAAACCTGCCTGACTTCAGTTACCGTCGCGCTCAGTTGTGCCGGGCCCGCGGCGTTGCACAGGCTGGAGGCGAAGTCGAAATAGAACGCCGCGTCGGACTTCACCCGCGTCTGGCAGGTGAGCATCTTGCGCTGCTGCAGGTCCAGGCTGGAAAGCGCTTCCTCGTCAACGTAATCCTGGCTGTAGTCGCCCGACTCACAGCGCCCCTGACAGGTGCCGCAAACGCCTTCGCGGCAATCCAGGGGAATATTGATGCCGTTGCGCAGGGCGGCGTCGAGGAGGATTTCGTTGGGTTGTACGGGAAAGAACAGGGTTTTGCCGTCGGCAAAGCTGAACGCTACTTTGTGATTCATGCCTCGGTCTCCAGGGGCTCAGAGGTGGTAGAAGTCGAGTACCGAGTTGATGGTGTCGTTGAGCAGCAGCACATGCTTGCGGCTGATCAGCCAGCTGTCGGCGTGAGGCTTGAGCCGGTAGGTCGCGCGGCCATAGAACTGCTCGGACGTGGCCAGGCGATAGAACAGCGTGTGCCAGTTCAGGCGCACCTCCAGTTCAGCGTTTTCGAGTTCGTCGATCCGCACGTTGTTGATCAGGTGCAAGGTGCGCGGCATTGGCGTCGAGGACGCGGACTTGCCCGTGCGCAGGCGGAACACGCGATCTTCCAGGCCTGAACGGTTGGGGTAGTAGATCAGCGACATCTCGCGCTTGGGGTCGCGGGTGTAGACGTGTTCCGAATCCCATTGCGGCAGGTGGAATTCACTCTGCTCGTCGAACAGCTGGACGTAGGCGTCCCAGTCCTGGGCGTCGCACAGTTCGGATTTGCGGTAGAAAAACTGTTCGATCTGGTACTGCAATTGCGCATTCATCATTGCACCTCACGGAGTTTCAGGGATTTCGCGTCCAGGCCATCGAGCAGGAATTTCTGCCAGTTGCTGTGCTGGTTGACGTAGAGCCCTTCGTGGGTGAACTCGGTGCCGGTCATGGCCGGGGCAATGCCGATCGCCTCGCTGTTGGGCGTGGCGCCGGTGGCCCAGCGATGACTGCCACGGGAAATGTCGCTCCAGCGCTCCAGGCGTGCCTGGAAGCCGCGCTGGGCTTCACGGAATTCCACCAGGTCGTCCGGTGTGCCCAGGCCCGAGACGTTGAAGAAATCCTCGAACTGGCGAATGCGGTTTTCGCGGTCAGCGTCCGACTCGTTTTTCACCCCGATGCACTGGCTGATGATCTCGGTCTTGTTCCAGGCCACCGGGCGGATGATGCGCAGTTGCGAGCTGATCTGGTCGAGGAAAAACAGGCTCGGGTAGATGTTCAGGTTGCGCAGGCGATGCATCATCCATTCGGCCTTTTCCTGGCCGTGTTCTTCGACCAGGCGCGGCATGATGGTGGCGTAGCCCGAGCGTACCGTCGGGTTCGGCATGTCACTGAACAGCACGCTGTGACCGTTGTTGAAGGCGAACCAGCCATCATCGGTATTGGCATCGCCCGCCCCGAGCTTGCTGTAGTCCAGGGTGCTGCCACTGCCGGTGCCGTTCTCGCTGTTGACCTGCTGGCGATGCTGCACCGTGGCCACGTAGTTATAGTGGACGGTGCTGACGTGATAGCCGTCGAGGCCGTTTTCGTTCTGCAGTTTCCAGTTGCCGTCGTAGGTGTAGGCCGACTTGCCGGGCAGCACTTCCAGCTCACCGGTGGGCGACTGGGCGACCATCATGTCGAAGAACACCTTGGCGTCGCCGAGGAAGTCTTCCAGGCTATTGTCGGCATGCACATCGAGGCTGATGAACACGAAACCCTTGTAGCTCTCGATGCGGGCTTTCTTCAGGCCACGGGTGGCCTTGTCGAAACCTTCGGGATACTCGCCAGGCGCCTTGACCTTCACCAGGCGCCCGTCGCTCTTGTAGCACCAGGCGTGGAACGGGCAGGTGAACGTCGACTGGTTGCCCTTGCCGACGCGGGTCAGGGTGGTGCCGCGATGCTGGCAAGCGTTGATCAAGGCGTTGAGCTGACCATCGCCGTCGCGGGTAATGATCATCGGCTGGCGGCCGGCACGCATCGTGACGAAGTCGTGGTTATTGGCCAGCTCGCTTTCATGGCAGGCGTAGATCCAGTTCTTCTCGAAGATCAGTTCCATCTCCAGATCGAACAACTGCGGCTCGGTGAAAATGTCCCGGGCGATGCGGAACACGCCTTCTACCGGACGGAAGTCCAGGCAACCCTGGATAAACGCTTTCCACTGCTCGACGTTTTTTTCGCCACTCATGGGTGTGCACCTGTTTTTTATTGGGGCTAATCGGTGTGCGCATTAGAGGGAGTGGGGTGGGCAGGGGTCTATCCGGTTTGTGGGCGAAGGCAGTCCATAAAATTTGTGGGGTAACACTTGGCTGGGCAGTGACTACCCAAACCGCGCACCAAACGATGAACGGCTGCCCCTGTTTGCAGCAATCAGGTACTGTCTTGCGCAACGTCGAGTGCCTGTTGGAGGCGTTCACCGGCTGCGTTATCCGCATAGTCGAGGATTGCTATCCACTTAGTTGGCGCCGGCGTTCAATGGCTTGGAACTTGCCTTTTCCACGCCTGAGACGCGCCGTCAGAGCGCGCTGGAAAATAGCCCGTGGGTGCACCGTGATGAACAGCAAAACCGATCCGCAGTGTCGCGACATTCGTGTCGACAGCGATGATCTTGAGGCCGCGAGAAACTGGATGTCCGGTATTTGCGGGCCGCATCGACTCGTGACCACGACGCCCGAGCGAATCCGCTTCCATCACAGCGCCAACATGTTCAAGTCGATGGCCACGACCCTGGGCACCATCGAGTACGGCACCGATGTCACCATTGATATCGAAGATCCCGAACACTTCAGCAGTTACAGCCTGAGCCTGCCCCTGGTGGGCGAGCAGGAACTGAGCAAGAACGGCAGCGTGGTGAAATCCGACCGCGACCAGGGGGTGATCATTTCCCCGAATGAAAACCAGCTGCTGGCGATTTCCGGCGATTGCCGCAAAGTCCAGGTGGTAATCACCCGCGTTGCCATGAGCGAGTCCCTGCAAGGCTTGCTGCAAAGACCGCTGGACGAGCCGCTGCGCTTCGAGCCGATGATGGATGCGGTCGACGGAGCGTCGGCGTCTTGGTGGCGCATGGCGCGCTATTTCATCGCCGAGCTGGAACGCAGCAGCGAACTCTACGAGCAGGTCGCCTTCACCCGGGACATTGAAAGCTCTTTGATCAAAGGCTTGATCCTCGCTCAGCCGAACAATTATTCGGAAGAGCTGCGCGAAGTGCTGGGCGTGAAGTTGCCGCACTACCTGATCCGGGCGCGGCAATACATTCACGACAATGCTCGCGAGGCCCTGCATCTGGAGGACATTGAACTCGCCGCCGGGGTTTCGCGCTTCAAGCTGTTCGAGGCGTTCAAGAAGTACTTCGCGTTGTCACCGATGGTCTACCTGAAGAAATACCGATTGAACGGTGTACGCCAGGAGATCCTTGAGCACGGTTCGGCGCGCAATATTTCCGCGATCGCCATGGGCTGGGGATTCAGCCACCTGGGGCGTTTTTCCGCCGAGTACCGCAAGCTGTTCGACGAATCCCCGAGCATGACCTTGCAGCGCAATGAAGCCCGGCGCATGCGCGGCTTCTGAGCGAACCCTGTGGGAGCGGGCTTGCTCGCGAATGCGGTGGTCCAGTGAACATTGATGTCAACTGACACTCCCTCTTCGCGAGCAAGCCCGCTCCCACAGGTTTAGCAGTGCATTGCTCCCTTACTTGCGCACCACCAGGTCCAGCAACGCTTCGCGCTCCTTGATTTTCTGCAGGACGATTTCCGAGCGGATGTCGGTCACGCCCGCCGTGCGGTTCAAGTGGTTGACGATGAAATCGGAGAAGTGCTTGAGGTTGCGCGCTTGCACCCGCAGCACATAGTTGCTCGCGCCGGTGATCACGTACGCGGTGACCACTTCCGGCCACGACTGGACCTTCTTGATAAAGGTCTCGTGCCAGTCCTCGACGTCCTGTCGCAATGACACATGGACGATGGCCTCCAGTTCGATTCCCAGCCGCTCGGCATTCAGCACGGCGCGGTAGCCGGAAATGACTCCCTCGCTTTCCAGCAGACGCAAGCGGCGTAGACAGGCCGACGGCGACAGGGCGACTTTCTCCGCCAGTTCCTGGTTGCTGATACGGCCATCCTGCTGCAGTTGATGGAGGATTCGCAGGTCTGTCGAGTCGAGATTCATGGTTGAAATAAATCCGTGCTAATGGGCATTGAATTCGAATTTTCTGCGAGATAAGTACTATACGGCTGCTCACTTTGCACGAAAATTCTCCAATGCTTCGTTCATTATCTCTCCACAGAAAAGGCCCGAAAACGCCTGAACAAACGCTACGACCTTCAAAGAACAGGACACCCGATGACAACAAGAAACGATTGCCTGGCGCTTGATGCCCAGGACACTCTCGCGCCGCTACGCCAGCAATTTGCGCTACCCGACGGTGTGATTTATCTCGATGGCAATTCGCTGGGCGCGCGCCCGGTCGCGGCATTGGCGCGTGCTCAGGAGGTGATCGTCCAAGAGTGGGGCAATGGCCTGATCCGTAGCTGGAACACTGCCGGTTGGCGTGAGCTTTCCGAGCGCTTGGGAAATCGCCTGGCCGGGCTGATCGGCGCCCGTGACGGTGAAGTGGTGGTGACCGACACGACGTCGATCAACCTGTTCAAGGTGCTCAGTGCCGCGCTACGTGTGCAAGCCAGCAGGTCGCCAACCCGACGGGTGATTGTCACCGAAAGCAGTAACTTCCCCACGGACCTGTACATCGCCGAAGGCCTGGCCGACATGCTGCAGCAGGGTTACAGCCTGCGCCTGGTCGACAGCCCTGAAGAGCTGCCGCAAGCGATCGATCAGGACACGGCAGTGGTGATGCTCACCCACGTCAATTACAAGACGGGTTACATGCACGACATGCAAGCCTTGACCGCACTGGCTCACGAGTGTGGCGCGCTGGCCATCTGGGACCTGGCGCATTCCGCCGGCGCGGTGCCGGTGGACCTGCATCAGGCGGGCGCCGACTACGCCATCGGCTGCACCTACAAGTACCTCAATGGCGGTCCGGGTTCGCAGGCGTTTGTCTGGGTCAATCCACAGTTGTGCGACCTGGTGGCGCAGCCGCTGTCGGGTTGGTTCGGCCACTCGCGGCAGTTCGCCATGGAGTCGCGCTACGAGCCGAGCAGCGGCATTGCGCGCTACTTGTGTGGCACCCAGCCGATCACTTCCTTGGCGATGGTCGAGTGCGGGCTGGACGTTTTTGCCCAGACCGACATGGCCTCCCTGCGCCACAAATCCCTGGCCCTGACGGACCTGTTCATCGAACTGGTCGAGCAGCGCTGCGCCGCTCATGAGTTGACCCTGGTCACACCGCGTGAACATGCCAAGCGTGGCAGCCATGTCAGCTTCGAACACCCTGAAGGTTATGCGGTGATCCAGGCCTTGATCGCCCGGGGCGTGATCGGCGATTACCGCGAGCCGCGGATCATGCGCTTCGGCTTTACCCCGCTGTACACGACCTTCACCGAGGTCTGGGATGCGGTGCAGATCCTTGGCGAGATTCTCGATCAGAAAACCTGGGCGCAAGCGCAATTCCAGGTCCGCCACAGCGTCACCTGATACCGCCGATGTTCACCCTTGTTGCCGGGTTTCCCGGCAGCAGGGTTTCGGTCGTCCTCGATTAACAGTTCTGTGCAATCACAATAATAAGGAGCACGCAGAATGAGACTGTTCACCTGGCCCGCGTTGCCGCTCGCCATCAGCAGTTGCCTAGGACAAATGGCGTATGCCGCCACCGACAATGGATTCGTCGAAGACAGTAGCCTGACCCTGACCAACCGTAACTTCTACTTCTACCGCAACAACCTCAACAACCCGGGTGGTCAGAATTACCGGGATGAATGGGCCCACGGGATCATGCTCGATTACCGCTCCGGCTACACCCAGGGCACGGTGGGGTTCGGGGTCGATGCCTACGCGCAACTGGGCATCAAGCTCGACAGTGGCAAGGGACGTACGGGCACAGGTTTGCTGCCGGTGGATGGAGAGGGTCGTCCCGAGGATGAGTACTCCGAAGCGGGCGGCGCGGTGAAGGCGCGGATATCCCGCACCGAACTCAAGTACGGCAACCTGACGCCGCTCAACCCGGTGTTCGGCACCGGCAATGCGCGACTGTTCACCAGCGTGGCCACCGGCTTTCAGCTGACCAGCAATGAGCTCAAGGCCCTGCAACTGGACATCGGTCATTTCACTGCCGGCAACGACAGCAATTCGACCAATGCCGATGGCGCACTGAAAGCGCTGTACGCTGGCGTGGAAACACGCAGCGTCGATTATCTGGGCGGCAGTTACGCCCTGAGCGATCAACTGAGCGTCAGCCTGTACGGTTCGCAGTTCACCGATATCTGGCGGCAGTACTACGCCAACACCAACTACACCTTTGCCCTGGGTGAAGGCCAGTCGCTGAACCTGGATTTCAACATTTACCGCACTAACGACGATGGTCAGAGCCTGGCCGGCAAGATCGACAACACCACCTGGTCGCTGGCCAGCGCCTACAAGTTCGGTGCCCATCGATTGACCCTGGCGTATCAACAGGTCGATGGCAATGAGCCGTTCGATTACCTGGGTTTCGACCAGCAACCGGGCACTTCGATTTTCCTCGCCAACTCGGTCCAGGTGCTCGACTTCAACGCCCCCAACGAACGCTCATGGCAACTGCGTTATGACCTGGACATGGCGGCCTTCGGCGTGCCGGGCCTGAGCTTCATGTCGCGTTACGTCAGTGGTGACCATATCGACGACAGCCATTACGACGGTGGTCCCAATGGCGCCTATGGACGCTACGGCGACGACGGCAAGCGCTGGGAGCGCGACATCGAAGCGCGCTACGTCGTGCAGTCGGGCAAGGCCAGGGACCTGTCGGTGCGGGTGCGCCAGGCCAGTGTGCGCTCGACCGCACAAGTGGCGCAGGCCGATACCACGGACAACAACGAAGTGCGCGTCATCATCGAGTATCCACTGAGTATTTTCTGATCCGTGTCCTGCTGTGCGTGGCTGATCCCCACCGGGTAAAAACCAAGACGTGCTCTTCAAGAAAGACAATATTCAGAGGACATAAAAAATGACCGATAACACCGGTTTTGAAACGATATCCAACCGCGAACAGGGCCTGCGGCGGCAGCTGACCTCCGGGCAGATGAGCATGATCGCCATTGGCGGTGCGATCGGCACCGGGCTGTTCATGGGCAGTGCCTACGCGATCGGCTATGCCGGGCCGAGCGTGCTGCTCAGCTATGCCATCGGCGCGATCATCACGCTGTTGTTGATGGGCTGCCTGGCGGAAATGACCGTGGCCCATTCGACCTCCGGTTCGTTTGGTGCCTATGCCGAATTCTATGTCAGCCCGCTGGCCGGATTCCTCGTGCGCTACGCCTATTGGGCGGCGATCGTGCTGGCGGTCGGCACGGAGGTAACGGCGGTGGCGATGTACATGAAGTACTGGTTTGCCAACGTGCCGGAGTGGGTGTGGATCGTCTCGTTCTCCAGTGTGCTGATCGTGCTCAACGCGATCAGCGTGAAGACATTCGGTACTTTCGAGTACTGGTTCTCGACCATCAAGATCGGCGCGATTGTCGGTTTCATCATCCTCGCGGTGTACGTGGTGTTCGGTTCCGGCAACCCGGAATACGGCGTGCACAACTACACCGCCCACGGCGGTTTTTTCCCCAATGGCCTGCAGGGCATGTGGGTCGCGGTCATCGTGTCGATCTTCAGTTATCTGAGCGTGGAGATGATCGCGGTGGCCGCCGGTGAGGCACAGGACCCGGAGCAAGCGGTGAAGAAAGCCTTTCGCGCGACCATCGTGCGGCTGGTGGTGTTCTACCTGCTGACCCTCGCCCTGATGCTGGCGATCGTGCCGTGGGTCCAGGCCGGTCATGCCCAGAGTCCGTTCGTCACGGTCATGCAAGCCATCGGCATTCCCGGCGCCACCGGGGTGATGAATTTCGTGATCCTGATCGCCGCGCTGTCGGCGATGAACAGCCAGTTGTACATCACCACGCGCATGATGTTCAGCCTGTCCCGTGGCGGTTACGCACCCAAGTCCATGGGCAAGCTGAGCAAGACCGGGATTCCGCTCAATGCCCTGTTGTTGTCGAGTTCGGGCATTGCCCTGGCGACGTTGCTCAACATCCTGTACCCGGAAAGTTCGTTCACCCTGATGATGGCGATCTCGATGTTCGGCGCCATCTTCACCTGGTTCATGATCTTCCTGACCCACTACTGTTTCCGTCGTTATCACCAGCGCCACGGCGAGCGAAAACTGTCGTTTCGCATGCGCCTGTTCCCCTTCAGCACGCTGTTGGGACTGGTGCTGATGGGGGCGGTGATGATCACCACCTACTTCACCGAGGCCTTCAAGATGACCCTGGTGTTCGGCGTGCCGTTCCTGTTGCTGCTGACGGTGGTCTACGGCCTGTTTTTCAGGAAGCCCAAACCGGCCTCACTCAGTGCGCAAGGCCTCGAGCAGCGCTCTGGCATAACCGGGCAGGCCAGCGAACGAGCGGGCGCACAGCAGTAGTTTTCGCTGTGCCCAATCCTCCTTTAGCGCGTAGCTGTTGAGCGGCTGATCCAGTTCCCGTCGCTGGATCGCCGCCAGCGGCACGATTGCCAGCCCGGCGCCGCGAGCGACCATGCGAATCACCCCGTCGAAGCCTTCCGCACGGATGCGGATCTGCATACGCATACCCGCGTGCAACGCCTGTTCTTCGAGGTACACCGCGAGTGCGCTGTTGGCGGCCAGTCCCACGTAATCGTGCTGCAACGTATCGCTGAAACCTGGCGGTTCGCCCTCGGCCAGGGGATGCCCGGGCGGCATGATCAACACCAGCGGATCGTCACGAAAGGGCAGGGTTTCAAGGGAGTGGGTGTCCACCGCGTCGGAGACGATACCCAGGTCGGCTGCGCCCTGGCGCAAGGCGTGGGTGATGCGCGTGCTGGGCAGTTCCTGCAGGTCGATGTCGAGGTTGGGGTGCTCGCGCAGGAAGTCGGCGAGCAACTCCGGCAGGTATTCGGTGATCGCCGTGGTGTTGCACAACAACCGCACCTGGCCTTTGACGCCTTTGGCATAGTCGGCCAGGTCCTGCTGCATGCGTTCGGCCTGTTGCAGCAGGACGCGGGCGTGTTGGGCGAGGGCCTTGCCGGCAGGCGTCGGTGTGACGCCGCGACGGCCGCGTTGCAGGAAATCTGTGCCCAGTGACGTTTCCATCGCGCGGATTCGTGCGCTCGCGGCTGCCAGGGACAGATGGCTGCGCGCGGCGCCGGCGGTGATGTTGCCGTTGTCGAGGATGTTCAGGTAGAGGCGCAGGTCGGTCATGTCGAAGTGCATCGTCAGCCCATTTACAAGTGTCGTCTGGGAGGGCCCCTTCGCGGGCAAGCCCGCTCCTACAGTGGATCTGTGTCGTTCACATAACCATTGTAGGAGCGGGCTTGCCCGCGAAGGCGTCATTAGCCACAACAAATATGCCAGCCTCTGTATAAACAAGAGGCTCCCTCAGTATATGGCAGATTTTCAACCGTCCAATCCGGGCTCACCATAGCCCCATGAATACCTTCGTCTCGTTCTATCAGAACCTCGGCCTGGCCCTGTCGCTGCTGGTCATCGCCACCTTCCTGCTGGCCGGCGTGATCAAGGGTGTGATCGGCCTCGGCCTGCCAACCATCGCCATGGGCCTGCTCGGCCTGGCTATTGCACCGTCACAGGCTGCCGCGTTGTTGATCATTCCCGCGACCCTGACCAACGTCTGGCAACTGGCCTTTGGCGGGCATTTGCAGGGGTTGATCAAGCGGCTGTGGCCCATGCTGCTGGCGATTTTCATCGGCACTGGTGCGGGTACGCTGTGGATCGGCATGGTCGGTGGGCACTGGGTAGTGCGCGGATTGGGCGCAGCGTTGTTGATCTACGCGCTGAGCGGTTTGTTCCTGCCGACCTTGCGTGTAGGTGCTGGCAATGAGCGCTGGTTAGGTCCGCTGTGCGGCGTGCTGACGGGGGTGATTACCTCGGCCACGGGGGTGTTCGTGATTCCGGCGGTGCCGTACCTGCAGGCGCTGGGCTTGAGCAAGGATGAGCTGGTGCAGGCGTTGGGCCTGTCATTCACCGTCTCGACCCTGGCCCTGGCCGCGGGACTGCTCTGGCGCGGCGCCCTCGGTGGCGGCGAATTGAGTGCGTCGCTGTTGGCGCTGATCCCGGCGGTGCTCGGCATGTGGCTGGGGCAGTGGTTGCGCCAGCGGATCAGCGCCCTGTTGTTCAAGCGCGTGTTCTTCATTGGCCTGGGTTTGCTCGGCGGCCATCTGTTGATCAACGGCTAGCGGGCGACGGGCTGATCATTTCGATGGCACGAATCTCGAAATCCCGCTCCAGGTATTCATCGCGCTGCTCGAGGAACTGCTTCATGTGCGGCAGGTTCGAGTGCACGTCAAGATGCTCCTGGGACTGCCAGATCTCATAGAAGATAAACAGGGTCGGGTCCTGCTTGTCGCGCAGCATGTGGTATTCGATGCAGCCGGGTTCGGCGCGACTTGCTTCTACATAGCCGCTGAAAAACGCTTCGAAGGCGTCGGATTTTTCCGGGCGGGTCTTGGCGTGCAGGATGAAGCCTTGCATTTCACTCATCAGAAAACGCTCCTCAGGTCAGAATTGGCCACAGTCTAAGGCAACAATCACTTACCGATTCGTGCGTGTAGGTCAAATGAATTTTGCGAAAAGTGCGCTTACTCCGCGCGAGGCGGATCGTTAATCTGCCGCCATTCATTTCCTGACCCTTGCCGAGACCTTCCATGAAAAAAGTCCTGTTGCTCAACGGCGGCAAAAAATTCGCTCACTCCGATGGCCGCTACAACACCACCTTGCATGAAGCCGCGCTGAGCGTGCTGGATCGCGGCGGAGTGGATGTCAGAACCACCTTCATCGACGAGGGTTACGACGTCGCTGAAGAAGTTGCCAAATTCCTCTGGGCCGATGTGATCATTTACCAGATGCCCGGCTGGTGGATGGGCGCGCCCTGGACCGTGAAGAAGTACATCGACGAGGTCTTCACCGAAGGTCATGGCAGTCTCTACGCCAGTGACGGCCGCACCCGTTCCGACGCCTCGCAGAAATACGGCAGTGGCGGTCTGGTTCACGGCAAGCAGTACATGCTGTCGCTGACCTGGAACGCGCCGCAGCAAGCCTTCGACGACCCGACTGACTTCTTCGAAGCCAAGGGCGTGGACGCGGTGTACTTCCCGTTCCACAAGGCCAACGAATTCCTCGGCATGACCGCCTTGCCGACTTTCCTCTGTGTGGACGTGATGAAACGCCCGGACATCGAGGCCGATGTGGCGCGTTATGAGCAGCATTTGGCCGAGGTGTTTGGCCTGAAGGCTTGAGGTTCCTTTTGCCCCGCTTCCGGCTACTATCAAGCCTGTTTTTGCATGAGGGGCAACCGTGAAAGCCAGATCCGATGAGTTGCAGATTTTCGTCTGCGTGATCGAGTGTGGGTCGATTTCCGCGGCGGCCGAGCAGGTCGGGCAGACGCCGTCGGCGGTCAGCCGTACGCTGTCGCGGCTGGAGGCCAAGCTCGATACCACGCTGATCAACCGCACCACGCGCCGCATGGACCTGACCGAGGAAGGCAAGTATTTCTTCGAACACGCCAAGCTGATCCTCGATCAGATGGATCAACTCGAGGAGCGCCTGTCCTCACGCCAGCAAACGCCGTCCGGGCGTTTGCGCATCAACGCCGCGTCACCGTTCATGCTGCACGCCATCGTGCCCTACATCGATGAGTTCCGCAGGCTCTATCCCGACATCCAGCTCGAACTCAACAGCAACGACCTGATCATCGACCTGCTCGAGCAAAGCACCGACATCGCCATCCGCATCGGCACCCTGGCCGACTCGACCCTGCACGCCCGCTCGCTGGGGTGCAGCCCGCTGCACATCGTCGCCAGCCCGGCGTATCTGGAACAACACGGCACACCGACCGCCGTGGCCGACCTGGCCAAACATACCCTGCTGGGATTCACCCAGAACGAAGGCCTCAACCAATGGCCGCTGCGCTACGTGCACGGCGATCGCTGGCCGATCCAGGCGTCGCTCAGCGCCTCCAGCGGCGAAACCATCCGCCACCTGGCGCTGGAAGGCCAAGGCATCGCCAGCCTGTCGCACTACATGACCATCGACGACATTCGTGCCGGACGGTTGAAGGTTTTGCTGGCCGAATTCAACAGCGGCTATCGCCAGCCGATCAACGCGGTGTATTACCGCAACTCGCAGCTGGCCTTGCGCATTCAGTGTTTCCTCGACTTCATCCAGAGCAAACTGGCGGTGTACGCTTCCACGGATTTTAGCGGCTGATTCGTGATTCCTGCGCAAGAGTGAATTGGGTCAGCGGGGATTTTTCGCCAGTGATCGCTCCTTGATACTCGTTGCATCACTTATCAACGCAGGGAGTTTCTCCATGAACGTATTCGTTACCGGTGCTGCCGGTTTTATCGGCGGCTCCATCGCCACTGGCCTGATCAAGGCCGGTCACAAGGTTACCGGCCTGGTGCGCAATGCCGAACAGGCGAATGAACTGAAAGCACTGGGCATCACACCCGTAATCGGCACGCTGGATGACAGCGCACTGTTAGCCGAACAGGCCAAAGCGGCCGACGCCGTGATCAACGCCGCCAGCAGCGACCATCGTGGCGCTGTCGAAGCCTTGCTCGATGCCCTGCGCGGCACCAACAAGGTGTTCCTGCACACCAGCGGTTCGAGCATCGTCGGCGATGCCTCGGGCGGCAAGTCCAGCGACGTTATCTACCGTGAAGACAATCTGCCGGAACCCACCGTGGACAAGGCTGCACGCGTGGCCATCGACACTCTCATTCTCGCCGCGGCCAAGGATGGCGTGAACTCGGCCGTCATCTGCAACACGCTGATCTATGGCCACAGCCTGGGCGTCAATCGCGACAGCGTGCAGCTGCCGCGCTTGCTGAAGCAGGCACGCAAAAGCGGTGTGGTCCGGCATGTCGGCACCGGGCAGAACATCTGGTCCAACGTGCACATCGAAGACGTGGTGGCCCTGTACCTGCTGGCGCTGAGCAAAAACGTCCCAGGCACGTTCTACTTCGTCGAAAGCGGCGAAGCGTCGTTCATCGACATGACCACGGCGATGGCCGAGGCGTTGAACCTGGGCAAGCCGCAAGACTGGCCTTTGAAGGATGCCGAAGCCGAGTGGGGCTATGAAATGGCCAACTATGGCCTGGGCTCCAACAGCCGGGTGCGCGGCACGCGTGCGCGGGAGATATTGGGCTGGGTGCCGAAGCGTACGTCGGTATTGGAGTGGATTCGTCACGAGATGGTGTGAGTTCGCTTTAGACCGAGTTGCTGCTTTCGCGAGCAAGCCCGCTCCCACATTAGACCGCGTCCGTCTGGACAATGCGGTTAACTGTGGGAGCGGGCTTGCTCGCGAAGGCATTTCTGAAGTCGCTTAAACTGGCCGCAATGCCCTCGATTCCGTAACATCCGCACACTCATTCTTGCTACTCCCTGCATGCGGTCCCCCATGAAACCAAAACATCTACGCGCCGATGCCCTGGCCGGGCTCACGACGTCTTTCGCCCTGTTACCCGAATGCATTGCCTTCGCGCTGGTGGCTCATCTCAATCCGCTGATGGGGCTGTATGGTGCGTTCATCATTTGCACCTTGACCGCACTGTTCGGTGGCCGGCCGGGCATGGTGTCAGGTGCTGCCGGGTCGATGGCGGTGGTGATCGTCGCGCTGGTGGTGCAGCACGGTGTGCAGTACCTGCTGGCGACGGTGCTGCTGGGCGGGTTGATCATGGCGGCGTTCGGCCTGCTGCGCCTGGGCAAGCTGGTGCGGATGGTGCCGCACCCGGTGATGCTGGGGTTCGTCAACGGCCTGGCAATCGTCATTGCCCTGGCGCAGCTTGAGCACTTCAAGAGTGGTGAGACCTGGCTGAGCGGTACGCCGTTGTACTACATGATCGGGTTGGTGGCGGTGACGATGGCGGTTGTCTATGTGCTGCCGCGTCTGACCCGCGCGATACCGCCGGCGTTGGTGGCGATCTTGGGAGTGGGGTTGGCTGTGCACTTCCTCGGCCTGCCAACCCGGACCTTGGGCGACATGGCACACATCGCCGGCGGCTTGCCGACATTTGCCTTGCCAGACATTCCCTGGAACCTGGAAACCCTAAGCATCATTGCGCCCTACGCGTTCTTGATGGCGATGGTCGGCCTGCTGGAAACCCTGTTGACCCTCAACCTCACCGACGAATTCACCGAGAGCCGCGGTTACCCCGATCGCGAGTGCGTGGCGCTGGGCGCGGCCAATGTGGTGTCCGGTATGTTTGGTGGCATGGGCGGTTGCGCGATGATCGGCCAGACCGTCATCAACTTGAGCTCCGGGGGGCGCGGGCGGCTGTCCGGTGTGGTGGCCGGGGTGTCGATCCTGCTGTTCATCCTGTTCCTGTCGCCGCTGATCGAACGTATTCCGTTGGCGGCGTTGGTGGGGGTGATGTTCGTGGTCTCGCAGCAGACTTTCGCCTGGGCTTCGCTGCGGGTGCTGAACAAGGTGCCGTTGAATGATGTACTGGTGATTATCGCGGTGACGGTGATCACGGTGTTCACCGACCTGGCCATGGCGGTGCTGTGCGGCATCATCATTGCGGCGCTCAATTTCGCCTGGCAGCAAGCTCGGCAGCTGTACGCCGACAGTCATCTGGAAAGCGACGGCAGCAAGCTTTACCGCGTGCACGGCACGCTGTTCTTCGCCTCGACGACCCCTTTCCTCAACCAATTCGACCCGGCCAACGACCCGGCTCAGGTGACCCTCGATTGTCATCACCTGAGCTTCGTCGACTACTCGGCCATTGCCGCGCTGGACACCCTGCGCGAGCGTTACAGCAAGGCCGGCAAACACCTGCGGGTGCTGGGCCTGTCCGAGCGCTGCAAGAAACTGCTCAAGCGCGCCCGGGTGCAACACGACTGAGATCACCGGCGCATCGCCTGCCTGATGATCGTTCCCACGCTCTGCGTGGGAATGCAGCCCGGGACGCTCCGCGTCCCTTCCAAAGCCGAACGCGGAGCGTCCGTGGAGGCATTCCCACGCAGAGCGTGGGAACGATCAGTGCTCGGTGAGGTAATGAAAATCTAGCTGCCTGATTTTCATTATTCGCGACACGCCATATCTCTGAGCGACATCCCTTACCTCTGCACGAAAATTACTTTCACCTCGTTTGAAAGTCGCGCCTCGAAATGTTTTAAGAGTTTCACAAAACTTTCGACGTGACCCTCTCGAGGAGTACCGCATGACCCCGTCCTTCGGCTATTGGCTGCTGGTGTATGCCGCTGTCGCCATCATCGCGCTGATCGTGCTGATCGCCCGTTATCGGCTCAATCCGTTCATTGTCATCACGCTGATTTCCATCGGCCTGGCGCTGGTGGCGGGCATGCCGCCGTCCGGCGTGGTCGGGGCCTATGAGGCGGGTGTCGGCAAGACTCTTGGGCATATCGCGCTGGTGGTGGCGCTGGGCACCATGCTCGGCAAGATGATGGCCGAGTCCGGTGGCGCCGAGCAGGTAGCCCGCACCTTGATCGACCGCTTCGGCGAAAGGAACGCGCATTGGGCGATGGTCTGCATCGCCTTCCTGGTGGGGCTGCCGTTGTTCTTCGAGGTCGGTTTCGTGTTGCTGGTGCCGATTGCGTTCACCGTGGCGCGGCGGGTCGGCGTGTCGATCCTGATGGTCGGCCTGCCGATGGTGGCCGGTCTTTCGGTGGTGCATGCGCTGGTACCGCCGCACCCGGCGGCGATGCTGGCGGTGCAGGTGTACCAGGCGTCGGTGGGGCAGACCTTGCTCTATGCGATTGCGATCGGCATTCCGACCGCGATCATCGCCGGTCCCCTGTACGCCAAATTCATCGTGCCGCGTATCCAGCTGCCGGCGGAAAACCCGCTGGAGCGGCAGTTCCTCGAACGCGAACCGCGCGACAGCCTGCCGAGTTTCGGCCTGACCATGGCGACCATCCTGTTGCCGGTTGTGCTGATGCTGATCGGCGGCTGGGCCAACCTGATTTCCACCCCGGGCAGCGGCCTCAACCAGTTCCTGCTGTTCATCGGCAACTCGGTCATCGCGCTGCTGCTGGCGACCTTGCTGAGCTTCTGGACCCTCGGCCTGGCCCAGGGTTTCAATCGCGAGTCGATCCTCAAGTTCACCAACGAATGCCTGGCGCCCACCGCCAGCATCACTTTGCTGGTGGGCGCCGGCGGCGGCCTCAACCGGATCCTCGTGGACGCCGGTGTCACCGACCAGATCGTCGGCCTGGCCCACGAATTTCACCTGTCGCCGTTGCTGATGGGCTGGTTGTTCGCCGCATTGATGCGCATCGCCACCGGTTCCGCCACCGTGGCCATGACCACCGCCTCGGGCGTGGTCGCGCCCGTCGCCGTCGCCATGGGTTATCCGCATCCGGAGTTGCTGGTGCTGGCGACGGGGGCAGGCTCGGTGATTTTTTCCCACGTCAACGACGGCGGCTTCTGGCTGATCAAGGAATACTTCAATATGACGGTCACCCAGACCTTCAAGACCTGGACGGTGCTGGAGACCCTGATCTCGCTCGTCGCCTTCGGCCTGACCGTGGGCCTTTCCTACCTGATTTAGCCGGAGCCGCCTGCCATGGACATCCTCTACCAGATCCGCGCCCGCCAGGATTCCTTCAGCGCCGGCGAAGGGCGCATCGCGCGCCTGATGCTCGACGATGTGGGGTTCGCCGCTTCCGCCAGCCTCGATGAGCTGGCGCTGCGCGCAGAAGTCAGCACCGCCACGCTCTCGCGTTTCGCCCGTACGGTCGGCTGCAAGGATTTGCGCGACCTGCGTTTGCAACTGGCCCAGGCCAGCGGCGTCGGCAGCCGTTTTCTCGACCCGGCAGGCACGCCGGAGCAGTCGGCATTCTACGGGCAGATTGTCGGCGACATCGAGTCGACCCTGCGCCAGCACCTGTCGGCCTTCGACGAATCGCGATTCGCCGATGCGGTGAAACTGCTGGGCAAGGCGCGGATGATCCACGCTTTCGGCATGGGCGGCTGCTCGACCTTGTGCAGCGATGAGTTGCAAGTGCGCCTGGTGCGCCTGGGCTACCCGATCGCGGTCTGTCATGACGCGGTGATGATGCGGATCACGGCGGCCAGTCTCAGCGTCGATCAGGTAGTGATCGTTTGTTCACTGACGGGCATCACCCCCGAGCTGCTGGAAACCGTGGAACTGGCCCGCAACTACGGGGCGCCCATCCTGGCCATTACCCGAGCCGATTCGCCGCTGGCGCAATTGGCCGACATCGTGTTGCCGCTGCAAAGCGCCGAGACCTCGTTCATCTACAAGCCGACCGCGGCGCGCTACGGCATGTTGCTCGCCATCGATGTGCTTGCCACCGAGCTGGCACTGGCCAATCCTCAAGACAATCAAGAGCGCCTGCGGCGGATCAAACTCGCCCTGGACGATTACCGCGGCGGCGACGATCACCTGCCGCTGGGAGACTGACATGATGTACGACACGCTGATTCGCAATGCCCTGGTCATCGACGGCAGCAACAGCCCTGGCTACCCGGCCGACGTGGCAATCCGCAATGGCCGCATCGAGCGCATCGGCAACTTGCAGGATGCCCAGGCTCGCGAAGAAATCGATGCCGCCGGCCGCGTCCTGGCGCCCGGCTTCATCGATGTGCACACCCACGACGACACGGTGGTGATCCGTCAGCCGCAGATGCTGCCCAAGCTCAGCCAGGGTGTGACCACGGTGATCGTCGGCAATTGCGGGATCAGTGCGTCGCCGGTGAGCCTGCGCGGCGATCCGCCGGACCCGATGAACCTGCTCGGCAGCGCGGCGGCGTTTGTTTACCCGAAGTTCAGCGATTACCGTGCGGCGGTCGAGGCGGCGAACACCACGCTGAACGTCGCCGCATTGGTGGGCCACACCGCGTTGCGCAGCAACCACCTCGACGACCTGTTCCGCACCGCCACGCCGGGCGAAATTGCCGCGATGCGCGCGCAACTGCGTGACAGTCTCGAAGCCGGCGCCCTGGGCTTGTCCACTGGTCTTGCGTACGCCAGCGCGTTCTCGGCCTCCACCGATGAAGTGATGCAACTGACCGAAGAGCTGACCGCGTTCGGAGCGGTCTACACCACCCATTTGCGCAGCGAATTCGAGCCGGTGCTGGAGGCCATGGACGAGGCGTTCCAGATCGGCCGCCATGCGAAATCCCCGGTGATCATTTCCCACCTCAAATGTGCCGGGGCCGGTAACTGGGGGCGCAGCCCGCAACTGCTGGCGTCCCTTGAACAGGCGGCGAAAACCCACCCGGTGGGCTGCGATTGTTATCCCTATGCCGCCAGCTCCTCGACGCTGGACCTCAAGCAAGTCACCGATGCCCACCGCATTACCATCACCTGGTCGACGCCACACCCGCAGATGGGCGGGCGCGACCTGATGGACATCGCTGCCGAGTGGAACCTGTCGTTGCTCGATGCCGCCCGTCAGTTGCAACCGGCCGGAGCGGTGTATTACGGGATGGACGAAACAGATGTGCGACGGATTCTCGCGCACCCGCTGTCGATGGTCGGCTCCGACGGCCTGCCAGAAGATCCGTTTCCCCATCCACGCCTGTGGGGCGCCTTCCCGCGGGTGCTCGGACATTTCAGCCGTGATGTAGGACTGTTCCCACTGCACACCGCCGTGCACAAGATGACCGGCCTGTCGGCGGCGCGATTCGGCTTGAACCAAAGGGGCGAGATCCGTGAAGGCCACTGGGCCGACCTGGTGCTGTTCGACCCGGCGACCATTCGCGATGTCGCGGACTTCAATGATCCGCAGCGAGCGGCCGAAGGCATCGATGGCGTGTGGGTCAACGGGGTATTGAGTTACCAGGACGGTCAGGCGAACGGGCGCAGGGAAGGGCGGTTCCTGGCGCGGGAAGGAGATTTGCGCGAAGGGTTCCAGCACGGCTAAAAGATCGCAGCCAAGCGCGCAGGATCGTTAACCGCTTCGTGCCAGTATTACTCGATCGTTTTGATGGATATGGGAGGCACTTGAATCTACCTGCTCGCCAATGCAGGCACCTAGGTTGTTTGCCATATCCCCTTCGCGAGCAGGCTCGCTCCCACAGGATGCACATCGAACCTGTGGGAGCGAGCCTGCTCGCGAATGGATCTTTCATGCACCGCGCAGTGAGCGTCAGACGCGGAAGTGACTGACCATCATCTGCAACTGATTCCCCAGCCGCGCCAGCTCGACACTGGACGCCGCCGTCTCATCGCTGGCCGCGGCGGTCTGTTCCGAGACGTCGCGCACGTTGACGATGCTGCGGCTGATCTCTTCGGCTACCGCGCTTTGCTGCTCGGCGGCTGCCGCAATCTGCTGGTTCATCGACTGGATGTTGGACACCGTGCGGGTGATGTTCTCCAGTGAGGCGCCGGCCTTGCGGGTCAGGGCCACGCTGCTGTCGGTCAGGGTGCGGCTGTTGTTCATCACGGTCGCCACTTGTTGGGTGCCGTTCTGCAGGGCGGCCACCAGGCCTTCGATTTCCTCGGTGGATTTCTGCGTGCGTTGGGCCAGGCCCCGCACTTCGTCGGCCACCACGGCAAAACCGCGTCCGGCTTCACCGGCGCGTGCCGCTTCGATGGCCGCGTTGAGCGCCAGCAGATTGGTCTGTTCGGCCACGGCCTTGATCACGTCCATGACGCTGCCGATCTTGTCGCTTTCCTGTTGCAACAGGCCCATGGCTTCAGTGGAACGTGCCACCTCGCTGGCCAGGCGTTCGATCTGGGTGATGGCCTCGCCGACCACTTTGTCCCCTTCGCGTGCTTCACCATCCGCCGCGGCGGCGGCCTGGGAGGCTTGCTCGGCATTGCGCGCGACTTCCTGCACAGTGGCGGTCATCTCGTGCATGGCGGTGGCGACCTGGTCGGTCTCGACTTTCTGGCTGTTGACCCCGGCGCTGGTCTGCTCGGTCACGGCCGACAGCTCTTCGGCCGCGCTGGCGATCTGGGTAACGCCGTCGCGGATACCACTGATCAGGTCGCGCAGGGTCACGCCCATGCGGGCAATGCCTTGTTGCAAGACACCCAGCTCGTCGCGGCGCGTCACCCGGACGTCCTGGGACAGGTCGCCGCTGGCGATGCGATCGACCACGGCCAGGGTTTCGCGCAGCGGACCGGTGATCTGCCGGGTGATGACGACGGCGGCAATAATGCCCACCAACAAGGCCAGCAGGGTGCTGATCAGTTGCAGGGTACGCGCCTGGGCGCTTTCTGCGTCACGACGGTCGAGCTGGATCTGATACAGCTGCTCGCTCAGGCTGACGATGGCCGCACCTTGGTCAGTCATTTCCTTGCGCGCCTGCACGGCCTCGCTGTTCGCAGCTTTGTAAGCCTGCAAGGCACTGCGGTAGTTGCCCAGCGCGGTTTCCAGTTGGCGCAGGGCCTCGGGCTGGACGTCGGTGAGATGCACATTGAGCTGTTTCAGGCTGGCAATCGCGGCGTCCAGTTGGGCCACGGCTTTTTGCTCGGTCTCGGCATTGGTGGTCGCGGTGTAGCCACGCACTTCGTAGCGGGCCAGCAAGAACGCTTGCTTGGCCGCGGTGATGGCCTGGAACTGTTCGAAACGCTGATCGCTCGGCGGCAGTTGTTGCACGCGGCTGTTCAGATCGTCGATCAGCGTGTTGGCCGTTTCGGCGTTGGCCCCCATGGCGTCACGCGCGCTGTTGCCCGTGCGGTAGGCACCACGCATCTTCGCCAGGGACGTCTTGTAGGCGTCTATGACAGTGCCTTGCTCTTTGAGCAGCTTGAGGTTTTCCGGGCTCTTGAACTTCGCCAGCAGCGCTTGCTGCTGGTCGGAAAAAGCCTGCAGGGTGGTCTGCACGTTCTGCGCGGTGGCTTCGTCACCGTTGGTCAGCATGTACTGCAGGCGCACCACGCGCAGCTTGGTCAGGCCGGCGTTGAGCTGGGTGATGTCACTCATCCAGTTGCTGCGGTCAATCAGGCTGCCCAGGCTGGTCCAGCCGGTCAGGGCGAGGATGCAGGTCAGGGCCAGGACCAGGCCGAAGCCCAAGCCCAGTTTCAGGTTCACGCTGATGTTGCCGAACCAGCTATTCATCAAAATTCCTCCAGGAACGTGGTGTTTCTTGATCGTCGGTTGGCTGGAAGATTGTTGTTCTTAGGCGCCAGCAAGGTGGGTAGCAGGTCTGTATCGGCCGCAATCGCGAGAGCTGAAAGGATTTTGTCGGACGGATGCTGTAACAAGCTTTTGCCACGGGCTTAAGCTTTTTTTCACATTGGTTTCACTGGTAGCCAACGCCCACCTCCTTACCCTCACGGCACCTAATGACGGGCTGCGAGGCGGCTTGATGTGGAACTGAGACTGAGTCTGTTCGGAATAAACCGCTCGATCGACCTGAGCCGTTTTGCCCGTCATCGCAATGCGCTCGTGGTGCTGGCCTCGGCGCTGCTGGCGCTGCCCTTGACGGTATTGCTGCTACGGCCTGCCGCCGTGCCGGACCTGGCCCATGGCAACGTGGAGGGCGCTCGGGCGCTGTTGGCGGGCTGGGCCAAGGGCGACATGATCGTGCTGGTGCGCCATGTCGAGCGATGCGATCACTCCCGCGCCCCCTGCCTGAGCGGCGACGATGGCATTACCGATCGCTCGCGCAGCGTTGCGGTGGCCGTCGGTGCGCAGTTCGAGCAGCTTGGGCTGGGGAAGGCCGATATCTACAACAGCCCGATGGTGCGTACCGCGCAGACCAGCGGGTACATGTTCAACAGGGTCGACGCTGGCGACGACTGGCTGATCAACTGCAAGGGCACGATGTTGCGCGATGCCCTGGCGCACAAAGTCGCCGGGCGCAACCTGATCCTGGTGACCCACAGCGAATGCATGGCGCAACTGCAAAAGGATCTCAAGCTGCCGGCTTCGACCCTCGGCTACGGTGCCTCGCTCTTTGTTAACGCCCAAGCGCTGCAAGCGCCACGCATGCTCGGTTTCATCGAAGCCTCGGACTGGCAATCGGTGACTACCGAATGAATCTACTCCCTGAATCAGGACACACGATGCAGATGGCTTCCCGCTCGCGTTTTTACTGGCTGAACTTCGGTATCCCACTGGCCTGCGCGGTCGTGGTGTTCCTGATGTTCGATCTGACCCGGATCGACATCGCCTTCAACAATCTTTTCTTTGACCCGGTGACGCAGACGTTCCCGCTGGACCATGTGCACCTGTTCGAAAAAATCACCCATAAATGGGCGCGGATCATTCCGAACTGGACCGGCGAGATCGCTATCATCGGTGCCTTGCTGTCGTTTCTCTGGCCACGCCTGAAGGCGGAAAAACACGCGAAAATCATCGCCTTCCTGGAAAAGATCAAAGTCGCCCCGGTACTGCGCTTTGCCACCCGACATCGTCGGGATTTCCTCTACGTGGTGTTTGCGTTCTCCATCAGCACCGGGGTAATTCACTACCTCAAGGGCCATACCAGTGTGTATTGCCCGATCGAGACCACCCAGTACGGTGGGAAGATCGAGCACAAGGAGTGGTACGAGAATTTCGATTTACTGAAAGTCGCCGGTGACGGTCGCTGCTGGCCGGGTGGGCATGCCTCCGGTGGTTTCACCATGCTCGCGCTGTACTTTGTTGCCCGCCGTTACCGCTGGCGCTATGCCAAGGCGCTCATGTATGGCTCGCTGGCCCTGGGGTTCATCTATGGCACGACGCGGGTGGTGCAGGGCTGGCACTACATGTCCCACACCTTCTGGGCCGGGATCTTCGTGTGGCTGGCGTGTTTGCTGACGGCGCTGGCGTTTTACGGGCGCGCTCGGCTGGAGATGCCGGTGCTGCAAAAGGATTGTCGCAAATTGCGGGTTGAGCGTAGCCCGCAATTTGAGTGAGATGTTCTGTTTTTTTGTTGCCTGGCAAATTGCTTTCGCGAGCAAGCCCGCTCCCACAATAGTCTTTCGGTGGCCGCAGTATTTGCATACGCCGCAGACTAAATGTGGGAGCGGGCTTGCTCGCGAAGAACGATAACGCGGTCTACTTTCCTAGCCCTGCGGATCGACATTATCCAGCGCCCTGTTCACAGCCAGCTCCGCCAGCATGACGATCTGCGCAATCCCCAGTGCGGTGTTGCGTTGGGGGCCTGTGAGGTAAGTGGTGAAATCATTGAGCATGACGCTGGCTGAAGCCAGTGACTCGCAGGCGTGGGCGAGGAGGCTTTCGGAGTTGATGTCGGGGAGGATCGTGAAGAAGGGGCTGGGGCGGTAGGGCTTGGTGGTTTCGAAGGGGGGATCGGGGGTTTGCTTATCCAAGATGATTGACCTCTTGCGTGGGTGCCAGTACTTGCCGTTCTCACACAGCAAAGAGGTGGCAGCTATGTGCGAGGTGAGAATCCGGTCATAGCCACCCGGTCAGACAAAAGTCTGCCCGCACACAGCCGCCATTACGCATCTACAGGCAGCGGACAAGCTGCCGGCAATTATGCGGATACTGGTAGTGCATGGCTATTACTTGCCGGGTTCTCACACCCGATCACTGAGTGGTCAGTGACGACAAAAGATTAATAAGCCCCCTTCCGAGCCACAACCTGAAAGACCTGTGGGATTTTTCTCCGGGATCTGCGCCAGGGTAGGACATTTCTCAAGACAAAAAAAAGCCCGCGGGAGGGCGGGCAAACCGTAGTTTCTTGAATGAGCGAGGGCAAATGTACAGCGAGTTGCCTGAACGCAGGGTGAATAAAAGTTCATGTGGTTCCCGTGGCGCATGCCACCGTGTCTAAGGCAAATGATCCGCGGCAAAATCCTCTTCCGAGCGCGCGCGCAATTTGCCCTTGCGACACGCTTGCTGGAAGCGTTCGAAGTCGCGCTCATTCTGTTCTGCATAGCCCTGGGCATACTGATAGAGCGCATCGGCCAGGGCCTCGCTCTTGCCGATGTAGCCGCTGATGTACGCGGCGCGCCCTGAAGCCTTGGCGTGCGCACGGGCGAGGGCGCGGCCACACAGTTGTGCGTAGGCTGCGAACGCTTCTGCGTCGAAGGTCTCGAGTTCGGCCGAGATCTTCATGTCGCGTAACTGCCGCACGTAGAAGTGACGTCCGTTGGGGCCGGTGGTCCAGCCAAGGAACAGGTCGCTGGCCGATTGCATCAGGCGTTGGCCGTCAACCACGCGCTGACCCTCATGCCTGGCCCGCGACTTGGCCTTCACGTAGCCTGCGAGTACTGAGCGTCGCGCTTCCTTGAATTGCAGGAACAACGGGAATTGCTGCTCGTCGGTCAGCAGCGCCACCAGGCAACGCGTACCGACACTGCCGACACCTGCCACTTTGAACGCCATGTCCTGCACCTCGAAGCGCGACAGCAGTTCGCGGCGGTCGGTTTGCAGCGTGCCGCGGTAGTCGCGCAGGAAGGTGTCATACAGCGGGCGCCAGTCCGAGAGGCGCAGCCAGTCATCGTCGGCATCCAGCAAGGTGGTGTGGTTGTGCAGGTGGAAAATTTCCGGCAGGTCGTCGCGAATGATCAGGCGACCTTGTGTGTCCCGTTCGCTGATTTTCGGCAGCAGTTGCGCATGGGTACGACGCTCGGCTTTCTGTATCGCCCGTTGCACATGCTCCAGGGTGTTTTCGCTCGCCTGTGCGTGTAAGTCGTTGTAAGTGATGGACTCGTACCAGGTGTCCAGCGCGCTTTGTTCGGCGCATTCGAGCATCGTTTGCTGATAGGCGCCCACCAGCTGGTGGCAGACTGTTTCTTCCACGGTACTGCCATGGCGCAAGTCACGGGCAGCCACGAGGAAACTTGCCACCAGCCGCTTCAAGTCCCATTCCCAGGGCCCGGGATGAACCTGGTCGAAGTCATTGACGCTGAACAGCAGATTGCGCTCGGGGGTGGCAAAACCGCCAAAATTCTTCAGGTGACAGTCGCCACAGATCGGCGCAACCAGCCCCATGTCCGGCGTCCCGGCCAGGTCGTGCGCCTGCAGCAGCGCATTGCCGCGAAAGAAACTGAAAGACGACTCCAGCATGCGGCCATAACGCAATTCGACCAGCGATTGGATGCGACCCTCACTCGACGCCTTGATCAGCGGAATCGGATCGCGATGGGCTTTGCCCAGTGCAGCCTGCTGATTGCGCGGACACTTCTTGCGCGCATCCTTGCCTTGCTTGAGGCGGTCTTTGAGTGCGGTCATGGGGGCTCTTTTGGCGGGGGAGCGAGAGGGTGTGCGGTTGAGTGTAGAAGGGGGATGTGTTTTTTTCCGCGCGCCAAAAATGGCTCAATACTCCATCACCTTTTGCCTGCGCAAAATCCATCCCGCCTCCCCAGGCATCAACCGGTACTGAATCTCACGCATTTTCCCGGTCCGCCCCGCCGAGGCCTTCGCGCTGTCATACAGCGCAAAGCGCTGGACCAAAGTGTTTTCCACCACGGCAAACTCGTCCTCGCCCCGATACCCCTCGGCGATCTTCGGGTCTTCGCTGACGGGTGGCAGATAGATCGCACTGAGGGATTTTTTTCGGTTCGCGGCGTAGGCGACGAGCTCGCCAGGCAGTCCGCGTCCCGGTGACCTGATGAAGACATAGATTTCCGGTGAGCCATCCCGATCAAGGTCCCCGACCTCCGCCCGGGCAATGTCGCCCGTCAGGGGGTGAGTCATGGCTGAGTTATCAATTTCCAGCCCTCGCGGAGAGATACGCAGCTCCCGACGGCCATCGACCGATGCCTGCGTCACATGAAAAGCGATGCCTTGCAGTTCGAGCGTCTGGTCGAATGGTCGGCTATAGGCCTCTGTAGCGCCGAGGTTCAACGAGAGACTGTAGTTCGCCACCTCGTTGCGCCGCGCAGCGTTGCGCATGAGGTACACCTGGACAATGTAGTCGCCATCGGCGGGCAGCGGTCCGAGGAAGTGATTGCCCATGATCGAGCCATTGAACAGCGCGTATTCCTCGCCTTTGGCAGTGATATTGAAATAGGCTGAAGCAGTGGAAGGCTTGAGGTCGACCGTCAGCATCTGGCCCGCCTTCGCGCGCAGGCGGTACTCGGCGGTCAGCCGGCCCTTGATCGAGTCGGAGATCCTGATGCTGTCAGCTCCGTTCTTGAAAGAGACATGCTCGACCCGAGGGGCGACTTCGCTGGCGGCCTGTGCCGACAGGCAAACCATTGCCGCTAGGAGGGCGAGAATCCGGGTAGTCATGTTCTGCATTCCTGAATGCTGCTGTTGAATGCCAAGGCAAGTTCGCTCGGCCGAGAATCCGCCAACATTTGAGTCAGTCAGAGTATGTACATTCCTGCCCAATGGGCCCAGATATTCAGTGCAGCACCCATCGAACGACAAACTATCGGAGAGTCTGGCGCCGAGGTTTCTCGCATCTGCTGCATCAACGGCGAACACCTGTTCCTGAAGTCCGAGCCCATTGGCGCGCACAGCGAACTGCCGCAAGAGATTGAGCGTCTGCGTTGGATGAACCGGCTTGATCTGCCTGGGCCAACAGTTCTTGATGCCACAACAGAGAACGATCGCCATTGGTTACTCATGAGTGCCGTCCCCGGACATGACCTGGCCAGTGCCAACGATTTGTCTGCACCTCAAGTGATCAGCATCCTGGCGATGGCGCTGCGTACCCTGCACCAGGTGTCAATTGAGACATGTCCCTTTGACCACTCGCCGGAGCTGCGCATAGAGACCGCCCGGAGCCGAGTGAGTGCCGGGCTCGTTGACGAGGCAGACTTTGACGATGAGCGGAAGGGGCGGACCGCTGAGGATGTTTTCGCAGAGCTGCTGTCGACGCTCCCTGAAACCTGTGATCTGGCGGTCACCCACGGCGATGCGTGCCTGCCGAATTTCATGATCGAAGGCGGCCGCTTTACCGGCTACATCGACTGCGGTCGGCTAGGCATCAGTGATATCTATCAAGACCTTGCGCTGGCCGCCCGAAGCATAGCGCGCAATCTTGGGCAGGCATGGGTAGCGCCCTTTTTTCGTGCCTATGGTGTGGAACCGGATCAGCGACGCATCGCGTTTTACTGTTTGCTGGACGAGTTCTACTGAGCCTGGCTGGCCTCTTCGCGGGCAAGCCCGCTCCCTGCAGGGGGCGTGTGAGCCTTGGTTTACCGAACCCCAGATGCAACAAAACCCGCACTGGGCGGGTTTTGTCTTGCTTCGTATTTGGTGGGGCCGGGGTAATCTGAATCAAGCCGTTATCTTATTGACTTATATGATTAATATCGGTTTTTATTTTTAGATGGAATACCAACTGGAATACCTTGCGAAATTACACCCTAATCAAAGCAGCATCCTCTCGAGTGCAAACAGGCTTTACCAGCACCGGAGCTGGACAGCCTTCTGATGGTTCGCGAATTGGCTGGGCAGGATCAAATTTTTCGACACTGATCAAATCGCAGAGGGGCTCGAGGGATCTGGTGTCTCTGTACAGTGGTCGAAGAACACACACCCGATAAACCTATCGGATCTCTTAGATCTGGGACCCATTGATCGTGTCCAGCTTTACGAAGGTTAAGGCTCAGGCTAAGGTGATGGCATAAGGACATGATTTTCTAACATTTGTCCACGGAAGGTTCTTGATCAGCCGTAGTGAAACTACCGCCCTTCCATTCCGAATTTGTTGCGCCCTGAAAATCGCGTGCCGAGCAAGGTGCTGTCATCGATCGCCAGCGGGATTGGCGATTGACGCATCAATCTGGGTGCTGCAGGCGTCCTGAACATCAAAAAATTGTTTAATTGAAGGCGGAAAGTATGGATTTATCGACGCTGGTGCATCTATGGGGTGCAGCAAGCTCCGAGCAGCTGATCGCGCCAATAACGGTAGTTGGCTTCGTTTTCATTTTGTGCGCTTGGTACTTTGTCCGTTATTTTTGTAGGTCCTTCAAACTTAGCAGTCAGCTGAAAAATCTGACTCAACGCGTGCAGGGTGTAAAAGCGCTCGCCCCGTCTCAGCGGCGCTCTGAATTGGAGCGACTGTTCAATGGAAGCAAGCTGGAGCACTCCTGGCACGAGTACGCTGAAACGCTGCACGACCAGTTTGAGTTTCAGGAAGGCGAGCAGGTCCTTATTCGGTCGCGTGCCACCGCCGGAGCCGCGCATTTTTTCTCCCCTCAAAGTGTGGTTGATACACCGCTGGGGACTGAGTTTTACAAACACCTACCTGGTATTTTGACTGGTATAGGCATTGTCGGAACCTTCTTCGGCTTGATGTTAGGCCTTCAGCATTTTGATCCGAGTACCCCAGAACAGGTAAATGCCAGCGTTGATAAGCTGCTCAAGGACGTGTTGTTTGCGTTCATCGGTTCCTTTATTTCAATCATGGCTTCTATCGCCGTCACGATCACTGAGAAGTGGCGTCTAGGGCAATGCTACAGGCTCCTTGAAACGTTCAACGAAACCATCGACGGGCTTTTCGACAGCGGTGTAGGTGAAGAGTATCTGGCGGAGCTTGTGCGCTCGAGTGCTGAAAGCTCCGTGCAAACCCGTCAGCTCAAGGACAGCCTGGTAACCGATCTGCGGGAAATGC
Source organism: Pseudomonas serbica (assembly GCF_028823535.1). GTDB lineage: Bacteria > Pseudomonadota > Gammaproteobacteria > Pseudomonadales > Pseudomonadaceae > Aquipseudomonas > Aquipseudomonas serbica. The sequence goes on along the minus strand of NZ_JAQIYM010000003.1, from coordinate 411,316 downwards.
TGCAGAACCTCGTTGATACCCAAGTCCGCGAAAGCCTCAAATTGGCGGATACCTTGTCAACGACCTACCGTGACTCTGGGCAGTTGTTGGCCGATCAGGTAAGCAGTGCGATTGAGAACAGTCTCAAATCCCCCCTTGAAGCTATCGCGGGTGCGGTTCAGGCCGCCAGTGGCGACCAGTCAGGGCAAGTACAGAACCTTCTTCAGGATGTTCTAGTAGCCTTCATGAACAAGCTGGAAGGTACGTTCGGCCAACAGTTTAACGGTCTACACGAACTGATGGGTCAGTCCGTTGCCGCCATGCAGTCGATGCAGCAAGGCTTTTCGACGCTGATCCAAGATATGCGTTCGGCTAGCGAGTCCTCGACCCAAAACAGCTCGACCATGATTGCCCAGTTACTCTCCGATATGCAGGCCGGACAGAATGCCATGCAAGCGGGGATGAACGAGATGCTCGTCAATCTTCAGGCTTCAGTTGCCCGTATCGGTAACGAAGGTGAGGGGGCAGGTGCTCGAATGGCCGAGCAATTGGAGAAGTTGTTTGCTCAAAGCGAGGCTCGCCAACAGGCAATGGCTGAGAATCTCCAGGCTTTTGTTGAATCGATCAAACAGAACATCGGCCAGGGTCAACAGGAAACCATGGCGAAAATTGCGGGCTCCGTTGAGGTACTGGGTGAGCAGCTCTCGGCAGTCTTCAAGCAACTGGAGCATGGTCAACAGCAGATGGATCAATCCACCCGTGCCGCGCAGGCCGACCTGCATCAAGGTACCCGCGACCTGGTGGGCGGGCTGGACGAACAGGTCAAGGCGTTGCTGCAAACAGTGTCTGAGCAACAGAAGTCTGCCCAGGACACCGTCAGGGCATTGAGTGCGCAAACAGAGCAGCATTTGCAAAGCATGCAGCTAGGCGCGGACAAGATGCGGGCGGCGGCTGAACGGTTCGAAACCGCCGGACAAAGTGTTGCGCGAGCCAGTGAGTCGACTGCGGGTCTGATGGGCACAGTCCAGGGCGCAGGTACTGAGCTTGCACAGGCATCACGTGAGCTGAACACCGTGGTCGCGGACTATCGAAACAATCGTGAAGCGCTGGCGAAAACTCTCGCGGTCATCGAAGGCGTTGTTGCAAGTGCGCAAGGGGAGGCCAGCGGTCGCAGCCAGTATCTTCAGGACCTGAAGGTTCAAAGCGAGCGGATGCAGGCGCTTAACCGTGAAGTGTATGAATACCTGGAAAACATCAGTGGTGTGCTGGGTAACGGGTTCAAAGAGTTCGGTGATGGCATGGATCGGACCTTGAGACAGACCTTGGGTAGCCTGGATACCGAGCTCGACAAAGTGGTCAAGCTCCTGGCCGGCGGCGTAGAAGGGGTCAAGGAAAGCATTGATGACTTCGGCGACATCATGGAACGAATCAAGCAGTAACGGAGGCTAGTCGATGTTTGGTAAGCAAATGCCTTCGGCTGCCCGTTCAAAAGACGAGGGAGAGAAGCCTTTCTGGATCTCCTTCGCTGATTTGATGACCGCGATGATGATTCTGTTTCTCGTGGTCATGGTGGCGGCTTTGAGTTCTGTGACGCAGCGTATTAACCAGGCGGAGCAGGGGGAGAAGCAGCGTAATAAGGACATCAGTCAAATCTGCGAGCACCTGAGCCTTAAGGCGAAGACTGCCAGCAAGACCATCGTGGTGGATTGCAAAGATAACCGGATTAGCTTCGGCGACGCTGGGCGCTTTGGGCATAACCAGTACGCGCTGAGCAACGATGGTCAGTCGGCGCTTCAAGAGGTTGTGCCGATGATTCTGGAGGCGGCCAACAGTGAGGTAGGTCGTAAATGGTTCAAGCAGGTGGTGATCGAGGGATCGACAGACACCGACGGTTCCTATCTTTATAACCTGCACCTTTCATTGCAGCGTTCAGAGTGGGTGATGTGCAGTCTGCTCGACAGTCGCAGCCCGCTCCAGGTCGGATTGTCGCCGGAGCATCAGCAGCAAATCAGATCGATGTTCCTGGCGGGCGGTGTGTCCTTTAACAATGCAAAGGACACCAAGGAAGAAAGCCGGCGGGTGGAGTTGCGCATGCAGTTCTTCGGTTTGAAGGAAAAGGAAGACAATCTCAAGCCAGAAGTGCCAGTGTTCAATAACACTGATATGGAAAAGTGTCAGTTGGCGATGAACCGATGACCAGCCCAATCGCCAGGCTATCCGCCGCTATTAACCTGAGTCTTTCCACGCATCGAACAGGGGCGGCGCCTGAACCGTTGGCGCGATTCCCCCGTCTGGGTGCTGCGGGAATTGATCTTTACGAACGATTCGAGCGCGCTGAAAAGGCCTTGCCGCCACCTCAGGAAAAGCGCCGTGCTGCGATAAGCAAATTCCGCAATGTTCTCCCGCTCAACGCCTCTGAATGGCGCTTGGTCTTCGCTGGCCTCTCGGACAAGAGTGAGCGAGTCGGGCCGATTCTGGACGATGACCAGCTATTTGACCGAGTGCACAAAGAAATCCATCACCGTATCGAAAAACGAAAGCTTAGCCGTCGCGATTGGTTGGCGCTGTGCTTTAGCTACTTTGGGTACGAGGCCGCAACGCCTGATCAGAACGCCAATTGGTGTGTGTTGCGGGCAGACGTTCAGCTTGGCTTCGATTGCGTCAGAGGTCAGCAAAAACGCGAGAAGGAATGGGTGCATATTGTCCAGCAACATCAGGAGCTTTTTTCCGAACAGGCAGGTGCCAGGCTGGGTGACCAGATGTTCAAGGGTGAAATCAGCGACCTTTCAGTGCTGCAGACAATTGCGCAGATCCCTGACAGCAGTTGGCTGTGGCGAAGGATCTTCAACGTACTGATCTCTCGTATTTTCATGTTGGATGACGCCGAGTTTTCTCAGCGTTTAGCCGACCTTGTCGAAATTGGTCGGCAGCACCCGCGCTACATGAACGACATTCTGAGTGCATGCCTGTCGCGTTATCACGGGGCAGCCTATCGAGAAAAGCCATCGTCACTGCTTAAGCAGGTTGCACTCGACAATTGGGGCAGCCCTCAGATCCGTTCGAGGCAAAACAGCTGGCTGCAGTATGTTGAAAAAGACGTCTGTGCGATGGTCGTGGCGTGGTTCGCGAAGGAAGATCTGGAGCACTTCTTCAACCTGTTGAAGGGAGACTCCGAGGTTGATCAGTCGCGTCTGTATTATTGGCTGAGATTTGCCAACCAGATGAGTTACACCCGCATTGTCATGGGCTCGGATGCGTGGCATGACAGTGGGCGGGACTTCGTTCATTTCCGTGAGAAGAACAAAGGGCGCCTGAGCAAGTTGGTAGGCGGTCCCGGGCACAATAATGCCGTAGTCATGCAGATTGGAAACTACTTTTTCGTGGAGTTTTCTGGAACAGGTAATGCCTGCTATGTGTACAAAGCAGATGATTCACCGTTCAATCCGGACAAATCTCAGCTTGCACTTAAAGCAGATCTGAAGCAGGCAAGTGCGTTCAATCCTATGCGGCATTCACCTGCACCTAGCCGCCCAAATCGCGTAGAGGGCTGGCTCAGCAAATTCGATGATGCCCTCGAGAAATTGGGTATTCGTGTGCAGAGTCAGGCCGGAGCGCCAGATTCAGCCAGGCAATTGCCTTTCGAAGACCAAGTCCGTGACGCCCTGAAGTCTGTCAAACACAAAGTCTATGACCACCGCGCGCGCGGCGGTGCGTTTCAAGTTCAGCTGGATGACAATGATCAGGCCGCCGTTGCTGCGCTCCAACGCCTGGGCTTCAAGCCCGTCAATCACCAGCCACTCCGGTTCTGGAGACCGTAATGCTCAAGCGTTTCCTCAAAGGCATTGGCCTGCAGCCGAATTCGGCGTTAGAAAATACTGAGCCTGTTTTTTTCATTGAGGAGCAGGGCATTTGTTATCCCCTGAGCTTGGCGGAGAATACGGAGTCCTGGCCGCTGGCAAGCTATCTGGATCAGTTGGAAGAAGAGGAGTTCGTCTCCCAACTCAGCGATCGCTGGTTGTTGACGTGGGATGAACTCTATCGGCTTCTTGATGAACCAGAGCACTTAACCAGTCTGCCGCTATTGGGGTTGCCACCAAAGACTGCACTCATTCCTCAACTGAGCAGCCAAGGCAGCCTTGCCTCCGACGATTTCAAAGTCTCCGTCAGTGGATGGCGTGATCCGCAATCCAACTCAAATGTGCAGGTGCAGCGTACGGGCGGCATCGTCCAGCACCACGGAAAAATGGAGATTTTGCCTGAGTCGTGCTGGAAACTGACCGGTGCGGTACGACAACTTTATCTGGCTCAACAAAACGAGCCTGGTGAAGTAACTAACCAGATTGGCTGGGCCAGCATCAGGAAGTTGGCGCGCAAGGCGGGTGCCGGTATGGATGGCTTCCTGGATAAGACCGTCGTTATCAAACCTGAAAGCTTGCGGCTCAACCCGAGAAAATCGACAGTAGGTAATACGCCGGTTATCGAGCTGCAACCAACCTTCGAAGGCCAGCCGGCAAACTGGCTTGAGAGTTTCGACGGCGCCAATCAGGTTCAGGATCGATACCGGGTGACCGGTGATGATGGATCGTTGACTCACGTCCTGATTGAGCCTGAAGTCAAATCTGTATTGGACTATGTGCGCTCGTTGCCCGGACGTCGGGTCGCAGGCGACGATGCTCTGTCTTTTGTCCGCAATCCGTACAGCGCACTTGGCGAAAGTGCCGCGCAGGTGTTGGATGCCGAGACCTATGAAGACGACCTGGCCGAGGCCGGGATTTTCTTTCACCGCTTTCATCTCGAGCCCAAGCTGGATGAAGCGGGACAGCACATTGTGCAGGTAAACCTGACGCTCGAACCCATCTCGCCAACCCCGCAGCCGCCCATCGAAGTTGAATTCAAAGCGGCTTATGAGCTAGCGCCTTTCGTGCATGAGTTGCAGCTGAAATTGGCCGCTGGCATGCCTGCCGGTTTCTGGCAGGGCTATGAGCTGGAACTCAGCGATTTTGATTTGCGCCAGTTGGCAGGTATCAGCGACCTGCTTAAGCGTTGGCAAAACGAAGCGGCCGGTATTGAGTTCGACTCAGTCCTGGACCTGTCTCTATACGGCGACCGTGTGACTGGCATCGGGGAAGCGGAAAAGATAACTTCGCCTTTCCTCGTCAAAGAGGCGACCGAGAACTGGCTGCCGAAGGATGTGGCGGCGCTGGGCATTGACGCAGAAATTCTTGGGCGTTGGGATCCATCCGACCGCGCTCAATTTGAAGCGTTTGAGCAGCGGTTGGACCAAGCTCGCGCTGCCGGTGATGAAACGGTCTGTTTGCCAGAGTCCGAAACACCGCTCTCGATTGCCGCCGCCGAGCAACTGTTTGAAGCCTGGTCCAAGAAGATCGCCCCTGTCACTACCGGCCTGGTCCAGCAACAGGAAAAGGTCGGCCGCGCCGTACTGCAAATCGGCCACAACATTGACGAGCCGACCTACGTTCAGATTCGGCAGGCAGCCTTACGCGCCGCTTTGGATGCAACGCCTGAGTTGCCCAACCTGCTCAAGCCTGAAGTCGTCTTGCGTGAGCACCAGCTTCAAGGCGTCGCGTGGTTGCAGCATTTGTTCCGCTTGTCCCCCTCGGACGTGTCAGGTTGCTTGCTCGCGGATGACATGGGGCTTGGAAAAACGATCCAGTTGCTCACCTTCCTGGTCTGGTACCTGGAACAGTACCCGGATGACAAGCCAACACTGATCGTCGCCCCGGTTTCGCTGCTCGATAACTGGGAGCGAGAGCTTCACCGGTTCTTCTTCGCTGACGCGCTGCCAGTGCTGAAGCTGTATGGCTCAGCGTTAAGTGCGGTGAAGTTCAAGAAGGAAGAAATCCCTGCTGACTTGAAAGCCAAGGGCATCAAGAATCTGTTGCGCCCGGGTTGGATGGGCGGCGCCCGAATCGTCCTGACGACTTACGAGACACTTCGCGATCAGGAGTTTTCCCTGGCGCGTCAGCAGTGGTCGATCGTCGTGTGCGATGAAGCACAGAAGCTGAAGAACCCCGCGGCACTGGTCACTCAGGCGATTAAAGCCATTCCTGCGAGATTTCGAGTGGCGTGCACCGGTACGCCTGTCGAGAACACCCTGATAGATCTCTGGTGCCTCTTCGACTTCATTCAGCCAGGTTTTCTGGGTGGTTTGAACCAGTTCGGCCGCGAATATCAGCGCCCAATCGAAGCCGCGTTGGAGCGCGATACGGTTGCCCTGGAGCGCCTTCGAGGGCTTATCGATCCGCAGACTTTGCGGCGTACCAAGCAGGACATTGCCAAAGACCTGCCTGCCAAAATTGAAGACACGGCATGCCGTTCGTTGAGCATGCATGCCTTGCAGCGCAATCTGTACCTGTCCGAAATATCCGCGTACAGCCAGAAGCAGCAGATCGAAGAACAGCTCGATCAAAAGACTTCCGGCATGCTTGGGTTGCTGCACAAGCTCAAGCTCATTTGCGCCCACCCTTATAGCGTCCAGCCCGACAAGCGACTGCGCGACAACTCGCCGAAGCTGCAGTGGTTGATGCAGACGCTTGAGTCGATCAAAAGAGCCGGGAACGGCGACAAGGTCATCGTCTTTACCGAGTTGCGTGATATCCAGCGGGAATTGCAGCACTCGATCCAGGAGCATTTCGGGTTTCGGGCAACGGTCATCAACGGCGATACCAGTACCAGCAGTCAGAGCGCCAATAGTCGACAGAAGCTGATCGACCAATTCCAGGAGCTGCCTGGCTTCGCAGTCATCATCCTGTCCACTATCGCCGTCGGGTTTGGAGTGAATGTGCAGGCGGCCAACCACGTCATTCACTTTACTCGTTGCTGGAACCCGGCCAAGGAAGATCAAGCTACGGATCGGGCCTATCGGATTGGGCAGGAGAAGGATGTGTATGTGTACTACCCGACGGTTCGGGATTCGGCGATGCCGACGTTTGAGGCGACGCTGGATGAGTTGCTGAGTAAGCGACGGGCGTTGGCGCGGGACATGTTGCGTGGGGCTTCGGAGATTCAGGCTTCGGATTTTGAGGCGTTGCTGGGGGCGCGCTGAACGCCGAAGCAGACGATTGAAATCCTGATGGTTAACGGGAGATACAAGAATTCACAGGTTTCTGGTTAGCAGGGGTTTGTGATCGGCGATGTGTCAATTATCGGGGCAGGTGGTCCACTTGAATCTACTAAGCAAGCGGTCGTTTCAGTGTGCTGGCGCTGGCTCAACGCAGTAACGCTAGCAAGATCTGAGTGGATTATTTACCTGTGTGCCCGACCAGTATTGGCGCTGACAGCTCAACGGCTTACTGTGCGCGGAAATAGGCATCATGCGTTGCTTAATCCGAAGCGTTCATTGTGTCGATGAGCGCTGAGAGAATCAGCTCGAAAGAGCTGTCACCCGTTATCATGCAGCCCATCTTCACCCGCACCTCAGTGGTTGGGTTTTCATTTTTACAGCGCAGTTTATCTGCGTCGAATGGAGGGAAAAGTCCATGACGGATCAAAAGGGTGGCGAACAAGTCGCTATCAGTCTAGCCGAACAAGCACTTAACGAGGCCCGCGCTCGTTATGCCCCGAGCGAAACCTCAATCAGCGCCGAACCTGAGCCGGTGAAAAAAAAGCGCGGACGTAAGGCCGTCGCTAACACAACCAGCAGCACTCTGCAGGATATGCAGAAAACGCTGTGGGCCACCGCTGACAAGATGCGCGCCAACATGGACGCTGCCGAATATAAGCATATTGTCCTCGGTCTTATCTTCCTCAAGTACATCTCCGACAGCTTCGCCGGCCGCCGTGCTGAGCTGGAGTTGAAGTTTGCTGACGCGAGCGACGATTACTACCTGGGTAGTGAGGACGCCGAGCTGCTGGCCAGCGAACTGGAAGAACGCGACTACTACAAAGAAGTGAATGTGTTCTGGGTGCCGGAAGTAGCCCGCTGGGAGTCGCTGCGCGCCGCCGCCAAACAAGTGGACATCGGCAAACGTATCGACGAGGCGCTGGCCGCCATCGAAGCCGAAAACCCACCACTGAAAAACATCCTCGATAAGCGCTACGCCCGTGCCCAACTGCCAGACGGCAAGCTTGGTGAATTGGTCGACCTGATCTCGATTATCGGTTTCGGTGGCGACGCCAACCAAGCCCGCGATCTGCTCGGCCAAGTGTATGAATACTTCCTCGGCCAATTTGCCAGCGCTGAAGGTAAGAAGGGCGGGCAGTTCTATACCCCGGCCAGCATCGTCAAAACTCTAGTCGCCGTGCTTAATCCGCACCATGGCAAGGTCTACGATCCTTGCTGCGGTTCTGGCGGCATGTTCGTGCAGTCGGAAAAATTCATCGAAGCCCATGGCGGTAAAATCGGTGACGTCTCGATCTACGGCCAGGAGTCCAACCCGACCACGTGGCGTCTGGCTGCGATGAACCTGGCCATTCGCGGCATCGATTTCAACCTCGGTCGGGAGCCGGCCGACACCTTTATCCGCAATCAGCACAGCGACCTGCGCGCCGATTTCGTCATGGCTAACCCACCGTTCAACATTAGCGACTGGTGGCACAGCAGCCTCGAAGGTGACCCGCGCTGGGTGTATGGCACGCCGCCTCAAGGCAATGCCAACTACGCCTGGCTGCAGCATATGCTATTCCACCTCAAGTCCAGCGGCCGTGCCGGCATTGTCCTAGCCAACGGCTCGATGAGCTCCAGCCAGAACACTGAAGGTGATATTCGCCGCGCCATGGTCGAAGCGGATGTGGTGGAGGTGATGGTTGCGTTGCCCGGTCAACTGTTCTTCAATACTCAGATCCCGGCTTGCCTTTGGTTCCTCAGTAAACAAAAAGCCGCTCGCCCCGGCGAAGTGCTATTTATCGACGCGCGAAAACTCGGTAGCAACGTCAGTCGCGTGCAGATCGAATTGCTCGACTGTGAGATTGAAAGTATTGCCCAGACCGTCGCCAATTGGCGTGGGGTGCCGCTGGATGTTGGCGGTGAGATTGCTGAGTATGTCGATGTGGCCGGTTTCTGCCGCAGTGTGCCACTCGCCGAAATCGCCGAGCACGGCCATGTACTTTCTCCGGGACGTTACGTCGGCACCGAGGCGGTCGAAGATGACGACGAAGCCTTTGCTGACAAGATGCAGAACCTCTCCGCTCTGTTGGGTGAACAGCTGGCCAAGGGTGCTGAGCTTGATCAACTGATCCGCCAGAAATTGGGGGAGTTAGGCTATGAGTTCTAAGTGGCCGAGGATCAGTGTTTCGCAGCTTCAGGCTGAAAGTAAGCTCCTTGTAGAGGACGGCAACCACGGCGAGTATCGACCTCGTCCAGACGAATTTGCAGATCGTGGTGTGTCGTTTATTCGTGCTGCAGACATGTCTGATGGACAAGTGTTGTTTAGTTCAGCACAGTGCATTAATGAAGTTGCATGCTTAAGAATTCGCAAGGGGATAGGCAAGCCTGGCGATGTGCTGCTTTCCCATAAGGGGACGGTGGGGAAGGTGGCATTCGCCCCAAAGGACTGCCCTGCTTTTGTGTGCTCCCCCCAAACGACCTTTTGGCGAGTTATGGATGAGCGGATATTAGATAGAAGCTTTTTGTTTGCATATTTGCAGAGCGCCGAGTTCAAGGCACAGCTTGCCTCTCGTAAAGGCGAAACAGACATGGCTGATTATGTCAGCCTGACGGCTCAGAGGCAGTTGCTCTTACCTGTTCCCGATATCTTGACTCAAAGGAAAATTGGGGGCTTTTTCTCGGCATTCAACGACCGCATCATTTTGTTGCGCGAAACCAACGCCACCCTGGAAGACATCGCTCAAGCGCTGTTCAAATCCTGGTTTGTCGATTTCGACCCAGTGCGCGCCAAGGCTGAAGGGCTTGATCCAGACGGCATGGATGCCGCCACCGCAGCGCAGTTTCCTGACAGTTTCGAAGAGTCAGAGTTGGGGGTGGTACCGGTGGGGTGGAAGGCTATGTCCTTTACTGAAACGATCGATGTGATCGGAGGAGGGACGCCGAGGACCTCCATCTCGGACTATTGGAATGGTGATATCCCTTGGTTCTCCGTGGTTGATGCGCCAACAGCGACTGATGTGTTCGTTATCGACACTGAAAAGCACATCACCATTGCTGGTCTTAACAATTCTTCAACCAAGCTTTTAGCAGCTGGAACAACCATAATTTCTGCGCGCGGTACTGTGGGGCGACTTGCACTTGTTGGGCGAGAGATGGCAATGAACCAGTCATGTTATGGCTTGCGTGGCAGGGCTGGTGATGCGTATTTCACTTATTTCAACACTTATCGCCTCGTTGAATCTCTGAAGCAGCGTGCACATGGATCAGTATTCGATACGATCACCCGCGACACTATGGCAGGAGTTTCGATCATTTACCCGGATGAGCAGATCATCTGTGAGTTCGAAAGTGCAGTCTCTCCAGTAATGGAAAAGATCAAGGAAAATCTGAAGCAAACTCAAACTCTCACACAGCTCCGCGATACCCTGCTGCCGCGCCTTATCTCCGGCCAACTGTGCCTGCCAGAAGTGGAAGCCTCCATCGAAAATATGTTGTCGGAGGCGGTCTGAGATGGCTATGAATCTGCGCGAGCGTGTGACTGCACGGCTGAAAAGTGTGCCTGATACCCAACAGACTGCCCGCGAATTGGCGCAGTGGGTCTTCGATGAGTTTCCTGACGAATGCGCGGTCAAGAAAGCAGGCAGTGCCAGCTACATTCAGACTGACAAGGACCTGGTGCAGCAACTGGTGGCCGAGATTGCTGGTTCCCGCCCGCTCTGGCAGCAGAAGCATCCTGAACTGAAAACAACCGAAGGACGGCCACGTCACTATTACTGGTCGGAGATGGATGCCAGCGCTGAAGTAGCGGCGGCTGAAGGGGGCACTCTCGTAACGTCAGACCTGCCTGAGCCTTCGCCGTTGCGTGAGCATGCACTCTATCCAATTTTGGCGGAGTATCTGCTGACGGACGAGCAGAGGGTGTACGCCATGCGGATCAACGAAAAGCGTTCGTCCAACCGGGCTGGTAGTGGTGGCAACGAATGGTTGCATCCAGATCTGGTAGGTCTGGAAGACCTGACTGCTGACTGGACGCAGAACTTACGTGATTGCGTCCGCGTGTTGGGCGAGCGCCGCGCTCGATTATGGTCGTTCGAGGTCAAGCTGCTGCTCAACCGTTCCAATGCGCGCAAGAGTTTTTTCCAGGCAGTGTCCAACTCCTCTTGGGCTCATTTCGGTTACTTGGTAGCCGCCACGGTGGAGGGCGACGGTACGCTCAAAGAGTTACACATGCTCGCCGCAGCTCATGGCATTGGTGTGATTCAGCTCGATGTGCAGAACCCCACGGAAAGCCAGATTCTGATCCCCGCTCGCGAACGTAGTGAAATCGACTGGGATATGTGTAACCGCTTGACTGAAGAGAATGGCGACTTCGCCGAGTTCATTGGCCGCGTACGGCGTTTCCATCAGACCGGTGAGCTGTCAGCCAAGGAGTGGGAGGCCGGCGAGTGATCACATTAGCGGTATTGAACAGCGTGGGCGGGCTGGCTGAGGACCAATCAGGTGGCTGACTAGGCGTTGTAAGTATCAAGAGAGTTTTGGGCCTCGCCGAATTTTAGTGACCGCGCGACTTGCCCAAAACTTTGGACCGGATTTTTGCCGAACATTGCCTTGACCGAGGCAGAGCTGGCAGGCGAACTGAACAGGAAGTGAAATGGAATGACTGAAGACCAACTGGAACAGGAAGCCCTCGGCTGGCTGGCTGAAGTGGGATACACGCGCCTTTACGGACCGGAAATTGCAAATGACGGCGCTAGCCCGGAGCGGGCTCACTACCGTCAGGTGGTCCTGACCGAGCGCCTGCGCAGCGCCATGGCCAAGCTCAATCCCAAGGTGCCATTGGCCGCGCGAGAAGATGCCCTCAAACAGGTGCTCGAGCTGGGCCTGCCAGTACAACTGTCGGCCAACCGCTTGTTCCATCGTCTGTTGGTCAGCGGCGTACCGGTGCAGTACCAAAAAGACGGCGAGACTCGTGGCGACTTCGTCCGCCTGATCGACTGGGCTGACGTTAAGGCTAACGACTGGCTGGCCATCAATCAGTTCAGCATCCAGGGGCCGAAACATACCCGGCGTCCGGACATCATCCTGTTCGTCAACGGCCTGCCGTTGGTGCTGCTGGAGTTGAAAAACCCGGCGGATGTGAAGGCCGACCTGGGTAAAGCCTTCGACCAGATTCAGACCTACAAGGAACAGATCCCGGATCTGTTCCAGTACAACGAAATTCTGGTGATTACCGACGGTAGCGAAGCCCGCATGGGCTCACTGTCAGCAGATGCCGAGCGCTTCATGAGCTGGCGAACCATCGACGGCGAGACTCTCGATCCGTTGGGGCAGTTCAACGAGCTTGAAACTTTGGTGCGCGGTGCATTGGCGCCTGAGATGCTACTCGACTATCTGCGATACTTCGTGTTGTTCGAAGATGACGGCCGACTGGTGAAGAAGATTGCCGGTTATCACCAATTCCACGCCGTGCGCGCTGCCATTCAGCAGGTGGTCACTGCCTCGCGTCCCGGTGGCAACCATAAAGGCGGGGTGGTTTGGCACACCCAGGGCTCGGGTAAGAGCATCACCATGACGTGCTTCGCCGCCCGGGTAATGCAGGAAGCGGCGATGGAGAACCCAACCATCGTGGTGATCACCGATCGGAACGACCTGGATGGCCAGTTGTTCGGGGTGTTTTCGCTGTCTCAGGATCTACTGCGCGAGCAGCCCGTTCAAGTTGAGTCACGAGGTGATTTGCGCACCAAGCTGGCCAACCGACCTAGTGGCGGTATTGTATTTGCCACTATCCAGAAGTTCATGCCAGGGGTTGATGAAGACAGCTTCCCGGTACTGTCACTGCGCCCAAACATCGTCGTCATCGCCGACGAAGCCCATCGCACTCAGTATGGATTCAATGCTGAGCTGAAAGCGCCAAATGGGCTTCAGGCAGCAGAGAGCCAAGCCCGGTATCAGGTTGGCTATGCCCAGCATCTGCGTGATGCGCTACCCAATGCCACCTTCGTGGCCTTTACCGGCACACCGGTGTCCAGCGAAGACCGCGACACCCGTTCGGTTTTCGGTGAATACATTCATGTTTACGACATGCAACAGGCCACTGAAGACGGCGCAACGGTCGCCATCTACTATGAATCGCGGCTGGCCAAATTGTCGTTGAAAGACAGTGAGTTGCCGGCGATCGACGATCAGGTCGATGAACTGGCTGAAGATGAAGAGGACGACCAGCAGTCGCGCCTGAAAAGCCGTTGGGCCGCACTGGAAAAGGTGGTCGGTGCCGAACCTCGGATCAACAGCGTGGCGGCTGATCTGGTTGCCCACTTTGAAGAGCGTAATCAGGGCCTGGTAAGCATGGGGCAGATGCCCGGCAAAGCCATGTTGGTGGCCATGAGCCGCGAGATCTGCGTGCACCTGTACAATGAGATCGTTGCCTTGCGTCCGGAATGGCACGATGAAGACCCGGAAAAAGGCGCGATCAAGATCGTCATGACCGGCAGTGCCTCGGACAAGGCCTTATTGCGGCCGCATATCTATTCTGGACAGCAAAAAAAACGTCTGGAAAAACGCTTTAAGGATCCTCTCGATCCGCTCAAGTTGGTCATCGTCCGTGATATGTGGCTGACCGGCTTTGATGCACCCTGCGTCCATACTCTGTACGTGGATAAGCCAATGAAGGGCCATAACCTGATGCAGGCCATTGCCCGGGTTAACCGTGTCTTCAAGGACAAGCAAGGCGGCCTGGTGGTGGATTACATCGGTATCGCCAATGAGCTGAAAGCCGCGCTCAAGGAGTACACCGGTAGCAAGGGCAAAGGACGGCCGACCGTGGATGCCCATGAAGCCTATTCAGTGCTGGAGGAGAAGCTCGATGTCCTGCGCAGCCTGCTGCATGGCTTCGATTACAGTGACTTCCTAGCCGGCGGCCATAAGTTGCTCGCTGGGGCAGCCAACCATGTGCTCGGTCTGGAAGACGGCAAGAAGCGCTTTGCTGATACCGCGCTGGCTATGAGCAAGGCCTTTACCCTGTGTTGCACCTTGGATGAAGCCAAGGCAGTGCGCGAGGAGGTGGCGTTCTTCCAGGCGATCAAGGTGATCTTGATCAAGCGTGAAGTCAGTCAGCAGAAAAAGACCGACGAAGAACGCGAATTGGCCATTCGCCAGATCATCGGCAATGCCGTTGTCTCTGGCGACGTGGTGGACATCTTCGAGGCGGTGGGCTTGGACAAGCCCAATATTGGCTTGCTCGACGATGCGTTTCTCGCCGAGGTGCGCAATCTTCCAGAGAAGAACCTGGCGGTAGAGCTGTTGGAGCGTTTGCTCGAAGGCGAAATCAAGAGCCGTTACAGCACTAACCTTGCTCAGGAGAAGAAGTTTTCCGAGCTGCTGGCGAATGTGATCAAGCGCTATCAAAACCGTTCTATCGAAACCGCTCAGGTCATCGAAGAGCTGATCGAAATGGCCAAAAAATTCGCTGCCGCTAGCAAGCGCGGTGATGAGCTGGGGCTCAACGATGACGAGCTGGCGTTTTACGATGCCTTGGCCAATAACGAGTCCTCAGTGCGCGAGTTGGGCGACGAAATCCTCGCAAAAATTGCCCACGAGCTGACCGCCAGCTTGCGGGCCAACGTCAGTGTTGATTGGAGCAGTCGTGAAAGCGTGAAGGCCAAACTTCGCATCTTGGTGCGACGGATTTTGCGCAAGTACAAGTATCCGCCGGATCAAGCCGAAGAGGCGGCGCAGCTGGTGCTCAATCAGGCGGAAACACTCTGCGAGGCATGGCTGTAGGCTTAAGCACTGCGAGTCAATGGTGTGGTAGAAGAGGATTCTGTTCGCAGATACGGCCGTAGTTTACGTTGCAGTTGCGGCCGAGATTTGTGAACAGCGCCAGGTCCGTGCAAAGGGTGAGCTTTTTTTGAGTTGTTTAGAACCGTCGAATGCAGCAGCGCAGCGTAGGTCACACGCTTACCATTTGTTCGCCCCCCCGTTTAGTAATTTTTTTACTGCGACCTGTGTACACCAATGCGCCTTACTTGGTCCGGTTAAAGCCATAGTCTTTCCTTTTTAAAAAAACTGGTGTTTGGCGACAAACCCTATCGGTTCGCTCGCTGTGAGTGAACCAATGACTAGCATCGGAAGCTCTCACCAAATGTTTACAGTGACTGAAATAGACAAGGGTTTGTTGCTTCCCTTGAGCGGCCGCGACCCGCTGGGGATCATGCCGTTGTGGCAACGACGGGCCAGAGATTTGGTACCAGCGTTGACTGGTTCGAGTCGACGCGCCGAAGGTTTTCAGGTGCTCCTGACGGCTCTGGCATGGTGGCCGGTATTCGCGCAGGACTCATCGAACAACACACCCAAAGATCAGCAAAAGTTCTTCATTCTGATCGAGCAGGCTTTTGCGCGCGCCTGTCGTTGCGCCGGAGTTGATTGGCTTCTACCAGGGAGTCGGCGCCTGAATAGTGCTGATGAAGGTGTCTGGATTAGTCTGCAAAGTGATCATCAGTTACTCGACAGCCCTTTGGCTAACGGCGTGTGGGGGTTGTATCGCGGACCTGCGCTGAATGCTCAATTGATCGATGCGCATAATCGAATGGACGAAAAACTGGCGAAAAAAATCAGGGAGCAAACACCAATTATCGAGGCATTGTTCAAGGGGGTGAGGGCTGTATTGCGCGGATCTGGGGACCCTGTGCTTTTTGCTCAACGGCCAAGCGCCAGAGTTGTCAGCGGGTTGAAGGTGATCATCGAGCAGGTACCCTCCAGGCGAATTATTCTTGATGCATTCGTTACTCCGGCTAGCTCCACGATTACGCAAGAGCTAGCGATATTGTCGCGAAGCTCAATGCAGGCAGACGACATTCGTCAGTTCGTAACAGTGGCGATCGAGACATTGCCAGCACATGCAGTACACCTTAAGAACGTACAGAGTTGCGAAGGTTATATCGCACCACTGGAGGCTATTTTCGAGTATTTGTGTTCAAAGGCGAATCTAGCTTTAACGCTTGTCGAGAGTGACCTCGCGATAGATCTTCTAGCCCTGCGAGAGGCTGCTAAAGCGTTCGCCGCAGGCGGTAACTATGAGGGCTCATTGCAGGGGCGTGTTGATCAATTGTTAAGGTTGGACCTAAGCAGCAAGCAGCGATTGATTACTTCTCTGCTTGATCATCACCGAGCTGTCAGCGAGTCACGCGGCAATGCGCCTTGGCTACAGCTGGATGAGCAAGGCAAGCTCGAATGCTCGCTGGTCATCAGTACTCCTTCACCTGAGCAACTGCTACCGGGCATTGCCTGGCGCAATGATTACTACCTTGATTGCTTAGGCGCACTCTCTCAACAATTGCGTGCTGGGAGTTCGCGATGAGGGTAACTATTCGAGAGCGACTGTCTGAAGTTGCCAGCCGGTTTAAGCAAATTGAAGTTGCGCTGTTTTCCAGCTTTACGTTCAACGCTGATTTTTTTGAGCAGAATGTTATGCCCGCCCTGTTCGGTGCAGACCCGCAGTCAAGTCGGGCAGTGCGCGAGCAGGTGGTACATCGAGGCCTGCGCAAAACACAGGTCGGAGTGTTCTGTGATCCGGCAGTGATCAAACCGAGTGCAAAAGCATACCGCTACAGCACCTACCCGGTTTTCGTTCAGGGGCGTTTTTTTCACCCCAAGAACATAGTTCTCATTGGCACTGACATGCAGGGGACACGATGGGTTTATGTTGCGGTGATGTCGGCCAATCTTAGCCTTTCGGGATGGGGCCGCCAATGTGAAGGTTTTGCCGATACCTGGCTGCCGGCGCCTCGACAACAGCCGATGCTGGAGCTCAAGAATTTTTTAGACTGGCTCGATAGGAGCGTGCACTCCAAGAACCGTTGTGGTCCGTTGCAACGTGCCATTTCTTTGCTACAAGAAATGCAGCTTCGCCGAAAAATTGCTGACCCTGAACACGCCGAAGCATCGAGAGCTGCTCCCTGCCTGTATTTTTCACCATTACACGATTCGCTCTGGCAATTCGTTCAGCAGCACTACGGAACATTCAGCGCTGTGAAGGCGGCCTCACCTTATTGGGGGGATGTTGCACGAGTGGTTGCACGACTGCCGATGGTTAACTGGACCCTGGTCGCCGCCCGCAAACCGCCGCTTATGAATCAGGTCTATCTCGGTCAGGATACACTTGATCAGTTGTTCGCCAATGACAAGGACCGCCAGGTCATGGCGTGGAAGAGCGCTGCTGGGCGCTTTTACCATATCAAACTCTACGAATTTCAAACCCTAAAGGGACCGGTCACTGCAATTGGCTCTTGCAACTTCACTTGTAATGGCCAGTTTTGGTTGGGCGCTGATGACACACCTGATGGCAATGTGGAAAGCATGTTGTTCGATACCCATGCCCTGCCATGGCCTGAGACCGAACCCCTGAATGCGCAGCAAATACCTGCGACCAGTCAAGAAGAGGAAACGCTCACACCCTGGCCGTTTCATGTTGGTGTGGAGTACGACTGGAAAACCCGGCAATTTACCTGCAGTTTGCACGGTGACATCGCCAGCGGGAAGGTAACTCTTGAATTGCGTGATGCTGGTGCGGCGGTTGTGCTGGATAATCTTAAGCGATGCTACGAGCAGCGAGGTCCTCTGACATCGCGTAGTTTTTTGCTGGCATGGAAAGGGCTTGTTCAGGAAGGCATCGTGACTGAGGTCAATTTGCAGGTTTCGACCGAGGTCTATGGCACCCCCTTGGGCGCGCAGGCAATTCTCGAGTCCTGGCGCTCGGACTTACCTTTTGAGCCGGTACCTAATGACCCAGAAGGACAAGAGCAAGAGAGGCAAGAGGGGACGTTGTGTTTGCCGATGGACGTAGCATTTGAAGCTTCAAACGAGGTGGACTTTGATTCGTTTGACTTGTTTCAGGCACTCAAGGCGCGCCGGAAAAAGCTCGCGGAGGCTGAGCAAGAACAACATCTGGAGTTGCTCATCCATCGTAATGACAGCGTGGCAGCTCTCGTTAAGGCATTCGCACAGGCCAATATTGCCGAAACCGCGAAGTGGATTGTTTACCGTGAATGTAGAAGCTTCTTCGATGCTCACAATGACGACCTGATTCAGGATGTGAGTCGCTACCTCGACGACTCGATCGCCAAAATCCGTCCTGTAGTGCTCCAAACGATTGCCCAAGAATTACAAGGACGTAATGTGGGCGTTGAACCAGAAGGGTTGTTGGCATGGTACGAACGCCAATTCGCCGGGAGTCAAAAATGAAACTGTCTGTCAGCGACGTCAGAGAATTTTTGGATTTCAGTTGCAAAAACCAGTTCGGCGCCAGCGAATCGATGATCAACCTGCAAGCAGAGGGTGTGGCCGCTTTATGCAATATCCTAAAGCGCGAGAGCGTCGCCTACTTGGCCGACGAAGTCGGTTTGGGTAAAACCATGCAAGCGTTGGGTGTGATTGGTCAACTGCTTCGGCGCAAACCCAAGGCGCGGGTGCTTATCATTAGCCCCAGAGAAAATGTCCAGCTCGGCTGGGCGCGAGAGTTTGAAAGATTTCGCGCCCATGTCTGGACCGATCCTGCATGCACACTAGCGCCGTTACAGATGTATGGGTCATTGAGAGAATGGCTTGGCAATCTGCCTGGTGGTCCGAGTATCGCACTGCTGCGTCATCCGAGTTTTACTCGCCCTGTATACGTTGGGGATTCTCAGGATTGGGGGGATGCCGTGCAGAGACTGGCACTTGAGCATATTACGTTGCCGCGGAAAGTGCCGGAAAGCAAAGCGGCCGATCGCAGCCGTGATTTTAATTTGCATTTCGCTAAAGCAGTCAACACTTGGTTACATACTGAAAATATTGAGTTCGATCTGGTTGTAGTCGATGAAGCCCAATGCTTACGGAACCCGTCAAACCAGACCAATAGCGTGCTTCAATCCCTTTTGAAAACTCGGGTGAAACAATGGCTGTTCATGAGTGCTACACCAGCTCATTCTGGGGTCGACAATATCGCCACGGTGCTCAATGGCTATCCGGACCGAGGTCCGTTGATTGAGACTACGCAGCTGACTGCACCCGATAATCATGCAGCAATGAAAACCCTTGCCCGTTTCATGATTCGAAGGCCACGTCGATACGTCGTTGCAGGCAAGGCCCTGAATAAGGGTGACTATCGTAAAGACGACCAGTCCACACTGTCTCTGACCTGCAAGTCGAGTCTTGATCTACTGTCGATAGCCCTAGTGCAGAAGCGCTTGGTGGATGTACTCGATGCTCGGGGAAATCGGTTTCGCAGCGGTTACATGGCTTCGTTTGAGAGCCTTGAAGATTCGCTTAAAGGCCGAGCAACTGGCACTTTAAAAAAAGCTCCGGATGACTTGGACGAAGAGCCAGAACAGGGCGACTTTCATGTTGACACCAATGTCCGCCTCGATGATTCACAGTCACCGGACGCCGGTTTTGTTAGTGCACTGAGCCGTGATTTTGTAGAGAACTTTGCGTTTGATCTGCCGCATCCAAAAATTGATGCGGTTGCGCAAGACCTCGCCCTTGCTGCATTTGGTATTCAAGGTCACCAACGTGCGCAAGTCGGTGGCGTCAAGACTCTGGTGTTTTGCCGCCGGATCAGCAGTGTCCACACCTTGCGCCAGCGATTGATGCAGCAGTACAACATCAGTATCGAGGTGCGAAGCAGGGACTACTGGAAGCAACACCTGGACTGGGAGCATGGGTTTACCGGGAAGAAAGCAGGGCCAGCAGATCAAGAAGCGGATAGCGAATTCTCTGGCGAACCCTACGATGAAGGCGACGGGACCAACAAGCTGCGCGTAGCCCTGCGTCCCAAAAGCTGGTTACGCAATTTTCAATCAACATTCCAGGATGGCCAGCGTAACGCGCTGTTCTTTGAGCACAACTGGTTTGTGCGTCTGTGTCGCGAAGGCGGGGTAGAGCCTCGAGAAGCTTGCGAGCAAATTCCTCCAACGTTGTGGGCCCAGTCATTTGAGTTCGCCACACGAGGCAACAAACGCTACCGGCGCAGCCAGTTCCGCTATTTGCTCTGGCAGTGTCTGCGTAATCATCCACAAGCGGTCTTCGGACTCAGCAGCGAAGCGGCCAAACACTGGCAGAGTGCGTTGGAGCCATTGTTCCCTGAGGTTCATGAGCCTATTGAAGGCAAATCGCTCAAACACCATGAAACCGATCCGGATCTACTGTGCTTCACAAGTCTGTGGAGCTATGTTGAATGCCACACGCAAGATCGGGCACTGGTGTTGCCAGGTGCAGGTATGCATCCGCACATCTCTGAGATCCTATGGCGCCAGATTTTGGGTCACGTGCTTGCGCAATACTTGCGGCTTAGCGACGGGTTGGTCGATCTCTATTGGGCAGATCACCGTGCTAAAAAACAGAAGCAAGGAACGCTACTTGAACCTTTTGTGGAGTGGCTGTTAAGCACTGATAGAGACGCTCAGCGTTTGCGAAGTGTATGGGGGGCATGGGTCAAGGATCATGTATTGATCTTCTCTTCTGCAATCGGCGAAAGCCCAGGTTGCTCAAATGACAAACTGAGCATCCTGGCTCGACGCGAGGACTTTGACTTCCTTCATCAAATGGACCCGGTGGTTGGCATTACCGGAAACAGCAAAGGCCACAAACGCCCGATCCAACAATTCAATACACCGGGGTTGCCCTATGTCATGGTGGGTACCGATACCATCCGCGAGGGAGTCAACCTGCACCTGTATTGTGACCGAGTGATGCATTATGGCATGGCTTGGACTCCGGGCGACCTTGAACAACGTATTGGTCGAGTGGACCGTTATTTCAGTCAGATAGAACGCCGCCTTAATTGCGCTGATACTGAAAAGTCTCCAAAGCTGGAGATCCACTATCCGCATTTGCGTGACACATTAGAGCGCCAGCAAATTGAAATTCTCTTGGAGCGAAAGCGCAGGACCGATGAGGTCGTTGATCCAGTGTTCGCCGTTGGACAAGGAGCCACAGGCAGTGGCGAGATTCGACAGGGGCTGCCTGTCGGCTGGGAGAGCAATCCAGTTGTATCGGTGGCTGCCGGATTTTTTAGTACGGCAAGGCACTTACCAAAGGAAGGCTAGGATTTAATTGATCGTTTAAGCGCGGCGCCTACGGATTCGGAAGCTTGCACCTCATGTTTCGTACACAAGCAACGGATGGCACCAAATAGCGGCATCAATTACAGCTGTGCAAACCGAGGGCAAGAATTTTTCTTGCTCGACGTTTATCTGAGCGCATTTAGTTACATCGCCTTCCGTGGGGCCATGTCGGCATATTTTATCGATCTCTTAAGTTCATCCCACGCATAGTGGGGGCGAGAGTCAGACTCTGATCTGTCAATAAAACGCACCGATCTCCACCTGCTTTCTGACTTCTGCGCAACTGTATCAACACGCTGGGTTGCGTTATGTGCATGAGAAGTTGTCCTGTGCAAGCAACCAGCATTTTCTGGTAACAGAGAGCAGCTTACTCTCGGCTCTCGCGCAGGCTCGTGCAGACCTTCGTGCAGGTGGTGATGCATAGCCATATCAGATTAAAGTGATGGCCTTTTGCTGCTCTGTTTCACAGAGCTGCCCGTTCAAACCTGAGGAAATCGTTTATGCAGGAAGCGGACTCGTTAAAGCCTGGCTTCATGATCATTCACGGCAATCGTTTGGACGATTTGCGTGAGCTAGCGGTGAGCTGGATGCAGCGCTACCCGTTGGCCCCGCTGGAAAACGAAGTCGTGCTGGTGCACAGCAACGGCATTGCTCAATGGTTGAAGCTGGCGCTGGCCGAAGATCCTGATAACGGTGGCTGCGGTATTGCAGCAGCGTTGGATGTGCAGCTTCCTGCGCGTTTCCTGTGGCAGGCCTACCGGTCTGTCTTGGGGGCCGAGACAACCCCCGAGTCGTCGCCGCTGGACAAGACTGCACTGAGTTGGCGCCTCATGCGCTTGCTGCCCCAATTGCTCAACAAAACCCATTTCAGCAGTTTGCAACGTTTCCTCCAGGAGGATGACGATCAGCGCAAGCTTTACCAGCTTTCCGAGCGGTTGGCAGATCTGTTTGATCAGTATCAGGTCTATCGCGCCGACTGGCTGGAGGACTGGGCGGCCGGGCGTGATCAGCTAAAGCACATCAAAGGCGGTGTGAAACCGCTGGATCCCGACAACCTGTGGCAGGCGGAGCTGTGGCGTGAAGTGCTGACGGATGTTGGCGAGGGTGCTCTCGAGCAGAGCCGCGCCGGTGTTCACAAACGCTTTGTAGCACACCTGCGTGAAGCAGGGCAGGCCCCGGCCGGGTTGCCTCGGCGTGTGGTGGTATTTGGTATTTCGTCAATGCCGGCACAGGTGCTCGAAGCCCTGGCCATGCTCTCGCGCTACAGCCAGGTGTTGCTGTGCGTGCATAATCCTTGTCGCCATCAATGGGGCGATATCGTCGCCGACAAGGAGTTGTTGGGCCATACCTATCGCCGTCAGCCGAACAGAAATATTCCCATGGCGGCGAATCAACATGGTCAGCCTTTGCTCGCTGCGTGGGGCAAACAAGGTCGCGACTACATCAATCTGCTCGACCACTATGACGAACCCGCCAGTTATCGCCACTTGTTCGACGGTCTCAATGGTGGGCGTATCGATTTGTTCAATGATCAGCCGCCTGAAAGTCTGCTGAGCCAGTTGCAAAGTGACATTCTTGAATTGCGTCCTTTGGCTGAGACCCGCGAAGTGTGGGGCCCTGTCGACGTGGCACAGGATCGCTCGGTGCGCTTTCACGTGGTCCACAGTGCGCAGCGCGAAGTGGAAGTGCTGCACGATCAGTTGCTCGCCCGCTTCAGTGCCAATCCCCAGCTAAGTCCGCGGGATGTGATTGTGATGGTGCCGGACATCAACGCGTATGCGCCGCACATCGAGGCCGTGTTTGGCCAGGTGCCACGTCATGATCCTCGATATCTGCCCTTTACCCTGGCTGACCAGGGACAGCGTGGGCGTCAGCCGTTGCTGATTGCTCTCGAACACTTGCTCAAACTGCCCCATAGCCGTTTCGCCGTCAGCGATATTCTCGACCTTCTGGATGTACCGGCGCTGCGGGCGCGTTTCGGTATCAAGGAAGCGGATGTGCCGATCCTGCAGCGCTGGATCGACGGTGCCGGCGTGCGCTGGGGACTCGATGCGCAACAGCGCGAGAGCCTGGACATGCCCGCGGACCTGGAGCAAAACACCTGGCGCTTCGGCATGCGCCGCATGTTGCTGGGCTACGCGACGGGCCAAGGGCCGGAGCTGAATGGCATCGAGCCCTACGATGAAGTGTCCGGACTGGAAGCGGCACTGGCGGGGCCTTTGTTGAGCTTGCTTGACCACCTGGAAATTGCCCGCGAAGACCTGCTGCAACCAGCCACACCCGTGCTCTGGGTCGAGCGCCTGCAATCGCTGTTGAAGGTGTTCTTCCGCCCGGTGGGGGATGCCGAAGAATTGCTGGTCAATCAATTGCTCAAGTTGCTCGATGACTGGTTGCGTACCTGCGAGTCCGCGCGGTTCGACGAGCCGCTGCCGTTGAGCGTGATGCATGAAACCTGGCTTTCCGGCATTGAAGAGGGCGGCCTGTCGCAGCGGTTTCTCGCCGGTGCGGTGAACTTCTGCACGCTGATGCCGATGCGTGCGATCCCCTTCAAAGTGGTGTGCTTGCTGGGTATGAACGATGGTGATTACCCACGCCAACAATCGCCGGTCGATTTTGACCTGATGCGTAACGATTACCGCCCTGGAGATCGCTCGCGCCGCGAGGATGATCGCTACCTGTTGCTGGAGGCATTGCTGTCGGCCCGAGAGCAGTTGTACGTGAGCTGGGTCGGCCGAAATATCCGCGACAATAGCGAGCGCGTGCCCTCGGTGCTGATCGGGCAACTGCGTGATCATCTGGCCAGCGGCTGGCGTTCGGCAACGCCCGAGGCGCTGCTGCACGCCTTGACTCAAGAGCATCCGCTACAGCCTTTCAGTGCGGCTTACTTTGTCGACCAGCCTGGGCCTGATGGGCTGTTCACTTACTCCCACGAGTGGCGCGAGGTGCATGATTCTCAGGCTGAGCGGCAATCGGTTGAGCTGCTGCCACAGCTCACGCAAGACACGCCACTGACCCTGCGCCAACTGGCCGGGTTCGTGCGCGACCCGGTCGGGGCGTTCTTCCAGCAACGGCTCAAGGTCAATTTCGACAATGACGAATTGACCAGCCGCGACGACGAAACCTTTCAGCTCGACGGCCTTGAGAACTGGCAGCATCAGGACCGACTCAGCCAGGCGCTCAAGCGTTGGGTTGAAGAGGATTACCGGCCTGAAAACGCAGTGGCCGAGCTTGATCTGCATGTGCAGCGTTTGCAGCGTGAAGGCAAGTTGCCGCTGGGCGGCTTCGGTACGTTGAGCGCATCGGCATTGGCCGAGCCGCTGCCGGACATGCTCGAGCGTTATCACGCGCAGTTGCAGGCGTGGCCGGAAATCGAGGAGGGCCAGACTGCCGCAATGATCGCCTCCCACGAACCGACCCCGGGATTGAGTGACTGGCTGGGCGGCATTCGCCGCAATGCCCTGGGTGAGCGAGCGTACTTGCAGCTGGACAGCAAGAAGCTGTGTAACGACGACAGTTGGCGCTGGCACAACCTGGTTCGTCCCTGGGTGCGCCATCTGGCGTTGCAACTGAGTGAACCGGGCTGCACCACGATTCTGGTCAGCTTGAACGGTGATGTGGTGTTCCGGCCAATGTCAGCGCAACAGGCGCAGGAACAGTTGAAATCGCTGCTCGGCGCCTGGGTGGCGGGCATGCGTGAACCGCTGCCGGTCGCCTGCAAAAGCGCATTCGCCTGGCTCGAAGACACAGGGGCAGGAGGGGAAGACAACGACGCGACTTCCGAGAAAGCCCGCGAGACGTTCGAGGGGGGCTACATGCGTACTGGAGAGGCGGATAGCTCTTTCGCCTTGCGCCGTGCGTACGCAGACTTCGACCAACTGTGCGCCTCCGGTCATTTCACCTCATGGGCCACGCGCCTGTATGGCGGACTATTCAATCATCTTTCTTCGAGCCGCGCAGGGAGCGACCAATGAAACCGCTGAATCTCAACCCCCTCGATTTTCCCTTGCATGGCAGCCGATTGATCGAGGCGAGTGCCGGTACCGGTAAAACCTTCACCATCGCCTTGCTGTATGTACGCCTTGTGCTTGGCCATGGCGGCGAGGCCGCCTTCAAGGACCTGCTGACACCGCCGCAGATCCTGGTCGTGACCTTCACTGACGCCGCGACCCAGGAACTGCGTGACCGTATTCGTGCGCGTTTGACCGAAGCGGCACAGTGCTTTCTTGAGCCTGATCGCAAACACGACAAGCTGCTGCAACAGCTGCGTGCCGAGTACCCGCCGCAGGAATGGCCCGATTGCGCGCGTCGGCTGCAACTGGCGGGTGAGTGGATGGATGAGGCAGCGGTCTCGACCATCCATGGCTGGTGCTATCGGATGCTGCGTGAGCATGCCTTCGACAGCGGCAGCCTGTTCACCCAGACCCTGGAAACCGACCAGAGTGAGTTGTTGGCCGAGGTGGTCCGTGACTATTGGCGTCGGCATTTCTATGAGTTGCCGGTGGAGCAGGTGCGAGCCATTGGTGATTGCTTCAAAAGCCCCCAGGACTTGGGGCATGCACTGAGTTCGTTGTTGTCTCGACGCGATGCGACTTATCAATACAATACCCAGCCCCTTGAAGCCCCTGGCTCTTTGCAGGCATTACTCAAGGAACCCGGTGAATGGTACGGAACAGTCGGCGAACTGGAGCGTAACGCTCGCAAGCTTTGGCTAGAACATCAGAACGAGCTCGAGGATGTGTTGCGCAGCATTCGTCCTCACATGAATGGTAATACCTACAGAAAAATCGATCAGGATGACGTCTTCAACGGTCTCCTGAACAAGCTGGCACAGTGGTCCAGGGGACAACCTGCGCTGCATAACGTGCATGCCTTCGGCCAGGCCGGCATAAAGCTCAAGGGCAAGGCCGTGGTGCCTCAGCATCAGGCGTTTGAGGCAATCGACCTGTGGGTCAAACAGCGCGACGCCAAAGTGGATATCCGCGCTCAACTGCTGCTGCACGCCTTGCATGAAGTGCGCGAGCGCTTCGATGAAGAAAAGCGCCGCCGTGCCGAAATCGGTTTTGACGACCTGCTCAATCGTCTTGACCAGGCCTTGCAAGGCCCGTCGGGCCCGCGTCTGGCCGAGACCATCCGCAAGCAGTATCCGGTTGCCCTGATCGATGAATTCCAGGACACCGACCCGGTTCAATACCGGATCTTTGAAACCATTTACCGCATTCCCGACAACCTGAATGAGTGCGGCCTGTTCATGATCGGCGACCCGAAACAGGCGATTTATTCCTTCCGTGGCGCGGACATCTACACCTACCTCCAGGCACGCGAGGCCACAGCTGGCCGTCATTACACACTGGGGACCAACTATCGTTCCACCAAGGCGATGGTCGATGCGGCCAACCACTGCTTCCGGTACGCCGAGGCCCAGCCTCGCGGCGCGTTTCGGTTCGCCACGCAAGACCAGGGCAACCCGGTGCCGTTCAACACCGTCCTGGCCAATGGGCGCGACGATGTGTTGCAGGTCAAGGGTACGGATCAACCTGCCTTGACGTTCTGGCAGCTGGAAACCGAGGGCGTGGTCAATAACTCCACCTATTTGCGTAAAGCCGCTGAAGCCTCGGCATCGGCGATTCAGGCCTGGCTTGATCCTGCTGCAACCGAGCGTTCCGGTTTGCTGAAAGGCAATGGTGAGTTCGTCGCCTTGCGGCCCGCCGATATCGCCATTCTGGTGCGCAATCGCAAGGAGGCCGAAGCCATCCGCAAAGCCCTGGCGCATCGACAGCTGGCCAGCGTGTATCTCTCGGACAGGGACTCGGTCTTTGAAGGCGAAGAGGCCAAAGACCTGCTGTATATCCTGCGGGCGTGCGCTCAACCCACCAGCGATCGGCTGGTGCGTGCGGCCATGGCGACCCGCAGCGTCGGGCTGTCATGGCAGACACTTGAGCAATTGAATCAGGATGAGTTGTTCTGGGAGCAACAGGTGCTGCTGTTCCGCGATTTTCGGGTGTTGTGGCAGCAACAAGGCGTGCTGCCGATGCTGCGAAAGCTGCTTGCCACCTTCAAGGTACCGGCGCGTTTGCTTCTGGAGGATCAGGGCGAGCGTCGCTTGACCAACCTGTTGCATCTGGCCGAATGGTTACAGCGCAGCGCCGCCGAACTCGATGGCGAGCATGCACTGATTCGCCATCTGGCCGAGCAGGTCGACGGGCAGAGCGAAGAGGAAATTCTGCGGCTGGAAAGCGATTCGGACCTGATCAAGGTGATCACCGTCCACAAGTCCAAGGGGCTGGAATACCCGTTGGTGCTGCTGCCGTTCGCCTGTAGCGCAAGGGAGATCGATGGCAAAAGCACAACACCGCCGATGTTTCACGACAACATGGATCTGGTCATCGAGCTGGCCAAAGGTAAACAGGCCGAGACGGCACAAGGGTGTGCCAACGATGAGCGTATGGGCGAAGAAATGCGCCTGCTTTACGTTGCCCTGACCCGAGCCCGTTACGCCACCTGGATCTGCGTAGCGCCCAAGGGATTTAAGACCGGAGGAAAATCGACAGATCTGCATAAGGCCGGCCTGGGTTACATGCTGGCGGGCGAGAAGCCGATAGCCGCGGAGAATCTGTCCGGCGTGGTCGAGGCATTGGCGAACGGCTGCCCGGACATTGCGGTGTGCGCAGCGCCGGTACCGTCCGACAATGTCCATACGACGTCCGCTCGACCGTCGGTGGGGCCGGCCTTGCGACCCTTGCACAAGCTCGCGGCGAACTGGTGGATTGCC
Source organism: Pseudomonas serbica (assembly GCF_028823535.1). Taxonomy (GTDB): domain Bacteria; phylum Pseudomonadota; class Gammaproteobacteria; order Pseudomonadales; family Pseudomonadaceae; genus Aquipseudomonas; species Aquipseudomonas serbica. The sequence continues at coordinate 383,403 of NZ_JAQIYM010000003.1, read as the reverse complement.
AGTTACTCCGCCTTGGCCATTGCTGACGGCAATGTCCTGATGGGGGCAGAATCGGGTGTCAGTCTTGAGCCTGTGACTGCGCTGGAAGCAAATTTGCAGGAGGAAGACGAAGCTGAAACCTTGCCTGCAGGGGCTGGGATTCACGGTTTTCCTCGGGGTGCGGGCCCAGGCACCTTTTTGCACGGGTTGTTCGAGTGGGCCGGCCGCGAAGGCTTCGCCAAGGCCGCCGGCGATCCGCAAACCCTGCACAACACGGTGGCCCGTCGCTGCAACCTGCGCGATTGGGAAACCTGGATCGAACCGCTGTCCGCCTGGTTGGGCAGCTATCTGAATGCGCCACTGCGATTCAACGGCACCCAGTGCAAACTCTCGACCCTGAGCACCTATCAGGTCGAAATGGAGTTCTGGTTTTCCAGTCGCGCAGTGAACGTTCAGCGCCTTGATGCGCTGGTGCGGCAATACACGTTGGGTGGGGCACCGCGTCCCGTACTGGCCGCCAACGAGTTGAACGGCATGTTCAAAGGCTTCATCGACCTGACGTTTGAACATCAAGGTCGTTACTACGTGGCGGACTACAAATCCAACTGGCTGGGCAGCAACGATCAGGCCTATGGCGCAGAAGCGATGGCCGCGGCGATGCTGGACAAGCGATACGACCTGCAACTGTGCCTGTATCTGCTGGCCTTGCATCGCCAGCTCAAGCTACGCCTTCCGGGGTATGACTACGAACAGCACATGGGTGGGGCGGTGTACCTGTTCGTTCGTGGGCATCAGGCACCGACACACGGTGTGCATTTCGAAAGGCCGCCGCGGCAACTGATTGAACAGCTGGACCAACTCTTCATCGGGCAACACGCGGAGGCCAGCGCATGAACCGGACCCTTAAGCAACTGAGCAACAGCCAGCGCAACGTCGATCATCCGCCAGTATTCATTGGTAATGCCAACAGCGGCGAGCTGCTGCAGCAACTGGACAATTGGGTAAACCGTGGCTGGTTGCGCGCGCTTGATCGCTCGTTCGCCATCTTCATTCTCGAACAGGACCCCCAGGTCGAAGCCAGCGTGTTGCTGGCCGCGGCGATGACCAGTCACCAGCTGGGTCGCGGGCATTCCTGCCTGGATCTGGCTGCCACACTGCATGCCCCTGATTTTGTGTTGTCGTTGCCACCTGAAGGCGAGGAGGGCAGCCAGCTACCGTCACAATGGTTGCAGGGTCTGAATATCGCGCAGTGGCGCCAGGCGTTGTCCTTGAGTCCGATGGTGGAAGACCGGGACGGACCACAGCGTTTCCCGGAACGGCCACTGGTGTTGACCGGGCAGCACCTGTACTTGCGTCGTTACTGGAACTACGAGCGCAGTATTGCTCGGGCGTTGAGTGGCCGCCTGAGTGTGGATGCGCTAACGCCGGAAAAACTCTCCAAGCGGCTCGATGCCTTGTTCCCTGATGCTTTCGAGGTTAACGGTGAACGTTGCAGCGACTGGCAGAAAATTGCCTGCGCACTGGCGGCACGGGGCAATTTCAGTGTCATCACCGGCGGCCCCGGCACCGGTAAGACCACATCAGTCGTCCGTCTGCTGGGGCTGCTGCAAACCCCCGCCGTGGAGGAAGGAAAGCCGCTGCGAATTCGTCTCGCCGCCCCCACCGGCAAGGCGGCTGCACGCTTGTCCGAATCTATTGGCAAGGCTGTCCGTGAACTACCTGTGAGCACCCCGGTGCGTGAGGCGATTCCGACCGATGTTTCTACTTTGCACCGGTTGCTGGGCAGCCGACCGGATTCGCGCAATTTCATCTACCACCGCGATAAGCCGCTGGAACTGGATGTGTTGGTGGTCGACGAAGCCTCGATGATCGATCTGGAAATGATGGCCTGCCTGCTCGATGCCTTGCCCCGCCAGGCTCGCTTGATCCTGCTGGGTGACAAGGATCAGCTGGCATCGGTGGATGCGGGATCGGTGCTGGGCGACCTCTGTCGTGATGCCGAAACCGGTGGCTACAGCGAGCAGACCACGGCCTGGTTGAAAGCCCACAGTGGCGAGGCGGTCAGCGCTCCGGGTTTGCAAACGGCAGTCGGTCTGGGTAATCCGTTGGCCCAGCAGACCGTCATGTTGCGTTACTCCCGGCGCTTCGACGCCCAGCAGGGGATCGGGCGTCTGGCGAAGCTGGTCAATGAGAAAAATGCGGCTGAAGCGCGAGGCCTGCTGGACCAGCAATTGCCGCAGTTATTCAACCTCAAGTTGCGAAGTGAACATGACAGCGCGCTCACTGATTTGATTATCAACGGTAAAGGCGATGCCCCCGGGTATCGTCATTATCTTGAGCAGCTACGAGACCAGCGTCCTGTGAAAGACACTCCCTGGGACTGTAACCTTTGGGCCGGTTGGGCTGGCAAAGTATTGACCGCGTTCGATGAGTTCCGTCTGCTCTGTGCGCTGCGTCGCGGGCCTTGGGGGGTTGAGGGGCTGAATCAGCGAGTGGCCGCCGAACTGCGCCGCTGTGAGTTGTTGTCGGGGGATCAGGGTTGGTACGAAGGGCGACCGGTACTGGTCACCCGCAATGATTACAGCCTGAGCTTGATGAATGGTGACATCGGCATTGCCCTCTGGGTACCAGGTCCCTCCGCAGAACGGGTTCTACGTGTGGCCTTCCCGCGAAACGATGGCAGCGGCGGCGTACGTTTCGTGATGCCGAGTCGGTTGGTGGAGGTCGAGACGGTCTTTGCCATGACGGTGCACAAGTCCCAAGGGTCGGAGTTCAACCATACGGCTCTGGTATTGCCCGACGCGTTGAACCCGGTGTTGACCAAGGAGCTGTTGTACACCGCCATCACCCGTGCCAAACAGTGGTTCAGCCTGGTCGAAAGCAGTTCGGGCGTGTTTGAGGGGGCGGTGAGTCGCAATGTGCAGCGCACCAGCGGCCTGGCGCTGCAACTGCAAGAAGAACTGGTGAAACTTCAACGCACCTGAGTCGGAGCGTTCAGGCATTTGTAGCCTGGGTACTGCGCTTCAGCGGTGACCTTTGCCATGGCGGAGGTCACCGCCTGAACAGTGATGGTGAAGTTGGCTTGGGGGCCTGCGGTAGCGACCACGCGTTGCATGAAGGCTTTGTAGGTTTTCATGGCGTTTTCCTCAATCGCTGTGGGTTTAATCGTTTTCGCCGTTACCACGCGTGCGGGTAATCTTTACCGCTCGACCGAGCGCGAAGAGCACCATGTCGATGTTCACCACGAATCCAGGTTCGGCATCCTGACGCTCTTTGAAGTGCTCGCAGAGCCAGTGTTTGTAACGTTCGATGCAGGCGACATCCTTGTCCCAGTTGATTTTCTTGCGAATGGCCTTGACCTTGGCAGAGTCCGGGGAGTTCAACTGTTCATAGAGTTCGAAGGCGCGAAGCACATGCTGATCGACAATGGATTCCGAACGATCAGCCAGGTGCCGACCGAACTGTCTGAACACCTGCCCTGGACCGTTAATCAGCGATGCTGGTCTGACATCGGCAGCACCTTTGACGATGTGCGCCACTTTCTGCAGGTCACCGTTTTTCCAGACCAGGGCGTAGAGCAGTTTTTCCAAGGGGGTTTCAAGTCGGGCGCTGAGATCGGCATGCAGGCGCAGATCCTCGTCGAGCTTGTCAGCCATGAGTGAGCCGATGTCCTCGGCCGTCAATTCAAGCTGCAGTTCCGGATACTTGCTACGGTCCATTCGCCAGGTGTTCAGCGTCTGGTTGTGGGTCAATATCTTTTTCAATACCGACACGTCGAGGGCGTTCAGGATCGCGGTGAAGGTGTTTTTCACCAGGTCCAAGGCTTCCAGATTATTCAATATCGAGTTCTCTCGTGGGGACTGAGGCAGAGCTTGATCACTTCGTGCGACAGATCATGTCGCACTGCGTCAGGGCTCGGTCTTTTTTGAGGTCGACTGCCAGTGGCAAGGTTGTCGCGAACACGGCAGTCGAAAGGGACCGGTATCAGTCATACAACCAGGGTTTCAGCTCTTTCAGGTTCTCCACCACGATCTGTTGCGCCTCTGGTTTCGGGTCCAGGTTCTTCGGATCAATTTGATACCGCTGCAACACATACTTGACCAGCGCCTGGCGACTGGGAATTTGCAGGCGCCCATCGACCATGCCGAAATCCTCTTCGATGATTGCTTTCTGGGTCAACGTCAGGCGTTCATCGGGTTTGATGATGACGTTGACTTCGCTGTTCCATTGGCTGTCGAGCGCGATGCCATTCTCGGTTTCGCCGTCCATCAAGTCAGGCACTCCACGCAGTCGACTCAGCACAAAGTCCCGGTACTCGCGGTTTTTTTCGCAGTAGGCGCGCACATGCCAGCGCATACCTGTGTAAACCAGCGTATGCGGCGCAATGGTTCGCCCCTCAGGCTTGGGACTGTTCAGCGAGACGTAATCGATGTCCAGGCGTAGATGTTCCCGGCAGGCTTTGAGAAGTGGTCGCAATATCTCGGCCTTGATCGAGCGATCAGGTACCTCCAGGACTTTGGTGTGGGCATAGGCCAATGCCAGCCCTTCAACGTGAGGCGCCCGTGCATTGTTCTGGTAAAGCAGGTGCAGGTAGGCACTGGCGCTGTCATCGATGAACAGTGGCTTGAACTGTTTGCTCGGCACGTAACCTTTGATCTGTCGATCGTATGTAAGGTTTTTAGGCGCATGTTCGGTGATGTAGGTGTTGATGTCCTTGGATGCTTGCTGACGGCTGATGCCGAAGCTCTGCGTCAAGTGCACCGTGGTCAGCCGGCCTTCCCACCACGCGACAGTTTCGATCAGTCGGTAACGAAGGGCGAGGTCCCAACGGACCTGCTCGATGGTTTGTTTGCGTTTCATGTCGCCTCCATGTGAGTGAATACTTTACCTGTACAAGTCTACATTCTAGACGTGTCGTTTGACACTACATATCGTGACTCTGGCAAGTTTGGAGTTGACGACATGAGGGATATGTTTATGGATGGTTTGGATTGGATAGCGTCGGTAGCGATGCTGATGCTGTTAATGATCCTGCTGATGCTTCTGGTGCAGTATCTGCAGACTAACAAAGCCTGGAGATTGCTCGAGCATTGGTATGCGACGACGAAGGAGCGTCAGGCGCGGTTGAGCTGGCACGCCGAAGAAAATCGAGAGCTGAAATCGGCGCTGCGGGCGGAAAAGGCTCATGTGGAGCAGTTGCAGCGCAAAGTTGAGATTCTGCAGGCATTGCTGCCGTAGATGTGAGGGCCTTGGTGCAAGACCCTTTGATTGATGAGCCTGTGCATGAGGTTATGTGCATCCTGGTTTGGTATCGCGAGCCGGTGTTCCGCAGCTAATCTCACGTGTTGATCGTGGTGAGATCAAAGGATTGAATGCTCGGCATATTCACCGTCGCAGAGCAGATTGCAGGGCTGCTGTTTGGCGTGCAGTATGGGGTGATGTCAATTTGATGGCTCGAGTGTTGGGCGGAAAATGACCCAAGTATTTGCCTGAATGGTAACGAGTCAGGAGCGGGTGGCACCGGGCGCTTTATCCAAGATGTTGGTTTGGCTCCGCAAGCAAGTATTTAGCAGAAACGGAATTGGGCGCGGTTGCCCAAACAGGACAATAAGGGGCATGGCTTGTGGCGGTAGATCTGAAGGATGACGGAAATCTGAAGGCAGCCTGTGAGGCGGTATTGGCGCATCATCGTGAGCTGCCTTGGTATCAGAGCTGGCTGAAAAAGCTGTCGGAGTTCCTTCGTAAGGTACAAGACTCTGATCAAGAGGAGTTTTGTAGTCCAGCGTTTCAAGAGCTGCTGTGGGAAAGTGAGGTCATTACAACAACGGGCATGGGCACGGTCAATGTGTCAGAGGTGATCGCCGATCCCAGAGTCGCCGAATGCCTTTGGACTCTTCGGGCATCGTTAAAAAATGCTGACGCTCATCTTCATGATCAAGTGCTCAAGGAAGGCTGGCGCGAGTTGAATCAACTCGTCGCTCCACCCGCTGTGCGGCGCAACCCTCGGCTCAAAAAATATCGTCTATTCGCCGCGTTGTGCCCAACAGAACTGACCACACTCGCTCACTATCCCAAATTGCGTACTTTGGCGTCGTTGATAGGCGTAGGAGGTGCGGAGCGTGATCTTTCTCTGCACCAGGGCGTACTTGAACGCTTGAACAATGTTTTGGGTAAACGGGAAGAAGGGCTGTCAACACCGTCGCTGGAGCGTATGACCCTACCTTGGTTGCTCTATATGAAATTCGTCCAGGAGCAGGAAGCCGAAGCCACGGAAATCGCTGACCCCAGCACGGGTCAGGAGCGTCTAAATCCTTTACCTGCTGAGCGCCGACGCCGCGGCATGCTGGCCATTGGTGGTGGTATCGCGACCATCAGGGCGATCATTGAGTTCGCCAAAGAGGGGTGCAAGCGAGAGGACTTGGTGGAGCACATGCGCTCGATCAACCCAAGTCACGCCACCTCGAGCATCCGAACGCATCTCAATTCACTCATTGCCGAATGGGGCGTGCTGCGGGCTCAAGGCGACGAGATCCATCTGACACCGCGAGGTGAGGGACTGCTGGAGACAGGCGAGCCTGATGAAGTATCGGACTGGCTGCTGACTCGGGTACTCGGGGTTGATCACATGCTCTATGCATTGCGCAGCGGCCCAATGTCTGTCAGTGCGATGAATGAAATCTTGAGAAAGGTAAACCCCGGGTGGACCAGCGACCGAGCATTGACCAGCCTGACGTTTTGGCTGCGTGCCCTGCAATTGGTGGAAACCAGAGCAGACAAACTGCAGCACTTGACCGAGCTTGGCGAAACCTGGGCAGCGCAAATCTACTGGGAACCCCAATCGCTTGCTCCGGAGGCGGGGAGCGTTGCAGCCAGCGTAGTACCGTCCAGTGTAGAGGCAGCGCCATTCGAGCGCCCCTCGCTGGAAACCATCCTGCATAGTTTCCCGGAAGATATCGCCTTCCCGATCAGCCTGGTTGCCCGCCTTGATGCCGGACTGTGGAGTCACCAGCGCCGTCACTTCGCGGTCCTCACCGGGCTCAGCGGTGCCGGTAAGACGGTACTGGCGCGGGGGTACGCGCTTGCGTTGCACGAGGGGCAAACCCACCCCGCAGAGGGACTGCTGACGATCCCCGTGCAGCCTGGTTGGCATGACCCCTCTTGCCTGCTGGGTTACGTCAATCCATTGAATAGCGAGAGCTACGTACGCACGGCATTCGTCGATTTCCTGCTGAGAGCCAGTGCCGACTCCGAGCGTCCATACACGGTTGTGCTCGACGAAATGAACCTGTCGCACCCGGAGCAATATTTGGCGCCGCTGCTTTCTGCCATGGAGACAGGTGATCACATTGAGCTCCATGCTCAGGACAATGATATCAGCGGTGTGCCGGCGACCATCACGTACCCGAGCAACCTGGTGATCATCGGCACCGTGAATATGGATGAAACGACACATGGTCTGAGCGACAAGGTGCTCGATCGGGCGGCAGTGATCGAGTTCTGGGATATCGATGTTGAGGCGTTCCCTGGCTGGAAAACCAGCGCTTTGGTCGAGGAACAAGTTGATAGAGTGCGCAACACGCTCAAAGGGTTGGTCAAGGCCTTGCGCCCGGCACGCCTGCATTTTGGCTGGCGGACGATCCATGATGTTATCGGCTATATCGAGCAGGCCGAGCGCGGTGGTGTGATTGATTTCGATACAGCACTGGATCAAGCCATCTACGCCAAAGTCCTGCCCAAACTTCGCGGTGAAGACACACCACGGGTCCAGACTGCCTTCGCGGACACCAGCACCTTGTTGCGGGATATGAGGCTTGCGGACTCGGCAGCCAAAGTCGCCGAATTACAGGATGATTTGCGCTCTCTGGGTTCCGCCCGGTTCTGGCGCTGAACCATGGCGATTATCCGATGCATTGATAAACAAGGCGGCACGTTCACGGTCAGCCCCGAAGCGTTGGCTTCGGGGTTCATGGAGCGTGGCACTTATTATTTCGAGATTGTCCCCGAGTCGCGCTTGTTTGTTGATGATGAGCCGTTGGAGGCCTCGCGCCATGAGGCATTTGACGCGTGGCGATGGGAACCGGGTTTTTATGCCGGCAAAGTCATCGCTGAGTTGGTTGATACCAGCGGCAAAGTCTTGGCGACCTACCACTTTGATGTGGCTCCAGATCAAAACAAGCTCGGCGAGACTTCGTTTGCCGCGATGCTCGACGAACTCCTTGCCTTCGATACACGGTTGCTGTTGGGCAATGAGTACGCCCAGTTGGAGGTGGGTCGTGAGGGACGAACCAGCAACCCGCACCTGCAATATGCTCGACTGAAACGTTATGGCCCGGCGTTGTTGTCAGCGTTTACCGAAGTCTTGCGCAAGCCGCTGACACGGTTGCACCGAGAGCGCACATTACGGCCAGCGCACCAATTGCGTCGTATCGATCGCCAGACCCTGCGCAGTGCCTTGCAAGATCCTGCGGCGACGGCGTTGCTCTATAACCTCGAACAGGCCAATGCCAGTGGTGAGGTGTTGCACTTTGATGTGCCCACGGTGTTCGAAGACCTGGATAATCCAGCCAATCAGGCTTTGGCTGTTGTCCTTGGCGAAACCCTGCGACGTAGCCGTCACGTTATTGCCGCGTTGCAAAAGATCATTGAAGGGGAGGGCGACACGGGGGCTCGCTCCGCGTTGGTTCCTCGGCTTGGACGGCGGATTGAGTTCCTCGAAGGCTTGCACAGTGACCTTCGTAGAATTCAACGCAGTGAACCGTTTTGCTCCCTGCGTCAGCCTCGTATTACCGCTGCCGGGCTCAATGCTATTTCCGCTCATCCGGCTTACGCTCGGGCTTATCGCCATGGATGGTATGTGCTGCGTCCTGGTATTGACGGCAGTAGCGAGGGAGAGCGCTTATGGATCAGCCCTACGTGGGAGATATACGAGCGTTGGTGCTACCTCCAGGTGGTGGCCATGATGAAGTCGATCTATCCCGACCTGCAGTGGCATGACTGTTGGCCCGGTTCACGCGTGGACGTCGTACGTTGTGAAGGGAGGGGAGCTGAGACTCAGGTCGATGTCTGGCTACAGGTGTGCTGCCCGGCGTTCGACCAAAAAACCAGTCACGGTTTTTCCAGCATTTCTGGAGAGCGCCGTCCTGACATTGTCGTTACGGTGGAAAGCCCGGCGGGGAGCTCGTTCATTGTGATGGACGCCAAGTACCGGGTTGAGCGCAAGTGGGTACTGGAGGGCATGGTGTCGGCGCATTTGTACCGGGACTGCTTGCGCTGGAAGGGCCGCAAGCCGGATTTATCGATATTGCTGGTGCCTCGTTCAGGAGGTGCACCATTATTGGAGACGATGACGTACCAGAAAGCCAATGGTGTTGGCGTCGCGGTGCTGAGCGTTGAACACAATGGATTGAAGGCGGTGTTAAAACCCTTTGTAAGGGGCTGTACAGATTCAGAGTCAGCGGTGCCTCCTATGGCCGCAATTCCTTAGCCACTGAACTGAAATTTACGTAACACTGAAAAAGGAAGCGCGATGACAACAATCATTTCAATGGCTCAAGCGGAGATTGAGCTTGCACTCATGCAAGCCGAAAGTGATTCCATGGCCAGCAGCGATCTTTATATCTGGTTGCTGGAATGCGGTCTCTCGCCCGAAATCGCTATAAGACTCAAAGAGCTGGTGAAAGTGACTCAGCGTATAGGTAACAAGGTTGTCTCCATCGGTAAGCTGATCGTGATGAAGTTGCGTGAATTCATCACGGCGCATAAGGGCTTGGCCATTGGCACTGTATTGGGCGCGGCTATTGCTTCGCTGGTTGCCGCGATTCCGTTGCTCGGTTCGATATTGGCGCCGTTAGGTGCACTGCTTGGCCTGACGATCGCGGTCTCCGGTCATCAAAGCGATAAGCAACCGACCGGAAGAGGCGCAGGTGTGAACCTACTGGAGCTTCCACAGAACCTGATCGAGATCGCTCGGACGTACTTTGATCTATTCATTGAGACTCTCCAGCTTGTCATGGCTGAACTGGCATCGGCGAAAGCATCATGAGTCGGCAGCCGAAGGTCAGCAAAAAGCAGCTACTCAAGGTCATCGATGAGCTTGAACGGTCACCCCACGACCGTGTACGCATCCTGGGGGAGGTGGGTATCAGCACGCTCGGTATCGGCCTCGGCGCCGCTGCAGCAGGCACGGTGGCGAGTATCGCGGGTGCGACCAGTATTCCGGTCCTCACCACAGCCGCCGGTTGGGTGGGTGTCACTGCCGTGGCGGCGACGCCACTTGGCTGGGCACTAGGCGCTGCGGCAGCCGGTGGCGTTCTGGCCTACGGCGTCTCGCGCTGGATTCGGGGAGGTGCGATGTCAGAGGGCCGCAAGCAGGAGTTGTTGCTGGTCTATCAGGAGCGGTTGGCTGAGATGGAAGCCAAGGAGCGCATGGGGGCTGTCACGCTGTTGGATAAGTCCGGGTTTATTTCGTCACTTCGCGAGGTGATCGAGAAAGATGTCATCAGTGCAGATAAGGCGCTGCGGCTGATCGAGGCGGTCGAAGGCGGGAAGATGGCGTTGCCTGAGGCTTATCGATTGGTAAAAGCACTCTTGCAGGAGTAGGGGGCAGGGGGCAGTAGTCAGCAAAACACCGACGGATCATCCGATCACGACACGTCTTGTCGCGCTGCTCCCTCATGCTCGCCTCATCAGCCAACCATGAGGGACCGTAGCATGAAAAACCTGTTCGCAATTATTGGCGTCATCGTCGTTGTAAAGAAGGGCTATGAGTTCTTCCGTGAATACAACGAGATGAAACAGGAGCTGGACAAGCGTGCCGGTGATTCGGCCTGACGACTACTCCAATTTTTCTACTACTGACTGGTGTATCTCTATGCCCTGGCCACCCCATCCTTTCACGTTCACCTGCCCCCAATGCCACTGGCATAAGACAACGGTGCCACCCAGCGACGCACTGCGTGAGGGCAGAGACTGGTTTTCGGCCTGTCCCTCATGCCAGCACGTTGACCTGGATGTCCGGCCTGCTACGGGGCTGGAAATCTTCAAGGCCAAGCTGTTGCGACCGTTCAGCTAAAGTCCCATCTCAGTGCGAGGTTCGTGATGTGTAACGATGAAACCGACAGTCACGCGGATGACACATCACCCTCGCAGGTTGAAGCTGAGGCGGTGGTCGAGTACAGCGACGAATTCGCCGCCATGATCCTTGAGCAGGAGGCGAATGGCCGCTTCCAGGAAATTGATGTCGACGACATGCTCGCAACGCTCGACCGCATGATTCTCGAGGCCCAAGGCTTGGGTAGTGTGCATTAGCTCTCCAGGCAGAGCGTCAACAACTGATCCAGCTTGCAGGGCGATACCTGGCCGTCCATGCCCCAATGATCGCAGGAGTAGGTGCCGCCGCGCACCGCTTTTCCTTCTTCATCATAAACGGCGATGACCGCGTTCCACAGCGATGCCTTGGGTGCTTCGCTGAGCGGGTCCAGGCACAGCAGGTGAGTGGGTTGGTAGACACCATTATCTTCATAGCCTTGATGCCCCACGACCATCAACCAATGGCCTTCCAGTTTCGACCAGCTCACGCAGATCAGAGCAACAGCTTCGCGTTTGATTTCTTCTTGTACAGCTTCCACGAGCTCTTTTTTATTGCCATTGACCAGCTCGGGCAGGATGCCTTCACGGCGAAAATGCTCAGCCAGGCCAATCAGATCCCTTGTGGTCGTGCCTCGGGAAACCAGTGCGCCATGCTCTCGTAATGCGTTACGAAATCGGCCTTCGCGGCTGCGCCCATCCCAGTCACCCATGTAGGCAATATGGTCTCGCTTCAGCGCACCCAGGGTGATCAGGCCCATCATCAGGGCGTAGGGTCCGCAGGCGCCGTCGGCATCACCCTGACGCATGTGGACCAGGCCGGGCTCATCGAGGGCGCAGGTAGTTGGGCCTTCGGGGGAAACCATTAGCCAGGGGCTGACAAACATCTTGTTCATTGCAAATGTCCTTGTCGCAAAACACTTTAAAAGAGAGGCAGTTGTTACCGCTCAATAGCGGGATGTGGCAACTGACTGAGGAAGTCAGAGCTGGACCACCGGGTAGCAGGCATCTCCCCATAGCGTGTCGGGATTATTCAGCATCAACTCAATGATCAACGGGACGAACTTGCCGAGCAGACTGCCGCAGTCACGCAACTGGGAGCGGTTGATGCTGCTGTCCCAAGTGGCGCCGCCGTGCATGATCTGGTTGCGCAGGGTATAGATTCGATTGAACAGCACGGCGAGCACTTCAGCGGTATCGCGTTGCGCCAGAGCCGTCTGTGCTCTGCGTCGACCTGCCGCGAAGCGTTCGGTCCATTGCTCTTGGGTGATCTTGCCATTCTGGTAATCCCAGAAGCTCTGAAAAACGTACTGATTGTCCAGCAGCACCCGAATGCTCCCGGAAAATTCCGACCAAACCAGCTTCTCGATCTGCCGGTCCTGGTCCAGGTCGCACAGCTTGCGCAGGAATGCACGGAAGGTTTCCTGTTCGGACAATCGATAGTTTTCGTCGATGTCAGTGGCATAGGCCGCGTTGAAGGCGATCCACAGAAAAACGAAACGACCGTCGGCATCGTCTGCCTGCTCGGCGCGCTGTAACCAACTTAATGCGCGGTGCACACGCAGGGTCAGGTTGACGGGGTGATGGTCGCGCTCAAGTCGGTGGCGCGCCTTCAGGGTTTGATAGTTCATGAGGACTGGCTCGTCAGAATGGGGGGGAGGTTGTCAGTCAGATTTCGGTGTCATGCAGGGCCAGGCTTTGGCGCTGAGAGTCGATCAAGGTCTGGCGCAAAGTCACCGGCGCATCGACACGAATAGCGCCGGCTTGTGACAGCAGCCACCATTTCAGCTCCCAGCTGTCGTTGACCGTAGCGGTCAAGCGCGCGCCGTCTGGTTCCGCAATCAGCGTCATATCCTCCGATAGCGGTGTCTCGTGCAGGCGTTTGGCCAGGGCAGGGTCGACCCAAGCGTGTAATCGGATCGCTTGGCTAACGCCAAACTGCAAAGCACCACTCTGGATGTAGTCCCTCAGGTCAAAGCCTGCAGGGTGTCGGCCAGGTTTACTCAGCATTGTGACGGCTTCGAAGCGATGTACAGCGTAAAGTCGCACATCGTCGAATGTGTCGGCGCAGGCCACCAAATAGGTGATTTGTCCGCGTTGTACCAAGGCCAGTGGGTTGAGCGTCAGCTCATGGACGCGATTTTTGTTCGCCGACTGGTAGAGGCAGAGCAACTGCAAGCCCTCAAGCAGCGCTCGCTGAAGCAGGTCTAAATGCTCTGCCTTGATGTCTGGGGCAATCAGGTTCAACGACGGTTGTACGCTGGCTACCTTATCGATCCAGCGTGCCGAAGCACTTTCCTCACTCAGTGCCTTGAGCTTCTGTCGCGCTTGGCTGAAACGAGGCTCCAGGCTTTTGAGCATCAGTCCGGGTATCAAGGGGCGAATGCTGTCCTCCACCAGACGCAGGGTTAACGCCTCTCCCACCGTAATGCCAGGCAGGTCAATGGATCGACCGGGTTGCCAATACCAACCATAGGGTGTGCCTTTATCGTTGCAGTGCAGTGGAAACAGGCTCGACAGCTCATTGAGGTCTCGCTCAACCGTACGTTTTGTCGTGCGGTGGCCGGCTTCTTCCAATTGCTGGTGCAGTTCGGCGGCGGTCAGGCCGGGGGCACGATTGGGTAGCAGTTTGAGCATTTCCCATTGGCGGGAGATGGTTCTGCGGGTCGAGTGCGTGGGCAACGCTTGCTTCCTTACTCTGGCTCACGAAGAGCAGAGCATGGCGTGAAGCTCGGGTAATATCAACTGGCCATGCTCTTGGGGAGTAAAGGTCATTCTTGCTGAGTGTGCTGCGCCTTTGGTGGCGTTCTGTTGCGATTCCTCGCGACATGCCGTTTTCTCGGGTCGATCTGATAGCTTTGCAATACTACTTCACCAGCGCTCTGCGACTGGGCACCACTAGTTGGCCATCAATCATGCCGAAGTCAGTTTCGATGATTGATTTCTGCGCTGCGCTCAATCGCCCATCGGCTGTCAGATGACGGTATCTCGGTATTCCAGTCGATATCGTCGACGAACAGCGGCGTGAACGTCTTACTGAGCACGCAGCCTTTTATTTTGTGTCATGCGTAAGATTTTTAGGCGCATGTTCTGTGATGTAGGTGTTGATGTCCTGGACGCCTGCTGGCAGCTGATGCCGAAGCTTTGCATCAAGTGCTCCGTGGTCAACCGGCCCTCCCACCAGGCAACGGTCTCAATCAAGCGATAGCGAAGTGCTAGATCCCTGCGGACCTTTTCGATGGGCTGCTTGCGTTTCATACCCTCTCCATGTGCGCGAATTCTTTACCTGTATAAGTCTACATTCTAGACGTGTCGCTTATCACTACATATCGTGTGTCTGCCTTCGAAATGAATTGAAGTCACGAAAGGAAGTGGACATGAGTATGTCGGAAGCGGTTTCGAGAGGGGCATTGGTGATGATGGGGGCAATCCTGCTGGTGCTTCTGCATCGGTGGTTGAGGTTGTGTGAGCTCTGGCAGATAGCCATGGACTGCCAAAAAAATGCGCGCTGGATGCGGATTTGGGAGGCGGAGAACCGCGAGTTGCGTTCGGCGCTACGCCTTGAAAAAGCGCACATCGAGCAATTGCAAAGAAAGTTGGTGATTTTGCAAGAATTGATCCCGGCTGAGGGATAAGGGAATGGACATGAACAGACTTGAACGGATTAAAGGCTGCCTGCTGGGAGGCGCTGTTGGCGACGCGTTAGGCGCCCCAGTGGAGTTTCTCGAGTGGTCGGTAATCGAAGCCAAGTTCGGTCCACAGGGAATCATTGATTTTGTTCCGGCTTACGGTATCACCGGCGCCATCACCGATGACACTCAGATGATGCTTTTTACCGCGGAAGGCTTGATGCGGGCCTACGTGCGCGGTAGCTCACGAGGTTTTTGCCACGTCCCTGGCGCAATTCATCATTCATTACTGCGCTGGCTGATAACCCAGGGCCATGCTGCTGCGATACCGATTGATCGGGACGGATGGTTGATCGACCAACCGGCGCTCTGGTCTCGCCGCGCGCCAGGTACTACCTGTCTCGCTGCACTCAAGGTCAGTCCGCGGCTGGGCGCTGTGGCTGAGAACAACAGCAAAGGCTGTGGTGCCCTGATGCGTGCCGCACCTTGCGCCTTCTTTGCAAACGCCTTTGACTACGCTGCCCAGTCAGGGCGCCTGACTCACGGAAATCCTACAGGCTATCTGGCGGCCGGGATGTTCGCCGATATTCTCCAACGCATTGTCGATCGGCAAGACAGCCTGGAGCACGCGGTCACTCAGAGCTTGGCCAAATATGGACAAACGCCTGGTATGGAAGAAACACGGAGCCTCATCGAGCGCGTACTTTTCTTCTTTTACGAGGGCTACCGGCCCACTCCACAACGAATAGGCGAGCTCGGTGGCGGATGGGTCGCCGAAGAAACGCTGGCGATCGGATTGTGGTGCGCCCTGGCAGCGCCTTCGTTCGAAGAGGGCGTGATCATGGCGGTGAATCACAGTGGCGATAGCGACAGTACCGGGCTCATCGCCGGGCATTTGTTGGGTGTTCAGTATGGTGCTGCGGCGATTCCTGCTCGGTGGTTCGAGCAATTGGAGCTGCGTGAGGTGATTGTGCAAATTGCCGAGGATATTGAGCGCATTCCGCGTGAGTATTGTGGGTATGGTGGAGAGTTTGATCAGCAGATCGAGCTGGCCTATCCCGGTAGTTGAGAGGCGGAGGGTAATGAATCGGGACAAGTATTTAGGTGAGCAGCAGTGCCAATAAAGCCAGGCTCTCTACCTATGTATGTGACGATTGCGGTTGGAGTAATTTGATCGGCTTTTCGCATTTCTAGTCCCAGAGATTACCTAGAAGCTTGCCAAGATCAGAGGGCGATACGCTCAAGTGGTAAGGGGGCGGGCTTGTTTGGTGCCAAATAAATACGCATTCCGAAGTCACCAAAAACTGCCTCAGCGAATTTTTCCAAAGTGCATAGCCAGGTAGATTGGGATACTGGCAGTTTGCCCTGCCTGCTGGCATGCTCTCGACCATTCGTCAGCAGATGCTGCCGTGCCAAGGAGCGCAAACGTGGGTTTGGAGAAGAAAGCTAAAGCAGCACAACTAAGCGTGCTGAGCAAGTATGGTGTCCTGGCGGATTTTTCCGCGCTGGAAGACGCGGAACTTGAACGCGCGCTCAAGGGCGGCATACCAGCAGCAGTTGCACAAGATCTGACCTTTGCTACTTGGTGTGATCAACTACTTGGGCAGGGTACGCGTGTGCCGGTGGCTCGTTTCGATGGGCCGATTGCAGGACAAACCAAGCTTATTAATCTCGCTGCCGGTCATGAACTAGTCAAAAGCCTCAAGGCACGTGACAAGCAGCTTCAAACCTCGCTCAAGGCGGCCCGATTAGAAATCGTGAAGCTGCAGAGTGAGTTACAAGCGCTTCGGCAAACCAGGGCGCATGCCGTGTTGGTTGAGCCGGTATCCGATATCGCGCAGCAACTGCGCGATTGGTACAACCGCACTACCCCTCCCCTGCATCGCATCCTCTGGGAAATCAAGGAGATCGAAGGGGCTATTTTCGAACACCAGGGACAGCTAAACAGGGACTACCGTAAGCAACTGGTCGAAATCATCCTGAACGCACTGGCAGATCTGGAGCATCTCGGCTTTTTCATCGACGTAGAGTTACGGGATGCTTCGTCTCGAGAACCGATTGCTCCTTCGGTCGTGCTGCATCGCAGCCAACCATTTGATGGCGAAGAGTACGAGCGCGAGGGATTTGCGTTTGTTGTCGATGGCGTACAGCCAGATGTGCTTGAAGCCGCCAGCGAATTCCTCTGGCCTGGACGTGCATTGCCATCGGTCAACAATCAAATACGATTCGATTGCCATGTCAATGTCACTCTCAATCGACGGCTTGTCATGGGTGAGGACGAGATGTTCCATCTCTCGTGCTTCATGCATAAATTGTTCGAGGCCATGGCCCGATCCGGCGATCACCGACCACGGGGAACCTTGCGCGAAAAGGTGATTCTCTGCCTACTGCTGTCCTGTACAGCTCCATGCATGCCCGCCCGATCACAACGGCAGGATTTACCTCTACTACAGGACATCTACTACGGTGGGCATAGGCCGCTCGCTGCGCAAGACACTGACCCGAATGCCTCGGCCGGGAAAATCGTCGAATACTTGTTCCATATCCTGCATGCACAGATCTGGCGGTGATATGACACCGCCTGCCTGGTCGCCTGTTGTTGCAGAGGATCGTCCGGGGTTGATCCCGAGGTTCATGTCCGAAGGATTCGCATCGGTTGTTCGTACCGCTGGACTCTGCGCAAGCAAGAACATCCGTCCTCGATCAGGTTGAGTGGTTGTGCGCGTCGCAGACACCGCTTCAACTCTTCCTGGGTGCAGATATTGGCGCCGTCGGGTTTCGCCAGCAACTCGACGACAGCGTCGGCAAGGGAGAGCTACCTGCTAAGTGGCAAGACTGGCAGGGTTTGGCACGTATTATCGTTGTGGTGCGCTTGGATGCCTCTGTCGACCAAGGTTTGCTGTACTGCTTTTTCCCGCTTGGCGCAGTGGCTGTGGCTCCGTTCGCCGGTTACATCAATGCCAATTTCTATACGAAAATGGATCGTCGCTCGCTCAATGAAAGCATTGGTCTGAACCAGTATTTCATTCAGTTAGCAGCAAAACTTGTGCGTCCGGGGGATTGAGTTCCTCGTTGAGCAGGACTGGCTCACGTCACCTGGTGCAGTGATCGATTTGATGTGTTGGCGTGAACCTTATGCCGACATTATCAGACGGACTATCAGCGAAAGTGTTTCATCGTTCCTGGAACAATCCATCCTTCCAGTGGCAGCCGCGGGTGGTGTTCGTTGGGCGCCTACTCATATATGGGACACAGCCCCTGGAGCGATTTTCTCCAGCGCAGCAATTGTTTCGGCCACATTCACGGAGACCTTTACATCCAGCCTGACGAATCTTCAGCGCGATGATTGGCAGACTCAGGTTCGTAACAGTGTTTCTCAAGCTGCAGGCACTGCTCCGATTGTTTCGCTGCCAGCCAGCGCCTGTAATTGCTTACACCCCTCCTCATTCAGTCTGACGAACGTTTCCCACCTCATTGCTTGCTGATAGTGGAGTGCGTACTGCCGATCGATGCGGCAAATGTCTGGCCGCTGGTCATAGATGCGACACCCTTTATTCACCTCATCCAGGTGCCGGCATACACCATCGCCGCGGTCCATCGCGGCGGTTTCAGAAAGCAGGTGAACACTGCGGCAGCATTCCATGCACCGGCTGCAGGCGAATGCCTGATGGGTGTCAGGCATATTCATCCATGGCAGCCTGGCATTGAACCAGGCGCTCACGATCCTCGCTGAGGCGGCGCTGATTCTGGCTGAGGCTGCCTCGCAGGCTTTGCAGTTTTTCTTTTATCTCTGCGAAGCTGGTTTTCAGGTGTGTCTCGACCATAGCGTTCAGCGATTGTGAGAACTCCCAGGCTGTTTCTTCACCGAAAGCCTGGATGGCCTGGTCGCGACGCTCGCGCTCTTGGGCTTCTCGCTTGGCTTGCTCATTCAACCGCTGTTGCTCAGGGTCGCCCGCGAAAGTTGAATACAGCGTGCTGCCGACCTGCAAGGCAATGCCGATGACCGGGATGACCTTACCGACAATCTGTTCTGCGACCTTGCCCATCGTGGCTGGTCCGATCCCCTTGAAGAGGGTAGGCAGCCACTCTTTGCCGACCTTCATCACGCTGACCACGTGTTCGGCCTTCAGCACGCTGCCTGCCTGGCGTACACCCGATTCGAGCAGTGACATATCGATACCGGGCGATGAAGGCAGTTGATCCGTGTGACCGGCTTGCGCTTCGAGGTCCGGCGCAACTTGGCTAGTGAAGGACTGCGGCTGCACCCGAACTTCCCGGATGACCTCGTCGAGCATTTCGGATGCGTCCAGGCCCAGGCGAGTGAGGGCTTCTTCAAGCTCCGTGCATACCTGGTGATTAGCATGGCCGATGAGTTGTTCGATCTTGCCTTGAGCGCCCTCACTGCTCAGGTGCAGCGCATTGACGGTGCTCTTGCTGATAAAGGCAGCCTTGGCTTCTATCAGCGATTTCAAGCCCCGGCGGATATCGATTTCGCGACGAGCGATTTCTGCGTAGAAGGTATCCAGGCGCTTGATCGAAGCCTGGTCTTGCTTTTCATCCAATGCGTCCACAGTCGCCTGAATGAAACCGCGCATTTCAGTGGCGACGCGTGCAACGATTGCCTTCTGTTGGACCGATGCGAAGAACTCGGCCAGCGCGCTCTCGAATTTCGGGAAGCCCGAGCTGTTCAGCAAGTTCTGTTTGTTCTCCTGCTTTGCCTTGAGCGCAGAGCGGGCATTGACCTCGACGATCGGGATGTGATTCAGCACTTGCTGAGTGCCAGCTTTTAGCTGGATACGCTGTCGGAGTTCATCTTTGATACGTTCAAGGTCGATCGGGTCGAAACGATTTTTGCAGTTGAGCACCAAGAAGATCATCTTCCCTGCAAGCACCAGCTCAAGCAGTACATCGAGGGTCTTCTCTTCCTCAACGACGCCGAGTGGGTTGACCACGAAGATCACGACATCCGACTGAATCAGCTGTTCGCGAGTGATTTCTTCGTGCTCGAGTGGTGCGTCGATACCGGGCGTATCGAGCACTTCGAAATCACCCCAACGATAGCCCTGCACTCGAGCGGTCTCAGGTACATCAGCCACCGCGGCCAGTTCCTGGCCGAGCAGCGCGTTGATCAACGTGCTTTTACCCGCGTTATAAACACCATAAACCATAATGGTTGCGCCGGCCTGGGCCTTTTTGGCCCGGCTCAATTCACGAATGCTGGCGACAGCGTTCGGGTTGTAGGTTTCACACAGGGCATCTACTTCGTCATAGAGGGCCAGCAGCTGTGTCATTGGACCTGGTTTTGTCATTGCACGGTGCTCGTTTCAAGGGTATTGAGTGCCTGGCGCAGGCGCTGCATTTCGATGGTCAGAACCTGGCAGTACTCGAGCATGGAGTTTCGTAGCGGCTCATAAATACTCTTGACCTGTTCGTTCAGGTAGGTAGGTAGTGCATTCGCGTATTGCTCAATAGCGATCTGGCGTTGTTCTTCCTGATTGTCTCCGACGATCACATCGTGTTTTGCGAAGATGGCCTCGGCGTTTCGCCCGATCATGCTGGCAGAACTGCCCAGGGAGGCCCCTGCCATGGCGCCTGCGGGGCCGCCGACGAGGAAGCCGACGACGCCACCGAGCACGGCCCCTCCCGCACCCCACGCCGTTTTTGTGCTGCTTCGGGTACCGCTCATGTACTCCTTCTCGACCGTGACTTCCCGATATTCCGGAATGGCGCCAAGGCGGCTCGTGTCGAAGGCGCGTTGCAGCGCATTCTGCTGAGTTTCGCCGATGGTCTGCATCGCCTCACGGGTCAGTTGGCCGACAACCTTGCGCAACTGTTCTTGCAGCTGAGCTTGCACGTTGGCAGGACGAGGGCCATTGAACAATTGATTGACGAAACTACGCATTTGGGTCGTGCCTTTCTGGCCCAGTATCCGCAATTCTCGCTCTACTGCCTGGTCCTGATCCTGGATCCGTTGCTCGAACGACTCGGTCAGTTCGTTGATGAGGCTCAGGTCTTCGCCGGTTTCCCCCACGGCCTTGCGCAGGTTGTTCAGTGGAGTGTTCAGTTTGAGTTGTAGACCTTGGCCTTGAGACAGGGTTTTAAGTGTATGGAACAGCGTGCCCAGGCCACTTTCCTGCAAGTGCGAAGGGTGCTTTTCAGCGAAGCGGGTAGAGATGGGCAGAATGCTGATCTTCTCCACTACATCATGCTGCATCGCCACCAGGTTGCCTGTGACTTCCTTGATTTGACGTTGCTGAGTGTCTTTGGGCTTCATCAACACGTCGGTGATTACTTGCCCATCGTTGTCTTCATCTTCTTCGGTGATATCGCTGCCGGTCAGCAGAACCATCAGCGAGCGTTGGCCGCTCAACAGGGTGCTGACTTCACTCATATCGGAGCTGCGGCCCGGGGCCTGTGAGTTCATGGTGTAGAGGATCAAGTCCGCTTGATCGACATACTTGCGCGCAAGGTCACCATTCGCGGCATTGGTCGAGTGAAGTCCAGGCGAATCTACCCAAGTGAACCCCGGCAACTTGAATCCCTGGATCGAGCTGGTGGCCTCGGTGGCACCGACTCTGAACTGCTCTGTGCGGCAAGCCTCGCCCTCCGCATCGCCGCTGGCGACATTGGTACGGTCGTGGGAGAAGTAAGCGGGTTTCAGGGCGGCTTGGTCTTTCAGTTGAGCGGAGGGTTCGCTGTGCCCCCAGGCCACATAGTTACCCAGCGAGCTTTTTCCCGACTTGACCTTGCCATACACGAACACCAGCAAGGAGTCGTTGAAATTTTCGCGAAACGCTGCGCCGCTCGCGCGATTCTGTGCGCGCTTTTCCCAAACAGTGAATTGATCTGTCAGGCGCTGGGCCAGCTGAGCTGCCCCCTTTCCTAGTGGGTTGTGCTTGCTGACCGTGGTGGTCATGCGCTCTGTGTTCTGGAGCATCTGCTCCACAAAGCCCGTGCGTAACGCATCGAAGCGCTTCTGGGTATGCGCAAGGTCCTGTTTCTTACTGGAGAATTGCCCCTGCAATTGCTCAAAAACCTGTATCAACTCATCGCGAGTAAGGGTGCTCATTATTAGATTACGCCTGAGAATAAAGTTGACGTTTCAGTTGCTGCAGCCGCTCGATGCGTTGCTGCGCGGCCTGCGCTTGGGCGAGCGCGGCATGGTCGCTGGGGGACGCATCGGCAGTCGCACTCACCGTCTCAAGCAGGTTCACACCTTGTATGAATTGAATGATGTGCCCACTTTCCATCGCGTGGGACGCCTGCAGAATGGCTTTGACCGTCTTGGCATAGCTCGACGTAGAGGACGCGGTGCTGCTGATGCGTTGTTCGAGCTGATCCCCCGTCACGCCATCGAGCGTCAATCGGGTCATTTTGCTCAAGCTTTCGGATGCAGGGTTATGCTTGTCCGATGAGGATGCCAGCGCAGAGGCGGCCCCTCTGAGCTCGGCTTTGAGCTGTTCACGCCGCTCGCTCGCAAGCGATTGGACCCGGGTCTTGAGCTTCTCGTGATCGCGTTTGCGCTTGGCTTCCTGCTCTTGTTGGCGCCGCTCGCTATCGTCGTAGGTCGTCGTGCTGCTTGAGGACGAAGGGCTGTCGTCAGAAACAGCTTTGGCAATGGCGGTAACGGCAGCGACTGCCGCAATGCCGATTAACCAGGGTAGAGGCATTGCAAGTCTCCTTACTTAGAGGCTGTCGAGTTTTTTGCGAGCTTTTTGCATGTCGGACGTATGGGTTTTGAACGTCCGCCTAGCGCCGTCAATGAGCTCAATGAACGCTTTGGCTTTCACCACATACGGCTGGGTAACCTGCTCGATCAGTTTGATTTCCTGTTCTATTGCCACGTCGATACTTTCGCAGAGCTCGAGTGCCCGGCGCGCAAGCCGCTTTTGCCGGGCTTCTTCCAGCGAGTGATTGAGGCTTTTCGAAAGGGTTTGCAGATGCTGCGCCAATTGCGGAATTCCGCTTTTGATGCACAGCCCTTCTTTGTTCTTCTCAACACCACTTTTGAAGCGGGTGCTGGAGATGACGAAGCATTCGGGCTTTGTGCCGAGATGGATCAAGGCCTGACGTTCGATCGTTTGCCGCACCTCGGCAAGGTCGGCGTCCTGAAGCTTGTCCAGTTGGCTGATCACCAGCACTACGCGCTCGCCAACCTCGTCACCATATGCATTGCGCAGTTGATCTAGCAGTGCTACTTCCTCCACGTCCAACTCGCCAGGGGGGGCGTGGACGAAGAGCACAACATCGGCTTTATCGAGACCCTGGTTTGCCTGCTGGGTATCGTCTGCGTCGAAACCCAGGCCTGGGGTATCGACAAGCACGTAGTCATCAAGCTCCAGTGCTTGATTGATACGGGTGGTGCGGATGTCTCCGGTTTGGAAATGCTCATCGCTGGCATGCCCGCTCAGCATGTTGAGCAGAGAGCTTTTCCCTGCTTTCACAAGGCCCCAAGCGGCAATGCGAGGCTTGGCTGGGGCGGCATCGCTGCGCTGGCTGGCGAAAAGCTGGTACTTCGCTTCAAACGCCTCGATTCGTTCTGCTCGATCCATCGGTCTGCGTCTCCTGTCGCATTCGCATCACTGTCTAGGCAGCGCTTCTGTGCGCCGCGGAATTTTAGGGTCAGACCAATGATGTCATATAGCCACAAACTTTGCTGCATGGCCCGATCTCCCCTCAAGCGTTATCGGACGCTGGGCGGAATCCATTAGATGCAAGTTAGAGCAACGGTCCGGAGCAGGGGATGTGGAGTCTGACTTGGAAGTGGTGGCATTATGCCGCGCCCACCCTCCGAGGGATCTTGCTGTCTGCAGCGCTCATTTCGACGCTCGCAATGATTTACAAAACAGCTCATCACGTCCGTCCAGGACTTGCTCAAGGAATGATGCAATGATCAAGAAGTCAATATTGGAACCCGCGTTCGTAAAGTAAGGCCCCGCTACCCACAGTCGAGGTCGACTCGCAGTCCATCGAGAATGCTGGCTTCCGCATCCACTGCACCGTGATGCAGGTGTTGACGCGGTTGGCCGAACAAGGCGCATCGCTGCGTGCGACCCTCTAGATGTACGGTTCTGTCAGCGTCAATTTCAACGAGCGTGCTGGTCTGAATTCCTGCTGGTGCAGGCCCTAAGAAAGTGTTGCTTGCCGTGGGTGCTGGCTTCGAACGGTTGCCGAACGTGAAGTCGCGATTCAGTGACTTTCATCCCCTCATCAGCAGCCCTGCGCACTCTCGAAAGCTTGGTTGGATCACTTCGGCAATCTCGCGCTTGTCTCGCGCAGCATCAACTCGGAGTATGGCAACCTGCCCTACAACGAGAAGCGCCAGCGGTTCGTTAACAAGCGAGCGCTTGAAAAACGACCTGACTCTTTGAAAATGGACCTGATCTTCTCGAATGGCGATTGGGGCGATGCCTGGGCTGAAACTCATCAGGCGGCAATTCTGGAGGCAATGCGACGTCATTACCAAAGGAAGTTCTGCCAAGACTAGCGGGAAGGGAAGGTGAGCCTGGGGGCAGGCTGCCGTCCGACCCAAGCAGACAAAAAATAAAGGCCTGGGACCTTAGCGAATCCCAGGCCTTTATTCAGCAGCCCGCTTGTTTCAGCATTGCTGCCTCCTTACACCGCTTGAGACTCTTCCGTGTAGTGTGGGTCATAGTCGCTCGCGGGTTTTACTGTAACCTCAATTACTTCGGGGCCATACTTGTTCGCCAGGAAACGCTCCCGATAAAGGTAGAAGGCCGCGTCGCAGACTTTCATGGTGAAGTAGGCGTTGAACCCGCCACCCACAGCCGCACCCACAGCGGGAATGGCCTGTGCGAGTTTTGCTTTTGTGAGGCGAATGCCCAGCGCTTTGGCAATTTCTTGGATGATCTTCACAAACACGCTTTTCTCCAGCTCCTGCCATGTCGCTTTCTTTGCGACATCCTGAGAAATCTTGATCAGTTGAGCCATGGCGAGCGCTTTGGAGCTGTCGGTGGGGGAGGAGGCAAGACCCAGCACGTTGAAGGCGAACAGTCGCTCCTCCTGACGTGAGGTATCAAAACCGTAGTAGGCAGCGTACTCGCCGATCGCCCGCAGGTTGAGTGTGATCAGCGCAGGGATATCGACTGCAAGGCCGGCAATGCCCACTGCCCCTGCACCAGCGCCTTCCACCAGAGCGATGCCTTTGTATTTGGCGCCGAGGAAGCCAACGACCTTGTCGATTTGCTCCAGATCCAGATCGTGGATGTCTTTGTGCGCTTTAACCGTGGTGTGGCCGTCGCCACGAAATTCTTCGAAAATTGCTTCTGATCTTACGCTCCACTGCGCCGCATCGTGGCACACACTGGTCAGGCCCTCGATTGCGCCCTGGATCGCGGGGCCGACTCCGGGAGTTTTAAACAGGAGATCGCCGGCTTTGTCCAGCGGTTGGTTGATCACTTTCATCGCCTGGCCGAACCAGCCAATGTCAGGCTCCTTCCAGTTGTGAATTTCCTTGAGTGCGTGTTTCTCGTATTTGCTCAGCGCTGGCATGCAGAATCCTTGGTGGTGATCAATCATCAGTGATTTCGAAGTGCCATTATGCCGTGAGTGATGGAATTTCTGTTGCCGATGTTCGAGGTTTTGCGCTTGTGATGAGCTCCTGGCTCCATCCGTGTTGGTACAAGGCACTGCTGCTCATTGGACCTGACGTGTGGCGCCAGCCCGTGCGTGTCAACGGCTAAGCTGTGATCGAGGAATTAGCGTGCATCAGCCACCTTCTCGCGGGCCACAGCTAAAGATCTGACTGGTGGGGTCGATCCATTAGAGAGGGGTCACTGACAGGTTATATCCAGCTACCGCAATAGGGAGATAGCAATGGGTTGGCGCGACACGTTGGATACAGCTTTCCAGAAAAGCAAAGACAAGATTGTTGAAACAGTAACGGTGGATAACGCAAAAAAAGCGATTTCTGCGGTCGCTGTTGCGGCTGCAACCGCAGCCGTTGAGAAAGTGCGAGAAGAGATGGGGAAGCAGCGCGAACGACGTGAACTGTTTGAGAAAGCATCTGATGATGTTCTCAGTCGCGTAGCAAAATCAGGAGATAGAGAGTCCGATGCCAGTTCACGAATGGCAGCGAGTGTCTTGGAGCGACGACTTAGGGGTTTAGAATCGAAAACAAATGACGAACTGAGAATCATCGCGGCTTCTTACAGCCACAGTGAGGCGGAGCGGGAAAGGGCGTCGGCGATTCTTCGGCGCAGATGAGCGCTGGGCTGGGTAACGCCACGAGCATCAGTGAGAGGGTTGGTGGTCTTAAGCGTGCGTTCGACTCACCTTGCGTAGGGCGGCCCCCACTGATGATGGCAGTAGTTCAGTCTCTTTCTGGCGTTCGCGATCTCCAGCATGAGCTCGGGGGAGCCTTCGGGCGGAAGCGCGGCCATGTTTTCCTTCTTGGGCTTCTTGAAAGCCGCCCGGATGCCACTGAACGGGTTGGCGAAGATCAGCCCGGAGTTTACGCCGTAGGTCATTATCTCGTTGAGCCGCTGGCTAAGACAGTTCACCGTCTCCAGACTGCCTTTCGCTTCGATCGGACAGAGCAATTCGATCACCCATAGGCGCGGTGATTTTCGCGAGTGCCATCGTCTTCAAGTCGTGGAGCACATGCAGCGTGAGCGACCGCCAAATGCCCCCGGTGTAGGCCGGCGTCACCGAGTCTTTCTTGAGCTCGAACCCGGCAGTGATTACGTTCTCGAAGGTGCGTTCCGTTTCCGCGCGCTTGGCCTTGTTCAGCGTATCGCGTTGCCCCTTCGGCCCTATGCCCTGCGCGAGCAGCTCGCGTGTTTCGACCGCCATCTTTCGAGCGTTCGCCAGCGAGAGCTCTGGGTAAGTGCCCAGGCCCATGTTGATTCGGTTCTTGGTCACCGGTTCACGGTAATTGAAACTCCAAGCAGCGAGTCATTGCTGCGCACGCGGAGCTGCAGGCCGTCACCGTCGGTGCGGACGAAATCCTTGTCTTTGGAGTTTGACTGCCTTGAGCTGTCGATCGCAGAGGCGGAGGGCCGGAGCAGACTTGAGATATACCTCAGGCACTGTTTTGGTATTCCAAAAATTAGCACCGAATGGCCTGGAATACCCGAATGGCTGGAACTCAAAAAATCTCAGAGGACCGCAAAAGCGCTGGAGGCCGCGTATTTACTGGTTCGCAGGCACAAAAAAAGACGTCCGTGGACGTCTTTAGATGATTATTTGGTGGAGCCGGGGGGATTTGAACCCCCGTCCGCCAGTACTCCGCTGTCGGTACTACATGCGTAGCCGTGTCTATTAAGTTAACCCTCAGCGACCCGACGGGCAGGGTGCTTTGGGCGAGTTGTGTAAGTTTTAGCCGCTTCGTCCACAACGTACTGCACGGCGATTCTGTTCTATATGACAATCACTTTGGGTTTACAGACATCCCCTGGTGATTGCTGGACCCGAAGGTACCAGAAGCTCAGGGCTAAGGCTGCTTACGCAGCGAGAGCGAATTCCTGGCCGTAGTTTTCGTCATTGGCAACTATAAGTAGTTGCAACAGTGGATTTACGAGTTCTGTTACCAACTCGGCATGCACCTAAAGTTTCGCAACCGGCGTCGAATCCTAAACGGCCCCGAACTCATTGCCCGAAAACCTCGTTGAGCAACAAGCCAGTACAGTGTACGCCAATGAGGCGCGGAAGGCCAACCCGAAGGTTGGCCTTGCCTGTGTTCACTTTTTAGTAGGGCTGCGCTGCTGAATTTTCTCCAGCATCTGACCGGAGATCTCGATGCAGTCTTTCTCGTTACCGGCTGCCTTGGCCTTTTCCGCATCCTTCAGTGCGGTTTCTGCGTTATCCATGGAGCTCTCTGATACGGCAGGCGCGGTGGTGATGGCGTTTTTCAGTTTGGCAATGTTCCCGTCACAAAGATTCTCGTCAGCCGCAAACACCGGCGAGGCCAACAGTGCTGCAGATATGAACAATCCAGCAATTGCAGAGTGCTTCATGGTTATCTCCTTGCGCATGAGGGCTCGGTGCTGCCGGTGAAGGGGGCCGCTGGCCGAGGTGGTTATAAGCCCTTTCACAGGGCCTAGCTAAATGACTATAGCCGCGCGCAGGAATTCGGTTTTTTTTTGCGATTTTGCGGGGAGAAAGGAGCGACCTTGCTTGCGATGGATTTTGGGGTAACGCGTTTATCCAGACAGCACGCGTTATCGTTGACGTCCATCGCGAGCAAGCTTGCTCCTACAGGGCTGAGCGCGCTTGAGTGACGCGGTCTACCAGGTAGACCAGGCTGTGATAATCGATTCCGCCATGCTGGCTCAAGCCGATCTCACAGGTGCGGCTGGTGGAAATGCCTTCGCTGCAATACTGCACCGCATCCTTCAAGGTGCGCAGTGAATGTGCATTCAGCTCGGGGGTGGTGAAGCCCTTGTCACCGGCAAACCCGCAGCAGTGGATGCCTTCGGGGATGACCACGTTTTTGCTGCATTTGCGCGCCAGATCGATCAGCGCCTGGCTTTCGCCCAGATGCTGGGTGCTGCAGGTGACATGCACCGCGATGGGCGCTTCCTGCGGGGTGAACTGCAGTCGATCCATCAAGTGCGTGCGGATGAAACGTACCGGGTCGTACAGGTCCAGGCGCACATCGCCGAGGTCCTGGGTCAGGCGCAACGTGCAGGGGCTGGTGTCGCAATAGATCGGATCGAGCCCGCCACGGCTGGCATGGAGCAGGGCGCCGATCAACTCCTGGCGTTTGTGTTCGGCTTGCTCTGCATAACCCTTGGAAGCGAACGGCTGGCCGCAGCAGAGGTTGTCCAGGTTGTCGGGGAAGACCACCTGATAACCGGCTTTTTCCAGCAGGCCGCGGGTCTTGTCGTAGAGCGACATTTGCTCTTTGTCGCCCGCCGCCGGGCCCATGGCCCGTGAAACGCAGGCTGCCAGGTACACCACGCGCGGGCGTTCGTCGGTCACCGACGGGCTGAAGCGAATGGCTTTTTCCGGCTGCGGCATGGCGTTGGTCCATTGTGGGACCTGGCCTTTGGACAAGCGGGTCAGCGTTGCCGATAATTTTGCCAGGCGTGGCGCACCCAGCAGCATCCGCGCACCGTTGGCCACGTGCAGGGTGAAGCGCGCACCTTGCAGCGCCGTGGCGAAATTGCCTTCAAGCCAAGAGGCGGTTTTAGTATGAGTTGCGTGTAGGCCGCGAAGCTTTTTCACCAGCTCGCCGGTGTTGATTCCCACAGGGCAACGTTGCGCACAAAGACCGGTGGCAGCACAGGTATCGATGCCCTGGTACTCATAGGCCGCCTCAAGTTCGCGGGTATCGATCCCGGCGCGTTTCTTCGCCTGGATGTCTCGCCAGATCACGATGCGCTGGCGCGGGCTCAAGGTCAGGCCTTTGGAAGGGCAGACCGGTTCGCAGAAGCCGCATTCGATGCACTTATCCACAATCTCGTCGGCGGCCGGCAGCGGTTTCAGGTGCTTGAGGTGGATCTGCGGGTCTTCGCTGAGCACCACGTCCGGATTGAGAATGCCGTTGGGGTCGAGCAGGCGCTTGAGCTGCCACATCAACTGGTAGGCATCGCTGCCCCATTCCAGCTCGACGAAGGGTGCCATGTTGCGCCCGGTGCCGTGCTCGGCCTTGAGCGAACCGCCGAACTCAACCGCCACCAGTTGCGCCACGTCGTCCATGAACGCCTGGTAGCGTGCGACTTCTTGTGGGTTGTTGAAGCCTTGGGTGAAGACGAAGTGCAGATTGCCTTCCAGAGCATGTCCGAAAAGGATCGCTTCGTCGTAGTGATGTTTGTCGAACAGCTCGATCAGCCGGTTCACACCGATGGCCAGTTGTTCCACCGGGAAGGTCACGTCCTCGATGATCACCGTGGTCCCGGTTTTACGCACCGCGCCGACGGCGGGGAAGGTGTCCTTGCGGATTGCCCAGAGCCGGGCGTTTTCCAGTGGGTCTTCGGTGAAATCGACTTGCTTCTCCACCGGGAACGAGGACAGCGACGCCATGATCTGCGCCAGTTGTTCCTGCAACAACGAGGAAGATGCCGCGCGGGATTCGATCAGCAGGGCGCAGGCGTTGTTCGACAGCTGTTGTACGAAAGCGGGCATGCCAGGCTTGTTCTGTACCGAACGCAGGCTGCGTCGGTCCAGCAGCTCTACCGCTGACACCGGTTGGCTCTTCAGCACGGTGACCGCGTTGCAGCAGGTTTCCACATCCGGGAACACGATCAACGCCGAGGCCTTGTTGGGGTGATCGATCACCGTGTCGTAGGTCACTGCACTGATGAAACCGAGGGTGCCTTCGGAGCCCACCAGCAGATGGCTCAAGATATCCACAGGCTCGTCGTAATCCACCAAGGCGTTGAGCGACAAGCCGGTGGTGTTTTTCAGACGGTATTTGTGGCGAATTCTTGCAGCCAGTTCGGCATTGGCGCGGGTCTCGCGGCCCAGGGTCGCAAGACGCTCCAGCAGGTCGCCATGACTGGCCCGAAACGCCGCAACACTGGCGGCATCTTCGGTATCCAGACGACTGCCATCAGCCAGCACCAGGCGAATGCCGGCCAGGGTGTGATAGGTGTTTTGTGCGGTGCCGCAGCACATGCCGCTGGCATTGTTGGCCACGATGCCGCCGATTTTGCAGGCGTTGATCGAGGCCGGGTCCGGGCCGATCTTGCGCCCGAACGGGGCCAGCCAGGCATTGGCCTGCGCGCCGATGACCCCCGGTTGCAGGCGGATTTGTGTGCCTTGGCCACGGATTTCGCGACCGTTCCAGTTATCCCCAAGCACGATCAACACCGAATCGCTGATGGCTTGCCCGGACAGGCTGGTGCCGGCAGCGCGGAAGGTCACGGGAACCCGGTCGCGCTGCGCCAGTTGCAGCAGCGCCACCACTTCGTCTTCGGACTCGACGCGAATCACCAATTGTGGAATCAGTCGATAGAAGCTGGCATCGGTGCCGAACGCCAGGGTCGACAGCGGATCGTCGAAACGACGCTCTCGGGGAATCAGTTGCTGCGCATCGCGCAGGAAAGCGGCCGGTAGACTCATTGGTCCTCCAGGATCAACACCACCAGGTCTTTCGGACCGTGGGCGCCGTAGGCCAGGACTTGTTCGATGTCAGCGGTTTTCGACGGGCCGGACACCAGCAGGGCATTGGTTGGCATTCCCTGGGCCCACTCGAACTCCTGTTGGACCTGATAGAAGTTGTCGTGGATTGTACTGGCCTTGAGCAGGGCGAAATGCACCGGTGGCGCCAGGCTCATCAGGCGCGGTTCTTCGCGCGTCGGCCAAATAATCAGGCTGCCCGTGGCGGCGATTGCGCCCAGGGTGGTGGTCAGGCTGGCCGGGGTGTCGTTGAACAGCTCGGCTTTCCATTCTTCAATCGGACGGTCGTAGGCCTTGAGCGCCGGCAGCCCGGGATTTGTCGCCCAGTGCTGAGTGACGCGTTGCCCGTGCGGCGTAGTCGGCGCGATCAACAGGCTGGGCAGTTGGCGCTCCTGCAGCAGTGTCGCCAGCAGCGCTGGCCATTCTTCGCCGGACGTCAGATGGATTTCCGTGTGCACCGCTTCCATCAGTTTGCGCAGCTGCGGGATGCGTTGTTCCGGGGTGTAGCTATAGGGCTGTGTCACCAGAGCGACATCGAAGTTGTCAGCCACTGGCGTGGTGCCTGTCAGGCTTTTGCGCAGTTTGGCGAGGATGTTTTGCTTGGCACTCATCAACGGTCTCCCTGTTTGGCCAGATGCTCGCGAGCCATGTCGTGCAGTGAGCGGGCAGCGGGTTTGGGCGCACTGTGGTTCTGCGTCCACGGGCCGACATTCTTTGGCGCAAGGGCGCGCAGGCGAGTCGCGGCCAGGCCGAACAGGCGGTACAGCGTCGGCGAACTGTTGAGCCTGGCCCAGGCGTTCCAGATGAACCGTTCTTTGCGCGAGTACTTGCTGCCCTGGCCGCGCATCACTTGATGAGGGCTGTCGGGCGCCTTGACGTTTTCTTCCCGCAGGCGACGCAGCAATGCAGGAATCGGAATTTTGACCGGGCACACCTCGCCGCAGGCACCGCACAACGAAGAGGCGCTGGGGTGGTCCGGGACTTTCGCCAGGCCAACCATGTGCGGGGTGATGATTTTTCCGATAGGGCCGGGGTAGACCTCGCCGTAGGCATGACCGCCGATTCGAGTGTAGACCGGGCAATGGTTCATGCAGGCGCCGCAGCGGATGCAGTTCAGGGTCTGGCGCAGTTCGCTGTCGGCAAAGGCCTGGCTGCGACCGTTGTCGAGCAGCACCAGGTGCACTTCCTGAGGGCCGTCGAGCTCATGTTCCTTGCGCGGCCCGGAGATCATGTTGACGTAGGTGGTGATCGGGATGCCCAGGGCCGAGCGGGTCAGTAACGACAGCAGCGGCACCACGTCGCGCAGGTTCTCTACGACTTTTTCGATGCCGGTGACGGCGATGTGCACCGGCGGCACCGTAGTGGTCATGCGGCCGTTGCCTTCGTTTTCCACCAGCAGCAGGGTGCCGGTCTCGGCCACGGCGAAGTTGACGCCGGAGACGCCGATGTCCGCTTCGAAGAATTTCTGCCGCAGGACCCTGCGACCGATCTGAATGAGTTGGTCGACGTCCTTGGTGTATTCCACGCCAAGTTTGTCGTGGAACAAGGACGCGACCTGACCGGCGTTCTTGTGGATTGCCGGCATAATGATGTGTGAAGGCTTCTCGTGGTCGAGCTGGACGATGTACTCGCCCATGTCCGATTCCAGGCATTCAATGCCCTGTTCAGCGAGGACGTGGTTCATCTCCATTTCTTCGCTGACCATCGATTTGCCCTTGATCACTTGCCGCCCCTCGTGAGCGCGGATGATCGAGAGGACGATGCCGTTGGCTTCGTCCACCGTTTCCGCCCAGTGCACTGTCACACCGTTGCGGGTCAGGTTTTGTTCAAGTTGCTCGAGCAGCTCGGGCAACTTGGATAACGCACGGGCGCGGACGGCATTGCCCAGCGCGCGCAGGTGTTCTCTTTCGTGGGCATCGCTGAAAGCCGCGGCCCGCTTGGTCATCAGCGAATCCATCGCCTTGCGGAAGTTGCCTCGCAATTGCGCATCACCCAAGGCCTCGTGAGCCCGGGTGCGGAAGTCTTCTTCTACGGCAACCGTAGGAATAATCTCGACGGCACTCATTGGGCACCCCCGGTACGCTGCCAGAGGAAACTGGCCAGGTGTTGGCCGCGCAACGCTTCCTTCTGTTTCTCCAGCGAGCCGTTGATGTTCATCAGGCAACCGCAGTCGGCACTGAGTACCTGGTGCGCACCGGATTCCTTCAGCGAGCGGGTCTTGTCAGCCACCATCGCGCCGGAAATGTCTGGCATTCGGACGCTGAAAGTCCCACCGAAGCCACAGCATTCGCTTTCGTGACTGTGCTCGACCCGTTCCACGTTGCTCAATTGCGCCAACAGTTCGCGCCCGTGCAGGTGGGTGTTCATTTCACGGCGTGCCGAACACGATGTATGCAGCGCGACTTTCACCGGCGTGCCGCTGTCCTTGAGCTGCACTTTGCAGACAAACAACAGGAATTCGGCCAGCTCATAGGTCCTGGCAGCCAGCGCCTGTACCTGTTTCAACGTGTCCGGCTCATCCTTGAACAGGTCGGCATAGTGTTCGCGCAACATGCCCGCGCAGGAGCCCGAAGGCACCACCACCGGATAATCCCCGGCGAACAGCGCCAGTTGCGAGCGCGCGACGGTCCTGGCCTGCTCGGTGTAGCCCGAAGTGTAGGCCGGTTGCCCGCAGCAGCTTTGCCCTTGCGGGTACTCGACACGGATGCCTTCGCGCTCCAGCAAGTGGATCGCGTCCATTCCGGCTTGCGGGTAGAACAGATCCACTACGCAGGTCCCGAACAGGTACACCCGTTGCGGTTTTTCGCTGGGGTATTGCCGAGGCTCGGGCAGTGGCGGGGCGACACGGGTCGCATTCGGCACAGCGTTGTAAAAAAGCTCGCTCATCAGGCGTGTCTCCGGGTGGGCCCGGTTATCCGTCCGCTGAGGCCGCTGAATATAGACAGAGATGCTTTCAGCAGCCTTACAGACCGGGTGGTGAATAGCTGACGCCGGGGTCGTGGCCCGGCGTCGGTTTTTTCCATGTCGCCTGTAGTACTTAGTGCACCAGCATGCCGGTGAACCAGTAGGCCTGGGCCAGGGTGATCAGGCCGACAATCGTTGCAAAGAACAGGCTGTGCTTGAGGGTGAAGCGGAACAGGTCCGATTCCTTGCCCACCAGGCCGGTCGCGGCGCAGGCCACGGCGATCGATTGAGGCGAGATCATCTTGCCGGTCACGCCGCCGCTGGTGTTCGCCGCCACCAGCAAGGTGTCGTTGACGCCGATCTGGTGGGCGGTGGTCGCCTGCAACGAGCTGAACAGTGCGTTGGACGAGGTATCGGAGCCGGTCAGGAACACGCCCAGCCAGCCAAGGAACGGCGAGAAGAACGGGAAGGCGGCGCCCGTGCCGGCCAGGACCAACGCCATGGTCGAGGACATGCCCGAGTAGTTGGTGACGAACGCGAAGGCCAGCACCATGCCGATGGACAGGATCGGCCAGCGCAGTTCGTAGAAGGTCTCTTTCAAAGTGGTCAGACCAGTTTTGAAGTTGATCTTCAGGACCAGCATCGAGATCAGCGCCGAGAAGAAAATCGCGGTGCCGGTTGCGGAAATCGGGTCAAGCTTGAACACGGCCGGGAGGGCGGTCGGCGCGGCCACGATCGGTGCCACCTTGATCACCATTTGATCCAGGTGCGGGATGGCGAAGTTGAACACGAAGCTGTACATCGAGCCGCCGGCGGCAAACATCGCCTTGAACGGCTTGAGGGTCCAGATGGTTACCAGCACGGTCAGGATCAGGAACGGCGACCAGGCTTTGAAAATTTCACCCAGGCTGTAGGGCGACGCCACGGTGGTGCGCTTCTGGCCGAAACCACCGGCACTGGCGCTGACCACCGAAGCCGATACGGCACCGACGATGTGCTGGCCGGCGGCGCGTCTTGGCTGCCAGACCTTGAGGAACAGGGTCAGGGAAACCAGGCTGGCCAGGGCCGAGGTGATGTCCGGCAGTTCCGGGCCGATGAAGTTGGAGGTGAAATACTGGGTCACGGCGAAGCTCAAGCCCGCAACCAGTGCGGCCGGCCAGGTTTCGCGCACGCCGCGCAGGCCATCCATCATGAACACCAGCCAGAATGGCACGAACAACGACAGCAGCGGCAACTGGCGGCCGGTCATGGCGCCGATCTTGAAGGCGTCGATGCCGGTCACTTGCCCGGCGACGATGATCGGAATACCAAGGGCACCGAAGGCTACCGGCGCGGTGTTCGCGATCAGGCACAGGCCCGCGGCATACAGCGGGTTGAAGCCCAGTCCTACGAGCAGCGCGGCGGTGATCGCCACCGGTGCACCGAAGCCGGCTGCACCTTCGAGGAATGCACCGAAGCAGAAGCCGATCAGCAGCACTTGCAGGCGCTGGTCGTCGGTGATCGACAGCACCGAGCTGCGGATCACTTCGAACTGGCCACTCTTGACCGTCAGTTTGTAGAGAAAGACCGCCGCCACGATGATCCAGGCGATCGGCCACAGGCCATAGGCAAAGCCATACCCGGCGGCGGCGAACGCCATGTCCACGGGCATCTTGAAGGCAATGATTGCCACCAGGATCGACAAGGCCAGGGTGATGCTGCCGGCCACGTGTCCTTTGAGGCGGAACACGGCCAGGGCCAGGAAGAAAAACACGATGGGAATGACGGCTGCGAGTGCGGACAGGCCGAGGCTGCCGAGCGGGCTGTAGAGCTGTTGCCAGGTTTGCATATGGGGTGGCCCCTAATTGTTGTTGGTCAGGCACTGATCAGCGTTCTTGGTTAATTGGTAAGACCAATTTACAATCGCTGTTGGCTAGGGTAAAAGTCTTGTAGGTGGTGTGTCAATTTGCCGCCCTAAAACTTTTGTCGTAGGCAGGGGTTTGCGAAGGATCTGCCCGGCTCGGGCAATGGTCGCGTGGCAGGTGCCTGCGCCTCATGGATAGGCCAGAATAGAGCCCCGGCGCACCGTCGGGATGGTGGAGAAATTGAGTTATGGCGTTTGATCAGATTCGGCAACGCCGTTTGTCTGACGATATTGTCGAGCAGCTCGAGGGCATGATCCTTGAGGGCACGCTGAAGGCGGGTGAGCGCTTGCCGGCCGAGCGCGCCTTGGCCGAGCAATTTGGCGTTTCGCGTCCTTCGTTGCGCGAGGCTATTCAGAAACTGACGGCCAAGGGGCTGCTGGTCAGTCGTCAGGGTGGCGGCAATTACGTGGTCGAGTCCCTGGGCACGACGTTCAGTGATCCACTGTTGCATCTGCTGGAAAGCAACCCCGAAGCCCAGCGCGATCTGCTGGAGTTTCGCCACACGCTGGAAGCGTCCTGCGCCTATTACGCAGCCTTACGCGCCACCGACGTTGATCGCGAACGACTGACTGCAGCGTTCAATCAATTGCAGGACTGCTATTCGCGTCACGATGAAGTCAGTCGGGCGGAAGAGGGGGCGGCGGATGCGAAGTTTCACCTGGCGATCGCCGAAGCCAGTCACAACGCGGTGTTGCTGCATACCATTCGAGGGCTGTTCGACCTGCTCAAGCGCAACGTGGTGACGAACATCGGCGGCATGTACAAGCAGCGCACGGAAACCCGCGACATGCTGATTACGCAGCACCGGGAGTTGTACCTGGCGATTATCGAAGGTCGGGCGGAACAGGCGCGGGAAGTCTCCAGTCGACACATTCTGTACGTGCAGGAGGTGCTGGAGGAGGTGCGTCAGGAAGTGCAGCGCGTGGCTCGGGCGGAGCGGCGCAAGGGCATGTAGTCAGACGGTTTTGGATCAGCGATCGTTCCCACGCTCTGCGTGGGAATGCATCCCGTGACGCTCCGCGTCACAAAGCTGGCGCAGAGCGTCCATAGCTGCATTCCCACGCAGAGCGTGGGAACGATCAGGGCCAGGAATTAATCTTCCTTGCCCTTGTTGCGCACCGCGCGCTGCAATTCGCGCCCGGCGTCGCGTTCGCGCTCGGTATCGCGCTTGTCGTATTCCTTCTTGCCCTTGCCCAGGGCAATCTCGCACTTGACCATGTGCTTGCTCCAGTACCAGGACAGGCACACGCAGGCGTAGCCTTTTTGCTGCACGGCGGCGGCAAGCTTTTCCAGCTCCCGCCGGTTGAGCAGCAATTTTCGCGTGCGCACCGGATCGGCGATGACGTGGGTGCTGGCGGTCGTCAGGGGCGTGATGTGACTGCCGAGCAGCCAGGCTTCGCCATCCTTGAGCAGTACGTAACTGTCAACCAGTTGCAACTTGCTTGCCCGCAGACTTTTTACTTCCCAGCCGGCCAGGACCAGACCAGCCTCGAACCGATGTTCGATGAAGTAATCGTGTCGCGCCTTTTTATTTTGCGCGATGGTCCCTGTTGGGTGTTTCTTCTGTTTAGCCATAGGGGCGGCATTATAGGGAGTTGCGCGCGAGTCGGCTACGGTGTTGCTGCGTGCTTGAGCAGGTTGATTGAATCCCGGACAATGCGGCCTCTTTTTTGAACGCTTGGTCGTAATAACGATGTCGACAGACAAGGTTTCTGTCCACGGCAGTTGGGCTAGCCGCTGGGTCTTCATACTCGCCGCGACCGGTTCGGCCGTGGGCCTGGGTAGTATCTGGAAATTCCCCTACATGGTCGGGGTCTATGGTGGCGGGGCCTTCGTGATGATGTTCCTGGCCTGCATCGCGTTGATCGGTGTACCGGTCATGCTCGCCGAAACCCTGATCGGCCGCCGCGCCCGGCAAAGCCCGGCCAACGCCTTGAAGGTGCTGGCGCTGGAAGCGGGGCATTCGACCAAGTGGTCCTGGGGAGCATTCGCCGGCATGATCACGGCGTTGCTGATCCTGTCTTTCTATAGCGTGGTCGGCGGCTGGTCGCTGGACTACATCATCGACATGGGGCGTGGCGACTTCCAGGGGGCGACGCCGGACCAGGTGGGTGCTTACTTTGGCAATGTCATCGCCGATCCATGGCGC
Organism: Pseudomonas serbica; assembly: GCF_028823535.1. GTDB lineage: Bacteria > Pseudomonadota > Gammaproteobacteria > Pseudomonadales > Pseudomonadaceae > Aquipseudomonas > Aquipseudomonas serbica. The sequence goes on along the minus strand of NZ_JAQIYM010000003.1, from coordinate 345,667 downwards.
CTGACACTTTGGCACACGATTTTCATGCTGCTATCGGCGGTGGTCATCGCCAAGGGCGTGGTTGCTGGGCTTGAACGCAGCCTGCGGATCATGATGCCGCTGCTGTTCGTGATGATCCTCGTGCTGCTGGGCTACAGCATGACCACCGGGCATTTCATGGAAGGCGTCCATTTCATGTTCGACTTCCATCCGGAAAAAGTCCTCGACGGCTTGCTGCCGGCCATGGGCCATGCTTTCTTCTCCCTGAGCGTCGGGGTGGGTTCGATCATGATCTACGGCGCCTACATGCCCAAGCATTCGTCGATCTCCGGGACCGTTGTGGGTGTGGCACTGCTGGATACCTTTGTGTCCCTGGTGGCCGGCCTGGCACTGTTTCCGATTGTGTTTGCCGGCGGCTTGAACCCGAGCGAAGGCCCTGGCCTGATGTTTGTCAGCCTGCCTTTTGCCTTTGGCAACGTAGCGTTTGGCCAGTTGATGGGCGTAGTGTTCTTCGTGCTGGTGGCGATTGCAGCCTGGAGTTCGGCCATATCCTTGCTCGAGCCCATGGTGGCTTACCTGGTCGAACGCTCGAAAGTCAGTCGTGCCTGGGTCACTTTCTGGCTGGCGTTCACCTGCTGGTTTGTCGGTCTGGGCACGGTGTTTTCCTTCAATATCTGGAAGGAAGCCAAGTTTTTCGTGAACGAAGGCGGGCTGTTCCATCTCTACCAATGGGGGGCGGCGGGCGGCCTGGATTTCTTCGGTGTGATCGATTTCTTCACCTCGCGAATCATGCTGCCACTGGGCGGATTGTGTTTCGTGGTATTTGCAGGCTGGGTAATGGGGCGTGACGCAGTGCGTGACGAACTGTCGATGCGCAGCCCGATGTTGTTTGCCCTGTCCTTGTTCTTGATGCGCTATGTGGCGCCCATCGGCATTCTTGTAGTGTTTGCCGCCCAGCTGTGGAAGTGACGCTGACATGACGACACACATTTCACGTTCGGCCTTGCTGCCGTACCCCGCGCAAGCGCTGTATGACCTGGTCAACGACGTGGCGCGTTACCCGGAATTCCTGCCCTGGTGCTCAACGGCCGAAGTCCTGGAAAGCTCTGCCGACCATATGCGCGCCAGCGTGGGCGTGGCCAAGGGCGGGCTGAGCCAGCATTTCGTGACGCGCAATACCCTGGTGCCCGGCCAGTCGATCGAGATGAATCTCGAAGAGGGGCCGTTCACTCAGTTGCATGGCGTGTGGGTGTTCAAGCCGTTGGGCGAGAAGGCCTGCAAGATCAGCCTGGACCTGTCGTTCGATTACGCAGGCCCGATCATTCGCGCGACCTTGGGGCCGTTGTTCAATCAGGCGGCCAATACACTGGTGGACGCGTTCTGCCAGCGCGCCAAGCAAATGCATGGTTGAGGCGATGATAGAGATCGAGGTGGTCTACGCCGCGGTAGATCGTCAGGTGCTCTTGCCGGTGAAGGTACCGGCAGGAACGTCCGTTCGCGCAGCCTTGCTGAAGTCCGGTGTGGGTCAGGCTTTTCCTGAGCTGAACCTGGCGCAGTGTCCGGTGGGGGTCTTTGGCAAGGTGATCGTCGATGCCGAGAGTCGTCCTGTTCAATCGGGCGATCGCATCGAGATTTATCGGCCGTTGTTGGCGGATCCAAAGGAGGTGCGTCGACTGCGTGCGGCCAAGGCTGCCGAGGCCAAGGCGCGAAATAATTGAGCCCGCCAAATACCAGACAATAAAAAACCCGGGCATGCCGGGTTTTTTTACGTCGCAAATTATTGCGGCGAGGTTTCCAGGGGTTCTGGAGTTGGAACAGGTACGGTTTCGACACCGTCCACTTCCTTCTGGATCTGATCGAGCAACGAACCTGGCTTGACTGGCTTTTCCGGTTTCGGCGGCTCGACGTTCTCTGCCGGTGCGGTGACAGGGGCAGCACTGTCCTTGCCCAGAATGGCTTCGTCGCGGCTTACGCCAGGCATGAAGTCGCCAGAGAGGCTGACAAGCTGGTCATTTGGGTTGAAGATAACGCTGATGCGTTCTTGTTGGCGTTCACCGCCACCCGGTTGCAGGCTATACAGGTAATCCCAGCGATCGGCATGGAACGTATCAGTCAGCAGGGGGTTGCCCATGATAAACCGTACTTGCTTGCGGGTCATTCCCGGGCGTAACTGGTCTATCATGTCCTGCGTGACGACATTGCCCTGCTGGATGTCGATTTTGTAAACCCCGGGGAATGAACAACCGGCGAGTGCGAGCAGTCCCACAAAGGTGAAACTGGTTAGCAAGAGCTTGGTGTTTTGCATCGGTGGGCGACTTCCACTATCTTGGCTGGGACAACGTAAACGCCGATCATACCCGCATTAAGAGAAGCTGCGAAGCAGCATCGCGAGAAAGCTGACCATGGTTGAAAATAGCGAACTACGCAAAGCCGGCCTCAAAGTGACCCTGCCACGGGTCAAGATTCTGCAAATGCTCGACTCTGCCGAGCAGCGCCACATGAGTGCCGAGGATGTCTATAAGGCATTGATGGAGGCTGGCGAGGACGTCGGTCTGGCCACGGTTTACCGTGTACTGACCCAGTTCGAGGCAGCTGGACTTGTGGTGCGGCACAACTTCGACGGAGGCCACGCGGTCTTCGAACTGGACGATGGCAAGCACCACGACCATATGGTCAACGTCGAAACCAGCGAAGTGATCGAATTCTTCGACGAAGAAATCGAGCGCCTGCAAAAGGCCATCGTCGACAAGTATGGCTTCGAGATGGTTGATCACAATCTTGTGTTGTACGTACGCAAGAAAAAGTAAGCATGTCGCGCGGACCCCAGGGTTCGCGAAACGAACGAAGGCGACCCCAGGGTCGCCTTCGTGCTTTCTGCCCATCTCAAATTTTTGCGGTGACGACCATCTTCTTGGCGTGGGCCAGGGATTCCTTGGTCAGGTCGATACCGCCCAGCATCCTTGCCACTTCTTCAACGCGGTCGTTCTTGCTCAGTTTGGATACGGCCGTGCGAGTGGCATCCTCGCCGCGCACTTTATGTACAAACAAATGCTGATGGCCCTGCGCCGCCACCTGTGGCAAGTGCGTAACGGTGAGGACTTGTCCACGCTCGCCGAGACGGCGCAGCAATTGGCCAACGATTTCGGCGGTGGGGCCGCCGATGCCGACGTCCACTTCGTCAAACACCAGGGTCGGTACGCGGGAGGTCTGTGCGGTGATGACCTGGATGGCCAGGCTGATTCGCGACAGCTCACCACCCGATGCCACCTTCGCCAGCGCTTTCAGGGGCTGCCCCGGGTTTGCGCTAACCAGCAGTTCTACCTGCTCGAGTCCGTTGGGCAGCAATTCATTGCTGCTGTTGGGTCGCAGTTCGATGGCAAAGCGCCCACCGGGCATGCCCAGTCGCTGGATCTCCTGTTCCACCGCGCTGGCCAGACTGCTGGAGGCTTGGTGGCGCAGATCGCTCAGCTCTCGAGCCTTCTCCTGATAATGACGCGCAAAAGACGCCAGCTCATCACTCAGTCGCTCGATGGATTCATCGTTGGCGTTCAGGGTTTCGATTTCATCCAGCAAGCGCTGCTGCATCTCTGCAACCTCGGTGGGCTGAATGCGGTGCTTGCGCGCCATGGTGTAGATCGCATCGAGCCGTTCTTCCAGGTATTGAAGGCGTGCCGGGTCTGCGTCGAAATTGTCCAGGAAGCGGTTCAACTCGCCTACAGCTTCTTCAACCTGGATCTGCGCGCTGGTCAGCAAGCTGCTGGCTTCGCCCAATGCGCCAATCGAGCTGTTCACGCTCGACAGGCGATTGAGGCTCGCCGTCAGGGCGTTGAGGACATTGCCGGAATCACTCTCGCTGCATTGCTCGACCACTTGTCGACAGATACCCAGCAAGGTTTCCGCGTTTGTCAGGTTCTTGTGTTCCTGCTCCAGCTGCTCCAGTTCGTTTTCGCCGAGGCCAAGGTTTTCCAGTTCCTCAAGCTGATAGCTGAGCAACTGATGGCGGGCGCGCTGCTCATCGCCGGAGTTGGACAGTCGCTCAAGCTCCTGGTGAGTCTGGCGCCAGCGCTGGGCAGCCAGCTGCACCTGGCGGGCGAGGTCCGTTGCACCGGCGTATTCGTCGAGCAGGCGGCGATGGGTGTCGGTCTTGAGCAAAGACTGATGTTCGTGCTGGCTGTGGATGTCGATCAACAGCTCACCGAGGGCCTTGAGGTCGCCTAGCGGGCAGGGTGTGCCGTTGATGTAGCCGCGCGAGCGCCCCTCGGCGGTGATGACGCGGCGCAGGATGCACGGGCCCTCGTTCTCGAGGTCGCGTTCGGCCAGCCAGGTACTGGCTTCCGGGATGTCGGCCAGGTCGAAGGTTGCCAGAATGTCGGCCTTGTCTGCGCCGGGGCGGACCACGCCGCTGTCGGCTCGATCGCCGAGGGTCAGGCCCAGGGCGTCGAGCATGATCGACTTGCCCGCGCCGGTTTCCCCTGTGATCACGCTCATTCCCCGATCGAGTTCAAGATCGAGATGTTCAACGATGGCGTAGTTGTGTACGGACAGGTGCACCAGCATAAAGGCCGCTCCCAGGCTTTAGGTCTGGTTATTTATACAGTGTTTTGTTTCTGGCTGACAATGCCCTCTGTTAGCTCGTTTTGCTTGAGCCGACGAAATCCTTAGCGCGCCGGGGAATGACAATGCAGAGCTTTTTGTAGGGTTAATCTCATTGAGCCCCTTGAAGCCGGATTTTGCGGCCCCATATAGCTGGACAGAAGCGCGAGTCGAGCTCGCGGACGATATTGAAAGGAGAATTCTATGGCTGACGAACAGACAGTGGATACGCAAAATCTAGACGCCGACCAGGCTCCCCAGGCTTCGGGTGATGACCTGGCGGCGCGTGTACAAGTGCTCGAAGAGCAACTGGCAGGTGCGCAGGATCAGGCTTTGCGTGTAGCCGCCGATCTGCAGAACGTCCGCCGTCGCGCCGAGCAGGATGTAGAAAAAGCGCACAAGTTCGCGCTGGAAAAATTCGCTGGCGACCTGCTGCCGATCATCGACAGCCTGGAGCGCGGCCTGGAGTTGTCCAGCCCGGATGACGAAAGCATTCGTCCGATGCGCGAAGGGATCGAACTGACCCTGAAAATGTTCCAGGACACCCTGAAGCGTTATCAGCTGGAAGCGATCGATCCGCATGGCGAACCTTTCAACGCCGTTCTTCATCAGGCAATGGCCATGCAGGAAAGCGCGGACCTTGAGCCGAACAGTGTTCTGAAGGTGTTTCAGAAGGGCTATCAGCTCAATGGTCGCCTGCTGCGTCCGGCAATGGTCGTGGTCAGCAAGGCGCCTGCGCCAGTTTCGCCTTCGATTGACGAGCAGGCTTGAAATTAGCCGCAAGGCCCCCATTTAGAAGTCAAGCGTTTAAGTGCTACCGCAGTTAGCCACCACTGCTGCGGCAACCAAATCCAAAGTTTCGGGAGAGTGAACATGGGCAAAATTATCGGTATCGACCTGGGGACTACCAACTCCTGCGTCTCCGTGCTGGAAAATGGCAAGGCCAAAGTTATTGAAAACGCCGAAGGCGCGCGTACCACGCCGTCGATCATCGCTTACGCCAACGATGGCGAAATCCTGGTCGGCCAGTCCGCCAAGCGTCAGGCTGTGACCAACCCGCACAACACCCTGTATGCGGTGAAGCGTCTGATCGGTCGTCGCTTCGAAGAAGAAGTGGTACAGAAAGACATCCAGATGGTCCCTTACAAGATCGTCAAGGCTGACAACAACGACGCCTGGGTTGAAGTGAACGGCCAGAAAATGGCACCGCCACAAATCTCGGCTGAAATCCTGAAGAAAATGAAGAAGACCGCCGAAGACTACCTCGGCGAGCCAGTGACCGAAGCGGTGATCACCGTTCCGGCCTACTTCAACGACAGCCAGCGTCAAGCGACCAAGGACGCCGGCCGTATCGCGGGCCTGGACGTAAAACGTATCATCAACGAACCCACCGCGGCTGCTCTGGCCTACGGTATGGACAAGGCCAAGGGCGATCACACCGTGATCGTTTACGACCTGGGTGGCGGTACCTTCGACGTTTCCGTGATCGAGATCGCTGAAGTCGATGGCGAGCACCAGTTCGAAGTGTTGGCCACCAACGGCGACACCTTCCTGGGCGGTGAAGACTTTGACATTCGTCTGATCGACTACCTCGTCGACGAATTCAAGAAAGAAAGCGGCATGAACCTCAAGGGTGACCCGTTGGCAATGCAGCGCCTGAAAGAAGCCGCTGAAAAAGCCAAGATCGAGCTGTCTTCCGCTCAGTCGACCGACGTCAACCTGCCGTACATCACTGCAGATGCCACCGGTCCTAAGCACCTGAACGTGAAGATCTCCCGCGCCAAGCTGGAAGCGCTGGTTGAAGACCTGGTTCAACGCACCATCGAGCCTTGCCGCATCGCGCTGAAAGATTCCGGTATCGACGTTGGCGCGATCAACGACGTGATCCTGGTCGGCGGTCAGACCCGTATGCCACTGGTTCAGAAACTGGTGACCGAGTTCTTCGGTAAAGAAGCACGTAAAGACGTCAACCCGGACGAAGCAGTAGCCATGGGTGCTGCCATCCAGGGTGCGGTACTGGCCGGTGACGTGAAGGACGTTCTGCTGCTGGACGTCAGCCCGCTGACCCTGGGTATCGAAACCATGGGTGGCGTGATGACTGCGCTGATCGAGAAAAACACCACGATTCCTACCAAGAAATCGCAAGTGTTCTCGACTGCCGACGACAACCAGGGCGCTGTGACCATTCACGTGCTGCAAGGTGAGCGTAAGCAGGCTGCGCAGAACAAGTCCCTGGGCAAGTTCGACCTGGCCGAGATTCCACCAGCACCACGTGGCGTGCCACAAATCGAAGTGACCTTCGACATCGACGCCAACGGCATCCTGCACGTAGGCGCCAAGGACAAGGCCACCGGCAAGACTCAGTCGATCGTGATCAAGGCCAACTCCGGCCTGTCCGATGAAGAGATCGAGCGCATGGTGCGTGATGCCGAGGCCAACGCCGAGGAAGACCGCAAGTTCGAAGAACTGGCCGCTGCCCGTAACCAGGGTGATGCACTGGTTCACTCGACGCGCAAAATGGTCGCTGATGCTGGCGACAAGGTAAGCGCTGAAGAGAAGACTGCAATCGAAGCTGCTGTAGTTGCCCTTGAAGCCGCCGTGAAAGGCGACGACAAGGCCGCTATCGAAGCCAAGGTTGAAGAGCTGTCGAAAGTCTCCGCTCCAGTGGCCCAGAAGATGTACGCCGAACAGGCTCAGCCAGCTGAAGGCGCGGCACCGCAAGGTGAGTCGGCCGAGAAGGCTGACGACGTGGTCGACGCTGAGTTCGAAGAAGTAAAAGACCACAAGTAAGTTGTTGGTCGGCCGGTTGACTGCCTTGCGGCGGTGACTGGTAGGATGTCGCCGCGCGGGAGCTTGCTCCCGCGTTGGCGTGTCTGGAGTTAGCGAATTTTTACAGCATGCGACAACGCTCGCGTGCTGATGGCATGGCCGGGAATGCTCCTGCTTTTCGAGCCGAAAGTGCCGATCGAATCAAAGACCAGGATCGTTGAATTGACGTGAGTTGGGTCCGGGCCTGTATTGGGGCTCAACGAGTTTGGCGAGGCTCAGGAGAGGTTTGTCGAACGTCCTCAAGAGTGCAGAGACTTATGGCAAAGCGTGACTATTACGAAGTATTGGGTGTTGAGCGCGGCTCAAGCGAGTCGGACCTGAAAAAGGCCTACCGTCGCCTGGCGATGAAGCACCACCCGGACCGTAATCCTGATGACAAGGCATCGGAAGAGATGTTCAAGGAGGCCAATGAGGCCTACGAAGTACTGTCCGATTCCAGCAAGCGTGCGGCGTATGACCAGTACGGCCATGCCGGTGTCGACCCGAGCATGGGTGGCGGTGGTGCCGGTTTCGGTGGGCAGAATTTCTCCGACATCTTCGGCGATGTCTTCAGCGACTTCTTCGGTGGTGGTCGCGGTGGTTCCCGTGGCGGCGCCCAGCGTGGCAGTGACTTGCGCTACACGCTGGAGTTGAATCTGGAAGAAGCGGTGCGCGGCACCAGCGTGAATATCCGCGTTCCGACACTGGTCAACTGCAAGCCGTGCGACGGCTCGGGAGCCAAGAAGGGCTCTTCGCCGGTCACCTGCCCGACTTGTGGCGGTATCGGCCAGGTGCGCATGCAGCAAGGCTTCTTCTCGGTGCAGCAAACCTGCCCGCGTTGCCATGGCCAGGGCAAGATCATTTCCGATCCGTGCGATTCCTGCCACGGCGAAGGTCGCGTCGAAGAGTACAAGACCCTGTCGGTCAAGGTTCCGGCCGGTGTCGATACCGGTGACCGCATTCGCCTGTCGGGTGAAGGCGAGGCGGGCGCCCAAGGCGGGCCGACCGGCGATCTGTACGTGGTGATCAATGTGCGCGAGCACTCGATCTTCCAGCGTGACGGCAAGCACCTGTTCTGCGAAGTGCCGATCAGCTTCGTCGATGCGGCGCTGGGTGGCGAGCTGGAGATTCCGACCCTCGATGGTCGGGTCAAGCTGAAAATCCCTGAAGGGACCCAGACCGGCAAGCAGTTCCGCGTGCGCGGCAAGGGCGTTGCCCCGGTACGTGGAGGCGGTGCGGGTGACTTGATGTGCCGTGTGGCGGTCGAGACTCCGGTCAATCTGAGTCGTCGTCAGCGTGAATTGCTCGAAGAGTTCCGCAGCTCCCTGGCGGACGACAACAGTCACTCACCGAAAACCACTGGCTGGTTCGAAGGCGTGAAGCGCTTCTTCGGCGATTTGTAAGGAGACAGGCATGCGACGTATAGCTGTGATGGGCGCCGCCGGGCGCATGGGCAAAACCCTGATCGAAGCCGTGCAGCAAGCACCGGGTGCCGGCCTGACGGCGGCAGTGGATCGTCCTGACAGTACGCTGGTCGGCGCGGACGCTGGCGAGCTGGCTGCGATCGGCCGCATCGGCGTGCCGTTGTCGGGTGATCTGGATCGTGTGGTCGATGAGTTCGACGTGCTGATCGACTTCACCCACCCGACAGTGACCCTGAAGAACCTCGCCTTCTGCCGAAAGCACGGCAAGGCGATGATCATCGGCACTACCGGCTTCAGCGTTGAAGAGAAGCAGTTGCTGGCAGAGGCGGGCAAGGATATCCCGATCGTCTTCGCAGCCAACTTCAGCGTCGGCGTAAACCTGTGCCTGAAGCTGCTCGACACTGCTGCCCGGGTGCTGGGTGACGATGTCGATATCGAAATCACCGAAGCTCACCATCGGCATAAAGTCGATGCGCCGTCCGGTACGGCCGTACGCATGGGTGAAGTGATTGCCGATGCCCTGGGTCGCGACCTGAAGAAAGTCGCGGTTTACGGTCGTGAGGGCCAGACCGGTGCTCGCGAGCGCGAAACGATCGGTTTTGCCACGGTTCGTGCTGGCGACATCGTCGGTGATCACACCGTGCTGTTCGCCGCCGACGGTGAGCGTGTCGAGATCACCCACAAGGCTTCCAGTCGCATGACCTTCGCCAAGGGCGCGGTACGTGCCGCCTTGTGGCTGGATGGGCGCGAGCCTGGTCTTTACGACATGCAAGACGTGCTCGATCTGCGTTAAGATGCACCCGAAATCGGGCTCGCGCGCAGCGTCTGAGCCCGGTTTTATTCCGCCAAGCGACGTCCTGTCGCATTCTCCAGCCTTTAGGGCTCATTGGCGGTAGACCAAAAAGGCCTTTTTCTGTAAGCTACAGCTTTAGTGTGTCCACTAAAAGCGCGCAGAATAATTCAGTGAAGAAGCGGGGTGACGTGTCCATACGTCACTCCGCTTTTTTACAACCTGCGATCGCCCTTTCAGGCTTTATTTACGGGAGGTCTTCTTGACTAAGCCAGCCATACTCGCCCTTGCTGATGGCAGCATTTTTCGCGGCGAAGCCATTGGAGCCGACGGTCAAACCGTTGGTGAGGTGGTGTTCAACACCGCAATGACCGGCTATCAGGAAATCCTTACCGATCCTTCCTACGCCCAACAGATCGTTACCCTGACTTACCCGCACATCGGCAATACCGGCACCACGCCGGAAGACGCCGAGTCCAACCGCGTCTGGTCCGCTGGCCTGGTCATCCGTGACCTGCCTCTGGTGGCGAGCAACTGGCGTAACACCATGTCCCTGTCCGACTACCTGAAGGCCAACAACGTTGTGGCCATCGCCGGTATCGACACCCGCCGACTGACGCGCATCCTGCGTGAAAAAGGCGCGCAGAACGGCTGCATCATGGCCGGTGACAACATTTCCGAAGAAGCCGCCATCGCCGCTGCCCAAGGTTTCCCTGGCCTCAAGGGCATGGACCTGGCGAAAGTCGTCAGCACCACCGAGAAGTACGAGTGGCGCTCGACTGTCTGGGATCTGAAAACCGACAGCCACGCGACCATCGAAGCCTCCGAGCTGCCGTACCACGTGGTGGCCTACGACTATGGCGTCAAGGTGAACATCCTGCGCATGCTGGTTGAGCGCGGCTGCCGCGTAACCGTCGTGCCTGCGCAAACGCCTGCTGCCGACGTGCTGGCCCTGAAGCCGGACGGCGTGTTCCTGTCCAACGGCCCTGGTGATCCGGAGCCTTGCGACTACGCGATCCAGGCGATCAAGGACGTGCTGGAAACCGAGATCCCGGTATTCGGCATCTGCCTCGGTCACCAGCTGCTGGCCCTGGCTTCCGGCGCCAAGACCCTGAAAATGGGCCATGGCCACCACGGTGCCAACCACCCGGTCCAGGACCTGGACACTGGCGTGGTGATGATCACCAGCCAGAACCACGGTTTCGCGGTAGACGAAGCGACCCTGCCGGCCAACGTTCGCGCGATCCACAAATCGCTGTTCGACGGCACGCTGCAAGGCATCGAGCGTACTGACAAGAGCGCCTTCAGCTTCCAGGGTCACCCTGAAGCCAGCCCTGGCCCGAACGACGTAGCACCCCTGTTCGATCGCTTCATCAACGAAATGGCCAAGCGACGCTGATCGCTCGCCCTGATGTTGCAAAGCCTGAGGGCGGCCCCGATACCGGTGGCCCCCTCGGGTCTTCACAGATTGAACAAGACGGCTTGCCGACTGACCTGCGGATTTGAGTGACAAACCCATGCCAAAACGTACAGACATTAAAAGCATCCTGATTCTCGGCGCTGGCCCGATCGTTATCGGCCAGGCCTGCGAATTCGACTACTCCGGCGCCCAGGCCTGCAAAGCCCTGCGCGAAGAGGGCTACCGCGTCATCCTGGTGAACTCCAACCCGGCCACCATCATGACCGACCCGGCCATGGCCGACGCCACCTACATCGAGCCGATCAAGTGGCAGACCGTTGCCAAGATCATCGAGAAAGAACGTCCGGACGCACTGCTGCCGACCATGGGCGGCCAGACTGCACTGAACTGCGCCCTGGATCTGGAGCGCGAAGGCGTCCTGGAGAAGTTCGGCGTAGAAATGATCGGTGCCAATGCCGACACCATCGACAAGGCTGAAGACCGTTCGCGTTTCGACAAGGCGATGAAGTCCATCGGCCTGGCGTGCCCGCGTTCCGGTATCGCCCATAGCATGGAAGAGGCCAACGCGGTTCTCGAGAAGCTCGGCTTCCCATGCATCATCCGTCCGTCCTTCACCATGGGCGGCACCGGTGGCGGTATCGCTTACAACCGTGAAGAGTTCGAAGAAATCTGCGCCCGCGGCCTGGACCTGTCGCCGACCAAAGAACTGCTGATCGACGAATCGCTGATCGGCTGGAAAGAATACGAGATGGAGGTTGTCCGCGATAAGAAGGACAACTGCATCATCGTCTGCTCCATCGAAAACTTCGACCCGATGGGCGTGCACACCGGTGACTCGATCACCGTGGCACCGGCACAGACCCTGACCGACAAGGAATACCAGATCCTGCGTAACGCCTCCCTGGCGGTACTGCGCGAGATCGGCGTGGAAACCGGCGGTTCCAACGTTCAGTTCGGCATCTGCCCGAACACCGGCCGCATGGTCGTGATCGAGATGAACCCGCGCGTATCCCGTTCGTCGGCACTGGCCTCGAAAGCCACCGGCTTCCCGATTGCCAAGGTCGCGGCCAAACTGGCTGTGGGCTACACCCTGGACGAGCTGTCGAACGACATCACCGGCGGCAAGACCCCGGCATCCTTCGAGCCGTCCATCGACTACGTCGTGACCAAGCTGCCACGCTTTGCCTTCGAGAAGTTCTCCAAGGCTGACGCACGCCTGACCACGCAAATGAAGTCGGTCGGTGAAGTCATGGCCATTGGCCGTACCTTCCAGGAATCCCTGCAGAAAGCCCTGCGTGGCCTGGAAGTGGGCGTTTGCGGCCTGGACGAGAAGGTTGACCTGAGCAACCCGGAAAGCATGAGCGTGCTCAAGCGCGAGCTGACCGTACCGGGCGCCGAGCGTATCTGGTACGTGGCGGACGCGATGCGCGCTGGCATGAGCGTTGAAGACATCTTCGGCATGACCATGATCGATCCGTGGTTCCTGGTGCAGATGGAAGACCTGATCAAGGACGAAGAGAAGGTCAAGACCCTGGGTCTGACCAGCATCGACCGCGACCTGATGTTCCGTCTCAAGCGCAAAGGCTTCTCCGACATGCGCCTGGCCAAGTTGCTGGGTGTGACCGAGAAGGCCCTGCGTGCTCACCGTCACAAGCTGGATATCTTCCCTGTCTACAAGCGCGTCGACACCTGCGCTGCCGAGTTCGCCACCGATACCGCGTACCTGTACTCGACGTACGAAGAAGAGTGCGAAGCGGCGCCATCGGGTCGCGACAAGATCATGATCCTGGGTGGCGGTCCGAACCGCATCGGCCAGGGCATCGAGTTCGACTACTGCTGCGTACACGCGGCACTGGCCCTGCGCGATGACGGTTACGAGACCATCATGGTCAACTGCAACCCGGAAACCGTGTCCACCGACTACGACACCTCCGATCGCCTGTACTTCGAACCAGTGACCCTGGAAGACGTGCTGGAAATCGTCCGCGTCGAGAAGCCCAAAGGCGTGATCGTCCAGTACGGCGGCCAGACCCCGCTGAAACTGGCGCGTGCCCTGGAAGCCGCCGGCGTGCCGATCATCGGCACCAGCCCTGACGCCATCGACCGTGCCGAAGACCGCGAGCGCTTCCAGCAGATGGTCCAGCGCCTGAATCTGCGTCAGCCGCCAAACGCCACCGTGCGCAGCGAAGACGAAGCGATTCGTGCCGCCAGCAAGATTGGTTACCCGCTGGTGGTGCGTCCGTCCTACGTATTGGGCGGCCGTGCGATGGAAATCGTCTACGAAGAAGAAGAACTCAAGCGCTACCTGCGTGAAGCGGTTCAAGTGTCCAACGACAGCCCGGTGCTGCTGGACCACTTCCTCAACTGCGCCATCGAAATGGACGTGGATGCGGTCTGCGACGGCAAAGACGTGGTGATCGGTGCGATCATGCAGCACATCGAACAGGCTGGCGTTCACTCCGGTGACTCCGCTTGCTCGCTGCCGCCGTACTCGCTGCCGGCGCACATCCAGGACGAGATGCGCGAACAGGTCAAGAAAATGGCCCTGGAACTGGGTGTGGTCGGCCTGATGAACGTACAGTTGGCGCTGCAGGGCGACGACATCTACGTCATCGAAGTCAACCCGCGTGCTTCGCGTACCGTGCCGTTCGTGTCCAAGTGCATCGGTGTTTCCCTGGCAATGATCGCTGCACGCGTGATGGCCGGTAAAACCCTGAAGGAAATCGGCTTCACCAAGGAAATCATCCCGAACTTCTACAGTGTGAAAGAGGCGGTGTTCCCATTCGCCAAATTCCCTGGCGTTGACCCGATCCTCGGCCCTGAGATGAAGTCCACCGGTGAAGTGATGGGCGTGGGCGACACCTTCGGTGAAGCGTTCGCCAAGGCCCAGATGGGTGCCAGCGAAGTGCTGCCGACCGGCGGTACTGCGTTCATCAGCGTCCGTGATGACGACAAGCCACTGGTTGCGGGCGTGGCCCGTGATCTGATCAACTTGGGCTTCGAAGTGGTGGCCACTGCCGGTACTGCCAAGCTGATCGAAGCGGCAGGCCTGAAAGTGCGCCGGGTGAACAAGGTGACCGAAGGGCGTCCGCACGTAGTCGACATGATCAAGAATGACGAAGTCACCCTGATCATCAACACCACCGAAGGCCGTCAGTCGATCGCTGACTCCTATTCCATTCGTCGTAATGCCTTGCAGCACAAGATTTACTGCACCACGACCATTGCTGCTGGCGAAGCTATCTGTGAAGCGCTGAAGTTCGGTCCCGAGAAGACCGTGCGCCGCTTGCAGGATCTACACGCAGGATTGAAGGCATGATCAAATACCCAATGACCGTCCTGGGCGCCAAAGCCCTGGAAGAAGAACACGCTCATCTGACCAAGGTCGTCCGTCCCAAGCTCAGCCAGGACATTGGTACGGCTCGCGAGTTGGGTGACTTGAAAGAAAACGCTGAATACCATGCCGCCCGCGAACAGCAAGGCATGGTCGAGGCGCGGATTCGTGATATCGAAGGCCGGATCCAGAATCAGGTCATCATTGATGTCACGACCATTCCTCACACCGGCAAAGTGATTTTCGGTACCACCGTCGAAATCGCCAACGTCGAGACTGACGAAAGCGTCTCTTACCACATCGTGGGTGAGGATGAGGCTGACTTCAAACTCGGCAAGATTTCGGTCGGCTCGCCTTTGGCCCGTGCCTTGATCGGCAAGGAAGAGGGTGATGTGGTTGCCGTGAAAACGCCTAGCGGCGTTATCGAGTACGAGATTGTCGAAGTCCGTCACATCTGAAGCCAGGCGCCCGCTGCATGCGGGCGCCATGCTCTGGCAGCTGGCCCAGATGTTGTGGGTTGGCGGTCTGTGGCTGGTGCATCTCGGTTTGCAGCCGGTGTTGGGCCGAATTGGCTTGGCACCGTTGCTGATCGATGAGATCGCCGGCTTGTTCGAGAGCATGGTGGTGGGGTTTGCCGCCGTGTGCGTGATCTTTCAGGCTTTGGTGCTGGTACAGGCCAATGGCCTTGCCAGTCTATGGCGGGATTTTCGTGGGCAGGTGCTGTTGATCGCGTTGTTGGCGTGTGCGACGTATGTCGCCGTGCATGTCGGCTGGCCTGATGCGCAGCGCTGGCAGGTGTTCAGCTATCTGGTCCTGGGATTCTCGGGCCTGGTGCTGATCATGCAGCCGGTACCCGGATGGAGTGGCAGGGTGCGCGAAGCACACCCTTGACCCTTGTCATCACTTGAAGCGATGGACGTTCGACAGCTGCTTGTTGACGCTGAAGTTCTTGCGGTAAATCAGGGCCATCTTGCCGATGACCTGTACCAGATCCGCTTTGCCAACCTTGCACAGCTCGGCAATGGATGCCAGGCGCGATTCGCGATCGAGGATGTTGAGCTTGATCTTGATCAGCTCGTGATCCGCCAGGGCGCGTTCAAGTTCGGCTAACACACCTTCAGTCAAACCGTTGTCAGCCACGATCAAAACTGGTTTCAGATGGTGGCCAATGGATTTGTACTGTTTCTTCTGCTCTTGAGTGAGCGGCATAATCTGACCCTTTCGTCTGGATTCTGTAAAATGGCGGCCATTTTACCCGAGGGTTCGTGGATCCGCCCAACTAATCACGACCCTTATCATCGAGGTGCCCAATGGCGCGTTCCAAGACAAGCCTTGAGTGGCTGAAAAGACATGTCAATGATCCCTATGTGAAGCAGGCGCAGAAAGACGGCTACCGCTCGCGTGCGAGTTACAAGCTTCTGGAACTCCAGGAAAAGTACAAACTGATTCGTCCGGGCATGAGTGTTGTCGACCTGGGTGCGGCACCCGGTGGCTGGTCGCAGGTCACTAGCCGGCTGATCGGTGGCCAGGGCCGCTTGATCGCCTCGGACATCCTGGAAATGGACAGCATTCCGGACGTGACTTTCATCCAGGGTGACTTCACCCAGGACGAAGTGCTCGCTCGGATCCTTGAAGCCGTGGGTAATTCGCAGGTGGACCTTGTGATTTCCGATATGGCCCCCAATATGAGTGGTACGCCTGAAGTGGACATGCCCAAGGCCATGTTCCTGTGCGAGCTGGCGCTTGATTTGGCGGAGCGGATCCTCAAGCCCGGTGGTAATTTCTTGATCAAGATTTTTCAGGGCGAAGGTTTCGATGTTTACCTGAAGGACGCTCGTAAGAAATTCGACAAGATCCAGATGATCAAGCCGGACTCTTCACGTGGCAGCTCCCGCGAGCAATACATGCTGGCTTGGGGCTATCGCGGTCGGAGTGAATAAAACGAGGTTTTTTGGCGGGGTGATAGGTTTTTCGTATTTCGCCTCGCGTGCATAAACGAATATTGTGTAGAAAGTGTTTCACAAAGGGTTACAGACGGCGCCTGCCAGAGTTGTAGGTAATGTAGTAAGTTAGGCCGGTGAATATCATGCGAAGCGCGCGCCAACAGCGGCGCTTGCTTCAGAGGGTAGTTAATTGAACGATATGGCAAAGAATCTGATCCTGTGGTTGATCATCGCGGCAGTCCTGGTGACGGTGATGAACAACTTCTCCAGCCCTAACGAGCCGCAGACCCTCAACTATTCCGACTTCATCCAGCAGGTCAAGGATGGCAAGGTCGAGCGCGTGGCGGTTGATGGCTACGTGATTACCGGCAAGCGCAACGATGGCGATAGCTTCAAGACCATTCGTCCGGCGATCCAGGACAACGGCCTGATCGGCGACCTGGTGGACAACCACGTCGTGGTCGAAGGCAAGCAGCCTGAGCAGCAAAGCATCTGGACTCAACTCCTGGTGGCGAGCTTCCCGATCCTGGTGATCATCGCGGTGTTCATGTTCTTCATGCGCCAGATGCAGGGCGGAGCCGGTGGCAAGGGCGGCCCTATGAGCTTCGGCAAGAGCAAGGCGCGCCTGCTCTCCGAAGACCAGGTGAAGACCACCCTGGCTGACGTTGCCGGTTGCGACGAAGCCAAGGAAGAAGTCGGCGAACTGGTCGAGTTCCTGCGTGATCCGGGCAAATTCCAGCGCCTGGGCGGCCGCATTCCTCGCGGCGTGCTGATGGTCGGTCCTCCGGGTACCGGTAAAACCTTGCTGGCCAAGGCGATTGCCGGCGAAGCCAAGGTGCCGTTCTTCACCATCTCCGGTTCCGATTTCGTCGAGATGTTCGTCGGTGTCGGTGCCAGCCGTGTTCGCGACATGTTCGAGCAAGCCAAGAAACACGCGCCATGCATCATCTTCATCGATGAAATCGACGCCGTCGGTCGCCACCGTGGTGCCGGCATGGGCGGTGGTCACGATGAGCGCGAGCAGACTCTCAACCAGTTGCTGGTAGAGATGGACGGCTTCGAAATGAACGACGGCATCATCGTGATCGCCGCGACCAACCGTCCAGACGTACTGGACCCTGCGTTGCTGCGTCCAGGCCGTTTCGACCGTCAGGTCGTGGTTGGCTTGCCGGATATCCGTGGTCGCGAACAGATTCTCAAGGTCCACATGCGCAAAGTGCCGATGGGTGACGACGTCGCTCCGGCTGTGATCGCTCGTGGTACTCCTGGCTTCTCTGGTGCCGACCTGGCCAACCTGGTCAACGAGGCGTCGTTGTTTGCTGCCCGTGCCGGCAAGCGCATCGTCGAGATGAAAGAGTTCGAGCTGGCCAAAGACAAGATCATGATGGGTGCCGAGCGCAAATCCATGGTCATGTCCGAGAAAGAAAAGCAGAACACCGCTTACCACGAAGCTGGCCACGCCATTGTCGGCCGCGTCGTACCTGAGCATGATCCGGTATACAAGGTCTCTATCATCCCGCGCGGTCGTGCGCTGGGTGTGACCATGTTCCTGCCGGAAGAAGACCGCTACAGCCTGTCCAAGCGTGCGCTTATCAGCCAGATCTGCTCGCTCTATGGTGGCCGTATCGCTGAAGAAATGACCTTGGGCTTCGATGGCGTCACCACCGGTGCGTCCAACGACATCATGCGTGCCAGCCAGATTGCGCGGAACATGGTGACCAAGTGGGGCCTTTCCGAAAAACTCGGTCCGCTGATGTATGCCGAAGAAGAGGGCGAAGTGTTCCTCGGTCGCGGCGGCGGTGGCCAGAACGCCAGTTTCTCCGGTGAGACAGCCAAGCTGATCGACTCCGAAGTGCGCAGCATCATTGACCAGTGCTACGGCACGGCCAAGCAGATTCTCACGGACAACCGTGACAAGCTCGACGCCATGGCCGATGCCCTGATGAAGTATGAAACCATCGATGCCGAGCAGATCGACGACATCATGGCTGGACGCACCCCTCGCGAGCCTCGCGACTGGTCGGGCGGTACCGGTACATCCGGCACGCCGCCGGCGGTGCAGGGTGAGCGTCCGGAAACACCTATCGGCGGTCCCGCTGCTGACGTTTAAGGTTTGAAATGACTTTTGTTCAGTCCTCGACCCGGTTGCCTTGCGGCAACCGGGTTCTTGATTTGGCCCAGACGCATGTCATGGGCATTCTCAATGTCACTCCCGATTCTTTCTCCGATGGTGGCAAATTCAGCCAGCTCGATGCGGCGTTGCGCCATGCCGAAGCCATGGTGGCGGCTGGCGCCACACTGATCGATGTCGGCGGCGAGTCGACTCGCCCGGGCGCCAGGGCGGTTTCACCGCTCGAAGAGCTGGAGCGCGTGGCGCCGATCGTCGAGAGGATTCACCGTGAGCTGGACGTGATCATCTCGGTCGATACCTCCACGCCCGCAGTCATGCGCGAAACGGCGCGACTGGGTGCTGGCCTGATAAATGACGTGCGTTCGTTGCGCCGCGAAGGTGCGCTGGATGCGGCGGCGGCTACCGGCTTGCCGGTGTGCCTGATGCATATGCTCGGTGAGCCGGGTGACATGCAGGACAACCCGCACTACCAGGACGTCACCCGGGAGGTGGGCGAGTTTCTTGCCGAGCGCATGGCTCAGTGCGCAGCAGTGGGCATTCCGGCTGAGCGGATCATCCTGGATCCGGGTTTTGGCTTCGCAAAAAACCTGCAGCACAATCTAAGCTTGTTCAAGCACATGGAAGCCTTGCATGCCCTGGGGCGCCCGCTGTTGGTTGGGGTGTCGCGCAAGAGCATGATCGGTCAGGCGTTGAATCGTCCCGTCGGTGAGCGCCTTTACGGCGGTCTTGCCCTCGCGGCGCTGGCATCGCATAAGGGTGCGCGTATATTGCGTGTCCATGACGTCGCTGAAACAGTTGATGTGGTGAAAATGATCGCCGCAGTGGAATCAGCCGAATAAGAAAGATGGAGTACTTATGACTAAGAAATATTTTGGCACCGACGGTATTCGTGGTCGGGTCGGCGAGTATCCGATCACTCCAGACTTTATGCTCAAGCTGGGCTGGGCTGCCGGCATGGCGTTCCGCAAAATGGGCGCGTGCAAGGTGTTGGTCGGCAAGGACACGCGGATTTCCGGGTACATGTTCGAATCGGCGCTTGAGGCCGGGCTGACATCGGCGGGTGCCGATGTGATGCTCCTGGGCCCGATGCCGACGCCGGCCATCGCTTACCTGACGCGAACCTTTCATGCTGAAGCCGGTATCGTGATCAGTGCTTCGCACAATCCCCATGATGACAATGGCATCAAGTTTTTCTCCGGAAAGGGCACCAAGCTTCCCGATGAAGTCGAGCACATGATCGAAGAGTTGCTCGATACTCCGATGACCGTGGTCGAATCGAGCAAGATCGGCAAGGTCTCGCGAATCAACGACGCTTCGGGTCGCTACATCGAATTCTGCAAGAGTAGCGTGCCTACCGGCACCAGCTTTTCCGGCCTGAAAATCGTCATCGACTGCGCTCACGGTGCGACCTACAAGGTAGCGCCCAGCGTATTCCGCGAGCTGGGTGCCGATGTCGTGGTCCTGTCCGCGCATCCCAATGGCCTGAATATCAACGATAACTGCGGTTCGACCCATATGGGCCAGCTGCAGGCTGCCGTGTTGGCCGAGCATGCCGACCTGGGTATCGCGTTCGACGGTGACGGCGACCGCGTGCTGATGGTTGATCACACTGGTGCCATCGTCGATGGCGACGAGCTGCTGTACATCATTGCTCGCGATCTGCATGAGCAGAACAAGCTGCAAGGCGGTGTCGTCGGTACATTGATGAGCAACCTGGGGCTGGAGCTCGCCCTGGCGGACCTGGCGATTCCCTTTGTGCGCGCCAACGTCGGCGACCGTTATGTCATCGCGGATCTGCTGGAGCGCAACTGGCTGGTGGGTGGTGAGAACTCGGGGCATATCGTTTGCTTCCATCACACCACTACCGGTGACGCGATCATCGCCGCGCTGCAGGTGCTGATGGCGCTGAAGACCCGTTCGCAGGGTCTTGCACAAGCTCGCCAGGCATTGCGCAAGTGCCCTCAGGTGTTGATCAACGTGCGTTTCGGTGGCGGTGCAAACCCGCTCGAGCATGCGTCGGTCAAGGAAGCCAGTGAGCGTGTCACCCAGGCCATGGCGGGGCGCGGACGCGTGCTGTTGCGCAAGTCCGGGACAGAGCCGCTGGTGCGTGTCATGGTCGAAGGCGAAGACGAAACCCTGGTTCGCGGCTACGCCGAAGAGCTGGCAAAACTGGTTGCTGAAGTTTCTGCCTGAATTCGGCTTGCCAGCCTCGATTGTGTTGGGTAACATCTGCGCCCACTTTGACCGACGAGGTACAGCATGCGTCGCCCTATGGTAGCTGGTAACTGGAAGATGCACGGTACCCGCGCCAGCGTCGCTGAGCTGATCAACGGCCTACGTGACTTGGCCTTGCCGAGCGGTGTTGATGTCGCGGTATTCCCGCCTTTTTTGCATATCAGCCAAGTGGTTGATGGCCTGGAAGGAAAGTCGATTTCGGTCGGCGCGCAGAACTCTGCGGTGGAGCCGGGGCAAGGTGCACTGACTGGCGAGGTCTCGCCAAGTCAACTGGTGGATGCAGGTTGTTCCCTGGTGCTTGTCGGGCACTCCGAGCGCCGCCAGATAATGGGCGAGCAGGACGAAGTGCTGATTCGCAAGTTTGCAGCGGCACAGGCAAGTGGCCTGGTTCCGGTGTTGTGCATAGGGGAGACCCTGGAGCAGCGTGAAGCCGGGAAGACCCTTGAGGTTGTCTCGCAGCAGCTGGGCAGCATCATCGACGAGTTGGGTGTCGGTGTGTTTGCAAAGGCAGTAATCGCTTACGAGCCGGTCTGGGCCATTGGCACCGGGCTGACTGCTTCGCCACAACAGGCGCAGGATGTGCATGCAGCCATTCGCGCGCAGTTGGCGGCAGAGAATTCTGAAGTCGCGCAAGGTGTGCGGCTTCTATACGGCGGCAGCGTGAAGGCGGCCAATGCGGTCGAACTGTTCGGCATGCCGGATATCGATGGGGGCCTCATTGGTGGGGCTTCCCTGAATGCAGATGAGTTCGGTGCGATTTGTCGCGCCGCGGGAAACTGAAAAAATGCTGGAAACAGTCGTAGTCGTTTTTCATCTGCTGGGTGCATTGGGCGTAGTAGCTCTGGTTTTGCTGCAGCAGGGTAAAGGTGCGGACGCTGGCGCGTCTTTCGGAGCAGGTGCTTCAAATACTGTGTTCGGAAGCCAAGGTTCCTCTACCTTTCTTAGTAAGTTTACTGCTATACTTGCCGCAGGTTTCTTCATAACCAGCTTAGGGTTAGGTTACTTTGCTAAAGAGAAAGCTCACCAGCTGACTCAAGTAGGTTTGCCAAACCCGGCAGTGTTGGAAGTTCCAAAGCAACAACCGGCTTCTGATGATGTCCCGGTGCTTCAAGAGCAAAAGTCGGCTACTCCAGCGACTGACGTGCCTCCAGCTCAAGAGCAGAAGTAAGAAGGGTTTCAAACGTAGTATTGCCGAGGTGGTGGAATTGGTAGACACGCAACCTTGAGGTGGTTGTGCCCATAGGGTGTAGGGGTTCGAGTCCCCTTCTCGGTACCAATTAGTCAGGAGAGCCCGCTGTTGCGGGCTTTCTTGCAGGTGGAAGGTTACATTGACCCTGTAGGGGATCGGTCGTATACTTCCGCCCCAGCTTTGTCGCGGGGTGGAGCAGTCTGGTAGCTCGTCGGGCTCATAACCCGAAGGTCGTCGGTTCAAATCCGGCCCCCGCAACCAGTTTAAGGAGCCCCTTTTAAGGGGCTTTTTGTTAGCTGGACACTTCCAACGCCGCTGTTCGACGGCGTTTCAAGGATGGGCGTTTCGCCCATTTTTTTATTTTGCATAGCATGCACATACATGCACGAGGGGGTTCAGGTGTCGAGCAAGCTAGAAGAGTTGCAGGCCTTGCTGGCCCCGGTGGTCGTGGCCCTAGGCTATGAATGCTGGGGTATCGAGTTTTCGGCTCAGGGTCGTCACTCGATGTTGCGCGTTTATATCGATAAAGAGGGCGGTGTGCTGGTGGACGATTGTGCCATCGTCAGCCGTCAGATCAGCGGTGTATTGGATGTTGAAGATCCAATCTCCGTTGAATACACCCTCGAAGTTTCCTCGCCAGGCATGGAACGCCCGCTGTTCACTCTTGAGCAGTTTGCAAAATTTGCCGGTGAACAAGTGAAGATCAAGCTGCGCTCGCCTTTTGAAGGACGACGCAACTTTCAGGGCCTTCTGCGCGGTGTAGAAGAGCAGGACGTCGTGGTGCAGGTAGAAGACCATGAGTTCCTGTTGCCGATCGATATGATCGACAAGGCCAACATTATTCCCAGTTTTGACTGAGGCGTGCCAGATACTGCGGATCCCGCGGATCCAATGGCTTGCGAAAGGCGAGGCGTACGATGAGCAAAGAAGTACTGCTGGTTGTTGAGTCGGTATCCAATGAAAAGGGCGTACCGGCTAACGTAATTTTTGAAGCGCTGGAGCTCGCTCTGGCCACGGCTACCAAAAAGCGTTTCGAGGACGAAGTCGATCTGCGTGTGGAAATCAACCGCCACACCGGTGCTTACGAAACCTTCCGTCGCTGGACGGTCGTCGAAGAAGCAGACCTGGACGATCCGGCCATCGAAACCTGGCCGAGCAAGGTTGCTGAAACGCACCCTGGCGCCAAGGTCGGTGACGTTGTCGAAGAGAAAATCGAGTCCATCGAATTCGGCCGTATCGCTGCACAGACTGCCAAGCAGGTCATCGTGCAGAAGGTTCGCGAAGCCGAGCGCGCTCAGGTTGTCGACGCTTACCGCGAGCGCCTGGGTGAAATCATCTCCGGCACCGTGAAAAAAGTCACCCGCGATAACGTGATCGTCGACCTGGGTAACAACGCCGAGGCGTTGCTGGCCCGTGAAGACATCATTTCTCGCGAAACTTTCCGGGTTGGCGTGCGCTTGCGTGCGCTGCTCAAGGAAATCCGCACCGAGAACCGCGGCCCGCAGTTGATCCTGTCGCGTACCGCGCCGGAAATGCTGATCGAGTTGTTCCGCATCGAAGTGCCGGAAATTGCCGAAGGCCTGATCGAAGTAATGGCTGCGTCCCGTGATCCGGGTTCGCGCGCCAAGATCGCCGTGCGCTCCAAGGACAAACGCATCGACCCGCAGGGCGCTTGCATCGGTATGCGCGGTTCGCGCGTCCAGGCAGTGTCGGGCGAGTTGGGTGGTGAGCGTGTGGACATCGTCCTGTGGGACGATAACCCGGCTCAGTTCGTGATCAACGCCATGTCCCCGGCCGAGGTTGCGGCAATTATCGTTGACGAAGATGCCCATGCAATGGACATCGCCGTCGGCGCAGACAATCTGGCTCAGGCCATCGGTCGTGGTGGTCAGAACGTGCGTCTGGCCAGCCAGTTGACTGGCTGGACCCTGAACGTGATGACCGAATCGGACATCCAGGCTAAACAGCAAGCAGAAACCGGCGACATCCTGCGCAACTTCATCGACGAGCTGGAAGTCGACGAAGAGCTGGCACAGGTGCTGGTCGATGAAGGCTTTACCAGCCTGGAAGAGATTGCCTACGTACCGTTGGAAGAAATGCTCAACATCGACGGCTTTGACGAAGAAATCGTCAACGAGCTTCGCGCTCGTGCCAAGGATCGTTTGTTGACCAAAGCCATCGCTACTGAGGAAAAGCTGGCAGACGCCCATCCGGCCGAAGACCTGCTCTCGCTTGAGGGTATGGACAAGGATTTGGCGATGGAACTGGCGGTGCGCGGCGTAATTACCCGCGAAGACCTGGCCGAGCAGTCTATTGACGACCTGCTCGACATCGACGGCATTGACGATGATCGTGCCGGCAAGTTGATCATGGCCGCCCGAGCCCACTGGTTCGAGTAATTAGGCGCGGCCTGAGGAGAGAAGTGCATGACGCAAGTCACGGTGAAACAACTGGCCGATGAGGTCAAAACACCGGTAGAGCGCCTGTTGCAGCAGATGCGTGAGGCAGGTCTGCCGCACACCGCCGCCGAAGAAAGTGTGACTGATAGTGAGAAGCAATCGTTGCTGACTCACTTGAAAAGCAGCCACAAGGCGAAAGTGGAAGAACCACGCAAGATTACGCTGCAGCGTAAAACCACCAGCACCCTGCGTGTTGCTGGCAGCAAAAGCATCAGCGTTGAAGTACGCAAGAAGAAAGTCTTCGTACAGCGCAGCCCGGAAGAAATCGAAGCCGAGCGCAAGCGTGAACTGGATGAACGTCGCGCAGTAGAAAATGCTGCCCGTCAGAAGGCTGAAGAAGAAGCCAAGCGTCGCGCCGAAGAAGAAGCGCGTCGCCAGCCTGCAGCTGCGCCGACCGCTCCAGCCCAACCTGTTGCAGCGCCAGCTGCGGTAGCCGAACCTGTTCGCGAAAGCGCACCGGTCGTGGCAGCCGCTCCGGCACCTGCGGCCGATACCCGCAAGCGCGACGAACAGCGTCGTCCGGACAAGCCACGTGCCGACGACAACAATCGTCGCGGTAGTGGCGATGGCGAGCGTAAAAACGCTCCGCATCGTGCTTCGGTCAAGGAAAAGGCGCCAGCTCCACGTGTTGCCCCACGGACTACCGACGAAGAAAGCGACGGCTTCCGTCGTGGTGGTCGCGGCAAGGCCAAGCTGAAGAAACGCAACGCCCACGGTTTCCAGAGCCCAACCGGCCCTGTCGTGCGCGAAGTGAAGATCGGCGAAACCATCACTGTTGGCGATCTCGCCCAGCAGATGTCGGTGAAGGCTGCTGAAATCATCAAGTTCATGTTCAAACTGGGTACTCCAGCGACCATCAACCAGGTACTGGACCAGGAAACTGCCCAGCTGGTTGCCGAAGAGCTGGGCCACAAAGTGACCCTGGTCAGCGACACCGCCCTGGAAGATTCCCTGGCCGAGTCCCTGAAGTTTGAAGGCGAGGCTGTTTCCCGTGCGCCGGTCGTGACCGTAATGGGTCACGTTGACCACGGTAAGACTTCCCTGCTCGACTACATCCGTCGTGCCAAGGTAGCTGCTGGCGAAGCCGGTGGTATCACCCAGCACATCGGTGCCTACCACGTTGAAACCGACCGTGGCATGGTGACGTTCCTCGACACCCCTGGTCACGCCGCGTTTACCGCAATGCGTGCCCGTGGTGCCAAGGCGACCGACATCGTGATCCTGGTGGTTGCAGCGGACGACGGCGTGATGCCGCAGACCATCGAAGCTGTTCAGCATGCCAAGGCTGCTGGCGTTCCGCTGGTTGTCGCTGTGAACAAGATCGACAAGCCAGGTGCTGACCTCGATCGCATCCGTAGCGAACTGTCGGTACACGGCGTGACCTCGGAAGAGTGGGGTGGTGACACTCCATTCGTGCCGGTTTCGGCGAAGATGGGTACTGGCGTCGACGAGCTGCTCGAAGCTGTTCTGTTGCAGGCCGAAGTCCTGGAATTGACCGCTACTCCATCGGCTCCCGGCCGTGGTGTCGTGGTTGAATCCCGCCTGGACAAGGGTCGTGGCCCGGTGGCTACCGTTCTGGTTCAAGACGGTACCCTGCGTCAAGGCGACATGGTCCTGGTCGGTTCGAACTACGGCCGTGTACGTGCCATGCTCGACGAGAACGGCAAGCCAATCAAGGAAGCCGGTCCAGCCATCCCTGTCGAGATCCTCGGCCTGGACGGTACTCCGGATGCTGGCGACGAGATGAGTGTGGTTGCCGACGAGAAGAAAGCCCGTGAAGTGGCTCTGTTCCGTCAAGGCAAGTTCCGCGAAGTCAAGCTGGCCCGTGCTCACGCCGGCAAGCTGGAAAACATCTTCGAAAACATGGGTCAGGAAGAGAAGAAGACGCTCAACATCGTCCTCAAATCCGACGTCCGTGGTTCGCTGGAAGCGTTGAACGGTGCCTTGAACGGCCTGGGTAACGACGAAGTGCAAGTGCGCGTGGTCGGTGGCGGTGTCGGTGGTATCACCGAATCCGACGCCAACCTGGCACTGGCCTCCAACGCTGTACTGTTCGGCTTCAACGTGCGTGCCGATGCTGGCGCGCGCAAGATCGTCGAGCAGGAAGGTCTGGATATGCGTTACTACAACGTGATCTACGACATCATCGAAGACGTCAAGAAAGCCCTGACCGGCATGCTCGGCAGCGATGTTCGCGAGAACATCCTGGGTATCGCCGAGGTGCGTGACGTGTTCCGTTCGCCGAAGTTTGGCGCGATCGCCGGTTGCATGGTGATCGAAGGTGTCGTTCACCGTAACCGTCCAATCCGTGTACTGCGTGAAGACATCGTTATCTTCGAAGGCGAGCTGGAATCCCTGCGCCGCTTCAAGGATGACGCTTCCGAAGTGCGTGCCGGCATGGAATGCGGTATCGGCGTTAAGAGCTACAACGACGTCAAGGTCGGTGACAAGATCGAAGTCTTCGAGAAGGTCCAGGTTGCTCGCAGCCTCTAACTCGCGCACTTCAAGAGCCGTGATGGCCAGCCGCATGCAATTGCGCGGCGCATCGCCCGGACTCTAAACGCAACGCCCGGTCTGGCTTTTGTCAGGCCGGGCGTTTGCCGCTTTCAGACCACACGGGTTTCACCGTGGGGCAGTAACAGGTAACAAGACATGGCAAAAGAATACAGCCGTACCCAACGTATCGGCGATCAGATGCAGCGCGAGCTGGCACAACTGATCCGTCGTGAAGTCAAAGACCCGCGCGTCGGCCTGGTCACCATTACCGCTGTGGAAGTCAGCCGTGACGTCGGTCACGCGAAGATCTTCATTACCGTGATGGGCCAGGACAGCCACGAAGACATCGCGCAAAGCATCAAGGTGCTCAACTCCGCCGCCGGTTTCCTGCGCATGCAGCTGGCTCGCGAGATGAAGCTGCGCAGCGTTCCGCAGTTGCACTTCCACTACGATGAAAGCGTCGTGCGCGGTGCGCATCTGTCGGCCTTGATCGAGCGCGCAGTGGCTGAAGACAATCAGCACTCGGTTGCGGCACAAGCCGAAGACACCAAGGAGTAATCGGTGGCTCAGGTTAAACGTATCCGTCGTAACGTCAGTGGCATCATCCTGCTCGACAAGCCGCTGGGGTTCACCTCCAACGCCGCCTTGCAGAAGGTCCGCTGGTTGCTCAACGCCGAGAAGGCCGGGCACACCGGTAGTCTCGATCCGCTGGCCACCGGCGTGTTGCCGCTGTGCTTCGGCGAGGCCACCAAGTTCTCGCAGTACCTGCTCGATTCCGACAAGGGTTACGAAACCCTGGCGCAGCTGGGCAAGACCACCACTACGGCCGATGCCGAAGGTGAGGTTTTGCAGGAGCGGCCGGTGACCGTTGGTCGCGCCGATATCGAAGCTGTATTGCCGCAATTTCGTGGGCAAATCAGTCAGATACCGCCGATGTACTCGGCCCTCAAGCGTGATGGGCAGCCGTTGTACAAGCTGGCCCGAGCAGGTGAAGTAGTGGAGCGCGAACCGCGTTCTGTTACTATTACGCGCTTGGAATTGCTGGCCTTCGAAGGGGATACTGCGCGGCTTGCGGTGGATTGCACCAAAGGCACCTATATTCGCACCCTGGTGGAGGATATCGGTGAGCAACTCGGTTGTGGCGCTTACGTTGCAGAACTGCGACGTACCCAGGCCGGGCCTTTCACCCTGGCGCAGACCGTTACTCTCGAAGAGCTGGAAGCGGTACATGCCGAAGGCGGCAACGAGGCGGTCGACCGCTTCCTGATGCCATCGGACAGCGGCCTGCTGGATTGGCCACTGCTGCAGTTCTCGGAAGCGAGTGCGTTCTACTGGCTCAACGGCCAGCCGGTACGCGCCCCGGATGCCCCGAAGTTCGGCATGGTACGGGTACAGGATCACAATGGTCGCTTCATCGGTATCGGTGAAGTGAGCGAAGACGGGCGCATCGCGCCGCGTCGACTGATTCGGTCAGAATGACCGAACGAGTGTGGCTGTTAGCAGGCACGGTCACTACTCATTTTTAGATACAGGGATTTGTCCCTGGCCTGTTGAAACTGTTTTTGAAACAGTTTCCTGATAAAAGGATTGCCACATGGCTCTCGACGTTCAAGAAAAAGCTCAAATCGTAGCTGACTACCAGCAAGCTGTTGGTGACACTGGTTCGCCAGAAGTGCAAGTTGCACTGCTGACCGCCAACATCAACAAACTGCAAGGTCACTTCAAGGCCAACGGTAAAGATCACCACTCCCGTCGTGGTCTGATCCGCATGGTTAACCAGCGTCGTAAGCTGCTGGACTACCTGAAAGGCAAAGACGTGAGCCGTTACAGCGCTCTGATCGGTCGCCTGGGTCTGCGTCGCTAATAAGCGATTGCGCTAGAGGTTGGTTGTCTGTCGTGCATCAGCGGATTTGCGCCGGTGCATGGCAGGCTCCCAGCCTCAAGTTTTATCTGGATATCCGTTTTGCCTGTGTGAGTACAACCAGGACAACCGGTCGGGCCGATTCCCGGCGTTGCCCAAGAATTTCGCAAGAACCCAGTTTCCCCAAGAGCCACAAAAGAAGGTAGGACACCGTGAACCCGGTAATCAAAAAGTTCCAGTTCGGTCAGTCGACCGTCACCCTCGAGACTGGCCGTATCGCCCGTCAGGCCTCCGGCGCAGTATTGGTCACCGTTGACGACGACGTCAGCGTATTGGTGACCGTCGTTGGTGCCAAGCAAGCCGATCCAGGCAAGGGCTTCTTCCCTCTGTCTGTTCACTACCAGGAAAAGACTTACGCTGCCGGTAAGATCCCTGGCGGTTTCTTCAAGCGCGAAGGCCGTCCTTCCGAGAAAGAAACCCTGACTTCCCGACTGATCGACCGTCCGATCCGTCCGCTGTTCCCTGAAGGCTTCATGAACGAAGTGCAGGTTGTCTGCACCGTCGTGTCCACCAGCAAGAAGACCGATCCGGACATCGCTGCGATGATCGGTACCTCGGCTGCGCTGGCCATCTCCGGCATTCCTTTCGATGGCCCGATCGGCGCTGCCCGCGTTGCCTTCCACGAAAGCACCGGCTACCTGCTGAACCCGACTTACGAGCAGCAAGCTGCTTCGAGCCTGGACATGGTCGTTGCCGGTACTTCGGACGCCGTGCTGATGGTTGAATCGGAAGCCAAAGAGCTGACCGAAGACCAGATGCTGGGCGCGGTACTGTTTGCTCACGACGAATTCCAGGTTGTGATCAACGCTGTCAAAGAACTGGCCGCTGAAGCTGCCAAGCCAACCTGGACCTGGGCTCCTGCGCCAGAAGCCACCGAACTGCTGGGCGCTATCCGTGCCGAGTTCGGCGAAGCGATCTCCCAGGCCTACACCATCACCGTCAAGGCCGACCGTTACGCTCGCCTGGGCGAGTTGAAGGACCAGGTCGTTGCCAAGCTGTCCGGTGAAGAAGGCCAGCCTTCTTCCAGCGAAGTCAAAGCGGCGTTCGGCGAAATCGAATACCGCACCGTTCGCGAAAACATCGTTAACGGCAAGCCACGTATCGACGGTCGCGACACCAAGACCGTACGTCCGTTGAACATCGAAGTCGGTGTTCTGCCAAAGACCCACGGTTCGGCTCTGTTCACCCGTGGCGAAACTCAGGCTCTGGTTGTTGCAACACTGGGTACTGCCCGTGACGCACAGCTGCTGGATACCCTGGAAGGCGAGAAAAAAGACCCGTTCATGCTGCACTACAACTTCCCACCGTTCTCGGTAGGCGAGTGTGGTCGCATGGGGGGCGCTGGTCGTCGTGAAATCGGTCACGGCCGTCTGGCCCGTCGTTCGGTTTCGGCCATGCTGCCAGCCGCTGACGTGTTCCCGTACACCATCCGTGTTGTGTCGGAAATCACCGAATCCAACGGTTCGAGCTCC
The DNA here is from genome assembly GCF_028823535.1 of Pseudomonas serbica. Taxonomy (GTDB): domain Bacteria; phylum Pseudomonadota; class Gammaproteobacteria; order Pseudomonadales; family Pseudomonadaceae; genus Aquipseudomonas; species Aquipseudomonas serbica. Next base: position 315,473 of record NZ_JAQIYM010000003.1, on the reverse strand, counting down.
ATGGCTTCCGTTTGCGGCGCTTCCCTGGCCCTGATGGACGCTGGTGTGCCGATGAAGGCGCCGGTTGCCGGTATCGCCATGGGTCTGGTTAAAGAAGGCGAGAAATTCGCCGTCCTGACCGACATCCTGGGTGACGAAGACCACCTGGGCGACATGGACTTCAAGGTAGCCGGTACCGCCAAAGGCGTGACCGCGCTGCAGATGGACATCAAGATCAAGGGCATCACCGAAGAGATCATGGAAATCGCTCTGGGCCAAGCCCTGGAAGCGCGCCTGAACATCCTCGGCCAGATGAACCAGATCATTGGCCAGTCGCGTACCGAACTGTCGGCCAACGCTCCGACCATGATCGCGATGAAGATCGACACCGACAAGATCCGTGATGTCATCGGTAAAGGCGGCGCGACCATTCGTGCGATCTGTGAAGAAACCAAGGCTTCGATCGACATCGAAGACGACGGTTCGATCAAGATCTTCGGCGAAACCAAGGAAGCGGCAGAAGCTGCACGTCAGCGCGTCCTGGGTATCACCGCTGAAGCCGAAATCGGCAAGATCTACGTCGGCAAGGTTGAGCGCATCGTCGACTTCGGTGCATTCGTCAACATCCTGCCGGGCAAGGACGGTTTGGTTCACATCTCCATGCTGAGCGATGCTCGCGTCGAGAAAGTGACCGACATCCTGAAAGAAGGCCAGGAAGTGGAAGTGCTGGTACTGGACGTGGACAACCGCGGCCGTATCAAGCTGTCCATCAAGGACGTAGCAGCAGCGAAGGCTTCGGGCGTTTAATCACTCCCGCGCCTGACCGCTGAACAACAAAACGCCCCGACTGGTTCGGGGCGTTTTGTTATGCGCAGAAAAATCAAAAGATCGCAGCCTGCGGCAGCGCCTACACAGGCTGCGATCTTTTGTTTTTTTAACGGTGTTGGAAGTTGCCTGACTCCATGGTCAGTGCTAGGTTTAGCCCACTGCCCGTGTAGCTCAGCCGGTAGAGCAGCGCACTCGTAACGCGAAGGTCGCAGGTTCGATTCCTGTCTCGGGCACCAGCGACACGTTGTTTTCAGATGATCCCGAATGGTTCTGAAGGCCAGAAAAGCCGGGCTTCAAGCGGTTTTTTTGCGTCAGAGAGATCCTTGATGATCCAGATCCATCTTCCATTCCCCCGATCAAAGAGAACGCCATGACCGTTAAAGAGTTGACCCAGGAAGCAAGGCACGTAGAAGCACTGAAGAAATACGTGTTGGATGCGCCAGAATTGATGGACGAGATCAAGGACCTGCCCGCCGACGATCAGAAAGACCAGATCCAGTGGGCGTTCGAGGATGAAGCCGAAGCCCAGGGCTTGCAGCCGTGGGAACTGACGCTCAAATACACATCAACCCCCGAAGAGTACGAGGCCGAGCGCCTGAAACTGCACAAGGAAGCGGCTGAAGTGTTGGGTGTCGAGTGGGATGAGTACTGCGAGATGAACAATCTGGTGGTCTGACAAAAACGCCGGCCTTCATGAGGCCGGCGTTTTTCGTTCAACGACGCGTGATCAGAGGCTCAGTCGCATCGACAGATCCACAGCCTTCACATCCTTGGTCATCGCCCCAATCGAAATGTAATCCACCCCGGTTTCGGCAATCGGCAGCAATGTGCTTTCGTTGATCCCGCCGCTGGCCTCCAGCTTTGCCTTGCCATCGTTCAGGCGCACGGCTTCGCGCATGTCATCCAGGCTCAGTTCGTCGAGCATGATGATGTCAGCCCCGGCCGCCAGCGCTTCTTTCAGTTCATCCAGGCTTTCCACTTCGATCTCTACCGGCTTGCCCGGTGCGATCTTGTGCGCGGCGGCGATGGCCTGGGGGATGCCTCCGCTGGCGGCGATGTGGTTTTCCTTGATCAGGAAGGCGTCATACAGGCCGATGCGGTGGTTGTGGCAACCGCCGCAGGTCACTGCGTACTTCTGTGCCAAGCGCAGCCCTGGCAGGGTCTTGCGGGTGTCGAGCAGTTTCACCTGGGTTTGCGCAACGAAGTCTGCCAGTTGCTGCGCGCGAGTGGCGACGCCGGAGAGCATCTGCAGGAAGTTCAGCGCGCTACGTTCGCCCGTCAGCAGCGAGCGAGCCGGCCCTTCGAGGTGGAACAGCACCTGATTGGGTTTGACGCGCTCGCCATCGGCGACCTGCCAATGCACCGCAACCCGTGGGTCCAGCTGCCGAAACACGGTATCTACCCATGCAGTGCCACAGATGACGGCGGCGTCGCGGGTGATGATGGTGGCTTTGGCCAGGCGTTCGGCCGGGATCAGTTGCGCGGTGATGTCGCCGCTGCCGATGTCTTCGAGCAACGCGCGGCGCACGTTGGCTTCGATTTCGGCGTTCAGATCGGCGAGACGTAGATTCGGCATAAGGAACTCCACAAACAAAGTGCTCCGATTATAGGGCCATGCTACCGAGCAACCCAAGGCATGCGCATCGTTCCCACCGTCCTGAAGCCTGCATCTGGTCGATTGCGTTGCGCGAGCCTGTTCTTTTCATGCGCGGTGAGCACTGGGGTGGCGTTAGGACTACCTTTACCCGATAATTCGCCTTGGATTTGACGTCACGACTTTGACGGCTGCAGGGTTCAGGAGGCTGGATGCACAACGACGGGAATGTGGTGCCTTTGCGCAGGGTCGCTCTCGACCAGGCGATGGACCCGCCACTCGCCCGCCTGCCTGTCATTGCGCTGCAGGTTCGCGACAAGGCTACTCAACAGCTCAGGCAAGCTCTGCAGACGCTGTTCGACAATGCCGACGATACCCTCTTCGAAATGGCCGACCGGGCACTCGATGATGTCGAGCAGAACCTGTTCTTTGAGGCGATGCGCGACCTGCGCTTGAAACGCAAAAGCATCGAACGGTTGTTTTTCGAGCAATTCTTCGAGGCGTTCATCAGCCTGGGCCAATGCCACCTCGCCTACAGGATCCTGCCTCGGTCATTGTCCACCAGCACCCGCGCGGCGCTACCTGATGACGGGCTGGAGCGCAACCTTGCTGTGGACGCGATGGTCAACAAGGTGCTCTACCGTGACGGTTTCGCCCTGGATCAGCTCACCGCCCGCCTCAGTACATTGCTGGGCAGGACGTTGATCGAGCAGCACAATCCGCTGGGGCCGACGATGCTCTGCAAGTTTTTTCTTGGGGCTGGGCGCCACCTGGGTGTGGACATCAAGGTGAAGATGGTCATCCTCCAGCTGTTTGACCGCTACGTGCTCAGTGGCGCCGGCCAGCTTTACGCCCAGGCAAACCAACTGCTGATGGCCACTGGCGTGCTGCCTGGCCTTGCGCCCGCCCCGATCAGTGATACGACGGAAAACGCCACCGCTGCTGCGCTAGCCGCACCAGCAGGGCCGGCAGCCGAAAACCATGTGCCCGAGGTATTCGCCAACCTGCAGAACCTTTTATTGCCGGTACGTTCGAGCGTTGCCGCCACCCCTGGAGCCAGTCCCCCGACACAGCAGATTTCCAACCGCGAACTGTTGCGCCTGCTCTCACACCTGCAGCAGCATGAACCGTTCACCGTGAACGACTCCGACCTGCGTGGCCAATTGCAGCAGCTGTTGAACCGGGTTTGGGTCAAAAGCGGCAAGTCGTGGGTCATCGAGGGGGTAGACGCCGATGCCATCCAGCTCACCGTCATGCTGTTCGACTGCATCCTGGCTGACGCTACATTGCCGGACCGCCTCAAGACATTGATCGCTCGCCTGCGGATACCGCTGGTGAAAGTGGCGGTACTCGACAAGCACTTGTTCAGCCACAGCAGTCATCCGGCCCGGCGCTTGCTCGACGAAATCGCCCGTGCGGCCCAGGGGTGGGGTGAGGCCGATGGTCATGAGCGCGACAGTCTGTATCGGTACATCGAGCAGATGGTGCTGCGTTTGTTGAATGAGTTTGGCGACGATCCGGCGATATTTTCCGAGTTGCTGGCGGAGTTCCTTGCGTTCACTCGTGACGAGCGCCGTCGCAGTGAGCTGCTGGAACAGCGGATTCGTGATGCCGAAGAAGGACGCGCCCAAACCGCCTTGGCCCGCCAGCGAGTGGAGCAGGCGTTGAATCAAGAGCTCCTGGGCAAGACACTACCGCACAGTGTGCTGGCGTTCGTGCACGACGCCTGGAGTAACGTGTTGCTGTTGACCTGCCTCAAGCACGGTCATCTGTCGCCGCAGTGGCAGGCAGATGTGCAGGCCTTGGCGGATTTGATCTGGAGCGTCCAGAGACACGACCAGCCCGATGCGCCTGAGCGTTTGCTGATGCTGGTCCCGGGGTTGCTCAAGTCGTTGCGCGAGGGGCTGAGCCGTTCGGCGTTCGATCCCTTTTCCACCAGCGCATTTTTCAGCGAGCTGGAGCGCTTGCACGTTCAATCGTTCGAGCAACCGGGACATTCGCCTGCGGGGGCGTCGGTGCTGGTCGAGGTGTTGGAGCCATTCTTTCTGCAGACGGCAGAGGAAGGACAGTTACGAGGCGGCGCGGTGCGCGTGCTTGACGATGGCGCATTGTTTGGCCGAGGCCTGGCATCGGTGATCGCCAAACTGCAGCGCCTCAATCGCGTCAAGTGATCGCTCCCAGAGGACTATCGCGGCATACTGGACATCAACACAGTCGTCGTTGAAGGAATTTGTATGCAGCTGGACCCCGCGAGTGGTTGGTGCAAGGGTGTGCATGTATGCCCCTCGCCCAACTTCAATGCGCGCCCCGAGGGCGAAATTTCCCTGCTGGTGATTCACAACATCAGCCTGCCGCCAGCGCAATTCCAAACTGGCAAGGTGCAGGAGTTCTTCCAGAACCGCCTGGATGTCACGGAGCACCCCTATTTTGAAGGAATTGCCGACCTGCGGGTGTCTGCGCATTTTCTGATTGAGCGTGACGGCACCGTCACTCAGTTTGTCTCTTGCCTTGAGCGCGCCTGGCATGCGGGAGTATCGAGTTTCGAGGGGCGGGAAACCTGTAACGATTTTTCCGTAGGCATCGAACTCGAAGGCACGGATGATCTGCCATTCGACGATGCGCAATACCGAGCGTTGACGACCCTGACCCGTCAACTGCAATCGGCGTTTCCGGCAATCACCACGCAACGCATCTGCGGGCACAGCGACATCGCCCCCGGGCGCAAGACCGATCCGGGGCCCGCGTTCGACTGGGCACGCTACCGCGCAGCCCTGGCACAAGAGGAAGGATAATGAGTTTTCTGGTGTTGCTGTTGGCGGTGTGGATCGAGAAATTTTCGGCCCTGCGCCACCGGGTTCAACACGACGCTGGCTGGGTTCGCGAGCTGCACAAGCTTGAGCTCAGCCCGCGCCTGGTGAACCGTCCGTGGTTGGTCCTGGCTGTGTTGGTGCTGTTTCCGGTGGCGCTGCTGGGCTTGCTGCTGGTGGTGCTCGACCCTGTCGCCTACGGCTTATTGGCGCTGCCGGTGCATCTGCTGGTGGTGATCTACAGTCTGGGTCGCGGTGATCTGCTCGGCGGTCTCGGGCCCTTCCGCGATGCCTGGCGCCGCGAAGACCTGCAAGCGGCGGCCCATGTGGCCAAGCGAGACCTGGACATCTGCGCCGACAATGCCGAGCAACTGCTGGAACGGGTGGAAGGGCATTTATTGTGGGAGGCCTACCAGAGCTTTTTCGCGATCATTTTCTGGTACTTCCTTCTGGGGCCGGTCGCCGCGTTGAGCTATCGCTTGCTGGCCCTGGCCGAAGAGCACGGGCAAAACCCGGCCGTGGTCGAACGCGCGGCGCAATTGCGTCATGCATTCGACTGGGTGCCGGTACGCCTGTTGGCCGCCAGCTTTGCCCTGGTCGGCAACTTTGTCGCGGTCAGCCGGGTGATGTTGCACGAGCTGTTGAACTGGAATATCAGCGCGGCCCAACTGATCGAAAAGGTCGGACTGGTGGCGGGTGAAATTCCAGCGCCGGTCGTTGGGCCTGAGGGCATCCACAATCTAGACCGTATCTGGGAGTTGCTGCTGCGGGCGGCAGTGCTTTGGTATGCGGGGTTTGCGTTGTGGACAGTGTTGCCGTAGGCGCTGGCTTGTCGGGTCGCCGCATGCTCGCGGAGGTACCCGACCCAGTGTAGGAGCTGGCTTGCCAGCGATGGCGACCTGACAGCCCACCTATTATTTGTTGGCCGCGTACATATCCATTCCTGCGGTAACGGCCACCTAGGGTTCCGCTCTTACAGCGGGTCACTTTGAAAAGCGCAAAGTAACCAAACGCTCTTGCCCCTGGCGTTCGGTGCCTCGCTAATGCTCGGCATCCCCTCGCTCCGGTCCTGCTCCGTGGGCCCGCCGCCATCGGCCATCCATGGCCGAGGGCGGCTAAACCGGCATCCATGCCGGTTTACCCACTGCGCAGAACCTCCACTCGGCCTCACGATGGGGCAAGAAGATCAAAAACCAAAGCGAGGCGAGCTAACGCTCGACCTATTGTTTGGTGGTACGCGTTCTCTTCACCGTTAACCTTAAGTTACAAAACATCCCCCTGATTTACGCTATACAGGGATAGCGCCGAATAGTGGCTATCTGCTCTCTCGCTGCGCCCACCATAAAAATAAGAAATCCAAGGGAGACTTCCAGTGAAGAGCTTGCTCTATCCCGCCGTCGCGTTGATGAACCGCCTGAGTTTTGGCATGAAGTTCAGCCTGATCAGCGTATTGTTCCTGGTGCCGATGCTGGTCACCAACTTCTACCTGGTGCGTGACTCCTATCGCGAATTCCAGGGCACCCGGGTCGAACTGCAAAGCCTCGACCTGTTGGGCAGCAGCCTCGCACTGCGACGTGATTTGGAAACCCTGAACAATCTTGTGCAAATCAACGTCGCCCTGGGTCAATCCGGCAAGGCGGGGAATGTCGAGGCGCAGATCGGCACGCTGGAACAGGGCGTGCTGGCGCGCTTGCAGGGCTTGAGTGCGATGGCCACTGACCCGGAGCAGATCGCACTGTTCGATGGCAAGCGCGATGAAATGATCAGCGCCATCAAGGCTCAGCAGACGGAAAAGTCCCTGCAAAGTAAAAGCGCACTGATCAGCAAACTGGTCGGCAATGCCCAGGTCTTCGGCCAGGTCATCGCCAGCCAGGCCGGCCTCAGCCATGACAGCCAAAGTGATATGCGTCAGCTGAGCGAACTCGTCACTAACATCACCCCGCGCATTACCCAGCTGCTCGGCGAAGGGCGGGCATTGGGCTCCGCTTCGCTGGGCCAGGGTTTTCTCAATTCGTCGTCGAGCACGCGTTTCGATGAGTTGCTGGCGCAGATCGACAAGCTCCATGCCGAGTATGGCCTGAAGCTGCAGGACGCCACGGGCTCCAGTAACGCCGCGCGCGAAGCCTTGGCGGCCCAGGCTGACAGCAGCAAGGCCTCGTTGAAGCAGGCCAGTGAGCTGTTCGAAGAGCAGGTGGTGATGGCTGACACGCTCGATGCACCGTGGCAGGCCTTTTACGATCAGGTCTCGGCGTTGATGGTCCAGACCTACCAGCTCAACGAAGCCACCTTGAAATTTCTCGGTAGCCAGTTGCAACAGCGCCTGGACCAGAACCGCACGCACATGATTCTGCAAGCCTTGGCGCTGTCGGTGGTGTTCGTGCTGATCTTTTATCTTTACGGCGCCTTCTACGCCTCCACCCGCACCACCCTCAAGCGTCTTGGCGCGGTCATGGACAAGGTGGCGGCCGGTGACATGACGGTCACCTTCAACGCCCACAGCCGTGACGAACTGGGCGAGTTGGGTGAGGTGTTCAACGGTACCGTGAAGAAGATCCATGACTTGATCGAGCGTGTCGGCCAGACCGTCGGCGAGGTCGAGCGCCAGGCCGGGCAAGTCGAGAGCGTCTCGGCGCAAAGCAACCAGGCGGTGGCCGGGCAACGCTCGCAGATCGAGCAGGTCGCCACGGCGATGAACCAGATGTCAGCCACCTCCCTGGAGGTGGCGCGCAGCGCCGCCGCTGCCGTCAGCAGCGCCCACAGCGTCAACGACGAAACGGTGAGCGGTCGTGGACTGGTGGAGTCGCAGCAGGGCAGCATCGCTGCACTGGCCAGCGAAATCGATCAGTCGGTGCAGGTGATCAACCAGTTGGCCAGCGACAGTCAGTCCATCAGCCGTGTGCTGGAAGTGATCAAGAGCATCGCCGAACAGACCAACTTGCTGGCGCTCAATGCCGCCATCGAGGCTGCCAGGGCGGGGGAACAGGGACGCGGCTTTGCGGTGGTAGCGGATGAAGTCCGCACGCTCGCCAAGCGCACCCAGCAATCGACCGAAGAGATCGAACAGATGATCGCCAAGCTGCACGGCGGTGTCGGGGCGGCGGTCAAGGCGATGGGCGTCAGCCATGAGATGGCCAATGGTACGGTGGGGCAGTCGGAAAAGGTCCAGCAGGCCTTGGAAAATATTCTTGGTGCTGTAGGAATGATCGTCGACCAAAATCAGCAGATCGCCGCGGCTGTGGAGCAGCAGACTGCCGTTGCCCACGACATTGACCAGAACATTGTCGAGATCAATCGTGCCGGAGAACGCACGGCCGAAGGTGCGCACCGAACAGAGGACGCCAGTCGCGCGCTGTCGGCGCAGGTGGTGGAGCTGAAGCAGCTGATCAGTGCGTTCAGGGTCTGAAAAGTATGTAGTAATACTGCCCAGTTCTTGTAGGAAAGCTCCGGTTTTCCTATAGCTTCTGGTTTTTCGTCTTCAATGTAGGAGTATCCACTTCACTGAGTACAAGGAGGAGGCGCGGTCATGGCTGTTGCAACACTAGGAATCCAGGGGCGCTGTGCACATTGCCAGCGCACGCTGTTACTCAAGCCCTGGCAACTCAATGCCATTGCAATCAACGAAGCATTCACCTGTTCTCACTGTCAGAAAAACCTGCAACTGTGCGACCCGAAACAGATCAGGCGCTTCAGGTCCCTGGACTCGATAGCCATGTTGAAGGCAAGCCTGTTGGTCACGATTTGCAGTACATTGTTGGTGGCGCTGGTATTGGAATGGATTGGAATACTCAGCGTCCTGGAGCAGCTGAATGTTTCGCTGGTGGCGATTTTCGTCTACTTCGTTGCCCTTCGAATTGCCCGTCAGCGTCAACACATGACCCTGATTCTCGAGGCCGCCAAGGCCCACGTCGACTGATTACCAGTTGAACAATTCACGGGCATTGGCGCTGCTGGCGGCGGCCAGTTGTTCGGGCGCGAGCGACATGATTGCCGCCAGTGCCGTGCAGATCGCCGGCAAGTGCGCCGGGCTGTTGCGCTGGCCGGGAAACATCGCGGGCGCCATGTCCGGCGAGTCGGTTTCCAGCACCACTGACGCCAGTGGCAGCCGGGCAAGCACGCGGTGCATGCGCAGTGCCTGAGGCCAGGTCGCCGCGCCACCGAGACCGAGCTTGAAACCGAGCTTCATGTATTCGCGAGCTTCTTCCTCGCTGCCGGCGAAGGCATGGATGATCCCGGCGCGTTTGAGCTTGAAGCGTTTAAGCGTGGCAATCACCGCGGCATGACTGCGGCGTACATGGATCAGCGCGGGCAGCTGGAAATCCACCGCCAGTTGCAGTTGCGCGTCGAACAACGCTTGCTGGCGTTCGCGGTCCAGGGTTTCGATGAAGTAGTCCAGGCCGATCTCACCCACCGCGCACAGCTGGCGATGGCCGGCCAGTCGCGTCAGCCAGTCGCCCAGTTCGGTGAGGTGCTCGGGACGATGATCCTCCAGATACACCGGGTGCAAGCCGAGCGCCGCATGCAGGTCGGGGTCGCTTTGCACCAGTTCCCAGACACGCTGCCAGTTGCCCTGATAAACCCCCAGCACCACCATCTGCCGCACCCCGAGTGCACGGCTTTGGGCCATCAGCGCCTGACGATCCGCGTCGAAGTCGGGGAAGTCCAGATGAGTGTGGGTGTCGATCAGGTCCATGGCTCAGTCCTGGCGAATACGTTGCTTGAACGTCCGCGCGATGGCCTGCACACCGGGTTGGTAATCGGATTGCTCGATGGCTGCCAGCGCGAGTGCAAGTGCCTTATCGGCAATCAATTGGTGTTGCTGGGCCATGGCGTTCACCGGCAGCGGCAGGAAATCCAGCAACTGGGTGTCACCAAAGGTGCCGAGGCGTAGCGGGCGGGTTTTCAGCGGAAAGTCGTGCAAGGCATCGAACACGCCCTGGAGCAAGACATAGGACGTCGTCACCAGGGCTTCGGGCAAGTGTCCTACGCGCTGGAGTAATTCTTCCATCAACTGTTTCCCGCACTCACGGCTGAACGAATCACCGTGTTCGATCAATACCTCGCCGTCGTACCCGACCAGGGCCTCCTTGAAACCGGCGGCCCGTTCCTGGCTGATGCTCAACTCGGGTCGGGCACCGATCAAGGCAATCTGCCTGGGCACTGGATCAAGCAGGCTTTGGGTCAGGTGCAGGCTGGCCTCGCGATCGTCGCTGATCACCGAACAGAAGTATTCAGGCTCCATGACCCGGTCGATGGCGATAATTGGAATGCCTTTGGCTTGCAGCAAGCGATAGCTGTCGTCCCCCGGTGGCAGGCAACTGGCGACGATCAGGGCATCACAACGACGGGCGCGGAACAGTTGAAGCAGTTGCCGTTCACTGTCAGGTGCATCGTCTGAGCTGGCGATCAACAGCTGATAGCCACGCGCCCGGGCGCCTTGTTCCAGGAGCTTGGCGATCCGCGCGTAACTGGGGTTTTCCAGGTCCGGCAGAATGAAGCCCAGGGTCCGGGTGTGGCGACTGCGCAGGCCGGCCGCCTGAGGGTTAGGCGTGAAGCCATGTTCTTCGACGACCGCGCGCACGCGCTCAACGGTGGCGCTGCTGATGCGTTGTTGTTCGGCCTTGCCATTGATGACGTAGCTGGCGGTGGTGACGGACACACCGGCCAACTGGGCTATATCACTGAGTTTCAACCCGCTATTCCTTGTTTTTTCGAGCTTGCCTCGACATTTTCACCAATCCTACCCGATTCAGGCAGGCGACCTTGGTCACAACGCATCCGACAAGTTGGACTTCAAGGATGGAACATTATCGAGTAACGTGCCAATCACTCTAGATTAAACGTTTCAGCAGGCGTATTTTCTACGTTAATGGCTGCTTTGGACGGTTCTGCCGCGAAACCACCAAAGATTGTTTGAAGACAAAGGCCTAAGCTGAATCATTCAAAAACAATACCTGGCGCCCCAAGGGTGCCAACAGGAGAAAGCATGCTCGAGCTCACCATAGAGCAGATATCCATGGGCCAGTCGGCTGTGGATAAGTCCGCCGCGCTGCAACTGCTGGCCCGGCACCTGGTTGCCGATGGCCTGGTTGACGAGGGCTACCTCGCCGGTTTGCAGGCTCGCGAAGCCCAGGGCTCGACCTTTCTCGGTCAAGGTATTGCCATCCCCCACGGTACGCCCGAAACCCGCGATCAGGTGTTTTCCACAGGTGTGCGCCTGATGCAATTTCCCGATGGCGTGGATTGGGGCGACGGACAGATCGTCTACCTGGCGATCGGTATTGCCGCCAAGTCCGACGAACACCTGCGCCTGTTGCAACTGCTGACCCGTGCCCTCGGTGAAACCGATCTGGGCCAGGCCTTGCGCCGCGCCGGATCCGCCGAAGCCTTGCTGAAACTGTTGCAAGGCGCGCCGCAGGAATTGGCGCTGGATGCGCAGATGATCGGCCTGGGCGTTGCCGCCGAAGATTTCGAAGAACTGGTCTGGCGCGGCGCGCGTTTGCTGCGTCAGGCTGATTGCGTCAGCAACGGATTCTCCGCCGTGTTGCAGCAAGTCGAAGCGCTGCCGCTGGGCGATGGCCTGTGGTGGTTGCACAGTGAACAAACGGTAAAACGCCCTGGCCTGGCATTCGTCACCCCGGACAAACCACTGCGTTACCTGGGGCAGCCGCTGAACGGTTTATTTTGTCTGGCCAGTCTTGGCGAGGCCCACCAAGCGTTGCTCGAGCGCCTGTGTGCGTTGCTGATAGAAGGTCGCGGCCATGAACTGGGCCGTGCCACCAGTTGCCGCGCCGTGCTTGAAGTGCTGGGTGGTGAACTGCCCGCCGATTGGCCGAGCGCGCGTATTGCGCTGGCCAACGCCCACGGCCTGCATGCCCGTCCGGCGAAAATCCTGGCGCAACTGGCGAAAAGTTTTGAAGGCGAGATTCGTGTGCGCATTGTCGATGGCCAGGACAGCGCGGTGTCGGTCAAGAGCTTGAGCAAGCTGCTCAGCCTCGGCGCCCGTCGCGGCCAGGTGCTGGAAATCATCGCCGAGCCAAGCATCGCTGCCGATGCCTTGCCCGTCTTGTTGGCCGCCATCGAAGAAGGTCTCGGTGAAGAGGTCGAGCCGTTGCCACCGGTGAGCCAGGCGCGTGAAGAGATTGTCGAGGTGGCCCAGGTGCTGCTCGCCCCGGCAGCCGGCAGCTTGGTGCAGGCCATTGCCGCCGCCCCGGGAATCGCCATCGGCCCGGCGCATATCCAGGTGCTGCAAACCATCGATTACCCGCTGCGCGGAGAATCCGCCGCCATCGAGCGTGAGCGTCTCAAGCAAGCGTTGGCTCATGTGCGCCAGGATATCGGTGGCTTGATCGAGCGCAGCAAGGCCAAGGCCATCCGCGAGATTTTCATCACCCACCAGGAAATGCTCGACGATCCGGAATTGACCGACGAAGTCGACACCCGTCTCAAGCAGGGCGAAAGTGCGGAAGCGGCGTGGATGTCCGTGATCGAAGCCGCCGCCACGCAACAGGAATCCTTGCAGGACGCCTTGCTCGCCGAGCGCGCCGCCGATCTGCGCGACATTGGCCGTCGAGTGCTGGCGCAACTCAGTGGTGTCGAAACCCCGAGTGAACCTGAACAGCCGTACATTCTGGTGATGGACGAAGTCGGCCCCTCCGACGTGGCCCGGCTTGATCCGACCCGGGTCGCCGGCATTCTCACCGCCCGGGGGGGCGCCACCGCCCATAGCGCGATTGTGGCGCGGGCCTTGGGAATTCCAGCGCTGGTGGGTGCCGGCGCGGCGGTGTTGCTGCTGGCACCGGGTACACCGTTGTTGATCGATGGCCAGCGCGGTCGCTTGCATGTGGACGCCGATGCAGCCACTTTGCAGCGCGCTATCGTGGAGCGCGACACCCGCGAACAACGCCTCAAAGCCGCCGCCGAACAACGCCATCAACCGGCGTTGACCACTGACGGTCACGCCGTCGAAGTGTTCGCCAATATCGGCGAAAGTGCCGGCGTCACCAGCGCGGTCGAGCAGGGCGCCGAAGGCATCGGTCTGCTGCGCACCGAGCTGATTTTCATGGCCCACCCGCAAGCGCCGGACGAAGCGACCCAGGAAACCGAATACCGCCGCGTACTCGATGGCCTGGCCGGCCGGCCGCTGGTGGTGCGCACCCTGGACGTGGGCGGCGACAAACCGCTGCCGTATTGGCCGATCGCCAAGGAAGAAAACCCGTTCCTCGGGGTGCGCGGCATTCGCTTGACCCTGCAGCGGCCGCAGATCATGGAAGCGCAGTTGCGCGCCTTGCTGCGAGCCGCCGACAACCGTCCGCTGCGGATCATGTTCCCTATGGTCGGCAGCGTCGACGAGTGGCGCCAGGCGCGGGACATGACCGAACGCCTGCGCCTGGAAATACCGGTGGCGGACCTGCAGTTGGGGATCATGATCGAAGTGCCATCGGCGGCCCTGCTGGCGCCGGTACTGGCCAGGGAAGTCGACTTTTTCAGCGTCGGCACCAACGACCTGACGCAATACACTCTGGCCATCGACCGTGGTCACCCAACCTTGTCGGCCCAGGCGGATGGTTTGCATCCGGCGGTGCTGCAACTGATCGACATCACCGTGCGCGCGGCCCATGCCCATGGCAAGTGGGTCGGCGTGTGCGGCGAGCTGGCGGCCGATCCGCTGGCGGTGCCGGTGCTGGTCGGCCTGGGTGTGGATGAGCTCAGTGTCGGCGGACGCAGCATTGCCGAGGTCAAGGCGCGGATTCGCGAACTCAGTCTCGCCCAAGCCAGGACGTTGGCCCAACAAGCCCTGATCGTGGGCAGCGCAAATGAAGTGCGCGCATTAGTGGAGGCCCTGTAATGGCCAAGATTTTAACCCTGACTCTCAACCCTGCGCTGGACCTTACGGTCGAGTTGTCGCGCCTTGAGCCCGGTCAGGTCAACCGCAGCGATGCCATGCACACCCATGCCGCCGGCAAAGGGCTGAACGTGGCACAAGTGCTGGCTGACCTGGGGCATCAACTGACGGTCAGCGGGTTCCTCGGCGAAGACAATCTGCAAGCGTTTGAAACCCTGTTCGCCAAACGCGGTTTTGTCGATGCCTTCATCCGGGTTCCCGGTGAAACACGCAGCAATATCAAACTGGCGGAAAGCGATGGGCGCATCACCGACCTCAATGGACCGGGGCCGCTGGTCAGTGCGGCGGCGCAGCAGGCATTGCTCGAACGTCTCGACCGGATTGCGCCGGGGCATGACGCGGTAGTGGTGGCCGGCAGCCTGCCCCAGGGCATCAGCCCGCAGTGGTTGCAGGCGTTGATCGTGCGCTTGAAAGGCCTGGGCCTGAAGGTGGCCCTCGACACCAGCGGGCAGGCCTTGCGGGCCGCGCTCAAGGCCGGCCCCTGGTTGATCAAGCCCAATGCCCAGGAGCTGGCTGAAGTGCTCGGTGGCGAGGTGGTGTCGGTCATGGCTCAAGCTGAAGCCGCGAGCCGTCTGCACGCTCAGGGCATCGAGCATGTGGTGATCTCCCACGGCGCCGAAGGCGTGAACTGGTTCAGTGTCGGCTCGGCGCTGCACGCCACGCCACCCAGGGTCAGCATCGCCAGCACGGTTGGGGCGGGTGATTCTCTGCTGGCGGGGATGCTGCATGGCCTGGTCAGTGCCGACACGCCTGAACAGACGTTGCGCACGGCCACGGCGATCGCCGCGATGGCGGTCACCCAGATCGGTTTCGGTATCGGCGATGCGGCGCAACTGGCGCAGCTCGAGCAGGGGGTGCGCGTACGCCCCCTGACAGAACAATAAGAGGGTTGGTCATGAAGTTAGCCATTGTTACTGCCTGCCCGAGCGCCATGGTCACCAGTGTGCTGTCTGCCCGTTTGCTCGAGGCAGCAGCCCAGCGTCAGGGCTGGAGCACCAGCGTCGAAATCATTGATACGGCGCACCCCGAGCGCCAATTGTCGGCGGCAACGATCGACGCGGCCGAGTGGGTGTTGCTGGTGACCAGCGTGCCTGTGGATATGTCGCGTTTCGTCGGCAAACGATTGTTCCAGAGCACTCCTGCCCAAGCGCTGCAGGATGTTGAAGCGGTGTTGCGCCGTGGTGCTGAAGACGCTCAGGTGTATGTCGCGCCTGATGCCGTGGTCGAGCCGGTTGCTGTGGCCAAGAACGCGCCGCGACTGGTTGCCGTGACGGCATGTCCGACGGGGGTTGCCCACACCTTCATGGCCGCCGAAGCCTTGCAGCAGGCAGCCAAGCGTCTGGGCTACGACCTGCAAGTGGAAACCCAGGGCTCGGTCGGCGCCCGCAATCCGCTGAGCGCCGAAGCGATTGCCGACGCCGATGTGGTGCTGCTGGCGGCGGACATCGAAGTTGCCACCGAACGTTTTGCCGGCAAGAAGATTTTCCGCTGCGGCACCGGCATTGCCCTCAAGCAGGCCGAGGCGACGCTGAACAAAGCGCTGGCCGAAGGCAAGCAGGAAACCGCTTCGACCGGTGCCAAGGGACCGGCCAGGCAAGAGAAGACCGGGGTCTACAAACACCTGCTCACCGGCGTGTCGTTCATGCTGCCAATGGTAGTGGCGGGCGGCCTGATGATCGCCCTGTCTTTCGTGTTCGGCATCACCGCGTTCAAGGAAGAGGGGACACTCGCCGCTGCACTGATGCAAATCGGCGGCGAGACCGCGTTCAAGCTGATGGTGCCGCTGTTGGCGGGCTATATCGCCTACTCCATTGCCGACCGCCCTGGCCTGGCGCCGGGGATGATCGGCGGGCTGCTGGCGAGCACCCTGGGCGCCGGGTTTATTGGCGGGATCATTGCCGGGTTTATCGCCGGTTACGCGGCCCAGGCGATCAATCGTTATGCACGGTTGCCACAGAGTCTCGAGGCGCTGAAACCTATTCTGATCATCCCGTTGCTGGCGAGCCTGTTCACCGGCCTGGTGATGATCTACGTGGTCGGCAAGCCGGTGGCGGGCATGCTCGGCGGGCTTACACACTTCCTCGACAGCATGGGCACCACCAACGCGATTCTGCTCGGTGTGCTGCTGGGCGGCATGATGTGTGTCGACCTTGGCGGGCCGATCAACAAGGCCGCGTATGCGTTCTCGGTCGGGTTGCTGGCGTCGCAGAGTTATGCACCGATGGCGGCGACCATGGCCGCCGGCATGGTGCCACCGATCGGCCTGGGCATCGCCACCTTCATCGCCCGGCGCAAGTTCGCCCAGACCGAGCGCGAGGCGGGTAAAGCGGCGCTGGTGCTGGGGCTGTGCTTTATCTCCGAAGGCGCGATTCCCTTTGCCGCGAAAGACCCGCTGCGGGTGATCCCGGCGAGCATTGCCGGCGGTGCGCTGACCGGTGCCTTGTCGATGTATTTCGGCTGTAAGTTGATGGCGCCCCACGGAGGGTTGTTCGTGTTGGCGATCCCGAATGCGATCAACCATGCGCTGCTGTATCTGCTGGCGATTGTTGCGGGGAGTTTGTTGACGGCGGTGGTATATGCGCTGGTCAAGCGGCCGGAGGTGGTGGAGTTGGCGGTAGAACCCGTCAGCGCCTGACACCCCCAAGACCCTGTAGGAGCAAGCTTGCTCGCGATGGCGGCGCATCAGTCAACATTGATGTGGCTGCAAGGCCGCTTTCGCGAGCAAGCCCGCTCCCACAAGGATCTGCGGTGATTTGGTTTTCCTTTTTCCAGGGAGAACACCATGAGCGAATTTGACCTCGGTCGCCGGCGTGTCATGCAAGCCGTCGGTGCCGGTTTGCTGATGCCAGGCCTGGCTCCGGCGGTGATCGCCTCGGTCAAGGATCGTCCGCAACTCACCGATGGCGTGCAGTCCGGCGACTTGCTGGGCGATAAAGCGATCATCTGGAGCCGCTGCGACCGCCCTGCACGCATGGTGGTGGAGTGGGACACCCGCAGCCTCTTTCCCAACCCCCGGCGATTGGTCTCGGCGCTGACAGACGCCCGCAGCGACTTCACGGCGCGGGTCGAACTCACCGGGCTGCCCGCCGACCAGGCGATTTTCTACCGCGTGCAATTCGAAGACGCCCAGAGCGGCGTCGCCAGCGAACCCTGGTTCGGCCACCTGCGCAGCGTGCCCCAGACCCGCCGCGATGTTCGCTTCGTCTGGAGCGGCGACACCGCCGGCCAGGGCTACGGTATCAACCCGGACATCGGCGGCATGCGCATCTACGAAGCCATGCGCCTGCGCCTGCCGGACTTCTTTATCCACAGCGGCGACACCATCTACGCCGACGGCCCCATACCGGCGCAACTCACCACCGAGAGCGGCCGGGTGTGGCGCAACATCACCAGCGAGGCGAAGAGCAAGGTCGCCGAAAGCCTCGACGATTTTCGTGGCAATTACCTTTACAACCTGATGGATGAACATGTCCGCCGCTTTAACGCCGAGGTCCCGCAGATCTGGCAATGGGATGACCACGAAGTGGTGAACAACTGGTCACCAGGGAAGTTGCTGGATCAGCGCTACACCCTCAAAGATATCCACAGCCTGGTCAATCGCGGACGTCAGGCCTGGCTTGAATATGCGCCGATGCGTTGGCAGAGCGCCGAGGGTGGCAAACGGATTTATCGCCAGCTCAGTTACGGGCCGTTGCTCGATGTGTTCGTGCTCGACATGCGCAGTTATCGCGGGGCCAATGACGCCAATCTTGGTGATGCCAAGCCGTTTCTAGGGCGCGAACAACTGGACTGGCTGAAGGCTTCGTTGAAAGCGTCCAGGGCCCAGTGGAGAGTCATTGCCGCCGACATGTCGATTGGCCTGGGCGCACCGGATGGCGAGGTCAGCCCCGGCGTGATGCGCTGGGAAGCGGTGGCCAACGGAGATCCCGGACCGGCCCAGGGGCGGGAGCTGGAGATTGCCGAATTGCTGGGTTTCCTGCGGGCGCAGCAGGTGCGCAATTTTGTCTGGCTGACGGCGGATGTGCACTACTGCGCAGCGCATCACTATCACCCGGACCGGGCCGCGTTCCAGGACTTCGAACCGTTCTGGGAGTTCGTTGCGGGGCCGTTGAATGCGGGGAGCTTCGGCCCGGACACGCTGGACATGACCTTCGGTCCCGAAGTGGTGTTCGAGAAAGCGCCACCGGTGCACAACATGTCGCCGTTTGGCGGATTCCAGTTTTTTGGCGAGGTAAACATCGACGGGCAGAACGGGGAGCTGAGTGTGGTGTTGCGGGATCTGGAGGGAGTGGCGGTGTTCGAGCAGACGTTACAACCAGCCCTGTAGGCGCGAGCTTGCTCGCGAAGACTGACTGACATTCAACATCTGTGTTGCCTGTCAGACCGCTTTCGCGAGCAAGCTCGCTCCTACAGGGCGCGGGGGTCAGTAGACGTCTCTGCGGTAGCGGCCCTGTTCGATCAGGCGCTCGACCTCGGCAGCGCCGAGCACTTCGTTGAGCACTTGGTCGACACCCGCGGCCATGCCCTGCAGGCTGCCGCAGATATAGATCACCGCGCCCTCCGCCAGCCATTTCTTCAGTTCGCTGGCCGATTCACGCAGGCGATCCTGCACGTAAATCTTCTCGGCCTGATCGCGTGAGAACGCCAGGTCCAGGCGCTCGAGATCGCCGGCAATCAACCACTCTTGCAGCTCATCGCGACACAGGTAGTCGTGCTCTCGATTGCGCTCGCCGAACAACAGCCAGTGACGTTGTTGGCCATCGGCAATGCGCGCCTTGAGCAGGCTGCGCAAGCCCGCCAGCCCGGTGCCGTTGCCCAGCAAAATCATTGGCACCGGTTCATTGGGCAGGTGGAAGCCGCTATTGCGCCGCACCAGCAGGTTGATGCTGCCGCCTACGGGGGCGTGTTCGGTCAGCCAGCCGGAACCGATGCCAAGGTTGCCATCGGGATGCACTTCCTGGCGCACGATCAATTCCAGGACGCCGTCTGCGGCAATCGAGGCGATGGAGTATTCGCGCATCGCCAATGGCACCAGCGCACTCACCAGCGCCTGGGCATGCAAGCCGACCAGATGGCTGCGATTCTCGGGCAGCTGGCGACTGGCGAGAGCTTGTTCCAGGGTTTGCGACAAGCCATCGAGTTCAATGGTGGCCCGGCCGTCGATCCCCAGGCCGTCGAGGAAATGCTCGATGGCCCATGGGCAATTGCGTGGCAGCACTTCCACCAGGTCACCGGCCAGCCAACTGCTGGTGGAGGGGGCGGCGAGGCCAAGCAAGTACACCGGCGAACCGCTACTGTCCGGATTGAGCAGCTCCCGACGGATCAGGGTCCAGTTGTCGTAGCGCGGTGCCTGCCAGGTGTCGATCGGCGCCTGGCCGGTCAACTGGCCCAGTTGCTGCTGCCAGTGGCGTAAGGCATAGGGGTCGCCGCTGTCGACTTCCACCGGGGCGAACAAGGTCTTGCCGCCGTGCTCGCCCAACCAGTTGTGCAGGCGATGGGCGAAGCCGCAGAAGTGTTGATACTGCCGGTCGCCGAGTCCAAGCACGGCATAGTTCAAGCTATCGAGACTCAACGCCCGGCCCAGCACCTTGCGTTCGAAAGCCCGGGCGCTGTCCGGCGCTTCGCCGTCGCCGAAGGTGCTGACCACGAACAGCGCATTGCTCGAACCCTGCAGTTGCTGTTCGCTGACATCCGCCAGCGGCTGCACGTTCACTGGCAAACCGGCCGCCTGCAACTGGCCGGCGGTCTGCCAGGCCAGTTGCTCGGCAAAGCCGCTCTGGCTGGCGAAACCGATGAGCCAGGCCGGGGCGTCGCTGCCGGATTGGGCCAGGCCTTTGCGGGCGTCCTTGATCTGGCGTTTCTTGCGCCGGCGATCGAGGTACAGCAGCCAGCCGGTGATGAAGAACAGCGGCATGCTCAACGCCGTGAGTGTCAGGATGATGCGCCCGACGATGCCGAAGTAGCTGCCCACGTGCAGTGCATAGATGCTGGTCAGCAGTTGCGCCTTGAGGCTCTTGTCGCTGTAGCGCTGATGCCGCTTGATCGCGCCGGTCACCGGGTCGAGGCTGATCTGGTTCAGCGCACGGTCGTGGGGCGAGTTTTTCAACAGGTAGAAAACGGTCGCCGGTTGCCCGGCCACGGGCGGCATGCGGGTGTTGTAGAAGCTCAGGTCGGGACCGGCGGCGCTGTAGATGCTGCTCCACATCGCCGAGTAATTGGCCGTCGGCGCCGGGCCGCTTGGCGCCGGGCCGCGTCCACCGCGCACACGTTCGTTCTGCGGCGAATCGGAGAGCAGTCGGGTCAAGCCCTTGTTGTACCACTCGTAGGACCAGGACAACCCGGTCAGCGCGGCCAGGAGGTAAAACACCAGGCACCAGGTGCCGGCAACCGAGTGCAGGTCCCAGTTGAAGCTGCGGCCTTTTTTCTTCCAGTCGAGGGTCAGCCAGGCGCGCCAGCTTCTCCACTGGCGGGGCCAGCGCAGGTACAGGCCGGACAGGCAGAAGAACACCAGGATCAGGGTACAGGCACCGGTGATCTGCCGACCGGTATCGCCCATGGCGAGGAAACGGTGCAGTTGCAGCATGAGGCCAAAGAAGCCCTGGCCGGTGGCGTCGCCCAGCAGTTCACCGGTGTAGGGGTCGAAGTAACGCATGGGACCGCGACGCTCACCCGCCGGCGGGGTGAAGAACACTTTGGCGGCAGTGTCGCTGTCGATGCCGACCGAGAGCATCGCGACTTTCATTTGCGTCGTCGCTTCGATCTTCTCCACCAGTTCGGCGGGTGGCAGGACGCCGGCGACTTGCTTCTGGACCTGCAACACGGAAGGATTCAGCGCATACAGGATCTCATCCTGGAACGAGACCGTCGCACCGGTGATGCCCATAAGGGCCAGGACCAGTCCGGCGCTGATGCCAAAAAACCAGTGCAACTGGAACAGGGTTTTCTTCAACACGTCGCTCGCCTTGTTCGTTCAAAAATAATCATCACGGCGCGCATTATGCCGTGGGTTGTCGAGAAACATTCCCTTTACACACAAAAGCCCCGCTCATCTGGATGAACGGGGCTGGCCACCGCCAATGTCTGTTTGTCTGTAGGAGCGAGCTTGCTCGCGATGGTCGTCAACGATAACGCGGCCTGTCTGGCAGCCCGTGTCGCCCTTGAGTTTTTCGCGAGCAAGCTCGCTCCTGCAAATTCCTATCAGAAGTGGAAGTTGGTGCTCAGCAGCGCAGTCCGGCCCGCCGCCTGATTGGCGAAGTGCGTGGAGAACGCTTTGTCGTAGTAGGTGACGTCGGTCAGGTTCTGCACGTTCAGCTGCAGGTCGACGTTCTTGGTCAGCTTGTAGGCGGCCATCGCGTCGTAACGCACATAGTCGTTGACCATGGTGGTATTGGCCACGCTGCCGAACACGTCGTCGACATAGAACGCACCGCCACCGATGGTCAGCTTCGGCGTGACCTGATAGGTCGTCCACAGGCTGGCGCTGTTTTTCGGGGTGTTAGGCAGTTCGTTGCCATCGTTGGCTGCGCCCATCGGACCGCCGTCAACCTGCTCGCTGTCCATGTAGGCGTAACCGGCGAAGACTTGCCATTTGTCGGTGAGCTTGCCGGTGGCCGAAAGCTCGACACCCTGGACGCGGGTCTTGCCGGCGTTTTCGTACGTGGTGGTATCGACCTGGACGCGAGCGTTGTCTTTCTCGGTGCGGAAGATATCCGCGGTCAAGGACAGACGATCGTTCAGCAGATCCCACTTGGTACCGATTTCGTAGTTCTTGGTGGTTTCCGGCTCCAAATCGCTTTTGAGCAGGTTGCCGTTGCGATCCGGGGTGCCGCCCAGCGGGTTGCCGTCCTGACCTTCGCCAAGCGTGGAGCCCGGAGGTGTCGCGGAGGTTGCGTAGGACGCATAGATGCTGCCGTTTTCCGCGGGTTTGTAGACCACACCGAGCTGACCGGTGACGAACTCGCTGACGTCATCGCCCTTGGAGGTCGTAGTGCCGGCGGCGTTGTAGGTCTTGTAGTCGGTGTCGAAATGGTCGTAGCGCAGGCCCATGTTCACCAGCCACTGCTCGGACAACGTCAGGGTGTCGAACACGTACAGCGCGTAGGTTTTACCCGTGGTGTCGGTACCGGCATAGTTGCGGCTGATCGAACCGTTCCATGGATCGTTCGGGTTCGGGTTCGCCAGCGAGGTGCAGTTGTAGCCACTTGGCGCGCCGACGAGGGCCGGGTTGCAGTTGGTGGTGACTGCGGCCGTCCCCGGCGTGGTGTCGGTGTTGACGGTGTACGAGGACTTCTTGCTTTCCTCGCGGCTCAACTCGATACCGGTGGCGAAGCTGTTCTTGAAGCCGGCGATGTAGACGTCACCGAACAGGTCGGTCTGGTTGGTGGTCGTATCGGTGTTGCTGACACGGGTATTGGCCCGACGCCAGACGGTGCCATTGTTGACGTTGCCCTTGCTGTCGTCCGGCTGGGTCAAGATGTAGTCCTGCATGCTGCTGCCGTGGCGCAGGGTGTTCTTGACGGTCAGCGCGTCGTTCAGGTCGTGCTCGACGGCGATGGTCGCCGTGTCGGTACGACCCTTGCGGAAGTCACGATCGGTCAGGCCGTAGAAGTTGCTGCTGTCGCCACCGGCGTAAGGCTTGTCCGGATTGGACTTGGTGCGGGCAGCCGAGCCACCGGCCGGGATGGTGTAGGGAATACCCGAGTCCGGCGTGTCGTTGCTTTCCAGATGGTAGTAGTCGAGGTTGACGCGAGTGTCGGTGCCCAGGCCGAAGGCGAGCGATGGCGCGACACCCCAGCGATCGTAATCGACGCTTTCGCGGCCGGCGACATTACTTTCGTGGCTCATCAGGTTCAAACGACCGGCAGCGGTGTCGGAGAACTGGTAGTTGCCGTCCATGGTGTAGCGCTGGGTCTGGTCCGAACCCCAGGTAAAGCCACCGTCGAACGAGTCGCCCAGGTGCGCTTTCTTGCTCACCAGGTTGATGCTGCCGCCGGCAGCGCCGCGACCGCCAATGGCCGAGTTGGGGCCCTTGCTGACTTCGATCGATTCAACGGCAAAGATTTCGCGGCTTTGCGAACCGGTATCGCGCACGCCGTCCAGGTAAGTGTCGCCCTGGGCATCGAAACCGCGGATGAACGGACGGTCGCCCTGGGGGTTGCCGCCTTCGCCAGCACCGAAGGTGATGCCCGGAACGGTACGCAGCGCGTCCTGCATGTTCAGGGCGCCGGTGTCCTTGAGGACCTGCTGCGGGATGACGGTGATCGAGCGCGGAGTGTCCACCAGCGGCGCGGTGTACTTGGGCGAGGAGGCTGTCTCGACGTTGTAGGAAGTCTCGTCCTGGGCTTCGCCGGTGATTGCGGTAGCGCCCAGGGAAATGGTGTTGCTTGGGGCTTTCTCGTTGGTTTTTTCAGCGGCGAAAACCATGTGGCCCGCAGAGCCGGCAGTGATAGCCACGCCAATGGCGGAGGCGAGCAGACGTGGTGAACTGACCGGTAGTTGTGGGTGCTGACGTGACATTTTTATTCCCCTCCCCAAGGATTTGAGGCGGCGGAATATAGTGTAAACACGTATTCGTATCAATTGCGAAACATTACTATTCGCACTGAATTTACATTCTTTACAATTTAACCTTACGGTTTTTGCTGTTTCATTCGTCTGTCGGGTTTTACACAGGCAATAAGAATCAATATCATTGGCGCCCCTTTGCTTTCAGGTGCTTGCCCCCATGCTGCTGCACATTCCCGGCTTGTTCGAAAAAGAAGAAGTGCAGCGCATTCGCGAGGCTCTGCAACAGGCCGATTGGGCCGATGGCAAGATCACCGCCGGCTATCAATCGGCCAAGGCCAAGCACAACCTGCAGTTACCGGAAGGTCATCCGCTGGCCAAGGAGATCGGCGCGGCCATGTTGGAGCGGCTGTGGAAAAACCCGCAGTTCATGTCGGCGGCGTTACCGCACAAGGTGTTTCCTCCGTTACTGAACTGTTACACAGCCGGCGGCAGTTTCGACTTTCACATCGACAACGCCGTGCGCCAGCCCAAGGGCAGTATCGAACGGGTGCGTACCGACCTCTCGGCCACGCTGTTCTTCAGCGAGCCCGAGGACTACGACGGCGGCGAACTGGAAATCCAGGACACCTACGGCACCCAGCGCGTGAAGCTGCCAGCTGGGGACATGGTGCTGTATCCCGGCACCAGCCTGCACAAGGTCAACGCCGTCACCCGTGGCACACGCTACGCTTCGTTTTTCTGGACCCAGAGCCTGGTGCGCGAAGACAGCCAGCGTGCCCTGTTGTTCGAGATGGACGGGGCGATCCGGCAGTTGACCGAAGATGTGCCTGATCACCCTTCGCTGATTCGCCTGACCGGCACCTATCACAACCTGTTGCGGCGCTGGGTCGAGGTATGAGTTTTCAATTGCGCCGTGAGGAAATCCTCGACGGCGATACGCTCAAGTCCATGCTCGAAGAAAGCCCGGCCCGTGCGGCCCAAGCCATTTTGATGGCCGCCGGCGAAGATGTCCTCGATGCCCAGGCGTTGCTTGGGCAGATTCTGCTGGACGGGCAGGGCATCGCCCAGGATCAGCCGCTGGCCGTGCGCTGGTTTGACATCGCCGCGCGGCGCGGGCATTTGATGGCGCGCAACATGCTCGGCCGCTGTCATGAGCATGGTTGGGGCTGCGAGGCCGATGCGGCGAAGGCCGCCAGGCACTATCGCATCGCAGCCGAAGCCGGACTGGATTGGGCGATGTACAACTTCGCCAACCTGCTGGCGACCGGGCGTGGGGTGCTTGAGGATCAGCAACAGGCATTGAGGTTTTATCAACAGGCCGCTGAAATGGGCCATGCAAAATCGATGAACCTGCTGGGGCGCTACCTGGAAGAAGGGCGGGTCTGCGCGAAAGACCTGCAAGCCGCGCGCGATTGGTATCGGCGTTCGGCTGAGGGTGGGGACTTTCGCGGGCAGTTCAGCTTTGCAGCGGTATTGGCTGATGAAGGCAATGTCGATCAAGCGCTGGTTTGGCTACGCACGGCGCTGATCACCGGGAACCTGAATTTTCTGCGGGTGGCGAGCGAGGCGCTGATGAGCGCCACCGATCCGCGCATCCAGATGCTGGCGGACGATTACCGCCGACGCTGCACTGAACTCGAACTCGCCTCGACCCTGTAGGAGCCGGCTTGCCGGTAATTCAGGCGCCGCTGTTAACCAGACCCACCGCGTGATCGTTGATCGCCAGCAAGCCGGCTCCTACAGATCACCCACAAAAAAGCCCATGACAGAGCATGGGCATTTTTGATTTCTGCGTGCAGTACTTACACGTAGAAAGATTTCAGCGGCGGGAAGCCATTGAACTCGACGGCGCTGTAGCTGGTGGTGTACGCACCGGTCGACAGCCAGTACAGGCGATCACCGATGGCCAGGTTCAGTGGCAGGCCGTACTTGTAGTTCTCGTACATGATGTCGGCGCTGTCGCAGGTCGGGCCGGCGATGACGACTTCTTCCATCTCGCCTTTCTTTTCGGTCCAGATCGGGAATTTGATGGCTTCGTCCATGGTTTCGATCAGGCCGGAGAACTTGCCCACGTCCGTGTACACCCAACGCTCGACGGCGGTGCGGGATTTACGCGCGACCAGCACCACTTCGCTGACCAGGATGCCGGCGTTGGCGATCAGCGAACGGCCCGGCTCCAGGATGATTTCCGGCAGGTCATCGCCGAAGTCTTCCTTGAGGAAGCGAATGATTTCTTCAGCGTAGGTTTCCAGGCTGTTGGTGCGGGTAATGTAGTTGGCCGGGAAGCCGCCGCCCATGTTGATCAGCTTGAGGACGATGCCGTCTTCTTCCTTCAGGCGCTCGAAGATCACCTTGACCTTGGCAATCGCCGCGTCCCAGACGCTGATGTCGCGCTGCTGCGAGCCAACGTGGAAGGAGATGCCGTACGGCACCAGGCCCAGGTCACGGGCGAGGATCAGCAGGTCCATGGCCATGTCGGTCTGGCAGCCGAATTTGCGCGACAAAGGCCAGTCGGCGGTGGTCGAGCCTTCGGTCAGGATTCGTACGTAGACTTTCGAACCCGGTGCGGCCTTGGCAATGTTGCGCAGGTCAGCTTCGGAGTCGGTGGCATACAGGCGCACGCCCTTCTCGTAGAAGTAGCGGATGTCCTTGGATTTCTTGATGGTGTTGCCGTAGCTGATCTGGTCGGCGCTGACGCCGCGGCTCAGCACTTTGTCCAGCTCGTAGATCGAGGCGATGTCGAAGCTCGAGCCTTTCTCCTTGAGCAGGTCGATGATTTCCACAGCCGGGTTGGCCTTGACCGCGTAGTAGACCTTGGCGAATTCGAAACCGGCGCGCAGGTCATCGTAGGCCTGGCTGATCATCGCGGTGTCGATCACCACGAACGGGGTTTCTTGCTTGTCGGCGAATGCCTTCATTTTCTGGAAGGTTTCGCGCGCGAAATAGTCTTCGACCTGGATCGACATGCTGGGAACTCCTACTGGCAAACTGAAATTATCAATGGGTGCAAATGAACGTCCTCCGTATCCCCACTTTGGTTCGCCTACTTCCCAAGGCATGTCGCCGAAAGCAAAAAGGCCATGGGAAGCGCTGCTTTCCCTTGGCCTTGCTGTCTCGTCGTCAGTACTTGAGCCGGATGGATCGTTTCCAGCATGGACGTTCGGCGCGAACTTTAGGGCGTGAGGGGCTTGAGATCAACAAAAAATGTCGCGTTTTTGCACGCATCCGTCGTGCGGTCCCTTACAACTACTGATGTAACGGACCTGTGTGACGGTGTGATGTTCCCCTGAATGATCGTTCCCGCGCTCCGCGTGGGAATGCATCAAGAGACGCTCCGCGTCTCAAAGGGCGGGCGCAGAGCGTCCAGGGAGGCGTTCCCACGCGGAGCGTAGGAACGATCAGTGAAGGGATCAGGCCACAGCAGTCTCTGCTGGCGAAACGATACTGGTCTTGCCCCCACGGGACTTGCCCGAACTCAGATACTCGGCAATCGACTCCTGCGTCACTTCCCCGAGAAACACCCGCTCCGCATCCATCACCGGCAGCCACGAACGGTTGAACTCATACATCCGCGACAACAGGATGCGCAGATGCTCGTCATACGCCGCCGTGGCGTTGAATTCGCGCAGGTATTGCCCGCACGTGCCGCTCTGACGGTGCAGGTCGCGCCGGCGTACATAGCCCAGGGCCTTGTTGTCGGCGCAGGTGACCACCACGTAGCGACGGTCATGCTCGTCCATCAATTCCAGTGCATCGGCCACCGGCGTTTCCGGGCTCACCGACGGCGCGTTGTCCGCCGCATCCTCGGCTTTGACCAGCAACAGGCGCTTGAGCGTGCTGTCCTGGCCGACGAAGTTGCTGACAAAATCATCCGCCGGATGCGCCAGCAGGGTGTCCGGGTGATCGATCTGCAACAGCTTGCCGGCGCGGAAGATCGCGATCTTGTCGCCCAGCTTGATCGCTTCGTCGATGTCGTGGCTGACCATGATCACGGTCTTGTTCAGCGCCCGTTGCATCTCGAAGAACTCGTTCTGGATCATTTCGCGGTTGATCGGGTCGACCGCGCCGAAGGGTTCGTCCATCAGCAACAGCGGTGCATCGGCTGCCAGCGCGCGAATCACGCCGATCCTTTGTTGCTGGCCGCCGGACAGCTCCCGAGGGTAGCGATGCAGGTATTGCTTGGGTTCGAGCTTGATCATGCTCATCAACTCGCGGGCGCGGTCGTGGCATTTCTGTTTGTCCCAGCCGAGCAGCTTGGGCACCACCACGATGTTCTCTTCGATGGTCATGTTGGGGAACAGGCCGATCTGCTGGATCACATAACCGATGTTACGGCGCAGGGTCACTTCGTCGAGGCCGGTGGTGTCTTCGCCATTGATCAGGATCTTGCCCGAGGTCGGCTTGATCAAGCGGTTGATCATCTTCAGCGTGGTGCTTTTGCCGCAACCCGATGGCCCGAGGAACACGCAGATTTCGCCTTCATTGACGGTCAGGCTTACCGAGTCCACGGCTTTCACGTCTTTGCCGTTGCTTTGGAAGGTCTTGCTGAGGTTTTGAAGTTCGATCATTTGAGCAGTCCTTTTGGAGTCAGCGAGCGTTGCAGCCATTGCAGAAGCAGGTCGGCGAAGATGGCCAGCAAGCTGACCAGCACGGCGCCGACGATCAGCATCGACATGTCGCTGCGGCTGATGGAAGCGAGGATGAGTACACCGAGGCCACCGGCGCCGATGGTCGCGGCGATGGTCATGACGCCAATGTTCATGACCACGGCAGTGCGCACGCCGGCGAGGATCACCGGCACGGCGATGGGCAACTCGACCATGCGCAGGCGCTGGCCGAAGGTCATGCCGATGCCGCGCGCGGCTTCGCGGATGCCTGGTTCGACGTTGGTCAGGGCCAGGTAGGTGTTACGCATGATCGGCAGCAGCGAATACAGGAACACGGCGGTGATGGCTGGCATCGGGCCCAGGCCCTGGCCGAACTTGGAGTAGAACGGCAGCAGCAGGCCGAACAGCGCAATCGACGGCACGGTCAATAGCACCGTGGCACTGGCCTGCAGCGGGCCGGCGAGCGTCGGGAAGCGCGTCATCAGCACGCCCAGCGGCACGCCGACCACGATCGCCAGGGTCACGGCGATGCCCACCAGGGTGATGTGTTGCCCGGTCAGGTGCAGGACCTGTGCCCAGTCGAGGTGGGAAAAGGCGTTGAGAAATTCCATGGCTTTTCCTCCTTATTTGATTGGATGCTGGCGCAGGAAATCTGCGGCAACGGCCGAAGGGCTCTGGTGATCGACATCGACCCGCGCGTTGAGCTCGCGCATGGTGTTGTCGTCGAACAGTTCAGCCAGGGGCTTGAGTTGTTCGGCCAGTTGCGGATGCTCATTGAGGTAAGCCTGGCGAACCACGGGCGCTGCGGTGTAGTCGGGGAAGTAATGCTTGTCGTCTTCCAGGAGCTTGAGCTTGAAGGCGTTCAAGCGACCATCGGTGGTGTAGACCAGGCCGGCAAACACCTGGCCGTTGCGCAGGGCGGTGTAGACCAGACCGGCGTCCATCTGGCGGATGTTTTTGCGGGTCAGGTTCATGTCGTAGAGCTTGACCATGCCATCCAGACCGTCCGAACGGTTGGCGAATTCGGTATCCAGCGCCACCAGATTGTTGGTCTCGGCTTCTTTGCGCAGCACTGTGTTCAGTTCACTGATGGTGTTGATCTGCGGGTACTCATCCGCGACGTTTTTCGGCAGGGCCAGCGCGTAGGTGTTGCTGAATTTCGACGGAGTGAGCCAGACGAGTCCTTTTTTGCCGTCGAGTTCTTTGACTCGGGCGTAGGACTGTTCGCTGTCGAGTTTTTCGTCGACATGGTTGTAGGCCACCAACGACACGCCGGTGTATTCCCAGAGCATGTCCAACTGACCGCTTTCCTGGGCACTGCGGGCAAGGTTGCTGCCCAGGCCTGCGGTCACTTGGGTTTCATAACCTTTGGATCGCAGGTACTGGGAGGTGATTTCCGCCAGCAGTGTCTGTTCGGTGAACACCCGGGCGCCGATGCGGATCAGCGGTTTTTCCGCGGCTTGGGCAAATCCTGCGAACAGCAGGACGCAGCCTAGTAAAAAGCTTGATGTCTTCATGATGATTCCTTTGCCGAGGCTTAAGACGGGCGCAGACCGCGTTCGAGCCAGAGACGGCTGGCGAGCGTCACCAGGCCATCGAGCAGCAACGCCAGCAGGGCGGTGCAAGCTGCGCCCAGCAGCAGTTGCGGCTGGTTGTTCAGGGCGATGCCGGGGAAGATCAGGCTGCCCAGACTGTTGGCGCCGATCAGGAACGACAAGGGCGCGGTACCGACGTTGATCGCCAGGGCCACGCGAACGCCGCCGATGATGATCGGCACGGCGTTTGGCAGTTCGACCCGCCACAGCACCTGAGACGGCGTCATGCCGATGCCGACGGCTGCTTCCTTGAGCGAACCCTGGACGTTTTTCAGGCCTTCGTAGGTGTTGCGCACGATCGGCAGCAACGAAGCGAGGAACAGGGCGAAGATCGCGGGGCCACTGCCGATGCCGAGGATGCCCAGGGCGATGGCCAGTACGGCGAGAGGCGGCACGGTGTTGCCGATGTTGAAGAGCTGCATGAAGCGCTCAGCGCGGCCCACCATGCTCGGGCGGCTGAGGAAGATGCCGGCGGGGATGCCCACAACGAGGGCGGCCAGCATGGACGCGAGGACGAGAATCAGATGAGCTTGCAGGTAAAACAACAAATCGTCGCGGTAGTGTTCGATCGTGTTGATGCCGATCCAGTGGACCAGCAGGGCCAGGAGGGCGATTACCAGCGCGCCTCCTATCAGCCCTTTGCCATAGCGAATAGCCACAGGCGGACTCCTTTTTTCAGTCGGCGAACACTTTTTCGCGTGGCAACGCCATTCCTGGCTGCCGAAAAAATGATCGCGAGAAGCAGCTCGAACAGGCCGGTAAAACGGCCTGCAATCGAGCCATGAGCACAGCCTCGTCAGGCTGAAATGCGGGTGTTTCAGGCCCCCGACGAGTGGTCGTTACGGGGGAGTGGACGTCTCCGTGCTTTAAAAGGTTCCCATCTAAGGCAGCATTTGGCCACCCCTGATGTGCTCAACGGTTCGGTTATTGACTCAACTTGGGCTATAATCTGCGCCCTTTTTTGAATCACCTGCCAGGCGATTTCCCATGACCAAACAGGCCGCCGAAGTCGCGAAACGCCGCACTTTCGCCATTATTTCCCACCCCGATGCCGGTAAGACCACTATCACCGAGAAGCTCCTGCTGATGGGCAAGGCGATTGCGGTAGCCGGTACGGTGAAATCTCGTAAATCCGACCGCCATGCCACCTCCGACTGGATGGAAATGGAAAAACAACGGGGTATTTCCATTACCACGTCGGTCATGCAGTTCCCGTATCGCGAGCACATGATCAACCTGCTCGACACCCCGGGCCACGAAGACTTCTCCGAAGACACCTATCGCACCCTGACGGCGGTGGACTCGGCCTTGATGGTCCTCGACGGCGGTAAGGGTGTAGAGCCGCGGACCATCGCCCTGATGGACGTCTGCCGTCTGCGTGACACGCCGATCGTCAGCTTCATCAACAAACTCGACCGTGACATCCGCGACCCGATCGAACTGCTCGACGAAATCGAAGCGGTCCTCAAGATCAAGGCCGCGCCGATCACCTGGCCGATCGGCTGCTACCGCGACTTCAAAGGCGTGTACCACCTGGCCGACGATTACATCATCGTCTACACAGCCGGTCACGGCCACGAGCGCACCGAAACCAAGATCATCGAGAAACTCGATTCCGATGAAGCCCGCGCCCACCTGGGTGACGAGTACGAGCGTTTCATCGAACAGCTGGAACTGGTGCAGGGCGCCTGCCACGAGTTCAACCAGCAGGAGTTCCTCGACGGTCAGCTGACCCCGGTGTTCTTCGGTACGGCACTGGGCAACTTCGGTGTCGACCACGTCCTCGACGCCGTCGTCGATTGGGCGCCGCGCCCACTGGCGCGTGTAGCCAACGAGCGCACCGTGGAACCGGTGGAAGAGAAGTTCTCGGGCTTCATCTTCAAGATCCAGGCGAACATGGACCCGAAACACCGCGACCGTATCGCGTTCATGCGTATCTGCTCGGGCAAGTACGAGAAGGGCATGAAGATGCGCCACGTGCGCACCGGCAAGGACGTACGGATCGGCGACGCGCTGACCTTCTTCTCCTCCGAGCGTGAGCAACTGGAAGAAGCGTTTGCCGGCGACATCATCGGCCTGCACAACCACGGCACCATCCAGATCGGCGACACCTTCAGCGAAGGCGAAGTCCTGGGCTTCACCGGCATCCCGCACTTCGCCCCGGAACTGTTCCGCCGCGTACGCCTGAAAGACCCGCTGAAATCCAAGCAACTGCGCCAGGGCCTGCAGCAACTGGCCGAAGAAGGCGCGACCCAGGTGTTCTTCCCGGAACGCAGCAACGACATCATCCTCGGCGCCGTCGGTGTGCTGCAGTTCGACGTGGTCGCCAGCCGCCTGAAAGAGGAATACAAGGTCGAGTGCTCCTACGAGCCGATCACCGTTTATTCCGCGCGCTGGATCGAATGCAGCGACAAGAAGAAGCTTGAGGAATTCACCAACAAGGCCGTGGAAAACCTGGCACTGGACGGCGGCGGTCACCTGACCTACCTCGCGCCTACGCGGGTCAACCTGGCCCTGATGGAAGAGCGCTGGCCGGACGTGAAATTCCGTGCGACGCGTGAGCATCACTAAGCTTTGAGTTGAAACACCAAAAACCCCGTTGCGAAAGCTGCGGGGTTTTTTGTTGGTGCGCGGTTCAGTGTGGGAGCGGGCTTGCTCGCGAAAGCGGAGTGTCAGTCGACATGGATATTGGGTGTGATGGACTCTTCGCGAGCAAGCCCGCTCCCACACTGGACGGTGTTGTTATTGAGTTTGGGTATAACCCTTATTCAAAACCAGTCTCACCTTTCTCGGCATTTCCGACCGGTCGTTAGCGTCCTATTTGGTGAACCCTGGTGATTGGAACTAGATTTAATCAGCGCCAGACAGGCACTCCACGAAAGGATGGATTCGGCTATGAACAGATTGCTACGCGTTGTGTTGCTGTTGAAGGTATTGGTGATGCTGGCCCTCGGCAGTTCGGCGGTCTGGGCAGAGTGTGAGGATCATGAAACCCAGGCGTCGAGCGGGCAGGGGACCCACGGCGAGCTGATGATCGCCAAGTCCGAATCGGAACCGGGCGACAAGGGGCAGGGTGGTGCCGACAACGATGATGACTCGACCACCGATGAACCGGACTCCGATGATGTTGACGAAGGCGACAGCCAGACGTAAATCGCAGACCCTACCAAACCCTTGCGCCGGACCCACTGTAGGAGCGAGCTTGCTCGCGAAGGCGTCATATCCGTCAGCATCATAAGCGACTGACAGTCCGCCTTCGCGAGCAAGCTCGCTCCTGCAGGAAGCCGGGCTCAGGCTTGCAGCCCGTAGACCACCGGGCCGTGATGACCGATGTCGATGACCGCCTCGGCGCCAACGATCATTCTGGCCGCGCTCTGCACCTTCACATCCCACGCCACTCCCCCTGAAGGACCAAAGGATATCCATCCGGTCCCGGTCCTGCCGAAGCGAGCGTCAGGTTTGCCATTGGGCAACAACCTGCCAGCGAGGATATGCAGCGCCCGGTTGTGACCGACCACGACAATCTCCCCGTCCGGCTGCTGGGCCAAGGCTCTCCAGAATGTTTCAGGACCGGTGTCGGTCAATACAGGACGACCGCCATTCCACTCCTTGTCCGGGCGACCGTCTGCGGTAAACCTCATCACCATGCCCAGGGTCTCCTGCAGGCCGCCAGCACATACCAGCTTGCCATCCGCCTGTGGGATGAGCTGACGCATCCTGAGTGAGCCATCGGTTGATGCGTAGAAAGCAAAACCATCGACACCAAACTGGCTATCGATTCGCCCTTGCAGATCATAACGGGCCAGAACCAGCTGACCGGATAGGGTGGTCCCCCCCACAACGATTTTTCCGTCTTGAATCACCACGCTACTGAGCTGGATGAAATCGCCCTCGCTTTCGATCTCGAGGAACCCGCCGTTGCCGAATCCGGTATCCAGTTCACCGTTACTGTACAAGCGCGCCAGCAGTGCCCCTTGGGAATCACTGATGTAATAGGTGAACGACACGAGCACCTTTCCATCATCCTGCAGGCAACCGTCGATCAGCTCCACTTGGGAATAATCATGCTGTGCGACTGGAATGACGACACTGCCGAAGACCAGGTCCGGGCTGCCATTGGCATGAAAGCGTCGCAGTGCGGCCCGGCGGATACCGTCGGCTTCCTGGGTCTCACCGATCACCAGGATCTTGCGATCGTCCTGCAGTAGCAAGCGCACCGGCGTTGCCTGTTTACCGCAGACAAACCGCCACTCACCGGTGTTGCCGTCGTGGCCGAACGCCTCGTCCTTGATGCCGTCAGAATCGGTGCGGTACAGAGTGAAACCCTGTCCCTGCCGAGTCGCGTAGGTCAGTTCACCTTCAGCCGATAACACAACGGCCCTGACCGAGCCGGCCAAAAAGTCGGGTCTGATTTGGCCAAAATCACCGAATACTGGGTCTAGCTGACCAGCGTTTCCGTCTGTTGCTTGGATTTCCATGATGTTTGCACCTGTCCCTGTCGTTTGAATGTTTCCGTGTCTACGCCTTGCGTCGCGTGACACAGGGCTCTGCGACAGGATTCAAACAAAACAGCGGGGCGTGCGTAACTGTCAGAAATGGCAGTGGGCTTGTGCAAACCAAAGAAAACCCCTGCTCCCTCGATTGATGTGCAATCGAAAGAGAAGGGGTTTGCCTGATTCAAGCGCCCCGCTGACCGGGGCGTTTGTTTACGCCGCGCCGTCGAGGAATTGCTCGGCGTAGTGGCAAGCCACCTGGCGGCTGTCGAGCAGGCGCAGGGCCGGCTCTTCAGTGCTGCAACGCTCGGTGGCGTATGGGCAGCGCTTGTGGAAGGCGCAGCCGGGTGGTGGGTTCAGCGGGTTGGGCAACTCGCCGACGATCTTGATTTTCGGTTTGTCCGGATCCGGGTGGATGGTCGGAGTGGCCGACAACAGTGCCTGGGTGTATGGGTGCAGGGGGCGGGTGTAGATGTCTTCCTTGGGCCCCATTTCCACCGGACGGCCGAGGTACATCACCATCACGTGATCGGCGACGTGGCGCACCACCGCCAGGTTGTGGGAGATGAACACGTAGGCGGTGTTGAACTCCTGCTGCAGGTCCATGAACAGGTTGAGCACCTGCGCCTGGATCGACACGTCCAGCGCCGAGGTCGGTTCGTCCGCCACCAGCACTTTCGGTTGCAGCATCATCGCCCGGGCCAGCGCAATACGCTGGCGCTGGCCACCGGAGAACATGTGCGGATAACGCTGGTAGTGCTCAGGACGCAGGCCCACCTGCTTCATCATCGCCTGGACTTTCTCGCGACGTTCGGTGGCCGACAGGTTGGTATTGATCAGCAAAGGTTCTGCGAGCTGGTCACCGATTTTCTGCCGTGGGTTCAACGAGGCGTACGGGCTCTGGAACACCATCTGCACGTCTTTGCGCAGTTGCTTGCGCTGGGCCTTATCGGCACCGGCGACTTCCTGGCCGGCGATTTTCAGGGAGCCGGAGGACGGCTCTTCGATCAGGGTCAGGGCGCGGGCCAGGGTGGACTTGCCGCACCCTGACTCACCCACCACGGCGAGGGTCTTGCCGGCTTCCAGTTCGAACGACACGCCGTTGAGGGCGCGTACGGTTGCGTGACCCTTGAACAGGCCACGGGACACTTCGTAGTGACGGGTCAGGTCGCGGGCGGTAAGTACGACGGCCATTACGCCACCTCCTGGTTCAGCGGGTAGAAGCAGCGGGCGAGGCTGTTGCTTTTCGGGTCAAGGCTTGGGCGCTGCACGCGGCAGTTGTCCTGCACGTACGGGCAGCGCGGCGACAGCAGGCAGCCCTGCGGACGGTCGTAGCGGCCAGGCACGATGCCCGGCAGGGTCGACAGGCGCGAGGCGCCCAGGCTGTGTTCCGGAATCGCCTTGAGCAGCGCTTCGCTGTACGGGTGTGCCGGGATGTCGAACAATTGCGGCACCTGACCGACTTCGACCGCTTGGCCGGCGTACATCACGCAGACGCGCTGGGCGGTTTCGGCCACGACCGCGAGGTCGTGGGTGATCAGCACCAGGCCCATGTTCTGCTCTTTCTGCAACGCCAGCAGCAGGTCCATGATCTGCGCCTGGATCGTTACGTCCAGCGCCGTGGTCGGTTCGTCGGCGATCAGCAGTTTCGGCTCGCCGGCGATCGCCATGGCGATCGCGACGCGCTGGCTCATGCCACCGGACAGTTGGTGCGGGTAGGCGTCCATTCGGCTGGCCGCGCCCGGGATCTCAACTTTTTCCAGCAGTTCGATGGCGCGTTTGCGCGCAGCCTTGCCGGACATTTTCAGGTGCAGGCGCAGCACTTCTTCGATCTGGAAACCGACGGTGTAGCTCGGGTTGAGCGCGGTCATCGGGTCCTGGAAGACCATCGACAGGTCTTTGCCGACGATTTGCCGACGCTGACGGTTGCTGAGCTTGAGCATGTCCTTGCCGTCGAAGCTGAGCGAGTCGGCGGTGACGATGCCGGGATGCTCGATCAGGCCCATCAGCGCCATCATGGTCACGGATTTACCCGAACCCGACTCGCCAACGATGGCCAGCACTTCGCCCTTGTCGACTTTGAGGTCGAGGCCATCGACTACGGGCGTAGCGTTCTTGTCGCCGAAGCGAACGTTGAGATTCTTGATTTCTAACAGTGACATTGGAATCTCCTCAGGCGGCGTTCTTGAGTTTCGGGTCCAGCGCATCGCGCAGACCGTCACCCATCAAGTTGATTGCCAGCACGCTGAGCAAAATGGTCAAGCCAGGCAGGCTGACGACCCACCAGGCGCGTTCGATGTAGTCGCGGGCCGAAGCCAGCATGGTGCCCCACTCAGGAGTTGGCGGTTGTACGCCAAGGCCGAGGAAGCCCAGTGCGGCGGCATCGAGAATCGCCGAGGAGAAGCTCAGAGTCGCCTGGACAATCAGCGGCGCCATGCAGTTGGGCAGCACGGTCACGAACATCAGGCGTGGCAGGCCGGCACCGGCCAGGCGCGCGGCGGTCACGTAGTCGCGGTTCAGCTCGCCCATCACCGCGGCGCGGGTCAGGCGAACGTAGGACGGCAGGGACACCACGGCGATGGCGATCACGGTGTTGATCAGGCCAGGGCCGAGGATGGCGACGATCGCCACGGCCAGCAGCAGGGACGGCAGGGCCAGCATGATGTCCATCAGGCGCATGATGGTCGGGCCGACCGCTTTCGGGAAGAAACCGGCGAACAGACCCAGCAGGATCCCCGGGATCAGCGACATCACCACCGACGACAAGCCGATCAGCAGCGACAGGCGCGAGCCCTGGATCAGGCGCGACAGCAGGTCGCGGCCCAGTTCATCGGTACCCAGCAGGAACTGGATCTGCCCGCCTTCCAGCCAGGCTGGCGGGGTGAGCAGGAAGTCGCGGTACTGCTCGCTCGGGTCATGGGGGGCAACCCACGGGGCGAAGATGGCGCAGAAAATCACCAGCAGCATGAACATCAGGCCGGCAACGGCACCTTTGTTCTTGGAAAACGCTTGCCAGAATTCCTTGTACGGCGACGGGTACAGCAAGCTTTGGTCCACGGCGGACGTGGCGGTGGCTACTGAGGATGTTGGAGTGCTCATGGGTATTGACCTCAGCGCTGATGACGGATGCGTGGGTTGGCAA
The DNA here is from genome assembly GCF_028823535.1 of Pseudomonas serbica. GTDB lineage: Bacteria > Pseudomonadota > Gammaproteobacteria > Pseudomonadales > Pseudomonadaceae > Aquipseudomonas > Aquipseudomonas serbica. Next base: position 278,019 of record NZ_JAQIYM010000003.1, on the reverse strand, counting down.
AGCCGTAGAGGATGTCCACTACGAAGTTGACCAGAATCACCAGGCAGGCGATTAACAGGATGCCGTTTTGTACGACGGGGTAGTCGCGGGCGCCAATGGCTTCGATCAGCCATTTGCCGATGCCCGGCCAGGAGAAGATGGTCTCGGTCAGGACAGCGCCTGCCAGCAGGGTGCCGACTTGCAGGCCAACCACGGTCAGTACCGGAATCAGCGCGTTGCGCAGGCCGTGCACGAACACCACGCGCGACGGCGACAGGCCTTTGGCGCGGGCGGTACGGATGTAGTCTTCACGCAGCACTTCGAGCATCGACGAACGGGTCATGCGCGCAATCACCGCCAGCGGGATGGTGCCTAGCACGATGGCCGGCAGGATCAGGTGATGCAGGGCATCGAAGAATGCGCCGACGTCATCGGCCAGCAGCGTATCGATCAGCATGAAGCCGGTGCGCGGCTCGATGTCATAGAGCAGGTCGATCCGCCCGGACACCGGGGTCCAGCCCAGGGATACCGAGAAGAACATGATCAGGATCAGGCCCCACCAGAAGATCGGCATCGAGTATCCCGCGAGGGAGACACCCATCACCCCATGGTCGAACAGGGACCCTCGCTTGAGGGCTGCGATCACCCCGGCCAGCAGGCCCAGGATGCCGGCGAACAGCAGGGCGGCCATGGACAGTTCCAGGGTTGCGGGGAAGAGGGAGGTGAACTCGTTCCAGACGCTTTCACGGGTACGCAGGGATTCCCCGAGATCACCGTGGGCCAGTTTGCCGATGTAATCCAGGTACTGGGCATACAGGGGTTTGTTCAGACCTAGGCGTTCCATTGCCTGAGCGTGCATTTCCGGGTCGACTCTGCGTTCGCCCATCATGACTTCCACGGGGTCGCCAGGGATCATGCGAATCAGCGCGAAAGTCAGCAAGGTGATGCCGAAGAACGTGGGGATCAGTAACCCCAGTCGGCGGGCAATAAAACTAAACATCGTAAGGTGTACCTCATCAGCCGGTTAGGCGTGCCCGGCATGCCAGGGTGCGGCAATGCCGGGAGTTTCTTATCTACTTCACCTGGGTGGTGGCGAAGTTATTGGTGGTGAGCGGGCTTATTTGGTAGCCCTCTACGTTGTTGCGCATTGCAGTGAACATTCTAGTGTGCGCCATGCTGATCCATGGCTGGTCCTGGTTAAAGATAACCTGAGCCTGTTCGTACAGTGCTGCACGCTCGGCCGGGTCGGTTTTTTCGCGGGCCTGGTCAAGCAGGGCCTGGAATTTTTCATTGCACCAGCGAGCGTAGTTTTCGCCGTTCTTCGCGGCCTCGCAACTGAGCATAGGCGTCAGGAAGTTATCCGGGTCGCCGTTGTCGCCCGCCCATCCGGCGGAAACCATGTCGTGCTCGCCGTTTTTCGCGCGTTTGAGCATTTCGCCCCATTCCATCACGCGGATGTCGATCTTGATCCCGACCTTGGCCAGGTCCGCTTGCATCATCTGCGCGCCGAGCATCGGGTTCGGGTTGGTCGGGCCGCCACCGTTGCGGGTGAACAGGGTGAAGGTGGTGCCTTCCGGTACGCCGGCTTCCTTGAGCAGGGCGCGAGCCTTGTCCAGGTCGTGGGCCGGGTTCTTCAGGCTGTGGTTGTAGCCCAGCAGGGTGTCCGGGTACGGGTTGACCGCGGCGGTCGCATTGCCTTTGCCGAACAACGCATTGACGTACGCCTCTTTGTCGAAGGCGATGTCGATGGCTTTGCGCACCCGCACGTCGCTCATGTACTTGTGCGTGGTGTTCATGGCGATGTAGGAAACGGTCATCGCGTTCAGTTCGTCGACCTTCAGGTTCGAGTCTTTCTTGATGCTCGGGATGTCATCCGGCTTCGGATACAGCGCGACCTGGCATTCGTTGGCCTTGAGCTTCTGCAGGCGCACGTTGTTGTCGGTGGCGATGGCCAGGATCAGCGCATCAGCCGGCGGCTTGCCGCGGAAGTAGTCCGGGTTGGCCTTGAAGCGAACCTGGGCGTCCTTGTTGTAGCGCTGGAAGACGAACGGACCGGTACCCACTGGCTTGTTGTTCAGGTCGCCGGTCTTGTTGGCCTTGAGCAACAGGTCGGCGTACTCGGCGGAGTAGATTGACGAGAAGGCCATGGCGATGTCGGCCAGGAACGGCGCTTCGCGGCGGGTCAGGGTGAACTTGACCGTGTTGTCGTCGACTTTCTCGACGCTTTTGAGCAGTTCCTTGAAGCCCATGCTTTCAAAGTACGGGAAGCCCACGCTCGACAGTTTGTGCCACGGATGATTCGGGTCCAGCTGGCGCTGGAAGCTCCAGACCACGTCGTCGGCATTCATGTCGCGGGTCGGCTTGAAGTATTCGGTGGTGTGGAACTTGACGCCTTTACGCAGATGGAACGTGTAGGTCAGGCCGTCTTCACTGATGTCCCAGGAGTCGGCCAGTGCCGGAATCACGTCGGTGGTGCCGGGCTTGAAGTCCGCCAGGCGATTGAAGATGGTTTCGGCCACGGCATCGGCGGTGACTGCAGTCGTGTACTGGACCATGTCGAAGCCTTCGGGGCTGGCTTCCGTGCAAACCACCAGGGGCTTGGCCGAAACGCCGACAGCGACACTGAGCAATGCGGCCGCGATGGCCGCACGTAGGGGAAGCATTTTCATCAAGAACCCTCTGCAATCAGTTAAAGGACAAACGCCTAACGGCCGACTCGTCATTGAATCAGCCGTTAGGCACGGGCATTACAGGATGTTGAACGGAACCGTGGTCACCAGACGGAACTCGTTGATGCTGCCATCAGCCTGGTTTTCGCTGGCACGGTGAGCCGTGTAGGTGCCACGGATAGTGGTGGCCTTGAACGGTCCGCTCTGTACGGCGTAGGTGGCGCCGATGCCGTATTCGTAATGGTGTTCGCCGTCTTGCGACTGGATACCGTCGTAGCCTTTGTCCGCCACGCCCTTGTTGCCGGTGTAGTGGGTGCCGTCGATGCCCCAGCCGCGGGCCTGGTAGATGTTGAACTTCAGACCTGGCACGCCGTACTCGGCCATGTTCAAGCCGTAGGCGATCTGGAAGGACTTCTCGTTCGGGCCGTTGAAGTCCGACAGCAGGGAGTTGGCCAGGTAGATGCCGTTGGTTTCGTGCAGGTAGTCGAAGTACTCGTTACCGTTCACTTCCTGGTACGAGAAGGTCAGGGTGTGCGCCTGGTGGGTCAGGCCGAACGACAGGGAGTAGGTGTCGTTGTCGATGTCGCCGATCAGCGCTTTGCCTTCTTCCTGTGTCTTGTAGTAGTTCAGGCCGGTGGTCAGGCTCAGCACCTGGCTGTCGCCCAGCACGTGAGTGGCGCCGAAGTAGTACTGGTTCCAGATGTCTTCAGCCTGGGTGGCCCAGAGGCTGGTGGTCAGGCTGGCGAATGGGGTGTAGGTGATACCGCCGGTATAGACGTGATCGGTTTCAACGATGCCGTTGGCGTATTCGGTGCGGAATTTGCGCTGGCTTTCTTCGGTACGCGGAGAGTTGCGATCGAAGGTAGCCAGGTCGAATTGCAGGTTGTTCAGCTCTTCGCTGTGGATCGCTACACCCTGGAAGCTCGAAGGCAGCGCACGGTTACCGATGACGTCGACCATCGGGCTGCTGAAGTTCTGGCGACCGGCGGTCAGGGTGGTGTTGGAAATACGCGCCTTGACGTTGGCCAGGCCCAGCTTGCTCCACTGGCCAACGGCGTCGCCGCCTTCTTCGGTCAGGGTACGGTTGTTGCCCGCGCCTGGGCGAGTGCCCGGTGCGCCGCCGTTGTTGGATGCCAGGTCCTTGCGGTCCTGATCCAGGGCAATGGCGTTGTAGGCCGCCACTTCCGTGCTGAAACCGAGGGCACCTTCGGTGAAGCCCGAGTTGTACTTGACGATCGTACCCTGAACCCAGTTGATGCGACGATCAGTCGGGGTCGAAACGCCGTCTTTCTTGTAGGCGAACTTGGCGCCGCGCTTCAGTTGTTCGTTGGCGTACCAGTTACGGGTCGTACCGCTGATCGACTGGCCTTCGAGGAAACCGGTGGCTTCGCTCTGGGCGCTTTTTTCATTCACGGTCACCGGGGTGTACGCCTGGCTCTGGGTTTCAGCGTACGCCGTGGCGGTTATGCTGCTGATGGCCAAGGCCAGTATCGCGGTGCTGCTCAGTTTCATGGGTGAAGCTCCTTACTTTCTATTATTAATGCCGGCCTTTTTGGGTGGTCCGGCTATTTGTTTTGCAACACTTGCACGCATCGCAAACGTTTGCTGTGAGCCAAAATGGCGAATTACGGCAATACGCTTGCGTGAGGGCGCAATGCGCCCCCAGCGTTTTCAGCTACACGGTTTTACTTTTCGATGCCGACACCCGAGAACACGTTGCGACCGAAGGGGCTGACCTTGAACCCTTCGACTTTGGCGCTCAGCGGCTGGTTGACCGTCGAGTGGGCGACCGGCGTGATCGGTACCTGCTGCTTGAGGTACTGCTGCGCCTGTTTGTAGAGCAGGGTGCGCTGGTCGCGGTCGGTGACGACCTTGGCCTGCTTGATCAGCTTGTCGTAAGCCGGATCACACCACATGGAGTAGTTGTTGCCACCAATGGCGTCGCAGCTGTACAGCGTGCCGAGCCAGTTGTCCGGGTCACCGTTGTCACCGGTCCAGCCGATCAGGCTGATGTCGTGCTCGCCATTCTTGGTGCGCTTGATGTACTCGCCCCATTCGTAGCTGACGATCTTGACCTTGAGGCCGATCTTCGCCCAGTCCGCCTGGAGCATCTCGGCCATCAGCTTGGCGTTGGGATTGTAGGGGCGCTGCACGGGCATGGCCCACAGGGTGATTTCGGTGCCTTCCTTGACGCCGGCGGCCTTGAGTAACTCCCTGGCTTTTTCCGGGTTGTAGGCGACATCCTTGATGGTGTCGTCGTAGGACCATTGGGTCGGCGGCATGGCGTTGACCGCCAGTTGCCCTGCGCCCTGGTAAACGGCGTTGAGAATGCTTTGCTTGTTCACCGCCATGTCCAGTGCCTGGCGAACTTCGAGCTGGTCGAACGGCTTGTGCCGCACGTTGTAGGCGATGTAGCCCAGGTTGAAGCCGGGCTTTTCGATCAACTTCAACGCGGGGTCGTTCTTCAACGCGGTCACGTCGGCGGGGCGCGGGTGCAAGGTGATCTGGCACTCGTTGGCCTTGAGCTTCTGCACACGCACCGAGGCGTCGGTGTTGATGGCGAAAATCAGGTTGTCGAGCTTGACCCGACTCGGGTCCCAGTAATGCTGGTTGCCGGTGTAACGAATGTTCGAGTCTTTCTGGTAGCTCTTGAACACGAACGGCCCGGTGCCGATCGGCTTCTGGTTGATGTCGCTCGGCTTGCCTTCGGCGAGCAGCTTGTCGGCGTACTCGGCGGAGAGAATCGCGGCGAAGCTCATGGCGATGTTCTGGATGAACGCGGCATCCACGCTGTTGAGCGTCATGACCACGGTCAGCGGCCCGGTCTTTTCGACCTTGGCGATATTCTTGTTCAGGCTCATCCCGTTGAAATACGGAAATTCCGTCGGGTAGGCCTTACGGAAAGGTTGCTGCGGATCGAGCATGCGATTGAAGGTGAACAGCACGTCGTCAGCGTTGAAGTCACGGGTCGGCGTGAAGTACTTGGTTGTGTGAAATTTCACCCCGGGACGCAGGTGAAAGGTGTACTTGAGGCCGTCCTCGGAAATATCCCAACTCGTGGCCAGGCCCGGTACGACATTGGTCGAGCCTTTTTCGAACTCGGCCAGGCGGTTGTACAGCGGTTCGGCGGCGTCGTTATCGGTCGCGGTGGTGTATTGCGCGGTGTCGAAGCCGGCGGGGCTGCCTTCGGAACAGAACACCAGGCTATTGGAGGCAGCTTGGCTCATGGACGTCGCGGCCAACAGGCCCGTGCCCAGCAATGCGGATAAAACCAGGGTATGGCGCATGACGCTCTCTCTTGTTCAATGTTTGGCAATGAGAAATCCGGGTAAAGGGAGGTCTCATTGGTCTCAAGCCATGACGTGCAGCAAAACCGATAACCCACGCATGAACTGGTCGAATCCCGACGGTATGAATCGTGGGTTCGGCAGTAAATACGAAGAGTCCTAAAGACTCGTAGGAAAAAGCGACGCGTCCTAATGCTCTGCTGAAGGCAGTAGACGATTTGGAGGTAGGCGAATTCCTGCTTTCTCGGTCGATAAAGTAACGGCGACGTCAAGAAACGTCGCCGCTACAGAACCTTATTTGCTGACGCTGACGCCGTAGAAGGAGTTCAAGCCAAACGGGCTGATCTTGAAGTCCTGCACATTGGCGCGCATGGGTTGGAACACCGTCGAGTGAGCGATAGGTGTCATTGGAACAGCATCTTTGAGGACGTGTTGCGCCTGTTTGTACAGTTCGGTGCGCTTGCCCTGGTCCGAAGTACGCTTGGCCTGTTTGACGATGTCGTCGAACTTCTTGTCGCACCACTTGGAGAAGTTGTTGCCTTCCAGCGAGTCGCAGCCGAACAGCACGTTCAGCCAGTTGTCGGGATCACCATTGTCACCGCTCCAGCCAATCAGCATCGCCTGGTTCTCGCCACCTTTGGAGCGCTTGATGTACTCGCCCCACTCGTAGCTCTGGATCTTGACCTTGAGGCCGATCTTGGACCAGTCGGACTGCAGCATCTCAGCCATCAGCTTGGCGTTAGGGTTGTAGGGACGCTGTACCGGCATCGCCCACAGAACGATTTCGGTGCCTTCCTTCACGCCGGCTTCCTTGAGCAGCTCCTTGGCTTTCTCAGGGTTGTACGGCGCATCCTTGATGGTGGTGTCGTAGGACCATTGGGTCGGTGGCATGGCGTTGACCGCCAACTGGCCGGCGCCCTGGTATACGGAGTCGATGATCTGTTGCTTGTTGACGGCCATGTCCAGTGCCTGGCGAACCTTCAGGTCGGCCAGCGGGTTGGCGTCGGTCTGACCTTTAACCTTGGGCATCACGTTATAGGCGATGTAGCCCAGGTTGAAACCAGCCTGGTCAGGCAGTTTCAGGGTCTTGTCTTCGCGCAGCGCCTTCAGGTCCGCTGGACGAGGGAACAGGGTGACCTGGCACTCGTTTTTCTTCAGCTTCTGGATACGTACCGACGGGTCGGTGGTGATGGCGAAGATCAGGTTGTCGATCTTGACGTCGTCCGGCTTCCAGTAGTCCTTGTTCCCGGTGTAGCGGATGTTGGAGTCTTTCTGGTAGCTCTTGAACACGAACGGACCCGTGCCGACCGGCTTCTGGTTGATGTCGGCGGCCTTGCCTTCCTTCAGCAGCTGGGCTGCATATTCGGCGGACTGGATCGAGGCGAAGCTCATGGCCATGTTCTGGATGAACGCGGCATCGACGTCTTTGAGGGTGAACTTGACGGTTTTATCGTCGACTTTATCGATCTTGGTGATGTTGGTGTCCATCCCCATGTCGGTGAAGTACGGGAATTCGGTCGGGTACGCTTTGCGGAACGGGTCATCCTTGTTAATCATGCGATTGAAGGTGAACAGCACGTCGTCGGCGTTGAACTCACGAGTCGGCTTGAAATAAGGGGTGGTGTGGAACTTGACGCCTTCACGCAGGTGGAAGGTGTAGGTCAGTCCGTCATCGGAGACGTCCCAGCTGGTCGCCAGGCCAGGAATGACGGCGGTGCCGCCGCGCTCGAACTGGGTCAGGCGGTTGAACATGGTTTCGGCAGAGGCGTCGAAGTCGGTTCCGGTGGTGTATTGACCTGGGTCGAATCCGGCCGGGCTCCCTTCGGAGCAGAACACCAGGTTAGTCGCAGCTTGGGCGAACGGTGCGCTAGCGAGCAAGCTGGCACCTAATAAAAACGGAATGACCGCTTGTTTAAGCATGGTGGCCTCATGATTTGTTGTCATTTTTTGATTTTGAGGACGACCTCGTGAGTCGTGCCTGCGGATACTTATGCAGGGGCCATACCCAATGCAAGATCCAGAGCGACTACAGGCGTTAAACAGTGGCACGAACGTACCTTAATGTCGCATTTGTATAAAACTTGACGCATTTGACCGTTTGCGCGACGTTTTTCAGGTGCAATCGACGCACTTAAACGGTGCGTGCCGCGATCTGGATGCGCCCGGTCAGGGCGGGGTGTTACTTATATATACCCCTGTTTGTGGGGTGGGTATGGCGTGAATAAGAGTGGTTATTGTTGCAACCCGATCAGCCAAAGCATCGGTTGCACCCGATGAAGTCCCTTGGCTTTTTGGGTGTGCGTATTCATTTATAGCTCATGATCCAAAAAAAAACGGCGATCACTTCAATGATCGCCGTTTTGTTATCCAGACTTATCGAGTCAAGGCATCAGCACTTCAATCGAGCCATCGGCTGTCATGCTGACCTGGCTGGTACCGGCTTCAACTTCCGGCGTCACCGCAGCGGCGTCCATGCTGGCCGCTTTCATCATCATCGGGGCGCGCATGTACGGTTGCGGGTAGCCATTGCTGTTGAAGTTCAGGTTGACGATTTTGTAACCCTTGCCGCCCAGGGCGTCAGTGGCCAGTTGGGCACGGGCCTTGAAGGCTGTCACGGCCTCCTTCAGCAAAGCGTCTTCGCTGGCCTTGCGGGTGGGTGTGGCGATGGCGAAATCCATGCCGCCCATTTTCAGGTCGCCGAGCAGTTCGCCGGTCAGCTTCGACAGGGCCGCGAAGTCCGGGCTTTCCAGGCGCAGTTCGGCACGCTCACGCCAGCCGGTGATCTTCTGGCCCTTGGCGTCGTAGATCGGATAGCTGTTGCGGCTGCCCTGGCGCAGGGTGATGTCCTTGACTTGCTTGGCCTGGGCCAGGGCCTTGTTCATGGTGGTGCTGACGTCGGCGGCGAGCTTGGCCGGGTCGGTGTTCTGTTCTTCGGTGTAGAGGGTCACGATCATCAGGTCGCGAGCGACTTCCTGGCTGACTTCGGCGCGCAGGGAAATCTGGTTGTAATGTAGCTCGTCGGCGGCCAGGGACGGGAGTGCGGCGAGGGTGCCAGCACTCAGGGCGAGGAGGGCGGCGCTGCGGCGGAATGTGTGCATGAAGGCTCCTGGGTGGGTGCGCAGGTTGATGGTGCGTGCCTGCGAGAGTCATCAGACTCTAGCGTTGATGATCCGTTTCGCACAGTTACAACTTGTATACAGATGTACATGCCCCCCCTGTAGGCGCGAGCCTGTCGCGATGAACCTGAGGGCGCCGCGGGGTGCCAAGGTCCCAGCGTCATCGTTGACGACCATCGCGAGCAGGCTCGCTCCTGCATGTGTCCTTTTGCCGCACTTTCGCCTGCCAGACCCGCGCTTGGTTATACTCCCTTCGATCCGCCTGGAGCGCTCATCAGGAGAGCTCATGCTCGCCCCCGTTCAAATCACTTCCGCCACGCGCCAGAATCTCTGGCGGCTGACGTTCATCCGCACCCTTGTATTGGCCGCTCAAGCCGGTTCCGTGGGTTTGGCCTACTGGCTCGAGCTACTGCCATTGCCCTGGTTCCAACTGGCCGCGACCCTCGGCTGCTCGATGCTGCTGTGTGCGTTCACGGCCATTCGGTTGCGTACCACCTGGCCGGTCACCGAGCTCGAATACGCGGTGCAGCTGGCCTGCGACCTGTTTATCCACAGTGCGCTGCTGTATTTCTCAGGTGGCTCGACCAACCCGTTTGTCTCTTATTACCTGGTGCCACTAACCATCGCGGCAGTGACCTTGCCATGGCGTTACTCGGTGATTCTGTCGGGCATCGCCCTGACCATGTACACCCTGCTGCTGGCGCGCTTCTACCCGTTGCAAACCTTCCCGATCGCCCAGGAAAACCTGCAGGTCTACGGGATGTGGTTGAGTTTCGCCCTGGCGGCGGCAGTGATCACGTTCTTCGCCGCGCGCATGGCCGAAGAGCTGCGTCGCCAGGAAGAGCTGCGGGCCATTCGCCGAGAAGAAGGCCTGCGCGACCAGCAACTGCTGGCCGTCGCCACCCAGGCGGCGGGCGCTGCCCATGAGCTGGGTACACCGCTGGCGACCATGAGCGTGTTGCTCAAGGAGATGCAACAGGATCATCCTGACCCGATGCTGCAGGATGACCTCAAGGTGCTGCAGGATCAGGTCAAGTTGTGCAAAGAAACCTTGCAGCAGCTTGTGCGGGCGGCGGAGGCCAATCGCCGGCTCGCCGTGCAGATGCAGGACGTCACTGACTGGCTCGACGAGGCGCTCAATCGCTGGCATCTGATGCGCCCGGAAGCCAGCTATCGCTTCCAGCGCCTGGGCCAGGGCACGGTGCCGCGCATGGCGCCGCCGCCGGACCTGACCCAGGCATTGCTCAATTTGCTGAACAACGCGGCGGATGCCTGCCCCGAAGGACTGCAGGTGACCCTGGACTGGAATGCCGAGGACCTGACCATCAGCATCCGTGACCACGGCGCCGGTGTGCCGCTGGCCATTGCCGAGCAGATCGGCAAGCCATTCTTTACCACCAAGGGCAAAGGTTTCGGCCTGGGCCTGTTTTTGAGCAAGGCCAGCGTGACACGCGCCGGCGGCTCAGTGAAACTCTACAGTCATGAGGAAGGCGGCACGCTCACCGAGCTGCGCCTACCCCACGGCGCCCGAGGAGACCAACATGAGTGACGAAATCCAAGTCGAAGGCGAAGAACTGCCGCATTTGCTGCTGGTCGACGATGACGCGACCTTTACCCGGGTGATGGCCCGCGCCATGGCCCGCCGTGGCTTTCGCGTCAGCACCGCCGGTTCCGCCGAAGAGGGGCTGACCATCGCCCAGGCCGATATGCCGGACTATGCCGCGCTGGACCTGAAAATGGATGGTGATTCTGGCCTGGTGCTGCTACCCAAGCTGCTGGAAATGGACCCGGAAATGCGCGTGGTGATCCTCACCGGTTATTCGAGCATCGCCACCGCCGTGGAGGCGATCAAGCGCGGCGCCTGCAATTATCTGTGCAAGCCCGCCGACGCCGACGACGTGCTGGCCGCGCTGCTGTCCGAACACGCCGACCTTGACAGCCTGGTGCCGGAAAACCCGATGTCCGTGGACCGCCTGCAGTGGGAACACATCCAGCGCGTGTTGACCGAGCACGAGGGCAACATCTCCGCTACCGCCCGCGCCCTGGGCATGCATCGCCGTACGCTGCAGCGCAAACTGCAGAAGCGTCCCGTTCGTCGCTGAACCGGCGCTGAACGAATGCGGGCTGTTCCTCGCGACAAACCGAACCGATCATCTATGATCGGTTCGTGCATGTACTTTTTCTTATCGAGCCTTATCCATGAATCAGAACGCTGAATATTGCGCGGTCAATGATGCTGTGCGCGGGCATTTTTTCCGAAAAGTCTGGGCCATGATCACGCCATATTGGCAGAGCGAAGAAAAGGTAAAGGCCTGGACATTGCTGATTGCCGTGATTGCGCTGTCGCTGATGAGCGTGGGCATCTCGGTGTGGTTCAACACCTGGTACAAGGATTTCTACAACGCCCTGCAGCAAAAGGACGAGGAGGCATTCTGGCGACTGATCCTGTATTTCTGCGCGATTGCGGCAGTGGCGATTGTCGGTGCGGTGTACCGGCTTTACCTGACGCAGATGCTGACGATTCGCTGGCGGGCGTGGCTCACCGAAAAGCATTTCGCCCGTTGGCTGGGCAACAAGAACTACTACCAGCTGGAGCAGGGGGGCTACACCGATAACCCGGACCAGCGGATTTCCGAAGACCTCAATAATTTCACCTCCGACACCTTGAGCCTGGGCGTTGGACTGCTGCGCAATATCGTCAGCCTGGTGTCGTTCTCGATCATCCTCTGGGGTGTGTCGGGCAGCATCGAGGTGTTCGGTGTGACCATTCCCGGCTACATGTTCTGGTGCGTGCTGGTCTACGCCGTGGTGGGTAGCTGGTTGACGCACATGATCGGTCGCCGCCTGATCGGCCTGAACAACCGGCAACAACGCTTCGAAGCCGACCTGCGATTCTCCATGGTACGGGTTCGCGAGAATGCCGAAAGCATCGCGCTGTACAACGGCGAGCCCAACGAGAACCGCCGCTTGACCCATCGCTTCTCAATGGTCTGGCACAACTTCTGGGACATCATGAAGGTGTCCAAGCGCCTGACCTTCTTCACGTCCGGTTACGAGCAGGCCGCCATCATCTTCCCCTTCATGGTGGCCGCGCCGCGTTACCTCGCCGGCAAGATCGAACTGGGTGAACTGATGCAGATCAGCTCGGCGTTCGGCAATGTCCAGGATGCCTTCAGCTGGTTTATCACCGCCTACCAGAGCCTCGCTTCGTGGCGCGCCACCTGTGATCGTCTGCTCAGCTTCCGCCAGGCCATGTCCGACAACGAGCAACGTGCGCCAGCCATTGACGTGCAGAACTCGGGTGCTGCCTTGAAGGTGCACAACCTCGGCCTCGACCTGGCCGACGGTCGCCACCTGTTGACCAATGCCGACATGACCGTGGAAGAGGGCGAGCGCGTCATGCTCAGTGGTCGTTCCGGCAGCGGCAAGTCGACCTTGCTGCGGGCGATGGGACACCTGTGGCCAGCCGGGCACGGCAGTATCCGGCTGCCGGCGGCGCGCTATCTGTTCCTGCCGCAAAAGCCTTATCTACCGATTGGCACGTTGCGCGAAGCGTTGAGTTATCCACAGGCGGGCGATACTTACCCGAACGAGCGCTACGTGCACGTCCTGGAAACCTGCCGTTTGCCGCACCTGGTGGCGCGTCTCGACGAAGCCAATCACTGGCAGCGCATGCTCTCGCCGGGCGAGCAGCAGCGCCTGGCCTTTGCCCGCGCGCTGCTTTTTGCACCGCAATGGCTGTACATGGACGAAGCGACTTCGGCGATGGATGAAGAAGACGAGGCGTCGCTGTACCAGGCACTGATCGATGAGTTGCCGGGGCTGAGCATTGTCAGTGTCGGCCATCGCAGCAGCCTCAAGCGTTTCCACCCGCGGCACGTTCGTATCGAGAACGGGCGTTTGGTCGACCAGGCCGTGACCGCATAAACACCACGAGCTCTTTGGGAGCTGGCTTGCCAGCGATGAACGATAACGCAGTTCCACAGAAAACCGCGTTATGGCCATCGCTGGCAAGCTAGGTCCTACAAGGTGATCGTACAACCGCGTTGCGCTATGATGCGGATTCAGCAGCCGAATCTTTCGAGACAGATGTTCACCATGGAAAACCCGAACGCCGCACCACGCCTCCCTCGCAAGCGCCGCAGCCTCGCTCAGGAACTGGTGACGGTGCTGTCCGAGCAGATCCGCGACGGTCACTTGAAGCGTGGCGACAAGTTACCCACCGAGTCGGCGATCATGGATGCCCATGGCGTCAGCCGTACGGTGGTGCGTGAAGCGATTTCCCGTTTGCAGGCGGCCGGGCAGGTGGAAACCCGTCATGGCATCGGCACCTTCGTGCTCGACACCCCGAGCCCGAGCGGTTTCCGTATCGACCCGGCGACCGTGGTCACCCTGCGAGACGTGCTGGCGATTCTCGAGCTACGCATCAGCCTGGAGGTGGAGTCCGCCGGTCTCGCCGCGCAACGTCGCAGCCCCGAGCAGCTTGGTTTAATGAGGGCGGCGTTGGATGCACTGAATGAAAGTGTTTCCCATGCCAGCGATGCCGTGGCCTCGGACTTCCAGTTCCACCTGCAGATCGCCCTGGCGACCGGCAACCGCTATTTCACCGACATCATGACTCACCTGGGCACCAGCATCATTCCGCGTACCCGCCTGAACTCTGCTCGGTTGGCCCATGACGATCAGCAGCACTACATGAACCGCCTGAGCCGCGAGCACGAAGAGATCTACGACGCCATCGCCCGCCAGGACTCCGACGCGGCGCGCGCTGCCATGCGCCTGCACCTGACCAACAGCCGCGAGCGGCTGCGTCATGCCCATGAAGAGGCTGAGGCGCAGCGCGGTTAGTCTTGCTGCTTCGGCGAGTCATCGCCCGGTAAGCCCTCAACGCGAGCAGGCTCGCTTCCACAATTGATTGCGAATGCTCACAGGTTTTCGTGTGCGCAGGCGATCCCCCCGTGGGAACGAGCCTGCTCGCGATGGCGCCCGCAAAGCACGCCTCATTCTCGGCAATCGCTCAATGATCTTCCGACAACGTATCTCCCCATGCTGTGCATCCCATTTCTTCTTCCAACGCTGAAACGCCCATAACCACTGGCGTCCACGCCTTCTTGTCGAACAATTTTTACCCCTGACGATGAAATGCAGTTGACGGTTATATTTTAAGTTGTACGATGACCTACAACTTCGGCGAAGGCTGAACGGTTTCTCACACACAAACGTCGCTACCCAGGGTGTTCGAATAATGAATCCACAAGAACTGAAGTCCATCCTCTCTTCCGGTCTGCTGTCTTTCCCGGTCACCGATTTCAATGCCCAGGGCGATTTCAATCGCGCTGGTTACATCAAGCGTCTTGAATGGCTGGCCCCATACGGCGCCTCGGCTTTGTTCGCCGCAGGCGGTACCGGTGAGTTTTTCTCTCTGGCGGCCAGTGAATACTCGGAAATCATCAAGACTGCCGTCGACACTTGCGCCACCAGCGTGCCAATCCTGGCCGGCGTCGGCGGTTCGACCCGTCAAGCCATCGAATACGCCCAGGAAGCCGAGCGTCTGGGCGCCAAAGGCCTGTTGCTGCTGCCGCACTACCTGACCGAAGCCAGCCAGGACGGCGTTGCCGCCCACGTTGAAGCGGTGTGCAAGTCGGTCAACATCGGCGTGGTGGTCTACAACCGCAACGTTTGCCGCCTGAACGCACCGTTGCTGGAACGTCTGGCCGAGCGCTGCCCTAACCTGATCGGCTACAAGGATGGCCTGGGCGATATCGAGTTGATGGTGTCGATCCGTCGCCGCCTCGGTGATCGCTTCAGCTACCTGGGTGGCTTGCCGACCGCCGAAGTCTACGCTGCGGCCTACAAGGCCCTGGGCGTGCCGGTCTACTCCTCGGCGGTGTTCAACTTCATCCCGAAAACCGCGATGGACTTCTACCACGCCATCGCTCGCGAAGATCACGCCACCGTTGGCAAGATCATCGACGACTTCTTCCTGCCGTACCTGGACATTCGTAACCGCAAGGCGGGTTATGCCGTGAGCATCGTCAAGGCCGGGGCAAAAATTGCCGGTTACGACGCCGGTCCCGTACGTGCACCGCTGACCGACCTGACCGGCGAAGAGTACGAAATGCTCGCCGCGCTGATCGACAAGCAGGGCGCGCAGTAACACTTCGATTTAACGGGGCCGCTGAGTCAGCGGCCTTTTGCGTGAAATCTTTTTGTTTCGAGGGCAGTCCCGTGGCAAATGCAAAGCGTTACGACAACTACATCAACGGTGAGTGGGTTGCCGGTGGCGATTACTCCACCAACATCAACCCGTCCGAACTGACCGATGCCATCGGCGATTACGCCAAGGCTGACCTGGCCCAGGTCAACGCCGCCATCGACGCCGCCCGTGCCGCATTCCCGGCGTGGTCCACTTCCGGCATCCAGGCGCGTCACGACTCCCTGGATAAAGTCGGCACTGAAATCCTCGCCCGTCGCGAAGAGCTCGGCACCCTGCTGGCCCGGGAAGAGGGCAAGACCCTGCCCGAAGCCATCGGCGAAGTGACCCGCGCCGGTAATATCTTCAAGTTCTTCGCCGGTGAATGCCTGCGCCTGTCCGGCGACTACCTGCCGTCGGTGCGTCCGGGCGTCAATGTAGAAGTCACCCGCGAAGCGTTGGGCGTGGTCGGTCTGATCACCCCGTGGAACTTCCCGATTGCCATCCCGGCATGGAAAATCGCCCCGGCCCTGGCCTACGGCAACTGCGTCGTGCTCAAGCCTGCGGACCTGGTGCCGGGTTGTGCCTGGGCCCTGGCGGAAATCATCTCCCGCGCTGGCTTCCCGGCCGGTGTGTTCAACCTGGTGATGGGCAGCGGTCGTGTGGTTGGCGATGCGCTGGTGCATAGCCCGAAAGTCGATGGCATCAGCTTCACCGGTTCCGTGGGCGTAGGTCGGCAGATAGCCGTCAGCTGCGTCTCGCGCCAGGCCAAGGTGCAGCTGGAAATGGGCGGCAAGAACCCGCAGATCATTCTCGACGACGCCGACCTCAAGCAAGCGGTCGAGTTGTCGGTACAGAGCGCGTTCTACTCCACCGGCCAGCGTTGCACGGCGTCGAGCCGCTTTATCGTCACCGCCGGGATTCACGACCAGTTTGTCGAAGCCATGGCCGAGCGCATGAAGTCGATCAAGGTTGGCCACGCGTTGAAAACCGGTACCGATATCGGTCCAGTGGTTTCGCAAGCGCAGCTTGAACAGGACATGAAGTACATCGACATTGGCCAGTCCGAAGGTGCGCGCCTGGTCAGTGGCGGTGGTCTGGTGACCTGCGACACCGAGGGTTACTTCCTCGCGCCAACCCTGTTTGCCGACAGCGAAGCGTCGATGCGTATCAGCCGTGAAGAGATCTTCGGCCCGGTGGCCAACATCGTCCGCGTCGCCGATTACGAAGCTGCGCTGGCCATGGCCAACGACACCGAGTTCGGTCTGTCGGCGGGCATCGCCACCACTTCGTTGAAGTATGCCAACCACTTCAAGCGCCACTCCCAGGCCGGGATGGTGATGGTCAACCTGCCGACCGCCGGTGTGGATTACCACGTTCCGTTCGGTGGGCGTAAAGGTTCATCCTATGGATCACGTGAGCAAGGTCGCTATGCACAAGAGTTCTACACGGTCGTGAAGACCAGCTACATCGGCTCGTAACGCAATACCCCTGTAGGAGCAGCCGGTCGACGTTCGATTGCTCACGAAGGTCTTGAGGTCGCGGCGTTAACCCTAATGCCCTGCGTCATCGTTGACCTCCATCGCGAGCAGGCTCGCTCCCACAGAAGAACCAAAGATTCACCCCGCATAAAAATAATCAGTGGGAGTACATCTACATGCAATCGTCCAAGAAGCCGACTCACGTCCGCTATTTGATCCTGCTCATGCTGTTTCTGGTGACCACGATCAACTACGCCGACCGCGCCACTATCGCCATCGCGGGCTCCAGCCTGCAAAAGGACCTTGGCATCGATGCGGTTACCCTCGGCTATATCTTCTCCGCATTTGGTTGGGCCTACGTGGCCGGGCAAATTCCCGGTGGCTGGCTGCTGGACCGTTTCGGTTCGAAAAAAATCTATGCACTGAGCATCTTCACCTGGTCCCTGTTCACCGTGTTGCAGGGTTACGTCGGCGAGTTCGGCATGTCCACGGCGGTGGTTGCGCTGTTCATGCTGCGCTTTCTGGTGGGGCTGGCCGAAGCGCCGTCCTTCCCGGGCAACGCACGCATCGTCGCGGCCTGGTTCCCCACTGCCGAACGCGGCACCGCTTCGGCGATCTTCAACTCGGCGCAGTACTTTGCCACCGTGTTGTTTGCACCGCTGATGGGCTGGATCGTCTACAGCTTCGGCTGGCAGCACGTGTTCATCGTCATGGGCGTGATCGGCATCATCTTCTCCGGCATCTGGCTGAAGGTTATCTACAGCCCGCGCCAACACCCGATGATCAACGACGCCGAGTTCAAGCACATTGCCGACAATGGCGGCATGGTCGACATGGACCAGGACAAGGGCAAAGGCAAAAAGGCCGACGGTCCGAAATGGGACTATATCCGCCAGTTGCTGACCAATCGCATGATGCTCGGTGTGTATCTGGGCCAGTACTGCATCAACGGCATCACCTACTTCTTCCTGACCTGGTTCCCGGTGTACCTGGTGCAGGAACGCGGCATGACCATCCTCAAGGCCGGTTTCATTGCCTCGTTGCCAGCGATCTGCGGCTTCATCGGCGGTGTGCTCGGCGGCGTGATTTCCGACTACCTGCTGCGCAAGGGCCATTCCCTGACCTTCGCCCGCAAGGCGCCGATCATCGCCGGCCTGCTGGTGTCCAGCAGCATCGTTGCCTGCAACTACGTAGACGTTGAATGGATGGTCGTGGGCTTCATGGCCCTGGCGTTCTTCGGCAAAGGCGTGGGTGCATTGGGTTGGGCCGTGGTGTCCGATACTTCACCGAAGCAGATCGCCGGTTTGAGCGGTGGCCTGTTCAACACCTTCGGTAACCTGGCCTCGATCACCACTCCGATCGTGATTGGCTACATCATCAGCTCCACCGGCTCGTTCAAATGGGCGCTGGTGTTTGTCGGTTGCAACGCACTGGTCGCAGTGTTCAGCTACCTGGTCATCGTCGGTCCGATCAAGCGAGTGGTGCTCAAGGAGCCGCCGGTAAACGGTCCTGAAGCATCCGGTAAATTGTCACAAGCGCATTCCTGAGGAGCGGCGTCATGCAGTTGATTGAACATTCCGACTCGCCGCGTTACATCCGCCTGCACGAGCGGGACAATGTGGTGATCGTGGTCAATGACCAGGGTGTGCCGGCCGGAACCGAGTTCCCGGATGGCCTGGTCACCGTGGACTTCGTGCCACAGAGCCACAAGGTCACCCTTGTAGGCATTCCCGAGGGTGGCCAGGTGATTCGTTACGGGCAGGTCATCGGCTACGCCCTGCAGCCGATTCCCCGTGGCAGTTGGGTCAAGGAAGATCAACTGCGCATGCCGACCGCGCCGCCGCTGGACAGCCTGCCGCTGTCCACCGAAGTGCCGGCCGCGCAGGCACCACTGGAAGGTTATACGTTCGAGGGTTATCGCAACGCCGACGGTACGGTCGGCACGCGTAACATTCTGGGCATCACGACCACGGTGCAGTGCGTAACGGGTGTACTGGATCATGCGGTCAAGCGCATCAAGGACGAGCTGTTGCCCAAGTACCCGCACGTCGATGACGTAGTGGCGCTGACCCACAGCTACGGCTGTGGCGTGGCAATCACCGCGACTGACGCCTATATCCCGATCCGCACCGTGCGCAACCTGGCGCGCAACCCGAACCTGGGAGGCGAAGCCTTGGTGATCAGCCTTGGCTGCGAGAAATTGCAGGCCGGGCAGGTGATGCACGAGGACGATGCCTCGGTGGACTTGAGCGAGCCGTGGCTGTATCGCCTGCAGGATTCCAGTCACGGATTTACCGAGATGATCGAACAGATCATGGAGCTGGCGGAAATCCGTCTGAAGAAGCTTGATCAACGCCGTCGGGAAACCGTACCGGCGTCGGAGCTGATCCTCGGCATGCAATGTGGTGGCAGTGATGCGTTTTCCGGGATCACCGCCAACCCGGCCCTGGGTTATGCCTCGGACCTGTTACTGCGTGCCGGTGCGACGGTGATGTTCTCCGAAGTGACTGAGGTTCGCGATGCGATCTACCTGCTGACCTCCCGCGCTAAAACCGAGGCAGTCGCGCAGGAACTGGTGCGGGAAATGGACTGGTACGACCGTTACCTGGCCAAGGGTGAGGCGGACCGCAGTGCCAACACCACGCCGGGTAACAAGAAGGGCGGGTTGTCGAACATTGTCGAGAAGTCCCTGGGCTCGATCGTCAAGTCCGGCAGCAGTGCGATCAGCGGGGTGCTCGGCCCTGGCGAGCGTTTCAAGGAAAAAGGCCTGATCTTCTGCGCGACCCCGGCCAGTGACTTTGTCTGCGGTACCTTGCAACTGGCGGCGGGGATGAACCTGCATGTGTTCACCACGGGGCGCGGTACGCCTTATGGACTGGCCATGGCACCGGTGGTGAAAGTGTCGACCCGGACCGAACTGGCGCAGCGCTGGCCGGACCTGATCGACATCGACGCCGGGCGCATTGCCACCGGTCGCGCTTCCATCGAGGAGCTTGGCTGGGAGCTGTTCCACTACTACCTGGATGTGGCCAGCGGCAAGCAGCAGACGTGGGCTGAAAAGCACAAGCTGCATAACGACATCACCTTGTTCAACCCGGCGCCGATCACGTAGGACCGCGTCGCCTGCTTCGCGAGCAAGCCCGCTCCCACATTCGACCGCATGCAGCCTGAAGGAATGCGATCAAATGTGGGAGCGGGCTTGCTCGCGAAGGCGATCTACCAGACGCCAACGTCCTCAGTGGCTTATCATTAGCCCCCTAACGACGCCCACCCCAAGGTTCCCACCGGCATGCTGGCAATTTTCCTCGAAACCCTGAACATCACCGCACCGGTGTTTGCCATGCTGTTTCTGGGGGTGTTGCTCAAGCGCATCGACTGGATCAACGACAACTTCATCCATACCGCCTCGTCCCTGGTGTTCAACGTCACCATGCCGGCGCTGCTGTTCCTGGGCATCCTGCATGCCGACCTGCATGCCGCGTTGCAACCGGCACTGCTGATCTACTTCTCCGTCGCCACCCTGGTGTGCTTTGCCATTGCCTGGGGCTGGGCGATCTTCAGGTGCCCGCGCGAAGACCGGGGGATTTACACCCAGGGGGCGTTTCGCGGCAACAACGGCGTGATCGGCCTGGCGCTGGCTGCGAGCATGTACGGCGACTACGGGATTTCCCTGGGGGGGATTCTGGCCGCGCTGGTGATCCTGTTCTACAACACGCTGTCGACCATCGTGCTGGCGGTCTACAGCCCGGTGATCAAGTCCGATCCGTGGAGCATCTGCAAAAGCGTGATGGTCAATCCGCTGATCATCAGCGTGATTACGGCGGCACCCTTTGCCTATTTCAAGATCAGCCTGCCGGGATGGCTGGAGACCTCCGGCCAGTATCTGGCGCAAACCACTTTGCCGTTGGCGTTGATCTGCATTGGCGGCACGCTGTCGCTGGCGGCCATGCGCAAAAGTGGCTCGATGGCGCTCAGTTCAAGCCTGGTGAAAATGCTCGGCCTGCCGATCCTGGCGACGCTCGGCGCGTGGCTCTGGGGTTTTCGCGGTGCTGAGTTGGGGATTCTGTTTTTGTACTTCGGCAGCCCGACCGCCGCCGCCAGTTTTGTCATGGCCCGGGCGGCGGACGGCAATCATGAACTGGCGGCGGCGATCATTGTTATCACCACGCTGATGGCGGCGGTGACCACCAACATCGGGATCTTTTTGTTGCAGTGGGGTGGGTGGATCTAGCGGCTGGCCATCTCGGGCAGGGTTTTGCACAGTGGCCCGGTCTCTGGAGGTGCTGCGGTCGGGTAGCGATCAGGCAGGACCTGTACCGGTGTGGTGACGACAAAACCATCGGCGAAGGTCGCCTCGACAAATGTTGCTGTCCAGCCCTGTTCGGGTGTCTCTATCTGTATCTGTGCATGCATTGGGGTGGAAGGGGTGACATGCCGTGGCTGATAACGAATTCCGCAAGCATCCCGGAAGTCCCGCGCCATCGGGTTCACGGCCGTCCATTGAGTCACCTGAACCGGCGCCTCGGTAAAGTGCAGCGAAACGGCTTTGCCCGTTCCATGGGTTGTTGCGCTTGTCGTCACAGAGGGTAACGGGCGATCTTGCTGCCACCGATTGACTACAGGAATCAGTGAGCTTTCAACGAATTGCCTGATGCCGTTGTGGCTGGAATTGGGGGCAACCCGCAGGCTCTTCGGCCCAGGCAGTCGATCGAAATAGATATCCGAATTGTCAGGGGTGAAAAAGTCGTCACTGCTGGCGTTGACGACGTATTTCGCAATGGCCAAGCGCTCGGCATAGGCGCTGTCCAGATAAGCCAGGGGGTCGACGATTTTCAGCAGTTTCTCGAAGTTTTCGGTGTGGCGCAGACGGAGCACCCCTTCGCTGTAATAGTCATAGAAGGCCAGCGGCCAGTTTTTGCCATAGGTTTGAAAGGTATGTTCGAACACTTTGGCTGTGCCGAGTCCATCAATGACAAATGGCACGACGGCGTTGACGCGTTCATCGGCAATAGCGGCCAGCCAGGCTGCCCAGGCGCGTTTCGACACCCCACTGGCAATAAATCGTTCAACGTTCCATGGCTTCAGTTCTTTCTGGGCAAGGTCCATCGCCTTGACCAGGGATGCCATCATCGGTACATGAGCCGCCATGTAGGGGCGCGTTTCAGGACTTTCGAGAAACAACTTCCAACTATGGGCGACACTTGAGTCTTCTGTGCGGGGAACTCCGTCATCGGCGTAAGTGAGATATTGATTGGGGATGTCGCTGAGCGAAATGACGATTGTATTAGTTTGGCGTGCAACTTCCAGGGCCATGGCTTGAGTGAAATCTGTAGGTTCAGATTTAGCCTTGTTGCCGGCGGATATGTTGGTTCCGTTGTTGGCCACCAGTAATGCCTGTCCATGAAGGGCGTTGTGCGGGATATAAATATCGACACTATGTTTCCATTGTTCCGGGCTGACCAGTCCTTCAGGCGACCACTGTTGAGATGACAGGTCAAAGCTGCGCTTCACTACGCCAGGAAAGGTCTCGGAGCCTTTTGCGAAGTAGAGTAATGGTTTGGTTGCTTCCTGGTTTTTATAGCAGTTCAGTATTTCGCTGAAATCGCTGGGGAGGGCGCATGTATCGACCAATGTTTCGGCTTGTGCACTGAAGCTTGCCAATCCAAGAATTAATAACATGTTTGGTAGAATGACACGAAGGGTGGATCGCATTGGACTAGTCTCGCTTGTTTCAATTTGTTTTATGATTGTTATCGCGAAATTATTGTTGCGGCGGGAAAATATTGTCTTCGTGTCATTGAAATTGGAAGTTTTTTTGGAAGTGTTGTTTTTCGGAATATATGTAATGGAAAGTGTCGTTATAAGTAAGCGTTAGTCGGATTTCTGGCAGTCGAATGCATTCGACGGGACGGCGAAATCAATCACGGTCCCCATCGAACCAAGTTTTAAACGGTAAGGGTTACTGGTGTTGCTCAATCACTTCCTGCGCCGCGCGAAACGCATCTATCGCTGCCGGCACACCCGCATACACCGCGCAGTGCAGCAGTGCCTCGCGAATCTCCTCCACGGTGCAGCCGTTGTTCAGCGCGCCGCGTACGTGACCTTTCAATTCCTGTGGGCACTTCAGCGCGGTCAACGCGGCCAGGGTAATCAGGCTGCGGGTTTTCAACGGCAGGCCTTCGCGATTCCACACGCCGCCCCAGGCATGATCGTTGACGAAATCCTGCAGCGGTTGGGTGAACTCGGTGGCATTGTCCAGGGCGCGGTCGACGAAGGAGTCGCCCATCACTTGGCGACGTACTTCGACGCCGGCTTTTTTATTCTCGGTCATGGCAATTCCCTCTTGTGGTGTTGGCGACGCCAGGCGCGCAATGACGTGAACAACAAGTACGCCAGTAGTGCCGGCAAGACGAAAAACAGCATCAGTTGTTCAAGCTTGCCGGCCAGCGGCATGCCGGTGGTGAACGACACCACGTGCAGGCCGTAAGCCAGGTACAGGCCGAGAAACACCAGGCCCTCGGCGCGGGTCACCCGGTAACCGGAATAGAATACCGGCAGGCACAACGCCGCGACGCCAAGCATCACCGGCAGGTCGAAATCCAGCGCGTTGGGCGATACCGACAAGGGCGAGGGTGCGATCAGCGCCGTCAGGCCCAGGACGCCCAACAGGTTGAACAGATTGCTGCCGATCACGTTGCCCACGGCAATTTCCCGTTCGCCGCGCAACGCGGCGATCAGCGAAGTAGCCAGTTCCGGGAGCGAAGTGCCAACGGCGACGACGGTCAGGCCGATGATCCGCTCCGACAGCCCCAGGTCGGTGGCGACCGCGACCGCCGCTCCCAGCAGCAGATGCCCGGCGTACACCAGCATCGCCAGGCCGGCGAGGATCATCAACAGGCTGCGCAGCCAGGGTGCTTGGCCGCTGTGGTCATGGCTTGATACCGGACGTACCGAATGCCGCGACTGGCGCAGCAACAAGGCCAGGTACAGCAACAGTGCCACCAGCAACATGACGCCGTCGGCACGGGTCAGCTCTTCATTCCACGCCAGGAAGAACACCAGCAGGCTGGCGCCGATCATCAGCGGGATGTCCAGGCGCACCAGCTGTCGGGAAACCCGCAACGGAATGATCAGGGCGGAAAACCCGAGGGTGACGAGGATGTTGAAGATACTGCTGCCGATCACGCTGCCGACGGCAATGTCGGCGTTGTGCGCCAAGGTGGCTTGCAGGCTGACCGCCATCTGCGGTGCGCTGCTGCCGAGGGCGACGATGGTCAGGCCGATGATCAGTGGGCGTACGTGCAGGCGTGCGGCCAGGCGCACGGCGGCGCGCACCATCAGTTCGGCGCCGGCAATCAGTAGCACCAGCCCGCTGAGCAATTCGATCACGCTGATCAGGGGTAAATCGGCTAGTCCGAAAATGGTCGGGACTCCGTCGGTCAGTCGAGGGCTTGCACGCGAACCCGCGCGGTGCCGCTCTTGAGCATGCCCAGGCGTTCGGCGGCCTCCTGGGACAGGTCGATCAAGCGGCCCCGGGTATGCGGGCCGCGGTCGTTGATGCGTACCACGCAGGATCTGTCGTTGTTCAGGTTGGTGACCTTCACCCGTGTACCGAAGGGTAGCTGGCGATGGGCGGCGGTCAGGGAATTCTTGTTGAAACGCTCGCCACTGGCGGTGCGTTTGCCTTGGTGTTTGGCGCCGTAGTAGGACGCAACGCCGGTTTTGTCGTAGCCGTGGGGGTCGACGGTATCGTTGCTGGCGCAACCGGCCAGGAACGAGAGCAGGGCGCAAAGTCCAAGTAGACGCTTCATTTGAAAACTTCCAAAAACAAATGTGGGAGCGGCGGTGCGACGATTCGACTTGCTCGCGAATGCATTCTGACAGTCAACTTTGAATTGAGTGCCGAACCGCATTCGCGAGCAAGTCGAATCGTCCCACCGCCGCCCCCACAGGGGAATGGAGCCAGTGTGTTGGGCTGGCTCCATTTTCATCAGCCTTCGAGCTTGCTTTTGAGCAGTTCGTTAACCTGTTGCGGGTTGGCCTTGCCTTTGGAGGCTTTCATGGCCTGGCCGACGAAGAAGCCGAACATCTTGCCGCGCTTGGCTTCGTCTGCCGCGCGGTATTGCTCGACTTGCTCGGCGTTGGCCGCAAGCATTTCATCCAGCACCGCCGAGATCGCGCCGGTGTCAGTCACTTGCTTCAAGCCGCGCTTGTCGATGATCTCGTCCGCGCTGCCTTCGCCGTTGGCCATCGCTTCAAAGACCACCTTGGCGATCTTGCCGGAGATGGTGTTGTCCTTGATGCGCAGCAGCATGCCGCCCAGTTGCTCTGCGGAAACCGGTGACTGTTCGATGTCCAGGCCTTGCTTGTTGAGCAGGCTGCCCAACTCGACCATCACCCAGTTGGCCGCCAGCTTGGCGTCGCCGCCGATGCTCGCGACTTTCTCGAAGTAGTCGGCCTGCTCGCGGCTGGTGGCCAGGACGCTGGCATCGTACACAGACAGGCCGAACTGCGCCTGGAAGCGCTCACGCTTCTGCGGCGGCAATTCCGGCAGGGTGGCGCGCACGTCATCGAGGAAAGAGTTCTCGATGACCACCGGCAGCAGGTCCGGATCGGGGAAGTAACGATAGTCGTTGGCTTCCTCTTTACTGCGCATCGGACGGGTCTCGTCCTTGTTCGGATCGTACAGGCGAGTCTGCTGGATGACCTTGCCGCCGTCTTCGATCAGCTCGATCTGGCGCTGGATTTCGCTGTTGATCGCCTTCTCGATGAAGCGGAACGAGTTGACGTTCTTGATCTCGCAGCGCGTACCGAACTCGACCTGGCCTTTTGGACGGATCGACACGTTGCAGTCGCAACGCAGCGAGCCTTCGGCCATGTTGCCGTCGCAAATCCCCAGGTAACGTACCAGTGCGTGGATCGCCTTGACGTAAGCCACGGCTTCCTTGGCGCTGCGCATGTCCGGCTCGGAGACGATCTCCAGCAGCGGCGTGCCGGCACGGTTCAGGTCAATGCCAGTGGCGCCGCTGAATTCTTCGTGCAGGCTCTTGCCGGCGTCTTCTTCCAGGTGCGCGCGGGTGATGCCGACGCGTTTGACCGTGCCGTCTTCAAGGGCGATGTCCAGGTGGCCCTTGCCGACGATCGGCAATTCCATCTGGCTGATCTGGTAACCCTTGGGCAGGTCCGGGTAGAAATAGTTTTTCCGGGCGAACACGTTGTGCTGGCCAATCTCGGCGTCAATCGCCAGGCCGAACATCACCGCCATGCGCACCGCTTCCTGGTTCAGCACCGGCAGTACGCCAGGCATGCCCAGGTCGATCAGGCTGGCCTGGGTGTTCGGCTCGGAGCCGAAGGTGGTGGAACTACCGGAAAAGATTTTCGACCGGGTGGTGAGCTGGGTATGAATCTCCAGCCCGATCACGACTTCCCATTGCATGTGTGTCTCCTCAGAAGCCGGTTGGGGTGCGGGTGTGCCAGTCAGTGTTCAACTGGTACTGGTGCGCAACGTTGAGCAAGCGGCCTTCCTGGAAATACGGGGCGAGCAGTTGCACGCCGACCGGCAGACCGTCGACAAAACCGGCCGGCATCGACAGGCCTGGCAGGCCGGCGAGGTTGGCGGTGATGGTGTAGACATCTTCCAGGTAGGCAGCGACCGGGTCGCTGTTCTTGGCGCCGAGCTTCCAAGCCGGGTTCGGCGTGGTTGGGCCAAGGATGATGTCGACCTCGTTGAAAGCGGCCATGAAGTCGTTCTTGATCAGGCGACGGATCTTCTGCGCCTTCAGGTAATAGGCGTCGTAGTAACCGGCGGACAGCGCATAGGCACCGACCATGATCCGGCGCTGCACTTCCGGGCCGAAGCCTTCGCCACGGGAGCGTTTGTACAGGTCGATCAGGTTGACCGGGTTTTCGCAGCGATAGCCGAAGCGCACGCCGTCGAAACGCGACAGGTTCGACGAGGCTTCCGCCGGAGCGATCACGTAGTACGCGGGGATCGCGTGCTGCATGTTCGGCAGGCTGATTTCCTTGACCACGGCGCCGAGCTTTTCCAGCTCCTTGACGCTGTTGTGGATCAGCTCGGCGATGCGCGGGTCGAGACCGGCGCTGAAATACTCTTTAGGCACGCCGATGCGCAGGCCTTGCAGCGAGCCGTTGAGGCTGGCGCTGTAGTCCGGCACGGGTTCGTCGATGCTGGTGGAGTCGTTCGGGTCGAAGCCGGCCATACCTTGCAACAATATTGCGCAGTCTTCGGCCGTGCGCGCCAACGGACCACCCTGATCGAGACTCGAGGCATAAGCGATCATGCCCCAGCGCGAAACACGACCGTACGTCGGTTTCACGCCGGTGAGGTTGGTCAGGGCCGCAGGCTGACGGATGGAACCGCCAGTGTCGGTACCGGTGGCTGCTGGTAACAGTCGAGCGGCAACCGCCGCAGCGGAGCCACCGGACGAGCCGCCCGGTACGTGTTCCAGGTTCCATGGGTTTTTCACCGCGCCGTAGTAGCTCGACTCGTTGGCCGAACCCATGGCGAATTCATCCATGTTGGTCTTGCCCAGGGTCACGGCCCCGGCAGCGGCCAGCTTGGCGACGACGGTGGCGTCGTACGGTGCTTTAAAGTTGTCGAGCATCTTCGAGCCGCAACTGGTGCGAATGCCCTGGGTGCAGAACAGGTCCTTGTGGGCGATCGGCGCGCCGAGCAGGGCGCCGCTCTCACCGTTGGCCCGGCGGGCGTCAGCGGCTTTCGCCTGCGTCAGCGCCAGGTCTTCGGTGAGGCTGATGAAACTGTTGAGCTGCGGGTCGAGCTGGGTGATGCGCGCCAGCAAGGCTTTGGTCAGCTCTTCGGAGGAAAACTTTTTATCGGCGAGTCCGCGGGCGATCTCGGCCAGAGTCAATTGATGCATTGCAGGCTCTTTCCCTTTAGTCGATGACTTTCGGAACCAGGTACAGGCCGTTTTCGACCGCTGGTGCGATGGACTGGTAGGCCTCGCGGTGATTGGTCTCGGTCACGACGTCCGCACGCAGGCGCTGGCTGGCTTCCAGTGGGTGGGCCAGCGGCTCGATACCGTTGGTATCGACTGCCTGCATTTCGTCGACCAGCCCGAGAATGCTGTTGAGGGCCGAAGTGATGTGTGGAAGATCGGCATCATTGAGGCCCAGACAGGCCAGATGAGCGATTTTTTCCACGTCGGAGCGTTCAAGCGCCATTGGGATTCTCCAGTGGAAAACAAAACGGACGGCGTCCGTGTGTTAGATTGTCGGAACACTACCGCACTTCTACGGTCATATGGCCGCGATTGTGGGGTTTGGTGCACATAAAAGCGGTCAATTTAACATATTGGCGCCTTGCCCAAAATCCCTGTCGTTGTTAGAGTTTGCCGCACTTTTTTACCCACGCGTTGCCTAGGGTCCCTTTCCCATGTTCAAGAAACTGCGTGGCATGTTTTCCAGCGATCTTTCCATTGACCTGGGCACTGCCAACACCCTTATTTACGTGCGCGAGCGCGGTATCGTCCTGAATGAGCCATCGGTTGTGGCCATTCGGACGCACGGTAACCAGAAAAGTGTCGTTGCTGTCGGCACCGAAGCGAAGCGCATGTTGGGCCGTACGCCGGGCAACATTGCTGCCATTCGTCCGATGAAAGACGGCGTGATCGCCGATTTCAGCGTCTGCGAAAAGATGCTGCAGTACTTTATCAACAAGGTTCACGAAAACAGCTTCCTGCAGCCTAGCCCTCGTGTGCTGATCTGCGTTCCGTGCAAATCCACCCAGGTTGAGCGTCGCGCCATCCGTGAGTCGGCGCTTGGCGCCGGTGCCCGTGAAGTATTCCTGATCGAAGAGCCGATGGCTGCCGCGATCGGTGCCGGCCTGCCGGTTGAAGAAGCTCGCGGTTCGATGGTCGTGGATATCGGTGGCGGTACCACCGAAATCGCGCTGATCTCCCTGAACGGTGTGGTTTATGCCGAATCCGTACGCGTTGGCGGCGACCGCTTCGACGAAGCGATCATCACTTATGTGCGTCGCAACTACGGCAGCCTGATCGGTGAATCGACTGCCGAACGCATCAAGCAGGAAATCGGTACCGCCTACCCGGGCGGCGAAGTTCGCGAAGTCGACGTTCGTGGCCGCAACCTGGCCGAAGGTGTTCCACGCGCGTTCACCCTGAACTCCAACGAGGTGCTCGAAGCTCTGCAAGAGTCGCTGGCGACCATCGTTCAGGCCGTGAAAAGCGCCCTGGAGCAATCGCCGCCGGAACTGGCTTCCGACATCGCCGAGCGTGGCCTGGTACTGACCGGTGGTGGCGCCTTGCTGCGAGACCTCGACAAGTTGCTGGCCCAGGAAACCGGCTTGCCGGTGATCGTCGCCGAAGACCCGTTGACCTGCGTTGCTCGCGGCGGTGGCCGTGCATTGGAAATGATGGATAAACACACCATGGACCTGCTCTCCAGCGAGTAATTCGCCGGATCGCCTCTATGCTGTTGAGCGCGCAGGCGGCACTTTGCAGTGCTGCCTGTTCGCGTTTATCTTCTGTCGTCTGCATCCAGGCCGGTTTGATGCCGTATGAATAAAGAGAACATTTGCCTGGGAGGAGCGGCTTATTAAACCGCTTTTCACCAAGGGTCCCTCACTGGGCGTGCGCTTGTTGGTGCTGGTCGTGCTGTCGGTCGCGCTGATGGTGGTCGATGCCCGCTTCACACTGTTCAAGCCAGTGCGTAGCCAGATGTCGCTGGTGCTGATGCAGTCTTACTGGATCACCGACCTGCCGCAGCGGCTATGGCAGGGTGTGGCCAGCCAGTTTGGCAGCCGCACCGAACTCGTCGCCGAAAACGAAAAACTCAAGAGCGAAAACCTGCTGTTGCAGGGGCGCATGCAAAAGCTTGCCTCCCTGACCGAGCAGAACGTCCGGCTGCGCGAGCTGCTCAACTCTTCGGCACTGGTCAACGAAAAGGTCGAAGTGGCCGAGTTGATCGGCATGGACCCCAACCCGTTCACCCATCGCATCATCATCAACAAGGGTGAGCGCGACGGCGTGGTGCTCGGTCAGCCGGTACTCGATGCCCGAGGCCTGATGGGCCAGGTGGTCGAGTTGATGCCCTACACCTCCCGGGTCCTGCTGCTGACCGATTCCACCCATAGCATTCCGGTGCAGGTCAACCGCAACGGCCTGCGCGCCATTGCCAGCGGCACTGGCAACCCGGAGCGCCTGGAACTGCGTCACGTCGCCGATACCGCCGATATCAAGGAAGGCGACCTGCTGGTCAGTTCCGGCCTTGGCCAGCGCTTCCCGGCAGGTTACCCGGTGGCGACGGTCAAGGAAGTGATCCACGATTCTGGCCAGCCGTTCGCCATCGTTCGCGCCGTGCCAACTGCCGCCTTGAACCGCAGCCGTTACCTGCTGCTGGTGTTCAGCGACACCCGGACCGCCGAAGAGCGCGCCAACGATGCTGCCCAGGCCCAGGAAAGCCTGGATGCGCAGGGCGGTGGGCCGATCATTCCGGCGACCGTGCCGAGGCCAGCGGTTGTTCCTGCGGCTGTTACCGCTCCCGCTGCCCCAACTGCTCCAGTGGCCGCGCCGGCTGCCACGACCCCGGTCAAGCCTGCTACCAAACCAGCCGCGACCGCACCCGCCAAGCCACCGGCGGCGCAACCCGCCGCCGCCAAGCCTGCGGCCAAACCGCCAGTCTCCGCGCCGGCTACTACCAGGGGACGAGAATAATGGTCGGTGCTACAGCTTCCCGAAACGGCTGGATCGTCTGGCTGACGTTTGCCATCGGCATGTTGCTAAGCGTATCGCCACTGCCGCAATTCATGGAGATCTTGCGTCCCTTGTGGCTGGCCTTGCTGCTGGCGTTCTGGGCGCTGGCGCTGCCGCAGAAAGTCGGGATGGTCACGGCCTGGTGCCTGGGCCTGGCCGAAGATGTGCTGTACGGCACGCTGCTGGGGCAGAATGCCTTGATCCTGACGCTCATCACCTACCTGGTGCTGGCGCTGCAGCAACGCCTGCGAATGTTCCCGATGTGGCAGCAGAGCCTGGTGATCCTGGTGATCTTCGGCCTCGCTCAGCTTGTGCAACTTTGGCTCAGCGCCCTGACCGGCAATCGTCAACCGACCCTGGCGCTGGTGTTGCCGGCCCTGGTCAGCGCGTTGCTCTGGCCCTGGATCAGCTTCGGTTTGCGCGGACTGCGTCGACGCTACAAAATCAATTAATTCGCTCAGGCATTCAGACAGGGAGAGGTCTTGATGAAACGGTTATACCTCGCCTCTGGCTCGCCACGTCGGCGTGAACTGCTCACGCAGATCGGCGTACCGTTTTGCGCCATCAGTGCGGATATCGACGAAACCCCTTTGACTCACGAATCCCCTTCGGCCTATGTCGAGCGCCTGGCGCGCGGCAAGGCCGAGGCCGGGCGCGGCGCGATCGCGTCTGACGTCCAGTGCTGTGTGCTCGGTGCCGACACCGCTGTGGTGCTCGACGGAAAAATTCTTGGCAAACCAGTTGATGAACCTGACGCGTGCGCCATGCTGAAGATGTTGTCCGGGCGCGAGCATCAGGTCCTCACGGCTATTGCAGTGCTCGACGGCGAGCGTTGCGAGTCTCGAGTGGTCACCAGCCAGGTACGTTTTCGTCATATCAGCCCTGATGAAGCCGCCGCCTACTGGGCCAGCGGCGAACCGCGGGACAAGGCCGGTGGATATGGCATTCAAGGACTGGGTGCGGTGTTTGTCGCCGGGCTCACTGGAAGTTACTCGGCGGTGGTTGGATTGCCGCTGTGCGAAACCGCGGAACTGCTCGGCCATTTCGGCATACCCTGTTGGCAACCCCATAACGCGCGCTAAGCGTTGTATCCGGCCATTATCGTGAACATGCCTGAACGAGACCCTGCCATGAGTGAAGAGATCCTGATCAACATCACGCCGATGGAATCGCGCGTGGCGGTGGTCGAAAACGGTGTCCTGCAAGAAGTTCATGTCGAGCGCACGCAAAAACGCGGGATCGTCGGCAACATCTACAAGGGCAAAGTCGTGCGGGTATTGCCGGGCATGCAGGCGGCGTTTGTCGATATCGGCCTGGACCGCGCCGCATTCATTCATGCGTCGGAAATCTCCCTGCGTGAAGGTCCGGCCGTCGAGAGCATCAGCGCGCTGGTGCACGAAGGCCAGAGCCTGGTCGTGCAAGTCACCAAGGACCCGATTGGCTCCAAAGGTGCGCGCCTGACGACGCAACTGTCGATCCCTTCGCGTTACCTGGTGTACATGCCGCGCACCGCCCACGTGGGTATTTCGCTGAAGATCGAAGACGAAGCCGAGCGTGAACGGCTCAAGCAAGTGGTGACCGATTGCGTCGCCAAAGAGGGCATCAAGGAAGCGGGCGGTTTCATACTGCGCACGGCGGCCGAAGGTGCCGGGGCCGATGAAATCCTCATGGACATCCGCTATCTGCGCAGGTTGTGGGACCAGATCAGCGAGCAGATCAAGACTATCAGCGCTCCCAGCGTGATCTACGAAGACCTTGGCCTGGCGCTGCGCACGCTACGGGACCTGGTGAGCCCGAAGATCGAGAAAATTCGCATCGACTCCCGGGAAACCTTCCAGAAAACTACGCAGTTCGTCGCCGAACTGATGCCGGAAATCGCCGATCGTCTGGAGCATTATCCGGGCGAACGACCGATTTTCGACCTGTATGGCGTCGAAGATGAAATTCAGAAAGCCCTGGAGCGCAAAGTCCCGCTCAAGTCCGGCGGTTACCTGGTGGTCGACCCGGCAGAGGCCATGAGCACCATCGACGTCAACACCGGGGCGTTCGTGGGGCATCGCAATCTTGAAGAAACCATCTTCAAGACCAACCTCGAAGCCGCGACCGCCATTGCCCGTCAACTGAGGCTGCGCAACCTGGGCGGGATCATCATCATCGACTTCATCGACATGGTAGATGAAGAGCACCAGCGCCAGGTGTTGCGCACCCTCGAGAAGCAACTGGAGCGCGACCACGCCAAGACCAACATCATCGGCATCACCGAGTTGGGCCTGGTACAGATGACACGCAAGCGCACCCGCGAAAGCCTTGAACAGGTCCTGTGCGAACCGTGCACCAGCTGCCAGGGGCGCGGCAAGCTGAAAACTCCGGAAACCATTTGCTATGAAATCTTTCGCGAAATCCTTCGTGAGGCGCGCGCCTATCAGGCGGAAGGCTATCGTGTACTGGCGAACCAGAGAGTCGTCGACCGCCTGCTCGATGAAGAGTCGGGCAACGTCGCCGAACTTGAAGTGTTCATCGGGCGCACCATCAGGTTTCAGGTCGAAACCATGTATTCCCAGGAACAATACGACGTAGTGCTGCTCTGAGTTGCTGCGTCTTGAATTTTCCTGAACGGCTGGCTTCAGCTTTCTGCAAAACTTTTGCCATGGGGAGCCAACTGACATGGAGCGTCTGACACGCATATTGGCCGCACTGACCCGCTGGGGTCTGGGCCTGTGCGCGTTGGTTTTGGTATTGATGGCGGTGTACGTCAGCCTTGGCCGGGAACTGGCGCCACTGGTGGCCGAGTACCGCAGCGAAGTCGAAACCAAGGCCAGCGAGGCCTTGGGCATGCCCCTGCAAATCGGTGAATTGAAAGGCAGCTGGAGTGGCTTTGCGCCGATACTGTCGGCTCACGATGTAACGGTAGGCGAGGGTGCCAATGCCCTGCACCTGGATCAGGTGCGGGCTATCCCGGACCTATGGGCCAGTCTGCTGGCACGGGACGTGCGCCTTGCCAGGCTGGAACTCGATGGCCTGAAGATCAGCCTCAAGCAAGGCGATGATGGCAATTGGGCGCTGGAAGGTTTGCCGGTTAAGGATGATCAACCCCTCGACCCGGAGCAGTTGCTCAATCGCATGCAAATGATCCAGCAGCTGTCGGTACTCGACAGCCAGGTCACGTTGCAGCCGTGGGGGGAATCACCGCTGACACTGACGTACGTCGGCTTGAGTCTGAAAACCGGCGCCGCCCGCCAGCGCCTCGATGCCCGCTTGACCCTGCCCGATGGACAGCCGGTGGCCATGAATTTGCGTAGCCGCATTCGTGCCAGCGAATGGAAGGACGGCGAGGTCGAAGTCTATGCGAGCCTGCCGCAAAGCGACTGGTCGAAATGGTTGCCCGAAACCCTGACCCAGCAATGGAACTTCTCTGAGATCAAGGCCGGCGGCGAGCTGTGGGTGACCTGGGGCAAGGGTGCCTTGCAAAGTGCCGCCGTTCGTGTGAATGCGCCCCGACTCAAGGGTGCCTATGCCGAGCGCAAGCCGATCCAGATCAACAATCTGGCGCTCAACGGTTATTTCCAGCGCAGCGCTGAGGGCATGCTGGTCACGGTGGATTCCCTGGCCATGAACCTGGGCGAGAACCGTTGGGAATCACGCCTGCAATTCAAGCAGACCACGGCCGCCGACAGCACGCAAAACCTCTGGCACCTGCAAGCCGATCGCCTAGACCTGACGCCTCTCACTCCGCTGCTCAACGCCCTGGCGCCATTGCCGGAAGGCGTTGCCACGGTGGTCGAGCGGCTCAACGTCACCGGTGGACTGCGCAACGTCCTGATCGATGTGAAACCCAATGCCACCGACGACAGCAGGTTCAGCTTCGCGGCCAACCTTGATCACGTCGGTTTTGACGCGTATCACGGCGCGCCGGCGGCACGCAATGTCTCGGGCAGCATCAGTGGCGACCTTGGCCATGGCGAGTTGCGCATGGACAGCAAGGATTTCATGCTGCACCTGGACCCGATTTTCGCCAAGCCATGGCAATACATCCAGGCCAACGCGACCTTGACCTGGAAGCTCGACAAGGAAAGTTTCACCCTGGTTGCGCCCTACCTGAAAGTGCTGGGCGAGGAGGGCAAGATTGCCGGCGACTTCCTGATCCGCCTGTTTTTCGATGGCGCCCGGGAAGACTACATGGACCTGCGGGTCGGTATGGTCGAGGGCGACGGTCGCTACACCGCCAAGTACCTGCCGACCGTCCTCAGTCCGGCGCTGGACGAATGGCTGCGTACCGCGATTCTCAAAGGTGCGGTGGACCAGGGTTTCTTCCAGTATCAGGGCTCGTTGAACCATGGTGCGCAGGAAACGGCCCGCAGCATCAGCCTGTTTTTCAAGGTCCACGATGCCGAGCTGGCGTTTCAGCCTGGCTGGCCGCATGTCGGCAAGGTCACGGGTGATGTGTTCGTCGAAGACAGTGGCGTGCGGGTTCTGGCCAGCCAGGGGCAGTTGCTCGACACCCAGGTGCGCGACATCTACGTCAGTATTCCCCACGCGCCTGCCGGGCAGAACAGCCATATGTTTCTTGATGGCGCGTTCGCAGGCGGATTGGGCGATGGCCTGAAAATTCTCAAGGAAGCGCCAATAGGCACTGCCGAGACTTTTGCTGGCTGGGAAGGTGAGGGCGACCTGCAAGGCAAGCTGAAGCTGGATATTCCGCTGGCCAGGGGCGAACAGCCGAAGATCCTGGTCGACTTCAAGACGGCCAAGGCGCGCTTGCAACTGCCGGATCCCCCCCTTGAGCTGACTCAGCTCAAAGGTGACTTCCGTTTCGACAGCAGCAAAGGCTTGAGTGGACAGAACATCAGCGCCCGCGCCTTCGATAAACCGGTAACTGCGCAGATTTTCGCCGAGGGTCGCGAAGGTAAGCTCAACACCCGGGTCACCGCTTCCGGACAGGTCGAGGTCAAGAAGCTCTCGGAGTGGCTGAGCGTGACCCAGCCGTTGCCGGTCAGTGGCGTGATCCCGTATCAACTGCAACTGACCCTCAACGGCGCCGACAGCCAGTTGATGGTCAATTCCAGTCTCAGGGCTGTCACCGTCGACCTGCCAGCGCCATTTGGCCTGTCGGCGGATGCCGGACGCGACACCTCCTTTCGCATGACCCTGCAAGGCGAAGAGCGACGCTATTGGGTGAACTACGGTGAACTGGCGAACTTCACGTTTGCCGCTCCTGCCAACAATTTTGCCAACGGCCGCGGCGAGTTGTTCCTCGGCAATGGCAATGCAATGCTGCCCGGTGCCAAGGGCCTGCGGATTCGTGGCACGCTGTCGGAACTGGATGTCGGCCCTTGGCAGGATCTGGTGAGCAAGTATGTCGGGCAAGACCCCGGCGGCAATGCCAAGCAGTTGCTCAGTGGGGCGGACATCAAGGTCGGCAAGCTCAGCGCTTTTGGCACCACGCTGGACCAGGCCGCGGTGCAACTGACACGCAAGCCGTCCGCCTGGGCCTTGCAACTCGACAGCCAGCAGGTCAAGGGCAACGCCAGCTTCCCCGATGCCAAAGCCGCACCGATGGTGATCAACCTGCAGACCGTGCGGCTGCCAGCACCTGATCCGACTGTGCTGGCCGATGAAAACTCGCCGGACCCCCTGGCCTCGGTGGACCCGAAGAAGATCCCGGCGCTGGATATCATCATCAACCAGTTGTACCAGGGCAACGACCTGGTCGGCGCCTGGTCGCTGAAGGTGCGTCCGACGGCCAAGGGTATCGCGCTCAACTCGCTGGACATGGGCCTCAAGGGCATCCTGTTGCAGGGCAGCGGTGGTTGGGAAGGCGCGCCCGGCGCCAGTTCCAGCTGGTACAAGGGACGGATCAGCGGCAAGAATCTCGCGGATGTGCTCAAGGGCTGGGGCTTCGCCCCGAGCGTCACCAGCCAGGAATTTCACTTGGATGTCGATGGCCGCTGGCCCGGCTCGCCGGCATGGCTGGCCACCAAGCGCTTCTCCGGCACGCTCGATGCCTCGCTCAATGAAGGCCAGTTTGTCGAGGTTGAAGGCAGTGCCCAGGCGTTGCGGGTGTTTGGCCTGCTCAACTTCAACTCGATTGGCCGCCGCTTGCGTCTGGATTTCTCCGACCTGTTCGGCAAAGGCCTGAGCTATGACCGGGTCAAGGGCCTGCTGGTGGCGACCAACGGGGTGTACGTGACGCGCGAACCTATCCGATTGACGGGCCCGTCGAGCACCATCGAGCTCAACGGCACCCTGAACATGGTGGCCGATCAGATCGATGCGAAATTGATGGTGACCTTGCCGGTGACCAACAACCTGCCGATTGCCGCACTGATCGTCGGTGCACCGGCCATCGGCGGGGCGCTGTTCCTGATTGACAAGCTGATCGGTGACCGTGTGTCGCGTTTTGCCAGCGTGAAGTACACCGTCAAGGGGCCGTGGAAAGAGCCGAAAATCACCTTCGATAAAGCTTTTTGAAAAACCACTCCGAAGGCCTATGGAGTAGCATGGCCTTACCCGCCCTTGTAGGCGCTGCCGCAGGCTGCGATCTTTTCAAGGCCACATCAAAAGATCGCAGCCTGCGGCAGCGCCTACAGGTATGTGTTGATTTCCAGATAAGGGTAAGGCCATGTCTGTAGCGGTGATTCAAATGGTCAGCCAGGGCGATGTGCCGGCCAATCTGGCCCGGGCGCGCCAGCTGCTGGAACAGGCGGCCGCCGGTGGTGCGAAACTGGCTGTGCTGCCGGAAAACTTCGCCGCCATGGGCCGGCGCGACATCGCCGACATCGGTCGCGCCGAGGCGCATGGCGACGGCCCGATCCTGCCGTGGTTGAAACAGGCGGCCCGCGACCTCAAGTTATGGATAGTGGCCGGTACCTTGCCGTTGCCGCCGGTGGATCAGCCGACGGCCAAGGTGCATGCCTGCTCGTTGCTGGTCGATGATCAGGGCCAGACGGTGGCGCGCTACGACAAGCTGCACCTGTTCGACGTGGACGTGGCGGACAATCGCGGCCGTTATCGCGAATCCGATGACTATGCTTATGGCAGTGGCGTGGTGGTTGCGGACACACCGGTCGGGCGAGTCGGCCTGACGGTCTGTTATGACCTGCGGTTTCCGGAGCTGTACAGCGAACTGCGAGCCGCCGGTGCCGAGCTGATTACCGCACCCTCGGCCTTTACTGCCGTGACCGGTGCTGCACACTGGGACGTGCTGATTCGTGCGCGAGCCATCGAAACCCAGTGTTACGTGCTCGCGGCCGCCCAAGGGGGAACGCACCCAGGGCCGAGGGAAACCTGGGGTCACGCCGCTATCATCGACCCATGGGGGCGGGTGCTGGCACAACAGGATCAAGGCGAGGCCGTGCTGCTGGCCGAACGCGATAGCAGCGAACAGGCGTCCATCCGGGCGCGGATGCCGGTGTCCAGTCACCGGCGCTTTTTCTCGCAGGGCGCCCAGCGACCTGCCTCAGAACGATGAATTTAAGGCGTAAAGCATATGAGCGAGTTGTTGTCCTCAGTCAGTGAACACCTCCTGGCACCCGGTGGCGTAACGATCGAAAGCCTGCAAGGTGTGCTTGGCGACCTGGCCGGCCCCGGCATCGATGCCGCCGACCTGTATTTCCAGGGGCAGATATCCGAGTCCTGGGCGCTGGAAGACGGCATCGTCAAGGAAGGCAGCTTCAACCTCGACCAAGGGGTTGGCGTGCGCGCGCAATCCGGTGAGAAAACCGGGTTTGCCTACAGCAACGCCATCACCCTGGAAGCCTTGGGCGCGGCGGCCCGTGCCGCCCGCTCGATCTCCCGGGCCGGGCAGAATGGCACTGTGCAAGCGTTCACCACCCAGGATGTGGCGCAGCTGTACGGGCCGGACAATCCTCTGGAAGTGCTGACCCGTGCCGAGAAAGTCGATCTGCTCAAGCGCATCGATGCCGCCACGCGTGCGCTCGACCCGCGTATCCAGCAGGTTACCGTGAGCATGGCCGGTGTCTGGGAGCGGATTCTGGTGGCGTCCACCGATGGCGGACTGGCAGCGGATGTACGGCCACTGGTGCGCTTCAACGTCAGTGTAATCGTCGAGCAGAACGGCCGTCGCGAGCGCGGTGGCCACGGCGGAGGCGGGCGTACCGATTACCGTTATTTCCTCGCTGAGGACCGCGCCATGGGCTATGCCCGTGAAGCGTTGCGCCAGGCCTTGGTCAATCTGGAAGCCATTCCGGCACCGGCCGGTACCTTGCCAGTGGTGCTGGGTTCCGGCTGGTCGGGTGTATTGCTGCACGAAGCGGTCGGTCACGGCCTGGAAGGCGACTTCAACCGCAAGGGCAGCTCGGCCTACAGCGGGCGCATGGGCGAGATGGTTGCGTCCAAGCTGTGCACCATCGTCGATGACGGCACCCTGGCGGGACGCCGTGGCTCCTTGAGCGTCGATGACGAAGGCACGCCGACCGAGTGCACCACGCTGATCGAAAACGGCGTCCTCAAGGGCTACATGCAGGACAAGCTCAACGCCCGCCTGATGGGCGTGGCCCGCACCGGTAACGGTCGTCGCGAATCCTACGCGCACCTGCCGATGCCGCGCATGACCAACACCTACATGCTCGCCGGTGAAAGCGATCCGGCGGAAATCATCGCTTCGGTGAAGCGCGGCATCTACTGCGCCAACCTCGGCGGCGGCCAGGTGGACATCACCAGCGGCAAGTTTGTGTTTTCCACCAGCGAGGCGTACCTGATCGAGGACGGCAAGATTACCGCTCCGGTCAAAGGCGCGACGCTGATCGGCAACGGCCCTGAAGCCATGAGCAAGGTGTCGATGGTCGGTAACGATCTGTCGCTGGACAGTGGTGTGGGGACGTGTGGCAAGGACGGGCAGTCGGTGCCGGTGGGTGTCGGCCAGCCAACGCTGAAGATTGATGCGATCACCGTGGGTGGCACGGGGTCGTAAGAAGTGAGGCTGCGGGTGAGCTGCCAGGCAGCTCACCCGCTTCGAGAATTAACGCAGACCGCGTTGAGTCTCGTCCAGCTCACGGATGTACTTGAAGATTTTACGGCTGGAAGCAGGAGGCTTGTTTTGCGCAACCTCGTGCTGGGCCTGACGGATCAGGGAACGCAGTTGCTGGCGGTCCGCGTCCGGGTAGTCGACGACGAATTTTTCCAGTACGGCATCGTCGCCGGCGATCAGACGATCGCGCCAACGTTCCAGGTTATGGAAGCGTTCGTTGTACTGGCGAGTGGAGGCATCGAGCTGATCGAGCAAAACCAGAATCGCGTCAGTGTCCTGATCGCGCATCAGTTTGCCGATGAACTGAAGGTGCCGTTTACGCGCGATATTCGCGGTGTGCTTGGGCGCATCGGCCAGAGCCCGGCGCATGGCGTCGGTCAAAGGCAGTTTTGCCAGCAAGTCAGGCTTGAGCGTTGTAAGGCGCTCGCCGAGGTCAACCAGAGCATGCAGCTCGCGTTTAACCTGGGATTTGCTTTTTTCTCCCGTATCGAGGGAGTCGTCGTAAGAATCAACCATGGTGGCCGTCCGCAAAGAAACGCCGCCATGATAACCAGTCGGGGGCCGCTTGTCCGGCCCGGTCGCTCGATGACCGTTACCGAAAGCAGAATTTGAGTGGAGAACAGCATGAGTGCAGTTGAAAGCGTCGGCCCACAAGCGTTGCCGGCACTGCAAGAACAAGTCGAGCAGATCATCGCTGAAGCCAAGCGCCAGGGGGCCAGTGCCTGTGAAGTGGCGGTGTCCCTGGAGCAGGGCCTGTCGACCACGGTCCGCCAGCGTGAAGTCGAAACCGTCGAGTTCAACCGCGATCAAGGTTTTGGCATCACCTTGTACGTCGGTCAGCGCAAGGGCTCGGCCAGCACCTCGGCCAGTGGCCCGGAGGCGATTCGCGAAACCGTAGCCGCTGCCCTGGCTATCGCCAAGCACACCTCGGAAGACGAAGCCTCGGGGCTGGCGGATGCCGCGCTGATGGCCAAGGATGTGCAGGACTTCGACCTGTTCCACCAATGGGACATCACCCCGGAGCAGGCGATCGAGCAGGCGCTTGCCTGTGAGGCCGCGGCGTTTGCCGCCGACAGCCGGATCAAGAACGCCGATGGCACCACCCTTAGCACCCATCAGGGCTGCCGTGTCTACGGCAACAGCCACGGGTTTGTCGGTGGTTATGCATCGACCCGGCACAGCTTGAGTTGCGTCATGATCGCCGAGGCTGATGGCCAGATGCAGCGCGATTACTGGTACGACGTGAATCGCCAGGGCAACCTGCTGGCCGATCCGGTGAGCATTGGCCAACGTGCTGCGCAACGTGCGGCGAGCCGTCTGGGCGCGCGTCCGGTGCCGACCTGCGAAGTGCCGGTACTGTTTTCTGCCGAATTGGCTGGCGGGTTGTTCGGCAGTTTCCTGTCGGCCATTTCCGGCGGCAGCCTATACCGTAAATCCTCGTTCCTCGAAGGCACGCTGGGGCAGAAGCTGTTCCCCGAATGGCTGACCATCGACGAGCGTCCGCACCTGATGCGGGCCATGGGTAGCGCGGCGTTCGATGGCGATGGCCTGGCGACCTACGCTAAACCGTTCGTCGAAAAAGGTGAGCTGGTGTCCTACATCCTCGGTACCTACTCCGGCCGCAAGCTGGGCATGCCGAGCACCGCCAACGCTGGCGGCGTGCACAACCTGTTCGTCACCCATGGTGACGAGGACCAGGCTGCCTTGCTGCGTCGCATGGGGCGTGGCCTGCTGGTAACCGAACTGATGGGCCAGGGCCTGAACATGGTGACCGGCGATTACTCCCGTGGCGCGGCGGGATACTGGGTCGAGAACGGCGAAATCCAGTTCGCGGTCCAGGAAGTGACCATCGCCGGCAACATGCGCGACATGTTCAAGCAGATCGTGGCCGTGGGTAATGACCTGGAGCTGCGCAGCAACATTCGCACCGGTTCGGTGTTGATCGAGCGCATGACGGTGGCGGGCAGCTAAACGCCCTCGTCACAAAAAAGGCGCGCCACCTGATTGGGTGGTGCGCCTTTTTTTATCGGATTACTGAGCGTCTCTGGTCTGGACTGGCGTTTACTCGCCTTCGTCGAAATAACGGTTGATCAAGTCCTTCAACGCATCCAGTGCCCTTTGCGCGTCTTCGCCTTCGGTGCTGATATAGATTTTAGTGCCCTTGCCTGCAGCGAGCATCATCATTGCCATGATGCTTTTGCCGTCGACCGTGGATTCCGGAGTGCGTCCTACTCTGATCGTGCAATCCTTGAACTCACCGGCGACCCCGACGAATTTTGCAGAAGCACGGGCATGCAGGCCCAGCTTGTTGATGATTTCGATTTCCAGAGCAGGCATCGCGGTGTGAATCCTTTAGCTGAGGTCGCGGTGGCGAACCTGGACGTTCTTCAGGGATTGCTGCAGGACCTGGCCAAGACGTTCAGTCAGGTAGACGGAGCGGTGATGGCCGCCGGTGCAGCCAACGGCAATAGTGACATAGGCGCGGTTGCTGGCGGCAAAGCGTGGCAGCCATTTGAGCAGGTACGTAGAAATGTCCTGGAACATTTCCTCGACGTCGGGTTGCGCCGCCAGGTAATCAGCCACCGGTTTATCGAGCCCGGACTGCTCGCGCAGTTCCGGCTTCCAGTAAGGATTGGGCAGGCAGCGCACATCGAATACCAGGTCGGCGTCGACCGGCATGCCACGCTTGAACCCGAACGACTCCACGAGAAATGCCGTTCCCGGTTCCGGCTGGTTCAGCAGGCGCAGCTTGATGGTATCGCGCAGTTGATACAGGTTCAGGCTGGTGGTGTTGAGCTTGAGGTCGGCCAGGTCGGCAATCGGCCCGAGAAGGGTGGTCTCGTCGTTGATCGCCTCGGCCAGTGAGCGATTGGCGTTGCTCAGTGGGTGACGCCGGCGGGTTTCCGAGAAACGTTTGAGCAGGGTTTCCTCGTCGGCATCCAGGTACAGGACATCGCACTGGATGTGACGGCTGCGCACTTCTGCCAGTAGCTCGGGGAAACGCGACAGGTGACTGGGCAGGTTGCGCGCATCGATGGATACGGCAACCAGCGGTTGGGCCAGCTCGGTGTGAATCAGCGCTCGCTCGGCCAGTTCAGGCAGCAACCCGGCAGGCAGGTTGTCAATGCAGTAGTAGCCGTTGTCCTCAAGGACGTCGAGGGCGGTACTTTTACCAGAGCCGGAACGACCGCTGACGATGATCAAGCGCATGATTAATGACCGTTTTGCTCGTCCAGGACTACCTGATACAAGGCTTCATTGCTCGGGGCGCTACGCAGTTTTTCGCGCACTTCCTTGCGGTCGAGCATGCTGGCGATCTGGCGCAATAGCTCCAGGTGCGCATCGGTAGCAGCTTCCGGGACCAGTAGCACGAACAACAGGTCAACCGGGGCGCCGTCGATGGCGTCGAAATCGATGGGGGCGTCGAGGTGCATCAAGGCACTGATGGGCGATATACAGCCCTTCAAGCGACAGTGGGGAATAGCGATGCCGTTGCCAAAACCGGTCGAGCCGAGTTTTTCACGGGCAATCAAAGCCTCGAAGACATCTTGCATCTCCAGACCCGGCACTTCCCGGGCGATCAGGTTGGCAATTTGCTCGAGGGCTTTCTTTTTACTGCCGCCCGGCACGTTCACGAGGGAACGGCCGGGGGTCAGGATGCTTTCAAGTCGGATCATGGGTTGGGAGTATTAACGACCGGTTGCGCCTTGGAGCTGGCTCTGGGTCTTTTCCTTATGCTTTTTGAGTTGGCGATCCAGCTTGTCGGTGAGTGAGTCGATCGCGGCGTACATATCGGTATCTTCCGCGTTGGCGACCACTTCATTGCCGGGAATATGCAGCGTGGCTTCGATTTTCTGCTTCAGTTTTTCGACCGTCATCGTGACCTGCACGTTGGTGATCTTGTCGAAATGCCTCTCCAATCGTTGGAGTTTTTCGCCGATGTAGGTGCGAAGAGGTTCGGTCACTTCCAGTTGGTGTCCACTGATGTTGACTTGCATACAGCTTCTCCTTCGTTGCCAGTGCATAAAGCGGCAGGCAGAAATGCCTGCCACTGGAACGCTGTGGCGTGGCTCTACATCAACCGCTTGCGTTCGCTCGAAGGCGCGATCCCGAGGGATTCGCGGTACTTGGCGACGGTGCGGCGAGCCACCTGAATGCCTTGTGCCTCCAGTAAACCAGCGATCTTGCTGTCACTCAACGGCTTTTTCTGATTTTCCGCAGCCACCAGTTTTTTGATGATCGCGCGAATCGCCGTGGACGAGCATTCTCCGCCCTCGGAGGTGCTGACGTGACTGG
Source organism: Pseudomonas serbica (assembly GCF_028823535.1). GTDB lineage: Bacteria > Pseudomonadota > Gammaproteobacteria > Pseudomonadales > Pseudomonadaceae > Aquipseudomonas > Aquipseudomonas serbica. The sequence continues at coordinate 234,261 of NZ_JAQIYM010000003.1, read as the reverse complement.
AGAAAAAGTATTTCAGTTCATAGATTCCCCGAGGGGTATGCATGAATTTCTGTGTGGTGACCCGCGAAATCGTCGACTCGTGCATGCCGACCGCTTCGGCGATGTCATGCAGCACCAGTGGCTTCATGGCTTCGTCGCCGTACTCCAGGAAGCCGCGCTGATGCTCGACAATCTGGGTGGCCACTTTCATCAGCGTTTCGTTGCGGCTCTGCAGGCTCTTGATGAACCAGCGGGCTTCCTGCAGCTGGTTGCGCATGAAGGTGTTGTCGGCACTGGTGTCGGCGCGGCGAACGAAGCCAGCATATTGGGCGTTCACCCGCAGGCGAGGCACCGATTCCTGGTTGAGCTCCACCAGCCAGCGCTCGTTGTCCTTGCGCACGATCACATCGGGAACCACGTATTCGGCTTCGGTCGACTCGATTTGCGAGCCCGGGCGCGGGTTGAGGCTCTGGACCAGTTCGATCACCTGGCGCAGTTCATCTTCCTTGAGCTTCATGCGGCGCATCAGCTGGCTGTAGTCGCGGCTGCCGAGCAAGTCGATGTAGTCAGTCACCAGGCGCTTGGCTTCGGCCAGCCAAGGCGTCTTGGCGGGTAGCTGGCGCAGTTGCAGCAGCAGGCATTCGCCCAGGTTGCGGGCACCGATGCCGGCGGGTTCGAATTGCTGGATGCGGTGCAGGACGGCTTCGATTTCGTCCAGTTCGATGTCCAGTTCCGGGTCGAAGGCTTCGAGGATTTCCTCCAGCGTCTCGTCCAGATAACCCTGGTTGTTGATACAGTCGATCAGGGTCACGGCGATCAGGCGATCGGTGTCGGACATCGGGGCCAGGTTCAATTGCCACAGCAGGTGGCTTTGCAGGCTCTCGCCCGCCGATGTGCGGGTGGTGAAGTCCCACTCGTCGTCATCGTTGCTTGGCAGGCTGCTGGCGCTGGTCTGGTACACGTCTTCCCAGGCGGTATCGACAGGCAGTTCGTTGGGGATGCGCTCATTCCAGTCGCCTTCCTCGAGGTTATCGACGGTCGGGGCGGCTTCCTGGTAGGAGGGTTCCTGGATATCGGTACTGGGTTTGTGTTCGGCGTTGTCGGCCAGCGGGTCGGAATTGTCGAAGTCGTCGCCTTCTTCCTGGCGCTCGAGCATCGGATTGGACTCCAGGGCCTCCTGGATTTCCTGTTGCAGGTCCAGGGTCGACAATTGGAGCAGGCGGATGGCCTGTTGCAGCTGCGGTGTCATCGTCAGCTGCTGGCCCATTCTCAAGACTAGCGATGGTTTCATGGCAGGGGCTTAACACCTTATTCGCCGGCGCACATGCGCCATCCACTACAGGGCGCCGGAGCGCCAAACATAAGCAAATTATATGCCCGAAACCGCGGCGTTTGCCTAGAGCGCTGTAACAATAAAAAAAGGTTGATTTTTTATTGCGCCAGGCGCTCGGTCGACCCGCCGGACACCTCCACGCTTACAGACGGAATTCATGCCCCAGGTACACTTCCTTCACCAGGTCGTTGGCCAGGATGGTTTCAGCGTCGCCTTCGGCGATCAGTTGGCCATCGTTGACGATGTAGGCTGTTTCGCAGATATCCAGGGTCTCGCGGACGTTGTGGTCGGTGATCAGCACACCGATGCCCTTGGCCTTGAGGTGATGGATGATCTGCTTGATGTCACCGACCGAAATCGGGTCGACGCCGGCGAATGGTTCGTCGAGCAGGATGAATTTCGGATTGGTGGCCAGCGCCCGGGCAATTTCCACGCGGCGGCGCTCGCCACCGGACAGGCTCATGCCGAGGTTGTCGCGGATGTGGCTGATGTGGAACTCCTGCAACAGGCTTTCCAGTTCCTTGCGGCGACCGGCCTTGTCGAGTTCCTTGCGGGTCTCGAGGATGGCCATGATGTTGTCGGCCACCGACAGTTTGCGGAAGATCGACGCTTCTTGCGGCAGATAGCCGATACCCGCCTTGGCACGACCGTGCATCGGCTGGTGGCTGACGTCGAGGTCATCGATCAGCACGCGGCCCTGATCGGCCTGTACCAGGCCGACGATCATGTAGAAGCAGGTGGTCTTGCCGGCGCCGTTGGGGCCTAGCAGGCCGACGATCTGGCCGCTGTCGATCGACAGGCTGACGTCACGCACGACCTGGCGGCTCTTGTAGCTCTTGGCCAGGTGCTGGGCTTTCAGAGTTGCCATTACGGGGCCTTTTGCTCGTCGGTTTTCTTTTTCGGCTGGATCACCATGTCGATGCGCGGACGCGACTCGGTCACCTTGCTGCCCGTGGCGCGACCGGCGCTGGCCAGCTTCTTCTCGGTGTCATAGACGATTTTCTCGCCCTGGGTGACGTTGTTGTCCTTGTCGATGACCTTGGCCTTATCGATCAGCACTACGCGGTTTTGCGGAGCGAGGTACTGGATGGTCACACCCCAGCCTTGAACCGGCTTGGCGTCGCCAGCCGTCTGCAGTTGCTCGAAGTAGGCCAGGTTGCCCACCGAAGTCACCACGTCGATGTCGCCGTTCGGGGCGCGGGTCATGGTCACCTTGTTGCCGGTGACCTTCATCGAACCCTGGGTGATGATGACGTCGCCGGTGTAGGTGGCGATGCCTTGCTTGTCGTCCAGCTGGGCATCGTCGGCCTGAATGCGAATAGGCTGCTGTTGATCGTCCGGCAGAGCCCAGGCGCTCACGCTTCCCAGTGCAGCGCCCAGACTGAGCAAAATAGGGAGGGTTTTAACGAGCCTCATACTGTCCTCTTACGTTCGATAGCAGGTGTATCCTGCTTTCTTTCAAATACGCCTTCATTCCCTTGCCAGTCGATACACCGCCAGCGCCGTCGATTCTAACGTCTTGCTCGGTCTGCGCATATTGTTGCTGCGGGAACACGGTCATGCGAGTGGTGGTGATCAGGGTCCTGCGGTTTTTCTCGTCAAAACGTGTAATGCGCACCGAATCGATCAGCTCGACCTGTGTGCCGTCGGGATTGACTTCGCCTTTTTCACTCTGGACATGCCACGGAAACTCGGTACCCCGGAACATGTTCAGGTCGGGGTTGGTCAGCAGCGTCACTTCGGTGGCTTTCAGGTGCTCGACCTTGTCCGACGTCATCTCGTACTGGAGCCTGCCGTCCGGCAGGAACTGTACGCTGTGGGCGTTGGTGGCGTAATAGTCGATCGCACTCTCATCGACGTGCACTACCTGCTTGTCGAGGAAGCGTTCCGGGCTGATGTTCCAGTAGCCCACCGCGGCGAAAATCGCCGCGATGCTGCCGAACACCAGAATGTTGCGAAACTTTTTACTTAGCATGATCTGGCTCACAGGTACGCGCCGTTGGCCTCATCGAGGCGGCCTTGGGCGCGCAGGATCAATTCACAGAATTCACGGGCGGCACCTTCGCCACCACGGGCCTGGGTGATGCCGTGAGCGTGCTCGCGCACGAAGCTGGCGGCATTGGCCACGGCCATGCCCAGGCCTACGCGGCGGATCACCGGCAGGTCCGGCAAGTCGTCACCGAGGTAGGCGACCTGCTCATAGCTTAGGCCGAGTTGGCCAAGAAGCTCGTCGAGCACCACCAGTTTGTCTTCGCGCCCTTGATACAGGTGGGGAATGCCGAGGTTCTTCGCCCGTCGCTCCACCACCGGAGTCTTGCGGCCACTGATGATGGCCGTCTGCACGCCGGCCGCCATCAGCATCTTGATGCCCTGGCCGTCGAGCGTGTTGAACGTCTTGAATTCGCTGCCGTCTTCGAGGAAGTACAGGCGTCCGTCGGTCAGGACGCCGTCAACATCGAACACCGCCAGTTTGATCTGTTTGCCGCGTTGCAGCAGGTCCGTGCTCATTACATTACTCCCGCACGCAGCAAGTCGTGCATGTTCAGGGCGCCGACCGGGCGATCTTCGCTGTCGACGACGACGAGTGCGTTGATTTTGTGGTCTTCCATTATTTTCAGGGCCTCGGCGGCAAGCATTTCGGCGCGGGCAGTCTTGCCATGGGCCGTCATGACCTGATCGATGGTGGCGCTGTGGACGTCGATGCTGCGGTCCAGCGTGCGACGCAAATCACCGTCGGTGAAGATCCCGGCCAGCTTGCCGTCGGCCTCGAGTACCACCGTCATGCCCAGACCCTTGCGGGTCATTTCCATCAAGGCATCCTTGAGCAGGGTGCCGCGCTCTACCTGCGGCAGTTCTTGCCCGGCGTGCATGACGTTTTCCACTTTCAGCAGCAGGCGTCGGCCCAATGCGCCGCCCGGGTGGGAAAAGGCGAAGTCCTCGGCGGTAAAACCGCGGGCTTCCAGCAACGCGACGGCCAGGGCGTCGCCCATGACCAGTGCGGCAGTCGTCGACGAGGTCGGCGCGAGATTCAGCGGGCAGGCCTCGTGCTCGACATGCACATTCAGGTTGACCTCGGCGGCCTTGGCCAGCGGCGAGTCGGGCTTGCCGGTCATGCTGATCAGCTGGATGCCCAGGCGCTTGATCAGTGGCAGCAGGGTGACAATTTCATGGGTGGTGCCGGAGTTCGACAGCGCCAGGATGATGTCGTCGCGGGTGATCATGCCCATGTCGCCATGGCTGGCTTCGGCAGGATGCACGAAAAAGGCTGTGGTGCCGGTACTGGCCAGGGTCGCGGCAATCTTGTTGCCGATGTGCCCCGATTTACCCATGCCGAGCACGACGATGCGGCCTTTGCTGGCCAGAATCATTTCGCAGGCACGCACAAAATCCGCGTCGATACGGGGCAGCAAGCCTTTGACGGCTTCCAGTTCGAGGCGGATGGTGCGTTGTGCTGACTTGATCAGGTCGCTGGATTGGCTCATTTCGAAAATGTTTAGCCTGATGAAAAGGCGGCGATTATAGCCGGTATGGTTCAAACCCTCACGCAAGTTCGTTGCCCATCGTCATTCGTTGTTACCGAATACCCTCTAGATGGAGCTTCCTGGCTGTCATCTTGCTGAATATGGCCCGGCATTGGCCTTGGGCGCGTGACGCTTGCAGTGATATAGTTCGCCGCCAGTTCGGCCCGCCCAGGAAGTAGTGTGCTTTTGTCAGGAAGCCAGGCGTCCGAGTGTGAGGCTGCATCGCAAGGAGTTTAGATGAGCGCCGATAACGCCTACGCGGTCGAGCTGAAGGGACTGACCTTCAAGCGCGGTTCGCGCAGCATTTTCAATAACATTGATATCCGCATCCCGCGCGGCAAGGTCACCGGCATCATGGGGCCTTCCGGGTGTGGCAAGACCACGCTGCTGCGTTTGATGGGCGCGCAGTTGCGGCCTGCCAGTGGCGAAGTCTGGGTCAATGGCCAGAACCTGCCGGCGTTGTCGCGCAGTGATCTGTTCGATGCACGCAAGCACATGGGTGTGCTGTTCCAGAGTGGCGCACTGTTTACCGACCTCGATGTCTTCGAGAACGTTGCTTTCCCGTTGCGCGTTCATACCGCCCTGCCCGAGGAAATGATCCGCGACATCGTCCTGCTTAAATTGCAGGCCGTGGGACTGCGCGGTGCCATCGACCTGATGCCCGACGAACTGTCCGGCGGCATGAAGCGTCGCGTCGCGCTGGCGCGGGCGATTGCGCTCGATCCACAAATTCTCATGTATGACGAGCCCTTTGTCGGCCAGGACCCCATCGCCATGGGCGTACTGGTGCGCCTGATCCGTTTGCTCAACGATGCGCTGGGCATTACCAGTATCGTGGTGTCCCATGACCTGGCCGAAACCGCCAGCATTGCCGATTACATCTATGTGGTGGGCGACGGGCAGGTACTGGGGCAGGGCACGCCGGACGAACTGATGAACTCGGACGAGCCGCGCATTCGTCAATTCATGACAGGCGATCCCGACGGTCCGGTCGCCTATCACTTTCCAGCGACGGATTACCGCGCAGATCTTCTGGGGAAGCGTTGATGCGCAAGATTTCACTTTTGGAGAGGGTGCGCCGCTTCGGCCACGCGGGCATCGATGTGCTGGCAGTGTTCGGGCGCTCGTCGCTTTTCCTGTTTCACGCACTGCTGGGGCGCGGTGGCATCGGTGGCGGGTTTGGCCTGCTGGTCAAGCAACTGCATTCGGTGGGCGTAATGTCCCTGGTGATCATCGTGGTCTCCGGGATATTCATCGGCATGGTGCTGGCGCTCCAGGGCTTCAACATCCTCTCCAGCTACGGTTCGGAGCAGGCGGTGGGGCAGATGGTTGCGCTGACGCTGCTGCGCGAGTTGGGGCCGGTGGTCACCGCTTTGCTGTTCGCCGGGCGTGCCGGTTCGGCGCTGACGGCGGAAATCGGCAACATGAAGTCCACCGAACAGCTCTCCAGCCTGGAAATGATCGGGGTGGACCCGCTCAAGTACATCATTGCCCCGCGCCTGTGGGCCGGCTTCATTTCCTTGCCGGTGCTGGCGATGATTTTCAGCGTGGTGGGTATCTGGGGCGGTTCCTGGGTGGCCGTCGACTGGCTGGGGGTCTATGACGGTTCCTACTGGTCGAACATGCAAAACAGCGTGACCTTTGTCGACGATGTGCTCAACGGCATCATCAAAAGCATGGTTTTTGCCTTCGTCGTGACCTGGATCGCCGTATTCCAAGGCTATGACTGTGAGCCCACTTCAGAAGGGATCAGTCGTGCCACTACCAAGACCGTGGTGTATGCCTCATTGGCTGTGCTCGGCCTGGACTTTATTCTGACCGCCTTGATGTTTGGAGATTTCTGATGCAAAACCGCACCCTGGAAATCGGTGTCGGCCTTTTCTTGCTGGCTGGCATCCTGGCTTTGCTGTTGCTGGCGTTGCGGGTCAGTGGCCTGTCCCCGAGCCCGAACACCGAAACCTATAAACTTTACGCGTATTTCGACAATATCGCCGGTTTGACTGTCAGAGCAAAAGTGACCATGGCCGGTGTAACCATCGGCAAGGTCACGGCAATCGATCTGGACCGCGACAGCTTCACCGGTCGGGTGACCATGCAGCTGGAAAAGCGCGTAGATAATCTACCGGCTGACTCCACCGCATCTATCCTGACCGCTGGCCTGTTGGGCGAGAAGTACATCGGTATCAGCGTGGGCGGGGAAGAAGCCCTGCTCAAGGATGGCGGGACCATCCACGACACCCAGTCGTCGCTGGTACTCGAGGACCTGATCGGTAAATTCCTGCTCAATACCGTTAGCAAAGACGCCAAATGAGGAGCTTTTGAATGATCTCTACCTTACGACGTGGCCTGTTGGTTTTGCTCGCGGCCCTGCCGTTGGTGGCTAACGCCGTGGCGGCGCCTTCCGCGCACGAACTGGTCCAGGACACCACCAACCGGTTGCTGGCCGACCTGGCTGCCAACAAAGAGAAGTACAAGCAGGATCCTCAGGACTTCTATGCGGCGCTCAACAGCATCGTTGGGCCTGTGGTGGATGCCGAGGGCATTTCCAAGAGCATCATGACGGTCAAGTACTCGCGCAAAGCTACGCCTGCGCAAATGAAGACCTTTGAAGAGAACTTCAAGAAGGGTCTGTTCCAGTTCTATGGCAATGCCTTGCTCGAGTACAACAACCAGGGCATCACCGTTGATCCTGCCAAGGACGAGTCCGGCGACCGTACGAGCGTTGGCATGACGGTCAAGGGCAGCAACGGCGCGATCTATCCTGTGTCCTATACACTGGAGAAGGTCGGCGGCGAATGGAAACTGCGCAACGTCATCATCAACGGTATCAACATTGGCAAGCTGTTCCGTGATCAGTTCGCTGATGCGATGCAGCGCAATGGCAACGACCTGGACAAAACCATCAATGGTTGGGCCGGGGAAGTCGCCAAGGCCAAGGAATCCACCGAGAAACAGACCCAATGAGTGAGTCCGCGGTCCGCATGGACGAAGCCGGCGAGCTGCGGCTCAGCGGCGTGCTGGACTATCGCACCGGTCCTGAGCTGCGCCGACAGGGGCAGGCGCTGATCAGCGCCAGCAAGGCCGCGGCCCTGGTGGTCGATTGTTCGGCGGTGGAGAAGTCCAGCAGCGTCGGTCTGTCGTTGCTGTTGTGCTTCATGCGTGATGCCCAGGCGGCCGGCAAGGCGCTGAGCATCCGCGGGATGCCAGAAGATATGCGCGAAATCGCCCAGGTCAGTGAGCTGACCGAGCTGTTGGCGCATCCCTAACCCGCATCTATAAAGAAGCCCCCCGTCAGAGTCCTGCTTCCCGGGGTTCGCAGGCGCGGGGCTTTTTTGTATGATGTCCGACCCGCGCGCACAGGGCGCCGATTGAGGTTGATCATGCAGGCCGTAGAAGTGAAGAGCTTCCTTGAAGGAAAGCTGCCCGGAACGAAGGTAGAAGTCGAGGGCGAAGGCTGCAATTTCCAGCTGAACGTGATTAGCGATGAACTGGCGGCTTTGAGCCCGGTGAAGCGTCAGCAGCAGATCTATGCCCATTTGAACCCATGGATCACCGATGGCAGCATCCATGCGGTCACTATGAAATTTTTCAGCAGCGCGGCCTGGGCCGAGCGCACCTGAGCCCAAGGGCGTCGAGATTCTTATGGATAAATTGATTATTACTGGCGGTGCTCGTCTCGATGGCGAAATCCGTATCTCCGGGGCGAAGAACTCGGCCCTGCCGATCCTCGCTGCTACCCTGCTGTGCGACGGTCCTGTGACTGTGGCCAATCTGCCGCACCTGCACGACATCACCACCATGATCGAGCTGTTCGGTCGTATGGGCATCGAACCGGTGATCGACGAGAAGCTGGCCGTCGAGATCGACCCGCGCACCATCAAGACCCTGATCGCTCCGTACGAACTGGTCAAGACCATGCGTGCGTCGATCCTGGTACTGGGCCCGATGGTTGCCCGCTTCGGTGAAGCTGAAGTCGCGCTGCCTGGCGGTTGCGCCATCGGTTCGCGTCCGGTTGACCTGCACATCCGTGGCCTGGAAGCCATGGGCGCGATCATCGACGTCGAAGGCGGTTACATCAAGGCCAAGGCCCCGGAAGGCGGCCTGCGCGGCGCGCACTTCTTCTTCGACACCGTCAGCGTGACCGGTACCGAAAACATCATGATGGCTGCCGCATTGGCCAAGGGTCGCAGCGTACTGGCTAACGCCGCGCGCGAACCTGAAGTCGTCGACCTGGCCAACTTCCTGAATGCCATGGGTGCCAAGGTTTCCGGCGCTGGCACCGACACCATCACCATTGATGGCGTCGAGCGTCTGCACACCACCACCTACAAGGTAATGCCGGACCGTATCGAAACCGGTACTTACCTGGTAGCTGCGGCCGTGACCGGCGGGCGTGTGAAGGTCAAGGACACCGATCCGACCATCCTCGAAGCCGTTCTGGAAAAACTCCGTGAAGCCGGTGCCGAAATCACCTGCGGCGAAGACTGGATCGAGCTGAACATGCACGGCAAGCGGCCTAAAGCCGTCAACGTGCGCACCGCTCCGTACCCGGCTTTCCCGACCGACATGCAGGCGCAGTTCATCTCCCTCAACGCCATTGCCGAAGGCACGGGCGCCGTGATCGAGACGATCTTCGAAAACCGCTTCATGCACGTTTACGAACTGCACCGCATGGGCGCCAAGATCCAGGTCGAAGGCAACACCGCCATTGTTACCGGTACCGAGAAGCTCAAGGGCGCGCCAGTGATGGCCACCGACCTGCGTGCTTCGGCCAGCCTGGTGATCTCGGCGCTGATCGCCGACGGCGACACCCTGATCGACCGCATCTACCACATAGACCGTGGTTACGAGTGCATCGAAGAGAAGCTGCAGATGCTGGGCGCCAAGATCCGCCGCGTTCCGGGCTAGTTTCTGTTGCATGGGCGCAGGGACGTGCCCGTTGAATTGTTGCAAGTCGAGCCGGGTTCCGGCTCGACGTGTGTCCGGCGCCATTTGCGACCGGGCATGAGTACCTTGATAAGGACTGACGTTTCCCATGTTGACCATCGCACTGTCCAAGGGCCGCATCCTTGACGACACCCTGCCGCTTCTGGCTGAAGCGGGTATCGTGCCGACCGAGAATCCGGACAAGAGTCGCAAGCTGATCATTCCCACGACCCAGGAAGATGTACGCCTGTTGATCGTGCGTGCCACCGACGTGCCGACCTATGTCGAGCATGGTGCCGCCGACCTCGGTGTCGCGGGTAAAGACGTGTTGATGGAATACGGCGGCCAGGGCTTGTACGAGCCGCTGGACCTGCAGATTGCCCAGTGCAAGTTGATGACGGCCGGCAAGGTCGGCGCGGCCGAGCCCAAGGGCCGCCTGCGCATCGCCACCAAGTTCGTCAACGTCGCCAAGCGTTACTACGCCGAACAAGGCCGTCAGGTCGACATCATCAAGCTGTACGGCTCTATGGAGCTGGCGCCCCTGATCGGCCTGGCCGACAAGATCATCGACGTGGTCGACACCGGTAACACGCTGCGGGCTAATGGCCTGGAGCCACAGGACTTCATCGCGGCCATCAGCTCCCGTCTGATCGTCAACAAAGCTTCGATGAAAATGCAGCACGCCCGTATCCAGGCGTTGATCGACACCCTGCGCAAGGCAGTGGAGTCTCGACACCGCGGCTGATTCACCTGCGCGACTTTGAGTCGCGCCCGTCTATCCGCCTCATAGCCAGAATTCTCAGGTGCCCAAGCGGAAACGACTGCTAAGTTAGGGCGCCTGAGTTTTTTGCCAATCCTATGAGGCTCTCGCTATGACCGCACCGACTGCAATTCGCCGACTCAACGCTGCTGACCCGGATTTCGCGCATCATCTGGATCATCTGCTGAGCTGGGAAAGTGTGTCTGACGACTCGGTCAATCAGCGAGTGCTGGACATCATCAAGGCCGTGCGCGAGCGTGGCGATGCGGCGCTGGTGGACTTTACCCGCCAGTTCGACGGCCTGGACGTGAAGTCCATGGCCGACCTGATCCTGCCGCGCGAACGCCTGGAGCTGGCGCTTACCCGCATTACCGTGCCGCAGCGCCAAGCCCTGGAAGTCGCCGCCGCCCGGGTGCGCAGCTACCACGAAAAGCAGAAGCAGGACTCCTGGAGCTACACCGAAGCCGATGGCACCGTGCTGGGCCAGAAGGTCACGCCGCTGGACCGCGCTGGGCTCTACGTGCCTGGCGGTAAGGCTTCGTACCCGTCGTCCGTGCTGATGAACGCGATTCCGGCCAAGGTTGCCGGCGTGACCGAAGTGGTCATGGTGGTGCCGACGCCGCGTGGCGAAATCAACGAGCTGGTGCTGGCCGCCGCCTGCATCGCCGGTGTCGACCGTGTATTCACCATCGGTGGCGCCCAAGCAGTGGCCGCGTTGGCCTACGGTACCGAAAGCGTGCCGATGGTCGATAAAGTCGTCGGCCCGGGCAACATCTACGTTGCCACGGCCAAGCGTCACGTATTCGGCCAGGTCGGTATCGACATGATCGCCGGTCCGTCCGAGATCCTCGTGGTGTGTGACGGCAAGACCGATCCGGACTGGATCGCCATGGACCTGTTCTCCCAGGCCGAGCACGACGAGGACGCCCAGGCGATCCTGGTCAGCCCGGATGCCGAGTTCCTCGACCAGGTTGCGGCGAGTATCGCCAAGCTGATGCCGACCATGGAGCGTGCCGCGATCATCGAAACCTCGATCAATGGCCGTGGTGCGCTGATCAAGGTCCGCGACATGGAACAAGCCATCGAAGTGGCCAACCGCATCGCGCCGGAGCACCTGGAACTGTCGGTCGCCGATCCGCAGGCTTGGCTGCCACAGATCCGCCACGCCGGTGCCATCTTCATGGGCCGTCACACTTCCGAAGCCTTGGGCGACTACTGCGCAGGCCCGAACCACGTGTTGCCGACTTCCGGCACGGCGCGGTTCTCGTCGCCGCTGGGCGTCTACGACTTCCAGAAACGCTCGTCGATCATCTTCTGCTCCGAGCAGGGCGCGTCCGAGCTGGGCAAGACCGCTTCCGTGCTGGCCCGTGGTGAGTCGCTGACCGCCCACGCCCGCAGTGCCGAATACCGCATCATTGACGACAAGCAGGGGAACTGAGATGAGTAAATTCTGGAGCCCGTTCGTCAAGAACCTGGTGCCGTACGTGCCGGGCGAGCAGCCGAAACTGGCCAAACTGGTGAAGCTCAACACCAACGAAAACCCGTACGGTCCATCGCCCAAAGCCTTGGCCGCGATGCAGACTGAACTGAACGACAACCTGCGCCTGTACCCGGACCCGAACAGCGACCGGCTGAAGAACGCCGTGGCCCAGTATTACGGCGTGCAGGGCAACCAGGTGTTCCTCGGCAACGGTTCCGACGAAGTCCTGGCGCACATTTTCCACGGCTTGCTGCAGCACGATCAGCCGCTGCTGTTCCCGGACATCAGCTACAGCTTCTACCCGGTCTACTGCGGGCTGTACGGCATCGAGTTCAATGCGGTGCCGCTGGACGAGCAGTTCCGGATCAACCCGGCCGACTACGCCAAACCCAACGGCGGGATCATTTTCCCCAACCCGAACGCACCGACCGGTTGCCTGTTGGCACTCGATGCCGTCGAGCAAATCCTCAAGGCCAGCCCGGATTCAGTGGTCGTGGTGGATGAGGCTTACATTGATTTCGGCGGTGAGACGGCAATCAGCCTGGTGGATCGTTATCCAAACCTGCTGGTGACTCAAACCCTGTCCAAGTCCCGTTCGTTGGCTGGCCTGCGGGTTGGCCTGGCGGTGGGGCACCCGGACCTGATCGAAGCGCTGGAGCGGATCAAGAACAGCTTCAACTCCTATCCGCTGGATCGGATGGCGAATGTCGGGGCCGCGGCGGCGTTCGAGGATCGCGAGTACTTCGACAAGACCTGCCGGTTGGTGATCGAGAACCGTGAGAAGGTGGTTGCGCAATTGGAGGCGAAGGGCTTTGAAGTGCTGCCGTCGGCGGCCAACTTCATTTTCGCCCGTCACCCCAAGCACGATGCAGCAGGCCTGGCGGCAAAACTGCGTGAGCAGGGTGTGATCGTCCGGCACTTCAAGCAGGAGCGGATTGCCCAGTTCCTGCGGATCTCAATCGGTACGCCTGAGCAGAACCAGGCCCTGATCGACGGCCTCGGCGACCTCTAAACCAACACGGATACACCTGTGGGAGCGAGCCTGCTCGCGAAAGCGGTATGTCAGTTAACCTATGCGCTGACTGACACGCCGCCTTCGCGAGCAGGCTCGCTCCCACAGTTTTTTGTATTGCTGCTTAGTTTTCTTCTTTGTCTTTCACCGGCGCAGGCGGCGGGCGCAAACCGATTTCCGCGGTGAGCTTCAATTCCTTGCCATTACGCATCACCTGGATCGCAACCTTGTCAGTCGGTTTGATCCGCGCGACCTGGTTCATCGAGCGGCGGCCATCGCCCGCCGGTTCGCCGTCGATGCTGAGAATCACATCGCCCAATTGCAGGCCGGCCTTTTGCGCCGGGCCGTCACGGAAAATCCCCGCGACCACGATGCCTGGACGCCCCGACAGGCCAAACGACTCCGCCAGCTCCTGGGACAATGGCTGCACTTCGATGCCGAGCCAGCCGCGAATGACCTGGCCGTGTTCGATGATCGACTTCATCACTTCCATGGCCAGCTTCACCGGAATCGCGAAGCCGATGCCCTGGGAGCCGCCGGACTTGGAGAAAATCGCCGTGTTGATGCCGGTCAGGTTGCCGTTGGCATCCACCAGCGCACCGCCGGAGTTGCCCGGGTTGATCGCGGCGTCGGTCTGGATGAAGTCTTCGTAGTTGTTCAGGCCCAGCTGATTGCGCCCGGTGGCGCTGATGATGCCCATGGTCACGGTCTGGCCGACGCCGAAGGGGTTGCCGATGGCCAGGGCCACGTCGCCGATGCGCAGGTTGTCGGAGCGGCCGACGGTGATCGAAGGCAGGTTCTTCAGGTCGATCTTGAGGACCGCCAGGTCGGTTTCCGGATCGCTGCCGATCACCCGTGCCAGGGTCTCACGGCCATCCTTGAGTGCCACCACGATCTGGTCGGCACCGCTGGTGACGTGGTTGTTGGTGAGGATGTAACCTTGCGGGCTCATGATCACGCCGGAACCGAGGCTGGACTCCATGCGTTTCTGCTTGGGCGAGTTGTCGCCGAAGAAGCGGCGAAACTGCGGATCCTCGAACAGCGGGTGATTGGGTTTGTTGATGACTTTGGTGGTGTACAGGTTCACCACCGACGGCGCGGCGGTGGTCACCGCATCGGCATAGGACACCGGGCCTTGCTGCATGCTGGTGGTTTGCGGGGCTTGTTGCAGGTTGACGTCCAGGCTTGGAAGCCCGACCCACTGCGGGTAACGCTGGATGATTAACAGAGCGACAAGCACGCCGGCCAACAGCGGCCAGCCGGAAAAACGCAGCGCCTTGAGCATTAAGCACGTCCTGAGAGAGTTGCAGGCGGTATGAGACCGCTCATAATGACGCGCATTATACGAGGCTGCGCCTGCCTCTGAACGGGATATTTAGGAGTCTTTTATGGCCGTCGCCCTGAGCACCTTGGTCGAAGAAGCCGACCGTTACCTCGGCAGTTCGAAAATTGCCGATTACTGCCCCAACGGCCTGCAGGTCGAGGGCAGGCCGCAGGTGATGCGCATCGTCAGTGGCGTCACCGCCAGCCAGGCCTTGCTCGATGCCGCGGTGGAGGCCAATGCCGACCTGGTGCTGGTGCATCACGGCTACTTCTGGAAAGGCGAGAATCCGTGCATCACCGGCATGAAGCAGCGCCGCCTGAAGACGCTGCTCAAGCACGATATCAGCCTGCTGTCCTATCACTTGCCGCTGGACCTGCACCCTGACGTTGGCAACAACGTGCAGTTGGCGCGGCAGCTGGACATCACCGTCGAAGGGCCGCTGGACCCCGACAACCTGAAGATCGTCGGCCTGGTCGGTTCATTGAACGAACCCGCGACACCCCGGGACTTTGCCCGCCGCGTGCGCGAGGTGATGGGCCGCGAACCCTTGCTGATCGAAGGCAGCAACATGATACGCCGAGTCGGCTGGTGCACCGGTGGCGGCCAGGGTTACATCGATCAGGCGGTGCTGGCCGGTGTCGATCTGTACCTCAGCGGCGAAGCGTCCGAGCAAACTTTCCACAGCGCGCGTGAGAACGACATCAGCTTCATTGCCGCCGGCCACCATGCCACCGAGCGCTATGGCGTGCAGGCATTGGGTGACTACCTTGCGCGCAGGTTTGCCCTGGAACACATCTTCATCGACTGCCCGAACCCGATCTGAATGTGGGAGCGGTTGCCAAACGGGCGGGCATATTCATATGCTCTTTCGATCTAGTTGGTGTCCTGATTAGAAGAGGTCGCTGTGCTAGGATTCCTCGCTCGAACACGGCCCGCTGGCCGTTCATAAGAAAGTTTTCGTGAGTAGCCATGGTCGACAAACTGACGCATCTGAAACAGCTGGAGGCGGAAAGCATCCACATCATCCGCGAGGTGGCCGCCGAGTTCGACAACCCGGTGATGCTGTACTCCATCGGTAAAGACTCCGCCGTGATGCTGCACCTGGCACGCAAGGCATTCTTCCCCGGCAAGCTGCCGTTCCCGGTGATGCACGTCGACACTCGCTGGAAATTCCAGGAGATGTACGCCTTCCGCGACAAGATGGTTGCCGAGCTGGGCCTGGACCTGATCACCCACGTCAACCCCGATGGCGTGGCGCAGAACATCAACCCGTTCACCCACGGCAGTGCCAAGCACACCGACATCATGAAGACCGAGGGCCTGAAGCAGGCACTGGACAAGCATGGTTTCGACGCCGCCTTCGGTGGTGCCCGCCGCGACGAAGAGAAATCCCGTGCCAAAGAGCGCGTGTACTCGTTCCGCGACAGCAAGCACCGCTGGGACCCGAAAAACCAGCGTCCAGAGTTGTGGAACGTCTACAACGGCAAGGTCAACAAGGGTGAATCCATCCGCGTATTCCCATTGTCGAACTGGACCGAGCTGGACATCTGGCAGTACATCTATCTTGAAGGTATCCCGATCGTCCCGCTGTACTTCGCCGCCGAGCGTGAAGTCATCGAGAAGAACGGCACCCTGATCATGATCGATGACGAGCGCATCCTCGAACACCTGAGCGATGAAGACAAAGCCCGCATCGTCAAGAAGAAAGTGCGTTTCCGTACCCTTGGCTGCTACCCGTTGACGGGCGCGGTGGAGTCCGAGGCCGAAAGCCTCACGGACATCATTCAGGAAATGCTCCTGACGCGAACTTCCGAGCGCCAGGGCCGTGTCATCGATCACGATGGCGCTGGCTCCATGGAAGACAAAAAACGTCAGGGTTATTTCTAAGGGGTTGTCATGTCGCACGCATCTGATTTGATCAGCGAGGACATCCTCGCTTACCTGGGCCAGCACGAACGTAAAGAGCTGCTGCGCTTTTTGACCTGCGGTAACGTCGACGACGGCAAGAGCACCCTGATCGGGCGCCTGCTGCACGACTCCAAGATGATCTACGAAGATCACCTGGAAGCCATTACCCGCGACTCGAAAAAAGTCGGCACCACCGGTGAGGATATCGACCTGGCGCTGCTGGTCGATGGCCTGCAGGCCGAGCGTGAGCAAGGCATCACCATCGATGTCGCGTATCGCTATTTCTCCACCGCAAAACGCAAATTCATCATCGCCGATACCCCCGGCCATGAGCAGTACACCCGCAACATGGCCACCGGTGCATCCACCTGTGACCTGGCGATCATCCTGGTCGACGCCCGTTACGGCGTGCAGACCCAGACCCGTCGCCACAGCTTCATCGCCTCGCTGCTGGGCATCAAGCACATCGTTGTGGCCATCAACAAGATGGACCTCAAGGACTTCGACCAGGGCGTGTTCGAGTCGATCAAGGCCGATTACCTGCAGTTCGCCGAAGGCTTGAAGATGAAGCCCACCACGATGCACTTCGTGCCGATGTCCGCCTTGAAGGGCGACAACGTGGTGAACAAATCCGAGCGCTCGCCGTGGTACACCGGCCAGTCGCTGATGGAAATCCTCGAGACCGTGGAAGTGGCGGGCGACCGTAACTTTACCGACCTGCGTTTCCCGGTGCAGTACGTCAACCGTCCGAACCTGAACTTCCGCGGTTTCGCCGGCACCCTCGCCAGCGGCATCGTCAAGAAGGGCGACGAAGTGGTCGTGCTGCCGTCGGGCAAGAGCAGCCGTGTGAAATCCATCGTCACCTTCGAAGGTGAGCTGGAGCATGCAGGTCCAGGCCAGGCCGTAACCCTGACCATGGAAGACGAAATCGATATCTCCCGTGGCGACCTGTTGGTACATGCCGACAACGTTCCGCCGGTGACCGACAGCTTCGAAGCCATGCTGGTGTGGATGGCTGAAGAGCCGATGCTGCCGGGCAAGAAGTACGACTTCAAGCGCGCCACCAGTTACGTGCCGGGCTCCATCGCCAGCATCGTCAACAAGGTCGACGTGAACACTCTGGAAGAAGGCCCGGCCAGCGCGTTGCAACTGAACGAAATCGGCAAGGTCAAGATCGCGCTCGACGCGCCGATTGCCCTCGACGGCTACGACAGCAACCGCACCACCGGCGCGTTCATCATCATCGACCGCCTGACCAATGGCACCGTTGGCGCCGGCATGATCGTCGCGCAGCCAGTGGCTCATGGCACCAGCACGCACCACGGCAAACTGGCCCACGTCGCCACCGAAGAACGCGCCCAGCGTTTCGGCCAGCAACCGGCCACCGTGTTGTTCAGCGGTTTGTCGGGCGCGGGCAAAAGTACCCTGGCTTATGCCGTCGAGCGCAAGCTGTTCGACCTGGGTCGCGCAGTGTTCGTCCTCGATGGCCAGAACCTGCGTCACGACCTGAACAAAGGTCTGCCACAGGATCGCGCCGGGCGTACGGAGAACTGGCGTCGTGCCGCGCATGTTGCGCGTCAGTTCAACGAAGCCGGTCTACTGACCCTGGCGGCCTTCGTGGCGCCGAGTGCCGAAGGTCGTGAGCAGGCGAGGGAGCTGATCGGCAAGGAACGTCTGCTGACGGTCTACGTCCAGGCCTCGCCGACCGTCTGCGCCGAGCGTGACCCGCAAGGCCTGTACGCGGCGGCCGGGGATAACATCCCGGGCGAGTCGTTCCCGTACGACGTGCCGCTGGATGCCGATCTGGTGATCGACACCCAGTCCGTGTCGCTGGAAGAAGGCGTGAAGCAAGTGCTGGATCTGCTGCGCAAGCGTGGCGCGATCTAAGCCTTAGCCAAAAATGAAAAACCCGCCGATGAGTGATCATCGGCGGGTTTTTTTGTGCCTGGTCGGACGCCTTCGCTGGCCGCCCATCATTGTAGGAGCTGGCTTGCCAGCGAAGAGGCCATAACAGACACCTGGTTACTTGGCTGGATATTCGCGGTGCATCTGCCCCAACAACGCATCCTTGTCTTCCCACAACTGGTTGATCCAGCCCTGGAACTGCAAGCGATACTCGCCATCCTGGTCGTAGTTCTTGCCAATGAACTGCGGCGGAATCTTCAGCTCTTCAAAGTGCACCACCACGTCCGCAACGTTCCCGCACAACAGATCCCAGAAACCGGGACGCCCGGCGGGGTAGTGGATGGTCACGTTGACGATCGACTCCAACTGTTCCCCCATGGCATCCAGCACAAAGGCAATGCCGCCCGCCTTGGGCTTGAGCAGGTACTTGAACGGCGATTTCTGCTGGGCGTGCTTGCCTGCGGTGAAGCGCGTGCCTTCGACGAAATTGAAGATGCCCACCGGGTTGTCGCGAAACTTCGCGCAGGTCTTGCGCGTGGTTTCCAGGTCCTTGCCTTTCTTCTCCGGGTGCTTTTGCAGATAGGCCTTGGAGTAGCGCTTCATGAACGGAAAACCCAGCGCCCACCACGCCAGTCCAATCACCGGCACCCAGATCAGCTCCTGCTTGAGAAAGAACTTCAGTGGCTGGATACGCCGATTGAGCACGTATTGCAGCACCAGGATGTCGACCCAGCTCTGGTGGTTGCTGGTGACCAGGTACGAGTGCTGATAGTCCAGGCCTTGCAGCCCGCTGACGTGCCAGCGGGTGCGACGGACCAGGTTCATCCAGCCTTTGTTGAGGCTGATCCAGGCTTCGTGGGTATGGCTCATCAGCCAGTGTGCGATGCGTTGAGTGAGGGCGAACGGCAACACCTTGAACAGCGCCACACAGAACAGAAACGAGCACAGCAAAATCGTGTTCAGCGCCAACAACAGGGCGGCGATCACTCCGCGCAAAAACGCGGGTAGAAAATCCAGCATTTACACATCCATAGGTCGGTTGGCAGCTTGAATCGCGGTCAGGGCGATGGTGTAGACAATGTCGTCGACCTGCGCGCCGCGCGGCAAATCGTTCACCGGCTTGCGCAGGCCTTGCAGCATCGGCCCGAGGCTGACGCAGTCGGCGCTGCGCTGCACGGCTTTGTGCGTGGTGTTGCCGGTGTTCAGGTCGGGGAATACGAACACCGTGGCGCGACCGGCCACCTGGCTGTTCGGTGCCAGTTGCCGGGCCACGGTTTCGTTGGCGGCGGCATCATATTGCAACGGACCGTCGATCAGCAGCGAGTGTTGCTGTTCATGGGCGAGCAACGTTGCTTCGCGGACCTTCTCGACTTCCTCGCCGCTGGCCGACTCACCGCTGGAATAGCTGATCATCGCCACGCGCGGGGTGATGCCGAACGCCGCTGCCGAGTCGGCGCTTTGCAGGGCAATCTCCGCCAGTTCGCTGGCGCTCGGGTGCGGGTTCATCACGCAGTCGCCGTAGACCAGCACTTCCTCGGGAAACAGCATGAAGAATACCGAGGACACCAAGGTGCAGCCCGGCGCGGTCTTGATCAGTTGCAGGGCCGGGCGAATGGTATTGGCGGTGGAGTGAATGACCCCGGACACCAGACCGTCGACTTCATCCAGCGCCAGCATCATGGTGCCGATCACCACGGTGTCTTCGAGCTGCTGCTCGGCCATGGGGGCATTGAGGCTTTTGCTTTTGCGCAGGGCTACCATCGGCTCGATGTAACGCTCGCGGATCAGGTCCGGGTCGAGGATTTCCAGCCCCGGCGGCAGCTCGATGCCTTGGGCGCGGGCCACGGCTTCAACGTCTGCCGGTTTGGCCAGTAGCACGCAACGGGCGATACCCCGGGCCTGGCAGATGGCGGCGGCCTGGACGGTCAGCGGTTCGCTGCCTTCCGGCAACACGATGCGCTTGTTGGCGGACTGGGCACGCTGGATCAACTGGTAACGGAACACCGCCGGCGACAGGCGCATTTCCCGCGGCGTGCCACAGCGCTGGTGCAGCCAGTTGGCGTCCAGGTGGCTGGCGACGAAGTCGGTGATGATCTCCGCGCGCTCGCGGTCGTCGATCGGGATTTCCTTGTTCAAGCCATTGAGCTGGTTGGCGGTGTCGTAGGAGCCGGTGCTCACCGACAACACCGGCAAGCCCGCCTGCAGGGCGCCGCGACACAGGTCCATGATGCGCGGGTCGGGCAGGGTGTCGCTGGTCAGCAACAGGCCGGCCAGGGGCACGCCATTCATGGCGGCGAGGCTGACGGCGAGGATGATGTCGTCGCGATCGCCGGGGGTCACCACCAACACGCCGGGCTTGAGCAGTTCCACGGTGTTGCGCATGGTGCGCGCGCAAATGATGATTTTGGTCATGCGCCGGGTTTCGTAGTCGCCGGCGTTGAGCACCTGGGCGCCCATCAGGTCCGCCACGTCTCGCGTGCGCGGTGCATTGAGCTCCGGCTGGTACGGGATACAACCGAGCAGACGGAAGTCGCCGCTGCGCAACAGTGGCGAGTGTTCGTTCAGGCGGGCGGCGAAGGCCTCCATGCTCTCGTCGGTCTTGACCTTGTTGAGGATCACGCCGAGGACTTTCGGGTCCTTGGGGCCGCCGAACAATTGCGCCTGCAGTTCGACGCGACCGGACAGTTCGGTCAGCACTTCGTTTTCCGGTGCCGAGACCAGGATCACCTCGGCGTCGAGGCTCTTGGCCAGGTGCAGGTTGACCCGCGCGGCATAGCTGGCGCTGCGGGTCGGGACCATGCCCTCGACGATCAACACGTCCTTGCCGATGGCGGCCTGCTGATACAGGGTGATGATTTCTTCGAGCAACTCATCGAGCTGGCCGTCGCCGAGCATGCGCTCGACATGGGCCAGGCCCAAGGGTTGAGGCGGCTTCAGGCCGTGGGTGCGCGCCACCAGCTCGGTGGAACGCTCGGGGCCGGTGTCACCCGGGTGGGGCTGGGCAATCGGCTTGAAAAAGCCGACTTTGAGACCGGCACGCTCAAGGGTGCGCACCAGCCCGAGGCTGATGGAGGTCAGACCCACGCCAAAATCGGTGGGCGCGATAAAAAAAGTTTGCATGCGGATTCTCTAAAGGAGCATGGCAATGGCGATCATCTATAGTTGACGATCTGCCGCAATTCAGTCGTCAAGGTTATCGCTAACCGGGCCCTGTGCGCACCAACCGCAATCAAAGGACAGGCCTATTTTTTCCTGGCGCTGCAACGGGTCCAGAACCCAGGCCCGCGATTGCCAGGGCGGCTGGTGCCGCAGGTGCTGGGTGTGGCCGCAGGAAAGCTCGACCACCCAGTGGCCGTCATCGTCCTGATGGAAGCCTGTAATCGTCGAATCCCGTCTGTCCGGGTTGTGTTCGCTTTCGGACGATTGCTTCGCTAAACTGGGTCTTTCAATATTCTTATGCAAAAGGTCTCGCCCCATGCTGATCGCCGCCAATAAGGCTGTCTCCATCGACTATACCCTGACCAACGACGCTGGTGAGGTCATCGACAGCTCAGCCGGCGGCGCGCCGCTGGTCTACCTGCAAGGCGCAGGCAACATCATTCCGGGCCTGGAAAAGGCCCTGGAAGGCAAAGCAGTCGGCGACGAGCTGACCGTGGCCGTTGAACCGGAAGATGCCTACGGCGAGTACGCTGCCGAACTGGTCAGCACCCTGAGCCGCAGCATGTTCGAAGGCGTTGACGAGCTGGAAGTGGGCATGCAGTTCCACGCTTCCGCTCCAGACGGCCAGATGCAGATCGTGACCATCCGCGATCTGGACGGCGACGACGTCACCGTAGACGGCAACCACCCGTTGGCCGGTCAGCGCCTGAACTTCCAGGTCAAGATCGTCAGCATCCGTGATGCCAGCCAGGAAGAAGTCGCCCATGGCCACGTCCATGGCGAAGGTGGCCATCACCACTGATTTCTGCGCTAAGCTCAGATAGCTGGAGAGGCGCCCCGAGGGCGCCTTTTTAGTCTGCGGCTGTTCCAGGCGACACCACCAAGTGGCTGTTTCGAGAAGAACACGGGAATTTGGAGTACGTCATGAGTGCTTTTCACGAACTTAATCTGACAGCCCTGGATGGTCAGGTGCTACCTCTGGCACCTTTCAAGGGGCACGTCGTGCTGGTGGTCAACGTGGCCTCCAAATGTGGCTTGACGCCACAGTACGCGGCGCTGGAAAACCTCTACCAGCAATACAAAGGCAAGGGTTTCAGCGTGCTGGGCCTGCCGTGCAACCAGTTTGCCGGGCAGGAGCCAGGTACCGAGCAGGAAATAAAAGACTTCTGCAGCCTCAACTATGGCGTGACCTTTCCGTTGTCCAGCAAGCTGGAAGTCAATGGTCACGAGCGTCATCAGCTGTATAAGCTGCTGGCGGGCGAGGGCGCGGAGTTTCCCGGCGACATCACCTGGAACTTCGAAAAATTCCTGTTGGGTAAAGACGGTCGGGTACTGGCGCGGTTCTCGCCACGTACGGCGCCGGATGATCCGAGCGTGGTCCAGGCGATCGAAAAAGCCCTGGCCTGACCTCTCCCACCCCCTGTAGGAGCGAGCTTGCTCGCGATGAGCCTGAAGCGCTGCGGTGTGTCTGGCTGACAGCGTTATCGTTGGCGACCATCGTGAGCAAGCTCGCTCCTGCACTTCTGATTCTTAATCACCAAAATCAATAATGCTGTTAAAGGCGCTTCACTCTCCATATTATCGTCGTCATAAAGTCATCCTTCGTGGAGCGTCCCATGCCTGTAAAAGCCCTGTTCAAACCGTTCCACCTCGGCACCCTCGAACTGCCAACCCGCGTGGTCATGGCGCCGATGACCCGTTCGTTCTCGCCGGGTGGCGTCCCCAATTCCAAAGTGATCGAGTACTACCGTCGTCGCGCCGCCGCTGGCGTGGGCTTGATCATCACCGAAGGCACCACGGTCGGGCACAAGGCTTCCAACGGCTACCCGAACGTCCCGCATTTTTATGGCGAAGCCGCGCTGGCTGGCTGGAAGAAAGTCGTCGATGCGGTTCACGCCGAAGGCGGCAAGATCGTCCCGCAACTGTGGCATGTCGGGAGTGTGCGCCGTATCGGTACTGAGCCGGACGCCAGCGTGCCGGGGTACGGACCATCGGAAAAAGTGAAGGATGGCCAGGTCGTGGTTCACGGCATGACCCAGCAAGACATTCAGGACGTGATTGCCGCGTTCGCCCAAGCGGCGAAGGATGCCCAGAGCATCGGCATGGACGGCGTGGAAATCCACGGCGCCCACGGTTACCTGATCGACCAGTTCTTCTGGGAAGGCAGTAACCAGCGCACCGACGAATACGGCGGCAGCCTGGCCAACCGTTCGCGTTTCGCCATCGAATTGATTCAGGCGGTACGTGCCGCCGTCGGCGAAGGTTTCCCGATCATCTTCCGCTTCTCCCAGTGGAAGCAACAGGACTACACCGCGCGCCTGGTGCAAACTTCACAAGCCTTGGGCGAGTTCCTCAAGCCACTTTCCGATGCAGGCGTGGATATTTTCCACTGTTCGACACGCCGTTTCTGGGAGCCGGAATTCGACGGTTCCGAACTGAACCTGGCAGGCTGGACGCGCAAGCTCACCGGCAAGCCGACCATCACCGTGGGCAGCGTCGGCCTGGATGGCGAGTTCCTGCAGTTCATGGTCAATACCGACAAGGTGGCACAGCCGGCCAGCCTGGAAAAACTGCTGGAGCGCTTGAACAACGATGAGTTCGACCTGGTGGCGGTGGGTCGTGCGCTGTTGGTGGATCCGGATTGGGCGCAGAAAGTGCGGGACGGCCGTGAGGAAGACATCCTGCCGTTCAGCCGTGAGGCGTTGATGACACTGGTTTAAGCGGCGTCCGGAAGGGCCTCTTCGCAAGCAAGCCCGCTCCCACAGGGGAACGCATTCCAAATGTGGGAGCGGGCTTGCTCGCGAAGACGGCCTCAAGGCCAGCAAAGGTTCAAGGAACTACCGATGCATTCGGCACCACCACCTCGCCAACACAAGCCCCCCGCAACTGCCCCTCGAACTGTTCAATGATCGCCGCCCAACCCTGGCGACTGGCATGCTGGCGTGCATTGAGCCGCACACAACGCAGGTTTTCGCGCCTTTCCAGCAACCACGCGGCAGCATCGCAGAACGCCTCCTCATCCCCCGGCATCGCCAGCACCCCGTTGTAGCCATGGCGGATATGCTGCGCCGCTGCCGCCTGGTCGTACGCCACCACCCCCAGTCCCGAGGCCAGCGCTTCAAGCACTACATTGCCGAAGGTCTCGGTCAGGCTCGGAAACACAAATACATCCCCCGACGCATAATGACTGGCCAGGGCTTCACCTCGTTGCGCTCCGCAGAAAATCGCTTCGGGCAACTCGCTTTCCATCAGCAGGCGTTGCGGGCCATCGCCCACCACGATCAGCTTCAAGGTGCGCTGTGGATAAGTGGCCTTGAGGGTGTTGAAGCAGCGTTTGAGCAAAGCGAGGTTTTTCTCCGCTGCCAACCGCCCAACATGGATAACGGCGATGTCTTTTTCACCCAGCCCCCATTGCTCACGTAGCGCATTCAAGCGTTTGGCTGGGTGAAACAACTGGCTGTCGACCCCGCGGGAGAGCAACGCCAGGCGCTCGAAATGCCGGCGTTCCAGCTCCATGCGCTGGCTGACGCTGGGCACCAGCGTCAGGTTCGAGCGATTGTGGAACCAGCGCAAGTAGTGGGTCAGCAGGCGAGACAGCAAGCCGAACCCGTACTGGCTGGAGTACTGCTGGAAGTTGGTGTGAAACCCGCTGACCACCGAAATGCCCAGGCGCCGTGCTGCGCGCAATGCCGACAGGCCGAGCGGTCCTTCGGTGGCGATGTACAGCACATCGGGGCGATGGCGCTTCCAGCGCCTGAGCAGCTTGTGCATCGACGACTGCCCCCATTGCAACCCGGGATAGCCTGGCAGCGGCCAGCCTCGGCAGAGCAACAACGCATCGTCGCTGCTCGCCGGTTGATCGCAGCCCTGGCGTGGCCGCACCAGTTCCACTTGATGCCCGCGCGCGCGCAAACCGTCGCACAGGCGCCCAAGGGTGTTGGCCACGCCATTGATTTCCGGAGGAAAGGTTTCGGTGATCAGGGTGATGTGCAGAGCTGTCGTCATGACCTCAGTGTAGGCTGAGGCCATGTCGGCGTTGTGACGGTGGGATGATGGATTTGTGACCGACTCAGCGCTGGGTCACCAGGTTTTCCGTCCCACGCTCACGCACCCAGAACAGAGTCGCGCCAGCCACGGCCGCCGGCATCATCAGGATGTTGACCACCGGGATCAGCAGCATCAGGTAGACGATGCCGCCGAAACTCATGCTCTGCCAGCGCTTCTGGCGCAGCCAGGCGAGCATCTCGTTCCAGCCGAGCTTGTGGTTGTCCGCCGGGTAGTCGATGTACTGGATCGCCATCATCCACACCCCGAACAGCAGCCACAGCGGCGCCGCAACGATGTTCACCACCGGGATGAACGAAAGGATGAAGAGCCCGAGCGCCCGGGGCAGGAAATAACCGAGCTTGCGCATTTCCCGGGCCAGGGTCCGCGGGATCATGGCGATCAGTTCGCCCCAGTTGAAGGCCGGGAAATCGTCGGTGCCGCGTACCACCACTTCGACCTTTTCCGCCAGGAAGCCGTTGAAGGGGGCGGCGATGACGTTGGCGAGCATGGTGAAGGTGAAGAACACCATCAACACCACCAGCACCACGAACAGCGGCCACAGCACATAGTTGAGAAAACCCAGCCAGTCGGGCAGGGACGGCATCAGCGTATCGACCCACAGGCTGAACTGATGGCCGGCCAGATAGATCAATCCGACGAACAGCACCAGATTGATCACCAGTGGAAGTAATACAAAAAGGCGCAGGCTGGGGCTGAGTACCAGTTTCAGGCCTTCACGCAGATATTGCGGGCCGGACAGGACAGGGGCGGGCATAGGGTGCTCCGAGCAAAGGAAAACGCGCCGACCTTACCGGCTTTGCCGGACAGGCGAAAGCGCGACATCGACATCGACATTAACTGTAACAAAGGCGCCCCGATCATCACTCAGTCAGGATAGAGACCACCTATGAGCTGGATTGTTAAACCGTATTTCCTTAATCTTCGCCCCCTCGATACGCTGCACCCAATCTTTTTACAGGACTGTCGAGTTCAAGCCTTCCCCAAGTGCTTTCAATGGTCCTTTTTTATTCCCGCCGGTCATCCGGCGTTCCGCGCCCGGTATTGCGGGCCGGTCAACAGGAGCAGGTCATGTCTGAAGTCCGTCATTCGCGAGTGATTATTCTCGGTTCCGGCCCTGCCGGTTATAGCGCCGCCGTTTATGCCGCCCGTGCCAACCTCAAGCCACTCTTGATCACCGGCATGCAGGCCGGCGGTCAACTGACCACCACCACTGAAGTCGACAACTGGCCGGGCGACGTCCATGGCCTGACCGGCCCGGTGCTGATGGAACGCATGAAAGAGCACGCCGAGCGCTTTGAAACCGAAATCGTGTTCGATCACATCAATGCCGTGGACTTCGCTGCCAAGCCGTACACCCTGACCGGCGACAGCGCGACCTACACCTGTGACGCCCTGATCATCGCCACCGGCGCCAGCGCTCGTTACCTGGGCCTGCCATCGGAAGAAGCGTTCATGGGCAAAGGCGTTTCCGCGTGCGCGACCTGTGACGGTTTCTTCTATCGCAACAAGCCAGTGGCCGTGGTGGGTGGTGGCAACACCGCTGTTGAAGAGGCCCTGTACCTGGCGAACATCGCCAGCACCGTGACCCTGATCCACCGTCGCGAAACCTTCCGCGCCGAGAAGATCCTGATCGACAAACTCAATGCCCGCGTCGCTGAAGGCAAAATCATCCTGAAGCTGAATGCGAACCTGGACGAAGTCCTGGGCGACAACATGGGCGTGACCGGTGCTCGTCTGAAGAACAACGACGGCAGCTTCGACGAGATCAAGGTCGACGGCGTGTTCATCGCCATCGGCCACACCCCGAACACTTCGTTGTTCGAAGGCCAGTTGACGCTCAAAGACGGTTACCTGGTGGTGCACGGCGGCCGTGATGGCAATGCCACTGCGACCAACCTGGAAGGCATCTTCGCTGCCGGTGACGTGGCTGACCACGTCTACCGTCAGGCCATCACCTCCGCTGGCGCCGGTTGCATGGCGGCACTGGATGCCGAGCGTTACCTGGACAATCTGCAGAACGCCTGATTCTGCGCTTGTAAAAAAACCGGCTTCGGCCGGTTTTTTTGTACGTGCAATTCAATGCCTGAAGACTATCCCTCAGGGGGGGTGTTCAGGTCAGTTTGGCCAGGCACGCCTCGAGAATGTCCAGGCCTTCCTCCAGTACCGCAGATTCCGTGGTCAACGGCGCCAGCAACCGGATGATGTGCCGAGATTTACCGCTGGGCATCAGCAGCAAACCGGCGTCTCGCGCCAGGGCCAGCAGTTGCGTCAACTGCGCCGGAGCCGGTGTGCCGTCGGCGAGGGCCAGCTCAATGCCGCGCATCGCGCCAACGCCGGTCAGGCGCCCCAGGTACGGTGACAGATTGCGATCGCGCCAGGATTGGTAGCGACTGACGATCGCTTCTTCCTGCTGCGAGCCCCAGGCCTGCAGATTGGCGTCAGTCATTTCGTCCAGCGTCGCCAGTGCAGCAGCGCAGGCGATCGGGTTGCCGGAGTACGTGCCGCCGAGCCCACCCTTGGGCAAGTTGTCGAGCAGCGACTTGCGCCCGACCACCGCCCCCAACGGCACGCCGCCGGCAATGCTCTTGCCCAGCAGGATCAGGTCAGGTTCGATGCCCAGTCGCGAGAACGCAAAACGCTGGCCAGTACGACCGAAGCCGGACTGGATTTCATCGGCAATCAGGACGATGCCTTTTTCATCGCAAAACGTGCGCAAAGCCTGGGCGAACTCGACATCCATGGCCAGGAAGCCCGCTTCGCCCTGCACCGGTTCGACGATGAAGCAGGCCACGTCCGCAACATCGATCTCGACGCTGAACAGGCGCTGCATGGCTTTCAGGGCCTCGACACAGGTCACGCCGTTGTCGCGGCTGGGGAACGGCAGGTGATACACCGGCCCGGGCAACACCCCGACTTTCTGTTTGTAGGGTGCGACCTTGCCATTGAGGTTGAGGGTCGCCAGGGTCCTCCCGTGGAAAGCACCATCAAAGGCAATCACGGCCGTGCGCCCGGTAGCGCCACGGACGATCTTCAGCGCATTCTCCGCCGCTTCGGCGCCGCTGTTGGTGAGCATGCCGCTGACCGGGTAATCGACCGGCATAAAGGCGCTGAGACGCTCCATCAGGTCGATGTAGGGCGTATGGGGGGCGGCGTTGAAGGCGTAATGAGTCAGCCGGGTGGCTTGTTCGCGGATGGCATCGACGATGCGCGGATGGCAATGGCCGAGGTTCAGCACGCCAATGCCGCCGACAAAGTCGATGTAGCGCTTGCCATCGGTGTCCCAGACCTCGGCGTTTTTGCCGTGGCTGAGGGTGACAGGGTGAACGATGTTGATCGACTGGCTGATGGTTTCGCTGCGCATGGGGGCCGGCTCGGAAGAAGGAGGACTTCTTTTTATCTAAGCCGCGGGCAGTGGTGGCGGGCAAACGAAATAAAGTGGGCGGGTCAATCTTAAAAGTCGGGACGTGTTGAAACGCAGAACCTGTAGGAGCTGGCTTGCCAGCGAAGGGGCCCCTGAATTTTGCATCACCCTTCAGGACGCCTTCGCCGGCAAGGATCAGCGGCGGGTCAGGGGCTGCTGTGTGAACTTCACACCGGCCAGGCCATGCACCATCAACGCACGGATATTGCCGTGATCGCTGCCCTCGGGCGTCGCCAGCACCGAACGATAATGTTCGCCGAACGCCAGCAGCGCTTCCTCATCGCTCAGCCCTTCCAGCAATGCCATGCCCAGGGTCTTGCACGAACCTTCGTTCTGCCCGGCGGCGTTTTCCACACCGCCATTGTTGAAGGCCTGGGGCTGGTAGTCGTAACCGGCGGCAATGAACGCCAGGGTATCGGCGAAGGCGTGTTCGCCGCTGTTGAGGCTGGCGCGCAGGGTATTCAAATCACTCATTAGGTTTTCCTTTGGCGAACGCCGCCTGTTGCTCGGCGCTGGCTTCTTGCTGAAATTGGGCTTTCCACTCGGCGTACGGCATGCCGTAGACGACTTCGCGGGCTTCATCGAGGCTGACCTCGATCTGGCGTTCATCGGCCGCGGCCTTGTACCACTTGGACAGGCAGTTGCGGCAGAAACCCGAGAGGTTCATCAGGTCGATGTTCTGCACATCCTTGCGGCTGTCCAGGTGGGCCACCAGCCGGCGGAAGGCGGCGGCTTCGAGCTCAAGGCGTTCTTGATCGGTCATGGATTTTCTCTGGGACAGCTTCAAGCGGCAAGCTTCAAGCTGAAAGATGGATGGCGGTGAGTCGAAGTTTACAGCTTGCCGCTTCAGGCTTGAAGCTAGCGGCTCGCTGCAAGCGTGATCGACACCGACTCGGCGAATCGCAGGGCGTGGGGCTTGTCGACCTCGACTTCGGCGTACAGCACCGACTCATTGGCCATGACCAGGTCCAGCAGCTCCTGGGTCAGGCGTTCGAGCAGGGCGAAGCGATTGCCTTCTACGTGCGCGATGATCGCCTTGGTGATGGTGCGGTAGTTCAGTGCGTGATCGATATCGTTGTCGCGCACCGCTTCCTGGGCCGCATAGAGGATGGTCAGGTTGATCAACACATCCTGCTTGTTGAGGATCTCATCCTCGTTGATGCCGATGTAGGTGCGCAGGCACAGGTCCTTGACCCGGATGCGCGCCATGCCTGGTTGAAGTTGTGGCATTGCTACTTGCTCCGTCCAATCAATTGCAGGAACTCCTGGCGGGTGTTGCTCGACTCGCGGAAGGCACCGAGCATCACCGAGGTGTTCATGGTCGAATTCTGTTTCTCGACGCCGCGCATCATCATGCACATGTGCTGTGCTTCGATGACCACCGCGACACCTGCCGCGCCGGTCACCTGTTGCACGGCGTCGGCGATTTGCCGGGTGAGGTTTTCCTGGATCTGCAGGCGACGGGCGAACATGTCCACCAACCGCGCAATTTTCGACAGGCCCAGCACCTTGCCCGTTGGAATATAAGCCACATGAGCCTTGCCGATGAAGGGCAGCATGTGATGTTCGCAGAGCGAATACAGCTCGATGTTGTCGACGATCACCATTTCATCGTTGTCGGACGCAAACAGCGCACCGTTGACGATCTGTTCGACGCTCTGTTCGTAACCATGACACAAATACTGCATGGCTTTGGCCGCGCGCAACGGCGTATCGAGCAGGCCTTCGCGATCAGGGTTCTCCCCGAGACCGATGAGGATTTCGCGGTAACTCTGTGACAAGCGATTCTGGGGCGGGGAAAGCGTCATGGAAGATCCTCAGGGACACTTATTTGATGTGCCTTCCGCCGTTGACGGTCAGGGTCGTGCCGGTGACATAAGGGTTGTCGAGCAAGTAACGCAGGCTCTGGTAGATCACTTCACTGCCAGGTTCGATGCCCAGTGCGGATTTGGCCAGTGCCTTGGCGCGATAGGCTGCATCGTCGTCGGCATTGAACAGTAGCAGGGCGGGCGCGATCCCGTTGACCTTGATGCCGGGCGCGTATCGGGCGGCGAAGGACAGGGTCAGGCTGTCGAGCCCGGCTTTGCTGGCACAGTAGCCGATGTGCTTGCTGCTGCCCTTGCGGGTCACGTCATCGCTGATGTGCACGATGTCGGCGGGGCTCGAGCGTTCGAGCAGGTCGGCGCAATGCAGGTTGATCAGGTAAGGCGCCAGCATGTGCACGGTGAACATGCGAGTGAATGCCGTGGCATCGGTGTCCGGGGTTTCGGCCAGCCATTCGGAGGCGTTATGGACAATTGCGCGCAGGCTGTCGGTATGGTTTTTCAGCTCACTGATGAAGGTGAGGATCCCGGCTTCGCTGGAGAAGTCCGCGAACAGCGCAATCGCCCCCAGGTCTCGCAGGGTTTGCACGCCGGGACGTTCGCTGCGGTAACTGAAAATCACCCGCTGGCCGTCTTCGATCAATCGCTGCGCGCAATGCAGGCCGACCCGCTGGCCTGCACCGGTGATGAGAATGGGGGCTGCGGTAGAGGTCATGAACGTCTCGGGTCGCGGTAAGAGCAAAACTATACCAGCGACGGGGCGTGCGATGTCTCTGAGAAGATCGCAGGCTGCGACTTTTTAGCGGTTTTGAGTGTAGGGTGCGCCGGGCAATGGTCGCGCCGGCCGGGCGCAGCGCCGGGGTAATGGGCTGCATGTTGGGGCAAGCAAGTATTATTCCTGATGGTACCTGCGACCTCGGTGGCCCGGTAACAATCTATGTCTTGAATCATTAAGGTGCAGCGGAGGTACAATGGGATCTGAATAACACATGGATGTAGGCCGATAATGCCTGTCTTGACCGACGTTGACCTGGAAGTGTCACCGGCGCTCTCCTTGGAACGGGAGGAGCTTTTTCCGATTCGTGAGGTGGCGCGCCTGACCGGCGTGAACCCGGTCACGCTTCGCGCATGGGAGCGACGTTATGGCCTGATCGTACCCACGCGCACCGAAAGCGGACATCGCTTGTATTCGATGACCGACATCGATCGAGTGCGAAGCATCCTTAGCTGGATCGAACGCGGTGTAGCGGTCAGCAAGATCGGCAAGATCCTGGCCAAGGCAGCGCCCCTGCAGGCACTGGCCCACATCCTCCCCGACGATCTGGTGCAGGCCGATTACGCACAGTGGCAACAACAGCTTGCGGCCGCCGTCAGTGCTTTTGACGACGCCCGGCTGGATCAGGTCTACGGGCAGATATTTTCCAGCTACTCCCAGCCGGTTGTTTACCAGGACATCCTTCTTCCGCTGTGGCGGCAATTGCTGCAGCGCCAGGACACGTTTGGCCGGGCCAGCGAGTGGTTGTTCCTTGATGGTTTCCTGCGCTCGCGAGTGGTGCAGCGTCTGCTGCTGAACCGTGACAAGCACCCCAGGCGAGTCATCGTCAGTGCCTTGGCAGGCCAGTGTCGCGAACTTGAACTGCTCATCGCTGCCCTGTTTCTCGCCAACGATCAAATGGGAGTGCGTGTGCTGACCACCGGGCAGCCGTTCGACGAACTGACCCTGGTCTGCGAGAGGATCAAGCCACGGGCGCTGGTGCTGTTTTCCAACCATGTCCCCACCCCCGACTTGCCCCGTCGCCTGAATCGGCTGGCGATGAGCCTGGAGTGTCCGTTGTTGTTGGCCGGTGATGCCAGTGACCTGGCACAGGAAAGCCTGGCCGGGTCATCGATCGGTTGCCTTGGGAGTGAGGGGACGGTGATGCGTCAGCGCCTCAACCAGTTTCTGGCGGGTAACCTCGATACCTGAGATTCAGCGGGGCAGGGATCAGAGGTGCAGGGTGGGGTGGGTCAAGCGATGCTGTTGCAGGATGAACTGGCGCAGGCGCTCGGTTTCATCCAGGTCGTTCTGGCTTAACTGGTAGGCAAAGAAACCCTGCTCGGTTTCTTTTTCGAGCGTGCCACGCAGTGCGATGCGCTCATAGCCTGACGGGCTGAACCACAACGCGAAATGCTTGGGTGCCTTGGTCTTGTTGCGAATCTCCAGCAAAACCCCTTTGAACGATACCTCGTGCACCCACAGGGTGCCGGGTTGACCCTTGGCATTTTCCAGCGCCACCGGTTCGTCGAGCACCAGCCGCCATGGCCGGATTGATGGCCCGCCCTCATAGATGCTGGGCACGCCAAGGCGCAGATGCATGGCATGAAACTCGTCTTCCACCAAGTGCAGGGGGAAGGTCATCTGCTGGTTTTCGAAGTTGGCTTGCAGGGTGACCTGCTCATGGGCGGCCAGGCGCGTGAGCAGGTCACGGATCTGCGACCCACCATTGACGAGCAGGCTCGACGTCGCATCCCGCACATTCAGTTGCGGGTTGTGTTGCATGGTCTGGATAAAATCCAGCTCATCCTGGGTCAGGAGCGCGTCGCGTTGCATGGTGGGCTCGAAAAATTTAGTTACAGAGGCACTGGTGATTGTAGTTAATGACAATTAATTCGCGGTTTTGTTTCTGCCGTTCGTCGCTTTGAGCGCAGCAAGCTCGGCCTGAACTTCGGCCAGTTGCGCTTCAAGCTGTATCACTCGCTGCTGCGCCTTGACCTGGATGGTCACGTCTTTCTGCACGCCGATGAAATAAACCTGCCCGTCATTCGGATTTTTCACCGTCGAAAGCGACAGTTCGTTCCAGAACGGGGTGCCATCCTTGCGATAGTTGCGCAGGATTTCCCGGCAGGAGCCTTCTCTGTCCAGCGCATCTCGAATCTTTGGCAGGGCATCCTGATCGCGGTCTCCCGACTGCAGGAAGCGGCAATCCTGGTAGAGGATTTCTTCGCTGGTGTAACCAGTCAGGCGTTCGAAAGCCGGGTTGACATAAATCAGGATCTTGTCTTGGTCGCCTTCTTTTTCGGCAATCACGATACCGTCGTTGGAGGCGTTGATGGCCATCTGCAGCAGTTTGGCGTTGATCATCGGTGAAACCCTTCCTTGTTGGTTTGTCTGTGGGATTCTAAAAGAACAATCCAGACCGTGCTGTTAATATCCCGATCTTTTATTCAGCTTCAGGATCAGATTGATGAAAGTCGCCATCATTTCCGGCTCGGTGTACGGCACGGCTGAAGAGGTTGCCCGCCACGCCGCCAATATTTTGAACAAAGCCGGTTTCGAAACCCTCCACAACCCCCGTGCAAGCCTCGCCGATCTTCAGGCTTTTGGTCCCGAAGCCTTGCTGGCGGTGACGTCGACCACCGGCATGGGCGAGTTGCCTGACAACCTGCAACCCCTGTACTCGATGATTCGCGACCAGCTGCCCAGCGCCTGGCGAGGTCTGCCAGGGGCGGTGATCGGCCTGGGCGATGCGAGTTATGGCGATACCTTTTGCGGCGGTGGCGAGCTGATGCGTGAATTGTTCGGTGAGTTGGGCATTCGCGAAGTCCTGCCGATGCTGCGCCTGGATGCCAGTGAAAGCGTGACCCCTGAAACGGACGCCGAGCCTTGGCTGGAGGAACTGGTCAACGCTCTGCGGGGCTGATCGACCACGCGGGAGCAACGGGTAGCGGGCCAGTCATGGCGGGCGGCGCTACCCGGCCATGGATCCAAAACTCATCGAGTCACTGACTCGCTCGGCCATCAAGCTGGCTGCCAATGCAACTACGCGAACCTCGGAGGGTGACTAGACTCGGTAGTCATTGGAAACACTCCATAATAAAAACCGAGGTTCCTTGTCGTGAGCGTAGCCCCCGTCCAATCCACCTCCTACGTCAAAGACCAGGTCAGCGCTGCCGAATGGCAGACCCGCGTCGACCTCGCTGCCTGCTACCGCCTGGTCGCCCAGCATGGCTGGGATGATCTGATTTTTACGCACATTTCCGCCAAGGTGCCGGGCACCGAAGACTTCCTGATCAACCCCTATGGGCTGATGTTCCACGAAATTACCGCGTCGAGCCTGGTCAAGGTCGATCAGGCCGGCAACAAGCTGATGGACAGCCCCTACGAGATCAACCCGGCGGGATACACCATCCATAGCGCGGTGCATGAGGTTCGCCACGATGTCGTATGCGTGCTGCACACCCATACGGCTTCGGGTGTGGCGGTGTCGGCGCAGCGACAAGGCATCCTGCCGATCAGTCAGCAGTCGCTGTTTGTCCTGTCGAGCCTTGCGTATCACGCCTACGAAGGCGTTGCGCTCAACCACGAGGAAAAGGCGCGGTTGCAAGCCGACCTTGGGGAAAACAACTTCCTGATGCTGCACAACCACGGTCTGCTGACCTGCGGCAGCACCATCGCCGACACCTTCCTGGCGATGTTTATCTTCCAGCGTGCCTGCGACATTCAGGTCATGGCGCAGAACGGCGGGGCGGAACTGATCGCCATCGAACCGCAGATTCTCGCCGGTGCCAAGGCGATGATCGCCGGTGTCACCAAAAGTGCTCAAGGAATGGGCGGAGCGCTGGCCTGGCCGGCGCTGCTGCGCAAGCTCGATAAACTGGACCCGGGATATAAACTCTAATGCAACTTGCCGAGATTCCCCTGAGCGTCTGGCGAAAGCGCAGCCAGACTTTCCTGTTTCGTGGTCAGGCCATCCGTTACTGGACAGCGGGGCAGGGTGAGCCATTACTGCTCATCCATGGCTTCCCCAGCGCCAGTTGGGACTGGCATTACCTCTGGCAACCCCTGGCCCAGCGTTATCGGGTGATTGCCTGTGACATGCTCGGTTTCGGCGACTCGGCCAAACCGGTCAATCACGATTACAGCCTGCTTGAGCAAGCTGACCTGCAACAGGCGCTGCTGGCTCACCTGGGCGTCGAGCAACCGTTGCACCTGTTAGCCCATGACTACGGCGACAGCGTGGCCCAGGAACTGCTGGCCCGACATTACGAAGCACGCATCGACCTCGCCAGTTGCGTGTTCCTCAACGGCGGGCTTTTTCCCGAAACCCATCGCCCGGTGCTGATGCAAAAACTCCTGCTCAGCCCGCTGGGGTGGATGATTGGCCGTGCTTTCAGTCGTGATGGCCTGGTGAAGAGTTTCCGCCAGATCTTTGGCCCCCAGACCCGTCCCAGCGAGAGCCAGATGGATGATTTCTGGAGCCTTGTCGAAAGCAATCACGGGCCACGGGTCATGCATAAATTGATTGCCTACATCCCCGAGCGGCGAACCCAGCGCGAGCGTTGGGTCGGCGCGATGCAGCGCGGTGAAGTGCCGCTGCGGGTAATCGATGGCGAGGTCGATCCGATCTCCGGTGCGCACATGGTTGCGCGCTACCGTGAGCTGGTACCCAACCCGGACACGATCCTGCTGAGCGACATCGGTCATTACCCGCAGATCGAGGCGCCGTGCCAGGTGCTCAAACACTACCTGGCGTTTCGCGACCGGTTGATCTCGACGCCGCTCAAGGTGGCTTGCTCCTAGGAGTCCTGTGGAACCGACCCTCGCGACCAACCCGATCCACTGTGGGATGGCTTGCCAGCGAAGAGGCCCGAAAGAGCAGCGCTACATTCAAGGCCGCCTTCGCTGGCGAGCCAGCTCCTACAAGATTTGTGCTCATCATCCCCCTGCCTTATCGCACACCATTCAGCCTCCCCCGTATTCATTGTGACCCGCAGTCACGTGCCTGACACTCCAATCCAATGTCCCTGGCCTGCTGGAGTTCCCCATGAATGAGTCTGTGCGTTTCGAAGATAAAGTCGTGATCATCACCGGTGCGGGTGGCGGCCTGGGACGGGCGCACGCACTGCTGTTCGCCAAACAGGGGGCCAAGGTGCTGGTCAATGACCTCGGCGGCTCGACCCAGGGCGAAGGTGCCAACGCTTCGGCGGCAGACCGCGTGGTCAACGAAATTCGCGAAGCGGGCGGCACTGCCGTGGCCAACCACGACTCGGTCACCGACGGCGACAAAATCATCCAGCACGCCCTCGACGCCTTCGGCCGCGTCGACGTGGTGGTCAACAACGCCGGCATCCTGCGCGACAAGACCTTTCACAAAATGGAAGATGGCGACTGGGACCTCGTCTACCGCGTCCACGTCGAAGGCGCCTACAAAGTGACCCGCGCCGCCTGGCCGCACATGCGCGAACAAAACTATGGCCGGGTGATCTTCACCGCGTCCACCTCAGGCATCTACGGCAACTTCGGCCAGTCCAACTACGGCATGGCCAAGCTCGGTCTCTACGGCCTGACCCGCACCCTGGCCATCGAAGGCCGCAAGAACAACATCCTGGTCAACGCCATCGCCCCCACCGGCGGCACTCGCATGACCGAAGGCCTGATCCCGCCGCAAGTGTTCGAACAACTCAAACCGGAACTGGTCAGCCCGTTGGTGGTGTACCTGGCCAGCGAAAACTGCCAGGAAACCTCCGGGCTGTTCGAAGTGGGCGGCGGCTGGATGGGCAAGGTGCGCTGGGAACGCAGCCTCGGCGCCGGGTTCGATCCGCGGGTCGGCTTTTCCCCGGAAGACGTCGCGGCGCACTGGCAGCAGATTTGCGACTTCGAGGGCGCGGCGCATCCGAAGGACAACATCGAGGCGTTGAAGGAGATGATGGGGAATTTGCAGAAGTATTCGATGTAACGCGGCAGGCAAGGTCATATCGAATGACCTTGCCTGCTGTTCTCATCGGTTATCGAGGAAAGTACCTGGATACCAGCGCTGCCAGGTTTGCCGCTGTTTGCGCATCCATCACCCCGTCGTAACGCTCTTGGCGAAAATGCATCTGAAATGCCCGCACCAGTTGTTTAAAACCTTCTTCGGTCGAAGCGCCGGAGATGTCATACCCGTATTTCCTGAACAGCGTTAACAACTCGCTGCGGGCCGGAATGGCGCAGGCGTTGTATTGCTGTAGATAGTCGTCTCGAGTGGCCTCGTCGAACCAGGCACCGACACCTTTGAGATAAAGTGCATGCCAGGGAAATTCAGGCCCTGGGTCGCTTTTTCGTCCAACCGTAATATCCGAGTGCCCCAGTACCTGGGTCGGGGTGATGTCCGGGTAGCGCTTGAGGATGTTCAGTGCCAGTTCTTCAACGGCGGCGATCTGTTCGGGATGGTAGGGTGGAAAGGTAAATTCGCCGTTGTCATCCGTCGCAAGATTGACGACCTCCACACCGATGGACGTGTCATTCAGATTGCCGCGATTGCCCCACTGGCTGACACCCGCATGCCAGGCCCGATGGGATTCATCCACCAGGTTGAAGACTTCCTGTTCGGTAAAACCTTCGTTCAGGTAACTGGGATCTGTAATGTCCGGAACCAGATAGTGTGCGCTGGCGTACGGTCCCGTCAGAATATTTACCGAGTTGGCGAAATCGACCGCCGTGTAGTGAAAGACAAGAAAGCGAATCCGGCTGTTGAAACTTTTGGTCGAGCGGTATTTGTCGTAGCTGATGGACTTCATGAATGCACTCGCAATGAATTAACGGGAGGTCAACGGATAATGGGGCGTGACTGGTTCTGATCTGCGAGATAGCGTAATTGCCGGAGTGCTTCTGGTGATTACCAAAGCCTTTAGGGAATTTCTGAAAAACAGGTGAGTTTTTACGTGGAAAGTTGATAAGTGTTTCTATCGGCCTGAAATAGAATCAAGATGTATATAGTTAGAGAAAGTGTCTTGTTGAGCGCTTGTTAAACTATAAGTGGATTAGACAGCCCCGCTTGAACTACCGCCCATAAAAAAGGCCGCTGCAAACGCAGCGGCCAAAGAAGACGTTGGATCCAGGAGCTACAAATCAACGTCGATGTACACGGGGTGATGACTCGATACGTTCAAATCATCTGAAATCTGTCGCGAGCCGCGAGGGCAGGGCACCTTGCGTCGCTTTGTGCTTGCGGCTGTTTTCCCGAAAGCGCAGGGCAAGAATAAGTCTTTGCCGGCCAAGGAAAAATAGCGATCGCGAAGATGCACCGTTACGGTGGGTGCAACAGTCCTGCCTGCCAGCAGCGTAGACCATGTTTCTGGTTGATGCCGCCCCATCCAGTGTGTCTATGCCCCGCGTTGTTCCCCGTTCCAGGCAGGCATTCATCCTTTGGAGCGACACCACGAATACCTCCTTTGTGCGCTTATCGCTCCCGGCGTGCGGCAGTAGGGTGTGGCCTTCTGTCACTCACCGGGGAAGACGCATGACAAGAACAACAATGCGCGCCATCTTCACACCGCAGGCGCTGGCCGTTGCGGTGGCCTTGGGGTGCTGTGCCCAGGCGCAGGCTCTGTCATTCAACATTGGCGAAATCGAGGGCACGTTCGACTCTTCACTGTCGGTCGGGGCGAGCTGGGGCATGCGCGATGCCGATGATTCGCTGGTCGGCATCGTCAACGGCGGCAGCGGGCAGGCGTCGACCGGTGATGACGGGCGGCAGAATTTCGGCAAGGGTGAAACGTTCTCGAAGATCTTCAAGGGCATTCACGACCTTGAGCTCAAGTACGGCGACACCGGCGTGTTCGTCCGTGGCAAGTACTGGTACGACTTCGAATTGAAGGACGAAGACCGGCCGTTCAAGCCGATCAGCGATCACAATCGCAAAGAGGGTTCCAAGTCGTCCGGTGGGCAGATCCTCGATGCCTTCGTCTATCACAACTACTCCATCGCCGATCTGCCGGGCACGGTGCGCGCTGGCAAGCAGGTGGTCAGCTGGGGTGAAAGCACCTTCATCGGCAACTCGATCAACAGCATCAACCCGGTCGACGTATCCGCCTTCCGCCGTCCCGGCGCGGAGATCAAGGAGGGCCTGATTCCGGTCAACATGCTGTTCGCCTCCCAAGGCCTGACGGACAAGTTGACGGTGGAAGGCTTCTATCAACTGGAGTGGGACCAGACCGTCGTCGATAACTGCGGCACCTTCTTCGGCGCCGACGTGGTGGCCGATGGTTGCGACAAGGGCTACACCGTGGCCAGCCCGGCCATTGCGCCCTTGCAGCCGATTGCCGCGGCATTTGGCCAAGGCTTTGAAGTCACCCGCGAAGGCGTGGTCGTGCCCCGTGGCGGCGACCGTGATGCCCGCGATTCGGGACAGTGGGGCACGGCGTTGCGCTGGTTGGGAGACGACACCGAATACGGTCTGTACTTCATGAACTATCACAGTCGCACGCCGAATGTCGGAACGACGACGGCCGGATTGTCGACGCTGGCGAGCCTTCCACGAATCGTCGCCACGGCCAATGCCATCGCCCCCGGCAGCGGTTCGGGACTGGCGCAAAGCGTGATGCTCGGTCGCGGCCAGTATTACCTTGAATACCCGGAAGACATTCGCCTGTATGGCGCGAGTTTCTCCACCACCTTGCCCACTGGCACGGCGTGGACAGGCGAGATCAGCTATCGCCCCAACCTGCCCGTGCAGGTCAACAGCACCGACCTGACCCTGGCGATGCTCAATCCGATCGCCGGTGGTGCGGCGTCGCCGATCGCGACCTCACCCGGTGCCGACAACAAAGGCTACCGGCGCAAGGAAGTGACCCAGATCCAGAGCACCCTCACGCACTTCGTCGATCAGGTCGCGGGCGCGGATCGCCTGACCCTGGTGGGGGAAGCAGCCGTGGTTCGGGTCGGTGGCCTGGAGTCGCGCAGCAAGTTGCGCTATGGCCGCGACTCGGTGTACGGCCAATACGGTTTCGGCGGCGATACCGATGGTTTCGTCACGTCGACCTCCTGGGGTTACCGCGCCCGCGCCATCCTCGATTACAACAACGTCATCGCCGGGATCAATTTCCGCCCCAACCTGTCGTGGTCCCACGATGTCGCCGGCTACGGCCCAAACGGGTTGTTCAATGAAGGTGCCAAGGCCGTCAGCCTCGGCGTGGACGCGGACTACCGCAACACCTACACCGCAAGCCTCAGTTACACCGACTTCTTCGGCGGTGACTACAACGTGCTCGAAGATCGCGATTTCGTCGCGTTGAGCTTTGGCGTGAACTTCTGACCTGGCTGAAAAAGGATGAATTCGATGCGCAAGATGATTCTGCAATTGGGCTCCGCCCTGGCCCTGAGTCTGCTGGCCGTCAACGTGATGGCGGCGGTATCGGCGGAAGAAGCGAACAAGCTCGGTACCAGCCTCACCCCGCTGGGCGCCGAGAAGGCCGGTAATGCCGCCGGAACGATTCCGGCGTGGACCGGCGGCCTCTCAAAAAATGCGGGCGCAGTGGACAGCAAGGGCTTCCTTGCCGACCCGTTCGCCAATGAAAAACCCTTGTTCATCATCACCGCGGCGACCGTGGAGCAGCACAAGGACAAGCTGTCCGATGGCCAGGTCGCGATGTTCAAACGCTACCCCGACACCTACAAAATCCCGGTTTATCCGAGCCATCGCACAGCGGCGTTGCCGCCCGAGGTCAACGAGGCGGCCAAGCGCAGCGCGCTGAATGTGATACCGACCAACGACGGCAACGGCCTGGCCAATTTCACTGGCAATCGTTACTACGCCTTTCCGATTCCGAAGAACGGGGTCGAGGTGATCTGGAACCACATCACCCGTTATCACGGCGGCAACCTGCGTCGCACCATCACCCAGGCAACGCCCCAGTCCAATGGCGATTTCACGGTCATTCGGTTCAAGGACGAAGTGGCGGTGCCGTCACTGCTGGGTGACCTGAAGCCAGGCAGCGATGAAAACGTCCTCAATTATTTCAAGCAGGAAGTCACCGCGCCGGCTCGCCTGGCGGGCAACGTGCTGCTGGTTCACGAAACCCTCGACCAGGTCCAGGAACCCCGCAAGGCCTGGATCTACAACGCCGGTCAACGCCGTGTCCGCCGTGCCCCCCAAGTGGCCTATGACGGCGTGGGCACCTCTTCCGACGGGTTGCGCACCACGGACAACTTCGACATGTTTTCCGGAGCGCCGGATCGCTATGACTGGAAGCTGATCGGAAAGAAAGAAATGTACATCCCGTACAACAGCTACAAGCTTGACTCGCCCGACCTCAAGTACACGGACGTGATCAAGGCCGGGCACATCAATCAGGACCTGACCCGCTATGAACTGCATCGGGTCTGGGAGGTGGTCGCCACGGTCAAGCCCAATGAGCGGCATGTGTATGCCAAGCGTCACATGTACATCGACGAAGACACCTGGCAGGTGGCCCTGGCCGATCACTATGACGGTCGTGGCCAGCTCTGGCGGGTGGCCGAAGGGCACGCACAGTTCTACTACGATCATCAGGTCCCGGCCTACACGGTCGAAGCACTGTACGACCTGATTGCCGGTCGCTACATCGCCTTGGGAATGAAGAACGAAGAGAAACGCAGCTTCGAATTCAACATCGCTGCCAAAGCAGGGGACTACACGCCTGCGGCGTTGCGGAGTACAGGCGTGAGGTAAATTTCCTACAGGGTTTGCACATAAAGGTGACTTTGCGGTCACCTTTTTTATAGGACTCGATAAGTGTGTTGAATACTTCTTCAATAAGCGCTCAACAGAGGGCTAGGGTGGCGCCACAAAAATAAAAAGGCGCACCACTATGACTGCCATGACGACGTGTCTGGACCGTCCTGGACACCTGCCCCGATTGTCTCCCCATCACTTGTATCGCGCGCGTCTGGTCAAGCCGCTGCTGGACTCGACGGCGCGGGTGAAATTGCTCTGTGCACCGGCCGGCAGTGGCAAGAGTGCGCTGCTCGTCGAGTGCATGCTCAACGCGCCTGCAGCCTCTCAGGTCCGCTGGCTGCCATTGGCGGGTGAGGCGCTCAGCGTGGATGGCTTTTGCCAGCGCCTGGCGCAGACGCTGGGGCTGGCAACGTCGGATGAGTCCGCATTGCTGGAGTACCTGGCTCGACTACCAACAGCGACCTGGCTGTTTATCGATGACTACTGCCGTGTGCCTCACCCGGAACTGGACCTGCTGCTCGACCGGTTGCTGGCCGGCAGCAGCCCGATGGTCACCTGGTGGCTCAGTGGGCGCAGACGTCCGCCGTGCAATTGGCCACGGCTCCTGCTGGGTGATGAGCTGTACGATGCCGAGCCTGCCGCACTGGCGTTCAATCAGGATGAAATCGAAAAACTGTTGCATCACCTGGAACCGGGCCAGGCCGCGAAAGGGGCCGAGAGGATTTTCCGGGACAGTGGTGGCTGGTGCGCCGGGGTGCGGATAGCGCTGCTGCAAAAATGCGACTGGACACGCCACGACACGCCCAGTGGTCGACCGGATACCCTGCACGACTACCTGGAGCATGAGCTCTTTGCCCATCTGACACCGGAACTGGCCGAGGCCTGGCGCGTGCTGGCGCAGTTGCCACGTTTCAACGCCCGGCTCAGCGATCATCTGTTCGGCGCTGGCGAGGGCGCGCAATACTTGAGCGCGTTGCAAGAGCTGGGCTGTTTCATCGAGCCCTGGCAAGATTCGACAGACTGGTGGCAGGTTTTCGCCCCCCTGAGCCGGTTGATGCGCGATGAACAATGGCCGGCAGGACGCTTCTGGCATCGTCGTACTTGTCAGTGGTTCGTCGCCGAACAGGATTGGAAGGCTGCGTTTGAACAGGCCTTGCTGGCGCAGGAGTTCGAGGTCGCCGTCAGTCTGTTGCAGCATTTCGATTTCGAGCAGCTGTTCGAAGAGCAGACCGTGGTATTGCTCCTGCATTTGCACGAGCAACGCGGCGAGGAGCTGCTGTTCGGCTCGCCGCAACTGGTCGGGTTGATCACCGCGGCCTTGTTGTTCGCCGGACGCTT
The DNA here is from genome assembly GCF_028823535.1 of Pseudomonas serbica. GTDB lineage: Bacteria > Pseudomonadota > Gammaproteobacteria > Pseudomonadales > Pseudomonadaceae > Aquipseudomonas > Aquipseudomonas serbica. The sequence goes on along the minus strand of NZ_JAQIYM010000003.1, from coordinate 190,851 downwards.
CGAGGAGGCGGGCGAGTGCATTGAACAGTTGTCCCGATTCGCGCCCCAGCCGTCGGCAGTCCTTCAACGGCAATTGATCGCGCGCTGGCAGGCTCAACAAGGCTGGCTCCTGCATTTGCAGGGGCGCATGCACGTGTCGCGGGCACACTTTCTCGAGGCGTTGGGCGAGCTCGACCACGAGTGTTGGCCTGCGCGCTTGATGTGCCTGTCCGGTTTGACCCAACAGGCCTTGCTGCGGGGCGAACTTGACGTCGCGCAGGCGCTCAACCGGGAAGCGTTGTGCCTCGCCCGGGCGCAAGGATCACTGGTATTCGAGGGCTTGCTGGAGCTTGATCACGCGCAGTTGCTCGAGCAACGCGGAGCGTCCGGCCGGGCCGATGACCTGCTCGCCCACATGCACAGCCTGCTCTGTCGGCAGCACTCGAATGCCGAACCCTTGTTGGGACGGATCGCCCTGCGTCGGGGCCGATTGAACTTGAGCCTGGGTCGGGAACAACAGGCGGCCATGCACTTCGAGTCCGGCCTGCAGATTTGCTTGTGTAGCCAGGACAAAAGAGCGCTGTATGGTTTTCTCGGGCTGGCCCAACTGGCGGCCAATCGCCTGGATTACGCCCAGGCTTTCGACCTGTTGCGCGACGCCGAACGGTTGATGCAGCAACGACGGATTCCTGAGTCGGTGTATCGCAGTGTCTTACTGCACACCAGTATCCATTTCTGGCTGCAACAAGGACGACCGCAACTGGCGCACCAGGCCCTGACCCGGGTGTTGCGTCACTACCACGGCCCCTGCGCACGCCAGGCTCCGCCCGCCACGCTGGAACTGATAGACGGCCTGGAGTTACTGCTGGTCTTGGCCGAGGTTTACCTGGGGCAGGCGCAAGTGCCACTGGAACGGCTCGAAGCCCAATTGCAACGGGCCCGTCAGCGGGGCATGTTGGCGCTGCAAGGGCAACTGCATCTGGTCATGGCTGAAGTCGCCTGGCTTGACGGCGATCCGGACGTTGCGAGGCAATCACTGACGCAAGGATTGGCCCTGGTTGAGCGGTGCAACCTGCAACAGGCCCTGCGCGATTTGCAGTTGCGCCAGCCGCAGCTACCTGACGCTATCGGGCTGACCGAGTCGCGCGCTGAACAGAAGGCGCCGGGCGCAGCCCAAAACCAGTTGAGCCAGCGTGAAATACAAGTGCTGCGGTTAGTGGCGCAGGGCAACTCCAATCAACAGATTGCCGATTTGTTGTTCATTTCCTTGCATACGGTCAAGACCCACGCACGACGCATCAACGGCAAATTGGGTGTGGAACGCAGGACGCAAGCCGTGGCCAAGGCGAAAGTGTTGGGCATTGTCATTTGACGTCCGAAGGGGCAGGCACCTTGTCATCCGGCTAACCCATGACAGTGGATGGTTCATAGCCCATCCGCCAGCTGACGGCCCGTGTTGCCGCCAGTAGACGCTGCGCCGCCGGACCGTTTTCGTCGGCATGAAACAACGAGGTCGGGCCGACAATGGTGATTACCGCCGCCACGTGCCCGACGGCGTTGAACACCGGTGCCGACAATGCATCGACGCCAGGCATCAGCAAACCATGCACATGGTGCAGGCCGCGGTCGCGGATCTGCCCGCACAGCGCTTCATAGGCCTGATCATCGCTGAGGGGGTGAGCGCTGGCGGATTGCAGTTCCTGCTCGCGTAACTCCACGGTTTCGCGCTTGGGCAGGTAGGCGCCGAACACCAGCCCGGTGGATGAACTGAGCAGTGGCAATACCGAGCCCAATTGGGTTACCACGGTCACCGCGCGCACCGCCGGTTCGATGTGCACCACGGTCGCGCCCTGGTTACCCCACACCGCCACAAAACAGGTTTCGTTCAGGTCGTCGCGCAACTCGGCCAACGGCAGGGCGGCGACTTTCAGCACGTCCATACTGTTGAGTGCCGCCAACCCGACGCGCAAGGCTTCGCGGCCCAGCCCGTAATGGTTGGTCGCGGCATTCTGTTCGGCAAAGCCACTGGCGATCAGCGCCTGCAAATAGCGGTGGACCTTGCTCGCGGGCATTTGCACGTGCTCGGCCAGGCGTGACAACGAAGTCGAGGGCGACAGCTCGGCCAACGCCTTGAGGATGTCGGTACCCACCTCGGCGGAGCGGACTTTCTGTTTACCGTTGCTTTCAGGCTTTTCCATGGAGGGGATCCCGGGACGAATGGGCGTCTTTATAGCTTGACGGTCAATACCAATCAAATTACGTTATGCGTAATCAGATTACGATAAAAACAACCCCGGCGTGCCATGATCGCTTTCATAGAGTGAAGGGCCATTGCCGACTCCCTGTTCAGGAGGCTCCATGAACTCCGATTCAAACGTCCAGGCGCTGGCCTATCAGTCAGGCTTTGGCAACGAATTCAGCAGTGAAGCATTGCCCGGTGCACTGCCTGTCGGTCAGAACTCCCCGCAGAAAGCACCTTACGGTCTCTACACCGAACTGTTCTCCGGCACCGCCTTCACCATGGCCCGCAGCGAAGCCCGGCGGACCTGGATGTACCGCATCCAGCCCTCGGCCAATCACCCGGCTTTCGTCAAGCTTGATCGGCAACTGGCTGGCGGCCCGCTGGGCGAAGTGACGCCCAATCGCCTGCGCTGGAATGCGCTGGATATGCCCGCCGAGCCGACCGATTTCATCGACGGCCTGGTGAGCATGGCGGCCAACGCCGGCGCGGATAAACCGGCGGGGATCAGCATCTATCAGTACTGCGCCAATCGCTCCATGGAGCGCGTCTTCTTCAACGCCGACGGCGAACTGCTGTTGGTGCCGCAACAGGGCCGCCTGCGCATCGCCACCGAACTGGGCGTGTTGGAAGTGGCGCCGCTGGAAATTGCCGTATTGCCTCGCGGGCTGAAATTCCGCGTCGAACTGCTCGACCCGCAAGCGCGCGGTTACATCGCCGAGAACCATGGCGCGCCAATGCGCCTGCCGGACTTGGGCCCGATTGGCAGCAACGGCCTGGCCAATCCGCGGGATTTCCTGACTCCGGTGGCGGCCTACGAAAATCTGCAACAACCCACGACCCTGGTACAGAAATTCCTCGGCCAGTTGTGGGGCTGCGAGCTCAATCACTCGCCGTTGAACGTGGTCGCCTGGCATGGCAACAACGTGCCGTACAAATATGACCTGCGTCGCTTCAACACTATCGGCACGGTCAGCTTCGACCACCCGGACCCGTCGATCTTCACCGTGCTGACCTCGCCGACCAGCGTGCACGGCCTGGCCAACCTCGACTTCGTGATCTTTCCACCACGCTGGATGGTGGCCGAGAACACCTTCCGTCCGCCGTGGTTCCACCGCAACCTGATGAACGAATTCATGGGCCTGATCCAGGGCGAGTACGATGCCAAGGCCGAAGGTTTCGTGCCTGGCGGCGCGTCGCTGCACAGTTGCATGAGCGCTCACGGGCCAGACGGCGAGACCTGCACCAAAGCGATCAACGCCGAACTCAGACCCGCGAAAATCGACAACACCATGGCTTTCATGTTCGAGACCAGCCAAGTGCTGCGTCCGAGCCGCTTTGCTCTTGAATGCCCGCAATTGCAAGCTGACTACGATGCCTGCTGGGCCACTTTTCCCGCCACTTTCGACCCGACCCGGAGATAACCCATGACGCAAACTTCCATCACTCGCAGCTGGGTTGCTTCGGCCAACGATCATGCGGATTTTCCGCTGCAGAACCTGCCATTGGGCGTGTTCAGCGTGCAGGGTTCAGCGCCGCGCAGTGGCGTGGCCATCGGCGACCATATCTTCGACCTGCAAGCGGCGCTCGAGGCCGGCCTGTTCGAGGGCGCGGCAAAAGCCGCCGTCGAAGCCACCCGTGGTGGTCAGTTGAATGCCTTCTTCGAACTGGGCCGCGAGGCTCGGGTGGCCTTGCGTGAGCGTTTGATCGAACTGCTCAAGGAGGGCAGCACCCTGCATGGCAAGATCGAAGCCCAGGGTGCAAAACTGCTCCCGCTGGCCGCGAATTGCCAGATGCACCTGCCAGCGAAAATCAACGACTACACCGACTTCTACGTCGGCATCGAGCACGCCCAGAACGTGGGCAAACTGTTCCGCCCGGACAATCCGTTGCTGCCAAACTACAAGTACGTGCCTATCGGCTACCACGGCCGCGCCTCCACCATTCGCCCGTCGGGCACCGACGTGCGCCGTCCGAAAGGCCAGACACTGCCGGCCGGCCAGACCGAGCCGACGTTTGGTCCGTGCGCACGCCTGGACTATGAACTGGAACTGGGCATCTGGATCGGCCAGGGCAATGACATGGGCGACGCCATCGCCATCGGCGACGCCGCCGATCACATCGCCGGTTTCTGCCTGCTCAACGACTGGTCGGCGCGCGACATCCAGGCCTGGGAATACCAGCCGCTGGGGCCGTTCCTGTCGAAGAGCTTCATCACCAGCATTTCACCGTGGGTCGTGACCGCCGAAGCGCTGGAGCCGTTCCGCCGCGCCCAGCCTGCCCGCCCGCAAGGCGATCCGCAGCCGCTGCCGTACCTGTTTGATAAGCGTGATCAGGCCGCCGGTGCTTTTGACATCGAGCTGGAAGTGCTCTTGCTGACCGAAGCGATGCGCGAACAGAACCTGCCTGCCCATCGCCTGACCCTGAGCAACTCGAAACACATGTACTGGACCGTGGCGCAAATGGTCGCGCACCACAGCGTCAATGGCTGCCAGTTGCAGGCCGGCGACCTGTTCGGTTCAGGCACCTTGTCGGGCCCGGAAAGCGGTCAGTTCGGCAGTCTGCTGGAGATCACCGAGGGCGGTAAGAAGCCGATCGAACTGGCATCGGGCGAGGTGCGCAAATTCCTCGAGGATGGCGATGAAATCATCCTGCGTGGCCGTTGCAGCCGCGAAGGGTTTGCGTCCATCGGTTTCGGTGAATGCCGCGGCAAAGTCGTGCCGGCGCGTTAAGAGGAGCAGGTCATGGAGCTCTATACCTATTACCGCTCGACCTCGTCCTATCGGGTGCGGATTGCATTGGCGTTGAAGGGGCTGGATTACCAGGCGCTGCCGGTCAACTTGATCGCGGCGCAAGGTGGCGAGCATCGGCAGCCGCCCTATCTGGCCATCAACCCGCAAGGTCGTGTGCCGGCCTTGCGCACCGATGAAGGCGAGCTGTTGATTCAGTCACCGGCGATCATCGAATACCTGGAGGAGCGTTATCCACAGGTGCCGCTGCTTTCCAGGGACCTCGCTGCTCGCGCCCGTGAGCGCGGTGTGGCGGCGGTGATTGGCTGCGATGTGCATCCGCTGCACAACGTCAGCGTGCTCAACCGGTTGCGCCAGCTGGGTCACGATGAACCGCAGGTCATGGAGTGGATCGGGCACTGGATCAGCCAGGGCCTGGCGACCGTGGAACAGTTGATTGGGGATGAGGGTTATTGCTTCGGGCCTGAGCCAGGTTTGGCGGATGTCTACCTGATTCCGCAGTTGTACGCGGCTGAGCGTTTCAGTATCTCCCTTGAGGCGTATCCGCGGATTCGTCGGGTGGCGGCGTTGGCGGCGGCGCATCCGGCATTCATCAAGGCGCATCCGGCGAATCAGCCAGACACACCTTGATAACAGCAGGCTGCGATCTTTTTGCTGTCAATGAACGATGGAATTGGGCGGCAAATGCCCCAGCCGCTCAGTCAGGCGAATCCGCTGGATCGGATCGTCGCTGAGCAGCAGGGCATGCTCCAGGTCGAAGCGTTCGGCATTCGGGCAGTCCAGCCGTTGGTAAAGGCTGGCCCGGGCCAGATAGTCGGAGGCGCTGGCATTGCCCAGTTCCAGCACGCGTTCGGCGTCGATCAGCGCGCCAATGTAATCGTCGTGGGAAAGATGCAGCTGGCGCAGGTTGCGTGACAGGCGTTGGAGCATTTGCGCCGGATCGGCGGTGACCAGGTGTTCAGCATTGAGCTTCATGTTCGGGCCGTACTGGCGATGCAGCAACTCCCGACAATCATTGGGGTACAGGCGCCGGCCACCGCAAGGGTCGAGCAGATGATCGGCGCCTGGCACCCGCAGCAGGAAATGCCCCGGGAAGTTGACACCGACCAGGGGAATCTCCAGGCCTCGGGCTAGTTCCAAGGCTATCAGCCCCAGTGACAGCGGCTGCCCGCGGCGATGTTCCAGGACTTTATCGAGCAATGCCACTTGCGGTCGCAAGGGGGCGAAGTCGTCCTGGGCGAACCCCAGCTCGACCATGCGCCTGAGCAACGGTTGCGCCAACTCGCTCACGGGCAGCATCGGCAAACCACCACTGATCCGCTGTTGCAGCTCCTTGAAGTCCGCCATTACCGCTTCGGGGTTTACCTGCTTGTCGTGTTCGACGGCAATCCACAGCGCCGCCTCGAACAGCGCAGGCGGTGATCGTTGCAGGCAGGCGAAAAACGATTGGCGCGGCGTCATCGGAATCTCCGGGCTATGCCTCGTTTTAGACCGGTCTTTGCCATCCGTCCAGTACCGCACGGGAGCAATTGCGGTTATTTCCTAAAGCTTTTATGGCGCCGTTGCTTATTCCGGTGCGCTTCTGCAATTTTTGGGCGCAAGCCTATACTGGCGACTACAAGAAGTGATTCGGGAGCCCTACGATGTTCGCTCTCATGCAAAGCACTCGCCTTGAATCGCTGCATCTGAGCGTCGACCCGGCCACAGGGTTGAAGGCGGTCATTGCCATTCATAACAGCCGTTTGGGGCCTGCTCTGGGCGGTTGCCGTTACCTGGCGTATCCGAGCGACGAGTCGGCCGTCGAGGATGCGGTGCGCCTTGCCCAAGGCATGAGCTACAAAGCGGCCTTGGCCGGCCTGGCCCAGGGCGGCGGTGTGGCGGTGATCATTCGCCCCGTCCACGTGGCCAATCGCGCTGCGCTGTTTGAAGCTTTCGGACGCTGTATCAATCAGCTCGACGGGCGCTACATCACCGCCATCGACAGTGGCACCTCGGTGGCGGACATGGATTGCATCGCCCAACAGACCCAGCACGTCACCAGCACCACGTCGGCGGGCGATCCTGCGCCTCACGCGGCGATGGGCGTGTTTACCGGAATTCGTGCCACGGCGATGGCCCGGTTGGGCAGCGATAACCTCGAAGGCTTGCGCGTCGCCATTCAAGGCCTGGGCAACGTCGGTTTTGCCCTGGCCGAACAGCTGCACGCCGCCGGTGCCGAGCTGCTGGTCAGCGACATCGACCACGGCAAGGTCCAGCTCGCGATGGAGCAGCTCGGCGCCCATCCGATTGCCAACGACGCGTTGCTCAGCACGCCTTGCGACATTCTTGCGCCGTGCGGTCTGGGCGGGGTGCTGAACAGCCACAGCGTAACGCAACTACGCTGCTCGGCAGTGGCCGGGTCGGCGAACAACCAGCTGACCCATCTGGACGTCGCCGATCAGCTCGAACGACGGGGCATTCTGTATGCGCCGGATTACGTGATCAATGCCGGTGGATTGATCTATGTTTCGCTCAAGCATCGTGGCGAAGAGCTGGGGACCATCACTGCGCACCTGTCGAAAATCAGCTCGCGCCTCACCGAAGTCTTCGCCCATGCCCAGGCGGAAAAACGCTCACCGGCCCGAGTGGCGGACGAGCTGGCGGAGAAAGTGCTTTACCGATAGACGATCAAAAGATCGCAGCCTGCGGCAGCGCCTACAAAGGCTGCGATCTTTTGATTTTCACAAATGAAAAAGGCCCTGTGTCCATCGGACTCAGGGCCTATTCAATTCTGGCGCCGCTTACTTCGCTGTTTTCGCAGCCTTGGCAGGCTTGGGCGGGGCAACCGGTTCTGCGCTTTGCTCTTTATTGGCCGCAGGCGTTTCAACAGCTGCAGGTGCTTTCACCGGCTCTTCGACTTCCGCTGGCGCTGTGAGCAGTTCGGACAAGGCGTCCGGCTGGCTCTTGAATGCCTTGGCGAACACATCGCGGTTCTTCGCCATGTAGATCCCGGCTTCTTCCACTTGCTGTTCGGTCAGGGACGGAACAGCTTTTTGCAACACTTCAGCCAGCAACTCGGCCAGTTCGAGCATCTTGTCATGACGGTCAGCTTCGGCTTTATCCATGAACAAGCGCTCCAGATCTCGGCTGCTGCGGTATACCACTTCGACGGCCATTCACCACCTCACATGCCTTCACATTGGTCAGTCTGATTCGACTACTGTATCTATATACAGCAAAGGATAAGCGAATCCCCGGGGTTTGGGTAGTGGCTTTTTAATGTAGGCCGGTTTCGGGATTTGTCAGGCCTCAGCTAAAGGTAGCTGCGACCAAACGCCACGGAGCAGAATCTACGGCGGCTCGCCATCATGATCGTGGCCTTGTTTCTGCATGCAGAACAAACGTCACGTCCAACCTGCATTATCCGGTCGAGCCGACCTAAGGAAGCATCATCGTGAAAATCAACTGGGCCGAAAAACTGCGGCAGAATGTCCATGAGCTGGCCGAGTCGCTGGGGAACCTGTTCGTCGAAACCTTCCATTACCTGGCGTTGTTTGCCATTGGTGCGGTGACCGCGTGGGCAGCGGTGATGGAGTTTCTCGGGATGCTCGAGCAAGGTCATATCAAGATCGACGATATCCTGCTGCTGTTCATCTATCTGGAACTGGGGGCGATGGTCGGGATTTACTTCAAGACCAACCACATGCCGGTGCGTTTCCTGATCTACGTCGCCATCACGGCGCTCACGCGGCTGCTGATTTCCAATGTTTCCCATCACAATCCACCGGACCTGGGGATCATTTACCTGTGCGGCGGAATTCTGCTGCTGGCGTTTGCGATCCTGGTGGTGCGCTATGCCTCATCGCAATTTCCGTCGGTGAAGATCGAGCACCCGCACCGTAAGACCGGTGCGGGCTCGGGTGAGCATCCGGAGGTGGAGAAGGGCGAGATTTAAAGCCTGATGGCCGGGCACGGGCGGTTTTTCACAGGAGGGGGTGGCAGAGGGCCCGTGCCGCCATCGGTCATGGCTTCGAGGATGGCCACCGCGCTGTGGCCCTGCTCGATGGCAATGCCGAACTGAATGCTTTGCACCAGGCGTTTGAGGCGTTGGGGATCGTTGCGTTGTTCGGCACTGATCATGCGTTTTGCCACTACGCGGCCACTGTTGGACAGGGTCAGCATGATGCTGCCGTCCAGACCCTGAATGCTCAGGTTGATCTGATAGTGCGCCGCAAAGGCATCGGTAATGAGCTGAAAAGGGTTGTCCATGATGCGTCACCGCTTGATTGAACGTGCAGTTGTTGACCGGCCATGATCGGGTTGGTTCGCAACGCCGGACCATCGGCCATTCTCGTCAATATCGCCATCAATGTTCCAAGCGGGATATAGCAAGGGGCATGCCGAAAGATTGTCGGACAGCAAACGCGGCATAAACAAGGCGGGCACTGTGGCCCACCTTGTTGTTGCCGGCCCGTTTCAGGGCACTGTCTGCCCGCATGCCACCAAACCGGTCAGCATTCCACCCAGTTCACGGCCAGGCCGCCACGTGATGTCTCTTTGTACTTGTCGTGCATGTCGGCGCCGGTGTCGCGCATGGTGCGGATTACCCGATCCAGGGAAATGAAGTGTTTGCCATCGCCGCGCAGGGCCATCTGCGTAGCGTTGATGGCCTTGACCGCGGCAATCGCGTTGCGCTCGATGCACGGCACCTGGACCAGCCCACCGACCGGGTCGCAGGTCAGGCCGAGGTTGTGTTCCAGGCCGATTTCGGCGGCGTTTTCCAGTTGCTCCGGCGTGGCGCCGAGCACTTCTGCCAGACCGGCGGCGGCCATGGCGCAGGCTGAGCCGACCTCGCCCTGGCAGCCGACTTCGGCGCCGGAGATCGAGGCGTTTTTCTTGCAGAGAATGCCGACGGCGGCAGCGCCCAGGAAGAACGCCACGACGTCATCGTCCGACGCGTCAGGGTTGAACTTCATGTAGTAGTGCAGGACCGCCGGAATAATTCCCGCTGCTCCGTTGGTCGGCGCCGTGACCATGCGCCCACCGGCGGCGTTTTCTTCGTTCACGGCGAGGGCAAACAGGTTCACCCATTCCATGGCCGACAGGGTCGAAGTGATGACGTTCGGCTTGCCGATTTCCAACAGGCTTCGGTGCAATTTCGCCGCGCGTCGCGGCACATTCAGCCCGCCAGGGAGGATGCCTTCGTGCACCAGCCCCTGCTCGACGCATTCGCGCATCACCGACCAGATGTGCAGCAGGCCCTGGCGGATCTCCTCGTCACTGCGCCAGGCCCGTTCGTTGGCCATCATCAATTCGCCAACCCGCAGGCCGTGCTGGTTGCAGAGCTTGAGCAGTTCGGCGGCGCTGGAGAAGTCGTACGGCAGCACCACGTCGCTGGCAGGCGCCACACCGGATTCGGCCTCTGCTGCCTCGATGATGAAACCGCCGCCGATCGAGTAGTACGTTTGCTCGAACAGCTCGCCCGTCTCTCCAAACGCTGTCAGGGACATGGCATTGGGATGGTAGGGCAGACTCTCGTCGAGCAGCAGCAGATCGCGGGACCAGTTGAACGCGATAGTCGCCTGGCCTGCCAGGGACAGCTCGCCGGTTTCCCGCAGGGTGTGGATGCGGCTGTCGATGGTGGTGGGATCGATACGGTCCGGCCATTCGCCCATCAGGCCCATGACACAGGCGCGGTCGGTGGCGTGACCGACGCCGGTCGCCGACAGGGAACCGAAGAGGCGAATCTCCACGCGCCGCACATCGCTCAATAAAGCCTGATCGACCAGCGCTTGGGCGAAGGTCGCCGCGGCCCGCATCGGACCGACGGTATGGGAGCTGGACGGGCCGATGCCGACTTTGAAGAGATCGAAAACACTGATAGCCATGCTAAAGCCTATTCCTGTAATGGAGGATGAATCGCTGCCATTTCTGTAGGACAAGCGCAATTTCAGCGATACTGCCTGCCTCGGTCTTGAGTGACCAACGAAACTTCCTAAGAGAGCCTTTAGCAGGACTAAACGATGAGCCGTCAATTACACGCCCAGACATACGTTTGGCTGCAGGTGTTTTCCTGTGCCGCACGGCACTTGTCGTTCACCCGTTGCGCCGAAGAGCTGCACATCACCCCAGGGGCGGTCAGCCAGCAGATTCGGCAACTGGAGGAGCGCCTGGGTTTTCGTCTGTTTCACCGGCGTGCCCGGGGCGTGGAGCTGAGCGCCGAAGGCCAGCGCCTGGCCATTACGGTCAACGAGGCCTACGGCAGCATCGATGCGGAATTGCGCCGGCTCGACGCGGGCATGATCAGCGGTACGCTGCGAGTGCGTTCGATCCCTTCCTTCCTGAGCAAATGGCTCACGCCGCGACTGCCGCGCTTGCAGCAGCGGTTTCCGGACATTCAGCTGCGCCTGGTGGCCGAGGACAGCAGCGTGCCGTTGCATGAAGGTGATTTCGACCTGGCCATCGACCTCAACGACGGCAGCTACCCGGGCCTGTTATCCACAGCCCTGCTCGACGAGCAGATTTTCCCGGTCTGTGCCCCCGGCCTGTTGCGCGGTCGCCCACCGCTGCATGGCCCGGCGGACCTGCTGCATTTTCCGCTGTTGCATGACATCACCGCCTGGCGCGGCAGCTACGAATATGCGGAGTGGGAGTTCTATCTCGATGCCATTGGCTTTGAGGGGGCGGATGTGCGGCGCGGGCATACCTTCAATCGCAATCACCTGACCATCGAAGCGGCCATTGCCGGGATGGGCGTGGCGATCGCGCGACGAACGCTGCTCAACGACGAGCTGGAACGGGGCGCATTGATCGTGCCGTTCGGCCTGGCGGTGCCCAATCACAAGCGCTATATGGTGCTCTATGCGCCGGGGGCATTGAGCCATCCGGGCGTGCGTGCGGTGCATGACTGGCTGGTGGAGGAGGCAGGGATTTTTCGCGGCTTGCACCCGCTGTCGGAGGGGCAGATGTGAGTAATTATCAGATAAGAGCGGGGCGACCCAACTCCCGACCTTAACAGCGCTTTTGCCGGTTGTCCGGCTTTTTTTGCGAATAGATATTTATCTTTTTTTAGGGGTTGAATTGTTCATCGTACAGACCGATTGTGTAACCAAGAGGTCACGGTGATGACGCCCAAGGGCTTAGCTGACCGGCCTCTCGCGAGCTAGCTGAAATAAGGGATGAACTATGCAAATCCAAGTCAATAGCGATAACCATATTCAAGGCAGTAAACGACTGGAGGAGTGGGTACGTACTACCATTGAGAGCACGCTCGAACGCTACGAAGAGGACCTGACACGCGTCGAGGTTCACCTGCGGGACGAGAACGGCGACAAGCCTGGTCCCCACGATATGCGCTGCCAGCTGGAAGCGCGGCCAAAAGGCCACCAACCGATTTCTGTCACCCATAAAGCTGCCAGCCTGGAACTGGCGATCGACGGAGCCGCCGAGAAACTCGAGCATGCGCTGGAACACCTGTTCGGCAAATTGCGAGGCAAACCACGAGCCGCTGTGGTGCCGTTCGAGCGCAGGGCTCACGCCGATGTGCTACTGGAAGAAGAGTTTCTTGAAAACGAACAGGCTGCGCAAAACGGCTGACGCCTGATTCACTTTTTACCTTCCCACAGAAAACGGGCCTGCATTGCAGGCCCGTTTTGCTTTTAAAGCCCTCTCATTGGAACCCGATCTCATCCGATAGCTTTGCGTATGAGAATATTTATCATTAGTATTGCACCTTGCTGGCCCCGTGACGTTCATGCGGCTTCACATTGACGCTGGCCGGTGTGAGCCTGTTGGCCAGCCCGATTGCCGCCATGGCGCAGTACTGAGCGATGACTTCCCCTGAATCTGACGATATCCAGCACGCCGAACCACGCGCCGACCGAGCGCACTTTCTCCAGGTGTTTCTCTCCCAGCGTTCGCAGATGGAAGCGCTGGTGAACCGTCGCGTCGGTTGCCGGGCAACGGCGGCGGACCTGGTGCAGGATTTGTTCCTGCGGTTCTGGCGCCGCCCTCTGGTGCAAGTGGAAGAACTCAGCACCTACCTGTTGCGCTGCGCCGGCAACATCGCCATCGACCACCTGCGCAGTGAAGGCACGCGGGTGCGGGCCAACGAAGGCTTGATGGCGGAGCCGGCGCTTAGCGTCGGTAGCGAGCCACAAGCGGCGCTGGAGGCGGGCAACGATCTGCGCCACGTCGAAGCGGCGTTGCGCGCGTTGCCCGAGCGCACGCGGCAGATCTTCCTGCTCAACCGCATCCATGGCCGCAAATACGCCGAGATCGCCAAGGCCATGGGCCTGTCTCAAAGTGCCGTGGAAAAACATATGATGCGCGCGCTCGAGGCCTGCAAGGCCAGCCTGCGGGAGCCCGACGCGCGCACGCCAGGGAAAGCACAGTGAATAGCATCGAACGCGTCATGCCGACGCCCGCTCAGGAACAGCAGGCGCTGGCCTGGCTGAGCCTGTTGCATGACCAGCCCAGCAGCGCTGACCAGGCCACCTTCAGCCAGTGGTTGCAGGCCGACCCGGCCCATGCCGAGGCTTACGCCCGTGCGCAAGTGCTGTGGGAGTTGAGCGAAGTGCCGGCGCGCGCACTTGCTGATGAGGACGCGCTGGCGCTGCAGGGTTATCTCAACGCGATGAATCGCTCACGCCGCAGCAGCGTCGGGCGTTGGTCCGGTGCGCTGGCCATGGCGGCTTGCCTGCTGCTGATGATCAGCCTCGGCAGCGGCTGGCAGCCTGCGCGCTGGTTCGATGACCTGGGCGCCGATTATGTCTCGGCACCGGGGCAAATCCGCACCGTCACCCTGGCTGACCAATCGCAGGTCACCCTGGATGCCGACAGTGCGATTGCCGTGGATTTCAGCCGTGGCGAGCGGCACGTGCAGGTGCGTCGCGGCGCCGGATTTTTCAGCGTGACCCATAACGGCGAACCCTTTGTGGTCGACGCCGAGAAGGGCCAGGCGCGGGTGCTCGGCACCCAGTTCGAGGTGCGCCTGCAACCCCATGGGGCGCAGGTGACGGTCTTGTCTGGACGGGTTGGCGTGAAGGCGGACAAGAATGCGGATCAGCAGATCCTCACGGCCGGCCAGCAAGTGGCCTATGGCGAAGGCACGGCGCAAAAGCTCCACGCGGTGGACAGCCAAGCGCAGTTGGCGTGGCGCCAGGGGTGGCTCAATTACTACAAGGCGACAGTCGCCGATGTGGTGGAGGATCTGCGCAGGTATTACCCGGGGCGAATCGTGTTGCTCAACGATGAGTTGGCCCGGCGCAAGGTCAGTGGCAGCTTTGCGAGCAAGGACCCGCAGGCGGTGTTGAGTTCGTTACAGGGCGTGTTGGGGTTTGAGCAGCATCAGGTTCTGGGACGTCTGATCATTTTGCGCTGAGAGACATCAGGAAAATATTTTCAACTTTCTGCTGAGGTAAACCCGAACGCCATTCGTGTAGTGACTGAAACTGCGAGTCATTCGCATCCGTTGCGGTTCTACACAGGTCATGAGTCATGAAGTCCAGGGCAATATCGGGTTCGGTCAAACAGTGGTTGGGTGTCTCTGCGTTGAGCTTCGCGGCGCTGCTGCCGCTGAATGGGGTGATGGCTGCGCAGGCCAGCCCCGGGCAAAGTTCGCTGTTCAGCTTTTCGATGGTCGCCAAACCACTGCCCCAGGCCCTGAGCGACTTCAGTCACGTCACCGGCATCAGCGTGGTCTACACCGATGAAGCGCCCTATGCCCTCAATGCTCCGGCAGTCGACGGCCAGTTGAGTGCCGAACAGGCCCTGCAGCGCTTGCTCAGCGGTTCTGGCTTGACCTTCCGCCGCATCGATGGCCACACCATGGCCCTGGAGCCCCTGCCGACCGAGGGCGCGTTGAACCTGGGCGCCACCACCATCACCTCGCAGATGGATCAGTCCACCAGTTACCAGCCGCCGCCCATCAGCTCGGTGATGCGCGCCTCGACGCCGCTCCAGGAAATTCCCCAGACGGTCAACGTCGTCCCGGCACAGGTCATTCGCGACCAGGCGCCGCGCAATCTCGATGATGCGCTGGCGAACGTCAGCGGCATCACCCAGGGCAACACGCTGGGCAGTACCCAGGATTCGGTGATGACCCGCGGTTTCGGCGATAACCGCAACGGCTCGATCATGCGCGACGGCATGCCGGTGGTACAGGGGCGAGGCATGAACGCGACGGTCGACCGGGTCGAAGTGCTCAAGGGGCCGGCCTCGTTGCTCTACGGCATTCAGGACCCGGGCGGGGTGGTGAACATGGTCAGCAAGCAGCCCGAGCTTGATCCGTACAACGCCCTGACCCTGCGTGGCTCGACCTATGGCGAAGGCAAGAACGGCAGCGGCGGTACCTTTGACAGCACGGGCGCCCTGGGCGATTCCGAGTTCGCCTACCGTATGGTGCTGGACCACGAAGACGAAGATTACTGGCGTAACTACGGTGTGCATCGCGAAAGCCTGGTGGCGCCGTCGCTGGCCTGGTTCGGTGAAAGCACCCAGCTGCTGTTCGCCTATGAACACCGGGAGTTCCTCACCCCGTTCGACCGTGGCACGGTGATCGATCCGCGGGACAACCATCCGCTGGACATCTCCCGGGAGCGTCGGCTCGACGAACCGTTCAACAACATGGAAGGGCGCTCCGACCTGTATCGCTTCAAGGCCGACCACGACCTCAACGACAACTGGAAAGCCCATTTCGGCTACAGCTGGAATCGCGAAACCTATGACGCCAGCCAAGTACGCGTGACCGCCATCGACACCCGCGACGGCACGCTGACGCGCAGCATGGACGGCACGCAGAATGCTATCAGCACCGACCGTTTCACCACCGCCAGCCTCGAAGGCCAGGTCGATGTCGGCGGCATGCAACATGACCTGGTGCTGGGGATCGATGACGAATACCGCAAGATCTACCGCGCCGACCTGATCCGGCAAAAGAGCCTGACCACCTTCAGCTACCTCGACCCGGTGTACGGCCGCGAAGTGCCAGGCACTACGGTCAGCCCCGCCGACAGTGCCCAGACCGACATACTGCGCAGCGATTCGGTGTTCATGCAGGACTCGATTCACCTCAACCACCAATGGATCCTGGTGGCTGGCGCACGTTTCCAGGAATACGACCAGTACGCCGGCAAGGGCGAGCCGTTCAAGGCCAACACCGACAGCAACGGGCAGAAATGGGTGCCGCGCGCCGGACTGGTCTACCGCTACACCGATGAGCTGTCGTTCTATGGCAGCTACACCGAATCGTTCAAGCCCAACTCGACCATTGCGCCATTGAGCGGCAGCAGCACGGTGCTCGACGGCAGCATTGCGCCGGAAGAAGCCAAGTCGTGGGAAGTGGGGGCCAGGCTGGAAATGCCGGGCCGCGTAACGGGCAACATTGCGCTGTTCGATATCAAGAAGCGCAACGTCCTGGTGGCCAATTCCGAAGGCCCGGTGACCCTCTACAGCGCGGCGGGTGAAGTGCGTTCCCGTGGCCTGGAGGTGGATTTGAGCGGCCAGCTCAGCGACCGCTGGAGCATGATCGGCAGCTACGCCTACACCGATGCCGAAGTGACCGAAGACCCGGTCTACAAGGGCAAGCAGTTGCAGAACGTGGCCAAAAACAGCGGCTCGCTGTCGGCGGTGTACGATTTCGGCCAGGTCATCGGCGGCGATCAGCTGCGGGTTGGCGCTGGCGCGCGTTATGTCGGGGAGCGAGCGGGCAATGCCGTGAATGATTTCGACCTGCCGAGCTATACCGTCGCCGATGCCTTTGCCACCTACGACACCCAGCTCGACGGGCAGCGGGTCAAATTTCAGCTCAACGTGAAGAACCTGTTTGACCGCACCTACTACACCTCGGCGGCAAGCCGGTTCTTTGTGTCGATGGGGGATTCGCGGCAGGTGACGTTGTCGAGCACCCTGGAGTTCTGATCAAAGACTCTGTCCTGTGGGAGCGAGCCTGTTCGCGATGGCGGCCTGACAGGCACCGCAAATCCTGATGTCAGCGCAAAAACGCCTGTCGATACTCCCCGGGCGTCCCACCCAGCGCCTGGCGAAACCGGTTGGTAAAGTGACTGGCACTGGCGAACCCGCAGGCCAGGGCAATCTCGCCCAAGGGTTGCGATGTCGAGCGCAGCAACTCCCGCGCCCGGTTCAGGCGTCGCGCCAGTACATACTGATGGGGCGGCAAGCCGAAACTCTCACGGAACATCCGCGCAAAGTGGTATTCCGACAGTGCACACAGTGCCGCCAATTGTCCCAGGCTGATGGCTTCGGCCAACTGGCTGTCGATGAACTCCACCAGATGCCGGCGCTGATGTGCGGCCAGGCCGCCCTTGAGGCGCAAGCCGGGGCGCAGGCTGACCTGGCTGAACAGGGCGTGGGCGAGCATTTCATGGGCCAGGCTGCTGGTGAGCAAACGCTCTCCCGGTTCGTCCCAGTTGAGGCTGATCAACTGCCGAAAGCGCAACGCCTGTTGCGGGTCATCCAGAAACGTTTGCTCGCGCAACTGCAATTGCCTTGGTTCGCGGTCGAGCAGGGTGACACAGCCAAGGGCAAATTGTTCGGGGCTGAAATACAGGTGCGCCAGGCGAATGTCGCCATTGATCACCCAGCCTGACTGATGGTCGGCCGGCAGGATGCACAGCTTGTCCGGGCCGCCTTTGGTGCCGGGCTGGTCGCGCCGGAAGGTCCCGGTGCCGCCGGCGATGTAGCAGGAAAGCGTGTGGTGGCTCGGTGCTTCGTAGTCCTGGGCGTCGTGGTGGTTGTTCCACAAGGCTGCAGCCAAGCCGTCACCGAGCTCGGCGCTGTGCTCCAGGCGAGCATTGGGCGAGCGGTTGAGGGCTTGAAAGACTTGCAGGGTTTCCAGTGCGGGCATGATCGTTTCTCTCCAACGCCTTGCATCCTACTCCGTGGGCGTCCACCTGCCAGCCCGTCGCCAGACAAAAGCGCAAGATTATGCAAGTGCGATGTAGCGCGGCGCAGGACACTGGGCACCTACCGAGGAGCCATTGCCATGAACCTGTCGTTGTACCTGCTGACTGTGCTGATCTGGGGCACCACCTGGATTGCCCTGAAATGGCAACTGGGCGTGGTGGCGATTCCCGTGTCCATTGTCTATCGCTTTGGCCTGGCGGCGCTGGTGCTGTTCGCGATCCTCCTGCTCAGCCGACGCCTGCAAGTGATGAACCGTCGCGGGCATCTGATTTGCCTGGCCCAGGGCTTGTGCCTGTTCTGTGTCAACTTCATGTGTTTCCTGACCGCCAGCCAGTGGATCCCCAGCGGCCTGGTTGCCGTGGTGTTTTCCACGGCCACGTTGTGGAATGCGCTGAATGCGCGGGTGTTCTTCGGCCAGAACATTGCCCGTAATGTGCTGATGGGCGGCGCGCTGGGCTTGCTCGGCCTTGGCCTGTTGTTCTGGCCCGAGCTGGTCGGGCATACCGCCAGTCCGCAGACCTTGCTCGGCCTGGGCCTGGCCTTGTGCGGCACCTTGTGTTTCTCGGCGGGGAACATGTTGTCGAGCCTGCAGCAAAAGGCCGGGCTCAAGCCGCTGACGACCAATGCCTGGGGCATGGCCTACGGCGCGGCGATGTTGTCGGTGTGGTGCCTGGTCAAGGGCGTTCCATTCGACATGGAATGGAGCGCACGCTATATCGGTTCGCTGTTGTACCTGGTAATCCCCGGATCGGTCATTGGTTTCACGGCCTACCTGACGCTGGTCGGGCGCATGGGCCCCGAACGCGCAGCCTATTGCACCGTCCTGTTTCCGGTGGTGGCGCTGAACGTCTCGGCAGTTGCCGAGGGCTACCAATGGACTCCCCCGGCGCTGATGGGCCTGGTGATGGTCATGCTGGGCAACGTGCTGGTGTTTCGCAAACCCAGGGTTAGCGCCAAACCGGTGGCGGGGAAGCTGGCCTGAGCAGCAGGTTGCTCAGTCGTCTTTTGCGGCGGTGAGATAGATCAAGCCGAGAAACATGTATTCAATGTTTCTTTGTGCCCAATCATTGGCATTTCGTTGAGCAGAGTACTCCATGTCAAACCACTCATTGAGTATGATGACGTATAAAATTTGATAAACAATAATGCCTGTTGCGAGCCCCGCTATCGCGAATTTTTTTGCATTGTGAAACTCTTTACGTGGTGCATCGACTTTTCGATAGAGCAAATAAGCTCCCACCAGGCAGCTGAGCGTGTAAATGGTCTCCAGGGAAATGATCGCCCAGTAAAAGCGATGATGAAACATGGTGGAGTGGATTGCCCTGTAGCGCCGGGAGTCGTTGCCCTCAGTGTTGCTCATGCTGATGATGCGCCCGATATAGTCGGCGTATGCCGCATAGTCGGTGACATTGTTAACGAGTGTCACCAGTCCGAATAATGCCGCTGTAAAGACAATCAGTACTTTGCTCCGCCTTATCACGCAGGCGGTGGTGAATTTATTCATGGGGGTATTCTCCGAGTGCATATTGGGTGCTCTTGTAATTGCTCGGAGTTTATAGCTGTTCAGGTGAATTCAGAGGGAGACTGCATTGCAAGTTGTGTCGTCTCTTCTTTCTCAATTGCAAGTAAGCGGGTGGTTTAAAGTTGTGGGAAGTGGCACGTCCAGCCAGACGTGCCATTGTTCAGTCAGCCTTTCCATACCTGAGGGTTGACCAAGTCTTGTGGGCGCTCACCCAGCAAGGCACTGCGCAGGTTCGCAAGGGCACGGTTGGCCATGGCGTCGCGGGTTTCATGGGTGGCCGAGCCGATATGCGGCAAGGTCACGGCGTTTTTCAATTGAAACAGGGGTGATTCAGCCAGCGGTTCTTTTTCGTACACATCCAGCCCGGCGCCTCGGATGCGGTTGTTTTGCAGTGCCTCGATCAGTGCCGGCTCGTCGACCACCGGACCACGGGAAATGTTCACCAGGATGGCGCTTGGCTTCATCAGTGCCAATTCGCGATGGCTGATCAGGTGCCTGGTTTTCTCGCTGAGCGGGACCACAAGGACGACGAAGTCGGCTTCAGCCAGCAATTCGTCGAGGCTGCGCATCTGCGCGCCGAGTTCTTGCTCCAGCTCGGTCTTGCGGCTGTTGCCGCTGTAGATGACCGGCATGTTGAAACCCAGGCGACCCCGACGCGCGATGGCCGCGCCGATATTGCCCATGCCGACGATGCCCAGGGTCTTGCCGTGAACATCGCAACCGAACAGCGGGGTGCCGACGCTGGCTTGCCATTGGCCTGCCTTGGTCCAGGCGTCGAGCTCGGCGACGCGGCGCGCGCTGCTCATCAACAAGGCGAAGGCCAGGTCGGCCGTGCTTTCGGTGAGCACGTCCGGCGTGTTGGTGAGCATGATCCCGCGCTCGTTGAAATAGGCCACGTCATAGTTGTCATACCCCACCGAGACGCTGGACACGACTTCCAGGCGGGCGGCGCTTTCCAGTTGTGCGCGACCGAGCTTGCGGCCGACCCCGATCAAACCGTGGGCATGGGGCAGGGCTTCGTTGAACTGGGCGCTGATATCACCCTTTTTCGGGTTCGGTACGATGACGTCGAAGTCTTGTTGCAGGCGCTCCACCATTTCTGGCGTGACACGGCTGAAGGCGAGGACAGTTTTTTTCATGGGTACAGGGCTCGTCGGGCGCAGGAGAATGGTTGGAAAGCTACAAGCTTCGAGCGTCAAGCCGCAAGTTAAAAGCTATCCCCAGCGCTTTTAACTTGAAGCTTGCAGCTTGAGGCTTATAGCGGTCATTCCGTTATACTGGCGACTTTCGCGGCTCGCTGACTGGGCCCGACACAGTGTGCATCACCCGGAGCTTTTCATGACTTCCCCGAAACAACCGCCGGTAGCCGAAGCCTTGGCCGACGAACAGGCCGAGCTGCCAGACAGCGTCGACTCCAGCGCTGACAGCGAGACCAAACCCGCGATCCCGGCGTTCAAGTTCCCGTTCAAGCCGGGCGAGCTGCAGGCCACCAAGGACGCCAGCCAGCCTTGGTACAAGAATGGCGCCAAGAATGGTCACACCAAGACGCCGGGGATGGCGCCTCCGGGAACTCGCCGTTCGATGGGCAAGCGTTAGTTTCAGGTTTTTCCAGCGGGCCTTCCTCGAATCAAGCGGCCCGCAATGAAATAAACGCGTAGTCAGCGGATGGCTCGGTCACCACCTGCGTGCCCGCTGCCAGCAGGGGTCCGGCGACATCGTCCCCCGACACATGAAACTGCCATTCGCTTTCCCAAACCGGTAACGTTTGCCCGGCCAGTTCGTCGATGATCGTCGCGAACTCGGTCATGTCCGGCAGATAAGCGGTAAACCCGTCGCCCTTGAGGGCAGTCGTTCGAATCCCCAACAACGCGCAAATCGCGTCCTTGGTTTGGATATCATCGCGATCCGCCTGGCGAGAGCGTTGGATCAGTTGCGCCAGTTCCGGGTCCACCAGTTGGCCACCCACGATCAGCTGTGGCCCTGTTTCCCACGATTGCGGCGGGCATTCCTTGGCGGCGATGTCCAGGGGGATGTGCGGATTGATCTCCATCGGATAGATACGGCACACCAGCGGCCGGCGTTCGTAGATGCGGCACAGGTTGTCCTGGTCCAGATGGCGGCAGGCTCCGGTGCTGTAGGCGGCAAAAGTGATGGCCACGTAAGCCTCGCTGGCGCCGCTGCGCACCAGCGCCGAGCGCGGTTCGGCATGTTCGCGTTGCTGCGCCGTCAAGCCCAGGCCATTGCTCAGGAAAGCTTCCACCAGCACGATCACCTGACCACCGTCGGCCGCCCACATCCTGGCTTCGGACAGGGTCAAGGGCACATGGTGGTCATTGCAGCATTTACCGCAGCCTACGCAGGAAAACGTTGTATTCATTGAGCAGCCAGTCGCATCCGAGGGCAGAAAGCGGCGACAGAATGCCGCCGCGAAGGTTGCTCTCGAAGCAAGTTATACGCCACGGTGCTATTTCATCCCCAGTCGCTTGGCCATCCGCCCGAGATTGGCCCGGTCCAGGCCCAGCTCCCGGGCCGCGCTCGCCCAGTTGTGGTGGTGGCGTTCCAGGCAGGCGCCGATCAATTGGCGCTGGTAACGCTCGGTGGCTTCGCGCAAATCGCCGGTCACCGTTTCCATGGCCACTTCGGCGGGTTGCTCGGCGCTGACTTCGACATTGGCATGGGGCAGGTCGAGGTCGGCGGCATTCAAGCTGAGGATCTTCGGCCGTTCCTTGCAGTTACCCAACGCCTTCAACGCACTGCGCCCGATCAGGTGTTCCAGCTCGCGCACGTTGCCGGGCCAACCGTAGGCCAGCAACGCCGCCTGGGCGTCGGTGCTCAGGCGCAGGCTGTTGAGGCCCATGCGCGAGCGGTTCTGCTCGAGGAAGTAACCGCTGAGCAGCAGCACATCCCGTCCGCGATCCCGCAGCGCCGGTACCAGCAACGGGTAAACGCTGAGGCGGTGATAGAAGTCGGCGCGGTAACGGCCACTGCGCACTTCCTCGGCGAGGTCGCGGTTGGTCGCTGCGATCAGGCGCACATCGACCTGGTGCTCCTTGTCCGAACCCAGTCGCTGCAACTGGCCGCTTTGCAGCACGCGCAGCAATTTGGCCTGCACCGTCAGTGACAATTCGCCGACCTCATCGAGAAACAGTGTGCCGCCATTGGCCAGCTCGAACTTGCCGCGGCGGTCGTTCAGCGCCCCGGTGAAGGCACCGCGGACATGCCCGAACAGCTCGCTTTCCACCAGGGTGTCCGGCAACGCCGCGCAGTTGAGACTGATAATCGGCTTGTCGGCGCGAGGCGAGGCGGCATGGATGGCCTGGGCGACCAGTTCCTTGCCGACCCCGGTTTCCCCGGTGATCAGCACCGTCAGGTCGCTGCCGCCCACCAGGTTGATTTCTTCCACCAGGCGTTTATGGGCCTTGCTCTGGCCGATCATTTCGCGGTTTTGCTGACCGCTGGCCTGGCGGTACACCTCGGCACGCTGGTGTTCGTCTTCGACCCTGTTGTTCAACCGCTCGATGCGTTCGGCGGCATTGACGGTGGCCGCCGCGAGGCTGGCGAAGGCTTCCAGGGCATCCAGCTCGACCGGTTCGAATTGTTCCGGATTGAGCGCGTCGAGGGTCAGCAGGCCCCACGGCCGCTCGTCGATAAACAAAGGGCAACCCATGCAATCGTGCACCTCCAGATGATCGTCCAGGCCATCGACCAGGCCGTCATAGGGGTCGGGCATGTCGCTGTCGGCAGCAAAGCGTGTGGGACCGGTGCTGCTGAGCAGGGCCTGGAAGCGCGGGTGTTCGCTGACCTTGAAACGCCGGCCGAGGGTGTCGGTACTCAATCCGTCGACAGCCAGCGGTACCAGCCATTCGCCATCCAGGCGCAGAAGGGCGGCCGCGTCGCATGGGAGCAGGGCGCGCATGGCTTCCAGCAGGCGCCGATAGCGCTCGCCTTCGGGAAGTTCGCGGGACAGGTCGGACACCAGCGGTAGCAGGGCGGTTAACAACGATTTTGCAGTCATAGTGACTCCATGTAGTCGATGTGACTATAAAGCAGTCTGTGTCGATATGACTACTATGTTATTAAGTTGCTGATTTATATGGTTTTATTTGTTGGCACGGAAACTGATAAGCATAAGGTAATTGCTAAAAACCTTCGTTGCCCAGGAGTTACTCTATGCTCAGCGTTCAAGACCGTACCATCGTCAAATCCACTGTGCCGCTGCTGGAGAGCGGTGGCGAAGCGTTGATCACTCACTTCTATCGCATGATGCTTTCCGAGTATCCAGAAGTGCGTCCACTGTTCAACCAGGCCCACCAGGCCTCCGGCGACCAGCCACGTGCCCTGGCTAACGGTGTATTGATGTATGCCCGCCACATCGATCAGCTCGACCAACTGGGCGACCTGGTGGCCAAGATCATCAACAAGCACGTGGCCCTGCAGATTCTGCCGGAGCACTATCCGATTGTCGGCAACTGCCTGTTGCGTGCCATTGCCGAAGTGCTGGGCGAAGAAATCGCCACCCCGCAAGTGATTGCGGCCTGGGCAGCGGCCTACGGTCAACTGGCGGACATCCTGATCGGTGCCGAAAAAAGCATCTACGACCAGAAAGAGCAGGCACCGGGCGGCTGGCGCGGGGCTCGCGAATTCATCGTCACGGCCAAGGTCGAGGAAAGTGCGGAAATCACCTCGTTCTATTTCGAGCCGGCCGACAAGGGCCAGATCCTGGCAGCTGAACCAGGCCAGTACATCGGCATGAAACTGATCCTCGATGGCGAAGAAATTCGTCGCAACTATTCGCTGTCGGCCTTGGCGAACAAAGGCCAGTACCGCATCAGCGTCAAGCGTGAAACCGGTGGCCGGGCCTCCAATCACTTGCACGATCAACTGCAGGTAGGGGCGAGCATCCAGCTGTTCCCGCCGTCGGGCGAGTTCACCCTGAGCGCCAGCGACAAGCCGTTGGTGCTGATCAGCGGCGGCGTCGGCATCACCCCGACCCTGGCGATGCTGGAAGCGGCGCTGCAAACCGAGCGGCCGGTGCACTTTATCCACTGCGCTCGCAATGGCAGCGTCCACGCCTTCCGCGACTGGATCGACGGGCTGGCCGAGCGTCACCCGCAACTCAAGCGTTTCTACTGCTATGCCGAAGATGACGGCGTCAGCCCGGCGGCCCACAAGGTCGGGTTGTTGAGCCAGGAACAACTGGCCGCCTGGTTGCCCGAAGAGCGTGACCTGGACGCTTATTTCCTCGGACCGAAGGGTTTCATGGCGGCGATCAAGCGCCACCTCAAGGCGTTGGGTGTGCCTGAAAAGCAGAGCCGCTACGAGTTCTTCGGCCCGGCTGCGGCGCTGGAATAAACACTGCCGGTGACGGCAAGGTATGGTTTCAGCCCTTGAGTTCCTTCAAGTGCTTGTACACCGTCGCCCGCCCCATGTTCAGCACATTGGCCACATAGTTGGAGGCGCTTTTGCCCTTGAAGGCGCCTTCGGCGTGCAGAGCCAGCACCAGTTCGCGTTTGTGATCGCGGGTCAGCAGGTTCAGGCTCAGCTGGCGTTCGCGCAGCCAGGCGTGGAGGAAGGTGTTGATCCGTTCTTGCCAGTCATCGCGGAACAGTGAATCCGGCTGCGGAATCACTTTGGTCGGCGACAGGAACAAATCCAGCGCGGCCTTGGCATTCTCGAACAGCGAAATATTCAGGTTGATGCACAGCACGGCCAGCGGGTTTCCCTGGCGGTCGCGCAGTACGGTGCTGAGGCTGCGGATCTTCTGACCATCCCAATTGAGCTTTTCGTACGGCCCGAT
Organism: Pseudomonas serbica; assembly: GCF_028823535.1. Classification (GTDB taxonomy): domain Bacteria; phylum Pseudomonadota; class Gammaproteobacteria; order Pseudomonadales; family Pseudomonadaceae; genus Aquipseudomonas; species Aquipseudomonas serbica. Next base: position 165,661 of record NZ_JAQIYM010000003.1, on the reverse strand, counting down.
ATTTCGTTCGCTGACATCATCGCTGAGCATGTCCTCCAGCGCCGAATCGTCACCGATTTCCCGTTTCGACAGGTTGTTGGCGATGTAGTCGACCTTTTGCGTGCGCAGGTCGTGCAGCACCACTTCGGCATGGGGAAAGAACAACGTCGCGATGGCATCGGCAATCGCCCGGAAGTTATCCAGGGACGTGTCGTTCAGGGCCGGGTCTTTTTCAGGTGCGTTCATACAGTAGGGCTCCGGGCAGCTTCAGCGCCCCGTAAAACAGGGCGTTGAAAGTGTGACGCAATCGAGTCGGCGCGTCACCTGAGGACAACCGTCAGCCCAGGCGGGCAGGGGACAGCATGCCGGCATTCAGACCGAAACCACCGAGGGTTTCGGGCAGGGGTTCACCCCGCACGAGCGCGGCACTGGCCTGGCCCATGGCTGGCGAGGTCTGGATGCCGTAGCCGCCTTGTGCCGCCACCCAGAACAACCCCGGCACCTGGGAGTCGAATCCCGACAGCAGGTCGCCATCGCTGACGAAGCTGCGCAAACCGGCCCAGGTTCGGGTCGGGCGGCGGATGGTCAGGGTGGTGGCTTCCTCGATCTGGTAGATGCCCATGGCGATGTCCAGCTCTTCGGGCTGCACGTCGTGGGGTTCCACCGGGTCGGCGTTGGCCGGCGAGCCGAGGAACATCCCGGCGTCAGGCTTCATGTAGAAGGATTCATCGAGGCTGACCAGCATCGGCCAATGGTGGATGTCCACGCCCTCGGGGCCGGCGAAGATGAAGGCCGCGCGGCGCTTGGGTTGCAGGCCCAGCGGCCGGGCGCCGGCCATTTCGCCGATCTTGTCGGCCCAGGCGCCGGCGGCGTTGATGATGACCGGAGCGCTGAAGGTCTGGTCCTTGGTTTGTACCTGCCACAAGCCTGCGGCATCGCGGGTCAGGCTCAGGACTTCGCTGTCGGTATGGACTTCGCCCTGGTGGCGGCGGATTCCGCGCAGGTAACCCTGATGCAGGGCGTCGGTGTCGATGTCGCTGGCGGTCGGATCGTAGATCGCGCCGTGGACTTTTTCCCGACGCAGGATCGGCACGAGCGCGCAGGCTTGGTCGGCGCTGAGCAGTTGCATCTCGGGGACCGTGGCTTTGGCGCTCAGGTATTGTTTGTTCAGCTCGGCCGGGTCACCGGTGAGGTCCACGGTCATCTCGCCACGCGGGGTCAGCAGTGGGTGTTCGCAGAAACCGGCCGGAGGGGCGTCGAAGAAATCCCGGCTGGCCTGGGTCAGCGCCCGAACTTGCGGCGTGCCATAGGCGGCGGTGTACAGCGCCGCCGACCGGCCGGTGGAGTGATAGGCCGGATGGGATTCGCGCTCGAGCACGATCACCCGAGCGTGCTGCGACAGCCAGAAACCGGTGGAAGCGCCGGCTATTCCGCCGCCGATGATGATGAAGTCTGCCTGGCTCATGAACGTCTCCTGTGAAACACAATGCCGGAATGATGGTGATCTCCTGTGGGAACGGGCTTGCTCGCGAAAGCGATTTATCAGTCGACATCGTCGGCGAATGCCAGACCGTATTCGCGAGCAAGCCCGCTCCCACAGGGTGTTGCGGTGTCAGGGATGCAGGCGGTAGATGGCATTGGCCAGCGCTATGTCTTCCAGGCCCAGGCCGATCGAGCGGAAGAACACATGGCGGGCGTACTCGGGGCGCTGCACTTTTTCGCTCAGCAGATCGGGCAGGTCGCCGACAATCGCATTCTTGTCCCAGCCATGCTGTTCGCCGGCAATCAGCATCTCGCCGGCAGCGCCTGGGGTGGTCACACGATAGTCGCAGAATACCTGCATGTCGTTGAGGCTCTGCGGCGGCACTTCGTGGGCGCGGGGGGCGTTGGTGCTGATGGAGGTGATCAGCGCCGGCTTGCTCAGGCTCGACGGATCGATCACCGGACCAGGGGACGAGGTGCACAGCATGATCACGTCGGCGTCCTGGATGGCGGCCTCGCGACTGTCGACGATATTCAAGCGCGGCTCGATGCTTTTCAGCAGATTCACCGTTTCAGGGTCTTCGCTCAGGCTTGGCGAGTACAGGTTGATGTTTTGCCAGTCGCGCAGCCCTTTCACGTAGTGCAGGTGCGCCTGGGCCACTTTGCCGCTGCCGATGATTGCCAGGCGATTCGCGGTGAGTGGCGCCAGGGCGTCAACCGCTACCGCCGTGGTCGCGGCGGTGCGGGCGGTAGTGAGCTCGGCGGCATCCACCAGCAGCAGCGGCTGGCCGGTCTGCATCGACATCAGCAAGGTCCATGCGGTCACCAGCGGTCCTTGTTCGCCCACGATGTAGGGCGAGGTCTTGACCCCGTATACGCCTTCTTCGGCCAGCACACCGAGGTAGTTGATGAAGTCGCCGGCACCCCGTGGGAATTCCACCAGTTGCTGTGCCGGTTGCACAGCTTGCCCGGCGGCCAGGTCGCGGAACAATTTGCGCAGGATCTGCGGCACGTCGACTTGCGCCAGCAACTCGCGGGCCTGGGATTGGTTGATCACGTAAGGGGTGCTGGCCATGGTGGCTCCGGGAGTGATAAGTAAACTAATTTGTCCATTATGGACTTTTAGTTATCTCGAGCAAGCACCTGTTGAAAAAACCAGACGAAAAAAAAGCGCAGTCCGTTTCCGGCTGCGCCCTTTACTGCAAGTCGCCGTTACGGCCGCTTGCGCTCAACCGCCCGCAACAGATGCGTGGGTGGCGTTTCACAGCTGATCTTGCGACCGAGTTTTTCTTCGATGGCCGGTAGCTGGTAGGAGTCATCTTCACCGGCAAAACTGATGGACACACCGTCGGCGCCCGCACGACCGGTACGGCCGATGCGGTGCACGTAGTCGTCCGGCACTTCCGGCAAGGTGAAGTTGATCACGTGGCTGATGCCGTCGATGTGGATGCCGCGACCGGCCACGTCGGTGGCGACCAGCACGCGAATCTTGCCTTCGCGGAAACCTTCCAGGGTCTTGATGCGCTTGTGTTGCGGCACGTCGCCGGACAACTGCGCGGCGTTGACGCCATCGCGTACCAGGCGTTCTTCGATGCGCCGCACTTCATCCTTGCGGTTGGCGAAAACGATGACCCGCTCCCAGCCGTTGTCGTTGACCAGGTTGTAGAGCAGTTTGTATTTGTCGGCACCGGCCACCGCGTAGATGTGCTGTTCGACGTTTTCGTTGGCCACATTCTGCGACTCGATCTCGACGATGGCCGGGTCGGTGGTCCATTGCTTGGCCAGGTTCATCACGTCTTCGGTGAAGGTCGCCGAGAACAGCAGCGTCTGCCGCTCGTTCTTCGGCGGCGTCTGGCGAATGATCTGGCGCACCTGTGGGATGAAGCCCATGTCGAGCATGCGGTCGGCTTCATCCAGCACCATGACTTCGACCATGTCCAGGTGCACGTCGCCGCGCTGGTTGAAGTCCAGCAGGCGGCCAGGCGTGGCCACGAGGATGTCGCAGTGGCGGGCTTCGAGGTGCTTGAGCTGCTTGTCGAAGTCCATGCCACCGACGAAGGTCATGACGTTCAGGCCGGTGTACTTGGTCAGGTCGGCGGCGTCCTTGGCGATCTGCACCACCAGTTCGCGAGTCGGGGCGATGATCAGTGCGCGCGGCTCGCCCATGTAGCGCTCTTTTGGCGGCGGGGTTTGCAGCAGCTGGGTGATGATCGAGATCAGGAAGGCCGCGGTCTTGCCGGTACCGGTTTGCGCGCGGCCGATGGCGTCTTTGCCGGCGAGGGTGAAGCCCAGCACCTGGGCCTGGATCGGCGTGCAATACGGGAAGCCCAGGTCCTGGATGGCGTGCATCAGTTCGGGGGCGAGTTTGAAATCGTGGAAACGGGTCTTGCCTTCCTGGGGTTCGACGACAAAGTCTTCGAGTTTCCAGGGAATGACCGGCGCCTTGGGCTTGGGTTCGCGGCGCGGCTTGGCAGGTTTTGGCGTTTCGCTGCGCGGTTGCTCGGCGGCGGTTGGCTCAACGGGCTCGGCGACCGCTGCGCTCTTTGGCTCGTGTTTCGGTGCCGCTACCGGGGCGGCCCGACCAGGCTGATGACCGTCGGTGCGGTGGCTGGGGGTGTGAGACGGAGCGCTGGGGACTGGCGCGAGTTGCTCAGTCTCGCTTTTACCGAACATTTTCTTGAGTGCTTTGAGCACGGTCATCTCATCAATTGGTTAAGGAATGTACGCCGGCCAGTGTAATGCAAGAATCGGGCGCGGCGTAGTGGGATGGATCAAAGGGCGTTTTTAAACATCGACGGTCAGCGCAAACGCTCGGTCAGCCACAGGCCGATGTCGCGAATCTCCTCGGGTAACACTTCGTGGCCCATTGGGTATTCCTGCCATGTCACGGTGACACCACGCTGCTTCAAATGCTCGTAGGCGCTACGTCCCATGGAGTTTTGCACCACGTCATCGTACTGGCCATGCAGCGACAGCACCGGAATGCGCTGCTGGCTGGCGGACAGTTCCAGCTCATCGCCAAAGGTCGGTGCATAAGTCGAGAGGGCAAGTACGCCACCCAGCGGGCCCTGCCATTTCAGAAACGCGGTGTGTAGAACCACGGCGCCGCCCTGGGAAAAGCCGGCCAGGAAAATCCGCGAGGCGTCTATTCCGCTGGCGCGCTGCTGTTCAATCAATTCGATAACCCGGTCCGCCGATGCTTCCAGTTGCTCGCGATTGATCGCGCGCGCCGGGCTCATGGCCAATATGTCGTACCAGCTCGGCATCTCGTAGCCACCATTGATGGTGACCGGGCGGTGTGGTGCCTGAGGCAGGACGAAGCGGGTGCCCAGCAAGGTTTCCTGCAGGGCTTCGGCTACCGGCAAGAAGTCGTAGCGGTCGGCACCCAGGCCGTGCAGCCAGATAACGCAGGCGTCTGCGTCCTTTACGGGCTGAAGAATCAAGGGCTCGGTCATGGTTGCTCCAATTTTGTGCGGGCGCTCTCATTGAGTGCGAGGTCCGAGGGCGCCTCTGGTTGATCAGTTACGAAGATGTCGCAAGGCTACAAGTTTTGCTATTGACCTGTCGCTTAACCGCTTTAGCAGCCGGTGTGGTACGGGCTTTGCTATGGGGAAGCGGTGCAACTCATCTCGCGCCTGGCGGTAACACTATCAGTGTACGACTGGCCGCGGGATAGCAAAAATCCGGTAATGGATGTTCGCCAGTGGCCGCTACGGGCTTCGCGAACGAGAAAGGGCTACAGCCCGTTCGGCCGATTGGTGAGAAGTGAGGTGTCCATTATGTGGATTTTCTCCTACTAGACTCATGGCTACGGTCCTAACGTCGGTTGACCCTAAAAAAAGCCAACACGGGTCACCACCGCCTCAAAAGGGTGCGACTGGACTCACGCTCCGACACAACAAGAGCAAAACTGGAGGTTTGAATGAAGATGTTGAAATCCACCCTGGCGGTCGTGACTGCAGCCGCGGTACTCGGCGTCAGTGGGTTCGCTCAGGCGGGCGCGACCCTGGATGCAGTGCAGAAGAAAGGTTTCGTACAGTGCGGCGTCAGTGATGGCCTGCCTGGTTTCTCGGTTCCGGATGCCACCGGCAAGATCGTCGGCATCGACGCTGACTACTGCCGCGCCGTGGCCGCTGCTGTCTTCGGCGACGCGACCAAGGTCAAGTTCAGCCAGTTGAACGCCAAGGAGCGCTTCACCGCGCTGCAGTCGGGCGAAATCGACATCCTGTCGCGCAACACCACCATGACCAGCTCCCGTGACGCGGGCATGGGCCTGAAATTCCCGGGCTTCATCACTTACTACGACGGCATCGGCTTCCTGGTCAACAACAAGCTGGGCGTCAAGAGTGCCAAGGAACTGGACGGTGCAACCATCTGCATCCAGGCCGGTACCACCACCGAGCTGAACGTTTCCGACTACTTCCGTGGCAACGGTCTGAAATACACCCCGATCACTTTCGACACCTCCGATGAGAGCGCCAAGTCGCTGGAATCCGGTCGTTGCGACGTACTGACCTCCGACAAGTCCCAGCTGTTCGCCCAGCGCAGCAAGCTGGCTTCGCCGAAAGACTACGTGGTGCTGCCGGAAACCATTTCCAAGGAGCCACTGGGCCCGGTCGTGCGTAATGGCGACGACGAGTGGCTGGCCATCGTGCGCTGGGTTGGCTACGCCATGCTCAACGCCGAAGAAGCCGGCATCACTTCGAAGAACGTCGAAGCCGAAGCCAAGGGCACCAAGAACCCTGACGTCGCCCGTCTGCTGGGTACCGACGGCGAATACGGCAAAGACCTGAAAGTGAAGAAAGACTGGGTCGTGCAGATCGTCAAGCAGGTCGGCAACTACGGTGAAGTGTTCGAGAAAAACCTCGGCAAGAGCACTCCCCTGGAAATCGACCGTGGGCTGAACGCCCTGTGGAACGCTGGCGGCATTCAATACGCACCACCAGTGCGCTGATGGTTCTATCACCCGGCGGGCCAACCGCCGGGTGATGTTCTGTTCCATTATTTGCGGGGCACTTCATGCAAAATTCAATCGGCGCACCTAAGCAGAGGCTCAGCCTCAGCGATCCACGAGTGCGTGCGTGGGTATTCCAGATCATCACCATCATCGGGGTGGTCTCGCTAGGCTGGTTTCTGTTCGACAACACGCAAACCAACCTTCAACACCGGGGCATTACCTCCGGTTTTGACTTTCTGGAGCGCAGCGCCGGCTTCGGCATCGCTCAACACCTGATCGACTACACCGAAGCGGACAGTTATGCCCGGGTGTTTGTCATCGGCCTGCTCAACACCTTGCTGGTGACCTTCATCGGCGTGATCCTGGCGACCATCCTCGGTTTCATCGTCGGTGTGGCGCGGCTGTCGAAGAACTGGATCATCGCCAAAGTGGCGACGGTTTATGTGGAAGTCTTCCGCAACATTCCGCCGCTGCTGCAGATCCTGTTCTGGTACTTCGCGGTGTTCCTGACCATGCCGGGGCCGCGTAACAGCCACAACTTCGGCGACACCTTCTTTGTCAGCAGCCGCGGCCTGAACATGCCGGCGGCGTTGATGGCCGATGGTTTCTGGGCGTTCATGACCAGTATCGCGGTGGCCATTGTCGCCATCGTGCTGATGTGCCGCTGGGCCAACAAGCGCTTCGAAGCCACTGGCGTGCCTTTCCACAAGTTCTGGGTCGGCCTGGCCTTGTTCCTGGTGATCCCGGCGCTGTGCGCACTGATTTTTGGCGCGCCCGTGCACTGGGAAATGCCGCAACTCAAGGGCTTCAACTTCGTCGGCGGCTGGGTGCTGATCCCGGAACTGCTGGCCTTGACCCTGGCGCTGACCGTGTACACCGCAGCGTTCATCGCCGAGATCGTGCGTTCGGGCATCAAGTCGGTCAGCCACGGCCAGACCGAGGCGGCGCACTCGTTGGGCCTGCGCAACGGTCCGACCCTGCGCAAGGTGATCATCCCGCAAGCCTTGCGCGTGATCATTCCACCGCTGACCAGCCAATACCTGAACCTGGCGAAGAACTCCTCGCTGGCGGCCGGTATCGGTTATCCGGAGATGGTCTCGCTGTTCGCCGGCACGGTGCTGAACCAGACCGGCCAGGCGATCGAGGTGATTGCCATCACCATGAGCGTGTACCTGGCGATCAGTATCAGCATTTCCCTGCTGATGAACTGGTACAACAAGCGCATTGCGCTGATCGAGCGGTAAGGAAAAGCGCATGAGCACTCATACTTTCAAACCTGACATGCCGCCACCGAGCCGCAGCATCGGCGTGGTGGCGTGGATGCGCGCGAACATGTTCTCCAGCTGGCTCAACACCCTGCTGACCCTGTTTGCGTTCTACCTGATCTACCTGGTGGTACCGCCGATCCTGAGCTGGGCGATCCTCGATGCCAACTGGGTGGGCACCAGCCAGGCCGACTGCACCAAGGAGGGCGCCTGCTGGGTGTTCATCCAGCAGCGCTTCGGCCAGTTCATGTACGGCTATTACCCGCCGGAACTGCGCTGGCGCGTCGACCTGACCGTGTGGCTGGCGGTCATCGGCGTGGCGCCGCTGTTCATCTCGCGCTTTCACCATAAAGCGGTGTATGGCCTGAGCTTCCTGGTGCTGTACCCGATCATTGCCTGGTGCCTGCTGCACGGCGGCGTCTTCGGCCTGACCCAGGTGGCGACCAGCCAATGGGGCGGCCTGATGCTGACCCTGGTGATCGCCACCGTCGGTATTGCCGGTGCCTTGCCGCTGGGGATTGTCCTGGCTTTGGGACGTCGTTCGAACATGCCGGCGATTCGAGTGGTCTGCGTGACCTTCATCGAATTCTGGCGCGGCGTGCCATTGATCACGGTGCTGTTCATGTCCTCGGTGATGCTGCCGTTGTTCCTGCCCGAAGGCATGAACTTCGACAAGCTGCTGCGGGCACTGATCGGCGTGATCCTGTTCCAGTCGGCCTACGTGGCCGAAGTGGTGCGTGGCGGTCTGCAGGCGATCCCCAAGGGTCAGTACGAAGCCGCCGCAGCGATGGGCCTGGGCTACTGGCGCAGCATGGGCCTGGTGATTTTGCCGCAAGCCCTGAAGCTGGTGATCCCCGGCATCGTCAACACCTTCATCGCGCTGTTCAAGGACACGAGCCTGGTGATCATCATCGGCCTGTTCGACCTGCTCAACAGCGTCAAGCAAGCCGCCGCCGACCCGAAATGGCTGGGCATGGCCACCGAAGGCTATGTGTTCGCCGCCCTGGTGTTCTGGATTTTCTGTTTTGGTATGTCGCGCTATTCCATGCATCTGGAACGCAAGCTCGACACTGGCCACAAGCGTTAGGAGTTCTTTGTAAATGAGCGAAGCAATCAAACAGCCTGTGAGCCCTGAAGGCATTATTCAGATGCAGGGCGTCAATAAGTGGTACGGCCAGTTTCACGTACTCAAGGACATCAACCTCAACGTCAAGCAGGGCGAGCGTATCGTCCTGTGCGGCCCGTCGGGTTCCGGCAAGTCCACCACCATCCGCTGCCTCAATCGCCTGGAAGAACACCAGCAGGGCCGCATCGTGGTCGACGGCGTGGAACTGACCAACGACCTCAAGCAGATCGAGGCGATCCGTCGTGAAGTCGGCATGGTGTTCCAGCACTTCAACCTGTTCCCGCACCTGACCATCCTGCAAAACTGCACCCTGGCGCCGATGTGGGTGCGCAAGATGCCCAAGCGCAAGGCCGAGGAAATCGCCATGCACTACCTGGAACGCGTACGCATTCCGGAGCAGGCGCATAAATTCCCGGGGCAACTGTCCGGTGGCCAGCAACAGCGTGTGGCGATTGCCCGGGCGCTGTGCATGAAACCGAAAATCATGTTGTTCGACGAACCGACTTCGGCACTCGACCCCGAGATGGTGAAAGAGGTTCTGGACACCATGATCGGCCTGGCTGAAGACGGCATGACCATGCTCTGCGTGACCCACGAAATGGGCTTCGCCCGCACCGTGGCCAATCGCGTGATCTTCATGGACAAGGGCGAAATCGTCGAGCAGGCCGCGCCGAACGACTTCTTCGACAACCCGCAGAATGATCGCACCAAGCTGTTCCTGAGCCAGATCCTGCATTGATCTAACCCAGGCAATAAAAAAAACCGGACAGTGTCCTAATGCTGTTCACTTGAGCATGGTGTTGTTAAGAACTGGATTGGGGGGATATCCATTGCTGCGGTAACGGCCACTTAGGGTTTCGCCCTTACGGCGAGTCCCTTTTCCAAACGCCGAAAAGGAACCAAAAGGCTTTGCCCCACCACTCGGTGCCTCGCTGTGGCTCGGAATGCCCTCTCTCCGGCATTGCTCCGTGGGTCGCCGCGATGGGCCATCCCTGGCCCAGCGCGGCTAAACCGGCGTCCTGCCGGTTTACCCGCTACGCAATGCCTGCGTTCGGCCATCGTGGTTTAACGGGGCGCCACGATCAAAAGCAAAGCGAGGCGGCCTGACAGCCGACCTGAATTCTAGTGAACACGTTTCCCTGTAGGAGCGAGCTCGCTCTCACAATTGGATCGTAGACAGGTCCCTTAATCAGGTCGGCTGTCAGGCCGCCTCGCTTTTGCTTTGGCTTTTGATTTTCTTGCCCCCTCACGCCCTGAGCCTGTCCGTCAACTTGTGAGTGCCTCCATCGGCGCTTCTACCAACGTTGATCCGCGCCGCGTTAAAGCCAGCAAGTAAGTCTTTTCGTCATAAACGTCTCAGGTCGCCATCCGCGCCCCGGCGAGACTGCCGCTCAATTCATACGCGGCCAGCTCCGCCTGATGCGCCGCCAGCAACTCCGGCAACGACCCACGCAGGTATTCCACCCAGGTCTTGATCTTCGCATCCAGGTATTGCCGTGACGGATAGATCGCGTACAGGTTCAGCTCTTGCGAGCGGTACTTGGGCATCACCCGCACCAGCGTGCCGTTGCGCAGGCCGTCGATCGCGGCGTACAGCGGCAGGACGCCAACGCCCATGCCGCTGGTGATCGCGGTTTTCATGGCGTCGGCCGAGTTGACCAGGAATGGCGAGCTGTTGATGGTGACCATTTCCTGGCCATCGGGGCCGTCGAAGGCCCATTTTTCCAGGGGGATGACCGGGCTCACCAGGCGCAGGCAGGCGTGGTTGAGCAAGTCGCTGGGTTTTTGCGCGCAACCGTTGGCTTTGACGTAGGCGGGCGAGGCGCAAACGATGCTGTAGGTGATCCCCAGGCGCTGGGAAACGAAGCCCGAGTCAGGCAGTTCACTGGCGAGCACGATGGACACGTCGTAGCCCTCGTCCAGCAGGTCCGGCACGCGGTTGGCCATGGTCAGGTCGAAGGTCACGTCCGGGTGGGTCTTGCGATAGCGGGCGATGGCGTCGATCACGAAGTGCTGGCCGATACCGGTCATGGTATGCACCTTGAGCTGCCCGGCCGGGCGCGCGTGGGCGTCGCTGGCTTCAGCCTCGGCTTCTTCTACGTACGACAGGATCTGCTCACAACGCAGCAAGTAGCGCTTACCCGCTTCGGTCAGGGCGATGCGGCGTGTCGTTCGGTTGAGCAGACGGGTTTGCAGGTGGGCTTCCAGGTTGGAGACCGCGCGCGAGACGTTGGCCGTGGTGGTGTCCAGTTGCACGGCGGCGGCGGTGAAGCTGCCGGCCTCGGCCACGTAACTGAAGGCGCGCATGTTTTGCAATGTGTCCATGGGGTGCTCTCGGGTTCGATGGCAAATTGTGACACGAAGTTTCAGAGTCTGAGACCCCGACCAAGGGATTATCGCGTTAACGGTAACAAAGATTCACAGGATTCCCAGCTTATCGCCATCAAGAGCGCCCCATAGAATTGCCCCGATCCCACGAGATCCATTTGCCTCCTCCCAAATTCAGGAAATCGCAGCAGTGCCGCGTCGCATCAGCAGAGCGCTTCAGCCGCTCAGTGTTTTGGCTTTAACCCTGGCAATCAGCGGCTGCATCGGAACCGGAGGTATCGCCCCACAGGGCAAGGCGCTGGAGGCCAATTCACTGGCCACCGACGCAGCGATCCAGAGCGCCGCCCAGGATGCGCAATGGCCCACCGCCCAATGGTGGCAGGCCTATGGCGATCCGCAACTGAGTCGCTGGGTCGACCGCGCCGTGCAAGGCAGCCCGAGCATGGCCATGGCGGCGGCACGGGTGCGTCAGGCCAAGGCCATGGCCGGTGTGGCCGAAGCGGCGCAGGCGTTGCAGATCAATGGCGAGTCCACGCTCAAGCGTCACAACTGGCCCACCGATCAGTTCTACGGCCCCGGCGACCTGGCCAACAGCACCACCTGGGACAACAACGCCGCGCTGGGCTTCAGTTACGCCCTCGACCTCTGGGGCCGCGAAAGCAATGCCACCGAGCGCGCCGTCGACATGGCCCACATGACGGTCGCCGAAGCACGCCAGGCGCAGCTCGAATTGCAGAACAACATCGTGCGCGTCTACATCGAACTCTCATTGCACTACGCGCAGCGGGACATCGTCGAAGCGACGTTGACGCAACAAGAACAAATACTCGAGCTGGCGCAGAAGCGTTTGGACGGCGGCATCGGCACCCATTTCGAAGTCAGTCAGGCCCAGACGCCATTGCCGGAAACCCACCGCCAGATCGACGCGCTGGACGAAGAAATCGCCCTGAGTCGAAATCAACTGGCCGCCCTGGCAGGCTTCGGGCCGGGGGAGGGCGCGCAGTTGCAGCGACCAACACTGTCGCTGGGCGCAGCACTGAAACTGCCGTCGACGCTGCCGGCGCAGTTGCTCGGTCAACGCCCGGACGTGGTTGCCAGTCGCTGGCAAGTGGCGGCGCAGGCGCGAGGCATCGATGTGGCGCATGCCGGTTTCTACCCGAACGTCGACCTGGTCGGCAGCCTGGGCTATATGGCCACCGGCGGCGGGGCCCTGGAGTTCTTGACCGGCAAGAAGCTCAACTACAGCGTTGGCCCGGCCATTTCGCTGCCGATCTTCGACGGCGGGCGTTTGCGCTCGGAGCTCGGTGAAGCCTCGGCCGGTTATGACATCGCCGTGGCCAGGTACAACCAGACGTTGGTCAACGCGCTGAAAAACATCTCCGACCAGTTGATCCGCCGCGAGTCCATGGACAAGCAGCAGGCCTTCGCCGCCGAGTCGGTGGCCGCCGCGCAGAAGACCTACGACATCGCGATGATCGCCTACCAGCGCGGGCTCACCGATTACCTCAACGTGCTCAATGCGCAGACGCTGTTGTTCAAGCAGCAGCAGGTGCAGCAGCAGGTGCAGGCGGCGCGATTGAGTGCGCATGCCGAACTGGTGACGGCGTTGGGGGGTGGGCTGGGTGCCGGTAACGATGTGCCAAACGACAGCCAGACCGCTGCACCGAAAACCCCGAGCCTTTTGCGTTGAACACAACACCTGTGGGAGCGGGCTTGCTCGCGAAGAGGGTGTGTCAGTCGATGGCGATGTTCCCTGACACACCGCTTTGGCGAGCAAGCCCGCTCCCACAAGGACCGAGTTCTCATCGCACAATTTTCGTTAACTGAGCAGGCTTTATGACCCCCTTGCCCGCACCTTTGCGCTGGCTCTACTCCCTCGAATGGCGCCGGGGTTTCTTCGACTGGGCACGCAGCGACGGCGTGACCTGGGTCTACATTTTCAAGGTGCTGTTCGCGGCGTTCCTGACCCTGTGGCTGGCGATGCGCCTGGAATTGCCGCAGCCGCGTACGGCGATGATCACCGTATTCATCGTCATGCAGCCGCAAAGCGGCCAGGTGTTCGCCAAGAGTTTCTATCGTTTTCTTGGCACCTTGACCGGCTCGGCGGTGATGGTGGCGTTGATCGCCCTGTTTGCGCAGAACACCGAACTGTTCCTCGGCTCGCTGGCGATCTGGGTCGGTATCTGCTCGGCCGGCGCGGCACGTTGCCGCAACTTCCGTGCCTACGGTTTTGTGCTGGCCGGCTACACCGCCGCAATGGTCGGGTTGCCCGCGCTGGCCCATCCGGACGGCGCGTTCATGGCAGCGGTCTGGCGTGTGCTGGAAATCTCCCTGGGGATTCTCTGCGCGACCCTGGTCAGCGCCGCGATCCTGCCGCAAACCGCCAGTGCCGCCATGCGCAATGCCCTGTATCAGCGCTTTGGCGTGTTCGCCTTGTTCGTCACCGACGGCTTGCGCGGACGCAGCCAGCGGGAAGCCTTCGAGGCCGGTAACGTGCGCTTCATTGCTGAAGCGGTGGGCCTGGAAGGGTTGCGCAGCGTGACGGTGTTCGAAGACCCGCACATGCGTCGGCGCAACGGTCGGCTCAGTCGCTTGAACAGTGAGTTCATGGGCATCACCACGCGTTTCAACGCCTTGCACCAGCTGCTCGAACGCCTGCGCAGCAATGACACCGATCACGCCGTGGCTGCCATCAAACCCGGTTTGCAAGACCTTGCCGAATTGCTCGATGGCTTCAGCGGTCGCGCGCTGACCAGTGCCGATGCGGCGCGTCTGGTCACGGCGCTGACGGCCTACAAGGCCGGCTTGCCGGCGCGGGTGCGCAGCTTGCGGGCGCTCTTCCAGGAGAGCGGGCCGAGCGATGCCGAACTGCTGGATTTCCACACCGCCTACGAACTGCTCTATCGCTTCGTCGACGACCTGCACAGTTATGCACAGACCCACGCCTCGCTGGCCGATCACAGCCACGAGCGCGAGCGCTGGGACGAGCCCTTCACCCCGCAAACCAACTGGCTGGTGTCGGCGGCCTCGGGGATTCGCGCCGCGTTCATCCTGATAGTGCTGGGCAGCTATTGGGTGGCGACGGCGTGGCCGAGCGGGGCGACCATGACGTTGATCGCCGCCGCTACCGTAGGCTTGTCCGCCGCCACGCCGAACCCTAAACGCATGGCGTTCCAGATGGCTTGCGGGACGTTACTCGGGGCGCTGATCGGCTTCGTCGAGATGTTTTTCATCTTCCCGTGGATCGACGGTTTTCCGTTGCTGTGCGTAATGCTCGCCCCCGTGATCGTGCTTGGTTCGTTCCTGGCCTCGCGGCCGCAATACGCCGGCGTCGGGCTTGGCTTGCTGATCTTCTTCAGCACAGGTTCCGTGCCGGACAACCTCACGGTCTACAACCCCTACACGTTCATCAACGACTACATCGCCATGGTCATCGGCATGCTGGTCTGCGCGGCGGCCGGGGCGATCATTCTGCCGCCGAACAGTCGCTGGTTGTGGCAGCGGCTCGAGCAGGACCTGCGCGGCCAGGTGGTCTACGCCATCAGCGGCAAGCTCAAGGGCCTGGCGTCGAGTTTCGAAAGCCGCACCCGCGACCTGGTGCATCAGGCCTACGGCTTCGCGACGGGGCAGCCGCAGGTCCAGCGGCAGCTGTTGCGCTGGATGTTCGTGGTGCTGGAGGTCGGGCACGCGATCATCGAGTTGCGCAAGGAGCAGGCGATCCTGCCGGTGCATCCGGCCTATGCCGAGTCCCAGCCGTGGCGCCAGTCCATCCGCGTGATGGGGCGTGCGCTGGTGCGGCTGTTCCTGCAACCGGGCCAGAGCAATCTGGAGCGTGCGTTGATCGCCGTCGACCACGCCATCAGCCGCGTACAAGCCACTGACGAACCCTTCGCTCCGCATTTCGACACATCGGCACTGCGCCGGGTGAAGAGCTACCTGCACTTTATCCGTACTTCGCTGCTGGACCCGCAATCGCCGCTCGCCGGCTACATGAATGCCAGAACCAACACCAAGCCCAAAGGACTTGACCATGCCTCGTGAAATCGCCTTCCACGGCGTTTACATGCCGACCATGACCCTGATGTTTTTCATTGCAGCGGCACTGGCCTGGGCGCTGGACCGATTCCTGTCCGGCTTCGACCTGTACCGCTTCTTCTGGCACCCGGCGCTGCTGCGCCTGAGCCTGTTTACCTGTCTGTTCGGCGCCATGGCGCTGACTGTCTACCGTTGACTCTCTACCCCTGAGAAGGCCCCGATGAAAAAGCTTTTCAGCCTGCTTGCGACCCTGCTGGTACTGGCCCTGGCGATATGGATCGGCCGCTCCCTGTGGGAGCACTACATGAACACGCCGTGGACCCGCGACGGCCGGGTGCGCGCCGACATCATCAACGTTGCCGCCGATGTCACCGGCGAAGTGGTGAACGTGCCAGTGCGCGACAACCAGTTGGTGAAGAAGGGCGACCTGCTGATGCAGATCGATCCCGAGCACTACCGCCTCGCGGTGAAACAGGCGCAGTCGCTGGTGGCGTCACGCAAGGCGACGTGGGAGATGCGCAAGGTCAACGCCCATCGCCGGGCCGACATGGACAACCTGGTGATCTCCCGGGAAAACCGCGACGACGCCAGCAACCTCGCCGACTCGGCCCTGGCCGATTATCAACAGGCCCAGGCGCAACTCGAAGCGGCAGAATTGAACCTCAAGCGCACCCAAGTGCGTGCGGCGGTGGACGGCTACGTGACCAACCTCAATGTCCATCGGGGCGACTACGCGCGCATCGGCGAAGCGAAAATGGCCGTGGTCGACATGAACTCGTTCTGGGTCTACGGCTTCTTCGAGGAAACCAAATTGCCCCACGTGCGCGTCGGCGACAAGGCCGACATGCAACTGATGAGCGGCGAAGTGCTCAAGGGCCACGTGGAAAGCATCTCGCGCGGCATCTACGACCGCGACAACCCGGAAAGTCGCGAGTTGATCGCCGACGTGAACCCGACCTTCAACTGGGTGCGCCTGGCACAACGGGTGCCGGTGCGGATTCACATCGATGAAGTGCCGGAGGGGGTGCTGCTGGCGGCGGGGATTACTTGTACGGTGGTGGTCAAGTCATTGTAGGAGTCAACAAAACGTCTCATGCAGATGCCGCCAAAGAATCTTGCCTTCCACCTTCTCGAACACCACGGTGGAGCGGCGATCGGAATGCAGGCCGGTGGCATCGGTTTGATGTTCGCGGTAACTCACGGTGGCGCCGCCATCGTGCAAGGCGATGCCGCTCAACTCGCCAAGCTCGATGCGGAACCCAAGCTTCTTGCCTGCGGCCATCAGGAACAACTCGTTCAACGCATCAAAATCCAGCACCCGGCCCAACGGCGAGACCATGGAAAACTGTGGTGAAAAACGCGTCAGTAAGTGTTCGAGTTCGCACGGGTCGCGTTCCTCGGCCAGCCATTGTTCGATGGCGACGTGCGCCTGGATCACTTCGTCGAAGTATTCGGTGTAGTCGGTCATGTTTGATTCCTTGAATTCTGTGGCGTCTGTTTCGACGCCTTCGCGAGCAAGCCCGCTCCCACATTTGAAATGCGCTCCCCTGTGGGAGCGGGCTTGCTCGCGAAGGCGTCAACCCGGTTTCAGAGCTGCCCACGCAACCCGAACCGCCTCATCAACGCCGACTCCAGCAAGCCCTTGGGCAACAATCGCGCCATCAACGGCAACGCCCGGCTGCCATTGCCCAGACGAATCAGGCGCGGCGGTTTGTTCTGTTGCACGGCCTTGAGCAATCCGGCGGCAAACTCACTGGCGGGCGTCGGATTGTCCTGGGACGCCTTGGCCCGTGCCCGAATGCCTTCACGCAGGGGAAACCACGGCGATTGCTCGCTGATCAATTGCTCCGCCTCATGCCCGGCATTCTTGGCGAAACTGGAAGCGATGGCCCCCGGTTGCACCTCCATCACCCGCACGCCAAAGGGCGCCAGTTCCATGCGCAAAGCATCGCTGAGGGCATGCACCGCGGCTTTCGAGGCGCAGTAAGCCCCAGCGAAAGGGGTAACCAGAACCCCGGACACGCTACCGATATTGACAACGATCCCCTTGGTCCGCCGCAACACGGGAAATAACGCGCGGGTCACGCCCACGATGGCGAACACGTTGGTTTCAAACTGACGCTGCATCGCCTGTACGCCACCATCGAGCAAAGGCCCCATGGCACCGTAGCCGGCATTGTTGACCAGCACATCGAGGCCGCCGTGTTGCTGGTTGATCCGTTCGCTCAGCTGTTCGAGTGCCTGGCCATCGTTGACGTCCAGTTGCACGGCAATAAAACCGGCGGTGGTCAGCGCTGCGACGTCTTCAGCCTTGCGGGCACTGGCCCAGACGGTATATCCGGCAGCCTTGAAGACATCGGCGAGGGCACGGCCGATGCCGCTGGAACATCCGGTAATCAACGCAACGGGCATGGCGCGGTCCTTGTGCAAAAGAGAGAAGGGGATCAGTCGGAGAAACTACCCTGTAACCGCTCGGCGCGAAACTCCAGGGTTTCCGGGCGGTAGCCGGGGCGCAGTGGCGGCATGGGCAGGCAATCTTCCCAGCGCCCCCCCGCCTGTAATTCGCCGGGCCCGCGATAGCGTGGGGCCGTGTATTGGTTGTCGGCCAGGTTGACGGTGTCGCCCGGCGCATAAGCAGCGACGCGCCAGCGCAATTCGGTCAGCGGCACGTCGTTGCCATTGCTCATGGTCAATTGCAGCGGCCGGTCGGCAGGACAATGTTGCGGCGCATAGATGATGCGCAGCTCCAGGCGTTCAAGCTGTTTGAGCTCACGGTGATCCATCCAGATAACCCAGGTGGCGACGATGCCCAGGCCTGCGGCGGCGGCCATGGACACGGGCAAGGCTTTGGCTGGATAGCGCAGGAGCAGGATCAGCCAGGTGATGACCAGCAGGACACCGATGAACATGACGGGAAAACCTTGGGGGATGGAGAGACCATCCTACCTAAGCGTAGGGGAGGTTGGCGATGGGCGAGATTTTGTGGCGGATGTGCTGGCCTATTCGCGAGCAAGCCCGCTCCCACATTCGATCGCATTTCTCCTGGAAAAACTCGGTCAACTGTGGGAGCGGGCTTGCTCGCGAAGAGGCCAGCCTGGGCAACACAAAACCCGGACAAAAAAAGCCCCCGGTCAACCCGCTGCGGATAGGGGACGCAGCGGGTTGAGCGGGGGCTTAAGGTGAACAATGCTTACTGCGCGATGGTTTTCACCGACACGCCGCGCTCGATTGGGGTCGAGCGCCCGTAGATATCTTCAAACCGCTCGATATCGTCTTCGCCCAGATAGCTGCCCGATTGCACCTCGATGATTTCGAGTGGAATCTTGCCCGGGTTGCGCAAACGGTGAACCGAAGCAATCGGAATGTAGGTCGACTGGTTTTCAGTCAGCAGGAACACGTTCTCGTCGCAGGTCACTTCAGCCGTGCCGCTGACCACGATCCAGTGTTCGGCACGGTGGTGGTGCATTTGCAGCGACAGGCACGCGCCCGGTTTCACCGAGATGTGCTTGACCTGGAAGCGTCCGCCCATGTCGACGGAGTCGTAGGAGCCCCATGGACGATAGACTTCGCAGTGGTTCTGGGTTTCGCTGCGGCCCTGTTCGTTGAGGGTGTTGACCATCTGCTTCACGCCCTGGACCTTGTCCTTGTGGGCGATCATCATGGCGTCCTTGGTTTCGACCACGACGATGTTTTCCAGGCCGATCACCGACACCAGCTTGCCGTTGCCGTGGATCATGCAGTTCTTGCTGTCCTGGATCACCACGTCGCCTTTGGTGACGTTGCCATTGGCATCTTTGGCATTCACTTCCCACAACGACGACCAGCAGCCGACATCGCTCCAGCCAGCGGTCAGCGGTACGACGCAGGCACGCTGGGTTTTTTCCATGACCGAGTAGTCGATGGAGTTGTCCGGGCAGCAGGCGAAGGTGGCTTCGTCGATGCTCACGGTGTCGGCGTCCTGGGCGCTGCGCTCCAGGGTCAGCAGGCAGGTGTCGTAGATGTCCGGATCGTGCTTCTTCAGCTCTTCGAGGAAGCGGCTGGCGCGGAACAGGAACATGCCGCTGTTCCAGAAGTAACCGCCGGACTGGACGTACTCGGTGGCGCGCTTCACGTCCGGTTTTTCGACGAAGTGCGAGACGCGGCTGACACCTTCGGGCAGCAGCGAATCGTTGGTCGACTTGATGTAGCCGTAACCGGTTTCCGGCTTGGTGGCCGGTACGCCGAACAGCACCATTTCGCCGTTCTCGGCGGCCACGGTAGCCAGGGCCAGGGCGCGTTGCAGGGCTTTCTGGTCTTCCAGCACGTGGTCGGCCGGCAGGACCAGCATCAGCTCGTCACGACCTTCGTTGACCAGCATCATCGCGGTCAGGGCCACGGCCGGCGCAGTGTTGCGGCCAAACGGTTCCATCAGGATGCGTTGGGTTTCCAGTTTGCGCGCGGCCAATTGCTCGTTGACGATGAAGCGGTGGTCCTTGTTGCAGACCACGATCGGCGTGTCCATGCCTTCGAACACCAGGCGCTCCAGGGTTTGCTGGAACAGGGTGTGCTCGCCGGTCAGGGCCAGGAACTGTTTAGGGAACTGCTTACGGGAAAGCGGCCAAAGACGTGAGCCACTACCACCTGACAAGATCACCGGAATCATGTTGTTACTCCTTGAAAATCGTTTGGTTAGAGCTACGAACGCTGTGTCGTTTCACTCTTGTTCTTGTTCCGTGTCCAAAGGCTGACTCGTTCTCTTTGTAGGCGCTGGCTTGCCGGCGAAGGGGGCATTGAGGACGCCTTCGCTGGCAAGCCAGCTCCTTCAGGGATTGCGGTCAACCTTTCGGAAAAATGATTAGCGCGTCGACACCGGGCGTTTCACCCAGACCGGCGACAGGCTGCTGCCGCTGCCGGTGACGTACAGCACGGCGGCTTCACCGCGTTCCAGGGCGACCGGTTTCACGTCGCCGACTTTCGTGGCGCCATCGTATAGCGCCAGGCTGACTTTGACCGGGTTGATTTCACGCTCGCCACGGCCCTTGGCGGCCACGTTCGGGACCACGTCGGTCTTGCCGTCGGCGGTTTTCAACGTCAGCGCCTTGTCGCTGAGGTTCTGCACGCGCACCAGGGATTTCTGCTTGTTCTTGAACGGCGGCTCTTCAATCAGTTGCGGCGCGCCGCTGGCGTTGTTGACCAGGGTGTAATAGTGGTCGCCGGCCAGTTTCACCGGCAGGGTCTGGCTGCCGACCTTGGCGCTGTAGTCACCGCCCGGCATGAAGCTGAAGTCGCTGCTGGACAGCGGCGCGACATCGCTCAGGTTGGTGCTGCCGACGGTGGCGCTGACTTCAGCGTTGCTGGCGTTGTAGATCCGCACGAAGGACGATCCTTTCGGTGCGGTCGGGCCGTACAGCGCGGCATCGCCGCCGGCGAAGGCCTGCATCGAGAGCACACTCATACCAGCAACCAGTGCAAAGGTCTTGGCGAGACGACGAGGAGTAGTATTGAAAGTCATGGTAGTACCTCTCTCTTTCAGTTTTGCGCCCGGTCGGGCGTCTCGGATTTAGTGTTTGCAGCTACGTTTTGTTGGCGCGCGCCGGCTTGTTTAAGCTCTGCGACCCACTGCGGGTCGGCGTCACCGATTTCGTTGTTCACAGGCAGATATCGTTCAGGAAACTCCCAGATCAGCACTTGCGGCGGGCTGTTCTTGAAAGCGTCGCTTTTCAGGTAGCTGAGCATCGGCAGGATCGGGCCGTGGCCGTCTTCGGCGTAATTGACCACGTCGCTGCGCAGCGCTTGTTTCAGTGCGCCGACGAAGTTCCAGTTAGGGTTGGCGCTGTAGCTGGTGCCGATCAGTGCCACGGGCACTTCGGTGTTGGCGAACAGGGCGTCCTCAGCGGCCGGCTGGTCGGAAGCCGCCATGGTGTTGCGCTTCTGCAAAGGCTCTTGCGCCGGCATCAGGTTTTCGAACAGCGGGTCCAGCGGCAGGAACAGGCGCAGGTCGCCCTTGTGCGTGATTTTCTCTGCCGGCTCGGTGACGAAGTCTTGCGGTTCGCCGCTCAGCGGGTACTTGTCGGCAATGGTCCTGGCCAGGCGGTTGGCGGCGATCTCGGCGCCTTCCGGGGTCCAGTGGGTATCGGTGCGCAGGAACACTTGCTTGCCGTCCTGCTTGGCCGCTTGCAACGGACCCAGCAAATCAGGGGCAAGGATGTGATCGGCGGCCAGGCGCTTGTGGAAGTCCTGGTAGAGGTTGGCGTGGATGCTGGCCGGTTTCACCTCACCGAGGTGTTCCGGGTACAGGCGCACCTTGGCCGGTACCACCGCCATCACCAGTTTCACGCCTTTGTCCTTCAGGGTCTGGCGCACGCCTTCGACCAGCGCGTAGTTGCCTTGCAGGTTCAGCTCTTCGTTGACGGTCGGGTGGAATTCTTCATCGCTGTACAGCCACTGGTCGCGACCAAGCACAACGCCCGGACGACCCTCGTTGAACAGCTTGAAGTCCAGCGCGGCCCAGAGGTTGGTGCCCAGGCGCTTGATCGGGAACTCGTCGTCGTAGTGCGTCTCCACGGCTTTGGTCCAGCGGCCGTTGAGCACCGTCGCATCGGCGTTGGTGCTGAAGCCCAGGAAGCTGCGGACCGACCACAGGCCCAAGGCCAGCAGCGTCACCAGGAACAGGGCGATGTAGAAGATGCGTAATGAGCGGGTCATGGTCAGATCCCTCAGAACTGGAAGTAAAGGAACGGCGAGAAGCTTTGCGCCGAGAGTTTGAGAATCGAGGCGATGAACAGCAGCAGCACCAGGGCTCGCATCGCGTAACGCGACCAGTCAGCGGTCCAGTAGGCCGGTTGAACTTGCGCTTCCACGCCAACGGTGTAGCCAGGCTGGTGGATGCTCGCCGGGTTATCCCCAGGTGCAGCCTTGATCAGGCCCGGTTCAGTGGCGGCCGGGCCATCGCTGTCGACGTTCGCGGCAGGCTTGGTCTTGACCGGCGTCTGGTTGCTGTAGAAATCACGCAGGCCGAAGAACGCCAGGGTCACGTAGGCCACGATCAGGGTCGCCACTTGCAGGCCGGTGAGGCTGGCCTGGTTGAGTTCCGACAGCGACCAGTCGCCGAAGCTGAACATCGCACCGTACATGCGACCGGCAACGTGCAGGTTTTCCGCACGGAAGATCACCCAGCCCATCACCACCAACAGGAAGGTCAGTGCCCAGCGGATCGGGTTGAAGGTGCGCGCCGAGGTGTTCAGGCCCAGGGCTTTCTCGATCGCCAGCCACATGCCGTGCCACGCACCCCAGACGATGTAGGTGATGTTCGCGCCGTGCCACAGGCCACCGAGCAGCATGGTCAGGAACAGGTTGCGATAGGTGGTCAGGGTACCTTTGCGGTTACCGCCCAGGGTGATGTACAGGTAGTCACGCAGCCAGGTCGACAGGCTGATGTGCCAGCGGCGCCAGAACTCGGTGATCGACTGGCTGATGTACGGCTGCTTGAAGTTTTCCATGAAGCGGAAACCCATCATCAAGCCCAGGCCGATGGCCATGTCGCTGTAGCCGGAGAAGTCGAAGTACAGCTGCGCGGTGTAGGCCAGGGCGCCGAGCCAGGCATCGCCCGTGGTCGGGTTCTGCAGGGCGAAGCAATGGTCGGCCACCACCGCGAGGGTATCGGCGATGAAGACCTTCTTGATGAAACCCTGCATGAACCGCGTGCAGCCCTCGGAGAACTTGTCGAGGGTGTGGGTGCGGTTGTTGAACTGGTCGGCCAGGTCGCGAAAGCGCAACACAGGGCCGGCGATCAGGTGCGGGAAGATCGCCACGAACGCCGCGAAGTCGATCAGGTTGCGGGTCGCCGGGGTATCGCCACGGTAGACGTCGATGATGTAGCTGATGGACTCGAAGATGTAGAACGAGATCCCGATCGGCAACAGCACGTGGGTCAGGATGAACGGCTCAAGGCCCACCGAGGTCATCATGGCATTGATGCTGTCGACCCCGAAGTTGGCGTACTTGAAGTAGCCGAGGATGCACAGGTCGACGGCCACGCCGAGCAGCAGCCAGCGCTGCGCCGGTTTGGTCCGCACGCCGGCGGCGCCGACTTTGAGGCCGATCCAGTAGTTCCACAGCGTGACCGCCGCGAACAGTGCGAGGAAGTCCACACGCCACCAGGCGTAGAACATGTAGCTGGCGATCAGCAGCAGCAGATTGCGATAGCGTTGCCCGCTCAAATAGTACAAGCCGAGAAAGATCGGCAAGAACAAAAACAGGAACACGTTGGACGAAAAAACCATCCCGATCTCTCCTTGTTTGAACCTACATTCAAGGGCCCAACGGCCCCCCCAAACCCCCCACGAAAAACCGGGGGGATAACTCACAAAATTCAAACCCTACGATCGTTCCCACGCTCTGCGTGGGAACGATCGTGCGTGGTCCTAGGAACCCTTGCCTTTTTCGTTGGCCGGGTCGTAGACACGGGTCAGGTCACCGCCGAGGCGGAAGGTCTTGAACGGTTGCATCTCGTGCTTCTTCTCCAGTACGTCCGGCGCGCAGGTGTAGAGGGTGCAGAACGGTTCAAGCCAGGCGAATTTCGAGTCGACCTTGAGATCGCTCATGTCCTGTTTCTTGCCGTTCTTTTCCTCGAACTCATCCGGGTCTTTCACCCCGGCGAGCACGCGATCACCCAGGCGCTTGAGCGCGCCGTTGTTTTCCTGACGCAAGTCCACACCATTGACCTGGGCGAAACTGGCGATCATCGCCAGCGGCGGCAGGGCGTAGTTGTGATAGGCGAGGGCGCGTTGCTGGCGCTTGAGTTCGTTCGGCAGATAGCCGTCCGCGTCGACCTGATTGGCGCCGACCTTGTATTCCTTCACGGCCCAGTCGAACAGGTCGCGGCGGTTGGTGGCGACGGAGGTCGCCATGACCGACCAGGCGGCCCAGTACGAGTGGTTGTTGGTTTTTTCCAGCGGCAGGTTGTCCCAGTCGCTGACCACCTGATCGGCCATGCGGTTGAACCAGGCCTCGATCAGCTGTGACTCCTGCTGATGGTTGGCCAGTGGATGGGAGTCAGAGAATTTCAGGCGAACGTACGACGACGCCATGCTGCCCAACGCCCATTTGCGCATGGACTTGCCGGTGTGGTTGAAGTCCTTGGACATCAATGCATCGGCCTTGGCCCAAGCGGTCAACCAGCTCAAGGTGCATTCCAGCTGTTCAGGGCGACCGTCACGCATGAACTGCATGACGCGCTTGCTGGTGCCACGTTCCATCTTGGTGATGTCGGCGGTGCTGTCGCGGAAGGCTTTCTCCGACTGCACGTTCAGGGTCGAGCGCGCCTTGTCCGAACCTTCGTACTTGCTGCGAAATTGCAGCGAGCCGGTGTAGGGCATCGGCATGGCATCGCAGCCTTCGCTCTTGTCGCCGCTTTTGACTTTCTCGATCGGCGCAAAATAGCCCTGTGGCGGGCGCAGTGGCGCCGCGGCCTGGGTCGCACCGGCGAACATCGCCAGGCTCAACAGCGTCAGTGTTGCAAGTTTCGGATTTCGCATAGCAGACCTCATTGCCCGGCTGAAGCGGTACGTTGCTCAGCGCTCGGGAATACGTTGCGTTTGCAGATTTTCGCTTCGACTTTCTGTGGCGCGGCGCCGGCTTTTTCCGGGCCCTGGATTTCGACGGCCAGCAGGTTCTGCGAGGCCCAGTCTTCGTCCGTGCGCAACTCGAAGGCGAAACGTCCGTCAGTGTCGGAGGTTTCCGGTTTTTCGATCTTGATGTCCTCGTGGCGCCCGTTCATGTACCAGAGGGTGGCTTGCAGGTTTTTCACCGAGGTGTCGGCGAAGCGGATGTCGACCTGGTGACTGCCGTTTTGCAGGTTCAGGTTTTTGCTGTTGACCATCAGTTCGTTCTTGCCAGGCTTCAAAGTGGTGCTGGCAGACATCTGTGCATCCTTGCCTTCGCAGCCGTTGTCCAGCAGCGCCATCATCTGGCGGTAGATGGTTTCCTGGTCGAGGCGATAGAGCGGCGAGAATTCCCAGATGAGAATCTTCGGCGGGTTCTTCTGGAACTCGTCGCTGCCCAGGTACTGCAGCATCGAACCTTCCAGGCCGCCGCCAGGGAACGCCACGTTGAGAATGTCGGCGCCGATGGCCTCTTCGAGGAAACCGGCGAAGTTGTAGTTCTTGCCACTGTGACTGGTGCCGACCAGAGTGATTTGCGGGTTACCGGAATCACCGAACAGATCGCCATCGCCTGCTTCGCCTTTCGGCTCGGTGGTGAATTGATCCATGTACTGGATCGCGTAGCTGGTGCCACAGAGTTGACCAGCCATGTTGTGCAATGTTCCGGTCTTGCCCATGCGACCCGACTTATGGGTCTCGAATTCACGCTTGGGAATGTCGGCGAAGGCCGGGATCTGCTTGACCTTTTCGGCCACGATTTTTGCCGTGCGCTGGGCACCGTAAGGCGTCCAGTGCTGGTCGCCGCGGAAGTAGAAGTCGTGGGCGGGCAGGGTGTCGGGCAGCGACTCGTTGGTCAGCGGCGACAGGTCCGGTACTACGTAACCCATCTGCGCGAAACGGCCGAGCATGGTCTTGTAGTTCTTCAGCGCCTTGTCGAAGTCGAAGCTGGCTTTCTCTGCCGGGTTCAACTTGTTGCGGTTCACCAGGCCACGGGTCGGCTGGTAAACGACAACCAGTTCCACGCCTTTGCTCTTGAACGCATCGTGCAATTGCTTCATGCGCTTGTAGCCGGCCGGGGTGGTATCGAATTCGGTGCGCAAGTCTTCCTGGGTCCGGAACAACCAGTCGCCCTGCGCCTGCACCAGGGTGGTGAAGTTCTGCTGATAGCGCGTGGTGTAGTTCTTCGCGTCGTGGGCCGCGGGGCACAGGCTGCAGCACGGCTCGGCGCTGAATTTTGGCGCTTGCACTTCATCGGCGCGAACACCGCCGCTGGCGGCGAGAATGCCGGCGGTCAGGGCCGACAGGCTGAGTAATTTGATCAAGTGTGGGTGCATAAAATTATCCTCAGTCCCGCATTTCGGTCTGGCGTTCGACAGGGTCGATCAGCACGGCTTTCTGCTGGCGTACCAACAGGTCGAGAATTTCATCCTGGCGCTCGCCGAGAATCCCCGAGAAGCTGATGCCACTGGATTTGGTCGGCGCGAGCATGGACACGCGATACAACTCGACGCTCAACGGCGAGTCGATGGACAGCGGGCCGCTGCCGTTGGCCGCCAGTTCACCGCCAACCACGATCAGCGATACCTGGGCGTCGAACGGATCGAGCTTGATGTCACGGTCGGTGTTGGTCAGGTCCTTGATGTGCCCGTAGACGCCGGTCAGGCCGTTGGCCATGGCGACGTTTTCGTACAGGCGAATGTTCACGCTGTTACGAATGCGGATGCCGTGACGACGGTTGCTGATCACCTTGTTGCCCCACAGCAGGTTGTCGGCACTCTCGTAGAGGGTGATGCCGTCGGTGTGGTTCTGGTAGATCTCGTTGTGGGCGATCAGGTTGTTCACGCTGTTACGGTCGATCACCAGGCCCGACAGTTTGTTGTCGTAGCTGCGGTTGTTGAAGATGAAGCTGTCGTTGACCTCACGGGAAATGATGATCCCGTGCTTCTTCTTGGTCCCGAACACCGTGTTGTCGGCAATGATCAGGCCGTGGGAACGGTCGTGCGGGTCGATGCCGTAGACGATGTTGTCTTTGTAGGTGTTGCCCTTGACCACGAAGTCGCGGGTTTCGTAGCAGTAGAAGCCGTACCACATGTCCGAGAACTCGGAGCCGACGATCCAGCCGGTCGGCTCGGAACGCTTGAGCACCTTGGCCATGTTCGGCGTGTACTGGGAAATACTCACGCCGTAGGACTTACTGTTGGCGTAGCCGAAACTGGCGATCTTGCTGTTGGCGATGTAGGTCTCGGTGCCGCCCCAGGACAGCAGGAACGGACGGAATTCCTTGGGCGACTTGAAGGCCGCCGGGCCATTGGCCTTCTCGCTCCAGCCAGTGATCCTGGTATCGCGCACGAACAACTGGCCGTCGTTGACCAGGAACGAACCGGCCTCTTGGGACAGGCGCAGTTCCTGGGTCTGCTTGTCGATTTCGAGGATGCCGTGACGACCGACCACGATCGGCAACTTCGCCAGGAACACGCCCGGCGAGGTCTCGCTGAAGTACTGCTTGGGCAGCTTCTGCGCCAGGTCCTTGAGGTTCATGTAGCCGTCGTCGACGAAGATCGCCTGGGGGATGCCGTGCTGACGCACCACCCACTCGGCCATCTTGTTGTCGCCACCGATGAAGTCCTTCAGGGCGTCTTCCTGCATCATCCGGCGCACGCTGATCTTGCCGGCCTTGCTGCGCACGATCTTCGCGGCGATGGCTTCGGCGGTGTAGCCCGAGGTGTCCGGCAGTTTCGGCGTGGCCAGTTCCAGCGGCGCGGTTGGTGCGCTGCTGACGGTGTAGGTCTTGGCCTGCTGCAGTTCCTTGGCCATGGTGGCCGGCTTGCCTGGTTGAGGCACCGCCGGCTCCACATTGGCGAAGGCAGTCGCGCTGGCCAGCAGCATCGCGCCGGCCAACAGGCTGATCGAGCCTTTTCTGGCTTGATGATTCATCTGGGGGACTCCCTTCGCAATGTGCATCAGAAGCGCCAGATCACGTCGACGAACGCGCGGTGCATGTACGAATCGACTTCCTTGCCGTAGGCGTCGCCCGGCTTGAACACACCGCCGCGGAAACGCACCAGGGCCGAAGGCTCGTCGATCTTCTGGCTCAATGCCGCCGGCAGCAGGCCTTGCTTGAAGTACTTGGTGACGACCAGATCCATTTCCTGGCCGAGGTCTTTATCACCATCATTCAGTGGCAGGGACGTGCTGGACAGCACCGCACCGGTGACGTCGTCGGTGTTGTTCTGCACGGCGTCGATGCCGTTGCTGGTGATCGGCTTGTTGCCGTCGACGCGCCAGAACTTGTGGTAGATCAGGCTGGCGTCGTATTCGTCGTTGAGCATCCACGAACCGAACAGAGTGGCCGATTGCATGTTGTTCATTTCGCCACGGAAGGCTTCGCCGAAACGGTGCACCCGCGAACGGGTACCGGTGTAGCTCGAGCGGTTGCTTTCCAGGCCGTTCTGTTCGTAATCGGCGCTGGCACGGGCGTAGGCCGCACCGACTTGCCATTGCGGATCGAGGCGCAGACGCACGCCCAGGTCGGTGGCCCAGCCGTCGACATCGCCGCTGTGCTTGGCTTGCGCCGGAGCTGTGCCATCGGCGTTCAGCGGGTTGACCGTGTCGCGGTCGCCGCTCATGCCGGTGATGCTGCCCCAGTAGTTGACGGTGTTGGTGTTGCGCCAGTTGTAGGCGTCGCTGTTGGCCTGCAGGCCCAGCCAGCTGATGTCGCCGTTCTGTTTCTTGTCCAGCGAATCGCCAGCCACGCCCGGTTCCGGGTAGTCGAGCTTGCCGTCATCGTGGGTGTGATGACCGCGAATGCCGGCCCAGTGTCCCGGTGTCCATTGGTATTCGGCATCGGCGTAGGCGTGCAGGCGATCCTTGTCCTTGGGTGCCAGCTCTTTCAGGTCGGTGCGGTACTCGCTGAAACGTTCGGCGACACCGGCGTTGGCGCGCAACAGGGTGGTGTCGAAGGTCCAGTTCAGGGCTTCGATGTTGGTGTCGCGCCATTGACCGTCGTCGTTGTGCAGGCGCTGGCGACCGAACTTCAGGATTTCGCCAGGGTAGGGCGTGAAGCCGCTGTAGCCGACCCAGAACTCGCGCATCGCCAGGTAGTTCTTCTTGGTCTTGCGGTCGTTGTTGACGGTGTTTTCGGTGCCTTCGGATTGCTGCAGGGTGTCGGTTTCGATGATGTCGGTGGACGTCACGGCCTGACCCATGGCGTAGGCGCTCCACGCGCCGCTTTCGCCATAGACCCACGGACGCAGGTCGAGACCCAGGCCATTGACGTCGCCGCCACGCTGGGTGCCAAGGTCACGGTCGTCTTCGGACTGGCCGGTGATCTTCACGTCCAGGCCATAGTTCTTCGGTGCTTCAGTCATCGCTGCCAGCGTCGGGCAGGACCAGATCAGCGCGAACGTCAGGCCGATACCGGCCTTCATGAATGGATTCAACTTCATAGGGATTCCTCGCCGTCTTCTTCTTGCAGGGCGTGCAGTTGCAGCGTGTTCTGGCTCAGGTTGCCGCGAACCGCCTGTTCCTGTTTCAACAGGCGCTGGGCCTCGGCCAGCTGCGCAGGCGGCAGTTGAGCTTCGAGGGTTTGCGCAAGCTCGGTGGCTTGCGGGGTGTTCTGGGTCTTGGCCAATTGGCTGAAGACGTATGCATTGAGCGGGTCAGGCTTGGTGCCTTTGCCTTGGGAAAACAGTTGGGCAATGGCGAAGTCGGCGCTGTTCTGGCCGTTGCGCGCAGCGGTCAGCAGGTGATCCAGGGCCTTTTGCGGGTAGACCTTGCCCAGGTAGCCACGGCGATAGATCTGGCCGAGGTAGTAATCGGCGGCGACTTCGCGGCCGACGGCTTTCTGGAAGTGTTCCTCGGCGACCTTGGCGTCGGCCGGGACCATCTTGCCTTCGTAGTAGAGCTTGCCCAGCAACAGCTCGGCGCGCGGTTGGTCGGCGGCGCGGCCGTTGTCCAGGTACTTCATCATCTGGTCGACATCGCCCAGTTCCGGGAAGTCGTAGATCAGTTGCGCGAGGGTGACCCACGACGCCGGGTAGCCCGGAGCGATGGGTTCGAGCAGCGACTGCGCGGTTTTTTCGTCGGGCGTGCCCAGGGTTGGATCAGCGAGTACGCGAGCAACACTGTCCACACGCTGAGCAGAAACGGTGCCGCGACTGTGAGCCGCCTGCATCTGCTTGATCAGCTCGGCCTGTTGCTCAGGCTTGGCCTGTTTCTGGTAGACCGTGGCCAGTTCGACGTAGCAGATGTCGGTGGTGTTGAGCGCCGCCTTGCAGACCTTTTCCACTTCGTCCAGGTGCTGGTCGTAGGTGCCCTGGGTGCGATAAAGCAGCACTTGCGCCAGGCCCGCTTCCGGCTTGCCTTCGGCGCGCCATTGGCTGATCTGCTTCTGGGCGTCGACGTTGGGGAAGCTGTGCGGGTATTGCAGGTACAGCATCGCCAACGGGATCAGGGTGTTGCCTTCACCGGCAGCCGAGGCCTTTTTCAATAGGCCTTCGGCTTCGTGCTGCTCGGC
The DNA here is from genome assembly GCF_028823535.1 of Pseudomonas serbica. Lineage (GTDB taxonomy): Bacteria > Pseudomonadota > Gammaproteobacteria > Pseudomonadales > Pseudomonadaceae > Aquipseudomonas > Aquipseudomonas serbica. Next base: position 135,333 of record NZ_JAQIYM010000003.1, on the reverse strand, counting down.
TTCGGTGGAGCCTGGCTTGGCCACCAGCAGGCGGCCGAGGCGGGCCTGGGCGCGCGGCGAAACGCTGGCCGCGGCGCGGTAAGTCGCCTCGGCCTGTTTCATTTGCGCCGGGTCGCGGCTGTCGACCTGGATATCGGCCAGGCCAACCTGGGCTTCGCTGTAGCCCAGTTCTGCCAGTTGCTGGTAGTTCGCCGCCGCGGTGGCGGTATCGCCACGCTTGAGCGCTTCGTTGGCCAGGCGTTGGTCGGGCAGACCGGCACAACCGCTGAGGCTGACTGCCAAGGCCAGCGAGCAGAACGCGAATCCCCTGTGGGAGCGAGCCTGCTCGCGAAGCAGACGATGCGGTGCATCAGACGAACCGCGTTGACCCATTCGCGAGCAGGCTCGCTCCCACAGGGATTGCGGTGTTCTTGGAATTGGTGGCGTCGTCACGGGCATGTCCTCCGGTTAAAGACCAGCAGCCATGGCTTTGTCGATCAGCCAGCTGAGGTTCGGGCCACGGTCGCTGTTCACTTCCACCGGACGACCGGCGAGGCTGCTGTCCAGGGCTTCGTCAGGCTGGATCAGGACGCGGATGTCGGAGGACAGGTCGGCGCTTTTCAGGCTGGTGCTGCTGACGATCTTGCCGGTGCGGGTCTTGTCTTCGCCGGCGATCTGGAAGCGCACCGGGGTGCCTGGCAGAACGTCGCCGAACTGGCGATAGGAGAAGCGCGCTTCAACGTTGGCTTCGGTGTTGCGGGGTACCAGCTGGAAGATCACGTCGCCTTTGCTGGCGTACTGACCGTCGGCGACCATCTGCTGGGCCACGGTGCAGTCGCAGGGCGATGTCAGGGTGCCGGTCATCTGCTTGCCGAACAGCTCTTCAACCTTGGCCGGAGCCAGTTGATCGTCTTCCAGGTGACCCTTGAGCACGTCGAGCATGCTGGTGCTGAAGGTCGCCAGTGGTGCGCCTTTGGCGGCCACGCCGTCGGCTTTCACCAGGCTCTGCACGGTACCGTCGCGGGGCATGGTGATGTTCACGCCCGGCACGCTGACCAGACCGGCCTGGGCGTGGCTGACGAAGTACATGCCGTACACCGATTTGAAGATGAAGCCGAACGCCGCCAGGCCGATGGCGAAAACCCCCAGGCTGAGTGTCACTGCTTTCATGCGCCCGAACGCGCTCATGCCGTGGCCGCCGTCCTTGATCTTGCGCGCCTTGGTGAAGTTGTCGCGCTGCAGGGTCGCCAGCACTTCGCCGATGGTGACGATGTCGCCCGCCAGGTGCGAAGTGATCAGGTGGCGCAAGGTCGAGATGTCCTGCGGTTCCAGGTTCTGGAACTGGCAACCGATACGACCGGTTTCGCGATCGTTGGAGCGCACCTGCAACTCCACGTCCATGGCCAGGCCGAGGTTGTCGATGACGAATTGCAGGCGGGCCTTGTACTTGTCGCCGATCTTCAGCGGCAGTTGCCCGGCATTGAAGGCCAGGCCACCGGCGGAGAGGTCGATCACCCGCGCTTCGACCGGCGTACGGTCGGGGCCGAAGAAACGCAGCTTGGCCGGGATTTTCACCCGGGCGTGTTGGCGCTGGGCTTCGGATTCATGCACTACGTTGGCGTTGACGGCGGTATTCATAAGGGCGATTTCCTGGTTAATTCAATAAGGGGGCGGTCAGACCATCATCAGCAGCACGGCGACAAAAATGCTGCCGGCGGAGAAGGTCATGGTCCGAGACGACCAGGTGTTGAACCAACGTTGAAAGCTGGCGAGATCACGGGTCAGGGAAGTGGGCTGGCGAGTCCAGGACTGTTGGTCGAGGCGGAAGAACACATAGATCTTCACCAGGGCACCGACGATCTGGTTGTAATAGAGAATCGCCGGGTAGGCCGGGCCGATCCGGTGGCCGGAGCAGGACAGCAACAGGGTCAGGATCAGGCGGGTAATGCCGATCCAGAGCAGGTACACCAGGATGAACGCGGTGCCGTACTTGAAGCTGGCGATCAGCGCCACGGTCAGGCCCAGCAGGGAAGTCCACATCGACACACGCTGGTCGAACAGCACCACGGAAGTGAACGCACCGAGGCGTTTCACCCCAAGGCCGAGGGCCCGGGAGTTCTGGCGCAGGTTGTTGCCGTACCAGCGGAACATCAGCTTGCGACTGGCCTTGATGAAGCTCTTTTCCGGCGGATGCTCGACGGTGTTGATGGCGGCGTCAGGCACGTAGAAGGTGTCGTAGCCCAGGCGCATCAGGCTGAACCAGCTCGACTTGTCGTCGCCGGTCAGGAACTTGAAACGGCCCAGGCGCCAGTGCTGCAGCGAGTCGCTTTCCACGTCGGCAATGAATTCCGGGTTGGTGACCACGGTGGCGCGGAACACCGACATCCGCCCGGTCATGGTCAGCACGCGCTTGGACAGGGCCATCGAGCACATGTTGATGTGACGCTGGGCGAAGCGCAGCTTGTGCCATTCGCTCATGATGTAGCCGCCGCGCACTTCGCAGAACTCGTTGGTGGTCAGGCCACCGACGTTGCCGAACATCTGGAACCACGGCACGGTCTTGCGCACCACGCCTTCGCCGAGCACGGTGTCGCCATCGATCACGGCCACAACGGCGCGGTCATCCGGCAGGTGGCGGGAGATGGCGCGGAAACCGTAGGCCAGGCCGTCGCGCTTGCCGGTGCCGGGAATGCGCACGAAGTCGAGCTTGACCCGGGCAGGCGGATTCATCCGGTTCCACAGGCTCTTGACCAGCAGTTCATCGGACATTTCGACGATAGAGCAGACCACGGTGGTCGGCAGCTCGCAGTCGATCGCTTCGCGGATCACCGAGCTGTACACCTGCGCGGTGGTCAGCGCATCGATACGGAAACTGGTGACCATCAAAAATACATGGGACGGGTCGGCCGCCTTGCCCAGCTTGCGCACTTTGCGCCGCAGGTGCGGGTAGACCACGTACAGGAACAGCATGCCGCGCAGAAAGTGCGTGGCACCCATCGAATAACGCCAGATACCGACGATACCGATCAGGAAAATGAAGTCCTTCGACTCGGAGTCGAACGTGGACACAGGCAACGCCATGGCGATGCCCATCAATAAACTCAGGTAGAACAGCCAACCGGCGGCCTGGAGTAGGCCGTTTTTTAGCCTGTGCATAATCTGCATCCGTCTCGATCTCGGGCGAGCCTGTGGGGTGGCCCGATGGGGTTAAGGCAGGCGTAAAAAGCCAAATCGATCTCATCGGACCTGTAGGAGCGCGGCTTGCCCGCGAAGGCGGTGTGTCTGGCACACCGCGTTGCCTGGTTCGCCGGCAAGCCTGGCTCCTACAAGGGACGGTGTCTTACCAGCAGATGCCTTCAGTCCGGCCAGTCACGCTGGTGGCCTTGGACATGAAGCCGACCAGGTCGATCACCTGCTTGCCGTGTGGGACGTTCTGCACCAGGGCGCGGAATTTCTCGTCACGGTTGCCGAGGATGATCACGTCGGAGTTGTTGATCACGGCGTCGAAGTCGGCGTTGAGCAAGGACGAGACGTGGGGAATCTTCGACTCGATGTAGTCCTTGTTCGCGCCGTGGACACGGGCGTACTCGACGTTGCTGTCGTAGATGCTCAGGTCGTAGCCCTTGCCGATCAGCATTTCGGCCAGGTCAACCAGCGGGCTTTCGCGCAGGTCGTCGGTGCCGGCCTTGAAGCTCAGGCCCAGCAGGGCGACTTTGCGTTTGTCGTGGCTGGAAACGATATCGAACGCGTTCTGCACCTGGGACTCGTTACTGCGCATCAGCGAGTTGAGCAGCGGTGCTTCCACGTCCAGGGAGCCGGCGCGGTAGGTCAGGGCACGCACGTCTTTCGGCAGGCAGGAACCACCGAAGGCGAAGCCTGGGCGCATGTAGTACTGGGACAGGTTCAGCGTCTTGTCCTGGCAGACCACGTCCATCACTTCACGACCATCGACACCGACAGCCTTGGCGATGTTGCCGATCTCGTTGGCGAAGGTCACCTTGGTGGCGTGCCACACGTTGCAGGTGTACTTGATCATCTCGGCAACGGCGATGTCCTTGCGGATGATCGGCGCGTCGAGTTCTTCGTACAGCGATTGCAGAACGTCGCCCGAGGCCTTGTCGAACTCACCGATGACGGTCATGGGCGGCTGGTCGTAGTCGGCGATGGCGGTGCTTTCGCGCAGGAACTCAGGGTTCACGGCAACACCGAAGTCGACACCGGCTTTCTTGCCGGAGCAGTCTTCGAGGATCGGGATCACCACGTTGGCCACGGTGCCCGGCAGCACGGTGCTGCGAACCACGATGGTATGACGGGTGGTCTTGTCACGCAGGACAAAACCGATCTCGCGGCACACGGCTTCGATGTAGTTCAGTTCCAGGTCGCCGTTCTTCTTGCTTGGCGTACCAACACAGATCATCGACAGGTCGGTGTCGCGAATCGCCTCGGCGAAGTTGGTGGTGCCGCGCAGACGACCGGTCTGGATACCTTGGGCCAGAAGTTCGCCCAGGCCTGGTTCAACGATCGGCGAACGGCCTGCATTGATCATATCGATCTTGTCTTTGGCAACATCGACGCCAACGACGTCATGGCCCCGAGCAGACAGGCAGCCGGCACAGACTGCGCCTACGTAACCCAAACCAAATATGCTGATGCGCATCGCATTTACCTCAGTGTTGATCAAGCCATTAGATGGCCGGAGTTAATGGTGTTCAGCGTTTATAGTGCACACGGAAGTTACGCCTGGCAGGCGTGACCGTACCGCGTGCTGGCATAAAAGTTCCGAGTGTCTAAATAAGTGCACTCAAGGTGTGCGCAACTAGGCCTTGTTGTTATGACTTGCCCTGTTATGCAGCCCGTCCTCTATTCAGAGGATGTTCGTGCAATGTTCCTGCACGCTCGATGTCAGGCCGAAAGCCCGTGGATCAAGCGTTTTGGTGCCCAGGTGAGCACGTTTATAGGGACGCGGCCTTGGCCTTGTAGGGGATATTAATGGTGCGTATCTCCTGTGCGTTCTGGTGTTGCCCAAATCAGGGATTAGTCAGTGCAAGTTAGTATTGCAACTTCACTACATGGATCTCTGTTCTGCGTAAGTTATCTCGTACATCCTCGGCGAGAATCGTTACCGGTGGTATGAACGGTGCATTTGGACATAGTTCCGGCCCATCCATCGCGAAATCTGAAATTTCTTGAAATATTGACAAAGATGGCACTGCTCTCAAATTGATAGCACTTGCCGTTTCGCCCTGTATATATAGGCGGATTATTGAAGGGGATAGTTTTTTGCCACTACTGATAATTTTTTTCGGTGCCACTACTGAAAAAAATATTCGAAGTCGAGTGAAACTAAAGTTAGAAAATTGACAAACTGTTTTTTGGCGTCATAAAAATGACGAAATTGGCGGGGGGATTGCAGGCTACGAATGGGGGGCGCACGAGGCGTTTGAAAGGTCGTGCGCCGACCCGTTGCTTCATTCGGGGGCGTGGTCGCGCAGGAACACCAGATTGTCCGGTTTAGACTGCTCGGCGCTGTAGCGGTAACCCTGCACATCGAACTGCTTGAGGGCTTGCGGATCGTTGATGCGCTCTTCGATGACGAATCGGCTCATCATGCCCCGGGCCTTTTTCGCGTAGAAGCTGATGATCTTGTACTGACCGTTCTTCAGGTCCTTGAACTCGGTATTGATGATGCGAGCATTCAGGGCGTTGCGCTTGACCGCCGAGAAATACTCGTTGGAAGCCAGGTTGAGCAGCACGTCATCGCCTTGGTCGGCCAGGGCTTCGTTCAGCCATTCGCTGATCCGGGTACCCCAGAAGGCATACAGGTCCTTGCCCCGGGCATTGGCCAGCTTGGTGCCCATTTCCAGCCGGTACGGCTGCATCAGGTCGAGGGGGCGCAGCAGGCCATACAGGCCGGAGAGCATGCGCAGATGTTGCTGGGCATAGTCAAAATCGGCTTCGCTGAAGGTTTGCGCGTTCAACCCGGTGTAGACGTCGCCCTTGAACGCCAGCAACGCCTGCTTGGCGTTGGCCGGGGTAAAGGCGGGTGTCCAGCTGCCGAAGCGGGCGGCGTTGAGCCCGCCGATCTTGTCGGAAACGTGCATCAACTCGCTGATCTGCGCCGGGGTCAGCTCACGCAGTTGCTGGATCAGCTCCTGGGAGTGGTCGAGGTACTGCGGCTGGGTAAAGCGTTGGGTCGCCGGTGGTGTTTCGTAATCGAGGGTCTTGGCGGGGGAAATCACCGTCAGCATGAAGTCGTCTCCTTTAATCGTGGCGGCGATTCTAGGGGGTTGTCGCGGTGGACTCCAGCTATCGAGGCCATAGGTGATGACCGGTGGCTATCCACAAACCCTTGTGGGAGCGGGCTTGCTCGCGAAGGCGGCGTGTCAGCCAATATTAATGTGACTGACACACTGCCTTCGCGAGCAAGCCCGCTCCCACTTTGCTTCGGTGCTGCTGCGGGAATGCGGGGCGGATCAGCTATAGTGCCGCCCGGGTCTGGTTATGGAGGCATCCCATTGCGTATCGTTTTTCTGCTCACCGCCTGGCTGCTGAGCTTCGGCGCCATCGCGGCACCCGGTGAGGTGGCGACCCTGGATCGCAGCACCTGGCCGGAAAAACTCGACAACCCGACCCTTTTCGACGTCGCCTCGCGTGCCGAAATCCTCATGTTCGCCCGGGTGCTGCTGGCCAGTGAGTCCCTGGACGAGGCGGCGCTGGCGCAACGCCTGGGGCTGCGCACGATCAATCTGGATTCGGTCAATCGAGTTCGCCAACGCCTGTGGCAACGCCTGTTGGCCAACTACAACTTCGCCCAGCAAAGTTGCGACCAGGACGCCTCCTTCTGTTTCCTGGTCGAGGACATGGCCACCTTGCGCGAGCAGGCCGGCAAGTTCCAGCTCAGCGAGGACAGCTATTACACCCGGTGGTACGAACCGAGCCGCCTGTTCCACACCCAGTACCTGGACGAGCAACTGCGCAAGGCGGCACTGTTCCCGCAAACCAGCAGTGAAGTCGATCGTTTTGGAGACTTTGAGCGCAATGGCGACGGCATGCATGACCGGCTGTTTCTATTGACCTTCGACAGCGCCGCCAACGCCATGCCGGACAACACCGACTGGGTGGCCGAGTACCTGCGCAAGGCCAATCTCAGTGGCACCTTCTTCGTGCTCGGCAAGGACCTCCAGGCGCGTCTGGGCGAGCGTTCGGTGGCCAGCCTGCAGTCGACCTGGTCAACCCAGTGTATCGGTGTGCAAGGCTGGGAGTTTCGCTCCCACAGCCACTGGCAGGACTGGCAGGACTCGGTACGTCGCAGCGTTGAGCTGGCGAAAAATAAACTGCCGGAGAACTTCATGCCGCTGTTTCGCCCGCCCGATGGCCAGCGTCGCGCCGACGCCGCCGCTTTCTTCAAGGCCCAGGGCTTGCAGGTCGCCCTGTGGGACATCGATGCCCAGGACGGTGCAGGCAAGCTCAAGGGCAGCCAGAGTGCGCAACGGGTGCTGACCCTGATGCTGCTGTGGCGCCACGGGGTGATCAACTTCAATGTGAAGCAGGACGGGGTGAAAACGGCGTTGCCCTGGCTGATTACGCAAACGGCGCAAAGCGGGATCGGTTGGGAGGACTGTCAGGAGGGGTTTCGCTGAAAACCGCCAAATCCCGCAAACATTGGGTAAAAGGCGATTTTTGAAGAGGTTTTGCTGCAGGTTGACTTCCGACTGTAAACGGGTGATGGCAGTCCGCCAAGTGTTATTGGTCATTCTGAAAAATAAACTTCAAAAAAGCGTCAAAGTACTTTTTTCTGTCATGGGTTTTGGAGTATTACGAAGACAGACCGCCGAAACCTGCAACACAGGTGGCGTCTCCCAAGACCCGCATGTATGCAGAACACTTGAGTCCCCGCAGGTGTATTCGGTAGTCACTTCGAGGCGCAGCACCGCCAAGGTATTGCGTCGAATGGCTCCCACAAAGGTGACCGAGTATGGATGATCACGGACGTAGCTCTTCTTCCAACCAGCCAATCCTTTATGTACTCGATACCAACGTATTGATTCACGATCCAAACGCGCTGCTCAACTTCGAAGAACACCACGTCGCGATCCCGATGACCGTGCTTGAGGAGCTCGACAAGCTCAAGAGCGGGCATCACAGCGTTGCCGCCGAATGCCGCCAGGCCATCCGGCTGATCGACAAGACCCTGGGCGATGCCTCACCCGAGGACGTCGAGCAGGGTGTGCCGATCCAGCGGGGCAAGAGCGGACCCAAGGGCTTGCTGTCAATTCTGATGAGCAAGCATGCCGAGCCGAACCTGATTCTGCCCGAGCACCTGAACGACAACAAAATCATCAACCAGTTGATCGACCTGCACGCGCGCGATCCGCAAAAGCCCGTGGTGCTGGTCACCAAAGACATCAACATGCGCCTCAAGGCCCGCGCCTGCGGGATTGCGGCCGAGGACTACAGCACCGACCAGTTGGTCGACGACGTATCGTTGCTGCCTAACGGCTACCACAACATGACCGGCTCCTTCTGGGACCGAGTGAGCAAGGTCGAGACCCGCCAGGACCATGGCCGCACCTGGCATCAGGTACAGCTGATCGACAACCTGCCGGCGGTGCACATCAACGAGTTCATCATCGACGAGCAAGGGTTCGTCGGCTGGATCAAGGAGATCGAGGAAGACAAGTTGCTGATCCTGGACCTGCACCAGGAACCGCTGCTGCACCAGGAAGCCTGGGGCCTGAAACCGCGTGACATCTATCAGAGCCTGGCGCTGTATGCCTTGCTCGATCCGGACATCCACCTGGTCAACCTGTCCGGTGCCGCAGGTTCCGGTAAAACCATCCTCGCGCTGGCCGCGGCCATTGAACAGACCATGGTCAGCAAGCGCTATCGCCGCATCATCGCCACCCGCAGCGTGCAAGGCCTGGACCAGGAGATCGGCTTCCTGCCCGGCACCGAAGCGGAAAAAATGGAGCCTTGGCTGGGCGCCATCACCGACAACCTCGAAGCCTTGCACATGGATGATGAAAGCACCCATGGCAGCGTCGACTACATCCTCAGCAAAGTGCCGTTGCAGTTCAAATCCCTCAACTACATCCGGGGCCGCAGCTTCCAGCAGAGCCTGATCCTGATCGATGAATGCCAGAACCTCACACCGCACCAGATGAAAACCATCATCACCCGTGCCGGCGCCGGTTCCAAAGTGGTGTGCCTGGGCAACCTGGCACAGATCGACACCCCTTACCTGTCCGCGACCAGCTCCGGGCTGACCTACCTGACTGAACGCTTCAAGGATTTCCCCAACGGAGTGCACATCACCCTGCAAGGGGTGCCACGTTCGATCCTGGCTGAATACGCCGAATCGCATCTGTAACTGCTTCACACAAACCGGGCGGCCCCAAAGCCGTCCGGTTTTTTATGCTCGACACAAAACCTTGTAGGCGCTGGCTTGCCAGCGAAGGGGGCGTTGAAGGTGTTGAATTCAAGACCGTCATCGCTGGCAAGCCAGCTCCTACAGGAATGCGTCCATCCGATAATCATGCGTGCGGAAATCTGACCCACAGGTTTACAATCGAGACTCCTGATCAGGAGTAACCCTGTGCTGACTCATCTCGATTCCCAAGGCCGTGCCAACATGGTCGACGTCACCGAAAAAGCCGTGACGTTCCGTGAAGCAACGGCCCAGGCGCTGGTGCGCATGCTGCCCGAAACCTTGCAAATGATCGTCAGTGGCGGTCACCCCAAGGGCGATGTGTTCGCCGTGGCCCGTATTGCCGGCATCCAGGCGGCGAAAAAGACCAGCGACCTGATTCCCCTGTGCCATCCGCTGATGCTGACCGGGGTCAAGGTCGAACTTAGCGCCGAAGGCGAGGACAGCGTGCGCATCGTGGCGCGCTGCAAGTTGTCCGGGCAGACCGGAGTCGAGATGGAGGCCCTGACCGCCGCCAGTGTCGCCGCGTTGACCATCTATGACATGTGCAAGGCCGTGGATCGCGGCATGACCATCGAAAGTGTGCGCCTGCTGGAGAAGGTTGGCGGCAAGAGCGGGCATTTCCAGGCGGATCAGCCATGAACGTGACCGTGAAGTTTTTTGCCCGTTACCGTGAAGCGCTGGGCGTTGATGCGGTGAAGGTCGAGGGCGACTTCGCCACCGTCGACGACGTGCGCGCACTGTTGGCCCAGCGCGATGGCGCCGAGGTGTTGAGCGAGCAGAACCTGATGTGCGCACGCAACGAAGACCTGTGCCAGCTCGACGAGCCGGTCAGCGATGGCGATGAAGTGGCGTTTTTCCCCACTGTGACCGGGGGCTGAGGCATGGCCATTCGCGTGCAATCGACCGCGTTCGACCCCGGCGCCGAAGTCAACGCCATGCACGATGCCAATGTCGGCGTCGGCGCGGTGGTGAGTTTTGTCGGCTATGTTCGCGATTTCAATGACGGCCTGGATGTCGCCGGGATGTTCCTCGAACACTATCCGGGCATGACCGAAAAAGCCCTCGGCAAGATCGCCATCGAAGCGGAGCAGCGCTGGCCGTTGCTCAAGCTGCAAGTGCTGCATCGCATCGGCGCCCTGGAGCCCGGCGAGCCCATCGTCTTCGTCGGCGCCGCCAGCGCCCACCGCCAGGCCGCCTTCGACGCCTGCGCCTTTGTCATGGACTACCTGAAAACCCGCGCGCCGTTCTGGAAGAAGGAAAACACCAGCGACGGCCCACGTTGGGTGGAGGGACGTGACAGCGATCATGCGGCGGCGGATCGCTGGAAGCGGTAATTCCTGCGGCGTTCTTCAGTCAGTCTTCGCGAGCAAGTCCGCTCCCACTGTGTTCGCAGTTCCCATGTGGGAGCGGGCTTGCCCGCGAAGAGGCCATCCGCTTCACCCAAGAACCTCTTGATTCGCTACCCGACAATCGGCGGGCACCGTCCCCATTTGCCTGATTGACGCCAAATACATAAAAGTCCAGTATGGAATTCTAAGTATAAAAAAGGCTTTCCCACGATTCTGCTCTTTCTTCTGTCTTGCCAAACCAACAACAACCCGCGAGAGAACGAACATGAAGAAACTCCCCCTCATCACCGGTCTGGCCCTGAGCCTGTTGGCGTGCAGCAACCTGTTTGCCGCTGAGAAAACCCTGCGTATCGGCATCGAAGCGGCCTACCCGCCGTTCGCCTCCAAGACCGACAAAGGCGAGATCGCGGGCTTCGACTACGACATCGGCAATGCCCTGTGCGCGCAGATGAAGGTCAAGTGCGTGTGGGTCGAGGGCGAGTTCGACGGCCTGATTCCTTCCCTCAAGGTGAAGAAGATCGACATGGCCCTGTCGTCCATGACCATCAACGAAGACCGCAAGAAGTCGGTGGATTTCACCCACAAGTACTACTTCACCTCGTCGCGCCTGGTCATGAAGGAAGGTGCGGTCGTCGATGACCAATACGCCAGCCTCAAGGGCAAGACCGTGGGCGTGCAACGGGCGACCACCACCGACCGTTACGCGACCGAAGTCTTCGAACCCAAGGGCGTCAACGTCAAGCGCTACAGCAACAACGAAGAGATCTACATGGACTTGGCGGCCGGCCGCCTCGATGCCATCTTCGCCGACACCATTCCCCTGAACGACTTCCTGTCGATGCCCCGTGGCAAGGGCTACGCCTTTGTCGGCCCCGAGCTCAAGGACCCGAAATACGTGGGCGAGGGCGCCGGGATCGCGGTACGCAAGGGCAACACCGAGCTGGTCTCGGAGCTGAACACCGCAATCGACGGCATTCGCGCCAGTGGCGAGTATCAGAAGATCTCGCAGCAGTACTTCAAGTCTGATATCTACGGCGAGTGATCAATCGCTGCCGGGGCTTTCGCGCGAAAGCCCCGCTGCGATGCAGATTCCCGAACTTTCGAGGGTTGCAGGTTGAGCGCCAGTACGCTCGCCAGCACGATGAGCATCCCGGAGATGACCATGATCGAAGGGCGCTCAGCCAGAGCCACCGAGGCCATCAGCATGGCCGTGGGCGGTATCAGGTAAAGCGAAATGGACGCGCGGCTCACGTTGCTGTGAGTCAGTACGTAGGCCCAGGCCAGGTATGCCAGGGCACTGGGGAAAATACCCAGGATCAGCACCGCCAGGTTGGCCGAAGCAGGCGCGTTATGCACTTCACTCCACAAGCCCGGTGCGAACACCAGTAATAACGTGGTGCCCGACCAGATGGTGTAACACACCATTGTCAGTCCGTCGTAGCGATGGGAATGGCGTTTTTGCAGGGCGAAATAGAGACTCCAGGACAAGGCCGCCAGCAGGATCAGCAGCCCGTGCGCATCCAGTTCTCCAAACCCACGATCACCCGTCACCACGACCCCCGCACCGAGCAAGCCGCATAGCAGACAGATCCACTGCCAACCGTTGACCCGGTCCTTGAACACGAAATGCGCCAGTATCGTGCTGAACAGCGGCGTGGATTGCGCCAGCACACTGGCCGCGCCGGCGCTGACGCCTCGTTGGCCGACATTGATGGCGATGTGGTGCAGGCTGACAGCAAAGAATCCCAGCATGACCAACAGTGGCAGGTCTTTCAGGCGCGGCAGGGAAATACGTGTCACCAGGGCGACGCCGGCCATGAACGTCGAGGCAATGAGAAAGCGGATCAGCGCCAGATGTCCCGGCTCGTAAGCCCCCAGGCCGATGCGGATGCCAATGGGGGAGTAGGCCCAGCAGAGGATCACGAAAACCGTCGCCAGGGCGATTTTTACGCCTGGCCTTTGCGCGAGGTGGCGTTGAACAAAATCCATAAGGCTTCCTTTTTGTACGGCGCAAATAAGGCGTGATGCCGTGCGACATTCGAATTATCAAAACCCTATCAATTCACTACAAGTGACTTAAACTGAGTTAAGTATTCACTTTTGGTGAGCTATGGAATTGTCCCAGCTGCGCATGTTCAACACGGTTCACCACCTCGGCAGCATCGCGCGTGCGGCCGAGATGCTGCACTGTGTGCCGTCCAATATCACCGCACGCCTCAAGTCCCTGGAGCGTGAACTCGGTACGCCGCTGTTTTCCCGCGACGGCCGAGGATTGCGGATCACCCCCGCCGGGGAGGTGTTTCTTGAGTACACGACGAAAATCCTCGGCCTGGCCGAGGAAGCGCGCAGGGCGTTGGCGCCCGGCTGCGAGCCGAGCGGTCCTCTGCGCATTGGTGCCATCGAGTCCAGTGCCACGGGGCGATTGCCCAGGTTACTGGCCAAGTACCACGAGCTTTACCCAAAGGTGATGCTGGAGTTGAGCACCGGCACCTGGGCGCAATTGCTCGACGACACACAGCATCGGCGGTTGGATGGGGCGTTCGTGGCGGTCAACGTTGATCGCCCGGGACTGCAGCGGGAAGTGATGTACCGCGAAGATCTGATTCTCATCGCATCCGCCTCCCATGGGCCTTTGCGCAAGGCGGCGGATTTGCAGAGCAAAGCGATTTTCATGTGGCCGCCGGGCTGCCCGTACCGCTTTGCGCTGGAACAGTGGTTATTGCGCCACGACCAGGTGCAGCCGATTGTCAGCATTGCCAGCTATGGCACCATCGTAGGTTGTGTCAGCGCCGGTGCCGGTGTCGCGCTGGTTCCCCGGGGCATCTATGAGCAGTATGGTCTGGGCGCTGGTTGCCAGGGCTATGAGTTCCCGGAACTGACGAGCGTCGACAACCTTTTTTACTGGCACGAGAACGCAGGCCGGCACCCGGCTCGCGAGGCGTTCGTGAAGTTGTTGCGGGCCGAGTTCGAGGGGCCGGGGGCTTTACGGTTAATCCCGTCTTAACCGGTCTGTCGTCTATTTCCCCACAATCCGCCAGTGCGCTCCAGCCCTCTCAAAGGAAAGGTCCAGCGTGTAAACTGACGGGCAATCGATAGTCAAAAGGGAAACACGATGAGCGAGGAAACGATGCGTCTGGGCCGTGAACGGCGCTACCTGGTGCTGTTGGGCATCATTTGCCTGGCGCTGATCGGCGGTGCGTTGTACATGCAGGTGGTGTTGGGCGAGGCGCCGTGCCCGTTGTGCATCCTGCAGCGGTATGCGCTGCTGTTGATCGCGCTCTTCGCCTTCATCGGGGCGGCCATGCGCACCCGTCGCAGCATTACGGTGCTGGAGACCCTGGTGGTCATTTGTGCCCTGGCAGGCGTCGGGGTGGCCGGGCATCACGTCTATACGCAGTTCTATCCGGCCGTCAGCTGTGGCATCGATGTGCTGCAACCGATAGTCGATGGCTTGCCGCTGGCGAAGATCTTCCCGCTGGGCTTCCAGGTCGACGGTTTCTGCTCCACGCCGTACCCGCCAATCCTGGGGTTGTCCCTGGCGCAGTGGGCGCTGCTGGCCTTCGTGCTGGTGGTGGTGCTGGTGCCGTTGCTGACGCTGCGCAATCGCAAGACGCTGCGCTAATAGACCCGAAACGCCCCGGTCCTCGATGAGAGGGCCGGGGCGTTTTTGCATTTCAGGGGCCAGGTAAGAAGACCGTGATGCATGGCAATCAGGGGTGCGACAAATGTGCGACATGTTGTCACATCGCAAGTGTCGCACTGCGCTTTCGAGTGTCGGATTGGTGCGATGTCTTGCAAAGAAATTGGCGTGTTCGAGCGTCGCCGGATTTTAGCCGGGTCAAAAGGGAGCAGACAGTTTTAACAGGTTGTGGCGATTTGCCAGAGCCCTTGTCATACCGGGGCTAGGGCGGGGTTGAGGACCCTGTTCGAGCCCCTGAAGCTGTCTGAATCGGGGGTGGTAGACCTACTTTTTTTGGTGTTTTTGTTGAGAATCAATTTCGATAAGATGCGCCACTTTTACACAATTGGGTCAGGATTGTTGCGGTCAGGGATAAAAATTATTTCGGGATAAGACATGGTTTATAAAACGCTACATATCTACAATCGCCCGCACTGAATTCCCGGCACTGCTCACCCAGGCTCTGGTGCATGAGTGGCAAGAGGGTGTCGAGAGGCTTTTTGGCCTCATGTGACGCCCAGGTGTCGGTGCCTCCAACTATCCGCACCAAATGGAATTGGGCTGTAACAAGGCCTTTGACCACGAATTCGAATAAGAACTCACCGCTGGCCCAGGATTTGTCGAAACGCCTCTGACGCTCGACGGGCAAGCCCTTATTCAATCCAAGAAAAATGCCAACCCTTGGCAGGGTGAAGTGTTGGCGATCAAAACCCAACTGCATTGCGCAAGCTGCTTTAGAGGTCGTGAGATGAGTAAAAACAGGTACCCCAGACTACTAGGCTTATTGCCGCTGCTCGGCACGTTGTTGCTGGGAGGCTGCAACATGACCTTGCTCAATCCCACGGGCCAGGTCGGCCTGGAACAGCGAAACCTGATCATCACCGCCACGCTGCTGATGCTGTTGGTCGTGGTGCCGGTCATCGTGATGACCTTCCTGTTCGCCTGGAAATACCGCGCGTCCAACACCAAGGCGACCTACACGCCTAAGTGGAACCACTCCACCAAGATCGAGATCGCGGTGTGGACTGTTCCGGTGTTGATCATCATTGCCCTGGGTTACATCACCTACAAGTCGACCCACGAGCTGGACCCGTACCGTCCGATCGAATCCGACGTGAAGCCTGTGACCATCGAAGTGGTCGCGCTGGACTGGAAGTGGCTGTTCATCTACCCGGAACAAGGCATTGCCACGGTCAACAAGATCGTGTTCCCGGCGCACACGCCAATCAACTTCAAGATCACCTCCGACGCCGTGATGAACTCGTTCTTCATCCCGGGCCTGGGTGGCCAGATCTACGCGATGGCGGGCATGCAGACCAGAATGCACCTGATCGCCGACCGCAACGCTGAAATGGACGGCATCTCCGCCAACTACAGCGGTGCCGGTTTCACCGGTATGAAATTCAAAGCGATCGCAACTTCCCAGGAAGATTTCGACGCCTGGGTAAGTGAAGTCAAAAAGGCACCTAAACAGCTTGAACAAGCTGAATACGCAGCCCTTTCCAAGCAGAGCCAGAACAACCCAGTCGAGCTCTACTCCTCGGTGACGCCGAACCTGTTCCAGATCATCGTCGACAAGTACGAAGGCATGAAACCGGGTCCGAAGGTCAAGCACGAGAAGAAAGAGAAAGAAGTGGCCGCTACGGACATGAACTCGCATTCAGCTGCCGGGGCAGAGGAGTAAACGATGTTTGGTAAATTAAGTTGGGAAGCGGTGCCGTTCCACGAGCCGATCGTGATGGTGACCATCGCCATGATCGCGCTCGGTGGTCTGGCACTGTTCGCGGGTATCACTTACTTCAAGAAGTGGACCTATCTGTGGACCGAGTGGCTGACATCGGTCGACCACAAGAAAATCGGCGTGATGTACATCATCGTCGCCATGGTCATGCTGCTGCGCGGCTTTGCCGACGCCATCATGATGCGTACCCAGTTGGCCATGGCCACCGAGGGTTCGCCTGGCTACCTGCCACCTGAACACTATGACCAGATCTTCACCGCCCACGGTGTGATCATGATCATCTTCATGGCGATGCCATTCTTCACCGGCCTGATGAACCTTGCAGTGCCGCTGCAGATCGGCGCGCGTGACGTTGCCTTCCCGTTCCTGAACTCCCTGAGCTTCTGGCTGCTGGTTTCCGGCGTGGTGCTGATCAACCTGTCCCTGGGCGTCGGCGAATTCGCCAAGACCGGTTGGGTTGCCTATCCGCCGCTGTCGGGTCTGCAGTACAGCCCTGGCGTGGGGATGGATTACTACATCTGGGCGCTACAGCTATCCGGGTTAGGTACGACGCTGACGGGGGTTAACTTCCTCGCTACCGTGCTGAAAATGCGTACCCCTGGCATGAAGCTGATGGACATGCCGATCTTCACCTGGACCTGCACCTGGGCAAACGTCCTGATCGTGGCTTCGTTCCCGATCCTGACCGCTACCCTGGCACTGCTGACCCTCGACCGTTACATGGATTTCCACATTTTCACCAATGAACTTGGTGGCAATCCAATGATGTACGTCAACCTGTTCTGGGCCTGGGGCCACCCTGAGGTTTACATCCTGATCCTGCCGGCCTTCGGCATCTTCTCGGAAGTGATCTCGGCGTTCACCGGCAAGAAACTGTTCGGCCACCACTCGATGATCTACGCTTCGGGCGCGATCTCGGTACTGGGCTTCATGGTTTGGCTGCACCACTTCTTCACCATGGGTTCGGGTGCCAGCGTCAACGCCTTCTTCGGTCTGGCGACGATGCTGATTTCCATCCCGACGGGTGTGAAACTGTTCAACTGGCTGTTCACCATCTACCAGGGTCGTCTGCGTTTCACCAGCCAGGTGCTGTGGACCCTGGGCTTCATGGTGACCTTCGCCATCGGCGGCATGACCGGCGTACTGCTGGCCATCCCGGGTGCTGACTTCGTCCTGCACAACAGCCTGTTCGTGATCGCGCACTTCCACAACGTGATCATCGGCGGCGCGGTATTCGGCTACATCGCAGGTTTCGCGTTCTACTTCCCGAAAGCGTTCGGCTTCAAGCTGCACGAAGGCTGGGGTAAAGCAGCGTTCTGGTTCTGGATCTCGGGCTTCTTCGTCGCGTTCATGCCGCTCTATGCACTGGGCTTCATGGGCATGACCCGTCGTCTGAACGCCACCACCAACCCTGAGTGGGTGCCGTACCTGTACGTCGCCATGTTCGGTGCGGTGATGATCGCCTTCGGTATCGCCTGCCAACTGATCCAGCTGTACGTCAGTGTGCGTGACCGCAACAAGCCAGAGAACATGTGCGAACACGGTGACCCGTGGAATGCCCACACGCTGGAATGGTCGACCTCGTCGCCACCTCCGTTCTACAACTTTGCCGTGCTGCCCAAGGCTGACTGCATCGACCCGTTCACCGAAGCCAAGGAAAACGGCACCGCGTACAAGGCTCCGGCCAAGTACGAGCCGATCCACATGCCAAACAACACCGCTACCGGTGTGGTCATGGGCGCTCTGCTGACCGTGTTCGGTTTCGCGATGATCTGGCACATCTGGTGGCTGGCAATCGCGAGCCTGGTAGGCACTGTCGCCTACTTCGTGATCCACGCTGCACGTGACGACCAGGGCTATATGGTCCCGGTTGAAACGATCGAGCGCATCGAAGCCGAGCAGCACAAGCGTCTGGTAGCGGCAGGGAAAATCCCGGCCACCGCCACCCGTGTTGAAACCTCGTTGGAACAGGCTTAAACCATGTCGAACTTAGTGACCAATGTTGGACACGCCCATGGTGACCATGGGCACGATGACCACCACCACGACTCGGGCGAGATGACCGTATACGGTTTCTGGCTCTACCTGATGACCGACTGCATTCTGTTTGCGTCGATCTTCGCGGTGTACGCGGTACTGGTTAACAACGTAGCGGGTGGCCCGTCGGGCCACGACATCTTCGAACTGCCGTACGTGCTGGGCGAAACCGCTCTGCTGTTGTTCAGTTCGATCACCTACGGCTTCGCCATGCTGGCGTTGTACAAGGGCAACAAGAAGGCGGTGCTGACCTGGCTCGGCATGACCTTCCTGTTGGGCGCAGGCTTTATCGCGATGGAGATCAACGAGTTCCACATCTTGATCGCCGAAGGCTACGGTCCTAGCCGTTCAGGCTTCCTGTCCGCGTTCTTTACCCTGGTCGGTACTCACGGTCTGCACGTGTCCGCCGGTTTGATCTGGATGGCGATCATGATGTATCAGGTGCAGAAAAAGGGCCTGACGTCGACCAACAAGACTCGCCTGAGCTGCCTGAGCCTGTTCTGGCACTTCCTGGACGTGGTCTGGATCTGCGTCTTCACCGTTGTCTATCTGATGGGGACCCTGTAATGGCTAATGCCCACTCCCATGACAGCCATGATGCTGGCCACGGCAGCGTAAAGTCGTACGCCATCGGCTTCATCCTGTCGGTGATCCTGACCGTCATCCCGTTCGGTCTGGTGATGTACCCGAGCCTGCCGAAGGCCACCACGCTGGCAATCGTTCTGCTGTTCGCAGTGATCCAGGTGATCGTTCACCTGTATTACTTCCTGCACCTGGACCGTTCCATCGCTCAGCGTAACAACGTGATCGCTTTCGTCTTTACGGCCATCGTGATCGTGCTGCTGGTTGGCCTGTCGCTGTGGATCATGTTCAGCATCCACACGTACATGATGGCGAAGTGAGGTAGACCCGATGTCGCTCAAGCACTTTATCCAAATCACCAAACCGGGGATCATTTTCGGTAACGTGCTTTCTGTGGCAGGCGGGTTCTTCCTGGCCTCGAAAGGGCATGTCGATCTGGCCGTGTTTCTGGCAGCCATGATCGGCACTTCCCTGGTCGTCGCCTCCGGTTGCGTGTTCAACAACTGCATCGACCGCGACATCGACATCAAGATGGAACGCACCAAGAACCGGGTGCTGGTTCAGGGCCTCATCTCCCTGAAACTGGCCCTGATCTATGCGACCGTCCTGGGTGTTCTCGGCGTTGCGTTGTTGTACAAAGTGGCCAACCCGTTGGCCGCTTTGTTCGCCGTGATCGGCTTCGTGATCTACGTCGGCTTCTACAGCCTGTACCTCAAGCGCAAGTCGGTTCACGGCACGCTGGTGGGCAGTCTGTCGGGCGCCATGCCGCCGGTGATCGGCTATGTCGCAGTCAGCAACACCTTCGACATGGCCGCGCTGACCCTGCTGGTGATGTTCAGCCTGTGGCAGATGCCGCATTCCTACGCCATCGCGATCTTCCGCTTCAACGATTACCTGGCCGCATCGATTCCGGTGCTGCCAGTGAAGCGTGGCATCCAGGTGGCCAAGAAGCACATCCTGATCTACATCCTGGCCTTCCTCGTGGCGACCTTGATGCTGACCTTCAGCGGCTACGCCGGCATGAGCTACCTCGCCGTCGCCGCGGCCATGGGCATGTACTGGTTGTACATGGCCTGGACCGGCTACAAGGCAGTGGATGACACGGTCTGGGCACGCAAGCTGTTCGTGTTCTCGATCTTCACCATTACCGCGTTGAGCGTGATGATGTCCCTGGACTTCAAAGTGCCGACCGAGCTGCTGCTGACGTACGCGCCTTAAGCGTCGGATGCTGTAAAGAAAAGCCCCGCCTTCGAGAGAAGCGCGGGGCTTTTTCATTTACGCGCGGTTGTTGCACGGTGCATCGAGCACCTCCACCCTGTGGGAACGGGCTTGCTCGCGAAAGCGGTGTGTCAGGCGACATTGATGCTGGATGTGACGGCCTCTTCGCGAGCAAGCCCGCTCCCACAGGATCGAAGACAGTCGGTTATTTATGGGGCTTGTCGAGCAAGCGGAAAAACCGTTCGCGCACCTGCACGTGATCACTGTGCGCGACGTTGAAGCGCAGAAACCGATTGCCATCCGCCGCCTTGCTGAGCATGGTCCCCGGCGCCAATACCAGGTCGATTTCCAGGCCCTTCCTGGCCAGGGTTTCGGCATCGTATCCATCCGGCAATCGCGTCCAGATGTATAACCCTTCACCGGGCAGCGAAGACACCGAACACCCGGCTTCGCCCAGCCATGCCGCCACCCGGCTGTTCGACTCATAAAGCCTGTCTACGGTGCGGCGCATGTGCTTGGCGTAGCTGCCGTCGCTGAGCATGGTGCAGATGATCTGCTCGGCCATCTCCGAGGTCATGCCGCCGCAGGCCATTTTCAGGGTGACCATCCGCGCGGCCAGTTGCGGGGACAGCACGGCGAAGCTGACGCGGCTGTTGGCGGTCAGGGTCTTGGAGAAGCCTGAGACGTAGGACACGTTGTCCAGCCCGCTCGCGGCCAGGCGCGGCGTTCGGCGTTGCTGCATGTCGCAGTACAGGTCGTCTTCGAGGATGTGGAAATTGTACCGATGGCTCAGCTCCACCAGGCGGTAGACCTGCGCCGAGGTGAACGAGTGCCCGGTCGGGTTGTGCAGGGCGTTGTTGGTCATGTAGAGCACGGGGCGGTGAGCGATCAGCAGTTGCTCGAACGCCTCCAGGTCCATGCCGTCGCAATCGCGGCGGATGGTGACGACCTTGGCGCCGTGCCAGGCCAGGTTGGTGTGCATCGTGAAGTAGCACGGGTCGTCGAGCAGCACCGTGTCGCCGGGTTTGACCAGCAGGCGCATCAGCATGTCGATGGCCTGGACGGTGTTGGCGGTGGTGATGATCTGTTCCACCGGCGCTTCGACGCCCAGGGTCGCCATCTTGACCCGCAAGGCCTGGCGCAGCGGCAGGTAACCGCTGGCGTTACCGTATTCACCCATGCGCAGCGTGGTGGCGCGAAGTGTACCGCGCACGGCTTTGAGCAATTCGTCAGCAGGCAACCATGAGGATGGCAGGAAACCGGCCCCCGGGCGCAGCGCGCCATTGTCCAGCAGCACCGCGCGGCGCACCACGCTGAGGGTGTCCTGGGGCAGCAGATCGGGGCCGGCGTGGGTCTGCAGGGTGGTGCTGGAACGGTGCACGTAATGCCCCGAACCCTGGCGCGACACCACCAGCCCCTTGGCGCGCAAGCGGTCAAGGGCGTCGACCACCGTGGACTTGCCCACGTGCATCAGGTCGGAGAGTTCGCGAATCGGCGGCAGCCTTGAGCCGTGGGGCAGGCCGCCCTTGGTAATTGCCACCGACAACTGATCGACGATCTGCTGCACCAGCGGTACACCCGGCTGGAACTCGATAGCGGCGATCACTGCTCGCTGAGCCTGCATTTTACTGGTCTCTCTGGCAGTAAAGTTCGTTTGATTCTATACGAACTTGCTCTGACCAAGACAAGCATCTCTTTCTACCATCGCCTTACAGAGTTTCTGGATGGTCGACCTATGCCGGTCGATCGATGCCAGGTTCGTGAGGTGTTGCATGAGTGTCGAAACAACGGTCGTTGCGGCCAAGCCGGTCATCAATCTGCGCTTGTTCACCATCCGGATCATCACTGCCGTGTCACTGTTCGCGGTGCTGGGCAAGGCCAACGTCTGGCTCGATACCGCCACCAACAGCATCCTGGCCCTGGGTTATCGGGCCTTGTTGCTGCTGTTGCCGTTGACGTTGCTGGTGCTCGGTCGCCGCTCCCTGAGCGTTACCCTGCTGTGCGCCGCCCTCGGGCTGGTACTGCTGGCCATCACCAGTAACCAGGGCGTGGTGATGTTTGCCGCGGCGTTGTTTGCCTACGGTATTGCGATTGCAGGTTACCTGATCAAGAGCGAGGCGGCCCAGACCAAGGAGGGCGCCGCCTACAACCGCGTCGCCATGAACATGGGCAGCCTGCTGGCAGGGCTGATCCTGCTGTCGCCGCTGCTGACCCCGACCCTGTTCTTCCTGGGCGCCGCCGGTTTCGTCCTGTTGTGCCTGCCAATCGCCATGGGCGCGACCTTCACTTGCGACCCCGTGGTTGCCCGTCCCGCCAGCCAGGATGGCAGCGGCTGGCGCAACAAGCTGCCGTGGGTCATCG
This sequence comes from Pseudomonas serbica, assembly GCF_028823535.1. GTDB lineage: Bacteria > Pseudomonadota > Gammaproteobacteria > Pseudomonadales > Pseudomonadaceae > Aquipseudomonas > Aquipseudomonas serbica. The sequence goes on along the minus strand of NZ_JAQIYM010000003.1, from coordinate 112,957 downwards.
CCGGCGTCATCATGGGCATCAAGCTGTTCGGCGTGTTCTCGATCCTGCCCCAGGCGATCCTGCTGAAAACGGGCGAACTGCCGGCCTGGTACGGCCTGATGCTGATCCTCAACAGCGCCGTGGTGGTCTTTGCGCAAGTGCCGGTGATGAAGCTGATCGAGAGCACCGGGCGCTTTAAGGTGCTGACGGTGATCGGAATCATCGTCGGTGGTTTTGTGGTGCTGTCTTCACCTGCCGCGTTCCACGTCGACACCCTGGTCGGCGCGTTGATCTGGGTGGCGCTGCTGTCCATCGCCGAATGCGCTTTCAGCCACCTCGATTATTTCTCGGTCAAGCAGAACAACATGTTCGTCAAGGAAGTGTCCCTGGGCGTCGGCGCAGGGTTGACCGTGTTGATCATGCGGGTCGCGCCACCGCCCTACAACGCCTTGGTGCTGGCTGCCATCGGCGCTGGCGGGATCCTGGTCTGGTACTGGCTCAACCGGCAATCCATTGCGTCGTTGCACGACTGAGTCATCGCTGTTTCGGTTTTCACTTTGCAAGTCGGGGGTTTTATGAATACGACTTCATGCGTAGTAGTGGTGGGGTACAACGGCAGTCGGGTTCACGATATCCAGAAGCTGCGCGATCTGTGCAAGTCGCTGTACAGCGCCAGGCTGATCCTGTTGGTCGAGCAGGTCCAGCCCTATGACGATCAGGTGGCGGATCACGTCTGCAGCACTTCACTGGCCGAACAGGACGTCGCGGCCTCCCTCGAACTGGTGGTGGGGTGCCTGAAGGCCGATCGCTGGAAGCTGATCGGCGTGCTGCCGTTTTCCGACCGTGGCGTGCTGCTCGGCGCGGCGCTGGCCAGTCATTTCGGCTTGCCCGGTATTTCACCTGCCGAGGCTCGGGCGGGGTTGGACAAACAGATTTTCCGCCAGCTCGAAGCGACGGCCACCACGGCCCCTGAAGATTACCGGCCAGTGCATTCCAGCCGTATCGACAGCCTGCCGGAGCTGCGCCAGCGCGTGGTCGAACTGGGTGGCAAGGCGTTCATCAAGCCTGCCTGCGAGGGTGCCAGTCGAGGCTGCCGGGTCATCCGTCACCCGTCCGAATGCGACGATGCGTGGCAAGCGCTCAAGCCCTATCGCGAGGGCGGCATCGTGCTCGAAGAACTGATCCAGAACGCCCGGGAGTACAGCTGGGATCATGTTGCCGGAAGCACCTGGATCACCGAAAAAACCACCACCGAAGGGGCCTACCGCGCTGAGATCCAGCAAGTGGTGCCCGCACCGTTGGCGCCTGAGGTGCAGGCTCGACTAAAAGCTGCCGGCCAGCACATGGCCGGGTTGGTTTCCCAGGACAACGGCGCCTGGCACAACGAAGTGTTCTACAGGGCCAACCATCGCACCTCGGCCGTTGAAACCAACATGCGCCCCGGTGGCATGCACATCTGGGACCTGGCACGCCAGGCCTTCGTCGATTTCGACCCATGGGAGCGTTGGGTGCGCTGGGCCGTGGAGGGCCAGGTCGATAGCCGCGAGCCAGTGCCTCGCGGCTACTGCGGCATACGCCTGCTGCGGGCGAGCACGGGCGGCATCCTGCGTGATGTTCCGGACATCCAGGCCCTGGCCCGCTCGCTGGGCATCGAGTTGGTGGAGGCGGTGGTGAGCAAGCGCATCGGCGATTCGGTCAGCGCGCTGGTGAAAGACAACTTCTCGTTCATCGGCCACATCGTGTTGTTCAACGAAGACTATGCACAGCTCAGCCATGACCTGCTGCGCCTGGCCGAGGCCGTTGAGTCGAGCATCGGGATCACCAGCCTGGCGCCGCCTGCACGGATGCTGTGTTGAGTGTCAAAGGGCGATGTTTTTTGCAGTATTGATCAAGAGGTTGGGTAAATGATTGAGCACATGAGCTGTGATGAACGCTTCATCGCGCTGGCGAAGGAATTCGACTACGACATCTACGGCGAAAACAGCGTAGGAGGGCATTACGCTCCGCTGATCCGCCACCACGACGAGTTGCATGTCAGCGGCATGGTGCCGCGGGTTAACGGCAAGATCCAATACCCCGGGCGGGTCGGCCTGGACCTCGACATGGCGGATGCCCAAGCGGCCGCCAGCCTCTGCGCGATGCGCGGCCTGGCCTTGATCGTCGATGCCATCGGTTCGCTGGACAAGATCAAGTCGCTGATCAGGGTCTCGGTGTATGTGAAATCCACGGCGGACTTTGTCGACCTCAGCGAAGTGGCCAACGGCGCCTCGGATGTGTTCAGTCATGTGCTCGGCGATGCCGGCAAACATACTCGCACGACGGTCGGTGTTTATCAGTTGCCAAAGAATGCGGCAGTCGAAGTGGACATGATCGTGGCGTTGCGACCTTCTGCGTTATAAGTATGAGTTGTTCGGCTTTACAGCGATTAAATGTTCGCCTAAGGTCGGATGACTCAACTCGGCAGAATAAGTTGGAACCCGAACATGAATGACGTTCAAGGTGCGTTTTTTTCATATAAAGACTTTCGTCAAAGTCTGGTTCAGCAACCGATAAAACCGCGGGTGTGGAAGGATATTGAACTAACGGGTATGCGCAAAAGCCTCGAGGCCAGCGACGTCGATATTGTCGCGCTGGCCCACGACAGCAGCCTCGACGGATGCTCTTTGACCCCCGGAATGGCCGTGTCCATGCAATGGTTGATACCCGGCGCGGAACTCAACGGCCATGACCATGCATGGTGGCACCTGTTCATCATCCAGAGCGGCAACGGCACCTTGACCCTGGGCGATGCCGAGCCAGTGAGCGTCGGCGCCGGTGACGTGCTGCTGGTGCCGGCCTGGACCCGCCACGGCTTTGTCAACACCGGCGCCGCCGAGCCGCTGGCCATGCTCAACATCAGCAATATGCCCCAAGCGCTGCTGCTCGCCAATTTCAACGACAATGTTGGCCTGATCCCCCGCCAGCTGTAATTCCCCCTCCGTTACCCTCCAGGGAGTCCGCGTTCGCGGGCTCCCTTTTTTCTTTTCTGCCGTGCCCCCCATGTTCCGTGGCAGTTTGCATTTTTCGAATTTCTGTATCGATGCAAACGGATAATTTCTGTATCTGTTCAGCGCCTAAGCAACTTACTACGATCGCCTGGAATGCAACGGATTTATGTGTTTAGTTCAGGGGAAGGTTCTATGGAAAGCAACAGGATTAAACTTTATGTGGGCGCGGATTTTGTCAGCGCGTTTGCGATGTCGGCGTTTGTGGCGCTCAAGGAGAAACAACTTTCATTTGAAATTGTCACCGTTGATTTGAAGGGGCGGGAGAACTATCTGGATAAATACCGTGATATGTCCCTGACCTGCAAGATTCCCGCGTTAGTTCACGCAGGCTTTGCACTGTCGGAATCTTCCGCCATCGCCGAATACCTGGAGGAACTCGCCCCGGGGCATACAAGACTCTTCCCGCAAGACATCCAGCAGCGCGCCAGGGCCCGTCAACTTCAGGCTTGGTTGCGCAGTGATTTGCTGGTCGTGCGCAAGGAGCGTCCGTTCGACCTGGTGTACTTCTGCAAAAAACTCGCGCCGCTCTCCGAGGATGCCAGGGCCGCGGTCGAACGCCTGTTCTTCGTCGCCGACCGCTTGCTGGAGGAGGGCGCTGAACACCTCTTCGGCGACTGGAGCATTGCCGACACTGACCTGGCGATCATGCTCAACCGCCTGGTCGCCCAGGGCGATCAAGTCCCGGCGCGGCTCGCGGCCTATGTGCGCCGCCAGTGGGATCGCGACAGCGTCCGCGCATGGATGGACATAGAGCGCATAGCGCCGGCCATCGTGTAGCAATTGTCAGGGCAATCACCAGGAGCGCTGCCATGCAAGGACTGTCGGAGCACGAACGCTACAAACCCTATAACGCCCGGACCATTCGCGACACACCGTATTGGCACAAGCTGACGCCTGCGTTGCAGGAAGCCATGACGGTCGTGGCCCGGGTCATGCCGTTTCGCACCAACGAATACGTGCTGGGCACGCTGATCGACTGGAACAACATCCCGGACGATCCGATTTTCCGCATGACCTTTCCCCACAAGGACATGTTGTTGGCGCAGGAATATGCCTCGCTCAAGCAACTGATCGAAGAGGATGACGCCGCTGCAATCAAGCGGCGGATCGAGGCGATCTGGCTGCGCATGAACCCCCATCCGGCCGGGCAGCTGACGCACAACGGCGTGACCCTCGACGGCAAGGTCCTGCCGGGCATCCAGCACAAGTACCGCGAAACCGTGCTGTTTTTCCCCGGTGCCGGGCAGACCTGTCACGCCTACTGCACCTTCTGTTTTCGCTGGGCGCAGTTCATCGGCGAGGAAGAGCTCAAGTTCAACGCCCGGGAATCCCAAGAGCTGGTCAGCTACCTGAAGGTGCACACCGACGTCACGGATGTGCTGATAACCGGGGGCGACCCGATGATCATGAACACCCGCTCGCTGGCGGGGTACATCGAGCCGCTCCTGGATCTGCCGCACATCCAGAACATCCGCATCGGCACCAAGTCGGTGGCGTATTGGCCGCAACGGTTTGTCACCGACAAGGATGCGCCCGAGCTGCTGGCGCTGTTCCGGCAGATCGTCGCGGCGGGCAAGAACCTCTCGATCATGGGCCACTACAACCACCCGGTGGAGATCCGCCCGGCCATCGCCCGTCAAGCCATCGAGTGCATTCGTTCCACGGGCGCGACCCTGCGCATGCAGGCACCGGTGATCCGCCATATCAACGAAAACCCCGCCGATTGGGCAACCCTCTGGACCGAAGGCGTACGGCTCGGCGCGGTGCCTTATTACATGTTCGTCGAGCGCGACACCGGCCCCAGCCACTACTTTGCGATGCCGCTGGCCCGGGCGTTCGAGATTTTCCAGGCGGCGTACCGCACGGTGTCGGGGCTGGCGCGCACGGTGCGCGGGCCGTCCATGAGCACCTTCTACGGCAAGGTATTGATCAACGGCATCGAGACCGTCGCCGGGGAAAAAGTCTTCGTGTTGCAGTTCCTCCAGGCCCGTGACCCGTCGTGGGTACTGCGCACCTTCTATGCGTGCTTCGACCCGCAGGCGACCTGGTTCGATGAGCTGCGCCCGGCCTTCGGCGAGCGGGCTTTTTTCTTTCAGACCGAGGCAGAGCTGTTGCTGGAACCTGCGCCGCAGTTGATACCGGTCCTGCTGCAAACGGCGTAGGACGACGCTTAATTACTGGGGAGACAAGGACATGAGCGGTATCCCGTTTGATCAGCGCGAAGGATGGATATGGCTCGACGGCGAGTTCGTCGAGTGGTCCCAGGCGCGCCTGCATGTGCTGAGCCACGGCCTGCATTACGCAAGCACCGTGTATGAGGGCGAGCGCGTGTACAACGGCAAGATCTTCAAGCTGCGCGAACACACTGAGCGGCTGTATCGCTCGGCGCAGCTGATGGATTTTGCCATTCCCTTCGACCCCGCCGAGCTGGAAGCGGCGAGCCTTCAATTGCTGCGACGAAACCAGGTGGGCGACGGCTATGTGCGCCCGGTGGCCTGGCGCGGCAGCGAGATGATTTCCACCTCGGCGCGTTTCAATCGCGTGCATGTAGCGATCGCCTGCTGGCAATGGCCGAGCTATTTCGACCCGGCGGCGCGCATGGCCGGCATCCGCTTGAAGACCGCCACCTGGCGCCGGCCGCCGCCGAGCAGCAGCCCCTTCGAAGCCAAGGCGTCGGGGCATTACCAGATCGCCACCTTGAGCAAGCATGACGCGGAAAACAACGGCTATCACGATGCCTTGATGCTCGACTGGCGCGGCCACGTTGCCGAAGCCACCAGCGCCAACGTGTTCTTCGCCAAGGGGCGGACCTTGCATACGCCAGTGCCGGATTGCTTCCTCGACGGCATCACCCGCCAGACCGTCATCGAGCTGGCCCGGGCGCTGGATTACCAAGTCATCGAGCGCACCATCCTGCCCACGGAACTGGGCGATTTCGACGAGTGTTTTCTCACCGGCACCGCCGCCGAAATCACCCCGGTACAAAGCATCGATGAACAGTGCTACCGACCGGGCAACGCCTGCAGTGAATTGATCGCCGCCTACACCTCAACCGTCAACGCCTGATAAACCGCCAGGAAACTCACCATGTCAGACCAAGGGATTGTTGCGTCCACACCTTATGTTTCGCTGGGCCATCGCCATGAAGAATTGTTCCGTCGTGGCTGGACGGTGCTGACCCCGGGGGAATTTGCCCACGATGTCACAGGCACACTGCACGAATTCGGCCCGGTCATTCCGCAGTTCAATGGCCAGGTGGCGTTCGCCATCACCCGCAAGCCGGGCTACGAGGACTTGCCGTACTCTCAGAGCATGAACGGCATCGGCCCGCACACCGAAGCGCCGGTGTACGGCCCGCCGCCGCGTTACCTGGCGCTGCATTGCCATCAACAGGCGACTTGCGGTGGCGGGCATACGGGGCTGGTGGACGGCTATGAGTTCTTGAAGTCGCTGGAGCGAACCGAGCCGGAACTGCGCGAGTGGCTCGATGACACGCCGGTGGAGTTCGTCGCCACCGCCAAGCCCGGCGAGCCTGCGCAAACCCGGGTCAGGGAATACATCCTGACGCCCACCGAGGACGGCGATATTTTCCGCTTCAGCTACAACCAGTTTCACTACGGTGATGTGAACCCGTCGAAGGAAGCCTTGCAGCAATCGCAAGTGGCCAACAGCACCGCGCCGCTGGCAAGATTTGCCACGCTGGGTGAGGCGTACTTTCTCGAACACAACGTCCCGGTGCTGATTCCCGACGGGTGCCTGCTGATTTGGGACAACTGGCGGATGATTCATGCCCGCAGTCGATACACTGACCCGGCGCGCAACCTGACCCGCTATTGGCTGGCCTGATTTTTCCGTCGCCCTTCTTTTTTCCGCGTACCCCAAGGGGGTAGGCGTTCTACAGGTATCGCGTCATGCAAACAGCAATCGAGATCGCCCAGGTCGATCACCAACTGATCGTGCGGCTCAATCAGGCCTGGACCAAACGCGCCGGGGTGTGTTCGCCGGACAAGGCCCAGGTCAATGAAGTGTTCGACCCGGCACGCCCGGATTATCCGCAGGGCATGGTGCCGTTTTTCCACCACCCGAAGTTCCAGGTTTTGAGCGACGAGCTCAAGAACAAAGTGGTGACCTGGGGCTGGATCGGCTACAACCTGCGCACCGTCACCGCCGAGGAGCACGTGGTGAACCCGGCGCTGAGCGTCATCGCCAATCAGTACCTGGGCAAGGACGACTGGCATTTTCGCGAGGCGATGCAGCAAACCCTGATCGACGAGCACTACCACACGCTCATGCACCTGCGGGCCATCGAGCGGACCAAGCTGGACCGCGCCCTCGACCAGGACCTGGATCTGCCGCCCTCAGTAACTTACCTGCGCCTCAAGGCCCTGCGTGAGGAACTGCCGGAGCAATGGCAGCGGGACCTGGCGGCGATCACCTTCGCGGTGGTGGCCGAGATCAGCGTCAATGCCTACCTCGACCTGCTGGCGGACGACCCGACCATCCAGCCGCAAAACCGCCGCGTGGCCGAACTGCACAATCGCGACGAGTACGCCCACAGCAAAGTGCTGGCCGAAGTGGCCAAGGTCATGTACGCCAACATGCAGCCCGAGCAGCGGATATTTTTTGCCCGCAACCTGTCGGTGGCCCTGAGTGCCTTCATCGCACAGGACTACTCGATGTGGGAGGCGATCCTCACGCAGCTCGGGGTCGAGGAGGCCGGTTCGATCATTGCCGACACCCGCGAGAGCAACAAAAACGCGACGATCATGCGTGACTACAGTGGCCTGCATAAGCTGGCGCAGGACCTGGGCATCAGCGAGCAGATCGACTTCGATTTCCGCCCGACCCTCAAAGCCACCGCAGCCGCCTGAACCCGGAGGTGACCATGTCCATTCCCCTGTACGAAGTGTTCGCCATCCGCGTCGGCGCCAACGCGCAGCGCACCGCTCGGGAGAACTTTCTCTACGATGCGTGCTGCGGCGATCCGAACGCGCCGATGCCACTGGATTACTACTTCTGGGTGATTCGCAACGAGCACCAGGTGATCGTGGTCGACACCTGTTTTCAACCGGCCACGGCACAGCGGCGCAACCGTGAAATGTATCGCCTGCCGGAAGATTCCCTGCGGCAGCTGGACATCGACCCGGCGCAGGTCGAGCACCTGATCCTCACGCACCTGCACTGGGATCATGCCGGCAACCTTGGGTTGTTTCCCAAGGCCACGGTGCATGTGCAGGAAGCGGAGCTGCGCTTCTGCACCGGGCCGAAGATGGCCCATCACACGGTGAACAAGACCTACGAGGTCGAGGATGTGATGTCGGCGCTGCCGCCGTTGTTCGAGGGGCGCATGCGTTTGCACAACGGCACGGTCGAGGTGCTGCCGGGCGTGACACTGCACGCGGTGGGTGGGCACACGCCGGGCAGCCAGGTGGTGCGGGTGCACACCGAACGGGGCTGGATCGTCCTGGCCTCGGACGCGGCGCACCTGTGGATAAATATTCGCCAGCGCAGCCCGTTTCCGATCATCGACGACCTGGCGCAAAGCCTGGAAGCCTTCAGCGAGATCAATCGCCTGGCCGACAGCGAAGACCACGTCATCCCCGGCCACGACCCGCTGATCGCCGAGCATTTCCCGCATTGGAATGATGACCCGCATATCATCTGCCTGCACCAAAATCCCTATAACCCGAACCCCTTGTAGGCGCTGTGTCAGGCACCTCGATGCTGGATGTGCTGACACACCGCAAACCTGTAGGAGCTGGCTTGCCAGCGAAGGCGGTGTGTCAGGCGCCCCGATGCTGGATGTGCTGACGCTTTCGCTGGCAAGCCAGCTCCTACAGGGGGTGTTTTCATCCCTGGTTTTTGAGGAGCCGCGCCAGGGTTTGCAACGCCTCATCGATCCTCGGTGAATACGGCGCTCCGCAGCCTATGCGCATGAAGTGATGGAACCGCCGGGTGTTGGAAAAGATATCCCCAGGTGAAATCTGGATGCCGACGTTCAACGCGTCATGAAACAGCGCCATGGACGAATGCTGCGCCGGCAACTCCACCCACAGCAAAGTCCCGCCCCGGGGGGTGGTCACCTGGGTACCCTCAGGAAAGTGGCGCATGATCGCTGCACTCATTTGCTGGCGCTGCTGGGTCAGGGTGTTTCTCAAGCGCCGCAGGTAGCGTTCATAGGACGGCGTGCCCATGAACACGCTGACCGCCAGTTGCGACAGCTTCTCGCAGCCACGGGTCTGGGTGTGCTTGAGCATTTCCACGCGGTCGTGCCATTTTCCGGCGCTGATCCAGCCCAGGCGCAGGCCCGGGGCCAGGGTTTTGTTCAGCGAAGCGCAATAGATCACGCTGTCGGTGCGGTCCCAGTGCTTGAGGGTGGACAGCGGTTGCTCGGTGTCCACCAGGTCGCCGTAGGTGTCGTCCTCGATCAGCACCGTATCGTGCTCGGCGCAGAGTTTCACCAGCCGGGCCTTGTGGCTGTCGGGCATGATGCTGCCCAGCGGATTGTGCAGGTTGGGCATGACGATCAGCGCCTTGATGGGCTCCGGCCCGTGCAGTAGCTGTTCAAGGGCCGGGAGATGGATTCCCGCGTGGGCCGAGGCCGGGACTTCCAGCACCCGCAGGTTGAGGCTTTCGAGAATTTGCAGCAGGCCGTAGAAAGTCGGCGACTCAACGGCCACGGTATCGCCGGGGCGGGTCACGGCGCGCAAGGCCAGGTTGATCGCTTCGGTGGCGCCGTGGGTGATCACGATGCGTTCGGCGCTCAGGTGGGTCTTGGCGGTCAGCATCCGCCGGGCCAGGACATTGCGCAGGACACTGTGGCCGCTGGTCGCACTGGTGGTATCGAACAGATGCGGGTCCTGGCGCAGCGCCTTGATCATGTTGTCCTGCAGGACTTTCAGCGGATAGAGCGGCGGGGCGCAGTAGGCACTGGCGAAGTTGACCTTGACCGTCGCGCGCTGACTGGCCTTGAGCACCGCTGACACTTGCTCATGGATGCCGACATAGACGCCCGTATCCAGCGGCGGGGGCAGGGCGATCGGTAGGGGTTTGGTTGGCGTGTCGGGCTGGCGGATGTAATTGCCCGAGCGCGGTCGGGCTTCCAGCACACCGTAGTCCTCAAGCTCGCGGCAGACCTGCACGGCGGTGGACAGGCTGACGGCGTGTTTTTCCATCATCAGGCGGATCGAGGGCAGGCGCTCGCCAGTCTTCAGGGTGCCGCTGCGGATTGCGTCCAGGTAGTGGTTGGCCAACTGACGGTACAGGGGAAGCGTGTTCATGATGACCTCAGCAGTCGCACCACTGAGGTCTTGGGCTGGAAAGTGAGTTGACGCTCCCCGCAGGCGGACCCGTGGTGCAGATGGGTGAAGGGAAGTGTTTGTCTGGCCTTGATACTGGAACACTAAACGCGGTTTTGCTGGAATCGCGGGCAATAAAAAGCCCCGCACGTTGGCGGGGCTCCGGGGAAGCGCTGGCGGGTATTACTGGGCGGCGATGCTATAGCCGTCGAAGGCGGTCTGCTGTTGCAGGGCGGTGATGATGTTCTTGCGGTTGACCGCTTGCTCGGCGCCCTGGTTGTCCAGGAACGTCTCGCTTTGCAGCTCGGCCTCGTCGCCGTCGCCGACGAAGGTGAAACCGAGGAACTCCAGGGCTTCACGATCCACGTTCAGGCGCGAGCGCGGGGTGCGCATCGGCAAGGTGACGCTGATGCCGTCCTTGCTGATGGTGAACACTTCGACTTCTTTCTTCGCCTTGGCGGCCTTGCTCTTGCCGCCGCTTGGGTTGCTGATGGCCTGGTGGGTCTGGTTCAGCACCTTCAGGGCCAGGCCGTAGACGATTTCCTGGAACGCCGGATCATCCTTGAAGCTGGAGAGGATGCGGCTGATCGGGAACTTGCTGCTCAAGTCTTCGAGGGCGGCGATATCGGCGGCCTCGGCGTCCTTGAGTTGCTTGAGCTGGCCCATCAGTTCGTAGGCCTTGTCGTCGTCGAAGCTGTCGTGGGCCTGGCGGATCGCGGCGCGCAGCTCGCGGATCTGCTCGCTTTCGCGGGTGGACTGGAAGGCGTCCAGGACCATCTCGCTGATGGTCTTGGCCTGGGGTACGTGCTGTGAAAGATTGATGGAGTTTTCGTATTCCGCTTTGGACGACAGGGTGACTACGGATTCAGCGGTGTTGGAATCTGACATTGAAATTTCACTACTTCGTTGAACTTGAATAGGGGCGAAAAAGCCCGGGGGCTTTTTCAGGCCGCCTAATCTATTGGACCGGGGCAGCATTGTCACGACCGAACAGGCCAACGGACAAAATCATAACCCATACCCCTTGCAGGAGCTGGCTTGCCAGCGAAGGCGTCCTTGAACATTGCGCCTGTCTTGCAGACGCCTTCGCCGGCAAGCCGGCTCCTACAGGTTTAGTGGGTGTATGCAAAATCTGTAGGCAACACAAAACCTTGTAGGAGCTGGCTTGCCAGCGATGCAGGCGCCTCGGTCTGTCAGGCCTGCCCCGGTGAATTGAGGTTCATCGACCGCACTGCCAGTGCCGATGCGGTCTGCTCATCGACAGGCAACGAAAACCTGAACGTCGCCCCTCGCCCCGGCACATCGATCAACTGAATCTCAAGCCCATGCAACTGCAGGATGCGGTGCACAATCCGCAGCCCCAACCCGCCATCACGCCGTGCGCCACCAATATTGAACGGCCGCAAAAACAACCCTTCGCGTAATTCCGGAGCAATTCCCGGCCCGGTGTCGCTGACCGTCACTTCAATGAACGCCCCCTGCGGACGCAACCCCAGTTCGATTTCGCCCCCAGGCGGGGTATGGCGCAAAGCGTTGTCGAACAGGTTGGTCAGCACCCGTTCGATCAACCCCAGGTCAGCGCAGGCCGCAGACACGTTGGGGGCGAAGGTGGCTTTCAATTCGACCTGGCGCGCCTCGGCGGTCAGTTCGAATTTCTGGAAAATATCCTGGGCCAGGTCGGTCAGGGAGAAGCGCTCCAGCACCGGTTGCACGAAGCCGTGTTCCAGCCGCACCAGTTCCAGCAACGACTGCGCCAGGCCGCCGACCTTGCGGCTTTGATCCAGGGCGATGCCCAGGTAGCGACGACGCTCTTCGGGTGACAGCGTGGCGTCCTTGAGCGACAGGGTTTCCAGATAACCATGCAGCGACGCCAGCGGCGTGCGCAGGTCGTGGGAGATGTTCGCCACCAGTTCGCGACGCTCCTGGTCCTGGCGGGTCAGGGAACGCCATTGCTCGCCCAGGCGCGCCTGCATTTGCCGGAACGTGGCGTCGAGTATGGCGATCTCATCATGGCTGGCGGTTTTGTCCACAGTGACGGGCAGGGTCGGCGAGACCGGGACGCCGTCGATGTCGAACTGGCTGACGGTGTCGGTCAGGCGGCGCAAGGGCCGGGTGATCAGCGCGAACGCGGCGAGACCGGCAATCAGGCACAGCAGCGCTACCAGGCCGATCGACAGCAGGGCGGTATTGAGGGCTGCGCTGGTAGCGCCGCGCTCGGCCAGGCGATCGTGGTCTTCACCCAGCAGCACCACGTAGAGATAACCGACCGCCTTGCCGTCGACCTTCAACGGTGCGGCGCTGAACACCTTGCGCCCATCGACACTGCGCGGATCGTCACCGGCAATCGGCAGGGCGTCACCCCGCAGCAGGCGCTGGATCGGCGCCAGGTCGACGCGCTCGCGGCGGATCCGGCCTTCGGGCGCGGCACTGCCGACAATCTTGCCCTGGGTGTCGAGCAGGTACACCTCGACACTGGGGTTGACCTGCATCAGCTTGCTGAACAGGTCGCGCACGGCATTGGGCATCAGGCCCTGGGTGTCCATCAGCACCGTGTCACTGGCGATGTGCTGCGCCAGATCCCGGGATAGCCCTTGCACCACTTCCTGCTCATGCATCTGGTTGGAGCGCACCTGCAGCCACGCCGACGTGCCGCAGCACACCAGCAGCAGCGCGGCGAACACCAGGGACAGGCGCTGCGTCAGGGTCAGCCTCATGGCTGCGCTTCCTCCCCGGTGGCGAATTTATAGCCGCGGCCCCAGACCGTGAGGATGCGCACCGGTTGCGCCGGGTCGGCCTCGATCTTGGCGCGCAGGCGATTGATGTGGGTGTTGACGGTGTGTTCGTAGCCTTCGTGGCTGTAGCCCCAGACGGCGTTGAGCAGGTCCATGCGCGAAAACACCTTGCCCGGCTGGCGGGCGAAAAAGTACAGCAGGTCGAACTCCCGGGGCGTAAGGTCCAGGCGCCGGCCGTCGAGGGATACCTCGCGGGTGATCGGGTCGATGGCCAGGCCGTCGGTGAGCAGGCTGCCGGCGTCCATCTTCAGGTTGCGTGCCATGGCCTCCACCCGGCGCAGCAACGCCTTGACCCGGGCCACCAGTTCGAGCATGGAAAACGGCTTGGCCAGGTAATCGTCGGCACCCAGTTCCAGGCCGAGAATCCGGTGCACTTCACTGGAGCGCGCACTGGTGATGATGATCGGCGTGTAGCGGGCCATGGCGCGGGCGCGGCGGCAGATCTCCAGGCCGTCGACACCAGGCAGCATCAGGTCGAGGATCAGCGCATCCCAGTTGCCCTGTTGCAGCAGGCGCATGCCTTCAGTGCCATCGGCGCTGTGCACCACCTCGAACTGCTCGTCACGCAGGTGCAGGCAGATAAGGTCGGCGATATGCAGGTCATCCTCGACCACGAGGACGCGTTTGGTCTGTTCCATCCAGCTCAATCCTTCGGCGCGATGAGCGCATTGTGCGGGTTTTTCACGGCCCGAGTTATCACGAATTGTTTAACTTCCCGTGAGGATTTGGCGATCAAGCCAAGACTAGGCTGTGCTTCATCAAAGAGCCCTGGATTTTCTGGAGACAGCCATGTTTTCACCACGCATTTCACGCCGGCAATTTCTCTTCGCCAGCGGCGGGCTGGGTGTTGCAGCCCTGGCGATCGGCCTGTTGCCGAAATTCTCCATGGGCACAGCGCTGATCAGCGACGCCAGCGCCGCCGAGGCCTTCGAAGTGACCCACAGTGACAGCGAATGGCACGCCATATTGAGCGACGAGCAGTACGAAATCCTCCGCGAAGAAGGCACCGAACGAGCCTACAGCAGCCCGCTGAACAACGAGCACCGCGACGGCACGTTCGCCTGCGCCGGGTGCCAATTGCCGCTGTTCTCTTCGGCGACCAAGTTCGACAGCCACACCGGCTGGCCGAGTTTCTGGGCACCGCTGGACAAGGCCGTGGCCACCCGTCAGGACCGTTCCTACGGGATGCTGCGCGAAGAGGTGCACTGCCGGCGTTGCGGCGGGCATTTGGGCCATGTCTTCGACGATGGGCCGAAACCCACCGGCCTGCGCTATTGCATGAACGGTCTGGCGCTGAAGTTCGAGCCCGGGACTGTCTGAATTTCCCTGCATCCCTCTGGAGTCTGTGACATGAAGAGCTTGTTCACCTGGCGCCGCACCCTGTTGGGGCTGGCCGCCGCCGGCATCATCGGCCAATGCTCGGCGTTTTCCTTTGGCGGGGCTGAAGAGGCAGTGCTGCTACCGCCACCGACCCTCGACGAAACCACCCAGGCCCGTAGCGAAACCGCCATATTCGCCGGGGGCTGTTTCTGGGGCGTCCAAGGGGTGTTCCAGCACGTCAAGGGCGTGAAAAATGCCGTCTCCGGTTACGCCGGTGGTGGCGCCAATACGGCGCAGTACGAAAGCGTCAGCGGTGGCGATACCGGGCATGCGGAATCGGTGGAGGTGACCTTCGACCCGAGCCAGGTCAGCTATGGCACCTTGCTGCAGATCTACTTTTCCGTGGCGCACAACCCGACCGAACTCAACCGCCAGGGCCCCGACACCGGCACCCAGTACCGCTCGGCGATTTTTACCAAGAGCAGCGAACAGCAACGGGTCGCCCAGGCCTACATTGCCCAACTCGACGCGGCGCATGCGTTCGACAAGCCGATAGTGACCAAGCTGGAAAGCTACAACGGGTTTTACCCGGCGGAAGAAGAACACCAGGACTTCCTCACCGAGCACCCGACCTATCCCTACATCGTGATCAACGACTTGCCGAAGGTGGCGCAGCTCAAACAGCTGTACCCGGATCGTTATCAGGACAAACCGGTGCTGGTGAAGGCGGGGATGTAGGCCGCTAAGGCCGTTGTCCGCAGATCCCCCACATCTGCAGGGCGAAGTCGACGAAACGTCGCAGTTTCGGCAAGCGGTAGCGATCCTGGGCATACATCAGGTTCATCGGCCGGCTCGGCGGGGTGAACCCGGGCATCAAGCTCAGCAGCTTGCCGTCCTGGATATCTTGCTCGACCAGGACATCGGGCAACATCACGATGCCCATGCCGGTTCGCGCCGCCTGGTGCAGTCCGGCCGAACTGTTGATCAGCATCGGCCCGCTGACTGCCACCGAGACTTCGCCTTCGGGGCCGGCCAGGCGCCATTCCTTTTCCACCGAGTGCCAGTCATCCCCGGCCGGATAGGCGAAGGACAGGCAATCGTGGTGGCGCAGGTCTTGCGGTTTCTGTGGCGCGCCGCGCCGGGCCACGTACGCCGGGGATGCGCACATGGTCAGGGTGTAGTTGATGAGCGGGCGGGCAATCAGGGTGGTCGACTCCAGGGCACCCAGGCGAAAGGCCACGTCCAGACCGTGTTCGAGCATGTCCGGACGACGGTTGGTGAGCATCACGTCGAGTTTTACCCGCGGGTAGAGCAGGGCAAATTCGCTCAGGGCCGGCGCCAGTTTTTCCGTGCCGAAGGTCAGGGGCGCCGAGATGCGCAGGGTGCCGCTGGGTTCATCCACCGCTTGCTCGGCCAGCCGTTCGGAATCTGCCACCAACCCCAACACTTCGAGGCAGCGCTGGTAATACGCGGTGCCAAATTCGGTCAGCCGCTGGCGCCGGGTGGTGCGGTTGAGCAGGCGCACGCCGAGGCGCTGCTCGAGGGCCTTGAGGTGATTGCCGACCATGGTCGTGGACATTTTGCACTGCGCAGCGGCGCCGGTCATGCTGCCGGCCTCTACCACTTTGACGTACACGGTCATTGCCTGGAACAGATCCATTATCAAGCTCGACTTTAAAATGATTGAAGTATTTCAGTATTTATCCAGTTCAGGTGGCTAACCATACTGCAAAAACAACGACCCTTGATGGAGCCTGATGCCATGACCGCCGCCTGCCTGATGAGCACTTACCAACCCTTGGCCCTGAGTTTCAACAAGGGCCTGGGCACGCGCCTGTGGGACCAGGCCGGTCGTGAGTACCTGGATGCGGTGGCCGGGGTGGCGGTGACCAACGTCGGCCACTCGCACCCGAAAATCGTCGCGGCCATCAGCGAACAGGCCGGCCTGTTGCTGCACACCTCCAACCTCTACAGCATCGACTGGCAGCAACAGCTGGCGCGCAAGCTGACCGGTCTTGCCGGCATGGACCGGGCGTTCTTCAACAACTCCGGGGCCGAGGCCAACGAAACGGCACTGAAAATCGCCCGGCTGCATGGCTGGAGCAAAGGCATCGAGCAACCCTTGGTGGTGGTCATGCACAACGCTTTCCATGGCCGCACCCTCGGCACCCTGTCTGCCAGTGATGGCCCAGCGGTGCGCCTGGGCTTCAACAAATTGCCCGGGGATTTCATCAAGGTGCCCTTCGGCGACCTCAAGGCGCTGAACCAGGTGCAGCAGGCGCACGGCGCGCGCATCGTGGCAATCCTGATGGAGCCGATCCAGGGCGAAGGCGGCGTGCAATTGGCGCCACCGGGTTACCTGAAAGCCGTGCGCGAACTGTGCAACCAGCGCGCCTGGTTGTTGATGCTCGATGAAATCCAGACCGGCATCGGCCGTACCGGGCGGTGGTTCGCGTTCCAGCACGAAGGCATCGTCCCGGACGTCATGACCCTGGCCAAAGGCCTGGGCAACGGCGTACCGATCGGCGCCTGCCTGGCCCGTGGCAAAGCCGCCGAACTCTTTACTCCCGGCAGCCACGGCAGCACTTTCGGCGGCAACCCGCTGGCCTGCCGGGTCGGTTGCACGGTGCTGGACATCATCGAGGAACAAGGCCTGCTGGAAAACGCCCGGCGCCAGGGCGAACGCCTGTTGGCCAGGTTGCACATGGAATTGGCCGACAACCCGAATGTCCTGGCGATCCGCGGCCAAGGCCTGATGATCGGCATCGAACTCAAGCAACCGATCCGCGACCTGAGCCTGATCGCCGCCAGGGATCATGCGCTGCTGATCAACGTGACGCGGGGGCAGACCATTCGTTTGTTGCCGCCTTTGACGATTGATGAGCGGGAGGTGGAGATGATTGTCAGGGGGGTGAGTCAGGTGCTGAATACAGCCGGGTAACCAGCGCTGCCATTTGTGCCCGATCCGTCAGCCGGATTTTCGTACCGGGAAATCCTTCGAACAACTGCCGATGGGCCGCATAGCCGCTGGACCCGTCACGCTGACGATAGCTACCCGCCCACTCCATCAGGGCAATCAGGCGTTCATCGTCGTTGACTTCACGCTGGCGGATATTGGCCACGCAAACCTCGTCGGCAACGCTCAACCAGATCAGCGCAGTCGTGCGGGGCAGGAGTTCGCGGGCGATCCAGCCATACACGCCTTCGATCACCCAGCGTTCTTGCCCGGCCGCGATTCGGGCCATGGCCAGGGCTTCGCCGCGGGCGCGCGGGATGCTGTGTTCGTCGGACAGCCAGTGAAGGCGGTCGAGATCGGTCCAGGGCACCTGCAATCGCTCGGCCAGCCGCTGGGCCAGCCAGCTCTTGCCGGAGCCGGAGTTGCCGATGATCAGGGTTCGGGTTAAATCCATGAGCGACACCGATCAAACTGTGGGAGCGAGCCTGCTCGCGAAAGCGGTGTATCAACTAGCAGATATGTTGAATGTTAGATCGCTATCGCGAGCAAGCTTGCTCTTACAGGTTTCAGTCCAGCCCTTCAGTCTCAGGCGCCACCATCCGCGTCTTCGGCGCGCCATTGGCGTTGTGCTGGAAAATATCCCGTGGCTGCCCTTGTTCATTGAAGTACACCTGGCCGATCCCCGCCGAATTCCACAGCCGTTCACCCGCTTCAGCATGCTCCGGAACGTGCGGCACGATGCGCATGCGCCGACGCTTGGTCAGCCAGTTCAGCGGCGAGCGCGGGGAGTACAGCCAGCGGTTGAGGCGGTCGAACCACTCCAGCAGGGCCGGCGGGAATTCGTTCTTGATGCCGCTGCTGGTGATTTGCCAGATGCGCGGGCCGGCCTTGCGGTGGCGGATCAGCACTTCGTAGACGAAGGAGTAATGCACATCGCCCGACAGCACCACGTAGTTACCCGGCGTGCGCGAGTGGCGGAAAATGTTCAGGATCACCTGGGCCGCGCCGCGATGGGCCATCCAGTTCTCGGCGTCCACCAGCAGTGGATAACCCAGCCAGCTGAACACCCGTTGCACGGTTTCAATCAGCTTGACGCCGAAGATCGGCGCCGGCGAAACGATGATCGCCGAGGGATGATCAAGCAGTTCCTGCTGCAGTTCGCTGAGAGCTTCCCAGTCCAGCAGGCCCGACGGTTGCTTGAGGTTCATCTCGCTGCGCCAGCGCCGCGTGCGGGTATCGAGCACCACCATGGCCGGCGTGGTGGGCAGCACGTAGTGCCAGTGCTGGAAGCGCAGCAGCTCATCGATCAGCGCGTCCTGGACATCGCTGTCCAGGTAATGGTCATCGCCGGTGGCGCTGAGCGAACGGGTTTTTTCCAGCACATCGACGAACGCATCCGGATTGTTGCCCCAGCCCTGGCACAGCATGTAGGCCAGCAGCGCATTGCCGATGATGCGCCGGGAAAACGGATGGCCGTAGGCCGTTTCCTCCCATTGCGCGGAAAGATTCCAGTCGTCGGTGATGTCGTGGTCATCGAAGATCATCAGCGTCGGCACGTGTGCCAGCGCTCGCGCGACCTTGTCCAGGCCAGCCTTGAACGCGTCGATGCGCGTCTGTTCCAGGGCATAACGCTCGCGGCGTTCCTTGATCAGTTTCGGCGGTTTTGGCGCGATCAAGGTCCAGGGCGTCGGCGACCAGACCAGCAGGTACATGGCCATGACTTCGGCGAAGGTCACCAGGTGGTTGTCGGCACTGCTGCTGGTGAAAATCGGCTTGCGCGCCCCCCCGAAAAAGCGCTCGCGCAGGGTTTCGTTGCTTTGCAGCGCCGGTAGCAGATCCGCGCGGTGGTAATAACAGGCGGCGTGTCCGTACAGCTCGGCGCTGTCGCTGACCACGGCGCCGGCCAGATGCTCACCGAACAACCCCAGCCGCTCGATCAAGGCATGGATCGCCCGCAGGGTCGGCCCGGCGACATCGTCGGCGTAGACCTGATCGCCGCTCATCATCAGCAGCGCCGGACGTTCGCTGGCCAGGTGGTCTTGCGCCAATAGCCTGTCGACGCACAGCAGGCCGTCGGTCGCCGGGTGATGGGGTTTGCGGCAGGAACCATGCAGCAACTGCTCGATGCGCGCACGCAGGACGAAGTTCGGCGCAGTTGCATCGCCGTACAACAGATGCGGCGCCCAAGTGGCGATGCCCGTGCCGTCATCGATCAGCAGGTCGTACTCGATCAACTCATCGCAGGGCAGGGCGGCGTCCAGCGCCACATCGATCAGGTGCACAAAAGCATGGGTACCCACGGCAACAACCGTGCATTGCCCGGCATCGAGGCGAATATCGCCCACGCCCTGCACCCGCAGCGTCAGCTCCAACGCCCGCGAACCCACCAGCCACAGCACCAGCCGCGTCGGCTCCAGGCGCCGCAACATTGGGCCTGCCAGCACCGCTGGCAGTGTTTGAAGGTCGTCAGGCAAAGGCAGAGTGTCAGGCATCCGGGGGCAGGGCTCTTGGGGGCGCGGGGCAGCGATGATAACGCAGGTGGGCGCTGCTGCCCTTGTGTACTGACAGACTCAAATGCGTGCGCAGGCTAAAGTGAGTCATTCATGCTATATGCAGGCATTCGCGAAGAAGAGGGTAAACATGAACAGAATCATCCTGCCAGCGCTGGTTATCCTGCTGACCGCGCAATCCCCGGCGTACGCCATCAACGACAAATACCGCAAGCAACTCGAGCAATCCGGCTGCACCCAGGTCAGCGAGACCCAGGGCTGTGATATCCACAAGAGCAAAGTGGAAAACGCCAAGGCCGGCTTCACCAACCCCGCCGCGGACAGCACGACGACCCAGACCCCGTATGCCGGGCAGTGGGTGGCCAAAAGCGATGCAGGCGCGACAGTCGCCACCATCCGCATCGATTCCAAGGAGCAGGTCTGGGTGAACGGCAAACAGGTTGACGCCAAACGCACCGATGGCACCCTGCAATTTCACCAGGGCAAGCTTACCTTCACGATTCAGGGTGATCGACGGCTGACGGGCGAGGATTACTGGACAGACAGTGATGCGGGGACCAAGGGGCCGATTGAGATTGAGTGAGCAGACAGGAGCTCGAGAACGACGCATACCACGTGTGGGAGCGAGCCTGCTCGCGAAGGCGTCGGCACATTCAGCAATGATGTGACTGACACACCCCTTTCGCGAGCAGGCTCGCTCCCACAGGGGATTGTGGTGAATTTGAGGGATCTTCAGCGCATAAAAAGGGCCTGCAAATGCAGGCCCTTTTTACTTTCCCGAACATACATCTTCGGATAAGGGCTACAGCCCTACCGGAAGCATCTGACTTACACCCGCTGGCATTTCGACTCTCATAAACACGCACTGAAACAGCGTGAATAACAATAAAAAGAGGTCACCCGAAATGAGCGAGCCATCAAGCCCTGTGCGTATAGCAGTCGTGCAATTCGATCCACAAGTCGGCATCGAAAATTGCGATGCGAATCTGTGTCGTAGCCTGGAACTGGCGCTGGAGGCGGTCACCGGCGGTGCGAACCTTATTGTGCTGCCTGAGCTATGCAGCACCGGTTATTTCTTCAGCAATCGGCAGGATGCTTTTGAACATGCGCAGTTGATACCCGGCGGGCCAAGCGCGCAACTCTGGATCGACTTTGCCTCCAAACACAGCGTCTACATCGTGGCCGGCCTGGCCGAGCGCGACGGCATGCGGCTCTTCAACACCTCAATACTCGTTGGCCCTGACGGTTTCATCGGCAAATATCGAAAAGCCCATTTGTGGAATTTGGAGAAACTCTGGTTCACACCGGGCGATCTTGGTTTTCCGGTTTTTGATACGCCCATTGGCCGCATCGGGATGTTGATTTGTTGGGACATCTGGTTCCCGGAGGTACCGCGCATCCTGAGTCAGCAAGGCGCCGACATCATTTGCAGCGTCAATAACTGGGTCTGGACGCCTCCGCCGCTGTTCGATGAAGCCGGCAAGTGCATGGCGTCGTACCTGACGATGACGGCGGCACACGTCAACAATGTGTTTATCGCCGCTGCCAGCCGGATTGGTGAGGAGCGAGGTGCCCGCTACCTCGGCTGCTCGCTGATTGCCGGGACCAATGGCTGGCCGATTGGCGCCGTAGCATCGGCAGACCAGCAGGAAATCCTGTTTGCCGATATCGACCTGACCAGCTCCCGCAGCGCCCTCATCTGGAACAACCTGAACGATCTGCATCGTGATCGTCGAGCCGATCTCTACGATCAAATGCTCGGCTACACCCAGCACCCATCTCTCCCACGTTGATAAGGGGGACCTGACCCATGGAAACCACAACCGATAAAAACCGGTTTGCCACCAGATCGCTTTTTGATGTGGCGGTCATCCTGCTGATGATCGGCGCGACACTGCTGATTGTCTGGCTTTCATTCACCAATCGTTCGTTCTGGTCCGCCCATTGGCCGAGTTACAGCGACATGGTGTCGAGCCTTCCCCAGCCGAGTGCCTGGTTACGTTGGCTGCTCGGCGACATCAGCGAGGTGGCATTCTACAAACACGAGTTCGCCTCGATCGGACTGTTGGCGGGCGCCTATCTCGCTTACTGGGCGAATCGAACGGGGAGAACCTGGCAAGGCTTCAGCATTTCCTATGGCACGGGGCTATGGCCGTGGCTGATCACCAGTTCGCTGCTCGGGTTGCTGCTGAGTAACGTGCTGTGGGGCTGGACGGTGACCGCCACCAGTTGGCAGCCGACATTTGCCGCGTTCGTGTCGCTGCCAGCGGCGATGGTGCTGATGTTTGGCGGTGGCTGGAAGGTCACGATCAACGGCGCGATCATGGGCGCCGTACTCGTCACGCCCATGTGCCTGCTGATCGTCAATTACCTGTGTAACCCGTTGGGATTGCCGGCGGTGATCGGCAATGTCCTGGGCATGGCGGTCGCCAGCGTCGTGGCTTTTCTGCTGTGCCGCTACCGGCCCAGCTTGATGAAGTCCGAACAATCCGCGACACCACCCTCCAAGCCTCCCGCGCCCGCCACCAAGGCGCCCGACTACGGGGTGATCTGGAGCATGCGCCGGGTCTTGGCAGACTTTTCCGAAGCGCCATTTTTCGGCAATGAACTGGCCAGCCTCGGCTTGTTACTCGGGGTATTGCTCGCCTACAGCATGAACCCGATGAGCCCGGCGTACGGTTCAGGTCTGCTGCTGCACATCATCGCTGCACAAGCGCTGACCTCGGCCATCGGGGTGGTGATCTGGCGTCGGCAATGGATGTTGCGCGGCTGGTACCCCACTTACGTTCCTCTGGTGTCGGTGGTGCCTGCGGCGATTCTGACCCATGGCGGCAGTTGGCTGGTGATCGTTTCGAGTGCATTGCTGGGGGCATTGATCGCACCGCCTCTGGCCTGTGCGATTGCCAAGCGTTTGCCGGCCGACATGCATGCCTACATCGGCAATGTCCTGTCCATGGCCATCAGCACGTTGCTGATCGTGCCGCTGATCGGCGTCCTTATCGCGGGGTAAATGCCACCGACCTTTGGGCTGTACCCCGTCCTTAACCGGGTACAGCCACCTATCTTTACGAACACATGAGGTATCACATGGAACTGCCCAAACTCGCCATCGCGGCACTCGGCGGCACGGTGAGCATGCAAGCCAGGAATGCCGGCGAAGGCGTTATCCCGACCGTCAGCGGCGAGACTCAACTGGCGTCCGTACCGCATTTGGCGACGTTTGCCCAGGTGACCGTTGAAACCCTTGGACTGCTACCCAGCGCTTCACTGGATTTCGGATTTTTACTGACTGTATTGTCGTGGGCGCAACTTCAAATCAAGCAAGGCGCCGTGGGTGTCGTGTTGACCCAAGGCACCGACACACTCGAAGAAACGGCAACGTTTTTCGATTACCTTTGGCCCCACGACGCACCACTGGTGCTGACCGGTGCGATGCGCTCGGCAGCACAGCCAGGGGCCGAGGGACCGGCGAATCTGCTGGATGCATGCCACGTCGCCCTGGCCAGGAACAGCCAAAAGCGTGGTGTTCAGGTGGTGATGAACGGGGAGATTCATCAAGCGAGCAGCGTGCGTAAAACTGATTCGCTGGCGTTGCAGGCGTTTACCTCTCCGGTCGTGGGACCTGCAGGCCTGATAATGGAAGACCGCGTTCACTACCTGCGCGCGCCGGATCAGCGTAAGGTTTTGCCCCTGCCGCAATGGACAACACAGAAGGTTGCGATGTTGGAGGCATCCCTCTCGGCTGACACGCTGCTGCTGGAAAACATCCTTGCGCTCGGTTATGACGGGCTGGTGATAGCCGGTTTCGGCGCCGGACATGTCTCGCAGAGCTGGGCGACGGTGATTGAGCACATCGCCGAAAGAATCCCTGTCATCATCGCGACCCGCACCGGTTCCGGCTCTACCGCACAAGCCAGCTATGGTTTTAATGGCGGTGAGATGGATCTGATTCGCAAGGGTGCATCGATGGCGGGATTTCTATGTCCGCGTAAAGCCAGGATCTTGCTTTGGCTGTTGCTTGGCTGTCAGCGGCAACATGAGTTGTCGCTCTACCTGAAAAGTGAAAGCCGCATTCAAAATTGATACATGACCCTGTAGGAGCCGGCTTGCTGGCGATTGCGGACGTACAGTCGACACAGATGTCGCCCGACGAACCGCGATCGCCAGCAAGCCGGCTCCTACAGGGATAGCGTTTTTCCAGTCGCTACCAACCCGCGCCACTCACCGCCTCTTGCACCAACGGATGCAAATCCGCCCCCTGATGCTCCGTCTGCCAGGCCAGCAATTCCTTGCGCATGCTCGGCGCCCAGAACATCTGCAGATGATTACGCACACTGAGCACCGCCTGTTGCTGGTCCGGTTGGCTGGCGAAGTACTGGGCGATCTGGTTGGCCATCTTGATCAGGTTTTCAGTGCTCATCGGCGCACCTCGGCCTTATCACCACGGGCGTGGCGGCGATCCTTGAGCAAGCGGTCCTGTTCTTCGCTGAACGCCTGGAAGCGCTTTTGCCACTCCGAAGGGTGATACACGCGGCTGACTTCCACGGCCGTGACCTTGTACTCCGGACAGTTGGTGGCCCAGTCGGAGTTGTCGGTGGTGATCACGTTGGCGCCTGATTCAGGGAAGTGGAAGGTGGTGTACACCACGCCCGGGGCGACCCGTTCGGTGATCCGCGCGCGCAACACGGTCTGCCCGGCGCGGCTGCCGATGCCGACCCAGTCACCTTCGTTGATGCCACGGCTTTCGGCGTCAGTTGGATGGATTTCCAGGCGATCTTCATCGTGCCAGGCGACGTTCTCTGTACGCCGGGTTTGCGCGCCGACGTTGTACTGGCTGAGGATGCGCCCGGTGGTCAGCAGCAGCGGATAGCGACTGTTGACCTTTTCCTCGGTCGGCACGTAACCGGTGAGCATGAAACGCCCCTTGCCGCGCACGAATTCCTCGATGTGCATGGTCGGCGTGCCGTCCGGTGCCTCGGCGTTACACGGCCATTGCAGGCTGCCGTGGCGGTCCAGTTCTGCGTAGCTGACGTTGGTGAAGGTTGGCGTCAGGCTGGCGATTTCATCCATGATTTGCGATGGATGCTGGTAGTGCATCGGGTAGCCCAAGGCATTGGCCAGGGCCACCGTGCCTTCCCAGTCGGCCTTGCCGCCCAGTGGGTCCATGACCTTGCGCACCCGGGAGATGCGCCGTTCGGCGTTGGTGAAGGTGCCGTCTTTTTCCAGGAACGAGCAGCCCGGCAGGAACACGTGGGCGAACTTGGCGGTTTCGTTGAGGAAAATGTCCTGCACCACGATGCATTCCATGGCCGACAGCGCCGCGGTGACGTGCTGGGTATTGGGGTCGCTCTGGGCGATGTCTTCGCCCTGGCAATACAGGCCCTTGAAACTGCCGCCCAAGGCTGCCTCGAACATGTTGGGAATGCGCAGGCCCGGGTCAGGTTGCAGGGTGACGTTCCAGGCCTGTTCGAACTGCGCTCGTACCACCTCGTTGGAGACGTGCCGGTAGCCGGGCAGCTCATGGGGGAAGGAACCCATGTCGCAGGAGCCCTGGACGTTGTTCTGCCCGCGCAGCGGGTTCACGCCCACGCCTTCACGGCCGATGTTGCCGGTGGCCATGGCCAGGTTGGCGATGCCCATCACCGAAGTACTGCCCTGGCTGTGTTCGGTGACGCCCAAACCGTAGTAGATCGCCGCATTGCCACCGGTGGCATACAGTCGCGCAGCGGCACGGATATCGGCAGCGGGTACACCGCAGATCGGGCCAAGCACTTCCGGTGAGTTATCCGCACGGCTGACGAACTCGCTCCACTGGGCAAAATCGCCAGGCTCACAACGGGCGTCGATAAAGTCTTGTTTGAGCAATCCTTCAGTCACGATCACGTGGGCCAATGCATTGAGCATGGCGACGTTGGTGCCGGGGCGCAGGGCCAGGTGATACTCAGCGCGGGCATGCACCGTATCCACCAGATCAATGCGACGCGGATCGATGACAATCAGCCGCGCCCCTTCCCGCAAACGGCGTTTTAACTGCGAGGCGAACACCGGGTGCGCATCGCTGGGATTGGCGCCCATCACCAGGATCACATCAGCCTGCATCACCGAGTCGAAACTCTGGGTGCCGGCGGATTCGCCCAACGTTTGCTTGAGGCCATAGCCGGTCGGCGAGTGGCAGACCCGTGCACAGGTGTCCACGTTGTTGTTGCCGAAGGCCGCGCGCACCAGTTTTTGCACCAGATAGGTTTCTTCGTTGGTGCAGCGGCTGGAGGTGATTCCGCCGATGGAATCGCGGCCGTATTTCTGCTGCAGACGGCGGAATTCACTGGCCGCGTAGGTCACCGCCTCATCCCAGCTGACTTCCTGCCACGGGTCGTTGATGTGCTTACGGATCATCGGCTTGGTGATGCGATCCGGGTGTGTCGCATAGCCCCAGGCAAAGCGCCCCTTGACGCAGGAGTGGCCGTGGTTGGCCTGGCCGTTCTTGTCCGGCACCATGCGCACCAGCTGGTCGCCTTTCATCTCGGCGCGGAACGAGCAGCCCACGCCGCAATAGGCGCAAGTGGTGATCACGCTGCGCTCGGGCTGGCCCAGTTCGACCACGCTTTTTTCCATCAGGGTCGCAGTAGGGCAGGCTTGCACACAGGCGCCGCAGGACACGCATTCCGAGTCGAGGAAGTTATCCCCACCGGCCGCCGCGACACGGGATTCAAAACCGCGCCCGGTAATGGTCAGGGCAAAGGTGCCCTGGGTTTCTTCGCAAGCGCGCACGCAACGGTTGCAGACGATGCACTTGCTCGGGTCATAGTCGAAGTAGGGGTTGGAGGTGTCCTTCACATCGGCCAGATGGTTGTCGCCTTCATAGCCATAACGCACCTCCCGCAGGCCGACCTGGCCGGCCACGGTTTGCAGCTCGCAGTTGCCGTTGGCCGAGCAGGTCAGGCAGTCCAGCGGGTGATCGGAGATGTACAGCTCCATGACGTTGCGGCGCAGGGTCGCGAGTTTCGGCGTCTGGGTGTGCACGCTCATGCCTTCGGTGACCGGCGTGGTGCAGGACGCCGGATAGCCGCGCATGCCGTCGATCTCCACCAGGCACATGCGGCAGGAGCCGAACGCTTCCAGGCTGTCGGTGGCACAGAGTTTCGGAATGGTGGTGCCCAGCAGCGCAGCGGCACGCATCACCGAAGTGCCTTCGGGCACGCTGATGCTGCGGCCGTCGATGTTCAGGGTGACCTGCACCTGGCTGTCGCGCGCGGGCGTGCCCAGGTCGATATCGGTGTTCGGGTCGAAGAGAGTGATCATTGCTCGGCCTCCGAGGGCAACAAGCCGAAGTCGGCGGGGAAGTGCTTGAGGGCGCTGGCGACCGGAAAGGACACCATGCCGCCCAACGCACACAGCGAACCGTATTGCAGGGTGTCGCACAGGTCCTTGAGGATGATCACCTGCTCATCGCGACCGCTCGGGTCTTGCGCGGCCAGCAACCGGTCGATCACCTCCACGCCCCGGGTCGAGCCGATGCGGCACGGCGTGCATTTGCCACAGGATTCCTCGGCACAGAACTCCATGGCAAAGCGCGCCATGTGGGCCATGTCCAGCGTGTCGTCCGCCACCACCACACCACCGTGACCGAGCATCGCGCCGATGCCGGCGAAGGCCTCGTAATCCAGCGGCGTGTCGAATTGCGACGGCGGCACCCAGGCGCCGAGCGGGCCGCCCACCTGCGCAGCCTTCAGCGGCCGGCCACTGGCAGTGCCGCCGCCGTAGCCTTCCACCAACTCGCGCAGGGTCAGGCCAAAGGCCCGTTCCACCAGGCCGCCGTGACGCACATTGCCCGCCAACTGGAAGGGCATGGTGCCCAGGGAACGGCCCATGCCGTAATCGCGATAGAACTGCGCGCCCTTGGCCAGAATCAGTGGCACCGAGGCCAGGGTCAGCACGTTGTGCACCAGCGTCGGCAGGCCGAACAAGCCCTTCAAGGCAGGGATCGGCGGCTTGGCGCGGACGATCCCGCGCTTGCCTTCGAGCGAATCCAGCAGCGCGGTTTCCTCACCGCAGATGTACGCGCCGGCACCGACCCGCACTTCCATATCGAAGGCCTGACCGCTGCCGCCGACGTTGGCGCCGAGGTAACCGTTCGACCGGGCGATCTCCAGCGCGTTGCGCAGTGTCGCCACAGCGTCCGGATATTCCGAACGCACATAGATGTAGCCATAGGTGGCGCCGACGCACAGACCGGCAATGGCCATGCCTTCGATCAGCAGGAAGGGGTCGCCTTCCATCAGCATGCGATCGGCGAAAGTGCCGGAGTCGCCTTCGTCGGCGTTGCACACGATGTACTTTTGCGCCGCTTCGGTCGCGCGCACCGTGCGCCATTTGATCCCGGCAGGGAAGGCGGCGCCGCCACGGCCACGCAGGCCCGAATCGAACACCGCTGTGGCGGTTTGCTCGCCGCCGATGGCGACAGCCCTTGCCAGGCCTTCGAAACCGCCGTGGGCGCGGTAGTCGTCCAGCGATAGAGGCCGGGTAATGCCGGCGCGGGCGAACAGCAGGCGTTGTTGGGTCTTCAGATAAGGCAGCTCTTCTACCAGGCCCAGGGACAGAGGATGTTCGGTTGAGCTGTTTAGGGCTTCGAGAACGGACGGCACATCGGCAGCGGTCAGCGGACCAAAGCCGATCCGGCCTTGTGGCGAGTCCACCTCCAGCAACGGCTCCAGCCAATACAGGCCTCGCGAACTGGTGCGCTGCAACTCCAGCGGCAGGTTGCGCTCCCTGGCCTGAGTGATCAGCGCCGTGGACACCTCATCGGCCCCCACGGCACGGGCCAGCGAGTCGGTCGGCAGATAAAGAGTCGGCATCATGCGTCCTCCCGGCAAGCATCGAGCAACGCATCCAGCCGCTCGGCACTCAGCCGCGCATGCACCCGGCCATCCAGCTCCAGCGCCGGCGAACAGGCGCAGGCACCCAGGCAATACACCGGCCGCAAACTGATGCTGCCATCGGCACTGCTGCCGTGGTCGTCCAGATGCAGACGCTCACGCAACTGCGCGGCCAACTGTTCGGCACCACGACTCTTGCACGACTCGGCTCGGCACAGCCGCAGGATATGCCGCGCGGGCGGCGCAGTACGGAAGTCATGGTAAAAACTGATCACCCCACGCACCTCGGCCTGACTCTGGTTCAGCGCATGGGCAATCTCGGGGACGGCGGCATCGGGGATGTACCCAATGCGCTCCTGAATATCATGAAGAATGGGCAACAGCGCACCCGCAGAGCCCTTGTGGCGCTCCAGCAGGCTGTTGACCAAAGGCACGTGCATACTCTCATCAGGCATTCAGCAATCCTCACGGTCACGGACAAACCAGCTGGTTGTCGGTCGTCCGAAAGTGTCGGCTGCGGCACTCACACCACGTCACGGAATCGTGGCAATTTCAGGCCGTTGGCCAGGGCACCCTGAGCGGGCATCTTGTGCGCCCGGCACGGTCTTCGCCGCACCTCTACTGGGCATAAAGGGCAGCTTGCCACGCCGCTATTGATTGTACTGCACCAAAGCGACGTGTTCGGTTCTGCCTACGACTATGCATTAAGTCTAGATGAGCGCCGCAGGGGGCGTTCACACACTGGCCTAACGGCCTGAAGGCTTGTCGATGAGGGATGTATAACAAGCATTAGAGGTGGAAAGAAGCCTCAGAACCGTAGGCAATTCTGCGGAGCAGATGGGCAGATCCATTCCGGGAAAAGCAGCGGTCCGCGCAACCAAACCCCCGAAACCTCGGGGCTAATCCAAACACCGAACGGCACGCAAAACCCCTGTGGGAACCCCCTGTGTGAACTCCCTGTGGGAGCGAGCCTGCTCGCGAAAGCGCCAGCCCAGCCAACACAAATGCCAAATGGGGTCCTGCATGAAAAAACAACTCACCCACCAGGGCCAAACAATACCCACCAGCCCCCGCAATACCCTGTAGGAGCTGGCTTGCCAGCGATAACGCCAGCCCAGCCAACATCACTGCTAAAGCCAGCCACTACCCCTCAAGCTCCGCCGCCACCCGCACGGGTGTCACCAAAGCCAGTGTTCAATGCGAAGTCGAAGTCGCCACAATCATCAAGCTGGCTCAGTCCGGCATTACATTCGGGCCTTCTTGTTTACGAACCACGGAGATTGCCCATACCAGCTTCCTGTAGGAGCGAGCATGCTCGCGAAAAACCCAGGCAACCCCCACGCCCGCAGAATGCCCAAGCCCCCGCAACCAAACCCATCCCTACAAGCGTCATGCCTGACGTCTAAAACGCAAAAGCTACCCTCCAGCCTCCGCCGCCCGCTTGGCCATCGGCCCAACCGCCCGATCCCGCTCCAGCACCTTCACCGCATCATCCACCAACGCCTTACTCATCGACGTCAAATAATGCGCAGCCCAGGCATGCCGGTCGGTATCTCTGGCATAAGCAGCATCTTCAGTCAGCGTCTTGGCAAGAAACAGAAAATCAGAAGCCATGGACAACGCATCACCGAGCGGAACGCCGCGAGTGACGTGGAACAGTGGTTGATCGGAGCAGTAGATGGCGGGGGTTAAACCAATGGTTTTGAGTTCGGATTGTTCAGTCATGGCCACCTCCGAGGATGGAGAGGCAATGGGGGAGGGCGTTACGCGATTGGGAACCGTCTAGAGAGAAAAGCCAAATTTTAAACGGATTGATACTGCGCATTATCCAACTCCTTGATACGAGGAGCTGCCACGTTCGTTACCACACGAATGGGTGACAGCTGTGCGCAGGGTGGTAAACCGGGTATCAAGGAAACCGGCACGCCCGAGGGCGTCCCACGCACAGCCGCCATAACTCACGCCGCAGGCATAAAAAAAGCGCCTGATGACGTGATTGGGGCGCTGTTGCGCCTTGAATAACTCGGGTTACCACACCCGGTCGCTGAATTGGCAGCGACGGTGGAAGATTATCGTTCAGATCCTTTTCCTGCAACCTTCAAAGGCTTCGATCGCAAACCACCCGAGACGATAAAAGCGTACTGTCCCCGTTTTGTTCGATACGGGCTTACATGTGTTACGGGCTAATTCGGTCATTCGCATGTCTACGAAAATTTAAACGATTCAGGCCTCATGCTTTGGCAGAAAGTCTGAGTGGAGGCGCAAGATCTGGTGTGTTTGTGCATGTAACGGGAACAGACGTCAGGAATGCGGAGTGCATGACACGCGACGCTTAGTCATTCGTCTTGGGACAGAGATAATCATGTAGCAGTAGCCAACGTCTGCCTGGGACGATAGGGTAAGCTGGCTTCAAGCGGGCTATCTTTCGAGACATTCGAACGACCGAACAGTCGCCACCAGCGTGACAGCGCTGTTCAAAAATAGACGTACCACTACCCCTAGAAATGGAGTCGCTGTGATTACAAACGTACCTTCTGCCGACGATTTCTACCGTACAGGCAAAGAATTGTTGGTATTCGCCTGGGATGCCGTTGCGAAGCTAATAGTGGGGCTGCATGAAGCAGAGCAATGGGGGCATGACACTAAAGCGGTTTCAGAAGACTATTGGGCGTTAGCTCAGCGTCAATTAGCTACTTCCTTGACTGTCATGCAGCAGGGGTTGGAGTTCGTAATCAAAGGTCGCATCTGCGAGGTAACCCCCTTTATTCTAATCTCGGATGCACCTTCGAAGTGGCCATCTCCTTACGCGGGTGATGTGGATTTCAGCAGGTTCCGCACCATCGATGCGCAAGACCTGGTAAAGGTTCATGATTCATTTGCTGCTTCAAAATTTAGTAGCGCCTTTGTCGATAAATTTAATACCTTGCGGGAAACGCGAAACTCACTAATGCACTCTGTGAATGCGTCTCTACAAGTGAATTACATGGAGGTTATCGAGTCATTATTGTTCATGCATAATGAATTATTTCCAAGGGAGGCTTGGGCTAAGCTACGACGTGAATCTTTGGAGATTACACCTGGAACAGAGTTAGGTGAATATCAGTATGTCTCGAATCAGGCGTGTCAGGAATTATCGATAATTATAAAGCTGTTGGGTGCAGGAAAAGTTGTTAAATATTTTAAGATTGATAAGAAACGGCGCGGATATTTATGTCCGAAATGTCATTCTGATGCTAGTGGTGATATTGATTTTGATTATAAACTTGCTAGGCTTGCGACTACCAAGCCGAGATGCAAGACACTCTATTGTCCGGTCTGCGATGACGAATACTCCGTTTCAAGGAAAAAATGTTCTAGTAAAGATTGCGCTGGAAATGTCCTCGGCGGAGATTTCGACAGCTGTCTGACTTGTGGGAGATACTAAGGGTTCAAGTGTTTGACCCTGCGCTTGCTATTTACACAGAATCTAGTGTGTGGGATCGATCAATTGGGAAAAAGTGGAAAAAGGGGGCAGATTTATATCCTTGAAAATAAGTCCGGAAAAAGGGGAGATGGTAGACCAGCCCCCAAGGCGAGGTGTCCGTCATCCGAAGCAAAGGCCCCCAAGCCTATCGAAAGTGTGGGCGCGTTTTGAACATAAGCGGGATTATGCGCAGCGAACGATAGGAGAGTGCAAGCGTCAGTTGAGCGGCAGAGGCTAAAAAAAACTGTCGGGAGAGGTAGCTATCGACAAAAGAAATTATTTCCGAGTAGCTGCTCGACACAAAGCAGGCATTAATTCAGTAAACTGTCTTGGGGATTCACAAGGTAGTAACGAGTATGAGAGGCGAATAATGGCCAAAATTGAAGGATTTCGAATAACAAATTTCAAAACGCTTAGAGACGTAACGCTTGGACGTTTGTGGAATCAGCAACAGTCGGAGCCGCTTACGCCTATGACAGCGGTAATTGGAAAAAATGGAGTAGGCAAGAGTTCGCTTTTTGATGCCTTTGGATTTCTTGCAGATGCTTTAAAGTCTGGGGTTGAAGAAGCCTGTGACTCCCGTGGTAGAGGAGGATTTGAGCGTATCAGATCTCAGGGGCAGACAGGTTCGATCGGTTTTGAGGTTTACTACAAAGAAGATGGTAACGCCCGACCTATTACCTACGAAATCTCTATTGATATAGATAGTTCCGGGCGTCCTTATGTTTTGAAAGAGCGTCTGAGACAAAGGCGCAAAGGGCAAACCCGCGGGTGGCCCTTTTCATTTCTTGTGCTGAATAGCGGTAAGGGCGTTGTATGGAAAGGGGATCAAGAAGGCCGTCAAATCGAGGAGGAACAAAGTGATTTCGACTTGATCGAGCTTATGGAATCAATTAAGTCCGGTGAGGCGGAAGAAGAATCTAGAGAAACTGAAGTCGTTGAGCTTGAAGACATGCGCAAGCTCGGAATTGCCACATTGGGATCACTCAAACAGCATCCGAGAATTTCCGCGTTTCGGAGATTCATTGAAGGTTGGTACCTCAGCTACTTTACGCCGGACGCCGCTAGGAGTCTGCCACTTGCTGGACCTCAAAGGCATCTCAACATCCATGGAGATAACCTTGGAAACGTTGTGCAATTCATGGAGCGTGAACATCCAAAACGCTTCCAAGCTATCCTGAATAGAATTGCGGAGAAAATCCCAGGAATAAACAAAATTGATACTGAAAAGACAAACGATGGCCGTTTGCTTCTACGCTTCAATGACAAGGGCTTTAAAGATCCATTTTATTCACAACAAATGTCTGATGGGACATTGAAGGTCTTTGCGTATCTCCTGCTGCTCGAGGATCCTGCACCACCACCATTTTTATGTATAGAAGAGCCAGAAAATGGCTTATATCACAAACTTCTTGAAACCTTAGCGACTGAGTTCCGAGAACATGCTACAGGCCGCAAAGGAGGATCTCAGGTTTTCATAACAACCCATCAGCCCTATCTGGTAGATGCGTTAGAGCCAGACGAGGTCTGGATCTTAGAAAAGGCTGCGGACGGTTATTCGGTAATCCGTAGGGCAAGCGACGATGAGATAGTACAGAGCATGGTTGCTGAGGGGTTGCCTTTAGGTGGCCTTTGGTACAGTGATTATCTGGATGCGAGGTGAGCAGGTGCATTTCGAGATCCTTGTTGAAGACCAGTCCGGTAAAAAAGCGCTTGATATCTTGGTTCCCAAAATCATCGGTGCCGACCACACATTCAATGTTCATTCATATAAAGGAATAGGCCGCATTCCAAAGAATCTCGGCGTAAACGAAAATGCCGGCAAACGAATCCTGCTGGACCAACTTCCGCGCCTCTTGCAGGGCTATGGTAATGCGTTCTCCAGATACCCAGCAGATTGCCCTGCAGCGGTGATTCTGGTTTGTGACCTCGACAACAAATGTCTCCACACCTTTCGCCAAGAGCTCTTTAATATCCTGAATGCTTGTAATCCTCGGCCGGAAACTCGTTTTTGCATTGCAATTGAGGAGGGGGAAGCCTGGTTCCTTGGTGACATCGCCGCAGTTAAATCGGCTTATCCAAAGGCCAAAACCCCTGTCCTGAATTCATATGTGAATGATTCGATATGCGGTACATGGGAGCGCTTGGCGGATGCAGTTTTCATTGGAGGCTCAACAGCCCTTTCTGCTAAAGGCTGGCAGGCCATTGGTGCAGAAAAATCTCAATGGTCTGAAAAAATCAGCCCTCACATGAACGTATTGATCAACGAATCACCGAGTTTTGCCTATTTTCGGGAACAGCTGCTCGAACTTGCTGAAGCAGCGAATTGACAAGCCTAGTAGACAATATGCTTCTAATACGAAGCAAATAGAAGTGGAAAAGGAGTGGAAAAGGGGACGGATTTATTTTCGGATGGAATCTGTCCCTTTGTTGTTTTCGGGGCTTGGCCAACTCTCACCCCAGACTCTCCCGTTGTAATTTTTTGAATAGACGCCACCACCATGGGCTAGCCTCCCGTTTGGCGCGCTCCCAATCGTGCTTCAGTAGGTATGCTACGCGTTTCGAAAACTCAGGGAGCCGCTTTTCCGGTTCTGTGCATTCAGAGAGCCCCTCGATGCATTTGAGGATGGCAATATCCTCAGGGTCGAGAGGGTTCAGCAGCAACTCAAACACCAGTCTCAGCTCAGCCAGTGGTGTCTTGACTTCCGGTGTAGCGGCTTTGCTCACAGTCCGATGAACTTTCAGAGCGTTAACGCGAATCTGCTCACGCCACTTAGCACGCTCCTGGGTGATGTTCTCAATTTGGATGTTTCGTTCCGAAGCTCTCAGGCTGACAAATCCCCCTACGAGAGCCGACACGACAGCGGACGACAGCAGTAGCTCAGTATTCATCGACGCATTATTTCCTCTTTAATTACGACTTACCATGACCCTACGACAAGGCCGTCCTTGAGCTTCACGTTGATGACCTGGCCCTTCTCATCAGCCACAGTGAGCGTGGGACGAATCGGTTTAGGGGGCTTGGTAAACCACTCCAGGCAAGCATTCAAGACATCAGATTGAAGATGGCCTTGGACAAACCTATTCTTAAGATGGTCTGTCAGCATGTCATTTGGGGAAAAAAAGAAGTCCCCGTCTCTACTTAGGTCAGTGTAAGACGATGCCATGGTTTCGATCTTTCGTTGGAATGACTTGGAGGGTGCCATAAATGAGTGGCCTGAGGATTTACAGGTCTCCGGAAAGATAGGGCTCATGAAGTCCACAACGTAATCGCCGCACACCACCAGCGCGTGAAACGCATTATTGGAGCTGCTAATTGTTTCGCCTTCTAAGGTAGCGAAGCACAACACGTTAGCGTTCTTTTCATCCACCATCAGGCACATAGCCCCTGCCACGGCATGAGCATCTTTTTTATAATATTTTCTAAGAATGGCTGCACCCGCGACGCTGAAAAACCAGCAAGCGTGGGCTGTTTCCGCACCTGCCATATCCAAAGCAGAGCGGACAACCCTATGAACTCGCAGGTAATCCTGTAAGGGGATCAGTGTTCCAAGGTTCTTTTTCATGGATTGCTTCCGCTAGTTGAACATTTCATTTTGCTCGTTGGCTGGATCTGCCTTCGGTGCATTCAGCGGGTGTCGGCAGCATGTACCGACCGATAGGCCTCATGATTCGCACCCTCGGTTGCACGGGTGGGGGAAAAGGGGGCAGGGGAAGGGGACATATTTTTAACGGTTAAGACGCGGCGACCAACGTCGATTCGGCTATCGGGCACTACCGCTTTAAGACCCCCCCCCGCTTTAGTCATTGAATATCTTTTAAATAGTCCTTCAGCGCAATGAGCGGGGCATCAAGCTGCTCCATCGTCTTCTTACTGGCCAATTCACCCGCCAACCTCCCCAGCTCCCGCCCCAACGGCTTATCCACACCCCCAACCGCCTCCAACGCCAACTCCACACACTCACCCACCTTCACCTGAATCCCCTCAACATCCCCCCGCCGCACCAGCAACTCAAACACATCCCGCTGGTAATCGCCCATGACCAGATCGTCACGCAAAATCGGGCTTGAACCTTCCGATTCGTAAGCCAGTTTGAGGGAGAAGAGGGCGACGGTTTCCAGGTGCAATTCCATGGGGAGTCCTTGTGAAAGGGGCAGTTGGGGCGAAGGGCAAAAGAGAGAAGCAAGATCAAAAGATCGCAGCCTTCGGCAGCTCCTACAGGTCAACGCGGTGTCAGGGCGTTGGCGGTGGGTGTTCAGGTGCTTTTCTGTGGGCGAAAAAAAAGGCCTTGCTAAGCAAGACCTTTCTTAATTTTGGTGCCCCGAGGGAGACTCGAACTCCCACTCCTTTCGAAAACGGATTTTGAATCCGCCGCGTCTACCAATTCCGCCATCAGGGCAATGGCCGCGGAGTATAAAGATGAGATAACCGTCGGTCAATCAGGTACATGGAGAATTTTTGATATTTCCGCTAGACTTCCCGGCCCTGCTAGACGAACCCCATCATGCGCGTTGCTGACTTTACTTTCGAGCTCCCTGATTCGCTGATCGCCCGCCACCCTTTGGCCGAGCGTCGCGGTAGTCGCCTGTTGACCCTGGATGGGGTCAGCGGCGCCCTGGCACACCGTCAATTCACTGATTTGCTGGAGCATTTGCGCCCTGGCGACTTGATGGTGTTCAACAATACCCGGGTGATTCCGGCACGACTGTTTGGCCAGAAGGCTTCCGGCGGCAAGCTGGAAATCCTGGTGGAGCGGGTGCTCGACAGTCATCGCGTGCTGGCCCACGTGCGCTCCAGCAAGTCGCCCAAGCCAGGGTCGAAGATCCTGATCGACGGCGGTGGCGAGGCCGAGATGCTGGCGCGTCATGACGCGTTGTTCGAGCTGGGCTTTGCCGAGGAGGTGTTGCCGCTGCTCGACCGCGTCGGGCACATGCCGCTGCCTCCTTATATAGACCGCCCGGACGAGGGCTCGGACCGCGAGCGTTACCAGACCGTGTACGCCCAGCGCCTGGGCGCGGTGGCGGCGCCGACGGCGGGGCTGCATTTCGATCAGCCGCTGATGGAGGCGATTGCCGCCAAGGGCATCGAGACGGCGTTCGTGACCCTGCACGTCGGCGCTGGTACGTTCCAGCCGGTGCGCGTGGAGAAGCTCGAAGACCACCACATGCACACTGAATGGCTGGAGGTCGGCCAGGACGTGGTGGATGCCGTGGCCGCGTGCCGCGCGCGCGGTGGTCGCGTGATAGCCGTGGGCACCACCAGCGTGCGATCCCTGGAAAGTGCTGCGCGCGATGGCGTGCTCAAGCCGTTCAGCGGCGATACCGACATTTTCATTTACCCTGGCCGGCCGTTTCATGTGGTCGATGCCCTGGTCACCAACTTCCATTTGCCCGAATCCACGCTGTTGATGCTGGTTTCGGCGTTCGCCGGTTATCCCGAGACCATGGCCGCCTACAAGGCCGCCGTCGATAACGGATACCGCTTTTTCAGCTACGGTGATGCGATGTTCATCACTCGCAACCCTGCGCCGACCGCCCCTGAAGAATCGGGCCCAGAGGAAACTGTATGAGTCGCACCTGTCGTATGTCTTTCGAACTGCTGGCCACCGATGGCAAGGCTCGTCGCGGTCGTTTGACCTTCCCGCGCGGTACCGTCGAGACCCCGGCCTTCATGCCGGTGGGTACGTACGGCACGGTCAAGGGCATGCTGCCACGGGATATCGAGGCGACCGGCGCTGAAATCATTCTGGGCAACACCTTCCACCTGTGGCTGCGCCCGGGCACGGAAGTGATCAAGAAGCACGGCGACCTGCACGATTTCATGCAGTGGAAAGGCCCGATCCTGACCGACTCCGGCGGTTTCCAGGTGTTCAGCCTGGGCGCCATGCGCAAGATCAAGGAGGAGGGCGTGACCTTCGCTTCCCCGGTCGACGGCGCCAAGGTGTTCATGGGGCCGGAAGAGTCGATGCAGGTCCAGCGTGACCTGGGCTCGGACATCGTGATGATTTTCGACGAATGCACGCCGTACCCGGCCGACGAAGACGTCGCTCGTATTTCCATGGAATTGTCCCTGCGTTGGGCCAAGCGTTCGAAAGAAGCCCATGGCGAGAACACGGCGGCGCTGTTCGGCATCGTCCAGGGCGGCATGCACCAGGATCTGCGCATGCGCTCCCTGGAAGGCCTGGACAAGATCGGCTTCGACGGCCTGGCCATCGGCGGCCTGTCGGTGGGCGAACCCAAGCACGAGATGATCAAGGTGCTGGATTACCTGCCGGGCATGATGCCGGCTGACAAACCTCGTTACCTTATGGGTGTTGGCAAGCCTGAAGATCTCGTGGAGGGTGTGCGCCGCGGTGTGGACATGTTCGATTGCGTGATGCCAACCCGTAATGCCCGCAATGGGCATCTGTTCATCGATACCGGCGTGCTGAAGATCCGAAACGCGTTCCATCGCCATGATGATTCGCCGCTCGATCCGACCTGCGATTGCTATACCTGCCAGAACTTCTCCCGCGCTTACCTGCATCACCTGGACAAGTGCGGCGAAATGCTGGGAAGCATGCTCAATACCATCCATAACTTGCGTCATTATCAAGTGCTTATGGCTGGTTTGCGCGAGGCTATTCAACAGGGTACATTGGCCGCCTTTGTCGATGCCTTCTACGCCAAACGCGGGCTACCCGTGCCGCCTTTGGACTGAGTTTTCTGACCCCAAGATTCAACATTTGCAACTGGAGTGCTAAATGAGCTTTTTTATCTCTAATGCCATGGCTGACGCTGCTGCACCTGCTGCTGCCAGCCCAATGGGTGGCGGTTTTGAGTGGATTTTCCTGGTCGGCTTCCTGGTCATCTTCTACCTGATGATCTGGCGTCCACAGGCCAAGCGCGCCAAAGAGCAGAAGAACCTGCTGAGCAGCCTGCAAAAAGGTGACGAAGTTGTGACCACCGGCGGCATCGCTGGCAAGATCACCAAAGTGGCTGACGATTTCGTGGTTCTGGAAGTTTCCGACACCGTCGAAATGAAGTTCCAGAAAGGCGCCATCGCCGCCACGCTGCCAAAAGGCACGCTCAAAGCGATCTAAGTTTCAACTTCTACTCAATCGACGGGGCGCGCAAGGCGCCCCGCGTCATAAGCGGGCGGCGTGATGCTGAACAAATACCCTCTGTGGAAATACATTCTGATCCTGGCGGTGCTGGCGATCGGTCTGATTTATTCCGCTCCCAATCTTTATCCTGATGACCCGGCCATCCAGGTCAGCGGTGCAAGCACTGCGCTGCAGGTCAACCAGGCTGATCTGGATCGTGTGAGCGCAGCGCTCAAGGAATCCGGGATCAACGTCAAGGCTGCCACGCTGGCAGCGGGCGGCAAGGGCGGTCTGATTCGCCTGACCAAGGCTGAAGACCAGCTGCCGGCCAAGGACGTGGTGCGCAAGGCGTTGGGTGATGACTACGTCGTTGCACTGAACCTGGCACAAACCACCCCGCAATGGCTGCGCAACCTCGGCGCGCACCCGATGAAGCTTGGTCTGGACTTGTCCGGTGGTGTGCACTTCCTGCTCGAAGTGGACATGGACAAAGCCCTCGACGCACGCTTGAAAGTGTACGAAGGCGATGTGAAGAGCCTGTTGCGTAAAGAGAAACTGCGCTATCGCAGCCTGCCGCAACTCAACGGCGCCATTCAGCTGGGCTTCTCCGATGAAGACAGCCGTGAACAGGCCCGTACCCTGATCCGCAAGAATTTCAACGATTTCGACATTGTTCCGGCCGACCTCAACGGTCAACCGGTGCTGCGTCTGGCGATGACCCCGGCCAAGCTGGCGGAAATCCGCGAATACTCCATCAAGCAGAACTTGACCACGGTACGTAACCGCGTCAACGAGCTGGGTGTTGCCGAACCGATTGTCCAGCGTCAGGGCGCCAACCGCATCGTGGTTGAGCTGCCGGGCGTACAGGACACCGCGGAAGCCAAGCGTATCCTCGGCAAGACAGCGAACCTCGAGTTCCGTCTGGCCGCTGAGCCTGGCGCTTCGAAAGCCACTTCCGAAGAATTCGAGTTCCGTGAAGGCAAGCGTCCTCCTGCATTGATCGAGCGTGGCCTGATCATCACCGGTGACCAGGTCACCGACGCCAAGGCTGGTTTTGGCGAGCACGGCACGCCAGAAGTGAACATCCGCCTGGATGGCCACGGTGGCGAGCTGATGAGCCGCGCGACCCGTTCGAACGTTGGTCGCAGCATGGCGGTGATCTTCATCGAGCAGCGTCCGGTCACCACCTACACCAAGCAAATGGTCAACGGTGTCGAGAAAGACGTCGCGGTTCAGACCTTCAAGGAAGAGAAGAAGATCATCAGCCTGGCGACCATCCAGTCGCCGCTGGGTGCGCAGTTCCGTATCACCGGCCTGAATGGCCAGGGCGAGTCGTCCGAACTGGCGCTGCTGCTGCGCGCTGGCGGCCTGGCTGCTCCGATGTACTTCGCTGAAGAGCGCACCATCGGCCCGAGCCTGGGTGCGGACAACATCACCAAGGGTATCGATGCATCGCTGTGGGGCATGCTGTTCGTCTCGCTGTTCATCATCGCCATCTACCGCTTCTTCGGCATCATCGCCACCGTCGCACTGGCGGTGAACATGGTGATGCTGCTGGCGCTGATGTCGCTGCTGGGGGCAACGCTGACCCTGCCGGGCATCGCCGGTATCGTGTTGACCATGGGCATGGCGGTCGACGCCAACGTGCTGATCTTCTCGCGGATTCGTGAAGAGATCGCCGCGGGCATGACCGTGCAGCGCGCGATCAACGAAGGCTTCGGCCGGGCATTCACCGCGATTCTCGACGCCAACCTGACTACTTTGCTGGTTGGCGGGATTCTCTTTGCCATGGGTACAGGCCCGGTCAAGGGCTTCGCAGTGACCATGTCCCTCGGGATCTTTACCTCGATGTTCACGGCCATCATGGTGACCCGCGCGATGGTCAACCTGATCTTCGGCGGACGTGACTTCAAGAAGTTGTGGATTTAAGGGGCTGCCATGTTACGTACAATCAACTTCATGGGCGTTCGCAACGTTGCGTTCGGCGTCACATTGTTCCTTACCGTGCTGGCCTTGTTCAGCGTCGCCACCAAGGGCATGAACTGGGGCCTGGACTTTACCGGCGGTACGCTCATCGAGCTGACCTACGAGCGTCCGGCCGATGTCACCCAGGTGCGTGAGCAACTGGTGAAATCGGGTTATCACGAAGCCATCGTGCAGAACTTCGGTGCCACCACCGACCTGCTGGTGCGCATGCCGGGCGAAGACCCGCAACTGGGTCACCAGGTGGCCGAGGCCCTGCAGAAGGTCGGCGGCGAGAACCCGGCGACGGTCAAGCGCGTCGAGTTCGTCGGCCCGCAGGTGGGTGAAGAGCTGCGCGACCAGGGCGGCCTCGGCATGCTGATGGCGCTGGGCGGCATCCTGATCTACCTGGCGTTCCGCTTTCAGTGGAAGTTTGCGGTAGGTGCGATCGTTTCGCTGATCCACGACGTGATCGTGACCATCGGTATCCTGTCGTTCTTCCAGATCACCTTCGACCTGACGGTGCTGGCGGCGGTACTGGCGATCATCGGTTACTCGCTCAACGACACCATTGTGGTATTCGACCGGGTTCGTGAGAACTTCCGCGTGCTGCGCAAGGCCAACCTGATCGAGAACATCAACATCTCGACCACGCAAACCCTGCTGCGGACCATGGCCACTTCGATCTCCACCTTGCTGGCGATCGCGGCCCTGCTGTTCTTCGGTGGCGACAACCTGTTCGGCTTCTCCATCGCCCTGTTCATCGGGGTGCTGGCGGGTACTTATTCGTCGATCTACATCGCCAACGTGGTGCTGATCTGGCTGAACCTGAGTTCCGAGGACCTGATTCCTGCGGCCAACACCGAGAAGGAAATCGACGACCGTCCTTGAGGGAAAAATCCTTTAGCGATGTAGTCCAAAAAGGCGCGAGTTGAACTCGCGCCTTTTTTTATGCTCCAAGGCAGGGAGAAGCGCGGACAAGTGCCGCATGTGATGGTCAGGAGGTTCATGTGAACAAGTCGATGCTGGTTGGTGCGGTATTGGGTGCTGTCGGTGTAACCGCCGGGGGCGCTGTGGCCACCTACAGCCTGGTTAAAGATAACGGTCCTGAGTACGCGCAAGTACTCGCCGTTGAGCCGGTCAAGACACAAATCAAGACTCCACGTGAAGTATGCAAGGATGTAGCTGTGACCCGGCAGGCGCCGGTGAAAGATCAACACCAGATCGCCGGTACGGTAGTCGGCGCGCTGGCAGGTGGTTTGCTGGGTAACCAGATCGGCGGCGGCACCGGCAAGAAGATTGCCACAGTGGCGGGCGCTGTCGGCGGTGGTTATGCCGGTAACAAGGTTCAGGAGGGCATGCAGGAGCGTGACACCTACACCACGACCCAGACCCGTTGTAATACGGTGAATGACATCAGCGACAAGGTCGTGGGTTACGACGTGCGTTATTCGCTGGATGGCAAGGAAGGCAAGGTACGGATGGATCGTGACCCGGGGAATCAGATTCCTGTGGATAAGGAAGGCAAGCTGATCCTGTCTGAGAATCAGGTGGCTCATTGATCTGCTGAAACCGGATTCAAAAAAAAGCACCCTGTGGGGTGCTTTTTTTGTGCTCGCGATTTAAACATCACCGCAATCCCTGTGGGAGCGAGCCTGCTCGCGAAATCGGTCAGTCATTCAAAATATATGCTGACCGGTACGCCGCCTTCGCGAGCAGGCTCGCTCCCACATTGGGGGTGTGGTGTTTTTGAGGGTGATTTGCAGGCATAAAAAAGCACCCCGAAGGGTGCTTTTTCTGTCGCCGGAAGCTTAGCGCTTCAGCGAGGCCGGCAGGTGCGGCTGGATGGCCGTCAGCACTGCCTTGAAGCATTTGGTGTTGCCGGCAACGACGTGGCCTTTTTCAAGGAAGTCGTGACCGCCGGTGAAGTC
The DNA here is from genome assembly GCF_028823535.1 of Pseudomonas serbica. Taxonomy (GTDB): domain Bacteria; phylum Pseudomonadota; class Gammaproteobacteria; order Pseudomonadales; family Pseudomonadaceae; genus Aquipseudomonas; species Aquipseudomonas serbica. Next base: position 69,741 of record NZ_JAQIYM010000003.1, on the reverse strand, counting down.
GCTCACCAGGCCGCCTGCTTCCTGGATCAGCAGGGCGCCAGCGGCCATGTCCCACTCGGACAGGCCCGACTCCCAGAACGCGTCGAAACGGCCGGCAGCCACGTAGGCCAGGTCCAGGCTCGCCGAACCTGCGCGGCGGATGCCGGCGGTCTGGCCGACCAGGGCGCGGAACATGCCCAGGTAGTTGTCGAGGTTGTCCATCTGGTCGTCACGGAACGGGAAGCCGGTACCCAGCAGGGCGCCGTCCAGGCTGGTGCGACCGCTGACGCGCAGGCGACGGCCGTTCAGTTGAGCGCCGCGACCACGGCTGGCGGTGAATTCTTCCTGGCGAACCGGGTCCAGGACCACGGCGTGTTCCAGGCGACCACGGTATTTGCAGGCGATGCTGACAGCGAAGTGAGGAATGCCGCGCAGGAAGTTGGTGGTGCCGTCCAGCGGATCGATGATCCACAGGTACTCTTCGCCTTCGATGCCGTTGCCGGCGTGCAGGCCGGTCTCTTCACCCAGGATCGAGTGGTTCGGGTAAGCCTTGCGCAGTGCGTCGATGATTTTCTGTTCGGCGGCGCGGTCCACCTCGGATACATAATCCTTGGCGTCTTTTTCGTCGACCTTGATGGTATCCAGGCGCTCGATGGAGCGGAAGATCAATTCACTGGCGCTGCGGGCGGCGCGCAGCGCGATATTCAGCATGGGCTGCATGGATGTGTCACCTAAGGTTGTTAAAGAAAGCCGGGCATTCTATCAGAAAGTTTCTACAGGAGAAGGACGACGTTCGCTTTCATGGCTTAACGGTAGCTACAGCTGTAAGATTCGGCTCCCGATTATCGAGTTCGAGAGCGCCTCCCTTGCTGCAAAACATTCGTATCGTCCTGGTCAACACCAGTCATCCGGGCAATATCGGCGGGGCTGCGCGTGCCATGAAGAACATGGGCCTGTCGCGCCTGGTGCTGGTTGAACCACGCCTGTTCCCGCACCACGAGGCCGATGCCCGCGCTTCCGGTGCCGGTGACATCCTTGAAAACGCGCAAGTCGTCGCCACCTTGGAAGATGCCCTGGTCGGTTGCAACCTGGTGCTCGGCACCAGCGCTCGCGACCGGCGCATTCCCTGGCCACTGCTCGATCCGCGCGAATGCGGCACGAAGGTGGTCGAGGAGGCCGGGCAGGGCGCCGAGATCGCCCTGGTGTTCGGTCGTGAAGATTCCGGCCTGACCAACGAAGAGTTGCAGCGATGTCATTATCACGTGCACATCCCATCAGACCCTGGGTTCAGCTCGCTGAACCTTGGGGCGGCGGTGCAGGTGTTGAGTTATGAAGTGCGCATGTCCTGGTTGGCGGCCCAAGGTCAGCCGACCAAGGTCGAGAAGGAAGAAGTGGCATCGGTCAAAAGCGCTGAGCTGGCGACCATGGATGAACTGGAGCGATTCTATGAACACCTGGAACAAACCCTGGTGGCCATCGAGTTCCTCGATCCGGAAAAACCACGGCACTTGATGGCGCGCCTGCGCCGGTTGTACGGACGCAGCTCGGTCAGCCGGGCGGAAATGAATATTTTGCGTGGCATCCTCACGGAAACCCAGAAAGCGGCCCGTGGTGAGCTTCTTAAGCGGAAGGATTAATGATGTTTGAGCGTTTGCGTGAAGATATCCAGAGCGTATTCCATCGAGACCCGGCGGCGCGTAACGCTTTTGAAGTCCTGACCTGCTACCCCGGCATGCATGCCATCTGGATTCACCGTCTGTCGGCCATGCTGTGGCGTGCGGACCTGAAGTGGCTGGCGCGGCTGGTGTCGAACTTCGGCCGCTGGCTGACCGGGATCGAGATCCATCCGGGGGCCAAGGTCGGTCGACGCTTCTTCATTGACCATGGCATGGGTATCGTCATCGGTGAAACCGCCGAAATCGGCGATGACGTGACCATCTATCAGGGCGTGACCCTGGGCGGTACCAGCTGGAACAAAGGCAAGCGCCACCCGACGCTGGGTGATGGCGTGGTGGTCGGTGCGGGCGCCAAGGTGCTGGGTCCGTTCACTGTCGGTGCCGGTGCCAAGGTCGGCTCCAACGCCGTGGTAACCAAGGAAGTGCCGCCGGGTGCCACGGTGGTGGGCATTCCGGGACGAATCATCGTCAAGCCCGACCAGGAGCTGGACGCCAAGCGCAAGGCCATGGCCGAGAAGATCGGCTTTGATGCCTACGGCGTGACGGAAGACATGCCGGATCCGGTGGCGCGTGCCATCAACCAGCTGCTCGATCATCTGCAGGCAGTCGACGGGCGCCTGGAGGGGATGTGCGGGGCGTTGAAGGATCTGGGCAGTAATTACTGTGCGAAAGACCTGCCTGAGCTGCGCGAAGAAGATTTCGCCTGTGTGAAGGACAAGGATCAGAGTCAGGCCAGCTAAACCGCGTCGTGCCCTTCGCGAGCAGGCTCGCTCCCACATTGGACCGCGCGGCCAAACTGTGGGAGCGAGCCTGCTCGCGAAGAACGATAACGCGGTACTGCTGGCTGTATACGGCCAGCCTTTGCTATGATGCTGCCGCTCTTTTGCGGGTAATCCTGACTAAAGTACTAGGTCTTATAGTTGACTTAAATACTCGGGAATTGCATACTCGCCTCATTCCGAACTCCGTGGTAATTGTCCATGCGACTGACTACAAAAGGCCGATACGCCGTGACCGCCATGCTCGACCTGGCGTTGCACGCGCAGCACGGGCCCGTGTCCCTGGCCGATATCTCCGAGCGCCAAGGCATCTCCCTGTCCTACCTCGAGCAGCTGTTTGCCAAATTGCGCCGCAGCAATCTGGTGTCCAGCGTCCGCGGTCCAGGCGGCGGCTACCAGCTGTCTCGCGACATGCAAGGTATCCAGGTCGCCCAGGTGATCGATGCGGTGAACGAATCGGTCGATGCGACCAAATGCCAGGGCCAGGGTGATTGCCATCAAGGCGACACCTGCCTGACCCACCACTTGTGGTGCGATCTGAGCCTGCAGATTCACGAATTTCTGAGCGGTATCAGCTTGGCTGACCTTGTGACTCGCCGTGAGGTGCAAGAAGTAGCCCAGCGTCAGGATCAACGCCGTTGCAACAGCAAGGCGCCACGCCTGGACAAGATTGAAGCGTCCGCCGTCGAATGACAGCCAGAGAGCTAGCGGCACGCCAGCCAGCCTGATTTAGGAGATAGTCCATGAAATTGCCGATTTACCTTGATTACTCAGCGACTACCCCGGTTGATCCGCGTGTCGCGCAAAAGATGAGTGAATGCCTGCTGGTCGACGGAAACTTCGGTAACCCGGCGTCCCGTTCCCACGTGTTTGGCTGGAAAGCCGAAGAATCCGTCGAAAACGCCCGTCGTCAGGTGGCCGACCTGGTCAATGCCGACCCGCGTGAAATCGTCTGGACCTCCGGTGCCACCGAATCCGACAACCTGGCAATCAAGGGTGCGGCACATTTCTATGCCACCAAAGGCAAGCACCTGATCACCACCAAGATCGAGCACAAGGCTGTCCTGGACACCATGCGCCAGCTGGAGCGTGAAGGCTTCGAAGTCACCTACATCGAGCCTCGCACCGACGGCCTGGTCACTCCAGAGATGATCGAAGCCGAACTGCGCGACGACACCATCCTGGTGTCGGTGATGCACGTGAACAACGAAATCGGCACCATCAACGACATCGCTGCGATCGGTGAACTGCTGCGCGCCAAGGGCATCCTGTTCCACGTCGACGCCGCTCAGTCCACCGGCAAGGTCGAGATCGACCTGCAGAAACTGAAAGTCGACATGATGTCGTTCTCCGCCCACAAGACCTACGGTCCTAAAGGCATCGGCGCCCTGTACGTCAGCCGCAAGCCGCGCGTACGTATCGAAGCGACCATGCACGGCGGCGGTCACGAGCGCGGCATGCGTTCCGGCACCCTGGCGACCCACCAGATCGTCGGCATGGGCGAAGCGTTCCGTGTGGCCAAGGAAGACATGGCTGCCGAGAACGTGCGCATCAAGGCCTTGAGCGACCGTTTCTACAAGCAGGTCGAGCACCTGGAAGAGTTGTACGTCAACGGCAGCCTGACTGCCCGCGTTCCGCACAACCTGAACCTGAGCTTCAACTACGTTGAAGGCGAGTCGCTGATCATGGCGCTCAAGGACCTGGCGGTTTCGTCCGGTTCGGCCTGCACCTCGGCGTCCCTGGAGCCTTCGTACGTACTGCGCGCCCTGGGCCGCAACGACGAACTGGCACACAGCTCGATCCGCTTCACCTTCGGCCGTTTCACCACCGAAGAAGAAATCGATTATGCCGCGCAGAAAGTTTGCGAGGCCGTTACCAAGCTGCGCGCTTTGTCGCCGCTGTGGGACATGTACAAAGACGGCGTCGATATCTCGAAGATCGAGTGGGCGGCACACTAAATATAGAAGCCGCCAGATACGGCTCCTGTAGCGACGCGGCGACTGACGCAGCGCAGCTACAGGGTCTCAAGAGCGGCCCTGATGAGTGAGGATTGAGAATCATGGCTTACAGCGAAAAGGTCATCGACCACTACGAAAACCCGCGTAACGTCGGCAAGATGAATGCCGAAGACCCGGATGTCGGCACCGGCATGGTCGGCGCCCCGGCATGCGGCGACGTGATGCGCCTGCAGATCAAGGTCAACGAAGCCGGCATCATCGAAGATGCCAAGTTCAAGACCTACGGCTGCGGTTCGGCCATCGCTTCCAGCTCCCTCGCCACCGAGTGGATGAAGGGCAAGACCCTGGACGAAGCGGAAACCATCAAGAACACCCAGCTGGCTGAAGAGCTGGCCCTGCCGCCAGTGAAAATCCACTGCTCCGTGCTCGCCGAAGACGCCATCAAGGCTGCCGTTCGCGACTACAAGCAGAAGAAAGGCTTGATCTGACTTTCAGTTTTTGGCGACGAGTAAGGAGTCACCGATGGCTATCAGCATGACAGAAGCGGCTGCTCGACACGTGCGGCGCTCCCTCGACGGGCGCGGCAAGGGTGAAGGGATCCGCCTGGGTGTTCGCACCACAGGCTGTTCCGGCCTTGCCTACGTGCTGGAGTTTGTCGACGAGGTGGTTGCAGAGGACCAGGTGTTCGAGAGTCACGGCGAGAAAGTGATCATCGATCCCAAGAGCCTGGCCTACCTGGACGGCACCGAGCTCGATTTCGTCAAGGAAGGGTTGAACGAAGGCTTCAAGTTCAACAACCCCAACGTGCGCGGTGAATGTGGCTGCGGCGAAAGCTTCAACATCTGAGGCTTGTCGTGGGTACTCCTTGTCATTTCGCTTTATTCGAGCTGCAACCGAGCTTCAATCTGGATCTCGACCAGCTGGCTACGCGCTACCGTGAGTTGGCGCGCAGTGTTCATCCGGACCGCTTTGCCGACGCTTCCGAGCGGGAGCAGCGGCTGGCGCTGGAGCAATCCGCGAGCCTCAATGAGGCCTACCAGACGCTCAAGAGTCCACCCAAGCGCGCGCGTTACCTGCTCGCCTTGAATGGTGGCGAGCTGCCGCTGGAAGTCACGGTGCATGATCCGGAGTTTCTGCTGCAACAGATGGAGTTGCGCGAAGAGCTCGAAGACCTGCAGGACAGCGCCGACCTCGATGGCGTCGCTGTCTTCAAGCGTCGCCTGAAGGCTGCCCAGGATGAACTGAACCAAAGCTTCGCAGCTTGCTGGAACGATGCTGCGCACCGCGAACAGGCCGAACGCCTGATGCGGCGCATGCAGTTCCTCGACAAGCTCACCTACGAAGTGCGCCAGCTGGAAGAGCGCCTCGACGATTAACCCAGTGCCGCTCCGGTCGCACGCTTGATATACAGATAAGTCCTGATAACGATGGCCCTACTGCAGATCGCCGAACCCGGCCAAAGTCCTCAACCGCACCAGCGTCGTCTGGCTGTGGGGATCGACTTGGGCACTACCAATTCGCTGGTCGCTGCATTGCGCAGTGGTCTTTCCGAGCCCCTGGCTGACGCACAAGGGCAGGTTATCCTGCCGTCCGCCGTGCGCTATCACGCCGATCGCGTCGAGGTTGGCGAATCCGCCAAGCTGGCTGCCGCCACCGATCCCCTGAACACCGTGCTGTCGGTCAAGCGCTTGATGGGTCGTGGTCTGTCCGACGTCAAGCAGCTGGGTGACCAACTGCCGTACCGCTTTGTCGGTGGCGAGTCGCACATGCCGTTCATCGACACCATCCAGGGCCCGAAAAGCCCGGTGGAAGTCTCCGCCGACATCCTCAAGGTCCTGCGTCAGCGTGCTGAAGCGACCCTGGGCGGCGAGCTGGTGGGCGCGGTGATCACCGTTCCGGCCTATTTCGACGACGCCCAGCGCCAAGCCACCAAGGACGCGGCCAAGCTGGCCGGCCTGAACGTGTTGCGCTTGCTCAATGAGCCGACTGCGGCCGCTGTGGCTTATGGTCTGGATCAGCACGCCGAAGGCCTGGTGGCCATTTATGACCTGGGCGGCGGCACTTTCGATATTTCGATTCTGCGCCTGACCGGCGGTGTCTTCGAGGTACTGGCTACCGGTGGCGACAGCGCCCTGGGCGGCGATGACTTCGACCACGCGATCGCTGGCTGGATCATCGAGAGCGCCGGCCTGTCCGCCGATCTCGATCCGGGTGCGCAGCGTCAACTGCTGCAAACCGCCTGCGCGGCCAAAGAAGCGCTGACCAATGCCTCGTCGGTCGAAGTGGTTCACGGCGACTGGAAAGCCGAACTGACCCGCGAAGCCTTCGACGCGTTGATCGAGCCGATGGTCGCCCGCAGCCTGAAAGCCTGCCGCCGCGCGGTACGTGATTCCGGTGTCGAGCTGGAAGACGTGCATGCGGTGGTCATGGTTGGCGGTTCGACTCGCGTACCACGTGTTCGCGAAGCCGTGGCGGAAGCCTTCGGTCGCCAGCCCCTGACTGAAATCGACCCGGATCAAGTGGTGGCCATCGGTGCCGCGATCCAGGCCGATACCCTGGCTGGCAACAAGCGCGACGGCGATGAATTGCTGTTGCTGGACGTGATTCCGTTGTCCCTGGGCCTGGAAACCATGGGCGGCCTGATGGAGAAGGTGATTCCACGCAACACCACCATCCCCGTCGCTCGCGCCCAGGACTTCACTACGTACAAAGACGGCCAGTCGGCCATGGCGATCCACGTGTTGCAGGGCGAGCGCGAGCTGATCAGCGACTGCCGTTCCCTGGCGCGCTTCGAATTGCGCGGTATTCCGGCGATGGTGGCCGGTGCGGCGAAGATTCGCGTGACCTTCCAGGTCGATGCCGATGGCTTGCTCAGTGTTTCCGCCCGCGAACTGGGTTCGGGTGTGGAAGCCAGCATCCAGGTCAAGCCGTCCTACGGCCTGACCGACGGCGAAATCGCCAAGATGCTCAAGGATTCGTTCCAGCACGCCAACGACGACAAGGTTGCCCGCGTGCTGCGCGAGCAACAGGTCGACGCCCAGCGCCTGATCGAGGCGGTGCAGGCTGCGCTGGAGGCCGACGGCGAGCGACTGCTCGACGCTGACGAGCGCATGGTCATCGACCTGCAGGTGCAGGAATTGACCGAACTGATGAAAGGTACCGATGGTTTCGCCATCGAGCAGCAGACCAAGCGTCTGTCGCAAGTGACCGACGCCTTTGCTGCCCGCCGCCTGGACTCGACGGTGAAAGCCGCGCTGGCGGGGCGCAACCTGAATGAGATTGAGGAATAACGATGCCGCAGGTCATTTTTCTGCCACACGAAAAGTTTTGCCCGGATGGCATGGTCGTGGAGGCTGAGCCGGGTATTTCCATCCTCGAACTGGCCCATGAGCACCACATCGAGATGGAAAGCGCTTGCGGCGGCGTCTGCGCCTGCACCACTTGTCACTGCCTGATTCGCGAGGGTTTTGACTCGCTGGAAGAAGCGGACGAGCTGGAAGAGGACTATCTTGATCGGGCCTGGGGTCTGGAGCCTGTGTCCCGCCTGGCCTGCCAGGCCAAGGTCGGCACCGAAGACCTGACCGTCGAAATTCCGAAGTACTCGCTCAACCACGCAGCCGAAGCGCCGCACTGATCCAAGGAATTGTCATGAGTCTCAAGTGGACTGATGTGCTGGAAATCGCGATTCAGCTGGCTGAAAGCAAGCCTGATGTTGACCCTATGTCGGTCAACTTCGTCGATCTGCGTAAATGGGTGATGGAATTGCCCGAATTCGACGACAAGCCTGAGCATTGTGGCGAAAAGGTCCTGGAGGCCATTCAGGCCCACTGGATCGAAGAACGCGACTGAGCCACGCTGCAGGTTAGGCAATACCCAAGAACCCGCGTATAATTCGCGGGTTTAATTTTTCGCAAATTACCGTTTCTGGAGTTACACCATGGCTGTTCAACGTACTTTCTCCATCATCAAGCCTGACGCCGTTGCTAAAAACGTGATCGGCAAGATCACCACTCGCTTCGAAGACGCTGGCCTGCGCGTTGTAGCTTCGAAACTGAAGCAACTGTCCAAAGCAGAAGCCGAAGGCTTCTACGCTGAGCACAGCGAGCGCGGTTTCTTCGGCGACCTGGTTGCTTTCATGACCTCCGGTCCAGTGGTTGTTCAGGTTCTGGAAGGCGAAAACGCTATCGCTCGCAACCGTGAGCTGATGGGCGCTACCAACCCTAAAGAAGCGGCTGCCGGCACCATCCGTGCTGACTTCGCTGAATCGATCGACGCCAACGCCGTACACGGTTCGGACTCCGAAGCCGCTGCCGCTCGCGAAATCGCATACTTCTTCGCAGCTACTGAAGTAACCACTCGCTAAGCATTGGCTTAAGAGTGAAGGTGAATCCATGACTACATCGACTGTAAAAACCAACCTGCTGGGTCTGACTCAACAGGAAATGGAAAAATTCTTCGACTCAATCGGGGAGAAGCGTTTCCGTGCCGGTCAGGTAATGAAATGGATTCACCACTTTGGCGTCGATGATTTCGACGCCATGACGAACGTCAGCAAGGCCTTGCGCGAAAAGCTCAAGGCTGTTGCTGAGGTCCGTGGTCCGGAAGTGGTCAGCGAGGACATCTCCAGCGACGGCACCCGTAAGTGGGTGGTGCGCGTGGCGTCCGGCAGCTGCGTCGAGACCGTGTACATTCCCCAGGGCAAGCGCGGTACCTTGTGCGTTTCGTCCCAGGCAGGCTGTGCCCTGGATTGCAGTTTCTGCTCCACCGGCAAGCAAGGCTTCAATAGCAACCTCACCGCCGCCGAAGTCATCGGCCAGGTGTGGATTGCCAACAAATCCTTTGGCAGCGTCCCGGCGACCGTCGACCGTGCCATCACCAACGTGGTGATGATGGGCATGGGTGAGCCGCTGCTGAACTTCGACAACGTCATCGCGGCCATGCACCTGATGATGGACGACCTGGGCTACGGCATTTCCAAGCGCCGCGTGACCCTGTCGACCTCCGGCGTGGTACCGATGATCGATGAGCTGTCCAAGCACATCGACGTCTCCCTGGCGTTGTCCCTGCACGCACCGAATGACGCATTGCGTAACCAATTGGTGCCGATCAACAAGAAGTATCCGCTTAAGATGCTCCTCGAGTCGTGCCAGCGCTACATGTCGTCCCTGGGCGAAAAGCGCGTGCTGACCATCGAGTACACCTTGCTCAAGGACGTGAACGACAAGGTCGAGCACGCCGTTGAAATGATCGAGCTGCTCAAGAACATCCCGTGCAAGATCAACCTGATCCCGTTCAACCCGTTCCCGCACTCCGGTTACGAGCGGCCAAGCAACAACGCGATTCGTCGCTTCCAGGATCAGCTTCATCATGCCGGTTTCAACGTCACTGTCCGCACCACCCGTGGTGAAGACATCGATGCGGCCTGTGGCCAGTTGGTAGGACAGGTGCTGGATCGCACCCGTCGCAGCGAACGTTATATCGCCGTGCGTGAACTGAGCGCCGACAACGATATGGCGTCGAACGCTGCGAAGTAATCAAGAGAGGATCTCTATGTCCCTGCGCTTTGCGCTGCTTTTGCTATTGGCCAGCCTCTGTGCTGGCTGTGTGCTCTCGGGCGACTACAACCCGATGAAGACCAGCAAGGGCCGTGACGAGGCGCGCGATGCCTACGTGCAACTGGGCATCGGTTATTTGCAACAAGGCATGACCGAGCGCGCCAAGGTGCCCTTGAAGAAGGCGCTGGAGCTGGACGCCGCGGACCCGGACGCCAATGCGGCGCTGGGGCTGGTGTTCCAGGCCGAAATGGAGCCCGACCTGGCTGACCAGCATTTTCGCAAGGCACTGTCTTCCCGCCCCGCCGATGCGCGAACCCTCAACAACTATGGCAGTTTTCTTTTCGAGCAAAAACGTTACAAGGAAGCCTACGAGCGCTTCGAACAGGCCGCCGCCGATACCCTGTATCCTGAGCGTTCGCGCGTATTCGAGAACCTGGGCATGACGGCCGCGATGCTTGGCCAGCGCGAGTTGGCCCAGCAACAACTGGAAAAAGCCCTGCGCTTGAACCGACAACAACCTCGGGCATTGCTGGAAATGGCTGAGTTGTCTTACGAAGACAGGCATTATGTGCCCGCGCGTGACTATTACGATCGTTTTAGCCTGCTTGCCGAGCAAAATGCACGTAGTCTATTGCTCGGCATTCGCCTGGCAAAAGTGTTTGATGATCGCGACAAGGCGGCCAGTGCTGGCCTGCAATTAAAACGACTCTATCCCGGTACACCGGAATATCAGCAATACCTGTCGGAGCAATGATGAAAGCGGCGCATCCCGAAGTTGTAGCAGCGAATCGCGTTAACCCCGGTGAGACCCTGCGCCAGGCCCGCGAAAGCAATGGCTGGTCGCTGGCCGAAGTGGCCCTCAAGCTCAACCTTACCGTCGGCTCCCTGAGCAATCTGGAAGCCGGTGATTTCGACAAGCTGCCAGGGCATACCTTCGCTCGGGGCTATATTCGCGCCTATGCCAAGTTGCTCGGCATGGACCAGGCCGTCCTGGTCCAGCAATTCGACCAATCCACCGGTACCGACTCCAAGGGCAGTAATGTGCACAGCCTGGGTCGTATCGAAGAGCCCGTGCGTGTGTCCCACACCATCTTGCGTATTGTCAGCCTGTTGTTGCTGGTGGCCGTGGTGGGTGGCGGTTTCGTCTGGTGGCAGGACCAGACCTCGCAGCGCACCAAGGACCTGATCAGCCTCAGCCCGGAACACGTTGAAGTCGAAGGCGCCGACGGCACCACCCAGATTCATCCGCTGGACGAGCCGGAAGACCAGGCTGTCGCGGAAGGTCAGACTGATAATGCAACGGCCCTGGCATTGCCGCAGGCCGACACCGCGACCCAGGCACCGGCTGAAACGCCAGCGCCCGTTGCGCCCGCTACCGCTCCGATCGACGCCACACCTGCAACGCCAGCCCCGGCTGCTCCAGCCGTTGCGGTACCGACGGTGACTGCACCGGTTGCTCCAGCTGCGCCAGCGCCAACCGCTACGGCTCCAGCAGCGCCTGCGGTGGCGGGCCAAGGCCAGGTGCAATTGCAGTTCACGGCCGATTGCTGGACTCAAGTGACCGACGGCGCCGGCAAGGTGCTGTTGAGCGGTCTAAAGCGTAAAGGCGAAAGCGTTTCCCTCAGTGGCAAGCCGCCGTTTTCCGTACGCCTGGGCTACGCCCGTGGCGCGCAGGTCAGCTACAACGGTCAGGCGGTCAATGTCGCTCCGTTCACCAGTGGCGAGACTGCTCGCCTGAAGTTGGGTCAATAAGTCATGCACGGCGAATCTCCAATCAAACGTCGCGAATCACGCAAGATCTGGGTCGGTAACGTTCCTGTTGGCGGCGATGCGCCCATCGCTGTGCAAAGCATGACCAACAGCGACACCAACGACGTCGCTGCGACCGTTGCGCAAATCAACCGCCTGGAAGCCGCGGGCGTCGATATCGTGCGGGTGTCCGTGCCGGACATGGACGCCGCCGAGGCCTTCGGCAAGATCAAGCAACTGGTCAAGGTTCCCCTGGTTGCCGACATTCACTTCGACTACCGCATCGCGTTGCGCGTGGCCGAACTGGGTGTCGATTGCCTGCGGATCAACCCGGGCAACATCGGTCGCGAAGACCGCGTGCGCGCGGTGGTCGATGCCGCCCGCGATCGCGGCATCCCGATCCGTATCGGCGTCAACGCCGGCTCCCTGGAAAAAGACCTGCAGAAGAAATACGGCGAGCCGACCCCGGCCGCGCTGGTCGAATCGGCCCTGCGCCACGTCGAGCACCTTGAACGCCTGAACTTCCAGGACTTCAAGGTCAGCGTGAAGGCCTCCGACGTGTTCATGGCCGTCGAAGCCTACCGTTTGCTGGCCAAGGAAATCGTCCAGCCGCTGCACCTGGGGATTACCGAAGCCGGTGGTTTGCGTTCAGGCACAGTGAAATCTGCCGTGGGCCTCGGTATGCTGCTCGCCGAAGGGATTGGCGATACCATTCGCATCTCGTTGGCGGCTGACCCGGTCGAGGAAGTGAAAGTCGGCTACGACATTCTCAAGTCCCTGCACCTGCGTTCCCGTGGCATCAACTTCATCGCCTGCCCGAGCTGCTCGCGGCAGAACTTCGATGTGGTGAAAACCATGAACGAGCTGGAAGGGCGGCTCGAAGACTTGCTGGTGCCGCTGGATGTTGCGGTCATCGGTTGTGTGGTCAATGGCCCCGGCGAAGCCAAGGAAGCCCATATCGGCTTGACCGGCGGCACGCCGAACCTGATTTACATCGACGGCAAGCCGTCGCAGAAACTGACGAATGACAATCTGGTGGATGAGCTTGAACGCTTGATCCGCGAGAAAGCGGCCGAGAAGGTCGAGGCTGACGCTGCGGTTATCGCGCGCGGTTGAGCCTGACTAAAGAGCCGAACGAATTTAAGGATTTATTGTGAGCAAGTCTCTGCAAGCCATTCGTGGCATGAACGACATCCTGCCCGAACAGACCCCCCTGTGGCGTCATTTCGAAGGCACCGTTTCGCGTTTGCTGGATAACTACGGTTACAAGCAGATCCGCATGCCGATCGTCGAGTTCACCGAGCTGTTCAAACGCTCCATCGGTGAAGTGACCGACATCGTCGAAAAAGAGATGTACACCTTCGACGACCGTAACGGCGACTCGCTGACCCTGCGCCCTGAAGGCACGGCGGCCTGTGTGCGCGCAGTGCTCGAGCACGGCATCACCGGCGGTGGCCAGGTGCAGAAGCTCTGGTACATTGGTCCGATGTTCCGCCACGAGCGTCCGCAGAAAGGCCGTTACCGCCAGTTCCACCAGATTGGCGTCGAAGTGTTCAACCTCGACGGTCCGGACATCGATGCCGAGCTGATCGTGCTGACCTGGCGCCTGTGGGGCGAGCTGGGCATCCGTGATGCGGTCAAGCTCGAACTCAACAGCCTGGGTACCAGCGAGTCCCGTGGTCGCTATCGTGAAGCGCTGGTCGAGTACCTCTCGGCGCATCTCGACAAGCTCGACGAAGACAGCCAGCGCCGCCTGAAAACCAACCCGCTGCGTGTTCTTGATACCAAGAACGCCGAGACTCAAGCGGTGCTGGTCGATGCGCCGAAAATGGCCGACTACCTCGACGAAGAATCCCGCGTGCACTTTGAGGGCCTCAAGGCTCGCCTGGACGCCGCCGGCATTCCCTACGTGATCAACCCGAAGCTGGTGCGCGGGCTGGATTACTACAGTAAGACCGTTTTCGAATGGGTCACCGACAAACTCGGCGCCCAGGGCACCGTGTGTGCCGGTGGTCGTTACGACGGCCTGGTCGAGCAGATGGGCGGCAAGCCAACTGCCGGCGTCGGTTTCGCCATGGGCATCGAGCGCCTGGTGCTGCTGCTCGAAACACTCGAGCAGATCCCTGAAGAGATTTCCCGTCAGGTCGACGTCTACCTCTGCGCCTTCGGTGAAGCCGCCGAGCTGGCTGGCCTGGTCCTGGCCGAGCGCGTGCGCGACCAGTTGCCCAACCTGCGCCTGCAAGTCAATGCTGGCGCCGGCAGCTTCAAGAGCCAGTTCAAGAAAGCCGACAAGAGCGGTGCGCTGTTCGCACTGATCCTCGGTGACGACGAGATGGCCCAGCAAGTGGTAGGTTTCAAACCCCTGCGTGGCCAGGGCGAACAACAAAGCATTGCCTGGGACGCGCTTGCCGCTCACCTGGCCACCTGCGTCGTGCAGGGTTGAAGCTGTCTAAACAGCCGAATTAGCGATTAAGGAGTATTGGGGTGTCGAGTACCGAAGACGAACAGCTGGCGGATTTTAAGGAATGGTGGTCACGCAACGGCAAGCCCCTGGTTACTGGCGGCCTGCTGGCGCTGGTCATCGTGTTCGGTTGGCAGGCGTTCCAGAAGTATCAGAGCAACCAGTCGCAAGGCGCCTCGATGCTCTATCAGCAACTGCTCGAAACCACGCTGACCCCTGACGGCAAGCCCGATGCGGCACGTGTTTCGGACCTGGCTGGCAAGCTCAACAGCGAGTTCGGCGGCAGCGCCTATGCGCAATACGGTAGCCTGTTCGTGGCGAAAGTCGCGGTCGACAGCGGCAAGCTCGATGACGCCGCCACCGAGCTTGCGGCCATCGTCGCCAAACCGGCCAACCCGGCACTGGGCGAAATCGCCCGTCAGCGCCTGGCGCAGGTACTGGCTGCGCAGAACAAGGCCGATGAAGCCCTGAAGCTGCTGGAAGGCGATGCCGACAAGGCCTTCCTGGCCACTCGCGAAGAACTCAAGGGCGACCTGCTGGTGCAGCTGGGTCGTCCCGACGAAGCACACGCGGCGTATCAAAAAGCCAAGGCGGCACTGTCGGATGAAGCGGCGGTCGGTGGCCTGCAAATCAAGCTGGACGACCTGGCCAAAGGGGATGCGTGACGTGATTCGTTGGAAGCATGCAGCATTGCTGGCCCTGGCCATTCTGGCCGCGGGTTGCAGCAGCAACAGCAAGAAAGAATTGCCACCGGCCGAGTTGACCGACTTCAAGGAAGAAGTGGTCCTGCAAAAGCAGTGGAGTCGTTCGATCGGTGACGGTCAGGGCGAAACCTACAACATGCTGGTTCCGGCCATCGAAGGCGATACCATCTATGCCGCCGATGTCACCGGTGTGGTGATGGCGCTGGATCGCAGCAACGGCGACGTCAAATGGAAGAAAGATCTCGAACTGCCTGTTTCCGGCGCCGTTGGCGTGGGTTACGGTCTGCTGACGGTCGGTACGATCAAGGGTGAAATCGTTGCCCTGGACGCCATCAACGGTGAAGAGAAATGGCGCGCTCGCGTGTCCAGCGAAGTCCTCGCACCGCCGGCCAACAATGGCGATGTGGTCGTGGTCCAGACCCAGGACGACCGTTTGATCGGTCTGGATGCCGCCACCGGCAACCAGCGCTGGTTGTATGACAGCACCCCGGCGGTGCTGACCCTGCGCGGTACCAGCGCACCGATCGTGACCAACCGCCTCGCGGTGGCTGGCTTTTCGACCGGTAAAGTGGTCGCTCTCGACATTTCCAACGGCGTGCCGGTGTGGGAACAGCGTGTAGCGATCCCGCAAGGCCGTTCGGAACTGGAGCGCGTGGTCGACATCGACGGCGGCTTGCTGTTGTCCGGCGAGACGATCTATGTCGCCAGCTACCAGGGTCGCGTTGCGGCACTGGACCTGCAAAGCGGCCGTCAGCTCTGGCAGCGTGATGCTTCCAGCTATGCCGGTGTCGCCCAGGGTTTCGGCAGCGTCTATGTGAGTCTGTCTTCGGGCACCGTTGAAGGCGTCGACGAGCGTTCCACCACAGCCTTGTGGAGCAACGATTCGCTGGCCCGCCGTCAACTGTCGGCTCCGGAAGTGTTTTCCAGCTACGTTGCAGTGGGTGACCTGGAAGGTTACCTGCACCTGTTGAGTCAGGTAGACGGTCGATTCGTCGGCCGTGAGCGCATCGACAGCGACGGCCTGCGCGCGCGTCCGCTGGTGGTGGGTGACACGATTTATGTGTATGGCAACAGTGGCAAGCTGGAAGCCCTGACCATCAAGTAAAGGTTTGACTATGCTTGGGGTTAATCCCCAAGCGGCCCCGCTCTGTGGGGCTCGCAGCGCTTACAGGCGCTGCCCCGAGCACCAGCCGCTGCCTCGCAGCGGCTTTTGTATTTTCTGAAATAAACGAAGTGGAGAGCCGCATGGTTCCCGTAATCGCCCTGGTGGGCCGACCGAACGTCGGCAAGTCCACCTTGTTCAACCGCCTGACCAGGACTCGCGACGCCATCGTCGGCGACTTGTCCGGTCTGACCCGTGATCGCCAATACGGTGAGGCCAAGTGGCAAGGGCGTTCCTACATTCTGGTCGACACCGGTGGTATCTCCGGTGACGAGCATGGTATGGACGAAAAAATGGCCGAGCAGTCGCTGCTGGCCATTGAAGAAGCAGATGTCGTTCTATTCCTGGTAGATGCCAAGGCCGGTTTCACCGCCGCCGACCAGATGATCGCCGAGCATTTGCGCAAGCGTAACAAGCGTTCCTACGTGGTTGCCAACAAGGTCGACAACATCGATCCTGACATGGCCCGCGCCGAATTCGCCCCGTTGGGCATGGGCCACGCGATCCCGATCGCTGGTGCCCATGGCCGTGGCATCACCCAGATGCTGGAAATCGCCCTGAGCGAGTTCCCGAAAGACGAAGAAGAGCCGGAAGAAGGCGAGGAAGAAGACGTTGCAGAAGGCGAGGAAGCCAAGCGCATTCCTGGCCCGAGCGAGAAAGACGGGATCAAGATCGCCATCATCGGCCGTCCGAACGTCGGCAAGTCGACCCTGGTCAACCGCATGCTCGGTGAAGACCGGGTGATCGTGTACGACCAACCCGGCACCACCCGCGACAGCATCTACATCCCGTTCGAGCGTAACGACGAGAAGTACACGCTGATCGACACCGCCGGTGTGCGCAAGCGCGGCAAGATCCACGAGGAAGTCGAAAAGTTCTCCGTGGTCAAGACGCTGCAGGCGATCAAAGACGCCAACGTGGTGATCTTCGTGATGGACGCCCGCGAAGGCGTGGTCGACCACGACCTCAACCTTCTGGGCTTCGCCATTGAATCCGGTCGTGCGCTGGTTATCGCGATCAACAAGTGGGACGGCATGACGCCGAGCGAGCGCGACTTCGTGAAGGTCGAGCTGCAACGTCGGCTGTTCTTCGTTGACTACGCCGACATCCACTTCATCTCGGCACTGCACGGCACTGGCGTGGGCAACCTGTATGCCTCCGTACAGAACTCGTTCAAGTCCGCCGTGACTCGCTGGCCAACCAACCGCCTGACCCAGATCCTCGAAGATGCGGTGGGCGAGCACGCGCCGCCGATGGTCAACAACCGCCGGATCAAGCTGCGTTACGCTCACCTGGGTGGCGCAAACCCGCCGATCATCGTGATTCACGGTAACCAGATCGAGAAAGTGCCGAAGTCGTACGTGCGCTATCTGGAGAACACTTACCGTCGTGTGCTGAAGCTGGTCGGTACGCCGATCCGCATCGAGTTCAAGGGCGGCGAGAACCCGTATGAAGGCAACAAGAACTCGCTGACAGACCGCCAGGTCAACAAGAAGCGTCGCTTGATGTCGCACCACAAGAAGGCCGACAAGAAGCGCCGCGACAAGCGTTGATTCCTGAAGGCTGAGCTGATCATTCCCACGCTCTGCGTGGGAATGATCAGCTTGGAGAAGGGCGCCGTTTGGCGCCCTTTTTTTATGGGCGCCGGATGGGCTATCCTCGGGCTCTCCCGCGCCGCCGTTAGAGCCGGGTGCAGAGCAGGGATTCCTCGATGATCACCAGTAAGCTGCCGAATGTCGGCATCACCATCTTCACCCAGATGTCTCAGCTCGCGGCGCAAACCGGGGCGCTCAACCTGTCCCAGGGTTTCCCCGATTTCGATGCCCCGCAGGCCCTGTGCGATGCGGTCGGTCGGCATATCGCCAGTGGCCACAACCAGTATTCGCCGATGACCGGCCTGCCGGCGCTGCGTCAGCAGATTTGCGCGAAAATCGCCCGCAGCTATGGCGTCAACGTGGATGCCGAGCTTGAAGTGACGGTCACTCCAGGTGCCACCCAAGCGATCTTCTGCGCGATCCAGGCGGTTATCCGCAACGGCGACGAAGTGATCGTCTTCGATCCGTGCTACGACAGTTACGAACCCTCGGTGGAACTGGCTGGCGGTCGTTGCGTGCATGTGCAGCTTGGGCTGAATGATTTCTCCATCGACTTCCAGAAGCTGGCTGAGGCGATCACCCCGCGCACGCGAATGATCGTGCTGAACTCACCGCACAATCCAAGCGGGGCGCTGATCAGTCGGGCCGAGCTGGATCAGTTGGCGGATCTGATCCGTGATCGCGATATCTACCTGGTCAGCGACGAAGTCTACGAACACCTGGTGTTCGACGGCGTGGCCCATGCCAGCGTGCTCAATCATGAAGAGCTGTATCAGCGCGCCTTTGTGGTCAGCTCGTTCGGCAAGACCTATCACGTCACTGGCTGGAAAACCGGCTACGTGGTCGCGCCACCGGCCCTCACGGCGGAACTGCGCAAGGTGCACCAGTACGTGAGTTTCTGCGGCGTGACGCCGCTGCAATATGCCTTGGCCGATTTCATGGCCGAACACCCGGAACACGTCGAAGAATTGCCGGCGTTCTACCAGGCCAAGCGCGATCTGTTCTGCGATCTGCTGGCGCCTTCGCGTTTCAGTTTCACCCGGGTGGCCGGCACGTACTTCCAGCTGGTCGACTACTCGCAGATCCGCCCCGACCTCAATGACGTCGAAATGGCCCTGTGGATGACCCGCGAGCATGGCGTGGCGAGTATTCCGATCTCGGTTTTCTACCAGACGCCACCAGACGGGCAGCGCCTGGTGCGCCTGTGCTTCGCCAAACGTGAGGAGACCCTGCGTGAAGCAGCGGAAAAATTATGCGTGATCTGAGTGCACTGCCGAACCTGACCGTTGCGCTGATCCAGACCACCCTGGCCTGGCACGACCGCCAGGCCAACCTGGAGCATTTCGAGCAGTTGCTGGAGCAGGCCCGCGGCGCTGACCTGATCATTCTGCCGGAGATGTTCACCACCGGTTTCTCCATGGAGTCCGAGACCCTGGCCGAGGCGGAAAACGGTCCCACCAGCAAATGGCTGCGGGCTCAATCGGCCAAGTTCGATGCGGTGATCACCGGTAGCGTGATCGTGCAGGCCGCTGATGGCAGCCATCGCAACCGTCTGTTGTGGGCACGCCCTGACGGCGAAGTGTGGCACTACGACAAACGCCACCTGTTTCGCATGGCCGGTGAACATAACCATTACACCCCCGGCGAGCGCCAGGTGCAGTTCGAGCTCAAGGGCTGGCGGGTACGGCCGCTGATCTGCTACGACCTGCGCTTCCCGGTGTGGAGTCGCGATGCCCAGGACACGGACTTGCTGCTGTACACCGCCAACTGGCCCGGTGCGCGCCGCCAACACTGGAACCGCTTGCTGCCGGCGAGGGCGATTGAGAACCTGTGTTATGTGGCGGCGGTGAATCGCATCGGCTCCGACGGCAAAGGCTTTGCGTATACCGGTGACAGCCAGGTGCTGGATTTCCAGGGTGAGACGTTGCTTAGCGCAGGGGAGGCGGATGGCGTGTTCAAGGTGACGCTGGATGCGGCGGAACTGGCAGCTTATCGCACGCGGTTTCCGGCGAATCTGGATGCCGATACCTTTGAGTTCACCTGAAATCTTCGCTGCCTGAACCGGCCCCTTCGCGAGCAGGCTCGCTCCCACAGTTGATCGGTGGAGGCGCAGATGTTGGGTACACCACAAACCCCCTGTGGGAGCGAGCCTGCTCGCGAAGAGGTCTGTTCAGACAACACAGAATAAGCAGGCAAAAAAAGGCCCCGAGGTTCACACCCCGGGGCCTTTTGCATTGCAGCGAGGCTTACGCGGCTTTCGCTTCCGGCTGGCTCAGCGAGCGGTTCAGAGCGCTGAACAGGGCCTTGAAGCTGGCGGTGGTGATGTTTTCATCGATACCCACGCCATGCACCGCACGTTCACCGTTCACGCGCAGCTCGATGTAGGCCGCGGCCTTGGCGTTGGTGCCCGCGCCGATGGCGTGTTCGTTGTAGTCCATGATTTCCACCGGGATCGGCAGACCGGCCACCAGCGCTTCCAGGGCGCCGTTGCCCTTGCCGCGCCAGTGCAGGTTGGTCTCGCCCTGGCCCTTGCTCGCCACTTCCACTTCGACGGCGCTGTTGCCGTTTTCTTCCTGCAGGCGATGGCTGACCAGCGCGTACGGGGTGTTGGCTTGCAGGTACTCGCTGATCAACAGCGAGTGGATCTGCTTGGCGGACATTTCCAGGCCCAGGCGATCGGTTTCACGCTGCACGACCTGACTGAACTCGATCTGCATGCGACGCGGCAGGCTGATGCCGTATTCCTGCTCCAGCAGGTAGGCGATACCGCCCTTGCCCGACTGGCTGTTGACGCGGATGACCGCCTCGTAGCTGCGGCCGATGTCGGCCGGGTCGATCGGCAGGTACGGCACTTCCCACAGGGCGTCCGGTTTCTGCTGGGCAAAGCCCTTGCGGATCGCATCCTGGTGCGAGCCGGAGAACGCGGTGTGCACCAGGTCGCCGACGTACGGGTGACGTGGATGCACCTGGATCTGGTTGCACTCTTCGACGACCTTGCGCACGCCGTCGATGTCGGAGAAGTCCAGTTGCGGGTCGAGACCCTGGGTGTACATGTTCAGGGCCACGGTCACCAGGTCGACGTTACCGGTACGCTCGCCGTTGCCGAACAGGCAGCCTTCGACACGGTCGGCGCCGGCCATCAGGCCCAGCTCGGTGGCGGCAACGCCGGTGCCACGGTCGTTGTGGGTGTGCAGGCTGATGATCACGCTGTCACGACGGTTGATGTGACGGCCGAACCATTCGATCTGGTCGGCATAGATGTTCGGGGTTGCGCATTCGACGGTGGCCGGCAGGTTGAGGATCATCTTGTGCTCGGGCGTCGGGTTCCAGACCTCGATCACCGCGTCGCAGACTTCCTTGGCGAACTCCAGTTCGGTGGCGCTGAAGGTTTCCGGCGAGTACTCGAAAGTCCACTCGGTTTCAGGCTGCATGGCCGCGTACTTGACGAACAGCTTGGCCGCGCTGACGGCGATTTCCTTGATTCCGTCCTTGTCCTGGTTGAAGACAATGCGGCGGAAGGAAGGGGAGGTCGCGTTGTACAGGTGCACGATGGCTTTCTTCGCCCCGCGCAGGGATTCAAAGGTACGCGCGATCAGGTCTTCACGGCCCTGGGTCAGCACCTGGATGGTGGTGTCGTCAGGGATGTGGTTGCCTTCGATCAGGGTGCGCACGAAGTCGAAGTCGGTTTGCGAGGCGGCAGGGAACGACGCTTCGATTTCCTTCACGCCGACCTGCACCAGGGTTTTCCAGAAGCGCAGCTTCTTGACGGCGTCCATCGGTTCGATCAGCGACTGGTTACCGTCACGCAGATCGGAGCTGCACCAGATCGGCGCGGCGGTGATGGTCTTCGACGGCCAGGTGCGGTCCGGGATATCGATGGTCGGGAACGCACGGTATTTCGAAGACGGGTCTTTGAGCATGCTCATCGGGAAATCCTTATTGTGTGGGCCGAAAAAAGGCGGCCTGCCGGTGGATCAATATGTTCTTGGAGTAACGCTGGGATGAGGCGCCGCGATTCAGCCCGGCAGTCGTGCGCTGACAAGGCACAGACTGCGGTGCTGACGAAGCTGAATGAGGGTGTGAGAGGTTTTCATGCCTTCAACCCTAACCGCGGGGGGGAAGGATGGCAAGCGGTCGAAAAAAATTGAGAGGAATCCTCTTCAGGGCATCTGTAACGAGATTTTATTGCGATGAATCCGCCTGATTATGAGGTTGCTTGCGCAAGGTTTGAGCGATGCGCAATCGAAGGTTTTGGCCGCAGCTGTTGTCGGTGAGGCTATTCTTAAAGCCTCGACTGGCAAACAGGAGTCGGTAATGAACGAGTACGATTGGAAGCTGTACAGCGTGTTGCGACCGGCGGCCCATGAGCGGATGTGCACCCGGATCATGACCGACGTCGAAAAGATCGTGCTGGACAAGAGCATCGCACCCTATGAGCGGATCGATGCCAGCGAGGAGTTGCTCAAGGCGGGGCAAAAAGAGCTGTATTGGGCGTTTGGCGTGTTCAGGTTTTCACGGCATGAAGCGCGGTCGCATTTGCTGGGGTTGTGTGCGCGGGAGTTGATCACGGATCAGGAGCTGAGCGGTTTTTCCGAGGAAACCCAGGAGTGGGTGAGGCACTGCCTGGCGGACCGGGAGGCGCATGGGATTGAGGATCTGGATGCTGAATAAATGATCGCCTGTGACGCCGTCTTCGCGAGCAAGCCCGCTCCCACATTTAGACCGCATTTCAATGTGGGAGCGGGCTTGCTCGCGAAGAGGCCATCGGCCTCACTTGAGATTCAAGGCTGAAACGCGCCGATAAAAATCGCCGGATCCACCCGCGCATCATTCAAACTGACATTCCAGTGCATATGCGGCCCGGTAGCCCGACCAGTCGCACCGACTTTACCTACAACGCCACCGCGAGCCAGCTGCTGGCCGACCTTCACGTCAATCTTCGACATGTGGCAGAACATGCTGATGAAGCCTTGGCCATGGTCGACAAACACCGTGTTGCCATTGAAGAAGTAGTTGCCGATCAGGATCACCTTGCCTGCGGCTGGTGTCTTGATCGGCGTACCGCCAGGCACGGCAAAATCCAGGCCCGAGTGCGGGTTGCGCTCTTCACCGTTGAAGAACCGGCGCACGCCGAACTTGCTCGACAGCGGGCCGTTGACCGGCTTGTCCAGCAGCAGGTTGCTCGGTGTATTCGGACTGAACGTGCGGTAGGCAGCGATTTGCTCGGCCAGCTCACGCTCGATGCGCTTGAGGTTGTCCGGGTCAGGATTGACCTGCTGGGTGTTCTTGAGGGTGATGCGTTGTTCCGGGTATTTCTTGTTGCCAACGCTGAAACCCAGGGTGCGCCCGCCGCTGCTGATCGACTGGGCGCCCGGCTTGACCGTCAGCGGTAAACCGACGATGGCCAGCCAGTTGTTCTGTTCCTTGACCACCAACACCGGCTTGCCCTGGTAGCTGGCTTTCGGCGCTTGCGCGGAATTGCCCAGGTCGACCACCGCCACGCCGCCCGGCACCGGTTTGTTCAACAGGCGGGTGATGTAACTGTCGGCGTGGGCGTTGAAGGTCAGGCACAGCAATAACAGTGGAGCTAAAAAACGCGGCATGGATCAATCCAGTAGAGAAAGAGTGACGGGCGTCAGGTGATTGTCTTCGACTCGCACTTGCAGTTCGCCCTCGCCGAGTTTGGCTTTCAGGCGTTGGCCGGTGTGGGTCTGTGCGGCGCTACGGATCGCGTTGCCACGCTCGTCGAGCAAAATGCTGTAGCCACGGCCGAGGGTCGCCAGGGGACTGACCACATGCAGCGTTTGCATCTGGCTCTGCAGTTGCAGGCGGCGGCTTTTCAGGCCCTCGCGGATGGCCCGGGGCAGGCGTTCGGCGAGGCTGTCGAGGCGTTGGCGCAGCATCGCCAATTGGCGGCCCGGATGTTGCCCGGCCAGGCGGGTTTCCAGGCGGATCAGCCGTTCGCGACGAGTGTTGAGGCTGCGTTCGAAGGCGCGGCGCATGCGCATGTCCAGGTCATCCAGGCGTTGCGCTTGCTGGCGCAAGCGTTCGCCGGGATGCCGCAGTCGGCGAGAAATGCCTTCCAGGCGCAGTCGGTCGCGCATCAGGCGATCACGCATGCGCATCACCAGGCGACGATGCAGGCTCTCGACGCGGCGCACCAGGTCGCTGGAATCCGGTGCGAGTAATTCGGCGGCGGCCGATGGCGTGGGTGCGCGAACGTCGGCCACGAAGTCGCTGATGGATACGTCGGTTTCATGGCCGACGGCACTGACGATCGGCGTCACACAGGCATCTACCGCGCGGGCCACGGCTTCTTCGTTGAAGCACCAGAGGTCCTCCAGCGAACCGCCACCACGGGCCAGGATCAAGGCGTCGAAGCCGCGGGCATCCGCCAGTTTCAGGGCACGGACAATCTGCGCGGTGGCTTCACGGCCTTGCACGGCGGTGGGGATCAGGGTCAGTTGCACCTGCGGCGCGCGGCGGCGGAACACGCTGATGATGTCGCGGATGACGGCGCCGGTGGGCGAGCTGATGATGCCGATGCGCTGCGGATGCGCCGGCAGCGGCACTTTGCGCTCGGCGCTGAACAGGCCTTCGGCACTGAGTTTTTCCTTCAAGGCTTCGAAAGCCAGGCGCAAGGCCCCATCACCGGCTGGCTCGACGGTGTCGAGGATCAACTGATAATCGCCGCGGCCCTCGAACAACGAGACCTTGCCCCGGACCTTGACCGCCAGGCCATCCTTCAACGCCTGGCGCACGCGCGCAGCGTTTTGCCGGAATAACGCGCAGCGCACCTGGGCGCCGCTGTCCTTGAGGGTGAAATACACGTGCCCCGATGCCGGACGAGCGAGGTTGGAGATTTCGCCTTCGACCCAGATGTTGCTGAAGACGTCTTCAAGCAACACCCGCGCGCGGCCGTTGAGCTGGCTGACGGTCAGGACTTCGCGGTCCAGGCCGAGTCTTGCAAAGGGATCTTTAATCATGGGGCGCAGTTTAAAGGCATTCGGCGATCAATCTCCATGACCTGGCAGAAATCCCTTGTGGGGGGGATTCTATGTTGCAGGGGAACCCTGCCGCCTTGAATCCGGCTGGCGCCTGAGCCTGTTGATTGTCGCGGGCGTCGATGCCGAGCTACCCTTGTCGGTGCTGGCGCTGTATTTGCTGCCAGCCATGGCACTGGGCCTGTGGATCGGTCGACCATGACGATGTCGCGTGAGGCGTTCGTGCGGCTGGTGGCCTGGCTGATCCCGGCCAGCGACATCGCCTTGATCGGGCGTTACTTGAGTGCTTGACCTGCGCAGCCTTGGGCTTAAGCTGCCGGGCTTCTTTCAAAGTGTTGCAGCAGGCCGCCCCATGAATTCCCAAAGCATCATTGTCCCGAAAATCTCCACGCTGGCGGTGCATGAGCCCCGGGCACGGGCGATCGTGCGCTGGCTGGTGCGCAAGAACATCATCGAGGAAGAGCTGACCACCTGTGGTCGCACCGGCAATCGCATGGCCCACGCCATCGCCGAGGGTGCCCGGGAGGTGGTCCTGCACCCGCAAGCCCTGCCGTTCGGCGAGCCGATCAATGGCCTGGAGATCGTCACCAAGCGCTGCATCTATACACCGGCCAAGGGATTTCTGGGCGAGGCCGGCTGTGCCGAGTGCCGCAAGGAAGTCGGTGAAGCGCTGTTCGAAAGCCTCGAAGACTGGATGCCGGGGCGTACCGACAACTTCACCTGCCCGGAATGTGGGCACGAAGACGACATCAACGGTTTTCTGTTCCTGCAGGAGTGCGGCTTTTCCAACCTGGGCTTCATCTTCAACAACTGGGCCGAGGCGGGGTTCAAGCAGAGCTTTCTCGACGAGTTTGCCGATTGGCTGGATCAGCCGGTGAGTTGGGTGAAAGTCGAACTGTAATTCTGATCGACACCGATCTCTGTAGGAGCTGGCTTGCCAGCGAAAGCGGTGTGTCAGACAGACCGTATTGCCTGATTCGCTGGCAAGCCAGCTCCTACAAGAAATCCAGGTAAAATACCCGTCGATCACCGTATCGATAATAGACAGAGTTTTACATTGAACCCGAGGGGGTGTGTGACTATAATGGCGCGCTTCCATTTTCCCGCTCGGGAGCCCCCGCGATGCTGCGTATCAGCCAAGAAGCTCTGACATTCGACGACATTCTCCTAGTGCCCGGTTATTCCGAGGTGCTTCCTAACGAAGTCAGTCTCAAGACCCGCCTTACCCGTGGCATCGAGCTGAATATTCCACTGGTTTCCGCCGCCATGGACACCGTCACTGAAGCCCGTCTGGCAATTGCCATGGCTCAGGAAGGTGGTATCGGTATCATCCACAAGAACATGACCATCGAGCAGCAAGCTGCCGAAGTGCGCAAGGTCAAGCGTTACGAAGCCGGTGTGGTCAAGGACCCGATCACCATCGACGCCGACGCCACCGTGCGCGAGTTGTTCGAACTGACCCGCATGCACAACATCTCCGGCGTTCCGGTACTGCACAATGGCGACCTGGTCGGCATTGTCACCTCCCGTGACGTGCGTTTCGAGAACCGTCTGGAAGCCACTGTCCGTGAAGTGATGACGCCTAAAGAGCGTCTGGTCACGGTCAAGGAAGGCGCCGACAAGAACGATGTGCGTGAACTGCTGCACAAGCACCGCATCGAGCGCGTGCTGATCGTCGACGACAAATTTGCCCTCAAAGGCATGATGACCGTCAACGACATCGAAAAAGCCAAGGCTTACCCGCTGGCCAGCAAGGACGATCAAGGTCGTCTGCGCGTGGGTGCTGCAGTCGGTACCGGTAAAGACACCGGTGACCGCGTTACCGCGCTGGTCGCCGCCGGTGTTGACGTGGTGGTGGTCGACACCGCCCATGGTCACTCCAAAGGCGTGATCGACCGCGTTCGCTGGGTCAAGCAGAACTTCCCTGAAGTGCAGGTGATCGGCGGCAACATCGCCACCGGCGCTGCTGCCAAGGCCCTGGCCGAAGCCGGCGCTGACGCCGTCAAGGTCGGTATCGGCCCTGGCTCGATCTGCACAACCCGTATCGTCGCCGGTGTCGGCGTGCCGCAAATCAGTGCCATCGCCAACGTCGCCGCTGCCCTTGAAGGCACTGGCGTTCCGTTGATCGCCGACGGCGGCATCCGTTTCTCCGGTGACCTGTCCAAGGCCATCGTAGCCGGTGCCTCCTGCGTGATGATGGGCTCGATGTTCGCCGGTACCGAAGAAGCGCCGGGCGAGATCGAACTGTTCCAGGGCCGTTCGTACAAGGCTTACCGCGGCATGGGTTCGCTGGGCGCCATGTCCCAGGCTCAAGGTTCCTCCGACCGTTACTTCCAGGACTCCTCGGCAGGCGCCGAGAAGCTGGTTCCGGAAGGCATCGAAGGCCGTGTGCCGTACAAGGGCACCCTGAGCGCGATCATCCATCAATTGATGGGCGGCCTGCGTTCTTCCATGGGCTACACCGGCAGTGCCAACATCGAAGAGATGCGCACCAAGCCTGAGTTCGTGCGGATCACCGGCGCCGGCATGGCCGAGTCCCACGTCCACGACGTGCAGATCACCAAGGAAGCGCCAAACTACCGCGTAGGTTGAGCCTTCAAGCAACAAGCTAAGCAACCGGGGCTGTTTTATTCAGCCCCGAGTTGTTTCTGAATCACGACTGTTTCCGAATTTTTTAGACGAGACTGAATCATGGCCCTCGACATTCACGCCCACCGCATCCTGATCCTCGACTTCGGTTCCCAGTACACCCAGCTGATCGCCCGTCGCGTGCGTGAAATCGGTGTTTACTGCGAGCTGCACCCGTTCGACATGGACGAAGATGCGATCCGCGAATTCGCTCCTAAAGGCGTCATCCTCGCCGGTGGCCCGGAGTCGGTTCACGAAGCCAACAGCCCTCGCTGCCCGCAAGTCGTTTTCGACCTGGGCGTGCCGGTCTTCGGTATCTGCTACGGCATGCAGACCATGGCCGAGCAACTGGGCGGCAAGGTTGAAGGTTCCGAGCTGCGTGAGTTCGGTTATGCCCGCGTTGACGTGGTTGGCAAGAGCCGTCTGCTCGACGGCATCGAAGACCACATCGACGCCGATGGCCTGTTCGGCCTCGACGTATGGATGAGCCACGGTGACAAGGTCACCAAGATGCCGGAAGACTTCCACATCCTGGCCAGCACCCCGAGCTGCCCGATCGCCGGCATGTTCAACGACGACCGTCGTTACTACGGCGTGCAGTTCCACCCGGAAGTGACCCACACCAAGCAGGGCGGTCGCATCCTGTCGCGCTTCATCCTCGACATCTGCGAGTGTGAAGCCCTGTGGACCCCGTCGAAGATCGCTGAAGACGCCATCGCCCAGGTTCGCGCCCAGGTCGGCACCGACAACGTCCTGCTCGGCCTGTCCGGCGGTGTGGACTCGTCCGTGGTTGCCGCGCTGCTGCACAAGGCGATCGGCGACCAGCTGACGTGCGTATTCGTCGACAACGGCCTGCTGCGCCTGCACGAGGGTGAGCAAGTGATGGCCATGTTCGCCGAGAACATGGGCGTCAAGGTGATCCGCGCCAACGCCGAAGAGCAGTTCCTGGGCAACCTGGCCGGTGAAGCCGACCCGGAGAAGAAGCGCAAGATCATCGGCCGTACCTTCATCGACGTGTTCGATGCCGAATCCTGCAAGCTGGACAACATCAAGTACCTGGCCCAGGGCACCATCTACCCGGACGTGATCGAGTCGGCTGGCGCGAAAAGCGGCAAGGCCCACGTGATCAAGTCGCACCACAACGTGGGCGGCCTGCCGGAAGAGATGAACCTGAAGCTGGTCGAGCCTCTGCGCGAACTGTTCAAGGACGAAGTCCGTCGTCTGGGCCTGGAACTGGGCCTGCCGTACGACATGGTCTACCGTCACCCGTTCCCGGGCCCGGGCCTGGGTGTGCGCATCCTTGGCGAAGTGAAGAAGGAATACGCCGACCTGCTGCGTCGTGCCGACCACATCTTCATCGAAGAACTGCGCAAGGCCGACTGGTACCACAAGGTCAGCCAGGCATTCGTGGTGTTCCAGCCGGTGAAATCGGTTGGCGTGGTGGGCGACGGCCGTCGTTACGCCTGGGTCGTGGCCCTGCGTGCCGTGGAAACCATCGACTTCATGACCGCGCGTTGGGCACACCTGCCTTACGAGCTGCTGGAAACCGTTTCCGGGCGCATCATCAATGAGATCGAAGGCATCTCCCGCGTCACCTACGACGTGTCGAGCAAGCCGCCAGCGACCATTGAGTGGGAGTGATCCCGCACCAGCCCTGAGGGGCTGATCGCAGGATAAAAAGCCGTGTGAACGAGAGTTCACGCGGCTTTTTGCATTGATGCAGGCGCTGCCTGCGGCCCGTCGTCACGCCCGCTTTGCTGTTGCTTTCGCAATTGCGGGTGTATCGTATTCGCCTTTTGCGGCCCCAGGGCCCGTCGTTGATCCGTGAGGTAGTTGAGTTCATGTCCTTTACCCGTCGCCAAATCCTCGGTGGCCTGGCCGGTCTTGTAGTCGTTGGTGTCGGTGCGGGGGGCGCGTCGCGGTACTGGTTGGGCAAGCGGGCCGATGCCGATGCAGGCCACGACTATGAGCTGATTGCGGCCCCACTGGACGTTGAGCTGGTGGCCGGGCACAAGACCCAGGCCTGGGCATTCGGCCCGTCGGCGCCGGGGACCGAGTTGCGCGCGCGTCAGGGGGATTGGCTGCGGGTACGCTTCATCAACCATCTGCCGGTTGCCACCACGATTCATTGGCACGGCATCCGCCTGCCGCTGGAAATGGACGGCGTACCTTACGTGTCGCAGTTGCCGGTGTTGCCGGGGGAATACTTCGATTACAAATTCCGCGTGCCCGACGCCGGCAGCTACTGGTATCACCCGCACGTGAACAGCAGCGAAGAGCTCGGTCGTGGCCTGGTCGGCCCGCTGATTATCGAAGAGCGTGAGCCCACCGGTTTCAAGTATGAACAAACCTTGAGCCTGAAGAGCTGGCATGTCGACGACGTCGGCCAGTTCGTCGAGTTCAGCATTCCCCGTGAAGCCGCCCGTGGCGGTACGGCCGGGCGCCTGGCGACCATCAATGGCGTGCCGCAGGCGGTGATCGACTTGCCCGCCGGGCAGATCACCCGCGTACGCCTGCTCAACCTCGACAACACCCTGACCTATCGCCTGAATATTCCCGGCGTCGAAGCGCAGATCTATGCTTTGGATGGCAACCCCATCGAACCACGTCCGCTCGGCAAGGAATACTGGCTGGGCCCCGGCATGCGCATCTGCCTGGCGATCAAGGCGCCGGCGGCCGGTGAAGAGTTGTCGTTGCGCAATGGCCCTGTACGCTTGGGTACGTTCCGCTCCGTCGCCAATAGCGACGCACCGACCCAATGGCCGCCCGCACTGCCCGCCAACCCGATTGCCGAGCCGGACCTGGCCAATGCCGAGAAACTCAACTTCAATTTCGAATGGGTTGGCTCGGTCTCGGTCAATGTCGACAACGGCAGGCCACCCAGCCTGTGGCAGATCAATGGCAAGGCCTGGGATATTACCGACAAGACTTGCGCCGACCGGCCGATTGCCAAGCTCGAGAAGGGCAAGAGCTACATTTTCGAATTGAAGAACATGACTCAGTATCAGCATCCAATCCACTTGCACGGCATGAGTTTCAAGGTGATTGCCTCGAACCGGCACAAGGTCATCCCGTATTTCACCGACACTTACCTGCTGGGCAAGAACGAGCGCGCGCAAGTGGCACTGGTGGCGGATAATCCCGGCGTGTGGATGTTCCATTGCCATGTGATCGATCACATGGAAACCGGCCTGATGGCCGCTATCGAGGTGGCGTGATGCGTCAGATTCGTCCCGCCGCCATCATCGACCGCAGCCGAGACCGCGACTTCATGAGTGAAGCCTTGGCACTGGCTGCCCAAGGCGCTGCCCTGGGGGAAGTGCCGGTGGGCGCCGTGCTGGTGCAGGACGGTGAGATCATCGGGCGTGGCTACAACTGCCCGATCAGCGGCAGCGATCCCAGTGCCCACGCTGAAATGGTCGCAATCCGTGCCGCCGCCCAGGCCGTCAGCAACTATCGCCTGCCGGGCAGCACACTGTATGTGACGCTGGAGCCCTGCAGCATGTGCGCCGGGTTGATCGTGCATTCGCGCATTGCGCGGGTGGTGTATGGCGCGCTGGAGCCCAAGGCGGGGATCGTGCAGAGCCAGGGGCAGTTCTTTACCCAGGGCTTCTTGAATCACCGGGTGTTGTATGAGGGCGGGGTGTTGGCGGAGGAGTGCGGGGCGGTTTTGAGCGAGTTCTTCAAGGCCCGTAGAGCCAAGCCCGCCGAGTAAACACCGGTCCCTGTGGGAGCGAGCCTGCTCGCGAAAGCGGTATGTCTGCCACATCAATGCTGGATGTGCCACCGTCTTCGCGAGCAGGCTCGCTCCCACAGGGGATCTTCAGTAGGGCAGAGATTGGTTACTTGCGAGCGACGATCACCGCCCGCATCGGTGCCGGCAGCCCTTCAATGGTCTTGCTGTGATCCTCGGGATCAAGGAAGTCACTCAGCGACTGGTACTTCATCCACTCCGTCCCGCGCTGTTCTTCGACCGTGGTCACGCTCACGTCCACGCATTTCACATCAGTGAACCCGGCACGCCGCAGCCACAACTCCAGGGCCGGTACCGACGGCAGGAACCACACGTTGCGCATCTGCGCGTAACGGTCTTCCGGCACCAGCACCTGATGTTTGTCGCCTTCGACCACCAGCGTCTCCAGCACCAGTTCACCGCCCTTGACCAGGCAATCTTTGAGCGCCAGCAAGTGCTCGATTGGCGAGCGGCGGTGGTAGAACACGCCCATGGAAAACACTGTGTCGAAGCCTTCGAGGTTCGGCGGCAGGTCTTCGAACGGGAAGGGCAGGTGCCAGGCGTTCGGCTGTGACAAGTAGCGCTGCACGGCCTGGAACTGGCAGAAGAACAACCAGTTCGGATCGACCCCGATCACGCTGTCCGCGCCGGCCCCGAGCATGCGCCACATGTAATAGCCGTTGCCGCAGCCGACATCGAGGATACGCTTGCCCTTGAGGTCCAGGTGCGGGGCGACGCGCGACCATTTCCAGTCCGAGCGCCATTCGGTGTCGACGTGCACGCCGAACAGATCGAACGGGCCTTTGCGCCACGGCGACAAGCCCATCAGCGCGGTGCGCATTTGCGCGCGGGTGGCGTCGTCGCAATCGGTGTCCAGTTTCAAACCGTTCAGCAAGTCGACTTCGCTTGGCTGGATCGGCGGCAAGGCATCCAGCGCGCTTTGCCAGCGTTCCAGGTCGCCGTGGCCCTTTTCCATTTTCTTGTCGAGTTGCTGCTGCAGGGTGTTGGCCCAATCGGCCAGCGGCGTGCCGGCCAGACGGCGAGCGAGGGGAGACAGATCAATCATGGCAAGGCAATCAACGAGGCAAAGTTAAGACACTGGAACCACGGAACGACTTTCGAGAACCCGGCGGCCAACAGGCGTTCGCGGTGTTCTTCGAGGCTGTCGGGCTTCATGACGTTTTCGATGGCGCTGCGCTTCTGGGCGATTTCCAGTTCGCTGTAGCCGTTGGCACGCTTGAAGGCGACATGCAGGTCGGTGAGCAGCGCGTGCTCCTTTTCGTCTTCAAAACGCAGTTTTTCCGAGAGAATCAGGGCGCCACCGGGCAACAGCGATTGATGGATGCGCGTCAGCAACGCGGTGCGCTGATCCGGCGCGATGAATTGCAGGGTGAAATTCAGCGCCACCACCGAGGCCGGTTTGAATTCCAGGGCGAGGATGTCGCCCTCGATCACGTCCACCGGCAGCAACTCCTGGAACATCGAGTCCTGGCCGTTCAAGTATTCGCGGCATCGCTCGACCATGGCCGCGGAGTTATCCACAGCGACAACGCGACAACCCTCGGTGCGCACATGTCGACGCAGCGCCTGGGTCACTGCGCCCAGGGACGAACCGAGGTCGTAGAGCACGCTGCCCGGTTGGGCGAATTGCGCGGCGAGCACACCGAGATTCTCGACGATGGTCGGGTAACCCGGCACCGAGCGCTTGATCATGTCCGGGAACACCCGCACCACGTCCTCATTGAAGGCGAAGTCAGGCACCTGGGCCAAAGGCTGGGCGAAAAGGCGATCGGATTCTTTGCTCACGGCGGTTCCGGCGGTGTCGATGAAAAGGCCGGCATTTTAGCCTAGGTACCCGAGTGCCGCGACGGGATTTCGATAGCGTGTTGGTCTGATCGCTTAGCCAATGGGAGTGCCTTTGGCGCACTGTACGCCCACCTCGGCCAAGGCCTTTTGCAAGTCCGCAACGGGATGGCCTAACGCTCGTGCTGCCTGCTCGGCGCCGCAAGCGGCGGTATCAAAGGTTTCGTCTTGACTCCAATAGCTGTGATTGGCCAGCGCGAACACCTGGAAAGCCTTGCGCTGTTCCCAGCTTGGTGTCTTGGACAATAAGCAGTAAGCCTTGTTGTAGACACCGCTGGAATAATGCGCATCCATTCCATTTACGTCGAACTCTGAGGCATGTTCGATGGAGTGCCCATCGGTGGACTGGTGACACATCTGACGGAGCCCGCCGAGATAACCGTAATCGCCGTCAGGCTTGGTAATGGAGCTCGCGATGACAAAATCACTTTTGCCGTTCCTGCGGTACTTGGCCGCCTCGCCGGACATGTCCGAAAACGCCTCATTAATTCCACCTTCCTGTGCCGAAGAATCTTCCAGGCCCGAGTTCTGCAAGGAAAAGCCATGACTGATCTCATGGGCAACGATGTCCTGGCTTACCATGGGATGAAACGACGTCGCTCCGGAGAGGAAAACCCCCATGTTCTCAGTTGTACTCCATCCCGCGCCATCGCCCTTGGCAGTTAAGAAGAGCATCTTCAGTCCGCCGATTATTGGCTGGACGCCCAGTATGTCTAGATACAAGTCTCTGGTAATAATCGTGTGGAAATATAAATCGTTGACCGGCGTGTAGCCGCCATTGATTGTCTCCTGAACGCTAAAAGGGCACGGAAATATCCAAGGGGGAGAGGGTACCTGGATAGTTCCGTAGAATATCTGGATGCCATTGTGATCGAACGAGCACGCATGGCCCCGTTGCGTGGAAGGCAACGTTGGACGCTCATTACCGTAGCGATACTCGCCAATCAGCACATTGCCACCGGGACCATAGGCAGGTCGAGTCTCCAGCGACGCAACGCCTTCCCACGATTTGAGTACTTCTCCGGTCGCGGCATCGATCAACCCGGTCGGGTTAGACGGGATCCCAGTCTTGGTCTTGGCATCGGTACTATAAGACACTCGATAAATCAGTCGCGCCTTGCTCTCATGACGTGGCTGATAGATAAAAAGTTTTGTACTTGTGAAGGTCGCTGCCTTGGATGTTTCGCCTTTTTTGATCCGCCATTGCTCTTGCAATGCCTCTACTGCCTGATTTGCATCCAGCTCCGGTTCTACGTGGGGTAAATCGTGCTCAATCCCTTGCAGGTAGCGGCCGCTGGCATGGATGACCTGTCCTTGGGCATCGCGCTCAATAGCAACGCCATGGCCATATATGGATATGCCTCGGTAGGTCTGAGACATGCGTTGCACCGATCGTTTGCCAGCGAGTGCAATAGGCTCCCCCTTTGCTACAAGATGCAGTTCATCAAGCTTTAATGCGTATTGAGTGTGAGCATCTGAACCCACTCCCTTGTCGTCAACTTCCTCAATGGAAGCAGCGAGCGTGAAGAGCGGCAACATGATGGAAAGCGTGCCAAGTAGATGTGGTGCGAGACGGCCATACATAAGCGTTCCTTCATTGTCAGTAGGCGTTGAGTCATCCTGAGCGTGTCATGAAGTGTCGGCGTCTTACACCTGACAGAACTGATAGGTTTGCTTTCAATCGTAATGAGATAAGTTATTCGGTGGTTGTTTGCGGAGGAGGGAGCGTTAGCGGTGTACACCAATATGCACTCAAGTAAGTGCATGAAACGAGCGTGTTCCTGAGCATGAGGGCTGTGGGCAATCTGTGTATTGCTAGCGCAGTTTTTGAGTGAACGCCGAGGCGGTGATGCCCCATTGCCCCAGCCAGTAGCTGAGGATGATCACATAGGGCGCCGCATCGAACGGCTCAACAAAGCGACTGATACCAATCATGCTGTCCGAGAACACAAACGCCACCGCGCCTGCTGCCGCCAACAGCGCCGAACGCTTGGGCACGTCGCTGCCGAGCCGCGCCAGCGCACGCCAGAGCATGGCGCTGATCGCCAGCCCGTAGACGATCACCGGAATCAGCAACGGCCCCAGCCCGTGAGAGATCAGAACTCCCAGCAACACGACGCCGACGCTGAGGGCCAGGATCAGCGGCAACAGGGCCAGCCGCCTGCAGTCGCTCAAATAAGCCTTTAGATAGGCCAGATGGGCGACCAGGAACGCTCCGAGGCCAAACACGAACAAATCCCCCGGCCATGCCAGCAGCACGTCGCCGAGCAGGGAGAAAATCAACCCGAGGCTGATCCAGCGCCGATACTCGCCGGGCGGTGCGTCGTGCAGCCAGCCGAGCAGGGCCAGCACCGGCAGCGGCTTGACCAGCAGGCAAAGCAGTGCAGCGTGCACGCTCAGGCCGTAGAGAAAAGTCACCGCGCCCATCAGCGCCAGAATCAGCCAGCCCACGGTCAGTTGACCGAAATGGCGCAGTCGAAGGCATCCGCCGGCAGCACTTCCGGAGCCCAGGGTTGTTGCGAAGTCAGGCGTAGACGTCCCGTGCCAGTGGCAAAGGCCTGGAATCGCCAGGTGGAAACACCGGCAGCGCCGACGACACCGGCATCTTCCGGGTTGCTGTAGACCTCAGGGCTGAGCGCGCGCAGCACACCACCGGCCGAATCCTGGATCGACCAGCGATAACCCGTGGTTGGATTGCTCGGCAGGGTCAGGATCAGGTTTTGCCCGTTGCTGAGTTTTACCGGGCATTCGCTTTGTTTTTCCACGGTCACGTTCTGTTTCGGCTGCGTGGCGCAGGCGGCCAGCAAGGCGAGGGCGAGGGGGACAAACAGGCGAGTGGGGGACATAGGCTCAGCGGCTCCAGCGTTCACGACGAACGGCGAGCATAACCGAGATAAGACAAATTGTGACAGCCAGGGAAAGAGGAGGTGTCAGGGCTGACGCCTTCGCTGGCAAGCCAGCGCCTACAATGGTTTGCGTTGAACACAAATTCAGTGTTCACCAAAGAACCCTGTAGGAGCTGGCTTGCCAGCGATAGCAGTAGCGCAGTCGCTACAGGAGCATCAGAACAACACCTTCGCCACATCGGCGAACCGCTTGGCGAAATGCACGGTAATGCCTTCCTTCAGATACTCCGGCAATTCCTCGAAATTACCCCGGTTAGACTCCGGCAGAATCAGCTCGAAAATCTTCTGCCGGCGCGCCGCAATCACCTTCTCACGCACCCCGCCAATCGGCAGTACATGCCCGGTCAGCGTCAGTTCGCCGGTCATGGCCACGCCTTTTTTCGGTGGCTGGTTGCGGGCCAGGGACAGCAGGGCGCTGGCCATGGTCACACCGGCGCTCGGGCCGTCTTTCGGGGTGGCGCCTTCCGGAACGTGCAGGTGGACGAACGCTTCGTCGAAGAATTTCGGGTCACCGCCAAACGACTTCAGGTTGGAGCTGACGTAGCTGTAGGCAATTTCCGCCGACTCCTTCATCACCTCACCCAATTGCCCGGTGAGTTTGAAGCCGCGATTGAGGGTGTGAATGCGCGTCGCTTCGATCGGCAAGGTGGCGCCACCCATGCTGGTCCAGGCCAGGCCAGTGATCACGCCGATGCCGGAAAGTACCTGCTCGTTACGGAACACCGGTTTGCCCAGCGACGATTCGAGGTCTTTCGGGCCAATCTTGATCGTTGCCTGTGGATCTTCGAGCAGCTTCACCACGGCTTTGCGCACCAGTTTGCCGAGGTTTTTTTCCAGCTGGCGGACCCCGGCTTCACGGGCATAACCGTCGATCAGCGCCTTGAGGGCGCTGTCGCTGATGCTCAGGCTGCTTTTCGACACCCCGGCCTTCTCCAGTTGTTTTGGCCACAGGTGACGCTTGGCGATGGCGACTTTTTCTTCGGTGATGTAGCCCGACAGGCGGATCACTTCCATCCGGTCCAGCAAGGGGCCGGGAATCGAATCCAGGGTGTTGGCGGTGCAGACGAACAGCACTTTCGACAGGTCCATGCGCAGATCGAGGTAGTGGTCGAGGAATTCGACGTTCTGCTCCGGGTCGAGGGTTTCCAATAGCGCCGAGGCCGGGTCACCCTGATAGCTTTGGCCCATCTTGTCGATTTCATCGAGCATGATCACCGGGTTCATCACTTCGACGTCTTTGAGCGCCTGCACCAGTTTGCCCGGTTGCGCGCCGATGTACGTTCGGCGATGGCCCTTGATTTCAGCCTCGTCACGCATGCCGCCCACGCTGAAGCGGTAGAACGGTCGGCCAAGGGATTCGGCGATGGATTTGCCGACGCTGGTCTTACCCACGCCCGGCGGCCCCACCAGCAATACGATGGAACCGCTGATCTCGCCTTTGTAGGCACCGACCGCGAGAAACTCGAGGATGCGGTCCTTGATGTCGTCTAGGCCGGCGTGGTGGTTGTCCAGCACCTTGCGCGCGTGCTTGAGGTCGAGTTTGTCCTCACCGTACACGCCCCACGGCACCGAGGTCGCCCAGTCGATGTAATTGCGGGTGACGGCGTACTCTGGCGAGCCGGTTTCGAGGATCGACAGCTTGTTCATCTCTTCTTCGAGGCGTTTCTGCACCTGCGCCGGCAGGACTTTGCCCACCAGTCGCTGCTCGAACTGTTCGAGGTCAGCGCTGCGGTCGTCCTTGGTCAGCCCCAGCTCCTGCTGGATGACCTTGAGTTGTTCCTTGAGGAAGAACTCGCGCTGGTGCTCACCGATCTTGCGGTTCACTTCAGCGGAAATCTCTTTTTGCAGGCGCGCGACTTCGACTTCCTTTCGCAGCATCGGCAGGACTTTTTCCATGCGCTTGAGCATCGGCACGCAGTCGAGCACTTCCTGCAGCTCGCTGCCGGTCGCCGATGTCAGGGCGGCGGCAAAGTCGGTCAGCGGCGACGGATCGTTGGGGCTGAAGCGGTTGAGGTAGTTCTTCAGCTCTTCGCTGTACAGCGGGTTGAGCGGTAGCAGTTCCTTGATCGCATTGATCAGCGCCATCCCGTAGGCCTTGACCTCGTCGGTCGGCTCGGTGGGCTGGTGCGGGTATTCGACTTCCACCAGGTACGGCGGGCGATGGTGCTTGAGCCAGGTCTTGAGGCGCACACGGGTCAGGCCCTGGGCGACGAATTGCAGTTTGCCGTTTTCGCGGCTGGCGTGGTGCACCTTGACCAGTGTGCCGTACAGCGGCAGGGCCGAGGTGTCGAAATGGCGCGGGTCTTCCTGGGGGGTGTCCATGTAGAACAGGGCCAGGGAGTGATGATCGGATTTGGCGACCAGGTCGAGGGTTTCAGCCCAGGGTTCTTCATTGACGATGACCGGCAGGACCTGGGCCGGGAAGAAGGGGCGGTTGTGAATCGGAATGATGTAGACCTTGTCCGGCAGGTTCTGGCCGGGCAGGGCCAGGCCCTTGCCGGTGGTGTGGTGTTCGGCGGCTTGCGGGTCGGCGTATTCGCTGGGGTCTTCGGGGAATGCTTGCTGGTCGCTCATGGGGCACCTGCGCAATGGAGTATGGGTCTTAGATGGGGCAGGCCTTGGGTGGTTTCAATGGGGGAGGGGATATTCGGGGAGCGTTCAGGATCTGCACAGGTCCTGGCCATCAGCCCGTTGCAGGCGTGGCGCGCAGGTCAGTGCGGGCAGCGTTCCCACGGTATGGGAACGCTAATCCGGCATCTTACGGGCGAATCTCGATCATCGTGCCGTCCGGCACCAGGTTCCAGATTTCGCGCATGTCCATGTTGCGCATGGCGATGCAGCCGTCGGTCCAGTCCAGGGTGTGGAACAGGTGCTCGGGGTTTTCTTCGGTGTCCGGGGTGCCATGGATCATGATCATGCCGCCGGGATCGACACCTTCGCGCCGTGAACGGGCGGAATCGGTGATGTTCGGATAGGAAATGTGCATCGCCAGGTTGAAGCGGTCGCTGACCTTGCGCCAGTCGATCCAGTAGAAACCTTCGGGCGTGCGTTTGTCGCCTTCCATCAGCTTCGCTCCCTTGGGCCGCTTGCCCAGGGAAATGCGGTAGGTCTTGAACGGCTTGCCGTCATTGATCAATTGCAATTGATGGGCAGACTTGAGAACCAGGATTTTCTCGATGACCTTGCCGTTCAGGGGTTCCATGGCGGTAGCCTGGGACACCGTGATGAACGACAAGCAGAAAAGGGCAAGCAACCAGCGCATTGAAACGATTCCCCAAGAGGTGTCGCGACTATATATATATTTATAGGTGTTTTTGCAGGCGCTGCCGAAGGTTCGGGCCGAGTTCGGACGATCGTAGTGCGCCTGGTAATGATACCAAGATGACATCAAATGATGACAGGCTGAACCAGCGGCGGGATCGATTCGGACCGGACGGGATAGACCTCGGTCCGCCGGTCAGCGAAGAAGCATTCTAAGGTACGGCCCACCGTGCGGAAAGCCAGCTCGTCCCAAGGGATGTCGGCTTCGTCGAATAGTTGCACTTCCAGGCTCTCGGGGCCTGCAGCAAAATCCAGGTCCGCCAGTTCGGCGCGGAAGAAGACGTGCACCTGGCTGATGTGCGGCACATCGATCAGCGTATAGATGCTCAGGTTGCGCACCCGGGCGCAGGCTTCCTCGGCGGTCTCGCGAATGGCCGCCTGCTCGATGGTCTCGCCGTTTTCCATGAAGCCGGCGGGCAGGGTCCAGTAGCCCCGGCGCGGCTCGATGGCGCGGCGGCACAACAACACCTGAGTGCCCCAGGTCGGCACGCAACCGGCGACGATGTTGGGGTTCTGGTAGTGAATGGTGTGACAGCTGTCGCAGACAAAACGCAGGCGAGAATCGCCCTCGGGAATGCGTTGGGTCACCGGGTTGCCGCACTGACTGCAAAATTTCATGCTTGGGTTCCTGAATGCTGCGCCTATCTTGGCGTGCGGCGGTGGCTGTCGGCAAGTTGTCGTTTCGCGACATGCCACTGTCCGGGGGGTTGGGCGACCGCGGCGATTGGTGCATGATGCAGGGTAAGGCACTGATCGAGAACACTCATGCTGGACGAGCTACTGCATCGGGTAAGTCACCACACACCGCGCACGCTGGAGACTGACCGACGTTTCCCCGAGGCCGCCGTCCTGGTGCCGATTACTCGCAGTGACGAGCCGGAATTGGTATTGACCCTGCGCGCCAGCGGGTTGTCGACCCATGGTGGCGAAGTCGCTTTCCCTGGTGGTCGACGCGACCCCGAAGACCCCGACCTGATTTTTACCGCCCTGCGCGAAGCCGAGGAAGAGATCGGCCTGCCACCGGGCCTGGTCGAAGTGATCGGCCCGCTTAGTCCGTTGATCTCCCTGCACGGCATCATGGTCACGCCCTATGTCGGGGTGATTCCGGATTTCGTCGAATACCGGGCCAACGATGCCGAGATCGCCGCCGTGTTCAATGTGCCCCTGGAGTTCTTCCGCAAGGACCCGCGCGAACATACCCATCGCATCGACTACCAGGGGCGCAGTTGGTATGTGCCGAGCTATCGCTATGGTGAATTCAAGATCTGGGGCCTGACGGCGATCATGATCGTAGAGTTGATCAATCTGCTCTATGACGCGAAAATCAGCCTGCACCAACCGCCGAAAAGTTTTATCAACACCTGAAAGCCATCACTCCAATGGCCTGAACTCGCCGCTGCCTGTGCCTTGAGGACAACACGATGAAATACCGCCTGGGCGACGCCCGTGTCGAGACCCACCCACAGAGCTGGGTCGCTCCCAATGCCGTGCTGGTGGGCAAGGTCAAACTGGAAGAGGGCGCCAACGTCTGGTTCAACGCCGTGCTGCGGGGCGACAACGAGCTGATCCTGATCGGCAAGAACAGCAACGTCCAGGATGGCACCGTGATGCATACCGACATGGGCTACCCGCTGACCATCGGTACCGGCGTGACCATCGGCCACAACGCCATGCTGCATGGCTGCACTGTAGGTGACTACAGCCTCATCGGCATCAATGCGGTGATCCTCAATGGCGCGAAAATCGGCAAGAACTGCATCATCGGCGCCAATTCATTGATCGGCGAAGGCAAGGAGATACCCGACGGTTCGCTGGTCATGGGCTCGCCCGGCAAGGTGGTGCGCGAATTGACCGAACCGCAGAAAAAGATGCTGGAAGCGAGCGCCGCTCACTACGTGCATAACTCGCAACGTTATGCCCGCGACCTGGCTGAGCAGGAAGAATGACGACGAGCGAACGACCGGTGGCATCGCCCTGCGTGAACATTTGCGCGCTGGATGACGATGACATTTGCACGGGCTGTCAGCGCACGGTGGAGGAGATCACCCGCTGGAGCCGGATGGACAACGATGAGCGGCGCAAGGTATTGGGGTTGTGCCATGAACGGGCGAAGTCCAGTGGGTTGGTGTGGATGATTGGGGCAAGGCCCGATAAATGAGGCGACGCCTTCGCGAGCAAGCCCGCTCCTCCATTTGATTGATGTTGCTCATACATTCTGTGACCGGCACTGAATAATGTGGGAGCGGGCTTGCTCGCGAAGACGTCAGCACTGTCACCACCGCCTCCTCTGAAGTACCCTGTGCGCCAAATTGACAGGTACCCCCATGTTCTTCCTGATCGCCTACATCGGCAGCGTCGTGCTGATCAACTACGCCTTCTCCACTGCCCCGGACCTGGACATCATCTGGTCGGCGTGGGGCGGCCTGGTGTTCGTGTTGCGCGACATGGTGCAAACGCGCTTCGGCCATGGTGCGATTGCGGCGATGCTGGCGGCGCTGGTGCTGTCCTATATCACCTCCGACCCCTCCATTGCCCTGGCCAGCGCCACGGCGTTCGCGGTGTCGGAGTGTATCGACTGGCTGGTGTTCAGCATCACCCGGCGTCCGTTGCACGACCGCCTGTGGATAAGTTCGGCCCTGAGCATCCCCCTCGATACGTTCATCTTCTTCGGCATGATCGATGCGCTGACCCCGGGCGTCATTCTCACCGCCCTGGGCTCGAAGTTCGCTGGCGTCACAGCCGTCTGGCTGATCATGGCCTGGCGCTTGCGCAAGCAGGCGCTCGTCAGCTGAGCCAAATCCTGCGGTTCATGTAAAATGCCGCGCTTTCTCCCCATGGGAAGCGCGCCAGGCGCCGCATCCCTCGATGATCCGCTTCTTGAGGACTTGAGATGACCCGTATCGGAACTCCATTGTCGCCCACCGCGACCCGCGTATTGATGTGTGGCTGTGGCGAACTGGGCAAGGAAGTGGTGATCGAGCTGCAACGCCTGGGCGTTGAAGTGATTGCCGTGGATCGCTACGCCAATGCGCCGGCCATGCAGGTAGCCCATCGCAGCCACGTGATCAACATGCTCGACGGCGCGGCGCTGCGCGCGGTGATCGAAGCCGAGAAGCCGCACTTCATCGTGCCGGAAATCGAAGCCATTGCTACCGCGACCCTGGTGGAACTGGAGGCCGAAGGCTTCACCGTGATCCCGACCGCGCGGGCTGCACAGCTGACCATGAACCGCGAAGGCATCCGTCGCCTGGCCGCCGAAGAGCTGGACCTGCCGACCTCGCCTTACCACTTCGCCGACACCTTCGAGGACTACAGCAAGGCCGTCGAGGACCTCGGTTTCCCGTGCGTGGTCAAGCCGGTGATGAGTTCGTCGGGCAAAGGCCAGAGCCTGCTGCGCAGCGTCGATGACGTGAAGACGGCCTGGGACTACGCCCAGGAAGGCGGGCGTGCCGGTAAAGGCCGGGTGATCGTCGAAGGTTTTATCGATTTCGATTATGAAATTACCCTGCTGACCGTGCGTCACGTCGGCGGCACTACCTTCTGCGCGCCGGTCGGCCATCGTCAGGAGAAAGGCGACTACCAGGAAAGCTGGCAGCCCCAGGCCATGAGCCCGGTAGCCCTGGCTGAATCCGAGCGCGTGGCCAAGGCCGTGACCGAGGCCCTGGGTGGGCGTGGCCTGTTTGGCGTCGAATTGTTCATCAAGGGTGATCAAGTGTGGTTCAGCGAAGTGTCGCCGCGCCCGCACGACACGGGCCTGGTCACCTTGATTTCCCAGGACCTGTCGCAGTTCGCCCTGCATGCGCGGGCGATTCTGGGGCTGCCGATCCCGTTGATCCGTCAGTTCGGCCCATCGGCCTCGGCGGTGATCCTGGTGGAAGGGCAGTCGACCCAGACCGCTTTCGCCAACCTCGGTGCGGCATTGATCGAACCGGATACGGCGTTGCGCCTGTTTGGCAAACCTGAAGTGAATGGCCAGCGCCGCATGGGGGTTGCCTTGGCTCGCGACGAGTCGATCGAAGCGGCTCGCGCCAAGGCGACCCGTGCATCCCAGGCTGTTGTAGTGGAGCTGTAACCGAGGCGCGGCATTCGCGAGCAAGCCCGCTCCCCCCCGGAGGACCGCGTTCTTTCAGAAAGAATCCGGTCCCCCCTGTGGAGGCGGGCTTGCTCGCGAAGCTTTTTACTTCAAGAAACCCGATTCAGGTCGTTGTTTCGCGTCTCCTTCAGGCACAGCACAGCAATCAGGCTGAGCACCGCCGCCCCCGACACATACCCGCCGACATAACTCAATCCCCCCATCGCCACCAGTTTCTGCGCGAAGAACGGTGCTGCCGAAGCCCCGACGATCCCGCCCAGGTTGTAGGCCGCCGATGCGCCGGTATACCGCACGTGGGTTGGAAACAGTTCTGGCAGCAGCGCACCCATCGGCGCAAAGGTCACGCCCATCAGGAACAGCTCGATGCACAGGAACAGCGCCACGCCCCAGGTCGATCCCTGGGTCAGCAGTGGTTCCATCAGGAAGCCGGACAGGATCGCCAAGACTCCGCCAATGATCAGCACCGGTTTGCGCCCGAAACGGTCGCTGGCCAAGGCCGACAGTGGTGTGGCAGCGGCCATGAACAGTACGGCGAAACACAGCAGGCCGAGGAAGGTTTCGCGGCTGTAGCCGAGTGTCGCCACGCCGTAACTCAGCGAGAACACCGTCGAGATGTAGAACAGCGCATAGCACACCACCATCGAGCCGGCGCCCAGTAACACCGGTACCCAGTATTGGCTGAACAGCTCCACCAGCGGGATCTTCACCCGTTCCTGGCGCGCCATGGCGTTGGCGAATACCGGCGTTTCGTGGAGCTTGAGGCGCACGTACAGGCCGACCATCACCAGCGCAGCGCTGAGCAGGAAGGGAATCCGCCAGCCCCACGCGCGAAACTGTTCATCGTCCAGCCCCATGGCCAAGGTCAGGAACAGGCCGTTGGCCGCGAGAAAGCCGATGGACGGGCCCAGTTGCGGAAACATGCCGAACCATGCGCGCTTGCCCTTGGGCGCATTCTCCGTGGCGAGCAAGGCGGCTCCGCCCCATTCGCCGCCCAGTCCCAGGCCCTGGCCGAAGCGCAGCACGCACAGCAGGATCGGCGCCCAGGCGCCGATGCTGTCGTAACCCGGGAGTACGCCGATCAGCGTGGTGCACACGCCCATCAGCAACAGTGAAGCGACCAGGGTCGATTTACGCCCGATGCGGTCGCCGAAGTGGCCGAATAACGCCGACCCCAGGGGTCGGGCAAGAAATGCGATGCCGAACGTGAGGAAGGCCGAGAGCATCTGGGCCGTACCGGAGGTCTGTGGAAAGAACACCGGGCC
This sequence comes from Pseudomonas serbica, assembly GCF_028823535.1. Classification (GTDB taxonomy): domain Bacteria; phylum Pseudomonadota; class Gammaproteobacteria; order Pseudomonadales; family Pseudomonadaceae; genus Aquipseudomonas; species Aquipseudomonas serbica. Next base: position 25,313 of record NZ_JAQIYM010000003.1, on the reverse strand, counting down.
AATGACCAACGCGGCGGCGGTGGCGTACACATAGAAATCGTAGAACTCGATGGCCGTGCCGATGAAGCTCGCGGTGGCCACGCGGCTGGCGGAGTTCACCGGTTGTGCGGGAGTGGATTCGTCGTAGGTTGTGCTGGTCGTCATGCGGTTATCCCTGACAGTCATGGGCCCCAGTGGAGCGAATTATTATGGTCGATTACCCAGGGATGTGGGTGGAGGCGCGGTCGCTGCTCCAGGTAGGAGCAGGCGTCGGTTTGTAGCGGACGTTTCTGGTGGTCAGGCCGGACCTGGCGGTGTGCAGGGTAAGCACGGGGCGGCGAGGCTTGGGTAAGCGGCTCGATTATAGGAAGGTGGCTAACGATTCAACAAGGGCAACGGCTATTGGATTGATGCAACAGCCGGTACAGAACTGGTATGCCAGATCAATACCTGTGTCACCCGATTGTCCTCAGTCTCGAGAATTTCCAGGCGATAACGCCCGATTTTCAGGCAGACAGGGCAGTCCGGAATGGTTTCCAGTGCTTCGGTCACCAGGCCGTTGAGGGTTTTCGGGCCGTCGCTGGGCAAGTGCCAGCCGAGGCTCTTGTTCAGCTCGCGGATCGAGGCGGCGCCGTCGATCACCAGGCGTCCATCGGCCTGGGGATGGATATGCGGGTTGTCCAGGCTTTGCTGGCTTTCGAATTCGCCGACGATTTCTTCGAGAATGTCTTCCAGGGTGACGATGCCCAGCACTTCGCCGTACTCGTCGACCACCATCCCCAGGCGCCGCTGCTGCTTGTGGAAGTTCAGCAGTTGCAGTTGCAGCGGGGTGCTTTCGGGGACGAAATAGGGTTCGCGACACGCTGCCAGCAGCGCTTCCAGGGTCAGGCTGCCATCGGGGAGCAAATGGCCGATTTGCCGGGTGTTGAGCACTGCTTCGACCTGGTTGATGTCGCTGTGAAACACCGGCAGGCGCGTGCGCTGGTTGTGGCGCAGTTGCTCGATGATGTCTTCGATCGGGTCGTCGAGGTTGATCCCGTCAACCTCGCTGCGTGGCACCAGGATGTCATTGACCGTGATGTTGTCGAGTGCATGGATGCCCGGTAGCGGGTGCGGGCGGTTGACGGCCTGTTCGTGATGGTCGTGCCGCTCCGGTGCCAGGTCGTCTTCGCTCTGTTGCACGACGCTGGCTTTGCGGGCGAACGGGCGTATCAGCAATTGGCTGATTGCATTGAGTAGCCACGCCGCTGGGTAGATAAGCTTCAGTGGCACGCGGAGCAGGTTGTTGCCCAAGGCCAGGATCGCGTCAGGATGGCGGACGGCGAGGGCACGGGGCAGGTAGTCGGCGAGAACCAGCAGAAGGGCGCCCGCGCCGAGACAGGCCAGCCACGGGCCGTTTTCGGCCCAGGTGAAAATCGCCAGCAGGGTAGAAATGACCAGTACCAGGGCGCGGCACAAGGTATTGCAAAAAATCAGGCTGACGAGGGGGAAACTCAACCGGGCCAGCGGCTTGTCGCTTGCACGCGAGGCTGTGCGCTGGGCCAGCAAATGCTGCTGCGCGGCTTCTATGGCAGTAAACAGGCCTGACCATAAAATCAGCAAGGCTACTACTGCAAGCATCGGCCCTATGGGCAAGTCGTCCATTAATGCCGCCCGTCAGATGTGCAGGATGTATTCGCGAACCAGCTTGCTGCCGAAATACGCCAGCATCAGCAGGCAGAAGCCGGCCAGGGTCCAGCGGATGGCCTTGTGACCGCGCCAGCCAAGGCGGTTACGGCCCCAAAGCAGCACGCTGAAGACGATCCAGGCCAGGCAGGCCAGCAAGGTCTTGTGCACCAGGTGCTGGGCGAACAGGTTTTCGACAAACAGCCAGCCGGAGATCAGTGATAGCGACAACAGCGTCCAGCCGGCCCAGAGGAAGCCGAACAGCAGGCTTTCCATGGTTTGCAGCGGCGGGAAGTTCTTGATCAGCCCGGACGGGTGCTTGTGCTTGAGCTGGTGATCCTGAAGCAACAGCAGCAGCGACTGGAACACGGCAATGGTGAACATGCCGTAGGAGAGGATCGACAACAGGATGTGGGCAAGAATGCCGGGTTCTTCGTCGATGATCTGCACGGTGCCCGCGGGAGCAAACTGCGCCAGCAGCACGGTCAATGCGCCCAGGGGGAACAGCAGGACCAGCAGGTTCTCCACCGGTATTCGTGAGCAGGCCAGCAGGGTCAAGGCGATGACTGCAGCGGCAATCAGGCTGGCGGCACTGAAAAAGTCCAGGCCCAGGCCAATCGGGGTCAGCAGGTGGGTCACCAGGCTGGCGCTGTGGGCCAGCACCGCAAGCACGCCGAGCGTAACCAGCAGGCGCTTGTTGGCCTTGGCGCCGGTGGCCAGGCGAGTGCCTTGATAGATAGTCGCAGCGGCATACAAGCAGGCGGCGGCGAGGGTGGTAAGCAAACTGGGTGACAAGGGGAGCATAAGTCCTGTTAGGCAAGCCCGAAAGGCGCTGAGTTTGGCATAGAACCCACGCGACACGAAAGTGCGAGGTGTCCGCCAGACGCAGTCTTCGCTATAATCCGCGACCTGCCCACGCCGCAGGCTCGCCGAGCACACGTTTAGTCCGGTCTGGGCCGCCATTATCCCGGTCTACACAGGGCCTGAAAGGATCGCGCAATGTTTGAAAACTTAACCGACCGTCTCTCGCAGACGCTGCGCCATGTCACCGGCAAGGCCAAGCTGACCGAAGACAACATCAAAGACACCCTGCGCGAAGTGCGCATGGCGTTGCTCGAAGCCGACGTCGCCCTGCCGGTGGTGAAGGACTTCGTCAATTCGGTCAAGGAACGCGCTGTCGGCACCGAGGTGTCGCGCAGCCTGACACCGGGCCAGGCCTTCGTGAAGATCGTCCAGGCCGAACTCGAAAGCCTGATGGGCGCGGCCAACGAAGACTTGAACCTGAGCGCCGTGCCGCCGGCGGTCATCCTGATGGCCGGTTTGCAGGGTGCGGGTAAGACCACCACCGCCGGCAAACTGGCGCGCTTCCTTAAAGAGCGCAAGAAGAAGTCGGTCATGGTCGTGTCCGCGGACGTTTATCGTCCGGCGGCGATCAAGCAGCTGGAAATGCTCGCCGGTGAAGTCGGCGTGACCTTCTTCCCGTCCGACCTGAGCCAGAAGCCGGTCGAGATCGCGCAAGCCGCTATCAAGGAAGCAAAACTCAAGTTCATCGACGTGGTCATCGTCGATACCGCCGGTCGCCTGCACATCGATGAAGAGATGATGGGCGAGATCAAGGCGCTGCATGCCGCGATCAATCCGGTCGAGACCCTGTTCGTGGTCGACGCCATGACCGGCCAGGACGCCGCCAACACGGCCAAGGCCTTCGGCGATGCGCTGCCACTGACCGGCGTGATCCTGACCAAGGTCGACGGCGATGCCCGTGGCGGTGCTGCCCTGTCGGTGCGCGCCATCACCGGCAAGCCGATCAAGTTCATCGGTATGGGCGAGAAGAGCGAAGCGCTCGACCCATTCCACCCTGAGCGTATCGCCTCGCGCATCCTCGGCATGGGCGACGTGCTCAGCCTCATCGAGCAGGCGGAAGCGACCCTCGATAAAGACAAGGCCGACAAACTGGCCAAGAAGCTGAAGAAGGGCAAGGGCTTCGACCTCGAAGACTTCCGTGACCAGCTGCAACAGATGAAGAACATGGGCGGCCTTGGCGGCCTCATGGACAAACTGCCGAACATGGGCGGTGTAAACCTGGCGCAGATGGGCAATGCCCAGAGTGCGGCAGAAAAACAATTCAAGCAGATGGAAGCCATCATCAATTCCATGACGCCGGCCGAACGCCGTGACCCTGAGCTGATCAGCGGTTCGCGCAAGCGCCGTATCGCCATGGGCTCCGGCACCCAGGTGCAGGACATCGGTCGCTTGATCAAGCAGCACAAGCAGATGCAAAAGATGATGAAGAAATTCTCCGCGAAAGGCGGAATGGCCAAGATGATGCGCGGCATGGGCGGTATGTTGCCCGGCGGCGGCATGCCGAAGATGTAAAGAATTCGCGCTGGAGCTTGCTCTGGCGCAGCCCACAGGGAAGTGGGATTCACAGCAAACCCGCACTTGGCGGGAGCTGACCGGCCGTTATCAACGACGGCTCTATAGCAAATCTGGATGGCGTCCGATAGGCCGCCGGAAAAAGTCATTTGCAAAAGTCCGGATATTCCTTAGAATATGCGGCCTTTCGGGCACCTATGCCCGCTGTGCCTTTAGATTTGCAGCACCGACTACAGGAACGATGTTCACATGCTAACAATCCGTCTTGCCCTTGGCGGCTCCAAAAAGCGCCCGTTTTACCACTTGACCGTAACCGACAGCCGCAACCCGCGCGACGGTTCGCACAAGGAACAGGTTGGCTTCTTCAACCCTGTTGCTCGTGGTCAAGAAGTTCGTCTGTCCGTGAACCAAGAGCGCGTAGCCTACTGGCTGAGCGTTGGTGCACAACCTTCTGAGCGCGTTGCTCAGTTGTTGAAGGAATCTGCTAAGGCTGCGGCCTGAGCAATATGAACGCGACGCCAGCTGTTGCTGATGATTTGATCGTTATCGGCAAGATTTACTCGGTTCACGGCGTTCGCGGCGAAGTGAAGGTGTACTCCTTTACTGATCCGATTAAGAACCTGCTGGAATACAAAACCTGGACGCTCAAGCGTGACGGCAATGTAAAGCAGGTAGAGCTGGTCAGCGGACGCGGGAACGACAAGTTCCTGGTCGCAAAGCTCAAGGGTCTCGATGATCGTGAAGAAGCTCGTCTTCTGGCCGGTTATGAGATCTGCGTGCCACGCAACCTGTTCCCTGAACTGACCGACGGCGAGTACTACTGGTACCAGCTGGAAGGTCTCAAGGTCATCGACACCCTCGGGCAATTGTTCGGGAAGATCGATCACCTGCTGGAGACTGGCTCGAATGATGTAATGGTGGTCAAGCCTTGCGCTGGCAGCCTGGATGATCGCGAACGCCTGTTGCCCTATACCGAGCAATGCGTGTTGGCCGTCGACCTGGTCGCAGGCGAGATGAAGGTGGATTGGGATGCGGACTTCTAAGCGTGGCTAATTTGCGCGTAGAAGTGATCAGTTTGTTTCCCGAGATGTTCTCCGCCATCAGCGAGTACGGCATCACCAGTCGGGCGGTGAAACAGGGGCTGTTGCAGCTCACCTGTTGGAATCCGCGAGACTACACGACGGATCGACATCACACTGTGGATGATCGCCCTTTTGGCGGTGGTCCGGGCATGGTGATGAAGATCAAGCCCCTGGAAGATGCTCTGGTTCAGGCCAAGGCAGTCGCCGGGGAGGGTGCGAAGGTGATTTACCTGTCCCCCCAAGGCCGTCAACTGACTCAGTCGGCGGTACGCGAGTTGGCGAATCTGGATGCATTGATCCTGATTGCCGGCCGCTATGAAGGCATTGACGAGCGTTTTATTGATGCTCATGTCGATGAAGAGTGGTCGATTGGCGACTATGTACTGTCTGGCGGCGAGCTGCCGGCGATGGTCCTGATCGATGCGGTTACACGACTGCTGCCTGGAGCTTTAGGGCATGCGGACTCCGCCGAGGAAGATTCCTTTACGGATGGTTTGCTGGATTGCCCGCACTACACCCGACCGGAGGTGTATGCGGATCAGCGTGTTCCCGACGTATTGCTAAGTGGCAATCACGCGCACATCCGGCGTTGGCGTTTACAGCAGTCCCTTGGTCGGACCTATGAACGACGCGCCGATCTTCTGGAAAGCCGCTCGCTTTCTGGAGAAGAGAAGAAGCTGCTCGAGGAATACATCCGCGAGCGGGACGATAGTTAACAACGTATCGATGGTAGATCCGACGATTTACCTTAGGAGCACAGCATGACTAACAAAATCATCCTTGCACTCGAAGCAGAGCAGATGACCAAAGAGATCCCTACCTTTGCCCCGGGCGACACCATTGTCGTTCAGGTGAAAGTGAAGGAAGGCGACCGTTCGCGTCTGCAAGCGTTCGAAGGCGTTGTAATCGCCAAGCGTAACCGCGGCGTAAACAGTGCATTCACCGTGCGTAAGATCTCCAACGGTGTTGGCGTAGAGCGTACTTTCCAGACCTACTCCCCGCAAATCGACAGCATGGCTGTCAAGCGTCGCGGTGACGTACGTAAAGCCAAGCTGTACTACCTGCGTGACCTGTCGGGTAAAGCAGCTCGCATCAAAGAAAAACTGGCTTAAGTCCAGCTTCCGATGCAGAAAAAAGCAGCCTACGGGCTGCTTTTTTGTTGCCTGCGATTTCTCCGGTTCGCGGCCTGACCTGCAACCGAGACACGGCCATCGCGAGCAGGCTCGCTCCCACAGTGGATCTGTGAGTGCGATTGGATCCCCTGTGGGAGCGAGCCTGCTCGCGATTCGATTTACGCAGCGGCGCTGACCTCAGGCTGAATCAACGCCAACAACGTCCACCCCGCCGCAGGCTTGAGCGCACTGTCCGGTGTCACCACATGCACCCAGCCACTGTCATCCCGCGCAAACAGCAGCGTCGCCCGCTCGCCATGCAATGCCTGATAATCCTCCCAGCCAAATCCATCGGTCAGGTGCGTGCTGTACAGCTCGGCCCCCTGATGCAGCTGATTGGCCAGCTTGACGTAGGTCAGTTCCTCATCGCCCAGTAAACGCCCGCGATGCTCATGGCTGGCGCGATGCTTGTCGGTGCGGCGGCTCTCCTGGCCGCTGGCGAGCCCGAACAGGCGTTGATGACCAAAGTCATGACGAAAGCGCATCGACGCCAGCGTGTTCAGTTCGCCGGACGGCGACAGCGTCAGCAAATGCCCCAGCCCGACCAGGTCCAGGTGCGCGTCGGCATGCTGCGATGCCGGATTGCCGAAGTACGTCGGCAAGCCCTCCATGCGCGCCGCGCGGATGTTTTCCCAGCTCGAGTCTGTCAGCAGCACGCGACTGCCCAGTTGCTGCAAGGCCTTGCCCAGGGTTCGCGCCGGAGCGTTGGCACCGACGATGAGGAAGCCGCTGGGCGCCGGTTCGGCGACTTTCAGCAAGCGCGCCAATGGCCGTGCCGTGGCGCTTTGCAGCACCACGGTGCCAATGATCACAGCGAAAGTCAGGGGCACAAGCAGCAAGGCACCCTGATGGCCGGCCTCATCCAGGCGAATCGCGAAAATCGCCGACACGGCCGCTGCGACGATCCCGCGAGGGGCTATCCACGATAGCAGCGCCCGTTCGCGCCAGCTCAAAGTCGAGCCGAAGGTGGAGAGCATCACGTTCAGGGGGCGGGCAATGAGCTGGATGATCAGCAACAGGATCAACACCAGCGGCCCGAGTCCGATCATGGCGTTCAGGTCGAGGCGCGCCGCCAGCAAGATGAACAGCCCGGAAATGAGCAGCACGCTGAGGTTTTCCTTGAAGTGCAGGATGTGCCGGACGTCCACGCCCTTCATGTTGGCCAGCCACATGCCCATCAAGGTCACGGCCAACAGCCCGGATTCGTGCATCACTGCGTTGGCGGCAATGAAAATCCCCAGCACCGAGGCCAGTGCGGCCAGGTTGTGCAGGTACTCCGGCAGCCACTGACGCCGGATAATCATGCCGAGCACCCAGCCACCGGCTATCCCGAACACGCTGCCACACAGAATCACGCCGCCGAAGGTCAGCAGGCTATGGCTCAGGCCTTCACCCGCCGCGCTGGCGATGATGAAGCTGTACACCACCACGGCGAGCAGGGCGCCAATCGGGTCGATGACAATGCCTTCCCAGCGCAGGATGTTGGCAATCGAGGCTTTTGGTCGCACCACGCGCAACATCGGCACGATCACCGTAGGGCCGGTGACCAGCGTCAGGCTGCCGAAGAGAATGGCGAGCAGCCAGTCAAAATCCAGCAGGTAATGGGTCGCGACCGCAATCACCACCCAGGTCGAGAGCGCGCCGAGGGTGACCAGTCGATGCACGACGCTGCCGATCTCGCGCCATTCCGACAGGTGCAGGGTCAGGCTGCCTTCAAACAGGATCAGCGCCACTGCCAGCGAAACCAGCGGCATCAGCAGCGGTCCGAACATCACTTGCGGGTCGAGCCATCCCAGGATCGGCCCGACCAGAATCCCGGTCAGCAACAGGAAGAGGATCGCCGGCAATTTCAGGCGCCACGCCAACCACTGACAACCCAGGGCCGCAGCTCCGATACCGCCAATCGCCAACAGAATCTGCTGTTCGTTCATTGAAGCTCCTGTTCCTTGAAGTAGCCGGCTATGAAAGACTAGCGGCCGTTTATTCCGTTCACCCTTTTTTCGCACGCCGTCTCTAGACGGCGTGTCCAGAGCGATCATGCCTGCTATCGATCATCCCCTGATAGACCAATTCCTCGACGCGCTGTGGCTGGAGAAAGGTCTTTCCGACAACACCCGCGATGCTTATCGCAGCGACCTGGCCCTGTTCAACGGCTGGCTGCAGGAGAAAGGCCTGGAATTGATCAATGCCGGACGCGAGTTGATCCTCGATCACCTGGCCTGGCGTCTGGAGCAAAACTACAAACCCCGTTCCACGGCGCGATTTCTCTCGGGTGTGCGTGGCTTTTATCGCTATCTGCTGCGGGAAAAGCTGATCGCCGTCGATCCGACCTTGCGCGTGGACATGCCGCAGTTGGGTAGGCCTTTGCCCAAATCCCTGTCGGAAGCTGACGTCGAAGCCTTGCTCAAGGCGCCGGATCTAAGCGAGGCCATCGGCCAGCGCGACCGCGCCATGCTCGAAGTGCTTTATGCCTGTGGCCTGCGGGTGACGGAGCTGATCAGCCTGACGCTGGAGCAGGTCAACCTGCGCCAGGGCGTGCTGCGGGTGATGGGCAAGGGCAGCAAGGAGCGGCTGGTGCCGATGGGCGAGGAGGCGATCGTCTGGGTCGAACGCTATCTGCGCGATGGTCGCGGCGAGTTGCTGGGCGGACGGCCCAGCGATGTGTTGTTCCCCAGCCAGCGCGGCGAGCAGATGACCCGCCAGACGTTCTGGCACCGGATCAAGCACCAGGCCAAGGTCGCCGGGATCGGCAAGTCGCTGTCGCCGCACACCTTGCGCCACGCGTTCGCCACGCACCTGCTCAACCACGGCGCGGATTTGCGGGTGGTGCAGATGTTGCTGGGGCACAGTGACCTTTCCACCACCCAGATCTACACCCATGTCGCCCGGGCTCGATTGCAGGATCTGCACGCCAAACACCACCCGCGCGGCTAACGATGTCTGCGATCTGCTTTATGTGGGAGCGGGCTTGCTCGCGAAGGCGGTGTATCAGCCGCCATCCATGTTGAATGACACACCGCTTTCGCGAGCAAGCCCGCTCCCACACGGATTTGGCAGGTGCAATCTCTTGCGACAGGCGCATTCGGCCACACGGACCTTATGTGGTAGGCTTTCCCGGTTTGCACGATGGGCGTTTATGACCCGGTGTTTCGGCCCGGCATTCCGAGCGTCCCATTTGTCCGCCTTCAGGAGTTCTCATGCGTCTGATCCAGATTTTCGCCGCCGCCGCCATTGCGTTGGTCAGCACCTTTGCCGTCGCCGATGACGCGGCCGATAAAGCGATTCGTAAAAGCCTGGAAAACCTCCAGCTGGAAGTACCGGTAGAAAGCATCTCCGCCAGTCCCCTGCCTGGTCTGTATGAAGTCAAGTTGCAAGGCAGCCGCGTGCTCTACGCCAGCGCCGACGGCCAGTACGTGGTCCAGGGCTACATGTTCCAGCTCAAGGACGGCAAACCGGTCAACCTGACCGAGAAGACCGAGCGCCTGGGCGTTTCCAAACTGGTCAACGCCATTCCTGTCGCGGAAACCGTGGTGTATCCGGCCATCGGCGAAACCAAGTCGCACATCACCGTGTTCACCGACACCACCTGCCCGTACTGCCATAAACTGCACGCCGAAGTGCCTGAGCTGAACAAGCGCGGCATCGAAGTGCGTTACGTAGCGTTCCCGCGCCAGGGCTTGGGTTCGCCAGGTGACGAGCAATTGCAGGCGGTCTGGTGCTCGAAAGACAAGAAAGCGGCCATGGACAAGATGGTCGACGGCAAGGAAATCAAGGCCGCCAAGTGCGATAACCCGGTGTCCAAGCAGTTTGCCCTCGGCCAGTCGATTGGCGTGAACGGCACGCCGGCCATCGTATTGGCCGACGGTCAGGTCATTCCGGGCTACCAGCCGGCGCCACAAGTCGCCAAACTGGCGCTCAGTGCCAAGTAATTCGTATCGTCACGGTCAGCCGTTGACGAGCGTGGCCCGGCGGCAGTTCCAGCCGGGCCATCAATAGAGAGCCGCGAACTTGCGGTTGTTTTCACGGCCGGCCTCGAGTCGGCCGTTTTATGGGGAGTTCACAGTGAAACCGGTCAAAGTAGGCATCTGTGGGTTAGGGACCGTCGGTGGCGGTACCTTCAACGTACTTCAGCGCAACGCCGAGGAAATTGCTCGTCGTGCCGGGCGTGGAATCGAAGTGGCACAAATTGCCATGCGCACGCCAAAGCCTCAGTTCCAAACGACCGGTATTGCGATTACCACCGATGTCTTCGAAGTGGCCACGAACCCTGAGATCGACATCGTCATAGAGCTGATGGGCGGCTACACCGTCGCCCGCGAGCTGGTACTCAAGGCCATCGAGAATGGCAAGCATGTGGTCACCGCGAACAAGGCGCTTATCGCCGTTCACGGGAATGAAATTTTCGCCAAGGCGCGCGAGAAGGGCGTGATCGTTGCGTTCGAAGCGGCCGTGGCCGGTGGCATTCCGGTGATCAAGGCGATCCGTGAAGGCCTGTCCGCCAACCGCATCAACTGGGTGGCTGGCATCATCAACGGCACCGGCAACTTCATTCTCACCGAGATGCGCGAGAAAGGCCGGACCTTCGAAGACGTGTTGGCCGAAGCGCAAGCCCTGGGCTACGCCGAAGCCGACCCGACCTTCGACGTCGAAGGCATCGATGCGGCGCACAAGCTGACGATCCTGGCGTCCATTGCATTCGGTATCCCGCTGCAATTCGACAAGGCCTACACCGAAGGCATCACCAAGCTGACCACCGCTGATGTGAACTACGCCGAAGCGCTGGGCTACCGCATCAAGCACCTGGGCGTGGCGCGCAGCACCGCGGCGGGTATCGAACTGCGCGTGCACCCGACGCTGATCCCGGCCGATCGCCTGATCGCCAACGTCAACGGCGTGATGAACGCGGTGATGGTCAACGGCGACGCCGCCGGTTCGACCTTGTTCTACGGTGCCGGTGCCGGCATGGAGCCGACCGCTTCGTCGGTGATCGCCGACCTGGTGGACGTGGTTCGCGCCATGACCTCGGATCCGGAAAACCGCGTGCCGCACCTGGCCTTCCAGCCGGATTCGCTGTCGGCGCACCCGATCCTGCCGATCGATGCCTGCGAAAGCGCGTACTACCTGCGGATCCAGGCCAAGGACCATCCGGGCGTACTGGCCCAGGTGGCCAGCATCCTGTCCGAGCGTGGCATCAACATCGAATCGATCATGCAGAAGGAAGCCGAGGAGCACGATGGCCTGGTACCGATGATCCTGCTGACCCACCGTGTGGTGGAGCAGCGCATCAACGATGCCATCGCGGCCCTGGAAGCCCTGGCGGGCGTGGTCGGTCCGGTTGTACGGATCCGTGTCGAGCACCTGAACTAAGCCGTTATCGTTCACCGGGCCAGCGTGCTGGCCCGGTATTGCGAACACTGTCCATTGGAGTCAGTCATGCGTTACATCAGTACCCGCGGCCAGGCACCGGCCCTGAATTTCGAAGACGTCCTGCTGGCAGGCCTTGCCACCGACGGCGGTCTGTACGTCCCGGAAAACCTGCCACGTTTCACTCAGGAAGAAATCGCTTCCTGGGCCGGCCTGCCGTATCACGAGCTGGCTTTCCGGGTCATGCGCCCGTTCGTTACCGGCAGCATTCCTGACGCCGATTTCAAAAAGATTCTCGAAGAAACCTACGGCGTGTTCGCCCACAATGCCGTGGCGCCGCTGCGCCAGTTGAATGGCAATGAGTGGGTGCTGGAGCTGTTCCACGGCCCGACCCTGGCGTTCAAGGACTTCGCCCTGCAACTGCTCGGTCGCCTGCTCGACTACGTGCTGGAAAAGCGCGGCGAGCGCGTGGTGATCGTCGGCGCCACGTCTGGCGATACCGGTTCGGCCGCCATCGAAGGCTGCAAGCATTGCGAAAACGTCGACATCTTCATCCTGCACCCGCACAACCGTGTGTCCGAAGTGCAGCGTCGGCAGATGACCACCATTTTCGGTGAGAACATCCACAACATCGCCATCGAAGGCAACTTCGATGACTGCCAGGAAATGGTCAAGGCAAGCTTTGCCGACCAGGGTTTCCTCAAGGGCACCCGCCTGGTGGCGGTCAACTCGATCAACTGGGCGCGGATCATGGCCCAGATCGTTTACTACTTCCACGCGGCCCTGCAGCTGGGCGGCCCGGCGCGCTCGGTGGCGTTCTCGGTGCCAACCGGTAACTTCGGCGACATCTTCGCCGGTTACCTGGCACGCAACATGGGCCTGCCGATCAACCAGTTGATCGTCGCCACCAACCGCAACGACATCCTGCACCGCTTCATGAGCGGCAACCAGTACGTCAAGGAAACCCTGCACGCGACGCTGTCGCCGTCGATGGACATCATGGTGTCCTCGAACTTCGAGCGCCTGCTGTTCGACCTGCACGGTCGCAACGGCGCGGCGATTGCCGGTCTGATGGACAGCTTCAAGCAGGGCGGCGGTTTCAGCGTCGAGCAGGAGCGCTGGACTGAAGCGCGCAAACTGTTTGACTCGCTGGCCGTGGACGATGCGCAAACTTGCGAAACCATCGCCGAGGTCTATGAGCAGACCGGTGAAGTACTGGATCCGCACACCGCGATCGGCGTCAAGGCCGCCCGGGAATGCCGTCGCAGCCTGGATATCCCGATGGTGATCCTGGGCACGGCCCATCCGGTCAAGTTCCCGGATGCCGTGGAGAAAGCCGGTGTAGGAAAAGCCCTTGAGCTCCCTGCACATCTTTCTGATTTGTTTGAAAGAGACGAGCGATGCACCGTATTGCCGAATGACTTGAAGGCTGTGCAGGCCTTTGTCAGTCAGCATGGCAACCGCGGTAAGCCTTTGTAACCGGCAAACTTTGTCACACAAGAAAGCCCGTCTCCTGACGGGCTTTCTTGTTTGTGCATGCCACACTTGCCAGCAGGAGTCGCCCATGGGAACGGGCGGACTGTTTACCAAGGATGTGGCAATGCCGGTTTATAGAAAATCAAGGCCAGCGGCATACTGGCTGCTTTTGCTCGGTGCGCTGGGTGGTGTATTGGGTGGCATGGCCGCGGCTGATCCGGCTCCGGCGAAGGCGGTCGCGGGTGTGCGCATCGCGCTGGATGCCAAGGAGCTGCAATGGATCGCCGAACACTCGCCAGTGAAGGTGGCGTCGCTGGATTACCCGCGGTACCTGTTCAAGAATGAGCATGGCCAATGGAGCGGCCTGAACAGGGACATGCTGGATCGCATCAGCGCCATGACAGGCTTGCGCTTTGTCCATGTCGAGTCGTTCTCCATCGAGCACATGCTTGAACGCCTGGAGCGGGGTGAGGCGGACATGAGCACCACGCTGGCAATGAATGACGAGCGCAAGGTGTTCCTGGATTTCAGTCATTCCTTTGGCGGCTCTGGTTGGGTGTTTGTCGGGCGGGCCGGGGCGCCCCAGGTCGAATCGTTGCAGCAGCTGGCCAAACGCGTGTTGGTCCTGCCGACTCGGCATGCGCTGGAGGCGGTCATTCGTCGTGACTACCCAGCCATCGAGTTGCGGTCGGTCAAGACCTACGCTGAGGCTCGCGCGCTGGTGGAAAGCGGTGAGGCCCATGCCACCATCGACAGCGAAACAGGGGCGCAACTCTTTCCCTCCGGCCAGCTTCAGGTCGGGCAAGTCGTGGAAGGGCAGTGGGACCCGGATTACCTGACGGTGCGCAAAGGACAACCGCAACTGTTGAGCATCCTCAACAAGGCCCTGGCGGCTTTTCCTCCCGCCGAACTTCGCGCTCTGCGTGTGAAGTGGCTCACTGGCGCCAACCCGGCTCCGAACGCCTGGCAACGATTAGCCCCATGGATTGGCTGGGGCTTGTTGGTCGCCTGTCTGTTCGGTGTGCTGTCGCTGCTCTGGAGCCGCCGCCTGGCGGTTTTGGTCCGGCAACGAGAGGAGGCCGAACAGGACCTGGGCGATCAACTGGCTTTCCAGCACGCATTGATCGACGCCATGCCCGATCCGCTGTTCGTCCGTGATCTCCAGGGGCGTTTGATCCTGTGCAACAAGCGTTATGAGGAGAGCCTGTCGACCCGTTTCGAGCGGATCAAGGGGCGACAATTGATCGAACTCGACCTGTTGCCCAAAGAGACCGCCGAACTCTTGCATGATGAGTTCATGGCCCAGCTGGGCACGCGCAAACCGTGCTTCTGCGAGCGGCAATTGATGTTCAATTCAGGCCCCCGGGCGATCTACCAGTGGACGGTGCCCTTCTACGGTGCGGACGGCCAGCTACGAGGTTTGCTGGGTGGCTGGAGCGATATCGGGCGGCGAACCGGCCAGGCTTGATGTGGTTGTTTTTTCCTTGTCATCTTCGCCGTGCATGCTCTATCGACCAGAGGCGCAGGCTCACCTGCACTCGGTTTTCAGAACTTTCTACTCGGGCCCGCGGTCATTTACTGTACACACGCCCCAGGCACTTCGTTTTCGGACTATTGAGTGGTGATCGGATGGAAAGTATCAGTCTCTTGCTCGGTGAGGCTCTGAGCCCGTACCAGGTGACGTTGACCCCTTCGGGGATTCATGGCGAATGCCGGGTGACCTTGAAGAATGCGATCGGCGCCATAGTGGTCGATCGGGCGTTCAATCAGGCACAGTTGGCCGACAAGCGTCAGCTGACGGATGTTGTCGACGGGTTGCACCGCGACGTGCTGATTGCTGAAGGACGCCTGGAGCCCTGTGTGATCGCGGCGTTGCGCAATGCCGCACAAGACAAGTTGCTCGCCAGTCGAAATTGAATTGTCGGTTGTGGGAACCTTCCTGCATCCCCATCGTCAGACCTAGTAACAGCAAGATCAAGCATTGTGCTCCGGTGCTTGCCGCTTGCCGTTACGGGTCCTTGAAAAGACCACGTTTAACCCCGAGTCGTCTCCCCACTTCTCGGGGTTTCTTTTTGCCCGGCAATTGTCAGTAGCCGTCCTGTTGCTCGAAAAACGTCTTGGCCGCTTGCAGGTAGTCGCTGCGACTTTGCGAATCGAGCCAGCCGGCATATGCCTCGCTCAAGTGATCCCGGGGCAGGGCGCGCAGCAGCTGATTGATCTCGACGATCGCCTGGCGGCCCTGGGGCGTATTGGTGCAGCCGATGTAGCCAGACAGGTATTTGCCGGTGCCACGGATCGGGTAGAACTGCAGCTCCTCCTCAGCGATGCCTTGTTGCCGGGCCTGATAGCGAATTTCCGGGCGATAGCCCAACAGCAACTGCAGGCGTCCCAGGCGCTGCATCTGCAACAGGCTGCCCAGGGCGTCGTTGCCGTAGTGCGAGGTCAGCACCTTGCCCGGCGCCTGCTTGAGCAAACCGTCGAGATACTCGCCATAGTTGCGTTCGGCAACAATGCCCAGCGTCACGTTGCCGGTGGCCAACAGGGCCGCCAGGTCCACTTCTCCATCCTTGAGGAACGGTGTCAGTACTTCCCGATCGTTACGCCGTATCGCCAGGCCATTGCTCATGGCGCGAAAGACCGGCAGGGAAAAGGCGATCCAGCTTTCGCGCTCCTTGCTCCAGTTCAGCGCCGCATCGCAGGTGAGTGACGGTTCGTGAAGCATCTGCAAGCCACGGGCACGATTGACCTTCATCACGCTGTGACGGTACTGCGGCATGCCGGCAATCAGTTGTCGCAGAAATTGATCAATGATCCCCTGGCCTTTTTCCGGGCCGTCAAAAATGAACAGCGGCGGCAGATCGCGTTTCAGCCAGAGCAGGGACTCCTTGGGCTGCGCCGACACCGGCGAGGCCAGCGTGATGATCAGGAACAGGCTCGTCAACGCGGCCAAGCGCCGCCCGTCCGGCAACAGGCAGGGCTTGATGAGTCGCGCAAACAGACGCTTGAGCTCAGATGGCTCCGTCTTTGCGCAGCTGTGTGATCTGCGACGCGTCATAGCCAAGTTCCTGGAGTACCTGGGCATTGTGCTCACCCAGTTGCGGCCCGACCCATTCACAATCACCGGGTGTCTCTGAGAGTTTCGGCACGATCCCCGGCATCTTGAAATCCTTGCCATCGGGCAGCTTGGCCTGCAGGAACATTTCCCGGGCGAGGTACTGGGGATCGCTGAACATGTCTTCGGCGCTGAAGATCCGGCTGGCCGGTACGTCAGCCTGATTCAAGCGTTCGATGACGCTGTCCAGGGGCAATGAATTGACCCAGCGATCGATGACCCCGTAAATTTCGTCGCGACGACTGTCGCGGCCGTCATTACTGGCCAGCGCCGGGTCGTTGGCCAGGTCTTCGCGGCCTAAGACCCGCATGAAACGCTTGAAGATGGCATCGCCATTGGCGCCGATCTGCACATGCTTGCCATCGGCACTGGTGTGGATCGAGGAGGGCGTGATGCCCGGCATGATGTTGCCGGTGCGCTCGCGGATGAAGCCGAACACGTCGAACTCCGGCACCATACTTTCCATCATGGCGAAGATCGCCTCGTAGAGCGCCACGTCCACCACTTGCCCCTCACCGCCATTGACCTCGCGGTGACGCAGGGCCATCAGGGCACCGATCACGCCCCACAGTGCGGCAATCGAGTCACCGATGGAAATCCCGGTGCGCACCGGCGGCCGGTCATCGAACCCGGTGATGTAGCGTAAACCACCCATGGATTCGCCGACCGCGCCAAACCCGGGCTGATCCTTCATCGGGCCGGTCTGGCCGAAGCCCGAGAGGCGCACCATGACCAGCTTGGGATTCAGGGCATGCAGGACTTCCCAGCCCAAGCCGAGTTTTTCCAGTACGCCGGGGCGGAAGTTCTCGATCAGGATGTCTGCTTCACTGAGCAGTTTCTTCAGGATCGCCAGGCCGTCCGGGTGCTTGAGGTTCAGCGTCAGCGACTTTTTATTGCGAGCCTGAACGAACCACCACAGCGAGGTGCCTTCGTACAACTTGCGCCATTTGCGCAATGGATCGCCGCCGTCCGGTGATTCGACCTTGACCACATCGGCGCCGAATTCAGCGCAGATGCGCGAGGCAAACGGGCCGGCGATCAAGGTACCCAGTTCGATGACTTTCAGACCTGAGAGCGGTTTGGCAGAAGACGGCATGCGGGTTCCTGTAGGACAAAGATTGAGCGAGTACAGAGTTTTAACATAGCCGACTGTCAGGCGCCCAAGGGAGATCTGCTTCTATTCGTTGATTGGTGGCTGCATCGGTTAGACTTGCCGCCTTTCCCCGTATCAAGAAGCCCGTTCATGGCCCAGCCGTCCACGACCTACAAGTTTGAACTGAACCTCACCGACCTCGATCGCAGTGTCTACGAGTCCGTCAAGCAGACCATCGCCCGCCACCCTTCGGAAACCGAAGAGCGCATGACCGTACGCCTGCTGGCCTACGCCCTCTGGTACAACGAACAACTGTCGTTTGGCCGTGGCCTGTCAGACGTGGATGAACCGGCCCTGTGGGAAAAGAGCCTGGATGACCGTGTCCTGCACTGGATCGAAGTCGGCCAGCCGGATGCCGACCGCCTGACCTGGTGCTCGCGCCGCACCGAACGCACCAGCCTGCTGGCCTACGGCAGCCTGCGGGTCTGGGAAGGCAAGGTGATCCCGGCGATCAAGAACCTGAAAAACGTCAACATCGCGGCTGTTCCCCAGGAAGTCCTAGAAACCCTGGCCAAGGACATGCCCCGCGTCATCAAGTGGGACGTGATGATCAGCGAAGGGACGATTTTCGTCACCGACGACCGCGGCCAGCATGAAGTCCAGTTGCAATGGCTGTTGGGCGAACGCGGCTGATCAGCCGCGGCCTCACCGGTTTTATCCTACGTATTGAAGAGAAGCCCCTGTCACCCCATGCGCATCGAACCTCGCCTGCTGCCCGACACCCTGCCATTCCTCGGTGATATTCCACCGCTGTTGACCCGGCTGTACGCCGCGCGGGGCGTGTTATCCGAAGCCGAACTGGACAAGAGCCTGGCGCGGCTGATTCCGTTCCAACAGCTCAAGGGTATCGAGGCGGCGGTGGATTTGCTGGTGACCGCGCTCGAACAGCGTCAGCGGATCCTGATCGTCGGTGACTTCGATGCCGACGGCGCCACAGCCAGTACCGTGGGCACGCTGGGCTTGCGCCTGCTGGGTGCGGCGCACGTCGATTACCTGGTGCCCAACCGGTTCGACTACGGCTACGGCCTGACCCCGGAAATCGTCGCCGTGGCCCTGGAACGCCAGCCTCAGTTGCTGATTACCGTGGACAACGGCATCTCCAGTGTCGAAGGCGTGGCCGCGGCGAAAAAGGCCGGGCTCAACGTGTTGGTCACCGACCACCATTTGCCCGGCGACGAACTGCCAATGGCCGATGCCATCGTCAATCCGAACCAGCCCGGTTGCACCTTCCCGAGCAAGGCGCTGGCCGGTGTCGGGGTGATTTTCTATGTGTTGATGGCTTTGCGTGCGCGGTTGCGCGAACTTGGCTGGTACACCAGCAAGCCGCAGCCGAACATCGGTGAGTTGCTCGATCTGGTGGCTTTGGGCAGCGTGGCCGACGTGGTGCCGCTGGATGCCAATAACCGCATCCTGGTGCATCAGGGCCTGGAGCGGATTCGCGCCGGACGCGCGCGGCCGGGAATCAAGGCGATTCTTGAAGTGGCCAAGCGTGATCATGCGCGCATCACTTCCACCGACCTGGGGTTTATCGTCGGCCCGCGCCTCAATGCCGCCGGGCGACTGGATGACATGAGCCTGGGCATCGAATGCCTGCTGACCGACGACGCGGCGCTGGCCCGTGAGATGGCGGCGCAGCTGGACGGGATGAACCAGGACCGTAAATCCATCGAGCAGGGCATGCAGCGTGAAGCGCTGGCCCAGCTCAAGGATTTGCCGGTGGAATCGATGCCATTTGGCTTGTGCCTGTTCGATCCCGAATGGCACCAAGGGGTCATCGGTATCCTCGCCTCGCGCATGAAAGAGCGTTATTTCCGGCCGACCATTGCCTTTGCCGATGCCGGCGAGGGCTTGCTCAAGGGGTCGGGACGTTCGGTCCAGGGCTTTCATATTCGCGACGCCCTGAGCGTGGTGGCGGCGCAGCATCCGAACCTGATCACCAAATACGGTGGCCATGCCATGGCCGCCGGCCTGACGCTGCCGGAGGCGAATTTTCCGTTGTTCGCCGAAGCCTTCGATGCCGAGGTTCGTCGTCAATTACGCGACGAAGACCTGACCGGGCGCCTGTTGTCGGACGGCACCCTGGCGGTCGAGGAGTTCCACCTGGAACTGGCCCGTGCCTTGCGCCATGCCGGCCCTTGGGGGCAACACTTCCCGGAACCGCTGTTTCATGGAGTGTTTCAATTGGTCGAGCAGCGTGTGGTCGGCGAGCGGCACCTCAAGGTGGTGCTGCGCAGCGAGTGCGGCTCGGTCAAGCTCGACGGCATTGCCTTCGGCATCGACCGTGAGGTCTGGCCGAACCCGACCATCAAGTGGGTGGAGTTGGCCTATAAACTCGACGTTAACGAGTTTCGCGGCAATGAGACGGTGCAACTGATGATTGCCCACATCGAACCGCGTTGACCCTTTCGCGAGCAGGCTCGCTCCCACAGGATTTGCGCGAACCCTGTGGGGGCGAGCCTGCTCGCAAAAGCGATCTTTCCGACACCGAATCTCGATGAACCCTCCCTCATCCCCCGATGTCGACTAGGCTCTAAGCACTGCTTGATTATCCTTGTGACGTCTCGTCAATTTTTTGCCCGCGGGGGCGGGTGCTGCATCCTTTTCCTGTCACTCGTCGACTATTCAAACAGAACCCTGGAGCCTGACCACTGATTTGAGAGGTGCCCCATGAGTCTGCTGCTTGAACCCTACACCCTTCGTCAATTGACCCTGCTCAACCGCATCGCGGTGTCGCCGATGTGCCAGTATTCGAGCGTCGATGGCCTGGCCAATGACTGGCACCTGGTCCACCTCGGCAGCCGCGCTGTCGGGGGCGCCGGACTGGTATTTACCGAAGCCACGGCGGTCACGGCCGACGGGCGTATCACAGACCAGGACCTTGGCCTGTGGAACGATGAACAGATCGAACCGCTGCAACGCATCACTCGCTTCATTGCCGCCCAGGGCGCCGTCGCCGGCATCCAGCTGGCCCATGCCGGACGCAAGGCCAGTACCTATAGACCCTGGCTCGGCAAGCATGGCAGCGTAAAAGTCGACGAGGGTGGCTGGCAGCCGGTCGGCCCGTCACCGATCGCCTTCGACCCCCAGCACACACAACCCATACAGCTCGACGAAGGCCAGATCGCCGAGGTCATTCAGGCCTTTGTCGAGGCGGCGAAACGCGCGTTGACCGCTGGTTTCAAGGTGGTCGAAGTGCATGCGGCCCATGGCTACCTGTTGCACCAGTTTCTGTCGCCCCTGAGTAATCAGCGGCGTGACCAGTACGGCGGCTCGTTCGAAAATCGTATTCGCCTGGTGTTGCAGGTAACCGAAGCGGTGCGGGCGGTGTGGCCGGAAGAATTGCCGTTGTTTGTGCGGGTGTCCGCCACCGACTGGGTGGAGGATGGCTGGAATCCTGATGAAACCGTCGAGCTGGCGCGACGCTTGAAAAGCCTCGGCGTGGACCTGATCGATGTGTCGTCAGGCGGCACGGCGGTCAACGCGGAAATCCCCACAGGCCCGGGTTATCAGACCCGTTTCGCAGAACGTGTACGCAAGGAGTCAGGCATCGCCACCGGCACTGTAGGCATGATCACCGAACCGGCACAGGCCGAGCATATCCTGCGCACCTGTCAGGCCGACATCATCTTCCTCGCTCGTGAGCTGTTGCGTGACCCCTATTGGGCGCTGCATGCCGACGATGACCTGGGCGGGCGCAAGGCCATATGGCCAGCGCAGTACCACCGCGCGACCCATCGAGACCAACCGATTCACGAGTCGGATTTGCGTGATTGAGTGAGGCTGCAAACAAAAGCCCCGGTCGATTTGGCCGGGGCTTTGTTTTCGTCAGCTGTATTTGCGCTTGTCCGGCGCTGGCGGGAAGTACTGGTACAACCAGGTTTCACTCAGCGTGCGGTCATTGCTGCGGATGAACAGCCGCAGCTCCACCGGCTCGACACTGTCGTTGGTCGGGTACCAGTCAAAGGTGATGCGGTAGCCCTTGATGTCATCGAGCACCAGCACGTTGAAGTCCTTCACCTGGCCGTTCGAACAGGTGACCACCGGTTCGATGCCGGTGCCCGGGGGTAGGCGATCCAGGCCGCCGCCGTTGAAGTCCACGGCAAAACGACGGGCCCAGACCTCCGGATAATGCTCGCCCGGCGCCCAGCCTTCGGTGAAACCGCCCATGCCCGACCGGGTCGCATTGACCCGTGCCAGCGGTGTGCCGACGGGCGGCAGGGCGCTCCAGTAGAGTTTGTAGCCGTAGTTCAGCGAATCGCCAGCGGCGACCGGTTTTTTCGGAGTCCAGAAGGCAACGATGTTATCGAGGGTCTCGCCGGTGGTAGGAATTTCCAGCAGATCGATAGAGCCTTCGCCCCACGCGGTCGTCGGTTCGACCCACAGGCTCGGGCGTCGGCTGTACCAGTCGACAGTGTCCTGGTAGCTGGCGAACTCGTGGTCGGTCTGCACCAGGCCGAAACCTTTCGGGTCCTTGTCGGTGAAGGCGTTGAATTGCAGGGTCGCCGGGTTGTTCAGCGGGCGGCAGATCCACTCGCCGTTGCCACGCCACATCGCCAGGCGATCGGAGTCGTGGATCTGCGGGTGAATGGTGTCGCACATGCGCCGCTCGTGGGTGCCGCAGCTGAACATGCTGGTCATCGGCGCGATGCCCAGTTGTTCGATGGCGGTGCGCGCGTTGACGTGGGCGTCGACCTCCATCACCACGCGCTCGGCCTGGCAATCGATGTCAAAACGGTAGGCGCCGGTGGCGCTCGGCGAGTCGAGCAGGGCGTAGACCACGAAACGCGTGCTGTCCTTGCCTGGCGTCTCGAACCAGAACTTGGTGAAGTCGGGGAATTCTTCGCGTTTCTTCGCATAGGTGTCGATCGCCAGGCCGCGGGCCGACAAGCCGTACTGGCCGGTGGCGTCTACCGCACGGAAATAGCTGGCGCCGAGGAAAGACACCACGTCGTGTTTGTCCAGTTCCGGCGCCTTGAACAGCTTGAAGCCGGAAAAGCCCAGGTCGCCCTTGAGCTGCTGGGTATCGACCGACGTATTTTCATAGTTGAACAGCGAAGGGCGGAAGTGCACTTCGCGGGCCATGTGGGTATTCGGATCGACGCTGTACATGCGTACCGGCTGGCGGAAACCCATGCCCACATGGAAAAACTGCACATCCAGCTGACCATTCAGGTCATTCCACAACGAATGTTTGCCGTCATAGCGAATGGCATTGAAGTTCTGCGGGGTCATGGTCGCCAGGGTGGGCGGCAGCACCTGCTTGGTGTCCTGGTAGCGATTGCTGGCCAGTTGCTTGGCCTGGACCTTCAGCGCTTCGAAGTCGAACGCCTGAGCCTCGCCATCCGCCGTGCCGTTGCTTGCCCAGGCACGTGCAGCGAGCAGGCCGGTGGCCGACAAACCGGTGTAGGCCGCAATGGCCATGGAGGCTTTGAGCAAATTCCTGCGATGCATAAGTACAACCTGTCGTGAACGATCCCGCGCCGTTCCTGGCACTGCTGGATCAAAAATATCGGTTCGGACATGCCTTCGGCCAAACGCAACTGACTTTAAACAGATAACCAATAGCTTAAACCGTTCGGTTACGCAGAAAAAATGATTGATGGCGTGATGGTGGCGCGGCAATGAAACAAGAGATGTCGGTTAACGTTTCCGACAGCAGATTCTGATTTAGAGGGCATTTCTGCTTTTTTCGACTAATTACTCTAAAAACTGCTTTTCAGCGCCCGGATAGTTTCTATTCTATGGGCATGACCGGTTTCTGCCCTTCGGGCCGGTGGGCTCCAGCGGCCGCAGGGTGGCTGCTGAAAAAAGGGTAGGGCGATGCGGTTTCTGAAGTTTTCTTTGACGTAGAGAAGGACATCGTCCATGTCGAAAGTACAAGGCATCACCGAAATCCTGGGAATTTTTGCGTGCCTGTCTACTGGCCGGCGAAGACGTCGGCTCAATAGCGAGGAGATGAAGTTGGTGGAGCGCTATCGGGAGTTGTCGGAGAGTGACCGTATTGCAATGCGTTATCTGGTGGATGCGATGCGCAGTGTTTCGCGGTTTTGAAGAAATGGAACGTTCAGTCGCGGCAAATCTGCCGCGGCTGGATGTTCTCCCTTACCAATCCTCAGAGCGTTCGGAACGCTGAAGCAGCACTCTCAACACCTGTACATCCGCGGGACGCCGGGAACTGTTTCGAAATGCTTGCCTGTTGCAGACTCGAGGTACCCCCGGTACCCGTTGGCACCGGGGCAACTTCCGTTATCGACTAACCTTCCACGCATCCCCGGCTGGCGCCTTGCCGTGGTCATACGGCTTGGCGACCCACATGTAGAGCAACCCCAGGCCGATGACGATGGCGGTACTCAGGACCATGGCGTAGTTGATGTACCACGCGGCGTCCGGGGTCCGCGGCCAGGCCATGTTGACGATTGCGCCGACGCCATAGACCAGCGCGCCGATGTTCACCGGCCAGCCCCAGGCGCCGAGGGTGAATTTGCCGCTGGGTTTCCAGCCTTTGAGGCGGGCGTACAGCGCCGCGAGTACGATCATCTGGAAGGCCAGGTAGATGCCGATGGCGGCGAAGCTGACGATGGTGGCGACTGCATCCTGCAGGAAGAAACCGAGGATGATGATCAGCGCCGGCAGGACGCCGGACACGAACAGCGCTGCAACCGGAACCTGGGTTGTCGGAGAAATCTTCTTCAGCAGTCCGCTGCCGATGACCATTTCGTCCCGGGCGTAGGAGTACAGCAGGCGACTCGCCGCCGCTTGCAGGCTGATGACGCAGGAGATGAAGGAAATCATCACCACACCCATCACCATTTTCGAGCCGACCGGGCCGAAGGCGTTGTTGAGGATGGTGCCGACCGGGTCCTTGTCGGTGCCATCGATCACCGCCTGCATATCCGGCACGGCGAGGATCAGCGCCAGGCAGGCGAACATCGCCGCGATGCCGCCGATGTAGATGGTCATGCGCATGGCCACCGGGATCTGCTTGCTCGGGTTCGGGGTTTCTTCGGCCACGTCGCCGCAGGCCTCGAAGCCGTAGTACAGGAACATCCCCGCCAGCGAGGCGGTGAGAAAGGCCGGCAGGTACGAGCCGTCGACGCTGATGTCGAAGGTGTTGAACAGCACGCTGATCGACTGATGGCGTTCGAAGACCAGCAGGTAGACACCGACGATCACCGCCCCCACCAGTTCGCAGAGGAAGCCGAACATGGCAATGCGCGCCAACACCTTGGTGCCGCTGAGGTTGACCAGGGTGGCAAACAGGGTCAGTACCAGGGCAATGACGATGTTGGTGTTGTTGTTCGGTTCAAAACCAAGCATGGCGGCCAGGTACGGGCCGGCGCCGACCGCAACGGCGGCTATGGTCACGCACAGGGCGATGGAGTAGATCCAGCCGACCATCCACGCCCAGCGCTTGCCCACCAGGCGACGGGCCCATGGGTACACGCCACCGGAAATCGGGAACTGCGAAACCACCTCACCGAAGATCAGGCACACCAGCAACTGGCCGCAACCGACCAGCAGGTAGGCCCAGAACATCGGCGGCCCGCCAGCGGCGAGGCACAGGCCGAAGAGGGTATAAACCCCTACGACCGGAGAGAGATAGGTGAAGCCCAGGGCGAAGTTTTCCCACAGGCTCATGCTGCGGTTGAAGTTGGAGGTGTAGCCCAGTTTACGCAGCTGCTCGGCATCGCTGTCGGCGATGACCGAAGAGAGATCGGGTGATGCACTCATGTGTGTTTGCTCCGTGAAATCGGCAGATTTCGGGTGTCCGGGACCGTGGCGGCGCTTGGAGACGCCGCCCGGATCGGTAGTTATTGTTATGACTTATTTGGGTTGGAGCCCGGTGGTGCCTAATGCCGGTTCCTGCCTTGAAACCGAGGTGACACCATCGCTGGCAAGCCAGCTCCTACAGGAGCCAGCCTGCTGGCGATGTT
>NZ_JAQIYM010000089.1 GCF_028823535.1 Pseudomonas serbica | reverse complement strand
TGAACTGGTCAAGTAATCCCGGACACCGATTACGGTGTTTATGCCGCTTTTTGCTCCATAGCTATTGGCGACAGGTAGTTGTTGTAGCTGTGGAGCCTGGTGCGGTTGTAGTACATGAAGAAGCGCACCATGTCGGTTTTTGCTTCCTCGACCATGCTGTAGCCGCTGCGGGGAACCCATTCTGATTTCAGTGTGCCGAAAAAACGCTCTGTTGGAGCGTTGTCCCAGCACTGTCCGCGATGACTCATGCTTTGCAAAATGCCGTGGCGGGCCAGTTCTTCTTGAAACTTGCGGCTGGTGTACTGACAGCCCTGATCCGAGTGGAACATCAGCCCCGGCGGGCAGGTTCGTACCTCTGTCGCCATGCGTAGCGCCTTGCTGACCAAGTTGGCGTCATTGACTAGAGAGAATGCCCAGCCAATGACTCGACGAGCAAACAGGTCAATTACGATGGCTAGGTGAACCCAGCGCTTGCCCACCATCAAACTGGTAACGTCGCCACACCAGACCTGATCAACAGCAGTCGGTTTGAAGTTGCGTTTGAGTCGATTAGGCGCAACAAATGCTTCAACCCCCTTGGACCTGAATGGATGCGGCTGGCGTTGTTTACTGACAATGTTTGCCTCCCTCATCAGCGCTCTGACAAGACTCCTTCCGACCGCTATGTTTTGCGAATTCAGGCCCTTGCTGATCATCCTGGAGCCCATGGCTTCACGGCTTTCGCTGTGAAGCTCAACCACTTTCAGCTTGAGCTCCTCGCGTCTGACCTGCGGCTTGGCGAGCCGCTGAAGCCACTCATAAAAGCTGCTGCGCTTCACATCGAAAACACGACACAGCAAGGCGGTCGGGAATGACTCTCTAAGCTCCGCAATCATCGAAAACGATCGGGATCCGACATCAAGAGAGCGGTAGCCTTTTTTAAGATCTCGGCTTCCATCTCCATGCGCTTGATCTTGGCTTTTAACTCCTGGATCTGGCGCTGATCCTCGGTAATCGCCTTGGTGCCTTTGACTGGCTGTCCCTCGCGTTCCTTGCGAACCTGATCGACCCAGCGCCGTAAAGCGGTGGGCCCAATATCCAGCGATGCACAAACATCTGGAACCGGACAGTTATCATCAAGCACCATGCTGGCAGCCTGAAGCTTGAACTCGCGGGTGTAGACCTTTCTTTCGTTCATGGAACCTCCAAGTTGGCGAAATCATATCGCCCTTAAGAGGTGTCCGGAATAATTAGGCCAGTTCA
>NZ_JAQIYM010000043.1 GCF_028823535.1 Pseudomonas serbica | reverse complement strand
AGCGCTCGACTTGGGCCAGGGTGTTCCACCACAGGTAGGTGTGGCTTGCGGCGGGCGTCGATTATTACTATAGAGAAAGTGGCTGAGACAATGTTGACAGCCACTTATTTCGATGAATTTTGAAAGAGCGAGCGACAGATGGCGTTAGCTCACCTCACGTCCCGCCCCTATATCTGGTGGCCTATCAGGTCGTGGGTGAATTATTTTTTCTTAGACATTGCCAGATTGTTGTTAACCGGTTGATTTTCAGCAGCCGATTCGTATCGCCAAAAGCTAACAGGGAAATTCACCTTTGCGGTACAAATCAAGTAACCTCGCTACCCATTCACTCACATGTCCTTTTGCTATGGCCTCCCCAATCATTCCGATATCATCAGACACATAGCTTGCGGCTTCGGAATTTTGCGTTAGACGGAACACTTTCTTGAAAGAAAACTCTCTTAACGCTGAAATTTCCTTTTCATCAGTAGAGGTTTTATAGTCTAGTTTTTTCAAATACTCATTACTTTCAACCCACGACGCATCAAACTCCCCCCTATCTCTTTGGTCTAACGCCTCGTCCCAGTCTTTAACAGCCAAAGCAACCACTTCAAAAAAATCTTCTTCATGGATTAAAATCGATAGCTCTTTTATAGATTCACTAGTCATCTCAAGCCACTCTCTCTCAGCCAGTTCTCAATAAGGTCTACTGCCGTACGCGGTGTCACGTTTTCACCTAAGACATGCGTTCCATTAGGTGAAACCACATCAACCTTTATATGATCCATATTTTCATATGCTTTTCTGTAAGCCGCAAACAATTCATCATCTGTTCCTGAAAAATCACCTTGGCGGGGCCCGATATGAGGTCGCTCAGCTTCATGCAAAAGCCAATGTGAATGCTCTGGATTTTTTCCACGTGGAAATATGGTTGGTCTAGTCTTATCAGATCTTGCAATCTCAAATGGTCGACCTACTGACTTTCGCACAGCGGGGACATGGTGCCCCGATTTACTGACTCCCATACCCTTTGTTTCACACCACCCCCACGGGTCGATCCTAGAAAAAGGATTCGACAAATAACCATAAAGATTGTGCCCACCCAACAACCCAATCGGATCCTGCGTA
>NZ_JAQIYM010000042.1 GCF_028823535.1 Pseudomonas serbica | reverse complement strand
GACCTGGGCGGTGGTCAGGGCAGCGGCCTGCGCGGTGGTCAGGGCCGCGACGCTGGTCACTGGCAGGGCGGCGATGTCAGCGGTTTCGATGGCCGCCACTTGCGTGGTGGTCAGCGCAGCGACTTGAGCGGTGGTCAGGGCCGCGACCTGGGCCGTGGTCAATGCCACGACCTGAGCGGTCGTCAGTGCGGCGACATCGGCCGTCTGCAGAGCGCTGATCTGGGTCGGTTTCAGGGCTGCCACTTGAGCGGTGGTCAGGGCGGCGACCTGAGCGGTGGTCAAGGCGACGACGCCTGCGGTGGTCAACGCAGCGATGTCAGCGGTCTCGATGGCCGCCACTTGGGTGGTGGTCAGCGCAGCCACTTGGGCGGTGGTCAGAGCCGCCACCTGGGCGGTGCTCAACGCCACCACCTGAGCGGTGGTGAGGGCCGCTACGTCAGCGGTTTCCATGGCTGCGATCTGAACCGGGGTCAGTGCGGCGATCTGGGCCGTGGTCAGTGCCGCGACCTGAGCGGTGGTCAGGGCGACAACGCCAGCAGTGGTCAGTGCGGCGACATCGGCGGTCTGCAGGGCCGCCACTTGCGTGGTGGTCAGTGCAGCGACTTGGGCCGGTTTCAGCCCGGCCACCTGAGCGGTAGTCAGTGCCACGACCTGAGCGGTGGTCAGGGCAGCAGCCTGCGCGGTGGTCAGGGCCGCGACGCTGGTCACTGGCAGGGCGGCGATGTCAGCGGTTTCGATGGCCGCCACTTGGGTGGTGGTCAGCGCAGCGACTTGCGCGGTGGTCAGGGCTGCTACTTGGGCGGTAGTCAAGGCCACGACCTGGGCGGTCGTCAGCGCTGCAACATCGACAGTCTGCAGGGCGCTGATCTGGGTCGGTTTCAGGGCTGCCACTTGCGCGGTGGTCAGGGCTGCTACCTGAGCGGTGGTCAGGGCAACGACGCTTGCTGTGGTCAACGCAGCGATATCAGCGGTCTCGATGGCCGCCACTTGGGTGGTGGTCAGCGCAGCCACTTGCGCGGTGGTCAGGGCTGCTACTTGGGCGGTGGTCAAGGCCACCACTTGAGCAGTGGTCAAGGCCGCCACGTCGGCGGTTTCCATGGCACTGATCTGGGTCGGTTTCAGGGCCGCCACTTGGGCCGTGGTCAGTGCCGCGACCTGGGCG
>NZ_JAQIYM010000041.1 GCF_028823535.1 Pseudomonas serbica | reverse complement strand
AGTATAACCAGATTGCTTGGGGTTATATGGTCAAGTGAAGAAGCGCATACGGTGGATGCCTTGGCAGTCAGAGGCGATGAAAGACGTGGTAGCCTGCGAAAAGCTTCGGGGAGTCGGCAAACAGACTTTGATCCGGAGATGTCTGAATGGGGGAACCCAGCCATCATAAGATGGTTATCTTGTACTGAATACATAGGTGCAAGAGGCGAACCAGGGGAACTGAAACATCTAAGTACCCTGAGGAAAAGAAATCAACCGAGATTCCCTTAGTAGTGGCGAGCGAACGGGGACTAGCCCTTAAGTGGCTTTGAGATTAGCGGAACGCTCTGGAAAGTGCGGCCATAGTGGGTGATAGCCCTGTACGCGAAAATCTCTTAGTCATGAAATCGAGTAGGACGGAGCACGAGAAACTTTGTCTGAATATGGGGGGACCATCCTCCAAGGCTAAATACTACTGACTGACCGATAGTGAACTAGTACCGTGAGGGAAAGGCGAAAAGAACCCCGGAGAGGGGAGTGAAATAGATCCTGAAACCGTATGCGTACAAGCAGTGGGAGCAGACTTTGTTCTGTGACTGCGTACCTTTTGTATAATGGGTCAGCGACTTATTTTCAGTGGCGAGCTTAACCGAATAGGGGAGGCGTAGCGAAAGCGAGTCTTAATAGGGCGTCTAGTCGCTGGGAATAGACCCGAAACCGGGCGATCTATCCATGGGCAGGTTGAAGGTTAGGTAACACTGACTGGAGGACCGAACCGACTACCGTTGAAAAGTTAGCGGATGACCTGTGGATCGGAGTGAAAGGCTAATCAAGCTCGGAGATAGCTGGTTCTCCTCGAAAGCTATTTAGGTAGCGCCTCATGTATCACTGTAGGGGGTAGAGCACTGTTTCGGCTAGGGGGTCATCCCGACTTACCAAACCGATGCAAACTCCGAATACCTACAAGTGCCGAGCATGGGAGACACACGGCGGGTGCTAACGTCCGTCGTGAAAAGGGAAACAACCCAGACCGTCAGCTAAGGTCCCAAAGTTATGGTTAAGTGGGAAACGATGTGGGAAGGCTTAGACAGCTAGGAGGTTGGCTTAGAAGCAGCCACCCTTTAAAGAAAGCGTAATAGCTCACTAGTCGAGTCGGCCTGCGCGGAAGATGTAACGGGGCTCAAACCATACACCGAAGCTACGGGTATCA
>NZ_JAQIYM010000040.1 GCF_028823535.1 Pseudomonas serbica | reverse complement strand
CACGCCGGTCGAAGATACCAGGCCGCTGCGACTGTTTATTAAAAACACAGCACTCTGCAAACACGAAAGTGGACGTATAGGGTGTGACGCCTGCCCGGTGCCGGAAGGTTAATTGATGGGGTTAGCTAACGCGAAGCTCTTGATCGAAGCCCCGGTAAACGGCGGCCGTAACTATAACGGTCCTAAGGTAGCGAAATTCCTTGTCGGGTAAGTTCCGACCTGCACGAATGGCGTAACGATGGCGGCGCTGTCTCCACCCGAGACTCAGTGAAATTGAAATCGCTGTGAAGATGCAGTGTATCCGCGGCTAGACGGAAAGACCCCGTGAACCTTTACTATAGCTTTGCACTGGACTTTGAATTTGCTTGTGTAGGATAGGTGGGAGGCTTTGAAGCGTGGACGCCAGTTCGCGTGGAGCCATCCTTGAAATACCACCCTGGCAACTTTGAGGTTCTAACTCAGGTCCGTTATCCGGATCGAGGACAGTGTATGGTGGGTAGTTTGACTGGGGCGGTCTCCTCCTAAAGAGTAACGGAGGAGTACGAAGGTGCGCTCAGACCGGTCGGAAATCGGTCGTAGAGTATAAAGGCAAAAGCGCGCTTGACTGCGAGACAGACACGTCGAGCAGGTACGAAAGTAGGTCTTAGTGATCCGGTGGTTCTGTATGGAAGGGCCATCGCTCAACGGATAAAAGGTACTCCGGGGATAACAGGCTGATACCGCCCAAGAGTTCATATCGACGGCGGTGTTTGGCACCTCGATGTCGGCTCATCACATCCTGGGGCTGAAGCCGGTCCCAAGGGTATGGCTGTTCGCCATTTAAAGTGGTACGCGAGCTGGGTTTAGAACGTCGTGAGACAGTTCGGTCCCTATCTGCCGTGGACGTTTGAGATTTGAGAGGGGCTGCTCCTAGTACGAGAGGACCGGAGTGGACGAACCTCTGGTGTTCCGGTTGTCACGCCAGTGGCATTGCCGGGTAGCTATGTTCGGAATAGATAACCGCTGAAAGCATCTAAGCGGGAAACTAGCCTCAAGATGAGATCTCACTGGGACCTTGAGTCCCCTGAAGGGCCGTCGAAGACTACGACGTTGATAGGTTGGGTGTGTAAGCGCTGTGAGGCGTTGAGCTAACCAATACTAATTGCCCGTGAGGCTTGACCATATAACACCCAAGCAATTTGCGAACTCGAGAGAGACCAGATTGCGGTGTGTGAAGACGAAACGAACCGAAAGTTCGAGATACTCACAAAACACC
>NZ_JAQIYM010000038.1 GCF_028823535.1 Pseudomonas serbica | reverse complement strand
TCAGGACCTGGCCCCCGGCAGCGTGACCGGCAGCCAGCCCCAGAGCCCCGGCGAAACCGCCAGTGGCACCCTGGTCGGCGCAGTTCACGGCGGCAGCGGCGCCATCACCTACAGCCTGGTCAGCAATGCCGTTGGCACCTACGGCCAACTGCTGCTGCACCCTGACGGCAGCTACACCTACACCCTGACCTCGCCGGCCAGTACCGCGCCACAGGCCAACGACGGCGCCAACGCCCTGCACGAAAGCTTCACCTACCAGGCCGTCGATGGCCTGGGCAATAGCGTCACCAGCACCATCGTGATCAACATCGTCGATGACGTACCGACCGCTGTCCCGGACATCGCCTCGGTAGGCGAAGGCGGCTACATCGGCGGCAACGTGCTGTGGAACGACAACGCGGGGGCCGATGGCCAGTTCGCCGGCGGCGGCGTGGTTGGCGTGCGTGCCGGCTCCGACACCTCGACCCCGGTGCATGGCGGCCTGAACAGCCAGATCAACGGCACCTATGGCTACCTGACCCTGGATGCGGCCGGCAACGCGCTGTACCACAGCTACCCGAATTCGGTGAGTGGGCCGGGCGCGAGCGACGTGTTCACCTACACCCTGCGTGATGCCGACGGTGACGAAAGCACCACCATCATCACCATCGACGTGCACAACAGCTGCCTGGTCGCGGCCAGCGACCAGGACGTGACCGTCTACGAAAAAGCCCTGGACCTGAATCAGGACGGCCAGGACCTGGCCCCCGGCAGCGTGACCGGCAGCCAGCCTGGCAATACCGGCGAAACCGCCAGCGGCACTTTGGTCGGCGCAGTCCACGGTGGCAGCGGCAACATCACCTACAGCCTGGTCAGCAATGCCATCGGCACCTACGGGCAATTGCTGCTGCACCCTGATGGCAGCTACACCTACACCCTGACGTCGCCGGCCAGCACCACGCCCCACGCGGACGACGGCGCCAACACCCTGCACGAAAGTTTCACCTACCAGGCCACCGACAGCCTGGGCAACATCGTCACCAATACCATCGAGATCGCCATCGTCGACGACGTGCCCAAGGCGATCGACGACACCCACCCCAATACCGCCTCGGAAACCCTGCTCACCCTCGAAGGCAGCGTCCTCGGCAACGACGTGCAAGGCGCCGACCGCGTAGCGACCGGCCCCAACAGCGGCCCGATTACCCCCGGCACCTTCATCGGTACCTACGGCACCCTGGTGCTCAACGCCAACGGCACCTACACCTACACCCTCAATCCCGGCGACGCCGACTTCAAGGCCTTGCACGGCGGCGGCAATGGCAC
>NZ_JAQIYM010000037.1 GCF_028823535.1 Pseudomonas serbica | reverse complement strand
AGCGCAGAAAAAGTTCGGTGCCGACGGCATGCCCAACGGCTGGGTCGACGACCCCAAAATCTACGTAAGCATTGCCACTGATGGCACGGTGACGGTGGTCTGTAACCGTTCGGAGATGGGCCAGGGCGTACGGACCAGCCTGACCATGGTGGTGGCCGACGAGCTGGAAGCCGATTGGGCGCGGGTCAAGGTGCAGCAGGCACCAGGCGATGAAGCGCGCTTCGGCAATCAGGACACCGACGGTTCGCGCAGCATGCGCCACTGGTACGAGCCAATGCGCCGCTGTGGTGCCGCCGCGCGGACCATGCTGGAGCAGGCCGCCGCCGACCAATGGAAAGTGCCGGTCGGCGAGTGTCATGCGCAGCTGCATAAAGTCATCCACAAGCCTTCCGGTCGCGAACTGGAGTATGGCGCCCTGGCTACCGCTGCTGGTGCCCTGGCCGTGCCGCCCCGGGACAGCTTGCGACTCAAGCAGCCTTCGCAGTTTCGCTATATCGGCAAGGAAGGCACAAAGGCCATCGACGGCGAAGACATCGTCAACGGTCGCGCGGTGTACGGTGCCGACGTGCATTTTGATGGCATGCTGTTCGCCACCATTGCCCGGCCGGCGGTGTACGGCGGCAAGGTCAAGCGCTTCGATGGCGGTGCGGCAATGAAAGTGCCGGGGGTGGTCAAGGTCATCCAGATCGAAAGCCGTCCCTTGCCCTCGGAATTTCAACCCCTGGGCGGCATCGCGGTGGTGGCCAGCAACACCTGGGCAGCGATCAAGGGGCGCGAGGCGCTGAAAATCGAATGGGACGACGGCCCCAACGCCAGTTACGACTCGATCGCCTACCGCAAAGAGCTGGAGGCCGCCTCGCTCAAGCCCGGCAAGGTGGTGCGCAATACCGGCAACATCGACGAGGCCATGAGCGGCGCCGACAGCACGCTGGAAGCCTCCTACTATTTGCCGCACCTGTCACAATCGCCAATGGAGCCGATGGTCGCTATCGCTCGCTACAAGAATGGTGTGTGTGAAGCCTGGGGACCCAGCCAGGCGCCACAGGTCACCCGCGAGCGAATCGGTGAGCGTCTGGGCGTGCCATTCGATAACGTCACGTTCAACGTGACGCTGCTGGGCGGTGGTTTCGGGCGCAAGTCCAAACCCGACTTCATCATCGAAGCGGCCATTTTGGCCAAGGAGTTCCCCGGCAAGGCGGTGCGGGTGCAATGGACTCGCGAAGACGATATCCACTGTTCGTATTTTCACACCGTGTCGGCCGAATACCTCAAGGCCAGCCTGAACAAGGATGGCCTGCCTTCCGGCTGGCTGCACCGCACGGTGGCACCGAGCATCACCGCGTTGTTTGCGCCGGGCATGAACCACGAGGCGGCCTTCGAGTTGGGCATGGGCTTCACCAACATGGCCTACGCGATTCCCAATATCCGCCTGGAAAACCCGGAGGCCACCGTGCACACGCGGGTGGGCTGGTATCGCTCGGTGTCGAACATCCCCCACGGTTTTGCGATCCAGAGCTTCATCGATGAACTGGCGCACAAGGCCGGGGAAGACCCGCTCAAGTACCAGGTCAGACTGCTCGGCCCGGACCGTCAGATCGATCCACGTACCTTGAGTGAAGAATGGAACTACGGTGAATCGCCCGAACGTTATCCCATCGACACCGCGCGCTTGCGAACGGTACTGGAAACT
>NZ_JAQIYM010000036.1 GCF_028823535.1 Pseudomonas serbica | reverse complement strand
GGCGCAGAAAAAGTTCGGTGCCGACGGCATGCCCAACGGCTGGGTCGACGACCCCAAAATCTACGTAAGCATTGCCACCGATGGCACGGTGACGGTGGTCTGTAACCGTTCGGAAATGGGCCAGGGGATTCGGACGAGTCTGGGGCGAGTGTTGGCCGATGAACTGGAAGCCGATTGGACGCGGGTCAAGGTGCAGCAGGCGCCGGGCGACGAGGTGCGTTACGGCAATCAGAATACCGACGGTTCGCGCAGCATGCGCCACTGGTACGAGCCGATGCGCCGCTGTGGGGCCGCCGCGCGGACCATGCTGGAGCAGGCCGCTGCCGACCAATGGAAAGTGCCGATCGGCGAGTGTCATGCGCAGCTGCATAAAGTCATCCACACGCCCTCCGGGCGCGAACTGGAGTATGGCGCCCTGGCCATCGCCGCAAGCACCCTGGCCGTGCCGGCACGGGACAGCTTGCGACTCAAACAGCCGTCGCAGTTTCGTTATATCGGATCAGCGTCGAGCGTTGCCATCGACGGTGAAGACATTGTGCGGGGTCAGGCGATTTATGGGGCTGACGTGCATTTCGACGGCATGCTGTTCGCCACCATTGCGCGGCCCGCGGTGTACGGCGGCAAGGTCAAGGGCTTCGATGCCAGCGCTGCGCTGAAAGTCCCGGGCGTGACCCACGTCATGCCCCTGGAAACCCGCCCGTTACCCTCCGGATTCCAGCCGCTGGGCGGAGTGGCGGTGGTCGCCAGCAACACCTGGGCAGCGATCAAGGGGCGCGAGGCGCTGAAAATCGAATGGGACGACGGCCCCAACGCCGGCTACGACTCGATCGCCTACCGTAAAGCGCTGGAGGCTGCCTCGCTCAAGCCCGGTAAAGTGGTGCGCGAAAACGGCAAGATCGAAGACCTGATCTCGAATCCAGATCGCACGCTTCAAGCCACTTACTATATGCCGCACCTGGCCCACGCACCGATGGAGCCGATGGTCGCTGTCGCCCGTTTCTCCGATAGGGGCTGCGAGATCTGGGCGCCGGTTCAGTCGCCCCAGCGGGCGCGGGATACCGTTGCCGAGCGTCTTGGGATTGCCGTTGAACAGGTCACGGTCAATGTCACCTTGCTGGGGGGCGGGTTTGGTCGCAAGGCCAAGCCGGACTACGTCATCGAGGCTGCGATTCTGGCCAGGGCCTTGCCGGGTAGGGCGGTGCGTGTGCAGTGGACGCGGGAAGACGATCTTCACTGCGGGTATCTGCACACTGTTTCGTTGCAATACCTCAAGGCCATCCTGGGCAAGGATGGCCTGCCCTCCGGCTGGTTGCATCGCACGGTGGCGCCGAGCATGACCGCGTTGTTTACGCCCAATGTCCTTCATCAGGGCGCGGCTGAACTGGGTATGGGCTTCAAGAACATGGCCTACGCGATTCCCAACATCCGCCTGGAAAATCCGGAGGCCACCGTCCACACGCGGGTGGGCTGGTATCGCTCGGTGTCGAACATCCCCCACGGTTTTGCGATCCAGAGCTTCATCGATGAACTGGCGCACAAGGCCGGGGAGGATCCGCTCAAGTACCAGGTCAGACTGCTCGGCCCGGACCGTCAGGTCGATCCGCGTACCTTGAGTGAAGAATGGAACTACGGTGAATCGCCCGAACGTTATCCGATCGACACCGCGCGCTTGCGAACGGTACTGGAAACC
>NZ_JAQIYM010000035.1 GCF_028823535.1 Pseudomonas serbica | reverse complement strand
TTGCAGGGCTGGCAGAAGGTCGAGGCGTGATGGACAGTGCCGATCTGAATGTCCTGCGCAGCGTGCTGGAGTGGCGCCGCGCCGGCCAGCGGGTGATGTTGTACAGCGTCGTGCAAACCTGGGGTACCGCGCCCCGGGCGCCTGGCGCGATGCTGGCGTTGCGCGAGGATGGTGTGGTGATTGGCTCGGTGTCTGGTGGTTGTGTCGAGGATGACCTCATTGCCCGGTTGCATGACGGTCGCATTCCGGTCGACGGACCGCCGGTGCAACTGATCACCTACGGCGTGAGCCGTGAGGAGGCGGCGCGCTTCGGTTTGCCCTGCGGCGGCACGTTACGCTTGACCGAGGAGCGCGTGGGCGACCCTGCGTGGGTCGCCGAGTTGCTGGTGCGCTGTGAGGCGCACGAACTGGTCGCCCGCGAACTGGACCTGGAATCTGGCGAAGTGGTTCTGGGGCCGGCCAGCAAGACCGATGTGTTGACGTTCGATGGCGTCACCTTGCGCACTATCTACGGCCCGCGCTGGCGCCTGTTGCTGATCGGTGCGGGGCAGTTGTCCCGGTATGTTGCCGAGATGGCCCGGCTACTGGATTTCGAGGTGCTGATCTGCGATCCGCGCACCGAGTTTGCCTACGGTTGGGACGCGCAGCACGGACGATTCGTCTCGGGCATGCCTGACGAGGCGGTGCTGAACATCGAGACCGACGAACGCACCGCCATCATCGCCCTGACTCACGACCCGCGGCTGGACGACATGGCGCTGTTGACCGCGCTCGACTCCCGGGCCTTTTATGTCGGCGCACTCGGCTCGCGGGTCAACAGCCAGAAGCGCCGGGACAACCTGGCCCAACTCGGCTTGTCGCCGCAGGCTATCGAACGACTGCACGGCCCGATCGGTTTGCACATTGGCAGTCATAGCCCTGCGGAAATCGCCTTGTCGTTGATGGCCGAGATCGTGGCGATCAAGAATGGCATCGAGCTCAAGCAGAAAAAACCGCTGCGGGAGGGCGTATGAGTGAATCCATCGGGGTGATCGTGTTGGCGGCGGGGCAGGGCAGTCGGTTTCGACAGGTCGCCGGTGACGACAAGGACAAGCTGCTGGCTGATTGCCCTGGGCGTGATGGCACGGTTCGTTCGGTGATTGAGCACGTCCTGGTCAATCTGCCTGCCACCCTGGAAAAACGCATTCTGGTGACCACGGCCGATCGCCCGCAAGTGAGCCGCATGGCCAAAGCCTATGGCTGTGAGGTCGTCCTGATCGAATCGACCGGGATGGGCGATAGCATTTCGGCCGGGGTGGCCGCCTGTGCACAGCTTGATGGCTGGCTGATGGTGCTGGGGGATATGCCGTTCATCCTGCCTTCAAGTATCGAACAGGTGGTGGCGAACATGGCCGATGACTGCATCGGTGTCCCGGTACAGGAAGGCGAATACGGACACCCGGTGGGCTTCGGCCGCAGCTTTGGTCCGGGGCTGATGGCATTGTCGGGTGATCGCGGGGCAAAGCCGCTGTTTGCCCAGGGGCGAGTGGTCGAGGTGGCGCTGGATGATCCTGGCGTCTTGTGGGATGTGGATGAGCCGCAGGCGTTGGATTTCAAGTAGTTCACAAACTTGGGGCCGAGGCCTGCGAAGGTTGGATGTCCTGACACCGAAAAGCCCTGCACATCCAAAGTGTTGCAGGGCTTTTTTGTTAATGGCGAGTTAACTCGGCAATTTGAGCATCCAGACGGTTTACCTTCAAACGCCAGGTGCAGACGTCTTTGTCCGTGCGTGGTGAGCCCAAAAACTACAAAGACGGATCTGCCCATGATTACCCTGAAACTCAACGGTCAAGACCATC
>NZ_JAQIYM010000034.1 GCF_028823535.1 Pseudomonas serbica | reverse complement strand
TGCCGAGCCTTAGCGAGGCACCGAATGGTGGGGCAAGACCTTTTGGTTCCTTTTGGCTGGGCCGGCACTCCGGGCGTTTGACAAAAGGGACTCGCCGTAAGGGCGAAACCATAGGCGGCCGTTACCGCAGGAATGGATATGTACTCCATCAACAAATACTAGGTCGGCTATAAGGCCGCCTTCGCTGGCAAGCCAGCTCCCACAGTTTGATCGCAATACATCTGCAGGAGATGGGTCGGTTGTGAGGCCGCCTTCGCTGGCAGGCCAGCTCCCACAGTTTGATCGCAGTACATCTGCAGGAGATGGGTCGGCTATAAGGCCGCCTTCGCTGGCAAGCCAGCTCCTACAGGTTTCCCCCTGAGCCCTCCAAAAAACGCTGCAAAAACGCCTACATCATTGTTATTTCTGCTTACACTTTTTCCATCTATAAACATTTAAATCAATAAAAACAGTAACTTAAACAATTGGCACGCCCTGTGCTCCTGCTATCTGCAACCCACCATCGTCGGGCTCCGATAGTCAGGAGGAATAACAAGAAATGTTGATCACCGGGAT
Source organism: Pseudomonas serbica (assembly GCF_028823535.1). GTDB lineage: Bacteria > Pseudomonadota > Gammaproteobacteria > Pseudomonadales > Pseudomonadaceae > Aquipseudomonas > Aquipseudomonas serbica. Next base: position 4,413 of record NZ_JAQIYM010000034.1, on the reverse strand, counting down.
CAAAAGTCGGCCGGTCTACGACCGGTTGCAACCTCTGCCGGGAGGTATCCGGCACATCATTGCCGGGCAAGGCAGTGGCGGGCGCGCCATGTTGCGTTTGCTGGACGAGATGGAAGGGCTGGATCGCCCCGTGACCTTGCTGTACGCCCAGGAGTCATTTTCCGGCCAGGACTACCTCGCCCAATTGCAGCAGCACCCAGGTCACCCACTGCGGGTGTACGCCAGCAACCAGGCATTGATCGACGACCTCAATGACCTGCTCGGCGACGCCACGATGGGCACGCGCCTCTACCTCGCCGGTTCCGAAAGCTTCCTCGGCAGCGCCATGCAGGTGGCCACCCGTTTCGACCTCAATCGCGACGAAGTGCTTCGCGAGCACTCCGGCACGCTGGTGCGACGGGTCTGGTGCGTGCACTGCGACACCTACACCGAGAACGTGACCCAACGCATCTACGACTGCCCCGGTTGCAACCTGACGCTGGTGGTGCGCGACCACTATTCCCGGCGCCTGGCGGCCTTCCAGGCGGTCAAGGCCGATGCCGAAGTACCGGGCGAACTGCCCCCAGCCGAGGAACTCGACACATGAGCCAGAACAACGGGACCTTGAACCTGCGGGTGGCCCGCATCGAAGCGGTGACCCCGGAAATCAAGCGCTTCACCCTGGTATCGCCGACCGGCGCGCACCTGCCGGCGTTCTCCGGTGGCAGCCACGTGGTGGTGCTCATCGCCAACCCGTACAACACGCTGCGCAACCCCTACTCGCTGCTGAGTTCACCCTATGACACCAGCAGCTATCAGATCGCCGTGCGCCGGGTGGAAAGCGGTCGCGGTGGTTCGATCGCCTTGCACGACAGTGTCCGTGAAGGCGACATGATCGAGGTCACGCCACCGGTCAATCTGTTTGCGCTGATCAAGCAGGCCCGCCTGCACCTGTTCATTGCCGGTGGCGTCGGTATCACCCCGGTGATCTCCCAGCTGGAGGAATTGCGCCTGAGCAAGGTGCCCTTCGAACTGCATTACGCGGTTCGCGGCGATGAACACGCACAGCTCGGCAAAGAGTTGCAGGCCATCTACGGCGCGCAGGTCCACTTGTATCGCAAAGGCATCGAGGCGCGCATGGACATCGGCCGGATCCTCGCCAATCGCCCGCTGGGCAGTCACGTGTATGCCTGCGGCCCGGACAGCATGATCGACGCCACCCTGGCCTGTGCCCGCGACCTGGGCTGGACCGACAGTCACGTGCATTACGAGCGATTCCTCGAGCAAAGCAGCGGCGGCGAAGCCTTCAGCTTCACCCTCGGGCGCAGTCGCGCAACCATCGAAGTTTCGCCTGACCAGACCATGCTCGAAGCGGTCGAGGCCGCGGGCTACAGCATGCCTTACCTGTGTCGTGGGGGTGCCTGTGGCCATTGCGAAACCGAGGTCCTGGAACTCGACGGCGAACTGCTGCACAGCGATGACTGGCTGTCGGACGAAGACAAGGCCAGCCGCAAGAAAATCATGCCCTGCGTATCCCGTGCCAAATGCAATCGCCTGGTCATCGACCTCTGATCGACGGAAACCAAAACAATGAATATCAAGTTCAACGCCGACGAAACCTACCGCGACGACTACACCTTCGCCAACAGCCCGCAGACCATCGCCCGCGCACCCTTCCCGTTCCCCGATGACGACTACATGTACTCGATGAACCTCGAGCCCCATGTCCCCGTCGGCGATGGCGCCTTCCGCGCCGCGTTCGATATCGACGAGCACTACATCAGCGAATGCCGGGACCGAGCGATCACTCTGGAGAAGGACCCGGGCATGCACTACGTCTCGGCGCCGCACATGATGGAAGCCCAGTGGGACCTGCTGGAACTGATCATGGAGTCCTACGCCCGCGACTACCCGCAGTACTTCACCCTGTCCCGTGAAGGCCGCCAGTGGCACTGGATCAACCGCCTGCTGGACATCGACGATCACTTCACCTTCGGCGACCCGGCGACCCTGCCTTATGAGCCGATGGAATACGTGACCCGCCAGGCCCAGGGCGACTGGGTCTTGCAGGAAGAACGCGACGGTACGCTGTATTGGGGAGCAGGGATCGCCACCCAGCGCGCCGACTACTCGCTGCGTTTCAACCTCGGCATGAGCTGGGAAGAATTCCATGGTCCGGTGCCGCTGGTGAAGGAAATCGGCATGCTCGACCGCGCCCTGAAGTTCCTCCTGCGCCTGCGCACCGGCCACCCGGTGCGACGCCTGAACTGGTCGCTGACCGTCAACCCGCGCCTTGAGGTCTCGGCCGAAAGCCTGCCCGAATGGGCGCCCGACCGGACCATCGTGACGGCAGAAAACGCCGGCAAACTGGTGTACCTGCGCATTGAGCTGCAACCGCTGCACCGCCTGCCGCGCAGTAACGCCATTGTCTTTCCGATCCGCACCTACCTGCTCAGCCTCGAAGACATCGCCACCAACCCGGCCTGGGCGCGGCGCATGCACCGGGTACTGCGCGACCTGAATCAGCAACTGGTCGATTACAAAGGCTTCAGCCGCTATCGCGATGCGGCGGTCGAGTGGCTGTCGCAGTACGACGACGGAACCAAAGCCTGACGTCCCCCCTGCAGGAACCGGCTTGCTGGCGATGGTGGCTTGGGGGCCCCATCGCCAGCAGGCTGGCTCCCACAGGTTTGAGCACCCGCAATCCACTGCCATTGATAATGAGGAAATAACATGAGTGGCTTATCCAACACGCGTGCAAGCAGCGCCGATCAGGACGCCGAACAACTTCGCGCCCTCGGCTACAGTTCGGATTTCAATCGCAGCATGAGCCTGTGGGAGAACTTTTCCCTGGGCTTTACCTACCTGTCGCCGGTCGTCGGGGTCTATACCCTGTTCGGCCTGTGCCTGGCCGCCGGCGGCCCGCCGATGTTCTGGTCCTACCTGCTGATCGGCGCCGGGCAACTGCTGGTTTGCCTGATTTTTGGCGAAGTGGTGTCACAGTTCCCGATTTCCGGCGGTGTCTATCCCTGGGCCCGTCGCCTCGTGGGCAAGCGCTGGGCGTGGATGGTCGGCTGGGTCTATGCCTGGGCGTTGTGCGCAACTATCGCCGGGGTCGCAGTAGGTGCCGGGCCGTACCTGGCGATCATGCTGGGCTTCAATCCCGGCCCGGACGCCAACATCATCATCGCCCTGGCGATCATCCTGCTGTCCACCGCGCTGAATCTGGTGGGCACCAAGCTGCTGGCACGGGTGGCAATGTTCGGCTTTCTCTGCGAGCTGGTCGGGGCGATCCTGGTCGGTGGCTACCTGCTGATCTTCGAGCGTCATCAACCGATCAGCGTGCTGTTCGACACCTTCAACCTTGAGGTCAATGGCTCTTACCTGCCGGCCTTCCTCGCGGCCTCCCTGGCGGGTCTGTTCCAATACTACGGGTTCGAGGCCTGCGGCGATGTCGCGGAAGAAACCCCGAACCCGGGCAAGCGCATTCCCAAGGCCATGCGCATGACCATCTACATCGGCGGCGCGGCAGCGATGTTCGCGTGCCTGGCGTTGATTCTCTCGGTGCCGGACATGGCCAAGGTGCTCGCCGGTGAAGACACCGACCCGGTCGCCACGATCCTGGCCAATGCCTTCGGCCCGGTCGGCTCGCGCCTGGTCATGGCGGTGGTCATGGTGTCGTTCATCTCCTGCGTGTTGAGCTTGCAAGCGGCGGCCAGCCGCCTGTTGTTCGCCTATGCCCGGGACGAGATGATCGTCGGCAGTTCACTGTTCAAGCGCCTGTCGGCCAACCAGGTGCCGTCGTTCGCGCTGCTGGTCAGCGGCCTGGTACCGGCGGCGATTGTCTGCCTTGGGATGTTCATGGCAGATGCCGTGGCCACGATCGTCGGTTTTGCGGCGATCGGCATCTACGTGGCGTTCCAGTTGATCGTGATCGCCGCGCTGATCGCCCGCGCCAAGGGCTGGCGCCCCAACGGCCAATTCACCCTCGGCGCCTGGGGCCTGTGGGTGAACCTCGCGGCGCTGATCTATGGCGTGTGCGCCATCGTCAACATGGTCTGGCCGCGCTCGCCGGATGCGGCCTGGTACATCAACTATTCGATGATCCTCACCACGTTGGTCGTGATGGGCGCAGGTCTGGTCTACATGCTGCTGGGCAAGCCCTATGACAAAGGCACGGCGCCAGCGGGGGATGCGTGGAAGTTTTCCAAGCCGCTGGCCAAGGATGCTGATCTTTCCGCTGCTGCGGTAAACAAACCAGCCATCTGACAACCCGATACCCACCGTGAGAACCGAATCAATGTAGGAGCGGGCTTGCTCGCGAAGGCGGCGTGTCAGCCAACATCGACGTTGCCTGTGATGACGTCTTCGCTGGCAAGCCAGCGCCTACAAAACCGAATCCTGTAGGAGCCGGCTTGCCGGCGAAGGCGGCGG
>NZ_JAQIYM010000032.1 GCF_028823535.1 Pseudomonas serbica | reverse complement strand
CCCCCCCCCCCCCCCCCCGCTCCCACACTTGATCCGCGTCAGGTCAGGAAAGGGTGGTCGCCGCCCCTTCCTGCAAGGCAAACACCTGATTCCGCCCATTGCGCTTGGCCTGGTACAACCCGTCATCGGCACGGGTCAGCAGACTCTCCAGGTTGTCGCCGGGCTGGGCGTGGGCGACGCCGAAAGACGCGGTCACGGTGTCCAGCACGGTGTCGGTGCTGCGCGCCTTGATCCGCAAGGACTGCACTTTCAGCCGCAGATGCTCGGCGAAGGCACAGGCGCTGCCCAGGTCGGCGCAATCGGGCAGGACCACACAAAACTCTTCACCGCCGTAGCGCGCCGCGAACGCATTGGTCGGCAATGCGCCGCGCAGCACTTGGGCTACATGCTGCAGGACCCGGTCGCCCAGTGGGTGACCGTACTGATCATTGAATTGCTTGAAGTGGTCGATATCCAGCATCAACAGGGCCACACCACGGGAAGCCAGGCCCAGCGCCTTTTCCAACAGGCGGGTGAACGCCGTGCGGTTGAACAATTCGGTCAGGCCATCGAGGGTCGCGGCCAGTTGCGCGCGCTGCAGCTTGTCGCGCAGGGTCTTGATTTCGTCCTGCGCCGAATGCAGCTGCGCGAGGAAGTGCTCCTGCTGGCTCTGCATCAGCCGGGTGCTCTGCTGCAGTTCGCTGAGGATGCCCGGCAGGCGGTCACTGGCCGGCTCGTCGAGCATTTCCAGGCACTGCCCCAGGCGATTCTGAAAGTTGAGGCTACCCTCCACACTCAGTGAGACGTCGCGCTCCATGCCATCGACCAGGCTGATGACCTGATGCTGTTCGGCGCGGGCATCTTCCAGTTCGTCACGGATGATGTACTGGCGAAACAGGCGGGTCGCCGACTCTGGCGGGCAACCGTCGAAGTCCCGGACTACCCGGTCCAGGTGACGATTGAGCTCCGGGTCCTGGCCCTTGCTGTAGGTGTACCAGAGGGCGTAGTGCACGGGGTTGGGCGGGATGTTATGGCGAACCATCAGCGGCACGGCCTGCTTGAGCAGGGCCGCCGCTTCGCGGGAGTCTTCCGGATACAGCGCTAGGACATTCGCACGTGTTACTGATGAGCTCATAACGTCACTGTGGTTGTTTATCATGGGCATTTCGGCTGTGCGCTGAGCATACCGATACGCCTGACAAACGGCTATCCCCACAATGACCTCACAACCACTCCATTTCTCGCGGCTTTACCCGATCCACTGCAGGAGCCCGGCTTGCCGGCGAAGGCGTCCGGAAGATCGCCATCGCCGGCAAGCCGGGCTCCTACAGGGGTGTGTTGCCTAGGCGTGGTGCATCAACAACACTTCGGCCCAGCCTTGCTACCGTAACGAGCCTCCTGGCGTTCCCGGAAGAATGCCTCGTAGTCCATCAGCGGTTTGTCCGGATGCTGGGTCTGCATATGTTCGACATAGTTGTCGTAGTCCGGCATCCCCACCATCAGGCGCGCGGCCTGACCGAGGTATTTACCGAGGCGACTCAAGTCATTGAACATGCTCAGGCCTTCGGCAGCGCATGGAACGGCGCTTCCTTGTCCGTACGTTCTTTTGTACCCCAGGCGGCGATGCCGACCTTGAGCGCAAAGAACAGGATGCTGAACACCACGAACAGGAACAGCGCGGTCAGCGTGGCGTTGGTGTAAGCGTTGAAGATCACGTGCTGCATCTGTTCAATGCTCTTGGCCGGTGCCAGCACCTGACCGTTGGCCAAGGCATCGCTGTATTTTTTTGCCAGGGCCAGGAAGCCGATCGCCGGGTTGGCGTCGAACAGCTTGATGAAGCCCGCTGTCGTGGTGCAGATCAGCAGCCACACCGCCGGCAGCAAGGTCACCCAGACATAACGCTGGCGTTTCATCTTGATCAGCACCACGGAGCCGAGCATCAACGCGATACCGGCCAGCATCTGGTTGGAGATACCGAACAGCGGCCACAAGGTATTGATGCCACCCAGCGGATCGATCACGCCCTGGTACAGCAGGTAACCCCACATGGCCACGCAACCGGCGGTGGCGATCAGGTTGGCGGTCCAGGATTCGGTGCGCTTGAGCGATGGTACGAACGAGCCGAGCAAGTCCTGCAGCATGAAACGCCCGGCACGGGTGCCGGCGTCCACCGCGGTCAGGATGAACAGCGCTTCGAACAGGATCGCGAAGTGGTACCAGAACGCCATGGTGTTTTCACCTGGCAGTAGCTGATGCAGGATCTGCGCGATGCCGACGGCCAGGGTCGGTGCACCGCCGGCACGGGCCAGGATAGTGGTTTCACCGATGTCGTGGGCCACCGCCTGCAGCGCTTCCGGGGTGATTGCAAAACCCCAGCTGCTGACGGTTTGCGCCACGGCAACCGCGTCGGCACCGACCACGGCGGCCGGGCTGTTCATGGCGAAGTACACGCCCGGGTCGATCACCGAGGCCGCAACCATGGCCATGATGGCCACGAAGGATTCCATCAGCATGCCGCCGTAACCGATGTAACGGGCGTGACCTTCACTGGCGAGCAGCTTCGGCGTGGTGCCGGAAGCGATCAGCGCATGGAAGCCCGACACGGCGCCACAGGCGATGGTGATGAACAGGAACGGGAACAGACCGCCCTTCCATACCGGGCCAGTGCCATCGATGAACTGGGTCAGCGCCGGCATTTTCAGCTCGGGCATGGTCACTAGGATGCCGATGGCCAGGGCGACGATGGTGCCGATTTTCAGGAAAGTAGAGAGGTAGTCACGGGGTGCCAGGATCAGCCACACCGGCAACACCGCGGCGACAAAACCATAACCGATCAGCATCCAGGTGATCTGGATACCGGTAAAGGTAAAGGCCTTGGCCCACACCGGATCCGCAGCGATCTGCCCGCCGAGCCAGATGGAACCCAGCAGCAACAGCACGCCGATCACCGAGATTTCACCGATGCGGCCCGGGCGGATGTAGCGCATGTAGATGCCCATGAACATCGCGATCGGGATGGTCGCCATTACCGTGAACATGCCCCACGGGCTATCGGCCAAGGCCTTGACCACGATCAACGCCAGCACCGCAAGGATGATGATCATGATCAGGAAGCAGCCGAACAGCGCGATGGTGCCGGGAATACGGCCCATTTCCTCACGGACCATGTCGCCCAGCGAACGGCCGTTGCGGCGGGTGGACATGAACAGGACCATGAAGTCCTGTACGGCACCGGCCAGCACCACGCCGGCAATCAGCCACAGCGTGCCGGGCAGGTAGCCCATCTGCGCCGCCAGTACCGGGCCGACCAGGGGCCCTGCGCCGGCGATGGCCGCGAAGTGGTGACCGAAGAGCACGTGTTTGTTGGTCGGCACGTAGTCCAGGCCATCGTTGTTGAGTACAGCGGGGGTGGCACGATTGGGGTCCAGCTGCATCACTTTATTGGCGATGAACAGGCTGTAGTAACGATAGGCAACGAGGTAGATGGCGACGGCTGCAACGACGATCCACAGGGCGTTGATCGCTTCGCCGCGGCGCAGGGCCACGACACTCAGCGCAATCGCTCCCAGGACAGCCACGGCAAACCAGGCGAGGTGTTTAGCCAGACGGGGCATAGAGGGTCTCCTGCCGACAGCTCGTGACTGCGGCGGTAATTTTTATAATTGTGTCCGCTGAGCGGAGCTGGCCCAATATCCGCGCATGGCGTCCACAAATAAATCCGCGTTACTACGTACGCGCCACCTACGTAGTTCTACGTAGATGACCCCCTCCCCCTGTAGGAGCGAGCTTGCTCGCGAAAAAGGTACAGCCGACGCCACTCAGCGCCTGAAATACCATCGCGAGCAAGCTCGCTCCTACAATGCCTCTCTTTGGCATATGATCCCCACCCCTCGCGCGGGCAGGTATGAACATGCAGCTCAAACACAAGATCGTCGCCCTCGGTATTTTGCCGCTGGTGCTGGCCATTGCCGTCATTTGCGCCCTGGTGATTTCCCTCAACCGCCAATTGGGTGATCAACAGGCGCAGCTGATCGAAGACAGCATCCTGATGAGCAAGCGCGCGGAACTGAAAAACTACGTCGAAATGGCCAAAAGCCTGATCGAGCCGCTGTACGACAACGGCCAGGGCGATCAGCGCGCCCAGCAGCAGGTGCTGGAAGAACTGCGCAAGCTCAGCTTCGGCATCAATGGCTATTTCTTCGTCTACGACCACGAAGGCCGCAGCCTGATGCACGCGCGCCAGTCGGAACTGGTGGGCCAATACCTGTGGGACATGAAGGACCCGCACGGCCTGCCGGTGATCCAGGCGCTGCTCAAGAGTGCGCAATCGGGCGAAGGTTTCCAGCGCTACGCCTGGAATAAACCCTCCTCCGGCCAGGTCACCGACAAGCTCGCCTACGTGGTGATGCTCGATCGCTGGGGCTGGATGCTCGGCACCGGCATCTACCTCGAAGACGTCGAGCGCGCCACCCAGCAGGCCCGTGCCGAAGTGGCCCAGGGCATCCGCAAGACCATGATGGCGATTGCCGTGGTGGCGCTGGTGGCGGTGCTGTTCGTGTTCGCCACCGGCATGACCCTCAATGTCAGCGAACATCGCCTGGCCGACAAGAAACTGCAGCGCCTGACCCAGCGCATCGTCAGCCTGCAGGAAGAAGAGCGCTCGCGGGTGTCACGTGAACTGCATGACGGCATCAGCCAGGTGTTGGTCTCGATCAAGTTCCAGTTCGAACTGGCCAGCCACTTGCTGGAAAGCGGCCAAGCCCAGGACAAGGGCTTGAACACGTTGAAAGACGCCACCGAACGCCTGGGCGATGCCATCGGCGAAGTGCGCAGCCTCTCCCACGACCTGCGCTCATCCTTGCTCGACACCCTCGGCCTGCCGGCGGCCATCGGCCAATTGGCCGCGGAGTTCCAGCAGCGCAGCGGCTTGACCGTGACCTATGACGAAAATGAATTCGACTGCCAACTGGTCGACGGCGCCGCTGTTGCGCTGTTCCGCATCGTCCAGGAAGGCCTGACCAACATCGAACGTCACGCCCAGGCGAAAAACGTGTCCATCAGCCTGCGCGGTTGTGAACAGTCCGTGCGGCTGACGCTGGTCGATGACGGCATGGGGTTCAATGTTGCCCAGGTCGAACGTCGCCAGTCCGGCATTGGCTTGCGTAACATCCGCGAACGCGTCGAACATTTTGGCGGGCGTTTCGATTTGATCTCGATGCCCGGCAGAAGCGAGCTGGACGTACGGCTGCCGATGAAACCTGGCGCAAAACTACAAGAGTGAACCTTGCATGAACCTGCCCTCCCCGATCCGCGTCGCCCTGGTCGACGATCACTCCCTGGTCCGCGACGGCATCAAGGCGCTGCTGGCCGTGATGTCGCCCCTGGAAATGGTCGGCGAAGCGGAAAACGGCGCCGAGGCCATCGAGATGGTCGGGCGCTGCCAACCCGACCTGCTGCTGGTCGACATCAGCCTGCCGGACATGAACGGCTTGGAACTGACCCGCGTGCTGCGCAGCCAGTACCCGTCGCTCAAGGTGCTGGTGCTGAGCATGTACGACAATTACGAATACGTCAGTGAATCGGTGCGCTCCGGCGCCAGCGGCTACGTGCTGAAGAACGCGCCGTCCCGGGAAATCATCGCCGCCATCGAAGCCATCAGCAGCGGCGGCACCTTCTACAGCGCGGAAATCGCCCAGCGGCTGATCGCCGACAGGAACACCGACAACGAACTCACACCGCGGGAAAGCCAGGTGCTGGCGAAAATGGCCCAGGGCCTGAACAACAAGGAAATGGCCCGGGAACTGGACATCAGCGTGCGCACCGTGGAAACCCATCGCCTGAGCATCCGGCGCAAGCTCAACATCGACAAACCGGCGGCGCTGGTCAAGTACGCCCTCGATCACGGACTGATTTCCCGCTAACGCCACGAACCCTGTGGGAGCGGGCTTGCTCGCGAAAGCGGTGTGTCAATCAACGATGATGGTGACTGGCACACCGCTTTCGCGAGCAAGCCCGCTCCCACAAGGATCTCCTCCATTGACTGCGTCAATAGTCACCATTAACTCAATGAAGTTCTCTTAAAAAATCCGCGGCGTAACATCAGCTCCATACCAACCAACAACACCCGGAGCACACGATCATGAAACGCCAAACCCTCCTCAGCATCGCTTTCTCGGTTTTTGCAGTTAACGCTTTTGCCGCTACCTCTGTTCAACCTGTTGTGGCTGAAGGTGGCTCGGATCGTCTGATTGAAAGCCGTGTGGCTGAGGGTGGTTCTGACCGCCTGATCGAAAATCGCGTCGCTGCCGATGGTTCCGATCGTCTGCAAGGCAACACTGTCGCTGCCGATGGCTCCGACCGCCTTCAAGGCAACACGGTCGCCGCCGATGGCTCCGACCGCCTGCAGGGCAACACTGTCGCTGCCGATGGTTCCGACCGCCTGCAGGGCAACACCATCGCCTGACCCTATCGCTGCACCGCAGTACCCAACAAAAAGCCCGGCCTGATCAGCCGGGTTGATTTTATAGTGAGGGTAAGGTGCCTCAGGCCAGGCTTGACGTCGTCTTCTCGCTGCCGGTGCGCTCGCCGTCCAGCAATACATCCAGAGTGGTGAGGAACAGGTCATGGCTCATGATGCCGGTGCACACCGTTGATAGAATCTGTCGCCCGGTTGCATCGTTGATAGTGACCATCTCAGTCCACTTATTCAAATCAACGGTGGAGAGTGTCGACAGCGGAACTTTACTACCCTCAACTTCCAGAAACTCAGGTGTCACATTGATCGGCAGAGTAGTGATATTCAGGAAGTCCCCAGCAATTCGCTTGCGCCAGACCTGGCCGGTAGGCACATAGTTGAAAGTCACTGCGCCGCCAGTCTCAAGCTGCTTCATCACAACCGGCAGACGCTCGCGCACGTGCAGCTCACGCACCAGCTCCTGAAACTCAAAAAAACCTTTGAGCGACGCGATAGTTCGATGAAATGGCTCACTCTCATTACGTCGGTACGCCAGGTTGGTAATCAAGCCAGAGATTGCCGTTTGCCCCGAACTGAACAGATACAGGTCTTCTATTTCAGCAAACGCCGTGTATCGATGATCCACTCCGCTAATAGCAACGATACCGTGCTCGTAAACCTCATAATGGGTCCCGCGCAGCTTCTTCTGCCACGCATAAAGTCCGAATAGAACTGCCGAAATGACGATCAGCAAACCACTAGTGGAATAGATCAAAACCTGCGGACTGAAATCACGACTGGTGTTCGCTCCGGCACTGCCCGCTGGCAGGATGGTACCCAGGTACAACACAAATCCTGCCAGGCCCAACATGACGATGGCGAACAACAGCATGAAAACCAGAAAGCCCTTGCCATGGCGGTAGGTTTTGATCAGTTGACCTGTCACGGTTGGAGAGTGTGTCGTTGATTGCTGCATAAGATGGTTACTTCCTTGGTAGTTGATTTAAAAACACCGAAATCCAGACGGGAGCCTGCGATTTCACTGTCGATTCCATTGCGCGACTTCAGATACAGCTTGTACGGTTCAGCCCGTTGATCACAGAATCAAAGGACTGCCCGAAAGATTTGGCATCTCGCTGGATGGGATTATTCATTTTCCACATCATTTGTCGTTGCTCATCAGGCTTGTAGCCACCGTTTCTTGCCGTATTGATCGCTTCACGCCCTTTACCGACAAAACGGTTCAAATCACTGAGCAAGACACTGCATTTGAGCGCTGTTGTCTGGGATTTGCCCTTCTTGTCCCAGCCTTCGATCATTTGCAGGAAAAAGAGGAAAAAGGGGACAGATTTATTTAGGGAAAAACGAAAAACGGTCCAAAATAAATCTGTCCCCTTTTTCGCTTTTTCGCTAAAATAAATCTGTCCCCTTTTTCGTTCCCTCTTTTCCGCTGGTCCCCTTTTCCGCTGCCTTTTCCGCTGTCCCCTTTTCCGCTTTTCCGATCTAAAACAATGAAATCTCGCCAGAAAAATTTGTCAGTGCACGACTCACCTGGCGCTCTCACAGAACTTAATTACTTGTTTAGAATAAGCACTAGCCTTAGGAATTCTGGACTCTTTTAGGTATTTCTGTAGCAACTCCACTCCTTTACTAGCGAGTAGAAATTCGATTGCGTTAGCTAACAAAAAACCTGGCGCATAACCTTTGCTAACGACATTTGAATCTTTGTCCTCTTCACTCGGCTCTTCGCCAACCGGATACTCTTGCTCATCAGGCAAGCCATTTAAAGCCCTATGCTTTTTAACTGAGTAGGCCTTCAATTCGGTGGAGCGTTGAGAAATTAACGATTCAATTTCATTCCCGTTCAGCCCGGATCTAGTAATCGCAGCAGCGTCCAAGTTCGCGAACACATCCTCATAGCTCGCCCTAACACTAATACCTAAAACCTTCTTCAATTCTTCGACAGAATCTTTATAATTCTGGGAACTGATTATTTTTTTCGCGACATCTAAATTTTCATCTACCATATATCAACCCCTTTCACTACTCTAATCAGATCTGAACCTACATGCCTAAATGCATCTACTGCCTCATGCTCCCACGGAGTTAATGAGAGTAAATTCGAGGTCTCATGAACACCGGCGCCACCGACCCGCTGTGGAATATCATTATGATGAAGCTCCATTGCGACATCTTTTCTCGTAATTTCAAACGTTTTGCGATTCATGACTTCCACAGTCATTCTAGGAGCTTTACCTTCGGCCATATTAGCCAAATTGGCGGGTGAATATACTTGGCTCGGTGATTTAGCCTCCGCCTTCCAATAATTCTTTCTTGCCGAACTCCAGCACTCCCATCCCCATGGGTCAATCCATCCAGTCGGGCTAGGTACGTAGCGATAAAGATTGTTTCCCCCATCTAACCCAATCGGATCTTGCGTT
>NZ_JAQIYM010000031.1 GCF_028823535.1 Pseudomonas serbica | reverse complement strand
AGGGGGCTAGTCAACACAACTAGGCGATGAAGGAGGACCTGAAGCTCGAGTGAGCAGACATCTGTTATTTTTTGTTGTTCTGGGGTACGTCGGAGCGCACGATACGTACACAGCCTAACAAGTCTCTGGCATCTCGATTGCGAAGTTTATATTCCATTCGTAGTGTTGTGCCGTGTACCAGTTGCCCAACTTCAGTCACCCCCGCCGACTCGATAAGTACAAGTTCTGGTGTGGTGGTCGGATTTTTAACGACTTTGAATGTATAGATGTAGGCCTGATCGGTTCTATTGCGACAATATTCATCGTCGTAAAGCGTAAATGTCGAGGCTGAGGGGACGCCAACGACTGTGAAAGAAGCGACGTCATCCCATGTGTTGGAGTTACAAGGCCCATTAACGTTAAGTTGGAAAGTTCCGCTGACAAATGGCATTGAACATTTAAGTACTCCATTGTCATTAAAGAGCTCCATTTTACCATCTGGGTAGGACGTTTGTGCCATTGCTATACTCGTTTGAAGGCCGGTCAATAAAAGTGCGAGGTATAATGGTTTTTTGCTTGATCTAAACATGAGAAATAACCTCTGTAGTTATAGATGTGGAACTCTATGATTCAAAGCTGTCGACTTGGTTGAGCTTTTCTTGGGTGACATTAACACTTCTACGCGCTCGCGCAACCTAGCAGTTCTGCTAGTACACAACGTTGAATAATGAGCGTAAAAAAGCACTGAACCGGCGGGCATGAAAAGTTCGCTCGCGCCTCAGGAGCCTGACAATGAACAATCGACCGCCCGCACCGACAATTCCCTTATTGAAGAATAATGCGATTGACCTGGAGGAACTGGGGGGGGCGCTATTAAATACATTTGCCCGCTATGACAGCCCGGAAGATGGCGATGCTCTATACCCGTCCTGGTGGGGGCGCAGTGCTGAAGGGGAACCTATCGATTACGCCAATGAGGACGTTAACCCCGTTTATTACGACCACTCGATCGTCGATCCTGAACACGGTATGCCGATGCCCATGGAAAACGGGCTTGTGCATAGAGTGGACCGGGGTGAAGTGTTTTATTCCTACCTGCTTGAGCGCGTGAACGGCCTGCCGGATGACAAAGTGGAGTCAAATCGAATATTTTTTTATGTCGGAAAAAGAGACTTGCTACCGGCACCGCAAATAAAAGAGTCCCATGACGAGCATCTTGATCCGGAGCTTGGCGTAACTGATTTTATCCCTGTCGCGCCTCCTTACCGCGCAATGTCCAAAGGCGATACGGTGATATTTAAGTGGGAGGGTATAACTTCAACGGGCGCGCCTTTGCCAGCATTGACTCGAACGTTGACGGTGACGGACGAGCATATCGGCAATGTGCTGAAATGGAGTGGTATACCAAAAACCGAAGCGACCAAAATTAAAAGCGGAAGGGTCAAATTAAGCTATACGATAAATTATGCAGCCCCTACGCTGAAACCCAGCGCGGTCTCTGCTCAGAGGCAACTTATAATTGTTCCCCCTGTCACCCCGACACTTGAGGCTGTGCGGATTAAGGAGTTCAGTGGTGACACGCTTGACCCGACTGCCTATCCAAAAGGCATTACCCTGTTGGTGACACCGTGGCAGGGCATTCGCAGTGGCGATACGCTGATCCTGTACTGGATTGGGGGGCGTGCAGACAGAACAGTGATCAAATCCCAGAACATTGATTTGTCCAATATTGATACCGATAAAATAGAAATTCATCTTGAACATAAATGGCTTGCGGTGAATGACGGGTATCGCATTTCTGTGAGTTATCAGTATCTACGCGCTGACGCCAGTGGCGCCTCAGAAGTGCGAGACCTGGGTGTTCTGGCACCTCTGGATTTACTCGCGCCGATAGTCGAGGATGCACTACTGGGTGATGATCAGGTCGATGGCAAGCTGGACACACAGTTTTTTGCCATGACCGGTGTCAACGTCAGTATACCGTCCACTGTTGTTATTCCCGAAGGCATGCAGGCAACGATGCATTGGAACGGGTTCGGTTCACCATATGAAGTGACACAGCCCGTCGACGGAAGTCCTAAAAAGTTTAACTTCCCTGAGCATGTTATTCCGCCGGATATAGCTCGAATTGTCGAGGTTTATTATAGCGTCAAGCCCAAGGATGCCCCCATTGGAACGCCAGGTTCTCCCTCGAAACCCTATAAGCTAAGTGTATTGAAGATTCCGCAGGACCGTTTGGGGGTGATTGTCTGCGATAAGGCCTCGATTGGTAACCCAGGAATACTCAAGCGTTCTGCTGTGCCAGCGGGAGGCGTGTCGTTAACATTCAGACCCTCGACCTGGATTTACATTGCCGAGGCGCAAACGATTCGGATGTGGTTGACGGGGCCGGGATCTATCGAGAAAGAGATCATAGCGTCTCGCCATGTAACCAAACAAGAAACCGTTAATGGTGTTCGTGATTGGTTGCGCCCCGAACATTTGCAGCCCTTGGCTGATGGTCAGCAATTTTCGATCTGGTTTAGCGTCAGCTTTGATGGTGGCGTCACAGATACGTTATTCAAGACGTTGTCCCTGCAGTTGCAGGCCTAATGATACCCGGTTGTTAAATTTTCGTCAGGGAGTCACGTGATGAGTAATTATACCGTAGCAGAACTGTTGGGATGGATGGATGGTAAATCCCAAACGCATGGCTGGGACGCGGTAGTATCGTACGATCAGCGTAAAACCAATGAATTACTGCATCAGTTGTATGTTGAACGTTTTAGTAGCGATAAAGGCTATATTCCTCCCATTACGAGGACTTTAGATCCGACTGGTAATGAACGGTCGGAGTTGTACGGGCTCAGGCTAAGCGTTCCAAAGTTATCGTTTGATAACGCATCGATCGACTTCACAAACTCCAAAGCTGACCTGACCATGGACATGGTGGGAGGGGCTATTGTCACCAGGGTGGTACTATCAGGTATTCCGTCGCGAATCGATCGGATTCAGGAGTTGCTGCCGTTGGGTGGTCCTCAGCTGTCCATGACACTACCTCTGGAGAATACGCCAGGCAGTGTGTCCGGCGAGCGATTGGTGACACTGGATATCAGTAAGGGAGAGAACTTCAAAGCCAACTTTGTTGTCAGTGGCATGGACCAGATAACGATAGGAAACCAGTTCAAGCTAATGTTTGAAAAATTGGACGACGATCTGAAGGTTTTTCCGTTGGGTCGTCTTGGCCCGGAATCCAATGAGGCGCTCACGCCTGAAAGTTTCGAAATTCGTACGCTCAAGGCACCGGTGATAGCGGGGCGCGCGGATGTCAATCCGGGTGCTGGTGCCGTGATGATGTTTATCACCCTGGCGGGTGGCAAGCCTGGGGAAGTACCTCCCAAACCAAATCCGGATAATCCGAATGGGTTTCGTTACCTGATCCCCAAAGACGAGGTGGGCGAAAAATTTACGGGGTCAATGTTGCTGTCCAGCCGGGTATTGTTCGATAAAGTCATAAGGCCCTACGCCATTGAAAGTATTGGCCATGGCATTGATTTTTCGCCCTACAATGGCGCTGCGGACTTGGCGTGGGCATTGACGGCGAATACTGGCAGCATTCCTGTGCCAGGATTTGAATATGATTATAACATATTTCACACCAGTATCTGTAAGGCGAATAATTCCGAAACCCTTAGAATTGATTTCCGATTGGGCACAGGCGATACACCGCTAACTCTTAGAGTGGAAAGTCGGCGTCCTGTCTTGCTATGGCGAACCACTACGCAGCAGTTTGGATTCAGACTGAGGACATGGTTCCCCCTGCATCCTGAAATAGAACCCCAACCTCTTGTGACTAATGGGCGTATACGGCTAACTACCGTGTACAAAGTGTATTACGATGTAAAGCTGGATGAAAAGGACGGGGTTGTCAGCTTCGAGCGCATAGCTGTTCCACGCCTGATCCTGAAAGCGTCAGAACATGGGTGGTTGCTTGATATCTTTGACAAAGAGAAATATGAAAAATTTGATGCCCACTTATACAACTCCTATTACCCACATCTGAATAAGCTACTTCAACACGTACCCGTACCCAATATTGATACCTTCCTGATTCGAAATCTGCTGTTTGGAAACTACAAGGACCCCAACTTTACGCAAGCCTTGCATCTTTCCCGGGCCTCTGTTCCCGGTGATCTGTTCTTGATGGGGGAGATTGATCCGCTTCGTACCAGCATGGGCATCACGGCAGATCAGAGCCTGGTCGAAATCGGGAAAACCCTGCAGTTCAAGGTCTTGGGAAGGGGGGCGGATGTACCCACTGTCTTGTGGAGCGTCTCGGATCCGGATGGTACAGAGGTCAATGTTGGCACCATCAGTCCACAAGGCCTGTATCAGGCACCTGTCGAGTTGAAAGTTAATCAATTATCCGTTCTGGTGAAAGCCGAGGGCAGCCTTGATAACAAGCCGGTAACAGCCTTGGCGATGATTTCGGTCATGAAAAGCACCATCGCCGTGAATCCGATTTTTCAGGTGACTGCGCCTGTGACCTTGGGTAAACCTGAAGATTATTATTTGAAACTGACTGCAGAAACCATCGATGGGAGTGCCCCGAAATGGGAGCTTCTGCCGTCAACGAGTGGCTCTTACCTGATACCGGATCCCCAAGATAAGGACAATCCTTGTACCCGCATGTACGTGCAAGGGCCAAAAAATACTGATCCGTTCATTATCGATACGATTGAGGTCAACGCATCTGGTGGTGCGCCGAAGCAGATAAAAATTCTTTTTCATAGTTATACATCCACTTTGTACCTCGAAGATGACAAGACTATTGAGCCCTCCACAGGAAAGATACAACTACGGGTAAAAATGGAGGAGGGTGATGATCCCGACGATTTTACCTTGGCACTGCTGGAAAGTGGTGGGGCGGGGGGGGCGTTAGATATTCAAAGTGGTGTCAGCGCTATCTATAAGGAGCCTGCCTCTTTGCAGAACAGTTTTGCCATTGTCACTGCTCAGTGGGGTTCAGGTTCGAGGGGGTATTATGGATTTATTGTCTTGCCACTGCCATTGAGTACCTATTCGCAGGCGCCGGCAATGTTTGACGAAAATAATCCGTCCGCCGTCTGGCAATCTTAGTTGAATCAGTAATTTTCGGAGCACCAGATTATGTCTACTCAATCATTTGACGGCCTTTGCCAGTCGATGCAAGGCAAGTCTATTACCAGGGGCTGGGATGCAGTTGTGACGATGAGCCGTGCAAAAGTTAATCGCCTGCTGGAACAGCAATATATTAATCGCTTCAGGAATGACAATTTTTTAAAGAAAATTTCCGGTGAACACTCAATCTTCGGTTATGCCGTGCTGGAATTGGATGGCTTGGTATTGAGTCAGCCACGGTTGTCATTCGAAAATGCAAATCTGGCCAATTCCAAAGCGCGTTTGACCTTTGATGTCGAGGCCGGCATGGTGAGCCGGCGGTTTGACGGTCCGAACTTGCCGTCCCGAGTTACGTCCAGTTTCGTCGTTACACCACAGCAAGGCTATAAAGTATACGCGGACATCGACTTGATGTTTGCGACCGGTCTTGTAGAGGAAGATGAACAAGGGCAGGGGCAGGTCATTATCGATCTGGGTAAAGCCTACGATTTCACCAGTAATCTTGTTGAAGAAAGTATGGATCAGATAGCCCTCGGCAATCTTTTCCATAAAGTGTATGCCAGTTACCCGCCGGCCATGCGGACCTATAAATTGGGCATGCTGGACTTTGACGCCGATGATCTTTTGGTGCCACGCGAGTTCCAGATTCGTACCCATAAAGCCCCGCAGGACAATGCCGTGCTCAGTGAGGACGGTGAAGGCGGCGCTGTAGTGTTGTTTGTTCGAACCCGCAATAACCCAAGTAATGGCTCGACGCCAGGTCAGGGCAGTGATTTTCCTTATCTGATCCCTGATGATCTGGATCCCGGTACGGGGCAACCCATTTATTCCGGGTCGCTGGTACTTGCCAGCCGGGTGGTGTTTGATTGGTTCCTTGAGCCTTACCTGATGCAAACGGTTGGCAACGACCTGAGGGTTCAGCGCGAAGTACTTTCTAATCATGTGGCGCGATCGCTGAGGGCGGTGTCGGGGGGGATATCACTCAAAGATTTCAACTATAAGCATGTCCACGAAAATTCAATAACTCACATATCGGCCGCCGTTAAAAATGAAGGCCCCTTTAAAATGGGCTATTACCACGGGGATTCTACCAAGGCACTTCGGTTTTCGGCGAACCAAAGGTTCATGTTTGATTGTAGTTGGTTTGGTCATCAACCGGTGGCCCTACGATTCACACAACTCTATGTGTTGGGCTTTGGCAATAGAGACTATCCTTACACGGGGTATGGCATGCCTAAGGTGAAGTTTGAGCTGGCGCCTGTCGTCGATGCAGAGTCCAACGCCGTAACCTTCGAACGTGAACCGGGGCATCAGTTCAGTGTCGATAGCGATTGGATGCCCCCAGATTATGAAGACCAGACACCGAGGTGGATCTTTGAAAGTCTAAGAGTAACGCTGGAGGGTGTAACTTCGCGTCTTGTAGACGGGCTCAAAAGGATGGCTCTTCCGGCCATCAACGTTTTCCACATCAACCATCTGCTCTTTCCAGAAAAAAACGCCCTGCGCCTGACCAAGGCGGCGCTTCCAGGTGACTTGTTCCTGGCGGGCCACATCGACCCGACACAAGTCTCGGCCACTCTGGAGCCCTTGTTCGGGCGGGTTAGAGTCGGTGAGCAATTGGCATTCGACTTGAAGACCAACGGGGAGCCGATTACCGATGTGACCTGGCGTGTGCGTGCAGTGGACGGCAGTCGTGCCACGGGAGATATTTCCGATGACGGTACGTTTACTGCACCCACGGCAGAGATGATCGATGATCTGGCGGTGCGTAATGTCGTCACCGTCTCTTATAAAAATGCCGATACAGGTGCGGAGCGCTTTGTGTCGGCGATGGTGGTGGTGGTCGCTGACCCGATGACTGTCACACCGTCGATGTTCACCATTGATATGGAGAGTTCGGGCAGGGACCCGGACTCTTCGCCTGTCCCGGTCAAGCTCAAGGTGACACTCTTGAAGGAAGAGAAGCTGAAGTGGACCTTGCGTGGACCGGGTGAGTTGCATGAGACAGGCGACGAGGCGACATACACCCAGCCCGAGGCAATCAGCGAGGCTTTACTTCCGATTGAGATTGAGGTTGAAGGCCTGACCAGTGGCAATAAAGTGTTTGCTACGATTATTTTGCTTAACAGCGCCTTTACACTACCCGTCGCGCCAGCCCTGCACCCAGGACTGCCGGCGAAAGCCGTTACCCAGTTGCGTGTGGATAATGAAGAGGATAACTCGGACGTTGTATGGTCGATGGTGACCAAAGAAGGCCGGATCGACCCGGTGACCGGTGCATACACGGCCCCCGATGAAATTCGTTCACCCTATGCGGTCATACTGGCGGCCACTGGCACCAGTCCACGTGCGCACAGGGGCTATAGCCTTATTCGCTTGTCCAATTATGCCCGGCAGTCCAAATGGAAAACGCTGGACTTTTTCAGGCTGACAACCGACTCACTCACTACGTGGACAACGAGAAACGGCCGGCAACAAGTCACTGTCATAGTCGAGGTCAGGCCCAATGACGTCGACGGTGTGGAAGTCGATGTATCTGACGAAGAGTTGGCCAGTATCCAACTGGTCACGGAAGGGGGGGAACCTATCAATATGTTGGGCCGGGACGGCGTGCCCCCTAAACCCGAGTCCCCGGGAGAAGCTTGGGATGCTTGGGGCTATACCGATGTCAAGAACGAGTTCGACCAGTATCAAGGCCCTGCAATGGAGTCCCTGCCAGCCCTGGCAGAACGAAGCCCTAACGGTCGGCGCCGTACGTTTTATGTGCAGACACGAGCGGATGCGAAGTTGAAAATCGCGGCCTACATGCGTGGAGATAATGGACTGCCCTATTACTCGAATGAAAAAGGCGGATCAGTCGCTGATAAACGGGTGATCGAAATAACCCCTGAGCGCCTGCCGGATTTTTCGAACTCGGCTTACACGATGGAGCGCAAGCGGGTCAAAGGTCAGGAGAACAATGACGTCTATTTGGATACCATTGATTACTATTATCTTGGACTTACCAGCCGAGGTCGGGTAATAGACTTTAGAACCATTGAATTCAAGTCGATGAAAAGCATTGTTCAATGGGAAAGTCGGCAGTTCGAAGAAGACATCTGCAGTTTTACCGGCTATGCACTGGCGCAGAGCAGTGTTCTTAACGTTGATCAGAACTTGTATTTGCGTATGCCGAACCCTGCGGCACCTGCACCCGGAGAGGTGGATAAGCGGGTGAGGCCGGACAAGACAGTTGTAAAGGGTTTTGAATGCCCGCCAGGGAAGTTTCTAATCAGCTTGCACCGTTCCCAATACTGGAAGTTCGATCTCGGTTGTGAACCCGACTACACGAAAGGTTTGGCGTTGACCATTTTCGATAAGTTTGGCAATGAGCACCGCGTGAAAGTTAATTTCAGGTCAGAGGCCGATCGAAATACATTAGTGGCCGAGAAGCAATAATCGCTGCGCAGCAGTCGGGCGCGGTCATGGTGCCGCGCCCGATCAATCGAGTTTGTTTTTGGCAGGAGTTTAATTATGTCGGATCAATCGTTTTCCGGCCTTTGTGAACGTATGAAAGGCTGGTCTGTAACGCTGGGTTGGGACGCGGTTGTTGCAATGAGCCGGACCAAGGTCAATAGCCTTCTCGAACAACAATATATTTCCCGATTCAAGAGTTTTGAAGATAGAGACCGGCTTCTGGAGAAAATCTATGGGAGCGTGAACATTTCTGATAATGGTTACTCAATGCTTGACCTCAGTGGCTTGATATTGAGTCCACCGCGTTTGTCGTTTGAAAACGCTACGCTGGCGAATTCCGTGGCACGTTTGACGATGGAGGTGGAATCGGGAACCGTCACCCGGCGTGCGGCTATTCCAGGTTATCCCTCGCGTGTCACGGACAGTTTTACGGTGACACCGCAGCAGGGGTTCAAGGTGTGGATGGACATCGAGTTGATTGCTTCAACGGGTCATGTCGGCGATCAACGAAGGGTCATTATTGACCTGGGGGATGCGGTGAATTTCAGCACTAACCTGCTGGAAGATGATTCTTCAAAATGGGCGTTAGGGCGGTTTCTTTTAGAGCGGTATAAGCGATTACCAGAAGAACATAGAGTTTACGAGTTGGGGATGCTGGATTTCAACGACGACGACTTTCTGGTACCCCGCGAGTTTCAAATTCGTACCCAGAAGGCACCCCCGGATAACGCAACCCTCTCCGAGGGGGGGGAAGGGGGGGCGGTGGTCCTGTTCATCCGAACCCGCAATAACCCGACCAATGGCTCGACGCCGACTAAGGACAGTGACTTTCCGTACTTGATTCCCGATGATCGGGATCCTGTTAGCGGAGAGCTGCTTTATTCCGGAGCGTTGGTGCTGGCGAGCAGGGTGGTGTTTGACTGGTTTGTCGAGCCTAGGTTGTTGAATTTAGTCGGTTACGGTCTCGGGTTTGAGCGAGAAATGCCTTCCAATTATGTTGCGCGTTCATTGCGGGCAATTGCGGGGCGTATACCAGGAGAGAATTTTTACCGATCTTGGGGCGATCTGCTGGATAATGGCGAGGTGGAAAATACGAGTCCAATCGAACTTCCTATGTTCAATACTAACGCTCAATTGGCACTTCGGGTGGGGGCCGATTCCAATTGCGAGCTGAACTGCAACTGGGAGGGGGCGCAGCCCCTTAACTTTAAAGTGCATACGTATAAATTTCCGACGGGTAGCAAAACAGAATATATCGACAGTGTTGTAAAGCCAGTTCTCAAGTGTGGGCTGAAGCCTGGAGTTGATATTGGCTCTAATGTCGTTTCTTTTACACCTCGGGCTGATAATGTAAATCAGTTGATTGAAAGACTTGAGGCCGATTTTTTTGCAGGATCAGCCAGAGTTCCTTTTCACGTTATTCGAGCGCTTAAGTTGTATTTTATTCCCGACCTTCGAGGGCTGATGGAGGTCTTTAACACTGTTGATATCCCTGATATTAATGTCTTCCATCTCAGTCATCTACTATTCCCCCAGGAACAAGCCTTAAAACTCACAAATGTCGCCTTGCCCGGTGACTTGTTCATGGTCGGGCATATCGACCCGAAAAAAACCACGTTCACCCTGGAGCCTTTGTTTGGTCGGGTCAAGGCGGGCAACACGTTGCAGCTTACTATCAAGCCCCTTGCGCTTCGAGACACTGCAGTCACCTGGTCTGCCCATAACCTGGCCGGAGACGAGCTACCTGACGCCATCAGCCGGAACG
The DNA here is from genome assembly GCF_028823535.1 of Pseudomonas serbica. Classification (GTDB taxonomy): domain Bacteria; phylum Pseudomonadota; class Gammaproteobacteria; order Pseudomonadales; family Pseudomonadaceae; genus Aquipseudomonas; species Aquipseudomonas serbica. Next base: position 1,776 of record NZ_JAQIYM010000031.1, on the reverse strand, counting down.
GAGTGTTCAGTGCCCCGGATTTTGCGCACCTGCAGGCTCTGGTCGAGCACTACATCATCACCGCCGCTTACACCGCGGATGATGGAACGCTACGTGAGGCCTCGGCGCTGATAGCCGTGGTGGCCAACTCCCTGAGTGTAACACCATCGATCGCGACACTCGATATTACAACCCCAGGTGAAACGCCTGAGACGGTCAAGATCAGGGCAATGACCCTGGGCACTGCGCCACTGACCTGGACGGTGCGGGAGGACTTTGGTGATCTGGATGTTGCGCCCGATGGACTGAGTGCGACCTACACGCTGCCCGAAGGTGTTCCGGAAGGGGCTGCCGGATTGGTGATCATTGATGTTGAGGATCTCGCTGGCGATGAAAAGTCCAGCGTCAGTATCCTTTGGCTGGGCAAATACTTCACTTTGCCAGTCGTGCCTGGGTTTCACCCGGGCTTGCCGGCCACGGCTTCAACCCAATTGCGCGTTGCCGACAGCGACATTGAGCCAGATGAAATTGTGTGGGACCTGCTGGCCGGAGACGGGACTGTCGGTGCGGATACCGGGCTTTTCACGGCGCCGCAGATCATCGAAACACCTTATGCCGTGGTGCAAGCCAGTCTTGGCGATGGCCCGCGCGCGCACCGGGGCTACGGCATCATTCACTTGTCCAACTTCGCCAGAAAGGCCGGATGGACCGAGTTGAAATCGATCAGGCTCACGTCGGACTCGGTCTCCACCACGCTCTATAGCAATGGATTGCAACAAGTCAACGTCAACGTTTCGGTCACGCCCAAAGATGTTGGCGATGGTCAGCCAGGCTTAATCTCCGATGAGGAGATCGGCAGCATAGAGCTGTTGGGCAAAGACCAGCACAACAATTGGGTGCCACTGCCCCGCGTGGGCCTGGCGGGTGTACCCGAGGGAGGCGGTTGGGGGTACAGCATTGATAAAAACACGTTCGATCAGTACCCGGGGGGGCCTGAGTTGGCGGTATCCGGCGTTGTGCCTCGGCACGCGGCACGTACTGCGAATTACTTTGTTCAGTCACGGCTGAGCGGCACGCTGGACATCGCCGCATCGATGCGCGGCGATGATGGGTTGCTCTACTTCTCGACGGCGGTAGGCGAAGCTTCCGAAGGTGAACGCACGATTACACTCGGGGCCAAGGAGCCCGAGAGCTTCGATAGCAGTATCTACACCTTCAGCGTTAAGCGCGCGGCGGGGACCGACGAGCCTGATGAGAATGAGGATGGAGAAAACGACGGTAATGACAAGGACTTGAGTACGATAGATTATTTTGTCTTGGAACTTAATGTTGATCACCAGAAAGTCAAGTTCAAGACAGTCCAATTAGAGGCGGCCAAAAGTATCGTTCAGTGGGAAAGCCGGCAGTTCGATGAAGATATTTGCAGTTTTACCGGCTATGCATTCTCTGGCAGCAATGTGCTTAATTTCGATCCCTTGTTGTATGCACGAATGCCAGAGTCTGTCAGGCCCGAAAAACAAGTAAAACCCGGTATGGAATGCCCGGAAGGCAGTTTTTTGATCAGTCTTCACCGTTGCGAGTACTGGAACTTCGATTTGAATTGCGAGCCTGATTACACGAGTGGTTTGAAACTGATTATTCATGATGTGAACGGCAATATGCATAGGGTTCAGGTTAACTTTAAAACCCCGACTAATCGTAATGTGCTGGTGGCTGAAAAATATTGATCTGACCGTTCGACAACGCTGTTACATCACCGCGTTGTCGATGGTTTGATTCATTTCTTAGTGTAAGTTA
>NZ_JAQIYM010000030.1 GCF_028823535.1 Pseudomonas serbica | reverse complement strand
TTTTTCAGCGCCATCAGGTCCTCATCCAACCGAACTCCGCACGAAAGGCCAGGGTCAACCCTTTGACTCCCCCACCTTGAAACCGGAGATCGACAATGAACCACTACCCCAAACCACCCTTCCCCAAACAACAGCAACCCGTCCCCGGCTCCCAGCGCAAAATGGATCCCTATCCAGACTGCGGTGAGCAGAGCTACAAAGGTTCGGGTCGCCTGAATGGCAAGATCGCCCTGATCACCGGGGGCGACAGCGGCATTGGCCGGGCGGTGGCCATCGCCTTTGCCCGTGAAGGTGCCGACGTAGCCGTGGCGTATCTGGATGAGGAGCAAGATGCGCAGGAAACCGCGCGCTGGGTTGAACAGGCCGGCCGCCAATGCCTGCTGCTGCCGGGGGACCTGGCGCACAAGGTGCATTGCCGGGCACTGGTGGAAAAGACGGTCGAACGTTTCGGCCGCATCGACATCCTGGTCAACAACGCCGCGTTCCAGATGACCCACGAAAACCTCGAGGACATCCCCGACGAAGAATGGGTGATGACCTTCGACGTCAACATCACCGCCATTTTCCGGGTCTGCCAGGCGGCACTCAAGCACATGCAGCCCGGCAGTTCGATCATCAACACCAGTTCGGTCAACTCCGACATGCCCAACCCCACCCTGCTGGCGTATGCCACGACCAAGGGCGCGATTGCCAACTTCACCGCCGGCCTGGCGCAAATGCTCGGGCCGAAGAATATCCGGGTCAACAGCGTGGCACCCGGTCCGATCTGGACGCCGCTGATCGTCTCGACCATGCCCGAGGACAAGGTACAGAACTTTGGCGCCAACACCCCGCTCGGCCGTCCGGGCCAGCCGGTGGAGGTCGCGCCGATCTATGTATTACTGGCGTCGGATGAAGGCAGCTACATCACCGGCCAGCGTTTCGGGGTGACCGGGGGTAAACCGATCCTGTGATGGCGCCATGCGCCGGAAAAATGGAACCCGGCGAGTCTCCAGCGCTCAACACTTCATAGGCCCTCCCTGGGGGCCTTTCGATACCTGGAGGTTGTCATGTCCGCACCTATCGTCAAACTGTTCACTCAGCCGAACTACGCGTGGACGGATATTCGCAAGGAAGAGGAAGCGCACCCACGCCACTATCTCGCCCATTTGATCCTGTTGGCCCTGATCCCCGCCGTCTGCCTGTACATTGGCACCACCTACGTTGGCTGGAGCCTGGCGGAAAACGAAACGGTCCACCTCAGCCCCCGCAGCGCCCTGCAACTTTGCGCCCTGCTGTATCTGTGCACCCTCGCCGGCGTCGCCATCATGGGAGGATTCATCCGTTGGATGTCTCGCACTTTCGAGGCTCGCCCTACGCTCAACCAGTGCATCGGTTTTGCCGCGTACACCGTCACGCCGTTTTTCCTGGCGGGTATTGCCGGCCTGTACCCGAGTCGCTGGCTGGCGATCCTGGTACTGGGCGCCGCCTCGATTTACTCGACATTCCTGCTGTTTGTCGGTTTGCCGACCTTTATGCATGAGCGCAAGGAGCAAGGCGTGCTCAATGCCGCCTGCGTCTGGGGCGTCGGGTTGCTGGTGCTGGTCACCATTCTGGTGAGCATGATCCTGCTGTGGTTCAACGTGCTGACGCCGGAGTACTTGCGCGCTACCGTCAGTCAATGACCCCCCGGCCATGAGTTTCATTGCCTGGGTCGCGGTGCTGGGTGCCGTACTGCTGACGCTGGCACTGACCTCATCGTTCCTGCGCTGGATGCCGGTGATCACCTCCGCCGTGTGCCTGGCGCTGGGGGTGGTCATCGGGCCCGCGGGCCTGGGCTGGCTCAGGCTGGATATCAAGGATGCCGCCTACTGGATGGAGCACCTGACGGAAGTCGCGGTGCTCTTTTCGCTGTTCGTCTGTGGCCTCAAGTTGCGCTTGCCGCTGAGGGACCGCAAATGGCGCGTGGCTTTTGGGCTGGCGGGGCCGGTGATGGTCCTGACCATCATCGGTGTCTGCCTGTTGCTGCATTATGCTTTCGACCTGCCGTGGGGCCCGTCTTTGCTGATCGGCGCGATCCTGGCACCTACCGACCCGGTGCTGGCCTCGCTGGTGCAGGTCAACGATGCCAAGGATGACGACGCCGTGCGCTTCGGCCTTTCCGGTGAGGCCGGACTCAACGACGGCATTGCGTTTCCCTTCGTTATCCTTGGGTTGCTGTTTATCCAGCAAGGTGGCGGTGATTCCACCACCTGGCTCGATGACTGGGCGCTCAAACGCTTGCTGTGGGCGGTGCCCGCCGGATTGCTCGTCGGCTACACCATGGGCCGGGTAATTGGCCGACTGACGTTGTCCATGCGCATCAGGAATGCCGACAGCACGCTGTCGCCCAACGACTACCTGACTTTTGCCCTGATCGCCCTGGCGTATGTCGCCGCCGAAGCGGTGCACGGCTACGGTTTTCTGTCGGTGTTCGCGGCAGCCCTGGGCTTGCGTCGGGCCGAGGTCAAATCGATGGGGCATTCACTGACGCCCGCCGAGCACTTGGTGCAACCGGTGGTCGGTCATCAGAACGTCGAGCCCGATGCTGCCGTACATGGCGATGTAACGAACCTGGAGGAAGCGCAGGTGGCGGCCGGCATCATGATGGGCGACATGCTGTCCTTCGGCAGCCTGGTCGAACGGGCCATGGAAGTATTTCTGGTGACCCTGCTCGGGGTGGTGCTGGTGGGGCATTGGGACTGGCGCGCGTTGGCAATTGCGTTGGTGCTGTTCTGCGTGATTCGGCCGCTGATTGTCTGCCTGGTGCCTTGGGGCAACCTGCTTGACGGCAAGCAACGGCTGTTGATCGGCTGGTTTGGAATCCGCGGCATCGGTAGCTTCTATTACCTGTTCTACGCCTTGAATCACGATCTGGCGCCATCGATGGCCACCTTGTGCACCGACCTTACCCTCTGTGTGGTTGCGTTGAGCATTCTGATTCACGGGGTCAGTACCCAACCGATCCTCGCCCATTATGAACGGCGCAAGAAACCACCGGCTTGAATGAGCTTGCCGTGGCGAACTGCATGAGCCAAAAGCCCGGACTCATGCAGCCTGCATGGCCCCATTTGGCCATTATCACGCGTAAGACATTGTTTTTGAAACGCTTTATGGCAACAGAAAATACGGCACGACTAATGCTCTTTAACGATGAGTGACCTGCGGTAAAGACCGTTCGCGCTGACCTCAACTTGAGAGACTTGACCATGAATGCCATAGACCTGTTGAAAGCCGACCATGAACGCGTAAAAGGCATCCTCAGCCAACTGAGCGAATCCACCGAGCGCGGCCTGAAAAAGCGCACCGATCTCCTTGAAAAGCTGGAAATGGAAATCTCGATCCATACCCGCCTGGAAGAAGACATCCTGTACCCGGCCTACAAGGAAGCCGGCGGCAAGGAGCAGGACATAATGTATTACGAAGCCAAGGAAGAACACCGCACCGTGGATTCGCTGGTACTGCCGGACCTGAAAGCCACCGACCCGTCCACGCCGGAGTTCGCCGGCCGCGTCAAAGTGGTCAAGGAACTGCTCGAACATCACATTGAAGAGGAAGAGACCGAGATGTTTCCCCAGGCTAAAAAGCTGCTGGGCAAAGCCACTCTGGATGAGCTTGGGGAACAAATGGAGGCTTTGAAGGCCCGCCTGAAAAAGGAAATGGCGGCGTCGCATATGGCTGCTTGATGGAACACCAGGATCAAAAGATCGCAGCCTGCAGCAGCTACAGGGGAATACGGTCACCTGTAGGAGCGAGCTTGCTTGCGAAAAACCTGAGAGCACCGCGGGGGGCCAGGCTCCCCGCGTCATCGTTGATCTGCAACGCGAGCAAGCTTGCCCCAACAGGCGCGGCATCTACATTGCAGACGAAATGATCTCCACCAGATTCAATTGGGTAAACGGCTTGGATAAGCGCGGCAGCCTGGATGCAAAGCCTTCCAGGCGATCGGCATAACCGGTTGCCAGGATAATCGGCATGCCGGGTTTGAGCGTGCGGATGGCATCTGCCAGTTGCGCCCCACTCATGTGCGGCATGGCCATGTCGGTGATGACAAGGTCGATGGCCGGATTTTTCTCGAACAGTTCCAGGCCCTGGTCACCGGACGTCGCGGTGATCACGCGGTGTCCGAGGTCTTCAAGCAACAGGCAAGTGCTGGTTAATACCAGGCTGTCGTCATCCACCACCAATATGCACAGGCGTGGGACTTCCGGCCCTGCTGGCTCGTCGACAATAACAGCCGGTACCGAGCCTGCCGAAGCCACGGGCAACCAGAGTTCTGCAGTCGTACCCAGGTTTTTTCGGCTCTTGAGAATGAATCGCCCACCCAATTGCTCGATGTAGCCGTGGACCATCGATAATCCCAGGCCCGTGCCTTTTCCCAGCCCTTTGGTGGTGAAAAACGGATCCATCGCCGAGGCCAGCGTTGCTTCATCCATTCCCTCGCCAGTGTCGGTGATGCTCAGGCACACATAACGTCCCGCCGTTGAGGAGGATTGGGGTTGATCGGCAAGCGTCTCGGCGTGGGCACTGATGACGATACTGCCTCCATTGGGCATGGCATCGCGAGCATTGGTGGCCAGGTTCAGCACCGCCAGTTCGAGCTGATTGACATCGGCCATGACCGGCTCGATCTGCGCTGGAAAACGGGCTTCTAGGGCCACCGAAGGCCCAAGTGAACTGCGTAGAAGCCCGGAAATCCCTTGCACCAGGTCGGCCAGATCCACAGGTTCGGACTTGAGCTCCTGCTTGCGGGCAAAGGCCAGCATGCGCTGGGTCAGGGAGACGCCGCGCAATGCACCCTGGGTGGCGTTGTCGAGCAAACGGACTATTTTCGGGTCGTCGGCCAGGCGTTTGCGCACAATCTCCAGGTTGCCGAGAATGACGGTCAGCAAATTATTGAAGTCGTGGGCAATCCCCCCACTGAGCTGGCCGATGGCCTGCATTTTCTGCGCCTGGAACAGCGCTTCGCGAGTTTGCTCAAGCGCCTGCTGCGCCTGGGTCGCTTCGGTGATGTCGCGGGTGATCTTGGCAAAGCCGAGCAAGGTACCGGTGTCGCCCCGGATCGGGTCGACCACCACATGGGCGAGGAACCTGGTGCCATCCTTGCGCACCCGCCAGCCCTTGTTCTCGAAGCGTCCCTCACGGGTCGCAACCTCCAGCGCCCAGGCGGGCAAGCCTGCAGCCTGGTCTTCAGGGGTGTAGAACATGGAAAAATGCCGGCCGATGACTTCTTCGGGCAAATAGCCCTTGATGCGCTGGGCCCCCAGGTTCCAGTTGGTCACACGGCCATCCGGGGCCAGCATGTAGATGGCATAGTCGGTGACGCTTTGCACCAGCAAGCGAAACTGTTGCTCGCTTTGCTTGAGGGTCTCTTCGGCCATCTTGCGATCGGTCAGGTCGCGGGTGATCTTGGCAAATCCCAGGAGCGTGCCCGTCGGGTCGTAGATCGGATCGATCACCACGTGGGACCAGAAATGCGTACCGTCCTTGCGCACGCGCCAGCCTTCGCCTTCGAAACGCCCCTCGCCGATGGCCGTGTCCAGCGCCCGTTGGGGCAGGCCGGCACGACGATCGTCATCGGTGTAGAAGCGCGAGAAATGCTGGCCGAGAATCTCGGCTTCCTCATAACCCTTGAAACGCCTGGCGCCCGCGTTCCAGCTGGTAATGATGCCATCGGGATCAATCATGTAGATCGCATAGTCAACCACCGCATCGATCAGCAGGCGCAGGCGCCTGTCTTCATTGATCTCGGCCTGGGTTCGAACTTCGCTCATTGATCCCTCACATCGACTGCTGTTTGTCTGAAGTATGCGATAAACCATCCATTTGAACAGCCGCCGGCGCGATTGACCACCAGTGCGGCAGCAATTGCCTGACCTTGCTCTCACCAAAGCGGTCATCGATCAACATCACCACACCCTGGTCCTGCTGTGTACGAATGACCCGGCCGGCGGCCTGCACGACTTTTTGCACACCGGGGTACAGGTAGGTGTAGTCATAACCTGCGCCGAACAGGGCCGCCATGCGCCGCTTGAACTGTTCGTTGACCGGGTTGAGCTGCGCCAGCCCCAGGGTGGCGATGAACGCGCCGATCAAGCGTGCGCCTGGCAAATCGATGCCTTCGCCAAACGCCCCGCCCAGTACCGCGAAGCCCACGCCTTGGCCTTCGGCGGTGAAGCGGTCGAGGAATTCCTGGCGTTGCGCCTCCGCCATGCCTCGAGACTGTGACCACAGGTTGATCCCTGGATGTTTTTCGGCCAGTAACTGCGCCACTTGCTGCAGGTAATCGAAGCTGCTGAAGAACGCCAGGTAATTGCCGGGGCGCTGGCCGAACTGTCGGGCGATCAGCTCGACGATCGGCGCCAGGGATGCCTGGCGATGAACAAAACGCGTGGAGATGCGGTTGACGATCTGCACGTGCAACTGATCGGCATGAAAGGGTGACTCGACGTCGATGCACACGGTGTTCGCCGGGGTACCCAGTAAATCGGCGTAATAGTGCCGGGGGCTTAGCGTCGCCGAGAACAGCACGGTGCTGCGTGCAGCGCTCAGGCGCGGGCCGATGAAGCCGGCTGGCACCACGTTGCGCAGGCACAGTTGCGAGAGGTTGCGCTTGCGTTCGAGGTCGCGCTTGCTGATGTCGAACAGGTACTGCTGGTCGAAGAGTTCGCCCACCCGACAGAACTGCAGTACGTCGAAATAAAAGCTTTGCAATGCACTGTCCAGTCCCTGCGGATGATCGTTGAGGTAATCACCGATGCTGGCGCTGCACGACGACAGGGCCTGGAGCAGTTTTTCCGGCGGCTTGTCGTAGGCCTGGTAGGCACCGAGTTGCTGGTTATGCAAGGCGTTCCATTCGCGGTTGACCCGTTGCAACGGCTTCTTCAACACCTCGGGGGCGGTTTTGCGCACGCCATCGAGGGTCGATTGATCGAGACTGGCGCTGTACATCTGCCGACCACGCTCCACCAGGTTATGGGCCTCATCGACCAACACCGCGACTTTCCAGGTGTTGGCCTGGGCCAGGCCGAACAACAGCGCACTGAAATCGAAGTAATAGTTGTAATCGGCAACCACCACATCGGCCCACCGCGCCATTTCCTGGCTCAGGTAATAGGGGCAAACCTCATGCGCCAGGGCGACCTGGCGCAGTGCGCTCTGATCCAGCATGTTCAACTGGCTGGCAGCCTCGCGCGCAGCAGGCAAGCGATCATAGAACCCCTGGGCCAGCGGGCAGGATTCACCGTGGCAGGCTTTGTCCGGGTGTTCGCAGGCCTTGTCCCGGGCGATCATCTCCAACACCCGCAGGGGCGGCGCGTCGGCGCGCTCCAGGATCACCTGCGCGGCGTCCAGGGCCAGCTTGCGGCCCGGGGTTTTCGCCGTGAGGAAGTACACCTTGTCCAGTTGCTGCGGCGCCAGGGCCTTGAGCAGCGGAAACAAGGTGCCCACCGTCTTGCCAATCCCCGTGGGCGCCTGGGCCATCAGGCAGCGTCCGGTGCTGACGGCCTTGAACACCGATTCCGCCAGGTGACGCTGCCCCGGACGAAAATCGGCATGGGGAAACCCCAGCTGCTGCGCCGCCTGGTTACGCCCCTGGCGATGGACGGTTTCCTGTTCGGCCCAGTGCAGGAACAAACCGCAATGGTGATTGAAGAACTGCCCGAGTTCGGCGGCGTCAAACCCCTCGACCAGACAGGTTTCCTTTTCGCTGACGACATCGAAATACACCAGCGCCAGGTTGATCTGCACAAGATTGAGTTTTCGGCACATCAGCCAGCCATAGATTTTGGCCTGCGCCCAGTGCAGTTGACGGTGGTTGGCCGGTTGCTTGCTCAGGTCGCCCCGGTAGGTCTTGACCTCTTCCAGGCAGTTTTGCGCAGGATCGTAGCCATCCGCCCTGCCCTTGACCGTCAACCCCTGATACGAACCCTCAAGGGCGACTTCACTCTGATAGCCGTCACTGCGCCGTGACGCCACCGTGCGGTGCCCGACGATGCCTTCCAGCGCGGTCGGCGACGGGGTGAAACGCAAGTCGAGGTCGCCCACCTTGGCGGTGAACTCACACAGCGCCCGCACTGCGATGCTGTAGTTCAAGCGCCCTGCTCCGCCCATTGCACATAACACACGGCAATCGGCATGCGGTGCTCATGACAGAATTCCAGCCAGCGCAGCTGGTTGTCTTGCAGGCGATCCCCCGGCCCCTTGACTTCGATCATGCGGTAGGTTTTTTCCTGCGGCCAGAATTGGATCAGGTCCGGCATGCCCGCGCGATTGGCCTTGATGTCGAGCAACAACCGGGTGAACCAGTGCCTGAGGTGTTCGGCGGGCAGGCAGTCCAGTGCCTGTTCCAGTAACGCTTCACTGAGTGCGCCCCAGAACACGAAGGGTGACTGCACGCCCCACTTTTCGGCATAGCGCGCGCGAATGGTTTCACGGTACCGGCCGTCGTCAAGTTCGCCGAGGCAGGCCTGGAACAACTCGGCCCGACGGCTATGGAAGTCTTCGCTCAACAGGTCCACCGGACCGCGCTGGAACGGATGGAAAAACGCCCCCGGCAGCGGTGCGAAAATCGCCGGCCAGCACAGCAGGCCGAACAGCGAGTTGACCAGGCTGTTTTCGACGTAATGCACCGGTGCCGACGCTTCGCCCAGGTGCGCCTGTACATGGTCCTCCACCGACAACAAAGGGTCGGTCCTGCACAGTTGCAGGTCCAGGCGCAGCATCTCCCGCGGGGCTGCGCGCTTGACCACCGGCCCGCCCAGCTTGCGCCTCAGCCTGGGCAGTACTCGTAGCAGGTGCTGCTGCTCCGCGGCATTTTGCGGCGTTTGCTCGGCCTGGCACGCCAGCTCCAGGGCCAACTCGTACTCACCGCAACGCTCCAGCACCCGGATCATGCGCACGCGCGCGCCGGGGTAGGCGCAGTCACGGTACAGAGTCAATGCGGCGCAGAAATCACCGCCGCGCTCGCACTCCTGGCCCATCTGGAACAACAGCTTGTCGCGGCGCCGTTGCAGCCAGTGATTGCTCAGCGCCAGGCCGTTGATTTGCGCGACGATGCCCGCCACCGCCTCGCCGGCCTCGAACAGTTGCTGGCACTGGTAGAGGAACATGCAGGCATCGACGTCCTCGCGGCTGCGCAAGCCTCGGGAATCGTCACTGAACTCGACCTTTTCATAGGTGAAGATGCCCAGGTCCGCCAAAACGAATTCGGACCAATCCTGGTAAAGATTGCCGAAGAACATCAAGCGCAGGCGATCGCACAGGCTCATGATTGTCAGGCTGAACAAGCGGTCGTTCAGCGTCGGACACCAGTCGTTGAAGGCCTGCGCTTGAGGAAACTGCTCACAGAGTGCCGGCAGCCAGTCGATCTTTTTACCCTTGGGTTGAACAATCGCGTTGCCCAGGCATTGAAGAATTTCCGCCTTGAGCAACACTTCAAATAGCGCCTCGATCGCTAACGGCTGGCAGTCATCGATCCAACCCTGCGCCAGCAACGGCTGGGCCGCGCTGCAGATGTCACCGATCTCGGCGTAATGCAGCTTGCTGGCCCGGAAATGAACGCCCTTGCGCATGACCAGCCTGACCAGCAGTGCCCGGGACTCACGGGGCAATACATTGAATTCACGGATGAAACGATGCTCTTCGTCGCTCAACACGTCGACATAGCGATGTTCAAGCCAATCAAGCACTTGCATGAAGTTGTTGAGGTAGTAGAACGGATCGTCGAGAGGTTTTACAGTCACGGAGAAAAAGGCCACTTTGAGCGAGCACTGGTTATGCATACAGATACCAGCAACGCCCTGCCCTGTGCAAACGGAAAAGGATAAGCGGCGGTCCTGTAAGGGTTTTTTGCCACCGGGCATCGAACTTTCCGCCGTTCCATGGCACCAATCGCCATGGAGCTGCACTCGCTTGGCGGCAACCGCCATGTTTTTTTTCAACAACAAGAGGTGACTATGAACATCAAGACTCTGGGTTTACCCCTGGCGGTAGCGGCCTTTTTTGCCCTGGCCGGCTGCTCGACCCCCACGGTGGTTACGCTGCAGAACGGCACCCAGTACCTGACCAAGGACATGCCAAAAACCAAGACCAAGGATGGTTTCTTCGAGTTCGAGGACATTTCCGGGGCGAAGGTGAAGGTCAAGGCTGATGATGTGGCCACGATTCGCCAGGAAGATTAAGCAACAACAGGCTCTGGCGCGCTGCTCATTTCCGACACTCACGCACTCTGGGTGTGGCAGGTTCTGCGCACTGGCTTAAACTGCGATACAGCCCATGCGCCCGAACGACCTTGAACGGGGTCGATGGGTTCCATTGCACCACAAGCTCACGCATTGATCCTGGTGAAGCCAGCATGAAAATGGTCACGCCCCTTTTGACCTCTCTCCTCGCCACCACCCTGTGCGCGACAGCGAGCCTCCATGCAAGTACCAGGACGCCCGCGCCCATCTTCAAAACCAGCTTCGACTGCGCCCAGGCCCGGGAGTCGGTCGAAAAGCTGATTTGTCGCGATGCCCAACTGGCGCAAATGGACAGGGAAGTGCAACGCCTTTATCTGCTGGCACTCACGGATGAACATTCGGTACCGCGCCCGGACAAAGTCGAGACTGATCAACAGTTCTGGATTCACGCCCGTAATCAGTGTGCCGGGGCGCAAGCCAAGGCATGCGCGATCCGCAGCTATGCCGAGCGTGCGCACCAGTTGCGTCAAGGATCCGCGATCGCCCGGACCAAAGATCCCAGCAGACTCACTGAAGGCCCCATCGCCTATCGTTGCACCGGCTTCAACGGAGTCATCACTGCGAGTTTTTTCAATGCGGAGCCGGGCATCGTCTACCTGAAATGGGCGAACGCCTCAGTCGTCCTCGACCAGGTGCCGAACTACTCCGGCAGCCAATACAAGGGCAAGGACTTTCGAGGCGACTACAGCTTCTGGCAGAACGGCAGCGAGACCCTGCTGCAAATGCCCGGCGCGGGAGCCATGAGCTGTACGGTCGATCCGGCTGCGTGAGCGCCGAAGCGCTTGCACATCTTGTCCGGATGGCCTGCCAGGCGCTTCAACTGCCGGTACGAATCTTGTTCCAGACCCGCGTACGAATCCGGTCGATGTTCAACGGCATGGCTTCGAGCGCAAACAGTTTTCCCATCATGTCCGGGCTCGGATACACCTTGGTGTCGTTCTTGATGGCCGGGTCGATCAGGCTGTCGGCCTGTTCGTTGCCATTGGCGTAGTGCACGTAGTTGCTGATACCGGCCATGACCTCTGGGCGCAGCAGGTAGTTCATGAAGGCATAACCGGCCTTCTCATCCGGGGCGTCCACGGGCATGGCGACCATGTCGAACCAGATGGCGGCGCCTTCCCTGGGAATCGAGTAGCCGATCTCTATGCCGTTGTTCGCCTCCCTGGCACGGTTTTCCGCCTGCAGGATGTCGCCGGAGAAACCGACCGCCACGCACACATCACCGTTGGCCAGGTCACTGGTGTACTTGGACGAGTGGAAATAGCTGACATAAGGCCGCACTTTCAACAGCAGCGCTTCGGCCTTCTTGTAGTCTTGCGGGTTCTTGCTGTGATGGGGCAGGCCCAGGTAGTTCAGCGCGGCCGGGAGCAGTTCCGGGCCATTGTCGAGGATCGCCACGCCGCACTTTTGCAGCTTCTGCATGTTCTCGGGCTTGAAGATCAGGTCCCAGGAATCCACGGGCGCGTTCTCGCCCAGCACCGCCTTGACCTTGGCAACGTTGTAACCGATGCCGGTACTGCCCCACAGGTACGGGAAGCCGTGTTCGTTGCCCGGATCGTTGCCCTGCAAGGCCTGGAGCAGCACCGGGTTGAGGTTCTTCCAGTTGGGCAACTGCGCCTTGTCGAGCTTTTTCAGGGCGCCGCCTTCGATTTGCCGGGCCATGAAGTGGTTGGACGGGAACACCACGTCGTAGCCGGATTTACCGGTCATCAACTTGCCGTCGAGGGTTTCGTTGCTGTCGTAGACGTCATAGGTGAAGCCGATGCCGCTTTCTTTCTGGAAGTTCTTCGTGGTGTCCGGCGCGATGTAGTCCGACCAGTTGTAGATCTTGACGGTGTCGGCCGCCTGGCTGATGGCGGCCACCAGCATCAGCGGCGCCAGGAGCAGTGTCTTCGGGGTCATGGGTCGATTCCTGTGGGGCTGTTTTTGTTGTTGGAGAGCGGCAGGCAATCAGGGGACCTGCGTTCAGAAAATCAGCACGTAGGTCTTGCGCACGGTTTCCTCGATGTCCCAGACGCCGAGGCTGTTGGCCGGCAACATCAGGGCATCGCCCGCTTCGATGTGCAGGGTCTCCCCCTCGTCCGGGGTAAAGGTGCAACGCCCCTGGATGAAGTGACAGAATTCCTGGGCAACGATCTGCCGCCGCCAGCGACCGGGGGTGCATTCCCAGACGCCGGTCTCGACGCCGTCATCGCGTTCGACGCTGGTGGTCGAAGCCACCGCCACCGGCCTGCCCAAAGGTACGGCGACCGGGTTCGACTCTTGCAGTTGCAGGGTGGCGGTGTTCTTGAATTGGGTGATACGCATGGGAGTACCTTTCAGTGAAGAAAACGCTATTTAGTGCATGAAACCTTCCATGAACCCCGCGACCCCGCTGGCGAGCTTGCGCCGCCAGGGCGCGCTGGCCGGGTTGGCCAGGGTCTGGTCTTCGTGGACGAAGCTGCGGATGATCGCGTTGTAGCCAAGCCAGCGGCAGGGTTCGGGCTCCCAGGCCTTGAGCGCATCCAGGCCACCTCGGGGAACCACCCACGGTTGGCGGACCCGTTCGGTGTCGCGTTGCAGGATCAGGTCGGCAAGGGTCCTGCCACCCAGGTTGCTGGCACCGACCCCCTCCCCGCCATAACCGCCGGACAAGGCGATGCCGCTGGCCTGGTCACACAACATGTGTGGCTTGAAATGCCGCGACATGCCCAGGTTGCCGCCCCAGCCATGGGTAATCTGCACATTGCGAAGCTGTGGGAAGAGTTCGCCGAACAGATACTGCCGCAACTCGATTTCGCTGCGCGTCAGGTCGAAGTCATGGCGCAGCTTGCCGGCAAACCGATAGCCGCCGCGGGCGCCGAAGATCAATCGGTTATCGGCCGTGCGTTGGCCATAGGTCACTTGGCGACTGCTTTCGCTGAACGCTTGGCCGTGACTCAGGCCGATCTCGTCCCAGGTGGCGGCCGACAGCGGTTCGGTGGCCACGATCAAGCTTTGCACCGGTAACTGATACCGCCCCAGCGGCGGCAAGGTCACCGAATAGCCTTCGACCGCCGGTACCACCCAGCGGCTGCGCACCGAGGCCCGTGCTGTGCGCAGGCTACCGGACTGCCAATGGTTCACCAGGCTGTTCTCGTAGATCCTGACGCCCAGGCGCTCGACTGCGCGCGCCAGTCCCCGCACCAGCTTGGCCGGATGCAGGGTCGCGACGTGAGGCGCATAGATTGCGCCATAAGGCTTGGCCACGCGGATCTGCTGCGCCAACTGCTCCGGGCTCAACCAGCGGTAGTCGCTTTCGTTGAGGCCCTGGCTGTACAGCTTGTCCAGGTACTGGCGCAGGCTGGCTTCCTGCTCGGGGTAGCGGGCGGCACAGTAGAGCGCGCCACCTTTGCGATAATCGCAGTCGATGTCTTCACGATCGATGACGTTTTTCACTTCATCGGGAATGCCATGGAGCAAATCGTAAGAGGCACGACGCTGCTCGGGTGACGAGGCGGCGAGCATCCGGTCTTCGCCCAGCAGATTGCCCATCAACCACCCGCCGTTACGCCCCGACGCTCCAAAACCGGCGGTTTGCGCTTCTAAGATGACGATGTTCAGGTCAGGCGCCTGGCGCTTGAGGTAGTACGCGGTCCATAGCCCGGTGTACCCCGCGCCGATAATGGCGACGTCAACGTCCAGATCCTGTTCCAGCGCCGCACGCGCCACCAGAGGCTCGTCGAGTTGATCCATCCATAAACTGATAGTGCGCCACGCCGCCATGCAAGACTCCGCCACTCAGACTTCGATGGCGTTGATCCTAGTGGGTAGGCTCAGACGCCGTCTTGCGCGCGTGCACGCAAAGAAATTTGTTTGACGTAGGCCTTGGGCGACAGGCCGGTGTGCTGGCGGAAACAGCTGTAGAACGCCGACAGTGAGTTGAAGCCGGCGGCAAACGCCAGCTCGTCGGTACGCACCGGTAGCGTGGCACTGTCCAGCGCGTTGAGCAGATGCTGCAGGCGTGCCTGGTTGACGTAGCGATAGAAGCTCTGCCCAAGCACCTGGTTGAGCAGATAGGAAATCTGATTGCGACTGTACCCGCACTCCTGCGCCACCCGTTGCAGGTCGAGCTCCGGGTCGAGATAAGGTTGCTGGCGTTGAAAGTATTGTTGCAGGTCGTCGGCCATGAAGCTCAGCTGACGCGGCGACAGGCCCAGTCGACTGGCCGCCGGGCGTTGGGCGCCAGTGGTTTTGCGGGTAGGCTGCTCGCGCACCAGTGATGCGTATTCGTTGACTCGCCAGATCAAACCGTCCTTCACGGTGATCGCTTCACTGGCGCGAAACGACACCAGCCCCTCGCCACCACGCAGGGTGATGCGGTACTGGATGAACGCGGTGTTGCCGTCCAGGCGTATGCGGTCCGTGTGTTCCAGGGCTTCGTCCGGTTCACGGGGCATGCTGCTGTGCACATAGTCACGTAGCTCAGCCAACCCCATTACCCGGTTCTGGAAAAAATCGTTGTATTGGACTTCGGGATGATACAGCGCCATGACCCCGTCCAGATCGCGGTGTTTCCAGCGCAAGTGGTACTGCATGACCGTCTCGCCCGTGGCCTGGGTTTGCAGCGGGCCATCATCTGCGGCGTGCATGGCAGGTCTCGAAGAAAAGTGCCGAGCTTGCCCAAATTTGCCCGCGTCTTCAATGGCTGACGGCGCCTGCCTGTTGCGCAAACGTTGGCGTACGTGACCTGCATCAAAAAAATCGCAGCAATTGCCAAACGGCCTGAAAATTCCACATTTATTTCACATCCAGGTGCTACTTTTAAAGACTGTCACTGGTTGAGCCATTGAAGGCTCTTCCCTCCTAACGTGAGCTAATGGAAGCGCTCGATGAAGAAGGCGGGCAACACATGAATAGAGGGTTCAGCAAGGTTACTTTTCCAAATGCCTGCCAGCTGATGCGCTGGCATTTCCATCCCATGGGTTTTGAGGCAAGCATGGACGCCCCGGGCAGCAT
>NZ_JAQIYM010000029.1 GCF_028823535.1 Pseudomonas serbica | reverse complement strand
ACCGCCTTCGCTGGCAAGCCAGCTCCTACAGGTATGAGGTGCAACCATAAGTGGTCGTTACCGCAGGAATGGATATGTACGCGGTCAACAAATAATAGGTCGGCTGTAAGGCCGCCTTCGCTGGCAAGCCAGCTCCTACAGGTATGAGGCGCAACCCTAGGTGGCCGTTACCGCAGCAATGGATATGTACGCGGTCAACAAATAATAGGTCGGCTGTAAGGCCGCCTTCGCTGGCAAGCCAGCTCCTACAGGTATGTGGCGCAACCCTAGGTGGCCGTTACCGCAGCAATGGATATGTACGCGATCAACAAATAATAGGTCGGCTGTGAGGCCGTCATCGCTGGCAAGCCGGGCTCCTACAGGGCCGTGCGCGGTGCGAATGCACCCTGGATGACCCGCCAAAAAAAACGGCGACTGCTGGTACAGTCGCCGTGTAAAGACCGGTGTGGGTAACACCGGTCGAGCGCTTCACTGTAACGAGGAGCCAGCCCAGTGAAGCCCTGCGATAAAACCTGTTGGAGCCGCGCTCTCAGAGCCCCCAGTGCAGCAACAACAACACCAGCACGACAAGGAATACCGTCTCCCCCACCATCAGCAGGATCGGCTTGATGCCCACCGCCGCCAGCTCCTTGAGCTGGGTCTTCATGCCCAGGGCACTGATCGATACCACCAGGCACCAGCGCGACAGTTCGTTGACCGAGCCCTGCACCACGGGGGCAATCCAGCCAGTGCTGTTGATGCACGCCAGGATCAGGAAACCGACGGCGAACCATGGCAGCAACGGTGGTCGCTTGCCGGTCGGATCGGCGCCTTGCATACGGGTGATCATCGCCGCGGTGACGATCACCGGCAGCAGCATGGCGACCCGCATCAGCTTGACCACCGTGGCCGTGTCACCGGTCTCGGTGGACATGCTGTAGCCGGCACCGACCACCTGGGCCACGTCGTGGATGGTCGCGCCGAGGAACACCCCCGCCACCTGCGGCGACAATTGCAGCCAATTGGCGATCATCGGGTAGACGATCATCGCCATGGTCGACAGCGCCGAGACACCGATCACCGTAAACAGGGTCGCGCGTTCTTTCTGCGGGTGGTTAGGCAGTGCTGCCGCCAAAGCCAGCGCGGCCGATGCACCACAGATGGCAGTGGCGCCACCGGTGAGCATGCCGAACAACCGTTGGAAGCCCAGCGCCTTGGCCGCGATCACCGACACACCGATGGTCACCACCACCAGGATCACCACTAGGGCCACGGGCTTCCAGCCCAGCGCCGCCATCTGTTCGAGGGTGATGCGCATGCCCAGCAGCGCCACGCCGATGCGCAATACAGTGCGCGCGGTGAACTCGATGCCGGCCTTGCAGGCGCCGTCACCGGCGAGGAAATTCAGGGCCATGCCCAGCAGCAGGGCAAAGAGCATGACGGGTGCACCGTAGTGCTCGGACAAGAACGACGCGGCGGCCGCCACGATCAGACTGACGATAAACCCCGGGGCCAGTTCGCGCGTGCGACTATGGATACGGGTAAGGGCGATGGCGCTCATGGCGCGGCCTCCTCGGGAACGATGACGATGAACGCCTGGCCGTCGATGATCTCGACCGGGTAGTTATTGACTTTCACCTGCCTGGAATTGAGCAGGTAGCCGCTGTGCAGATCGAAGCGCAATCCATGGGCGCAACACTGAATCACCCGCCCCTCAAGACGCCCGCCACACAGCGAGGCGCCCTGGTGCGGGCAACTGTCGTCAATGGCGAACAGCTGTCCGTCGACGTTGAACAACGCCAGGCTCTTGTCTTCAAACTCGAACAGCGCCCGGCCGCCGGCCTGCGGGTGTTTGCCGGCAGGTACGGGAATGCGCCGGGTCATGCCGGCTGCCGCTCGCGTTCACTTTCCTTGATTGCTTCGTGCATGGCCCCGAGCAGCGCCTGGGCAGGTTGTGCACCGACCACCGTCATGCGGCCGTTGAACTGAAAGCTCGGCACGCCACTGGTCGCAGCGGGAGATCCCTCGAAGGGCGTGGCGTCGCCCTTCAGGCAATCGCGCAGCGCATCCCCATCGATGCCACAGGAGCGGGCGATGGCGAGCAAGGTCTCGCCGCAGCCGAGGTTTTCGCGCTTGCGGAAATAAGCGGCGAACAGCCGCTCGAGCAGCATTTCACGCTGGGCAACATTGCCCAGTGCGCTGGCCCGCTCGAACAGTCGATGGGCGTCCGCGGTATTGGGCATCGTCTCGATCTGGCTCAGGTCGATGGCCAGTCCAACCGCTGCGGCAGCCTTCTGTACCTGGGCCTGGCGCATGGTCATGGCGTCGGCATTGCCCAGGCGCTTGCGGTAGAAATCGGCGAAGGGCTCGCCCTCTACCGGCAGCTGCGGCAGCAACTGCACGCCATGCCAAACGGTGCTGATCTGCACATCCGGATGGCGGCTGCGAAACTGTACCTGCGCATGCTCCAGCTGGCGTTTGCCGATCAGGCACCAGGGGCAGATAAAATCGAAAAACACATCAATTTGTAGACGACGACTCACAACTTCACCTCTAACCCGGCCTGGCTGACGGGGTCAGGCACGCTCTGACCCTGAAGGCGGGCAATATCTTTGTGGTAATGACACTTGGCGTAAAAGAACACGGCCGCTGCCGCGAGGCTGACCAGTGGCACCAATTGGAACGCGGCATGCAGGCCGATCAGGTCCGACACCCGGCCGGTGATGAACGGCCCTGGGGCCAAGCCCAGCATGTTGTTGGCCAATGTCAGCGTGGCGAAGGCGGTGCCGTGGACCGAGTAATGGGTCAGGTTGGCAACCATCGCACCCGCCGGGCCGGTGGTGCCGGTGGCAATCAGCATGCCCAGGCAGATCAGCGCCAGCTGCAGTGGCCCAGCCTGTAGCGCGAACGCCGCCGACAGCAGCAGGCAGCTGCCCAGGCAAAACCCGATGGCCAGGCTGACCTTGCGCTCAGGCGAATTACGGCACAGCCGATCGCTGAGCATGCCGCACAGGATCATCCCGGCGCCGCTGCACAGGACGATGATCGCGGCCATGCCGCCCGCCTTGTCCGTGGGCATGTCGTAATAGCGATTGAGGTAGCTGGGAATCCACACCATCACTGTGCCGCCGACGAACAGCTGCAAGCCGCTGCCGATGTAGGTCGCCACCACCGAACGGCTGGACCACAACGTACTCAGCGGACGCTTGACCGCGGCCACCTTGCTCGCCAGCTGGGCTGCGCGCTTGGGCGCAATCTTCGCTTCCTTGACGATGATCGGGTAAAGCACCGCCAGCAGCAGGCCGAACAACGCCATGCCGGCGAACGACCAGCGCCAGCCGAGCTTGGCGGCGATCGCACCGCCCAAGGCCATGCCCAACACCGAGCCGAACATCCCGCCCGCCATGAAGGCACTGGCCAGGGTGGCGCGCATGTGTTTCGGAAACACCGAAATCACCACCGCGATGCCGACGCTGCCGTAGGCCGCCTCGCCGACGCCCACCATGAACCGTGCGATGAACATCTGCTGATAGTCCTGCGCCAAGGCACAGCCCAAAGTGGCCACGCTCCACAGCATCGCCATCAGCGCCAGGCTCTTGACCCGACCGAAGCGGTCGGCCATCAGCGACAGCGGGAAGGTCAGCAGGCCGACCATCAAGGCGACAATGCCACTGAGCAGGCCAAGCTGGCCGTCGCTCAGTGCCCACTCGCTCTTGAGCAGCGGGAACACCGCGTTGAGCACCTGGCGCGACATGTAATCGGAAATCAACAGGCCGAACGTCAGGGCGAAGACAATCCAGGCATATTTACGCGCAACGTTGACGCAACCAGCGTCGTCATCGTCGGCGATTGGGTGAAAGGCCATGCAGCCTCCTCAAAGCTTTTATTTATTTTTGTTATCAAGCGTTTTGCAGTGCGCACGAGCGGTCACGGCCTCCCGTGCGCACCACGGGTCAGCCGCGTTGCGGCACACCTTTTTGCCCAGCCTTGCGGTTGGGGGACATGCCGTTGGCCAACAGGGTGTCTTCGATGCTGTCGTACTGCACACCGATGCGATAGATCTCACGGGCTTCTTTGCCGGTGGCGATTTCGCGACCCAGTTCGTGGGCGATGCGTACGGTTTGCTTGATCTGCGCAACCGAGCCGAAACGCTCGCCCTTGTGATCAATGATAGTGTCTTCGTTGCCAACGCGCGGGTGCAGGCCCATGGACATCGCCATGGTGTTGAACGGCAGTACGTTCTTGAGCAGCGATTCGGAGGTCAGGGTGCAACCGTCCGGCACACGGTGGATGAAGTTGAAGAAGTTGAACGGGTTCGGACCGTCGAAACCACCGCCGATGCCGATCCAGGTCAGGTTCAGTGGGCCCTTGTAGATGCCCTTGCGCACCAGGCGCTCAAGGGTTTCGTAGGCGTGGATGCCGGTCAGCTGGAAGTGCGGCTGGATGCCGTTGTCCATCAGGCGCTTGAGGTGCTCGGCAACCCAGGCCGGGCCTGCCGGTACGGTCATCTCGCTGTAGGCAGCCTGGACCAGCGGATTGGCCAGGGAGGTGCCTTCCAGGTATTCCGGGTACAGCAGCTCCATGATGTTCATCTGGGTGGTGTTGATGGCCACCGTGACCTGGTCCGGTTTCGGCGTCAGCTCGGCCAGCATGTGGCGGGTGTCGTCGGACAGCCACTTGGCCGCTTCACCGTCGCTTTCCGGGGCGAAGGAAATCGAGCCGCCGACCTGGATGATCATGTCTGGCACGGCCTCGCGCACACCGGCGATCAGCTCGTTGAACTTGGACAGACGCTTGGAACCCTTGCCATCCAGTTCACGCACGTGCAGGTGCAAAACAGTGGCACCGGCTTCATAACATTCGACCGCTTTCTGGACTTGCTCGTCCATGGTCAGCGGGATGTCTTCAGGGAAGTCTTCGGGCATCCATTCAGGGCCGTACGGGGCCACGGTGATGACCACTTTTTCCATGTTTTCGGGGTGCAGGGAATCGTCGAAGAATTGCATGGTTACTCCAGTTCGTATGCCAGTTCTTATGATTGTCCGTCCACCCGGGTCGTGGCCGGGTGGACGTGTTCACGAGTGCGTATGCAGAAGGGTTGGATCAGAAAGTCTTGTCGCCGATGATCCCGGCACGCTCCATCTTGCGATGGCACGGCGGGTAGTCCATGACGGCGTAATGCTGGGTACTGCGGTTGTCCCAGATGGCGATGCTGTTGGGCTTCCAGCGCCAGCGCACCTGATACTCAGGGATGTACGCCTGGCTGATCAGGTAGCGCAGCAACTCGCCGGCGCCAGGGTTGGCGTCCTGGCCGAAGCGCACCCGCTCAGGGGTGTGGTAGTTGCTGAAGTGGGTGGTGAAAGCGTTGACGAACAGCACTTTCTCGCCAGTTTCCGGATGGGTGCGCACCACCGGGTGCTCGGCGTCCGGGTACATCGCCTTGAGCGCCAGGCGTTTTTCAATCGGCATGGCGGCACCGAAGCTCGCTTCGATGCTGTGGCGGGCGCGCAGATCGGCGATCTTGAGCTTTACGTCTTGCGGCAGGTTCGCATAGGCCTGGACCATGTTGGTCCACATGGTGTCGCCGCCCACTGGCGGGCATTCCACGCAGCGCAGCACGCAGCCCATCGGCGGTGCTTCGCGCCAGGTGGCGTCGGTGTGCCAGGCGTTTTCGTAGCGGTCCACCGGCTGGTCAGGATTTTTGTAGATGCGCACCAGGCCTGGATGCTCCGGATCGCTGCCGGCCACCGGATGGTCCTCCAGTTCGCCGAAGCGGCGCGCGAAGGCCACGTGGTCGGCGCGGCTGATGTCCTGGTCGCGCAGGAACACCACTCGGTGCTTGAGCAACTGGGCACGAATCTCGGCAAACAGACCGTCGTCATGCACCGCGTCGGCGAGGTTCACGCCGATCAGTTCGGCACCGATGCTGCAGGTCAATTGTTCGACTTTCATGGCTGGCAGCTCCTTAAATGACGAAAATCGACGAGCCGGTAGTCTTGCGCGACTCAAGATCGCGATGCGCCTGCACCGCGTCCTGCAACGCGTAGTGCTGGTTGATCTCGATCTTGATCCGGCCGCTGCCGACGTGGTCGAACAACTCACCGGCCAGGGCGGCTTTTTCCGCCGGGTCGCTGATGTAGTTGGCCAGGGCCGGACGGGTCAGGTACAGCGAACCTTTCATCGCCAGCATCACCGGATCGAACGCCGGGATCGGGCCGGATGCAGTACCCACGCAGACCATCAGGCCACGGGGTTTCAACGAATCCAGCGAACCCATGAAGGTGTTCTTGCCAACGCTGTCGAACACCACGTTGACGCCCACGCCGTCGGTCAATTCGCGAACGCGAGCAGCGACGTCTTCATGGCTGTAATTGATAGTATGGTCGCAACCGTGAGCCCGGGCGATTTCAGCCTTTTGCTCGGTCGAAACCGTGCCGATCACGTTCAGGCCGAGCAACTTGGCCCACTGCGAAACAATCAGGCCAACGCCACCGGCGGCAGCGTGCAGCAGGATAGTGTCGCCTTCCTTGAAGTCGTAGATGCGGCGCATCAGGTACGAGGACGTCAGGCCGCGCATGGTCATGGCCGCCGCGGTTTCGAAGCTGATGGTTTCCGGCAGCTTGATCAGCGGCGCGGCAGCGATCAGGCGCTCGGTGCTGTAGGCGCCAAGGGTGTTGAGGAAGCCGGTATAGGTGACACGGTCCCCGACCTGGACGTTGGTCACGCCTTCGCCGATGGCCTGGACCACACCGGACGCCTCGACCCCCATGCCGTTGGGCATCGGGATCGGGTAGGTGCCGTTGCGAAAGTAGGTGTCGGCATAGTTCAGGCCGACCGCTACATGACGCAGACGAACCTGACCCGGACCGGGATCGCCGACTTCAACATCCTCATAACGAAGGACGTCGGGACCACCGGTTTCGTAGAAGCGTACGGCTTTGGCCATTTTTCTTGTTCTCCAGTCTGCAATATTGGCTGCTGCGTCGATTTGCGCTGATTGGACTGTAGGATGACGCCCAACCAGCCGCTTCTCATCAGACGACAATGGCTTTTCATTTCATGACAGGGCTCGCCGTGGCGTTCTCGGCGATGGATGACTTATCCAGTGCCGATCGCTACCCTTCACTCCACGGTGCCAGCCGGCGCTCAGGTCAATCCCTACTTCGAACAGACGAGCGCGTCATGAAATCCCCTGCAGGTTTGTTGCTGTCGGCCATCGAGCTGGACCGAGCCAGTGCCATCCCCTTGTACCGCCAGCTGTACTTGCAGATTCGCAAGCAGATCCTCGGTGGCCGGATCCAGGGCGGCGTGCGCCTGCCATCGACCCGCACCCTGAGCAAGGAGCTGGCGCTGTCGCGGATCACCATCCTCAATGCCTTCGATCAGTTGATCGCCGAAGGCTTCCTGGCCTCGCGCACCGGGGCCGGTACCTACGTCGGCACCGAGTGGGAACAGCGCACGCTGGTCGACGACGGGCAGGCGCGCCAACCCCCTCGCCTGTCCGACCTGAGCCAGTCGATGCTGTCGCTGCGCAGCGATCACTTTCGCGGGGTGTCCTATGCCGACTGGGACCCGTCGACCCCGACTTCCTTCCTGCCCAGCCACAGCACCTACGACGCCTTCCCGCAAACGATCTGGCGGCGCCTGATGAACCGCCACCTGCTCAAGCCGAGTAAAGCCATGCTCGGTTACGGCGAGCTGCAAGGCTTGCAGGCGTTGCGCGCGGCCATCGCCGAGTACGTCTTCGACGCCCGGGGCATCGACTGCGATGCCGGGCAGGTGGTCATCGTTTCCGGTGCGCAGCAAGCCTTCAATCTGCTGGGCATGCTGCTGCTCAACCCGCAGGACAGCGTGTGGATGGAGGACCCGGGGCACATCGCCGCGCGCATCGCCTTGCAGGCCCAAGGCGCGCAGATAGTGGCGCTGCGTATCGATGAACAAGGGATCGATGTGCAGCAGGGCCTGGCCCGCTGCCCCGATGCGCGCCTGGTGTTCACCACCCCCTCGCGCCAGCATCCCCTGGGCGTGACCCTCAGTTATGCGCGACGCCAGGCCCTGATCGATTGGGCGGCGCGCCAGCAGAGCTGGATCATCGAGGACGATTGCGACAGTGAACTGCGCTACAGCGGTCGCCTGCTTCCCGCGCTCTACGCCATGGACCAGATGGCCCGGGTGATCTACGTCGGGACCTTCAGCAAAGTACTGTTCCCCTCGCTGCGCCTGGGCTACGTGATCCTGCCCCAGGCCCTGGTCGAACCTTTCTGCACCCTGCGTGCAGTGATGGATCGCAGCCCGCCCACCGTGCTGCAGGCGACCACGGCGGACTTCATGGTCGAAGGCCACTTCCTGGGGCACATCCGCCGCCTGCGCACGCTGTACCAGGCTCGCCAGCAGGCCCTGGTCGAACAGCTGCAAGAACAGCTCGGCGGGTTCTTCAGGATCACCCCGGTGGACGCCGGCATGCACCTGATTGCCTGGCTACCCCCGGCGCTGGATGACGACGTGATTGCCAAGCAACTGGCACAACACAATATCCACACCTACGCCTTGAGCGATTACTGCATCGAGCATGTCCTGCCACCTGCCCTGCTGATCGGTTTTGCCGGCACCCCGGAACACCAGGCCCGGGAACGCGTCGCGGCGCTGGCCCGGGCGTTGCACGCGATGGGGTGCCTGAAGCCGGCCACTTGAGCACGGCAAGTGGTCTTATCAATTAACTGATAATGGATCTATCGAGAGTTCCTGACTGGCGCGATAAAGGCTGCGTCGCAAGACCCGTGTCTGAACCAGGAACGACTCGAATGAACAATAAGATCCAGGAACGATTCAACGCCTTGCTCGGCCATAACGTGCTCGAAGACGGCTCGCCGCCGGTACTGACTGACGCACTGGCCCGGCAATTGCTCGAACGCCTGGCGCAACTGCGCCTGTTTGCCCACGCGTACCCGCTGCTGACCAACCTCACCCACGGTCGCGTCACCCCCGCCGACCTGCTCGACTTCGCCTATCGCCACGAACTGCAGGGCTTGAGCCTGCACCTGCTCGACGGCGAGCAAAACAGCCTGAGCCAGATGACGCCCGCGCAACTGCAGGTGTTTGCCGACAAGGCCAGGGCCCTGGGCCTGGATGTGCACCTGGAAATCAGCAGCACGCTGAAAAAAGACGTCGACCAGGTCATCGCCATCGCGCTCGCCCTGGGCGTGCGCAACATCCGCGTCTACTCACGCTACGAGGGCACGCTGTCGCAGGTGATGGACATGATCGAAACCGACCTGCACTACCTCGCGCAGCAGGCCGACAAGCACGATCTGTACTTCGACTTCGAGCAGCATGAAGAGCTCAAGAGCGACGAGATCGCGCAACTGCTGACCCGCCTCAACCACCCTCGCCTGCACGCCCTGTTCGACTTCGGCAACATGATCAATGCCTGCGAACAACCCCTGCAGGCCCTGCGCAACCTGGCGCCGCACATCCGCCAGGCGCACCTCAAGGGCGTGCGCGTGGTCCCCGAGCAGAACGGCTTCGGCCACTACGGCGTCCTGCAGGGCAGCGCCGAAGACGACCTGCCCAGCGCCCGCCTGCTGTTCGAGCTGCTGATGCTGGGCGAAACGAGCCCGCAGGTGATCGCCTTCATCCTCGAGCAGGAAAACCACTACGTGGCCCCGGCGTTCCGCCAGACCCATGAGGCGGCCGACCCGTTCATCGCCTACCGGGAAATGAGTGACACACCGCTGCCGGACGGCTATTCGCTTGCGCGAATGCTCGCCGACGAACACCGCTGGGCGAACAACCAGGTCGCCTATGTCCGCGGTGTGCTGGCCGAGTTGCGCACCCTGGCCGAACTCACCCTCGCCAATACCTGCAACGCCTGAACCCGACGCTACAAACCGATTACGCCCGGAGAACAATAATGACAACGCAAAACAAGGCCAAATGGCTTCGATTCCTGATCCTCATCCTCGGTGGCGGCACCATCTACAAACTGGCCAACCTCAAGGACGCCTTTTATGTGCCCATGCAGGAATTCATGGGCCTGAGCCACACTGAAATCGGCATGCTGCTCAGCGCCAACGCGATCATCGCCACTGCGCTGTTCGTGCTCGGCGGCCTGCTCGCCGATCGCTACGACACCCGCAAGCTGATCCCTCTCGGCCTGATCGGCACCGGCGGCCTGGGACTGTACCTGGCGACCTTTCCACCCTTCAGCAACCTGCTGATCGTGTTCAGCCTGCTGGCGGTGTGCGCCGACTGCCTCTTCTGGCCGTCGTTGCTCAAGGCCATCCGCAACCTCGGTGACGACCAGGAGCAAGGTCGGCTGTTCGGCCTGCTCGAAGGTGGACGTGGTGTCGTCGATACGCTGGTGGCTTTCTGCGCACTGGGCGTATTCGTCGCCATGGGTTCGGGCGAAGCCGGCCTGAAGTCGGCGATCCTGTTCTATTCGGTGATCGACATCCTGGCCGGCACCCTGACCTGGTTCCTGCTCAAGAGCGGTGCCACCCAGTCCACCGCCAAGCCCGGCAACGGCCTGGCGAACCTGTTCGAAGCCATCAAGGTACCGGGCATCTGGCTGGTCAGCCTCAATGTGTTCATGGTCTACATCGTTTACTGCGGCCTGACCTATTTCATTCCCTACCTCAAGGAAATGTACGGCCTGCCCGTGGCCCTGGTGGGCGCCTACGGCATCATCAACCAGTACTTCCTGAAGATCCTCGGCGGCCCTGCCGGCGGTTTCATCGCCGACAAGCAATTCAAGAGCACCAGCCGCTACCTGAAGTGGGCGTTCCTGGCGTTGTTGCCGCTGATGGCTGTGATCCTGCTGATTCCGAAAAGCCCGAGTTACATCTATGCCGGCATGGCCGCCACCCTGTCCTTCGCGCTGATCGTGTTTTCCATGCGCGGCGTGTTCTGGGCGCCCATGGGTGAAGTCGGCATTCCCCAGCACATCACCGGCTCGGCGTTCGGCATCGGTTGCCTGATCGGCTATGCACCGGGCATGTTCGCCTACGTGATCTACGGCGCCATCCTCGACCACTTCCCCGGCCAGCAAGGCTATAACTATGTGTTCAGCCTGATGAGCGGGCTGGCGATCATTGGCTTCATGGTGTCCAGCCTGCTGTATCAATCGGTGCGCAGGAACGCCATCGTCACGGGCAAGGTGAGTGCAGCACAGGCTTGATTCTTTCGCTGTGTATCACTGTGTATCTGGCCAACCGCTGGATACAGGGGCTAACACCGGCCCCGGTCTTCGACACAGGCCAGATACGTCACCGCGTTCAAATGCAGGCAGGGTTTGCAGGGGATCGACCCGATCCCCTGGCCAGCGGCTAACAAGGGAGACATCAGCATGAAGAAGGCACAGCAGAACGAAAAAACCGGAAACCCTCGCAGCCGCCTGGTCGGCTCGTCGATCCTCGCGCTGAGTCTGCTTGGCGTGCTGGGTGCCGCCCACGGCCAGACGTCCACCACCGCGAAGCCTGCCGCAACCGCGGCCGGCGCCACGCAGACCGCGGCCTTGCCGTTCGGTGCGCTCAAGCACGTCAACGCCGGCCTGCTGGACGTGGCCTACGCCGAAACGGGCCCGGCCGATGGCCCGGTGGTGATTCTGCTGCACGGCTGGCCCTACGACATCCACAGCTACGACCAGGTCGCGCCCTTGTTGGCGGCCAAGGGTTATCGCGTGCTGATGCCTTATGCACGCGGCTACGGCGATACGCATTTCCTGTCCGACAAGACCCTGCGCAATGGCCAACCGGCCGCGCTGGCCAGCGACGTCATCGACTTCATGGACGCCCTGAACATCAAGCAGGCCGTGCTCGGCGGTTACGACTGGGGCGCGCGTTCAGCCAACATCGTTTCGGCGCTGTGGCCGGAGCGGGTCAAGGCGCTGGTGTCGGTCAGCGGCTACCTGATCGGTAACCAGGCCGCCGGCAAGAACCCGCTGCCACCCAAGGCCGAACTGCAGTGGTGGTACCAGTTCTACTTCGCCACCGATCGTGGTCGCGCCGGCTACGAGAAAAATACCCACGACTTCGCCAAGCTGATCTGGCAAACGGCCTCGCCGAAATGGGTCTTCGACGACGCCACCTTCGACCGCAGCGCCAAGGCGCTGGAAAACCCCGACCATGTCGACATCACCGTGTTCAACTACCGCTGGCGCCTGGGCCTGGTCCAAGGCGAAAGCCGCTACGAGGCACTGGAGCAGAAACTGGCCACGGCGCCGTCCATCAGCGTGCCAACCATCACCCTGGAAGGCGACGCCAACGGCGCTCCGCATCCGGCCCCCGAGGATTACGCCAAGCGCTTTACCGGTAAATACCAGTTCCGCCTGATCAGCGGCGGCATCGGCCACAATTTGCCACAGGAAGATCCGCAGGCGTTTGCCAAGGCGGTGATCGATGCGGATCATCTTTGACCCCCGGCGACAGGGCCTGACAGCCACTCCCTCTCCCGCGCCTGTACTCGACCTACTGTAGGAGCCGGCTTGCCGGCGAAGGCGACCTCACAGCCACCCCCTCTCTCGTGGCTGTCCCGATCTATTGTAGGAGCCGGCTTGCCGGCGAAGGCGACCTCACAGCCACCCCTCTCTCGTGGCTGTCCCGATCTATTGTGGAGCCGACCTGCCAGCTCCCACAGTTTTACCGGAGTACATCTGTGGGAGGTGGGTTGGCTGTCAGGCCGCCTTCGCCGGCAAGCCGGCTCCTACAGTTTGATTGGCGTGCATCTGTGGGAGATGGGCTGGCTGTGAGGCCGCCTTCGCTGCGATGCGGCGACCCGACAAGCCAGCTCCTACAGGGGATCGGGGATAGTCGCGGGAGTTTGGCCGGCTGTGCACTGGAGCGCAAAAACCAGTGCACTGGACGCCAAGCCAGCCCCCGGCAGGTGCGCGTAGTTTTGTCTCGTGGGTTAGACGTTCGTCCTGACCTTCACCTGGATAACAACAAGATTTCTGGTGACCCATGAGTACAGTAGATCCGATCACCCTGGCCGTGGTGCGCGGCGCGCTCGAAACCGCGCAGCGCGAAATGACCATCACCCTGGAAAAGACCGGCCGTTCCAGCGTTTTCAACCTGGCCCACGACTATTCCAACGCCCTCTTCGACCACCTGCCGGAAATGATCCTGCAGGGCCAGGACATTCCGATTCACTTGGGCTCGCTGATTCCGGCGATGAAATGCGTGGCCGGTTTCTTCGGTGACGACGTCCAGGAAGGCGATGTGATTTATCACAACGACCCCGCCTACATGGGCAGCCACATCCTCGACTGCTGCATGTACAAACCGGTGTTCTACCAGGGCGAGCTGGTGTTCTGGGCGGTCTGCAAGGGTCACCTGACCGACATCGGCGGTCCGGTGCCCGCCGGCTACAACCCCGATGCCAGGGAAATCTACGCCGAAGGCTTGCGCATCCCGCCGGTCAAGCTCTGGTCCCGGGGCAAGCGCCGAGAAGACGTGATCAACCTGCTGCTGACCAACATGCGCGCCCGGGCGTATCAGGAAGGCGATCTCAACGCCCAGTACGGCGCCTGCAATGTCGGCGAACGGCACTTGCTGGAACTGCTCGATCGTTATGGCGTGCAGCAGGTGCGCGCCTGTATCGCCGAATTGAAAGACATGGCCGACCGGCACATGCGCGCCTTGCTGCGGGAGGTGCCGGATGGCTTCTACAGCGGCACCGCAGTGCTGGAAGACTCGGGCCACGGGCTGGGGCAACTGTCGATCACCGCCCAGGTGGAAATTCGCGGCGACGAGGCGCACATCCTGATCGAAAGCCCGCCCCAGGTACCCTACTTCATCAACTCCTACGCCGGTAACTCAGTGTCCGGGGTTTACCTGGGGCTGATGATGTTCGCCCAGGTGCCGCCGCCGTATAACGAAGGGCTGTACCGCTGCGTGTCCGTCGACCTCGGCCCGCCGGGAACCTTGTGCAATGCGCAGGAGCCGGCGCCCCACGTCAACAGCACCACCACGCCGATGGAAACCCTGGCCGACGCGGTGCGCCAGGCACTGGAGCAGGCGGCCCCCGACCGTGTCACCGCCTCCTGGGGTCACGCCAGCGGGATCAATATCGCCGGCCATGACCCGCGCAACGGCAACGACGAGTACGTGACGATGGTGCTCGCCTCGATCATCTCCGGTGCCGGTGCGAACAAGGCCATGGACGGTTGGCCGGCGTGCGGGCCGCTGTGCTGTTTCGGTGCGTTGATGTCCGGCGATATCGAGTTGCTGGAGTATTCCTATCCGATCCTCATCCATCGCTACAGCCTGATGACCGACAGCGGGGGCGCCGGCGAATTTCGCGGTGGCTCGGGAACGCGCATCGAAATCGAACCGCTCGACCACGCCATGACCGTGGTCGGTTTTGGCGAGGGCCGGCAACTGCCGACCTCGGGGGCCGCGGGTGCGACCAACGCCCTGCTCGAACCCAAGCTTGGCCGGTTGATTCACCGCACGCTCGACGGTGAGGAACAGTCCTTCCTCTACAACGCGCAACTCACCGCGCAACCGGGGGAACGGGTGATCAACGTCAACCCTGGCGGCGGTGGTTACGGCAATCCCCTGCGCCGCCCGGTCGCCAGCGTGGTCAGCGACGTGCGCAACGGCCTGGTGTCCCGCGAAGGCGCCCGCCTGGAATACGGCGTGGTGATCGACAGCCACGGCCAGGTCGATGACGCCGCGACCAACGCCTGTCGTACCCCCCGTTAATCGAGCCCGGCCCCTCTGAGCAATCTGGAATCCCTGATCATGAGCAAGCAACAATATCGCCTGGGCATCGACGCCGGCGGCACCTTCACCGATTTCATCCTGGCCGACCGCAGCGGCAACGTGCAGCTGTTCAAGGCGCCCTCGACGCCCCTGGACGGCACCATCGCCATCCGCAACGGCCTGGCGCAGATCGCCGACGCCATCGGCCGCACACCCGCCGAGATCATCGGCGACTGCGACCTGTGCATCAACGGCACCACGGTGGCGCTCAATGCGCTGATCGAAAAGACCGGGGTCAAGGTGGGCCTGCTGTGCACCGACGGCCATGAAGACAGCCTGGAAATCCGCCTGGGCCACAAGGAGGACGGCCATCGCTACGACGCCAGCTACCCGCCGGCCTACATGCTGGTGCCGCGTCACCTGCGGCGGCCCATCGGCGGGCGGATCATCAGCGACGGCAGCGAGTACGCGCCGCTGGACGAACAGGCGATTGTCGACGCCATCGAGTATTTCCGCGAACAGGACGTCAAGGCCGTGGCCATTTCGTTCGTCTGGTCGGTGCGTAACCCAAGCCACGAACAACGCGCCGCCGAGATGGTGCGCGCGACACTGCCGGGCGTGTTCGTCTGCACCGGCAACGAAGTGTTCCCGCAGATCCGTGAATACACCCGCACCTCCACCACCGTGGTCAACGCCTACCTGAGCCCGGTCATGGGCCGCTACATCGAACGCATCGACGCCCTGTTCGAAGAACTCGGCGCGCAGCAGCCCACGCGCTACTTCCAGTCCAATGGCGGCCTCGCGCCCGGCGTGGTGATGCGCGAGCGCGCGGTGAATGCGATCAACTCAGGGCCGGCGTCCGCGCCGCAAGCCGGGTTGTGCGTAGCGCAGCCGTTCGGCATCGACAACGTGATCACCGTAGACATGGGCGGCACCTCGTTCGACATCACCTTGAGCAAGGGCGGACGCACCAATTTCAGCAAGGACACCGACTTCTTGCGCTATCGCATCGGTGTGCCGATGATCCAGGTGGAAACCCTCGGCGCCGGCGGCGGCTCGATCGCCTACCTCGACGACTTCGGCATGCTCCAGGTCGGCCCGCGCAGCGCCGGCGCCAACCCGGGCCCGGTGTGCTACGGCAAGGGCGGCAGCGAACCGACAGTCACCGACGCCAACCTGGCCCTGGGATACCTGGCCGACGGCGCGCTCTTGGGCGGTAGCATCCGCCTCGATCGCCAGGCCGCCATCGCGGCGATCCGCAGCAAGATCGCCGACCCCCTGGGCATCAGCGTCGAGCGTGCCGCCCTGGGCATCATCACCCTGGTCAACCTGAACATGGTCAGCGGCATCCGCCGGGTGTCGGTCGAGCGCGGTTATGACCCCCGAGACTTTGCCCTGATCGGCGCGGGCGGCGCGGCGGGCATGCACGTCATGCGCCTGGCCGAGGAAATCGGCAGCAAAGTGGTTCTGATCCCCAAAGTGGCTTCCGGGCTGTGCGCTTACGGGCAGATTCTTTCGGACATCCGCTACGACCAGTTGACTACCTTGCCGATGCGCCTGGACGACCAGTTGGTCGACCTGCCGCTGCTCAACCAGACCCTGCGCGACCTGCGCGAGCGCGGCATGCACAACCTGCGCGAGGACGGCTTTGGTGCCGGCAATAACGTCGAGTGCCTGTACAACCTGGAGATCCGCTACCTGGGGCAGATCCACGAATGCAGCGTCGAGCTGACCTGCGATCAACTGGACCAGGCGGGCCTGGTGGCGTTGCGCGAGGCGTTCCACACCCGGCACAAGGCGCTGTTCTCCTACAGCGAACCGCAGAGCCCGGCAGAACTGGTCAACCTTGAGTGTTCGGTGATTGCGCGCTTGCAACGGCCGCCCATGCCGGAGTTGCCGCAACCTGCCGAGCATGTCGCGGCCAAGGCCAGCGGTCATCGCTCGATGCTGTTCAGCGCGCAGTCGTCCTGGCAGGACACGCCGGTGTACAACGGTGATCGGCTGCAAGCGGGGCAAAGGGTGCAAGGCCCTTGCGTCATCGAAGAGGCGACCACCAACATCGTCGTGCCGCCCGGCTGGCAGGCCGAGCTCGCACCCTCGGCCACCTACCGGCTGACTCCTGGTGATTGACCGCCCGTAAGCATTGGCAAATGATGGCAGACCCACGGTGCCGGCGGCTGTTTGCGTCGGCATCGTCCTCATAATAAAAATGATACGAGGGCAGCCATGGCATACAAACTCTCCACCCGCTCCTGGCCAGACAGTCAACGCCAGCCGCTCTGGGCCCAGGCTATTGGCAGCGCCTATTTTCCGTTGTCCCTTGAATTCGCCCCGAACAGCCCGTTCAGCGGCAGCCTGCAGATCTGGGAAACCGGCAGTACCGCCCTGACCCTTTCACGCCTGCGCTCCAGTCAACTGGGTTATTCGCGCAGCAAGGCCCAGGTCAGTGAAGACCACGAAGCCTGCTACCTCGTCACCGTACCGCGGCGCAGCGAAGTGCATTTCGAACAGGACGGTCGGGCCCTGCATTGCCAGCCTGGTGGTTTCATCTTTGAACGGGGGGATGCGCCCTACCGCTTTCACTACGCCAGCGACAACGATCTGTGGGTGTTCAAGCTCCCCGAACGCGCGCTGCATGGCCAACTGCGCGGCGCCGAGCGCTACACTCGCCTGTGCTTCGACGCCAGGCGCGCACTCGGGCGGATCTTTGTCGATCAACTGGCGATGTGCGCCGCCCGTTTCGACGAATGCGACGCGCCTGCCCGCCATATGTTGCTCGAGCAGGCCCTTTCGACACTGTTGATGGCCTTGCGTGACGATGAGCGGGTGCTCAGCAGCGAAAGCTCGAACCTGGCCGCCCTGCATTTGCAACGGATCGAGCAGTACATCGACCAGCAACTGGGCAACCCCGACCTCGCGCCGCAGATGATCGCCGACGCCTGTGGGTTGTCGGTGCGTTATCTGCATAAACTCTTCAGCAGCACGCCCCACAGCCTGGGGGAATGGATTCGCCTGCGCCGTCTCGAGGCGGTCAACAGGGGGCTGCACGACCCTGGCTGCCACCTGTCGATCGGTGAGCTGGCCATGCGTTGGGGCTTCAGCGACCAGGCGCAGTTCACCCGTAGCTTCCGTCGACACTTTGGTTGTACTGCCAGAGAGGTCCGCAGTGGGGGCAAGCTGAATTTGCGTAACGCACATCCGTAGGAGCCGGCTTGCTGGCGATGCGATGGTGGCCGTGATGCCGCCTTCGCTGGCAAGCCAGCTCCTACAGGTTTTGAGCAGGTAAGTTGAATTTGCGGCGTACGCA
This sequence comes from Pseudomonas serbica, assembly GCF_028823535.1. Taxonomy (GTDB): domain Bacteria; phylum Pseudomonadota; class Gammaproteobacteria; order Pseudomonadales; family Pseudomonadaceae; genus Aquipseudomonas; species Aquipseudomonas serbica. The sequence goes on along the minus strand of NZ_JAQIYM010000029.1, from coordinate 13,339 downwards.
CATCCGTAGGAGCCGGCTTGCTGGCGATGCGGTGACCCGACAAGCCGCAGGATTTCCATCGGCCGTAAAGGCCATCGCCACCCCCCTCCCCCGCTTTTCATCGCCTTCCGACCAGAAACTCCCATCAGGCTATTGCGCATCCGGTATTATGGTATACCATCATACGCACAAACACCTTTCACCCTGATACGGAGCAGCTCATGAGTTTCGAAATCCGCAAGATCGTCAGCTATGTCGAAGAAACCTTCATCGAAGGCGGCAAGGCCACCGACAAGCCCGTGACCATGGTCGGGCTGGCCGTGGTGATGAAGAACCCTTGGCTGGGCAACGGCTTCGTTGAAGACCTCAAGCCGCAAATCCGCGCCAACTGCTCCGACCTCGGCGCAATGATGGTCGAGCGTCTGGTAGGCATCATCGGCGGTGCCGAGAAGATCGAAGCCTACGGCAAGGCCGCCGTGGTCGGTGCCGACGGTGAAATCGAACACGCCTCTGCGGTGATCCACACCCTGCGCTTTGGCAACCATTACCGCGAAGCGGTGAAAGCCAAGAGCTACCTGAGCTTCACCAACAAGCGCGGCGGCCCGGGTACCTCGATCCAGATCCCGATGATGCACAAGGACGATGAAGGTCTGCGTTCGCACTACATCACCCTGGAAATGCAGATCGAAGACGCACCGCGTGCCGACGAAATCGTCGTGGTCCTGGGTTGTGCCGACGGCGGCCGCCTGCACCCACGCATCGGCAACCGCTACATCGACCTGGAAGAACTGGCCGCTGAAAAAGCCCAGTAAGACGGTCGGTCACTACAACAAAAAGGTATGCAGGAGCGCTCCATGATTCGGCTCACCGCTGAACGCACCCCGGCTGGCACCAGTTACCTGGCGACCGGCCAAGGCCAGCCCGTGGTCTTGATCCACGGCGTGGGCCTGAACAAAGAAATGTGGGGCGGCCAGATCGTTGGCCTGGCCACGAAATACCGCGTTATCGCCTATGACATGCTCGGCCATGGCGCCAGCCCACGTCCTGAAAGCGGCACGCCGCTGCTCGGTTATGCCGACCAGTTGCTCGAGCTGCTCGATCATCTGCAATTGCCCAAGGCGGCAGTGATCGGTTTCTCCATGGGCGGGCTGGTGGCGCGGGCTTTCGCCCTGCATTACCCGCAACGCCTGCAAAGCCTTGTGGTGCTCAACAGCGTGTTCAATCGCACCGCTGAACAACGCGCTGGTGTGATCGCCCGCACCAGCCAGGCCGCCGAACACGGCCCGGATGCCAACGCGGAAGCCGCATTGTCACGCTGGTTCAGCCGTGAATACCAGGCGGCCAATCCGGCGCAGATCGCCGCGATTCGCCAGACGCTGGCGGGCAATGACCCCCAGGGATACCTGACCACCTACGAATTGTTTGCCACCCAGGACATGTACCGCGCCGAGGACCTGGGCAACATCCAGGTACCGGCGCTGATCGCCACCGGCGAACTCGACCCTGGGTCGACCCCGGAAATGGCTGAGCAACTGGCCCAGCGCATTCCCGGCGCCAAGGTTGCCGTACTCGCCGAGCAGCGGCATATGATGCCCGTAGAATCGCCGCGCCTGGTCAACCAGCTGTTGCTGGAGTTTCTCGACACTGCGCACTCCCGACAAAACCAGATCAAGGGGATCGTTGCATGACACTCGCTCGCTTCCAGATGTGCATCGGCGGTGAATGGGTCGATGCCCTCTCCGGCAAGACCTTCGAAAGCCTCAACCCGGCCCTGGCCGAACCCTGGGCCGAACTGCCCGATGCCGACGAAGCCGACGTCGAGCGCGCCGTACAGGCTGCGCAGAGCGCCTTCGACAGCCCGGCCTGGCGTGGCTTGACCGCCACCGCCCGGGGCAAGTTGCTGCGCCGCCTGGGCGACCTGATCGCCGAAAACAAGGAACAACTGGCGCAGCTGGAAAGCCGCGACAACGGCAAGCTGATCCGCGAGACCCGCGGCCAGGTCGGCTATCTGCCGGAGTTTTTCCACTACACCGCAGGCCTGGCCGACAAGCTTGAAGGCGGCACCCTGCCGCTGGACAAGCCCGACCTGTTCGCCTACACCGTGCACGAAGCCATGGGCGTGGTCGCCGCGATCATTCCGTGGAACAGCCCGCTGTACCTGACCGCGATCAAGCTGGCGCCAGCCCTGGCGGCAGGCAATACCATCGTGATCAAGCCGTCGGAGCACGCCTCGGCGACCATTCTCGAGCTGGCGCGCCTGGCGCTGGAAGCCGGCATCCCGCCGGGCGTGGTCAACGTCGTTACCGGCTACGGCCCGAGCACCGGCGCCGCCCTGACTCGCCATCCGCTGGTGCGCAAGATCGCCTTCACCGGCGGCGCGGCCACGGCCCGGCATGTGGTGCGCAGCAGCGCCGAGAACTTCGCGAAACTGTCCCTGGAACTGGGCGGCAAATCGCCGAACATCATCTTCGCCGACGCCGACCTCGACAGTGCGATCAACGGCGCCATTGCCGGCATCTACGCCGCCTCCGGGCAAAGTTGTGTGTCGGGTTCGCGCCTGCTGGTGCAGGACGAGATCTACGACGAATTCGTCGCTCGCCTGGTGGCACGCGCCCAGCGCATCCGCATCGGCAACCCGCAGGAAGACAGCAGCGAAATGGGCCCGATGGCCACCGCGCAGCAGTTGGCCGTGGTCGAAGGACTGGTGGCTGATGCCATTGCCGAAGGGGCAACACTGCGCCTGGGTGGCAAGCGTCCGCAGAATCTGGGTGATGGCTGGTTCTATGAGCCGACCCTGTTCGAATGCGACCGCAATTCGATGAAGATCATGCAGGAAGAGGTCTTCGGCCCGGTGGCCTCGGTCATTCGCTTCAAGGACGAAGCCGAAGCCCTGGCGATCGCCAACGACTCGCAGTTCGGCCTCGCCGCCGGCATCTGGACCCGCGACCTGGGCCGCGCCCATCGCCTGGCCCGGGACGTGCGTTCGGGGATCATCTGGGTCAACACCTATCGCGCGGTGTCAGCCATGGCGCCGATCGGCGGCTTCAAGAACAGTGGCTATGGACGCGAAAGCGGCATCGATTCCGTGCTGGCCTACACCGAGTTGAAAACGGTGTGGATCAATCTGTCCCAGGCACCGATGCCTGATCCATTCGTGATGCGCTAGGAGTCCTGAGAAATGATCGAACCCGGCATTTACAAAGACGTCATGAGCTCGTTCCCTTCCGGGGTCACGGTGGTCACCACCCTGGACCCGGCTGGTGGCATCGTCGGCATCACCGCCAGCGCCTTCAGTGCACTGTCGATCGATCCGGCACTGGTGCTGTTCTGCCCCAACTACGCCTCTGACACTTACCCGATCCTGCGTGACAGCAAGCAGTTCGCGATTCACCTGCTGTCCGCCGACCAGACTGCCGAAGCCTATGCGTTTGCCGGTAAAGGCAAGGACAAGGCCAACGGCATCGAGTGGCACTTGAGCGAACTGGGCAACCCGTTGCTGCGCAAGGCCACGGCGATCATCGAGTGCGAACTGTGGCGCGAATACGATGGCGGCGACCACGCCATCATCGTCGGTGCGGTGAAGAACCTGATCCTGCCCGAGCAACCGGTGACGCCGATGATCTACCACAAAGGCAAGTTGGGCCCCCTGCCCACCCTGGCCTGATCGGTTCCACACAAAAAAACCTGTGGGAGCGGGCTTGCTCGCGAAGGCGGAGTATCTGTTGACATCAATATTGACTGACCCTCCGCTTTCGCGAGCAAGCCCGCTCCCACAGGGGTCCGTGCAGATTTTTTTAAATTTTGTCAGGAGCCGGCATGAGCCCAGCAGCCTCGTTACTGTTCCGCCAGCAGGCCTACCTCAACGGCCAATGGCTGGATGCGCCCGACGGTGCGCAACAGGACATCTTCAACCCGGCCACCGGCCAACTGATCGGCCAGGTGCCGAACCTGGGCGCCGAACACGCACGCCAGGCCATCGACGCCGCCAACAAGGCGTGGCCGGCCTGGCGTGCACTGACCGCCAAGGAACGCAGCAACACGCTCAAGCGCTGGCACGCGCTGATGCTGGAAAACGCCGATGCCCTGGCCGAAATCCTCACCCTCGAACAAGGCAAGCCGTTGGCCGAAGCCAAGGGCGAAATCCTCTACGCCGCCAGCTTCATCGAGTGGTTTGCCGAAGAAGCCAAACGCATCTATGGCGACACCATTCCCAGCCACAAGGGCGATGCGCGCATTGTCGTGAGCAAGGAGCCGATCGGTGTCGTCGCGGCGATCACCCCCTGGAACTTCCCCGCGGCGATGATCACCCGCAAGGCCGGCCCGGCGCTGGCCGCCGGCTGCCCGTGCATCGTCAAGCCGGCGCCGGAGACGCCGTTCTCGGCCCTGGCCATGGCCGCCCTGGCCGAGCAGGCGGGCATTCCTGCCGGCATTTTCAACGTAATCACCGGCGATGCCATCGCCATTGGCGCCGAGCTGACCGCAAGCCCATTGGTGCGCAAACTGTCGTTCACCGGCTCCACGGCCATTGGCAAGTTGCTGATGGCGCAGTGCGCGCCGACGCTGAAAAAGGTCTCGCTGGAACTGGGCGGCAACGCGCCTTTTATCGTCTTCGACGATGCCGACCTGGAGCGCGCGGTGGACGGCGCGCTGATCGCCAAATTCCGCAATGCCGGCCAGACCTGCGTCTGCGTCAATCGCTTCCTGGTGCAAGACGGCATACACGACGCCTTCGTCGCGCGCCTGGCCGAACGGGTGTCACAGCTCAAGGTTGGCAGCGGTTTCGATGCCGGCGTCAGCCAAGGCCCGCTGATCAACGCGCGCGCCGTGGCCAAGGTTGAAGACCATGTACAGGACGCGCTGGCGCAAGGTGCTCAGCTGCTGTGTGGCGGCGAACGTCACGCGCTGGGTCACGGTTTCTTCCAGCCCACGGTTTTGGCCGGCATCACCACGCAAATGAAAGTCGCCCGGGAAGAAACCTTCGGGCCTCTCGCCGCGGTGTTCAGGTTCGACAGCGAGGCCGAGGCTGTGCAAATGGCCAACGACACCGAATTCGGCCTGGCGGCCTACTGCTATACCCGCGACCTGGGCCGCGCCTGGCGCATGAGCGAAGCGCTGGAATACGGCATGGTCGGGATCAACGAAGGGTTGATTTCCACCGAAGTCGCGCCATTTGGCGGGATCAAATCCTCGGGGCTGGGGCGTGAAGGCTCCAAATATGGCATCGAGGATTACCTGGAACTCAAATACACCTTGATGGGTGGACTGTGAATGAATACCTGTAGGAGCCCGGCTTGCCGGCGAAGGCGCCCTCAAGTACGCCTTCGCCGGCAAGCCGGCTCCTACACAGGTCGGTGCTTGCCAGGAGACAATTGAAAATGAGCAACGAAAAATACGAAAAAGGCCTGAAGATCCGCACCCAGGTGCTGGGCGAAGCCTATGTGAATCGCTCCATCGAGAACGCCGACGACTTCACCCGCCCCCTGCAGGAGATGGTGACCGAGTACTGCTGGGGCCACGTCTGGGGTCGTGAGGGTTTGTCGCTCAAGGAGCGCAGCATGATCAACCTGGCCATGATCTCGGCCCTCAACCGCCCGCACGAACTCAAGCTGCATGTGCGCGGCGCCTTGCGTAACGGCCTGAGTCGTGAGCAAATACGCGAAATTCTGCTTCAGGTCGGCATATATTGCGGTGTTCCCGCTGCCGTCGACAGTTTCCGGCTCGCCCGGGAAGCATTCGCCGAAGCCGATGCCGAGGCCTCAAGTTAACCCTCGGCTGTTTTGATCTGAACGAGCACGGACGGTGCCCGTTTTGCATGGACAGCCACATTCTAGAGCGGACCCCATGAAACGCCTGCCACTCGACGACAGCTTCAAGGTCAATCGCAACCCCGTTACCCTGCGCGAAATCGTGCTGGATAAACTGCGAAGCGCCATCATGAACTTCCAGCTCCTGCCGGGAGATCGACTGGTCGAACGCGATCTGTGCGATCGCCTGGGTGTGAGCCGCACCTCGGTGCGCGAAGCCTTGCGTCACCTGGAATCCGAAGGCCTGGTGGAGTTCGCCGATGCCAAGGGCCCGCGGGTAGCGATCATCACCCTGGCCGATGCCGTCGATATCTACGAGCTGCGTTGCGTGCTTGAGGGGCTGATCGTCCAGCTGTTCACCCTGCGCGCCAAGGCCAAGGACATCAAGGCACTGGAAAAGGCCCTGGAAGAAAACCGCCAGGCCTTGAAGGAAGGTGAACTGCAGCAGGTCATCGACTCCGTCCAGGGTTTCTACGACGTACTGCTCGAAGGCTCCGGCAACCACGTCGCCGCGACCCAGTTGCGGCAGTTGCAGGCGCGCATCAGCTATCTGCGAGCGACTTCGGTGTCCCAGCAGAACCGTCGTGGCGCCAGTAACCAGGAGATGGAACGCATGGTCGAAGCGATCAAGAGCGGTGATCCCCTGGCCGCTCACCAGGCGTGCGTCGACCACGTGCGCGCCGCCGCCACCGTCGCCCTCGATTACCTCAAGCGCAAGCAGGAAGAGACCGGGGCGATCCCCGAGATCACCCAGCCCATCGCGCTCAAAGAACCTCGCATAGGTCGTTGATCATGTTCAGCCCGAGCTATTGTCCAAAGTGCGGCAGCAATGACCTCAAGTCACAACTGCCACCGGGCGATACGCACGAGCGCCTGATGTGCCGCGGCTGTGGCTATATCCATTACGTCAATCCGAAAATCATCGCCGGCTGCATCATCGAGCAGGACGGCAAGTACCTGCTGTGCCAACGCGCCATCCCGCCGCGCCCCGGCACCTGGACCTTGCCGGCGGGCTTCATGGAAGGTGGTGAAACCACCGAGCAGGCGGCGTTGCGCGAAGTCTGGGAAGAGAGTGGCGTGCGCGCGGAAATCCTCTCGCCCTACTCGATCTTCAGCGTGCCGAAGATCAGCGAGGTGTACATCATCTTCCGCGCCATCGCGCTGGAAATCACCGGGCAGTACGGGCCGGAAACCCTCGACTACAAATTCTTCGCGCCCGAGGACATTCCCTGGGACAGCATCTATTACCCGGCGATCCGGCAGATCCTCGAGCGTTATATCGATGAACGCCAGGCCGGGGTCTACGGGATCTATATCGGTAACGACGACACCGGCAAGATCCATTTCATCCGCTAGCGAAAACCTCCAATATTCCGCTATCCCCTGTAGGAGCCGGCTTGCCGGCGAAGGCGTCCTTGAGTACTGCGCAGGTCTCGCGGGCGCCTTCGCTGGCAAGCCAGCTCCTACAGGGTGATGTGGAGCTTTTAGAGCGGTGCCACGCCTTCGACGATGATCACCTCGGCCCGTGCCACGCCCTCGCGATGTCCTTTCGCCTCCTGATAAACACCTGACCGATAGCAGGCCACTGCCTGCTCGTACGAGTCGAACTCGATCACCACGCTGCGTTGCGGTGTCGGCCGACCTTCCATCGCTTCGCTACGCCCGCCACGCGCCAGTATCCGACCACCGTATTCGGCAAACGCCTGCGGTGCCCGCTGGGTGTATTGGCTGTATTGATCGGGGTCGGTGATATCCACGTGAGCAATCCAGTACGCCTTCATAGTGACCTCTGCAGTTGTTTTGTATTATGGTATACCACAATATATCTCCATCAAACACCGAGAACCCCAACATGGCCTTCAACAGCATCGAAGAAATCATCGAAGACTACCGCCAAGGCAAGATGGTGCTCCTGGTGGACGACGAGGACCGGGAAAACGAAGGCGACCTGTTGCTGGCCGCCGACCGTTGCAGCGCCGAGGCCATCAGCTTCATGGCCCGTGAAGCGCGCGGCCTGATCTGCCTGACCCTGACCGACGAGCATTGCCAGCGCCTGGGCCTCGAGCAGATGGTGCCGAGCAATGGCAGCGTGTTCAGCACCGCGTTCACCGTGTCGATCGAAGCGGCGGTGGGTGTCACCACTGGTATCTCCGCCGCCGACCGCGCACGCACCGTGGCCGCCGCCGTCGCTCAGGGCGCGAATGCCGCCGATATCGTCCAGCCTGGCCATATCTTCCCGCTGCGCGCCCGGGAAGGCGGCGTGTTGACCCGCGCCGGTCATACCGAGGCTGGTTGCGACCTGGCCCGCCTGGCCGGCTTCACCCCCGCCTCGGTGATCGTCGAAGTGATGAACGATGACGGCACCATGGCGCGTCGCCCGGATCTGGAAGTGTTCGCGCGCAAGCACGGGATCAAGATCGGCACCATCGCCGACCTGATCCACTATCGTTTAAGTACCGAGCACACGGTGGTGCGCATCGGTGAGCGTGAGCTGCCGACGGTGCATGGCACCTTTCGTCTGATCACCTTTGAGGATCGCATTGAAGGCGGTGTCCACATGGCAATGGTCATGGGTGATCTGCGCCGCGATGAAGCGACGCTGGTGCGGGTGCACGTGATCGACCCGTTGCGCGACCTGGTGGGCGCCGAATACAGCGGGCCTTCGAACTGGACGTTATGGGCGGCGTTGCAGCGCGTGGCGCAAGAAGGTCGGGGTGTGGTGGTGGTGCTGGCCAATCACGAATCGTCCCAGGCGCTGCTGGAGCGGGTGCCGCAATTGACCCAGGCGCCACGGCAATTCAGCCGTTCGCAGTCACGGATCTATTCGGAGGTTGGCACCGGGGCGCAGATCTTGCAGAACCTTGGCGTCGGTAAGCTGCGGCATCTGGGGCCGCCGTTGAAATACGCAGGATTGACCGGGTATGACCTGGAAGTGGTGGAAAGCATCCCGTTCACTGAATGAATGATGAACCTCTGTAGGAGCTGGCTTGCCAGCGATGGTCGTCAACGATAACCGGTGTTTTCTGGATACACGCGGTGTATGGGAATCCTTCGCTGGCAAGCCAGCTCCTACAGAGGGTGCGTCGTTCGCCAGATACACTAAAAAAGCATTTTTGGCTGATAGCCGGTAAGGCAAAGTGCTTGCACAAAGTTTGGAATACCATAATATGATATTCCATAGACCGGGCGATTTAGCCAAGCGCACCCGACAGGGAAAGCACTCACAACAGCCCTTGGCCCGGTCGCCTTTCAAGGCCAGATGGACCTACTGCTCCCGATAGGCGGGCATTACCAAGCCCGCTCAAAAACACAACAAATGAGGGCGTGAAAATGGTGTTGAACAAACGTGCAACCGCAGTACTGTTCGCCGGCTTGCTGGCCGCGACCAGTCATGTGGTTATGGCGGCTGAAAGCGTCAACTTCGTCAGCTGGGGCGGTAGCACTCAGGATGCACAGAAGCAGGCCTGGGCCGATCCGTTCAGCAAGTCCACCGGCATCACCGTGGTCCAGGACGGCCCCACCGACTATGGCAAGCTCAAGGCCATGGTCGAAAGTGGCAACGTGCAGTGGGACGTGGTCGACGTCGAAGCCGACTTCGCCTTGCGCGCCGCCTCCGAAGGCTTGCTCGAACCCCTCGATTTCAAAGTCATCGATCGCGACAAGATCGACCCGCGGTTCGTCTCCGATCACGGCGTCGGCTCGTTCTTCTTCTCCTTCGTCCTTGGCTACAACGAAGGCAAGCTGGGGGCCAACAAACCCCAGGACTGGTCCGCGCTGTTCGACACCAAGACCTATCCCGGCAAACGCGCCCTCTATAAATGGCCAAGTCCTGGCGTGCTGGAACTGGCGCTACTGGCCGATGGCGTCGCCGCCGACAAGCTCTACCCGCTGGACCTGGACCGCGCCTTCAAGAAACTCGACACCATCAAGAAAGACATCGTCTGGTGGGGCGGCGGCGCTCAGTCGCAACAACTGCTGGCCTCCGGTGAAGCGAGCATGGGCCAGTTCTGGAACGGCCGGATTCATGCCCTGCAGGAAGACGGTGCGCCAGTCGGCGTGAGCTGGAAACAGAACCTGGTCATGGCCGACATCCTGGTCATTCCAAAGGGTTCGAAAAACAAGGACGCGGCGATGAAGTTCCTGGCCAATGCCAGCAGTGCCAAAGGCCAGGCCGACTTCTCCAACCTGACCGCCTACGCCCCGGTCAACGTCGACAGCGTGGCGCGCCTGGACTCGGTGCTGGCCCCGAACCTGCCGACGGCCTACGCCAAGGATCAAATCACTCTTGATTTCGCGTACTGGGCCAAGAACGGTCCTGCTATCGCCACACGGTGGAACGAATGGCTGGTCAAATGAAAATGACGGCAACTGCGGCCCGCCCATCCACGCCCGCCGGGAGCGCCTCCGGCGCTGCCGGCAAGGCGGCAGCGATGACGCAAACCCCTACCCTGGCGCAACGCTGGCGCGGATCGAGCAACCTGATCCCCGCCCTGCTGTTCCTCGGCCTGTTCTTCCTGGCGCCCCTGATCGGCCTGCTGCTGCGCGGCGTGCTGGAGCCTGTCCCTGGGTTGGGCAACTACGAGCAACTGTTCGCCAACTCGGCGTATGCCCGGGTCTTGCTCAACACCTTCTCGGTGGCGGGCCTGGTGACCCTGTTCAGCCTGCTGCTGGGTTTCCCGCTGGCCTGGGCGATCACCTTGGTGCCTCGTGGCTGGGGTCGCTGGATCCTCAACATCGTGCTGTTGTCGATGTGGACCAGCCTCCTTGCCCGCACCTATTCCTGGCTGGTGTTGCTGCAAGCCTCCGGGGTGATCAACAAGGCGCTGATGGCCATGGGCATCATCGATCAGCCGCTGGAGATGGTGCACAACCTCACCGGCGTGGTGATCGGCATGAGCTACATCATGATCCCGTTCATCGTGCTGCCGCTGCAGGCGACCATGCAGGCCATCGACCCGATGATCCTGCAAGCCGGCTCGATTTGCGGGGCCAGTCCATGGACCAACTTCTTCCGGGTGTTCCTGCCGCTGTGCCGGCCAGGGCTGTTCTCCGGCGGCTTGATGGTGTTCGTGATGTCCCTCGGTTACTACGTGACGCCGGCCCTGCTGGGCGGCGCGCAGAACATGATGCTGCCCGAGTTCATCATCCAGCAGGTGCAGTCGTTCCTCAACTGGGGCCTGGCCAGCGCCGGCGCCGCGTTGCTGATCGTGATCACGCTGGTGCTGTTCTACTTCTACCTGAAGCTTCAGCCGGAATCCCCGGTTGGCGCCAGCAACGCGAGGTAAGCCGTCATGCTCCTGACCCCCAATGCCATGAGCCGCCGGATGCGCTTCGGCCTGTATGCCACTACCGGGCTGATCGGCCTGTTCCTGTTGCTGCCGATCGTGTTCATCGTCCTGCTGTCGTTCGGCTCGTCCCAGTGGCTGGTGTTCCCGCCACCGGGCTGGACGCTGAAATGGTACGGCCAGTTTTTCTCCAATGCCGACTGGATGAACGCGGCCATGGCCAGCCTCAAGGTGGCAGTACTGACCACGTTCTTTGCCGTGGCCCTGGGCCTGCCGACCGCCTTCGCCCTGGTACGCGGGCGTTTCCCGGGGCGGGAAATGCTCTACGGCCTGTTCACCCTGCCGATGATCGTGCCATTGGTGATCATCGCCGTGGCGGTGTACGCGCTGTTCCTGAAACTGGGCTACACCGGGACCATGTTCGCCTTCGTGGTTAGCCATGTCATCGTCGCCTTGCCGTTCACCATCATCTCGATCATCAACTCGCTGAAGCTGTTCGACCAGTCGATCGAGGATGCTGCAGTGATCTGCGGTGCTTCGCGGCTGCAGGCGGTGTTCAAGGTGACCTTCCCGGCGATCCGCCCGGGGATGGTGGCCGGCGCCCTTTTCGCCTTCCTCGTCTCCTGGGATGAAGTGGTGCTGAGTGTGATGATGGCCAGCCCGACCCTGCAAACCCTTCCCGTGAAAATGTGGACCACCCTGCGCCAGGACCTGACGCCCGTGATCGCCGTCGCCTCGACGCTGCTGATCGGCCTCTCGGTATTGGTCATGGTGATCGCCGCCGCACTGCGCCGGCGCAACGAAATCAGCGCCTAAGCGCAGGAGTACGACATGAGTGCAGTGATCAAAGATTCCGCGCAGCAAAATGACAAGCCCCTGGTGAGCCTGCGCAACCTGAACAAATACTACGGTGACTTTGCCGCCGTGGACGACATCTCGCTGGACATCAAGGACGGTGAATTCCTGACCTTCCTCGGCTCCAGCGGCTCGGGCAAAAGCACCACCCTGTCGATGCTCGCCGGCTTCGAAACCCCGAGCAGCGGCGAGATCCTGGTCAATGGCCAGTCGCTGGTGAACGTACCGCCGCACAAGCGTGACATCGGCATGGTGTTCCAGCGCTACTCGCTGTTCCCGCACCTGTCGGTGCGCGACAACATCGCCTTCCCGTTGGCGATTCGCAAACTGGCCACGGCCGAGCGCGAACGCCGGGTCGATGCGATGCTCAAGCTGGTGCAGCTGGAACAATTCGCTCATCGCCGCCCTTCGCAGCTCTCCGGCGGCCAGCAGCAACGCGTTGCCATCGCCCGGGCGCTGGTCTACGAACCACGCATCCTGCTGATGGATGAACCGCTGGGCGCGCTGGACAAGAAACTGCGTGAAGACTTGCAGGATGAACTACGTCAGCTGCATCGGCGATTGGGCATCACCATCGTCTACGTGACCCACGACCAGGAAGAAGCCATGCGCCTGTCCCAGCGCATCGCGATCTTCAGCCACGGCAAGATCGTCGGCCTGGGCAGCGGCTATGACCTCTACCAGAACCCGCCGAATGCCTTTGTCGCCTCGTTCCTCGGCAACTCGAATTTCCTCAAGCTCAAGGCGCAGGGCAATGCGGTGGCTTCGTTTGAAGGGCAGTCGCTGTCGATCCGCCTGACGGCCGGCCTGCAAACCAATCAGGATGTGTTGCTGATGGTGCGGCCGGAAAAAGCCTTGGCCTTGAGCATCGAGCAAGCCGCCCAGGAACCGCTGGCCGCGGGCTGGAATGAAGTGACGGCCAAGGTGGTGGAGGTGTTGTTCCTGGGTGAGAGCCAGACGTGCAGCGTGGTGACTTCGGGTGGCACGTCGATGACGGTCAAGGCGCTTTCTGCGGCGGGCATGCCGATGAAAGCGGGTGATCCGGTGCGGGTGCGCTGGGCGACGGCGGATGCTTGCGTTTATACCGAGTGGGCGGAGAGTGATTTGAACAAGGCTGCAGGGGCGCATTGATGCCTTGAGGTTCTTGTCGACCGCCAATTAAGTATCACCCTCGGGTCGCCGCAACGTCGGGTTGCGGGGGCCCTTTTTTTGCTTTTTCAGTGGGTGTACATATCCATTCCTGCGGTAACGGCCACCTAGGGTTGCGCCTCATACCTGTAGGAGCTGGCTTGCCAGCGAAGGCGGCCTTACAGCCGACCTATGTTTTGTTGACCGCGTACATATCCATTGCTGCGGTAACGACCACTTATGGTTGCACCTCATACCTGTAGGAGCTGGCTTGCCAGCGAAGGCGGC
>NZ_JAQIYM010000028.1 GCF_028823535.1 Pseudomonas serbica | reverse complement strand
CATCGCCAGCAGGCTGGCTCCTGTAGGAGCTGGCTTGCCAGCGATGGCCGCACAACCAATCCCCTGCCCCTGCGTCATAGCGTCCTCTGGCTATTGCCAATTCCCTTGGCAATGTCGATCCCCCAGTCCATCGCCGCTTCCATGTCCAGCATATGCGGCTTGGGATCGTGGTTTTCGTCGATGGCCGTGCCGTCCGGTCGGTAGACTCCGATGAACATGCCCAGGGAGCCGTCCTTGAGTATCTCGGCCTTGACCTTGATGCTGCATCCGTTCGAAAGGGTCTCCTTGTGCTCCAGATGGCGCTCAGTCATTGCTGTTTTCCTCCCGTGGCTGGTTTTGACCTATCGGCAATGCTAGCTCAGGCGCCCGCAGAGCGCCGATTAACGCGACAGTCACCGCACCCTGACAGCGGCGCAATGCCACCTATACTACAGGCCACCTCCCCCCCCAAGGGGCTGCACTCCCAACAATAAAAAGCAGAGGTGGAACATGGTTTGGCAGCAAATCTACGATCCGTTCAACAACCCGGTGCTTTCAACCCTCATGGCCGCGGTGCCGGTGGTGGTGATGCTGGCAGCCCTGGCGTTCTTTCATGTCAAGGCACACCTGGCGGCACTGATGGCCCTGGCTTCGGCCCTGGTGATCGCGATTTTCGCCTTCGGCATGCCCGCCAACATGGCCGGATCGGCCGCGTTGTACGGGGCCGCCAACGGTTTGCTGCCGATTGGCTGGATTGTGTTGAACATCATCTTTCTGCATCGGCTGACGACCGAGAACGGCTCGTTCAAAGTGCTGCAGGACTCCCTGGCGCGGATCACCGATGATCGCCGCCTGCAATTGCTGCTGATCGCCTTCTGCTTCGGCGCCTTTTTCGAGGGCGCTGCCGGGTTTGGTACACCGGTGGCGGTGACCGGGGCGATCCTCATCGGCCTGGGCTTCTCACCTCTGGCCGCCTCGGGCCTGGCACTGATCGCCAACACCGCCCCCGTGGCCTTCGGTGCCCTGGGTACGCCGATCATTACCCTGGCCAAAGTCACCGGGCTCGATGAGATGGAGCTGTCGATGATGGTTGGTCGGCAACTGCCGTTCTTCTCGGTGATCGTGCCGTTCTGGCTGATCTGGGCCTTCGCCGGCTGGCGCAAGATGCTGGAAATCTGGCCGGCGATCCTGGTGACCGGGGTCAGTTTTGCCGTTCCGCAGTTCGTCGTGTCCAACTATCACGGGCCGATGCTGGTGGACGTGATCGCCGCGCTGATTTCCATGGCCTGCCTGACGGGTTTCCTCAAGGTGTGGAAACCGGCCACCGTACACACCTCCGCCGCCCTCTCCGGGCGCGTCGACAACTCGGCCATCGCCGAGGAACACGACGAAAAGCCGGTGGCCAGCGCAACCTTCGCCAGCGACGCCAAGCCTGCGGTGATGCGCGCCTGGATGCCGTGGATCATCCTCACCGTCTTCGTGTTCGCCTGGGGCACCCAGGGCTTCAAGAACATGTTCGACACCCGCCCGGCGATCGATCCGGCCACCAGCTCGGCCAAACTGGATCCCCAGGGTAAACCGTTGCGCGAGGCCAACCCAATCTTCGCCCCGGTCCTGACCTTCACCACGATTCACCAGCAGATCGAAAAGGTTCCGCCCGTGGTGCCGGCGCCGAAAACCGAAGAAGCGATCTACAAGTTCACCTGGTTCACCAGCACCGGCACCGGCATCCTGCTGTCGGCGATCCTCGGCGGGCTGTTGATGGGCTACTCCATCCCGCAGTTGATTCACCAGTACCTGCGAACGCTGTGGGTGGTGCGTTACTCACTGATTACCATTACCGCGATGCTGGCCCTGGGCTTCCTCACCCGTTACTCGGGGCTGGACGCGACCATGGGCCTGGCCTTTGCCGCCACGGGGGTTTTCTACCCGATGTTCGGCACCCTGCTGGGCTGGCTCGGCGTGGCACTGACCGGCTCGGACACCGCGTCCAACGTGCTGTTCGGCGGCTTGCAGAAGGTGACCGCCGAGCAACTGGGGCTCAGTCCGGTATTGATGGCCGCCGCCAACAGTTCCGGCGGGGTCATGGGCAAGATGGTCGACGCCCAGTCGATCGTGGTCGCCTCCACCGCCACCCGCTGGTACGGCCATGAAGGGGAAATCCTGCGTTATGTGTTTTTCCACTCGATCGTCCTGGCGATCCTGGTCGGCGGCCTGGTGACGCTGCAGGCCTATGTGGCGCCGTTCAGCCACATGGTGGTGGGCGGCCACTGATCGGCACAGCCCCGGGTTGCTCGCGCAACTCTGTTAAAAAAGCCCGGGCAATGGCCCGGGCTTTCATGAACGGAGTATCGTAAAACGACTATGAACATTCTCTACGATGAACGCGTCGACGGCGCGTTGCCAGAGGTCGACAAGAGCGCGCTGTTGCAGGCCTTGCGCACGCAGTTGCCTGATCTGGAGATCCTGCACCAGCAGGAAGAACTCAAGCCGTACGAATGCGACGGGCTCAGCGCCTATCGCACCACACCGATGCTGGTGGTGCTGCCGCGCGACATTGCCCAGGTCCAGGGCGTCTTGCGCCTGTGTCATCAACGCCGGGTTGCGGTGGTCGCCCGGGGTGCCGGCACCGGGCTGTCCGGCGGCGCCTTGCCCCTGGAAAAAGGCGTGCTGCTGGTGATGGCCCGCTTCAACCAGATTTTGCAGATCGACCCCGCCGCCCGCACCGCCAGAGTTCAGCCAGGGGTGCGCAATCTGGCGATTTCCCAGGCTGCCGCACCGTTCGGCCTGTACTACGCCCCCGACCCTTCTTCGCAAATTGCCTGCTCCATTGGGGGTAACGTCGCCGAAAATGCCGGCGGCGTGCATTGCCTGAAATACGGCCTGACCGTGCATAACCTGCTCAAGGTGGACATCCTTACCGTCGAAGGCGAATGCCTGACCCTGGGCTCCGACGCCCTGGACTCCCCCGGCCTGGACCTGCTCGCCCTGTTCACCGGCTCCGAAGGCATGCTCGGGGTGATCACCGAGGTCACGGTCAAGCTGCTGCCCAAGCCGCAATCGGCCAAGGTGCTGCTGGCGGCGTTCGATTCCGTGGAAAAAGCCGGCCGCGCGGTCGGCGACATCATTGCTGCCGGGATCATTCCCGGCGGCCTGGAGATGATGGACAACCTGGCCATCCGCGCCGCCGAAGACTTCATCCACGCCGGTTACCCGGTGGAGGCCGAGGCCATCCTGTTGTGCGAACTCGACGGCGTCGAAGCCGACGTGCGTGACGATTGCGATCGCGTGCGCCAGGTGCTGCAACAGGCTGGCGCCACCGAAGTGCGCCAGGCCAAGGACGAGGCCGAGCGCGTGCGCTTCTGGGCCGGGCGCAAGAACGCTTTTCCGGCGGTGGGCCGCCTGTCGCCGGATTACTACTGCATGGACGGCACCATTCCGCGCCGCGAACTGCCCGGTGTGCTCAAGGCCATCGCCAGCCTCTCGGCCGAGTACGGCCTGCGGGTAGCCAACGTGTTCCACGCCGGCGACGGCAACATGCATCCGCTGATCCTGTTCGATGCCAATACGCCTGGCGAACTGGATCGCGCCGAAGCCCTGGGCGGCAAGATTCTCGAGCTGTGCGTGAAGGTCGGCGGCAGCATCACCGGTGAACACGGCGTCGGCCGGGAAAAGATCAACCAGATGTGCGCGCAGTTCAACAGCGACGAGCTGACCCTGTTCCACGCGGTCAAGGCGGCGTTCGACCCCGGCGGCCTGCTCAACCCTGGCAAGAACATCCCGACCCTGCACCGCTGCGCCGAGTTTGGCGCCATGCACATACACGCCGGGCAACTGCCCTTCCCTGACCTGGAGCGCTTCTGATGGAGGCACCGGCCAATCTCGATGACAGCGGCGCACTGCTGGAGCAGGTCAACCAGGCACTGGCGAACGCCACGCCCCTGCGCATCCAGGGTGCCAACACCAAGGCGTTCCTCGGGCGCGTCACAGCAGGCGAAATACTCGATACTCGATCGCATCGGGGCATCGTCAGCTACGACCCGACGGAGCTTGTGATTACGGTGCGCTGCGGCACGCCAATGGCGGAACTGGCGAAGGTGCTGGACGACGCGCAACAGATGTTGCCCTGCGAACCGCCCTCCTTCGGCGAAGGTGCCACCGTCGGCGGCATGATCGCCTGCGGGTTGTCGGGGCCGCGGCGGCCCTGGTCGGGGTCGGTCAGGGATTTCGTGTTGGGCACGCGGGTGATCACAGGCCTGGGCAAACACCTGCGATTCGGTGGCGAGGTCATGAAAAACGTCGCCGGTTACGACCTGTCGCGCCTGATGGCCGGCAGTTACGGCACCCTCGGTTTGATCACCGAGGTCTCGCTCAAAGTTCTGCCCAAGCCCCGGCAGTCCCTGAGCATCAGCCTGCAAATGAGCGCCGAACATGCCCTGCTGCGCCTGGCGGAATGGGGCCAGCAACCGCTGCCGATCAGCGCTGCGTGCCATGACGGTGAACATCTGCACCTGCGACTGGAGGGCGGCGAAGGTTCGGTGGCGGCGGCCCATGACCGCCTCGGCGGCGAGTTGCTCGACAGTGCGTACTGGGCCGATCTCAACGAGCAGCGCCTGGCGTTCTTCGACGAAGACCAACCACTGTGGCGCCTGTCGGTGCCCAACAACACGCCACGGTTGTCCCTGCCCGGTCGGCAATTGATCGACTGGGGCGGCGCCCAACGCTGGCTCAAGTCCGATGCCCAGGCCAGGTTCATTCGCCAGGTCGTCGAAGAAGCGGGCGGGCACGTCACCTGCTACAGCCACGGGCTCACGGACACGCCGTTCCAGCCACTGCCCGACGCCTTGATGCGCTACCACCAGAACCTCAAGCGGCAACTCGACCCCCAGGGCATCTTCAACCCCGGACGCCTGTACGCGGAGTTATGAATCATGCAGACCACCTTGAGCGAACGCGCCCGTCAATTGCCCCGCGCCGAGGAAGCCGACAGCATCCTGCGCACCTGCGTGCACTGCGGTTTCTGTAACGCCACGTGCCCGACCTATCAGTTGCTCGGCGATGAACTGGATGGCCCGCGCGGACGCATCTACCTGATCAAGCAGGTGCTGGAAGGCAACGAGGTGACAGAGAAGACCCAGCAGCACCTGGACCGCTGCCTGTCGTGCCGCAACTGCGAGACCACCTGCCCCTCGGGGGTCGATTACCACAACTTGCTGGACATCGGCCGCGCCGTGGTCGATGCGGCAGTGCCGCGTCCGCTGGGCCAGCGTCTGTTGCGTGAAGGGCTGCGTACGCTGGTTCCGCATCCGGACCTGTTCAAGCGCCTGGTCAACAGCGGCCAGGTGTTTCGCGCGCTATTGCCCGGCGCGCTGCAAAGCAAACTGCCGCGCAACGTGCCGGTGACCAAGCAACGCCCCGCCGTGCGCCATGCCCGCCAGGTACTGATGCTCGAAGGTTGCGTGCAGCCGGGCCTGTCGCCCAATACCAACGTGGCCGCCGCCCGGGTCTTGGACCGCCTGGGCATCAGCGTCATGCCGGCCCGGGAGGCCGGTTGTTGTGGCGCCGTGGATTATCACCTGGACGCCCAGGCTGCCGGCCTCGATCGCGCCCGGCACAACATCGATGTCTGGTGGCCGGGCATCGAACAAGGCGCCGAGGCCATCGTGCAGACCGCCAGCGGTTGCGGCGCGTTCATCAAGGATTACGGGCATCTGCTAGCGCGCGACCCGGAGTATGCCGACAAGGCCAAGAGGGTCAGCGCGCTGGCCAAGGACCTGGTGGAGGTGTTGCGCGCCGAACCCCTCGAACAGCTGGGGATCCACAATGCCCACCGCGTGGCGTTCCATTGCCCCTGCACTTTGCAGCACGCGCAAAAACTCGGTGGCGCGGTGGAAAAGGTACTGATGCGCCTGGGCTTCAACCTCACCACCGTGCCTGACGGGCACCTGTGCTGCGGTTCGGCGGGCACCTATTCGCTGACCCAACCCGAACTGGCCCGGCAACTGCGCGACAACAAGATGAATGCCCTGGAAAGCGGCTACCCCGAAGTCATCGTCACCGCCAACATCGGCTGTCAGTCGCACCTCGACGGCGCGGGCCGAACCCCCGTCCGGCACTGGATCGAACTGGTCGAAGCCGCCCTGTCCCAATAGCGCCCACTGGAGAACGCCCATGAACAGCAAAGCCGTCCTGAGCCAGGCCGAAGTCAGCCGGATACTCGACGCCGCCCGCACCGAAGCCCAAGCCAATCAGTGGCCGGTGACCATTGCGGTGGTCGATGATGGCGGTCATCCACTGGCCCTCGAACGCCTCGATGGCGCACCGCCCATCAGTGCCTACATCGCCACCGAAAAAGCCCGCACCGCGGCACTCGGCCGGCGTGAATCCAAAGGCTATGAAGAGATGGTCAATGGCGGGCGCACAGCCTTTCTCTCGGCCCCGCTGCTGACCTCGCTCGAAGGCGGGGTGCCGATCTTGGTCGACGGCCAGGTGGTCGGTGCGGTCGGGGTGTCCGGGGTCAAGGCCGAGCAGGATGCGCAAGTGGCGAAAGCCGGGGTGCAGTGTCTGTAATTTGACATGTCCCCTGTAGGAGCTGGCTTGCCAGCGAATGCGCCGGGTCAGTCGACTAAAGCGTGGAATGATAGACCGCTTTCGCCGGCAAGCCAGCGCCTACACGTTCACGTTCAATAGGTTGAAGAGGAAGCGCCCTATGACCCGTCTCACGGCAAAAGACTTTTCCCCGCAACTGCTGGAACTCTACGACTACTACGCCCATGGCCTGATCAACCGGCGTGAATTTCTCGACCGTGCCGCGCTGTTCACCCTGGGTGGCTTGACCGCCAGTGCACTGCTGGCGTCCCTGAGCCCGGACTATGCCCTGGCCGAACAGGTCGAATTCACCGACCCGGACATCATTGCCGAGTACGTCGAATATCCCTCACCCAAGGGCAACGGCCAGGTTCGTGCCTATCTGGTGCGCCCCGCCAAAGCCGCCGGCAAGCCTCCTGCGGTGGTGGTCGTGCATGAAAACCGTGGGCTCAATCCTTACATCGAAGACGTCGCGCGGCGCCTGGCCAAGGCCGGGTTCATCGCCCTCGCCCCGGATGGCCTGAGCTCGGTCGGCGGCTACCCCGGCAACGACGACAAGGGCCGCGCGCTTCAGGAAAAGGTCGACCCGCAGAAACTCATGAATGACTTCTTCGCCGCCGTCGAGTGGATGATGAAACACCCCGATGCCAATGGCAAAGTCGGCATCACCGGGTTCTGTTATGGCGGCGGTGTCACCAACGCGGCAGCCGTGGCGTACCCGGAACTGGGCGCCGCCGTGTCGTTCTACGGCCGCCAACCGGACGCCAAGGACGTGCCGCGGATCAAGGCGCCGGTGATGCTGCACTACGGTGAACTCGATACGCGCATCAATGAAGGCTGGCCCGCCTATGAGCAGGCGTTGAAGGCCGGGGGCAAGACCTATGAAGCCTATATCTACCCCGGCGCCAACCATGGTTTCCACAACGACTCCACGCCGCGTTATGACGAGGCGGCGGCGAAGCTGGCCTGGGAGCGGACACTGGGGTGGTTTCGCAAATACCTGGTGTAAGCCGAAGCCAGCCTGTACACCGCCGCCCACGGGGGCGGTGTACGTCGCCGGGGATTATTTCGGTTGCGCCACCGTGCGCAGGTACGGCTTGAGGGTCTTGAAGCCGTCGGGGTATTTCTTCTTCGCATCCTCGTCGGACACCGACGTCGGAATGATCACGTCGTCCCCCGGCCGCCAGTTCACCGGCGTGGCGACAGTGTGCTTGGCGTTCAACTGCAGCGAGTCAAGCAATCGCAGCACTTCATCGAAATTGCGCCCGGCGCTCATCGGGTAGATCAGCATCGCCTTGACCTTCTTGTCCGGGCCGATGATGAACACCGAACGTACCGTGGCATTGTCCACGGCGGTGCGTTGGCCGCCGCTGGCATTGGGATGAATCATGTCGTAGAGCTTGGCCACCACCAGGTTGTCGTCACCGATCATGGGGTAGTTGACCGCATGGCCCTGGGTTTCCTCGATATCGCCAAGCCAGGCGTGGTGGTCGCTGACCGGGTCGATGCTCAGGCCGACGACCTTGGTGTTGCGCTTGTCGAACTCTGGCTTCAACCGGGCCATGTAGCCAAGCTCGGTGGTGCAGACCGGGGTGAAGTCTTTCGGGTGCGAGAACAGGATGGCCCATTTGTCGCCGATCCACTCGTGGAAACGGATAGGCCCTTCGGTACTGTCGGCGGTGAAATCCGGTGCCTCATCGCCAATACGGATTGTCATGTTCGATCTCCTTTGTGTAATGGTTGGGGATGTCTTGCATGGGGACTGCCGAGCGAGTCGTGCCGGTCAGATTTTTCGGACCTCAATCAGTGTAGTCAGGAACCCGCCTGCCGAAAGCTGCCCAGGCTTCAATCCAGCAAGGCGATCAACTGATGCCGTTGGGCATCGGTGAGCATCGGGCCGAAACCGGCGCTGGCGTTTTCCGTCATGTAGCGCGGGTTGCCGGTGCCGGGTATGACGCAGGTCACCGCCGAATGCGACAACAGGAACTTGAGCGCCAGGGGCGGCCAGCTCTTGACCCCGACTTGCGCGGCCCAGCCGGGCAATGGTTTGCCCTGCAACCGCGCGATCAGGCCACCGCCGCCAAACGGCCGGTTGCAGATCACCGCCACACCGCGGTCGCGACACAAGGGCAGGATGCGTTTCTCGACCGCACGATCATCCAGCGCATAGTTGATCTGCAGGAAGTCCAGTGGTTCGGCCTTGAGCACTGCCTCCACCTCGTCATAGGCCGACGCGGTGTAATGGCTGATGCCGATGTAGCGAATGCGCCCTTCTTCCTTCCATTGGCGCAGGGTCGGCAGATGGGCTTGCCAGTCCAGCAAGTTGTGGATCTGCATCAAGTCGATGCGGTCGGTCTGCAGCAGCTTGAAGGATTGCTCCATCTGCGCGATCCCTTCTTCACGCCCCCGGGTCCACACCTTGGTCGCCAGGAATGCCGGTGAACGTGGCTCGTGAATCGACAGAAGCTCGCCCGTGGTCTGCTCGGCGCGGCCGTACATGGGCGAGCTGTCGATGACCTTGCCGCCCTTTTCGAACAACGCATCAAGCACCGCGGGCAAGCTGCGGTAGGCAGGGTCCGAAGGTGCCACATCGAAGCCGCGATAGGTGCCCAGGCCGACGGCGGGCAATGGCTCTTTGCTGGAAGGAATGACGCGGGTCATCATGGTCTTGCCTCCTGTTCCCGCCGCTGGCGAGGTTTGCGCGCCGCTCGGGCCGAGCGTGAAGACCGCCGATGCGGCGGCAGCCAGCGTGAGTATTTGCCTGCGGGTAAAACCTTGCGCATGGCTCATGACATTTCCCTCACCTGGGGTCCGGCGCCTGTGGGACGGGCCCGGCCATTCGCGCCTGGCGCCTGGCCAGCCACAGGCACAACCCGCCCCACAGTCCCGCGAACGGCACGACCACCACCGCGACCAGGCCGAAGCCTGCACCCATGGCCGTCAAACCGGTCGACAGCCAGCCACTGGCGGCATCACCACCACGATAGACCAGGGTTTCAATCACATTCTTGGCCTTATACTTTTCTTCGCGGCTGACCACCGTCCACAGTACTTCACGCGCTGGCCGCACGATGCCGAACTCCACCGCGCGGCGCAGCCCCTGGGCCAGTGCCACGCTGGCCGGCACCGGCGCCAGGGCCATGACACCAAACGCCAGGACGGTCGCCAGGGGCATAACCAGCAGCGCACCGCCAATACCCAGCAGACGAATCAGAGGCGCCGTCAGCAGCAACTGGCAGATCAAGGTCAGCGCTGACACCAGCAAATCGACCATGGCGAAGAATTGCGTTCTGCTGCCTACATCAGCGTAGCTGCCAGCGACGATCCGTCCCTGCTCGAAATACAACAAAGTCGCGGCGCTGGTGTGCAACAGCATGAAGGCCACCAACCCCAACAGATAAGGCGACCGCAGGATCAGCGTGATCCCGGCGAGCATGCTGCCCCCCAGGCGCCGTTCGTCCAAAACCCGAGTACCCGCCTGCGATCGGGTCCTCGACAACAGTCCCCGATAGCAACGTACCGCCAACTCCAGCAGCAGCGCCGCAGCGAGGGTCAATGCCAGCGGGCCCAGACGAGTGGCCATGGTTGCCGCCAGCAAGGGCCCGATGAAGGTGCCCAGGGTGCCACCGGCCGCGATGCAGCCGAACAGCCGCCGGCCTTGCTCGCTGGAGAAGCGATCGACCAGCACGCTCCAGAAAATCGAGACGATGAACAGGTTGTAGAGGCTGATCCAGACAAAAAACACCTGGCCGACCGTCACCGGCGCAACACGGTTGCCGATCAACAGGCCAAACACCAGCATCGACACGGCAATCGCGCGGTAGATCAACGGCACGAAGCGCGTGGCCGGCAGCCGTGACGCCAATGCGCCAAACACCGGCACCATCAGCAGCATCACCACGAACGTGGCGGTGAACAGCCACTGCAACCGGTCGACGCCGCCTTCAAGGCCCAAGGCATCGCGCAACGGTCGAACCAGGTAATAGCTGGCCAGCACACAGAAGTGGAAAGCGAAGCCCAAAGCCAGGGCCGCTCTTTCAGCAGGCAACACATTGAGCCATTTGAGCGCGATGGGCATCGGTGCCCTCCTTTACCGCCAGCTACACTCTGACAGCACCCCGGAGCCGTCAATGCCGCCCATTAACGTTAGCCGAATGTCGCGCACCTTGATTTTCCTCGTCGTCATCGCCGTTGCGCTGTACCTGGCGCTCTGCGCGGCCCTGTTCGTGTTTCAGCGCGCACTCATCTACTACCCGCAACCCCGCTCCGTCGACTCAGCCGATTCGCTGCTGACGTTACCCGTGGACGAGGCGCAGGTGCTGGTGTCGGTGCGAGCATTCAAGGGCCCCAAGGCACTGATCTACTTCGGTGGCAATGCCGAGGACGTCTCGCGCAGCCTGCCGGACTTCGATCGGGCTTTCCCCGACCATGCCCTGTACCTGCTGCATTACCGTGGCTACGGCGGCAGCTCCGGTTCACCTTCGGAAGAAGCGATTGCCCGCGATGCCATGGCCTTGTTCGACAAGGTCTATGCCGAGCACCCGCAGATTGCCGTGGCAGGACGCAGCCTGGGCTCGGGGGTCGCGGTGCGCCTGGCCAGTACCCGCCCAGCGACGAAATTGCTGCTGATCACGCCATACAACAGCCTGGAGGAACTGGCCGAGCGGCAGTTTCGATGGCTTCCGGTGAAGTGGCTACTCAAGGATAAATACGAATCCTGGCGCTACGCCGAACACATCACCGTGCCGACGCGCCTGATCGCCGCCGAGCAAGACGAAGTAATTCCAGGCGCAAGCACCCGGCGTCTCTACAGCCATTTCCCCCCGGGCGTGGCGACGCTGCAGGTGATTGCGGGCACCGGGCACAATTCGATCAGCAACAGCGCCGAATACCTCAAGGCGCTGGAGGATGGCCTGTAGGAGCGAGCGTGCTCCAGGTGGCGTTCCGACGAAAAACCCAAGATCGCCGCCGGGCATCAGGCTTCCCGCGTCATCGTTGGCCTCCATCGCGAGCAATCGAGCATCGACCGGCTGCTCCTACAGGTCAGGTCTGCATCTGCGCCTTGAGAAACCCCATCAACTCGGCCGCGGCCGGCGACAGGCTATGGCCCTTGCGACACAAGATGCCGATCTGGCGCTCCACCCTGGGCTCTGCCAAGGGTAAAAATACAAGCTGCTCGTTGCCCTGGGGAAACGCCAGGGACGGCAGCGTGGTGATACCGATGCCCTCTTCCAGCATCGCGATCAGCGAAATCATGTTGGAGACGAACAGCAGGCTGCTGTCGAGCAACCTCGCCGCGTCCGTTCCTGCCAGCAGGCGCGAGGTGCCGTTGCGTACCAGCGGATAGGCTTGCAGGCTGGACCAGTGCAGCGCCCCACCGTTGGCCACCAGCGGATGATCATGCCGACAGACCACCCCCACCCGGTCACTGAGGATCGGCACGAACTCAATGTTGTCATCGGCCACCCACACGCTGCTGATGGCGAAGTCCACCTGCCCCTGGACCAATAGCTGCTGCACGCTGTCCGCGTTGCCGTCCTGGATGCTGATCTGCATTTTCGGATGTTCGCCCACAAACCTCGCGAGCAGATGCGGCAGCAAGCGGCTGGCCACCGACGGCACCGTGGCAATGCTCACCTGACCAATTTCGTGTCGCGCCAACAGGCTCACCTCCCGGGCGATGCGATCGTGATGGGCGAGCAAATCCTGGAACAGCGGCAAACAGTGCGCACCAAAGGGCGTCAGCTCGGTTTTGCCGCCCTTCTCGAACAGTGGCTGGCCGAGCTTCTGCTCCAGTTCGCGCACCGCCAACGACAACGCCGGTTGCGTGCGATACGCCTGCCTGGCCGCGCCGTGGAAGCTTTTCAGCTGGGCGACCAGCACGAAATAGCGCAGTTGAGTAATCTTCAGCTCGGGCAACATGGTTAGTTTTCCTTATCATTTCATTTTTATTATTAATTTTTATTTGCAGAGTAATACTCTCAAGATGGGACCAACGCAATCGGAGGTTCCCATGGCACTGCAACCCTACAAAAACTACATTGGCGGCAATTGGTGTGAAGGCCAGGGCCTGGTCGCCAACCACAGCCCTTCGGATGTCGAAGACCTGATCGGGCACTACCACCAGGCCAGCGCCGAACAGACCCTGGATGCCATCGCGGCCGCCCGTGACGCCCAGCCACAATGGGCGGCCAGCGGCCTGGAACAGCGTCAGCAAATCCTGATGGCCATCGGCAACGAGCTGATGACGCGCAAGGAAGAACTCGGCGAACTGCTCTCCCGTGAAGAGGGCAAGCCGCTGGCCGAAGGCATCGGCGAAGTCCATCGCAGCGCGCAGTTCTTCCACTACTACGCCGCCGAAGTGTTGCGCCAGATGGGCGAGACGGCCGCCTCGGTACGCCCCGGGATCGACATCGAAGTCCACCGCGAACCGGTGGGTGTGGTCGGCATCATCACCCCGTGGAACTTCCCCATGGCCACCGCCGCCTGGAAGATCGCCCCGGCCCTGGCCTTCGGTAACGCCGTGGTGTTCAAGCCGGCCAACCTGGTGCCTGCCAGCGCCTGGGCACTGAGCGAAATCATCAGCCGCCAGCCTCTGCCCGCGGGCACCTTCAACCTGGTGATGGGCAGCGGCAGCGTGGTCGGCGAAAGCCTGATCCAGTCGGCCGATATCGATGCACTGACGTTCACCGGTTCCCTGCAGACCGGCCGCCGCGTCGCGGTGGCCACCGCCGGCAACCTGGTGCGCTGCCAACTGGAGATGGGCAGCAAGAACGCCCTGGTGGTGCTCGATGATGCCGACCTTACAATCGCCGTCGAATGCGCCCTGAACGGTGCCTTCTTCGGTACCGGACAAAAATGCACCGCCTCCTCGCGCCTGATCGTTTGCGATGGCATCCATGACCGGTTTGTCGAAGCGCTGGTCGCGCGCATGCGCCAGTTGAAGGTTGGCCATGCCCTTGGACAAGGGGTGCAGATCGGTCCCGTCGCCGAAGCCCGCCAACTGGAACAGAACCTTCATTACCTGCGCCTGGCCGAGGAAGACGGCGCGACCCTGGTCGAAGGCGGCGAGTTGCTCGCCCTGGAACCGGCCGGGCACTACATGCGCCCCGCGCTGTTCACCCACACCACCAACCAGATGCGCATCAACCGCGAAGAAGTGTTCGGGCCGATTGCCTGCGTGATCCGGGTCAGCGACTACGAGCAAGCCCTGGCGGTGTTGAATGACACCGAATACGGCCTGACCGCCGGGATCATCACCCAGTCGCTGCGTTATGCCAGCGACTTCAAGCGCCGCGCCCGCACCGGTTGTGTGATGGTCAACTTGCCCACCGCCGGCACCGATTACCACGTGCCATTCGGCGGCCGCAAATCCTCCAGCTTCGGCCCGCGCGAACAAGGGCAATACGCCCGCGAGTTCTACACCGTGGTCAAGACCACCTACGTGCGACCTTGAACGGGAGATCACCATGCACGACTTATTGATGATCGATGGCCTGCAGTACTCCAACTGGAGCGAAGAGATCTTTCGCCAGATGCAGGCCGGCGGCCTGAGCGCGGTCCACGCCACCATTGCCTATCACGAAAACGCCCGGGAAACCCTGTCGCGCCTCGGCGAATGGAACCGCCGCTTCGAAACCTGGCCCGAGCTGATCCGTCCGGTGCGCGAGGCCTCGGACATTCGCCTGGCGCATCAAGAAGGCCGCATCGGGATTTTCTTCGGCTTCCAGAACTGCTCGCCCATCGAAGATGACATCTGCCTGGTCGAGGTCTTCCGCCAGCTCGGCGTGCTGATCATGCAGCTCACCTATAACAACCAGAGCCTGCTGGCCAGCGGCTGTTACGAGACCGAAGACAACGGCATCAGCCGCTTCGGCCGCCAGGTCATCCGCGAGATGAACCGCGTCGGCATGCTCATCGACATGTCCCACAGCGCCGAGCGCAGCACCCTGGAAGCCATCGAATTGTCGAGCCGGCCGGTGATCGTCTCCCACGCCAATCCGTCGAGTTTCCATGCGGCCAAACGCAACAAGTCCAATGCCGTGTTGCGCGGTATTGCAGAGTCCGGCGGCCTGCTCGGTTTCAGCACCTACCCGTTCCACCTCAAGGGCGCGTCGGGCTGCAGCCTGGAATCGTTCTGCGACATGGTCGCCAACACAGCCGAACTGATGGGCGTGGAGCACATCGGCATCGGCACCGACCTGTGCCAGCAACAACCCCTTCAAGTGCTCGAATGGATGCGCAACGGGCGCTGGAGCAAAGACAAGGATTACGGCGAAGGCTCAAAGGACAACGCCCACTGGCCGTCACCGCTGCAATGGTTCCGCGACAGCCGGGATTTCCCGGTCATCGCCCAGGGCCTGCGCGACCGTGGCTTCGCCGAGGACGAGGTACGCAACATCATGGGACTCAACTGGCTGCGCCTGCTGGAAAGCGCGACACCTGCGCAAAACTGACCCTTGATCCACTGACCCTGGTTTCACACCGTGAGGACAGCACAGCATGAAAAATAATAACAATAGCCTCCCGTTCATCCCCCAAACCGGCGATGCACAGCCCCAGGCGCGTATTTTGGAGGCATCATGAAAACATCCGACTCCCTGCAAGCCGACGTCCAGTCACTGGACCTTGCACCGCCGAAAAAAGACATCGACTGGCCGCTGTTTTTAATCAGTGGCGGCTTTCTCGGCGCCTTCCTGATCGCCGCGCTGGTCGACATCGAGGGCGTGTCGCTGCTGGTCAACACCCTG
The DNA here is from genome assembly GCF_028823535.1 of Pseudomonas serbica. Taxonomy (GTDB): domain Bacteria; phylum Pseudomonadota; class Gammaproteobacteria; order Pseudomonadales; family Pseudomonadaceae; genus Aquipseudomonas; species Aquipseudomonas serbica. The sequence continues at coordinate 17,712 of NZ_JAQIYM010000028.1, read as the reverse complement.
TTCGCCTGGTCGACGAAATTCTTCGGCCTGTACTGGCAGGTCCTGATGCTGGCGACCTTTGCCATGAGCCTGTTCATCTGCTTCAGCAAATGCGGGCGGGTCCGGCTAGGCGGCGTCGACCAGCGTCCCGACACCAGCACCTTCAACTGGATCGCCGTGATCATGTGCGCCCTGCTGGCCGGCGGCGGTGCCTTCTGGGCAGCGGCGGAACCGATGATGCACTTCGCCAGCCCGCCACCGCTGTTCGCCGGCATGCAAGCGCATACCGAAGCGGCCGGCCACGCCGCGCTCGCGCAATCCTTCGTGCACTGGGGCTTCCTGGCCTGGGCGGTATTGGGCAGCCTGCTGGCCATTGTGTTGATGCACCTGCACTACGATAAAGGTTTGCCCCTGGCACCGCGTACTTTGCTCTATCCACTGTTCGGCGAGCGCGCGATCAAAGGGCCGATTGGCACCCTGGCCGATGCCACCTCGATCATCGCGGTGGTCGCCGGCACCATCGGCCCGATCGGTTTCCTCGGCCTGCAGATCAGCAGCGCGTTGCACTCGGTATGGGGCATTCCCAATGACCTGGTGGTGCAGTCCATCACCATCGTGCTGGTCACGGTGATGTACACCATCTCGTGCCTGGTCGGGCTCGAAGGCATCCGCTTCGTCAGCGGGATCAACGTCTGGCTGATGATCGGCCTGGCGGTGTTCATGGTGCTGCTCGGGCCCACCGCGTTTATCCTTGGCGGCTTCCCCACGGCGTTTGCCTTGCACATCGAACAGTTCATCCCGATGACCCTGTTCCGTGCCGACCCGAAATGGCTCGACTGGTGGACGGTGTTCTACTGGGGCTGGTTCATTGGCTACGCGCCGATGGTGGCGCTGTACGTGGCGAGGATTTCCCGGGGCCGGACCATCCGCGAGGTGATCATGACCCTGTCGATCATCGCGCCGTTGGTGACCATGTTCTGGTTCACCATTGTCGGTGGCGCCGGCATCGGCATGGAATTGCAAACCCCGGGCATCGTCACCGCCCATGGCGCACAGCCCGAAGACTTGCTGTTGGGCGTGACCCAGAACCTGCCATTGGGTGGGTTGATCTCGGCGCTGTTCCTGTTCCTGAGCTTCATTTCGGTGGCGACCAATGGCGATGCCATGGCCTTCACCGTGGCGATGGCCATGTCCGCAAACGACAAGCCCAAGGCATGGCTGCGCGCCTTCTGGGCGATAGGCATGGGCCTGGCCGCCGTGGTGCTGATCACCATCGGCTCGGGCGGGGTCACGGCGCTGCAATCCTTTATCGTAATTACCGCCGTACCGGTTTCACTGCTGATCCTGCCGTCGCTCTGGGATGCCCTGCGCATCGCCCGGCAGATGGCGCGCGAACAGGCAGTCTGATGATGAACAGTTCAGGAATCGCAATGATGTCGCACACCGACACAGACACCTCTTTGGCCCTGCGGCCCGCCGCCCGGGTCATGGACCTGGAGCGGCTGGGCAGTCACTTCCAGAGCCGCCTGAGTTTCGTGCGCAGCAGCATGCGCAAGATGATGAATGAGCAATGGCGCATCGAACGTACCCGCTTCGATCTCGACGCCGAGGGTTTCGGCACGGCGATCTACCGGATCGACACCGCCAGTGCCCACTATCACTGCGTGATTTTCTCGATGTACCTGCCGCCGGAAAAACGCAGTGACCGGGTCATCGCCGATCAATGGGACGTCAGCTTCGTGCTGCTGGCCGGCGATGTCGACGAGCAGCAACTGGCCGACCTGCGGCGCAACGTGCCGTTGCAGGAAGCCGGGCGTTTCGATGCGCGGGTGCTGGTGCTGTCACGGGCCAACCGCAGCCTGCGCAATTTCGAGCGCTTCCTCGGGGCACTGGCCGAAGGTTGCCAGCCAGACCCACGGCAGCTGGCCGAGGTCGGTTACCTGTATCGCACTACCGCCGTGTACGGCAACGGCAAGTTCGGCATCGCCGACTTCAGTTGCCTGCAAGGCAATGCCGACTTCAGCCAACCGTTCAGCGCGCAGATGTTCACCGTGTATCTGCTGCGGCATTTCAGCATCGAGCAGATCGAGCACATGGCACGGGCACGCAATCCACAGCGCGCGGTCGGGCTGGACCTCGAGTTGCAACGCTACCTGGGCGTCGGCAACTCCACGGGGTTGGGCATGGCGCCCTTCCTTATCAATCACCCGCAACTGGTCAACCAATGGGTTTGTGCCCGTGAAACCGCACTGGCGCTGGTTTCAGCGCAACCGGCTGACCTGCCCCGGGTGCAGCGTTTCCAGGCGCTATTGCAGCGAGCCCGCCAGCACCTGCAACAGACCCGCACCGAAGACCAACGGCAAAGTGCAATCGATCGGCAGACCCTCGCCGACCTCGATCAATTGAGCCCCTGGTTCGCCTCTCAACCGGTCAGCACCGACCTGTGGTCGCGCCTGCAGGACTGGGCCGAACTGAACACCGGCCTGGGCTGCCAGGAATTGCTGGTCAGCCTGTTGCTGGAACTGTACCCCGAACAGGTCGATCCGCTGGCCGGGCAGATGTCGGTCAGCGAGGGCTTTCGCCTGAACGCCGAAATGCCGCTGGACGAATTGTGCAATCTGATCGAAAGCCATTATCGCTGGGCGCTCGACTACGAGCTTGAAGGGGCCGAGGCCAACCACTTCTTCTGGTATCGCTCGGCAGAAAAGGAAGAACCGCGCCTGGGGGAACGCGCCATGGAACCTGGCGCGGAGAAAGAAATGCAACTGGGCATCGCCCGCAACATCCAGCGTTGCCACCGCGCCTTGCTCGCCTACCGCGAACAGCATCCGCAGCAATTGACCGCGCATTTCCTGCTCGCGCAGCCGTCGTTCAAAGGCACCGTGTGCCGGTTGCAGGGCATGGCCCGTGGCGCCTTCGGGGAAATTCGCGCCAACCTGATGGACCGCCACATGCTGCCGATCCACCTGCTGCGCTGCAAGCTGGCGTTCTTCGGCGCCGGTAAGTTCGACCCCAAGTCCAGCCGCTGGGTGCGGATCACCTTGTTCCAGGGCGCTCCGTTAGTCAGTGAGATAGGCCAGCCTTTCGCCGATGACTGGAATTTCGCCGTGATGCCGACACTGACCACCGCCGCCGGAGAACACTGATATGCGCGTCTCGCTCAATGAAATCCAGGTGATTTGCCGCAAGGCCTTCGAAGGCATCGGCTTCGCCGCCGGTGACTGCGACGACGCCGCCGAGATGATCGCCCGCCTGCAAGTGCAAGGCCTCGATGGCATCGGCGCGTTGAAAAAGGCCTTGGCGTATCTTCACGACGAAGTCGATCGCCCCATCGAGACCTGCTACGAAGACGCCGCGCAACTGACCCTCGATGCCCACGGCCAGAGTGTCTTGCGCTGCGCCGCCCAGGCGGTCGAGCTGGGTGTGGGCAAGGCCTTGCGTGGTGGCAGTGCGTTGATCCGCATCCGCCATTGCCATAACCGCATTCTGCTGCTCGGTTACCTGGCGCGCTGCGCCGCAGAGGCGCTGAATTTTTGCGTCTACTGGCGCGATGCGCGCCAGGAACTGGTCGCCACCTTCAGCGCAGGGCAAACCCGCCCGACGTTGCGGGTGTATGACCTGCCACAACCGGCGCAGAGCGACGAACAAAGCATCAATGTACTGATTTCCCGGCATTTCACGCTGCTGCCGCGGCTGAGTGCCGAGGATGCCCTGCCTGTTGCCCACCCGCAGGCCGCTGAGGGGTTGGTGGTCGATGACGAGGTCTGGGCCCAGCTGAAGAAACTCGGCGAGCGGGTGCTGGTGGAAAGCACCGAGGAGTCCCGCCGGCGCGGTGCCGGGGAAAGCAGCGATGCCCAATGAAAACTTGCAATGCATCAGGAATCAATCAATGAAACATGCGATCAAGACCGACCTTTTCGCCTCGCGCGCCCCCCTGGAATGGGCGGTGGTCGGCCACGGTACGTTGTACACCGCACAGATCCCCATCGACCGCGAAGGCCAGGTGGTCAGTGGCGGCATCGAGGCGCAAACCCGGCAGACCCTGGACAATCTGCGCCATACCCTGCAAGCCGCCGGCAGCACGCTCGACGCGGTTACCCAGGTGCTGATCTATGTCACGGACCGTAGCTACCTGGCGACGGTGAACAGGATCTATGCCGAGTATTTCCAGGCGCCCTACCCCAACCGCGCCGCCATCGTCGTGGCCGGACTGGCCCGGGAGGAGATGCTCGTGGAACTGGTGGTATACGCCTGCCTTGACCTGCCGGCGAAGACAGCCTGACATCCGCCCCCTCACTCGCGCCCATACACGATCTACTGTAGGAGCTGGCTTGCCAGCGAAGGCGGCCGAAAGACCAACGCAATGTTAAAGGCCGCTCCCCTACCCCTCGTCGGATCCATCATCCCGACATTAAAACCCCTCCCCCCCGTGAACCTTGTCCCAAGACGCCAGTCTTAGACGGGCATTTTTCCTCCTCCCAACGTTGTCATCTCATCAGAGCTGTCCGCACCATGCGCCCATCCGCCCTCGCCTTGCGCTTCACTTCGCTGTGCCTGTTGACCTCACTGCCCCTGATCGCCCCCATTGCCCAAGCCGGTGCGGAACGCCAACTGGTGGAAGCCATCAACGATTATCGAGCCCACCCGGAAGATTGCGCACGGCGTCCCGCCCAACGCCTGTCGCCGCTGGCCCTGAAGTCGAGCCTGGCCTTGCCGATTGGCTACGGCGGCGGCTTGCGCGACCGCTTGAAAGCTTCCGGGTACCAGGCCGTGGCGGTGCGATCCATCCGCGTGGTGGGTGCGCGAGATGCCGACGAGGCTTTCGACATGCTGCAGAGTGACCATTGCTCGGCATTGCTGGACAACCAGTACGCCGACATTGGTGTCAGTCGCAGTCGCGGTGAATGGCAAGTGGTGCTGGCGCGACCAGTGCTGGACAGTCAGGTCAGCGATCCGCGCAGTGTCGGCAAGGCCTTGCTCGCACAGGTCAACGCCGCCCGCGCCAAGCCGCGCCTGTGCGGGCGCCAGCGCTTCGCTGCCGCGCGGCCTTTGGCCTGGAACGCCAGCCTCGGCGCGGCGGCGCAGGGGCACAGCAAGGCCATGGCCTACGGCAATTACTTTGCCCACCAGGACCCCGATGGCGACACCGCTGTCGACCGGGCCAGGGCCGCCGGATTTCGTGGCCGGCAGATCGGCGAAAACATCGCCGCCGGCCAAAACTCACCGAACAAGGCCATGGCCGGTTGGCTGGCCAGTCCAGGGCATTGCGCCAACCTGATGAACCCGATGTTCACCCAGGTCGGTGCGGCTTATGCGACCGATGCGCGCAGTGACCGGGGGGTTTACTGGACGATGATGTTTGGCGCGCAATGAGCGGCCATTCATCGAACCGTTACTTGACCAGCCTGGTTTCCCTGGACGGCCGATAACCGAAATAGGCGCTGTAGCACTTGCTGAAGTGGCTGGGTGAAACAAAACCGCAGGCCACCGAGACTTCCACGATGGTCAGGGTAGTGTGCTGCAGCAATCGACGCGCTTCGGTGATGCGCAAGTCCATGTAGTAGCGCTGGGGCGTCGTGCCCAACTGCTCCTTGAACAGGCGCTCTATCTGCCGGCGCGACCGACCGGCGTACAGACAGAGCGCCTCCATCTCCAGCGGCTCTTCCAGGTTGGCGTCCATCAGGTTGACCACCTCCCTCAGCGGCCCGCTGACGGACACATTCAAGGTGGGTTTGATGCGTCGATAACGGGACGCCTCGAACGCCAGGATGTCTTCGATACCGTCGGTCAACGCCTTGTCATGCAGGCCCCTGATCCACTCCAGCGCCATGTAGAAGGCGCCCGTCGGACTGGACGCCGTCAGGCGGTCGCGATCCACTACATAGGCTTCGCTGGTGACCTGGCTGAGCCTGGCGATTTCCGCCAGCGCCGGACGATGCTCCGGGTGAATGGCGCAGCGATAGCCGTCGAGCAAACCGGCCTGGCCGAGAAACCAGGCGCCATTCCATATGCCTGCCAGCATCACCCCCTGCTCCGCCGCGCCTTGCAAGAGGCCGCTCAGCCCGTCGTCGGCCTTGAGCGCCGTGCGGTAACCCCCGCAGACAACCAACAAGTCCAGCCCTTGTATTTCGACCGGGTCAAGGCGCGCATCGGGTCGAATCACCAGGCCCAGATCGCTGATGACTTCCCCTTCGGTCAAGCCGAAGGTTTTCGTTGAAAACAGCTCGGGCCGGAGCAAATTGGCGGTGACGATGGTGTCCAGCGCCTGGGTGAAGGCCGGCAACGAAAAATGTTCCAGCAGCAGGAAGCCTGCCCTGGCCCGAACGGACTGGCCTTCATGGTCATTGAGGTAACGAAGGTTCTTGCCCTTCATGGCACCGCTGAACTGACGTCGCTCTACCAACGTTCGCCTCGCCTGGTCGTATTGAACAAGATGGATTTGCCGCATTGATAGCCGACTCCCGCAACGGCTATCAATGCGCGCACTGTTTACGCCAGTTGAAGCCCCGGAGCAAGCGAGTCCGTTAGCGCAAAAGGGCAAACCCTCACGGCCGGCGCACCACCCTCACCCGGCCGCTGTTACCCCCGCCACAGAAAAACCGCTCGCCGCCGTCGCACTCAAGCCCCGATACGCCGATGCCGGCCGGCAGCGTGAGGCTTTCCAGCACTTCGCCGCTGCTCGAATCGACGCGGCGCAGTTCGCTCTCCTCGCCTTCCCAGGTGCCATGCCACAACGCGCCCTCGACCCAGGTCACGCCCGTGACAAAACGGTTGGATTGCAAGGTGCGCAGGACTTTCCCGGTCTCGGGGTCGATCTGGTGAATTTTCCGTTCGCGGTACTGGCCCACCCACAGCGAGCCTTCGGCCCAGGTCAGGCCCGAATCGTTGCCACCGCCGGGGGCCGGAATGGTGGCGAGGATTTTGCCGGTGCGCGGGTCGACTTTCTGGATACGGTCCTCGGCAATCTGGAACAGGTGCGTGCCATCGAATGCCGTGCCGGCATGGCCGGCGACATCGAGCGAGCGCACCAGGTGCCCATTGTCAGGGTCCATGGCGTGAAGCTTGTCGGTGGTCGCAAACCACACCTGCTGACCGTCCCAGGTGACGCCGTGCACGGCATCGACATCGGCGAAGGGGCCATATTCACGCAGAATTTCGGCGGCTGACTGTTTCATCTTGGTGTTCCTCCAAAGGGGTGGGTGGAATCATCCTAGCCACCGGGCAGCGGAACCGGGAGTAACAAGGTCGTCGCGAAACCGGGCACCGGCGGGGTCAGCCAGCGCCGTGCCCGCCCCTGCCCGAATGACTGCACCCTGCCCTTTTCCGCCAGCGATTCGAGCGCGCGCTGTACACCTCGCTGGCTGCTGCCCAACGCCAGGGCCAGGGCCGAGCTCGACCAGGATTCGCCGTCCCCCAGCAAGGCGAACACCGCGGCGTACTTGTCTTCCACCGGTGGCGCGAGCACCACCACCTCGGGTGAAACCTGCGCCACCAAGGCAAAGCCACGGCGGGTCGCATGGATGCCGGCCAAGGGTTTGAGCGCGGCACGCAAGCGGCCGATTTCGACCCGCAACCGGGCGCGATGGGATTCATCGCTGAGTTTCAGGCGAAACGCCCTCGCAATGAGGACTTCCCTGGGCACATCGGCAGGCCAGGCTTGGGCCAGTGATCGCACGAGGGTGAACAGAATCGGACGCTTCGATAAAGGGACCGACATGCCCGAGCCTCGCACCACGTTTCGACAGGCATCTACCACCAGCGAGGTCGACGCCAGCAACGCTTCCACTTCGTCGAGCAACACAGGTCGCTCTGTGCCATGGCTCACCAAGCGTGCGGCGGGACTGTCGAGCAGGTGCTGCGCGCTTTCGACTTCCGCCAACAACGCGGGAATGCCGGCCTGTCGTGCAGCCAGTTCAGCCCTGGCCAGGGCTGCGCGCGCCGCCTGGGCCTGCAGATGGCGCATGGCGATCCCCGCCGCCACCAGTTCATGGGTGGCCCGCAGTGGCGGTGGCAAGGTGGCCGGGGCCAGTTGCGCAAGTTGCTCCCGGGCCTGGTCCAGCTGGCCGATCAACAACAGGCGACGGATCTGCAGATAGCGCGCATGGGCGGCGTTCACCCGATCATCGTGAGCATCCAGAGTGAGTCGCGCCGCCTCGAGGGCCTTGACCGGCCAGCCGAGGTCCCGTGACGCCAGTGCGATCTCGGCCTCGGCGACCACACAGCGCGCCCGCGCCAGTGATTCATGCGGCCCGAACGCCCGCGCCGCCCGGCGTACCAGCGCCTTGGCCCGCACCAGATCCCCCAGTTGCGCCATGGCGATGCCGCGCAACGCCAGCGCCGGTGCATCGTCGCGTAGCGCCACCCGGTCCAGCGCGCCCAGCGGATCCCCCGCGGCCAGCGCCTGCGCGGCGGCGGTGATCAACGAGTCCATTGCAATCCTGCCACGCCTGTCACTCCTGTCCAGATAGCCCTCTTGATGAGTCTATATCACGACCAGGCCAGCGCATCCGGCACGCATACCACGCCGTCGAACAGCAGGCGAGCGGTGCGCATCAAGCCACGCCCGGCCAACACGCCGTCCTGCAGACGCAGTTCGACGGTGAATTCCCCCGTGGGGTGCTCGACCTGAAGGCGCTTGACCTCGCCCTCGCCAACCCGGGCGAAACCCGCCGCCACACTGCCCTCGATCAGGCAGGCAAGGAATCCGTATCGGCCCATGCTCAGTCTCCGAGTTCGTCGAGGGTGAGTCGATCATTGCGGTTACTCCTTCTGTGTGTCGAAAGAGCATCGCATTGCGACCCGCCAGCGGAGTAATGCTCAGCACAGTTGCAGGTATGCGTTTTTTTTATTGCCACTCGATCAGGGCAGCGGCATAGTCCGAGGCAAACAGCGATCTGCCGAGCAAAAAAACCCATGGAATCCACGGAACTGCCCAGCCTCATGCACGTGCGAGCCTTCGTCCGGGTGGCCGAGCATGGCAGCGTGTCCAAGGCCTCCGTAGCCCTGTATCGGGCACAATCGGTGGTGACCCGGTCGATTTCCGAGCTGGAGACCCGCCTCGCCGTGCCGCTGTTCGAACGCCACGCCAACGGTATGCGTTTGACCGATTACGGCGAACGCCTGCTGCCCCGGGCGCGTCGCGTGCTCGCCGAGCTGGAAAGCGTGCCGCGACTGTTGGGTGGTGGGGAAAAGCGCGCGGTCGAGCCGCTTTACCTGTTCCAGGCCCGCCGCCTGCAAGTGTTCATCAAACTCTGTGAAACCCGCCATATGCAGACGGTCGCCAGCCTGCTCGGCCTGAGTCAGCCGGCGGTCAGCTCCACCATCAAGGTCATGGAAAGTGGCTGCGGCCAGTCGCTTTTCGAGCGCACGCCACGCGGCTTGCAACCCACCCCCGCCAGCCATGAAATCCTGTTCCCGATTCGCCGGGCATTGAACGAGTTGCGCCACATCAAGTCCGACATCACCGCCCTGCGCGGCACCTTGCAAGGGGTGGTGCATGTCGGCGCCCTGCCCCTTGGCCGCACGCGCATCCTCCCCGAGGCCATCGTGCGCATGGTGGCCGAGCACCCGGCTATCCAGGTGATCACCAACGAAAGCCCGTTCGATCTGCTGGCGACGGAACTGCGCGCTGGCGACGTCGATTTCATTTTCGGTGCCTTGCGCTCGCAGGCCTACGCCAGCGACTTGACTGGCGAGGCGTTGCTCACGGAAGACATGGTGGTGCTGGCTCGGCGTGATCATCCGTTCTATGGAAAAACCGCCCTGCACGACGAACTCGGCGCCGCCCAGTGGGTGTTGCCCCGCGCCGGATCGCCGGCCCGGCAGATGCTCGATGAATGTTTCGCCCGGTTCGGCATCGCACCGCCCCGGCCGGTGGTGGAAAGCGCCGACATGGCGATCATCCGCGGGTTGCTGCTGCGCTCGGACATGCTCGCGGCGGTGTCTGCACATCAACTGGAACAGGAAATCGCCTCCGGCGAGCTGTGCATCCTGCCGCTGGAACTGCAACAGACAACACGGGCAATCGGCCTGACGTATCGCCATGGTTGCCTGCACACGCCAGTGGCCCAGGCCTTGATGGAAATGATTCGCCGGGTGATTCGTGAACAGGCCAACTCCTACCTTGATGAGGCCGACACATCCAACATCCCCGGTGACTGACGCTCCGCCTTCGCTGGCAAGCCAGCTCCTACAAGGGATTGGTGGCCATACACACTTTCGTGGGCGCCGCGGAACCAGCAGGAGCTGGCTTGCCAGCGATGAGGCCGGCACATCCAACATCCCCGCTGACTGACGCTCCGCCTTCGCTGGCAAGCCAGCTCCTACAAGGGATTGGTGGCCATACGCACTTTCGTGTGCGCCGCAGAACCTGTAGGAGCTGGCTTGCCAGCGAAGAGGCCGGCACATCCAACATCCCGGGTGACTGACGCTCCGCCTTCGCTGGCAAGCCAGCGCCTACAAGGGAATGGTGGTCATACACACTTTCGTGTGCGCCGCGAAACCTGTAGGAGCTGGCTTGCCAGCGAAGAGGCCGGCAAATCCAACATCCCCGCTGACTGACGCTCCGCCTTCGCTGGCAAGCCAGCTCCTACAAGGGAATGGTGGTCATACACACTTTCGTGTGCGCCGCGGAACCAGCAGGAGCTGGCTTGCCAGCGAAGAGGCCGACACATCCAACATCCCCGGTGACTGACGCTCCGCCATCGCTGGCAAGCCAGCGCCTACCAGGGAATGGTGGTCATACACACTTTCGTGTGCGCTGCAGAACCTGTAGGAGCTGGCTTGCCAGCGAAGAGGCCGGCACATCCAACATCCCCGGTGACTGACGCTCCGCCATCGCTGGCAAGCCAGCGCCTACAAGGGATTGGTGGCCATACACACTTTCATGTGCGCCGCGGAACCTGTAGGAGCTGGCTTGCCAGCGAAGAGGCCGGCACATCCAACATCCCCGGTGACTGACGCTCCGCCTTCGCTGGCAAGCCAGCGCCTACAAGGGATTGGTGGACATACACAGCTATTATTGCGCCAGTACCGCCTGGCTGACCCGACGCCGGCCATGACCACGCTCCACAGGGTGAAGACCGGTCTGCGCACCGCTCATGCAGAAGCCTGCCGCGACCACGCCAAATGCCGGGGGTATCGGTTTTTCTTATCGGGTAATTTTCGAACTGAGGTGTTGCAGGGGAATTTTCCGTGCCTGCGCTGAGCTCGCTGCCAGTCCAGCGGCGGGCCCGTAGCCCTGTGCTAGTCTCCTTCGTCTAACGTGCGCTGATGCGTTTGAATGAACCGCTTCCCCTGGATGATGGAGTTCGACATGAAAAACACCGCTTCCTGGCTGACGATCACCCTTATAAGTCTCGTGCTTTGCGCCTGCGCCGCCGTCGACGCTGGAAGCGGTGGCGCCGGCGAGATGGAAATCCGCTCAGGTAAAATCGAACAAATCACCATGACGCAGATGCAGACCAATCACGACAGCGGCGTCGGCGCCATTCTTGGCGGACTCGCGGGCGTGGGTATCGGTAGCCTGATCGGTTCCGGCACCGGGCGCGATGTGGCAATGGTCGCTGGCGCCCTCGCCGGTGCGGCGGGCGGCAATTACGCCGAGAAGAAAAAATACGACCAACCGCAACAGGCCCAGCAGATCATCGTGCGGACCAAAAGCGGCGTGCTGGTGTCGGTGACCCAGCCGGTCAATGCCGCCCTGAGCAAAGGCCAGAGTGTCTATATTGAAGGCACCGGTAATGAAGCCCGGGTGGTGCCGCAAAGCTGACCACCACCCTGCCGCCGAGAATCGGTGGCCAAGCGTCACTGCAAAGCCCCGGGCCTCAACAGCCCGGGGCTTTTTTTATTGAACGTGAATTGAAACTGACCGTTCGTCGTCCGGGCACGGAAATACCCCTTGACGTCAATCGGCTTCTGGAGGACTATCACTTACATCGGATGCGATATAAACGCACACGACACTAAATCGAACCTGACCGCACCCCTTGAGGATTCCCCCATGAGCAAGATCGAAAAAGTCCTGGCCACCGGCAAGACCCACACCACCCTGAACAGCGCAGGCACCACCTCGCGCGGTCATAACGGCACTCTCGACATCGAACTGTCGACCCCAGGTTCTGCCCAGCCAGCCCATGTGTTCGCCGCCACCCAGCCGCACCCGAAAGCCGAGCAACTGTTCGCCGGGGCCTGGTCGGCCTGCTACACCGCTGCCGTCGGCCTGGTGGCCGCCGAGCGCAACATCGCTCTGCCGGCGGACATGGCCGTCGACATCGAAGTGGACCTGGGCCAGACTGGGCCGGCCTATTTCCTTCAGGCCCGACTGACCCTGCGCGTGCCGGGGCTGGCACAGGACATTGCGACGGAACTGGCGCACATCGCCGATTCCATCTGCCCCTACTCCAAGGCAACACGCGGCAATATCGACGTTGCCCTTAACGTTATTACGGCTTAATTAATATCGCATGCGATGCGATCGCACACGAATAACATACTTGAAAACCTGAGGAAATCATCATGAGCAAGATCGAAAAAGTCCTGGCCACCGGCAAGACCCACACCACCCTGAGCAGCGCCGGCACCACCTCGCGCGGCCATAACGGAAACCTCGACATCGAACTGTCGTCGCCCGGCAGCGCTGCACCGGCACACGTGTTTACCGGGGTGCAACCGCACCCGAAAGCCGAGCAACTGTTCGCCGGGGCGTGGTCGGCCTGCTACATCGCAGCGGTAGGCCTGGCCGCCCAACAGGCAAAGGTGACCTTGCCCGCCGATACGGCCGTGGACATCGAAGTCGATCTGGGCCAGGCCGGTGCAGCCTACTTCCTACAGGCTCGACTGACCCTGAGGGTGCCGGGCCTGTCACACGAAGTCGCGACCGAGCTGGCACACAACGCGGATGCGATCTGCCCCTACTCCAAGGCAACCCGCGGCAACATTGACGTCACCATCAACGTCCAGACCGCTTGACGCGCGGTACGGCCGGTTCCCCCGGGATCTCACGGGGGAACCGGCCGTCGGCCGTTATGGGTCAGGCGCTCGCTGGGTTAGAGCTATTCCGACACCATCGCATACGATGTACAGTTGCAGTCTTGCAGCCCGCCCAGAGAGAACCTCCATGAAAAGCACCGCCAAGACGTCCGCCCTGGATCTCAAGCTCTCCGACTTCCTGTGTTTTGCGGTCTATTCCACTAACCTCGCTTTCGGCAAGGCCTACAAGCCGATGCTCGAACGGCTCGGCCTGACCTACACGCAGTACATCACCCTGGTTGTGTTGTGGGAGCAGGACAACCAGACCGTCGGCAGCCTGGGGGAAAAGCTGTTCCTCGAATCCAACACCCTCACCCCGATCCTGAAAAAGCTCGAGGCGATGGGTTACCTGAAACGTCAGCGCGACCCGGAAGACGAACGCCAGGTGCGCATCAGCCTGACCGACGCCGGTCGCCAGCTGCGCACTGAACTGACCGAAGACGGCTTTCCGAAAACCGGCCTCGATCCCGAGGATTTCGTACAGATGCAGCAGGCGATCGTGGCGTTGCGTAACAATCTGATCCGCACCACCCATGCCGATAAATAATCGCTGAAGCGGTAAAACCGAGGTTGCCTGGAAAAGTCCCGATTGCGATGGCTCGTCGCTCAAAGGTAGTATTGAGAACGATTCACACTAACATCTGGAAAAACCACCGGTGCAACCTTCTTCGACCAGCAAGCTGAGCTACTTTTTCAGCGACCATCACCGTTGGCTGCTGCAGCATATCCAGCGACGGCTGCGCAACCATGCGGATGCCGAGGACACTGCCGCCGATACGTTTTGCCAGATGCTGGCGGCCCGGGTCGATCCCGACAGCATCGAACAGCCCCGCGCCTACCTCTCGACCATTGCCCGCCGGCTTATGTTCGATCGGCATCGCCGGCGCAAGCTGGAGTTGGCTTATCTCGAGCGTCTGTCGCTGCTGCCCGAAATGCTCGCGCCGTCCCCCGAAGAACAGCTACAGCTGATCGAAGCGCTGGTCGCCATCGACCAGGCGCTGGACGGCCTGCCGACGGTGGTCAAGGCCACCTTCCTCTACAGCCAGCTGGACGGCATGAGTTATGTGGCCATCGCCCACAAGCTGGGGCTGGCGGAGCGCACGGTCAGCCGCTATATGAAACAGGCGTTGCGCCAGTGCTACCTGAGCGAGATGGGCGTATGAAAAAAGAGCGCCTGGAGCCTGTCAGCGAGCAGGCCATCGACTGGATGGTGCGCCTGTGCGCCGCTCCCCCCACGCCCGCCTTGCAGGAACGTTTCGACGCCTGGCTGACCAAGGACCCTGCGCACGCCCAGGCCTGGGCCAGATTGCAGGAGCGCCTGGGCGGTTCCTTCAACACCCTGCGCGCCCTCGATCGACGCTTGCCGGGGCACACCGAGCATGCCCGCCAGGTGCTCTTGCAACCGCAGGCATCGCGGCGTGATGCCCTGCGGGTGATCGCAGGTCTTGGCCTGCTCGGTGGCGGCTTGTGGCTGGGTGCGCGCAGCCCGCTGGGCGACAGCCTATTCGCCGACCTGTCCACCGGACGGGGGCAGCGCGAGGATTTCAACCTGGCCGACGGCAGCCGCCTGAGCCTCAACGCCGACAGCGCGGTGGACCTGCAATTCGACGGCCAGCAAAGGCTGGTCATCCTGCGCCACGGCGAACTGGTGATTCGGGTCGCGCCCGATCCGCACCGTCCGTTGCGCGTGCGTACCGCCCAGGGTGAAGTCCGGGCATTGGGTACACGTTTCCTCGTCGCCCAGGAGCAGGACGCCAGTCGTGTGGTGGTGCTGGAGCATTCAGTCCAGGCCAGTCTCTTCGATGGTACCCGGCGAGACTTGCAGGAGGGCGAGTCCGCCCTGCTCTACGCGCGGCGCATCGAACCGGTCGCTGGCGATCAGCGACATCGCGCCGACTGGCTCGGCGGGCGCCTCAATGTGCTGGACGAGCCCCTGGAAAACGTCGTGGCTGCGCTGCGCCCCTACACTCGCGGTTTTGTTCGCCTGGCCCCTGAAGTTCGCGACTTGCGGGTCCAGGGCGTGTTCCCGCTCAACGACCCCGCGCGCACTTTCGCCGCGCTGGCGGAAACCCTGCCGATCCGGGTCGATCACTACAGTCCGTGGCTGACGTTGATTCGCGCAAAACCGGTCAAAGAATAATTTTTTTTGCAAATCACTCTTATTCGTGTCCGGTTTTCATTTCTCATCCCACCTATCTCCTGACACTTACACCATCAGGAGAATGCTGTGTTCAACCCGTGGTCCCACTCGCTTTCCGTCGCCGCTGCCCTGGCCACCCTGGCAGGCCCTGGCCTGGCACAGGCGCAAACCCTGCCCTTCAATCTGCCCGCCGGCCCGCTCGCCAGCTCCCTCAATGCCATTGCCAGCCAGAGCGGACAGATCATCTCGCTGGAGCCTGCGCTCGTGCAGGGCAAGCAAGCTCCCGCGGTGAAGGGCCAGATGTCCGCTGAAGAAGCAATGCAGCGGGCGTTGGCGGGCAGCGACCTGCAACTGCGGGTGACCGCCCAAGGCAACTTCAGCGTGGAGCCCGCCGCCACGAACAGCGCTACGCTGCAATTGGGTGCGACAAACATCATCGAAAACAGCGCCGACGCCACCACCGAAGGCTCCGGCTCCTACGCCGCGCGTGCCGTGACCATCGGCAAGGGCACCCACACCCTCAAGGAAATCCCGCAGTCGGTCACCGTCATGACCCGCAAACAGATGGACGACCAGGACCTCACCGACCTCAAGGACGCCGCCAACAAGACCACTGGCCTGGTCGGCGTCCAGGGCGTGGGCAAGGGCATGATCCTGACCTCTCGCGGTTTCCAGATCGATGACTGGCAATACGACGGCGTACCGATCCCGCGCAATACCTACGCGTTGGGTAATTGGGCCACCCAGGACCTGATCTTCTTCGATCGCATGGAAGTGCTGCGCGGCGCCTCCGGCCTGCTGCAGGGCACCGGCAGCCCCGGCGGCGCGATCAACCTGGTGCGCAAGCGCGGCCAGTACGCCCCGACCGTAACCGTCACCGCCAAGGCTGGCTCCTGGGATCACTACGGACTGCAGCTGGACGCCGGCGGGCCGCTGAACCAGACCGGCACCGTACGCGGGCGTTTCGTCGCCGATGAAGACCAGAGCGATTCGTTCGTCGACTACGAATGGAGCAAGACCCACTCGCTGTACGGTTCGCTGGACTTCGACCTGCGCGAGGACACCACCCTGGGCCTGGCAGTCAGCTACTCCGATGCCGAGTCGCGCCCGATGATCCGCGGCTTGCCGCGATATTCCGACGGTAGCCCCCTCGATGTGTCGCGTTCCACCTATACCGGCGCGCGCTGGAACCATTCGGACATCGATGTCACCACCGTCTACACCGATCTTGAGCACCACTTCAACGACGACTGGGCCTTCAAGGTCGGCGCCGTGCGCATGACGGAAAGCAACAAGGCGAAAAACCAGCGGCTGCAAAGCAGCGGCGATGGCCTGGAAGCCGACGGCAGCGGCGTGCAATACGCCGATTTCGTGACCGATTTCGACGCCACCAAGCTCGGCCTGGACATGAACCTCATCGGCCACTTCGACGCGTTGTCCATGCAGCACGAAGTCATGATCGGCGGTAACTACTCCAAGTACACATCGGACGACAAGTTCGCCCGAACCTTCAACGACAGCACCGACACCATCTTCGGCATCGACCACGACCGCCCGGAAATCAGCTACGACGGGATACTCAATACCCCCGGCGGCCGGGCAACGCCGAGCAAATACGACATTCGGCAAAAAGGCCTGTACGGCAGCTGGCGGGTCAAGCCGATCGACCCATTGACCCTGGTGCTCGGCTCGCGGGTCAGCTGGTACGACTACAGCTACAAGTCGTGGAGCCAGCTCGCCTTCAGCGACGTGGTGACCGCCGCCCCGGAAAGCACCGCCAACGAAACCGGAGAGGTCACGCCCTACGCCGGCATCATCTATGACCTGAACCGCGAATGGGCGGTGTATGCCAGCTACACCGACGTGTTCGAACCCCAGGCCCTGCGCGACGCCAGCGGCAAGATGCTCAAGCCGGTGATCGGCAGTAACTACGAAGTCGGCCTCAAGGGCGAGCTGCTGGATGGGCGGGTCAACACCTCCCTGGCGCTATTCCGTTACGACCAGGAGAACCGTGCACTCAACGACCTGGCGTCGGGCTTCGCCTGCGATGGTTGGTACTGCTCGATTGCCGCGGGCAAAGTGCGCAGCCAGGGGCTCGACGCGGAAATCAGCGGTGAGGTGCTCACCGGCCTGCAGCTGTTTGCCGGCTACACCTACAACACCACCAAGTACCTCGATGACCCGGCCAACGAAGGCAAGGTCTTCAGCACCTGGACGCCCAAGCACATGCTGCGGGTGTGGAGCGATTACCAGTTCAGCGGCGACTGGAACCGAGTCAGCACCGGCCTGGGCTTCACCACCCAAAGCCATACCCTGGGCTATGAACACACCTTCGACGTACCGGGTTACACCGTCTGGAGCGCCCGCGCCGGCTACCAGCTTACAAAGGAGATCGGCCTGGCTCTGAACGCCAACAACCTGTTCGACAAGCACTACTACACGGCGGGATACAACCAGCTCGACGGCAACAACAATTTCGGCGAGCCGCGCAACCTGATGTTCAGTGTGAAATACACACCGGAGTTCTGACACCGGGTTCACGCCATCCCCTGTAGGAGCGAGCT
>NZ_JAQIYM010000027.1 GCF_028823535.1 Pseudomonas serbica | reverse complement strand
CGCACTCAGATCCTGGAGGGAGTCGAAACCGAGGGTGTTGAGCATGGCCTGCTCGTCACCGGCGCGGGGGCCGATGTGGCGGGCGATGAATTCGTCATGGGTGTCGAGGCGGATGGTCATGGGCAATCCTCACGCGTCGATCTGGTCTTGGATCAGGCGGTCGTAGGCGTCCTGATCCAACAGTTGGCCGACAGCGGCAGCGTCAGTGGGCTTGAAGCGGAAGAACCAGCCCTGGCCGAGCGGATCTTCGTTGACCAGCTCCGGGGTACTTTCCAGTTCCGCGTTCACTTCCAGCACTTCGCCGTCCAGCGGCATGCTGATGCTGCTGGCGGCTTTTACCGATTCCACGACAGATACTTCAGCGCCGGTGTCAAAGCTTCCCAACTCGGGTACTTGAACGAACACCACATCCCCCAGCGCCTGTTGCGCAAACGCGGTGATGCCGACTGTGAAGCTGCCGTCAGCTTCGGTACGCAGCCATTCGTGTTCGACGGTAAAACGCAATTCGCTCATATCAACTCCTCATTGTTCAGACTCATCCGCTGCAGGTGGCGGAGGGCGATGGGCAGGCTCGTGTTGGAGCTTGGCTGGAGGAGAGATAGCAAGGGTGGTGCCAAGGTTTATTATTTGTTTTAAATCAATGGCTTAGTCTTTAGTCAGGCTGTTTTTGTTGCGGCTGGCGTATTGAAATCAATACAGGCAGGCGAAGGGAAGGGACCGAAGCCCGGGCCAGACAGGTCGAGAGGGTTTTGTCTTGATTTCAATACACTGTATCGATTTGCAAACGCATCAGCGCCCACACAATTCCACTGTGGGAGCGGGCTTGCTCGCGAAGGCGGTGTGTCATTCAACCTATGCGCTGATTGACACACCGCCTTCGTCGGAACGCCGCCCGGACCAAGCCCGCTCCCGCTTTTGACCGAGGCGGTCTTACGACTTGTTGGGAATTCCGTATTTGCGCAGCCGAATGGCAATGGCGCTATGGGAGGTTTGCAGGCGCGCCGCGAGCAAGCGGCTGGACGGATAGCTGCGATAAAGTTTCTCCAGCAGATTCTTTTCAAACCCTTCGACGGCATCCTCGAGGCTACCCACCTCGCCATCGTTCTGTCGTTCCACCGCCGTCCTGGCAATATCGAGATCATCGATGTCCACCAACGGATTCTCGCAAATCGCCGCCGCGCGAAAGATCACGTTCTGCAATTGCCTTACGTTGCCCGGCCAGCGGTTGCCGAGCAGGGCGGGAAAGGTGCTGGGCGCCAGGCGACAGACCGGGCGCTGGATCTGCGCGCAGGCTTGCTGCATGAAGTGCTGGGCCATCAGCAAGATGTCGTGGCCACGTTCGCGCAACGGCGGCACTTGCAGGTTGAGCACATTGAGGCGGTAGAACAGGTCTTCGCGAAAGTGCCCCTCGCTGACCATCTTTTCCAGGTCGCGGTGGGTCGCGCTGAGGATCCGCACATTGACCTTGACCTCGCGATCGCCACCGACCCGACGGAAGCAACCATCACTCAAAAAACGCAGCAACTTGGCTTGCAGGTACGGCGACATTTCCCCGACTTCGTCGAGAAACACCGTGCCCTGGTCAGCCAGCTCCAACAGCCCGAGCTTGCCGCCCCGTTGCGCCCCGGTGAACGCGCCGGGGGCGTAGCCGAACAGCTCGCTTTCGGCCAGGCTTTCGGGCAGTGCCGCGCAGTTCAGGGCCAGGAATGGCGCGTCCCGCCGACCGCTGATGGCGTGACAGGCGCGGGCCACCAGTTCCTTGCCGGTGCCGGTTTCGCCCTGGATCAACAGCGGTGCATCCAGCGCCGCCACCCGTTGCGCGCGGGCCTTGAGCGAGCGGATCGGCGGCGATTCACCGAGCAGCGCATCGAAACCTTCGGCGTGATCATGGTGCAGCGCCGAGAGACGTTCGCCGATGCGGTTCGGTTGATAAAGGGTGAGCAGGGCGCCAGCGTCGGTGATCGGCATGGCATCGAGCAGCAGGGTGTGGCCGCCGAGGCTGACCTCGTGCATGGGCAGGCGGAAATGCTGGGCGATCAAGGTGCGTTGCAAGTCGGCATCGTCGAACAATGCGCTCAGGGATTCGCCGGCCGGTTCGCGACCGCACAGGGCGATCAACGCCGGATTGGCCAGCAGTACGTGACCGCGATCATCCACCGCCAGCACCGGGTCGGAACTGGCGGCGAGCAAGGCGTCCAGTTGCAGGCGCCGACGTTGCCCCGGAAGGATGTCGACCATGGTCACCGCTTGTACGCCGCGCACGCCGAACAGGGCCTCGCGCAGCTCTTCCAGCACTTCGGTACCGAGGGTCGGGGCATCGATGTAGACGTTCGGCGGCACCATCTCCACGGCATCCAGGTTGAAGCTGCGCCCGCCGAGCAGGGCCAGTACTTCCTGGGTGATGCCGACGCGGTCGATGAAGGTGACGTGGATGCGCATGACGGACCTGCAAAAGTGGCAAACGAAAATCAGTATGCCGGGGCGAATTTGAATTTGGCGAGCGTCATGTCATCCGTTAGCCGTTTTGCGGGCGCTGGCCGCCAGGTCCTCGAGGAACGCCTGGAGGATCGGCGGCGGTGCCACGCCGCGACGGGTGATCACGTCGAACGGTGATCTCAAACGTAAGCTACCCGGGGCCAACTGGTGCATCTCGCCACTCTTGACCCATTGGGCAGCGAAGTGCTCCGGCAGAAAGCCCAGGTAGGCGCCGGAAATGATCAGGATCGCCGTGGCTTCGATGTTGTCCACGGTGGCGGCCGCCTTGCTGACGCCCAGGTGTTCGAGGTCATGTTGCTGCATGTAGCCGCGGACGACGATGCGCCCGGCCGCGACTTCTTCGAGCAATTCCTCACCTTCAGCCTGGCTGCCGTACAGCGGATGCCGGCGCCCGCAATACAAGCCCAGTGCTTCCTGGTACAGCGGCGATTGCAGCAGGCCCGGCACATGGATCGGAAAGTGCCCGATGGCCAAATGCAGGCGGCCGTCGAGTACCCGCTCTTCCAGCTCCGCCGGCGTACCCACGTAGACGTTCAGGTGCACGTCATGGCCGCGCGACACGAAGCGCTGGGTGGTGCGCGGAATGGGCGAATCCGGGTCGGTGATGGTGGTGTCGATGATGCCCAGGTTGAGCTTGCCGCTGATGTGCTGCTTGAGCACGTCGGCGTCCATGCAGAAGTTCTCCACCGCCGACAGCAGGCGCTGGGTGGCCTCATGGATCGCCACCCCTTGCTCGGTCAGGCGGAAGCCGCTGCGCCCGCGCTGGCAGAGCTTGACCCCCAATCGGGTTTCCAGATGGGTCATCTGTTCGCTGATCGTCGACTGCCCGGCATTCAGCGCCGCCTGGGCGGCCGAGAAACCGCCGCAGCGGACAATCGTGGCAAACACCCTGAGCAACTTCAGATCGACATCGTGCAGTTGAATCACGTTGACCTCCGGCCTGTGGATGCATCGGTAATGCCGATATGAGTATCTGATGTTTAGCATTTTTTCCACGAAAACCTGCGCCCATAGTCTCTCCAACGGCGGTCGCCTTGCAGTTCCGCCAAGCCGATAACAAGAAGTGGAGAGGCTAGAAATGTCGAACAACGGTTATGAATCCGGTCGCCTGAACCTGCCATTCGTGGGTCATTGCACCTTTGGCAAATCCCCGGTGTGCACCGATTGGGATGCCCTGGATGCCGACGTCGCGGTGCTTGGCGTACCCAACGACATGGGCACCCAGTGGCGCTCCGGCGCACGCTTCGGACCACGCGGGATTCGTGAAGCATCGACGCTGTTTTCCTTCGGCCACGCCGGCGCCTATGACCACGAAGACGACGTGATGTACCTCACCGCTTCGGACGTGCGCATGGTCGACGTCGGTGATGCCGACATCGTCCACACCGACATGGCCACCAGTAACAAGAACACCGAATACGCCGTGCGCAAGATCCTCGATGCCGGGGTGATGCCGGTGGTGCTCGGCGGCGATCACTCGGTACATGCGCCGGTGATCAAGGCCTTCGAAGGCCGTGGCCCGATCCACATCATCCACTTCGATGCGCACCTGGACTTCGTCGACGAGCGCCACGGCGTACGTTACGGCCACGGCAATCCGCTGCGCCGCGCCTCGGAAATGAACCACATCGTCGGCATGACGCAGATGGGCATCCGCAACGTGTCGTCGTCCAACCGCGACGACTACGAAGCGGCCCACGAAGCCGGCTCGAAGATTCTCTCGGTGCGCGATGTGCGTCGCCTTGGCGTCGAGGGTGTACTGGCGCTGATCCCGCAGAACATCAACTACTACATCACCATCGACATCGACGGCTTCGACCCGTCCATCGCCCCGGGCACCGGCACTCCGAGCCACGGCGGCTTTCTTTACTACGAAGTGCTGGAAATCATCCAGGCCCTGGCCAAGCGCAGCAAAGGCAACATCGTCGGCATGGACCTGGTGGAAGTCGCACCGGTGTACGACCCGACCGGCATGACCTCGATCCTGGCCGCGCAACTGCTGCTCAACAGCATCGGTTTCATCTTCCACGAGCGCGGCTTGGTACGGGCGGCCGCCGAGAGTGAAGCGACCCTGGCTTAAGAGCAGGCCTGAACATCGAAACCAGTGACCCGACAGGCTCTGACTGCCGGGCAGAGAGAACAAAAATGGACACGATCGTCAAAAGTTACCTGCAAAAATTCGGCGTCAGCGAAGCCACCCAGACCTTCCTCGGCAAGGTCCAGAAAATGTTCATCGGCGGCGCCTGGGTCGAAGCCAGCGACGGCCAGACTTCCGATGTGATCGAACCTTCGACCGAAGGCCTGATCACCCGCATTCCGATGGGCACCACCGCTGACCTGGACCGCGCCGTGCAAGCCGCCCGTGCGCAATTCGACGGTGGCCAATGGAGCCAGGCCAAACCAGCGCAACGGGAACGCCTGATCCAGCGCCTGGCGGACTTGATTGAACAGAACGCTGCTGAGTTGGCGCAAATCGAATCGATCGACATGGGCAAGTCGGTCGCCTTCGCCAAGGACGTCGACATCCAGGGTACCGTCGATACCCTGCGTTACTTCGCCGGTTGGGCCACCAAGCTCCACGGCCGTACCGTCGAGCCTTCGCTGCCGGGCAATTACCTGGCCTATACCCGCAAGGAAGCGGTGGGCGTGGTCGGCGCCATCGTGCCGTGGAACTTCCCGTTGCAAACCATGGCCTGGAAACTCGGCGCGGCGCTGGCCACCGGTTGCACCGTGGTGGTCAAACCCGCCGAACTGACCTCGCTGTCGGCCCTGCGTTTCGCTGAACTGGTGCAGGAAGCGGGCATTCCGGATGGCGTGATCAACATCGTCACCGGACGTGGCAGCGTGGTCGGCGCGGCCATGGCCACCCACCCTGGCATCGATAAACTGACCTTCACTGGATCGACCCCGGTGGGCGTTACCGTTGGCCGCGCGGCGCTGGACGAGATGAAGCGCCTGACCCTCGAGCTCGGCGGCAAATCACCGGTCATCGTGTTTGCCGATGCTGACATTCCGGCGGCGGCACAAGCGGTCGCCAACGGGGTGTTTTTCAACTCCGGGCAGGTTTGCGACGCCGGCACGCGAGCCTATATTCATAGCAGCGTCTACGAGCAATTCCTGAGTGAGCTGATCGCCTACACACGCACCCTGAAAATGGCCCCGGGCCTGGACCCGGACTGCTTCATCGGCCCACTGGTCTCGGCCCTGCAAAAGCAGCGCGTGACCGAGTACATCGAGACCGGCAAGGCCGAAGGCGCCGAACTGGTCTACGGCGGCCAACCGGTCGATGGCCCTGGCTTCTTCGTTGAACCGACCATCTTCGCCAACTGCCGCAACGACATGCGTATCGTCCAGGAAGAGATCTTCGGGCCAGTGCTGGTCACCGCACCGTTCGACGATGAGGAAGAGGCGCTGGCCTTGGCCAACGACTCGGTCTATGGCCTGGCGGCGGCCCTGTATTCCAACGACTTGGGCAAGGTGCACAGCCTGATTCCACGGCTCAAGGCCGGTTCGGTCTACGTCAACGCTCACGGCACCCTCGACCCGTCGATGCCGTTCGGTGGCTACAAGCAGTCCGGGTTCGGCAAGGACCTGGGCGCGGAGCAGCTCGACTACCTGCTCGAAACCAAGGCGGTGTGGATCACGCTGCCAGCCTGACGCCTGCCCTTTGTAGGAGCGAGCTTGCTCGCGAAGAGGCCGGTACATTCGACAAATATGTTGCCTGACCCAACGCTTTCGCGAGCAAGCTCGCTCCTACAGGTTTTTCGTCATTTACACGTTTGAACATCAGGAACGGCATGGAGGCCCCCGGGCGTCGTTCACCCGAAGAATGCAGTTATCTCGTCATGATCTTCCAACAATAAGAGTCCATCATGAACACAAACGCCAAGTCCGCCACGAGTGTGTCCTCCCTCGATGACAAATCCGTCGTCGAGGGGCATTCGATTGACTTCATCCCCGAGGACGAACGCACCGACAAACTGTCGAGCCAGGGCCCGTTCTGGTTTCTCGGCAACTTCACCTTCTTCACCATGACCATCGGCTTCGTAGGCCCGAGCGTCGGCCTGACCGCGCTCTGGACCACACTCGCCGGCACCCTGGGCATCATGTTCGGCACGCTGTTCATGGCGTTTCACGGATCCCAGGGCCCGCACCTCGGCTTGCCGCAGATGATCCAGTCCCGCGCGCAGTTCGGTTACCGTGGCGTGATCCTCGTGCTGCTGGCGACGCTGTTCGTGTTCGCCGGGTTCAACATCGTCAATCTGGTCCTGATGATGCAGGGCCTGCATACGCTGTTCGGATTCAACCCCGTGGTGATCGCGGTGGCCGTGACCCTCCCGGCGGCGGTGTTGGCCATCCTCGGCCATGACTGGATGCACCGCAGCTTCAAATGGGCGTTGTACCTGTCGCTACCGCTGTACGGCCTGGTGACACTGGCGGTGGTGATGGGCTGGGTGCCGGATGCGGTCTTGCCGGCACTGGCCGAAGGCGAAGTGGCCCCGCCGCCGCTGGGCTTCAACTGGACCGGTTTCATCGCCCAGTTCGCGGCGGCGGCGAGCTACAACATCGCCTATGCCCCGTACGTGTCGGACTACTCGCGTTATCTGCCAAAGAACACCTCCAGCGGCAAGCTGATCGCCGTGGTGTTTCTTGGTGCGTCGCTGTCCGGTGCGTGGATGATTTCCGTCGGCGGCTGGCTGGCCGATCACCTGCACTCCACCGATGTGCTGGTGGCCCTGGGTCAAGTCGGCAACACCGTGTCGCCGCTGATCGGCACCGCGGTGGTGGTGGTGACCATCCTGGCGTTCCTGCCGGTGATCGCGATGAACATCTACAGCGCCAAGCTGACCACCCTGACCTGTGTCGATTCGATCAAGCACATCGAACCGACCCGCAAGGCGCGGATCATCGCCATCGCTTTCGTGATCCTGCTGCAACTGGGCGTAGCCCTGAGCATCCAGAGTTCCGGCAAAGGCCTGTCGGTGCTCGGCATCTACCTGGTGGTGATGCTGTACTTCCTGGTGCCCTGGACCTCGGTCAACCTCACCGACTACTTCTTCGTGCGCAAGGGCCGCTACGCCATCCCGCACTTCTTCATGCCCCACGGCAATATCTATGGCAACTGGGGCCTGCGCGGTATGGCCGCCTACGCCATCGGCTTCATCTCGATGATTCCGTTCTTCTACATCTATGACGGCGTCGAGCAACGCGAAGTGTATGTCGGCCCGCTGGCCAAGGCACTGGGCAGCATCGACATCGCCTGGCTGGTGGGGCTGATCGTCTCGGGCCTGGCGTACTACTGGCTGAGCCGCTCGATCGATCTCAAACGCGAAGAGGCGGT
This sequence comes from Pseudomonas serbica, assembly GCF_028823535.1. Lineage (GTDB taxonomy): Bacteria > Pseudomonadota > Gammaproteobacteria > Pseudomonadales > Pseudomonadaceae > Aquipseudomonas > Aquipseudomonas serbica. The sequence continues at coordinate 26,364 of NZ_JAQIYM010000027.1, read as the reverse complement.
GATCCAGCAGATCGAGAAAACCTCCCCGCAATACACCACCGGCGACACGCTGATCCACAAAAAACCACTGCAACCGGTATTTACTGAATCGACGGTCGGGAGATAACCATGACCACACAAAGAATGACCACGCAAAAATACGACTACATCATCATTGGCGCAGGCTCGGCAGGTTGTGTGTTGGCCAACCGCCTGAGCGAAGACCCGGCCACCTCGGTGCTGGTGCTGGAGTTTGGCGGCAGTGACAAGAGCGTGGTGATCCAGATGCCGAGCGCATTCTCGATCCCGATGAACACCAAAAAGTACAACTGGCGTTACGAAACCGAACCGGAAACCTACCTCAACGGCCGGCGCATCCACTGCCCACGGGGCAAGGTGCTGGGGGGCTCGTCGTCGATCAATGGCCTGGTGTATATCCGCGGCCACGCGCTGGATTTCGACGAATGGGAATCCCTCGGCGCCCAGGGCTGGGGCTACAAGAATTGCCTGCCGTACTTCAAGCGCGCCGAAAGCTACGAGTCCGGTGGCGACAGCTATCGCGGGCAGACCGGGCCGTTGCACACCACCAACGGCAACAACATGAAGAACCCGCTGTACGGGGCCTGGGTTGAAGCCGGTGCCGAGGCGGGCTACATCAAGACCGAAGACTGCAACGGCTACATGCAGGAAGGCTTCGGCGCGATGCACATGACCGTAAAGAACGGTGTGCGTTGCTCCACGGCCAACGCCTATCTGCGCCCGGCCATGGGGCGTCCGAACCTGACGGTGGTCACCCACGCGATGACCCGCCAGGTCATCCTCGAAGGCAAGCGCGCGGTGGGGGTCATGTATGACCACGGTGGCCAGACCCACCAAGTGCACTGCAACCGTGAAGTGCTGATTTCGTCCGGGCCGATCGGCTCGCCGCACCTGCTGCATCGCTCCGGCATCGGCCCGGCCGCGGTCCTGCGCAAGGCCGGAATCGGCGTGCGCCATGACCTGCCGGGAGTAGGAGAGAACCTGCAGGATCACGCCGAGGTGTACATCCAGTTCGGCTGCAAGGAGCCGGTGACCCTCAACAGCAAGATGGACCCGCTGAGCAAGCTGATGATCGGTTTGCGCTGGCTGCTGTTCAAGGACGGCCTGGGCGCCACCAACCACTTCGAGGCCGGTGGTTTCATCCGCTCCGAGAAGGGCCTGCGCTGGCCGGACATCCAGTTCCACTTCCTGCCGGCAGCGATGCGCTACGACGGCAACAAGCCGATCAAGGGCCACGGTTTCATGGTGCTCACAGGTCCCAACAAACCGAAAAGCCGCGGGTACGTGCGGGTGCGTTCGGCCGATCCGTACGAGCATCCGGAAATTCGCTTCAACTACCTGGAGCGCGAAGAGGATCGCGAAGGCTTCCGCCGCTGCATCCGCCTGACCCGCGAAATCATCGGCCAGAAAGCCATGGACCGCTTCCGCGACGGCGAAATCGCTCCCGGCGCCCTGGTGACCAGTGACGAAGACCTCGATGCCTTTGTCCGTGACAACCTCGAAAGCACTTACCATCCCTGTGGCTCGTGCCGCATGGGCGAGGACGACATGGCAGTGGTGGATTCCGAGTTGCGGGTGCATGGCATCACGGGGTTGCGAGTGATCGACTCATCGGTGTTCCCAACCGAGCCGAACGGCAACCTCAATGCGCCAACCATCATGCTCGCCGAGCGGGCTGCGGACCTGGTGCGTGGGGTGCAGATGCTGCCGGCGGCGGACGTGCCGGTGGGGCTGGTGGAGAACTGGGAGAACAGCCAGCGCACAACACTGCCTGGGCGTAACGTGCGGGTCTGATCGCAATCCAATGTGGGAGCGGGCTTGCTCGCGAAGACGGAGTGTCAGTCAATGAATATGTCGACTGACACTCCGCCTTCGCGAGCAAGCCCGCTCCCACAGGGGGTGTGGAGGAATTTTTTCGTTGTGGTTGCTAGGCTGTAATTCCCCAAGACCGCAATGGAGCCCCCTCATGCCAATCCAGGCCCTGCGCGCCGACGCCTCGCACATCGAAAAAATCGCCCCGTTATTCGACGCTTATCGCGGCTTCTACGGCCAGCCGTCGAACCTTCCCCAATCGCGCGACTTCATCGCCGAACGCATCGCCCGCGACGAGTCGGTGATCTTTTTCGCCGAGGACAGCAAGGGCGAAACCCTGGGTTTCGTGCAGATGTTCCCAACCTTCTCCTCCATAGACGCGCACCGCACCTGGCTGCTCGGCGACCTGTTCACCACGCCCGCCGCCCGGGGCCAAGGCGTTGGCACGCTATTGATGAACACCGCCCGCGACTTCGCGCGGTTGATGGGCGCCAAGGGCGTGACCCTGGAAACCGCGACTGATAACCACAGCGCCCAGCGGTTGTATGAGTCGTTGGGTTACGTGCGTGATCCGGGTTACTACACCTATTGCCTGGACTTGCAGCGTTGATCACTAATGAAGGCTGACTACTGCATCGAGGTTAATCGCGCCGCGCCGAGCGCCTCGCGACACCGGCAACGCTGACTGGCGTGAGGGGACGCCCGACCACCGCCTCGGCTTGCGAAATAACGCTGTGCACGCCCGGGATCGACAAGGTTTCACCAAGCTCCAGCGCGCACACCGCTACCAGTCCCACCAGCAAAAATCCGCAGGATTTGATCAACAGGTTCATTTGGTTTTTCCTCGCACAAAGTTGCCGGGCAGGTCCTCGGCGTTGGGCAGGTCCTTCAGATCGATTTTCTGGGCATTGGTCGAGTTGTTGAAGGCGAAGTCATCTGCTGACGCGGCATCGCCACTTTTAAAGTCGCTGAGCTGGATGCTGTATTGCGGACTGCCGGCAATGGTTTTTGACGTGATGGAATAACGGCAAGGGTAGGGTTTGTCGCCCTGGGCGATCCATATCTGCCAATCAACTTCTTTTTTCCTGAACGCCAGGTGATCGCATTCGGTACCGCCGATGACGCCACTGCCCAGGTCCTTGATGTCGGTCACGCCCGCCATCAATTGATCCTGGGGATTGGACATGAGCAGGTCAGCGCCGGGAAGCGGCCGGTTGTATTTGTCCCGCAGGGTATCGAACAGATCATCCAGCGTGCCCGGGACTTCCACTTGGGTGTAGATGTTCTTGCCTTTTCCCAACAGGGTCAGGGTCTTGCCATCGAACACCATCTCCAGGTCGGCAAAACCACTGGCGCGGGTACTGCGCAACTTGTCAGGCCGAGTCAGAGCGAGTGTGCCGGAACCTGCCAAGGCCAGTCGTTGCTTATCTTTAGTGACTACTTCAAGGATGGTGTCGTAGTTGAACGATATATTTTTTTGCGCTGACATATAGTCAGACATCTTCTTGAGCAACGTCTTGGCGTAGGCCTCATCGGCCTGTGCCGCTGTTGCTGTACTCAATCCGATGATCAGGGCAAGAACGGTGTGCAACTTTGGGGCGAACTTTTCCATGGGAGGTCACCGCTGGAAGAATGCCGAGTTGGTGATGCGGACTTATAACGCTAGCCCCATCAACAGCAACTCGCCGGGTATTGCCTGACCATTCATCCGACGTTTTATTACGATGTGACCCCCCTGTTCGCCTAATAGAAAATGCCGCCCGGTCGGCGGCATTATCATTGATGACGATCAGGCGGGTTTGTGTTTCGGCTCACCGAACACCGGCCGGAAGAAGGTGCGTTCATAACTGAGGATACAGCGGGTTTCTTCCGCGTACTTGAAGGCGGCGATGCACTCAGGGTCGTTCATCGACGCTTGGCGATAGGTTTCGTAGGCCGCCAGGCTCGGGAAGGTGAACATTGCCAGGGCAATGTTGTTGGCGCCTTCGGACGGCAGGAAATAGCCGTGATGCTGGCCACCGAATTTCTCCACCAGCGGAATCCACAGTTTGCCGTAGTGTTCGAAGGCTTCGAGCTTGTACGGGTCCAGCACATATTTCAGGTAGCAGGTGACCATCGGTTTTTTCTCACAGACTGGGTTATGACGTTCTCGCCGTCGATGGTAGACAACAGGCCTGGTGGACGCCATGGCGCAGAGCGATTTTCTGGCCCCAATCTACTGTAGGAGCTGGCTTGCCAGCGAAGGCGGCCAGATGATCAACGCTGTGTTCAAGGGCGCCTTCGCCGGCAAGCCGGCTCCTACAATGGATTGCCCGCCCGAGTAGCACGGGCAAACTCGATGAAAGCCTTGAGCGCTGCGGGCACATGCCGTCGGCTTGGGTAGTACAGGTGCAGGCCGGGGTAGTAGGGGCACCAGTCGCCCAGCACCTGGACCAGGCTGCCGTCGGTAATTTGTGCCTTGACCATGTCCTCGAAGACGTAGGCCATGCCGACGCCCTGCAACGCCGGGGCGACCATCAGGCTCACGTCACCCAAGGTCAGCGGGCCGTCGATTTCGATTTCCTGGGTGATCCCGCCGCGTTCGAACTCCCAGCGATACACGGTGCCACTGGGGAAACGATGGCGAATGCACGGCAGGCCATGCAGGTCTTCGGGTTTCTGCGGTACGGGATGTTTGCGGAAAAACTCCGCGGAGCCCACGACCACGGAGCGCAGGGTGCCGCCAATCGGCAGGGAGACCATGTCCGCCTCCAGCCGGATGCCGAAGCGCACCCCGGCGTCAAATCCCTGCGCCACCACATCGACCAGCGCGTCGTCCGTCACGATCTCCAGCTTCACGTCCGGATAGGCGTCGAGGAACCTGCTGGCCAGCGGCAGCAGCACCAGTTCGGCGGCCTGGCGACCGGCGGTGATTCTCAGGTTGCCCGAGGGTTTGTCGCGAAAATGGTTGAGGTCTTCCAGGGCATCGTCGATATCGCGAAAGGCCGGTTTCAATCGCGCAAAGAGACGCTCGCCGGCTTCGGTCAGGCCGACGCTGCGGGTGGTGCGGTTGAATAGCCGCACACCGAGCCGATTCTCCAGGGTGCGCACCGCATGGCTCAGCGCCGAAGGCGTCAGCCCCAGATCCACCGCCGCCCGGCTGAAGTTCAGATGGTTGGCCACGCACAGGAAGGTCGAGAGGTCTGCCGCCGAAGGTGCCTTCATATGTGAATGCCTTTCACAAAGTCATGCAAAATTGCTGGGATTATCACATCAGTAAGGCAGATTTAAAGTTGCGTCAACTCATCAAGAAAGCCCGGCAATAACGCTCGGGTCGCTGACAGGAGGAGTTGAAATGCGTACTTGGTTCATTACTGGGGCTTCCCGTGGTTTTGGTACTCTCATCGCAGAACGTGCTCTGCGAGCCGGCGACGCGGTGATTGCCACCGCCCGTAAACCCGAAGAAATCACCGCCAGACTGGGCGATCATCCAAACCTGCTGGCCGTGCGTCTGGACGTGACCCGCGAAGCCGAAGCGCATCAGGCCGTGGCAGAAGGCATCAAGCGTTTCGGGCGGATCGATGTGCTGATCAACAATGCCGGGTTCGGTGTGCTTGGCGCGGTGGAAGAAACCAGCGCCAGCGAGACCGAGCGCCTGTTCGCCACCAACGTCTTCGGCGTACTCAACGTGACCCGTGCAGTCCTGCCGCACATGCGTCGCCAGCGCTGCGGGCATGTGATCAACATCTCTTCCATTGGCGGCTACCAGGCCTACATGGGCTGGGGTGTCTACGGTTCCACCAAGTTCGCGGTGGAAGGCATCACCGAGGCGCTGCACCAGGAACTGGCGCCGCTGGGGATCCACGCCACGGTGGTCGAGCCGGGCTTCTTTCGCACCGACTTCCTCGACGAGCAGTCGCTGGTGAAGACCGCGCTCGAGCTGTCGGACTACGACGACACCGTGGGCGCCATGCGCAAGCATGCAGAGGCCGCCAACCATGCCCAGCCCGGTGACCCGGTGAAGTTCGCCGAAGCCATGCTGGCCCTGGTCAACGCGCCGAAGCCGCCACAGCGTCTGGCACTGGGCAGCGATACCATCGCGCGCATAGAAGCGAAAAACCGCTTTGTCGCCCAGGAACTGGCCGAGTGGAACGAGTTGGCGCTGTCTACCGATTTCCAGGACTGACTTGAGGCATTATAAAAATCCGGACTCCTTCACAGGGTTCCGGATTTTTCTGCAGGTGAATCACTCGACCGGGAGGACCGGCGGCTTGTTCTGGTCCTTCAGCAGAAAGACGACAAATTTCGCTGGCTTGTCCTTGCTGGCATTGCGGCCCACCGTATGGATGTCATCGGGGCCTTCGTGGAAACTTTGCCCGGGCATCAGGGTGACTTCCTTGCCACCCTTGACCCCCATGACGATGGAGCCTTCGAGCACGTAGATGAAACCGTGCGCGTCGTGCCGATGAACCGGGTCGGCACCGCCTGGCGGGTACTCGACGGTGAGCATCAGCACTTCCTTGCCGGGGTAATCGGGAAGGGCGGTGACCGACACCTCCTTGACGTCCGGGTGCGGCGCGTCGGCGGCCAGGACCTGGGGCGAAAGGGACAGTGCAAGCGAGGCGAGGAGAACATGGGTTCGCATGGGACACTCCTGATGAAGTGGGCTGACTGTCAGGCGCCGGCGCTCTTGAGCCATTGATCGAAGTGAGTCTTGCCGACGATCGGATTGGCACCCGGGGTCGGGGTCAGTGACTGGTCGTTGATGATCGCGCCGAAGTAGCCGGCGTTGTCGTCAATGATCACTTTTCGCTGATCCTGGTTGTGTTGCAGCCAGGCTTTGGCGAACGAGGCCAGTGGCTGCTTGTCCGGACCGGCCACTTCCGAGGTCTTGTTGGTGGGGGCCGCCACGGCAAGGGTTGCCAGTGCCGCGGCGACGTCGGCCGAGGCAACGGGCTGCAAGGCGGCGGACGTCAGGCGAACGCTGTCGCCTTGGGCACCGGATTGCGCAATGGCGCCGATGAACTCGAAAAACTGCGTGGCGCGCAGGATCGAGTAGGGCACGCCGGCTTTCTTGATCAATTCCTCCTGGGCCATCTTGGCGCGGAAGTAGCCGCTTTCGAGCATCCGCTCGGTACCTACCACCGAGAGCGCGACGTGGTGCTTGACCCCGACGGCCTTCTCGGCGGCGCCGAGATTGCGCCCCGATTTTTCGAAGAATTCGAGCACGGCGGCATCTTCGAACGAGGGCGAGTTGGCGACGTCGACCACCACGTCGGCGCCTTGCAGGGCCGCCTGCAAGCCTTCCCCCGTCACCGCGTTGACCCCGGATTTCGGCGAGGCGGGCAGGACATCATGCCCACCCTCGCGCAGCCGCTCGCAGAGCTGTGTGCCGATCAACCCGGTTCCGCCGATCACGACAATTTTCATGATGTTTGTCTCCCTCTGTTGCGGCCATCTGGTGGAGATGGAATGACTTTCCAGTCTAGGCGGGGATAACCGCGCGATGTTTTGGCGGGATGGACGGCAGGCGTTCGTTTCGCGCGAGGCCGGATCATGCTCAAATGGCGGCCGTTTTTGCGTGGGTATTGGCTTGATGAACAAAACAGCGATGATGACCCTTGCCCTGAGCCTGGGTTTGTTCGGCATGCAGGCGAACGCCCAGGGTGATGCCGAGGCGGGTGGGAAACTGTTCAAGCGGGTGTGCGGCGGCTGCCATCAGATCGGCGAGGGCGCGCGGCCCTTTTTTGGTCCGCAGCTCAACGGCATTGTCGGGCGCACCGCCGGGAGCACCACGGACTATCAATACTCCGATGCCATGAAGTCCTCCGGCATCGTCTGGACCCGGGAAAAGCTCGCCGCGTACATCGAGGACCCGAAGGCCGTGGTCTCGGGTACGCGGATGATTTTCTGGGGGATCAGCGATCGGGAAAAAATCGATGATCTGCTGGCTTATATTGAGACGTTCCAGGTGCCTTGAAGATCAAGACGTCGATCGATGGATCTTTTATCGGCGAAATTGCGCGCAATGATCCTGCTCCGGCTGCGCCGCCGTGTACCAAACGTAATCCGCACTGTCGGCCGCCACCGTCCTGCCCACTTCAGCCAAAATCAACACCGCGTTGCCCTGGCCAGCGCCGAGGTCTTTCAGATGCAGCGGCACGCCCAGGTCCTTGCGCACATGGAACGCCCCGGCCAGCAACAGGGCTGGCGTCGGCGCCGCCAACAAGCGCTCGGCCATGCGTCGGTCGCGTTGCTGTTGCACGGCGAGCATCGCCGGCATCTGCGCTTCGGGCAGCATGCCGCAATGGGACTCGCGGATGTCGTCCAGTAATGTCGCTTGCACCTGTTGGGTGGTGGACGCCTCGCCGCTGAGCGTCGGACGTTGTTTATAGATCTGCATGATCTGCGTGCGATCGAGGTTGGCCGACAGCAGAGGGTAGGGCTGGCGCAGGGCGTAAGTCACCAATGCACCGTAAACGCCCCAATCCCAATTGGCTTGCCAGGACAGCGCTTGATAGAGGTCGGCCGGCGGTTGACCGGCACGGATGGCGGCCTGTGCTGCATCGACTTTTGCCTGTTGGTCGGGGTTGAGCATTTCCATCAACAGGCTGCCTTGTGGACGTTGCGCCGCCAGTTGGCGTAGCAGCCACAGTTGCAAGGCATGGTGATCGGGGTTGTCGTGTTGTTCACCGACCAGCACCCGCGGCGCAGCCGCCAGGCGCTCGACCAATGCGTGCGGGGTGAGGGTGCGCCCGCTGGCGAGTTCGCGGATGACCCCGAGATCAGCGTGAGCCCGCCCTTCGGGGGCAATCGCAGGCGGTGGCGGTGCGACGTAATGAACTTGGCAGGCAGCCAGCAGGCTGGCCAGGCATATCAGCAGGATGCGCATCGGCTCTCCTTGTTGGGGGGTGGATGGGCGTCAGCGCGCGATAATCAACGGATGACCGCGTTCCGGGTGCCGGTGGATCAGCACTTGCAACCCGTAAACGGCTTGCAGTGCCTCGGCGGTCAGGACTTCATCCGGAGGACCGCAGGCGTGCGTGCGCCCCTCATGCAACAGCAGCAACTGATCACAATACCGTGCCGCCAGATTCAGGTCGTGCAGGATCACCAGCACCGCCGCACCGCGCCCGGCGAAATCCCGCACCGCCTGCAGAATGGTGTGCTGGTGCAGCGGGTCGAGCATCGAGGTCGGTTCGTCGAGCAGCAAGGTCTGCCCCTTGGCCCCCGGCCACAGTTGCGCGAGCACCCGCGCCAGGTGCACGCGCTGGCGTTCGCCACCGGACAACGCCAGATAACTGCGCTCCGCCAGGTGCAAGGCGTCGGCGGCAACCAGGGCTTCAGCAACGATTTCGGCATCGCGCACACGACCGCTGCAATGGGGCAGGCGACCCATGGCCACCACTTCATTCACCGAGAAGGCGAAGTTCAGGCTTGAACTTTGGGGCAATACCGCCAGGCGTCTGGCCCGCTCCTGACCCGGCCAGTCGGCGAGTGCACGCTCATCGAGGCTGACCGTACCTTTGTTGGCCGGTAGCTCGTCGCACAGGGCGGCGAGCAGGGTGCTTTTACCGGCGCCGTTGGGCCCCAGCACGCCAAGGACTTGACCTGGACGCAACTCGATATCGATGTCTGCCAGAACCGTGCGACTGCCGCGCCGCACCAACAAGTTGTTGGCCCGCAGCATCAGGAGCGCCCCCGTACCAGCAGATAGAGAAAGAAGGGTGCACCGATGAGCGCGGTGACGATACCGATCGGCAACTCGGCGGGTGCCAGCAGCAAACGGGCGACCAGATCCGCGAGCAACAACAGGCTGGCACCGGCGAGCAATGACGCCGGCAGCAGCGCCCGATGGTCGGGCCCGACCAGCAGGCGCATCAGGTGCGGCACCACCAGGCCGATAAAACCGATCAGGCCTGCCGCGGCCACCGCGGCTCCGACGCCCAGCGCCGTGCACAACACCAGCTCAAGCTTGATCCGCTCGACATTGAAGCCCAGGTGACGGGCTTCGGACTCGCCCAGAAGCATCGCGTTGAGCGCCGCAGCGCGACGCGGCAACCACGACGCCACGCCCACCGCCACGATCAGCAACGGCCACAGGCGTGGATAGTTGGCGCCGTTGAGGCTGCCCAGGTTCCAAAAAGTCAGGGTGCGCAACGTGGCGTCATCGGCCAGGTAGGTGAACAGGCCGACCCCGGCCCCGGCCATGGCCGTCATCGCCACGCCGGCCAGGAGCAGGGTGGCGACGTTGGTCTGGCCATCGCTGCGGCCGAAGCGATACACCACCGCCGTGACGATCAGACCGCCGGCGAAGGCGCTCACCGACAACAGGTACGGCTCGATGGCCGGCGGCCAACCGCCCATCAGGCTGCCGCCGACAATCGCGACCGCCGCGCCCAGCGCTGCGCCGCCGGACACGCCAACCAGCCCCGGATCCGCCAGCGGATTGCGAAACAACCCTTGCATGGCCACGCCGGACAGCGCGAGTACCGAGCCGACCGCGATGCCCAGCAGACTGCGCGGCAGGCGGATCTGACCGAGGATCAGCTCGGCCTGTTGGTTGTCGCCGCCATCCACCGGCAATCCGAGCAGACGCAGCCCGGCCAGCAAGGTATCGCCCAGCGGCAGGCTGACCGGCCCCAGGGCCAGGGACAGCCAGAACACCAGCGCCAATACCAGACCCAGGGCAATCAACATCGGCCGCGGCCGAACGATGGCCGTCACCGGTTGCGCTCTGTTGTCTGGAGTCCGGCAGCCTGCACCTGTGCCGACGGATAGAGCGCCTTCGCCAGCGTGGCCAGGGCGTCGGCCATGGCCATCTGGCTCCGGAGCACGCCGGCGCAGGCCAGCAGTGATTTGATACGCATCAGGACGCTTCCCTAGTCGATCAGGACGGTGGCGGTTTCGGCCAAGGCACGCCGAACAACTGGGATGACCCGTTCACCATCGGCATCGAAACCTTCGAAGCGGCTGATGATGCCACCGACGCTCGGCTTGCGCACTTGCACGCGTTGCGCAAAATCTTTGTAGGCGCTGGCTTGCCAGCGAAAAGGCCCGAAGCTCAATGCACATTTCAAAGACGCCTTCGCCGGCAAGCCGGGCTCCTACAGGTGCGCGGCAATGATCAGGTTTTGCTGGCGGCCAGGTAGGCACCGAGGCGACGGCCCATTTCCTCGCCCAGCGCCTGCAAGCCACTGAGTGGACGGACCATCACTTCGAAATCGACGATTTTCCCCTGTTCGTTGAAGCGGATCATGTCGATGCCTTTCAATTCCTTGTCGCCGACTCTCGCGCTGAATTCGAGGATCACATTCAAGCCGTCGGCACTCACCAGTTCGCGATGATAAGTGAAGTCTTCGAACACCTTGGACACGGTGTTGAGGATCATCGAAACCACCGGCGCACCCGGATACGGCGTGTGCGCCATCGGTGAGCGGAACACCGCTTGTGGGTCCAGCAGCGCAGGCAAGGGCTGCAAGTCGCCGGTGCGGATCATCGCGTGCCACAGGTTCAAGGATTGCGCGGCTTTGGGGTGCAGTTGCAGTTCAGACATGATCAACTCCTGTTTTTTTGTTGTTGTGCAAAGTGTGTCTGGCGGCAGGCGAGGGCGCCTATGAATCCGTGACGCACAACTCCCCCGTCGCACGGATCAATGCCTGGCCATGCAGGGCATCCTTGATCAGCTCGGAGCGCTGCTCAGCCAGCCACTCCGGGCAATTGGGGTCGACGCGATAGGGCACGAAATCGGCATATTGATGCAACAGACGCACTTGCAGTTCTTCCAGCTTTGCCCGCAGCTGGTTCAGGTCCGGCCGTGGCAGGTCGGGCGCCTTGTGCGCTGCTTGCCATTGCGCAATCAGTCCATACTGCACCAGTTTGTTGGCTTCGATCTGCGCGGCGGTCAGTTCGGCGGCTTCATCCGGGTCGACGTTGTTTGCGACGGCCTGCTTCCTCGCAAGAGTGATGAGCAGGGTTTCCCGGGCGGTATCCTGGATCGGTTTGCCGGTGTCCCATTTGGTCAGCGCCACCAGGTTGGCAACATTCAGGCGCTCGTTGATGGTGTTCAGCAGTGGCTGCAGCGATTCGGGCGCCGGGGTGGGCAAGGCGGCGTTGGCGACGCTGGCGAATAAGCCGAACAACGAGCAAGTCAGCGCTTGCGGCAAGCGTGGGCTGTGGAACATAAGCAACCTCATGGGTTCGGGATGCGCATCCGGTCTTATGTATCACAGCTGAGTCAGATGAACGATAGTTCAACGAGCACTTTTGCGTTGCCCTGGCCCGAACTCAGTCGCCAACCAGCAACCGCTCGATCTGCGCCAGCTCCCAGGTGCTGAGCAAACTCACCGGGTCAGTACCGAAATGCGGCCCACCGTCGAACGCTCGGCCGTCCGGACTCTGGCAATGCTGGCAGTGGCGCAGGTGGGTGCCGTCGACATCCAGGCTCAAATGCCAGCCCTCGATATCCACCTGCATCGGGCTGGATCGTTGATCAAGGCACTTGAGCGGGCGCAGGCCCAGGGCGGCATCGCGCAGTTGCTGGTAAACCTCTCGGGCTGTCAGGGGCGGCATGGTGTCTCCGGTGGAATGGCGGCACGGGTAGAACCGGGGCCACAGGATAGTCGATCAGCAACCAGGTGAAGAGCCCTGCAACGCAGTGGATCGATTGCACCGACGCAGCCTGTCGTCGGTTATGGCGCCAGGCCAGGTGCGCAGGGGTATGCTGGTTTTTCGCAGGTTCCGCACTCTGATCGAGAGGATAAACCGATGCACGACTATTACGATCTGGGCACCTACAGCCGCCCCGTGACGACGAGTTCAACCCAGGCCCAGCTTTGGTTCGACCGCGGCCTGATGTGGTGCTACGGCTACAACCATGACGAAGCCATCCGCTGTTTCCAGAAAGCCCTGGAACACGATCGCGACTGCGCGATGGCCTACTGGGGCATCGCCTATGCCTCGGGGCCCAACTACAACAAACGCTGGGACGCCTTCATCGAGCAAGAGCTCAAGGAGGCCGTGGCCCAGGCACGACTGGCGACACAAATCGCGCTGGTGCACCTTGACGGCACGACACCAGTGGAACAGGCCCTGATCCACGCGATACAGCAACGCTACCAAGCTGAACAGGCGAGCAGCGTTGACGAGCTTTTCACCTGGAACGATGCCTATGCGGCGTCCATGCGCGATGTCTATCGCAGCTTTCCCGACGATCCCGACGTGGTGACACTGTTCGCCGAAGCGCTGATCGACCGCACGCCCTGGCAGTTGTGGGACCTGAAAACTGGCCAGCCGGCAGCAGGTGCCGACACCCTTGAGACGGTGGCCGTACTCGAACGGGCCCTGCAACGCATGGAGCAACAGGGCGATGCACCGCACCCCGGCGTGCTGCACATGTACGTCCACACGATGGAAATGTCGCCGTACCCGGAACGCGCCTTACGCGCGGGCGATGTCCTGCGCGACCTGGTGCCGGATGCCGGACACTTACGCCATATGCCGTCGCACATCGACCTGCTCTGTGGCGATTACCGCGGGGCCATGATCACCAATCACCGGGCAATCCAGGCCGACAGCCTGTACCTGGCTAAGGAGGGCCCGATCAATTTCTACACCCTGTACCGCAGCCACAATTACCACTTCAAACTCTATTCGGCGATGTTCCTCGGCCAGTACCAGCCGGCCCTGGAGGCCGCCGATCAACTGGCCGATACCCTCATCGAAGACCTCCTGCGGGTGGAAAAACCGCCCATGGCCGACTGGCTCGAAAGCTTCGTGTCGATGAAGCTCCACGTGCAGATCCGCTTCGGCAGATGGCAAGACATCCTCGCCACGCCGCTGCCCGCCGACCAGGCGCTGTACTGCGTGACCACGGCCATGCTGCACTACGCCAAAGGCGTGGCCCATGCGGCCTGCGGGCGGGTCGCCGAAGCCGAAACCGAGCATCACCTGTTCCTCGAGGCCTGGGCCCGGGTGCCGGACACACGCTACCTCTTCAACAACCAATGCAACGATATCCTGGCCGTGGCCGCGGGCATGCTGCGGGGCGAAATCGAATACCGCAAGGGTAACTTCGACGAAGCCTTCGCCCACCTGCGCGAGGCGCAATCGCTGGACGATCACCTGCCATACGACGAGCCCTGGGGCTGGATGCAACCGGTACGCCACGCACTGGGCGCGCTGCTGCTGGAGCAGGGCAGGGTAGAAGAAGCCTTGCACGCCTACCGCGCCGACCTGGGCCTGGATAACACACTCAGTCGCGCCTCCTGGCACCTGGACAATGTGTGGAGCCTGCACGGCTACGTGGAGTGTTTGAAGCGACTGGGTCGCGATGCCGAAGCGGCCGCTGCGCAGGTTCGCCTCAACCTGGCCCTGGCCCGGGCGGATGTGGAGATTTCGGCTTCGTGTTTTTGCCGGATCGGCAGAACTTGCTGTCTGTAGGCGCTTGAATACCCACGAGCGTGTGCGGTGTCATCAGGGTGTCACTGGACCCATGGCAACCGCCATGGGCGATCAGACCCATGCTCGGGTCGATGAATTTGCCAGGACCCCCACTCAAGCAACTATGGCCCGGTACTGATATCGAGCCTGCAGACTCAGGTCGCGGCCTGGTCTCAGGCCTCGCTGATCTGGCTGACGCTGGTAATCTGGCCGTTCCAGACCATCTCGTAGTGGGCGGTCTGGATGATTGAAGAGACGGGTCGGGGCGTCATCAACGCCCAGCAGACACTGCCCGGCAAACGCACCGAGCGATAGCGCAGGCCAGGGCATCCAGTCTTCCGAATTGCCTGGCCCAGTGCGCGGGAGTGGCTGTAATCGTCAGGCGCATACACCGGATCGTTGATCGGCAGGGCGGTGGCGTCTTTCATTGCGGTATCCATGAATGAGCACGACAGCCCGCGGAACACAAACCGCTCATAGTTCAGGCCCGGCACCTTCGACCAATACAGGCCCTGGTGATGGCGCACTTCGGCCAGCGCGGTTTCCATCGAATCCGCCAGGTACAACACCCCAAAGCTGCCATCGCTGAACCGCGAGCCCGCCGGGTTGATGTGGGTAAAAGGTGCGGTGGCGTACGAGCAGCCGACAATCCCGAACGGGATCTCGCCCCGCGGGATCAGCTCAAGCTGACCGACCTCATTCTTCAGCCGGGGATTGGTCAGTGCCTGGATCTCGAACAGCACCTCGAACTCATCCGCGCTGGCCACGTCATCGAACAATGCAATCGGCGGAAACTTCGAATTGATCAATCGATAAGCCTGCAACGCCTGTCCGGCCAACACCGCCAGCGCGCTCAACTTCACCATAACGCGCCCCGCAGCATATCGATGCGTCGAAAGGTCTCGTACAGGGAAATCATGTCGCCCTGGGCCATGATCGCCAGCGGTGAACGGCCATTGAAAAACTCGTTGTCGTTGGTCATCGACACGAAGCCATAGACGTTGTCCGGGTTATCGAACACCAGGCGCAATGTGGCGTGAATGTTCAGTACGAAACTGATGCGCTGCATCTGATCGGCATCCAGTGCCACCGCCCAGTCCGGGTCATGCTGGCGCGCGCGGGTGTAGGTGCTGCGGGAAATGCGCAGGATCTGGCAGGCCTGCTCGCTGCTGGCGCGCCATTTTTCCAGAATGCCCACGGCGGCGCGCAGGCCGGTGACACACTGGGTTTTGCTGAACGATCGGGGCTGGGTAGCGACGGCCATATAGATTACCTGTCCTTGCGTCTGTAGATTAAAAGATAGGTATATTGAATCTACAGAACAATGGCCTTGCGACCAGCGGCAGATTTTCACCGGCCCTGTTGCGCTGCCTTAACGTTTTTCGCGGGCAATCAACGCCTGCGATGACCACCCATCAGCCAGCGCCCGCGTCCGGAGCAGGCCACTAGACTTCACAAGGGGGATGACATCAACGCATCTCAAATCAGGAAACCTGTGATGAACAGAGCATCTTGGCTGGCGTTGGTAGTGGCGGTTGGGACGATTTCAGCCTGCGCGAGCAGAACCGAAGTTGTCGATGTCCCCCTCGGTGCTACCCCGCAAAACGCAGAACATATCGCTCGAGCCACCCTCAGCCCGGTGGGCACCCAAACCAGCATCTGGCTCACCGTCGGTGGGGTCCCCCACGACATGGCCGTATCCAGCCGTCTCGACACCGCTATCTACGCAGGCTCGTGCCAGCAACTGGGAGCACAACCGGCGTACGAGACCCGTCAGGCCAACAGCGTCGACTATCCTTCGCTGGCCCCGCGTACCCAGCATTGGGCCCAGGCACCGGTGGCGTTGAGTGAACTGACCAGGGGCGGCTATGCCTTGCTGGTTCGCACCAGCCCGGCAGACGGCAGCCGCGCGCTTTTCTGCGGCAACATCAGTGCTGGCTAGGGGGCATCAGACAAGCCGTCCAGTACTGTGGCCTGGGCAACTTGCGCAGGCCATGGACTGGGTTCAGGTGGTGCTTGATGCGGCGTACCAGGCGGCTATGACCATGAGCGCGAGAAAACAGACCAACTGAACGAAGTAGAAGGTAAACCGAACCGCTACGAACCTATTGGTTTGCACATGGCAGACATGAACCAGAGACTGGCACACGAAAATCCAAGCAACATCCACATCGGTATCGTCATGGCTGCCATACTCGATCAATGGCTGAAGATGGGTGCTAGTGCGCTCTGAATCCTCGCCATCTGAGCGGGCGTTGTCATGTGCGTCAGCAGCCGGACAAAGTGAGGGTGTTGCACGCCCGAAATAATGTATTGCCAGCGGTAGGCACCCAGCACGCAGGTTTTGATCTGCGCTGCCTGATCGAGACTCAATGAGCGCGAAACATTGCGGGTAAAGTAGTCGGCATCGGATGCCGATTGGGCCTGCAGGATAGCGTCGACGGCCGCCACCAGCGCTATCAGGTCGTTCACGGCCTGGTCGCATTCGGCCGGCGAAAGTTTCTCGTGCTCCGCCTTCCACTCCAATTCATCGAGCACGACGTGGCGGCTTTCATCCATCCAATGGAATTTGAAGACGTCCTTGAACAGTGGGCATAACTCCTCGCGCGGGGCGATGCTTTTGGCGTAGTGGGTTTGCACGAACAGCTCGATATGACAGGTCAGCGCCAGCACCGACCAGGTGCTGGACGCCAGTACCGCGCGCGCCACTTCGTTGGGATCGGCCACCTGACGATAGCCCACTGGCAATTGCCCAGCCATCATCGTCTCGATGCGCCGGAACAGCTCCTGGTGCTTGATCTCATCGTTGGAAAAACGCACCAGCGCTTCGAGTGCGAGTTGATCGTCAAATACATGGGCACGACCTTGATCGAGCATTTTGGCGCTGATGAAACGCTCGACCAGGCCAAACAGATACGCATAGGTTCGGCCTTGGATCTGGCTGAGCAAGCGCGCCTCATCCGCGGCGAGGAAGGTCAGGCGTTCGATTTGCGACAGGCCGTCGGGCAGGAATTTGCGCGAGAAGTCGAAATGCCGGTCCCGGAGCAAATCGCGATCGATCTGCCATTCGGCTTTCTTCGATGATCTGACAATCTGCGCGTAACGGGCGGCGTTGGCCGAATCAGGGGTGGGTAGGGTCGCGACGGTATTCATATCGATCTCCGGCTTCTCTGGTCGAGTTGCAATGGGGCGGTCCGGGTTGACGTCGGCGCCAATGGGTCCGCGTTGGTGCTAATCTAGGCCTCGCGGTTCAGGCGAAGAATGACCGGTGCGCCGGATTACCTGCTCGAAACTCCGGAACGGAGGGCTGGCAATTGCTCGATGCGCTTTCTGATGTCCTGCGTGTGATCCGATTGTCTGGAGGGGTCTTTCTCGAGGCGCAATTCACTGCGCCCTGGTGCGTCAATGGAAGCCTTTCCGCGGACGATTGCCTGCCGTACCTGGCGGCCCCTCGACATATCATTGCCTCGCATTTTGTCGCCGTGGGGCACATGCAATTGCGCATTGGCGATGGCGCCACTCTCGACGTTCGCGAAGGCGAACTCATTCTGCTTCCTCGCAACGACGTTCATACCTTTGGCAGCGACCTGGGCATTGCGCCCATGCCCGCGCGCGAAGTCATCCAGCCGCCAGACGTTGGCAGCATTTCACGAATCAAATACGGCGGGGGCGGTGAAGCCACGCAGCTGCTGTGCGGCTTCCTCGGCTCGCAAACCCCATTCAACCCGCTGCTTTCGTCGCTGCCGCCGGTATTGAAACTGGACGTGCGCGCAACGGCTTCAGGGGCCTGGATCGAAAGCTCGTTCCGTTTCGCGGTCAGCGAGATCGCGGCGGGGCGTGTCGGCTCGACAGCGGTCATCGCCAAGCTGTCGGAATTGCTCTTCGTCGAAGCGGTCAGCCAGTATGTCACCAGCCTCCCGGCCGAGCGGAGCGGGTGGCTGGCAGGGCTGCGAGACCCGCAAATCGGGCGCGCACTGGCGCTGCTCCATTCGCGTCCAACCGATGGCTGGACGGCGCAAGCGCTGGCGCTGGAAGTGGGCATGTCGCGCTCGGTATTCGCCCAGCGATTCACCGCATTGGTCGGCCAGCCACCGATGCAATACCTGGCGCTCTGGCGCCTGCACGTGGCGGCTCAACAGCTGCGCGAAGGACGCGGCAATGTGGCGCAAATCGGCTTTGCCGTGGGCTACGAATCCGAAGCGGCGTTCAGTCGCGCATTCAAGCGCCAGTTCGGCGCGTCACCCGCCACCTGGCGCAGGCAATCGGAATGACAAGGCCCTAGCGGCCTACCTTCGCGATCAGGCATGATCGGGCTATATGAACCGGGACTTCCCTGACCTATGCCCGTTGACCTGCAAGCGCTCTACCCCAAACTGATCCATCTGATGCTGGACACGGTGTTCGTGGTCGACAGGCATAACCAGATCGTATTCGTGAGCGATGCCTGCGAGGCGCTGCTCGGTTACCGTGCCGACGAGCTGACCGGTACCCCGATCACCGACTATATGCATCCTGACGACCTGGCGGCCACACGGGCCTCTATCGTCCGGGTCATGAATGGCCAGCCTCACTTCGACTTCCGCAACCGTTATATCCGCAAGGATGGCGGCGTCGTGCACATCCTGTGGGCTGCCTTCTGGTCCGAGGAGGTGGGGGCGCGGATCGGTGTCGCGCGCAACGTGACGGCGCTCTGGCAAGCCGAGGAGGAACTGCGTTTCCTTGCCCATCATGATCCGCTGACAGGCCTGGCCAACCGGGCGCTGTTCAATGACCGCCTGGACGTGGCCCTGCGCGCGGCGCGCCGGCACAACAGCACGCTGGCCTTGCTGTTTGTGGATATCGACGACTTCAAGGGCATCAATGACGTCCATGGCCATGCAGCGGGCGATCGTGTGCTGTGCACGATTGCGCGTCGGCTGGAAGGCTGCGTGCGAGAGACGGACACGGTGGCGCGGATGGGCGGTGATGAATTCACTGTACTGCTGACGGACATCCCGTCCGAGGGTGCCGTTTTCGAGAAAGTGGCGCAGATTCTCTCGATCATGGCCGAGCCACCGGACGCTGAATCCGGCGCAGTCAAAATGCCGTCCTGCAGTATCGGCATCGCCTGTTATCCCGCGGACGGGGAGGATGCCGATACGCTACTCAGCCATGCGGATGACGATATGTACCGGATAAAACGGCACCGGTCAGCGGCCGGGTGACGCGCCGGTCACCGGCGTCATGACAAGTTCGATTCGCCTGGCGCTCGACTCAAGTACCCGGCGGCAACACCGATGCGCGAGAACACCAGCCAGGCAAACAACAGCACACTCAAGCCAATCAGGATCGATGCCACGCCAATCAGTGGCTCGAACGCCGCAAAGCCCTTCAGGCGCAGGGTCAGGGCGCCCAGCATCAGCGGCACACCGAGGTTGTAGGTCCAGAACTGCGCGGCGGCAGCGCGCCCTTCGCTCATGCCCGGGTGCAGCGTGGCGATGACGCCGAACAGGGCCATCGACACCCATCCCAACAGATTGATATGGGCGTGTACCGCGAACAGCGAGTGATCGCCGGAGGCGCCCATTGCTACCCCCAGCACCACGCCAAGGGCAAAGTAGAGGGCGGCGAGTCGAAACCAGGTCCGCGAACGGGGAGTGTGATTCATGGCATTGACCTCAAGCGCCCTGAGGCGCGCTCAGTTGCTGGAAAATCCCTGAAATCGTGATGCCCGCAGGTGCTGCGCACAGGGGCGGTGGCAGGTCCGGTGCCTTGGGTCTATCATGAGACACGAGTCTCATAACAAGACAAGGTATCATTTATTCCATGTCCAGCTCTCAGTCAAGCCCGTCGGTCGCCGACGGCGATTCACAAGGTCGCGTCAACCAGAAGCTGCGCACCCGCCAGGCGCTGATCGAGGCCGCCGTCGCCTTGCGCGACGAGGGCCAGCAGCCCACGGTGGCACAAGTGGCCGAGCGCGCTAAAGTCTCGCGCGCCACGGCGTATCGCTACTTCCCCACGGTTGAGGCGTTGATCAGCGAGACGGCGGCTGATCGTGACATGCCGCCGCTGGAGCGCATCTGGCGGCCGGGCGACGATCCGGTCAAAGGCATGGGCCTGGCGGCGAACGCGTTGAACAAGCTCCTGATCGAGGACGAGATCGGCCTGCATGTGATGGAGCGTTCGTTCATGACGGTGTGGCTCGAAAACGAGTCCCACGAACCCCTGCGACCGGGCCGACGGCTGAACTACATCGAGCCGATTGTCGACTCGATGAAGGACGTGCTTGCGCCCAAGGCGCGTAAACGCCTGAAGCAGGCGCTGTCGATCGTCATGGGCACCGAGGCGTTGATCGCCGTGCGCGATGTCAGTGGCGCGAGCACCGAAGAATCACTCGACGCCAGTGCCTGGGCGGCGCGGGCGCTGGTTCGCCAGGCACTGGCGGAGGCTGAAAAAACACGGCGAAAGCGTGGAGGATGAGCGATTTCATCGACTCCGCCGCCCCCAGGACTTGAATCAATCCGGCTTGTCTTGATCCTCCGGCACTTCCTTCCAACTGTCATCCGGATCAAAGCGCTTCATCGTCTGCGCCAACTTTTCCCCATCAGGTCCCAGGTCCTTCTCGAAGACCTGCCCGTCATGACTGATCATGAAGCTCATCACTCCGGTTTCACCGTATTTAGCCGGCCAGGCGATCAGGGCAAAGCCCCGGCTCATCTTGTCGCCGATGAGGTAGCTGTAGGCGCCGCCCGGTGCCGAAGGACCCTGGCCCAGCAGGATGCGGAAGTGGTAGCCATGCCAGGGCTCGCCGGCAATGGTCTTGCCGAACTCGGGGCCCAGCGGGCTGATCTGCCCGCTATCGTCGTCGGCCCAATAGAGTCCGTCGTGCAAGCCTGGGGTGCTGTAGATATTCTGCGCATACTCGAGGGCGCCGTCACCGTCACGATCCACCGAGGCGTAATCCATCTGCGCGTCGTGGTAGGCCAGTGCCGATTGCACCGCGGCCAACTCGTTGCGGCCAATTTGCCGTGCACGGATTTCGGCACTGCCGCCCTTGGGGTCGAAGCGCCAACCGTTCGCGCTTTTAACGATGGGAATAGGCAGCGTCCAATGCTCGCTGCCTACCGACAGAATCGCCTTGTTGTCCGCAGTTTTTTCGATCTGGTGCTGCTGGTGATATTGCTTGAGGAACGCCTCCACGTCTTCGCGCTCCGCGCCGTCGCGAGGGATGTAGCTGCGCCAGTTTTCACCCAGCAACTCGGTCAGGCGTTTCTGATCGGCGGCTTTCGTACCCAGCGCTTCGACGAACGCTTGCGCGGCCTTTTCCGGCGTTGGAAATTCCTGCTGTGCCGTCGCGATGCACGACCAGGCCAAGCCAACAGTGATCGCCAAGGCATGCACAAGCAAGCCCTTGCGTGCCTTTACTCGAGGATGGTTATTCAACGGCGGCCCCCCCTTGAACGCGCTGGTGGACTGGACGGCCGACTGATCTGGTGGCCGGCGGCTCGCGAGGCGTTGGGGCGCTGATAAGAAGCCTGGCTGGCCCGGCCGCGATTGGCTTGAATGTTGGTTTGTGACGGTGAACGCGCGCCGGCGAAGGCATTGTTGCGCGCACTGCCTTTATTGACGGCCGTTGTGGTCTGGCGTTTTTGCGTCGTCTGGCGCGCCTGGGTGCTGCCCTGTACGCGTTGATTTGCCTGATTCCTGGATTGCTGAGTCCTCGCCTGATTCTCCCGAGTGTTTCTGGCAGTGCCCTGGCTTCTGTCGGACGCCATGGGTCTATCAGTCGCATTGGGTCTGTCTGCCCCGGCCTGCATCCGATTGCCGGCCGATGCCCGGGACTGGGCTTCGCGCGCCCGGTCACGGGCTTCCAGGTTGCTGGTGGCGGGGCGTTCGATACCGTGCCTGTCCATCGAGCTGCGGGCATTTTCACGCGCCTGGGCGCGCTGGGGGTTGTTGTCGCCGCGATAGGCCTGGCGTTGATTGGCACCGTCCAGCTGCCGACCGTACTGTTCGCGGCTCCTGCTGTCCCTGTAGGGCACGCCATTGCGATGCGCGGAGTTGTGCTGCCACTTGTTCTGATCGTTGCCGATCCGGTTGTTGGCATTGATGTTGTTATAGCGATTGACGTCGATGTCGACGTCATTGTTGCCCCAGTCACATTCACCCCACAGCGCACCGACGATCGCCACCCCGGTGCCAAACGCCAGCCCGGCCATCAGCGCCTGACCGGGGTAATAGGCGGGCGGAGGTGGATAGTAGGCAGGAGGCGAGGCGGGATAGGCCCAGGTGCCGTAGGTGGTTGTCGGGTTATAGGTGGGCACGTACACCACCTGCGGGTCGGCGGGCTGAATGATGATGGTGGAGCTGCTGCTGGCAGGAGCCTCGGCAGGGGCGGGCGCCGCCGTCGTGGCCGCCGGTGCGGGGGCTGCTGGCGCGACATTCTGGATCGTCACGTTCTGGTACTGGTTGCTCTGCAGGTTGCCGGCTGCCTGGGCTTGATGACGCAGGCGTTGCACCCCATTCATGAGATCGTCGGGCTGCGCCAGGAAGGCATCGCCCAGGCGTTGTACCCAGACGGGATCCTGCCCCAGCGTTGCCAGAACCTGCGGGAAGGCAACCAGCGCCTGCACACTCGGGTCCCAGGGCTGGTTCGCCACTTGCTTGACCGCATCATCGCCCTTGGCGTCAGGATGAGCCTTGGACCAGGTGACCGCCTCGGCGACTTCCCCAGGGTAAGTAGACGCCATCAGTACCTGTGCCAGCAGCGGGTCCGGGTAAAGCGCAATGGGCGCAAGCATCTGGTCCAGCTGTTCCTCGGTGAATACGGGGTCTTTGGCGGGTGCCGCGACCGGCGCTGCACTGGGTGGGTTGGCTGGCGGGGTAGCGGCTGTCTCCGCTGACTGCGCGATATAGGGGGAGCCGCTCAGAATAAAGACCGCTGACAACGCGTAAAAAAATGGAATGCGCATCACAGCTCCCTGTGGTCAGGCAGATTTGCGGTAAGTGCATCATTGTCGGGGAAATGCAGGCCGACTGGGCAAACCCCGGACCTCGGCTTCGACGCCGTCCATTGATAGTAGCAAACAAAAAAAATCTGCCCGCAATACCTTCGACTCCCTGGCCAATGATCCCGCCAAGCCAACTTTACCGGCGCGTCCTTGTGGGAGCGCCAGGTGCGTACTATCGTCAAACATCACATCTGCAGTGCTGTTTACCCTTGTCGATACCAAGGCCATTCTGCCCATCCAGAAAAGGTAGCGCATATGAACCAGGCACTTGCGTATTTCACTAAACGGGTGATTGCCGGCTTGCTGGTGATCATCCCCATCTACCTCGCCATCCTGGTGTTGCTCAAGGGCATGAAGTCCCTCGGGCAGTTGGTCAGACCGTTTACGAAACTGCTCCCCGAATGGCTGCCTGCCGAGCAACTGCTGTCCCTGATACTGGTGTTGGTGATCTGCTTCCTGATCGGCGTGGCGTTGCGCACCCGATTGGGCGAGATAGCGCGCAAACGGGTAGAGACAGGCGTGTTCGAACGCATCCCCGGTTACGGATTGTTCCGCAGCCTGACCCAGCAGATCGCGGGGGACAGTCGCCAGACCGTCTGGAAACCCGCGCTGGTCGAGATTGAAGATGCGCTGGTCCCGGCGTTCATCATCGAAGTGTTCGACGACGGCCGCTACACCATCTTCGTCCCCTCGGTCCCCACCCCCCTGGCCGGCGCGATCTACATCCTGGAGCCGAGTCGCGTGCATCCCCTCGACGTGTCCTTCACCGATACATTCAAAGTCATCTCCAAATGGGGTGCGGGCGCCAAGGACCTGGTAGCGGCCATGGAAAATGCTGGCGACCGGGGAGGGCCGGGACTGGCGGTGAACAAGGTGGATGCGCTGCCTTGATAGACAGGTGCAACGCAGCGAACACGAAAAAGCCCGGCTGATCAGGCCGGGCTTCTTGTTGGAGCGATGTAGCGATTGGCTTAGGCGACGGCGTTGCCTTGCAGGCGATCCGAGCCATCGGCGGCGACGGTGTTGCCTTGCAGGCGGTCGGAGCCATCGGCGGCGACGGTGTTGCCTTGCAGGCGGTCGGAGCCATCGGCGGCGACGGTGTTGCCTTGCAGGCGGTCGGAGCCATCGGCGGCGACGGTGTTGCCTTGCAGACGGTCGGAGCCATCGGCGGCGATGGTGTTGCCTTGCAGACGATCCGAACCATCGGCAGCGACGCGATTTTCGATCAGGCGGTCCGAACCACCCTCAGCCACTCGGCTTTCAATCAGACGATCCGAGCCACCTTCAGCCACGACAGGCGCAGCAGAGGTAGCGGCAAAAGCGTTAACTGCAAAAACCGAGAAAGCGATGCTGAGGAGAGTTTGGCGTTTCATGATCGTGTACTCCGGGGTGTTGTGGGTTGGTATGGAGCTGATGTTACGCCGTGGATTTTTTAAGAGAACTTCATTGACGTGATGGTGAACATCGACGGTATTGATGGGGCCAGAAGCCCACCCGTGGCGGGCGTGATGGTATGGAGCCGAACATTGATTACATTGCGTATGAACTGTAATGCGCGATCACACCGTTATCATTGATGCCAATCACCCATAGAGTCGGCCGGACAATTTTTGTTTATGGCGTAGTCAAGGTGCCTCTTATGGTTCAAAACATTATGAAAACGGCTGCCCTGGCAGCACTTCTTGTCACAAGCGCGGCCATATCCTCTGTTCAGTCACAACCCTTGCCACTCGACAAAATCGGTGCCCTGCATAATGAAAACGTGGAATGGCGCAGCTTTGCCGCATTCCCAAAGGAAGTAAAACTGGCTGTCATCGCCGGCGACCCGAGCAAGCCAGCACCCTATGTTGTACGAGTCAAAGTGCCCAATGGCACCCGATTGATGCCCCATACCCATCCCGAAGACCGTATCTACACCGTCATGGCCGGTGTTTTCTACATTGGCTTCGGTACGGTTTTCGATCCGGACAAACTGGTTGCCTATGGGCCGGGTAGCGTAGTGATACTTCCGGCTAATACGCCGCACTTCCATTGGGCAAAATCAGGAGAGTACATTTCGCAGGTTTACGGGACTGGCCCGCTGGGGCTTGAGTATGTAGATAGCCATGATGATCCTCGTAATGCGTCGAAGTGAGGAAGATCTGTTCAACATTTATGCTGTCTTCGCACTAATGTCAGCGAAAACCTAATCCTGCAGGAGCCGGCTGGCGGTAGCGCATATACAGTCGACACAGTCGTCGCCTGTCAGGCCTCTTCGCTGGCAAGCCAGCGCCTACACATACAGCGTGGTATTGCAGCGGACCATCCCGGCATTGCACGGGACCTGTAGGAGCCGGCTTGCCGGCGAAGGCGGTCTTGAATTTTGTATCGGGTTTGAGGAAGCCTTCGCTGGCAAGCCAGCTCCTACACAACCAGCATGGTATTGCAGCGGACCATCGTGGCATTGCACGGGACCTGTAGGAGCCGGCTTGCCGGCGAAGGCGGTCTTGAATTTTGTGTTGGGCTGGCGGGCCTCTTCGCTGGCAAGCCAGCTCCTACACAAACAGCGTGGTATTGCAGCGGACCATCGTGGCATTGCACGGGACCTGTAGGAGCCGGCTTGCCGGCGAAGGCGGTCTTGAATTTTGTATCGGGTTTGAGGAAGCCTTCGCTGGCAAGCCAGCTCCTACACAAACAGCATGGTATTGCACCGGACCATCGTGGCACTGCACGGGACCTGTAGGAGCCGGCTTGCCGGCGAAGGCGGTCTTGAATTTTGTATTGGGCTGGCGGGCCTCTTCGCTGGCAAGCCAGCTCCTACACAAACAGCGCGGTATTGCACCGGACCATCGTGGCATTGCACGGGACCTGTAGGAGCCGGCTTGCCGGCGAAGGCGGTCTTGAATTTTGTAGCGGGTTTGAGGACGCCTTCGCTGGCAAGCCAGCGCCTACACATACAGCGTGGTATTGCACCGGACCATCGTGGCATTGCACGGGACCTGTAGGAGCCGGCTTGCCGGCGAAGGCGGTCTTGAGTTTTGTAGCGGGTTTGAGGACGCCTTCGCTGGCAAGCCAGCTCCTACACAAACAGCATGGTATTGCACCGGACCATCGTGGCATTGCACGGGACCTGTAGGAGCCGGCT
>NZ_JAQIYM010000002.1 GCF_028823535.1 Pseudomonas serbica | reverse complement strand
GTATCCGCTGGTTACCTTGATCGACAGCAAATACTGGCCGCCCGTCGGCCGCGTCGACAACGTGTTTGGCGACCGCAACCTGATCTGCGCGTGCCCCTCCATCGCCGACTACCAAGACGCATAACCCTTGCGCATAACCCTTGTAGGAGCTGGCTTGCCAGCGAAGCTTCTGGCGGCCTTGATGGCCCCTTCGCTGGCAAGCCAGCTCCTACAGGGGGTGCGTTCCCCATTTCGAGAACAACAAAGGACCTTCACCATGTTCAGCAAGCACGACCAGATCAAAGGCTACGACGACCAACTGCTGGCGGCGATGAACGCCGAGGATGCGCGGCAGGAACACCACATCGAGCTGATCGCCTCGGAGAACTACACCAGCCAACGGGTGATGGAGGCGCAAGGCAGCGGCCTGACCAACAAGTACGCCGAAGGCTATCCGGGCAAACGCTATTACGGCGGCTGCGAGCACGTCGACGTGGTCGAACAACTGGCCATCGACCGCGCCAAACAATTGTTCGGCGCCGACTACGCCAACGTCCAGCCACACTCCGGCAGCCAGGCCAACGCCGCGGTTTACCTGGCGTTGCTGCAGGCTGGCGACACCGTGCTGGGCATGAGCCTGGCCCACGGCGGTCACCTGACCCACGGCGCCAAGGTGAGTTTTTCCGGCAAGCTCTACAACGCCGTGCAATACGGCATCGACACCGCGACCGGCTTGATCGACTACGACGAGGTCGAACGCCTCGCCGTCGAACACCAGCCGAAGATGATCATCGCCGGTTTCTCGGCTTACTCGAAGACCCTGGACTTCCCGCGCTTTCGCGAGATCGCCGACAAGGTTGGCGCCTACCTGTTCGTCGACATGGCCCACGTCGCCGGGCTGGTGGCCACCGGTTTGTACCCGAACCCGCTGCCCTACGCCGACGTGGTCACCACCACGACCCACAAGACCCTGCGCGGCCCGCGCGGTGGGCTGATCCTGGCCAAGGCTAATCCCGAGCTGGAGAAAAAGCTCAACGCCGCCGTGTTCCCCGGTGGCCAGGGCGGCCCGCTGATGCACGTGATCGCGGCCAAGGCCGTGTGCTTCAAGGAAGCGCTGGAGCCGGCGTTCAAGACGTATCAGGCGCAGGTGATCCGCAACGCCCAGGCGATGGCGCAGGTGTTTATCGAACGCGGTTATGACGTGGTGTCCGGTGGCACCGACAACCACCTGTTCCTGGTCAGCCTGATCCGCCAGGGCCTGACCGGCAAGGACGCCGACGCCGCCCTCGGCCGTGCCGGCATCACCGTGAACAAAAACGCCGTGCCCAACGATCCGCAGTCGCCTTTCGTGACCTCGGGCCTGCGCATCGGCACCCCGGCGATTACCAGCCGCGGGTTCAAGGAAGCCCAGAGCATTGAGCTGGCCGGCTGGATCTGCGACATCCTCGATCATCTTGGCGATGCCGATGTCGAGGCCCAGGTCGCGCGGCAGGCGGCGGCGATGTGCAGCGATTTCCCGGTGTACCGCGACTAAGCACACCGCAGTAACCCTGTAGGAGCTGGCTTGCCAGCGAAAGCGGTCGAACGATCAACATCTATGTTGAATGTGCCGCCGTCTTCGCTGGCAAGCCAGCTCCTACAGGTCCGTTTTTGTCTGACAGTCCCTGGGAAAACCTATGAACAAAGTGCAAGTCGGCACCAAACTGCGCGGTGCGGAAAAGGTCGCGCGGATTCCGGTCAAGATCATCCCCACCGACGAATTCCCGCGCAAACCCGACTGGATCCGGGTGCGCATGCCGACCTCCCCCGAGGTCGACCGGATCAAGCAATTGCTGCGCAAACACAAGCTGCACAGTGTCTGCGAAGAGGCCTCGTGCCCGAACTTGGGCGAGTGTTTCTCCGCAGGCACCGCGACCTTCATGATCATGGGTGACATCTGCACCCGTCGCTGCCCGTTCTGCGATGTCGGCCACGGGCGGCCGAAGCCGCTGGACGTCGACGAACCGAGCAACCTCGCCGTGGCCATCGCCGAGCTGCGCCTCAAGTATGTGGTGATCACCTCGGTGGATCGCGACGATTTGCGCGACGGTGGCGCCCAGCATTTCGTCGACTGCCTGCGCGAGATCCGCAAGCTGTCGCCGGGCATTCAGCTGGAAACGCTGGTGCCGGACTATCGCGGACGGATGGACGTCGCCCTGGCGATTACCGCCCTCGAGCCGCCCGATGTGTTCAACCACAACCTGGAAACCGTGCCACGCCTATACAAGGCCGCGCGGCCAGGCTCAGATTTCGAGTGGTCGCTGGACCTGCTGCAAAACTTCAAGCGCCAGGTACCGCACGTCCCCACCAAATCCGGGCTGATGCTGGGCCTGGGCGAAACCGACGAAGAAGTGATCGAGGTCATGCAGCGCCTGCGCGAGCACGATGTCGACATGCTCACCCTCGGCCAGTACCTGCAACCGTCGCGCAGCCACTTGCCGGTCCAGCGCTTCGTCCACCCGGACGTGTTTGCCTGGTTCGCCGAGGAAGGCGCCAGGATGGGCTTCAAGAACGTGGCGTCAGGGCCGCTGGTGCGCTCGTCTTATCATGCCGATCAACAACTTCATGGAGGTACCGCCGGTTTCAAGCCATGATGAAGTGACTTCTCATGCACTTGCGCAGGCCCGGCCCTATGACATTTGCCGTTCGAACATTGCTCCCATTCCTCAGTCTTGCCCTGTCGGCGGTCGCCAGCGCCGAGCCCAGGCCCGAACACATGGTGTATTTGCGCACCATCGCTCCGGGCATCGAACAAGACATCCGCTACGCCAGCGCCCACAACTTCACCGGGCACCCGCTCGACGGTTACGAAGCCGCCGAGTGCCTGTTGTCCCGGGAGGCCGCGGAGGCCCTCGGCCGGGTGCAAACGGCGCTGCAAGCGCAAGGCTATGGCTTGAAGGTGTTCGATTGCTATCGCCCCAGCCGCGCGGTCGCGGACATGGGCCGCTTCGCCACGGAACCGGGCGACCCGCGCAAGGCCGAATTCTATCCACGGGTGGAGAAACAGGACTTCTGGCGCCTGGGCTATGTGGCACGGGTGTCCAATCATTCCAGGGGCGGCACCGTCGACCTCAGCATGACGGGGCCGGGCGCCCTGCCCCCAGACACCTGGACGCCCTCAGCCGCGCCTGTCGATTGCACGGCGCCTTACGATCAGCGTTGGCATGACGGCGCGGTCGACATGGGCACCGGTTTTGATTGCTTCGATGAGCGCGCCCATACCGATTCGACGTCGATCAACACAACGGCCATGGAAAATCGCCAACGGCTGACCCGCGCCATGGAGCAGGAGGGGTTCAGCGGTTACTCCGCCGAGTGGTGGCACTTCACTTATACCCGCGATGCATCGTTGAAGACCGTCATGAACTTCCCCATCACCCCGCTGGCACCATGAACCGTCTTTGCACGATCTGCGTCGGGTTGATCCTGCTGCCCTGTGCCGCGCTGGCGCAAGGGCTCGACGGCAGTGCTCAATTGATTGTGGTCACCAGCAAGAACTGGGACGACATCAAGGGCATTGCCCAGCGCTATGAACGGCACGGCAGCACCTTCGAAAAAGTCGAAGCGCCGTTTGCGGTCGTCCTCGGCAAACACGGCATGGGCTGGGGCAAGGGACTGCTCGACACTCGGCAATTTCAAGGGCCGGTGAAACAGGAAGGCGATGGAAAGGCCCCAGCCGGCATCTTCAAACTGGGCAGCGCTTTTGGCTACGACGCTTCAGCGGCCACTCGCCTGCCCTACCTCGCATTGACCACGACCATCGAATGCGTGGATGACAGCCAGTCCACTCGTTACAACGAACTGGTCGACGGCTCCGTGGTGGCGAAAGACTGGGACAGCTCAGAACGCATGCGCCGCAGTGATGACTTGTATCGCCAGGGCATTTTTATCCAGCACAACACCCCGGCATCCCCCGGCGCCGGCTCGTGCATTTTCTTCCATATCTGGCGTGGCCCCACGGCACCGACCCGGGGTTGCACCGCGATGGACCCGGCGGATATCGCTCGCCTGTTCAGCTGGCTGGACCCGCGCCAGTCTCCGCTACTGGTGCAGTTGCCCGAGGCGCAATACGAGCAGTTGCGCGAGCGCTGGGGCCTGCCATCGCGCTGACCCGCAGCGGGCGCCTGGCCAGGCGGATCTTGCCCAGCGTGTCGACAAAGGGCGTGACGATCAGGCTGTAGAGACTCAGGTAACGGCCATGATCCGCTTCGCCGGTACCAAAGCGAATGGCCTCAGGTTGCGCATGGGTGACGTAGAGCGTGCCGAACATCCAGTCCCAGAGTGACAGGTTGACTCCGAAGTTCTTGTTGAAGTGCCGCGGTGCGTCGCTGTGGTGAACCTGGTGCTGCGCCGGGCTGTTCAGCACGTGTTCGACCCGCGGCCCGAAGGACAGCCAGACATGGCTGTGGCGCAGATTGGCTGCCAGGGCGTTGAGGATGAACACCATGTAGGTCACGCCGAACAGCGTGTAACGGCTGATCTCCCCGCCGCAGGCGTACCAGAAGACTCCGGCAAAGGCGCTGATGAATATCAGGTCGATCAACCGCTCGACCACCTTCTCGAGGAAATGCACCCGGCTCGCCGTCGCCGGCACCAGCACCGTCGCCGAATGATGGACTTTGTGAAACGCCCACAGGTAGCGCGAGTGGTAAGCACGGTGGGCCCAGTAATGGATGAAGTCCTGCAGCAGGAATACGCCCAATCCATACAGCAGGGACAGCGCCAGGTGCTCCTCGACCTGCACCCGTGCGCCCCACAGTTGAGTGAAGAAGCGGATGTAGTCACCGGAACGCAGCACGTACGGATCGACCAGGCCAACGATGGGCACCACCAGCAGGACTTTGAGAATCGCGCGCACAAAGTAGTAGCGGTAATCGAGCAGCGCCGACGGATGAAAGTGCACGCGGTTGCCGCCGATGAACGTCCAGAAGGTGGGTGCGTCGGTCAGGCCGCGGGATCTGCGCCAACGGAACAGGCCGTAGGCCGCGGCGTAGGAGGTGAAAAGAAAGGCCACGCAGAGACGACCATTGAGGTCGAAGAGTCCCAGGAACCGCTTGCTGACAGGCGCAACCAGCCACGTGTAGAGGTACAGGTCGATCGCTGCGAGAACATCCATGAAAGGCTGCCCCCTGCTGAAGTAGAGCGTTGTGTGTCGGTTGGAAAGAATGCTTTGCGCGGGAGCACGGCTTGACCGGCCCCCGTTATTGCGGATGTATCTTATTCAGGTATTGGGATTTCGGCAACCGGCATAACCCCTGCCGACGTCCGGGTCCGCAGGGGGGAGATGCGGTGGGTCAGAAATGGATGGCCTTGGCCGGGACCACGTCGATTCGGGCAACGGAACCGGTCAGGTGCGCCAGGTCCTTGTTGTGCTCGGCAATGATGTCTTCGGCGCTGAGGTTGCCGTTGTCGACCGTGGAGTGGGCGTCCGCCGCCAGCACCACGTCGTAGCCCAGTTTCAGTGCCTGGCGCACGGTGGCGTTGACGCAATAATCGGTTTGCAGCCCGCAGATGACCAGGCGCTCGAAGTCATCGATCGGCAACAGCTTCTGCAGGTTGGTCTGGTAGAACGAATCCGGGGTGGTCTTGCGTACGCGCGCATCCTTTGGTGACGCTTCCAGCCCTTCGGCCAACTGCCAGCCCGCCGCTTCATGGGCAAAGGGGCTGCCCTTTTCCTCGTGCTGGATGAAGACCACCGGCACGCCGGCCTTTCGCGCCCGGGCCGAAAGATCGTTGATGGTGGTGATGACACGCGAGATCTGAAAACACTCGTACTCGCCTGCGCACAAGGCTTGCTGTACATCGATGATCAGCAGTGCAGTGGTCATGGTTCCGTCCTTGAAGAAGTCAGTGGATCAGGGACGAACATAAGTCCGTCCCCCTCTAAACACAAGCCTCAGTAACCCAGCGACAACCCGGTGTTACGCCGCGGATCATTGGCCCCATAGAAGCGGTTCTTGCCCACCGGCTTGCCCTCCAGCGACGGCGCGCCCACCAGGATCGCCGCCAGGTGGTTGGCATCCTGGGGACCGGCAAACTTGTGGCCCCAGCTTTCGAGGATCTTCACCGTGTCCGGGCTGGTGGTGAAGGCTTCCAGGTTGGTTTCCTCCGGCAGCCATTGCTGATGGAAACGCGGCGCATCCACCGCTTCCTGGATGTTCATGCCGTAGTCGATGACGTTGAGCATGGTCAGCAAGGTCGCGGTGATGATACGACTACCGCCGGGGGTGCCGACCACCATCACTACCTTGCCGTCCTTGGTGACGATGGTCGGGCTCATGGACGACAGCGGCGCCTTGCCAGGGGCGATGGCGTTGGCCTCACCCTGCACCAGGCCGTACATATTGGGCACGCCGATTTTCGAAGTGAAGTCGTCCATTTCGTCGTTGAGGATGACCCCCGTCTTGCTCGCCATGACCCCGGCGCCGAACCAATCATTGAGGGTGTAGGTCACCGACACTGCGTTGCCCCATTTGTCGACGATGGAGTAATGGGTAGTGTTGCTGCCTTCATGGGGCGCTACGCCAGGCTTGAGGTCCTTGGACACCCCGGCCTTCTGCGGACTGATCGCTTCGCGCAGCTTGGTCGCGTAGTTCTTGTCGAGCAAATGCGCGATCGGATTTTTTACGAAGTCCGGGTCGCCCAGGTAGCTGTTACGGTCCACATAGGCGTGGCGCATCGCTTCGATCTGGTAATGCATGCCCTGGGCGGAGTGGTAGCCCAGGTCCTTCATCGGATAGCCTTCGAGGATGTTCATGATCTGGCAGATCACCACGCCGCCGGAGCTCGGTGGCGGTGCCGAGACCACGTGGTAGCCGCGATAATCGCACTCGATGGGCGCCAGTTCGCGGGTCTTGTACTTGTCGAGGTCGGCCTGGGTGATGATGCCCTTGTTGGCTTGGCTGGAGGTGACGATGGCGTCGGCCACCCAGCCTTTGTAGAAGCCGTCGGCGCCTTTCTCGGAGATTTCCCGCAGGGTCTTGCCGAGATCTTTCTGCACCAGTTTCTGCCCGACCTGCATCGGCTCGCCATTACTCAGGAAGATCGCGCCGGAATCCTTGATGTCCTTCTTGAACACGTCGGTGGCGTACTCCAGCAACTCGACGTCACCCTGCTCCAGCACGAAACCGTCCTCGGCGAGCTTGATGGCCGGGGCGATCACTTCCTTGCGCGGTTTGGTGCCATATTTTGAAAGCGCCAGTTCCATGCCGGACACAGTGCCCGGCACGCCAACGGCCAGGTGACCGCGGGTACTCAAGTCGGGGACGACGTTGCCCGCCTTGTCCAGGTACATGTCGGCGGTGGCGGCCAGCGGGGCTTTTTCCCGGAAGTCGAGGAACGTCTTGCGCCCATCGGCCAGCTGGATGGTCATGAAACCGCCGCCACCCAGGTTACCCGCCGCGGGATACACCACCGCCAGCGCATAACCCACCGCCACAGCGGCGTCGACCGCGTTGCCACCGTTCTTCAGTACATCCACACCCACATGGCTGGCCAGGTGCTGGGCGGTGACCACCATGCCGTTTTCGGCGGCGACCGGAGCGACAGAGGCCGCATGGGCCATCAGGCAGCTGAGCGCCAATGAGGTCGCAATCAGCGATTTGGCAAAAGGTTCGTACTTCATGAGTCGGTCTCTTTTTGTTATTAAACAGGGGGAAACGCTTCAAAAGCCGTAGGCAAGTATGGTCGCGATTGCGTATTGCGCCTCCCCGGCAAGGCAGTATCCTTAACGCCTGTTCAACAATTCGGCGATGCGTGCAGCATGACCTACACCTGTATCACCCTGGCATCACCGGTAGGCGAGTTGAAGCTGGTGGCGAAAGGTTCACGCCTGGCGGCCATCCTCTGGGAAAACGACAAACCGGGCCGAGTGCGCCTGGGGCCGATGAGCGAAGCACCGGACAACGAGGTCCTGCAACGCACCGCGCAACAGCTGGGCGAATACTTCGCTGGCACCCGCCAGACTTTCGAACTCGAGCTTGATTTTGCCGGGACGGAATTTCAGAAGAAGGTCTGGATGGCCTTGCTGACCATTCCCTTCGGCGAGACCCGCAGCTACAGCCAGATCGCCGCGCAGATCGGCAACCCGAGCGCGGTGCGGGCGGTGGGTGCGGCGAATGGCAGGAACCCGATTTCGATCGTCGCGCCCTGTCATCGTGTGATTGGTGCGTCGGGGCAATTGACCGGTTTTGCCGGGGGACTTGAAGCGAAGCAGACGTTGCTCAGCCTGGAAAGCCAAACACCACGCCTGCCCGGCTTTTGATTTGCAGGGTTAACCTCACGCAAGCTGCGCCTGGTATTCCTTCTCGTACTGCCCCGCCAGCGACTCTTTCTGCTTCTCGTCAAGCAACTTGCCGGCCATCTGGAAGAACTTCTGCTCTTCTTCCTCAAGATGGTGATGAACCTTTTCCGACAGCTTCTTCGCGGTCGCCAGCCAGGACGGGCTGGACATCTCGGTGCCGTCCAGTTCTTCCATCATTTCATCCATCTCGTGGTGCTCGGCGATCGCGTGGCGGCTGAGATCAACGCCGTTGTCGAACTCCATCAACGGGATGTAGAAATGCCGCTCTTCAGCGGTTTCGTGTGCCTGCAGTTCTGACTTGAGCTGCTTGTACGCCTCGACACGCTCAGGGGTGTCGCCGCTGGTGCGGATCAGGGCTTTGGCGTAGGTACGCTGGCGCTCGTGGCTTTCGCGCAAGGCTTCGAAAATATTCACGGAATGTCCTCATCGGTCGCACTCTGGAATGGCGCGTCACAACAAATGACATCTGCGCGCTGGCGAGGGTTCCACTCGTTGCGGGTGATGGAACAATGGCGGTGACCACGATAGGCTGCCGACTCACTGCCATAAGGATATAGCCATGAACCTTCGAATAGAGTTTTCGCCCACCCCCACGGAAGAAGAGCGCCAGGCCATCCTGCTGCCGCTGCGCGCCTACAACGCCTCGAAGGCCGACGGCGCGGTACCCGAGCACATCGCCCTGCTGGTGCGCGACGATAACGATGCGATCCTCGGCGGCCTTTATGCCCGGTTGTTTTACCAGTGGATGTTCATCGACCTGCTGTCGGTGCCGGAACAGGCCCGGGGACAGGGTATGGGCACGAAACTGATGCGGATGGCCGAAGAACTGGCGCGGGAGAGAAAGTGCATCGGGCTGTGGCTCGACACCTTTGAATTCCAGGCGCCGGAGTTCTACAGGAAATGCGGCTACAGTGAGATCGGGCACATTGCCGACTACCCGCCGGGGTACAAGCACTTCTTCTTCCAGAAGCGCCTGAGCTACTGATCCCCCATCCTCCTGATTTACACCGAACCAATGTGGGAGCGGGCTTGCTCGCGAAGACGGTGGCACAGTCAACATCAATGTTGAATGCAATACCGCTTTCGCGAGCAAGCCCGCTCCCACATTGGGTACTGCATCGACCTTAAAGACAGGTAGCCAGCGCCGCCAACCGCCGTTTGGCGACAAAGTCATCCTGCTGCGCGTAGTAACTCAACACGGTGCCCGAGGCATCGGTGGTCACGTCGACAAAAGACTCCGCCGAGCGGGTGTACACGGTGGTGCTGCCCTTCTCACCCGGCTCCAGGTACGCGGCGGCATCGACACCGAACACCGCTTCGTCCTGCCAGGAGAACTGCACGCACTGGGCGACGTCCTTGGCCGGTTTGTCCGAGTTCAGGGTCTTGTACGGGGCCTTGGTCCGAGCATCGTTCATCGCCGAGCTCGCGCATCCCGCCAGCAAGGTAACGGCCAGCGCCACCATCAGAATTCGCATTGCATTCACTCATGAGGAAAAAGCGGACTGTATCACCGTGGCAGCGCCTGACGTTCTGCTTTACTTCATTTATAACGCGACACCGGGCGACGATTCGCGCACCCTGTCGCGCCAATAGCGCTGTATTGCACCTTTCCCTGGACACCCCATGACACCCAACGCCGAATTCTACAAACCGACCACTGAATATGCCGACAAGCTGATCAGCCAGATCGGTCAGACACCTTCCTGGATCGCCAAGCGAATCGGCGTCACCGACAAGCGGATTCGATACATTCTCGACGGTGAAAGAACCGTCAAGGGCGACACCACGCCGATCCAGATGACCTATACCGAGCAGTTTGCCCTCGAGTGTCTGGCGGCAGCGGCCAAGGCCAGCAAAAAACAGTCTTCGTAATCCGTTCCTAAGGAGCGACCATGGCGGCATCCGAGCAACAACACGAACAGGCCCTGAAGAAGTTTCTCGACGAGCGCCCCGAACTGCGGGTCGAGCTCGACAACCTCAACCCGCTGCTGGCCCAGGCCAAGGGCGAAACCCTCGCGCAGTATCGCGATGAGCGTTTGCATGAGGCCTTTGAAGCCGAAGCCGAGCGCCAGGGTTTGTTTGCCTGGGAGCTGACGCTGCAACTGACCGCTGCATCGGATGAGGAATACGAGGCCCAGCGCCTGGAAGTACACCGGGAAGTTGCGGAAATGGCCGGCATGGACTGGTTGGAGTATTGCGATCTATATGGGATAACACCCTGACCACCGCTCAAGGATGTCACCCATGCTGCCTTCCGCCTCAAGGACCCACGCCAGCCCCGGACACTTGCACACGCAGAAATGGCGCGGGCGCATCGGCCTGAGTCTGGTAGCCATGCTCTCGGTGCTGGCCGGCATGACCGATGCAATCGGTTTCATGGCCAGCGGCGATTTCGTCTCGTTCATGAGCGGCAACACCACGCGGATGGCCGTCGCCATCGGTGACGGCGACCTGGGATTGACCCTGCGCCTGGTGATCCTCGTCGCCACCTTCATTATCGGCAACGCGCTGGGCGTTATCGTCGGCCGCCTGACCGGGCGTCGGCCACTGCCCTTGCTGTTGTGCATCGCCGCCTTGCTGTGCACCGCCGCGGCCTGGCCCTACGACTCGCAACTGCCCGCCCTGCTGGCGGCGATCATCGCCATGGGCATGCTCAATGCCGCCGTGGAAGAGGTCAACGGCCTGCCGGTCGGCCTGACCTACGTCACCGGCGCCCTGTCGCGCTTCGGCCGTGGCCTGGGGCGCTGGCTGCTTGGTGAGCGCCGTAACGGCTGGCGCGTGCAACTGATCCCCTGGACCGGCATGTTCGCTGGCGCGGTACTCGGTGCAGTGCTGGAACATCATTTCGGTCTCAAGGCGCTGTTTGCCAGCGGCTTGCTGGCGGCGGCGCTGGGGATTTTGTCGCTGAAGATTCCGCGGCGTTGGCAGTTGGGGTATATGCCCCGTTGATTGTTGTTGCCTGTGCGGGCCCCCTCGCTGGCAAGCCAGCTCCTACAGTAGATCTTTTGTGACCGACGCATTTCCTGTAGGAGCTGGCTTGCCAGCGAAGGGGCCCGCACAGGCGACATCGATTTAGCCCCTGCGCCGATAAAGCTTTATCATGGCCGCAGTTTCGCTGATCGAGTCCGCCATGAAGTTCGCCATCGCCGTATTTTCCGCCGCCCATGCGCCCTCCTCGCGCCGCGCCTTGCTGTTCGCCCAGGCCGCGCTGGCCGGTGGGCATGAGATTGTCCGGCTGTTTTTCTACCAGGATGGCGTGTACAACGCGTCCGCCAGTGTGGTCACGCCCCAGGACGAGCTGGATCTGCCCAAGCAATGGCGCACCTTCGTCAGCGAACACCAACTCGATGGCGTGGTGTGCATCGCCGCCGCCTTGCGCCGTGGGGTGTTGAACGAGGAAGAAGCCAGGCGCTATCAGCGCGAGGCTGTCGCCGTCGGCGCGCCGTGGGCGTTGTCCGGCCTCGGTCAGTTGCACGATGCGGTGCAGGACGCCGACCGCCTGATCTGCTTCGGAGGTGTGTGAGATGGCCAAATCCTTGCTGATCATCAGCCGTCAATCGCCCTGGTCCGGTCCCGGCGCGCGGGAAGCGCTGGACATCGTGCTGGCGGGCGGCGCTTTCGATCTGCCGATCGGCCTGCTGTTTCTCGACGACGGCGTGTTTCAGCTCGCCGCGAAACAGGACGCCAAGACCCTGCAACAGAAAGACCTGAGCGCCAACCTGCAGGCCCTGCCGATGTTCGGCGTCGAAGAACTGTTCGTCTGTGCCGACAGCGCTGCCGAGCGTGGCCTGGAACCTGGCGCCCTGGCGCTTGCGCAAGCCCGCGTGTTGGCCGCCGACGAAATCACTGCGCTCATTGACCGTTACGACCAGGTGATCACCCTCTGATGTCGACTTTGCATGTGTTGTCTCATTCCCCGTTCGGCGACGACCGCCTGAACAGCTGCCTGCGGTTGATCGGTGCCAGCGACGCGCTGCTGCTGTCCGGCGACGCGGCCTATGCCCTGCAGCCGGGCACCGCACCTTTCATGGCGCTCCATGCTCGCGGCTTGACCCTCTATGTCCTGGCCGAAGATGCCCAGGCCCGGGCCATCGATGTTCCGGATTGGGCAACGGCTGTCGATTACCCGGCCTTCGTCGAACTGTCGATCCACCACGACAAGGTCAACAGCTGGTTATGAATGTATTGACCGTCGGCGCGCGCGCCATCGAGTTGGACAAAGACGGTTTCCTGGTCGAGCTCAGCGACTGGTCGGCGGACGTCGCCAGTGCCCTGGCCGCTGCCGAAGACATCGAGTTGAGCCCCGAGCACTGGGAAATCCTCGAACTGCTGCGCAGCTTCTACGCCGAATTCCAGCTGTCGCCGGCCACCCGGCCGCTGATCAAGTACACCGCATTGAAACTCGGCCCGGACAAAGGCAACAGCCTGCACCTGAACCGACTCTTCAAAGGCACCCCTGCCAAACTCGCCGCGAAACTGGCGGGCCTGCCCAAACCGACGAATTGCCTATGACCGACTACCCAGCGCTGACCCTCGAAACGCCTGCCGAGCACCCGTTCGCCCAATTCGTGCGGATCCTCGGCAAAGGTAAGCGTGGCGCCCGCGACCTGACGCGCGAAGAAGCCCGCGCCGCCATGGGCATGGTGCTCGACGACAAGGTCGAGGACACCCAGCTCGGCGCCTTCCTGATGCTGTTGCGCCACAAGGAAGAAAGCGCGCAGGAAATGGCCGGCTTCACCGAGGCCCTGCGCGAACGCTTGCACGCGCCTGCCCTGGCGGTGGATCTGGACTGGCCGACCTATGCCGGCAAGAAGCGTCACCTGCCGTGGTACCTGCTGGCGGCCAAGTGCCTGGCGCAGAACGGCGTGCGGATCTTCATGCATGGCGGCGGTGCGCACACCGCGGGACGGCTCTACAGCGAACAATTGCTGGAGGAGCTGAACATCCCGTTGTGCCGCGACTGGCAGCAGGTGGGCACGGCGCTGGACAACGGCGGCCTGGCCTTCATGCCGCTGGTGGACTGGGCACCGCAGCTGCAACGCATGATCGACCTGCGCAACACCCTGGGCCTGCGCTCGCCGATCCATTCGCTGGCACGCATTCTCAACCCGCTGGGCGCCCGTTGCGGCCTGCAAAGCATCTTCCACCCCGGCTACCAGGCGGTGCACCGCGATGCCAGCGGCTTGCTCGGCGACACCGCGATCGTGGTCAAGGGCGATGGCGGCGAGATCGAGATAAACCCCGACGCCGACAGCCACCTGTACGGCACCAGCGGCGGCGAGAGTTGGGATGAGGAATGGCCGCAACTGTCGAGCCAGCGTCACGTCAAACCCGCCAGCCTGGAACCCGAGCATCTGAAAGCCGTATGGCGCGGCGACGTGGTGGACAGCTACCCGCAAATGGCCCTGGTCTCGACCATGGCCCTGGCGTTGCGTGGCCTCGGCCAGAGCCGCGAGCAGGCGTTCGAAACAGCCCAACAGTATTGGGATGCGCGGGATAGATCGATTTAATCGATCATAACGCGTCAAGCTTTGCGCTTTTTTATCGAACCTATCAGCCTAGACTCCTCTCCAACGCTTATCGGTTGAGGAGTCTCGGACATGGGTTTGTTGGTTGAAGGTCACTGGCAGGACAAATGGTACGAAAGCAGCAAGGACGGCGCGTTCCAGCGGGAACAGGCGCAACGTCGCAACTGGGTCACCGCTGACGGTCAACCCGGCCCCAGTGGTGTCGGTGGTTTTGCTGCCGAGGCCGGTCGCTATCACCTCTACGTCTCACTGGCCTGTCCCTGGGCCCACCGCACGCTGATCCTGCGTAAACTCAAGGGCCTGGAAAACCTCATCGAGGTGTCGGTGGTCAGCTACTTGATGCTGGAGAACGGCTGGACCTTCGACAAGTCTCACGGCTCCACTGGCGACAAGCTCGATCATTTCGACTTCATGCACCAGCGCTACACCGCCGACACCGCCGACTACACCGGCCGCGTCACCGTGCCGGTGCTGTGGGACAACCAGCAGAAACGCATCGTCAACAATGAATCGGCGGAAATCATCCGCATGTTCAACGGCGCCTTCGATGAATTGACCGGCAATGACCTGGATTTCTATCCGCCGGCGCTGCGCAGCGAGATCGACGCGCTGAACGAGCGGATCTATCCGGCGGTGAACAACGGCGTGTATCGCGCCGGGTTTGCCACTTCGCAGAACGCTTATGAACAAGCCTTCGATGAATTGTTTGCAGAACTGGACCGACTGGAACAATTGCTGGATGCCAATCGTTACCTGGCCGGTGAGTACCTGAGCGAAGCGGACATCCGCCTGTTCACCACGCTGATTCGTTTCGACGCCGTGTATTACGGGCACTTCAAGTGCAACCTGCGGCGCATTGCCGATTATCCGAACCTGTCGAACTGGCTAAGGGAGATTTACCAGTGGCCGGGGATTGCCGAGACGGTGAGTTTTGAGCACATCAAGAACCACTACTACGGCAGCCACAAGACCATCAACCCGACGGGGATTGTGCCGAAAGGACCGCAACAGGATTTCACCGCGGGACATGACCGAGAGCGGTTGAGCGGGAAAGGGGTTTGGCGCAAGGCTTGAGTTTGATAAAGGTTTGAGGGCCTCTTCGCGAGCAAGCCCGCTCCCACATTTAACCGAGTTCTAACTGAAGAATGCGATTGAATGTGGGAGCGGGCTTGCTCGCGAATGGAGGCGACTCGGTGCTCAGACTTGTGACTGAGCCCCTTCAAACCAAGCCAGTTTCTCGCGCAGTTGCACCACTTCCCCCACGATCACCAAGGTCGGCGCATGCACTTCATGC
Organism: Pseudomonas serbica; assembly: GCF_028823535.1. Classification (GTDB taxonomy): domain Bacteria; phylum Pseudomonadota; class Gammaproteobacteria; order Pseudomonadales; family Pseudomonadaceae; genus Aquipseudomonas; species Aquipseudomonas serbica. Next base: position 469,595 of record NZ_JAQIYM010000002.1, on the reverse strand, counting down.
TCCGCCACCAGCCGCGGCAGGTCCGCCAGGGTGCCCGTGAAGACACGCTGATTGACCGTGGTGCCCTGCTGGATCAACGCCGCCGGGGTATCCGCTCCGCGTCCGTGCTTGATCAACTGCTCGCAAATGCTCGGCAAGCCCACCAGCCCCATGTAGAACACCAGGGTTTGCGCGGGCGCGACCAGGTCGGCCCAAGGCAGATCAGTGGAACCGTCCTTCAGGTGACCGGTGATGAACCGCACCGATTGCGCGTAATCACGGTGGGTCAGCGGTATCCCGGCATAGGCCGCGCAACCGCTGGCCGCCGTGATGCCAGGTACGACCTGGAACGGGATGCCATGGGCCGCCAGTTCTTCGATCTCTTCACCGCCACGGCCGAAGATGAACGGATCGCCGCCCTTCAACCGCACCACACGCTTGCCCTGTTTCGCCAGGTCGACCAATTGCTGGTTGATCTGGTCCTGGGGCACGGCGTGATCGGCGCGGCGCTTGCCGACGTAGACGCGCTCTGCATCGCGACGGCACAACTCGAGAATCGCCGGTGCCACCAGGCGGTCGTACAGCACCACGTCGGCTTGCTGCATCAGGCGCAAGGCGCGGAAGGTCAGCAGGTCCGGATCACCCGGCCCGGCACCGACCAGATACACCTCACCGGTCGCCACCGGCGCTTCGCCCTCGATTTTTGCCTGCAGCAAACGCTCGGCTTCAACGCCCTGCCCGGCCAGTTGCCGGTCGGCAATCGGGCCCTGGAAGACGTCCTCCCAGAACGCACGGCGCTGCTGCACATCCGGGAACAGCTTTTTCACCTGATGACGGAAACGCGCCGCCAGGCCAGCCAACTGCCCGTAGGTGGAAGGAATCCAGGTCTCGATCTTGGCGCGGATCAACCGCGCCAGCACCGGCGCATCGCCACCGCTGGACACGGCAATGATCAGCGGCGAACGGTCGACGATCGCCGGGAAGATCACGCTGCACAGGGCCGGCGCGTCCACCACGTTAACCGGCACGCACCGCCGATGGGCATCCTTGGAGACTTGTGCGTTCAACGCTTCGTCGTCGGTGGCGGCAATGATCAGCGCGCAACCGTCCAGGTCCGTCTCGACGTAACCGCGCGTCAGGCACTCGCCAGCGTGTGCGCTGACCAGCTCACGCAGCTGCGATTCGATTTCAGGTGCGACCACCCGCAGCAGCGCACCGGCATCGGCCAGCAGGCGGGACTTGCGCAAGGCAATTTCCCCCCCACCGACGACCAACACACGACTGCCGCGAAGGTTATGGAACAGCGGCAGATAGTTCATTTAGCCGATGACCTCAAGGCCACCCATGTACGGCTTGAGTACTTCCGGCACACGGATCGAACCGTCGGCCTGCTGGTAGTTCTCCAGCACCGCCACCAGGGTACGACCGACCGCCAGGCCGGAACCGTTCAGGGTATGTACCAGTTCCGGCTTGCCGGTTTCCGGGTTGCGGAAACGCGCTTGCATGCGGCGGGCCTGGAAGTCGCCGCAGTTGGAGCACGACGAGATTTCGCGGTATTTGTCCTGGCTTGGAATCCACACTTCCAGGTCGTAGGTCTTGACCGCGCTGAAGCCCATGTCGCCGGTGCACAGGGCAATCGTGCGATAAGGCAATTCCAGCAACTGCAGGACTTTCTCGGCGTTGGCGGTCAGGCCTTCCAGCGCTTCCATCGAAGTCGACGGCTCGACGATCTGCACCATCTCGACCTTGTCGAACTGGTGCTGGCGAATCATGCCGCGGGTGTCGCGACCCGACGCACCGGCTTCACTGCGGAAGCACGGCGTGTGCGCGACGAACTTGATCGGCAGCAGTTTCGAATCGACGATTTCGCCGGCGACTATGTTGGTCAGCGACACTTCGGCGGTCGGGATCAGGTACAGATCGGCTTCGCCTTCGCGCGCGATCTTGAACAGGTCTTCTTCGAATTTCGGCAGCTGGCCGGTGCCTTGCAGCGCCGGGGCCTGGACCAGATAAGGCGTGTAGGCCTCTTCGTAGCCGTGCTCGGTGACGTGCAGGTTGATCATGAACTGCGCCAGGGCCCGGTGCAGACGGGCGATCGGGCCGCGCAGCAACGCAAAGCGCGCGCCGGACAGCTTGGCGGCGGTCTCGAAGTCGAGCCAGCCGAATTTTTCGCCCAGGGCGACGTGGTCCTGAACCGGGAAATCGAATGCGGTCGGTGTACCCCAGCGGCGCACTTCGACGTTGCCGTCTTCGTCTTCGCCGATCGGCACCGACTCATGCGGCAAGTTGGGAATGCCGAGGACGATCGAGTCCAGTTCGGTCTGGATCGCGTCCAGCTCGACTTTACCGGCACTCAACTCGCCCGCCATGCGCTCGACATCCGCCATCAACGGCGCGATGTCTTCGCCGCGCTGCTTGGCCTGACCGATGGATTTGGAGCGCGCGTTACGTTCAGCCTGCAGTGCTTCGGTGCGGGTCTGGACGGTCTTGCGCTGTTCTTCCAGCGCTTCGATGCGCGCGACATCCAGGGCGAAGCCACGGGATGCCAGGCGGTCCGCTACGTCCTGAAGGTTGCTACGTAACAGTTTGGAATCGAGCATGTCGGTCTCTCGTTATCAAAGTTTGGTCAAGGACAGGCCAGCCCAGGTGGCGAGCAGCCCGCCGAATACGCTGATGGCAGCATAGCCCAGGGCCAGCGGCACTTGCCCGCTTTCCAGCAGGCGCACCGTATCCAGTGAAAAGGATGAAAAAGTCGTCAGCCCTCCGAGGAAGCCGACGATCAACCCGGCGCGCACCTCGATCGGCACCTCCGGGCGTAGCAAAAACAGACCGTATAAAACGCCGATCAGCAAACAGCCGACGATATTAACGGCCAGCGTCGCGGTATAGAAGTGCCGCGGCCAATTAGCATTGATCCAGTTAGCCGTGGCAAAGCGTAGCAAGGTGCCGGCCACTCCGCCGGCAGATACTGCAGCGATCAAGCCAAGCACTATTTTCTCCGCTGCCGGGGGCTTAGACGGTCGAGTTTGGCCAGGTGATTGAGCTTCTCGCCAATCTTCAACTCCAGGCCACGGGGCACCGGCTGGTAGAACGCGATGGGCTCGAGTTCTTCCGGAAAGTAGTCTTCTCCGGCGGCGTAGGCATCCGGTTCGTCGTGGGCATAACGGTATTCGTCGCCATAACCGAGCTGCTTCATCAGCTTGGTCGGCGCGTTGCGCAAATGCAGCGGCACTTCCAGCGAGCCGTGTTCGGCGGCAGCACGCAGCGCAGTCTTGAAGCCCATGTACACCGCGTTGCTTTTCGGCGCGCAGGCCAGATAGGTGATGGCCTGGGCCACCGCCAGTTCGCCTTCGGGGCTGCCGAGGCGCTCCTGCACTTCCCACGCCGCCAGGCACAGGCTCAGCGCCCGCGGGTCGGCATTGCCGATGTCTTCACTGGCCATGCGCACCACGCGCCGGGCCAGGTACAGCGGATCGCAGCCGCCATCGATCATGCGCGCGAACCAGTACAACGCGCCGTCAGGGTTGGAGCCGCGAACCGATTTGTGCAGCGCGGAAATCTGGTCGTAGAAGGCTTCGCCACCCTTGTCGAAGCGCCGGCGGGTATCGCCGAGCAGGCTTTGCAGCAGGTCGGTGCCGATCTCGCTGTTGTCTTCGGCCAGGTCCGAGGCGTTTTCCAGCAGGTTGAGCAAGCGCCGGCCATCGCCATCAGCGGCCGACAGCAACATCTGGAAGCCTTCATCGCTGAGGGTCAGGTTGCGCTTGCCCAGGCCACGCTCTTCGGTCAGCGCGCGGTGCACCAGTTTACGCAGTGCCGCTTCGTCGAGGCTCTTGAGCACATAGACCCGCGCGCGGGAGAGCAAGGCGTTGTTGAGCTCGAACGAAGGGTTTTCCGTGGTCGCGCCGATGAAAATCAGCGTGCCGTCTTCGACATACGGCAGGAACGCATCCTGCTGGGACTTGTTGAAGCGGTGCACTTCATCGACGAACAGAATCGTGCGCCGGCCATACTGCGCGGCTTGCTGCTTGGCAATTTCCACCGCCTGGCGAATTTCCTTCACGCCAGCCAATACCGCCGACACCGTTTCGAAATGCGCCTCGGACACTTCCGCCAGCAACCGCGCCAGGGTGGTTTTGCCCACCCCCGGCGGTCCCCAGAAAATCATCGAATGCAGGGCACCCTGCTCCAGCGCTTCGCGCAATGGCTTGCCGCGAGCGAGCACGTGTTCCTGACCGACATACTCGTCCAGGTTGGTCGCGCGCAGGCGGGCGGCCAGGGGCTGGGCGATGGGGGCGCTGCGAAACAGGTCCATGACTACTTGTGAAACCTCACTGGGCTTAACACTTTACCCTCTGTGGGAGCGAGCCTGCTCGCGAATGCGGTATGCCAGTCAACATGGATGGCGACTGACACGCCCTCTTCGCGAGCAGGCTCGCTCCCACAGGAGTTGCGTTTTATTCCTGGATTACATCGGCACCCTTGGGGATGTCGAACTTGAACTTGGATGCCGGGATCGGCTCGTTGGCCTTCACCCCGGTGAACAGGATATTGGTGCGCTGGCCGACACTGTCGATCAGCTGCATGTCGTTGACCAGGCCATTGCGGAACGACAGGCGCAGGCTGTCGAACAGGGTGTCCTTGGTTTTCGGCTTCAAGGTGAAGTCGATCACGCCCCCGGCTTCCTTGGCGCTGATATCGAAGCTCTGGCTGATCTTCGACACGTCACCGGACAGCAGCAGTGCTGGCGTCTGGGTCAGGCGCTGATCGAGATTCTTGATGGTAGCCTGTTCCAGGTCCGGGTCCCACAGTGTGACCTTTTTACCATCGGAGACCATGGTCTGCTCGGCAGGCGCATTGGTGTGCCAATAGAACAGGCCCGGGCGCTGCAGCGACATCTCGCCGGCGGTTTCCTGCAACTGGGTACCCGTGCCATCGAGGGTCAGCTGGGAGAAGCGCGCGGTCAGGGTCTGGGATTTTTCCAGCAATTGGGTCAGGCGTGCCACGTCCTTGTCATCGGCGTGGGCGGAGAGCGTGCTCAAAGCCAGTACCGGCAGCAACAGCATGCGGATCAGACGCATGGGAGTCCTCTTGATATTCGTGGGAGTGCGAGCGACGCCAAAGGACGCCGCCCCTTTTCAGTATCGGGTCAGTCGCGTACCGGGCCAGGGGCCAGGACTTCACGCGAACCGTTGGTGTTCATGGATGTCACGACCCCGGCCATTTCCATGGCTTCGATCATGCGCGCGGCACGGTTGTAGCCGATCTTCAGCTTGCGCTGGACCGCGGAGATGGACGCGCGACGGCTTTCCAGGACGAACTGCACCGCTTCGTCATACAGCGCGTCAGCCTCGGGATCATCGCCGTCGCCGCCACCGCTGCTGCCTTCAAAGCCGCTGCCCGCCTCTTCGACACCGTTGAGGATGTCGTCGTTGTATTCCGGCGCGCCACGCAATTTCCAGGCCTCGACCACGCGGTGAACCTCGTCGTCGGACACGAACGCGCCGTGAACCCGGATCGGCAGGCTGGTACCCGGCGGCATGTACAACATGTCACCGTGGCCGAGCAATTGTTCGGCGCCGCCCTGGTCGATGATGGTCCGCGAGTCGATCTTGCTCGACACCTGGAACGCCATGCGGGTCGGGATGTTGGCCTTGATCAGGCCGGTGATCACGTCCACCGACGGACGCTGGGTCGCGAGGATCAGGTGGATACCCGCCGCCCGCGCCTTCTGGGCGATACGGGCGATCAGTTCCTCGACCTTCTTGCCGACGATCATCATCATGTCGGCGAATTCGTCGACCACCACCACGATCGTCGGCAGCTTCTGCAGCAACGGCGCTTCGTCGTGGATGCTTTCGCGCTTGTACAACGGATCGCTCAACGGTTCGCCGGCGTCCTGCGCTTCCTTGACCTTGGCATTGAAGCCGGACAGGTTACGCACGCCCATCTTCGCCATCAGCTTGTAGCGTCGCTCCATCTCGGCAACGCTCCAGCGCAGGGCGTTGGCGGCGTCCTTCATGTCGGTGACCACCGGGCACAACAGGTGCGGAATGCCTTCGTAGATCGACAATTCGAGCATTTTCGGGTCGATCATGATCAGCTTGGCGTCTTCCGGCCCGGACTTGAACAGGATCGACAGGATCATCGCGTTCACACCCACCGACTTACCGGAACCGGTGGTACCGGCCACCAGCAGGTGCGGCATCTTCGCCAGGTCGGTGATGACCGGCTTGCCGCCGATGTCGTGGCCCAGGGCCAGGGTGACCGGGGACTTGAAGTTGTCGTACTCGGGGGTCGACAGCACTTCGGAGAAGCGCACGATCTGCCGGTCTTCGTTGGGGATCTCGATACCGACCGTGGTCTTGCCCGGAATCACTTCCACCACGCGCACGCTGGTCACGGCCAAGGATCGCGCCAGGTCCTTGGCGAGGTTGGCGATACGGCTGACCTTGACCCCCGCCGCCGGCTGGATCTCGTAACGGGTAATCACAGGGCCCGGGTGGATCGAATCCACGGTGACTTCGACGCCGAATTCCTTGAGCTTGATTTCCAGCAGGTGGCCGACGGCCGCCAGGGATTCGGGCGAGTAATTGAGTTGTTTCTTTTCCGCCGGGTCGAGTATCGAGATGGGCGGCAAGGTGCCTTCCACTGCGCTGTCGACGAACAACGGCGCCTGCTTCTCTTTTTCCACGCGCTTGCTTGGCGCTGGCGGCTTGGGTGGCGCCGGGGCGATCACCGGCGGCACTTGTTTCTCGCGCTCGGACATGTGCTTGCTCAGCGCCTGTTCGCGCTCGATCAGGCGCTCCTTGACCTTGGCCTGCTCACGCTTGTCGGTGACGGTCGGCGCGACCACATCGTGCACGCGGTCATCGACTTCACGCAGTTGTGCGACCAGTTGCTTGCGCTCGGCACGGGCCGCCCACCAACGATTGGCGGCGCCCTGGAACAGTTCGAACAGGTCGAGGGTGATCTTGCCGGTGACGTCCATCACCTTGAACCATGACAGGTCGGTGAACACCGTGAGGCCGAACAAAAACAGGGCGATGAACAGCAGCGTGCTGCCCTGGATATTCAGCGCGTTCTTCGCCAGGTCGCCAAGGCTCTCGCCCAGCGCCCCGCCAGCGCCGGCCGGCAGACCGGTCGCGGCATGGAAATGGATGTGCGCCAGCGCGGCACCGGACAGGACGAGGAATACCAGGCCTATCAGGCGCCAGGAGAACAGCCAGCCGCTCCATTCCCACGGCTCGTGGCGTTGACGGAAGATCTGGTAGGCCTTTATCGCCAGCAACAGCGGGAAGATATAGGCAAAGTAACCGAGCACCATGAACAGGATATCGGCGCTGTAGGAGCCAGCGGGGCCGCCGAAGTTCTGAACATCGTCGATCTTGCTGTTATGGCTCCAGCCCGGATCGTCCTTGCCATAGGTCAGCAAGGCCATCATCAGGAACAGGCACAACGCACCGATGGCGATCAATGCACCTTCCTTGAGGCGGTAGTGCAAGTGCTGGCGCCAAAGTGGCACAACTGTTTTGGGTGCTGCGGTGGATTTCTTCAAAACCTGCTTTTCCTGCGCCAATGGCGCGTCCATCTGTTGAATGACTATAAAACTGCCCAATCCAGGCAGGTAAAAAAGTTAACAGGCGTAACCGGGTCTACTTTTAACACTGCGCATCGGTTTTCATAAACACCAAACGCGATGCCTATTTTGTTACAAACACTGTTACAGCCAGGCATTGTACGGGTTTGTACGCGCGATGCCATGCTGGCAACTCTTGGGTGTAGCATAGTCAACAGCACATTACGTGCGACTCAATTTGAGCACGCATTCTCTTTTGTGACAAAGGCTTATGAGGTGTTTTTATGAGCGAAGCGAAGCATTCCCGCCTGATCATCCTGGGTTCCGGTCCCGCCGGGTACAGCGCAGCCGTGTATGCCGCTCGCGCCAACCTCAAACCCGTTGTCATTACCGGCATACAGGCAGGTGGCCAGCTCACCACCACCGTGGAAGTCGATAACTGGCCAGGCGATGTCGAAGGCCTGACCGGTCCGGTCCTGATGGAGCGCATGCAAAGACACGCCGAGCGCTTTGCCACCGAGATCGTTTACGACCACATCCATACCGCCAAGTTGCAACAGCGCCCGTTCGAACTCATCGGTGACAGTGGCACCTACACTTGCGACGCCCTGATCATTGCCACCGGCGCCTCGGCACAGTACCTGGGGCTGCCCTCGGAAGAGACTTTCGCGGGTAAAGGGGTTTCGGCCTGCGCGACTTGCGACGGCTTTTTCTATCGCAACCAGGTGGTCGCGGTGGTGGGCGGTGGCAATACTGCCGTCGAAGAAGCGCTTTATTTGTCGAACATCGCCAGTGAAGTCCATCTGATTCACCGTCGCGACAAGTTGCGCTCGGAAAAGATTCTGCAGGACAAACTCTTCGAAAAAGCCGCCAAGGGCAATATTCGCCTGCACTGGAACCAGAACCTGGACGAGGTACTGGGCGATTCCAGCGGCGTGACCGGCGCGCGCCTGCGCGACAGTCATACCGGTGCAATCTCCGAGCTGCCGCTGACCGGCGTGTTCATCGCCATCGGCCACAAGCCCAATACCGATTTGTTCACCGGTCAGCTGGAAATGCGTGACGGCTATCTGCTGGTCAACGGTGGCAGCGACGGCAATGCAACGGCCACCGCCATCGAAGGCGTGTTTGCCGCAGGTGACGTTGCCGATCACGTCTATCGCCAGGCCGTCACGTCCGCCGGTGCCGGCTGCATGGCCGCCCTCGATGCGGAAAAATACCTCGACGACATTCCCGCTGTTTGACTGCACACTTCACGGCGGGCCCAACGCCCGCCACCGCCCTCCCCTTCTGCAAGCCCTGACGCCATGCTGACTTGGTTACAACGCAACACCCTGACCTTCCCGGCCCTGGAAAAGGCCATGCGTGATCCCAATGGATTGCTGGCGGCCGGTGGCGACCTGTCCGCCGATCGATTGATCCAGGCCTACCGCCATGGTTGTTTCCCCTGGTTTTCCGAAGGCCAGCCGATTCTCTGGTGGTCGCCGGACCCTCGCACCGTCTTGTTTCCCGATGAACTGCATGTGTCCCGCAGCCTGAAAAAACTCCTGCGCCAACAACGCTACCAGGTGACCTTCGATCAGGATTTCGCCGCGGTCATCCGCGCCTGCGCCGCGCCCAGGGAGTATGCGGACGGCACCTGGATCACCGACGCCATGCAGGACGCCTATATCGAACTGCACAGGCGCGGCCATGCGCATTCGGTGGAGGTCTGGGACCAGGATGAACTGGTCGGCGGACTGTATGGCCTGGCGATGGGCCAGCTGTTTTTCGGCGAATCCATGTTCAGCCTGGCCGACAACGCCTCTAAATTTGGCTTTGCCACACTGGTGCAACATCTGAAAGACTCGGGTTTTGTGCTCATCGACTGCCAGATGCCCACCGACCATTTGCACAGCCTGGGTGCCCGGGCCATTCCTCGCCGCGTGTTTGCCGACTACCTGGCGCGGCATCTGGACCAACCCAATCGTGCAACCTGGGTTTGCTGAGCGACTTTTGCGCGCGTGGCTTACACTTAATCCAAAGCACTATCCGAGGGTTGATCATGACCGAGTTGGCGCGTTTGAAGTTTTATGCCACTCAACCCCACTCCTGCAGTTATCTGCCCGAGGAGCAGGCCACGACCCTGTTTCTCGACCCTAGCCAGCCCATGGATGTGCACGTCTATGCAGACCTGTCTGAAATGGGTTTTCGGCGCAGTGGCGACCATCTGTATCGCCCCCATTGCCAGAATTGCAATGCGTGCGTACCGGCGCGCATTCCGGTTGGACAATTCACCCCCAATCGCCAGCAGAAGCGTATTTTCAAACGCAACGCCGACTTGCAGGTGCGCCCCGCCAAGCCGGGCTTCAGCGAAGAATATTTCGATCTATACCAGCGCTACATCGAAGAGCGTCATGCCGACGGCGACATGTACCCACCCAGTCGCGATCAATTCTCGACCTTCCTGGTTCGCGACCTGCCATTTTCACGGTTCTATGAATTCCGCCTTGAGGGCCGGTTGCTGGCCATTGCCGTTACCGACCTTCTGCCGAACGGTCTGTCGGCGGTCTACACCTTCTATGAGCCCGGCGAAGAGCGGCGCAGCCTGGGGCGCTTCGCCATACTCTGGCAAATCGCCGAAGCCCGGCGATTGGGTCTGGATGCGGTTTACCTGGGCTACTGGATCAAGAACTGCAAAAAAATGAGCTACAAGACCCAGTATCGCCCCATTGAACTGCTGATAAACCAGCGCTGGGTCGTTCTGAACTAGAGCAGACCCTAAACCCCTTGGCTTGAACACCCTTTTTCGGGCACAATGCACGCCGCTTTTGCCTGGCGCAGTTGCACCGGGCCATTCATTGGACACCGAGGGCTTTACTGCATGTCGAAAGAAGACAGCTTCGAAATGGAAGGCACTGTCGTCGACACCCTGCCCAACACCATGTTTCGTGTGGAGTTGGAAAATGGGCACGTCGTAACCGCGCATATTTCCGGCAAGATGCGCAAGAACTACATTCGTATTCTTACCGGTGACAAGGTGCGCGTCGAGCTGACGCCCTATGACTTGAGCAAAGGGCGCATCACTTACCGCGCTCGTTAATCAGGTCAATACAAGACGCCCGGCTTATGCCGGGCGTTTTTGTTTGCCTTCGACTTGAATCTGGCTGCAGCCCCATGTGGGAGCGAGCCTGCTCGCGAATGCGATATGCCAGTCAACATGAATGGAGACTGACACGCCCTCTTCGCGAGCAGGCTCGCTCCCACAGGGGCCGGCGCATTTCTTCAAGACAGCAAAAAGGCGCCGATCGGCGCCTTTTTGCTTTATTGCGATTTAACGTCAGGCCATTTCAGCCGTAGTCTCGAACTCAAAGGTCAGTTCGCCGTCCTTGATGTCGATGTGAACCACACCGCCATGTTCGGCCAGTTCGCCAAAGAGGATCTCCTCCGCCAGTGGGCGCTTGATCTTGTCCTGGATCAGGCGCGCCATCGGACGAGCTCCCATTGCCGAGTCGTAACCGCCAGCCGCCAACCAGCTGCGAGCCGCATCGGTGACTTCCAGCAACACGCGCTTGTCTTCCAGCTGCGCCTGAAGTTCGGTAAGGAACTTGTCCACCACGCTCTTGATAACCTCATGGCTGAGGCGACCAAACTGGATAATGGTGTCCAGACGGTTGCGGAACTCTGGCGTAAAGCTCTTCTTGATCACTTCCATCGCATCGGACGAGTGGTCCTGATGGGTGAAACCGATCGAAGCACGGGCTGCGGTTTCGGCACCGGCGTTGGTCGTCATGATAACGATCACGTTACGGAAGTCGGCCTTGCGCCCGTTGTTATCGGTCAGCGTTCCGTGATCCATCACCTGCAGCAGCAGGTTGAAGACTTCCGGATGCGCCTTCTCGATTTCATCGAGCAACAGCACGCAGTGTGGCTGCTTGGTGATGGCCTCGGTCAGCAGACCGCCCTGATCGAACCCGACATAGCCTGGAGGTGCACCGATCAGACGCGATACGGTGTGACGCTCCATGTACTCGGACATGTCGAAGCGAATCAGCTCGACACCCAGCGCCTTGGCCAGCTGACGTGCCGCTTCGGTTTTACCGACGCCGGTAGGCCCCGCAAACAGGAACGAACCGACTGGCTTGTCAGGCGACTTGAGGCCGGCACGGGACAGCTTGATCGCGGTCGCCAACGAATCGATCGCAGCATCCTGGCCAAACACCGTCAGCTTCAGGTCACGCTCAAGGTTACGCAGCAGCTCTTTATCGGAACTGGTGACGTGTTTTGGCGGAATCCGCGCGATTTTCGCGACGATGTCCTCGACTTGTGGCACCTCGATGCGCTTGACGCGCATTTCGATGGGTTGCAGGCGCTGATAGGCACCCGCCTCGTCGATCACGTCGATCGCCTTGTCCGGCATGTGCCGGTCATTGATGTAGCGTGAAGCCAGTTCGGCAGCGGCGCGCAGGGCCTCATCACTGTATTCGATATTGTGATGGGACTCGAAACGCCCTTTCAGGCCGCGCAGGATACCGATGGTGTCTTCCACCGAAGGCTCCGATACATCGACTTTCTGGAAGCGACGCGCCAGGGCACGATCCTTCTCGAAAATCCCGCGAAATTCCTGGAAGGTGGTCGAGCCGATGCAGCGGATATCACCGGACGACAACAATGGCTTGAGCAGGTTCGAGGCATCCATGACCCCACCGGACGCTGCACCCGCACCGATGATGGTGTGGATTTCGTCGATGAAGAGGATCGCCTGCGGACGTTTTTTCAACTCATTGAGCAACGCCTTGAAGCGCTTCTCGAAATCGCCGCGGTACTTGGTCCCGGCCAGCAAGGCACCCAGGTCGAGGGAATACACGACGCTGTTGGCCAGCAGGTCCGGCACCTGGTTGTCGACAATGCGCTTGGCCAGGCCTTCGGCGATCGCGGTTTTACCCACGCCCGCCTCGCCCACCAGCAGCGGATTGTTCTTGCGACGACGGGCCAGGATCTGGGCGACGCGCTCGACTTCCAGCTCACGGCCTACCAATGGATCGATTCGACCCTGGCGCGCGAGTTCATTAAGGTTGCTGGCATAAGCATCCAGTGGATTGCCTGAAGATGAAGACTCACCGCCCTCGTCGTCCTGCATATCTTGCTCGCCCTCAGAGTGATCGCCGTGCCCTGGCACCTTGGAAATGCCGTGGGCGATGTAGTTGACGACATCGATACGGGCAACGCTCTGCTGTTTCAGCAGGAACACTGCCTGACTCTCTTGCTCACTGAAGATCGCGACCAGCACGTTGGCGCCAGTCACTTCGCGTTTGCCCGAGCTCTGTACGTGAAACACAGCACGTTGCAGGACACGCTGGAAGCCCAGGGTTGGCTGGGTCTCACGATCCTCGTCATGCACGGGGATCAATGGCGTGGTGGAGTCGATGAACTCCTGCAGGTCATGCTTGAGTTTGTCGAGGTTCGCGCCGCACGCACGCAAAACGGTGGCGGCAGCCTCATTGTCCAATAGGGCCAGCAGCAGGTGTTCGACGGTCATGAATTCATGACGCTTCGAACGAGCCTCCTTGAAGGCAAGATTGAGGGTGACTTCGAGCTCACGGTTTAACATAGCTTCACCTCATACCCAAGTGGTCGGCGATTAACCGTCCTTCTCGATTTCACAGAGTAGCGGATGCTGGCTTTCCCTGGCGTACTGGTTGACCTGCATGGCCTTTGTCTCGGCGATGTCGCGGGTAAACACTCCACATACTGCCCGCCCTTCTGTATGGACGGCCAGCATGACCTTGGTCGCCAGCTCGCGATTCAGGTTAAAAAACACCTCGAGCACTTCGACGACGAAATCCATCGGTGTGTAGTCATCATTGAACAAAACCACCTTGTACATCGGCGGCGCCTGTAAAGCAGGCTTAGCCTCCTGAACAGCAATGCCTGCGGAATCGTCGTCGTGTTCCTCCGGGCGATCTTTCTGGAGAGTCGGGCGATCCTGATTGAATGTTAGTCGAATCTGGCTGATTGCATGCATGGAAAGAAAGGTTCGTCAGTTGTGCAAATACAGTGGTGGGGGCGGTCTTGGGTGATTTCAACTCCGACTGCCTGGTCACCTTGACTATCGGCAAAACGGTGTTACAACCAATAGAGCCCACAGTGGGTAAAAAAGGTCCGCGGAGTCAACTTTTTTTCTAAGAAGTGACTGCGGATGTACTGGATGATACTCCAGTGATGGAGTCTGTTGCAGAGGGAGTTGGTATGTCAGGTGTCAAGGTCAGTGGCAAGGTGAAATGGTTCAACAACGCCAAGGGGTACGGTTTCATCATCGAGGATGGCAAGACAGAAGATCTGTTTGCCCACTACTCGGCCATTCAGATGGAGGGTTATAAAACCCTGAAAGCCGGACAGGCCGTCGTCTTCGAGATCATCCAGGGGCCCAAGGGCCTGCACGCCGTCAACATCGGCGCTCCTGTCGATACCACGAAGGCCGCGAACCCTGCTACGCAACAAACCGTTACGGTTTAAACGCAGCATCGTCATCCAGTCATAAAAAAACCGCCCGGTTCAATCGCTTGAGCCGGGCGGTTTTCGCATGCATCGATGTTTCTTACATGTGCGAGATCAGCGCATCGCCGAAGCCGGACGAAGACACCAGCTTGGCGCCTTCCATCAAGCGCTCGAAGTCATAGGTCACGGTCTTGGCGGAAATCGCGCCATTGGTGCCCTTGATGATCAGGTCGGCCGCTTCGGTCCAGCCCATGTGGCGTAGCATCATTTCAGCCGACAGGATCAACGACCCCGGGTTGACCTGGTCCTTGCCGGCGTACTTGGGCGCGGTACCGTGGGTGGCTTCGAACATGGCCACGGTGTCGGACAGGTTGGCGCCTGGCGCAATACCGATACCACCCACTTCCGCCGCCAGGGCGTCGGAGAGGTAGTCGCCGTTCAGGTTCAGGGTTGCGATCACATCGTATTCCGCCGGGCGCAGCAGGATCTGCTGGAGCATGGCGTCAGCAATGGCGTCCTTGACGATGACATTCTTGCCGGTTTTCGGGTTCTTGAACTGCATCCACGGACCGCCGTCGAGCAGGGTCGCACCGAACTCTTCAGCCGCCACTTCGTAGGCCCATTCCTTGAAGGCACCTTCGGTGAACTTCATGATGTTGCCTTTGTGCACGATGGTCAGCGAATCGCGGTCGTTGTCGACAACATATTGCAGGGCCTTGCGCGCCAGGCGCTTGGTACCTTGCAAGGACACCGGCTTGACGCCGATACCGCAGTTTTCGTCGAAACGGATCTTGGTGACGCCCATTTCTTCTTTAAGGAACTTGATGACCTTGGTGGCTTCCGGGGTACCGGCCTTCCACTCGATACCGGCATAGATGTCTTCGGAGTTCTCGCGGAAGATCGTCATGTCGACGTCGCCTGGCTTCTTGACCGGGCTTGGCACGCCTTCGAACCAGCGCACCGGGCGCAGGCAGACATACAGGTCGAGTTGCTGGCGCAGGGCCACGTTGAGGGAACGAATACCGCCACCGACCGGCGTGGTCAGCGGGCCCTTGATGGAAACCACGTAGTCCTTGACCGCGTCCAGGGTTTCCTGGGGCAGCCAGGTGTCCTGATCGTAGACCTGGGTCGCTTTTTCCCCGGCGTACACTTCCATCCAGGAAATCTTGCGCTCGCCGCCGTAAGCCTTTTTCACAGCAGCATCGACAACCTTGATCATGACCGGGCTGATGTCGACACCAATGCCGTCGCCTTCGATGAAGGGAATGATCGGGTTATTAGGAACATTGAGAGAATGGTCTGCATTGACGGTGATTTTGTCGCCGACGGCTGGAACCTGAATCTTCTTGTAACCCATGCTGAACTCCATTGATTGGATTGAACATCTGGCTTGGTTCGAGCGTAACCCAGTTAAATCGGCGCGCAAACCCTATGTTCTATCGATAGGCCGCAAAGCTATACAACCTGCGCCCTACAAGCCTGAAATCAAAGGGAAAAGCGCCAAACTCAAGCATCGCGAATCACCTTACGCCCTGCTCGCTCCTGCGACCTTTAGACCAATGGACGACAAACGTTGTGTGTGAACCATCGGCAGATTGCCAGCTACCTATGTATAATGCCGCCGCTGACTAAAGGGTCACGTCAGGTTGAACAGCTCTACGACGAGTGTTTCAGCCCGATGAGACGGTCTGCTACCGCAGCCCGCCTACTTTGACGCCCTACTGATGCACCCAACATCACAGCAACGAAATCTCGATATTCGGCTCATGGATGACTTTGAACGAACGCGCTTACCCGGCGCCCCTCGAGTTTCTGCGCACGCTTTAGCAAAGAAGAGAGAGTTAATCCGAATATGCCCACCCGCTCGAAGATCATCTATACCTTCACCGACGAAGCTCCCGCCCTCGCCACCTATTCACTGTTGCCTATCGTAGAGGCGTTCACCGCCTCGGCTGATATCGCCGTTGAAACCCGCGATATTTCTCTTGCAGGGCGCATCCTGGCCAGCTTCCCCGAGCAATTGGGTGATAAAGCCGTAGCCGACCACCTCGCCGAACTGGGCGCCCTGGCCGTTACGCCTGAAGCCAACATCATCAAGCTGCCAAACATCAGCGCCTCGGTTCCGCAGCTGCAAGCCGCGATCAAGGAACTGCAAGCCCAGGGCTACGCCCTGCCGGACTACCCGGAAACCGTGAGCAGCGACGCCGACAAAGAAGCCAAGGCCCGTTACGACAAGGTCAAGGGCAGCGCCGTGAACCCGGTTCTGCGCGAAGGCAACTCTGACCGTCGCGCTCCGCTGTCGGTCAAGAACTATGCTCGCAAGCACCCGCACAAGATGGGCGCCTGGGCTGCGGACTCCAAGTCCCACGTTGCGCACATGAGCAACGGTGACTTCTACGGCAGTGAGAAGGCCGCCCTGATCGACGCCGCTGGCGCCGTGAAGATCGAGCTGATCGCTCAAGACGGCACCACCACCGTCCTGAAAGAAAAGACCACCGTCCAGGCTGGCGAGATCCTCGACTGCGCCGTCATGAGCAAAAACGCTCTGCGCGCTTTCATCGCCGCTGAAATCGAAAGCGCCAAGGCCCAGGGCGTGTTGCTGTCGGTTCACCTGAAAGCGACCATGATGAAGGTCTCCGACCCGATCATGTTCGGCCAGATCGTTGCCGAGTTCTACAAAGACGCACTGGCCAAGCACGCTGACGTGCTGGCACAGATCGGCTTCAACCTGAACAACGGCATCGGCGACCTGTACGCTCGCATCAAGGCCCTGCCGGCCGAGCAGCAAGCTCAGATCGAAGCCGATATCCAGGCGGTCTACGCCGCTCGTCCATCCCTGGCGATGGTCAACTCCGACAAAGGCATCACCAACCTGCACGTGCCGAGCGACGTCATCGTCGACGCATCGATGCCGGCCATGATCCGTGACTCCGGCAAGATGTGGGGCACCGACGGCCAGTTGCACGACACCAAGGCCGTGATCCCGGATCGCTGCTACGCCACCATCTACCAGGCGGTCATCGAAGACTGCAAGGCCAATGGCGCCTTCGACCCAACCACCATGGGCAGCGTGCCGAACGTTGGCCTGATGGCGAAAAAAGCCGAAGAGTACGGTTCCCACGACAAGACGTTCCAGATCAAGACCAACGGTGTTGTCCGCGTGACCGACACCAACGGCACCCTGCTGCTGGAACAGTCGGTTGAAGCCGGCGACATCTTCCGCATGTGCCAGACCAAGGACGCGCCGATCCAGGACTGGGTCAAGCTGGCCGTCAACCGTGCTCGCGCAAGCAGCACTCCGGCGATCTTCTGGCTGGACCCGATGCGCGCCCACGACGGCGTGGTGATCGAGAAAGTCCAGGCTTACCTGAAGGATCACGACACTGCCGGCCTGGACATCCAGATCATGGCCCCGGTCGACGCGATGAAGTTCACCCTGCAGCGCACCCGCGCCGGCAAGGACACCATCTCGGTAACCGGCAACGTCCTGCGCGACTACCTGACCGACCTGTTCCCGATCATGGAACTGGGCACCAGCGCCAAGATGCTGTCGATCGTGCCGCTGATGAACGGCGGTGGCCTGTTCGAAACCGGCGCTGGCGGCTCAGCGCCCAAGCACGTGCAGCAACTGCTGGAAGAGAACTTCCTGCGCTGGGATTCGCTGGGTGAATTCCTGGCCCTGGCCGCGTCCCTGGAACACCTGGGCGTGACCTACAACAACCCTAAGGCGCTGGTTCTGGCCAAGACCCTGGACCAGGCCACCGGCCAGTTCCTGGACAACAACAAGTCGCCATCGCGCAAAGTCGGCAACATCGACAACCGCGGCAGCCACTTCTACCTGGCGCTGTACTGGGCTCAAGCCCTGGCCGCCCAGACCGAAGACGCTGCACTGCAAGCGCAGTTCGCGACCCTGGCCAAGACCCTGACAGAGAACGAGGCAACTATCGTTGCCGAGCTCAACGCCGTTCAGGGCAAGCCAGTGGACATCGGCGGTTACTACCACGCCGACGCCGAGCTGATCAGCAAGGCCATGCGTCCGAGCGCAACTTTCAACGCAGCGGTTGCAGCGTTGGTTTAAGGTTGTAAGGAAGCACCACAAACCCCGGCCCTGTGCCGGGGTTTGTGTTTGTGGCCTTTGCTACAACTCTAATGTGAACACTGAACCCCTGTGGGAGCGAGCCTGCTCGCGAATGCGGTTTATCATTCAACATCAATGCTGGCTGACCCACCGCTTTCGCGAGCAGGCTCGCTCCCACATTGATCGCATTCCAAACTTGACATGAGGAAACTTCATGGAGTGGAAACCCCACATCACCGTCGCCACCATCGTCGAAGACAACGGCCGCTTCCTGATGGTCGAAGAACTCAAGCACGGTCGCGTGGTGCTCAACCAGCCCGCAGGGCATCTCGATCCGGACGAAACCCTGACCGAAGCCGCCGTGCGCGAAACCCTTGAGGAAACCGGCTGGGACGTCGAACCGACCGGCGTACTGGGCATTTACCTCTACACCGCCCCGAGCAACGGCGTAACCTACCAGCGGGTCTGCTTCATCGCAAAACCGCTGAAACACCACCCCGAGTATCAACTGGACGACGGCATCGTCGGCGCCAAGTGGTTGACCCGCGAGGAATTAATCGAGCAGCGCGGCAACTGGCGCAGCGAGCTGATCATGCGCTGCATCGATGACTATCTGGCAGGCATTCACTTTGGCCTTGCATTGATCCGTCCTTCTCTTTAGCCATGCAGGCTCCGGCCTGTTAGAATCGCGTCCTTTTTCAAGACACTCATTGAATCCCTATGCGTGATCCAGCCCCTTCTGACACACAAAAGAAGCGCGTCATTGTCGGCATGTCCGGCGGCGTGGACTCTTCCGTTTCCGCCCTCCTGCTGATCGAGCAGGGCTATGAGGTGGAAGGCCTGTTCATGAAGAACTGGGAAGAAGACGACGGAACCGAATACTGCACCGCCATGGATGACCTGGCGGATGCCCAGGCCGTGTGCGACAAGATTGGCATCAAGCTGCACACCGCCAACTTCGCCGCCGAGTACTGGGACAACGTGTTCGAGCACTTCCTGGCCGAATACAAGGCCGGCCGTACGCCGAACCCGGACATCCTGTGCAACCGCGAAATCAAGTTCAAGGCGTTCCTCGACTACGCCATGATGCTCGGCGCCGACCTGATTGCCACTGGCCATTACGTGCGTCGGCGCGACATCGACGGCCGCACCGAACTGCTCAAGGGCCTGGACCCGAACAAGGACCAGAGCTACTTCCTGCACGCCGTCGGCGGCGAGCAGATCGCCAAGACCCTGTTCCCGGTCGGCGAGCTGGAAAAACCGCAGGTTCGCGCGATTGCCGAGAAATACGAGTTGGCCACCGCGAAGAAAAAGGATTCCACCGGTATCTGCTTTATCGGTGAGCGCCGCTTCAGCGACTTCCTCAAGCAATACCTGCCAGCACAGCCGGGCGAGATCAAGACCACCGAAGGCGAAGTCATCGGCCGTCACCATGGCCTGATGTACCACACCATCGGCCAACGCCAGGGCCTGGGCATCGGCGGCCTGAAAGACGCCAGCGACGAACCGTGGTACGTACTGATCAAGGACCTTGCGCACAACGAACTGATCGTTGGCCAAGGTAACGACCACCCGTGGCTGTTCTCCCGCGCCCTGCTCGCCTCGGACATCTATTGGGTCAACCCGATCGACCTGAGCCAGCCCCGCAAGCTGACCGCCAAGGTGCGTTATCGCCAGAGCGACCAACCCTGCACCCTGGAGAAAACCGCCACCGGTTACCGCGCGACCTTCGATGACCCGCAACGCGCAGTCACCCCGGGCCAGTCCGTGGTGTTCTACGACGGCGAAATCTGCCTCGGCGGCGGCGTGATCGAAGTGGCAGAACCCTGGACTAGCAAGGGCCAGGCTCAATGACCCCCACCCAGGAACAACTGACGGCCCTCGGCGGGGTATTTCTCGCCGCGGTGCTGGTCGACAAGATCGCCAAGACCGGCCAGACCAACGAGGCCGGCCTGACCTGCATGCTCGGCAGCCTGCTGATCCGCGACCCCAAGGACACCCTGGAAGTCTATGGCGGCGACGACATCAACCTGCGCGAAGGCTATCGCGCATTGATCGGCGCCCTCGAGCGCGACCCGAGTGCCCTGCAGCGCGAGCCGCTGCGTTATGCCCTGGCCATGCTCGGTCTTGAACGTCAGCTGGCCAAGCGCAGCGACATGCTGGACGTGATCGGCAAACGCCTGCCGCAGATCCAGTCCCAGGTCGAACACTTCGGCCCGGCCCACGAAAACGTGATCGCCGCCTGCGGCGCGCTGTATCAGGACACCCTGAGCACGTTGCGCCAACGCATCCAGGTACATGGCGACATGCGCAACCTGCAGCAGCCGAGCAACGCCTCGAAAATTCGTGCCCTGCTGCTGGCCGGCATCCGTTCGGCACGCCTGTGGCGGCAATTGGGCGGTCATCGCTGGCAGTTGGTGATCAGCCGGCGCAAATTGCTCAAAGAGCTTTACCCATTGATGCGTAACGAATAACCCGCATCGGCGACACAGAACTCAGCAATACGCGTAATACGCCGGTCAGTTGGCGACGGACCGGCGGATTTTTTCATGTATGATACGCGCCCCATTTCGTTGCCCGACTGTCCGAGAACACCCCATGCAGCTCTCTTCGCTCACTGCGGTTTCCCCTGTTGACGGCCGCTACGCCGGCAAAACCCAGGCCCTGCGCCCAATTTTCAGCGAGTACGGCCTGATCCGTGCCCGTGTCCTGGTTGAAGTGCGCTGGCTCCAGCGCCTGGCCGCTCACCCTGCCATCAGCGAAGTGCCGGCGTTCTCCGCCGAAGCCAACGCTGTACTCAACACCCTGGCGGAAAACTTCTCTCTGGAGCACGCCGAGCGCGTCAAAGAGATCGAGCGCACCACCAACCACGACGTAAAAGCCATCGAGTACCTGCTCAAGGAGCAGGCAGCCAAGCTGCCGGAACTGGCCAAGGTCAGCGAATTCATCCACTTCGCCTGCACCAGCGAGGACATCAACAACCTGTCCCACGCCCTGATGCTGCGCGAAGGCCGTGATGACGTGATGCTGCCGCTGATGCGCCAGACTGCCAACGCCATCCGCGAACTGGCCATCCGTTTCGCCGACGTGCCGATGCTGTCGCGCACCCACGGCCAGCCGGCCTCGCCGACCACCCTGGGCAAAGAACTGGCGAACGTGGTTTACCGCCTGGAGCGCCAGATCGCTCAAGTCGCCGCCGTACCGCTGCTGGGCAAGATCAACGGCGCTGTTGGCAACTACAACGCTCACCTGTCGGCCTACCCTGAGATCGACTGGGAAGCCAACGCCCGCGCCTTCATCGAAGACGAGCTGGGCCTGGGCTTCAACCCGTACACCACGCAGATCGAACCGCACGACTACATCGCCGAGCTGTTCGACGCGATCGCGCGCTTCAACACCATCCTGATCGACTTCGACCGCGATATCTGGGGCTACATCTCCCTGGGTTATTTCAAGCAGCGCACCATCGCTGGCGAAATCGGTTCGTCGACCATGCCGCACAAGGTCAACCCGATCGACTTCGAAAACTCCGAAGGCAACCTGGGCATCGCCAACGCACTGTTCCAGCACCTGGCAAGCAAGCTGCCGATCTCCCGCTGGCAGCGCGACCTGACCGACTCCACCGTACTGCGCAACCTCGGTGTCGGCTTCGCCCACAGCGTGATCGCGTACGAAGCCAGCCTCAAGGGCATCAGCAAGCTGGAGCTCAACGAGCAGAAGATCGCCGCCGACCTGGACGCCTGCTGGGAAGTGCTGGCCGAGCCGATCCAGACCGTGATGCGTCGCTACAACATCGAAAACCCGTACGAAAAGCTGAAAGAATTGACCCGCGGCAAGGGCATCAGCCCCGAAGCGCTGCAGACTTTCATCGATGGCCTGGACATGCCTGCCGCTGCCAAGGCCGAGCTGAAACTGCTCACCCCGGCCAACTACATCGGCAATGCTGTAGCGCAAGCCAAGCGCATCTGATCGACCGTTAGAACCGTTTAAGACGCCCGGCCGCGCCGGGCGTTTTTATTCCCGTATGAAAAGTGCTTTTTTTCAATAGGTTACACATGAATCCTGACATTCCTCTTCAACTTCTGGGCGGCATCACGGCACGCGAATTCCTGCGCGACTACTGGCAGAAAAAACCGTTGCTGATCCGTCAGGCGATTCCCGATTTCGAAAGCCCGATCGACGCCGACGAACTGGCCGGCCTGGCGCTGGAAGAAGAAGTCGAATCGCGTCTGGTGATCGAGAACGGCGAGCGTCCATGGGAATTGCGTCGCGGCCCGTTCGCCGAGGACGAATTCAGCAAATTGCCGGAGCGTGAGTGGACCCTGCTGGTTCAGGCCGTGGACCAGTTCGTGCCGGAAGTCAGCGAACTGCTGGAAAACTTCCGCTTTCTGCCGAGCTGGCGTATCGACGACGTGATGATCAGCTTCGCCGCCCCCGGTGGCAGCGTCGGTCCGCACTTCGACAACTACGACGTGTTCCTGCTGCAGGGCCATGGCAAGCGCAACTGGAAAATCGGCCAGATGTGCGACTCCGAAAGCCCGCTGCTGCAACACGCGGACCTGCGGATTCTCGCTGAATTCGAAGCCACCGATGAGTGGGTCCTGGAACCGGGCGACATGCTTTACCTGCCGCCGCGCCTGGCCCATTGCGGCGTGGCCGTCGACGACTGCCTGACCTACTCGGTCGGCTTCCGCGCACCGAGCGCCGCCGAAGTGCTGACCCACTTCACCGACTTCCTCAGCCAGTTCCTGCCGGACGAAGAGCGCTACACCGACGCCGATGCCCTGCCGGTGGCAGATCCGCATCAGATCCAGCATGACGCCCTCGATCGCCTCAAAGGCCTGCTGGCCGAGCACATGAGCGATGAGCGCCTGCTGCTGACCTGGTTCGGCCAGTTCATGACCGAGCCACGCTACCCGGAACTGGTGGTCGGTCCGGAAGACCTCGAAGAAGACGACGTCCTCGGCGCGCTGGAGCAAGGCGCGGTACTGATCCGTAATCCGAGCGCACGCCTGGCCTGGTCGGAAGTCGATGACGACCTGCTGCTGTTCGCCAGCGGCCAGAGCCGCTATCTGCCGGGCAAACTGCGTGAGTTGCTGAAGATGATCTGCGCTGCCGACGCGCTGCACGTCGACAACCTGGGTGACTGGCTGGCAGACGAAGATGGCCGCGGCCTGCTGTGCGAACTGGTCAAGCAAGGAAGCCTGGGGTTCGCCGATGAATAAGATTCACGTACGTGTCGCAGACTGGCAAAAGGACAACGCCGAGATCCGCCGCATTCGTGAAGCGGTTTTCGTCGCCGAGCAGTCCGTTCCGCCGGAACTGGAATGGGATGCCGACGATGTGACGGCCGTGCACTTCCTCGCCCTCGAAGGCGACTTTCCGGTTGGCACTGCCCGCCTGCTGCCCGACGGTCACGTCGGCCGGGTATCGGTTCTCAAGGACTGGCGCGGCTTGAAAGTCGGTGACGCACTGATGCACGCGGTAATCGGCGAAGCCGAAGAGCGCGGATTGAAGCAGCAGATGCTCAGCGCCCAGGTGCAAGCCACGGCGTTCTATGAGCGGCTGGGCTTTCACATGGTCAGCGAGGAGTTCCTGGAAGCAGGGATTCCGCATGTGGACATGGTCCGCCACTCGGCCTGACACCGAGGCGCGGCCTTCGCGAGCAAGCCCGCTCCCACAATTGGAATGCATTCCCCTGTGGGAGCGGGCTTGCTCGCGAAGAGGCCAGTAGCCGCACCACAAAACGCCCCGACATCACACGATGCCGGGGCGTTTTGCTGTCCAGGATTCAACTTGCCCCCTCCCTGGCCGACAAACTGGCAATATCAAGCCCTTTGATTGCGGAGATAACGGATATGTCCCTACGCACCCTGCTCACCACATTGCTGGCGACCTGCAGTTTTTCGCTCATGGCCGCCACCGAAATCGTGCCGCTGAACTACCACACCAGCGCCGACATGTTGCCGGTGGCGCAGGATTTCATCGGTAAGGACGGCCAGGTCAGCGCCTACGGCAATCAGCTCATCGTCAACGCCGATCAGCGCAGGATCGACGAACTTAAAGCGCTGATCGGCCAGCTCGATACCGCACCCAAACGCCTGCTGATCACCGTCGACACCAACGAAAACAACGTTCAGGGCAATCAGGGTTATTCGGTCAATGGCGCCAAACCGAACCAGACCCGCATCATCAGCCATACCACCGACAGCCGTGACGGAGGCATCCAGCAAATCCAGGCCACTGACGGCATGCCAGCGCTGATCCAGGTGGGCCAAAGCGTGCCGTTGACCAGCAGCCAGACCGACGCCTACGGCGACCTGCGCACCCAGACCGAATACCGCAACGTCACCCAGGGTTTCTACGTCACCGCCAACGTCACCGGCGAGATCGTTCACCTGACTATCAGTACCAACCGTGACCGGTTGAGCCAGGAACGTCCCGATGTAGTGAACGTGCAAAGCACCGACACAACTGTCACCGGACGCCTGGGCGAGTGGATCCTGTTGGCCGGCGTCAATGGCCAGACCCAGGCCGACAAACAGGGCGTGGCCCGCAGCTACTCGACCCAGAGTCGCAACGACATGACCTTGCGGGTGAAAGTCGATACTTTGGACTAAAGCCTCGAAAACTGACTGACGAGTCGTATTAGACCAAAGATGTAGTGCCTTGAAAAAAGCACTACAAAACGTTTGACGAGGCAAAAAAGCGAAGGCATGATGGCCTCGCTCCCGCTAATCAGGGGCCCTGGCAAGGGCCTTCGAGGCGATGTTCGCACCTACCCCGCGAACCGCTTCGTGTCTGTACCGCCCACAAGGTGTGTTTGACGAGGTTGCCGACTGGAACGAAGTTGTCCCGAGGGACGGAAGCGTATTTAGGTAAACCCGGCATCACACTGAAGTTCGCACCAAGGCCCACGACGCCCGAATGCGCCCGCCAGTTCGCCCTTACCTGCTCACTTCCCCTCGAGCCCATCGTTCATCCCGTCGCCATCCCCGCCGAACCCGACTTGACCACCTAAGCTTCTGGTCAGCGAGCGCAGGAATTTTCCACCGCAGAACAACTTTTCATAAAGACGCGACGAGGTTTATCTCCCATGGCACTGACACGCGAACAGCAAATTGCAGCCCTCGAAAAAGACTGGGCTGAGAACCCGCGCTGGAAAGGCGTGACACGCACTTACTCCGCTGCTGACGTCGTCCGCCTGCGTGGCTCGGTTCAACCTGAGCACACCTTTGCAAAAATGGGCGCCGAGAAGCTGTGGAACCTGGTTACCCAGGGTGCCAAGCCAGCCTTCCGTCCTGAGAAAGATTTCGTCAACTGCATGGGCGCCCTGACCGGCGGCCAGGCTGTACAACAAGTCAAAGCCGGCATCCAGGCCATCTACCTGTCGGGCTGGCAAGTGGCTGCGGACAACAACTCCGCCGAATCGATGTACCCGGACCAGTCGCTGTACCCGGTTGACTCGGTACCGACCGTGGTCAAGCGCATCAACAACTCGTTCCGTCGCGCCGACCAGATCCAGTGGAAAGCCGGCAAGAACCCGGGCGACGATGACTACATCGACTACTTCGCGCCAATCGTGGCTGACGCCGAAGCCGGTTTCGGCGGCGTACTGAACGCCTACGAGCTGATGAAGAGCATGATCGAGGCAGGCGCCGCCGGCGTTCACTTCGAAGACCAGCTGGCTTCCGTGAAAAAATGCGGCCACATGGGCGGCAAGGTACTGGTTCCTACCCAGGAAGCCGTGCAGAAGCTGACCGCTGCCCGTCTGGCGGCCGACGTTGCCGGTACTCCGACCATCATCCTGGCCCGTACCGACGCCAACGCTGCTGACCTGCTGACGTCCGACTGCGACCCGTACGACCAGCCATTCGTGACTGGCGAACGCACCCAGGAGGGTTTCTACAAGGTTCGTGCTGGCCTGGACCAGGCTATCGCCCGCGGCCTGGCTTATGCTCCGTACGCCGACCTGATCTGGTGCGAAACCGCCAAGCCCGACCTGGACGAGGCTCGTCGCTTTGCCGAAGCGATCAAGAAGGAATACCCGGACCAACTGCTGTCGTACAACTGCTCGCCTTCCTTCAACTGGAAGAAAAACCTGGACGACGCGACCATCGCCAAGTTCCAGCGCGAACTGTCCGCCATGGGCTACAAGCACCAGTTCATCACCCTGGCCGGCATTCACAACATGTGGCACAGCATGTTCAACCTGGCGCACGACTACGCCCGCAACGACATGACTGCCTACGTGAAGCTGCAGGAGCAGGAATTCGCTGACGCCGCCAAGGGCTACACCTTCGTGGCTCACCAGCAGGAAGTGGGCACCGGCTACTTCGACGACATGACCACCGTGATCCAGGGTGGCTCGTCCTCGGTAACCGCACTGACCGGTTCGACCGAAGAAGAACAGTTCCACTGATCTGCTTCGCTTGAGACATCAGCCGCTGTGGGCCGTATAGAAAGCTAACCGCAGCGCTGCACCTCTGACGCCCCGACTGGTTCGGGGCGTTTTTTTTGCCTGCAATCCCCCAAACACCGCAAAACCCTGTGGGAGCGAGCCTGCTCGCGAAAGCGGTAGATCAGTCAGCAATGATGTTGGCTGACCCGCCGCTTTCGCGAGCAGGCTCGCTCCCGCAAGGGTCAGTGGTGAGGCAGGCAAAAACATTGATCCAGCACGGTATCCGCGTCAGAAAAATCCGCTAAAAGGAACACCACCACTACTTGCAGTAACGCGCAAATAAGACAACTTCCCCACCCAAAACCCACTAAACAGTTTAAAAACCACTACAAACAATATTGATTATCATTTAGCCAAAACCATGTTCGTTACATTCCTTACAAAACATAATTCCCGAAATGCCGGCTAATGCCCGCAACGCAAGGGCTACGGCGCTTTTACCCCTCGCTATGTCCTTATTCCTATAAATAATTTCGCTATAGGAATTTTACTTGCTGGGTGTTTAGCCATAAAATCAGCGGGATTGATTGCTGCGACATATCGTCACTGCTTTGTTACTTTTTCAAGCTCAGAGACCTTTGCTCTCTGTTAAGGATTACCAGCATGCCCGAAGCGACAGGACTCATGGCCCACAACTGGGGCTTTGCCATTTTCCTTCTAGGCGTCGGCGGCCTCTGTGCCTTCATGCTCGGTGTTTCCAGCCTACTCGGGTCAAAAGCCTGGGGCCGCAGCAAAAACGAACCGTTCGAGTCCGGCATGCTACCTACAGGTGGCGCCCGCTTGCGGCTCTCAGCCAAATTCTATCTGGTCGCGATGCTGTTCGTGATCTTCGATATCGAAGCCCTCTTTCTCTTTGCATGGTCTGTGTCCGTCCGCGAAAGCGGCTGGACCGGATTCGTCGAAGCTCTCGTTTTCATAGCAATTCTGTTGGCAGGTCTTGTCTACCTATTCCGAGTGGGCGCCCTTGACTGGGCTCCGGAAGCTCGGCGCAAGCGGCAAGCGAAGCTGAAACAATGAGGCTTTGGCAATGCAATACAATCTCACCAGGATCGACCCCGATGCTCCTAACGAGCAGTATCCGATTGGCCAGCGGGAAACCGTTTCCGATCCGTTAGAAGATCAAGTCCACAAAAACATCTTCATGGGCAAGCTCGAAGACGTGCTTAACGGCACGATCAACTGGGGGCGCAAGAACTCCCTGTGGCCGTATAACTTC
Organism: Pseudomonas serbica; assembly: GCF_028823535.1. Lineage (GTDB taxonomy): Bacteria > Pseudomonadota > Gammaproteobacteria > Pseudomonadales > Pseudomonadaceae > Aquipseudomonas > Aquipseudomonas serbica. Next base: position 441,808 of record NZ_JAQIYM010000002.1, on the reverse strand, counting down.
GGTCTTTCGTGCTGCTACGTGGAAATGACCACCGCCTTCACGGCGCCCCACGACATCGCGCGCTTTGGCGCCGAGGTTATCCGGGCATCGCCGCGCCAGGCGGATTTCATGGTTATCGCCGGTACCTGCTTCATCAAGATGGCACCGATCATCCAGCGTCTCTACGAGCAAATGCTCGAACCCAAGTGGGTCATCTCCATGGGTTCGTGCGCCAACTCCGGTGGCATGTACGACATCTACTCCGTCGTTCAAGGGGTGGACAAGTTCCTGCCCGTGGACGTCTACGTGCCTGGCTGCCCACCCCGTCCTGAAGCTTTCCTGCAAGGTTTGATGCTGTTGCAGGAGTCGATTGGACAGGAGCGTCGTCCGCTTTCCTGGGTCGTTGGTGATCAAGGCGTATACCGCGCCGAGATGCCTTCGGAGAAGGATAAGCGCCGCGAACAGCGAATCGCAGTCACCAACCTGCGCAGCCCCGACGAAGTCTGATCCAGATCTGCTTCTTTAATAGAACGAGACACTGGCTTCATTCTTTACGTTGACCGAAAGCGATAAAATAACCATGACTACAGGCAGTGCTCTGTACATCCCGCCTTACAAGGCAGACGACCAGGATGTGGTCGTCGAACTGAACAATCGTTTTGGCCCGGAGGCGTTCACCGCCCAGCCTACCCGCACCGGCATGCCGGTGCTTTGGGTTGCCCGCGCCAAACTCGTCGAAGTCCTGACCTTCCTGCGCAACCTGCCCAAGCCGTACGTCATGCTCTATGACCTGCACGGCGTGGACGAGCGTCTGCGCACCAAGCGTCAAGGGCTGCCAAGCGGCGCCGACTTCACTGTGTTCTATCACTTGATGTCGATCGAACGTAATAGTGACGTAATGATCAAGGTCGCCTTGTCCGAGAGCGACCTCAGCCTGCCGACCGTCACCAGCATCTGGCCGAATGCCAACTGGTACGAGCGTGAAGTCTGGGACATGTACGGTATCGACTTCAAAGGCCACCCGCACCTGTCGCGCATCATGATGCCGCCGACCTGGGAAGGTCACCCGCTGCGCAAGGACTTCCCGGCCCGTGCCACCGAGTTCGACCCGTTCACCCTGAACCTGGCCAAGCAGCAGCTCGAGGAAGAGTCCGCGCGCTTCAAGCCGGAAGACTGGGGCATGAAGCGTTCCGGCCCGAACGAGGACTACATGTTCCTCAACCTCGGTCCGAACCACCCTTCGGCGCACGGTGCGTTCCGCATCATCCTGCAGCTCGACGGTGAAGAGATCGTCGACTGCGTTCCGGACATCGGCTACCACCACCGTGGCGCCGAGAAGATGGCCGAGCGCCAGTCCTGGCACAGTTTCATCCCGTACACCGACCGTATCGACTACCTCGGCGGTGTGATGAACAACCTGCCGTACGTGCTCTCGGTGGAGAAACTGGCCGGCATCAAGGTGCCGGAGAAGGTCGACGTCATCCGCATCATGATGGCCGAGTTCTTCCGGATCACCAGCCACCTGCTGTTCCTGGGTACCTACATCCAGGACGTCGGCGCCATGACCCCGGTGTTCTTCACCTTCACCGACCGCCAGAAGGCGTACACGGTGATCGAAGCCATCACCGGTTTCCGCCTGCACCCGGCCTGGTACCGCATCGGTGGCGTCGCCCACGACCTGCCGCGCGGCTGGGAAAAACTGGTCAAGGATTTCGTCGAGTGGATGCCCAAGCGCCTGGACGAATACCAGAAAGCCGCACTGGACAACAGCATCCTGCGTGGCCGGACCATCGGCGTCGCCGACTACAACACCAAGCAAGCCCTGGAATGGGGCGTCACCGGTGCCGGCCTGCGTGCCACCGGTTGCGACTTCGACCTGCGTAAAGCGCGTCCGTACTCGGGCTACGAGAACTTCGAGTTCGAAGTGCCGCTGGCCGCCAATGGCGATGCCTACGACCGTTGCATCGTGCGCGTCGAGGAGATGCGCCAGAGCATCCGGATCATCGACCAGTGCCTGCGCAACATGCCGGAAGGCCCGTACAAGGCGGATCACCCGCTGACTACGCCGCCACCGAAAGAGCGCACGCTGCAGCACATCGAAACCTTGATCACGCACTTCCTGCAAGTTTCGTGGGGCCCGGTCATGCCGGCCAACGAATCCTTCCAGATGATCGAAGCGACCAAGGGCATCAACAGTTATTACCTGACGAGCGATGGCGGCACCATGAGCTACCGCACCCGGATTCGTACCCCAAGCTTCCCGCACCTGCAGCAGATCCCTTCGGTGATCAAAGGCAGCATGGTCGCGGACTTGATCGCGTACCTGGGTAGTATCGATTTCGTTATGGCCGACGTGGACCGCTAAGCATGAACAGCACGCTTATCCAGACAGACCGTTTCACCTTGAGTGAAACCGAGCGCTCGGCCATCGAGCACGAGTTGCATCACTACGAAGACCCGCGCGCGGCGTCGATCGAAGCCCTGAAGATCGTCCAGAAGGAACGTGGCTGGGTGCCGGACGGCGCCCTGTACGCCATCGGCGAGATCCTCGGCATCCCGGCGAGCGACGTTGAAGGCGTGGCGACGTTCTACAGCCAGATCTTCCGTCAGCCTGTTGGCCGTCACATCATTCGCGTCTGCGACAGCATGGTCTGCTACATCGGCGGCCACGAGTCGGTGGTCAGCGAAATCCAGAGCAAACTCGGCATCGGCCTGGGTCAGACCACCACCGATGGTCGTTTCACCCTGCTGCCGGTCTGCTGCCTCGGCAACTGCGACAAGGCGCCGGCGTTGATGATCGACGACGACACTTTCGGGGATGTGCAGCCAGCAGGCGTTGCCAAATTGCTCGAGGGCTACGTATGACCCTGACTTCCTTCGGTCCAGCCAACCGCATCAAGCGTTCGGCCGAGACTCACCCGCTCACCTGGCGTCTGCGTGACGACGGCGAAGCCGTCTGGCTCGACGAATACCAGGCCAAGAACGGTTACGCGGCTGCACGCAAGGCCTTCGCCGACATGGCGCAGGACGACATCGTCCAGACCGTGAAAGACTCCGGCCTCAAAGGCCGCGGCGGTGCAGGCTTCCCCACGGGCGTGAAGTGGGGCCTGATGCCCAAGGACGAATCCATCAATATCCGCTACCTGCTGTGCAACGCGGATGAAATGGAGCCGAACACCTGGAAAGACCGCATGCTGATGGAGCAACTGCCCCATCTGCTGATCGAAGGCATGCTGATCAGCGCCCGCGCGCTGAAAACCTACCGTGGCTACATCTTCCTGCGTGGCGAATACACCACCGCCGCCAAGCACCTCAACCGTGCCGTGGAAGAAGCCAAGGCAGCAGGCCTTTTGGGCAAGAACATCCTGGGCTCGGGTTTTGATTTCGAGCTGTTCGTCCACACCGGCGCCGGGCGTTACATTTGCGGTGAAGAAACCGCACTGATCAACTCCCTCGAAGGCCGTCGCGCCAACCCGCGCTCCAAGCCGCCCTTCCCTGCCGCCGTGGGTGTGTGGGGCAAGCCGACTTGCGTGAACAACGTCGAGACCCTGTGCAACGTGCCGGCGATCATTGCCGACGGCGTGGATTGGTACAAATCCCTGGCTCGCGAAGGCAGCGAAGACATGGGCACCAAGCTCATGGGCTTCTCCGGCAAGGTCAAGAACCCGGGCCTGTGGGAACTGCCATTCGGCGTCACCGCTCGCGAGCTGTTCGAAGACTACGCTGGCGGCATGCGCGACGGTTACAAGCTCAAGGCCTGGCAACCAGGCGGTGCTGGTACCGGCTTCCTGTTGCCGGAGCACCTGGACGCACAAATGTACGCCGGCGGCATCGCCAAGGTGGGCACCCGTATGGGTACCGGCCTGGCCATGGCGGTGGACGACAGCGTCAACATGGTGTCCCTGCTGCGCAACATGGAGCAGTTCTTCGCCCGCGAATCCTGTGGCTTCTGCACCCCGTGCCGCGATGGCTTGCCATGGAGCGTCAAGCTCCTGATGGCCATCGAGAACGGTGAAGGCCAGCCCGGCGACATCGAGACCCTGCTGGGTCTGGTCGGCTTCCTCGGCCCAGGCAAGACCTTCTGTGCTCACGCACCGGGCGCCGTGGAGCCGTTGGGCAGCGCAATCAAATACTTCCGCCATGAGTTCGAAGCCGGTATCGCGCCTGTCAGCGCCGCCGTCCCGCCTCTGGCAAGGCCGATCGTAGTCGGCGCGTAAACGCTTAAAACAGGCGAAGGGTCCGTGCCCTTCGCTTTTCGTGCGATGACGCCTTTACCGGCTGTGTTGATTCGCGCGGATAACAAGATTCCATTAGCCACGCCCGCTGACACCGGGCCAACGAAGAACTTTGAACCATGGCCACTATCCACGTAGACGGCAAAGCGCTCGAAGTCGATGGGGCAGACAACCTGTTACAGGCATGTCTGTCTCTGGGCCTCGATATTCCGTATTTCTGCTGGCACCCTGCCCTTGGCAGCGTTGGCGCTTGCCGCCAGTGCGCGGTCAAGCAGTACACCGACGAGAACGACACCCGTGGTCGCATCGTCATGTCCTGCATGACCCCTGCTACCGACAACACCTGGATCTCCATCGACGATGAAGAATCCAAGGCCTTCCGCGCCAGTGTTGTCGAATGGCTGATGACCAACCACCCTCACGACTGCCCGGTCTGTGAAGAAGGCGGTCACTGCCACCTGCAAGACATGACGGTCATGACTGGCCACAACGAGCGCCGTTACCGCTTCACCAAGCGTACCCACCAGAACCAGCAACTGGGCCCGTTCATTTCCCACGAGATGAACCGCTGCATCGCTTGCTACCGCTGCGTGCGCTTCTATAAAGACTATGCTGGCGGCACCGACCTCGGCGTATTCGGCGCCCACGACAATGTGTACTTCGGTCGCGTTGAAGACGGCACCCTGGAAAGCGAGTTCTCCGGCAACCTCACCGAGGTCTGCCCGACCGGTGTGTTCACCGACAAGACTCACTCCGAGCGCTACAACCGTAAATGGGACATGCAGTTCTCGCCGAGCATCTGCCATGGCTGCTCCAGCGGTTGCAACATCTCCCCGGGCGAGCGCTACGGTGAACTGCGTCGTATCGAAAACCGTTTCAACGGTTCGGTAAACCAGTACTTCCTGTGCGACCGTGGCCGTTTCGGCTACGGCTACGTCAACCGCGAAGACCGTCCGCGCCAGCCACTGCTGGCCAATGGCGCCAAGCTGAGCCTGGACGAAGCGCTGGATAAAGCCGCCGACCTGCTGCGCGGTCGCAACATCGTCGGTATCGGTTCGCCCCGCGCCAGCCTCGAAAGCAACCACGCGTTGCGCGAACTGGTCGGCGCCGAGCACTTCTACTCCGGTATCGAAGCGTCCGAGCTGGAACGCATCCGCCTGGTCCTGCAGGTGCTCAAAGACAGCCCGCTGCCTGTGCCGAACATGCGCGACATCGAAGACCACGACGCCATCTTCGTCCTCGGCGAAGACCTGACCCAGACCGCCGCACGCATGGCCCTGTCCCTGCGTCAATCGGTCAAGGGCAAGGCCGAAGACATGGCCGACGCCATGCGCGTCCAGCCTTGGCTCGACGCCGCGGTGAAGAACATCGGCCAGCACGCGCTGAACCCTCTGTTCATCGCCAGCCTGGCTGAAACCAAGCTGGACGACATCGCCGAAGAATGCGTACATGCCGCTCCAGACGACCTGGCCCGCATCGGTTTCGCCGTGGCTCACGCCCTCGACGCCAGCGCGCCTGCCGTCGAAGGCCTGGACGCCGAAGCCCTCGAACTGGCCAAGCGCATCGCCGACGCCCTGCTCGCGGCCAAGCGTCCACTGATCATCGCCGGTACTTCCCTGGGCTCCAAAGCCTTGATCGAAGCCGCCGCGAACATCGCCAAAGCGTTGAAGCTGCGCGAGAAGAACGGTTCCATCAGCCTGATCGTGCCAGAGGCCAACAGCCTCGGCCTGGCCATGCTCGGAGGCGAATCGGTCGACGCCGCGCTGCAAGCCGTGATCGACGGTAAAGCCGACGCCATCGTCGTGCTGGAAAACGATCTGTACACCCGTACCGACAAAACCAAGGTCGATGCTGCCCTGAGCGCGACCAAAGTGCTCATCGTCGCCGACCATCAGAAGACCGCGACCAGCGATCGTGCGGACCTGGTCCTGCCAGCCGCCAGCTTCGCTGAAGGCGACGGTACCTTGGTCAGCCAGGAAGGCCGCGCCCAGCGCTTCTTCCAGGTCTTCGATCCGAAGTACATGGATGCCAGCATCCTGGTTCATGAAGGCTGGCGCTGGCTGCATGCCCTGCGCTCGACCCTGCTGAACCAGCCGATCGACTGGACCCAACTGGACCACGTCACCGCTGCCGTCGCTTCGAGCACACCGCAACTGAACCGCATCGTCGATGCCGCACCGTCCGCCGCGTTCCGCATCAAGGGCATGAAACTGGCCCGTGAACCGCTGCGTTACTCCGGTCGTACCGCCATGCGCGCTGACATCAGCGTGCACGAACCGCGTACCCCGCAGGACCAGGACACCGCGTTCGCCTTCTCCATGGAAGGCTACTCGGGTTCCGCCGAACCGCGTCAGCAAGTGCCATTCGCCTGGTCTCCGGGCTGGAACTCGCCGCAAGCCTGGAACAAGTTCCAGGACGAAGTCGGTGGTCACATCCGTGCTGGCGACCCGGGCACGCGCCTGATCGAAAGCAACGGTGACTCGCTGAACTGGTTCGCCAGTGTTCCGCGCGCGTTCAACCCGGCTCCCGGTACCTGGCAGGTCGTGCCGTTCTTCCACCTGTTCGGCAGCGAAGAGAACTCTTCGAAAGCCGCTCCGGTCCAGGAACGCATCCCGGCCGCCTACGTCGCACTGGCCAAATCCGAAGCCGATCGCCTGGGTGTCAACGACGGCGCCCTGCTCAGCCTGAACGTAGCCGGCCAGACCCTGCGTCTGCCGCTGCGCATCAACGAAGAGCTGGGTGCAGGTCTGGTGGCATTGCCTGCGGGCATCGCCGGCATTCCGCCAGCCATCTTTGGCAAATCCGTTGACGGTCTGCAGGAGGCAGCTCAATGACCTGGTTCACTCCTGAAGTGATCGACATCATCCTCGCGGTCCTCAAGGCCGTGGTGATCCTGCTTGCCGTGGTGGTCTGCGGCGCCCTGCTCAGCTGGGTGGAGCGTCGTTTGCTCGCCCTCTGGCAGGACCGTTACGGTCCGAACCGCGTTGGCCCGTTCGGCGCGTTCCAGATCGCTGCCGACATGATCAAGATGTTCTTCAAGGAAGACTGGACGCCTCCATTCGCCGACAAGATGATCTTCACCCTGGCACCGGTAGTCGCCATGAGCGCCCTGCTGATTGCCTTCGCGATCATCCCGATCACCCCGACCTGGGGCGTGGCGGACCTGAACATCGGCATCCTGTTCTTCTTCGCCATGGCCGGCCTGTCGGTCTATGCGGTGCTGTTCGCCGGCTGGTCGAGCAACAACAAGTTCGCCCTGCTGGGCAGCTTGCGGGCCTCGGCGCAGACCGTGTCGTACGAAGTGTTCATGGGCCTGTCGCTGATGGGCATCGTGATCCAGGTTGGCTCGTTCAACATGCGTGACATCGTTGACTACCAGGCGCAGAACCTCTGGTTCATCATTCCGCAGATCTTCGGTTTCCTGACCTTCTTCATCGCTGGCGTGGCCGTGACTCACCGTCACCCGTTCGACCAGCCGGAAGCGGAACAGGAACTGGCCGACGGTTACCACATTGAATATGCCGGCATGAAATGGGGCATGTTCTTCGTCGGCGAGTACATCGGCATCGTGTTGATTTCGGCGCTGCTGGTGACCTTGTTCTTCGGTGGCTGGCACGGTCCGTTCGGCATCCTGCCGCAGATCCCGTTCATCTGGTTCGCACTGAAAACCGCGTTCTTCATCATGATCTTCATCCTGCTGCGCGCTTCGATTCCGCGCCCACGGTATGACCAAGTGATGGATTTCAGCTGGAAGTTCTGCCTGCCGCTGACCCTCGTCAACATGCTGGTGACCGCTGCGCTCGTGTTGCTCAACACGCCCGCCGTCGCGGCTCAGTGAGGATAGAGAATCATGAAGTACATATTTGACATCGTGCATGGCTTCTACACCCAGCTTCGCAGCCTGGTGATGATTTTCGGCCACGCCTTCCGCAAGCGCGACACGCTGCAGTACCCGGAAGAACCGGTCTACCTGCCGCCGCGCTACCGTGGACGTATCGTCCTGACCCGCGACCCCGACGGCGAAGAGCGTTGTGTAGCCTGCAACCTGTGCGCCGTAGCGTGCCCGGTCGGTTGCATCTCGCTGCAGAAAGCTGAAACCGAAGACGGTCGCTGGTACCCGGACTTCTTCCGCATCAACTTCTCGCGCTGCATCTTCTGCGGCCTCTGCGAGGAAGCCTGCCCGACCACCGCGATCCAGCTCACGCCGGATTTCGAAATGGCCGAGTTCAAACGTCAGGACCTGGTTTACGAGAAAGAAGATCTGCTGATCTCCGGCCCCGGCAAAAACCCTGATTACAACTTCTATCGTGTTGCAGGTATGGCGATTGCCGGTAAGCCAAAAGGCTCCGCGCAGAACGAAGCCGAACCGATCAACGTGAAGAGCTTGCTGCCTTAAGGAAGAAAGATGGAATTCGCTTTCTATTTCGCATCGGGTATCGCGGTGGTGTCCACGCTTCGCGTGATCACCAACACCAACCCAGTGCACGCCCTGCTCTACCTGATCATTTCGCTGATCGCCGTGGCCATGACGTTCTTCGCCCTCGGCGCACCGTTTGCCGGTGTCCTGGAAGTGATTGCCTACGCTGGCGCCATCATGGTGCTGTTCGTGTTCGTGGTGATGATGCTGAACCTTGGCCCGGCCTCGGTTCAGCAGGAGCGCGTCTGGCTCAAGCCCGGTATCTGGCTCGGCCCGGTCGCACTCGGCGCCCTGCTGCTGGTTGAACTGCTGTACGTGCTGTTCGCCCACCAGAGCGGCCAGGCCGTCGGCCACACCACCGTAGACGCGAAGGCCGTGGGCATCAGCCTGTTCGGTCCTTATCTGCTGGTGGTCGAACTCGCCTCGATGCTGCTGCTCGCCGCAGCTGTCACGGCGTTCCACTTGGGCCGCAACGAAGCCAAGGAGCAATGACGATGCCTGCTATCCCCATGGAGCATGGTCTGGCGGTCGCCGGCATCCTGTTCTGCCTCGGTCTGGTCGGCCTGATGGTCCGCCGCAACATTCTCTTCGTGCTGATGAGCCTGGAGGTCATGATGAATGCCTCCGCCCTGGCGTTCATCGTTGCCGGTAGCCGCTGGGCGCAGCCGGATGGACAGATCATGTTCATCCTGGTGATCAGCCTGGCAGCCGCCGAGGCCAGTATCGGCCTGGCGATCCTGCTGCAACTGTATCGCCGCTTCCACACGCTCGATATCGACGCTGCCAGTGAGATGCGCGGATGAATCTTCTCTATCTGACTTTCGTATTCCCTCTCATAGGTTTCCTGCTGCTGTCGTTCTCCCGTGGACGCATCTCGGAAAACCTCGCCGCGCTGATTGGCGTCGGCTCCATCGGTCTGTCGGCGATCGTCACCGCCTACGTGATCTGGCAATTCAACGTCGCCCCGCCAGAAGGCGGCCACTACACCCAGGTGTTGTGGCAGTGGATGGCGGTGGAAGGCTTCACGCCGAACTTCGCGCTGTATCTGGACGGCCTGTCGGTCACCATGCTCGGCGTGGTCGTCGGCGTCGGCTTCCTGATCCACCTGTTCGCGTCCTGGTACATGCGCGGTGAAGCCGGTTACTCGCGCTTCTTCGCCTACACCAACCTGTTCATCGCCAGCATGCTGTTCCTGGTGCTGGGCGATAACCTGTTGTTCCTGTACTTCGGCTGGGAAGGCGTGGGCCTGTGCTCGTACCTGTTGATCGGCTTCTACTACAGCAACCGCAACAACGGTAACGCGGCGCTCAAGGCCTTCATCGTCACCCGTATCGGCGACGTGTTCATGGCCATCGGCCTGTTCATCCTGTTTGCCCAGCTGGGCACGCTGAATGTCCAGGAACTGCTGGTGCTGGCACCGCAGAAATTCCAGGCCGGCGATTTCTGGATGGTCATGGCCACCCTGATGCTGCTGGGCGGCGCTGTCGGTAAATCCGCGCAACTGCCGCTGCAAACCTGGCTGGCGGACGCGATGGCCGGTCCTACCCCGGTTTCGGCACTGATCCACGCCGCGACCATGGTGACCGCCGGTGTCTACCTGATCGCCCGTACCCATGGCCTGTTCACCCTGGCGCCGGAAATCCTGCACCTGGTGGGCCTGGTGGGCGGTGTGACCCTGGTTCTCGCAGGTTTCGCCGCACTGGTTCAGACCGACATCAAGCGTATCCTCGCCTACTCGACCATGAGCCAGATCGGCTACATGTTCCTGGCCCTGGGCGTCGGTGCCTGGGATGGCGCGATCTTCCACCTGATGACCCACGCCTTCTTCAAGGCCCTGCTGTTCCTTGCCTCCGGTGCGGTGATCGTTGCCTGCCACCACGAGCAGAACATCTTCAAGATGGGCGGCCTGTGGAAGAAACTGCCACTGGCCTACGCCAGCTTCATCGTCGGCGGTGCGGCCCTGGCGGCCCTGCCTCTGGTGACCGCGGGCTTCTACTCCAAGGACGAAATCCTCTGGGAAGCCTTCGCCAGCGGCAATCACGGTCTGCTTTACGCAGGTCTGGTCGGCGCATTCATGACCTCGCTGTACACCTTCCGTCTGATCTTCATCACGTTCCACGGTGAAGCGAAGACCGAAGCCCATGCCGGTCACGGCATTGCCCACTGGCTGCCACTGTCGGTGCTGATCGTATTGTCCACCGCCATTGGCGCGATGATCGTTCCGCCACTGCATGGTGTACTGCCGGAAAGCGTCGGCCATGCCGGCGGCGAAGCCAAGCACAGCCTGGAGATCGCCTCGGGCGCCATCGCCCTGTCCGGTATCCTGCTGGCCGCGCTGCTGTTCCTCGGCAAGCGTCGTTTCGTCACCGCCATCGCCAACAGCGGCATTGGCCGTTTCCTCTCGGCCTGGTGGTTCGCTGCCTGGGGCTTCGACTGGATCTACGACAAACTGTTCGTCAAGCCATACCTGGCGATCAGCCACATCCTGCGCAAAGACCCGCTCGACCAGACCATCGGTCTGATCCCGCGCATGGCCAAAGGCGGTCACACCGCCCTGAGCCGTACCGAGACCGGTCAACTGCGTTGGTACGCCGCCTCGATGGCTGCTGGTGCCGTGCTGGTCATCGGCGCCGTCGTGCTGGTAGCGGTCTGATATGAACCTTGCGAATTTGCGAAAGGAAACGAACCCGTCATGATTCTGCCTTGGCTAATCCTGATCCCCTTCATCGGCGGCCTGCTGTGCTGGATGGGCGAGCGCTTCGGCGCCACCCTCCCCCGCTGGATTGCGCTGATCACCATGTCCCTGTTGCTCGCTCTAGGCCTCTGGCTGTGGGCCAACGGTGATTATTCATTGGCACCAAAGCCTGGCGCCGACCCAACCTGGGCGCTTGAGTTCAAGCACGTCTGGATCGAACGCTTCGGCATCAACGTGCACCTGGCCCTCGACGGCCTGTCGCTGTTGATGATCATGCTGACCGGTCTGCTGGGTGTGCTCTCGGTACTCTGCTCGTGGAAAGAGATCCAGCGTCACGTTGGCTTCTTCCACCTGAACCTGATGTGGATCCTGGGCGGTGTCGTTGGCGTGTTCCTCGCCCTCGACCTGTTCATGTTCTTCTTCTTCTGGGAAATGATGCTGGTGCCGATGTACTTCCTCATCGCGCTCTGGGGTCACAGTTCTTCGGACGGCAAGAAAACCCGGATCTACGCGGCGACCAAGTTCTTCATCTTCACTCAGGCTTCCGGCCTGATCATGCTGGTGGCGATCCTCGGTCTGGTCCTGGTCAACTTCAACGACACCGGCGTGATTACCTTCAACTACGCCGACCTGTTGAAGACCAAGATGTCGATGACCACCGAGTACATCCTGATGCTCGGCTTCTTCATCGCCTTCGCGGTCAAGCTGCCAGTCGTGCCGTTCCACTCCTGGTTGCCTGACGCTCACGCCCAGGCGCCGACCGCAGGTTCCGTCGACCTCGCCGGTATCTTGCTGAAAACCGCGGCCTACGGCCTGCTGCGTTTCGCCCTGCCGCTGTTCCCGAATGCCTCGGCCGAGTTCGCGCCGATCGCCATGGCCCTGGGTCTGATCGGGATTTTCTACGGTGCGTTCCTGGCGTTCGCGCAAACCGACATCAAGCGTCTGATTGCCTTCTCGTCCGTTTCCCACATGGGCTTCGTACTGATCGGCATCTACTCCGGCAGCCAACTGGCGCTGCAGGGCGCGGTGATGCAGATGCTGGCGCACGGCCTGTCGGCGGCGGCACTCTTTATCCTCAGTGGCCAGCTGTACGAGCGCACCCACACCCGCGACATGCGTGAAATGGGTGGCCTGTGGTCGAAGATCGCCTACCTGCCGGCCCTCAGCCTGTTCTTCGCAGCCGCTTCCCTGGGCTTGCCGGGTACCGGTAACTTCGTCGGCGAGTTCCTGATCCTGATCGGCACCTTCCCGATCGCTCCATGGGTCACCATCATCGCCACCACCGGCCTGGTATTCGGTTCTGTGTACTCGTTGATCATGATCCACCGTGCCTACTTCGGTCCGGCCAAATCGGACGCGGTACTGCATGGCATGGACGGTCGCGAAATGATCATGGTGGTCGGCCTGGCAGCACTGCTGATCTACATCGGCGTGTACCCGCAACCGTTCCTCGATACCTCTGCCGCGACGATGCATGGCGTGCAGCAGTGGCTCGGCACCGCCTTCACTCAACTCGCTTCGGCCCGGTAAGAGCGCTATGGAATTCACGACTCAACACTTTATCGCGCTAGCGCCGTTGTTGATCACCAGCGCCACGATCATCGTGGTGATGCTGGCGATTGCCTGGCGCCGCAACCACTCCCAGACCTTCCTACTGTCCGTGGCGGGTCTGAACCTGGCACTGCTGTCGATCCTCCCAGCTCTTAAAGTCGCGCCTCTGGCGGTGACTCCACTGCTGCAGATCGACACCTTCGCCTGCCTGTACATGGCGCTGATCCTGGTCGCCACCCTCGCCTGTGTGACCCTCGCCCACGCCTACCTCGGCGATGGCGGTTCGGGTTACCCGGGCAACCGTGAAGAACTGTACCTGCTGATCCTGATGGCCGCCGCCGGTGGCCTGGTACTGGTCAGCGCGCAGCACCTGGCCGGCTTGTTCGTCGGCCTGGAACTGCTGTCGGTGCCGGTCTACGGCCTGGTGGCCTATGCCTTCTTCAACAAGCGCTCGCTGGAAGCCGGCATCAAGTACATGGTGCTCTCGGCTGCCGGTTCCGCGTTCCTGTTATTCGGCATGGCCCTGCTCTACGCCGACGCCGGCTCCCTGAGTTTCACCGGCATCGGCCAGGCCCTGGCGGCCACCGGCATGCCAAGCTCCCTGGCACAACTGGGCCTGGGCATGATGCTGATCGGCCTGGCGTTCAAGCTGTCGCTGGTACCGTTCCACCTGTGGACCCCGGACGTGTACGAAGGTGCTCCGGCACCGGTTGCCGCGTTCCTCGCCACCGCTTCGAAAGTGGCAGTGTTCGCGGTGATGGTGCGTCTGTTCCAGATCTCCCCTGCTGCAAGCAGCGGCGTGCTGAGCAACGTGCTGACCATCATCGCCATCGCGTCGATCCTGTTCGGTAACCTGCTGGCCCTGACCCAGAGCAACCTCAAGCGTCTGCTGGGTTACTCGTCCATCGCCCACTTCGGTTACCTGCTGATCGCCCTGGTGGCGAGCAAGGGCCTGGCCGTGGAAGCCATCGGCGTGTACCTGGTCACCTACGTGATCACCAGCCTCGGCGCGTTCGGCGTGATCACCCTGATGTCCTCGCCGTACAACGGTCGTGACGCCGATGCCCTGTACGAATACCGCGGCCTGTTCTGGCGCCGTCCGTACCTGACCGCCGTACTGACCGTGATGATGCTGTCCCTGGCCGGTATCCCGCTGACCGCGGGCTTCATCGGCAAGTTCTACATCATCGCCACCGGCGTGCAGTCGCAACAATGGTGGCTGGTCGGCTCCCTGGTACTGGGCAGCGCCATCGGCGTGTTCTACTACCTGCGTGTGATGGTCACTTTGTACCTGATCGAACCGAACCTGCGTCGTCACGATGCGCAACTGCATTGGGAGCAACGTGCGGGCGGCGTGATGTTGCTGGCTATCGCCGTACTGGCGTTCTTCCTTGGGCTGTATCCACAGCCGTTGTTGAGCCTGGTCCAGCAATCGGGCCTGGCGGGTTGATCGCTTAAGCTTCATGCGGTAGAAAACAGAAACGGCACCTTCGGGTGCCGTTTTTTGTGGCGAGGGAGCAGGCTCGCTCCCACAGGGGATATTGTGTGGACACAAAAATCACGAGCACCGCCGATCTAATGTGGGAGCGAGCCTGCTCGCGATAGCGGTGGGACAGGCACCAACAAAAACGGCACCTTCCGGTGCCGTTCGCCTTTCACAACTTCAGCGCTTTACTTACGCGCCGCCTCCCACGATTTCAGCAGCTCGGCATAACTCACGGTCTCGCCCTGAGGCTTCTCGTTCGCCAATTTCGGTTTCGGTGCACCCGGTTGATCGAACCAGTATTGCGCATCGCGCTCCGGGTTCATTTTCGGGGCGCAGGTGGCTTGGGCCTTCGAACGCTCCAGACGGGTCATGATCGCGTCCTGATCCTTGGCCAGGCCATCCAGCGCCTGTTGCGGGGTTTTCTCGCCGCTCGCCGCTTCGGCGATGTGGCTCCACCACAACTGCGCCAGACGCGGATAATCAGGCACGTTGGTCCCCGTCGGAGTCCATTGCACGCGGGCCGGGCTGCGATAGAACTCAACCAGGCCACCGAGTTTCGGTGCCAGGTCGGTCATGGCTTGCGAGTTGATGTCCGACTCGCGGATCGGGGTCAGGCCGACGATGGTTTTCTTCAGCGAGACGGTTTTCGAAGTCACGAACTGCGCGTACAGCCAGGCCGCGAGTTTCTGTTTCTCAGGCGTGGACTTCATGAACGTCCAGGAGCCCACGTCCTGGTAGCCCAGCTTCATGCCCTCTTCCCAGTACGGCCCGCGCGGTGAAGGCGCCATGCGCCATTTCGGCGTGCCGTCGGCGTTCATCACCGCCAGCCCCGGCTTGGTCATGTCGGCAGTGAACGCGGTGTACCAGAAGATCTGCTGGGCGATGTTGCCCTGGGACGGCACGGGACCTGATTCGGAGAAAGTCATGCCCGCCGCTTCCGGTGGCGCGTACTTCTTCAGCCAGTCGACGTATTTGGTGGTGGCGAACACCGCCGCCGGGCCGTTGGTGTCGCCACCGCGGGTGACGCTGGAACCTACCGGGTGGCAATCCTCCACCCGGATGCCCCACTCGTCCACCGGCAAGCCGTTGGGGATGCCCTTGTCGCCGCCACCGGCCATGGAGAACCAGGCATCGGTGAAGCGCCAGCCCAGGGACGGGTCTTTCTTGCCGTAGTCCATGTGCCCGTAGACACGCTTGCCGTCGATTTCCTTGACGTCTTCGCTGAAGAATTTGGCAATGTCTTCATAGGCCGACCAGTTCACCGGTACACCCAACTCGTAGCCGTACTTTTCCTTGAACTTGGCCTTGAGGTCCGCACGCTCGAACCAGTCGGCGCGGAACCAGTACAGGTTGGCAAACTGCTGGTCCGGCAATTGATAGATCTTGCCGTCCGGCGCGGTGGTGAAGGAGATGCCGATGAAATCCTTGATATCGAGGGTCGGCGAGGTGAAGTTCTTGCCCTCGTTGGCCATCAGGTCGGTGATCGATTCGGTCTTGCCGTACCGGAAGTGCGTACCGATCAGGTCCGAGTCGTTGACCCAGCCGTCATAGATGTTCTTGTCCGATTGCATCTGGGTCTGCAGCTTTTCCACCACGTCGCCTTCCTGCAGCAGGTCGTGGGTCAGCTTGATCCCGGTGATTTCGGTAAAGGCCTTGGCCAGCACCTTGGACTCGTATTCGTGGGTGGCGATGGTTTCCGACACCACCTTGATGCTCATGCCGCGAAACGGCTCCGCCGCCTTGATGAACCACTTCAGCTCTTCGAGCTGCTGATCGGCCGTCAGGGTCGAGGGTTTGAACTCGCTGCCGATCCATTTCTTCGCAGCGTCTTCATAGGCATCGGCCCAGGCAGACGCGCTCAAACCGCTGAGTGCCAGCAGGGCTGCCAATGAAATGCTATGTCGCAGCTTATTGTTTTTGTCGAACATAGAGACCTCCTGTTTAAGTTTCGGAGCAACATTGCCGAGCAATTCGACTAGCCCCAACGCATCACAGCCAACAGCCACACCAGGGACATCGCGAAGGCGACCCAGATGCTCCAGTCGGTTACGCCGATGACCAGCAAATGCAGGTAGGCGCTACCGAGAAGACCGATGAACAACCGATCGCCACGGGTGGTGGCAATCGGCAAAAAGCCTCGCCTGAGAATGCTCGGCGAACGTAACTCCCAGGTCGTCATGCCCACCAGGATCAAGGCAATGACGCTGAAGAACGCCGCCGTGGGGACGGTCCAACTCATCCATTCCATCATCAGCTCCTCATACCCGGCCCAGGGCAAAGCCCTTGGCCACGTGGTTGCGCACAAACCAGATCACCAGCATGCCGGGCAGGATGGTCAACACCCCCGCCGCTGCCAGCACGCCCCAGTCGATACCCGACGCCGAGACCGTGCGGGTCATCACCGCCGCAATGGGCTTGGCGTTCACCGAAGTCAGGGTTCGCGCCAGCAGCAGTTCGACCCAGGAAAACATGAAACAGAAAAACGCCGTGACGCCGATGCCGGAGCCGATCAACGGGATGAAAATCTTCACGAAGAACTTGGGAAAACTGTAGCCATCGATGTAGGCGGTTTCGTCGATTTCCTTGGGCACGCCAGACATGAAGCCTTCGAGAATCCACACCGCCAGCGGCACGTTGAACAGGCAGTGCGCCAGGGCCACCGCGATGTGGGTGTCGAACAGGCCGATCGATGAATACAGCTGGAAGAACGGCAACAGGAACACCGCTGGCGGTGCCATGCGGTTGGTCAGCAGCCAGAAGAACAGGTGCTTGTCGCCAAGGAAGCGGTAGCGCGAGAACGCATAGGCGGCCGGCAATGCCACGGTCAGGGAGATGATCGTGTTCAGGCTCACGTAGTACGCCGAGTTGATGTAGCCGGTGTACCAGCTCGGATCGGTGAAGATCACCTTGTAGTTGGCCAGGGTGAAATCCTGTGGGAAAAGCGTCAGGCCGCCGAGGATTTCGCTGTTGCTCTTGAAGGACATGTTCAGCAGCCAGTAGATCGGCACCAGCAGGAACAGGATGTAGATCAGCAGTGGAACAAGCTTTCTCATGCTCATGATGGCCTCAACGGTTGGCGTCAGAGTGAGTCATGGCGGTATAGAACAGCCAGGACACCAACAGGATGATCAGGAAGTACACCAGCGAGAACGCCGCGGCCGGCCCCAGGTCGAACTGCCCGATCGCCATCTGCGTCAGGGTCTGGCTGAGGAAGGTGGTGGCGTTGCCCGGCCCGCCGCCGGTCAGTACGAACGGCTCGGTGTAGATCATGAAGCTGTCCATGAAGCGCAGCATCACGGCGATCAACAGCACGCTCTTGAGCTTGGGCAACTGGATATGGCGGAACACCGCCCAGGCTGATGCACGATCGATCCGCGCCGCCTGGTAGTACACGTCCGGTATCGCCCGCAAGCCGGAGAAGCACAAGAGCGCCACCAGCGAGGTCCAGTGCCAGACGTCCATCACCAGCACGGTGACCCAGGCGTCCATGGTGTTCGCCGCATAGTTGTAGTTGACGCCCATGGCCTTGAGACTGGCCCCCAGCAGGCCGATGTCGGCCCGGCCGAAGATCTGCCAGATGGTGCCGACCACGTTCCACGGGATCAGCAATGGAATCGCCAGGATGATCAGCACTACCGACGACCAGCGCCCCTTGGTCGGCATGGTCAGGGCAATGGCGATGCCCAGGGGGATTTCGATCAACAGCACGCAAGCCGAGTAGATGAACTGGCGCAGCAGCGAGTCGTGCAGGCGCGGGTCGAGCAGCACTTGCTTGTACCAGTCGGCACCGACGAAGTAGCGGCTGGACTGGTCGAAAATATCCTGCACCGAGTAATTGACCACGGTCATCATCGGGATTACCGCACTGAACGCCACCAGCAGGAACACCGGCAGCACCAGCCACCAGGCCTTGTTGTTCTGCACCTTGTTCATGGCTGCACCTCAATGCCGGCTTGGGTTTCCAGGAGAAAGTCGTCGGCATAGACCATCAGCCACTGCGCCGGAAAGCTGATATACGCCGTGCCCTCGGGCACCGGTTTGTCTTCGGCCAGGCGCACTTTCAGCGGCACGCCGTCGAGGTTCAGGGTCAGGATCTTGTAGGTGCCGAGGTCTTCGACGTGTACGACTTGTGCCCGCAGCGCTTCATCAAAGGGCTCGTCCCAGACGTGTATGAACTCTGGACGAATGCCGACCTTCAGGGTTTTCCACGTCGATTCGGCGATGCGTTTCTGCATGGCTTCAGACAGTGGTAAATGGGTCGAAGCGAAACCGACACCACCGGGTTGCGGCTGCACCTCGATCAGGTTCATGCCCGGACTGCCGATGAAGTAGCCGACAAAGGTATGGGTCGGCCGTTCGAACAATTCCCGCGGCGTGCCGAACTGGACGATCTGCCCGCCGTACATCACCGCGATCTTGTCGGCGAAGGTCGAGGCCTCCAGTTGATCGTGGGTGACGTAGACCATGGTGATGTTGAATTGCTCGTGAATCTGCTTGAGCTTGCGCCGCAGCTTCCACTTCAGGTGCGGGTCGATCACCGTCAGCGGCTCGTCGAAGAGGATTGCCGAGACGTCATCGCGCACCAGCCCACGGCCCATGGAGACTTTCTGTTTTTCGTCGGCGGTGAGGTTGCTGGCTTTTTTGCTCAGCAGTTTCTGCAGGTCGAGTACTTCGGCAATTTCCTGCACCTTGGTGTGAATCTTCGCCTCGGCCATGCCTTGGTTACGCAATGGAAAGGCCAGGTTGTCGAACACCGTCATGGTGTCGTAGACCACCGGAAACTGGAAAACCTGGGCGATGTTGCGTTTTTCCGGGGTCAGGTTGTTGACCGCCTTGCCATCGAACAGCACATGGCCCTGGGACGGGCTGAGCAACCCGGAAATGATGTTGAGCAAGGTCGATTTGCCGCAGCCCGACGGGCCGAGCAAGGCGTAGGCGCCGCCCTGCTCCCAGATGTGGTCCATCTGGCGGATCGCGTAATCCTCGGGCCCTGTCGGCGTGCTGGTGTAACTGTGGGCGAGGTTCTGCAAACGGATTTCGGCCATCAGGCAACCCTCGCGACGCGCCGCCCGGGCGCTTGGACCAGCCGCCCCTGCGCATCGAACACGAACAGTTTATGGGTCGGGATGTAGATGCGGATCGGCGCATCGACGTCGTATTCGTGAACGCCGGGCAAGTGCAGCACCAGCAGGAAATGCTCGTTGCGCACGTGCAGGAAGGTTTCCGAGCCGCTGATTTCCGCGACTTCAACGGTCACTGCCAACTCCAGGTCATCATCGTTGCTGGGTACCAGCGAGATATGGCTGGGGCGCACCCCAAAGCGAAACTCGCCCTCGCCCACCGGGCGCAAATCGACGTTGAGCGGGAAGTGCACGAAATTGGCGAAGCTCACTTCGTTGCCGGCAATGCGACCCGGCATCAGGTTGATCGGCGGTTCGGAGAACAACTCGGCTGCCAGCACGGTCTGCGGCTGGTGGTAGACCTCGGAGGACTGGCCGCTCTGGATCACCCGGCCCTCATGCAAAATGGTGGTGGTGCCGCCCAGGGCCAGGGCTTCGTTGGGCTCGGTGGTGGCGTAGATGGCAATGGTGTGGCGCGCCTTGAACAGCTCGCGCATTTCCTGGCGCAGCTCTTCGCGCAATTTGTAGTCGAGGTTGACCAGCGGCTCATCGAACAGGATCAGCTCGGCATCCTTGACCAGCGCCCGGGCCATGGCCGTGCGCTGCTGCTGGCCACCGGACAGTTCCAGGGGATAACGCTGCAGGAATTTCTCGATGCGCAGCATCTTCGCGGTTTCCAGCACCTTGCTCTGGATCTGTTCATTGGAGACACCGGCCTGGCGCAAGGGCGAGGCGATGTTCTCGAAGACGGTCATGGTCGGGTAATTGATGAACTGCTGATAGACCATCGACACATTGCGCAGGCGCACCGGGCGCTGGGTGACATCGACGCCATTCATCAGGATGCGGCCGGTGTCGGGCTTATCCAGCCCGGCCATCAGGCGCATGAGACTGGTCTTGCCGGACAGCGTGCGCCCGAGCAAGACGTTGAAGGATCCGGGTTCGAAACGCAGGCACGCATCGTCGATCCAGGTCTGGCCCTCGACGGTACGGCTGACATGCTCCAGGGTTAATGACATGGCTCGGCCTTTTTTATTTTTGGAGTCAAGCGATCTGAGCGATAGAGCGACTTTCGTGCCAGAAATCACAAGCGGCTGATTCAGCTCGAAAATTCTGAAAATCACCGGGACAGTGCGTTCGTTGCTGAACACAAATGAACAATCGGAAATGAACAATTGAACAGTTCACCGATTGACAATGAACAATAGTGAACAACACTCTATGGACTGTTCACGGCCCCTGTAGGAGCCCGGCTTGCCGGCGATGGCGTCATCGATATCGCCATCGCCGGCAAGCCGGGCTACTACAGGTATGTGGCGTGTGTGAAACACCATAAGAACAATAAAAGCTTGCCCAGAGATCGACTGCCATGGCCGCACCCGCCTCGCCGCTGTCCCACGACGCCATCATCCAGGACTCCTGGTCCCGCTGCCGCGCGTTCGGCCTCGATCACCAGAGCACCCCGGCGTTCGACCAGCTGCCGGCTGAAGGCATCGCCCAGTTGCTGGAGAGCCAGCACTCACTGGTACAAACCACCCATCAGGAAGTGCTGCCGTATTACGAAAACATCCTGAGCAACTCCAATTGCCTGATCATGCTCGCCGACAACCAGGGCCAGGTGCTGACGTCCTGGGGCACCCAACGGTTTATCCAGCCGAGCCTGACCCGCGGTTTCAGCGCGGGCGCCAGCTGGATGGAGCGTTGCAGCGGGACCAATGCGATCGGTACCGCGCTGGCCTGCGGGCAAGCGGTGCACATCGAGCACGATGAACACTTTCTCAAGGCCAACCGCTTCATGACCGGCTCCGCTGCGCCGATCTTCGATGCCGAACGCAAGGTCATCGCCGTGCTGGATGTGTCCAGCGACAGCTACCTGCCACCGTCCCATACCCTGGGCATGGTCAAGATGATGAGCCAGACCGTGGAAAACCGGCTGATCCTCAACCTGTTCCACGGCCAGCATTTTCAGCTGACCTTCAACACCGGCCTGAACAACCTCGACAGCCAGTGGGCCGGTTTGCTGATTTTCGATGAGAGTGGCCAAGTGCTGTCCGCCAACCGCCGCGCCGACAACCTGCTCGGCGTGCGCCTGTCGCGGGTCAGTGTCGAGAGCCTGTTCAAGGTCTCGCTGCTGGAGCTGCTGAATCAACCCGAAGGCCTGCCCTTCTCGCTCCAGGCTTCCGGGCGCAATCGCTTCCAGTGTCTGCTCAAACGTCCAAAACAGGTGCCGATCCAGGCCAGACTTTTTTCTGAAACCAAGAGCGTTGAACCCGCCGTATCGGTACTCCCGGCGATCAGCCTCAATACCCTGCATTTCGGCGACAGCCGCGTGGAAAAAGCCGTGCGCCAGGCCGAGCGCTTGCTGGAAAAAGACATTCCGTTGTTGATTCATGGCGAAACCGGGGTCGGCAAGGAAGTGTTCGTCAAGGCCCTGCATCAGGCCAGCTCGCGCAGCAAACAGGCGTTCATCGCCGTGAACTGCGCAGCAATCCCCGCTGAACTGGTGGAGTCAGAACTGTTCGGCTATGAAAAAGGTGCCTTCACCGGGGCCAACCAGAAAGGCAGCATCGGCCTGATCCGCAAGGCCGACAAAGGCACGCTGTTCCTCGATGAAATCGGCGACATGCCGCTGCCAACCCAGGCCCGCTTGCTGCGAGTATTGCAAGAGCGCTGCGTGCAGCCGGTGGGTAGCAGTGAGTTGTTCCCGGTGGACATCCGCATCATTTCCGCAACCAACCGCTCGTTGCGGGAGCAGGTGCAGTTGGGGCGTTTTCGCGAGGATTTGTATTACCGGATTGGTGGTTTGACTCTGGAACTGCCGCCGTTGAGGGAGCGCAGTGACAAGGAGGCGCTATTCAAACGCTTGTGGGAACAGCACCGCGAGCCCTCGCAATGGGCGGGATTGAGTCGCGAAGTGCTGGAACTGTTCAGCCGTCACCCGTGGCCGGGGAATTTGAGGCAGGTCAGCAGCGTGATGCAGGTGGCACTGGCCATGGCCGAGGAACAACCGGTGCGGCCGGAGCATTTGCCTGATGACTTTTTTGTCGATCTGGAGATGGAGCCGGTGGAGACGCCGGAGCCGTTGGCCGTTGATCTGAATGATGCCGAAGATCTGAACCGGCAGTTGCAGGCGGCTGGGGGGAATATTTCGTACTTGGCGCGGCGCCTCGGGGTCAGTCGCAATACCCTTTACAAGCGGTTGCGTCAGGCTGAGTAGTGGGTGATCCGCAATGGTTGTGTTCGGCTTGAGACCATTCGCGAGCAAGCCCGCTCCCACATTGAATTTGTGCCGTGCACTTGACTCAATCACACCGCAGATCACTGTGGGAGCGGGCTTGCTCGCGAAGACGTTAGTCCAGTCGCTACAGCGTTTACGTCCAGCCCATAAACAAAAACCCGCACAAGGCGGGTTTTGTTTTTTAAGCATTACATCTATCAGTCCGCCAAACGCCAGGTCGTCCCGCCCTTGCCGTCTTCCAGCACCACGCCCATGGCGGTGAGCTGGTCGCGGATACGGTCGGATTCGGCCCAGTCCTTGCCGGCACGGGCCGCCAGGCGCGCAGCGATCAGCGCTTCGACTTCAGCCGCATCCACACGCCCTTCGGCGCCGGCTTGCAGGAAGTCATCGGCTTCGAGCTGCAACACACCCAGCACGCTGGCCAGTTCTTTCAAACGGGCAGCCAGGCCGGCCGCTGCGTTGAGATCGCTCTCGCGCAGGCGGTTGATCTCGCGGACCATCTCGAACAGCACCGCGCAGGCTTCCGGCGTGCCGAAGTCGTCGTTCATCACCTGGGTGAAACGCTCGACGAAAGCTTCGCCGCCAGCAGGCGCGACAGTCGGCAGGCCTTTCAACGCGTGGTAGAAACGCTCCAGGGCGCCCTTGGCGTCCTTGAGGTTGTCTTCCGAATAGTTGATCGCGCTGCGGTAGTGGCTCGACACCAGCAGGTAACGCACGACTTCCGGGTGGTACTTGTCCAGCACGTCGCGAATGGTGAAGAAGTTGTTCAAGGACTTGGACATCTTCTCGCCATTGATGCGGATCATGCCGCAATGCATCCACGCGTTGGCGTAGGTCTTGCCGGTGGCCGCTTCGCTCTGGGCGATTTCGTTCTCGTGGTGCGGGAACTCAAGATCGCTGCCGCCGCCATGAATGTCGAAGGTCTCGCCCAGGCAGCAGGTCGACATCACCGAGCACTCGATGTGCCAGCCCGGACGCCCGGCGCCCCAAGGTGACTCCCAGCTAGGCTCGCCCGGCTTGGCGGCTTTCCACAGCACGAAGTCCAGCGGGTCTTGCTTGGACTCGTCGACTTCGATACGCGCGCCGATGCGCAGGTCTTCGATCTTCTTGCGCGACAGCTTGCCGTAGCCCATGAACTTGCCGACGCGGTAGTACACGTCGCCATTGCCCGGGGCGTAGGCGTAACCCTTGTCGATCAGGGTCTGGATCATCGCGTGCATGCCAGGGATGTGATCCGTGGCACGCGGCTCCATGTCCGGCTTCTTGATGTTCAGGCGCGCTTCGTCTTCGTGCATCGCCGCGATCATGCGCTCGGTCAAGGCTTCGAACGACTCGCCGTTCTCGTTCGCCCGGTTGATGATCTTGTCGTCGATGTCGGTGATGTTACGCACATAAGTCAGGTCATAACCGCTGAAGCGCAACCAGCGCGTCACCAGGTCGAAGGCGACCATGCTGCGGCCGTGGCCCAGGTGGCAGTAGTCGTACACGGTCATGCCGCACACGTACATGCGCACCTTGTTGCCATCCAGTGGCTTGAAGACTTCTTTGCTCTTGGTGAGCGTGTTGTAGATCGTAAGCACGTTATTTCCTTGAATCACTGGCCCCAGGAGTCACGCAGGGTCACGGTACGGTTGAAGACCGGAGCGCCCGGTTTCGAGTCCTTGATATCCGCGACGAAGTAACCTTCGCGCTCGAACTGGAAACGGTCCTCCGGCTGTGCATTGCCCAGCGAGGGTTCAGCACGACAACCGGTGAGTACCTGCAGCGAGTCAGGGTTGATGTTGTCCAGGAAACTGGCGCTGTCTTCGGCCTTCTCCGGGTTCGGAGAACGGAACAGACGGTCGTACAGGCGCACTTCGCACTCGACGCTGGCAGCGGCCGGCACCCAGTGCACCACACCCTTGACCTTGCGGCCTTCAGGGTTCTTGCCCAGGGTGTCCGGATCGTAGGAGCAACGCAGTTCGACGATGTTGCCATCGGCGTCCTTGATCGCTTCGTCGGCGCGGATCACGTAGCTGCCGCGCAGGCGCACTTCGCCGTTCGGTTCCAGGCGCTTGTAGCCTTTTGGCGGTTCTTCCATGAAGTCTTCACGGTCGATGTAGATCTCACGGGCGAACGGCAATACGCGCACGCCCATGTCTTCTTTCGGGTGGCATGGCAGTTCGAGGTTCTCGAACTGGCCTTCCGGGTAGTTGGTGATCACGACTTTCAGCGGACGCAGTACGCACATGGCGCGCGGAGCGCTGTGGTCGAGGTCGTCACGGATGCTGAATTCGAGCATGCCGAAGTCGACCACGCCGTCGGAACGGTTGGTGCCGATCATTTCGCAGAAGTTGCGGATCGATTTCGGCGTGTAGCCACGGCGGCGGAAGCCCGACAGCGTGGACATGCGCGGGTCATCCCAGCCGTTGACGTGCTTTTCATCGACCAGCTGCTTGAGCTTGCGCTTGCTGGTGATGGTGTAGTTCAGGTTCAGGCGGCTGAACTCGTACTGGCGCGGGTTGGCCGGCACCGGCAGGTTCTCGAGGAACCACTCGTACAACGGACGGTGGCTTTCGAATTCCAGGGTGCAGATCGAGTGGGTGATGCCTTCGATCGCGTCCGACTGACCGTGGGTGAAGTCGTAGTTCGGGTAGATGCACCACTTGTCACCGGTCTGGTGGTGATGCGCGTGACGGATGCGATACATGATCGGGTCGCGCAGGTTCATGTTCGGCGAGGCCATGTCGATCTTGGCGCGCAGCACGCGTGCACCGTCCGGGAATTCGCCGGCACGCATGCGGGCGAACCAGTCCAGGTTCTCTTCAACCGAACGGTCGCGGAACGGGCTGTTCTTGCCCGGCTCGGTCAGGCTGCCGCGGTATTCCTTGGCTTGTTCAGGGGTCAGGTCGTCGACATAGGCCTTGCCGGACTTGATCAACTCCACTGCCCAGTCGTGCAACTGGTCGAAATACTGCGAGGCGTAGCGCACTTCACCGGACCATTCGAAGCCCAGCCATTTGACGTCGCTTTCGATCGCGTCGATGTATTCCTGGTCTTCCTTGGCCGGGTTGGTGTCGTCGAACCGCAGGTGCGTGACGCCGCCGAACTCCTGGGCCAGGCCGAAGTTCACGCAGATCGACTTGGCGTGGCCGATGTGCAGGTAGCCGTTGGGCTCAGGCGGGAAACGGGTGACGATCTGCGTGTGCTTGCCCGAGTCCAGGTCTGCCTGGATGATCGGCCGCAGGAAGTTGACCGGCACGGCAGGGCCGGTCTTGGCATTCGAGGTAGGGTCGACAGTGGGCTTGCTCATAGGATCCTTGAACGTATTGGTGCGTGGCCGTAATGAAGGCCGGACAAAACAAAGCCGCTATCATAGCCGATGCCGTCAAGTACCTGACAGAGCGCACCCTGTAAACCGTCGTATTTAATAGGCCGTAAATGAAAAAACAGCCTCGAAATTCGCGCCTGTCACGCTAAACTGCGCACCTTGGCCGAGACTGGCTGAACCGGTCGCGGGACCGAATGTCCCAAGACCACGAATTCCTCTTGATGAGTAACGATCATGACCCAAGTCAAACTGACTACCAACTTCGGCGACATCGTCCTCGAACTGAACGCCGACAAGGCCCCGATCACCGTGGCCAACTTCGTCGAGTACGTTAAAGCCGGTCACTACGAAAACACCGTTTTCCACCGCGTCATCGGTAACTTCATGATCCAGGGCGGCGGTTTCGAGCCAGGCATGAAAGAAAAGAAAGACAAGCGCCCAAGCATCCAGAACGAAGCCGACAACGGTCTTTCCAACGACAAGTACACCGTCGCCATGGCCCGCACCATGGAGCCGCATTCGGCTTCCGCGCAGTTCTTCATCAACGTGGCTGACAACAGCTTCCTCAACCACAGTGGCAAGAACGTGCAAGGCTGGGGCTACGCGGTATTCGGCAAAGTGACCGCCGGCACCGACGTTGTCGACAAGATCAAAGGCGTGGCCACCACTTCCAAGTCCGGCCACCAGGACGTACCAGCAGACGACGTGATCATCGAGAAAGCCGAGATCATTGAGTGATACTGCTGATTTCAGACTTGCATCTGGAAGAGGAGCGCCCGGACATTACCCGGGCGTTTCTGGATTTGCTCGCCGGACGCGCCCGTTCGGCGAGTGCTCTCTATATCCTGGGCGACTTTTTCGAGGCGTGGATTGGCGACGATGCCATGACGCCGTTCCAGCGCTCCATCTGCCAGGCCCTGCGCGAATTGAGCGACAGCGGCACGGCGATTTTCCTGATGCACGGCAATCGCGACTTCATGTTGGGCAAGGCGTTCTGCAAACAGGCCGGCTGCACCCTGCTGAAAGATCCGAGTGTCGTGCAGTTCAATGGCGAACCCGTGCTGTTGATGCACGGCGACAGCCTCTGCACCCGCGACGAAGCCTACATGAAGCTGCGTCGCTACCTGCGCAACCCGATTACCCTGTTCATCCTGCGGCACTTGCCGCTGCGTACCCGGCAAAAGCTGGCGCGCAAACTGCGCAGTGAAAGCCGTGCGCAAACCCGGATGAAGGCCAATGACATCGTTGATGTCACGCCCCTGGAGATTCCGCGGATCATGCAGCAATACGGGGTGAAAACCCTGATCCACGGCCATACCCACCGCCCCGCCATCCACAAGCTGCAGCTGGGCGAACAGGCGGTTCAGCGCATTGTGCTGGGGGATTGGGACAAGCAGGGCTGGGCATTGCAGGTGGATGAGCAAGGGTTCGCGTTGGCGCCGTTTGATTTTGCGGCTTCTTGAATGATCGTTCCCACGCTCTGCGTGGGAACGATCTGTAGTCAGTGACCGCTGGCTTCAGGCCCCGCCTTCGCCGCAAACGGCGGTTTCGCCAGCCAGACGATCACGATCAAGCCCATGAACGCCCACCCCAGCAACGTGAAGTAATCCACGGTGGAGAGCATGTACGCCTGGCTGGTCAGCACATGATCGAGCTGCGCATACGCCTGATTGCTCGCACCACCCAGTGAATGCAGGGCCTCACGGGTTGCCGGCTCGAAGGTGCTGATGCTTTCGCTCATGTAGGCATGGTGCTGGTCGGCCCGGCGAATCCAGATCCAGGTGGTCAACGACGCCGCGAAGCTGCCGCCCAGGGTACGCAGGAAGGTCGCGAGACCCGCGCCGTCGGCGATCTGGCTTGGCGGCAGGTCCGACATCAGGATGCTCAGGGTCGGCATGAAGAACAGCGCCACGCCAATGCCCATGAACAACTGCACCAGGGCGATGTGCTGGTAGTCCACTTCGTTGGTAAAGCCGGCGCGCATGAAACAGCTCAGGCCGATGGCCAGGAAGGCGATACCCGCCAACAGGCGCAGGTCGAACTTGTGCGCGTACTTGCCGACAAACGGCGACATCAGCACCGGCAAAATCCCGATCGGCGCCACCGCCAGGCCGGCCCAGGTGGCTGTGTAGCCCATCTGGGTTTGCAGCCATTGCGGCAGGATCAGGTTGATCCCGAAGAACCCGGCGTACCCCAACACCAGCACCAGGGTGCCGATGCGGAAGTTGCGGTAGGCAAACAGCCGCAGGTTGACCACCGGGTGGCGGTCAGTCATTTCCCAGATCACGAACACCGCCAGGGCAATCACCGAAATGGCCGCGCCGATGAGGATGAAGCTCGATTCGAACCAGTCCAGGTCATTGCCCTTGTCGAGGATGATCTGTAAGGCCCCGACGCCGATGACCAGAGTGATCAAACCAACGTAATCCATCGGCTGATAACTGGTCACCACCGGCCGCGCCTTGAGCTGCGAACGCACGACCATGACCGCGAAGATGCCGATCGGCACGTTGATGAAGAAGATCCACGGCCAGCTGTAGCTGTCAGTGATCCAGCCGCCGAGGATCGGTCCTGCAATAGGCGCGACCACCGTGACCATCGCCAGCAACGCCAGGGCCATGCCGCGCCTGGCGGGTGGGTATACGGCGATCAGCAGCGTCTGGGTCATCGGGTACAACGGCCCGGCCACCAGGCCTTGCAGCACCCGGAAACCGATCAACTCCGGCATCGAGGTGGAAATACCGCAGAGAAACGAAGCCAGCACAAACAGCACGGTTGCCCACAGGAACAGCTTCACCTCACCGAACCGCCGGCTGAGCCAGCCGGTCAGCGGCAACGCGATGGCGTTGCTAACCGCAAAGGAGGTGATGACCCAGGTGCCCTGCTCCGAACTCACCCCCAGGTTGCCGGAAATGGTCGGCAGCGCCACGTTGGCGATGGTGGTGTCGAGCACCTGCATGAAGGTCGCCAACGACAGGCCGATGGTGGTCAGCACCAGGCTTGGGGGCGTGAAAGACGCGTTATTGCTCATCGCGAATCCTTTGGAGCTGAATTTACTGCAGCGGGAATGGCGCTGCGCCCGTTACAGACGCAGCTGACCTTTGTGGGAGCGAGCCTGCTCGCGATGGAGCGTCAGTCGACAGTGATGCAGCTGACCCACCATCGCGAGCAAGCTGGCTCCTACAGGGGGGCGGTGTGATGGCACACCGGCGATCAACGATGAACGGTCTTGCTGACTGCGGCGCTGTTGTCGTGGATCAACTGGGTGATCATGGCGTCGGCCTCGGTCAACTGGCGGTCATAGATGCTGGTACTGAACGACGCCTTTTGCGGCGGCTGTTGCGCCAGCACCGGGCCGCTCTGGTCACGCAGGTTCACATCGACCACGGTCGACAGGCCAACGCGCAACGGGTGCTCGGCCAACTGCTGGGCGTTGACATGAATGCGCACCGGCACCCGCTGCACGATCTTGATCCAGTTGCCGGTGGCGTTCTGCGCCGGCAGCAAGGCAAACGCGCTACCGGTGCCGGCACCGAGGCTGTCGATGGTGCCGCTGTATTTCACGCTGCTGCCATACAGATCGGATTCGATGTCCACCGGTTGGCCGATTCGCATGTCACGCAGTTGGGTTTCCTTGAAGTTGGCGTCGATCCACAGTTGGTCCAGCGGGATCACCGCCATCAGCGCCTCGCCCGGCTGCACCCGCTGCCCCAGTTGCACGGTGCGCTTGGCCACATAGCCGGTGACCGGCGCGATCAGGATGCTGCGGGCGTTGTTCAGGTAGGCCTGGCGCAATTGCGCAGCAGCAGCCATCACGTCCGGGTGCGAGGAAACCACCGTGTCATCGACCAGCGCGCTGGTGGTCTTGAGCTTCTGTTGTGCATTGGCGAGGGCGTTTTGCGCCGAGGTCAGGTCGTCACGGGCGTGGGACAGCTCCTCCTGG
This sequence comes from Pseudomonas serbica, assembly GCF_028823535.1. Taxonomy (GTDB): domain Bacteria; phylum Pseudomonadota; class Gammaproteobacteria; order Pseudomonadales; family Pseudomonadaceae; genus Aquipseudomonas; species Aquipseudomonas serbica. The sequence continues at coordinate 411,834 of NZ_JAQIYM010000002.1, read as the reverse complement.
GAAATCGCCCCGCCGACGGCGAGATTCTTCCGCCGGTTGAAGTTGTCCTGGGCTTTTTGCACTTCGGCTTGTTGGGCATTGACCTGGGCTTTCATGCCGTCGACGTCGCTGTACAGGCCGCGCACCTGGCGCACGGTGCGGGCCAGATTGGCCTGGGCGCTTTGCAGGCCGACTTCGGCGTCGTTCGGGTCGAAGTTCACCAGCACCTGGCCTTCGTGGACCAGATCGCCATCGTCGGCACCGATGCTGACGACAGTGCCGGTGACCAGCGGGGTGATTTCCACCACGTTGCCGTTCACATAGGCGTCATCGGTGCTTTCGCTCCAGCGCCCGTAGAACTCGTGGTAGGCCCAGACGCCCGCGCCGCCCAGTGCGACCACCACGGCCAGGACCAGCAGCATGAACTTGCGCTTGCCTGAATCGGGATTGGCGGTTGGGGTTTCAGGGGTTGCAGTTGTATCGGCAGTGGCCATGACAAATACCTTGAATTAGTGGGTCAGCGTGGCGGGTGCGGCGTTGGCCGAGGCAACGGCCTCAGGCTGGAAACCGCCACCCAGCGCTTGTATCAGCTGGATCGACAGGTCGATCTGCTCGGCATTCAGGTTGGCCAGCTGACGCTGGGCCTGGAGCAACTGCTGCTCGATGCTGAGCACGTCCAGGTAGTTACCGATGCCGGAACCGTAGCGCTGGACCACGGTGTTGTAGGAATCCTGGGCGATGTCGGTGGCGTGCTGCTGGGCCGCGATCTGCCGACCGATGTCGCGCAACTGGTTGATGCTGTCGCTGACGTCGGCCAGCGCCCTGACCAGGCTCTTGTTGTACTGCGCCACTGCGAGGTCGTAGTCGGCGTCGCGGGAATCGAGGTCGGCGCGCAGGCGGCCACCGTCGAAAATCGGTACGGAGATCGTCGGTGCGACATTGAAGAAGCGACTGGCCGAACCAAACATCGCGTCCCCCAGCAAGGATTCGGCACCGGCCGCGGCGCTGAGGTTCAAATTCGGATAAAACTGCGTCTTGCCGGCATCGATATTCTTGCTTGCCGCTTCTACCCGCCAGCGCGCGGCCACCAGGTCCGGACGCCGTCCGAGCAGTTCGGCCGGCAGCACCGATGGCAAGGCCACGGCACCGGGCTTGAGAATGTTCGGCCGGGCGATTTCATTGCCGCGATCCGGGCCTTTGCCCAGCAGTACGGCTAGCGCTATCTTGGCGCTTTGCAGGCGTTTTTCGGCGTCGATCAGGTTGGCCTGGGAGGTGGCCTCCAGGCTTTCGGTCTGCTGGAACTGGTACTGGCTGTCGATCCCGGAACTCAGGCGACGCTGGCTCAGGTCGAGCATTTGCCGGGTGCGCTTGAGGTCTTCGGCGGACAGGTCATGGACGATGTGCGCCTGGCCCAGGTCGCTGTAGGCGCGGGCCACGTCGGCAGACAGGGTCAACTGCGCGGCCTGCTGGTCGACTTCGGCGGCGCGGGCCTGGCCCAGTGCAGCTTCCCAGGCGTCACGCTGACCGCCCCAGAGGTCGAAGTTGTAATTGAAGGTGGCGCTGATATTGCGCACGGTGGCGTAATTGTCGCCCTGCCCCAGCGGGTCCTGGTCGCGGGCCAGGCGCGAACGGCTGACGCCGGCGCTGGCATCCAGGGTCGGCATCCGCGCGGCGTCGGCCGCGTAGGCCGCGGCGCTGGCCTGGTGGGCGCGGGCGTCGGCGATCTGCATGTCGGGGCTGTCGCGCAGGGCTTCGCGGATCAGGCCGTCGAGCTGCGGATCGCCGAGGCTTTTCCACCAGTCGCTTTTCGGCCATGCCGCCGGCGACAGCGTCACGCCGCTGAGGGATTGCCCGGCCTTGAGGTTTTTCGCCTCGAGGCTGACACCTTCGGTGGTCAGGCCGCTGTAGCTGGCACAACCGGCCAGGCTCAAGGCCAACAGCACCAGGCTCAGGCCGGCGCGCAAGGTTTTACTGTTCATTGGTCACCTACCCGCAGCAGGGTGATCGAGTCACCGGCGGCTATCAGGATTTTCTTGAGGATCGACTCCAGGGTCTTCAGCTCTTCCGGCGTGATGGCGCCGGCCAGTTCATTCATGGCTTGGGCGCCGATGTGTGGCAGGCGATCGGCCAGCTTCTGGCCTTCGGAGGTCAACACCAACTGCACCTGACGACGGTCGGCCTCGGAGCGTTGGCGTGCGAGGAAACCTTTCTGTTCCAGACGATCGAGCATGCGGGTCATCGATCCGCTGTCCAGTGACAGGTGCCGGCACAGCTCGCCCGGCGAATCGACGCCGTACTGGGCGATGATGATCAACACCTTGAACTGCGCGGCGGTGATGCCGTGGGGCTCCATGTGCGTGTCGATGATGCGGTCCTTGAGCAGCGCGGCGCGCCCCAGCAGCAGGCCGAGGTGGCAATTGTGGAAATCGTCTGGCGTGAAATGTTTCATCTGGACACCAATTAGCTGCCTAGGCAGTGAATGTATGTCGAGATATTACTGCCTAGGCAGTCAATGTCAACGTAATAGTTAGGTTGCTTTGTAATTAGTTGACTAATGGCCTCGGGTATAACGTCATATAGGCAGATGCTGGAAGCGAAACTACCTATCTGGTTAAACTACGCCGCCGCGGCTCCCGCAGCCCGCCTGAAGATCACGGGGACACCACAGTGGCCGTTAGACCGCCCAAGCATTCGCGACTCACACCACACTGGTCATCGTTGCGCCGCCTCTTTGACAAGGGATCGGCCGGGCCAGACCGTCACTGCGCGAACGCCCGGGTCATACACGACTATTTCCACCACAAGGCCGGTTCCCAGGGCTACACCCTCAGCCATAGCCAGCAACGGGTGATCGACTGCATGGCGCAGCATGCCTCGACGCTGTTGGGCACCTCAGGCAAGGCTCTACCGGGGCTCTACCTCCACGGAGCTGTCGGGCGTGGCAAAAGCTGGTTGCTCGACGGTTTTTTCCAGGCGATCCCTCTTGCCCAGAAGCAGCGCCTGCACTTCCACGGTTTTTTCGCCCGCCTGCACCAGGGCATGTTCAGCCATCGCGAGCAACCGGATGCGCTGGCGACCACGCTGGATGAGTTATTGAGCGATTGCCGGGTGCTGTGTTTCGACGAGTTTCACGTCCACGACATCGGCGATGCGATGCTGATCACGCGGCTGTTCAAGGCGCTGTTCCAGCGCGGGATCCTGCTGCTGGTCACCTCCAACTACCCGCCGGAAGGCCTGCTGCCCAACCCGCTTTACCATGCGCGCTTCAAACCGGTGATCGAGTTGATCAACGCGCGCATGCAGGTCATGGAAGTCGGCGGGCCCCACGACTACCGCAGTCAGGCCAGAAGCCATGCGCATCAACTGTTCACCCAAGGCCGATACGTCTGGCCCGCCACCCTGGCGCAGCGTCAGGCGGCCAACCTGCCGGGACCGAACGGGCCGGCCATTGCCCTGCCGGTCGGCGCGCGCCATCTGTCGGCCCGCTACTGCGCAGGCCGCACCATCGGCTTCACCTTCAGCGACCTGTGCGACCACCCCACAGCGGTCATGGATTACCTGGAACTGTGCCGGCGCTACGACCACTGGATCATCGACGACCTGCCCGACCTCGCCGACTGCACGATTGCCGCCCAGCAGCGTTTCATCAACCTGGTCGACGTCTTGTATGACCAGGACAAGCACCTGACCCTGCTGGGCCAACACTCCCTGCGCGAAAGTTTGGGCGGTGACGCCATCGACCTGGCGCGTACGCGCAGTCGGCTGGGACAGTTGGTGGAGGTGCGGGAGGGGGTTTGACGGGGGGTGAGACACATCTGCAGGAGCCGGCTTGCTGGCGATGCGATGGTGGCCGTTATGCCACCTTCGCTGCGATGCGGCGACCCGACAAGCCAGCTCCTACAGTAGATCGGGTCCAGCCGCGAGAGATGTTATCCGGCCAGGCCGACAAACATGTCCTGCACGTCATCATGGTTATCGAGGCCTTCGAGGAACGCTTCGACTTCAGCCATCTGCTCATCGCTCAAGCCACTGACCGGGTTCTTCGGCTGGTAGCCAAGCTTGGCCGACAACACCGTGAAACCTTGTTCAGGCAGGGCTTTCTGCACGGCGTCCAGGTCCGTAGGCTCGGTCAGGAACAGCGTCGCGCCGTCTTCGCCCGGCTCGAAATCCTGGGCACCGGCTTCGATCGCGGCCATTTCCGGATCGGCGTCCGGGGTGTCCGGCGAGGCTTCGATCATGCCCACGTGGTTGAAATCCCAGGCCACCGAACCGGAAGCGCCCAGTTGGCCCTTGCGGAAGGCCACGCGGATTTCAGCCACGGTGCGGTTGATGTTGTCCGTCACGCACTCGACGATCAGCGGCACCTGGTGCGGCGCGAAGCCTTCATAGGTCACGCGATGGTATTGCACGGTCTCGCCCAACAGGCCCGCACCCTTCTTGATGGCACGGTCCAGTGTTTCCTTGGGCATCGACGCTTTCTTGGCCTGTTCAACCACCAGACGCAGGTGTGCGTTGGTGGCGGTATCGGCACCGTTGCGCGCAGCAATGGTGATTTCCTTCACCAGTTTGCCGAAGATCTTCCCCTTGGCATTGGCTGCCGCTTCTTTGTGTTTAACCTTCCACTGTGCGCCCATTACTCACTCTCTTGTCTATGGCGCCGAAACATCTATTGGCCGACGCATGCCGCCAAGTTTATACGGCCTAAAGTTGGCAATCGACCAAAAAATCTCATCACCGGATCGGCATCTTTACCGATGGTTGTAGGGCGATTCTGAAATTTCGATTTGCCATGTCCACAAGGCATGCGGGTTTCGTACCCTCCAAGGCCCTACTCCATGGTAGAAGCGCGATCAATGCAAAACGACAAGGAAAGTCCCTTCACCCTGACACTCCTCGACGATCACCTGAGTTTGCAAGTGGTGCAGTTCAGTGGGCGCGAGGCCCTCAATCAACCCTATCGATTCGATATCGAAGTGATCGGCCTGGCACCGGCCCTCAACCTTGATCGGCTGCTGCAACAACCGGCGCTGCTCGACCTTGGGCAAGCCCAGGTCGTTCATGGCGTGCTGCACAGTGCCAGTTGCGAATATCAGGGGCGAGGCCGGGTCGGCTACAAACTGGTGCTGGTGCCGGCCTTGCTAGCGCTGGATCAATACCGATCGCGGCGGGTGTTCCAGCGCCTCAGCGTGCCCATGATCCTGCGCCAGCTGCTGGAGGAACATGAATTGGCTGCAGGCAGCTATCGCCTGGAACTGGCAGACGGGCACTATCCCCTGCGGCCTTTTTGCATTCAGTACGAGGAAACCGACCTGGCCTTGCTGCAGCGCCTGTGCGAGGAAGAAGGCATTCACTACCACTTCGAACACGCCCATCACAGCCATGTATTGGTGCTGGCCGACGACAACATGAGCTTTCCCCAGGAGCCCCTGTTGATGCCGTTTCATGGCGCTGAAGCCGAAGAAAGCGCAACGCCTGTGATCAGCGAACTGTTTCAGCGCCACGACACCCAAGCCGTTTTCCCACGAGCCAATGCGAAAAATCGTGGTGCTTCGCAGATCGGTGAAGGTGCGGCCAATCACGCCTTTAACCACGCGCGTGCACCCCGTTCCACCGAGGAACAGCGTCATCACGATCAACTCGACCGTCGCGACCTGCAGCGCATGCGTTGCCAGCAGCTACAGCTTCACGGCCAAAGCAATCAGCCTTTGTTAGGCAGTGCCCGCATCGTGCAGGTGGCAGAGCATCCGATGCCGGGGTTCAACGATCAATGGCTGGTCTGCCAGGCGCGGCATCAGGGCCGGCAGGGTTCGATCCTGGCTGAAGACAACAGGCCCCGGCACTACCGCAATCAGTTCACGGCCATTCCCTGGTCGACGGTATTTCGCCCACCCCTGGACCAGGCCCGGCCGCGCATCCCCGGTTTGCAGCCAGCCCGGGTCTGTGGCCCGGCCGGACAGCAAGCGGCACAGGATGATCAAGGTCGTTTGCAGGTAAGTGTGTGGCCCGACACGGGGGTCAATCCCGCAGAGGGCCTCTGGCTACCGGTCGCACTAACAATGTCGCAGGCCCCGGCGCAACCGGTCCAGCTGCCAATGGCTGGCAGCGACGGCTGGGTCAGTTTTCTCGACAGCGACCCCGACCGTCCGGTGTTCTGCGCCAGCACCAGGCAGCGCCGCAGCCCGCCCGCGGTACGCAACGACAAGCCCCGCAGTGACACCCGCCTGCTGCTCGATTGGCTGATCAATCGCCCCGACGACGAGCCTTGAGGGTTCAGGTGCGCAGCGGTTTGATGGTCATCGCCCTGTTGGGCACATAGGCATGGTCGGTGCCCTGGCCCGCGGGGCGGCTGTTCCAGTGCGGAACCAGCACCAGCGCCGAGAACAGCGCGCAACCGGCGAAGACGATGAACACGGTGACGGTGTCGAAGTAGCCCGGCAGCAGACCGCCGAGAATCGCCCCCACCGAACCGCAACCGTTGACGAACCCCGCCGCCGTCGCACCGGCCTTGGCGGTGCCGAAATCGATGGCGGCGGCGCCACTGATCATCGAGTCTGGTCCGTAGAGTGTCAGGCCCATGACGAACAACAGCGCCACCACCAGCATCACGCTGCCGGTGTGCAAGGCGCCCATGAAGAAGGCCAGCGATACGGTCAGCGCCAACAGGCTGATGACGCAGGCCGGCATGCGCCGGGCGCCGAACAGTTTGTCCGAGGCCAGGCCGATCATGATCGGCCCGAGCAACCCGGCCAGTTCGAACGCCGTGGGAATGATCGCCGCGCCGACCTTGCCCACCGAGGGCATCTGTTCAAAAACGATCACCGGGCCCCACAGCAGAATCGCGTAGCGCGCTGGTTTCAACATGAAATACGCGAGGCCGAGAATCAGCACAGTGCGGTTACGCAGGATTTCCTTCAGCGGCTCCAGCACGCTGATCTTGCTTTGGGCATACGCCTCTTCAGCGCTCAGTTCGGGCTCAGGCTCCACGGCCGGCAAGCCCACGTCTTCAGGTTTGTTGCGTTGGAAAATAAAGAACAGCACGGCGACCAGCCCAACCACCGCCGCGCTGGAAATGAACGCTGCGTGCCAGGAGCCGATCAGCGTGTAGGCCCACCATCCGGCGAATGGCGACGCTACCAGTCCGCCAAAGGCGTAGCACGAACTCCATAGCCCCAGTACTCGCCCGCGTTGCTCGGACGGAAAAAAACTGCCGAGGTTCTTGCACAGCCCCGACCAACCGGTGGACTGCGCCAGGCCTTGAATCAGCATGCAGGTGGCGAAGATCGGCAAGGTGGCGAAACTGCCCATCACCAGCGCGGCCGCCGCCGATATCAGCAAACCGCCAAGGACCACCACCCTCGGTCCGAAGCGGTCGGCCAGGATGCCCCAGGTGAACTGGCCGATGGCGTAGGCGGTCAGGTAAATGGCGTCGAGGTTGGCCATGGCCATCTTGTCGAGCATGAAGGTCGGGTCTTCGCCGATGCCGAGCTTGGCAACGGAAAACGCTTTGCGGGTGAAGTAGAAAGCGGCGTAGGCGAGCCAGGTGATCGCGAAGATCTGCACGCGCCAACGCTTGATTGTGCCGATGTGCTTGTTCATTGTGGTTCTGACCTCAGGGAGTGAGTGTGCCGGCAGAATTAGAAGAAAACGCCTGTATTTTTTTATTGTTGAGCACTGCGAAATCACCCTGTCCCTGTGGGCGATTCCGGTCAGATGAGTCCTGTTGATGCACGCACAGGCCCATGACTCCCGCGCTGATCGACTGAGCAGTCACTGGGGCTGAGGTGGATCAAAACAATTACTGATTAATAAGTGAAATCGATTTATCGTATTTCCAAAACAAGCTCAGCTTGTTACTGGAGATTTCCATGTCGGTTTCCCACGCCCAACTCAAAGCTTTCCATGCCGTGGCCGTGCATGGAAGTTTCACCAAAGCCGCCGAGCGGCTATTTCTCACGCAACCGGCGATTTCCGACCAGGTGCGCAAACTCGAAGAGCGCTATGGCGTATTGCTGTTCCACCGCAACAAACGCTCGGTTCGTCTCACCGACCTTGGCGAGCGCCTGCTGGGCGTTACCCAGAAACTGTTCGTGATCGAAGCCGAGGCCCAGGAGTTGTTGCAGGATTCCCAGGCGTTGCAGACCGGTAGCCTGATCCTGGCGGTGGATGCGCCGGTGCACGTGCTGCCGCAGATCGCCCGGTTTTGCGAGCGCTACCCCGGCATCAGCGTGAAAATCGAAACCGGTAACACCGATGAGTCGCTGTTCCGCCTGTTCAACTATCAGGCCGACCTGGCATTGCTTGGCCGCGAAGTAAGCGACGAACGATTGATTTCGCTGCCGCTGCGCAACGACCCGATGGTGGCATTCGTGTCGCGTAACCATCCGTGGGCCGATCGCGAGTCCATCACCCTCGCCGACCTGGACGACACGCCGCTGGTGCTGCGGGAAATCGGTTCGGTGACCCGCCAGACTTTGGAAGAAGAAATGGCCGGCGCCGGTTTCCGCATCCGCCCGGGGATTCAGGTCGAAGGCCGGGAAGCCGCGCGGGAAGCGGTGGTGGTAGGGATCGGGATTGGCGTGGTGTCGGCGGCCGAGTTCGGCGCCGACTCGCGGGTGTGTGCGTTGCCGATTACCGATTGCAAAAGGCGTTTGACCGAGACGCTGGTGTGTTTGCGAGAACAGAGCTCACGGCGGGTGGTGGCGACGTTTCTGCAGATGGTTCGCGAGAGTCTTGTGTAGGCAGGTCTGGCCTCTTCGCGAGCACTGGGGGATGTGTGTACGCCGCACATCCAATGTGGGAGCGGGCTTGCTCGCGAATGCAGACAACTCGGTCTAACTGGCAGGCGCCAGGCCGAAAAACGCCTGGATCAGGCGCAAGTCCCGCCGCCGCTCCATGCACCCCATCATGTGCCGATTGACCAGCCCTTCGCCTATGATCGGCACCGCCGCCACCCGCGGGTCATGGCTGACCTCCACCGACGACACTACACCCACCCCCAGCTCGGCCGCGACCGCCTCGGTCACCGCTTCCCGGCTGTCGAGCTCCAGCAGCACCCGCGGATTGACCTTGGCCTGCACGCAGGCTACATCGAAGGTGCGCCGGGTGATCGAGCTCGGCTCACGCAACACCATGATCACCTGGTCCAGTTCCTTGAGCGGCACGCCCTGGGTGCGCCGCGCCCAGGGATGGCCCGCAGGCACCAGGGCGCAGATCCGCGACTCGCTCAGGGCTTGCAGATGCAGGCCCTTGCGCGGTTCGACCTCAGTCAATACCGCCACGTCGGCATGCTCGGACAACAGCGCCGCCAGGGTTTCCTGGGCATTGCCCAGGCGCAGGTTGACGGTGATCCCCGGATAACGCGCACGCAGGCTCGCGAGCATCGGCATGACCATGTGCGGGCCGTCCGCCGCCACTTCCAGGCGCCCGGTCAGCAACTGCCGGTTGGCCTCCAGCATGGCTTGCGCCTCTTCGGCCAGGCCGAACATCGCCCGGGTGATTGCCGCCAGCTTGGTGCCCTCCTCCGTCAGCTCTACCCGTCTGGCAGTGCGCCGCAACAGGGTGATCTGGTAGTGCTCCTCCAGCGACTTGATGTGCCCGGTGACCGCCGGTTGGCTGATGAACAGCCGCGCCGCGGCGCGGGTGAAGCTGCCCTCCCGGGCCACGGCGTCGAACGCACGGAGCTGAAACAGGTTCATGGATAACTCTCACTGATGGCTGGCATAACAACAAACAATTTGATTGATAGCTCGGCAAATTGCAATTTAAGTCCCATAGCTTCATCCCATCGATTGCGAGGACACGAGAATGAGTACTGCCGCCCCCATCCTGCTCACCCCCGGCCCTTTGACCACGTCGGCCCGCACCCGCCAGGCGATGATGGTTGACTGGGGTTCATGGGATGACCGCTTCAACCAGCTGACCGCCAGCCTCTGCGAACAACTGCTGGCGATCATCAATGGCGCTGCCAGCCACCACTGCGTGCCCCTGCAAGGCAGCGGCACCTTCGCCGTCGAAGCGGCCATCGGCACCCTGGTGCCGCGCAACGGCAAGGTCCTGGTGCTGATCAACGGCGCCTACGGCAAACGCCTGGCGAAGATCTGCGAAGTCCTCGGGCGCTCATTCAGCACTTTCGAAACTGCAGAAGACGAACCGACCACCGCCGCCGATGTCGACCGCCTGCTACGCGCCGATAGCGGAATCACTCATGTGGCCCTGATTCACTGCGAAACCAGCACCGGCATCCTCAATCCGCTGCCGGAAATCGCCCAGGTGGTCGAGCAACACGGCAAACGCCTGATCATCGATGCGATGAGCTCTTTCGGCGCGCTGCCGGTGGACGCCCAACGGGTGCCGTTCGATGCGCTGATCGCCGCTTCCGGCAAATGCCTGGAAGGCGTGCCGGGCATGGGTTTCGTGTTCGCCCGCAAGGAATCCCTGGCCAACGCCGCCGGCAACTCGCACTCCCTGGCGATGGACCTGCACGACCAGCACAGCTACATGGCCAAGACCGGGCAATGGCGCTTCACCCCGCCAACCCACGTGGTCGCCGCGCTGCACGAAGCCCTGGTGCAATACAACGAAGAAGGCGGCCTGCCCGCCCGGCACCGGCGCTATGCCGCCAACTGCCAAGCCCTGATGGAAGAGATGGCCGGGCTGGGCCTGCGCAGCTTCCTGCCGGCGGCCATCCAGGCACCGATCATCGCCACCTTCCACGCGCCGAAAGATCCGCGTTACCAGTTCAAGGAATTCTACGAGCGGGTCAAGGCCAAGGGTTACATCCTCTACCCCGGCAAGCTGACCCAGGTCGAGACGTTCCGTGTGGGCTGCATTGGCCATGTGCAACCTGCAGAAATGCGCGAAGCCGTCGCGGCCATCGGCGAAGTGTTGCGCGAGATGGAAGTGCTGGAGATCTAACCCGCACCACAGTTGAAGCAGCCCCCAATTAGCCAGTTGCCAAAGGATTTCCAGACATGAACTACACCAACCCAACCCAACTGCAAGCCGCCATCCTCGACTGGGCCGGCACCGTGGTCGACTTCGGCTCGTTCGCACCGACGCAGATTTTCGTCGAGGCCTTCGCCGAATTCGACGTCCAGGTCTCCATCGAAGAAGCCCGTGGCCCGATGGGCATGGGCAAGTGGGACCACATCCGCACCCTGTGCGACCAGCCGCAAGTCGCCGAGCGTTATCGCAAGGTGTTCGGTCGCACGCCGACCGACGATGACGTCACCGCCATCTACCAGCGTTTCATGCCGCTGCAGATCGAGAAAATCGCCGAACACTCGGCGCTGATTCCCGGCGCCCTGGACACCATTGCCGGCTTGCGCGAACAGGGGATCAAGATCGGTTCCTGCTCCGGTTATCCGAAACAGGTCATGGACAAAGTCGTCGAACTGGCCGCCACCAACGGTTATGTGGCCGACCACGTGGTTGCCACCGACGAAGTGCCGAACGGCCGCCCATGGCCGGCCCAGGCATTGGCTAACGTGATCGCGCTGGGCATCGACGACGTCGCCGCGTGTGTGAAGATCGACGACACCGTGCCGGGCATCCTCGAAGGTCGTCGTGCTGGCATGTGGACCGTCGCGCTGATCTGCTCGGGCAACGCGCTGGGCCTGGACTACGAAGGCTACCGCGCCCTGGGCAGCGATCAACTGGCCAGCGAGCGCAAGCGCATCCACGCCCTGTTCGAAGGCTCGCGCCCGCACTACATGATCGACACCATCACCGATCTGCCGCAGGTGATTGCCGACATCAACCAGCGCCTGGCCAAAGGCGAGATGCCGCAAACCAGCTGATCCCAGAATTCGCATACCCCACTGTAGGAGCGAGCTCGCTCCTACAGTGGGGTATGCGTTTTGCTGTCAATTACCTGAACAGAGCAACCAGCGTCATTGAGTCACAGGCAAGTGCGGTGAAACAGGATTACAGTTAAAGCGCGCCGTCGATCAAGAACGGTGGCTTCAAACCGGACCTGTGAGGAACACCGTATGCCGTGGAAAAACTCCGACTCGCGCTACAGCACCGTCTCGATCGCGCTGCACTGGTTGATGCTGGTCCTGCTGGCGCTGGTCTACGCCTGCATCGAACTGCGCGGTCTGTTTCCCAAGGGCAGCGGTGGGCGAACGCTGATCGTCGAATCGCACTTCATGCTCGGCCTGACCGTCTTCGTGCTGGTCTGGCTACGCTTGTTCGCCCGCAGCCTCGGCCCGGCCCCGCAGATCTTTCCGGCCTCGCCCAAGTGGCAAACGGTGCTGGCCAGGTTGATGCACTGGGCGCTGTACATCTTCATGATCACCATGCCGATCCTGGGCTGGCTGGTCACCAGCGCCAAAGGTAACCAGGTGATGTTCTACGGCTTCGACCTGCCCCTGCTCATCGAGCAAGACAAGGACCTGGCCAAGCGGATCCAGGGCTGGCACGAGCTCGGGGGCACTCTCGGCTACTGGCTGATCGGCCTGCACGCCGTCGCCGGGCTGTATCACCACTATGTGGTGGGCGATAACACCTTGCTGCGGATGATGCCCAAGCGGGTGAACCGCAATACCGGAAGCTGACGCAAATCAAATGTGGGAGCGGGCTTGCTCGCGAAGGCCGTGTGTCAGTCAATTAATGATGCGACTGATGCACCGCCTTCGCGAGCAAGCCCGCTCCCACAATGGATTGCGGTGCTTTTCAGGTTTCGGAGCTAAAACCCCGGCGACCCTGCAAACCACCGGTGTGGATAAAGATCAGCCGCGTGCCCGGGGTGAACTTCCCCGCCTCGACCTGCTGTTTCAGCGCCAGCAACGCCTTGCCGGTGTACAGCGGCTCCAGTGGAGTGCCGCTGGCCTGTTCGGTCTGCTCGATGAATTCGAGCAACGTCGAATCGACCTTGGCAAAACCACCGCGGCTGGCGTCGAACAGTTCATAAGACGAATGATTCACCCCCGCCTGCGCCAGGATGCGCTCGACCTGCTGTGCCACACCATGATCATCGGGCACCGCCAGCGCTCCGTAGACCGGGTGCTCACCCGCTTCGGCCATGACCAGGCCGGCCAGGGTCGTGCCGGTCCCGCAGGCCAGCCACCAAGCGTCATAGTCGGTCCAGCCCAGATCATTCAGTTGCCGGCAGGCCAAAGCTTTGAGTTGCACGCAGCCCTTGGCCCCTGGCATACCCCCGCCGCCTTCCGGAACCGCAACCAGATCCGGATACCGCGCCTGCCATGGCTCCCAGAAACCCGCTTCATTACGCGCCCGATAGCCGCCATAACCAAGCCAGTGCAGTTGCATGCCGAACGCCTGCAGATCGTTCACCGTCGGCGTTGGTTGAGGGTGCCCGCGCAACAGGCCGACCGTGGCGAAACCGAAACGCTTGCCGGCAGCGGCCAGGGCGTGCAGGTGATTGGAATGCGCTCCGCCGAGGCTGATGATGCCTTTGGCGCCTGCCTGGTCAGCGGCCTTGAGGTGTTCGGTGAGCTTGAACCATTTGTTGCCGCTGATCAGCGGGTCGATCTGGTCCAGGCGCAGGATGGCGACTTCGATGCCGGCGGTGGTGAGCCAGTCGAGGTGCAGGGGGTCGAGGCGGGCTTGGGGTAGCCAGCTGGAAGCAGAAGAAAACATTGGCGCCTGATAGATCTCATGAGGAGCCAGTATTCTAGTCGCTCATAAGCAGCCATCGCGAGCAGGCTCCCACAGGGGATCTATGACGTTCACAGATCCCTGTAGGAGCTGGCTTGCCAGCGAAGGCCATTGGCACGCGGGGCCTGCGTATTACAACTCAGCTGCCAATCGCGAACCCTGGTTGATCGCGCGCTTGGCATCCAGCTCCGCCGCGACATCCGCGCCGCCGATCAGATGCACGTTCTGCCCCGCCGCCACCAGGCCGTCCTGCAATTCGCGCAGCGGGTCCTGCCCGGCGCAGATCACGATGTTGTCCACCGGCAGCACTTGCGGTTCGCCGGTTTCGCCGATGCGGATGTGCAGGCCTTCGTCGTCGATCTTCAGGTATTCGACGCTGTTGAGCATCTGCACCTTCTTGTTCTTCAGACCGGTACGGTGAATCCAGCCGGTGGTCTTGCCCAGGCCGTCGCCGACCTTGGATTTCTTGCGTTGCAACAGGAACACTTCACGGGCCGGGGCATGGGGCGCCGCCTTGATGCCGGCGACACCGCCACGGGCTTCCAGGTGCGTATCAATGCCCCACTCCTTCCAGAACTCATCACGGTTCAGGCTGGTGGCCTGGCCCTGGTGCACCAGGAATTCCGAGACGTCGAAGCCGATACCGCCGGCGCCGATCACCGCGACACGCTTGCCAACCGGTTTGCGCTCCAGGAGCACGTCCAGATAGCTCAACACCTTGGCATTCTCGACGCCCGGAATCGCTGGCAAGCGCGGCGCGATACCGGTCGCCAGGATGATTTCGTCGTAGCCGCCCTCGACCAGTCTCGCCACATCGACACGAGTATTCAGGCACACCTCGACGTTGGTGGTCTGCAACTTGCGGCCGAAGTAACGCAGGGTCTCGAAGAATTCTTCCTTGCCCGGCACCCGCTTGGCGACATTGAACTGGCCGCCGATTTCGCTGGCCGAATCGAACAGCGTCACCGCATGGCCACGCTCGGCCGCCACGGTCGCGGCGGACAGACCGGCTGGCCCGGCACCGACCACAGCGATTTTCTTGATCTGCTGCACCGGCACATAGTTGAGTTCGGTCTCGTGGCAGGCACGCGGGTTGACCAGGCAGCTGGTCAGCTTGCCGCCGAAGGTGTGGTCCAGGCAGGCCTGGTTGCAACCGATGCAGGTGTTGATTTCATCGGCGCGGCCTTCAGCGGCCTTGTTGACGAAGTCCGGGTCGGCCAGGAACGGCCGCGCCATGGAAACCATGTCGGCATCCCCCTCGGCGAGGATCTGCTCGGCGACTTCCGGGGTGTTGATGCGGTTGGTGGTGATCAGCGGAATGTTCACAGAACCGCGCAGCTTGGCCGTGACCTTGCTGAAGGCCGCGCGCGGCACCTTGGTGGCAATGGTCGGAATCCGCGCTTCGTGCCAGCCGATACCGGTGTTGATGATCGTCGCACCGGCCTGCTCGATGGCCTTGGCCAGCAGCACGATTTCGTCCCAGGTGCTGCCGCCCTCGACCAGGTCGAGCATCGACAGGCGGAAAATGATGATGAAGTTCGGGCCAACCGCCTCCCGCACACGACGGACGATTTCCACCGGCAGGCGCATGCGGTTTTCGTAGCTGCCGCCCCAGCGGTCGGTACGGTGGTTGGTGTGGGCGGCGAGGAACTGGTTAATGAAATAACCTTCGGAGCCCATGATCTCGACGCCGTCGTACTCGGCCTGCTGGGCCAGGGTCGAGCAGGTGACGAAATCGCTGATCTGCTTCTCGATGCCTTCCTCGTCCAGTTCCTTGGGCTTGAACGGGTTGATCGGCGCCTGGATGGCGCTTGGCGCGACCTGTTTCGGGCTGTAGGCATAACGACCGGCGTGGAGGATCTGCATGCAGATCTTGCCGCCCGCCTCGTGCACCGCGCGGGTGACGATGCGGTGCTTGAGCGCTTCTTCCTCGGTGGTCAGCTTGGCCGCGCCGGAATACACGCCGCCCTCGTCGTTCGGGCCAATACCGCCGGTGACCATCAGGCCGACACCGCCACGGGCACGCTCGGCGAAGTACGCCGCCATGCGCTCGAACCCGCCGGGCTTTTCCTCAAGGCCGGTGTGCATCGACCCCATCAGGGTGCGGTTGCGCAACGTGGTGAATCCCAGGTCCAGCGGGGCCAGCAGGTGCGGGTAATGGGCGGCGGTCATCGGTAACTCCACAGCGAGCGATCACGGAAAAAGCGGGCGCTCTACGGCACCCGTCAGTCATGTTCGACAGACTAAGAGTCCAACCGCTGGCGCTCAATGACCGAAACTGACAACTTAATGATCCAAATGCGCAGCGGTATTCAAGCTGGCGTCCCCAACAACTGGCTCAGCACGGCGCGCAACTTGCCGGGTTTAACCGGTTTGTTCAGCAGCGGCGCTTCGAGCCGTTGCAACGAACGCCGGCACTGATCGGTACGGTCCGCGGTGATGATCACCGCAGGAATGGCCTGGTGGTAATGCTCGCGCAAATGCCTGACCACATCACATCCCACCACGCCGTGGTCCAGGTGATAGTCCGCCAGGATCAGTTCCGGGGCCTGGCCGGCCAGGGCCGCCAGCGCCGAGTGTTCATCGGTGGCGGTGACCACGTCGCAACCCCACTGTCCGAGCAACGCGCTCATGCTCTCGAGGATGCTCACTTCATTGTCCAGCACCAGCAAGCGCCGGCCCGGCAACGGATTACCGGTGCCCGGTTGCGGCGCCGCGAGGCTGATGGGCAACGGCACCTCGCGGGAGATCGGCACCTCGATGCTGAACATCGATCCGCGGCCCGGCAGCGAGTGCACCTGGATGCGGTAGTCGAGGATTTTCGCGATGCGCTCGACGATCGCCAGCCCCAGCCCCACGCCCTTGCGGTCGGCGGCGCGGCCCACGTCCAGTTGATTGAATTCGAGGAAGATGGAGTCCAGGCGATCGGCCGGGATGCCGCGTCCGGTGTCCCACACTTCCAGGCGCAGCTTGTCGCCCCGGCGCCTGGCCCCCAGCAGGATGCTGCCATCGTCGGTGTAGCGGCAGGCGTTACTGAGGAAGTTGCGCAGGATCCGGGTCATCAGGCGCAAGTCGGTGCGAATGGCGTAATCGCCCATATGCACGCGCAATCGCAGGCCGGCAGCCTGGGCCACGGACTGGAACTCCGAGACCAGTGGCCCGAGCAGCTCGTCGAGGCGGTACAGCGCGACATCCGGCTTGACCGCCGCTTGATCGAGGCGGGAGATGTCCAGCAAGTCGGTGAGCAGGTCCTCGGCGCCTTCCAGCGCCTGATGCGTGCGTTCGACCAGCACCTGCTCGACCTCGGGCAACTTGCGCTCGCGCAAGGTCGAGATCAGCAACCGCGCGGCGTTGAGCGGTTGCAGCAGGTCATGACTCGCCGCAGCGAGGTATTTGTCCTTGCTGCGGTTGGCGGCTTCTGCGGCGTCCCGGGCATCGCGCAGGGCTTCGGCGATCTGTTTTCGCTGGGTGATCTGCTGTTGCAGGTTGCGGTTGGCTTCCAGCAGTTCATCGGTGCGCGCGGTCACCCGCTGCTCCAGTTCGTCGTTGAGTTGCTGCAGGCGCTCCTGGGCGAGCTTGCGTTCGGTGATGTCGGCGACGAAGCCTTCCACCAGCCCTTCCTGGTCGGGCTTGAGCAGCAGGTTCATCAGCACGTCGAGACTGCTGCCGTCCTTGCGCCGCAACTGGGTTTCATAACCGTGCAGGCTGCCCTGGTGGGTGAGGATTTCGCCGATGTCTTCAAGCTCCCGCGCGCCGCCGACGAACAGATTGCTCGCCAGGTCCGCCAGGGAGAACAGCACCTCCTGCGGGTCCTGATAGCCGAGCATGCGCGCCAGGGCCGGGTTGGCGGCGCGCATGCCATCGTGCAGGCTGGCCTGGAAAATCCCGTGGACCGCGTTTTCGAACAACCATTTGTAGCGATTGCGCTCGGCTTCCAGCTCGTCCAGGCGCGCGGCCAGTTCCGGGTAATGGCTCTTGCGCGCCGAATGACTGCCTAATCCGAGCAGTCCGGCCAGCGCCCGTTGCTGCTCGTCAGAGGGCTTCGCCATAGACGACCTCGACATCGCGCTGGATGGATTCACGCGGGTTGGTGAGGATGCACGGGGCATCCATGGCGGGCACCCGGATGGTGTCTACACCTTCGAACTCGAGAATGCTGCGGCCATGGGCGGCGACAATGCCGATGCCTTTACCGCAATCCATCGGGCTGCCGCCGCCGACGGCGACGATCACATCGCAGTGGTTTTCCCGGTACAGGTCGGCACCGAGCATCACCTCTTCCACACGCGGGTTGGGCGAGACGGCGCTGTACAGGCAGGCTTGCAGGCTGGCTTCGACGTCCGCCACCCAACCGGCGGCAATCACTCCCGGATCGCTGACCACCAGCACCTTGCGCGCGCCACAGGTCTTGGCGTAGTTGCCGACGTTGTGCCGGCAACCGGCACCGAAGATGATTTCCGGCGAAACGAATTTACGCAGCTGGCTGAGACTCTGGCTCATTGGAAAGCCTGTTTTTATTGTTTTGGAAGGTAGGTCCACACTAAAGCATCCGGCTGTGAATGCAATCAGACCAATGGGTAGCGCGGCTCTTTGCAGGAGCAAAGTATGCTCGCGATGGTCGTTAACGCTAACGCGTACTGCGTGGATGAACGCGGCGCCTCCAAAGCCATTGCGAGCAAGCTTTGCTCCTACAGGGAGCGGATCCTTATCCGCGATAGATCAGCCGCGAAGCTTTCTGACTGCGCAGCGGCACTGAACAACCGCACTTCGAAGCATACCTCTTGCTTGGCGATACTTATGGCTCCCCAGCTATCGCTCGAACATCGATGACCGCCGCCTAACATCAGCCGGGTCTTTTACTCGCGGTAGAAAATAAGCGCACCGCCTTTAGTTGAGATGGTGCGCCTTTTCTTTTGCGCCATCACTTCCCCACGTCATCACCAAAGATGCACTTGGGAGCTACTTGGGAGCTGGGGCAAGTTCGAAAGTGAACCCACGCCAAGCGCAACGCAATAGCGGAATATCAATTTATATTTCAATAGCTTACCAACCCAGCCCAGCATCTCCAGTGGCTACGCTACATGACCAGGACGTGGGAGCGCGGCGTGAGCATTTTCATGCCGGCTCCCTCGAGGTTCATGGCTTGACCACCTCGCCAGTGCGGAAGGTTGGCAGCGCGGCAGAGTTGACGTAACGCACACCATCCCAGCTTGGCAGCGGTGTCGGCATCAACTGGAATTGCCCGGGCTTCTCAACGTCCCAGCGCAGCAGCATGGAGTTGTCCTCGTGTTGGGTGTTGTGACAGTGCTCCATGTACGTCCCGGCGAATTCGCGGAAGCTGATCGCTATTTCCACGTTGTCCAGGCCGTCCTTTTCCGGGCCGATACGGTACACGTCCTTGCGTGCCCATTTTTCCCATTCCGGTGGCGCCTTGCCGCCGCGGTTGAGGATGATCCCCTCCTCGAAGTGCACATGCACCGGGTGGCTCCAGCCCTCGCCGCCGAGCTTGATGTTCCACACTTCCAGGGTGCCGAAACCGGTCGCACCGGCATCGGTGGGGCCACTGGCCAACTGGGTTGCCGCGTTCAGGCGGCGTGGGTCCATGTGGAAACCGAAGCCGCCATCGGTCTTGACCGTCCACGGTGCTTCATCGGTGCCGTCGGAACGGCCAAAGGTGAAGGTGCGGTGCCGGGCCTTGGCCAGCAGCGCCATGTCGGCGGCGTTGTCGCGATGGAGCTTGAGCGGGATCATCACCAGGCCTTCAGCCTTGCCCGGCTTGGCCGGTTCATAGGCGGCCGGATCCATGGCCAGGTCCTGACCGGTGTAAGCCTTGACGTTGAGTTGCAACACCTTGCCCACCGCCGGATCACCCTCGTCCCACTTCGGCCCCTTGCTGGTTTGCTTGAGGATCGCCCGGTATTTGTCCGACAGCACGTCAGCCAGGGATACGGGTTCTTCGGGGCCCTTGCCGTCGTCGTGCACCTGCAGGTTGACGAAGAACAGCTTGTCGCCCGGCTTGATCCCGTTTTTGGCGAAGTTGACGATGATGTCAAAACGCTCGGCGATGCCCAGGGTTGGCAGGATCGCGTTATGGTTCTGTTTATCGCCATCGGCATCCAGGTCCATGCTACCGTCGAACGGCACGCTGTGTTCCATGATATTGCCGTCGTTGGCAATCATGTGGAACGGCACGCGGACATAGGACACTCCCGATCCGACAGGCCCCTTGAACTCGCCGGTGGTGCCCTTGATCTCACGCACCAGCGCCAGTTTGAAGTAGCGTGAAACGGAGCCATTGAGCATGCGGAACCGATAGCTGCGGGCGCGCACATCCAGGGCCGGTTTCCACTGCCAGTTGACCAGCACCTGGTCTCCGAGGAAGCCATCGGTATTGAACGGGTTGAACCACAACTGGCCGTTCTTGTCCCACGCCTTGTCGGCAAACAGCAGGTTGACGTCGTAGTCGCGGTTACCCCAGGGCAAGGCGCTGCCACTGGGGAAACGCAGGTTGACGCCGTCGTTCACGGATTCATTGCCACGGTCCAGGGCGCTGTAGTAGTTCATCATCGCCGCGTTGCCCTTGTAGACGTTCTGCGCGGTGAAATCGAGCATGTGGTCGTGAAACCAGTGGGTGCTCATGGTTTCGCGCCAGTCGCCACGGATCTTGATCGTGCCGTTCTCGCAGGTCTTGCGGCCGGGGCTCATGTCGTTGGTCCACAGGGTTTCGCCCGGCGCGCAGGGAAACGCCGCGCGCGGGTCTTCAGCCTTGGTGTTGATGCTGTCGTAGCCGGCCAACTGGATCGGCCAGCGATAGTCGTAGAATTGCCCGGGAAAGAAAAACGCGTTGGCGTAACCGTCGCTTTCCGCCGGGACGTGGCCGTTGTGTTCGTGGGTGCTGATGGTGTGCAAACCGAACCCCATGTTGGCAGACGGGTCGATCGGCAAGCCGTTGTAATGACGCATCAGTACCGGTTGCCCGTAGCGCACCATGAGCAATTTGGGCGGCAAGGTACCATCGAAAGTCCAGACCGAGTTGTGGTGCTGCACCGGCATTTTCGGGTGGAATCGCGCACTGACGCCCTTGGCGGTGCCATCCGTTGCCGGCACACCCGCGACGTTGTGATAGAGGCCACCGGTTCCGAACTCGCCCAAGGCATAACCGTGCATCTGCCGGCTGTCACGCAAGCCACCGTTGAGCCTCGCCCCGGTTTGCACGGTCTTGTAGGCTATTTGCGGGTAAAACTCGTTCCAGCGCTGGTGCGACCAGCCCTTTCCTGGCGGACGGCCTTCAGCCGACGAGCCGATACGGCGATTGAGGAAAAACTCGATCTGCTTCTGCCACGGGTTGCGGTCGACCACGTTGGAATACTGGCTCGGGAACGGGGTCAAGCCCGGTTGACGCAAAAAGGCGTCGAGCGCTGCACTCGGTGGCGCACTGCGGGCCACGCTGGTTGGATCCTGCTGGGGCATCGGGCCGATGGCTGCCGGTGGAAAACCCAACTGCGCCGCCGGTGTGGTGGGGTCGAGTTTTTCCGGGCCGAATTCTTCGAACAACACCAGCTGCTGGGTGAACGGCAGGGCGCCATACAGCGGGCTCGGCCTGCCGTTGGTGGGGTAGTTGAAACTGGTCTGCACCGTCGGCGGCAGGATGTTTTCCACCCGCGTGGTGTCTTTGCTGCCTTTGACGCCACCGGGTAAATCGAAGGAATCCAGGTTGGCATCTGGCATGGTCAGGATGGCGTTCAAGGCCGCCGCTTTGTCAGCCGCTTCATCGTGGTAGGCGGAGGGATCAGTCGGCTCCGGCTGTCGCTCATCGTCGATGGGGCTGGCGCGCAAGGTCCCTGTGCTGAGTGAAATCGTCAAAGCGACGCTCAAGGGCGTCAACAGGCCAAACCGTTTGAAGGGATACCACGCTTTTGTGTCCATCACCAGCCGCCTCGAATATGTGAAGGGGGTAATGGGGGCAGTGCAAGGAGCCAGCCATATTTGTAACCGCTTTATACAATGTTAAATCCTTATAAAACAACTAGTTACCAGCGTAAACCTGACGTTACAGATTAAGCGACTGGGGATTGGCACCCGCTATCGGGGAAAGTTCACACCCATTTCAGGGGAACCCCATTCCAGCTTGAATCCAGCGGTGATTTGCCATGCCTGCGCTGGGAGCGATTCCCCATAAATGGGCGGTATTACCCGCATTCCCTGTCGACTTTTCTTGGAGAACCGGGCCATGGAATCAGGCCGCGTTTGCGCTGGGGGATATCAGGTTGCCGGGGCCTTTGGCACAGAGAATGCTGTGTGTTCACTAACGGCTCCAAGGGCACTCCCTGACAGGCAACCGATGCCTGGATAACACCTGCACCACGGATCAGTTGCCAGCCTGCGAGGAGTCACCGTCATGCGAATCGAGCCGATAATCCTCACGCTAGCACTCATACTGTTCATTTTTGCGATAGGGGTCGCCTGGAGCCTTATCTTCCTGTTCAGCAGTTAAGCGTCCATTTTCGACTCCACCCACGACCAGGTATTTTAGAAAAGAAAAGGGAGGGCATCCATGCCCTCCCCTCAGCTTTTCACGCGTCTGCAACAGTACTGACCAGGACCTCAAGTGGCGAGAATGAAGTCTGCGGCAGTGATGGTTGTTGCATCGGCCACACCGACCAGGCGGATGGAGTCAGCTATTCCTGCGGAGCTGATCAAGGTATCCGCACCGACATCGGTGATGATGACGTTGCCGACAAAGGTCACGGCATTGACGCCGAACGCGGAAATATCGAGCCGGTCCTGGCCTCCCACCGCGTCGGCATCGAAGCCGATGATCTGATCGACCCCGAAGCCCGCTGCGAACATGAAGATATCGTTGCCACTGCTGGCAACCATCACGTCGTCGCCGGCACCGCCAGTGACCGTATTGTTGCCAGTACCGCCATCGATAAAGTCATTGGCGATACCCCCCAACAATGTGTCGTTGGCGTCACCACCGAGCAGCGTGTCGTTGCCTGCTCCGCCATTCAAGACATCCGCCCCGGCACCGCCGGTGAGGGTGTCGTTGCCGCCGCCACCATTGAGGGTGTCATTACCCACCCCGCCGGTGATGACGTTATTCAACGCGTTACCGTTGCCGACGAAGTTGCCGACGCCGGTGTAGGTCAGGTTCTCGACCTCAGCGCCCAGCGTGTAGCTGGCCAGCGAAGTCTGCACGGAGTCCGTACCGCCACCCGCCACCTCGACCACCACGTCTGCGGCTGCATCGACAACGTAGGTATCGTTGCCGCCTCCCCCCACCAACCGGTCAGCACCGGCACCGCCATTGAGGACGTCGTTACCCACCCCGCCGGTGATGGTGTTGGCCAGCGCGTTACCGGTACCGGTGAAGTTACCGGCGCCCGTATAGGTCAGGTTCTCGACGTTGGCACCGAGCAGGTACGTCGTCAGGCTGGTTTGCACCAGATCGGTACCACCACCCGGCGCCTCGGTGACAAGGTCACCGACGTTGTCGACCACAAAGGTGTCGTTGCCGGCACCGCCGCTCATGTTATCCGCGCCGAGCCCTCCGTTGAGGGTGTCGTTGCCGTCCTCGCCATTGAGCAGGTCGTTGTCGTCTCCGCCGTTGAGGATGTCGTTGCCAGTGCCGCCAAACAACTGGTCGATACCGGCCAGGCCATTGAGCGTATCGTTCCCGTCCAGGCCAAGCAGTACATCGTTACCCGCGGTGCCGATGAGGATGTTCGCCAAGGCGTTGCCCTGCAGAACCACGCCCTGAACCACCACCGCCGCCGTCGCTGCAGAGGTCACCGACTCCAGCGTGCCGAAGCCATCGGTGTAGCGCACGATCACTCGCAGTTGCAGATTGACCTGCGCCGCACCAGGGGTGAAGGTCGCTGCCGTCGCGCCGTTGATGTCGGTAAAGGACGCGCCGACACCTTGCTGCCACTGGAAGCTGAAGGTGCCCAGCCCGTCCGGATCGGCAATCGCGGCCGTCAGCGCGGTCAGCACCTGCCCTTGATCCGGTGTCGTATCGCTGATCAGCAACACGCCTGTCGGTGCATCGTTGACGTTGGCCACCGGCCCCAGGACGTTGGACGAAACGCTTTCGGCCGCACCGAAGTCATCCACGTAACCGATCACCACGCGCACTGCCTGGCCGACCTGGGCCTGGCCAAGCGCGAACGTGCTACCGGTAGCGCCGGCGATGTTGACGAAGCCCGGCCCGTTGTTTGCCTGCCATTGGTAGGTGAACTGCGGATTGCTCAGGCCATCAACGTCGATGATGCTCGCCGGGTTAGCCGTCAACACCTGGTTCTGCACGGCAAGCCCGGTGACGGTTGGCCCCTGGGTCGGAGCATCGTTGACGTTGTCCACCGGCCCCAGGATGTTCGACGCAGCGCTTTCGGCCACACCGAAGTCATCCACGTAATCGATCACCACGCGCACTTCCTGGCCGACCTGGGCCTGGCCAAGCGCGAAGGTGCTGGCGGTTGCGCCGGCGATGTTGACGAAGCCGAGCCCGTCGTTCGCCTGCCACTGGTAGGTGAATTGCGTAGTGCTCACGCCATCGGCGTCGATGATGCTCGCCGGGTCAGCGGTCAACAGTTGGTTCTGCACGGCAAGCCCGGTAACGGTCGGCCCTTCGGTCGGTGTACTGTTCCCGGACGAGTCGACGATCTCCAGCGTGCCCTCGGCATCCTGGTACACCGCCCGGACGCGGATGTTCAGGCCCGCCACATCGTCCGTCACCCGGTAGGTGCTGCCGGTCGCCCGCGATGCCTCGCCAGCGGCGACAACAGTGATGTCTTCATAGATGCCCGAACCAGCGATGTTCTCGACCTGCCAGTAGTAAGCCATCCCACCGGTCACCGCACCGGTCGGGTTGGCCACACTCTGGCTGTCCGCGTCACGTACCGCCTGACCGCTGACGCGCAGCAACTGGCCAGCAACCGGCGTTTCGTCACGCAGGCCGGTGGCAGCATCGAGGATTGCCAGATGACCCGACGGGTCGTTGTTTTGGGCGGTGCCCACTCCGGACGACTGCGCCACGTCAGCGAACTGCAGACGCTCGACGCCCGTCAAGCGATCGACGCCATCACGCCCCGCTACCGAGTCGGTCACAATGACTGTGTCGCCTTCGATCTCGATGCCGTATTCCCCCAAATTACCGGAGAAAAACGCAGTATCGAAGCTGTCATCGCCAGTCAGAATCTCCCGCACGATGACCAACTGGCCCGGGTTGTAAGTACCGTTCAGCATAAACGGCACCAGCGGCTCCATGCTGTCGAACGTGGCGATTTCCTCGCCAGTGCCATCGGCATTCTCCCGTACGCTGATACGTACGTTCAGCCACTTGTCACCATCGATGATGTCGTCACCACCGCGACCTTCGATCAGGTCGCTGCCGCTGCCGCCGAGGATGATGTTGCCGCCGTCGAAGAACGTCGCTCCGTCTGCCAAAAGGTCAGCCAGGCCGTTGATCAGGTTGATGTTGGTCAGCACACTGCCGGTGGCACCCGCAGTGGGTAGCGATGTGGCATCTTCGTTATCACCGCGCAGGTAGTCTCCGTGGGCGGAACCCGACAGACCTTCCACGATGTCGAAACGCACCAGCGCCGAAGCACCTGAACCCGGCACCGGTGGAACATCGAAAAAGCGGTCGGTGAAATCTATGGTCACGCCTTGGGCGAGCCCCTTGAAGGTTGCCCAGTCATAGCCGGAGCCGCCGATATAGCGGTCACCCAGGCCAAGACTGCCGACCATGATGTCATCGCCGCCTTCGCCGTTGAACTTATCGTTCTCGTTACCGCCGATGAACACATCGTGGCCGATCACCGGGTCATTGCCAGCCGGGTCGAAGTTGTCGCCAGGCGCACCGTCCGACGTGCCCTTCTCGATCCAGTCGTCGCCTTCGTTGCCCATGTCCTGTTCATTGGCTTTGCTGCCCAGGATGAAGTCGTTGCCCTGGCCACCGATGGCCTCGGAAGCGTCCTCACCGGTCACGATGAAGTCATTGCCGAAGCCGCCAATGATCAGGTTGACGCCGTTGCCACCATGCAGCACGTCGTTGCCGTCGCCACCCTGGATATTATCGTCGCCGCCGCGGTCGGTGATGATGTCGTCGCCAGCGCCACCACGCAGTTGGTCGTTGCCGTCACCGCCTTCGATGCGATCGTTGCCGCCGTCCCCCCAGACCGTGTCGTCGCCTTCACTGGAGATGAGGATGTCTGCGCCGTTGGTACCGCCCAGCACGATGTGCTCCGCACCGGTGTACTTGATGTAGTTGGTGTCCGCCCCCTCGGTCAACGGGTTGTCGCGGAACACCACCTGCTCGCCGTCCTCAAGCGGATCGGCGCTGGCAAGGCCTTCGTTGAACTGCTTGCTCTGGTCCACTTCCAGATAGAACCCTGGATCCGAGAACACCAGGCCCGGCAAGTGCGTGGCCGAGGTGTTGGCCATGATCAGCTTGGCGAACGAGTTGCTTTCCAGTTCGGCGTTCATCGACAGGCCAGCGGTACGCTCCAGGTAGTAGAAACGGTCACCGTCCTGGAGTTTTTCCATCTGGTTCTCGAACACGAAGTTGAAGGTCGAGCCGAGCATGCCGCCGAACGGAGTTTTCTCTTCGGCCAGACCGCCGATCCAGAGGTCGATGGCATCGACGCCAGTGATCGTCACGCCCTTCAGATCGTCGGCGGTCCCCAGCAGCCCATCCTTGCCGGCCCGCGTTACGTTGGCCCAGGTACCGGTGCCGTTGAGGAAGTCCATACGGTCTGACGGCGCATCATCACCACCAAATACCAGCGCCATGGCTGCAGCGCGTTTACCTTCCAGCGTGGTCGCCGCCGTGATCGTGTCATGCGTGCCATAGGCCGCGATGAAGTTGATCAACGACTCCGGATGTTTCAGGTGTTGCACCAGGTCGACCCAGCTGCTGTACGGCTTGAGTTGGGTATCACCGGTTTGGCTGTAGATGTCGCGGCGAATCGCGTTGAGCGAGGGAATCCCCACGTCGCGGCCACGGGCGATGTTGATCGCCGGCAGGTCGAGCGGCAGGCCGAGCAGGTTATTGCGCAGCGCCTCGGTGACGAACTCGTCGATTTCGTTACCGGCCTGGCGAGTCACCCCACGTATGATCGCACTGGTCGCATCCTCTGGCGTCACACCACTGGCGGCGTACGCCAACGGGTTGAGGAACGCCGCGATCAAGCCCATTTGCTGATCAGGATCATCGCTGTTCGGATCGCCAACCACGTTGAAATCAACGTCGAAGCGATCGACGGTCTCGGTCAGCATCGAGTGGCCAAACCGGTACACGGTGTGCGCGAACTCGGCAACGATCGAGGCATCAAGGTCGACGTCATAGACCTGAGTCGGTGCGAAGAACAGATCGACCCTGGGCTGGATGGTCCGCGCAAATTCCTCGAACACCAGGTGCTGATACTGCATCTCGGTGCCGAACTTGGCAGCCTGGAACAAGCGCTCGCCATTCCACACCAGCGCATCGATCTCGGCCTGGTTGGCTGGCAACGTGCTCACCGGAGTGAGCAGCCACTCATTGAGGAAGGCCACGTCACCCGAATCGAGCACGGTGTCCATGGTCTGCGCGACCAGCCGATTGTGCTCGGCGTGGAATATCGCGTGCACCGCAGTCAGGCCGATGTTCTCGTTGACCCGACCGTCGCCAGCGATGTAGTGCGCATCCAACAGTTCGTTGTCGTAGGCCAGGTTGGCCCCGGTCTGCGGATTGGACGGCACCGTATTGCCAATGTCGTCATCCGCATCTGGCATGAGCACGCCACCGCTGAACACCGGCGCTGCATTGTGGGCAATGTCGGCGAGGAACTGGTGACCGGTGCGCACAGCATTGGTCAGGCTGATGGGGGCAAGCGGATTGCCTTCGACCAGGAAGTCATCAGCCGTGCCGCCAAGCCCGTCAGCCCCTTTCATCACGACCATCGGGAAGCCGTTCGGCCCTTTGATGAAATTGCCATAGGCGTCTGTCGCCAACAGCGGACCGTTCTCGACGTCGGCATCGGTCAGGTGGATACCCAGGACATCGTTGGCCTGCGCCTTGACCACTTTCCAAGTGGCCATGCCACCGATTTCGCTATCGTCCGCGGTTCCATACTTGCCATCGGCGCCCAGGTCACGGTTAGTGATCAGCCTGCCGGTCGCTATGGGGCCATTGTCGGTCAGCTCATAACCGCGCAGGAACACCTGGTGCGACGGGTGCGAGCTGTAGGTCTGGTTCTGGTCCACGAACGGCGAGGTGGTGTTGGTGTGCTCATGGATGTCGTCGGCCGTGCCGAGAACGCCATCCGCCCCTGGCTGGTTGGTCGCACGGGTCAGCACCATGAAGTTAGTGTGGCCGCCTGGAACATACAGCGGATCATCCGGTTGCAGCGGGATATAGATAGTGCCCGAACCGCCTTTGGTGACCAAGTCCAGACCATGATCGAAGAACTGCCCGAAGAAGGTCATCCAGGCGTTGAACGGCGCGGACAACCCTGCGTCCGCCGCGGTGTTCTCGAACAGGTACACATCGTGGTCGTCGCCAGTACCGAACTGACCATCCATGCCGGGGCTGGCGACTATCCGTACGCCATCCTTGAGCACGTCGTCGCTATCCTCCGAGCCGAAGTTGAGCACACCGTCGGCGCCCACGTCGTAAGCCGTGGCATAGGCCGCCGGGTTGTTCGACGTCTGGTCGACGATCAGATTACTGATGGTGCGCGGCTGCGAGTCAAACACCGCGCCGCTGGTCTGCTGGTACGACGATCCCGGGATGGCCGGCGAGCCGGGACCAAAGAACCCGGCAGGAGCACCTTCCGCCGGATTGAAGACCGGGTCGCTCACGCGCGGGAAGATGTTATCCGCGGCACCAAACTCGGTGTTGTTGATACCGTTGAGGTTCATCAGGTTGTTGTTCGAGCCGTCGACCGCACGCAAGCCCAACGGCGCGCGGATATTCGGGATCAGCGAGAGGATGTCCTGACCGGCCGCATCAGCTTCGGCAATCTTGATCTGATCAAGAATGAAGTTGAGGTCGGAGCGGACCATGTGCAGGCCCTCGCCACCGGCTGTGGCATCGACTACAGGTGTCGGCGCCGTCGGCACAACCGGCTCGCCAGGTTCCACCACGGCAGTCGGCTGCGAGAACAGCACTTCAGTCGTGCCATGCGCATCCTGGTAGATCGCCTTGACCCGCAGTGCCAACCCGGCGAGATCCGGGGAAACCTTGAAGGTGGTGCCGTCGGCACTTTGGAACCCAAGGTCACCCGCAGGCAACAGGATGATGTCTTCGAACACACCTGTGCCGGGGTCGGCTTCGAATTGCCAATAGTAGGACACCGAGGTGTTGTTGACGAAACCCTGCAGGTTACCCACCGCGATGTTGTTGCCATCGCGCACACCGGCCATGCTCACGGTCAGTGTGTCGCCCACAGTGATCGCGCCGCCGTTGCCATCCGCGACGGTCGGCCTGCCCGTCGGTTGTGCGTTCAGCCCCGGCACCAACACTTGCTGGGTATCGGCGAACTGCAGGCGTTCGATATGCAGCAAGGTATCGGTGCCGTCGCGACCCACTTCGGTATCGGTCACCGTCCAGACATCGTCCGCCACATTGGCCGTGCCGCGGGTATCACGCGTCACCACATACTCGGACTGAAGCCCGGAGAAAATGGCGGTGTCGAAAGCCGCCCCGCCTGTCGAAGTGCCGGGCAGGATTTCCCGCACGGCCTTGAGCTGCCCCGGGTTATAGGTGCCGTCGAGCATGAACGGGATCATATCGACCATGCTGTCGAAGGTGGCGATCTCGGGGCCGGTATGGTTGACGTCACCGACGTCATAGACCGCAATCCTGACGTTGAGCCATTTGTCGCCATCGATCAGATCATCGCCACCGCGCCCCTCGATCAGGTCACTGCCATTGCCACCGAGGATGATGTTGCCCGTGGCAAAGCCGGTGGTCGGCAAACCGGCATCGGCCAGAAACTGCTCCAGTCCGCGGATCAACGCCACATTGGTCAGCGCACTGCCCGTGGTACCACCGTGGTTGATGATAGTGTCCGCATCAACATTATCGCCCATGAGCACATCGGCAAATTGCGAACCGGACAAGCCTTCGACCTCGGCAAAACGGTCGAGAATCGAGGCCGGCGAGGCGCCGACCGGGTTGAACACCCCGTTGTTCTGGTTTGGCGCATTGCCGTGTGGCTGCGCCAGCTCGGCCATGGTCAGGTCAACGGTCACGCCGACCCTGTCATTCTTATGGGTGACCCAGTCAAAACCGGACATGCCGTCCATATTGTCCTGGGCGTCGCTGCCGACAAAGATGTCATCACCACCCTCGCCGATCATTTCGTCGAAGCCACCACCACCGACAAAGATATCGTTGCCGATCGAATCGTCATTGAGCAACGGCGCAGCGTTATCGCCAGGCGCACCGTCCTGGGTGCCCTTCTCGATCCAGTCATCACCTTCGTTGCCGGTAGCTGGCAGGTTGGTCTTGGCGCCGAGGATGAAATCGTCACCCTGGCCGCCGAAGGTGGTGCTGATGTCTTCAGTAGTGATGATGAAGTCCTGGCCATCGCCCCCAAGGATCAGGTTGCCTCCAACCAGCATGCTACCGGCGATGATCACATCGTTACCGGCATTGCCTTCCAGACGGTTGTCGCCAAACGAGTCGGTGATGATGTCATCGCCCGCGCCGCCCAGTACCGCATCGTTCCCGGCGCCGCCTTCGAGGCGATCGTTGCCGCCGTCGCCGTACAGGGTGTCATCGCCGTCACCGGAGATGAGGATGTCATTGCCGGCGGTGCCGCCCAGGACGACATGGTCTTCACCGGTGTATTGCAGATAATTACTGTCCGCGCCCGCGGTGTTGGGGTTGTCGCGGATCACCAGCGGCACGATTTCCACGCCGTTGATCATGAGGCCGCCCGTCGGGTCGTCTTTGCCGTCCACGCCAAGGTTAGTGAACTGATTGGCCTGATTCACTTCGAGGGTGAACGTCGGCGTCAGGAACACGGTGTTCGACAGGTGGGTGACATCGGTGTTGAGCATCATCAGCTTGGCAAAGGAGTTGTTCTCCAACTCGGCGCCGAAGTTCAGGCCCGCGGTACGCGACAGGTAGTAGAAGCGGTCGCCGTCCTGCAACGCCTCCATCTGGGTTTCAAACACGAAGTTGAACGTCGAGCCGAGCATGCCGCCGAACGGCATTTTCTGCTCGGCGAGGCCACCGACCCAGAAGTCGATGTCGTCGAGACCCGTGATCGTCACACCCGTCACGTCGTCGGCAGTACCCAGCAGCCCATCCTTGCCGGCCAGCGTTACGTTGGCATAGGCACCGGTGCTGTTGAGGAAGTCCAGGCGGTCAGCCGGTGAACCAGCACCGCCGAATACCAGCGCCAAGGCAGCAGCGCGTTTGTCTGCCAGGGTGGTCGCCGCCGTAATCGTGTCATGCGTGCCATAGGCCGCGATGAAGTTGACCAACGACTCGGGGTGCTTGAGGTTGTCCGCGAAATCAGCCCAACTGATGTACGGCGTGAGTTGGCTGTCGCCGGTTGATGCGTACATCTCACGGCGCGCTTCATTCAACGTGGGGATGCCAGTCTCGCGGCCACGCGCCAGGTTCAAGGCCGGCAAATCGAGCGGTAGACCGAGCAGATTGTTGCGCAACGCTTCGGTGACGAACTCATCGATCTCATTGCCGAGTTGGCGGGTCACACCGCGAATGATCGCCCCTGCCGCTTCGTCCGCAGTCGCCCCGCTGCCGACAAACGCCAGCGGGTTGAGGAAGGCCGCGATCAGACCCATTTGCGAGTCCGGGTTGTCCGGGTCAGTGAGGAGCGGATTGAACTCGGGGTCGAAGCGATCGACGGTCTCGGTCAACATCGAGTGACCGAAGCGGTACACCACGTGGGCGAACTCGGCGAGGATGGCCGGGTTGATCGAGGTGTCATACCCGTTGGGGGCAAGGAATGCGTCGACCTGCGGCTGAATGGTCCGCGCAAACTCCTCGAACACCAGGTGCTGATACTGCATCTCGGTGCCGAACTTGGCGGCCTGGAACAGGCGTTCGCCGTCCCACACCAACGCTGCGATTTCTGCGGCTGTAGTCGGTAGCGCAGCCACGTCGTCCACCAGCCACTCATTGAGGAAGGCCAGATCGCCGGCGGCAAGGAGGGTGTCCTTGGTTTGCTGGACCAGCCGGTTGTGCTCGGAGTGGAACACATGGTGCACGGTGGTCAGGCCGATGTTCTCGTTCACCCGGCCGTCGCCGGCAATGTAGTGAGCGTCAAGCAGTTCGTTGTCGTAGGTCAGGTTGTTGCCGCCGGCGCCAACCGGCTGCGCATTACCGATATCAGTGTCAGCATCCGCCTGCAGAACCCCACCGACGACGACCGGCGCGGCATTGTGGGCGATGTCGTCGAGGAAACCATGCCCGGCGCTCACGGCGTTGGCCAGGCTGATCGGAGCGGCCCGGTTGCCTTCGACCAGTTGCGTGACGTCATCCGCTGTCCCGGCGATCCCGTCAGCACCGTTGCTGACGCGCATCACCACCTGAGGCATGCCGCTCGAACCGCGGATGAAGTTGCCATACGCATCGGTTGCCAACAGCGGCACGCTGTGCACATCGGCGTCGGTCAGGTTGATGCCAAGAATGTCACGGGCCTGGGCCTTGACCACTGCCCAGGTCGCCATGCCGCCATTTGTGCCGTCGCCATCATCGGCGGTGCCGAACTTGCCATCGGCGCCGAGATCGCGGTTGGTAATCAAGCGCCCCGTTGCAACAGGGTCACCTGCCGCGTTGAGGACATACTCGCGCAGGAACACCTGATGCGAAGGGTGCGAGCTGTAAGTTTGGCTTTGGTCCACGAACGGCGAGGTGGTGTTGGGCTGGCCATCATCGGCAGTGCCGAGTATTCCGTCCGCGCCGGGGGTATGCACAGCCCGTGGCAGCACCATGAAGTTGGTCGGGCTGCCGGGTACGAATAACGGATCGCCCGGCTGCAGTGGAACAAACACAAAGTCGGTACTGCTCTTGGTGACCAGGTCGAGGCCATGGTCGAAGAACTGGCCAAAGAAGGTCATCCACGAGTTGAAACCGGCGGTCAGGCCAGCGTCCGGCGACACGTTGGGAATAAAGAACACTTCCTTGTCGTCATCCGTGCCAAACACGCCATCCAGACCGGGGCTGATCACCGGGTCCGCACCGCCGTTCGCCGCCACCGCGGCCGGGTTGTTGGCGGTCTGGTCGACGATCAGGTTACTGATAATCCGTGGCTGCGGGTCGACCACATTCCCTGACGCGGCATAGGCCGCCCGATACTGGGCATCAAGCAGGCGCAGGAAGGAGTTGTCCGCGGCGCCAAACTCGCTTTGCCCGGCGACCAGGTTGTTGTAGCTGCCATCGACGGTGCGCAGGCCGAATGGCACTTGGCTGTTGGGCAGCAAATCACTGAGGCTGGCGCCGTCGGCATGCGCCTCTGCGATGAAGATTTGCTTGAGTATGAATTCCAGGTCCGACTTGTTGAAATTGGCCATTTTTATTGTCCTCGATCTCTCTGGGGAAAGGCACGGGACGAAACAATCCTCCCACGCCCAGTCAGGTGCTGGCTTGCGAAGTTCGTTGGTTCAGTTGTAGGGCGAGAGCAGGCGTGGGTTAGGCAAAGCCGTCCCCCGGCGCCCGTGACATGCGCGCCTGGAATTCGCGAAATGGATGGGTCGCCGAGCGATCAGGCAGAGCGATCCCGAGCTATGGGTGGGCCATGGAATTGGGACGTCGAAGTGAACTTCCTGAACAACTGCGTCACTGCGCAAAAGATCAAATGGATCGACATGTTTGCTCCCTCGGGAAAATCACCGCCTTGCAATGCCAAAGTTTTGGCTGGCTTCCGGGGGGCGATCTTTGAACATGACTAAAGTTCCATAGCAAAAAACTGTCAATATTACGCCGCAGAAACAGACGACCGGTATTGGAATTGCCAACCTACTGTTATTAAAGGATATATAGGAAATTCTAAGCAATATTAGAGCGAAATGTTATTTAAAACTGTATCGCTAGAGAAACAAACGCCACCTACGCTGCTGCATGTGAATCACCGAAAAAACGACTGCTCAAGCCGACGAGTTACCTGGAGATCTACATCTATCTGATAGTCAATCACATTTACCGGTAGCGGGTGCGCCGCATGGTCAACCTGGCTTTTCGGTGGGGAGGACGCAAATGCAAAAGCAGTCGAGCACCCGCTCAGAACTGTCGGACGCGATTTTTCGCCTGCGCCGCAGCTTTTACTCGCTGGCAGCGTTCAGTGGCGTGATCAACGTCATGATGTTGACGCCAGCTATTTATATGCTGCAGGTTTATGACCGGGCCCTGGTCAGTCGCAACGTCACAACCTTGACGATGTTGACGATTCTGGTAATCGGCCTGTTCTTGCTGATGGCCACGTTGGAAATGTTCCGCACCCGCGTGCTGATCCGGGTCGGCAACTGCCTCGACATGGACCTCAATCGACGCATTTTCACCGCTGCCTTCGAGCGCAACCTGAGCCGCGCGGGAGGTAACCCGTCCCAGGCCCTGCAAGATCTCGCTCAGGTGCGTCAGTTCCTCACCGGCAATGGCCTGTTCGCATTCTTTGACGCGCCATGGACGCCGATCTACCTGCTGGTCGCCTATCTGATCCACCCGCTGCTCGGACTGGTCACGCTGATCGGTTCGCTGATTTTGGTGGGCCTGGCTTATCTCACCGAGAAGGCGACACAAAAACCACTGGCCGAAGCCAACCAGGCTGCCCTCTCCTCCGCCAGCTACGCCAACAACAACCTGCGCAACGCCGAAGTCATCGAGGCCATGGGCATGCTGCCGTCGATCGGCAAGCGCTGGTACCAAAGTCATTTGCGCATTCTGGAGATGCAGACCCTGGCCTCCGACCGTGCCGCCCTGATCAGCAGCATCGGGCGCTTCGTGCGCATCACTTTGCAGTCACTGATCCTCGGCGCCGGCGCCCTGCTGGCGATTGAAGGCAAAATAACCCCCGGGATGATGATTGCTTGCTCAATCCTCACCGGCCGCGCGCTGGGCCCGGTGGAACAAGTCATCGCGTCATGGAAGCAGTTGCTTGGCTGTCGTTCTGCCTGGGGCCGGTTGAACGAAATGTTGAACGATTATCCGCGCCGGCCACCGAGCATGTCGCTGCAGCGGCCGCTAGGCATGCTGACGGTGGAGAACGTATACGCCGGAGCCCCCGCCACCAACAATACGATTGTGCGCGGGGTGAGTTTCAACCTTTCTCCCGGCGAAAGCCTTGGCATTATCGGTCCATCCGCCTCGGGCAAATCCACCCTCGCCCGCCTGTTGGTCGGCGTCTGGCCGGCACAGGCCGGCAAGGTGCGCCTGGACGGCGCGGACATGTTCACCTGGAACAAGGGCGAACTGGGCCCCTGGATCGGTTACCTGCCACAGGACGTGGAACTGTTCGAAGGCACCATCGCCGACAACATTGCGCGCTTTGGCGAAGTGGACAGCGACGCGGTCATTCGCGCCGCCAGGACGACTGGCGTGCACGAGATGATCCTGCGTTTCCCGCAGGGTTATGAAACCCGTCTGGGCACCGATGGCAGCCCGCTTTCCGGTGGCCAGAAGCAACGCATCGCCTTGGCTCGCGCACTGTATGGAGAACCCAATCTGATTGTGCTGGACGAGCCGAACGCCAACCTCGACGACGTCGGTGAAAAGGCCCTGGTCGATGCCCTCGCCCAACTCAAGAACCGCGGCGCCACCGTCATTCTGATTTCCCACCGTCCCAATGTGCTCTGCGCCGTCGATAAGGTGCTGATGCTGCGCGACGGCGGTGTGCAGATGCTCGGCACTCGCGACGAAGTATTCGCAGCGCTGCGCAAGGCCAGTGTGATGCCTGCCGGCGCATCAACTCCACTGGCCTCCGTCAAAGCACGGGAGTGACCGATCATGCAGATGAGCCAACACAGCGACATGATTCTCGCCGATCCCAGGAACGAGGTGGACCTGGACGTCGGTAAACACGTGCGCTGGGGCATGTTGCTGGTACTCGCCGGCTTCGGCGGTTTCCTCCTGTGGTCCTGGCTGGCGCCGCTGGATGCTGGCGTGGTGGCGACAGGCACGGTCAAAGTCACCAGCAACCGCAAAGCCGTGCAGCATTTGAGCGGCGGCACCGTGGAGGCCATTCTCGTTCGCGAAGGCGATACCGTGAAAAAAGGCCAGGAGGTAGTCCGCCTCGACTCGCTGCGCGCCCTTGCCGAACAGGGTGCGGTTGGCGCCCAGTACATCGTCAGCAAGACGGTGGAAAACCGACTGGAAGCGGAACGTGACGCGCGCAGTGTGGTGACCTTCGATCCCGAACTGCTCAAACGCTTCGGCAATGACCACCGCCTGGTAGCCGCCATGGATCTGCAACAGCGTCTTCTGGACACCCGGCGCGCCGGTCTGGCGGGCGAAATCAGCATCCTGGAGGAAAACCTGGCGGCGTCGCAGGTGCAGCTCAAGGGTCTGCAGCAGGTCTATGGCGCCCGCGCCTCGCAAATCAACTTCCTCAACCAGGAACTGCAAGGCACCCGAGTTCTGGCGGCCGAAGGCTATGTGCCGCGCAACCGCTTGCTTGAGCTGGAACGCAGCAACGCCGACCTCTCGGCCGGCCAGGCGGAGAACCTCAACAACATCGCTCGCGTGCGTAGCCAGACTACCGAAATCAAGTTGCGCATCCTGCAGCGCCAGCACGATTACCTGAAGGAAGTCGAATCACAGCTGACTGAAACCGCCAAGGAAAACACCACCCTGGCCGACCGCTTGCGCGCGCTGGACTATGAAGTGACCCACACGGTGATACGGTCGCCCATCGACGGCATGGTCCAGTCCCTGAGCATTGCCACCGTCGGGGGAGTCATTCAGCCCGGCTTCAAGATCATGGAAATCGTCCCGGTCAACGAGCCGCTGCAGGTCGACGCAATGATTCCCGTGCAGGCCATCGACAAGATGGTCCCCGGCCTGCCCGTGGACATCGCGTTCCCGGCCTTCAACCATGCGCAGACGCCAAACATTCCCGGCCGCGTGAAGACCATCTCCGCTGACCGCCTGCTCGACGAGGAAAGCAAGCAACCGTTCTATCTGGCTCAGGTGGAAGTCACACCCGATGGCATGAGGCTGCTTGGCAGCAATCACATTCGCCCTGGCATGCCCGCCAGCGTCACCATCAAGACCGGTGAGCGCAACTTGATGAGCTATCTGCTCAAACCGATGCTCGAACGTGTGGACAGCTCCTTTAAGGAACAATGAAATGGACCGTCATTGCATATTCTTCTGCCTGCTGGGGTTGTCCCTGCCGGCCAGCGCCATGGACCTCAAACAAGCCTGGGATCTGTTGCAGTACCAAGGTCCCGTCTACCGTGCCGCCGTGCATGAAAAAGCCGCCGGCGAGGAAAACCGCGCCATCGGCAAGGCCGGCCTGCTGCCGCAGGTCAATGCCTCGGCCTACGACAACAAGGTCAATGGCACCCAGCGTCAGAACGGCATCGACAGGGATCTCGACTACGACTCCAAGGGCGCGAACGTGCGCCTGCGCCAGCCGCTGTTCAACAAACAGAAGATGGCCGAGTACCGCCAGGGCAAGCAGCGTGCCGACTACAGCGTCGCAGTGTTCGATGCCAAGAGTCAGGACGCCGCGGTGCGCTTGGCCGAAAGCTATTTCGACGTGCTCCTGGCCAGCGAAACCATCACCCTTGCCCAGTCCAAGCTGAGCGCTTTCGAAGAGCAACTCGCCTCGGCGAAACGGCGCATGGAGTTGGGGGCCGGCACCGTCACCGACATCGACGAGTCGGCCGCTCGTCGCGACCTCGCCGAGGTTGAGCTGATCGAAGCCCAGGACAACCTGGTCAACGCGCGCCGCAAGCTTGAGGAATATATCGGTGAAACCCCCGAATCGCTGACCACCTTGCGTCCGACCTTTGATACACCACCACTGCTACCAAGCGACCTGCAAGACTGGTTGGTCAAAGCCCAGACCGACAGCCCGCTGATCCATGCGCGCCGTCATGGCAGCGACCTCGCCGAAGAAGAAGTGAAGCGCGCCAAGGCCGGCCACTGGCCAACGCTGGATTTCGTCGCCGGATATACTGCGGGCGATAGCCAATCAATCTCCGAGTTGAACCAGCGCAACCGCTACGGTTCAATCGGGCTGGAAGTAAACATCCCGTTGTACAGCGGTGGCGGCACCAGCGCTTTGGCACGCCAGGCCAGCGCCAATAGCTACAAGGCCCTGGACGAACTCGACGCCACGCGCCAGGAAGTCATCACCGGTACCACCCGTGAGTATCGCGGCGTACAGAGCGGCGCCCAGCGTATTCGCGCCCTGGAGAAAGCAGTGGTGTCCAACGAACGCTCACTGGCTTCGACCCGCAAGGGCTTCAAGGAAGGAGGTACCAGCACCA
Source organism: Pseudomonas serbica (assembly GCF_028823535.1). Taxonomy (GTDB): domain Bacteria; phylum Pseudomonadota; class Gammaproteobacteria; order Pseudomonadales; family Pseudomonadaceae; genus Aquipseudomonas; species Aquipseudomonas serbica. The sequence goes on along the minus strand of NZ_JAQIYM010000002.1, from coordinate 373,782 downwards.
ACTCGGACGTCCTCAATGCCGAAGAACTGCTCTTCGTTGCGCGCCACGACCTGTTCGAAGCCAAGCTGCGCTACTTGATGTCGCGCCTGCGCCTGGCCTCCTCGGTGGGTAGCCTGGGCGACGACGATATCGACCACATCAACGACTATCTCGGACCGGAACTGTTGGTCACCAACTGACGTTCACCTGCAGCTGACAAGCCGGGAGTTGTTCGAGAGGACAACGCTCCACAGTTTTGAGGGGTCGTTTTCGCAGATCCCCCGATCAAACACACGACACGCTCCAAAGCTGATCCAGCTTCCTGGTGTAGCTCTGGCTCATCATCTCCCGGCGCATGCCCCAATCGGGATTGCCCGGCACACTGGCCGCGCGAAGTGTCCCCTTCCCCACCGGCCATTGATCTGATCCAGCACCGCCATGACGCGGCTCGCCTCGGCCGGTTGCGAAGTGGAGAACAAATCATCGGTATACTCGCCGGGCTGGCACAGGTTCAGCAGCATGACTTCCGCCTTGCTGTAGGCGAAGCCGGGGCGGAATACCCGATCCAGCGCGTCGACGGCGGTCTGGTCAGCAGGCGCAGGTCAACCGTAGGATACGGCAGGTCCACCACGACACCGTTGGCGTATTTGGCTTCCTCGGGGCTGAACATGCCGGTGCGTATGCTGACCCGGATCTTCTTGCACAGCGAATTCTGTGCCCTGATTTTTTCCGAGGCGCGCATCATGTAGGTGGCGACGGCCTCCTTGATCGGTGCAAGCTCCTTGCGCCGCAACTGGTTTCGAACAACCATTTGTAGCGATTGCGCTCGGCTTCCAGCTCGTCCAGGCGCGCGGCCAGTTCCGGGTAATGGCTCTTGCGCGCCGAATGACTGCCTAGTCCGAGCAGTCCGGCCAGCGCCCGTTGTTGCTCGTCAGAGGGCTTCACCATAGACGACCTCGACATCGCGCTGGCTGGATTCACGCGGGTTGGTGAGGATGCACGGGTCGTCCATGGCGTGTTGCGACAGGAATGGAATGTCCGAGGTCCTGACCCCATGCAAGCCGAGGGTTTCGTGGAAACCGATCGCATGCTTGAGAGCGATCAGGTGTTCGACCAGGCGCCCGCAGATCTGCCGGTGATTGAGGCCACGGCAGTCGATGCCGAACGTCTCGGCGATGACCTTGAAGCGGTCCGGTGCCGAGTCGTAGTTGAACGCCACGACGTGTTCCACCAGCACCGCGTTGCACAGGCCATGGGGCAGGTCGAGAAAGCCGCCGAGGCTGTGGGACATGGCATGCACCGCGCCGAGGATCGCGTTGGAGAACGCCAGGCCGGCCTGCATGCTGCCGAGCATGATTTTCTCGCGCAGGGCGATGTCGGTCGGGTTGGCGATCATCTGCACCAGGTTGCCGTTGATCAGGCGCATGGCTTCCAGCGCATGGGGATCGGTCAGCGGCCCGTGCCCGGTGGACACGAAGGCTTCGATGGCGTGCACCAGCGCGTCGATGCCCGTACAGGCCGACAGGAACGGGTCCATGCTCAGGGTGGTTTCCGGGTCGATCAGCGACACGTCCGGCACCACCGCCTTGCTGACGATGGAGAACTTCATGCGTTCCTGCTGATTGGAAATGATCACGAACTGCGACACGTCGGCGGAGGTGCCGGCGGTGGTCGGGATCAGGATCAGCGGTGGACTGGGCACGCGGATGGTGTCCACGCCTTCGAACTCGAGGATGCTGCGGCCATGGGCAACGACAATGCCGATACCTTTACCGCAATCCATCGGGCTGCCGCCGCCGACGGCGACGATCACATCGCAGTGGTTTTCCCGGTACAGCTCGGCACCGAGCATCACCTCTTCCACACGCGGGTTGGGCGAGACGGCGCTGTACAGGCAATATTCGATGCCCAGGGCTTGCAGGCTGGCTTCGACATCCGCCACCCAACCGGCGGCAATCACTCCCGGATCGCTGACCACCAGCACCTTGCGCGCACCAAAGGTCTTGGCGTAGTTGCCGACGTTGTGCCGGCAACCGGCACCGAAGATGATTTCCGGCGAAACGAATTTACGCAGCTGGCTGAGACTCTGGCTCATTGGAAAGCCTGTTTTTATTGTTTTGGAAGGTAAGGCCCACACTAACGCATCCGGCTGCGAATGCAATCAGACCAATGGCTGGGTTCACCACAGGTCCCACATTGGAATTGTGTTGCCGGGGTCATCCGCGGTAGATCAGCTGCGAAGCCTTCGCATTGCGCAACGTCAGGTGTTCCATGCCCTGTCCCGGCACTTCTGCTTCCTCGCGAGCCTTGAGGATGACGCCATGGTGAGGCGACTTGCTGCACACCGGGTCGGCATTGGCGGCTTCGCCGGTGAGCATGAACGCCTGGCAGCGGCAGCCACCCAGGTCCTTGTGTTTTTCATCGCAGGAACGACACGGCTCCTTCATCCAGTCATCGCCACGGAAACGGTTGAAACCCAAAGATTGGTTCCAGATGTGCTCGATGCTGTGCTCGCGCACGTTGGGAAACTGCACAGGCAGTTGCCGGGCGCTGTGACAAGGCAAGGCCGTGCCGTCCGGGGTGATGTCGAGAAACAGGTTGGCCCAGCCGTTCATGCAGGTCTTGGGTCGTTCTTCGTAGTAGTCCGGGGTGACGAATATCAGCTTGCACGGATGACCCTGCGCTTCGAGTCGCTCGCGGTATTCATTGGTGATGCGCTCGGCCCGTTGCAATTGCTCCCGGGTCGGCAACAGGCCGACGCGGTTGAGCTCGGCCCAGCCATAGAACTGGCAGGTGGCCAACTCGACGAAATCCGCCTCCAGCTCCAGGCACAGATCAATGATCTTCGCGATGTCATCGATGTTGTGCCGATGGGTGACGAAGTTCAGCACCATCGGATAACCCTGGGCTTTCACCGCCCGGGCCATCGCCAGCTTCTGCGCGAAAGCCCTGCGCGAGCCGGCGAGCATGTTGTTCACCGCTTCGTCGGCGGCCTGGAAACTGATCTGGATGTGATCGAGCCCGGCGACCTTGAAGTCGCGCACCTTCTGCTCGGTCAGGCCGATGCCGGAGGTGATCAGGTTGGTGTAGTAGCCCATGTCCCGCGCGGCCTTGATCAACTCGGCCAGGTCTTGCCGCACCAGGGGCTCGCCACCGGAAAAGCCCAACTGTGCGGCGCCCATGTCCCGCGCCTCACGAAAGACGCGAATCCATTCCTCGGTACTCAGTTCCTCGCCATGCCGGGCGAAATCCAGGGGATTGGAGCAATACGGACACTGCAGCGGACAGCGATAGGTCAGCTCCGCCAGCAGCCACAACGGCGGCCCCGGCAGCGCCTCACTCGATCCAGAATTGCGCATGGGCCACCTCCAGGAATGCCAGCACGTCCTCGTCGATGCCCGGCACGTCGGGAAAACTCGCCGTCAGCCGATCGATGATCGCCGCGACGCTGCGCTGGCCGTCCACCAGATCGAGAATCTGACCGGCACTGGTGTTGAGCTTGATCATGCCTTCGGGGTACAGCAGCACATGGCAGTCCTGGCGCGGTTCCCATTGCAGGCGAAATCCCCGGCGCAACGACGGTGACTGCTCGCGACTGATCAGGCTCACAGTTCAATCCCCCGATGCCAGACGTTGTCCCCGGTGACGGTGTGATACGGCGGGCGTTCCAGCTCATAGGCCATACTCATCGCGTCGAGCATGCACCACAGCACGTCGAGCTTGAACTGCAGGATCTGCAGCATGCGTTGCTGGGCCTCGAGGGTAACGTAGTGCGCAAGCGTGATGCGCAAGCCGTGTTCGACATCCCGTCGGGCCTGACTCAGGCGCGTGCGAAAGTAGTCGTAGCCGGCGACGTCGATCCATGGGTAATGGGTCGGCCAGGCATCGAGTCGCGACTGATGGATCTGCGGCGCGAACAGTTCGGTCAGCGAGCTGCTGGCCGCCTCCTGCCAGCAGGCACGGCGGGCGAAATTGACGTAGGCATCCACGGCGAAACGCACGCCGGGGAGCACCAGTTCCTGAGAGAGGATCTGCTCGCGGTCGAGCCCCACCGCCTCGCCCAGGCGTAGCCAGGCTTCGATACCGCCCTCGCTGCCCGGTGCACCGTCATGATCGATGATCCGTTGCAGCCATTCCCGGCGCACTTCGCGGTCCGGGCAGTTGGCCAGGATCGCGGCATCCTTGAGCGGGATGTTGAGCTGGTAATAGAAGCGATTGGCGACCCAGCCCTGGATCTGTGCGCGGCTGGCGCGGCCGGCGTACATGGCTTGGTGGAAGGGGTGATGGATGTGGTAGTAGGCGCCCTTGGCGCGCAGGGCGGCTTCGAATTCGCTGGGGGTCATGGGGGTGTCGGTCATTGCGGGTCTCCGAATTTGGCGGTGTCTGAACTGACGCCTTCGCGGGCAAGCCCGCTGCTACAGGGGCTGCGGTGTTCACAAAACCTGTGGGAGCGGGCTTGCTCGCGAAGGGGTCGTCGGCTACAGCTCAATACTCATGCCGTCATAAGCCACTTCGATCCCCCGCCGCTCCAGCAAGGCCCGCTCGGCCGAGTCTTCATCGAGGATCGGATTGGTGTTGTTGATGTGGATCAGCACCTTGCGCTGGCGGGGAAAAGCTTCCAGCACTTCCAGCATGCCGCCGGGCCCGCTTTGCGCCAGGTGGCCCATCTCGCTGCCCAGGCTCTGTCCGACTTCGCACAGACGCATCTCGTCGTCGCGCCACAGGGTGCCGTCCAGCAACAGGCAATCGGCGCGCGCCATCCAGGCCAGCACCTCATCGTCGATCTGCCCAAGGCCCGGTGCGTAGAACAGCGAGGCGCCGCTGTGCTGGTCTTCGACGAACAAACCAATGGTGTCGCCCGGTTGCGGGTTGCCGCGATGGGGTGAGTACGGCGGCGCGTTACTGACCAATGGAATCGCCCGCAACTGCAACTGCGGGCAAGCCGCGATCTGGAAGGGCTCGCGGTCCAGTTCGATCGGTTGCCACTGCAGGCCGCCGTTCCAGTGACCGAGCATGGTGAACAAGGGGAAGCCGCTGCTGAGGTCCTGGTGAACCCGCTCGGTGCACCACACCTCATGCGGGCAGCCTTCGCGCAGGCTCAGCAGCCCGGTGCAGTGATCGATCTGGCTGTCCAGCAGCACCACGCCGGCGATGGCGCTGTCACGCAAGCGTCGCGCCGGTTGCAGCGGCGCAAAACTCTCGAGTTGCGCGCGAATGTCCGGTGAAGCATTGCACAGCACCCAGTCCACACCGTTGTCGCTCAGGGCGATCGACGACTGTGTGCGACGCTGCGCCCGCACACTGCCATTGCGCACACCGGCGCACTGGCGACAGTTGCAGTTCCACTGCGGAAAACCACCGCCGGCGGCGGAACCGAGAACGCGGATGTGCATGGGCAATGCTCCAGAAGGCAGGTCCGGCCAACGCCACGGCTGGCCGGGTGATCAATCAACGGTTGGCGAAATACATCGTCACTTCGAAGCCAATGCGCAGATCGGTAAACGCGGGTTTAGTCCACATGGGTCATTCCTCTTCTTGTGCCGGGCGATTCCGGTAGAGCCATTAATGCACGGTGGGCCGGGGGGTCGAATGCTACTTTCGAAGGAGGTTTGGGGGTGATTTGGTAGGGGGGTGTCAGGGGATACACAAAACCAATGTGGGAGCGAGCCTGCTCGCGATGGCGGCATAACATTCAACATGGATGCTGGATGTAATGGCCTCATCGCGAGCAGGCTCGCTCCCACAGGGTACTGTGGTGATCCTACGGGATCAGAAGAAACCCAGCGGATTGATGTCGTAGCTCACCAGCAGGTTCTTGGTCTGCTGGTAATGGTCGAGCATCATCTTGTGGTTCTCCCGGCCGACGCCGGACTTCTTGTAGCCGCCGAACGCCGCATGCGCCGGGTACAGGTGGTAGCAGTTGGTCCACACGCGCCCGGCCTTGATCGCCCGGCCCATGCGGTAGGCGCGGTTGATGTCGCGGGTCCACAGGCCGGCACCGAGGCCGAACTCGCTGTCGTTGGCGATGGCCAGTGCCTCGGCTTCGTCCTTGAAGGTGGTGATACCCACCACCGGGCCGAAGATTTCTTCCTGGAATACACGCATTTTGTTGTGGCCCTTGAGCAGGGTCGGCTGGATGTAATAGCCGCTGGACAGGTCGCCTTCCAGACGCTCGGCCGCACCGCCGGTGAGCAGTTCGGCGCCCTCCTCCTGGGCAATGGCCAGGTACGAGAGGATCTTGTCGTATTGCTGTTCGGAGGCCTGGGCACCGACCATGGTCTCGGTGTCCAGCGGGTTGCCGCGCTTGATCTTGACGATCTTCTTCATCACCTCGGCCATGAACGGTTCGTAGATCGACTCCTGCACCAGGGCTCGGGATGGACAAGTGCACACTTCGCCCTGGTTGAAGAACGCCAGCACCAGGCCCTCGGCGGCTTTTTCGATGAACGCAGGTTCCGCGTTCATGATGTCTTCGAAGAAAATGTTCGGCGACTTGCCGCCCAGCTCGACAGTGCTCGGAATGATGTTCTCGGCGGCGCAATGCATGATGTGCGCGCCGACCGGAGTCGAGCCGGTGAAGGCGATCTTGGCGATGCGCTTGCTGGTGGCCAGGGCTTCGCCGGCTTCGCGACCGAAACCCTGGACGATGTTCAGCACGCCGGCCGGCAGCAGGTCGGCAATCAGTTCAGCGAAGACCATGATCGACAGCGGCGTCTGCTCAGCGGGCTTGAGTACGATGCAGTTACCCGCGGCCAGCGCCGGGGCGAGTTTCCAGGCGGCCATCAGCAGCGGGAAGTTCCATGGAATGATCTGCCCCACCACCCCCAGGGGTTCGTGGAAGTGATAGGCGGTGGTCAGCTCGTTGATCTCGGCGGCGCCGCCCTCCTGGGCGCGGATGCAGCCGGCGAAGTAGCGGAAATGGTCAGCGGCCAGGGGCACGTCGGCGTTGAGGGTTTCGCGCACGGCCTTGCCGTTGTCCCAGGTTTCGGTGACGGCCAGGACTTCGAGATTTTGCTCGATGCGGTCAGCGATTTTCAACAGTACCAGGGAGCGGTCCTGGGCCGAGGTCTTGCCCCAGGCATCGGCGGCGGCATGGGCGGCGTCCAGGGCCTTGTCGATGTCGGCGGCGCTGGAGCGCGGGAATTCGGCGATCACTTCACCGTTGACCGGCGAGGTGTTGGTGAAGTACTCGCCATTGACCGGCGCGACGAATTCGCCGCCGATGAAGTTGCCGTAGCGTGGCTTGAACGTCACGACGGCGCCGGGTGTTCCGGGTTGGGCATAGATCATGGTGGGCCTCTGTCTGGGTCGATGCCTGCCGTGCCGACAGGCGATGAACCGATACTAGAGAGCCCCGCACGCCAGACGAATGCATCGTTGGCAGGAGGGACTCTCGTTATTTGGTAGTAGGAGCCGGCTTGCCGGCGAAGGCGTTTTCATTGGCGATGCATGCCCGAAGGGACTCTTCGCTGGCAAGCCAGCTCCTACAGGTTCTGATGCCTGCAGTCAGTGCCTGGCGACGAGGTCCTTGGGCAGCTTGAAGGTCCAGAGCATGCCCCCCTGGTTGAAGTCCTTGACCCGCTTGGCCACTTCACCGCCCCACAGTGGCACGGCGCCGCCCCAGCCGGAGAGCACCGAGACATACTGTTCGCCATCCATCTCCCAGGTTACGGGCGAGCCCAGCACGCCGGAGCCGGTCTGGAATTCCCAGACCTTCTCGCCGGTCTTGGCATTGAACGCCTGCAGGAAACCTTCCGGGGTGCCGGTGAACACCAGGTTGCCCTTGGTGGTCAGCACACCGCCCCACAGCGGCGCGAAGTTCTTGTGCCGCCAGACTTCCTTGCCGGTTTTCGGATCGATTGCCCGCAGCACGCCGATGTAGTCTTCATTCAACGGCTTGATGGTGAAACCGGCGCCGAGGAACGCCGCGCCTTTCTTGTAGGCGATGCCTTCGTTCCAGATGTCCATGCCCCATTCGTTGGACGGCACGTAGAACAACCCGGTGTCGCGGTTGTAGGCCATCGGCATCCAGTTTTTCGCGCCGAGGAATGCCGGCGCTACGAACACCGAGCTGCCTTTGGCTTCGGTGCCCGGCGCGCCAGGACGGCTGGCTTCGTTGTAGATCGGTCGACCGCTCTTATCCAGGCCGGTGGCCCAGGTGATCTTGTCCACGAACGGGAAGCCGCGGATGAATTTGCCGTTGGTGCGATCCAGCACGTAGAAGAAACCGTTACGGTCAGCGGTGGCCGCCGCCTTGATTTCCTTGCCGCCCTCGGTGTAGTTGAACGACACCAGCTCGTTGACGCCGTCATAGTCCCAACCGTCGTGGGGCGTGCTCTGGAAGTGCCACTTGATGGTGCCGTCGTCCGGGTTGAGCGCCAGGCGCGACGACGAATAGAGGTTGTCGCCAGGGCGCAGGTGCGAGTTCCAGGGCGCCGGGTTGCCGGTGCCGAACAACAGCAGGTTGGTTTCCGGGTCGTAGTAGCCGCCCAGCCATGGCGCGGCGCCGCCGGTCTTCCACAGGTCGCCCGGCCAGGTCTTGCCCGCCTCGCCGCCGGAGATGCCGTTTTCCACGGCCTTGCCGTCCTTGTAGACGTAACCCATGTGGCCCTCAACCGTTGGCCGGGTCCACAACAGGTTGCCGTTCTTCGGGTCGTAGGCTTCGATCTTGCCGACCACGCCAAATTCGCCACCGGCCACGCCAGTGATTAGTTTGCCGTTGATCACCAGCGGTGCGGCGCTGATCGAGTAGCCTTCCTTGTGGTCGGCGACTTTCTTGCTCCAGACCACCTTGCCGGTGTCCTTGTTCAGCGCCACGAGCTTGGCGTCGAGGGTGCCGAAGATCACCAGGTCACCGTACAGCGCGACGCCGCGGTTGATCACGTCGCAGCAGGGGCGAATGTCATCCGGCAGGCGCGCATCGTACTGCCAGAGCTTCTTGCCGGTGCGCGCATCCACGGCGAACACCCGCGAGTAGGAGCCGGTCATGTACATCACGCCGTCCTTGACCATCGGCTGCGCCTGCTGGCCGCGCTGCTTTTCGCCGCCGAAGGAGAAGGCCCACACCGGTCGCAGCTCCTTGACGTTGTCGACGTTGAGGATGTCCAGCGGGCTGTAGCGCTGACCCTGCACGCCCAGGCCATTGGTGACGATCTGCTCGGGGTTCTTGGGGTCCTGGAGAATGTCCTGGTCGGAAACCCCGGCCAATGCCTGGCCAGACAACAGCATGGCACTGAGCAACAGGCTCAAGACGAAGGGCTGGCGACGTGCGGGTTGAGTCATGACGGCTTCCTCTGCAGTTTTTGTTATTTCCGGGAAATTTTCCCGGTCTGGTGCAGATTCTTGGGCGCCGCCGCCCTCACAACAATTGCCCGCAATGTGGAGTTTCCTAGTTCCTTGGTACAGGGTCGGATGCCGACCAACACCGATCTCCTGTGGGAGCGGGCTTGCTCGCGAAGAGGCCTTTACATTCAACATATGTATTGCCTGACACACCGCTTTCGCGAGCAAGCCCGCTCCCACAGGGGATTTGGGTGGGTCAGTTGTTTGAGTTGGAGTCGACTCGGGTCATCTGCGCTCGCTCGTAACGCGGGTACAAATGACTGACGCTGCGGATCAATTCGTAGCGGCTGAGATTGATCCCGGCAAACCGCTCGGGAATGGGACTGCGGATCATCTCGCTCATGTCGCTGCCGTTGGCCGCACCGTCGCGCATCAATTGATCGAGCCAGCCCAGGTAGTCGCGCATCTGCGCGAAGGGCTGCGGGTCGCTGGCGACCGGGCCGTGGCCGGGCACGATGAGTGTCCAGGGCAGTGCCTGCAGGGTCGCCATGTCGGCCAGCCACACCGCCAGCCCCGGACTGTTGGGCGTGGTCAGTGCCCGCTGATAAAACACCAGGTCCCCGGCAAACAGCACGCCGGTTCGCTGGTCGAGAATAGCCAGATCCGCACCCGTATGCCCACCCAGGCTCAGCAGGCGCAAATCGTGGTTCCCAAAACTTTCCACACCGGGGGTCAGCGTCCGGGTCGGCAACACCACTTCGGTGCCTCGCATCCAGTCGCCCACCAGCCGGTACATGTTCTCGGCCATGGCATCGCCCTGCTTTTGCAGCAGCTCGCTGGTGCCGGCCAGGGCGCCAATCGGCACATCGCTGAACGCCTGGTTGCCCAGCACATGGTCGGGGTGATGATGGGTCAGCAGGACCTGGATCACCGGTTTGTCGGTGGTCGCCGCGATGGCCCGGCGCATGGCCTCGCCATAACGCCTGGACGGCCCGGTATCGATCACCACCACGCCGCGCTCGGTGACGATGAACGCCGTATTGACGATGTTGCCACCGTTGGCCTTGGCGAAATTATCGGTGCTGCCTTCGAGCAGCCAGGTGTCTTCGGCGATCTGCCTGGGCGTGAGCAAGTAGTCGAGATCGGCCATGGCTGGCAGGCCCAGGCCGATGAACAACAGCAGCATCCAACGCATGACAGGCTCCTTGAATTCAGGGGATCGACGCTTCGAATTGATTGCCGCTGTTATCGCGCAACAACAGGCGCGTCGACCCTGCCCGTTCGATATCAAAGGCCAGGCTGGGATTTTCGCTGACGGCGGGGAACAGTTCGAGACGAGCGAGCAACTGATCATGCTGATCGCGCAGCTGCGCATGGTTGAGGAAAAATTCCGGGATACCGCTGACCATGCCGTTGTCCATCGGATGCGCCACCTGCAAGCGCACGCGGCTGAAGGCCTCCCGCGGGTAACGGCCGCCCAGCACTTCGCCGATGTGTTCCTCCCAGCCAGCCTGGGTGCGCACGACACTGGGCGCGGTGCAACCGCCACCGGCCGCGTCGATCAGGGTCGAACCGACATGCCACACCCCGTCACGGGTCAGCACCGCCGCACGCAAGGGTGTGGCCTGTTCGACTCGGATGCGGATCGCCAGCCACGGCAACACGCCGGTCAGCGGCTCGAAATCGACGATTTTCGGCAAGGGGTTGAGTTCCGCCCAGGCGAGGATTCTCACCACTTCGCCGTCGAAGGCACGGGCGTCGATTTCCAGCGGCACTTGCCGGGCATCTTCGGCGAACGGCGGCGCCAGCAGCTTGACCCGCTCATCGAACACGAACGGCGCCGAGCCGAGCATCTGTTTGTGATAGAAAGCCCACATAACCGACGGCACCGGGTCCTTGCCCGGATCGATGTCCACCGCGTGTGTGGCCGGGCTCAAGATCAACCATGCGGCCAACAGACAACTCCCTCGCCAGATCATCACTTGCTCCTATTGGTACATCTCGGGCACGTCGTAGCGCAGGCCGTAACGGCCATAGATGGTTTTCACCGAGCCCTCGCGGATCATCCCTTCCAGCGCCTCCTCCACGGCATAGGCCAGTTGCCGATTGCTTTCGTGCACCGCCATGCCGATTTCCCAAAGCTGCTTGCCCATGTTCGGATAGGCGTTTTGCGCCAGTGCAAGCTGCGGGTCGGCCGCTTCATGCACTTGCCAGTCGATCTCGCCGCGCATGGCCATGACCGCGTCGACCTCACCGGCCTTCATCGCTGCAAACGCCTGGGGCACGCCCGGGTAGTGGCGGGTCTTGCCGGCGAGCATGCCGTTGAATACCGAGGTCAGGTAGAACGACGGCACGCTGTCGACTTCGACGCCGATCGGGTGCTGCTCGAACACCGCGACGCTGGCCACCTTGTCCAGGCGTCGACGGTCGTAGGCGACCTGCCATTGTTCATTTTGGTAAGGGCCGAACATCACCACATGGCCGTTTTCCATTTCGCCGAATTCGTTGCGTTTCTGCGCGTAATCGCGGTCGTACGGCACCCGCATCATCAGGTCGGCCAGTTGCTGGTTGTGCAGCGGGCTGGCACGCCAGATGTAATCGCGCAGGTCGTCGTCGAGCTTTTCCCCGGCAGGCGCCCAGATCAGCGTCAGGCGCACGCCCAGCGCCTTGGCCAGCGCCTGGGCGAGTTCGACATCGACCCCCCGGGGCTGACCGGCGTCTTCAAAACTGTAGGGAGCAAAGTCCTTGTAGACCGCCACTTTCAGCTCCCCGGCGGCGATCATTTCGTCGTAATTGCGAACCTGCGCCTGCACCGACTGGCAGCACAGCCACACAGCGCTGATCAACACCGCGAGCAGGCGCATGGGTCACTCCTCGACGTGGACGCTGTCCAGGTAGCTGCGCACCGCCCACAAGGCTTCCTGGCTCAGGTAGTCGGCCATCTTCGGCATGTACACGCGGCCGTCACGCACGGCGCCATTGCGTACCCGTTCGACAAACCATTCATCACCCGCTTCGCCGACATCGAGCATGCGCAAGTCCGGGGCGATACCACCGGACTTGGCTTCCAGGCCATGACAGGCCGCGCAATTCTGGTTGTAGGCCGATGAACCGATTTCCACCGCCTTGTCGTGCTCGGGGGTGCTGCGGTAAGGGTTCACGGCGGCCCAGCCATCGCCGTCCACCTGAACGCCGGCGTCCTTGATCGGGGTCAGCCCTTGGGTCTCGACGGCTTGTGGCACCACATTGCCGTGGGCCCATACGGAACCTGCACTGATAAAGCCGGCCAGCAGTCCGGCTACGAGCAAGGCGTTGCGTTTTGTTGTCATTGTTATGCCCTCTGGATTGCACGCAAGACCTCTTGGCAGAGGCTATGGCAACCATCTTAGGAACCCCCGCGCACTGGCCCCATGCTGCTTTGGTGGCCGCCGTCTAATCCCTTGGTAGTAAGGCCTTCGATGGACTGCCAAATTAGGTGGCCCATGGGAAATTTTCCCGGCAACGGCGGGACATTTTCCGTATCCGGCCACCCGCCGGGCGCCCCACCCTGTGCAGGCCAAAACCTCCACTGGGAACTGCAACCATGACAATAAGATCGCTACCCGCCCTTTCCCCCTTGACCGTCGCCGTACAGGCTCTTTTGCTGGTCGGCGGCCTGTCCCTGAGCGCTGTTGGTCATGCCGAAACCGCACCGGCCACTGCTACCCGTAATGTGAGTTGGGAAGACATTGCCAACGACCACTTGACCACCAAGGACGTGCTGCAATACGGCATGGGCACCAACGCCCAGCGCTGGAGTCCGCTGGCCCAGGTCAACGACAGGAATGTGTTCAAGCTGACCCCGGCCTGGTCCTATTCCTTCGGTGACGAGAAGCAGCGCGGCCAGGAATCGCAGGCCATCGTCAGCGACGGCGTGGTCTACGTCACCGGCTCGTATTCGCGGGTATTCGCCCTGGATGCCAAGACCGGCAAGCGCCTGTGGACCTACAACCATCGCTTGCCGGACAACATTCGCCCGTGCTGCGACGTGGTCAACCGCGGCGCGGCGATCTATGGCGACAAGATCTACTTCGGCACCCTCGATGCGCGGCTGATCGCCCTGGACAAGAACACCGGCAAGGTGGTGTGGAACAAGAAGTTCGGCGACCACGCCGCAGGCTACACCATGACCGGCGCCCCAGTGCTGATCAAGGACAAGACCAGCGGCAAGGTGCTGCTGATCCATGGCAGTTCAGGCGATGAGTTCGGCGTGGTCGGCCAGCTCTACGCCCGCGATCCGGACACCGGCGAAGAAGTCTGGATGCGCCCTTTCGTCGAAGGCCACATGGGCCGCCTGAACGGCAAGGACAGTACCCCCACCGGCGATGTGAAGGCGCCGTCGTGGCCGAACGATCCGACCACCGAAACCGGCAAGGTCGAGGCCTGGAGCCACGGCGGTGGCGCGCCCTGGCAGAGCGCCAGCTTCGATGCCGACACCAACACCATCATCGTCGGCGCCGGCAACCCGGGCCCCTGGAACACCTGGGCGCGCACCTCGAAGGACGGCAACCCGCACGATTACGACAGCCTCTACACCTCGGGCCAGGTGGGCGTCGACCCGAGCACCGGCGAGGTCAAATGGTTCTACCAGCACACGCCGAACGATGCCTGGGACTTCTCCGGCAACAACGAGCTTGTGCTGTTCGACTACAAGGACAAGGACGGCAAGACGGTCAAGGCCACCGGCCACGCCGACCGCAACGGGTTCTTCTACGTGGTCGACCGCAACAACGGCAAATTGCAGAACGCCTTCCCCTTTGTCGACAACATCACGTGGGCCAGCCACATCGACCTCAAGACCGGCCGCCCGGTGGAGAACGAAGGCCAGCGTCCGGCCAAGCCGTTGCCGGGCGAAACCAAGGGCAAGCCGGTAGAAGTCTCGCCGCCGTTCCTGGGCGGCAAGAACTGGAACCCCATGGCCTACAGCCAGGACACCGGGCTGTTCTACATTCCGGGCAACCAGTGGAAAGAGGAATACTGGACCGAAGAGGTCAACTACAAGAAAGGCTCGGCCTACCTGGGCATGGGTTTTCGTATCAAGCGCATGTACGACGATCACGTCGGCACCCTGCGGGCGATGAACCCGACCACCGGCAAAGTGGTCTGGGAGCACAAGGAACACCTGCCACTGTGGGCCGGCGTACTGGCGACCAAGGGCAACCTGGTGTTCACCGGCACCGGCGACGGTTTCTTCAAGGCCTTCGATGCGAAAACCGGCAAGGAGTTGTGGAAGTTCCAGACCGGCAGCGGCATCGTCTCCCCGCCGATCACCTGGGAGCAGGACGGCGAGCAGTACATCGGCGTGACCGTCGGCTACGGCGGCGCGGTGCCGTTGTGGGGCGGCGACATGGCGGAACTGACCAAACCGGTGGCTCAGGGCGGGTCGTTCTGGGTGTTCAAGATTCCGAGCTGGGATAACCAGACCGCGCTGTAGGAGCGAGCTTGCTCGCGATGGTCGTCAACGATGACGTGGGGTGTCTGGTGCCCCGCGGTGTTCTTGAGACCATCGCGAGCAAGCTCGCTCCTACAGGGGCATCCGGAGACCTTCCCATGAATTATCTGCCTCTAATGCTTTTATTGAGCGTTGCTACAGCGTACGCCGACGACGACACCCCCCTGATCATCAACGGCTGCACCATCGCCGAACACAGCCAGTGCCCCGGCGCCAATCTCAAGGGCGCCGACCTGAGCAACCAGGACCTGCGCAACATGAACCTCAGCGGTGCCGACCTTCGCCAAGCCGATCTGCGTCACGCCCGCCTCGACCTCGCCAATCTGGAAAAGGCCCGGCTACAGGGCGCGAACCTGACCCGCGCGAGCCTGCAACAGAGCAATGCGCGCCTGGCTGATTTCACCGGCGCCACGCTGGTGGCGATCCAGGGCTGGGGGATGTTCGCCCAGGGCGCGCAGTTCGCCAACGCCGACCTTAGCGGCGCCTACCTGCAATTCGCCCGTCTCTCCGGGGCCAGGCTGCACAACAGCAACCTGCGCGCCGCCGACCTGGAGATGACCTGGCTAAGCAAGGCCGACCTCAAGGACGCCAACCTCAGCGACGCCAACCTGCAGGAGGCCAAGTTGGGTGAAAGCAACCTGGAGCACGCCAACCTCAACGGCTCGCGCCAGCACTATGCGAACTTTCAGGATGCGAACATGGAGGGCTGTACGGGGTGCCCGACGACTTGGGACAAATGACCTGAATGCAACACACCCCCCCTGTGGGAGCGGGCTTGCTCGCGAAAGCGGAGTGTCATTGAGCATTTTCGTGACTGACACACCGTCTTCGCGAGCAAGCCCGCTCCCACAGGGGATGGGTGTTGAATGGACGAGCGAGTCATCCCGCCTTGCGCACCACCCCCATATCAATCCCCAGATGCACCAATTCGGCATGGGAGCTCACCTGCAACTTGCTCTTGAGCAACGTCAGGTGATTGGAAACCGTCTTGCTGCTGATGCTCAGTTGCTCGGCAATCTGTCGCGCGGGGGTGCCCTTGGCGAGCATCACGAAAATCTCCAGCTCGCGCTGGGTCATGCTCTGCAGGCGCGGGTCGCTGGCGTCCTGTTGCGCATGGCAAGCCAGTTGCGTGGCCAGGGGCTGTTCGATGTAGGCGTGCCCGGCGAGCACACGCCGCACCGCTTCGATCAGCACTGGCGGCGCCGAGCTTTTGGTCAGGTAACCCGCCGCCCCGGCGTCCAGTGCCTGGCGCACCAGCGGCAGTTCATCGTGCATGCTGAAAAACAGCACCCGCAGTTGCGGCAAACGCTGGCGCAAGCGCCGGGTGGTTTCCAGGCCGCTGATGCCGGGCAGGCCGAAATCCATGATCACCAGCTGTGGCACGCTCTCCTGAACCCGCAGCAGCGCCTCCTCGCCCGTTGCCGCCTCACGCACCTGCAGCGCCGGTAACAGGGCGCGCAAAAGGCTCGCGTAGCCCTGGCGGACTACCGCATGGTCATCGACCAGCAAAATACTCATGAAACCTCCAGGGGCATGCTCAAGGTCAGCGCCCAACCGGCGCCAGGGTGGCTGATGATGCGCAACTCGCCACCCAGGCTACGGGCGCGCTCGCGCATCGAATACAACCCGACGCCAGGACGCTGCAGTTGCGCGGCGCCGCGACCGTTATCGCGCACCAGCAGGCGCAGGTGTGCGCCATGATATTGCAGGCGAACATGAACCTGGCTGGCGTCGGCATGCCGGGCGATGTTGGTCAGGGCTTCCTGCAGCAAGCGGTACAGATGGGTCTTGTCGGGCGCCGACAACCTTGGCAACTGCGCACTGAGCCGCAGGCGACAAGCGATGCCCTGGCGGCCCTGCCATTGCTCCACCAGCAAGCGGATGGCTTCGCCCAGCGGCAGGTGCTGCAGGACCACCGGATAAAGGTTGTGCACCAGCGCCCGAAAGCCCTGTTGCAGGTGTTCGCAGTTGTGCTCCAGCTCCAGCATCGTGCGCTCGACGGTCTGCGGTTGATCGGCCACCAGGCGCAACAGACACGCCTGGGCACGGATCCCGGCCAGGTACTGACCGAGATCGTCGTGCAGGGTCTGGGCCAGTTGGGTACGCTCCTGTTCCTGCACGGCCAGCAAGGCCTGGGTCAGCCGGGCGTTGTCGCTGCCGGCCTGTTCCAGCGCCGCGGTCATGCGGTTGAAATGCTCCGCCAGTTGCCGCGCCTCGGGTACCCCTTCGGCGCGCAGGCGCACCTTGAGCTGCCCGGCGCACACCTGCTGCAACGCCCGCAGTAGCTCATCGAGCAGGCCCATGCCGCGGCGCACGGCCCAGCGAATGGCCAGCAGACTGACCACCAGGGCCATCGCACACAGGCTGAGCAACTGTTGCAGGGAGTCCCAGACTTCGTCGATTTCATCCCGCGGATCGACTGCAATCTGCACCCGTCGGCCATCCGCCAGTTCGAGGACGCTTGCGCCGTGACGGGCCTCAGTGAACAGCAGGCGTCCGAGCCAGGCGTCGAGTCCGTCCGGCACGGCTGGCCGAGGCTGTTCATCCGCCGCCAGCCACTGCACGCGGACGTGGCGCAGGCCTTGGGTCAGCCGTGGTTGCAGGTCGACCGGGTCACGGGCGGCGGTTTCGCTCAGGTACTCGACCACCGCTTCGGCCGATTGCAGTTCACGTTCCACATCCTCCAGCGCCTGATGCACCAGCAACGCCATGCACGCCAAGGTGATCAGTGCGAAAAAGCCACAGACCCACAGGTTGATCCGCCACAGGGCCGACATGCCTAGCGCCCCGGTGTCGCGGGCATGACCTGCACCGGTGCGGGGCGCGGGCCGTGGAGCCGGTCGACGCCGATCAGCGTGAGGATCAGCAGGAGCGGCAACAGCAGTGCCTTGACGATACGCATGCCCAGTCCCCTCCAGAGTGGTGGCCGTTAATGCCCATGCTAAAACCGCGCCGCCCGGCGCGGGCTACTACCTTGGTACTGGCTGGTTGGTACTTTCTGCATATTTCCACACCTGCCCGGGCTTCCTATGCTGGCGCTACCTGTAATGGAGAGCCCTATGCGCCAGCTTGCCCCTTACGCCTTGATCTACCTGCTGGCGATTGCCTGCGCCGCCGGGCTGGTCTCCCAGAGCCAGGCGGCGGACGCGCCCTTGCAGGTGCGCATCGGCTACCTGGGGTATCGCCCGGACCCTGGCCCGCTGCTGTCGAACGTCATTCCCGAACCCGCCGACGCCGGCCTGCGCGGCGCCGAACTGGCGATCACCGACAGCAACAGCACCGGGCGCTTTCTCAATCACACCTACAGCCTGGCCAGCGCCAGCGTCGACAGCCCCGAAGCCTTGCTCACAGCGGCAAAATCGCAGCATGAGCAAGGCCTGCGCCTGTTCGTGGTGAATGCACCGGCCAGCAGCCTGCGCCAACTCAGTGCAGCGCTGCCCGACAGCCTGTTGTTCAACGCCGGCAGCCCCGACGACAGCCTGCGCACTACCGATTGCCTGCCCAACGTGCTGCACAGCCTGCCGAGCCGGGCGATGCTGGCCGACGCGCTGGCGCAATTTCTGGTAGTGCGCAAATGGCAACGGGCGTTGCTGATCGTCGGCCCCACGGCGGACGATCAAGCCTACGCCGCCGCCCTGCGTCGCGCGGCCAAACGCTTCGGCCTGCAACTGGTGGCGGAGAAAGCCTGGCGCTTCGATAACGATCAACGGCGCAGTGCCCAGGCCGACATGCCACTGTTCACCCAGACCGCCGAATACGACGTGGTGCTGGTGGCCGATGAGCGCGGCGATTTCGGCGAATACGTGCCGTACCAGACCTGGTACCCGCGCCCGGTGGCGGGGACTCAGGGCCTGACCCCGGTGGGTTGGCACAAGACCGTGGAAACCTACGGCGCCGCCCAGTTGCAGAAGCGCTTCGAAGCCCTCGCCGGACGCTGGATGAACGACCGCGATTTCGCCGCATGGATCGCCGTGCGCAGCATCGCCAGCGCCGTGAGCAAATCCCGGCAGACCGAACCGATGGCGATCCGCGACCTGGAAATCAGCGACCAGTTGCCGCTGGACGGTTTCAAGGGCCGCAAGCTCAGCTACCGCCCGTGGAACGGCCAACTGCGCCAACCGATTCCCATCGTGCAGCCTCGGGCGCTGGTCAGCACCTCGCCCCAGGACGGCTTCCTGCACCCGTTCAACGAGATGGACAGCCTGGGTTACGACAAGCCCGAGGTCAGCTGCCGCTTTCCCTGAATACAACAACTACAACAAGGAAACTGCCATGCGCCGCACCCTGATTTCTTGCGCCCTGTTGCTCGCCGCAGGACACGCCGCAGCCAGCACCGCCTGGGTCTCCAATGAAAAGGACAACAGCCTGAGCCTGATCGACATGCAGACCCTGCAAGTCACCGACACCCTGCCCGTCGGCCAGCGCCCCCGTGGCCTGCTGCTGTCCCATGACAACAAATTGCTGTACATCTGCGCCAGCGACTCGGACCGGGTCCAGGTGATGGACGTGGCCACGCGCAAGATCATCAAGGAACTGCCCTCGGGCAAGGACCCCGAGCAATTCGCCCTGCACCCCAACAATCGCTGGCTGTATGTCTCCAACGAAGACGATGCGCTGGTCACGGTGATCGACACCGAGACGTCCAAGGTCCTCGGTCAGATCAACGTCGGTGTCGAGCCCGAAGGCATGGCCGTCAGCCCTGACGGCAAGTGGGCGGTGAACACCAGCGAAACCACCAACATGCTGCACTGGATCGACACCAGCACCCAGACCCTGGCCGACAGCACGCCGGTGGATCAGCGCCCGCGCTTCGTCGAGTTCTCGCCGGACGGTTCACAGCTCTGGGCTTCAGCGGAAATCGGTGGCACGGTGACCATCCTCGACGTTGCCAGCCGCAAGATCCTCAAGACCCTGAACTTCCAGATCAAGGGCGTGCATCCGGACAAGGTCCAACCCGTGGGTGTCAAGCTCAGTGCCGACGGCAAGTATGGCTTCGTCGCGCTCGGCCCCGCGAACCATGTAGCGGTGATCGATGCCAAAACCTTCGAGATTCTCGATTACCTGTTGGTGGGTCGCCGGGTCTGGCAGATGGCATTCACCCCGGATCAAAAGCAACTGCTGGCCACCAACGGCGTCAGCGGTGACGTCTCGGTGATCGATGTCGACAGCCTCAAGGTCAGCAAATCGGTAAAGGTCGGGCGCTATCCCTGGGGCGTGGTGGTGACCCCATGAACGCCCTGGAAGTCAGCGACCTGAACTTTGCCTACGGTCCTCGGGAGGCCCTGCGCCAGGTAAACTTCAGCCTGGCGCCTGGACGCTTCGCCGCGCTGCTGGGGCCCAACGGCGCCGGCAAGTCAACCCTGATCGCGCTGCTGACAAGGCTCTATGACCTGCAGCACGGGGACATCCGGGTCGGCGGCTGTTCATTGCGCAGCGCCCCGCGCCCGGCACTCAAACAACTGGGTGTGGTGTTCCAGCAAAGCACCCTGGACCTGGACCTCAGCGTCGAGCAGAACCTGCGTTATCACGCCGCGCTGCATGGCATGTCACGCCGCCAGACGCGCTTGCGAGTCGATGCGGAACTGACTCGCCAGGGCCTGGGCGAGCGCCGCGGCGAACGGGTGCGCGAACTCAATGGCGGCCATCGCCGGCGAGTGGAAATCGCCCGTGCCCTGCTGCATGAACCGCGTCTGCTGCTGCTCGATGAAGCCAGCGCCGGCCTCGACCCGGCCAGTCGCCTGGCGCTCAACCAGCACATTCGCAAGCTGTGCCACGAGCAGCGTATCAGCGTGCTCTGGACCACCCACCTGCTGGACGAAGTACAGGCCAGCGATGACCTGTTGATCCTCCATCAGGGCCGCCTGGTGGCCAGCGGTCAGGCCGATGCACTGAGCCTGGCGCACGGCGGCGACCTGGACTCGGCCTTCACTCGCCTGACCACTTCAGGAGCTTCCCGATGAACGCGTACTGGCAATGCTTGCGCGGTATCGTGCTGCGCGAATGGCTGCGTTTCGTGCTGCAACGCACACGGTTTCTCAGCGCCCTGGTGCGGCCGCTGCTATGGCTGTTGGTGTTCGCCGCAGGTTTTCGCGCCGCGCTGGGCATCGCCATCATCGAACCCTACGACACCTACATCCCGTACGAGGTCTACATCATCCCTGGGCTGGCCTGCATGATCCTGCTGTTCAACGGCATGCAGGGCTCACTGTCGATGGTCTACGACCGCGAGATGGGTAGCATGCGCGTATTGCTCACCAGTCCCCTGCCCCGCACCTTCCTGTTGTGCAGCAAGCTGTTGGCCACCTCACTGATTTCGCTGCTGCAGGTGTACGCCTTCCTGGCGATTGCCTGGTTCTACGGCGTGCAGCCGCCGGCCATGGGTTTGCTGCTGGCCCTGCCGGCGCTGTTGCTGGTGGCCTTGATGCTCAGCGCCCTGGGCCTGTTGCTGTCGAACGCGATCCGCCAGCTGGAGAACTTCGCCGGGGTGATGAACTTCGTGATCTTCCCGCTGTTTTTCCTGTCATCGGCGCTCTATCCGCTGTGGAAAATGCGCGAGGCCAGCGAATGGCTGTACTGGTTGTGCGCGCTGAACCCGTTCTCCCATGCGGTCGAACTGGTGCGTTTTGCCTTGTATGAGCGGTTCAATCCGCTGGCGCTGGCGGTGTGTTCGGGCCTGACGCTGCTGTTCGCACTGCTCGCCGTACTCACCTTCAACCCCCAACATGCCGCCCTGCGCAAATCCACCTGACCACAAAAATCCCCTGTGGAAGCGGGCTTGCTCCGGGCGGCGTTCCGACGAAGCCGGTGTGTCATTGAGCAGTCATGTGGAATGTGAAGGCCCTTTCGCGAGCAAGCCCGCTCTCACAGTTGATCTTCATTGAGCATGGAAAACTAATACTTTAGTACTGGTTCCACCTGTCTATCGTCGCATTCCCAACGCACCGCGACTGGCATGTAATGGGTGCATAACTATAAGGATCGAACCCCATGCCGCGTGCCCGACGTCACCTGTTGCGTCCCACACTCGCTGCGCTGTCGCTGAGCCTGTGGCTGGGCGGTGCACAGGCGCAAACCCCGCTGTTTTCCCCTGACGGCTATCGCATCGACCTGTACCGCAGCCCGACGCCGGAGCAACTTCCAGGCGCGACCATCGTCGACACCCCTGCCCTGCAATCGCTACTTGCGCAAACACCGCGCCCGCTGCTGATCGATGTCTACCGTCGCCAATGGCTACAAGGCCGCTTCATCGAAGACCAGCCCCACGAAAACCTGCCCGGCAGTCATTGGCTGGCGAACACCGGCGACGGCGAGCTGACCACGCAATGGCAGGCTTACTTCGCCGACAACCTGAAAAGGCTGACCGCCGGTGACCTGGCGCAACCGCTGGTCTTTTACTGTCGGTCCGACTGCTGGTTGAGCTGGAATGCGGTCAAGCGTGCGGCCACGCTGGGCTATAAGACAGTGTATTGGTATCGCGATGGCCTGGACGCCTGGCAAGCCGCCAACCTGCCGGTCACGCAAGCTTTACCCGAACCCTTTCCCTGAGCTTTACGCGTGCGTGTTGTTGCCACACCATAATCAAAATAATGAGGTGAAAGGCTATGTACAAAATTCTGATTGCCGACGATCACCCGCTGTTTCGCGAAGCCATACACAACGTCATCAGCGATGGTTTCGCCGGTAGCGAGGTCATGGAAACCGCCGACCTGGACAGCGCCCTGGCGTTGACCCAGGAACACGATGACCTGGACTTGATCCTGCTCGACCTGAACATGCCCGGCATGCACGGGCTCAATGGCCTGATCAACCTGCGCAACGAAGCACCGACCATCCCCGTGGTCATCGTCTCCGCCGAGCAGGACAAGCAGATCGTCCTCCAGGCCATCACCTACGGCGCCGTGGGTTTCATCACCAAGTCCTCGCCCCGCGCCCAGATGACCGAGGCCATCCAGCAGATTCTCAATGGCAATGTCTATCTGCCCCCGGACATTATCCGCACCACCAAAAGCAGCACCCACCGGCGCATGAACGATGCCCCGAGCTTCCCCCCGGAACTGCTCCAGGCCCTGACCCGCAAGCAGTTGCAGGTGCTGGAACGGATGACCAAGGGCGAATCGAACAAGCAGATCGCCTACACCCTGGAAATCGCCGAAACCACGGTCAAGGCGCACGTGTCGGCGATCCTGCGCAAGCTCAACGTGCACAACCGGGTGCAGGCGATCCTGAGTGCCGGGGATATTGATTTCGGGTCTTATCTGCGGCGCTGAATTCGTCGGCAACCGGAAAACCGTGTCGGCCCCTTCGCGAGCAAGCCCGCTCCCACAGGGGATTTGTGAACGACACGGATCCCTGCAGGAGCTGGCTTGCCAGCGAAGAGGCCCTCACAAACAGCAAAAACCTCAAGGCCTGGCGAGCAAATGACTCATCGCCGTCTTCAGCTTCATCGGCCGCACCGGCTTGTGCATCAGGGTATGCCCCAGTTCGCGGATCTGCTGCTTGAGCTCGTTGCTGTAGTTGGCGGTGATCATCATGGCCGGGATCGCACAGGCCCGCCGGGCATTGATCCGCGCGACCGCATCGACGCCGTTCTGGTCGTTGTCCAGGTGATAATCGGCAATCAACAGGTCGGCGCCGGCATGGTAGTTGTCCACTTGCCGCGCCAGGTCTTCTTCCGACAGCGCCGTCACCACCAGGCAGCCCCATCCCTCGAGCAACGTGCGCATCCCGGCGCAAATGGTCGCATCGTTGTCCAGCACCCAGACCCGCGCTCCGCGCAGCCGTTCGAGCATCGGTTCACTCATCAGCAGGTTCGGCAATGCCTTGGGTGCGGTGGCGCTGATCGGCACTTCTACAGAAAACATCGAGCCCCTGCCAGGCCACGAACGCACATGAATGCGGTGCCCAAGGATGCCGGCTATTTTCTCGACGATCGCCAGGCCCAGGCCCAATCCACGATCCTGATCCGGACGTTGCACGTCGCCGCGCTTGAACTCCTGGAAGATTTCTTCCAAACGATCTTGCGCAATGCCCATCCCGCTGTCCCAGACCTGGATCGACAGACTTTGCCGATGCCGCCGACAACCCAGCACCACACGACCGTTGTAGGTGTAGCGAATGGCGTTGCTCAACAGGTTGCGCAGGATGCGCGCCAGCAACTGGATGTCGCTGCGCACCAGCGCCGAGCACGGGATGAAATGCAGTTGCAGACCTTCGCTGCGCGCCACCTCGGTGTATTCGGCGGCGAGGTTTTCCAGCAGTTCGCTCAGGGCGAACGGGGCGATATCGGCCTTGATCACCCCGGCATCGAGCTTGGAAATATCCACCAGCGTACCCAACAGACTCTCCACGTCCTCCAGGGAGTTGCTGACATTGCGCACCAGATGCTCGTTGGCGATCGGCTCGCGGCGCTCCAACAGGGCACTGGTGAACAACCGCGCGGCGTTCAGCGGTTGCAGCAGGTCGTGACTGACCGCGGCGAGGAACTTGGTTTTCGACAAGTTGGCCTGTTCCGCCTCCAGCTTGGCTTCGCGCAAGCGTGACTCGACCCGGCGACGCTCGTCGATTTCGCGCAGCAACTGATCATTGAGCTGGGTCAATTCGGCGGTGCGTTCGCGCACCCGCCGTTCGAGGTTCTGATAGGCCTGGTGCAGCGCCTCGGCGGTACGTCGGCGTTCGGTGATGTCACGGATCAACACGAAGATCCCTACCACCTCTCCGCTGGCCAGGCGATTGGGCACGTAGGAGCGCAACATGTAGCGCTCCTGGTTGTTGACGTTGGTCTCGGCGAATTCGAAGGTCACGCTCTCCCCGGCCAGCGCCCTGGCCACGTAGGGTTCCAGCCGCTGGTAATGCTGTTCGCTGTGCACTTCGCGCAGGCTCTGGCCGAGCATCACGCCGCGCGGCCAGCAGTACCATTGCTCATAGACCTTGTTGGTGAACTCGTAGACCAGGTCTGCATTGAGGTAGGCGATCAATGCAGGCACATGATCGGTGATCAGGCGAATCCAGCGCTCGCTTTCACTCAGGGCCTGGGCGTGCTGATAGCGTTCCGTGATGTCGGTGAAGGTGTTGACGAAACCGCCGGCAGGCAATGGATGGGTGCGGATTTCCAGGACCCGGCCATCGTACAGGCGCTGCTCGCATTCTTGCACGGGGCGCCCCTTTGGGCCGCGACTGGCCGGGGTCAGCAGGGTCAATTCGCTGTCGGCGATGACTTCGGCAAAGGGCCGATGGGCAGCCACCGGTGCCAGGCCGCTGAGTTCCAGGAACCGCCGGTTCCACAGTTCCAGGATGCCCTCGGCGTTGACCATGGCCACCCCTTGGGACAGGTTGTCCACCGCCCGTTGCAGCAAGTGCGACTTCTGCGCCACCGCCTGCTCGCGGCGCATGGTTTCGCTGTGTTTGACGTCGGTGATGTCGGTGAACAGGATCACTCGTCCACCCTCCTGGGTCGGCCGTTCGCTGACCTGCAGCCAACGTCCGTCCTGCAAGCGATACAACAGGTTCTCGTCGGCGTGCCCGCGCGGCTCCTCGGTAAACAGTCCGTTGCTGAGCATCAGGCGCTTGACCTCGGTCAGGCGCATACCCGCGTTGATCCGCACCCGGCTGTTCGTCCAGAACGCCTTGAAGCGGCTGTTGAACAGGACAATCCGTTGCTCGGCATCGAACAGCACGAAGGCGTCGGAAATACTCTCGATGGCATCGATCAGGTGCTGATGAGCCGTTTCCGCGCGCAGGCGGGCCTCGCTGAGCAAATGATTACCCGCCTTGAGTTCGGCCATGGCCTGGTTCAAGGCATCGGTGCGCTCACGCACCTGCTCGGCCAGCACCACCGAATGCTGGAATGCGGCATACGGATCGTTACCGCGAGTGATGCCGGACTCGATGCGTTCGATCAACGCCGCGTTGATGCGCTGCAGTTTCTGGTTATCGTGCTGCAGGATGGCGATTTGCGCCTGCAGTTCAGCGCTGTCCAAGGGAGCGGCCGCGGGCAATGGCAACGCCGGTGAAGGTCTGGTTGATGTGCATGCCATTGAACTGTTCTCCGTAGGTGTTGAACCCCATCACCCGTTGCTCGCGCAAAAAACTGCCGATCTGCTCCAGGTCGCCGTTGTCCTCCAGCTCCAGGCGCCTGAGGAAACAGTCGCAACCGATGGTCAGCAACAGATCGCCGAGCCGTTCCTGCAAGCCGTCGAACAGGCGTTGCAGATTCGGCAGCATCGGGCCAGGCGTCATGGCGGTGAGGACGATGCCGTTCTCTACGGCGCAGTAAAAACTCAGGCTCAGGTCAGGGTGAACCTGCTGGATGGCGCGCACGTAATACTGCTCGTTGATCCGCACCGCCAGGGGGTGTGCGGCGAAGATCCGGTGGTCGAGCTCGCCAACCGGCACGCCGATGTGCCGGGCGTACTCGGCGGCGGCCGGCTCGGCGTTGAGTTCGAAGACGCGCCGCGAGGCGCTGTCGGCACCGGTGACCACCAGTTTGTCCGCGCGCGGCAGAATGTGATGGGTGGTGAACACTTCGAAGTCCAGCCAGGTATTGACCAGCACCACCACCGCTGCGCCGCTGCGAAAACCGCCGTCGAAGTAGACATGGGTGTGGGTCAGGTAGTTGTCGTCACCGGCCGAGCCGCCGAAGTGCGGAATATCGCCCAGCGCCGCGCTCAAGGCGGCGAGGACCATTTCCTCGCGGCTGGACAGGCCATCGAGCAGGGTCAGGGCAAAGCTGTTGCCCTTGATCGGGGCCAGGGTGTTGCTGCGACAACCGTTGACCAGGCGCTCGACCATCTGCTGCGCGTCGATCAGGCTGAAGTGCTCCATCTCGTCGATCAGTTCCAGGGCAATGGAAAAGTACCGATGATCGAAGCCCACCGCCGTCACGCAGTTGCGCCCATAACCTTGCGGCGTGATTTCCCCGGCGCTGGTGCAACCCGCCAGGCGTATGCCGCCGAATCCCTGTTGCAAGGCGCCACCGAGGGCCTGCAAGTCGTATTCGGCAGAGCAGAAGAACAACACGAAACCCAGATGCGGGTGCAGCAACTGCCGCGCCAGCTCCTGCGCCACCTGCTGGGGATCGGTGGCCTGGGACATCGCGCTGACGATCCCTTCGTTCTGGACCTGCTGCATGGTCGCCCCCCGCAGGTGCGTGTGTATGAGGCACGAGTGTACGAAGCGCGAGAGGTGCCACGAATGCTACTTGGGTAGCAGGTAGGCGCTTCAATGGGATGAGAGATGTGCCGCAGATCCAGCAGATAGCTGAATACCTGTGGGAGCGAGCCTGCTCGCGAAGGCGGCGGGTCAGCCAACAAAGATGCTGGATTTGCCGGGCCCCTTCGCGAGCAGGCTCGCTCCCACAGTGGATAGTCACGAAGCCATTACCAGGTCAACACCGCCCCCAGCGCAACGGTATCGGTGTCTTCGTTCTGCGCACTGCCGTCATGGCCGTTGATTTCGAACTGGTTGTACTCGGCCACCAGCTTGAGGTTGTCGTTCACATCGTGGAACAGCGCGATGCCGCGGGTCTCGTAGTCGGCGCCACTGCCGACCACGCCGTTGCCATCGTCATTGGTCTTGCCGTAGGACAGGGCCAGGCGGTTCTTGCCCAGCTTGTAGGAGCCCTGCAACAGGTAGCCGTCGCTGTCGACGTTGCGCAGGGTCGGCTCGCCGGCGTTGTTGGTGAAAAAGGGATTGATGCCCTTGGCCTGAAAGCCCGAGCCGGTCAGGGACAAGCCGCCCATCTTGGCCTGGACGCCATAACCGACGCCTTTTGACGTGACGGTGTCGACGGTGGAATCGGTATTGTCCGAGGTCTGGTAGCTGCCGTTGACCCAGCTGTAGATCTGCGCTCCGGCGAGATCGAACTGGTAGGTGATCTCGCTCTCAGTGCGCGGATTTTCCTGATAGGCCTTGCCTGTGGGGCTGCTGTCATTGGTGTCCACCGGGTCCATGATCCCCACCGCCACGCGCAAACCGTCCATCACCGGCGTGCGGTAGGTGATCTGCGAGGTCGGGAATGGATAGGGGTAACCGGTGCCGATGTTGCCGAACGACACCCCGCCACCATCCACCAGCCCCAGGGTATCGCTGACCTGACCATAACCGGCGAGCATCTCATCGAGCAGGATGTTGGAGCGGGCAAACAGGCCAAAGTCCTTGCCGATCAGCACTTCGCCCCACTGCGCATTGGCCACGGTGCCGTAGAACTGCCGCACATCGATGGCGGTGTCGGTGCCATTGGTTTCACTGTCGTTGATGGTGACCCAGAACGAGGCGCGGGCACCGAGCTTGAGGTCATCGACCTGCTTGCCCATGTTGAAGCCCAGGTAGTTGGGCAGGAACCCCATCTTCACCCGCGATTGACGGCGGTCATACTGGTCGCCGGCACGGTCGACATCGCTGTTGACGTAGAAGGCATTGATGTAGCCGTCGGTGGAGAACGTGGTCTGGTCTTTGTCGTACAGCATGATCTCGGCCTCGGCCATCGAACTCAGGCCGAAGGTAGACAGGCTGGCAATCAAGGCAGGCAAAAAACGCTGCGTGAAGTTCTTATTGTTGTGCATGGCGCGCTCCGCGACTGGGACGAGTTGTCGGAGGCGATTATCGAAAGCTCAAGGGCGGCGCCATACGCTGCCTTGGGGGTGGAATCGAGGTGCTTTGGCATGGCCGCAAGAGCGCGACAACTGTGGCGTAAGACCGTCTGTCGGCAAGGCTCACCACTTAGGGTGTAGGCCTGTAGGCCCATGAACAATGCCCGAGTCTTGCGACCCGGGCATTTGGTTCCTCGACTGTGCTATTGGCGTTAGAAACTCGCCTTGACCGACAGCATGAAGTTGCGTGGATCACCGTAGTAGTTACCGAAGGATTCGGTACCGATGGTGGTGTAGTAGCGCTTGTCGAACAGGTTGTTGCCGTTGAGCGCAACCGACCAGGTGTCGTCGATGCGGTAGCCGATGCGGCCGTTCCAGATCGCATAACCCGACTGGCTGATTTTCTCGCCGCTGAGGGGCGAAACCCGGAAGTTATCGCTTTGCGCGTTGACGCCGGCACCAACAGTGAATCGCTCGAGTGACCCGCCCAGGGCGTAATCGCCCCACACGCGCAACAGATGCCGCGGCACATAACTGTTGAACGCCGCGCCATTGAGGCTGCTGTCGATGTCGTCGAGGGTCTTGGTCTGGGTGTAGGTATATCCCGCCAGCAGTTGCAGGCGTTCGATGACTTCACCGCTGATCTCGGCCTCGAAACCCTGGGCGCGAACTTTGCCGGCGTTGACGTAGCAGTAACCGTCGGAGGACGGACAGGACGAGTTGAAGTCCGTCTGCGCCTGGTCTTTCTGGATCGTACGGAACAGGTTGAACGAGCTGTTCAGTCGACCGTCGAACCAGGCGCCCTTGATCCCCAGCTCATAGCTCTGGCCCACCAGGGGCTTGAGCGCCGAACCGTCTTCGGAGCGGTAATTGCCTTGCGGGGTGAAGATTTCCGCGTAGCTGGTATAAACCGTCAGGTTCTCGTTGAGGTCCAGCAGCAGGCCGGCAAACGGCGTCACCTGCCCGGTCTCCGTGGTGCTGGAATGTTCCGAGGTGCCGGTGTTGATGAAGTCGGAGTCGGTATCGGAGTCGTACCAGCTCACCCGACTGCCGACGACGAATGTCAGCGGCTCCGCCAATTTCAAGCGCAGCGTCGAGTAAATGCCCTTCTGCTTGGTCACCGAATTGACCGGCCCGCCGCGGGATGAGTTATCGATGAAGTAGCTGTCATCCGGCTCGGGGATATGCTTGTCGGGATTGAACACATTCTGCCGCTGCGGCAGGAATGCCACCGAGTAGAAGTCGTCTTTTTTCGAACGGCTGGCGTTGAAGCCCACCACCAGTTCATGGCGCTGACCGAACGCGTCGAACATGCCATCGACGTAGGCGTCCAGGCCGTAGTCGACCTGGTCGTAGTCATACATGCTGCCCAGCATGCCGGTGGTATTGGTGCCGGGTGTCACGGCGCCGGAAGCGAAGGCGTACTTGATGTCCTGGGTGTTTTTTGTATAAACGCTGGCGACCTTCAACGCCCAGTCGTCGTTGAGTTGATGGGTCAGGTCGCTGAACACGGTGGTGCGCTGGCTGCGCCAGGTGTTCCACGAGGGATCGAGACAGGTCGAGCGGCTGAGCTTCAAGTCGCTGCCGTCCCGATAACGCGGCAGGCCGCCCCAGCAAGGGTTGGCATCCACGTCTTCATAGGCGACGCCCAGGCCGAGGGTCGTGTCGGGGCTCAGGTCAAGGTCGAGCGCGCCGTAATACACCTGGTCCTTGCGACTGGCGTCGTCGACGAAGTAATGCCGGCTCTGTTCGGCGACCACGGCCCGGCCACGCAAGGTGCCGGATTCGTTCAGCGGGCCACCGGTGTCGACCTGTCCGCGATAATTATCCCAGCTGCCCCCGGACAGGGTGATGTCCGTGTGCGCCGAGGTCTGGCCGCGCTTGCGCACGAAGTTCACCCCGCCTGCGGTACCGCCTGCGCCTTTCATCATGCCCGCGGCCCCGCGCAGGATTTCCACCCGGTCGTAATACGCCATGTCCTGGCTGAAACTGTCGGCCTGGACATAAAGGTTGCCCATGTCCAGGGGCACACCGTCGTACTGGTACTGGCCCGACATGCGAAAGCCACGGGAATAGAAATACTTGCCGCCCATGGTCGAGTCGTAGACGGTGATGCCCGGGGTCTTTTCCATGACCTGGTCGATGGTGTTGAGGTTCTGGTCATCGAGCATCTTGCGCGTCATCACCGTGACCGATTGCGGCGTTTCCCGGAGCGAGTGCTCGCCCTTGCCGAGGGTGACTGCACCCGTGGTGTACGAGCCGCTGTATTCGGTGGTCGCGCCCAGCACCTGGCCATTGATGTTGGTCGCACCCAGTTCCAGCGCCGAACCGACAATCGGCACCGGCCGCAGCACATAAGTGCCGTTGGCCTGGGGTTCGGCCTGGAGGCCGCTGCCGCCGAGGATCCGCGCAAAGCCTTCGCTGACAGCAAACGCTCCCCGCAGACCGGGAGACTTCAACCCATCCGTTTGTCGCGCATCGAACGACAGTGCCGCACCCGCCGCACTGGCGAAATGACTGAGGACTTCGGTCAGACTGCCGCCAGCAATATCAAAGGACTTGACCGAGTTGTGCTGTTGCACTGGCGGCTGCGCCGCCAGGGTCACGCTTGACCAGACGCCCACCGTCGTTGCCGCCAATAACCCGACTTTTACTGCGGTCGTCAAACGACCCGGCTTGTACACCCCAAACATGCTTGCCCTCCCCCAAAACAATCGCTAAACACTCATTGAGGGATGAGCCGAACGTTGCGTATGAAAAGTGCAAAGGCAGACAAACTTTTTTCAACTCACGGTGAAAGCGCACCGGCAGGCGCCGACACATCGACCCAATAACGGCTGTAGCGGATGATCCGCAGCGAGAAGCCACTCTCCAGCGCCGCCAGCGCCAGGTCGGTGTCATCGATCGGGAATGCGCCGGATACCTTGAGCTGGGCAATGCGCGGATCGCAGCGCAGCACGCCGCTGCGATAGCGCGAAAGGTCGGCCAGCAACTCGCTCAAGGGACGATTGATGGCAATGATGCTGCCCTGTTGCCAGGCGCCCACCGACGCATCGTTGCGCTGTACTGCCCCCAATGAGCGGCCATCGAAGTCCAGGGACTGACCGGCCTCCAGACGCACCATCGAGCCCGCGGAACGGACCTCCACGGCCTTCTCGAGCACCGCCACCCCACCGCTCTGTTCATGGGCGCGGACGATGAAACGCGTGCCGAGGGCCAGCACCTCGGCATGACGGGTGAGCACCTTGAACGGCCGCTGCAGGGGATCGGCTGCAGTCGTCACCCGGATCTCACCGCGCAACAGTTCGAGCACTCGTTGACGCCCGTCGAAACGCAGGTTGACCGACGTGTCGGTGTTGAGCAGCAACGCGCTGCCATCGGCCAGGCGAAACTCGCGGCGTTCGCCCACGGCGGTGCGAAAATCGGCCAGCAGGTTCTGTGAGGTTTCACTGCGCCAGCCCAGCCAGCCCAGAGTACCGGCTGAAGCGAGCACCAGCACACTGCGCAACACCTGGCGCCGGGAGCGATCGGCGCCGCGCAACGCAGGCGACGCCAGGGAGCCCGGTACGCTCGCCATCTGCTCGCTGACGTCGACCATGCGTTGCCAGGCCTGGCGATGGGCCGGATCGCCGGCCAGCCAGGCGTTCCAGGCGGCCAGGTCGGAATCGCTGGCAATCCCCGAGCGAAGCCGGGCATACCAGCGGGCGGCGTCGCCAATCGCCTGCAACTCAGGGGGCGACAGGCTCATGCCAGTTGCAACTGGATCTGCATCAGGCAGCAATGCTCCATGGCCTTGGCCATGTAGTTGTTGACCGTGCGGGTGCTGATATTCAAGCGCTCGGCAATCTGCGGGTAGGTCAGGCCGTCGAACTGGGACAGGATGAACGCCTGCTTGACCTTGGTCCCCAATCCTTGCAGCAGGCGGTCGATTTCCACCAGCGCTTGCAGCAGGATCGCCTGTTCCTCCAGCGAGGGCTGCTGCCATTCGGGCATGGCGGCCAGGGCTTCGAGGTAGGACTGTTCCAGCGAGCGTCGGCGAAACAGATCGATCAGCAAGCCCTTGGCGATCATCGACAGGTAAGGTCGCGGTTCGCGAATCTCCAGCGCGTTTCGCGCCTTGATCACCCGCACGAAGGTGTCCTGCGCCAGGTCCGCGGCATCGAACGCATTGCCCAGGCGCTGGCGCAGCCAGCCATTGAGCCAACCGTGGTGCTCGCAATACAGATCATTGACGGCGCTGCGCAGGGATAAGTCGTTGGCGGACATGACGATGGAATAATTCGCGAGTGATAATGACTCGCATTGTCAGTCGTGCGCAGGGTAATTTGCAATAGCCACAACGGCCAACCTGCCCCACCCCACCGGAAGGTAGGGCCAGGCAGGGGCTACGCTGATATCATTCAAGTACTTACAAGCCGGGTGGAAAACATGAACCGTCAAAAAAAGCTGCAGCAGCTGTTCAAGGAAAAGGCCAAGAAGGCCAGCGCCAAACTGGCACCGAAAAAGCCGAAATACATCAGCAAGGCTGACCGGTTGAAACTGGCGGCTGAAGCCGGTGACGCCTCGATCACCCCCCCTAGCGAAAATTGATCCAATTCGGCGCACCCGTACTCATCGCCACACAACTCGCGTAATGCTTGCAGGCCTTGACGCTGGCGGGCTCCGGCGGCACCGACAGCAGCACGGTCAACACCAGGAAAAACAGGATCAAAAACGGTACGTAATAGGCGAGATGACTTTTTATTTTCATTGTCAGTACTCTCATGACCTTTGGATTGAAACTGCGCTGGCAACAGGGCGCCTTCGAGTGACCGAAGGCGCCCTGTCACGCTGTCAGCGCTCGTCCACCGTGATGAACTCGCGACGCTCTGCCATGAATGCCGGCACGTCGTCCTCATCGGTGAAGAACTGCTCGTACCACTCGCGCAACTGATAGACCGGACCGTCGGTTTCCGCCAGCACCGGCTTGTCGATGCGGATCTTGTGTTTCCAGATCACCACGTCCTGGTAGAACGAGTCGCGGTTGCCCTGGACGTAGGCCCTGGCCACTTCCTGGTTCTGTTCTTCGGTCCAGCCCGGCACCCGCTTGACCATGCAACCAAAACGCAGGTCGAAGCTGTTCGGTGTCACCGGCACGTGACTGTTGAGCAGGATGGCGTGGATGCGCACGTCGCCGAACATCGAGCTGATGTGGGTGAAGTGGGTCGCCGGCCCGTAGTAGGCCGACGGCGCGATCAGGTCGCCGCCCAGGCGCTCGGAGTCGCCATGGAAAATCTGGTGGCCGATGTGTCCTTCGAAAACGTTGGCGAAGTACTTGGTCGGGGTGCCGTGCACCGGTCCGAAGTGCTGGGCGTCCACCAGGTTATCGACCAGCTCCCGTGGGTTGGTCTCGATGTGCATGGTGTCGATGTTCCAGTCATGCACCCAGTCCGGATCGTCCATCTCGGGCAGGTGTGGAATGACCACGCCCTCCTTTGGCGCACGACCTTCGGGGTTGTTCCAGACGAACAGCAGGTTGTTCTCCTCGCAGGTCAACCAGCTGCGGGTCTTGGCCTTGGGCGGGATGCGCTTGCAGTAAGGGATCTCCACGCATTTGCCGCCGGTGTCGTACTTCCAGTGGTGGAACGGGCACACCAGCCGGTCGTTCTCGATGGTGCCCTGGGACAGGTCCGCGCCCATGTGCGGGCAATAGGCATCGAGGATGCTGATGTTGCCCTGGCTGTCGGCAAAGGCCACCAGGCGGGTGCCGAAGATTTCCAGGGTATGGGGCTTGCCATCACGGTAGTCGCTGGCATTGCCCAGGCAGTGCCAGCCGCGGGCGTAACGGTGGCTGCGCTGGGCGTTCTCGATGTTGATTTCAGCGAGTTTGGTCATTGTTATTGTTCCTCGGTTGCAGACTTGGGCAGGCAATGCCCCCAAGAAATACAGGGTGATCCCATGGCCGACATCATTGGGTAGCCGCGTCGGCAGGTCATCCTTCAGTTGGACTAGATCAAACGCGATCCACTCTCAATGGCGCCCCTGTCACCAGGGGCGCCGCGCTTGACGGTTACTGGCCGAAACGCCGGGCAGCTTCCGGGCCGAAGTCCCGTGGGCTGAAGCCGGGTTTGTTCAACAGGTAGCCGTTGCGCTGCTCGTTGATCAGGTTGAACGCCAGGTAGCTGCCGGCATTGAGGTCGTAGTACAGGCCGACGCCCGCTTGCGGCCGCTGGGTTTCGTAGGCGTAGAAGTAATTGAGCATCGAGGTGCGCCACAGCTCGCCACGGTTGTCATAGTTGTCGGCGAGCATCGGGAACCAGGTGTCCTCGTCGATATACAACTTGCGCTTGCCATACAGGTGGCGATAACCCGGCTTGAGGGTGCCTTCGAGCTCCCACACCCGATGGCGCTCATAACGCATGGCATCGGGATTGATGTGGCCCGGCGTCAGCAGATCGGCGTACTTGAGGTTGGCCGCGTGCAGGCGGTAGGTGTTGTAGGGGATGAACATCTCGCGCTTGCCGACGATCTTCCAGTCGTAACGCTGCCCGGAACCGTTGAACAAGCGCACCTCGTCGACGGTGATCGAGCCACCGCTGCCAGGGAACGACATGTCGAAACCATAGCCCGGCGACTGGCGCACACGCCGGGTGCCCGGATCGTAACGCCAGGCCTGGCGCGGTTCGGTCTTGTCATTCCAGAACTCGGTGCCGGTATTGATCTCGCCCTTGTCGCGTTGCGGCAACAGGGTTTCGTTGAGGTAGAACGACGAGTTGCCGGTGGTCTCGCCAATCTTGCCGGGTTCCAGCGCCGGCGCCAGGTTGCGCGAATGCACGCGGCCCCAGTTGATGTTGCCATCCTTGAGCACGTAGGCGTTGTCGGAGGTGTATTCCTCGGTCCAGGCACGCAGGGTAAAAGCCGAGGCGTTCTTCAACAGTTCCAGGCCGCTGCGCGGTACCGGAAAGGCTGTGCCACCGGTTTTGCCCACCACCCCTTCACCCTCATCCACCAGGCGAGCAATGCTGGCGTTCTCGCGGGTGGCTTTGCAAACCGCGTCGTCGAAGCGGAAATCCCGGTGCGAGGGGTAGATCGGCATCTTGTAGGTGCCCGGGAACAGCTTGAACAGGGCTTTCTGGCCGTCGGACAGGTAGTCGTTGTACTGCGCGATGTTCTGCGCGGTAATCACGAACAGCGGTTTTTCGTCCGCGTACGGGTCGACCGGGTGGTTACCCGTGCCCTTGAAGTCGACGTGGGGTGGCGCGCCCAGCCATTTGCCGCTGAACGCTGGAATGCTGCCGTCGGCGTTGCCGGCTTTTTCCGCGCCCACGCACGTCAAGTCTGTGCCCAGGCGGGAGGCATCTTCGGGTGCGGCATTCACCGTGCCGATGGCACAGCAGCTCAATAACAACGCCAACGCCCAGCCAGGGGACTGATTACTGCCGGTCATTTTTATTCTCCTTAGGTTCGACAACGGTGGCCCAGTATCGACAGCCCGGGAACCCGGCAGCATCGTCCGCACGGACTAACGCATTTTGCCGCGCACCCGCTTCATAGCCGCGCCGTCGCTGGCTGCGGCGCGCCCAGGGCGACCACACTGTTGAGCATGATCCGCACCAGCTCCGTCTGGCGTCGCACACCGGTCTTGGAAAAAATCGAGCGCAGGTGCGCCCGCGCGGTATTGCGGCGGATATTCAGGAATTCCGAGGCTTCCTCCAGCGACAGGCCGTTGGCCAGTTCCAGGGCCAGCGTGGTTTCCGCCGGCGTCAGGTTGTACAGTTGCGACGTCAGCACCGTGCTCACCAGCGACTTGCTCACGGCATCGCGCACATACACCACCACCGTGGGCTTGCCGTTGCCTTCGAGCAGGTCCCCGGACGGAATCAACTCCACCACCACGCCCAGGCTGACCTGCCCCGAAGGGCGGGAAATCGAGGTCGCCTCGGCCACCTGCACACCCCGGCTGGCGCCTTGTCTGGCGCGCTGGAAGGCATTGCGCACCAGGCGCGCCAGCTCGCGATTGTCGCTGGGATAAGTCGCTTCCAGCCGCCCGCCGACCACCTTGAGGCCGTCCTGGCTGTCGAGGATCTCCCGGGCCACGGGATTGAGTTGCACCACGGTGCCGTGCTCATCGAGCACAATGGTCGCCACCGCCAGGCGGCTGATCGTCTGTGAATACAGGCTGCCCAGCGACTCGCTGCGGTCGAGCAGCGAATACATGTGCAAGGCCCGGCGCAGATGGGGCAACAACATGGCGCACATGGCCCGCTCGGCGTCACTGAACCGTGGCTGGGCCCGGGGTCGATTGATCCGGAAACGCACGGTGCCGCCATCCGGCATGCGGATATCGGCACCGAGCATGTGGTAGCAGTCGTAGGGCTGGCAGTACAGCAGGTAAAACGCCGAGCTGGACCATTCGCTGTCGCTGATCAGCTCATCGACGGTGAACACCGTGTCAGTGGGCAGACCATCGAACAGGGTGGATTTGGCGTAGTAGGCGTAATGGTTGATACCGCCCTGCCCCAGTTCGACATCGCCGGCGACCACCATCGGTGACAACAGCGGCTCGTCCTGGACCCGCAGGATCAAGGTGACGAAATTGGCCTTGAACAACGTCCGCACCTCGCGCAACGCGTCGCTCAAGCTGCGGGTATCCATTGCCGAATCGTAGATATTGCCGATAATCCGTTCGTACTCGTCCAGCTCCAGGCCCATGTGCGCCAGGACCTGTGCATTGGGCATACCACTTTGCATAACCATTCCCCAGCAGAGAGGCCCGACCTGCGGGCCCCATGGATTAATCGACAGGTCGGCACTGCCCCGCTCGCCTCATGGCAGCTCGAACAGGCCGGCGGCGCCCATGCCGCCGCCGATGCACATGGCGATCACCACATACCGAACACCGCGCCGCCGCCCTTCGAGCAAGGCGTGGCCGACCATCCGCGCACCGGACATGCCGAACGGGTGACCGATGGCAATCGCCCCGCCGTTGACGTTCAGGCGATCGGCCGGGATCTGCAGCGCATCGCGGCAATGCAGCACCTGGCTGGCGAAGGCCTCGTTGATCTCCCACAGGCCGATATCCTTCACGCCCAGGCCAAAACGCTTGAGCAGCTTGGGAATCGCGATCACCGGGCCGATGCCCATTTCCTCAGGCGCGCAGCCGCCCACGGCAATGCCGCGGTAGATACCCAGTGGCGTCAGCCCGCGGCGCTTGGCCTCGGCTCGACTCATCAGCAAGCTGGCCGCGGCACCGTCGGAGAATTGCGAGGCGTTGCCGGCGGTGACGAACTCGCCGTGCTCGACCCAGGCGCCGTCCTTCCACACCGTTTTCAAGCCCGCCAAGTCTTCCAGGCGCGTATTGGGCCGGTTGCACTCGTCTTTCAGCACCTGCACGCGTTCGTGGCCATTGGGTTGACCATCGGCGGCGAACAGCAGTTTATCCACGCTCAGGCCGACGATTTCATCGTCGAACAGGCCGTCTCGCTGCGCGGCGGCGGTGCGCAACTGGCTGTGCAGCGAATACTCGTCCTGGGCGGCGCGACTGATGCCATAGCGACGCGAGACGATCTCGGCGGTCTCGATCATCGGGATATAGGCGCTGGGCATCACCTGCAGCACGGCTTCGGAACGGGCGCGATAGGCATTCTTGTGCTTGGTCTGGGTCAGCGACAGGGACTCCACGCCACCACCGATGGCAATGTTCATCTCGCCGGTCATGATGCCCTTGGCGGCCATGCCAATGCTCATCAGGCCCGAGGCGCACATGCGATCCACCGCCATGCCCGGCACGCTGTCCGGCAAACCGCCGGTGTAGGCGCAGAGCCGGCCGATGTTGAAGCCCTGGGTGCCCTGCTGCACCGACGCGCCCATGATCACATCCTCGACCTCGGCAGGCTCGATGCCGGCGCGCTCGACCACCGCGCGCACCACATGGCCGCCCAGCACCGGGGCTTCGGTATCGTTGAACGATCCGCGAAACGACTTGGCCAACGCGGTACGGGCGGTGGCGACGATGACGACTTCATTCTGGTCCATGGCTAACTCACTCGGAAATGGGGTTGAAGGTGTAGCGGCTGATGGTGTCGATCACGCAGCCGGGGCGTGCCTGGCCTTCGACTTCCATGGTCATGCGCACCACCAGTTGCACGGCGTCGCCCAGTTGTTCGGCGCGCAGGATCTGGCCGCTGCCGCGCACCCGCGAATCGACCTTGACCGGCGCCGGGAAGCGCACCCGGTCGCTGCCGTAGTTCACGCCCATCGCCATGTTTTCAAGGATCAGCAACTGCGGCATGAACAGGTTGGCCAGTGACTGGGTCAGGTAGCCGTGGGCAATGCAGGCGCCAAACGGGCCGCTGGCGGCGCGCATCGGGTCGACGTGAATCCACTGGTGATCGCTGGTGGCTTCGGCGAACAGATCGATGCGTTGCTGGCTGATGGTCAGCCATTCGGTGTGGCCCAGATCCAGGCCCTCGGCCGCCAGCAACGCCTGGGCACTGTTGAATACGTGGCTCATGTGCACATCCTCAAGCCTGTTGTGAACTGACGGACAGCACTTCGCCGACCATGTAGGAGGCATAATCGCTGGCCAGGAACATCATCACGTTGGCCACCTCCCAGACTTCGGCGGCACGCCCGAACGCCTCGCGCCCGGCCAGGCTGGCGAGCAACTCTTCGCTGGAGGCTTTCTTGAGGAAATCGTGCAGCGCAATCGACGGCGACACCGCGTTGATGCGCACGCCGAACTCGGCGGCTTCCAGGGCACTGCAGCGGGTCAGCGCCATCACCCCGGCCTTGGCGGCGGCGTAATGGGCCTGTTCCTTCTGCGCCCGCCAGCCGAGCACCGAGGCGTTGTTGACGATGGCCCCGGCGCCACGGCGCTGCATGTGCGGCAACATCGCCCGGGTCATGCGGAAGGTGCCGGTCAGGGTCACATCCAGCACCCGCAACCATTCTTCGTCGCTCATATCCACCACGCGTTTCTGGCCACCCAGGCCTGCGTTGTTGATCAGCACATCGACCCCGCCCAACGCTTGCTCGGCTGCTGCCACCAGCGCCTGGACTTCGTTTTCGTCCGTGACATTGCACAGCTGGCCATAAATCGCCTGCAAACCCGTCTCGGCCTTGAGACGCTCCACCGCCTCCTCCAGGCGCCGCGCATGCACATCGGAAATCATCAATGCCCGACAACCTTCCTCGGCACTGCGCCGGGCCGCCGAATAACCGATACCGGCACCGGCCGCCGCGGTAATCAACACCGACTTGCCGGCCAGCAATTGATGCCCGGGAACATAAGGGGGGGCTTGTTTCACAGCGTCTACCTCCGAAGAAATCAATACGCTGCAGTTGTACGGAGGGAGCGATGCGGGCGCATCGTCAAAATGGGGTATGAAGGTGGAGAAACAGCAAGACGGCGGCGGGCACGACGCGCCTCTGCAGGAGCCGGCTTGCTGGCGATGCGATGGTGGCCGTTATGCCGCCATCGCTGGCACGCCAGCTCCTACAGGGGATCGGGTACGGCCGCGAGTGAATGGTCGAGGCTTCAGCTTCCCCAGACTTTCTGTGCCTTGGGTGCTTCGGCGAGGATGGCGTCCACCGCCGCGCCGATCTCTTCGACTTTCCACAACGCGCCCTTGTCGCAGGTCACGCCTGTGCGCCAACCGTCGCCCAGGGAGATGCGTCCGCCCTGGCTTTCGAAGACCTGGCCGCTGACGTGGGCCGAGGCCGGGCTGCCCAGCCAAACCACCAGCGGCGCGACGTTTTCCGCGGCCCAGGCATCAAAGCTGCCGTCCTCGGGTTTTTTCACCACGTCGGGCATGGCGCTCTCGGTCATCGAGGTGCGTGCGGCCGGCGCCAGTGCATTGGCGGTGACGCCATAACGGGCCAGTTCCGCCGCTTGCACCAGGGTCAGCGAGGCGATGCCGCCCTTGGCCGCCGAATAATTGGACTGGCCCACCGAACCTTGCAGCCCGGCGCCGGAGCTGGTGTTGATGATCCGTGCGTCCACCGGCGTGCCGGCCTTGGCCAGGTCGCGCCAGCGGCGGCCGAGGATGTTGGCCAGGCAGTAATGGCCCTTGAGGTGAACGCGCATGACCATGTCCCAGTCTTCTTCACTGAGGCTGATGAACATGCGGTCGCGCAACACGCCGGCGTTGTTGATCAACACATGCACTTCACCGAACGCCGCCAATGCCGCATCGACGATGCGCTGCGCGGTGGCCAGGGTGGTGATGTCGTCGCTGTTGGCGATGGCCTGGCCACCGTTGGCGCGAATCTCCCCCGCCACATCCTCTGCGGCGTCGGCGCGAATATCGTTGACCACCACGTTGGCCCCTTGCGCGGCGAACGCCAGGGCGTAGGCGCGACCGAGTCCGCCGCCGGCCCCGGTGATGATCACGGTGCGGTCTGCACAGATAGCCATGTTTGACTCCTTGAAATGGTGAGTGGCCGCGCGCCCGAAGCGGCGGCCCCGCATGGAAAATTACAAGCGTTCGATGATGGTCACGTTGGCCTGGCCGCCGCCTTCGCACATGGTTTGCAGGCCATAGCGACCGCCGCTGCATTCCAGTTCGTTGAGCAGCGTGGTCATCAACCGTGCGCCAGTAGCGCCCAATGGATGACCCAAGGCAATTGCGCCGCCGTTGACGTTGGTTTGCGCCGGGTCGTAATCCAGCTCCTTGGCCCAGGCCATGACCACCGAGGCGAAGGCTTCGTTGATCTCGACCCGGTCGATGTCGGCCATGCTCAGGCCGCTCTTGGCCAGGGCCCGGCGGGTGGCGGCAATCGGTGCGGTGAGGTGCCAGATCGGATCGTCGCCGAGCACCGTCAGGTGATGAATCCGCGCCCGAGGGGTCAGGTCGTAGCGCTTGAGCGCCGCCTCGGACACCACCAACAACGCCGCCGAGGCGTCGCAGGTCTGGCTGGACACCGCGGCGGTGATCGATGGGAACTGCGGGTCCACCGGTTGCAACTCGGCCATCTTCGCCAGGCTGCTGTGGCGCGGCGTTTCATCCACCGCCAACCCTTGGCAGCTGACGATTTCCCGGGCAAAGCGGCCGCTGGCGATGGCCGCCAGCGCACGTTCGTGGCTCTGCAG
Source organism: Pseudomonas serbica (assembly GCF_028823535.1). Taxonomy (GTDB): domain Bacteria; phylum Pseudomonadota; class Gammaproteobacteria; order Pseudomonadales; family Pseudomonadaceae; genus Aquipseudomonas; species Aquipseudomonas serbica. The sequence continues at coordinate 332,372 of NZ_JAQIYM010000002.1, read as the reverse complement.
GGCAAAGGCTTCCATCTGCTCGCGGCTGATCTGCCAGTGATCGGCAATCCGTTGCGCGGCGTAGAACTGGTTGACCGGCTGCTGGCCAAAACGCGCGCGCCAGCCGACGCTGCCCGAGAACGGATCGGCAAAACCCAGGGGCTGGCCGGCCAGCATCGCCGAAGAAATCGGGATCTGGGTCATGGTCTGCACCCCGCCCACCGCGACCACATCCTGGGTGCCGCTCATCACCGCCTGCGCGGCGAAATGCAGCGCCTGTTGCGACGAACCGCACTGGCGATCCACGGTGGTGCCGGGCACCGTCAGCGGCAAACCGGCGGCCAGCCAACTGGTGCGGGCGATGTCGCCGGCCTGGGAACCGATGGTGTCGACGCAACCGAATATCACGTCGTCGTAGTCCTCGGCGGGGATCACGTTGCGCGCGACCAGGGCCTTGAGCACATGGGCGCCCAGGTCTATCGCGTGGATCTCGCTCAAAGAGCCCTTGCGCTTGCCGGTGGGGCTGCGCAGTGCATCAACAATGTAGGCCTGGGCCATGACTCATTCCTCGAAAGTATGCCCTGGCTCCAGGCCAGTGGCGTCGGCGAACAGGTAGTCGCTGACTCGGGTTTTGTGAAAGCCGCGGTCGCCCCAGGACGCATCGAGGGCCCAGGCGCGCTTCATGAACATCTGCAGGTCCACTTCCCAGGTGTACCCCATCGCCCCGTGCACCTGGATGCCCTTGCGGGCGGCGATCCAGCTGGCCTCGTTCGCCGCCAGGCGCGCTTGCGAGACCCGGACCCCGGCGTTGACGTCGCCCCGGGCCAGGGCGTGGGCGGCGCGATAAAGCACCGGTTTGGCCTGCTCGATGTAACGGGCGACATCGGCCAGGTGATGCTTGACCGCCTGGAAGCTGCCGATCGGCTTTCCGAACTGTTTGCGCTGTGCGACGTAGTCCACCGACAGGTCGAGCATGCGCTGCGCCAACCCCAGCAGTTGCCCGGCCACCGACAGCGCGCCACGGTCCAGCAGGCGTTCCTGCAAGGCCCGGCCCTGTTCGCCACTGGCAATGCAGGTGGCCGCCGACGGCGTCCAGGTCACGTGGCCCAGGCGGCGTGAGGCATCGATGCTCAGGTGGTTGTCCACGTTGACTTCGCAGCGCGGCACCACATGGATCTCATCGCCATGGGTGAGGATCAGCACTTCGGCCAGTTGCGCGTCGCTGACCAGGGCATTGACCGGATGACCGATCGCCATGCGCAAGCTGCCGTCGGCAATCCGTGGCAGCAGGTCGGCACGCGCCGGATGCATCGCAGGCAAGCCGGCGAGCAAGCCGGTGGCGACATAAGCGGTGTCGGCCAATGAGTCGGGAATGGCGTAGTAGCCCAACTCCTGGGTCATCAGTGCCCAGGTCACATCGTCCATGCCCAGACCACCTTCGGCCTCGGGCACCGACAAGGCGGTCAGGCCCTGCCCGGCAATCTTGTTGCGCAAGTCCCGGGAGCGCCCGGCATCGGTCTCCCAGATTTCCCGGAGCATTTCCGGCGCGGCTTCGGTCATCAGGAAACGACTGATGGCTTCGCGGAACGCCAACTGGTCATCGTTAAAAGTGAAGTCCATGGCGGTTCCTTATTTCGGCAAACCGAGCATGCGCTCGGCGATGATGTTGCGCTGGATTTCGTTGGTGCCGGCGTAGATCGGCCCGGACTGGGCAAACAGGAAACCCTCCAGCCAGCCCGCCGCGTCGCCCGCTTGCGCGCCCTTTGCCACCAGCTCGCCGCGTGTGCCGAGAATGCGCATGGCGGTCTCGTGCATCTTCAGGTCGAGCTCCGACCAGATGATCTTGTTGATGCTCGACTCGGCGCCGATCTGCTCGCCGCGGCTCAAGCGCCCTACGGTGTAGTAAGCCGACATCGCATAGGCCTCGGCGCACATCCAGGTCTCCAGCACGGCATCGCGCAGGCCAGGGTCGCGGTCGGCACTGACGCGATAGGCCTTGTACAGTTCAACCAGCTTGCGTGCCGTGGACTGGAAGCGCGCCGGTGAACGCAGCAACAAACCACGCTCGAAGCCGGCGGTGGCCATCGCCACGTGCCAGCCCTGCCCCTGGGTACCGATGAGGTTGTTCACGGGGACCCGAACGTCATCGAAAAACACCTCGGCGAAGGCTTCCTTGCCGTTGAGTGCCTTGATCGGGCGAATGCTCACCCCTGGCGTGTTGAGCGGCACCATGATGAACGACAGGCCGTGATGACGGGTTGATCCCGGCTCGCTGCGGAACAGGCCGAACAGCCAGTCGGCGAAGTTCGCCCGGCTCGACCAGGTCTTCTGCCCGTTGATCACGTAATGGTCGCCGTCGAGTACCGCCTTGCTGGTGATCGCCGCCATGTCGGAACCGGCGTTGGGCTCCGACCAGCCTTGTGCCCACATGTCCAGGCTGGCCGCCATGCGTGGCAAAAAGCGCTGCTTTTGCTCCTGGGTGCCAAACTCCATCAAGGTCGGTCCCAGCAACAGTTGGCCATTCTGGTTGATGCGCATCGGCGCCCCGGCGCCGTAATACTCTTCCTCGAAGATCAGCCACTCGATCAAGTCGCTGCCGCGACCGCCCAGTTCGGCCGGCCACATCACCATCGACCAGCGGCTTTCGAACAGCTTGGCCTCCCAGGCGCGGTGCTGTTCAAAACCTTCGCGACTGTCGTAACTGGCAAAGGGCTCGCGTGGCAGATTGGCCGCCAGCCAGGCCCGTACTTCGGCACGGAAGGCGTTTTGCTTGGGGGTGTAAGTCAGGTCCATGGCGATCTCTCAGAACTTGGCGTCGCGTTTTTCGACGAAGGCCCGGCGCGTTTCCGCGGAGTCCGGGCTGCTGTAGGCCTGCATGGTGAAACCCTGCTCCCAGCGGTATTTGTCTTCCAGGTTGCCGTCTTCGATGCCGTTCAAGGCTTCCTTGGCGATGCGGATCATCGCCGGGCTCTTCTCGGCGATTTTCGCCGCGATGCCCAGGGCGGTTTCGCGCAGCTGGTCCTTGCTGACGACGCGCTCGATAAAGCCGTATTGCAGCGCCTCGGGAGCGCCGATGCTGTCGCCGGTAAAGAACAGGTAGCGAACTTTTTGCACCGGGAACAGACGCTGCAGATGCGCTCCGCCGCCCATGGCGCCGCGGTCGACTTCCGGCAGGGCGAAGGTCGCGCAGTCGGAGGCGACGACGATGTCCGCCGCCCCGGTGATACCGATACCGCCGCCCAGGACGAAGCCATGGACCGCGACAATCACCGGCACCGGGTTGCGGTGCACGGCCTTGAAAGTGGCGTAGTTACCGGCGTTGACCTCGACGATCCGCTCCGGGTATTGGTCCAGCTCCTTGATGTCGACGCCGGCGCAAAAGCCGCGGCCTTCGGCGCGAATCACGATCACCCGCACCTGCGGATTGGCACCAAGGGCTTCGATCTCCCGTGCCAGGGCGAGCCATTGCTGGCTGTCGAGGGCATTGACCGGGGGTTTGGCGATCACCAGTTCCGCGATCCCCTGATTGAGTTGTGTGGTAAATGCCTGGTTCATAGGGGTTCTCCAATGCTGGCGGGACGATTCGATGGGAGGGTCTGGCTGCGGGCCAGGAGTGCGTCCAGGCATTGCTGGGCCTCACTGGCAATGCCTTCGATGACTTCGCGGCAACTGAGCAACTCGCCGATGGCCGCCGCGACCTGGCCGCTGGGCAGGATGCCCTCGTCCGGGGCGCCATCGATCATCGAGCGCTGCAGCAGCACCGGCTGGTTGGCGGCCATCACCACTTGCGACAGCTGCGACGGGTCTTCACGCAACGCACGGATAAAGACAGAAGCCATGTGCCCCAGGCTCATGCCGGTCTGCTGCTTCCACTGCCAGGCGCTGCCCAGGGCAATGCGCAGGCGGCCGAAGGGGCCCGCCTGCTCGAGGTGATTGATGAAGCGGTTTTCGATCATGCGGTGGCGCATGCCATCCACTGCCGTGGTCACGCGCACCAGCTGCGGATCGTTGACCTTCAGGTAGCGTTCCAGTGTCGCGGCCGGGGTCGGCGATTCACGGGTCATGAGAAATCGCGTGCCCATGGCGATGCCGGCGCCACCGGCGGCCAGCACCGAGGCCAGGCCACGGCCGGTGGCAAAGCCGCCGGCCGCAATCACCGGTACCTTGACCGCCGCCAGCACCTGGGGCAGCAGGATCGAGCTGGGCACACCGCCGGTATGACCACCGCCCTCGCCACCCTGGATGGTGATCAGGTCGGCGCCCAGCTCCACCGCCTTGAGCGCATGCTTCAAGGCACCGACGGTGGGAATGCACAGCACCTTGGCCGCCTTGAAACGCGCGATGGTCTGTTTGTCCGGGCCGCGCCCGTAACTGACGGCACGCAGGCGGTACTTGATCGCCAAGTCGACGCACTGGGCGGCGTTGTCCTGGAACATATGGAAGTTGAGACCGAAATTGCTGCCACCGGTGGCGTCAATCACCTTGCAGATTTCGCCTTCCAGTTCAGCCGCCGTAATGGTCGCCCCGGCGAGGAAACCGAAGCCCCCGGCCTGGGTCGAGGCGATCACCAGGTTGGCGTCGGCGACCCAGCCCATGGCGGTCTGTACGATCGGGTAACGGCAACCAAGGGCCTCGGTCAGAGGCGTATCGAGCCAGCGGTTCATTGGCTGTTGTCCTCGGCTTGCTTGTTGGCCCGGGCCATGCCCTTGGCGTCGAAGCCGCCCAGCTTGTCGCCGGACAACAGCTCGTTATGGGCATGGGCAAAGTGGTGCCAGGCGAACACCGCATCCATCGCCGTGCGCTTGCCTTGCAGGTCCTCGACGTGGTTGATCGCCTGCTTGGTCAGGGCCAGGCCCATGCGCGGCTGACGGGCAATGCCCGCGGCCAAGGCATAGGTGGCCTGCTCCAGTTCATCACGGGGCACCAGGCGGTTGACCATGCCCACCTGCCAGGCTCGGCCCGCGCTCATGCGATCGCCGGTGAAAAGGAATTCCTTGGCGATGCGCGGGTTCATTTCATAGGGATGGGCAAAATATTCCACCCCCGGAATGCCCATGCGCACCACCGGGTCCTGGAAGAAGGCGTCGTCACTGGCGACGATCAGGTCGCAGACCCAGGCCAGCATCAGGCCACCTGCGATACACGCGCCATGGACCATGGCGATGGTCGGCTTGGGCAGTTCGCGCCAGCGCCGGCACATGCCCAGGTACACCTCCTGTTCGCGGGCATAGAGTTGCTCGCCACCGGGCTTGTTGGTGTGGTCCCACCACAGGTGCGCGCGTTCGAACGGCTTGTCGATATCGCGCCCGGGGGTGCCGATATCGTGGCCCGCCGAAAAGTGCTTGCCGTTGCCGCGCAGGACGATGACCTTGACGCTGTCGTCGTTCACCGCCTGGCGAAAGCAGGCATCCAGGGCGTAGGTCATCTGCGAGTTTTGCGCGTTATTGAAGGTCGGCCGGTTCAGCGTCAGCGTGGCAATACCCTCGGCCACGCTGTACAGCACCGGGGTGTCCGTCTCGTAGACGGCGTTGTCCTGGCGGACGATGAATTCACTGTCGCTGCTGTGCATGGTCGCTGTCCTTGGCTCAGGCCGTACGGATGCCGGGCGGGTTGCCCTTGATCGCCGTGGCGCGGTAGTCGTGGGGATCGAGTCGGCGGATCAGCGCCAACTGCTCAGGAGTGGGATGCGCGGTTTCGTGCAACTGTGCCGACTTGAGCAACGGGAAGCCGGTGTTGTCCTGGACCTGCTCGAAGCTCACGCCGGGGTGCAACGAACGCACTTGCACCGCACGGTCCGGGCCGTTGAAATCGAGGACGCAGAGGTCGCTGACCACGCAACGGATGTCCATCAGGTCGCGACGCGCGCCTTCGGGCCAGCGCTCGGCCTTGAAGCCGACACCGGAGACCATGTCCACTTCGCCGCTGACGAACACCCGGCTGTTATGGCTGGGCACGAAAAACGAGTTGAGGTGGTTGATGCTGTTGCCCGGCAGGCCGCGCACGCCGAGGATCGCCGTCCTGGGTTTTTGATAGTCGCCGACGCAGGACAGGTTGGTCTGGCCCCAGCGGTCGATCTGGGTCGGCCCGATCATTGCGTGACGGCGCCCGCCCCACACGCATTCGAATACTCGTTCGAACGACATGTAACCCGAATAACGCGCAACGTAGTCGCCACGCGGGCCCAGCGGGATCGGTTCTTCGACGAGGAACGCCTCGCTGTCGGTCATCAACAGTTCCGGGCTGTGGGTCAGTTTGGCCAGGCTGGCGCCCAGGCGCGGGATCACGCCCAGGCCCGAGGCAATCACCTCGCCATTGCCACGCCAGGCCTCGGAGGCGGCGACGATCATCAGTTCAGCCAGGGTGAAATCACAGGTTGCAGACATGCTCGGTAATCCTCAGAACACGGGAAGGGGCAAGGCGCCCATGGAGTCGGCACCGCCGTTCTGTGCCTGATAGGCCTGCTCGCCACCGGCGATCCAGGTCTGCACATAGTCCTGCCAGCCGTTTTCCGCCTGGCTGCTGGCGACATAGCCCTTGAGGTGCTTCATGTCCCAGCCGTAGTCAGGGGCGCAGAGCGTCGGGTGCGCACCGAAAGGTGCATGCACCACACCGCTCACCAGATAGCGCTCGAAGGTATTGAAGCGGGCCTGCTCGGCGGTCAGCGCCAGGCGTTCTTCCAGACGCTCGCACGAGACGAAGCACTGCTGGGCGGCGCGGGCGAACAGGTGGTCGAAATACGGGTCTGGCCCGGTCACCAGGCAGTTGCCAAGGCGGTCGGCGACGTTGACGTGCAGGAACGCCACGTCAAGGTTGAGCGCCGGCATCGCCAGCAGCACCTCGCCATCGGCATAGGGTGACTGGATCGTCTTGAGTGCCGGGTTCAGGCGCGTCACGTCAGTGGCCAGGCCACAACGAGTGGGCAGGAACGGCAGGCGCATGCCGGCGGCGCGCAGGCCCCACTGGAACATGCCTTCGTCGAGTTCCATCAGCTCCAGCTCGCCGGCTTCGCGGGCCTTGCGGTAGTAGGGTTCCAACGGAATGGCATCGAGGGTGGCGAAGCCGAACACCAGTTTCTTGACCTTGCCGGCCGCGCACAGCATGCCCACTTCCGGGCCGCCGTAGGCGACCACGGTGAGGTCCTTGACCGGTGAGCGCAGGATCTCGCGCACGATCGCCATCGGCTTGCGCCGCGGGCCCCAGCCACCGAAACCGATGGTCATGCCATCGCGCAATTGAGCGACCGCATCGGCCGCTGTCAGTTGTTTGTTCATCATGACAATTCCTTAGTGCTGGCCGACCGAAAAGTCGTGCCCCCAAATGCTCACGCGGGTGAACTCGAAGGCCGAATGCTCGGCCCAGTCGACTTGCAACCCGCCAAAGCCGTATTCCAGATCGAAGCCGGACGGTGTCTTCATGTAGAAACTGGTCATGCGGTCGTTGAGGTGCTGGCCGAGGGTGGCCGACAGGTCCACCGCATGGGCGTGCAGACGGTCGTGGGCGCGGCCGACTTCGGTCATCGAATCGACCTCGACCATCACGTGCACGCAACCGGACGGCACCGGGTACTCGGCCAGCGCCAAGCTGTGGTGACGGGCGTTCTGGCAATGCAAAAAGTGAATGCGCACCGGTGCTACGGACGGGTCGGGACGGAAGTTGAAAATGTCCGACAACTCAAAGCCCAGCACATCCTTGGCGAACGCCAGGGTGGCGTCGAAGTTCGGCGCCGGCAGCACCGTGTGGCCCAGGCCCATGTCGCCAGTGATGAAACGCGGCACGCCCTGGGGAGACACGAACGGCAGGCAATCGGAGCGATGGCCCCAGCTCAGTTCATGGCAGTTGCCCGACGGGTCGGTCACCTTGACCAGCGCCTGGACGCCGCGCTGCTCGATCTCGGCGGCGCAGCCTGGCTGCCATTCGATACTGGCAGCGCTCAGGTGCTCGAGGGCGGCCTTGAAGGCCGTCTCGTTGGCCAGCTCCCAGCCAGAGGCCAGGTAACGCGCCTCGCTGCCTTCGACGATCAGCATGCGAAACGGACGCTCGTCCATTTTCACGTACAAGCCACCGCCCGGTGCCGGGTTCACTTGCATGCCCAGCACGTCTTCGGCGTAACGCTGCCAATGACTGAGGTTTTCGATCTGCGAGACGAAATAGCTCAAACCGCGAATGTCGATCATGCCTGGGTCCTCGTTGGCTGAAGGGCTTTTGTGACGAGCATTGTGCAAAGCGCCGACCGAGGCTTCATCGTCCGTTGAGACTAAGCAGGCAAAGGCGTGGGGCAGATGCCACATTGGCGGGCAGGATGGACGCCCACTGTAGGAGCTGGCTTGCCAGCGAAAGCGCCGGGTCAGGCAACCATGAGTTGGCTGGACGGACGCCTTCGCTGCCGTTCAGCGCACGCGAATCTTCGGGTCATCCGCCCCGCGACGCAGGGTCTTGAGGAAGCCCTCCAGCGGTGCGGGTTCGGCGATCTGCGGCAAGGCGTCCTTGTCCGGGCGTTGCGCCCAGAAGGCATCCCAGGACGGAAACAGTTCGTGGAAGCTGCCCGCGTAAGGCTCGCGCCCCGGCCAACGCATTTTCAGGCCGCCGATCGGTGGTTTGTTCAGGTCGGTCGCGTACCAGTAGCACGGCAAGCGGCGACGGAAGCACCAACGCCCGTCGATCCGCTCGTAGTCGTCCCAGTACAGCATCTGCATGATCACCCACTCGGGACCGGTCTCATGCTCGTTCTTCGAATAGACCACGCCGGTGGCGTGATCGGCATCGCTGAACTCGATGATGTGCTGCCCCAGGTGATGGGCGGTGCCATGGAACTGCGTGCGCATGGTTTCGTCCAGCCACGCCTTGAGGTGCGCGCGACCACTCTTGTCACGGCCCACGCGCACGTCCGGGGCGAAGCAGTTGGCCATGGCATCCATGTCGCGCATGTCCAGGGCCAGGGCGTATTTGCCGGCCAGTTGGCGGATCGCGTCCAGCGACTCCAGGCGGTCGATGCGCTCAAGCAATGCGTTGGTTTCGTGGCTCATCAGTCGAGCACCGTGTACAGGTCCGAACCCCGTCCGCCATCCACCGCCAGGCTGGCACCGGTGACATACGAAGCCTCGTCGCTGGCCAGGAACACAATGGCGTTGGCCAGCTCCACTGGCAGGCCGACCCGTTTCATCGGGATGACTTTTTCAGTGTTGCTGCGGGTCTTGGCATCGGCCAGCATGCCGGCCGTGGCCGGGGTGTCGACTACGCCGGGAATGATCACGTTGCAGCGGATGTTGTGCGGTGCGCCTTCGCTGGCCGCCGCCCGGCTGAAGTTGATCACCGCCGCCTTGGCCGCCGAATAACCGGCCATCCACGCCGTGCCGAACAGGCCGCAGATCGACGCGATGTTGACGATCGAACCGCCGCCCTGGGCCTTCATCAACTGCATGGCGGTGCGGGTGCCCCAGAAGGTGCCGTCCACGGTAGTGGCGAAGTTGGCGTGCCAGTCGGCGGTGGTCATGCTGTCGATGCCGCCCCAGGTGTAGGCCATCGCGTTGTTGACCAGGATGTCCAGGCGCCCATGACGTTGCGCGGTGGCTTGCAGTGCACCGACGTAGGCCTGTTCATCGCTGACATCGGCCACGGCGATCTCCGCCTGCCCGCCTTGGGCCTGGATTTTTTCCTGCACGCCTTGCAGCGGCTCGATGCGCCGCCCGCACAGCACCACCGTGGCGCCCTCTTCGGCGAACCGCAGCGCGGTGGCTTCGCCGATGCCGGAACCGGCGCCGGTGACGAAGGCGATTTTTCCTTGTAGACGTTTGCTCATGGGTGACTCCCTGCTCAGATAAAGGCCATGCCGCCGTTGACGGCGATGTTCTGCCCGGTCATGAAACTGGCGTCTTCGCTGGCCAGGAACACCGCGACCCGGGCGATCTCGTCGGTCTCGCACATACGGCCCAGGGGCACGTTTTTCAGCAGCGCCTGCATGTAGTCATCAGGGATGCCGGCCATCATCGGGGTGTTGGTCGGCCCAGGCACCAGAGTGTTGACGCGGATGCCGCTGGCGGCCAGTTCACGGGCGATCGAGCGGGTCAGGCCCATGACACCGGCTTTCGAGGCGCAGTAGTGGCTTGGGCCTTCGCCGGTCAGCGCGGCGGTGCTGGAGAGGTTGATGATCGCGCCCTTGCGGCCACCCTTGACCATCAATTTGGCGCCTTCACGGCAGCACAGGAAGGTGCCGCCCAGGTTCACCCCGATCACCCGCGCCCAGCTCTCGTCCGGGGTTTCGAGGAAGCTGTCCAGCCCGCCCACGCCGGCGTTGTTGACCAGGATGTCGAGGCCACCGAAGTGCTGCTCGGCCTGGCCCATGGCATCGGCCACGGAGGCACCATCACCAACGTTGCAGGCCAGGGCCAGCACCTGGTCGCCCAGGTCTGCCAGGCTCTCGGCCAGGGCCGCCTGGTTCAGGTCGACAGCCACCACCTTGGCGCCTTCGGCGACAAAACCACGCACGATGGCCTGGCCCATGCCCTGGGTGGCACCGGTCACGAAGGCCACTTTATCGAGTAACTTCATAGCAATCTCCAAGTGTGCGAATACGCTGCGGCCCGCTGCAATGGAGCCGTCACTTGCATGATTGGCGGCAAGCCCCCGTGCACACATCGTCCGATAGGACTAGCGCCGCGTGGTCTGAACGGACGATGTGAATGACGGCGTCAGCGCCCAGCATTCGCTTGGCGCGCACCACGCCAGGCGCGGCATTCCCCTTCAATTCGCTGCAGCGCCTGGCGCGGTTGTGCTTCATGAATCCGCCATCAATGGAGAACCCCATGAACCAACCTGTAGACCTGCCCTTGCCCGTTGGCCATTACGCAACCCTGCCCAACGGCCTGCGCCTGCACTATCTGGATGAGGGCGCCGGCCCCGTGGTCCTGTGGCTGCACGGCAGCGGGCCGGGCGCCAGTGGCTTCAGCAACTTCAAGGGCAACTACCCGCAACTGGTCGCCGCCGGCTATCGCAATATCGTGCTGGACCTCCCGGGTTTCGGCCGCTCGGACAAACCCGAGGACGTGCAGTACAACCTGGAGTTCTTCGTCGATTGCGTGGCGGCGTTCTTGGAGTCCGTCGGTGTGCGACGCTGCACGCTGCTGGGTAACTCGCTGGGTGGTGCAATCGCCCTGGGCCTGGCCCTGCGCCTGCCGCAACTGGCCCAGAGCCTGATCCTGCTGGCACCGGGCGGTGTCGAGGAGCGGGAAACCTATTTCAAGATGGAAGGCATCGTGCGCATGGTCAGCCTGTTCAGCGCCGGCCCCATCGGCATGGAGGAAATGCGCAGCATGATGAGCCTGCAGCTGTTCGATGCGTCGATCCTGCCGGAAAGCCTGCTGCAGGAACGCGTGGCGGTGGCGGTGACCCAGCCGAAGAACCTGTTCAGCACGATGATGGTGCCGAACATGGAAGCGCGCCTGGGCGAAATCCAGTGCCCGATCCTCGGGTTCTGGGGCAGCAACGATCACTTCAACCCGATCAGTGGCGCCCAGCGCATCATCGACGGCACACCGAATGCGCGGTTCATCGTGCTCAACCGGTGCGGGCATTGGGTTCAGGTGGAGCACCGCGAATTGTTCAACCGTAGCTGCATTGAGTTTCTGCAGCACGGTTGAACCAGGCGACGCGGTGGCGGCATCCGCTTCGCCACCGCTATCGCCAGCAAGCCGGCACCTACAGATGTGTGTCACGCCACAAACCCCACATACCCCCGCAAACCTGTAGGAGCTGGCTTGCCAGCGATGGCGGCATAACGGCCACCATCGCATCGCCAGCAAGTTTGCTCCTGCAGGCGAACCAAGCGCTGGTGTATCTGTCAGCCCGCCGCCTTCTGGCTGTTCAACACGGCATCGCCGGGCTTACCCAGTACGCAGGAAGTGCCGCCGGGCGTGTACATCATGGCCACGCAGCGGTTGCACGCGGTGCAGATCGAATCGCGGCTGGCGCCGCTGGCGAGTTTGTTGACGTAATCATTTTCGGCCAACAACACCCGCCCCATGGCGACCAGGTCAAAGCCCTCGGCCATGATCTTTTCGATGCTTGCCAGGCTCTTGGCACCGCCCAGATACGCCAACGGCATTTTCACCGCCGCACGCACCTTGCGCGCATGTTCCAGCAGATACAGCTCGCGGAATTCCACGGTCGGCTCCTTGCGACGCTGGATGGCCATGGCCAGGGCGATGATCTTGTTCTTCTGCTGCACGCGGTTTTCCTTGGGGAAGGAAGAGCCGAACATGGTAGTGATCGACTCAGCGTTCATACCGGCGCTGAGCACCAGCAAATGCGCACCCTCCTCTTCGAGCATGCGCGCGATCCGTGCCCCGTCTTCGGCGCTGTTACCGGCGCGCACGCCTTCGGTCACGCTGTATTTGCAGATGACCGCCATCTCCTGGCCGACCGCATCCAGCACCGCCCGCAGCACCCGGCGCGGAAAGCGCAGGCGGTTTTCCAGGCTGCCGCCGTATTGGTCGCGGCGCTTGTTGTACATCGGCGAAATGAACTGGCTGAGCAGGTAGCCGTGGCCCATGTGGATTTCCACCGCGTCGAATCCCGCCTGGCGGGCCAGGCGCGCGCCTTGGGCGAATTCGCGCACCACTTGTTGCATGTCGGCCTCGTTCATCGCCTGCTTGAGGAACATGCCGCTCATCAGGCCGATCTTGTTGAAGCCGCCGCTGGCGGACAGCGGACGCTTGGTCGAGCGCTCGCGGATGAAGGTGAAGCAGCCGCCGTGGGTAATCTGCGCGCTGGCCAGGCCGCCGGCCTGGTGCACGCCGTCGGTCAGGGCCTTGAAGTGCGGCAGGCTGGATTGGCTGAGGGTCAGCTGGTTGGGCAAGGTGCGTCCATCGCTGCTCACCGCGCAATAGGCCACGGTGGTCAGGGCGGTGCCGCCGGCGACCAGGGCCGAGTGCAGCTTGACCAGTTGCTTGGAAGGCACGCCCTGGGCACTCATGCCCTCGTTGGTGGCCGCCTTGATAAATCGGTTTTTCAGGGTCAACGGGCCAATCGCGATAGGGCTGAACGGTGATGGGGTCGGACGAGGATTCATGACAGGCCTCTCTTTATTTTTATCAGGCTAAAAACAAACGACTGCGGCGCTGGATCGCGACGCAGCCATGATCTTCAAAAGGTGTATTTGGCGTTGAATGACAGGTAATCGCGGTCAGCCAGCAACCGGCCCTGGGCGACATCCGGGGAGCTCAGGTAGGCGACATAGGTCATGCCGACCTGGAAGTTGCCCAGGTACTTGAAGTCGCCGCCAACGGTCAGGCGTTTTTCGTCTCGACCCAGGCCCTGATAGGCGCTGCCGTCGACGTTCTGCGTCCAGACCACCTTGGTGCTCAGGTCCAGGCCCGTGGCGATGGACGGGTAATCCATGTAGGCGCCAATGCCCAGCAGGGTCGAGCCTCGGGTCTGGGTCTTCGATTCAAACTGGTCGAAAGTGCCATCCACGCCAGCGCCGCCGCCGGTGATCGTCAGGCTGTCCACCCCGTCGATGTGTTGATGCACCACTTCGCCCATGAAGGTGGTCTGTTGCGCGAGCAGGCTTGGGCCGAGGATGTAGCTGGCGTTGAGGTTGCCTTGCCAGATCTGCCCGGTGGTCGGTGCGCCGTTGTTGAGGTAGACCGAGGCGCCATCGCGGTAGCTCAGGTCACCGGCGTACTGCACCGAATCGCCGACCTTGGAGCTGAAGCTGACACCCGTCAGCTTGACGTCTTCGAAGTAGCCCAGGCGATAGGACGGCGCGGTGCCGTCATGCCCGATACCCTTGAGCGAGGAGTATTGGGTGGTGCCGGTGAAGTCGAAGAACAGCGAGCCGATGCGTTCGTTGTAGCGGTAATGGAACAGCCCCACTTCGGTGTTCTCGGTGATCCGGTAGCGCACACCCAGGCCCCATTGGCCGCTGTCGCTGGCGTCTTTCTCACCGGCGTAACCAACCGCCAGGCCGTTGGGCAGACGGTCGACCTGCCCGGCGCCCAGACGGAAAAACTCGGCACCGGGACCGAAGGTATCGCTGCCGAAATAATCGCCCACCGGGTTGAGCTGGGTCTTTTCCCACTCGTACTGGTAGTAGCCCACCAGCGCCAGGTCTTCATTGAGCGACCACGACCCGGACACCTGCCCCACCGGCAGGTAGGAGTCCTTGGCTTCGGTACCCGGCACGTTGAACTTGGTCGCATCCACCGGGGCCTGGCCCTGACTGATGTTGGCCCAGAACAGGCTCTCGCCCCACGCCACCAGGTGCCGCCCCGCCTTGAGTGACAGGTACTGGGTCTCGCCGAGCTCGAAGTTGCCATACACATAGGCATCGAGCAGGCGCGCCGCGCTGCCGCTCAGGCGACGGGTTTCGTCGCTGAAGCCGTCGTTGTGGCCGGTCTTGTTCACCGTCTGCGGCGAGTCGTTGGCGTTTTTCTGGTTGTAGACGTCATCGTAGAACTGGCTGCCACGCAGCACCGCGCCGAGGTTGTCGTGCCGAAGTTGCAACTCGCCGAACAGGCTCAGGCGGTTGTTGATCAACGAACCGCGCTTGAAGGCGCGCGTGCCGTCGTCGTTGTTCGGATCGTTGAGGTATTGACTGGCCTGCTTGGCGGTGCGCATGGAGGCGGTGTAGTTGACCGTCAGCGACGAATCCAGGGTGGTGTTTTCCCCCAGCTGGATGCTCGGTGCGGCGCTGGCCGTGGCACTGGCAATGGTGATGGCCGTTGCCAACAGGCAGCGGCCACCGCTCAGGTTCCGTGAATGGCGCGCGACAGTGATTCCCGTGAACATGCTCCTCTCCTTTTGTTGTTGTTTTTTTCGTGTTTCGACACCGCTGCGCCTCACGCCGGAACGCTGCTGGCCAGCATCGCGCGCAGTTCGTTCTTCGCTACTTTGCTCGATGGGTTGAGTGGCAAGGCGTTGAAGAAATGCACCCGGCGCGGCACCTTGTAATTGGCCATCTGCTCACGGCTCCAGGCGATCAGTTGTGCTTCGTCAAGTTCGCGCCCTTCACGCAGCACCACACAGGCACAGCCGACTTCGCCCATGCGCTCATCGGCGATACCGATCACCGCCACCTGGGCAATGGCCGGGTGCCTGATCAGCGCCGCTTCGATTTCCGCCGGGTAGCAGTTGAAACCGCCGACGATGTACATGTCCTTCAGGCGGTCGGTAATGATCAGGTTGCCCGCCTCGTCCAGGCGCCCGACATCGCCGGTGTGCAGCCAGCCTTGGGCGTCGATGGCTTCGCGGGTCGCTTCGGGGTTCTGGAAATAGCCCTGCATGATGTGAAAACCGCGCAGGCAGATCTCGCCGGTCTGCCCGGCCTCCAGCGCCTGGTTGTGCGGATCGCGGATGCTCACTTCGGTGCCGGCGATCGGCCGTCCGCTGGTGCCGGCGATCACTGTTGCCGAGTCTTGTGGATCGCAGATCGTCGCCAGCCCGCCGCATTCGGTCAGGCCGTAGGCGGTGGTCACCACGGCGAAACCCAGCTCGGCACGCATGCGCTCGATCAGGCTCGGCGGGATGCTCGCCGAACCGGTCACCGCGATGCGCAGGCTCGACAGGTCGGTCTGCTTGAGCTGCGGATGGGCCAGCAGCGAGAGGTATAGGGTCGGTGCACCTGGCAAGACGCTGATGCGCTCACGGGCGATGCGCTGGAATACGTGTTCGGCGTCGAACACCGCATGGGGCAGGATGGTCGCCCCGCCGATCAGGCAGGTTAGCCAGCCGGCCTTGTAGCCAAAGGCATGGAAGAACGGGTTGACGATCAGGTAGCGGTCTTGCGGCAGCAGGCCGATAACCTTGACGTATTCGGTGAAGGCCCGCAGGTTCTGGCCATGGCCGCTCATCACGCCCTTGGGCTTGCCGGTGGTGCCGGAGGTGAACAACAGGTCGCACATGGCCTCGGGGCCGATCGCCATGGCCCGACGCCTGGCACTGTCGGCATCAATGGTCGCCGCGCCGAGCAGGAACTGGGCAAGGGTCAGGTCCGACGGCAACCCGGGGGTGTCGCCCTCGAGCATCACCAAGTGTTCGAGACTGGCCGGCCGATGGGGCGCGAGCAGCGCCGGGTAGTCGACGTCGAGAAAACGCTGCTGGACAAACAACACTCGGCAGCCGCTGCGCTCCAGCACATCGGCGGCCTCTAGGCCCTTCATGCGCGTGTTGATCGGCACCAGTACTGCGCCGGCGCACTGAATGCCCAGTGCCGCGAGGATCCAGTCACCGCTGTTCGGCGCCCAGATACCGACCCGGTCGCCGGCCTGGATACCCAGCGCCATCAAGCCCCGGGCAAAGCCCATGACGCGCTCGGGCAGCTCGGCGTAGTCGATGCACTGGCCGTTGTCCTCGATGGCGGTGCGCCCGGCAAAACGTTCGGCACTGCTGAAGACCAATTGGGCAAGGGTAACAGGGGCGGCGCTCAGCGGCGCGGCAAGGTTCAGGCTCTGATTCATCGTGGGCTCGGGCTCATCAATCGGGGAAGCGGATACGCAGTTGCGCGCTGGTGGGCACCGCCTGGCAGGCCAGGATCCAGCCTTCGGCCAGGTCGCCCGCGTCCAGTGCATCGTTGTGCAGCAACTCGACCTCGCCGCTTTCGAGGGTGCACATGCACGAGGCGCAGCCACCGACGCGGCAGGCACTGGGTGGGTTGAGGCCGGCACGCTCCATGGCGGCCAGCACGGTCTCGCCACTGTCGCAGGCCAGCTGGTGATCCTCGCCATCGAGGCGCACCGCCAACTGCGCGGCCACGGCCGCCTCACTGCTGCTCACCAGCGCCAGTTCGCCCTCACCGGGCAGGGAGACGAAGCGCTCGACATGCACCCGCCGGTCCGGCATGCCCAGGCCCTTGAGCGCACTGACTGCCGCATCCATGAACGGGCCCGGGCCACAAATGAATGCCTGGGCATCGATGAACGGCCGCGCCAGCTCCGCCAGTTGCCCGATGCCCGGGATGCCCTGCACCGAATCGAGCCAGTGGATGATTTGCAGTCGTTGCGGATGAGCGCTGGCCAAGGCCTTGAGCTCATCCTTGAAAATCACCGAGGACTCATCGCGGTTGGCATAGATCAGCAGGACCCGGCCGGTTCCGGCGAGCAACGCCGAACGCAGGATCGACAGCACGGGGGTCACGCCGCTGCCGCCGCCGAACAACAGCAAGTCGCCGTCAAGGCTGCGCGGCACGAACACCCCGGCCGGTGGCAGCACCTCCAGGGTCTGGCCGGCCTGCAACTCGCCGCACAGCCAGTTCGAGGCGCGGCCCTCGTGCACGCGCTTGACCGTTACCCGCAGCGGCTCATCCAACAACGGCGTGCTGGACAAGGAATAACAACGGGGCAACCAGCCGCCCTCGAAGGGCACGCGCAAGGTCAGGAACTGGCCCGGTTGATAGCGAAAACGTTCGCCCAGATGCTCCGGCACGTCGAAGACCAGGGAACGCGCATCGGCGGTTTCCTCGATCACGCGTGCCACGCGCAGGGCAAGATAATTGTTCATAGGTCAGCTACTCATGACCACCTGGCCGTTGATCACGGACAGGTGTAAACCCAGGGGTGTCGAATCGCTCGCCATGGCCTCAGACGTAAGGGTCCGGGTTGGGCAGGCCGAGCAGCACCGCGCCGTAACTGCGCCCATAGGCCATGTAGTTGTTGGCGATGTGCCCGCGGGCCTGGTGCAGGTCGCGAAACAGCCGCGCCACCGGGTTGGTGTTGTACAGGCCCGAGGCGGCCATGCTGCGCAGCAGGTCGTTGGCCCGTTCGGCGCAGATGTTGGTCACATAGGCCGACTGGTAGCGATACAGCAGGCGGGTCTCGGTGTCCGGGTAATCGCCGGCACGGGCCAGGCTCATCAGGTGTTCGTAGTTGCGCTCGAGCACCAGGCGCAGGCTGTCGACGGTGATCATCGCTTCGGCCACGGCGGTTTGCGCCACCGGATCTTCAGCGGTACGGGCGCCGTGCTTGCCGATGTGCCTGGCGGCGTTGTCGCGGAACTCGTTGATCGCGCCCTGCAGGGCGCCGAGGGCCGAGGTCGAGACGGCACGGGAGAACACCTGGGCGAACGGGATCGCGTAGATCGGGTTGCTGTTGACCAGGCGCCCCGGCGTCGCTTCGAGGGTGCAGTTGTTGGTGCGTTGCACGCGATGGGCCGGGACGAATACATCTTCGACCACGATGTCATGACTGCCGGTGCCGCGCAGGCCCATTACGTCCCAGTTGTGTTCGATCTGATAGTCGCTGCGCGGCAGCAGGAAGGTGCCGTGCTCGGCGGGCATGTCGCCATCGGGCGGCAGGATGCCCCCCAGGAACACCCATTGGCAGTGCTCGCTGCCGCTGGAGAAACCCCAGCGCCCGCTGATGCGGTAACCGCCCTCGACCACCGTGACCCTGGCCGCCGGCATGTAGGTCGAGCAGATCAGTGCGCTGTGGTCATCGGCCCAGACTTCGCGCTGCGCTTCGATCGGGTAACGCGCCAGTTGCCAGGGGTGAACCCCCATCACGCCGTAGATCCAGGCCGTGGACATGCAACCCTCGGCGAGGATGGTCTGGATTTCGAAAAAGGTTCGCGGGTCCACTTCATAACCACCGAACGCCCTTGGCTGCAAGGCCCGCAGCAATCCGGCGGACTGCAACTCGAGGACGCTCTCCACCGGCACCTTCAAATCCTTGTCGGCCTGCGCCGTGCGCGCCTTGAGTGCCGGCACCAGGCTGCGTGCACGTTCAAGCAGATCACGTTCGTCCTGGGTCTTTTCTCGCATGCTGTGCATCACTCAATTCTCCCGATCTCACT
Source organism: Pseudomonas serbica (assembly GCF_028823535.1). Lineage (GTDB taxonomy): Bacteria > Pseudomonadota > Gammaproteobacteria > Pseudomonadales > Pseudomonadaceae > Aquipseudomonas > Aquipseudomonas serbica. Next base: position 313,613 of record NZ_JAQIYM010000002.1, on the reverse strand, counting down.
GCGCCACTGCGCGAGTTGAGACGGATCATCGGATCGAGCGGGCAATCCTTCATCGTCAAAGCGGACTAGGGGTGGGGGGGGTTAGGTTTATCGGGTACATATCCGTTTCTTCGGTAACGGCCACCTATGGTTCCGCTTTTACAGCGGGTCACTTTTGAAAGAGCCGGAATGCCGGCCCAGCCAAAAGTAACCAAAAGGCTCTTGCCCCACCACTCGGTGCCTCGCCTGGGCTCGGCATGCCCTCACTCCGGCATTGCTCCGTGGGTCGCCGCGATGGGCCATCCATGGCCCAGCGCGGCTAAACCGGCGTCCTGCCGGTTTACCCACTACACAATGCCTGCGTTCGGCCATCGTGGTTTAACGGGGCGCCACGATCAAAAACAAAACGAGGCGGCCTGACAGCCGACCTGTTCCTGGTGAACACGTTCTCCTGTAGGAGAGATGCTTGCTTCTACAATTGGATCGCGGACAGACCTGCAATCAAGTCGGCTGTCAGGCCGCCTCGCTTTTGCTTTGGCTTTTGATTTTCTTGCCCCATCGAGAGGCCGAGTGGAGGTTCTGCGCAGTGGGCAACCCGGCATGGATGCCGGGTTAGCCGCGCTGGGCCAAGGATGGCCCATCGCGGCGGGCCCACGGAGCAGGACCGGAGCGAGGGCATGCCGAGCCACAGCGAGGCACCGAACGCCAGGGGCAAGAGCCCTTGGTTACTTGGGGCTTTTCCAAGTGACTCGCCGTAAGGGCGAAACCATAGGCGGCCGTTACCGCAGAAATGGATATGTACACCCCCCCCCCCGCTAGTCCGTTGAGACGATGCCCAACCCGATCACCGCAGCGATAGTAAACCCATCCAAAGTCGACCCCACGGAGCAAGGGCCCATGAGTATTTTGCAGCGTTTCCAGATGCACGGCAGCGTCGCCATCGTCACCGGCAGCGGCCGGGGTATCGGTCGGGCGATTGCCCTGGCGTATGCCGAAGCCGGCGCCGATGTGGTGTGCTCGGCGCGTTCGCTGGACGAGGTAGAGGCCGTGGCCGAGGAGGTTCGCGCCCTCGGCCGACGCGCCCTGGCCGTCGCCTGTGACGTCAACGATGCCGGGCAACGCCAGGCACTGGTGCGCCAGAGCGTCGAGCACATGGGCCGCCTCACCCATCTGGTGAACAACGTTGGCGGCGGCGGGCCCAACGATCCGCTGGCCATGACCCCTGAGCAGTTCGCCCAAGTGCTGAATTTCAACGTGACCACCAGCTACGACTTCTGCCAGTTGTGCGTGCCGCTGATGCGCGAGGCCGGTGGTGGCAACATCATCAATATCAGCTCGGTGGCCGCGCGTTATGCCCAGCGTCATTTCAGCGCCTACGGCACGGCCAAGGCGGCCCTCAGCCACTTGACCCGCTTGCTGGCCCAGGATTTCGCGCCGCAGATCCGGGTCAACGCCGTCGCCCCCGGCCCGACCCTGACCGAAGCGCTGAACGGCGTGATGCCCGCCGCCATGCGCGAGGCCATGCAAGCCAATACCCCGCTCAAATGCCTGGGCACCCCGCAAGACATCGCCGCCGCCGCCCTCTACCTGGCCAGCCCCGCTTCGGCCTGGGTGACCGGCAAGATCATCGATGTCGATGGCGGCGCCGACTCGTCGGTCTGGCCCGGCTGACCCACTCCTTTGGGCTCGCCCCTGATGATGTCGGGGCGGGCCTTTTTTTTCTCCCACCCCACTGGAGCCCTCGCCATGGACGCCCATTTGATCAACGCGCTCGGTGACGAGCTGTTCAACGCCCTGCGTAGCCGGCAGACGCTGGCCCCCCTGACCCGCCGTTATCCGCAGATCACCCTGGAGCAGGCCTACCGGATTTCCCTGCACTTCCTGCAACGCCGCGAAGCCCTCGGCGAGCAAGTGATTGGCAAGAAAATCGGGGTGACCAGCCGCGCCGTGCAGGAAATGCTCGATGTTCATCAACCGGACTTCGGCTTCCTCACCAATGCCATGCAGGTCGAGGATGGCTGCGATGTCAGCCTGGCCCGCTACAACCTGATCCAGCCGCGGGCCGAAGGCGAAATCGCCTTCATCCTCGGCGAAGACCTGCAAGGCCCGGGCATCAGCGCCGAAGACGTGCTGGCCGCCAGCCAATGGGTCGTGCCGTGCTTCGAGATCGTCGACTCGCGGATTGACGATTGGCAGATCCGCATCCAGGACACCGTGGCCGACAACGCCTCCTGCGGCGTGTTCGCCCTCGGCACCCAGCGCATCGACCCACGCTCGCTGGACCTGGCTGCCGTGCACATGCACATGAGCAAGAACGGCCAACCGGCTGGCTCGGGCCTGGGCTCGGCGGTGCAGGGCCATCCCTGCGCGGCAGTGGCCTGGTTGGCCAATACCCTGGGCGAGCTGGGCATCCCGTTCCGCCGCGGCGAAATCATTCTGTCCGGTGCCCTCGCGCCGCTGGTGCCCGTGGCCGCCGGCGACCATATCAGCCTGTCCATGACCGGACTGGGCGAAACCAGCCTGCGTTTTGTCCCGTGATCGCCCTTCCCTTTCCAGGAGCCAGAAAAACATGAGCAAGAAGATCAAATGCGCGCTGATCGGGCCGGGCAATATCGGCACCGACCTGCTGTACAAACTGATGCGCAGCGAGGTGCTGGAGCCGGTGTGGATGGTCGGCATCGACGCCACCTCCGAAGGCCTTGCGCGAGCGCGTGAGCTGGGCTTGAAGACCACCGCCGACGGCGTCGATGGCCTGCTGCCCCATGTCCTAGAAGACCAGATCCAGATCGCCTTCGACGCCACCTCGGCCTACGTGCACGCGCAGAACTCGCGCAAGCTCAATGCCCTGGGCGTGTTGATGATCGACCTCACGCCGGCGGCCATCGGACCGTACTGCGTGCCACCGGTCAACCTCAAGGCGCAACTGGGCCTGGGCGTGATGAACGTGAACATGGTCACCTGCGGCGGCCAGGCCACCATTCCTCTGGTGGCCGCGGTGTCCAGCGTGCAGCCGGTGGAGTACGCCGAAATCATCGCCACCGCCGCGTCCAAGTCGGTCGGCCCCGGCACCCGCAAGAACATCGACGAATTCACCCGCACCACCTCAAGCGCCGTGGAGAAAGTCGGCGGCGCGAAGAAGGGCAAGGCGATCATCATCATCAACCCCGCCGAGCCGCCGCTGATCATGCGCGACACCGTGCATTGCCTGACCGAGAGCGAACCCGACCAGCCGGCGATCACCGCCGCCATCGAAGCCATGATCGAGCAGGTGCAGCGCTACGTGCCCGGCTACAAGCTGGTCAACGGTCCGGTGTTCGACGGCAACCGAGTGTCGATTTTCATGGAAGTCGAAGGCCTGGGCGACTACCTGCCCAAGTACGCCGGCAACCTCGACATCATGACCGCCGCCGCAGCGCGCACCGCCGAAATGTTCGCCGAGGAAATCCTCAAGGGCGAGCTGGTGCTGCAAGCCACCGCCCAACCCGCCCACGCATAAGGAGCCGACCATGGATCTTCGCGGCAAAAGCATCACCGTTCACGACATGTGCCTGCGCGACGGCATGCACCCCAAGCGTCACCAGATCAGCCTGCAACAGATGAAAGACATCGCCTGCGGCCTCGACGCGGCCGGCGTGCCGCTGATCGAAGTCACCCACGGCGACGGTTTGGGCGGCAGCTCGGTGAACTACGGTTTCCCGGCCCACACCGACGAGGAGTACCTGTCGGCGGTAATCCCGCTGATGAAAAAGGCCAAGGTTTCGGCCCTGCTGCTGCCGGGCATCGGCACTGTCGATCATCTGAAGATGGCCCATGAGCTGGGGGTCAACACCATTCGCGTGGCCACCCATTGCACCGAGGCCGACGTCAGCGAGCAGCACATTTCCCACGCCCGCAACCTGGGCATGGACACCGTCGGCTTCCTGATGATGGCCCACATGAACAGCCCCGAAGGCCTGGTCAAGCAAGGCTTGCTGATGGAGAGCTACGGCGCCAACTGCATCTACCTGACCGACTCGGCGGGCTACCTGCTGCCCCACGACGTCAGCGCCCGCGTGACGGCGATGCGCGCGGCCCTCAAGCCGGAAACCGAGATCGGCTTCCATGGCCACCACAATCTGTCGATGGGCGTGTCCAACTCCATCGCCGCGATTGCCGCCGGGGCCAACCGCATCGACGCCGCCTGCGCGGGCCTCGGTGCCGGCGCCGGCAACACACCGATGGAAGTGCTGGTGGCGGTGTGTGACCGCATGGGCATCGACACCGGCGTCAGCGTGTTTGGCATCCAGGACGTGGCAGAGGACCTGGTGGTGCCGATCATGGACTTCCCGATCCGCAGCGACCGCGATGCCCTGACCATGGGCTACGCCGGGGTCTACGGTTCGTTCCTGCTGTTCGCCAAGCGCGCCGAGAAGAAATACGGCGTGTCGGCCAGGGAGATCCTCGTTGAAATGGGTCGCCGCGGCATGGTCGGCGGCCAGGAAGACATGATCGAAGACACCGCGATGACCCTGGCCCGGCAACGGCAGCAGGCTTAACGCCGCACAGCCCTTGTGGGAGCGAGCCTGCTCGCGAAAGCGATAAACCCGTCAACATCGTTGGCGACTGGTCTACCGCTATCGCGAGCAGGCTCGCTCCCACAGGGGGGGATGGAAAGGGTTTAACGCCAATCGGCGACGATGCCGTGCTCCAGCGCAAACGGCTGTGCCGCAATGGTCCGCCGTTGAAACGCCGGTGCCTGTTCCGCAGTGGCCAGCCACAACATCACCGCCGCCGGTACATGGGGCGGCGCACTGCCCGCACGCAGGGCGATCAGGCCTTTGTCGCCGATGGTTGCCTTGAGCGCCTCGGTGGTGACCACGCCAGGATTGAGGGTATAGGCGCGCACGCCAGCCTCGCCCAGTTCCGTGCTCAGCACCCCGGACAACCGCGACACCGCCGCCTTGCCCGCGCCGTAGGCATAACCCCATCCGCCCTTGCCCGCCGCCACCGGTGGGTCGCTTTCGCCGGCGCCGGACGTGACGTTGATCACCACCCCGCCACCGCGCGTCACCATGTGTTCAGCCACTGCCCGGGTCAACAGGAACGGCGTGAGGATGTAGCCCTGGAACATCCGTTCCAGGGTCTGGGCCTGCAGGTCCATGAATCCGGCATTGAGATCACTGCCCTGGTAGATCGCGTTGTTGATCAGCACGTCGATGCGCCCGTACTCGGCCAGTACCGCCTGACAGGCGTGCAGCGCCGAATCGCTGTCGAGCAGGTCCATCGGTACCACGAGCACTCGGCAACCAAGCTCGCGCAGGGCCTGCGCCGTGCCGTTGAGGCTGCCGGCCAGTGGTGCCCCGGCGGCGTCGCGCAGGGCATGTTCATGGTGTTCGCCCTCATTGAGGGTACGGGCGCTGATCGCCAGGTCGAAACCGGCGCGGGCGAACGCCAGCGCCGCCTCGCGACCGATACCACGGCTGGCGCCGGTGATGAATGCCACCTTGTTCATGCAAGTTCCTTTTTAGAAGCGCGGGGCGCGGACCATGGCGTCCATGCCGCCGTCGACGAACACGACGCTGCCATGGACAAACGATGCCTGCGGCGATTGCAGGAAGGCTACCACTGCGGCGATCTCGTCAGGGTGACCAGCGCGGCCCAGGGGCGCGACGAAATCGCGGGTCGCCTGGCCAAAACGGGCATCGTCCAGTGAGGCCTGGTGCAATGGGGTTGCTACCGCACCCGGCGCCACCACGTTCAAACGCAGGCCCTGCTTGCCCCAGCTCACCGCCAGGCTGCGCACATGCTGGCTGATGGCATATTTGGAGGCGGCATAAGCGACGTGAGGCTGGCCGAGGGTGTCGGCCAATGCCAGCGCCTGGGCCTCATCGCCGGCGATCATCGCTTCGATCTGCGGCTGGCCGTCGGGGCCCGAATGGGTCGCCGCGACAGAACCGATCACCAAAGCCGCCGGTTGTTGGCCCTTGATCAACGCCCCTTGCAGGCCGTCGAGCAACTGGCTGACGCCGAAGTAATTGACCGCCAGGATCAGGCCGCAGTTTGGCGCCGTGACACCGACCCCGGCGCAGCAGACCAGCCCGTCGAGGACCCCGCCACTGAGTTCAAGCACTTGCCCGATGGCAGTGTCACGCCCTGCGGCAGTGGAGAGGTCGGCGATGACTTCGGCGTTGCTGCGATCGATCCCGATGATCTGGTGGCCGGCGGCGCGCAGGGCGGCGGATACGGCGGCGCCGATTCCCGAGGCACTGCCGGTGATGGCTGTAATTGGCATGGTGGTTCTCCGTGATGGGTCCGCCCAGTATCGACAGGGCGATCACGGGACGGCATCGTCCGTGCGGACTAAAAACAAGTGGCGTCAACAACCACGCCGCAGGGCAGGATGGCCCGGCGGCGGGTTTGCAGGATCAGGCCTGGCGATAGATCGGCACGGCCAGTTGCAGGGGCGGCACCTTGATTTTCTCGGTCATTTTCAACGCCAGTTGCGGCTTGCCCAAGGCCACCACGCTGTTGAGCATGATGCGCACCAGTTCGGTCTGGCGTCGCACGCCGGTCTTGGAGAAGATCGAGCGCAAGTGCGCCCGCGCCGTATTACGGCGGATATTCAGGACCTCGGCGGCTTCCTCCAGGGACAAGCCGTTGGCCAGTTCCATGGCCAGGGCGGTTTCGGCCTTGGTCAGGTTGAACAGCTGCTTGGTCACCACTTCGCTGGCCAGGGACTTGCTCGAGGCATCGCGGATGTACACCAGCGCCGCCGGCTGGCCCTTCTCCTCGGCCCAGTCCAGGGACGGGATCGATTCGACTACCACACCAAGGTTGACCAACCCCGAAGGCCGCGTTACTGACATGGCCTCGGCGCTTTTCGGCGCGTCCGGGCAGAACGCGCCGCGAATCAGGCGCTGCAGTTCACGGTTGTCGCTGGGATAGGTGGCTTCCAGGCGCCCACCCACCAGCTTCAGGCCATCGGAGCGGGCCAGGATTTCCTGGGCCACCGGGTTGATCTGCAACACGCTGCCGCTCTCGTCGAGCACCAGGGTCGCCACCGATAGCCGGCTGATGGCCTGGGAGTACAACTCGCTCAGCGATTCGCTGCGGTCCAGCAGGTTATGCAACTGCGAGGCACGCCGCAGGTGTGGCAGGAAACTGGCGCACACCGCCCGGTCATGCGCCGAGAAGTTGGGAGCCCGTTTGGGGCGGGTGATGCGAAAGCGCAGCTTGCCCCCGTCCGGGGTGGAAATGTCGGCCAACATCAGGTGGTACACGTCATGGGGCTCGCAAAACGTCTTGAAGTAGCCGTTCTGCTCCCACTGCGTGGAACTCATGATGTCGTCCACGGTGAATACATGGTCCAGCGGCTGATTGGAGAAAGGCGAATTGGTCTGCGGGTAGGTCATGTAGCAGACATCACCGGCACCTTCGATGTCGCCGACGATGATCATCACACCGACATCGGGTTGATCCGGCACCCGCAGGATCAGGGTGACGAAGTTGGCATCGTAGAGCTTGAGAAAACTCCTGAGGGCCGTGGCCATCAGTTTCGGATCGAGGGCGCCTTCGTAGATTTCGCCCACCAACTGGTTGTAGCGCGTGAGGTCGAGGCCAAGACTGGCCAGGGCTTCATGGGTCAAGTCAGCGTTCTGCATAGTCTTATCTCGCTCGGGTAAGGACTGCGCCCTTCCCTTGTTATTTTTATAATTTCGGCCGGGGGAACCCAGGGTTCCCCCCTCTCGACTGCTACTTGCCTGCCAGTTTTCACCAGCGCCTGCGGACTCCACAAGAGGTCCGGCAGGTTTATTTCTCGTTCGCGGTATCACGCGCTGCCGGGCTGTTTTTCAGGCGGAACTGCCCTTGTGCCGGCGCAGGCTGACGCACCCTTTCGGTCACCAGTGGGCGCCCGCGATTGAACCAGGCGGCCAACGCCGGCAGGAGAAAAATCGCCCCCAACACGTTGACCAGGAACATGAACGACAGCAGCACGCCCATGTCGGCCTGGAACTTCAGCGGGGCGAAGGCCCAGGTGCAGACGCCGATCGACATGGTCACGGCCGTGAACACCGCGGCAGTGCCGCGTTGACACATGGCCTCGTAGAACGCCTCACGCAGGTTGGCGCCGCGCAGCATTTCGTGCTGGATCCGTTCGTACAGGTAAATGCCGTAGTCGACGCCCACGCCCACTCCCAGCGCCATCACCGGCAGGGTTGCGACTTTCAGGCCGATCCCGAGCAAGGTCATCAGGGCGTTGCACAGGATCGCGACAATCGCCAGCGGCACCAGAATGCACAGCACCGCGCGAATCGACAAGAAGGTCAGCCAGCAAAACAATGCCACCGATCCGAATAGCGCCCCGAGCATGATCACTTCAGCGCGCTTGACCGCCTCGTTGGAGGCCGCCATCACCCCGACGTTGCCGCCGGCCAGGAGGAATTCGACTTGCGGCGAGCTGACCTCGGCAATGATCCGCCTGGCTTCGGCGATCGCATGGCTGACGGTGCTGCCTTCGTGATCGGCCAGGAACACCAGGATCTGCATCTGCTGGCAGCCATCGGTGACCAGCCCGTCATCGGGCATATAGGCCCGCGCACCCTGGCTCAGGCCCCGGGGCGAACCCGGAATCGCCGCCCAGCGCGGGTTGCCTTCGTTGTTGCCGGCGATCACCCGCTTGCCCATGTCCGCCACGCTCTGGATCGACTGCACGCCGGTGACCGTGCGCATGCGGAAATCGAACGCTTCCACCGCACGCATCACCGCAGGCGACAGGCAACCTTCTTCGACGCCATTGACCTGGACGAACACCGACATCACATCGAGCCCTATGGAGTAGCTGCTGATGATCCTGGCGTTGTCCTGGTTATAACGCGAATCGGCCCGTAGCTCCGGCGCACCCGCGCCGATATCGCCCACCGCCAGGTCGCGGGCCTTGTAGGCCCCGGCCGCCAGCAGCAGCAGACTGACCACAAACACCCCAAGGGCAGGTCCCGGCTCGGCCAGCGCCGACAGGCGCCACCACAGGCGATGCCTGCCCGCCGGCCGCGATTGCGCCCGACGCAACAGCGCAGGCTCCAGGCGCAGATAGGAAATGATCACCGGCAGCATCAGTTTGTTGGTGATGATCATCAGCATCACGCCGATGCAGGCCGTCACCCCCAGTTCGTGGACGATGGGAATGTCGATCAGCATGATCACCGCGAACCCCAGGGCGTTCATCAGCAAGGCCAGGGAACCGGGGATGAAGATCTTGCAGAACGCCGAACGCGCCGCGTCCTTCGATGTACTGCCAGCCAGCACGTCCTGCTTCCAGGCGTTGGTCATCTGCACCGCATGGGACACGCCGATGGAGAAGATCAGGAACGGCACCAGGATCGACATCGGATCGATGCCCAACCCCAACAGGGGCAACAGCCCCAGCAGCCAGACTACCGGCAGCAACGCCACCAGCAGCGCCACCACCGTCAGGCGCAGGGAGCGCGAATACAGCCACAGCAGCAACCCGGTAATGACGAAGGCCACCACAAAGAAGCCGATCACCGTGTTCAATCCTTCGACCACATCCCCCACCAGCTTGGCGAAACCGACGATGTTGATCTCGATATCCGGGCTGTTGTATTTGGCGCGGATGTCTTCCAGGCGCTTGGCGATCTCGACATAGGACACCGGCTGGCCGGTCTTGGGGTCGATGTCCTGCAGGTCGGCGCGGACCATGGCCGACTTCAGGTCATTGGCCACCAGGCGGCCGACCTGCCCGGAGGCGGCTGTGTTGCTGCGCACCTGCGCCAGGTCCTCGGCGGTACCGCTGAAGCGCGGTGGCACCACCACGTCGCCGAAGAAACCTTCCTCGGTGATTTCGATGTAGCGCACATTGGCGGTGAACAGCGACGTCACGCTGGGGCGGCTGACCCCGGAGATGAAAAACACATCGTCGGTGACCTTGCGCAGGGTCTCCAGGTACTCGGCGTTGTAGATGTCTCCTTCGCCTTTCCAGCGCACGCTGACCAGGAAACGATTGGCGCCGGTGAAGTAGCGGCTGAACTTGAGAAAATTGATCATGTAGTCATGGCGCACCGGGATCTGTTTGTTGAAACCCGGATCCAGTTGCGTGTGGGTGGCGCTGTAGCCCAGGCCCAGCGTCACCAGAACGAATAGCGCCAGCAGTCCCTTGCGCCAGGCCATCAGATGATCCGCACAGGTTTCGACGCAGTGCGTCACCCAATGTTTACCTTGTTTCATTGCCCGCCTCTCATTCACTGGGTGGCCTGTGTGGCCATTTGGGCAGCGACGCTGCCACCTGAACCCTGCAATACGCCGCGCTCGCCTCCGACCAGCAGCCGCGAGCCGACCATCGTCGCCGAGGTCAACGTACCGAGCCCGGCCAGGCGTCCGACGCCGACCAGCGCACCCTGTGCATCCAGGCGCACCACCGAGCTGCCGGCACCGACGATCACCAGGCCCGACTGATCGGGCAGCAGTACATGGCCGTACAGCGGCAGTTGATTGCCGACCTTGACCTGGGTCCAGCTGTCGCCGAAGTCGTGGCTGACGAACACGTGCCCGCGCATGCCATAGGTCACCCAGTTGTTCGCGCTCAGGCGCACGATGCCGAACAGCGAGCCGCTGTAGAACGCCGGCAAGCTCTGCCAGTGTTGGCCGGCGTCGTTGGTGCGCAGCACCAGGCCCTGCTCGCCCACCAGCATGCGACGGCCATCGTCGCCGCCGGCCATGCTGTTGAGGTGGGCGTTGTCGATGTCCAGGGACTGCGGCGTCCAGGTCTTCCCGGCGTCAGCCGATTGATAGAACTTGCCGAAGCTGCCGAACGCCATGACGCTATTGCCATCACTGGTCCAGATGCCCAGCAGCGGTTCGCCCAGGTCGCTGTCGTAGCGCATTTCCTGCCAACTGCTGCCGGCATCCTCGGAGCGCAGGATCCAGCCGTCATGCCCGACGGCCAGCAAGCGCTTGTCATCCAGGGCCACCACGGCGGTCAGGGTGGCGTTGCGCTGGGTGGCGACGGTCGCGGGCTGCCAGCTGACGCCCTGGTCATCGCTGAGCAGGACACTGCCACGCTCGCCCACGGCGACCACGCGCGCGCCAAGATTGAACAGGCCATTGATCTGCACCCGGTCCGGGCGCGTGGCCAGCAATTCCGCTTGTGGGGGGGATTTGGGGGAGAAGGTGTAGCCAATGGTCAAGGCGACCACCAGGCAAACCGCGTAGCCGATCACCGAACGCATGAGTAACGCTCCTGTTCGGGGGTGGCGTGGATAGGGCAAGTCATAGGGCCGATCCTCTTGTTTTTGTCACGCGCCAGGGCATGCGAGGCAATCGAGATGGGCGTTGCCTCTGGGGCAATAGTCGGCGCAAGGGAGGGGGGACACATCGTCCAAATGGCTTATGCAACTGTGGGAGCGAGCCTGCTCGCGATGGCGGTAGACCAGTCGGCATTGATGCCGACAGGAATGGCCTCTTCGCGAGCAGGCTCGCTCCCACAGGAGATCACCGCTCATGGGCTTGCGTGGGGATCAGGCCATGTACAGGATCACCAGGTCGTTGATCACCGAGGGCCGGTCCTGGCCCACCACATGAATGTTGAGTTCCAGGGTCAGCTGGGTTCCCCGGGCGAGGATTTCGACTTTTTTCACCCGGGCTCGCGAATGAATGCGCGAGCCGGCCGGTACCGGCGCCGGGAAGCGCAGGCGATCGGAGCCGTAGTTGATCTGGGTGCTGAAACCGCTGATCTCGAACCCCAGCGCCAGTTTCATTCGCGACTGCAGCACTTGTACCAGCGCACCGTGGGCGATGGTGCCGCCGAACGGACTTTGCAGGCGCGCCCGCTGCGGATCGGTGTGGATCCAGTAATCGTCGCCCGACAATTGGGCAAAGGCATCGATCAGTGCCTGGTCGACCACCACCACGTTGCTCCAGTCGCTGTACTGCTCACTGACCAGGGCCTGCAAGGCCGGCCCATCGTTGAGGTCGACCTGCAGGGCGACGGGTTGCTGCGAGGTCGCAGGCGCCGGTTCGCTGTCCTGTGCAGGGAGCGACTCGAACGCCGCTGCATCCTTGTCCACGCCGGTAAAGCGCAGCAGGCGGTTGCCCTTGGCGTCGACTTCGGCGAACACCGGCTGCAGGGGCATGCCGATACGGATCTCGGTTTCGTCGAGGCCGACCAGGTTGGTGTTGATGCGCACCCCTTCGGCCAGTTCGACCACCGCCAGCTTCTGCGGCATCTCATCCATGAAGTCGGGCAAGGTGGCGATGCGCGTCACGGTGTAGCTGTACAGCGTGGCGGCGCCGTCGACTTCGCGCCAGGCCAGGTCGTGTTCCAGGCACACCGGGCAATGCCGGCGCGGGTAGAAGTTCCAGTGCGCACAGGCGTTGCATTGCTGGATCAACAGGCGGCGAGCCTTCAGGCCCTCCCAGAAGGGCGCGGAGATCGGCGTCGCGACCGGCATCGGTTTGTTGTTGGACATGTGCTTATGCTCCCTGAAGTATCAATGCGCCCTGCTCGCTCATCACGCCGCCAGTGCCGGAGACGTAGACGCTGTCGCAGCGGCCCAGTTGGCGTTCACCGGCGGTGCCGGCGATCTGCGTCACCGCCTCGATCACCTGGCTCATGCCACCGGCCGAGGCCGACTGGCCGAAACTGAGTTGCCCGCCATGGGTGTTCATCGGGAAATCGCCACGCCAGGTCAGGTCGTGTTCGCGCACGAACGCCATGCCCTCGCCCTTGCCACAGAAACCGGCGTCTTCCAGGGTCAGCAAGGTGGTGATGGTGTAGCAGTCGTAGATCTGCGCGGCATCGACATCTGTGGGTTTGAGCCCGGCCATGGCAAAGGCCCGCTGGGACGCCGGACCGATCGGCGTGTGCAGCATGTCTTCTGCATAGGACGGCGACTTGAACGCCAGGTGCTCGCCAAACCCGGTAATGAAGGCTGGACGCTTGCGCGCCCGCGCCGCCACTTCCTTGTTGGTGATGATCAATGCGGCGCCACCGGCCACCGGCATGACGATTTCCAGGACGTGCAGCGGGTCGGCGACCATTTTGCTCGCCAGCACCTGCTCGATGGTCAACGGCTGGCCGTAAAACATCGCTTGCGGGTTGGCCAGGGCATTGGTGCGCTGGTCGACGGCGATCTTGGCCATCGCCCGCTGGTCATAGTCGTACTGCGCGGCATAACGCTGGGCGATCATGGCGTAGCCGGTGTTCTGGCCCATGTGCCCGTAAGGCAAATCGAACTCGGCTTCGGGCGCGCCGAACGCCGTACTGTGACCACCAAAACGCATGGACCGGGCCATCCAGCCAGGATCCTCGTCGGGACCCAACGGCGCCATGCGGGCGGGGATGACGCACAGCACGGCCTGGCACAACCCCAGTTCGATGGCGGCGGCGGCGCGCCAGACCATGCCCACCGACGTACAGCCGCCAAGGTCGACCACTTCGGCGAAGTTCAGCCGCAGGCCCAGGTATTCGGCGGCCATCGCCGGTACGAACACCGAGGCTTCATGAAAATGCGGGCCGTTGATCACCAGCCCGTCGAGGTCCGAAGCCTTGAGCCCGGCATCGCGTAGCGCCTGGGCCGCCAGGTCGGCGACTTGTTCAAGGTGAAACATCTTGGGCGCGGTGGAGTACTTCTCCGGTTTGTACTGTGCGCTGCCAACAATGGCCGCATGCCCTTTGAGCCCCATAGTGCCTCCGTGCCGAAGCGTTACGCCGCGGCTTTTTCCAAGTTGTGTTTAAGGTCCGGGCGCCATCAAGCGCCGCGGAACTCGAGTGGTCGGTCAGAAGGTGTATTTCATCGAGAACGTGGCGTAATCGCGGTCGGCGAACGGACGGTCGATCGCATCGGCCTCACCCAGGTAGGCGATGTATTTCAAACCCAGTTCCAGGTTGCCCAGGTACTTGAAGGTCGTGCCCGCGCTCAGGCGTCGGTCGCCGGCGACGCCGGAGATGCTTCCGGCCATGGGCGTGGAGCCGCTGAAGACGTTGGAGAAGCTGAAGGGGACTTCCAGATCCCAGCCTTGGAAAACGCCCGGATAACTGAACGATGCGCCCACGGTGTAGGCACTGGAAGACTTGGTGCGGTAACCCGCGGCTGTGCTGTAGGTATAGTCATCGGAAGGAGCCACCAGGGGTGCCAGGGAGGGTAATAGGTTGACGCCTTGCAGGTTGGGCGCCGCCGAAGTGGACTCGACGCTGTCGACCTGCACGCGGATGATTTCGGCGGTCAGGCTGGTCTGGCTGGCCCAGGGACGATCCCCCAGGATACGGATCGCCGACAGCTGCATCTGCTGGCCCTTGCCCTTGGCTGGCACCGCGCCAAGGCCGGTATTGACCATCACCGGCGCACCGTCGCGGTACGACCATTCGGCGCCGACCTGGGTGTCGCCGATCTTGGTCGAAGCGCTGATGCCGGTCAGCTTGATGTCTTCGAAGTACTTGATCTCGTAACCATTGCTGACGAAGGCGTTGCGGCCACCGCCCACTGGCAGCGGGTCGTAGCCAACCAGGGCGGTGGCCGGGTTCTTGTCGTGGTAGTTGACGTGAAACAGCGACAGCTCGAGGGCCGGTACCGGGCGGTAGCGCATCTGCACGCCCCACTGACCACCATCACTCGGCTTGTCGGTGCCGCGGTAGGCGATCTTCTGGCCGTTGGCGTAGATAAACTCGCGCCCTGGCCCAACCACGTCGCTGCTGGACAGGTAGCTGCCCACCGGCGGCAGTTCGGTGCCCTTCCATTCGTATTGCACGTAGGCACCGAAGGTCAGCTGGGGGTTCAGTCGGAACGAGCCGGAGAACTGGCCCACCGGCAACAGGACTTCCTTGACCTCGACACCCGGCTGCGACGCTTTTACCGCGTCAGACGGGTTTTGTACGCCGTTCACACCCGGGTAGAACAGACTCTCGCCCCAGGATTCGATGTGTCGCCCGGCCTTGACGTCGAGCATGGTGTCGTTGTCAAAGCGCCAGCCGCTGAACGCATAGACGTCCAGCAGTTTGCTGCGGCCGCCACTGTAGTAGCGGGTGTCACTGGTGAACTCGTCGTTGTCGCCGTTCTTGTTCACGGTGGCAGGCGAGTCGTTATCGTTCTTGCGGTGGTAGACGTCGTCGTAGAAGGTACTGCCGCGCACCACGGCGCCGTAGTTGTCCTTGCGCAGGATCATTTCCGCCAGCGCGCCCACGCGATTGGTGGTCAGGCTGCCCTTGTCGAAGTTGCGGTTGGCATCGTCGGCGTTGACCGTCAGCAAGCGATCGCTCTGACTGCCAGTGCGCACACCGATGCCGTAGCTGGTGGTCACCGACCAATCCATCGTCGCGCCGTTGTCGAACTCGATCGTATCGCCAGCCCACACCGGTGTGGACACCAGCGCAATGGCTGCCGCCAGGCTGGTGAGCTCAAACGCACGCGAACCGATGACCGTGGAGTTATTGTTGTTCTTGTTGATCACACTGACTCTCCTCTATGACAACCGGCTGGCTGCCTGGAATGTTCAACACTGCTGCCGTGCCGCCCGCTCAAAACACCCTGAGCGGGTTAACAGCGCACGCTCCCCTTACAGCACGCCGGTAGCGGTATCGCCCCCGGTCCTCTTCACGCTCCAGCGACCCTTCGGCCACCAGATAGTTGGCATGGGCCAACGTTTCGCCCAGCGCCATCAGTTCGTCGAAACGACCCGACAGTTTGGGAAACAGCAAGGCCATCAGTTCGAGCACGGTGCGCGGCTCGTCACAGGCGGCCAGCATCTGCGCCAGATGCCCTTGGTGATGGGCTTGCAGTTGATCCAGGCGCTCATGCAAATTGAAAAACGGCCGCTCGTGCGCCGGCAGCACCAGTACGCTGTCGGGCAAGCTGCGCAGGTGCTCGATGGAATCGAGCCAGTCGCGCAGTGGGTTGGCCAACGGTTGCGTGGCATGCACGCCGACGGTGGAAGTGATGCGCGGCAACACCTGGTCGCCGGAAATCAGCAAGCCGTCATCGGCGGCATACAGGCAGGCATGCTCCGGCGAGTGCCCGCGGCCGATGACCACCTGCCAGTTGCGGCCACCGATGTGCAGGCAGCTGCCTTCCTGCAGACGGCGGAAATGGTTCAGTGGCGCCGGCAGGAAATGCGCGTTGCTCATCACCGCGAACATCTCGGTGCTGTGCTCGTCAGTCACCCCAGCCTTGCGGTAGAAATCGAGGAAATCCCAGCCCGGTGGCTGGTCGGCGGGAAACCTCACATGCAACGACTGGAACTCACTGGCGGTCATGTACACCGGGCAGTGAAAACGCTCGCTGAGCCAGGCGGCCACCCCGGCATGGTCGGAGTGAAAGTGGGTGCAGACCACTGCCAGCACCGGCAGCCCGCCGCACACTTCGCTGAGCACCCGATCCCAGACCTCACGGGTTTGCGCGGTGTTCATGCCGGTGTCCACCACCACCCAGCCATCGGTGTGGCGCAGCAGATAGAGGTTGATGTGGTCCAGGCGAAACGGCAGCGGCATGCGCAGCCACCACACGCCCGGCGCCACTTCACGCACCTGCCCGGAGTCCGGTGCCTGCGGCCAGGGATACCGCAGGCCGCTGCGCAGTTCGTGACCGTTGGCGTCGAGATCAGCCATGGTCGGCCACCGTGAAGGGCGTCAGGCCAGCCCGCGCCAGGGCTTCTGGCGAGTAGGGCACATAGCTGCGGGCCTGCTCGTCGCGGATGAACAGCGGATCGCTGCATCGAGTCGGGCAATAACCCTGGCGCTGCAGATCGACCTTGCGCAGCTTGTAGCTGGCCGTCAGGTCTGCCGACTGGGTGACCCGCACGAACACCGGGGCCGCATAGCGCGGCAGGCGCGCTTCGGTCAGGGCGTACAGGGCGGCGGGATCGAATGCCTGGCCCGCCTGCATCAGCACCGCGGCCATGCCGGCGCGGCCTTCATGGCCCGGCACCAGGACGCCATAAATGTTGATCAGTTCCAGCCCCGCCAGATCGCCCAGGGCATCGGCCACTTCCAGGGTCGAAACGTTTTCGCTCTTCCAGCGATAGGTATCGCCGATGCGGTCGACGAAGTAGCAGTAACCGTCGGCATCCTCGCGCATCAAGTCGCCGGAGCTCCAGTAGGCATCGCCTTCGCGAAACACATTGCGGCGAATCTTGCTCTCGGTCGCCTCAGCCGAGGTGTAACCCTCGAAGCGTCCGCCACCGATCTCGGGGTGATCGACGATAAAGCCCATGGCCTCGCCCACCTCACCCACTTTGCAGACTTGATAGAAACCGTTTTCGTCCCGCGGATGGCAGTCGTTTTCGATGTCGTAACGCACCAGCCGCAAGTTGGTCTTGTTCCAGTCCGGTATCCGTCCGCAGGAACCGAAATAGTTGTCGACGTTGATCACGGCGGAGTTGGCTTCGGTGGCGCCCCAGCCCTCGAACACCTGGATCGGGCCGAAGCGCTCCAGCCAGCGCTGCCAGGAGTCCGGCGACAGCCCGGCGCCGAGCATGCAGCGCAGGCTGTGCTCGCGCTCGCCGGCGCGCATCGGCTGGTTGAGCAGATAGCGGCAGATCTCGCCGATGTACTGGAAGATGCTGATCTGGTGGCGCGCCACATCGTTCCAGAACTCGCGCACGCTGAACTTGCGGCGCACCACGATGGCGGCACCTGCGCGCAGTGCGGTGGAGGTCACCGAGGTGGCTGCGGCGCCGTGGTACAGCGGCAGGCAGCAATAGAACACATCCTTGCAGGTAGCGTTCAGGGTGACTTCCATCACATCGCCCGAGGACATCCAGCGCATGTGGCTGTAGCGCGCCGCCTTGGGCAAGCCGGTGGTGCCCGAGGTAAAGATCAGCAGCGTCGCGGCCTGCGCTTCGATGTGCGCGCGGATATCCCGGGGAAACGGCGTGCGCGGAGCCTTCTCCAGGCGCGCGGCGAAATGCCCGTCGATGCCCTTGGGCAGCGGGCCGCTCCAGGGATTTTCCGCGTCACGAATCAGCCAGCATGGCAGGTCTGGAAAACCTTCGGTGGCCTGTACATTGGCCAGGCATTCCTCACCAATCACCAACGCCTTGGCATCGGTGGTTTGCAATGCATGCAGCAGCGGGCGGCCGGTGACCTGGGTATTGATGAAGGCCACCACCACCCCGAGCTTGACCAGGCCGAACCAGGTGCAGAAGAACGCCGGACGGTTTTCCATGGCCAGGGCGCAGACATCGCCGGCGCGCAGGCCATTGGCATAAAAGGTGTGAGCCATCTGGTTGGCCCGGGCATCGACCTCGGCGTAGCTCAGGGTCTGCTCGCCGTAGATCAGGAACGTGCGCTCACCCTGCTCGCGCGCCTGATGTTCGAGGCGGTCGGCGAGGGTGTAGCGGTCTTTCGGCTTGATCAGCCCGGCGGCGGCCGCGCGCTGGTCGAGCAGTGCCTGGGTCTGTTCCCGTGGAACCACGCGGGTCGGCAGGCCGTGACTGAGGTCATTCAGGTTCATTGCGCCACCTCCTGGGCATTGGCTTGATAGGCGCTGTAATCCGAGTAGCCCGCCGGGCCCGGCGTATACAGGGTCTTGCGGTTGAAGCCAGTCAAAGGCAGGCCACGCTGCAAGCGCTCCACCAGATCGGGGTTGGCAATAAAGTGACGGCCGAACGACACGGCAGCCCCCTCGCCCGACGCGAGAGCGGCACTGGCCGAAGGGCCGTCGAAACCATCGTTGAGGATCAAGGCGTGGGGGCTGTGCTTACGCGCCAGGGCGAAGGCATCGAGCTCGGCCAGGGGCGAGCGCATGATGTGCAGGTACGCCAGGCTCAACGGCGCCACGGCTTCGCACAGGGTGGCGGCCGTCGCGACCGGGTCCTGATCGTCGATGTCGTTGTAGGGGTTGCCGGGGCATAGGCGAAAGCCGACACGGCCGGCGCCGATGGCACTGGCCATGGCCTCGATCACGTCCTTGGCGAAACGCACTCGCCCGATCACGTCGCCGCCGTAGACATCGCTACGCCGGTTACTGCCGGAGGCCATGAACTGCATCGGCAGATAACCGCTGGTGCAATGCAGTTCGACACCGTCGAAGCCGGCCAGGCGCGCATTCAGTGCGGCCTGGCGATAGTCTTCGATGACCTCGCCGATGCCTTGCAGGGTCAACGCCTGCGGCTCGTCAGTGTCCACCAGCCCGGCAACGTCGCTGAACACCTGGGTACGTGCACGCAGCGCCGAAGGCGCCACCGTGGCCGCGCCTGCCGGCTTGTTGTGGCGACTGGCGGCGCGGCCGACGTGCATCAGCTGCAAAACGATGCGCCCGCCCTCGGCGTGCACCGCCTCGGTGACCCGCCGCCAGCCGACGACCTGCTCGTCGCTGTAGATCGCCGGGGTGCGACAATAGCCCAGGCCGCTGGCGGACGGCGCAGTGCCTTCGGCCACGATCAACCCGGCACTGGCCCGCTGGCGGTAGTATTCGACCATATCGCCGCCGGGAATCGCATCGGCAAGGGCGCGGCTGCGCGTCATGGGAGCCATGACGATGCGGTTGGCCAGTTGAAGCTCGCCCAAGGCGACCGGCTCGAACAAGACGCTCATTTCAATTCCTCAGCTTCTTATTGTTTTCAGGCTGTCGCAGGGCTTGCCACAACGTGGGCAAACGCTGGCATGGCAGCGGATACGGGCTGAATGATTGACGTTGAGCGCGAGCGAAACATCGTCCGACAAGACTAGGTTTGCCAAGGTGCAGGGCGGCTTGCCGGCAAAGCCGAAAATGGTCTGAACGGACGATGAAAAAAACACTGTGCACGTAGAGCATCGCGCCAACTAGAACAAAACCGGGAGCACCCGCAGTGAACCAGTCCACCCCCGTCACATGGCGAACGCACTACGCGCTGTTCGTGCTCGCCAGCATCTATGTGTTCAACTACATCGACCGTCAGTTGATGGCGATCCTGATCGAGCCTGTAAAGCTTGAATTCGGCATTTCCGATACCGGCATCGGCTTGCTGTCGGGGGTGACCTTTGCAGTGTTCTACACCGTGTTCGGCTTTCCGCTGGGGCGCCTGTCGGACCGCATCGGGCGCAAGCCGGTGATCGCCTTCAGCTGCATCGCCTGGAGCCTGATGACCATGCTCTGCGGCATGGCCGGCAACTTCCTGACCCTGGTGCTGGCGCGGATTGGCGTGGCCGTGGGCGAAGCCGGCGGCACGGCGCCGTCGGTGGCGATGGTCTCGGATTTGTATCCGCCCAATCGCCGCTCCACAGCCCTGGCATTCCTGATGCTCGGCTCCAGCCTGGGAGCGGTTGTCGGCCTGGGGCTGGGCGGCTGGATCGCCCAACACCATGGCTGGCGCTACGCCTTCCTGTTGATCGGCGCTCCGGGCATTTTCCTCGGCCTGCTACTGCTGTTGACTGTGCGTACGCCCAAGCGGGTCGTACCGCTGAGCAGCGCCACATTGCAACAAGACGGCTGGCTCAAGACCCTCACTGAGCTGTTTCGCATGCCCTCGTTCCTGTGGCTGGTACTCACCGGTGGCGCGGCGGCGATTGCCGGCTACGCCATTGGCACCTGGAGCCCGAGCTTCCTGATCCGTTCCCACGGTCTCAACATGCAACAGGCCGGATTCCTGGTCGGCGTGGTAGGCGGCGGTGGCGCGGCCATTGGCACCCTGGTCTGCGGCATGCTCACCGACCGCATGGCTCGGCGCGATGTCGGCTGGCAAATCGGCGTGCCGCTGCTGGGCACGCTGATCAGCATTCCCTTCGCTCTGGCGTACTTCCTCTGGCCCCAGGGCACGGCGTTCCATATCGGCAGCACTGCCGTACCGCAGGCGTTCCTGTTCTACAGCGCATTCGCCTTCTTTGGCGTGTGGTGGGCAACACCATGCCTGAGCGCCATTACCCACCTTTTCCCGGCGACCCGCCTGGCCCAGGCCACGGCGATTTTCGTCATGTCCATGACCCTCCTGGGCGTGGGCATCGGGCCGCTCTTCGTTGGCATGCTCAGCGACTTCTTCGTGCCAACCCTGGGCAGCGAGTCGTTGCGCTACGCCCTGGCCTCATCGGTGTCGATGCTGGCGCTGGCCAGCGTGTTCCTGGCCCTGGCGCTGCCACGTTATCGGCAACAGATGAAGAACCCCGCTGCGCCCCTCGCGGCGATCCGGCCAGTGACTGCCTGACCGCTTTCGCACATCACCATGCCGCTGCAACCCTTACCGGGTTGCAGCGGCTTTTTAATGGTTCTTCATGCATTTGCGGGGAAACATGGATGACGCAATTCCTGTAGGAGCCGGCTTGCTGGCGATGCGCTGGCAAGCCAGCTCCCACAGTAGATCGGGTACGGCCGTGGGAGATGGGTTGGCTGTCAGGCCGCCATCGCCAGCAAGCCGGCTCCTACAAAAAAGAGGATCACCATGAGCACCAGCGCCATACAGATCAGCAACCTGCTCTACCGTTACGGCGAATACCTGGACAGCGGCCAACTGATTGAAGCGGCCGAGCTGTTCCGTCATGCCCGCATCAAGCTGCAAAGCCAGGACACCTTCGCCGATCACAGCGCCTTGCTGGGCATCTGGCAGCAACGGATCAAGCGCTACCCCTGCGGCACACCCCGCACCCGGCACATCATCAGCAATCCGATCATCGACCTCGACGAAGCCGCAGGCACCGCGTCGGTTCGTTCCTGCTACACCGTGCTGCAAGCCACCGACACCCTGCCCCTGCAACCCATCGCCAGCGGACGCTACCTCGATGAGTTCGTACGGATGGACGGGGTCTGGCGCTTCAGCTTTCGCGATTACTCGCACCTGGACATGATGGGGGACTTGAGCGCGCATCTGTCGATGTAGATCACGAAATCGCCAACAAAAAGGGCCTGCTTCCATCCCCGGAAACAGGCCCGTGCGCAAGTGTGCAGGGTCTATAACCCGTGAGCGTAGAAATGCGGGTTGTCCAGGCCGGGCTTGCCATAACGCAGCACATCGCCGCCAAGGGTGCGGATCTGTCCACCGGCAGCCACCAGCACCGCATGCCCCGCGGCAATATCCCATTCCATGGTGCGTCCCAGGCGCGGATAAAGGTCTGCCTCTGCGCAAGCGACCAGGCAGATTTTCAGCGACGAGCCGGCGCTTTTCAGTGACCGCACCTGGCGCCCGTCGAGGAATTTATCCAGCGCCTGGGCATCGCCATGGGAGCGACTGGCGACAACGTCCAAGCCTTCTTTCGCCGCTGCCCGGCAGTGGATGGGCTGGCGCTGCCCGGCTTGCTCGATAAAGGCGCCGCAACCACGGGCACCGGCGAACAGTCGCGCAAGCGCGGGCGCGAGCACCACCCCAAGCACCGGTTCAGCGTTATCGATCAGGGCGATATTGACGGTGAACTCGCCATTGCGATTGATGAACTCCTTCGTCCCGTCAAGCGGGTCCACCAGCCAGAAACGCCTGCCGAACTCGGGCACCAAGCCGGCGGCGGCAGCCTCTTCCGATATCACCGGAATCTGCGGCGTGAGCGTCGCCAAGGCTTGAAGTATCAAAGCCTCGGCACGCTCATCAGCTTCGGTCACTGGCGACGCATCGTCCTTGCCGCGCACCTCGAAATCCGAACGGTACACCTCCAGCACCAGCTCACCTGCCTGGCGGGCAATACCGATGACGTCTTCAAGCAGAACAGTCATTGACTCGTTCATGGCAACTCTCCTGTTTTTTGTTCTTCACATGGTCCATTCGGCCTATGCGCGATTTTGCGGATCCGGGAACAGTACAGGCATCCACTCCAACGCCACCGCGCAAATGGATGTTTAACAGGAGCTCCCGTGTCCCACGGCAATCAGCTGTCCGTTGCACAGATCAACACGCTTCGCCTGCGCGCCGTGAAGTTGCGCATCGCCGGCAGCACGCTCAAGGCCATCAGCCAGGACACCGGACTCTCCTCGCCGACCATCATCGCTGCCTACAAGGCGTGGCAAGCCGGCGGCTGGAAGGCGGTGCCCGTGCGCGAACGCGGGCGCAAGCAAGGCGAAGGCCGCAGCCTGTCCGCCGAACAGGAGCAGAACATCTACCAGCTGTTGGTCAGCACGCCGCCGGAACGGCACCAGTTACCGTTCCTGCTCTGGCACCTGGAAGCGATGCAGGCACTGGTCAAGCGCCTGCACGACATCGACTTGCCCGAGCGCACCGCCACCCATTATCTGCAACGCTGGCAGCTCAATGCCGAGCGCCCGGCCAAGCGTGTCGCCCATGCTTGCCTGGCGGTACAGCGCTGGTATCGCAGCACCTACCGGGACATCCTCGAACAGGCGCGTACGCAGAATGGCGAGATCCACTGGATCGATGACTACGGTGCCCGTAACGATCAGGGCAAGCTCAGTCACGGGGTACTGCGCGCGGTCAGCAATCGCGGCAAGGTGCTCTGGCTGCCTTACGAAGACGGCTTGCGCGCGCCCCACCTGCAAGCCTTCTTCGACCGCCTGCATCGCTCGGCCGAACGCAAAGTGTTTGCCCTGCTCTCGGGCATGCACTGGCAACGCGCCGCGACCTTCATCACCTGGGCCGGCGAACGCGCTGAGCGGCTGCAGCTGTTTCATCTGCCCGAAGCCAGCGCAATGCTCAGCGGCGCCCGCGAACTGGCGACCCAGATCGGTCAGCAAGCCGCTCATGTCAGCCCTGACGATGTGCCTGCCGCAGTCGCCACCACCCTGCCCCGCGACCCCATGCTGCAGATGCTGCGCCAGATGTTAAAACATCAAGTCGCGCAAAAGTCCGAATCGCAGCGGTTGTACGTTGATAAACGACAACAACAAAAAGCGAGAGGCAAATCTATGACGCTTACCCATCTGCAACGACTGGAGGCCGAAAGCATCCAGGCAATGCGCGAGGTTGTCGCCGAATCGGACAACCCGGTCATGCTCTACTCCATCGGCAAGGACAGTGCGGTCATGCTGCACCTGGCCATGAAGGCCTTCTACCCGGCCAAGCCGCCCTTCCCTTTGCTGCACGTCGACACCACCTGGAAGTTCCAGGAGATGTATCGCTTCCGCGATCAGATGGTGGCCAAGCTCAACGTCGACCTGCTGACCCACACCAACCCCGAAGGCATTGAAATGGGCATCAGCCCGTTCAAGCACGGGTCGCAGATCCACACCGACATCATGAAGACCGAGGGACTGAAACAGGCGCTCGATCACTACGGTTTCGACGCGGCCTTCGGCGGCGCACGCCGCGACGAAGAAAAATCACGGGCCAAGGAGCGGATTTTCTCCTTCCGCTCCGACCAGCACCGCTGGGACCCGAAGAACCAGCGCCCGGAGCTCTGGCACCTGTACAACACGCGTAAACACAAGGGCGAGTCGATCCGCGTGTTCCCCCTGTCGAACTGGACCGAGCTGGACATCTGGCAATACATCTACCTGGAAAACATCCCGATCGTGCCGCTGTATTTCGCCGCGCCGCGCCCGGTGGTGGAGCGTGACGGGATGCTGATCATGGTCGATGACGCCCGCATGCCGCTGAACCCGGGTGAAGTGCCGATGATGCGCAACGTGCGCTTTCGCACATTGGGTTGCTACCCGCTGACCGGTGCCGTCGAGTCCGAAGCCGACACCCTGCCCAAGATCATTCAGGAAATGCTCCTGACCCGCACGTCCGAGCGTCAGGGGCGAATGATCGACCACGACGCGTCCGCATCGATGGAGAAGAAAAAACAAGAGGGGTATTTCTGATGGCACACGTATCCGACCTGATTGCCGAGGATATCGGGCAATACCTCAAGTCCCACGAGCACAAGAGCCTGCTGCGCTTCATCACCTGCGGCAGCGTCGACGATGGCAAGAGCACGCTGATCGGACGCCTGCTCTACGATTCGAAAATGCTCTTCGAAGACCAGATGGAAGCGCTGGAGGCCGACTCGAAAAAAGACGGCACCCAGGGTGGCGAACTGGACTTCGCGCTGTTGGTGGACGGCCTGGCCGCCGAGCGCGAACAAGGCATCACCATCGACGTGGCCTACCGTTTTTTCTCCACGGAATTGCGCAAGTTCATCGTTGCCGATACCCCGGGCCATGAGCAGTACACCCGCAACATGGTGACCGGGGCCTCCACCGCCGACGTGGCCGTGGTGATGATCGACGCCCGCCGCGGCGTGCTGACCCAGTCCAGGCGTCACAGCTACCTGGCTTCGCTGATCGGCATTCGCAAGGTGGTCCTGGCCGTCAACAAGATGGACTTGATGGACTACTCGGAGAAAGTCTTCAACGCCATCGTCGATGACTACCGCGCCTTCGCCAAACAGATCAATCTTCACGATGTCACCGCGATCCCGATGTCCGCGCTGCGCGGTGAGAACATCACCGAGCAGAGCGAGCACATGCCCTGGTACCGCGGCACCACGCTGATGGGCTACCTGGAAACCGTCGAGATCGACGAGGCGCACCAGCAGAAACTGGCGTTCCGCATGCCGGTGCAGTGGGTCAACCGCCCCAACCTCGATTTCCGTGGATTCACCGGCACCATCGCCAGCGGCATGATTCGTCCCGGCGACCGCGTGCGGGTATTGCCGGCCGGGCAAGAGAGCCGGATCTCGCGCATCGTCACCCTCGATGGCGACCTGCAACAGGCCGTGGCCGGCCAGTCCATCACCCTGACCCTGACCGACGAAGTCGATTGCAGCCGTGGTGATGTCCTGTCCACCGCAGAAGAGCCGGCCAGCGTCGCTGACCAGTTCCAGGTCAGCCTGATCTGGATGCACGAGCAGGCCATGCTCGCCGGCCGCCCCTACCTGATGAAGATCGGCGGCAAGACGTTGCCGGTCACCCTGGCGGTGCCCAAGTACAAGATCAACGTCAACACCATGGAACACCTGGCGGCCAAGGAACTGGCGCTGAACGAGATCGGCGTGTGCAACCTCTTCACCAGCCAGCCGATCGCGTTCGATCCCTACAAGGACAACCGCGAAACCGGCAGCTTCATCCTCATCGACCGCCTGACCAACGCCACCGTCGGCGCCGGCCTGATCGAGTTCTCCCTGCGCCGTTCGCAGAACATCCATATGCAGCACGTGGACGTGAACAAGAAGGCACGCGCCGAACAGATGGGCCAGCAGCCGGTGCTGCTGTGGTTCACCGGGTTGTCGGGCGCCGGCAAGTCGGCCATCGCCAACCTGCTGGAAACCCGCCTGTATGCCCGCGGCCGCCATACCTACCTGCTCGACGGCGACAATGTGCGTCACGGCTTGAACCGCGACCTGGGCTTCACCGACGCCGACCGGGTCGAGAACATCCGCCGGGTGGCCGAGGTGTCCAAGTTGTTCGTCGATGCCGGGATGATCGTGCTGACCGCCTTCATTTCGCCGTTCCGCTCCGAGCGCGAGATGGCGCGCGGGCTGCTGCAGGAAGGCGAGTTCATCGAGATCTTCGTCGACACGCCGCTGGCCGTGGCCGAGGAACGCGACCCCAAGGGCCTGTACAAGAAAGTCCGCCGCGGCGAGTTGAAAAACTTCACCGGCATCGACTCGCCTTATGAGGTGCCGACCAGGCCGGACATCCATATCCAGACCAGCAAGCTGACGCCGGAAGGTGCCGTGGACCGGATCATCGAGGTGCTGACCGAGCGCGGTTTCATCGGCCAGGAACGCTAGCCCCGACGCCCGGCTCACGCCTCTGCGCCGGCGCTCGAGCCGGGCTCACCCCATCAAGAGAGTCCAACAATGACAATTAGCTCTATTGACGAACAACAGCTGTCGAGTGGCCAGACCTGGGCCACGTTCTGCGATCACCTCAAGCGCTGCGGGGAGCAGATTCTGCGTCCCGAAGCACCCGCGGATACGGCCACCCGCGCCGAAGGTTTCCGCTACCTCACACGCCTGCTGCGCATCGGCCTAGAAATGCACATCGAATTTGCCGACCCGGCGTTTCCCAGTTTCTTCAAGACCTCCCACGAGACCGCAAAGATCGGTGCCGACAACCCGGACAACCTCTACGAGTACTCGCGCCTGGACGGCTCGCTGGACTATCGCATCAAAGGCCAGCGCGGCAGCGTCGCCTACCTGAGCTTTGGCACCCAGAAAGGCGGTTATGAAACCGACGGCACCCTGATCCAGACCGGGTTCATCGACGCCAGCGAGCTACAAATCGATGACCAGGGCAATTTCGACATCATCCTCAGCCGCGAACCGCAAGCGGGCAACTGGCTGAAAATGGAAGGCGCGACCAACGCCTTGATCGTGCGCCAGACCTTTCTTGACCGGCGCTGCGAAGTGCCGGCCAAGTTGAGCATCGAGCGAATCGGCACCGATGCCAAGCCACAGCCCCTTGACCCGGCGACCTTCCAGCAAGGCCTGGCGCGGGTCGCAAGTTTCGTCGAGAACACCGCCCGGCTGTTCGCCGACTGGAGCCAAAGCTACCTGCCCCACAGCAATCAGTTGCCCCCCGCCAACCAGGCACTCTGCCAATCGGTGGGCGGCGATCCGAATATTTTCTACTACCACTCGCACTGGGCGCTCGCCGAGGACGAGGCGCTGGTGATTCACATCGATAAGGTGCCGGACTGCGACTTCTGGAACTTGCAGATCAACAATTACTGGATGGAGTCGCTGGACTACCGCTACCACCAGATCTGCTTGAACAAGCACCAGGCCCGCTACGACGACAACGGCGGCGTGACGCTGGTACTCAGTGAGCGGGACCCCGGGGTGAGCAACTGGCTGCAAACCGCCGGCGTCCGCCAAGGCACGCTCTGCCTGCGCTGGGTCGGTGCCCAGGAGCAATGCCACCCCACCACTCACGTGGTTAACGTCGCTGCCGTCGTGGAGGCCCTATGAACGCGCCCACCCGAATTGAAAACCTGACCGTCGACAATCTGTTGGCCAGCGCCGTCGCGCGCACCCACGGCCTGAGCTATTTTGGCGATGATAATTACCGTGCGTCCCTGCAGGCGCTGCTGGATGCCCTGGCCAGCGAAGCCGGGCTGTCGCAGACCGGCCTGCACCTGCTGGAAGAAAGGCTGGTCGGGCAACTGGTCAACCGCCTGGTGATGGAAGATTACCTGAGCCGTTATCCGGAAATAACCCGGATACCCATCGACGATCCGCTGGTCATCGTCGGCCTGCCGCGTACCGGCACCACCATGCTGCAGCGCACGCTGGCGGTCGACCCACGTTTCTACTCCGCCGCCTGGTGGGAGACCCGCTTTCCGGCACCGCTGACGGGTGAAACCCTGGCCGCGCCGGCCAAGCGCATCGCCCAGGCCAAGGCAGAGGTCGATCTGATGGCCGAGGTGATCCCGCAGATCCTCGCGATCCACCCGCTCGATGCCCTGCTCTGCGACGAAGAGTTCATGCTCATGGAGCATTCCTTCATGTGTGCCATGGACGCCTACGTCAACGTGCCCAGCTACACCCGTTGGCTGGATCAACAAGACCAGCGGCCGGTCTATACCCAACTGAAAAAAATGCTGCAGTTCTTGCAGTGGCAGAAGCAACAACGGGGTGTGCCGGCGGGCCAACGCTGGCTGCTCAAGGCGCCACAACACCTGCACACCCTGGATCTGCTGCTGGATGTCTTCCCCGGCGCGCAAGTGATCCTGACCCACCGTGAACCGGCCCAGACCATCCCGTCGATGGCCAGCATGGCCCACACCCTGTGGCAGATGTACAGCGACAACCCGGACCCGAAAGCCGCGGGTGAGCAGTGGAACCACCGCATGGCGCGTGGCATCCGGCACACCATGCAGGTGCGCGAGCAGCATGCGCCCGAGCGTTTTCTCGACATCCACTTCGCCGACACCGTGAAGCAGCCGCTGCAAGTACTGGAGAAGGTCTACGCCTTCGCCATGCTGCCGTTTACCGATAAAGCCCGCGCCGACGCACAGGGCTGGCTGGCGCAAAACAGCCGGGAAAAACGTGCCAGCCACGACTACAGCCTCGAACGTTTCGGCCTGAACGAGGCGCAGATGACCGAGGACTACAGCGAGTACCGCGCCCGTCACCTGGGCGTCAATCACTGAGCGTCAATACTGAACACGTGCTGGAAAACTCATGGAAAAAATCATCTTGACCCTGTGGAAACCGGCGCAACTCAACGCCGGGCAATGGCGTGCGGATTTGCTCGGCCTGCGCGACGCCCTGGTTGCCGCCGGTGCAAAAAACATCCGCGTCATGCTGGTCGATGAGGCGGTGGCCGCCGCATCCGCGCAACGCATCACCAATAGCGCAGCACCCCTGGACGGGATGCTCTCGTTGTGGCTGGACAGTGCCTCGCAGTGGCCCGCGATCAAGACCCTCGTGGCGCCGTTGACCAGCCGCCTGGAGGCGTATCTGGTGGTGGAATCCGAGCCCTACCCCGAGGAACGCCAGGCCCGCTCAGCCCTGTACCAGGTGCCGGTCGGCCAGCGCACACCCGGCATGAACCAGGTGGCGCTGCTGCACAAGCCAGATCGTATGAGCTACGAGCATTGGCACGACACCTGGCGCAACGGGCACGGGCCTAATGCCTATCCACTGCAATCGATCTTCGGCTACCGGCAGAACACCGTGGTACGGGCGCTGACCTTCGGTGCACCGGTGCTGCACGCCATCGTCGAAGAGAACTTCCCGCCCGAGGCCATCGGCAATCCGCAAGGTTTTTTCGCCGCCCTGGGCGACCCGGAAAAATGCGCGCAGCGCCAGCAGGCCATGTACGAATCGACCAGCAGGTTCATCGACTTCGAGAAGATCGACTGCATCCTCACCAGCGAGTACCAGCTCAGTGCCTGAATGGCCCCAAGGAGGCTTCACATGTTGGACCTGCAAGCAATCGAGCTGATCAAACAGCTCAAGGCGCGTTATTTCCGCGCCATCGACACCTGCAACATCGAGATGCTCCAGGGCATGCTCACCGAGGACGTCGCCCTGTCGTTCAAGAGCCCTGCCTACGAGTTCCACGTCAACGGCCTGGGCGATGCGCTGGACTTCTACCGCAGCTCATTCACCAAGACCCGCCTGGCCAGCCACAACGGTCACACCCCGGAAATCGAAGTCGCTGGCGACCAGGCCACAGCCCTCTGGTACCTGAGCTACGTGTTCATCAACCTCGAGGACAACACCCACATGCACGGCAGCGCGATCTACCAGGATCGCTACGTCAAGCGCGACGAGCGCTGGATGATCGCCGAAACGGGCTACGAAACCCTGCTCGAGACTCTCCAGCCCTTGAGCGAACAGCTGCAGATCACCTCCAGACCCATCAACTGAATGCACAACAGGAGACTGTCATGGCCAGAGCAGAAAACATAGTGACCTCCCACACGGTGGAAATCGATGCCCCCGCCCGGGTGGTCTGGGAGGTGCTCATCGATCTGGACAATTACCACCAGTGGAACAGCTTCTGTCCGCACATTCGCTGCGGCCTGCAGATCGGTGACGAGGTGCATATGCAGGTGCTTTCCCCCGAGACCGGCGAAACCGTTCCGGTGTTCGAATACCTCGTGGCCTGCGACCCCGAGCAACTGTTGTCCTGGGAGCAACGCCCCGTCCCGGAGAACATGGACGCCGCCCGCCGCGACCAGTACATCACGGCCATCGATGCCAACCGTTGCCGCTATTTCACCACGGATATTTTCCTGGGCCTGAACCAGGACACGATCATGCGCGAGCACGGTGCCTGGGTAAAAACCGGCTTCGACCAGATGGCCCTGGACCTGAAACGACGTGCCGAAGCACTGCACGCCAGTCGCACCTGAACGACCCATTCCCTACCAGAACAATAAGAAGGTGATCACCATGTTGCTCAAAGATAAAGTCGTCATCATTTCCGGTATCGGCCCAGGCCTTGGCATCAAGCTGGCCGTGCGTGCCGCGGAGTATCAGGCCAAGGCCGTGGTGTTGGCCGCACGCACCCCGGCCAAGCTGGATCAGGCCGAGCAAGCGGTCCGCGACGCGGGCTACAGCACCCCGATCCTTAAAGTCCCCACCGACATTTCCCTGGTCGAGCAATGCCAGGCGCTCGCCGACCTGACGATCGAGCACTTCGGCCAGATCGATGTACTGATCAACTCCGCCTACGCCCACGGCGCCTGGGGCAGTTCCTCAGAATCGTCAATGGCCGACTGGCGTAACGCGATGGACGTCAACCTGTTCGGCACCATGCACATGACCCAGGCCGTGCTGCCGCAGATGAAGAAACAGAAGTCGGGCAGCATCGTCATGATCAACACCATGGCCACTCGCACCCCCAACCAGCTGGAATCCGGTTATGCCGTTTCCAAAGGCGCGTTGAAAACCGCCGTGCAGTACCTGGCCCAGGATCTCGGCCCGTTCGGCATCCGCGTCAACTCCACCTTCATGGGCTGGATGTGGGGCGCACCGGTGATCGGCTACTTCGAGAGCGAAGCCAAGCGCCTGGGCGTCCCGATGGAGTCGCTGGTCGAGCAGGTCGCGCAACAGATTCCACTGCGCAAGATTCCGCAAGACAGCGACTGCGCCATGGCCGCCCTGTACCTGGCCAGCGACTTCGCCAAGGTCATTACCGGCGCGCAACTGGACGTCAACGGCGGCCACTACCTGCCCTGCTAAGCCCTTCAAGTCGACAAACCTGCGTACCGGCTACAAACGGCTGCTGGAGATGATCGGCCACGGGACCCCCAATGGTCGATCACCTCTGCGCCGATTAACTGAAGCAAAAAAAAGCCCCATCGGATACCGATGGGGCTTTTTTCATTGCAACGACCCGGCGCTTACCGCCCGATCGCCCGCGCCGCATCCGCGGTGTATTGGTCCGGGGTGAACTTGCCTTCGTTTAGGATCGGCCCCTTCTTCGCTTCGTTGGTCATGCCGTAGCCGGTGTACTGGCCGGAGTTCAAGTCCATGAAAAACTGCGAACCGGCCTGCCAGCCGCTCATGTCAGGGTGGTAGTAGTAGTTGATCATGGCGTGCTTCCACAGCTGCCCACGGGCGTCGTAGTTGTCGGCCAGGACCGCGTTCCAGGTGTCTTCGTCGATGAACAGCACGCGCTTGCCATAGACATGGCGATAGCCTTCCTTCAAGTCCGCTTCCAACACCCACACGCGACGTAATTCATAACGCATCAAATCGGGATTGGGATGGTTGGGGGTCAGCATGTCGGCGTGCTTGACGGTGCCGGCGTTGGGCTTGAAGGCGTTGGCCGGCGTGTAGATCTCGCGCTTGCCGATCAGCTTCCAGGTGAACCGCTCTGGCGAGCCGTTGAACAAACGGTCTTCGTCGATGGTCATGGTGCCGTTGGTGCCGATCATCGGCTGATCGAAACCGTAGCCCGGCAGTTGCCGTACGCGCCGGGTCGATGGGCTGTAGGTCCAGGCCTGGCGCGCATCGGTGCCGAAGTTGTAGGGTTCATGGGAAATACTGATGGTGCCGTTGTCCCGGGCCGGCTTGAGGGTCATGTTGTTGCTCATGGCCGCAATCTTGTCTTCGGTCTTGGAGTCGGCGGCCGGTGAGTTCCCCAGTGCCAGGTTTCGCGCGTAGGCTCGCCCCCAGCCAATGCTGCCGTTGGGCAGGACCGAGGCCAGGTCGGAGGTTTTTTCCTCGGTGTAGGCACGTGCCGGCAGTTGGTGATTCCACAGCAGTTCCATGCCGTTCTTGGGGATCGGGAACGGCACCTGGCCGATCCCGGTGAAACCGGCACCGTCGTTGACCAACTGAGCGTGCAGCGCATTGTCCATCACCCGACGGCAGACGTAATCGGGGTAGCGGAAGTCCCGGTGGCCGGGGTAGATGTTCATCTTGTAGGTGGTCGGGTACTTCTTCAGCAGGGCCTTCTGCCCTTCGGTCAGGTGCGCCTCGTACTGGCTCATGTTCTGCGCGGTGATCACCAGGATCGGCTTCTCCGCCGCATAGGGATCCACCGGCTGGTCGCCGGAGAATTTCACATGATTCCAGCCCGGTACTTCACCCAGGTATTTGCCGGTGTACGGCGGAATGGTGCCCTCGGCGTTGCCAGCCTGCTCGGCGCCGACACAGGTCAGCTCCTTGCCCAGCTTGGCCGCTTCCTGGGGTGACACCGCCGCGTGCGCATAACCCATCAGCCCGCTATTGGCTGTGACTGCGACCGCGAGCATGAGACCTGTTCTTGTTATTTTCATGTGATGCCTCCTACGCTGATAAGGCTGTGTGGAATGGACCCATTGTTCGTGTTCTGCCGGCCCGGACATCGTCCGGAAAGACTAAGGCGGTGTTACGCGCCCAACTTTTCTTGCAGCTGTGCCTTGAGCACCTTGCCGGTGGCATTGCGGGGCAAGGGTTCGCGAACCCGAAAGACCTGCGCCGGCACTTTGTAAGCGGCCAGGCGCTCGGCGATGAATGCGCAGATCTGCGCCTCCTGGGGCAGTGTCGAGGCCTGGCCATGCACGGCCAGCCCTACCGTCTCGCCCAGCAGCGGGTCGGCAATGGCGAACGCCGCCGCCTCCAGGACTCCGGGCATATCGAGGACGCAGGTTTCGATTTCCGCGGCGGAAATCTTCTCGCCACCGCGGTTGATCAACTCCTTGACCCGGCCGGTGATGTGGAGGAATTGCTCTTGGTCGAGGTAACCGATATCGCCAGTGTCCAGCCAACCGTCGCGCAGGCTTTGCGCAGTGGCTTCGGGCAGGTTCCAGTAGGCGCTCATCAAGGTTGGGGAACGCAACCAGATCACCCCGCGAGTGCCCGCCGCCTGGGGCTGATCAGGGCTGTCACCGATACGGATATCGACGATCGGCAGTGCCCAACCCGCTGCCTGCGGCTTGTACACGAACGGATCGCCACCGATGGCCGCGCCGATGCCATTGCTTTCGGTCAGGCCATACCCGGCACCGCCGATGACGTCAGGCTTGAGCTTGAGCATGTCGTCCAGTACCCCGGCGGACGACGCTGCGCCGCCCAGTCCGAGACCGAACAGGCTAACGGTTTGCTCGCCGCCAAAACGGGGTGACGCCAGCAGTTGCTGCATCATCACCGGCGCCCCATTGAACTGGGTACAGCGCTCATCGCGAATGAGGTCGATGGCACGTTCGACATCCCACTTGTACATCAGCATCAAGCGCCGACCGCCGCGTAATGCCGACAAAAACTGCGCATGCAAGCCGCTGACATGGAACAGCGGCACAGCCGCCAGCGTGGTGGGTGGATAGCCGCTGTTGAGCACCACACCGATACGCTCGGGCGAGCTCATGGCGCAAAACGCGCCTTGGAAATCCAGGGCAAACAGCGCCTGGCAAATGGCCCGGTGACTCGACACGGCGCCCTTGGCGCGGCTGGTGGTGCCCGAGGTGTAGAGGATCAGAGCCGGCGCGTCAGGATCGATTTCAAGAGTGGGTACCGGTAGTGCCGGAGCGCTGATCAAGTCCTCGAAACGCAGGCAGTACTCGGGCAACGTTGCTTCCTCGGCCCCGACGACGATGGTGGCGCGCTGCTCGCGGGCCAGGTCTTCGTGCAGGGTTTTCAGACGCGCTTCGTCGCACAACAACAGGCGCGAACCGCTGTCCTGCAACGCATACTGCAACTCGTCGCGCAGGCCCCAACTGTTGAGCGGCACACACACCGCGCCACAGCGCACGATCGCGGCGAAGGCCACCAGCCACGCCGGCTGGTTGCGCATGGCAATCGCCACCCGCTCGCCCGGTTGCAGGGTAAAACGGGCGACCATCTGCCCGGCCAGGCGGTCGACCTGATCGAAGAACTGGTTGAAGGTCAGGCGCTGTGACTGCCAGACCAGAAATTCACGGTCACCGTGAACCCGACCGGCGTCGAACACCTGCAGCAAGTCGTGCGCGGCGTGACGAAAGTAACGTGGAGCGCCGTCATCGGGCGTTACCACTTCAAACGGAGCACCGGGGGCGATCAGTTCGCGCCACGCGGTTTGCCAGCGTTCAATGCTCATTTTTGTTTTCTCCAGGACAGCCGAAAAACCTGTGGGAGTGGGCGCCTGACACTCAGCTATCGCGAGCAGGCTCGCTCCCACAGGGGTGTTGCGTCGTACTCAAATGCCGGGTACCCCTCCGATTCCATGTGGGAGCGAGCCTGCTCGCGAAGAGGCCGGCACATTCAACATCCTCGTTGCCTGACACCCCGCTTTCGCGAGCAAGCCCGCTCCCACAGGGTGGTGAGTCGTACTCACCTGTTGGGGACACCAGCAACCCTTGTGGGAGCGGGCAAGCCAGGCTCCTACGCGTTAGTGGCGTAGCGTTCGCAATGGAAATCCCGGTCGCCCAGGCAGCTCTGCGCCACGCGCACGCGCTTGAGGTACAGGCCGACATCCAGTTCATCGGTGACGCCAATGCCGCCGTGCATCTGCACCGCTTCGTTGGCGACCTTGATCGCCGTGTCACCGGCTTTCCATTTCGCCAGGCTGACCAGGCGAGCGCGGGCCCCGGCATCGAGGCTGGCGTCGTCCAGGGTCGCCAGCGCGGCCATCAGGGCGCTGCGGCTGAGCGCCAGGTCGACGTACAGTTGCGCGGCGCGGTGTTGCAGGACCTGGAAGGTGCCAATCGGCGTGTCGAACTGCACGCGGGTCTTGAGGTACTCCAGGGTGGTTTCGAACAGTTGCTCGGCCATGCCCAACAGCTCTGCGGCCAGACAGGTGCGACCTCGGTCCAGGACGGTTTCCAGCGCAGCCCAGCCCTCACCCAAAGTACCCAGCAGCGCATCGCTGCCCAGTTGCACGCCGTCCAGTTGCAGGCGCGCGCAGTTGCGCGAATCGATCAGCGCCAGCGCGCTGACGGTCAAACCCTTCGTATCGGCCGGCACCAGGAACAGACTGATGCCCTGGGTCTCACCCGGCTGACCGGAGGTGCGCGCCGCCACCACATAGGCGTCGGCACCGAGGCCGTCGACCACCCAGAACTTGTCGCCGTGCAAGCGATAGCCCTGCCCTTCGGCCTTGGCCTCAAGGGCAATGCGACGCGGGTCATGGCGCGACTGTTCGTCAACGGCCAGGGCCAGGCGCTGTTCGCCACCGATCAGCGCTGGCAACCACTGCGCCTGCTGCGCCGAATTGCCTGCCAGCTGCACCAGCGAACCGCCCAGTACCACGCTGGACAACAGTGGCGTGGCCGACAGATTACGGCCCATGGATTCGAAGATCGGCCCAAGGCCCTTGCAACCGAAATCCAGGCCACCGAACGCTTCGGGAAAGGCGATCGCACTCCAGCCCAGCCCCACCGCGTCACGCCACAGTTGCGGGTCGAAACCCAGGGCTACCGCCTCATCGCGCAGTCGACGCTGGGCACTCACTGGGCTGCGGGCGGCGAGAAAGTCCCGGGCGCTGTCGGCCAGCAGGCGCTGGTCATCGTTATAACGCAGGCTCATGGGGTGACTCCTTTTTTTGCGTCGGGCAAGCCCAGCACACGCTTGGCGATGACGTTCAACTGGACCTCCGAAGACCCACCGGAAATGGTCAGCGCATAGCTGTTCAACCAGGAGCGGGTCACCGCCAGTTGCTGCTCGCTGAACGTCGCACTTTCCCAACCGAAGGCATGCCCGGACATGGCATCGAGCAGCACTTCGAACTTGTCGCGCTCCTGTTCGGTGTGCGTAAGCTTCATGATCGACATCAGGCCGCCGATGTCATCGCCGGCCCGCGCCTCTTCACCCATGCGCTGTACAGTCAGGTTGTAGGCCTGCTCGTTCATCGCACAGGCCGTGGCCCGCGCCTGCAAAGCGTGCTCGCTCTGACTCTGTGGCGCCGGCACGTACTCGCGCATCAGGGCCAGCAGGTCGAAGTGCGACGGCAGGCTGAATTCGCCGAATTTCGACATCGCCTTGCGTTCGTGCTGCAGCAGGTACTTGGCCAGGTTCCAGCCACCGTTCAACGGCCCGATCAACTGGCTCTTGGGCACCTTCACGCTGTCGAAGAACACCTGGCAAAACGCCGACTTGCCGCTGATCAGATCGATCGGTTGCGGCTTGACGCCGGGGCTGCGCATGTCCAGCACGATCAGGCTGATGCCCTCGTGTTTTGGTGCGCTGAAGTCGGTGCGCACCAGGGCATACATCCAGTCGGATTTGTCGCCGTAGGAGGTCCAGATCTTGCTGCCATCCACCACAAAGTGGTCACCGGCATCGCGGGCGGCCATTTTCAGGCTGGCCAGGTCGGAGCCGGCGTTCGGCTCGGAGAAGCCCTGGCACCAGCGCACTTCACCGCGGGCAATTGGCGGCAGCAGGTCGCGTTTCTGTTGCTCGCTGCCGTAGGCCAACAACACCGGGCCGAGCATCCAGATGCCCAGGTTGATCTGCGGCGGCCGGCACTTGAGGCGGCGCATCTCGCTTTCCAGCACCGCCAGTTGTTCATCGCTCAGGCCCGCGCCGCCATATTCCTCGGGCCACTCGGGGCAGAACCAGCGCTTGTCACGCATGCGTTCGAACCACAGGCGCGCGTCTTCACAGGGAAACTGCGGGTTCTGGCTGCCCCACACCACATCGCCTTCAGCCATGCCGGTGCGCATCGACGGCGGGCAGTTGGCCTCCAGCCAGGCACGGGTGTCCTGGCGAAATTGCTCGATAGTGCTCATGAAAGTCCCCTTCGACCCGCCCCGGAGCCGGGGCGAGTACGGTTCTTGTTGTTGATGGACGAGCGTCAGCGTTGGGTGCGCGGCATGCCGAGGCCAAACTGGGCGATCAGTTCGCGCTGGATCTCATTGGTGCCGCCGCCAAAGGTCAGGGTCGTTGCAGAGCGCAACTCATACTCCAGGTCACCCTCCAACAGCGTCGCCGCCGAACCGCTGCGCATCGAGCCATTGGCACCGACGATCGCCGCCAGCTTGCGCAGGATCTCGATGGCCGACTCCGAGCCGAACACCTTGGTGGTCGAACTCAGCGCGACGCTCATGCGGTCGAGCTCGAGGTCGGCGGCGATGCGCATGTTGATCAGGCGCATCGCCTCCAGGCGCGCATAACACTCGGCCAGCGAGCTGCGCACCCAGGCCTTGTCCATCGCCCGACGGCCCTGTTCATCGCGGGCCCGCGCCCACAGGTAGACCCGGCGAAACAGCGCCACCACCTTGTCCGACCAGGTACCCAGGCCCAGGCGTTCGTGGTTCAACTGCGAGGTGATGAGTTTCCAGCCACCGTGCAACTCGCCCACCAGCATCTCGTTGGGCACCCGCACGTTGTCGTAGTAAGTGGCCGCCGTCGGATTGCCGACGGTGTGGATCAGGGTGTGGGAGAAACCCGGCGTCGTGGTATCGACGATCAGCAGCGAAATGCCTTTGTGCCGCGCCTGGGTCGGATCGGTACGGGCCGCCAGCCAGACGAAATCGGCCGATTCGGCGCCCGAGGTCCACAGCTTGTTGCCATTGACCAAAAAGCCTTCTTCGTCCTGGCGAGCGCTGGTTTTCAGCACCGCCAGATCGCTGCCGGCGTCGGGTTCGGAGTAACCGATGGCGAACATGATTTCGCCCGCGGCGATCCCGGGC
Source organism: Pseudomonas serbica (assembly GCF_028823535.1). Classification (GTDB taxonomy): domain Bacteria; phylum Pseudomonadota; class Gammaproteobacteria; order Pseudomonadales; family Pseudomonadaceae; genus Aquipseudomonas; species Aquipseudomonas serbica. The sequence continues at coordinate 275,321 of NZ_JAQIYM010000002.1, read as the reverse complement.
AGGAAACGCTCTTTCTGCAGCTCGCTGCCATGGGCCATCAAGGCAGGGCCCACGGTACTGATGGTCACGAACGGCAGCGGTGCACCGGCGATGTTGGCTTCTTCGAAGAAAATCAACTGTTCGGTGGCGGCGTAGCCCTGGCCGCCATGGGCCTTGGGCCAGCCGACCGCGAGCCAGCCGTCGCGGCCCATCTGGCGGATGGTCTGGCGATACAGCTCGCCGCCTTCCTTGCCGCGCAACTGCTCGCGCATGTCCTTGGTCATCAGGGCCTGGAAATAGTCCCGCACCTTGTGGCGCAGGGCATGTTGTTCGGGAGTGAGGTCGACGAACATCTGCTGCTCCTTAGGCTGCGCCGAGAATCAGGCCGCTGGTGGGTACGCCGGTACCGGCGGTGACCAGCACGTTCTGCACATCTGCCACCTGGTTGACGGCCGTGCCACGCACTTGGCGCACCGCTTCGGCGATGCCGTTCATGCCGTGGATGTAGGCTTCGCCCAGTTGCCCGCCGTGGGTGTTGATCGGCAGTTTGCCGCCACGGGCATGGTGCCCGGCGCGGATGAATTCCTTGGCCTCACCGCGTTTGACGAAGCCGAACTCTTCGAGCTGCGGCAGCACGAACGGGGTGAAGTGGTCGTAGATCACCGCGGTCTGGAACGATTCAGGGCCCAGGCCCGACTGGCGATACAGCTCGCGGGCGACCACGCCCATTTCCGGCAGCCCGGTGATGTCGTCGCGGTAGAATGAAGTCATGCTCTGCTGGCCGTGGCTGATGCCTTGGGAACCGGCCTTGATGCTCACCGGTTTCTGCCGCAGGTCACGGGCGCGTTCGGCCGAGGTGATGACCATCGCCACGGCGCCATCAGACTCCTGGCAGCAATCAAGCAGGTGCAGCGGTTCGCAGATCCAGCGCGAGGCCTGGTGTTCTTCCAGGGTGATCGGCTTGCCGTGGAAAAACGCCTGGGGGTTGGTCGCGGCGAAATCCCGCGCAGCCACCGCGATCCGGCCGAAGTCTTCGCTGGTGGCACCATAGGTGTGCATGTAGCGCTGGGCGAACATGCCGACCCAGGCGGCCGGTGTATGGAAGCCGTGGGGCATGTACCAGCCGTAGTTGACGTTGTCGAAGATCGGCGACGCCGCGAAGCCGTAGTTGCCGGTGCCGAAGCGATACCAGGAACGCTCGTTCATGGCCCGGTAGACCACCACCACTTTCGCCACCCCGGTGGCCACCGCCATCGCCGCGTGCATCACCGGCCCGCAGGCCGCGCCACCGCCATGGGGTACCTGGGAGAAGAACTTGACGTCCTTGCAGCCGAGTAAACGGGCGATTTCGTACTCCGGGACCTTGTCCACCGAGTAGGAGCTGAAGCCCTCGACCTCGGACGGGTCGATGCCGGCATCCTTGAGCGCACTCAAGGTGGCCTCCATGGCCAGGCGCAGTTCGGTGCGTCCGGAGTTCTTGGAAAATTCGGTCGCGCCCAGGCCAACGATCGCGGCGCGCCCGGAAATCGATGAATCAGTCATCTGTGTCTCTCCGGCTGTCAGGGCAGGACCAGCGCGACCGTGCCGGTCACGTGGTTGCCCATGGAATTTTTGCCGCTCAAGGTGATTTCCACCGAGCGGGTATCGGCGTCGAGTGCGCTGACGCTGCCGTTGAAGGTCATGCAGTCGCCGGGATAATTCGGCGCGCCGAGCTTGATTTTCAGCGCGGTGAACTGCGCCAGCGGCCCGGCCCACTGCTCGATGAACCGCTGCACCAACCCGTTGGTGGTGAGGATGTTCATGAACACGTGGGGCGAACCCAGGGCACGGGCCGCCTCGGCGTCGTGGTGACCGGGGAAGTAGTCACGGGTGGCAATCGCGCCGCCGTTGATCAGGGTCACCGTGATTGGCACCGCGAGCTCCGGCAGTGCTTCGCCGGGGCGCACGTCTTCAAAGCGCTTGGTGTTCTTCGAGGTCATATTTCCATCCCAGCTTGTCGTTATCGTTGAGCCAGTCGCCCAGGCGTTCCAGGTTTGCCGCCGAGCCACCCAAGGCAAGGGACAGGCCGCGACTCCAGTAGAGAAAACGGTGGATCGGGTACGTCAGGTCGACGCCGATGCCGCCATGCACGTGCTGCGCGATATGGCCGATGCGGTGCCCCGCTTCACAGGCCAGCCAGGCCGTGGCCAGTGCTTCACTGGGCGCCGGCAAGTCGGCATCGATGCGGTAGGCCAATTGCCACAGCGTGGTGCGCAAGGCTTCGACGGCGATATGGGTGTCGGCCATGCTCATCTGCACCGCCTGGAAGCTGCCGATGACGCGCTCGAACTGCCGGCGCTCGCTGACATAGGCCACGGTGCGACGAATCTGCTCTTCGCTAACCCCCAGTTGCAGGGCTGCCAATGCCGCTGTGCAACGCAGCTCCAGCCAGGCGACGGCCTCGACCGGCAACAACGCGGTGGCGTTCACGGTCAAGCCTTCGATGTGCAGGTCCGCGGCGGCTTCGCCATGGGTCAGCACCGCCGACACCCGTCGAATCTCAGGGGCCGCCAGGTCGAGCAACAGCAGGCGCGGCTGCCCTTCGGCCTGTACCAGCACCAGTGCAGCGCTGGCCTGGTCACCCAGGGACAAGGCCGCGACCCGGCCATCGATCGACCAGCCCCCGGGGTTCGCCTGCGCCTGCAACTCAATGCCCCGAGCACTGCTCAAGCCATCCACGGACAGGCTCAGCAGCGCCTCGCCGGACGCCGCCTTGGCCACCCACCCGGCACTGTCGCCCGCGCCGAAACGGGCCAGGGTCGCGGCCGCCAATTGATGGCGCCACAACGGCACCTGGGCCAGGGCCTTGCCCTGAGCCTGCAGTACCAGCATCAGCTCGGTCATGCCCAGGCCGCTGCCGCCGTGCTCTTCGGGAATGGCCAGGGCGTGCAGCCCGGTCTCGATGCACAGCGCCCACAGAGGCGCCATCATCGATTCGCCGCTGGTGTCCCACTGGCGCATGTACTCGTCATGGCAATGGTCGACAAACAGGCCGTCGGCCATCTGCGCAATGGCGCGCTGGTCTTCGCTCAATTCGAAATCCATGGATGGCTCCTATGCCTCTACCGGCCGGAACATCGGCAGGGTCTGTTGGTCATCGAAGGTCTGGAACTCGACCTGCAAACGCTGGCCGATCTGCAGTTGGTCACGCTCGACACCGACCAGACCGGCGATCAGGCGCACGCCCTCCGCAAGCTCGATCAGGCCGATCGGGTTGGGGTAATCGAACGGCGGCACTTCGGGGTAGTGCATCACCACGAACGAATACAAGGTGGCGCGGCCGCTGGCCTCGAGGGTGTCCCAGTCAAAGCTGTGGCACTGGATGCACACGGGGGCCGGTGGATGGCGCAGGGTCTGGCAGGCGGTGCAGCGCTGGATCAGCAACTGACCCTTCGCGCAGCCTTCCCAGAAGAACCGGGTGTCGTCGCTGATGCCCGGCAGCGGGCGCTTGGCCTTGGCCGGCGCCGCTTCAACCTTGGCCGGTGCCTGGGCATTGGCCGCGCGGAACTTGAATACACGAAACAGCAGCTCGCCCACCGGCTCGTCGCCGCCGGCTTTTTCGACGAAGTGGCTCATCACCAGGGTGACGAAAAAGCCAGTGCCCAGGGCGGTGGTTTTCTCGTCGCCCACCGAATCCAGGCGCGTGGTGTAGTAAAGCTTTTCCCCCAGGCGCAGCGGGCGGGTGAAGCTCAGCTCGGAGTTCACCGCCACCGTGGAGGCGTAGCCGTAGGCTTCCATTTCCTTGAGCACCTCGTAAGGGTTCTCGTCGGTGGAGCCAGGCGGATAGTTGTTGGCGTGCAGGCCTTCCATGGTCCACACCTGCAGCATCGCAGGCGGCGCGATCAGGTCCTCATGTTGGGTGCCCAGGGCAAAACCTGCGTCGGTGTACAGCGGGTTGTCCACGCCCATGACTTCGCACCACTGGCGAATCATCGGGGCATTGACCTCGTCCCAGGCGTACACGCGGCCGTACTCGCGCCCCACCAGGGCGCGCACATTGGATAGCAATTGTGGATCAGCCAAAGTCGTCTCCTTCACATTGAAGGCGGCCACCGAACCCGGTCGCCGCAATAGGTCGATCAGGTGGGCAGCACCTGCGCGGCGCCGAGAAATGCCGGGCGTTCACCACCGCCATGCAGCAACAGGTTGCAACCGCTGGCGTAACCGGCCAGCGGTGATGCGATGTAGAGGCAGGCGTTGGCAATGTCTTCGGCCACCGCCATGCGCCCGGCCGGAATGCCGGCAGCGACGGCGGCGATGCCGGCTTCGGAGCCGTAGTGCAGATGTGCCTGATCGGTCAGCACCAGTCCCGGGCTGACCGTGACCACCCGCACCTTGGGCCCCCACTCCACCGCCAGCGATTGCACCAGCGCCAGCACCCCGGCCTTGGCCGCGCCGTAGGCGGCGGTGCCTGGTGAGGAACGCAGGGCACTGATGCTGCCGATGAAGACGATGCAACCGCCCTGCGTCTGCGCCTGCATCAGCCGGTTGGCGTGCTGGGCGACATTGAGCGGCGCGATCAGGTTCAGGCCGATGATGCTTTCGTGAAACCGCGGCGAGGCCGTGGCCGCGTCGGTGGCAGGGCTGCCGCCGGCGTTGTTGATCACCACGTCGAGGCGGCCAAAGTCGCGTTCGATGGTGGCGAACAGGCGTTGCAGGGAATCGTGGTCGCGCACATCAGTGGCAATGAAGGTTGCGCGCTTGCCACCCACTGTCGGCACCTGCTCAGGTTCGCGCCGGGCACAGACGATCACCCGTGCGTTCGCAGCGAGAAATCCCAGCGCGATACCGGCGCCGATGCCTTTGGTGCCACCGGTGATCAGCACCACCTTGCCGCTGTAATCAAGACCCGAATGCAGCTCCATCATGTGCTCCTTTTCTACTGACAAGAGCCACTCTAGGGACGAACCTGGGGCTAAACTACGTCTGAACGGACGATGAAAATTCAGCGCCGTGAACAGGACACTGGCGCCATTCACACCTTGCCTGGTCTTCGAAGATGCCCATGTCCGACTCATCCGCTGCACCGGTTCTGCTCGAACGTCCCCTGCCCGGCGTGGCCCTGCTGCGGCTCAACCGCCCGCAAGCGACCAATGCCTTGAGCCTGGAATTGCAGGCGCTGCTGTCGCGGTATTTCAGTGAGCTGGCGATCGACCCCGACGTGCGCTGCATCGTCCTGACCGGCGGTGACAAGGTGTTCGCCGCCGGTGGCGACATCAACAGCATGGCCGGGGTCGGTGCCATCGATATCTACAAGCGCCACACCGAACGGGTCTGGGGGCCGATCCAGCACTGCCCGAAACCGGTGATCGCGGCGGTCTGCGGCTACGCCTACGGCGGCGGTTGCGAGCTGGCGATGCACGCCGACCTGATCGTCGCCGGGCGCAGCGCACGCTTCTGCCAACCGGAAATCCGCATCGGCATCATGCCCGGCATCGGCGGCACCCAACGCCTGGTGCGCGCGGTGGGCAAGGTCAAGGCCATGCGCATGGCACTCACCGGGCAACCGATCAGCGCCGAGGACGCCTGGGTCGCCGGCTTGGTCAGCGACCTGGTGGACGATGACCAGGTCCAGGCCCACGCCCTGGAACTGGCGCGCGTCATCGCCGCGATGCCGGCCCTGGCTGCCGAACAGATCAAGGAAGTGATCCTGGCTGGCATGGATGCGCCGCTGGAGGCTGGTTTGGCTTTGGAGCGCAAGGCTAATGCGCTGCTGTTTGCGTCACGGGATCAGAAGGAAGGCATGCAGGCGTTTATCGAAAAACGTCCGGCGCGGTTTGAGGGGTACTAGCAAAAAACCTGTGGGAGCCGAGCCTGCTCGCGACGGGGCCAGCCATTCAACTTCTCTGTTGGCTGACCCACCGCCATCGCGAGCAGGCTCGCTCCCACAGGGGTTTCTGCAGGTTTTGCGTTCCCCTGCAGGAGCTAGCGCAGGCTGCGATCTTTTGATCTTCTAGACAGCCCGATCAATCCGATCCAGCGCCCGATTCACCGCCAGTTCCCCCAGCATGATGACCTGGGCAATCCCCAGCAGGGAATTGCGACTGGTCCCTGCCATATGATCCGCCAGATCCAGCGTCATGACATTGGCCGAAGCCAGCGACTCACAGGCGTGGGCCAGCAAGGTTTCGGTATCGAGCTCCGGGTTGACGATGAACATGGTGCAAAGCTTGCGAGGTTTGACTGTGACACCGCGTCATCGTTCTTCGCCGGCAAGCCTGGCTCCCACGGGGCCACCTAAGCCGCTAGATACTCATCACCATCTGCCCACTATCAACACGCAATTCAACACCATTGATCGCCCGAGCCTCATCGCTGGCCAGGAACAACACGCTGGCCGCCACGTCTTCGGGGCGGCACATGCGGTTCATTGGGTCGCTGTCGATAGTCAGGCGGTTGGGGTCGACGCCTTCGGGGAAGCCGCCGCGGGTCATGTCGGTGAGTACGCCGTCGGGGTGCAGGGTGTTGCAGCGGATGCGGTATTTGCGCCGCCGGCACATCACCGCCACCGAGCGCGACAATGCCGCCACCGCCCCTTTCGAAGCGCTGTAGGCCAGGTAATCGTCGCGCCCGGCCAGGGCCGCGATGGACGACAGGTTGATGATCGAACCTCCGCTGTCCTTCATCAACGCGATGCCTTCACGGCAGCCCAGGAACACGCTGTCGGCGTTCACGCGCATTACTTTGTGCCAATCCGCCAGGCTGGTTTCCTCGATCGAGCCGGCGATCAGGATGCCGGCGTTGTTGACCAGGATATCCAGGCGACCGTAGCGCTCGCGCACATGGTCGATGACCTGGCGCCACTGGTCTTCGCTGCTGACGTCGTGGCGGATGAAGGCGGCCGTCGGTCCGATTTCAGCCGCCAGGTCCTGGCCGGCCTCGACGTCCAGGTCGCTGATCAGCACCTGGGCACCTTCGGCGGCCAGCAGGCGCGCGCTGGCAGCGCCGATACCCCTGGCGCCGCCGGTGACCAGTGCAACCTTGCCGTGGACCCGTCCGTTCTTGTTGGTTTGATCGAGGGTCATCATGTTATCTCGTGTGCGTGGGTGGTTTGCGGTTGCTGGTTGTGCGCGCGGGCGACGGCGGCACCGGCTCGACGGCCGGAGAACACGCAGTCGGCCAGGGACAGGCCACTGATGTACAGGTGCGAAGGGATGCCCAGGGCGCTGCGACCGGCCGCGTACAGGCCACTGATGGCCTGGCCTTGCGAGTCCAGCACCGCGCCGCTGCGCTCATCCACGCGCAAGCCGCCCAGGGTCAGGGCGCCCAGGGGGAATACCGGATTGGTCACCGAGATATCGCAGGCATAGAACGGCCCCTGTTCAAGCACCTGGCGCCCGCCCTCGGACTTGCCGAACGGCTCCGGCGCCTCGCCACGGGCGGCGGCGTTGGCGGCCAGTACCGAGTCGCGCAGCACGGCGGGGTCCATGGACGTCGCACTGGCCAGCTCGGTCAGGCTCTTGCCCTTGCGCACCTTGAACAGCATCAGCGCCAGGGCCGGGAAACTCTGGAACCACCAGTAGCCGCCGAACAGCGCTTCGCGGATGGCTTTCTTGCGCAGCGGTGCATCCAGCACCAGCCACGCCTTGCCGCCCTGCTCTTCCATCAAGGGTTGGCCGAGGGTGGCGCCGTAGACTTCTTCATTGCAGAAGCGCCGGCCCTCGCGATTGACCACAATGCCTTTGTGCCAACTGTATGGCGGGTTGATGAAGCGCCATGCCGATACCCGCTCAAGCCCGCGGCCCTGGCCGCCTACACTGGCGCCCAGGCGCAAGCCGCTGCCATCGCAGCCGGTGGCGCCGACCTTGAAATTGCGCCGGAACTTCGGCGCGTGCTGTTCGAGCAACTGGCGATTGAAGATGAAACCGCCGGTGCTGAGGATCACCCCCTGGCGCGCCCGCACCCGGCGAGGCTGGGCGAAATCCCGTTCCAGTTGGCAGACCTTCTGGCGCAGTTTGTTGCAATAGCCGGGGGCGAAGTTCTGCAAGCGTTCGGCGCGGGTAGCCAGTCGCGCATGCAGCTGTGCTTCCTTGCTGGCTTCGGGCATGCACCAGAACTCGGCGCCCAGTACCCGCCCCTGGGCATCGGTCACCAGTCGTCGCGCCGCCGCCTGCAACAGCGTCTTCGCTCCGGCCTTCAGGCACGCGGCCTTGAGATGGGCAAACAGCACCGCGCCGCCCTGCCCCTTGCCCACGGTGCGATGCCCTCGTGGTGCAGGCGGCAAGGGACCGCCGTGGTCGGGCACCAATTCATTACCCGAGTAATAGAGGAAGTAGCCGTCGGGCGGGTATGAGGTCTTGCCCCCACCGGGTGGCATCTGGTGGGCGTAGGGTGCGCCGTGGCTTTCCAGCCACTGCAGGTTGCTCACGCTGTCGGCACAGAAGCGCCACAGGGTATCGTCACTGACCACACCCCGGGTTTCGTGCTTGAGGTAATCGAACATGGCTTCGGGGCTGTCGTTGAAACCCGCCGCCTGTTGATGACGCGTGCCGCCACCGGCGTACACCACCCCGCCGCTCTTGGCGCTGGCGCCGCCGCCGGTGAAACGGTCGGCGATCAGTACGTCGGCACCCTGGGCGCGAGCCTCCAAGGCGGCGCAGGCACCGGCCGCACCCCAGCCGACGACCAGCACGTCGCATTGTTCATCCCAGGTCACACTGTCGCCATCGGCCACTTGCAACGGCGGCAACACGTCGGTGCTGGGGAGGTTATCGGACATTGACATGCTCCCTCCTATCGCTGGCTGGCCAGGTGGTTGGCGGCGACATAAGCGAAGGTCATCGCCGGCCCCAGGGTGCCACCGGCGCCCGGATAGCTGGTGCCCATCACCGACGCCGAGCAGTTGCCGATGGCGTACAGGCCGGCGATGGTCGAGCCGTCATCGCGCACCACCTGGGCATGTTCGTTGGTCAACAGGCCGCCCTTGGTGCCGATGTCCCCGGCGTCCAGGCGCATGGCGTAATACGGGCCTTTGCGCAGCGGCGCCAGGCATGGATTGGGCTTGATGTTGCAGTCGCCGTAATAGCGGTCGAAGACGTTGCCGCCACGGGCGAAGTCGAGGTCCACGCCGCTCTCGGCATAGCCGTTGACCTTGTTGACGGTGGCCTCCAGGCCAGCGCTGTCGACGCCGATCTGCCGGGCCAGGCCGACCAGGGTGTCAGCCTTCCAGTACAGGTTGTTGAGCCACTCTTTGCGCAGGCGGCTGTCGGGCATGATCTGGCCCGGCATCAACGGACCCATGGCGTAGTTGAAGCGGAAATGCGCGTCGAAGATCACCCAGGCCGGCACCGACTTGCCGCCGGTTTTCTGGTTGTCCTGGTGCATGGCGTCGACGAATTCGAGGTACGGCGCCGCTTCGTTGACAAAGCGTTGGCCCAGACCGTTGACCACGATGGCGCCGGGGAACGCACGTTCGGCGAAGATCCCCCGGGGTTTGTCTTCTCCCGGCACGGCAATGGTCGGTGCCCACCAGGCCCAATCCATCAACGCGGTGGCCGCGCCCTGGGCGATGCCGGCTTCCAGGGCCGCGCCTGTGTTATTGCCCGGCGGCGTCGCGCTCCAGGCCCTGCGGGTCGGCTTGGGCAGGTACTGGTCACGCAGGACCTGGTTTTGCTCAAAGCCACCGGAGGCCAGGATCACCCCCAGGCGCGCCTGCAGTTGCAACTCGGCGTCGTCACGCCGCACGGTGACGCCGCTGACCCGACCGTTATCGGTGACCAGGCCGCAGAAATCGGTGTTAAGCCACAGCGGTACGTCGCGGTCCATCAGCGAGCGGCGCAACGAAGCCACCAGCGAACTGCCCAGGGATGCCCGGCGATCCATCTTGCTCTTGCGCCGCCATTTGAAGTCCAGCTTGTAGCGCAGCATCAGTTTCATGATCAAAAGGCGCCAGCCAAAACTGCGGGCCATGGCCTTGTGCGCATCGCGTGCGGTCCAGGCGATGCACCCCATCAGCAGGGTTGAAGGCGACGGCTTGCGCAGGTTCGCCAGTTCCTCACCCAACAGGCTGGTGTCGAACAGCTCCGGGTCGAGGGTCCGCCCACCGGGCAGCGCCCCCGGCAGGTGCGGATAATAATCAGGGTATTTCGCCGCCACCGCGTAGCGCACCCGGCTGATTCGGGTGAGCTGTTCGATCATCTTCGGCGCGTTGTCCAGGTAGGCTCGCAAGCGCGTTTCATCGACATGCTCGCCTGCCGCGGCCTTGAGATAGGTCAGCGCCGTGGCGTAGCTGTCGTTGCCACGCTGGCGAGCGAAGTAGTGATTGTTGGGGATCCAGATACCGCCCCCGGAGATCGCCGAGGTGCCGCCGTATTGGTCGCTTTTCTCCACCACCAGCACGCGCATACTCTGGTCGGCGAGGAACACCGCCGAAGTCATCGCACCTGCGCCCGAACCGACGACGATCACGTCGTAGTGGGTCTGAGACTGAACTTGAGCCGTCATTGTTGTTATGCCATTAGCTGAGGTCAGGAAGAAACCGCCGACCACGCAGGGTGCGCTGGCGGAGTGCAGCCCATGATCGGGGCTGCGGGGGGACGGGCTCATCGTCAAAGTGGACTAGGGGGTGGGTGGTCGTGCACACCCTGTCAATCATGCGCTCCGCTGTGGAAGCGGGCTTGCCCGCGAAAGCCAACATCTCCCACGCCTGACCTCCCAGTAAACCTGTAGGAGCTGGCTTGCCAGCGATGAGGCCGACACAGCCAACATCTCCATCGCCTGACCCACCGCCTTCGCCGGCAAGCCGGCTCCTACAGAGGATTAGGCCAGACGCAAATTCCGCCAGCGCCCAGTAAACCTGTAGGAGCTGGCTTGCCAGCGATAAGGCCGGCACAGCCAACATTTCCATCGCCTGACCCACCGCCTTCGCCGGCAAGCCGGCTCCTACAGAGGATTAGGCCAGACGCAAATTCCGCCAGTGCCCAGTAAACCTGTAGGAGCTGGCTTGCCAGCGATAATGCCGGCACCGCCAACATCTCCATCGCCTGACCCACCGCCTTCGCCGGCAAGCCGGCTCCTACAGAGGATTAGGCCCGGCGCAAATTCCGCTAGCGCCCAGTAAACCTGTAGGAGCTGGCTTGCCAGCGAAGAGGCCGGCACAGCCAACATCTCCATCGCCTGACCCACCGCCTTCGCCGGCAAGCCGGCTCCTACAGAGGATTAGGCCCGGCGCAAATTCCGGCAACCTGTAGGAGCTGGCTTGCCAGCGATGAGGCCGGCACAACCAACATCTCCATCGCCTGACACACCGCCTTCGCCGGCAAGCCGGCTCCTACGAGGATTAGGCCAGGCGCAAATTCCGGCAGCGCCCCGGAAACCTGTAGGCGCTGGCTTGCCAGCGATGAGGCCGGCACAGCCAACATTTCCATCGCCTGACCCACCGCCTTCGCCGGCAAGCCGGCTCCTACAGAGGATTAGGCCAGACGCAAATTCCGCCAGCGCCCAGTAAACCTGTAGGCGCTGGCTTGCCAGCGATGAGGCCGGCACAACCAAGATCTCCATCGCCTGACCCACCGCCTTCGCCGGCAAGCCGGCTCCTACAGAGGATTAGGCCAGACGCAAATTCCGCTAGCGCCCAGTAAACCTGTAGGAGCTGGCTTGCCAGCGAAGAGGCCGGCACAGCCAGCATCTCCATCGCCTGACACACCGCCTTCGCCGGCAAGCCGGCTCCTACAGAGGATTAGGCCCGGCGCAAATTCCGCTAGCGCCCAGTAAACCTGTAGGCGCTGGCTTGCCAGCGATGAGGTCGGCACAGCCAACATCTCCATCGCCTGACCCACAGCCTTCGCCGGCAAGCCGGCTCCTACAGAGGATTAGGCCAGACGCAAATTCCGCCAGCGCCCAGTAAACCTGTAGGAGCTGGCTTGCCTGCGAAGAGGCCGACACAGCCAACATCTCCATCGCCTGACCCACTGCCATCGCCGGCAAGCCGGCTCCTACAGAGGATTAGGCCAGGCGCAAATTCCGGCAGCGCCCCGTAAACCTGTAGGCGCTGGCTTGCCAGCGATGAGGCCGGCACAGCCAACATTTCCATCGCCTGACCCACCGCCTTCGCCGGCAAGCCGGCTCCTACGAGGATTAGGCCAGACGCAAATCCCGGCAGCGCCCAGTAAACTTGTAGGCGCTGGCTTGCCAGCGATGAGGTCGGCACAGCCAACATCTCCATCGCCTGACCCTCCGCCTTCGCCGGCAAGCCGGCTCCTACAGTGGATTAGGCCAGGCGCAAATCCCGGCAGCGCCCCGTAAACCTGTAGGAGCTGGCTTGCCAGCGAAGAGGTCGGCACAGCCAACATTTACATCGCCTGACCCACCGCCTTCGCCGGCAAGCCGGCTCCTACAGTGGATTAGGCCCGGCGCAAATTCCGCCAGCGACCAGTAAACCTGTAGGAGCTGGCTTGCCAGCGATGAGTCCGGCACAGCCAACATCTCCATCGCCTGACACACCGCCTTCGCCGGCAAGCCGGCTCCTACAGAGGATTAGGCCAGACGCAAATTCCGCCAGCGACCAGTAAACCTGTAGGCGCTGGCTTGCCAGCGATAAGGCCGACACAGCCAGCATCTCCCTCGCCTGACACACCGCCAAGTTCGGGGGTGGGTTAAAGCGTGGCGCGTCTGGCGGCCCACGGGTGAGCCTGCTCAAGCTGGCTGGCCAGGCGCAGCAGGACGTCTTCGCCGCCCAGGCGCGCGGTGAACATCATGCCCATCGGCAGGCCGTCGTCGCTCTGGCCCAGGGGTAGCGAGATGGCCGGCTGGCCGCTGACGTTGGCTATCACGGTGAAACCGGCGCTGCCCATGGCCTGGTGGGCGTAGCTGTCCCAGGGCTGGTCAAGCGACAACAGACCCAGCTTCGGGGTCAGGCTGCTCGTGACCGGGGACAGGATCACGTCGTAACGTTCGAAGTGCTGCTCCATCGTCGCGCCAATACTCTCGAACGCTTGACGCGCGCGGTAGAGGTCTTCGCCGCTGGTCGCTTTCGAGCGTTCGAGATTGACCAAGGTGATCTTCTCCAGATCCTCAACCGTGGCAGCCCGCCCCAGCACCTGCTCGCGGTCACGGATCTGCACACGCAACGCCATGCCGAGCGCAGTGCCATGGGCACCGAACAACTGGCGCGGATCGATGCCCAGCGTCAATTCGTCGAGTTGATGCCCAAGGCCCAACAGTTGCTGGATGGTCTGTTCCAGCGTGGCGGCAATCGCCGGGTCCAACGGGGCGCCGGTCAGCGATTGGCGTACCACGGCCACGCGCAATTTGCCCGGATCACGTTGCAACTCTTCCACATAAGGCCGAATCAACGGTGGGCACCAATAGGCACTGCCCGCCTCATGACCCTGGCCAGCATCGAGGAACAGCGCGGTATCGCGCACCGTGCGCGACACCACATTGGCTGCGCTGGCGCCAAACGAACCTTCGAAATGCAGCGGCCCACTGGGGGTGCGATAGCGCGTCGGCTTGAGCCCGACCACGCCGCAGTACGAAGAGGGAATGCGGATCGAACCGCCGCCATCCGTGGCATGGGCCACCGGAACGATCCCCGCCGCCACCGCAGCGGCCGAGCCACCGGAAGAACCGCCTGCGCTCATGGCCAGGTTCCACGGATTACGAGTCTGGCCCCAGGCCAGGGATTCGGTGGTGGTGGTCAGGCCGAACTCGGGAGATGAGGTCTTGCCGAACGGCACCGCACCGGCCTGCTCGTAGCGGGCGATCAGGGTACTGGTGCGGGCAGCGGGCGGTGAATCCTTGAACATCCGGCTACCGTTACTGGTGATCGTACCTTGTAGCGTGGTGTTCAGGTCCTTGAACAGCAGCGGCACACCGGCCAGGGTGCCCTGGTTGTAGGTGCCGGCGGCGCGGCGCTGGGTGAGCAAGGTCCGCGCGTAGGTTTCATGCAGCATGTTCACCGCATTGACCCTGGGGTTGACCTCGTTGTAGCGGGCCAGCGCCGCCGCCAACAGGTCCTCGGCACTCAGTTCGCCGCTGCGGATCGCCTGGCTCATGGCCCAGGCGTCCATGGCCTGATAGTCGCTGGCCGACAGTCCCACCGCGCGAGCGTCGGCAAAACGCCCCAGAAGCCCGACGCCGACCGCCACGGCACCGGCCTTGAGCACGCTGCGGCGCGGCCAGCCGGTGGTGGAGTTGAGTGGTGCGTTTTCGTGGTTATCCATGGTAGTGATCGCGCCCTGTTTGTGGGTTTTTAAAGTGTTCAGGTCTTACGCCCTGTGGGAGCGAGCCTGCTCGCGAAAGCGATGGATCAGTCAACATTGATGTTGATTGTGGTGACCTCATCGCGAGCAGGCTCGCTCCCACAGTGAATGCGGTGTCTTTTCAAGCAACATTGAAACGTGCCGACAACTGATCCAGAGCCCGCGCCAGTTGCTCCAGGTCCGCGGCGGCCACCGCGCTGCGCCCGGCATTGGCCGACAGCGCACCGGTACCGCTGGAAACGCTCTCGACCCTGATGACCATTTCCCGTGTAACCCGCACCTGTTCGGTGATCACCGTAGCGATGGTGTCCACACTGCGGATCACATCATCGGTGCCGCTGCGAATCTGCGCCATCGAATCGCCGGCCTCATGGGCCAGGTTGACGCCGTCACGCACCCGGCTGACCACCCGCCCCATGCCGTCGACCACCGCCAGCGTGCCTTCCTGGATGCGCTGCACGGTGAGGTCGATTTCGCCAATCGAGCTGGCGGTGCGCTGGGCCAACAGGCGAACCTCGTCGGCGACCACGGCGAACCCACGTCCCGCCTCCCCTGCCCGCGCGGCCTCGATGGCGGCGTTCAGCGCCAGCAGGTTGGTCTGCTCGGCAATGCTGCGGATCACCTTGAGCACATGACTGATCTCTCCGGAGAATCCTTCAAGCTGGCGGATATGCACGGCAGTGTCGCTGATCACATCGCTGATGCGGTTCATCTCCTGGGCCATGTCGCGAATAAATTCCTCGCTCTTGCCCGAGCGCCGCGCCGAATGCTGGGTGATGTCGCGGGACACGCCGACATGATTTTCCACTTCGCTGATCGACCCCGACAGGTCCTCCACCGCCCGGGAAATCCCGCGCACCGCGTCCGCCTGCTGTTGGGTGGCCGTGGAAGCCGACTCCGCCGATTCGGCCATGTGCGCCGCTTCGCGGCTGACCCGCTGCACCAGACCGCGCATTTGCGAAATGAGCCCGTGCAAACCGTCACGCATCAACGCAATGTCACGCAGCATCAGCGCGAATTCGTCGCCGCCCTTGATCTCGATTGGCTGCGCCAGATCGCCACTGGCGATGGCCCGCACGCAGGCACCGGCCTGGGCGAAGGCACGCTTGAGCCGGCGCAGAGTGGAAAACGCAGTCAGGCTGCCCACCAGCCCGCCCACCACCGCCAGCGCCAGGTAAGCCAGCAACGTCGAGCGATAGCGATACTGCGCCGACTCGTAGGCCTGCGCTGCGCGAACCTTCTGCAGTGCCTGCAGCTTGCTCAGCTCGGCCACGGCGGCATCGCCCTGAGGCTCAGCCATGCGCAGAAAGGACAAGATGCCCGGCAGGCGAAAATCGCCGACGCGAAAGGACTCCAGAAGAATACCCAGCTCGTCCTGCCACGCCTGGTAATGCCGCTCGAACGCATCAGCCGCCTGCTGCTCTTCCCCCCTCAATGAGCGTTGACGATAGCTCGCCCAGATCTGCGCCAGTGCCACATTGTTACTTTCGATGGCACTCAGGGTGGCTTCCACCGGACGGTCGAACGCCGCCACCAGCGGGCCTTCCGGGTCTTGCTGGATCGCCAGCAAAACCTGGCGACGACTTTCACCGAGGCGATGTTCGATGTCACCAAACATCAGCAAAGTCGCCAAGTTGTCCTCGTTGATGGCCCGCAGGCTGTCGCGCGCCTGCTGCAGACCATAAGCGCCCAACAGCACCGCCAGGGCAAACAACAAAGTGGCCAACAGCGCCCAGAGCCAGAGGCGCTGGGCAATAGTAATTGCCTTGAACATGATCAATGGCCTGTCTCATGCAGCGGATGGGGCGCGAGGCACCCCACGCTGGATTTAGTCGCGAGTGACCCCGGCCAGCATCGCCGCCAGATAGTGCTCGCCATAAGGTGGCAACAGGCCCCATTCACGGCGCGGGTCGTGGGCCGAGGCCTTGAACACCGTGCGCAGGTGACTGAATTCGAGAAAGCCTTCGCGGCCATGGTAATGGCCCATGCCCGAGGCCCCGATACCACCGAACGGCGCATCGTGCAGGGCGGCATGCATCATCACATCGTTGAGGGTGACCCCGCCGGACAGCGTGTGCTCCAGTACATGACGCTGCTCCTGCGCATCCTCGCCGAAGTAGTAAAGCGCCAGCGGACGTGGCCTCGCGTTGATCTGCGCGATGACCTGATCAAGGGCGTCATAGCCCAGCACGACCATGGCCGGACCGAAGATTTCCTCGTGCATGATCAGGCTGTCCGGCGCCGGATCGACCACCACCCGCAACGGACGACGACGGTCTTGGGCATCCACGGCCAGGGGTTCGGGCAGGCACTCGATGCGCGCACCGCGTAATTGCGCGTCCTCGACCAGACCCTCGACCCGCTCAAGATGGCGCTGGTTGACCACTGCCACCACATCCGGGTTGCCGGCCACCGTCGGGTTGAGGTCACGATAGGCACTGCGCAGCGCATCGAGGAAGGATTCGAGACGGGCCTTGGGCACATACACAAGGTCCGGGGTGATACAAATCTGCCCGCCATTGCCGGCCTTGCCTACGGCGATGCTGAAGGCGGCCTTGTTCAGGTCAGCGCTGGACGAGACGATCACTGGCGATTTGCCGCCCAGCTCCAGGGTCACCGGCACCAGGTTCTTCGCGGCATTGCCCATCACCCGCCGGCCAATCGCCGTGCTGCCGGTGAATACCAGGTGATCAAAAGGCTGGCTGCTGAACGCCTCGCCCAGCTCCGGGCCGCCATTGACCACCGCCACCACCAGCGGGTCGAGGTGTTCGGCGCACAGGCGCGCTACACATTCAGCGGTGCGCGGCACCACTTCCGACGGTTTGAGGATGGCCCGGTTGCCCGCCGCGAGCGCAGAGGCCAGGGGGCTGAACAACGTGTACAGCGGCGCGTTCCAGGTGCCCAGGATGCCTACCGTACCTTTGGGCTGGTGCATGACCCAGGCCCTGGCGCCAAGCTGGTCATAGGGGGCAAACATCTCGCGCGGTTCGTCCTGCATCCACCCTTGCAGATGGTCGCGGGCATATTTGAGCGAAGCCAGGGCGCCGAGCACGTCATTCATCAGGGAAAAGCCGGCAGGCCGTCCGCCAAAGTCCTGGTCGATCGCCGTGGTCAATGCTTCATGGTTGTCGACCAACAGGTCGATCACTTGCTGCAGGCGCTGGCGACGGGTGTCGGCGCTGACTCCGCCGGCGCCGGCAAAGGCTTCTTTCTGGCGTGCCAGCAGGCTGGAAAGGTCGCGGACCGAAGACGTGGCTGAACTCATTGTTATCCCCTTTGCAGGTTGGCTCGATGGCCGGTGAGCGCCCGATGCGCCTGGCGCCACCCTAGCCTCGCGCACGCCTGTGCCGCCTCGTCCAATCGGACGAGGCCGTGCATTAGCGTTAGTCCGTTGAGACGATGTTCAAGGCCTGCAAACGCCCAATACTGGCCATACGAAAACCTCCACCCCATGAGGCCAGTCATGGCAACGCAAAATATCAGCTTCGATCCCCAGGCATTCCGCGCCGCACTCGGCACGTTCACCACCGGGGTGACGATCATCACCACCCAGACCGAAGACGGCTCGCCCGTGGGCATCACCGCCAACAGCTTCAACTCGGTGTCGCTCAACCCGCCGCTGGTGCTCTGGAGCCTGTCCAAGCAAGCGCGCAGCCTGCCGGTGTTCAGCAGTGGCAAGCACTGGAACGTGCACGTACTGTCCACGGAGCAGGAGACCCTGTCAGGGCGTTTCGCCACCCAGGGCGAGGACAAGTTCGCCGAGATCGAACTGGACAATGGCATCAGCGAGGCACCGCTGCTGCAGGATTGCACGGCGCGCTTCCAGTGCCGCACCGCGTTCCAGTACGAAGGCGGCGACCATGTGATTTTCGTCGGCGAAGTCCTCGCCTTCGATCACAGCGACCGCGCACCGCTGGCGTTCCAGAGCGGCCAATATGCCCTCGCCACGCGCAAACCCCGTAGCGAGCTGCGCCTGGCCACCACGCCGCCGCCACCCGAGTGCAGCTACACCGAGGACTTGCTCGGCTACCTGCTGGGGCGTGGCCATTACCAGGCACTCAATGCCCTGCGCCAACTGCTGAACAGCCAGCAGCTGGACGAACAGACGTTCTTCGTGTTGTCGATCCTGTGTATTCGGGACAACATGACACTCGAGGAAATCAACACCTTCGTCACCTACACCGGCCGCGAAGTGACGCTGGCCAGCATGCGTTTTCTCGAACGCCAGCGCCTGGTGGCCTTCGAGGGTCCGGCACAAGCACCACGATTTGTCCTCACGGCTCAAGGTCGCGAAGTTTCATTGCATCAACTGGCGCTGGCCAAGGCCGTGGAAGAAGACCTGTCGGCCAAGCTCGGCGCTGCCGATGCACAAGCCTTGAAGGTGTTGCTCAAGCGTCTGATTCACGTGAGCGACCCGGGCTTGCCCGACCTGTGGGCTCCGCGATGACCGCTCGCGCGGGTGCGTTGCCGGCGGCCACGGTCGGCTGGGGCAGCCATGGCCTGCTATTGCTGCTGGCCATGGTGTTTGCCGATAACTTCGTCGGGCGCCAGATACTCGCGGTCATGGTCGAACCGATCAAGGCCGAATTCGGTGTCAGCGACACGGCCATCGGCTTGATCTCGGGCCTGGCGTTCGCGGCCGTCTATGCCCTCATGGGCCTGCCCGCCGGGCGACTGGTGGATCGCATGCCGCGTATCCGCCTGCTGGCGATGTCCTGCCTGCTCTGGGCCGTGGCCACCATGGCGTGCGGGCTGGCGGGCAGTTTCCTGGCGCTGGCCATTGCACGAATGCTGGTGGCCATCAGCGAATCACCGACCACTTCGGCCTCGCTGTCGCTGATCGCTGACCTGTATCCACCCCAACGACGCTCATTCGCCATCAGTTGTTTTACCGCGGCGCCGACCTTTTCCTCAATCATCGGCTTGAGTATCGGCGCCTGGGTGGTCGAGCAGTATGGCTGGCGCAGTGCGTTCATCGCGCTGGGTTTGCCGGCCCTGGTGTTTTGCACCCTGCTGGCCTTTTTCGTGCGCGAGCCGCAACGCGGACGCTGGGACCTCACGCCCCACTCCCACACACCGCCTGCGCTGCTTGGCATGGGCGCCGAAGCCCGCAAGCTCTGGGCGCTGCCGGCCTACCGGTGCCTGATCCTCGCGGGCGGCCTGACCACGCTCAGCTCCTATGCCATTGCCATGTGGAACACCAGTTTCCTGGTGCGCTCCCACGGCTTGTCACTGCAACACGCCGGCTTGCTGGCGGGGGTGATCTGCGGGACCTCGGCCGGGATCGGTGGCCTGTTCAGTGGCTGGTTGAGTGATCGCCTGTGCCGCCGCAATCCGCATTGGCAGGTGTCCATTCCCATCGTCGGACACCTGGCGGCGACTTGCGCGCTGGTCCCCTACCTGCTGTGGTCCGACGCCCTGCTGATGCGACTGGGCGATGTGCCGATCCCGAGCGCCATGCTCTGGTGTGCGCTCTATTCCTTCTTCGCCGTATGGTGGGTCGCGCCCTCCTACAACCTCGTCACGCAACTGGTGCCTGCGGGAAGACGCGGTACCGCCATGGCGCTGCAAACTATCGTCAGCACGCTGCTCGGGATTGGCGTCGGCCCATTGTTGACCGGCTTGTGCAGTGACATGTTGCTACCGCTGTTTGGCCAGGAGTCATTGCGCTATGCATTGCTGCTGGTGAATCTGCCGGTGATTTGCGCGGTGCTGCTGCTGATGCGCACGGCGCACCATGCGCGCAGGACAGATTATCGCCACGCGGGATAGATCTATTTTTCCAGTCGACGGGACCTCCCATGCCAAGCAACAGCGCATCAGCCAATCCAGTACACAGCGCCCGCGATCGCCTGCTCGACGCGGCGCTCGAACTCTTCGCCACGCATGGCTACCAGGCCATCGGCTTGCGAGACCTGGCGAGCTACCTGGGACTGCATGCCGGATCGCTCTATCACCACATCGAAAACAAGCAGGCCCTGCTGTTCGAGCTCATCGAGTCGGCCTTGTCGGACCTGCTGCTGGACACGCAGCGACGATTGAAAGGCGCACGCAACCCACGCGGACGTCTTCGCCTGTTCATCCAGGCCTTCGTCGCTTTCAACGCCGATGAAAAATACAAACTGACCCTGGTCACCCGTGAATTCACCAATCTGAACGAAGAACAGAAGCAGCAGGTTGTCCAGCTGAAAAATCGCTACGCCGCGCTTTTGAACGCCATCATTACTGACCGCTACGGCGAGAAAGGCGCCCTCAGTGGCGACATGTGCCCGACCACCAGTGCGGTCATTGCCATGCTGTTTGGCCAGTCACAGTGGTACAGCCTCCAGACCAGCGCATCACAGCTGACAGAAACACTGACAGACATCGTGACATGCATTATCGCCAACCACCTGCAGGCCAAGGCACCTGCGACGCGGCCAATTACGCAGCGCGCTGTCAATTTTCCCCACCCACCGCCTGATTCGCTTTATCCTTGACGCAAACCGATGACAAGCCTGTAGAGGGCTACTGACTGTTCCCCCATGCGCAAACTTTTGTACCTGACGTTCTCCATGGCGCTGATCGCCGCCCTTACGACCTACGCAATGTGGGCCGCGGATCGCCCGACGGGGCTTTACCTTTCCGATCTGCGGATTGATGTCGCCGTCGACCAGGGCACGCCCGCGGACCGCGGCAATTTGCTGGGTATCCAGCCCGAGCTGTTCCCCACCGACTACCAAAGCCCCGGGCGCTTGCACCGCAAGCTCGCCGCCTACCTGCAGAAAGCCCGGGACCAAGGGCTGCTGAATGAAAAAACCATCGTCGTCTTGCCGGAGCATGTGGGCACCTGGTTGATGGTCAGCGGCGAAAAGGACGAGTTGTACCAGGCCACCACTTTCAAGGAAGCCATGAACTGGCTGGCCGTGAGCAACCCCCTGAAGTTCGTCCGCGCGCTGATTGGCGCCGAGGGCGAGAGCCGTGTCGACGACGCGCACCTGCGCATGAAAGCCAAGGCCATGGCCAAGGATTACCAGGCGTTGTTCGGGGGGCTGGCCAAGGAATTCCATGTCACCCTGGTGGCGGGCACCATCGTGCTGCCTGAACCCAGCGTCATCGACGGCACGCTGAAAATCGGCCGTGGCCCGCTGTTCAACAGCAGCGTGGTGTTCGGCCGCGATGGCCTGCCCATCGGCCAGCCCCAGCGCCAGATGTATCCAGTGTTTGAACAGCAGGAGGCGATCAAGGCCAACGGCGAGCACACCCTCAACGTCGTCGACACCCCGGCCGGGCGCCTGGGCGTGCTGATCGGCAGTGACAGTTGGTACCCGGACAACTACCGCAAACTCGATACCCAACAGGTCCAGCTGGTCGCCGTTCCGGCGTTTGTTGCCGGCCGCGGTACCTGGGACCAGCCGTGGCGTGGTTACAAGGACTCGTCGATACCCCGCTCCGCCAGCCTCAAGGCCGGGGAAGTCAGCGAAGGCCAGGCTTGGCAGCGGCTGAACCTGAGCACCCAAGTTCCCGCCAGCCGGGCCATCGCCGGCATGAGCGTATTCCTGCGCGGACAGTTCTGGGATCAGGGCAGCGCCGGGCAGAGCTTTCTCAGCAGCAACGGTCAGCATTTCGTCGATGGCAAGGCCCGCGGTGCGCGCCTGCTGAACCTTTGGCTGTAGGCCATGAAACCCACGCCCATGCGCCTGGGAGATCTGTCGGTGGGCTTCGTTCACAGCCTGGCCGACGCCGTGCGTAGCCACGGCTCAGACCCGTTGCCACTGCTCGAGCAATACGGCCTTGACGCCGCCCGACTGGGTGAAGCCGGTGCTCGTCTCTCCATCCCGCGCTACATGCGCCTGGGCCACGCAGCCATCCAGTTGACCGGCAACCCGGCGCTCGGGCTACAGATGGGCCAGCTCAGCCGCCTGAGTCAGGCCGGCCTGGCCGGCGTCACTGCCGCCCAGGCACCGACGGTGCGGGAGGCAGCGCGCTGCCTGATTCGATTCGAAGCCTTGTATGGCTCCAACTATCGCGGTCAATCGAGTTTCCACGAGGATGCTCAGGGTGCCTGGCTGCGCTTCTACTCCATCAGCCCCTACAACGGTTACAACCGTTTCGTGGTGGATTCGATCATCGGCGGCTGGTTGCACCAATTGTCCAGTCTCAGCCCCGCCCCGTTGCGCGCCGAACGCATCGACATCGAGTTCGAAGATCCCGGTTACCGCGCAGCCTACGCCGTGCTCGGCGACTGCCCGATACAATTTGGCGCCGAACACAATCAATTGCGCCTGAGCCTGACCAGCCTTGCCCAGCGCAACCCAGAGCATTGCCCCAGCACCTGGCGCCACTTGTTGAAGTTGTGTGAGCGGGAGCTGGAGCAACTGACACGCACCCGCAGCCTGGGTGAACGCATCACCCGGTTGCTGGGGCCGTTGCTCAGTGGTGGCCGGGAACCCGACCTGGAAGAAGTGGCGGCACGCCTGAAGCTGCCCGTGTGGACCTTGCGCCGCAAGCTCGCCGAGGAAGGCACGCAATTTCGCGCGATCCTCAACGACACCCGTCGCGATCTGGCCATGACCTACATTCGCGATACGGAACTGGTGTTTGGAGAAATCGCCTATCTGTTGGGCTTTGCCTCAGCCGAAGCCTTTCAACGGGCCTTCAAGCGCTGGACCGGGCAGACACCCGGCGAGTTTCGCCGGAGTCGCAGAGAGGCAGCCATAAGCAGCAAATTTTAAGCTGCAAGCTAAAGCTCGGTCGCGTCTTCGGCCGGTTCCAGTGGGTCCAGTTCAAACGCCTGATACTCGAGCAGTTCTTCTTGATAATCGTCCATTTTCGAATCCCCCACAGCTCATTGAAAAAACGTCTGAATAAATGACCAGCGCCTTGAGCCTAAAGTGCCCGCGTGAAAGAAAAATGACGCGGACACGACAGTTCGTCGCCTACAGATAAAACGTAGCAGGCAGAAAGGAATTTATCACAGGATTTTTTTGCTGCAGACCGCAGGACGGCGGTCTGGTTGACGCGGATCAAGTTTTTCCGCGGTGACGGGGCCGGTGCGATATCGCCTGGCCCCGTGGCGCCATCACTGGCCTGAGATGGGCATCGCCGGGATCGGTTCCGAAGGTGGCGCCATGTCGCTCGGGTTGGCCGGGGGCGTGATCGTTTCTGCGGAAGGCGCTGGCTCAGTGCTTGGGGTCGAGCTAATCGGTGCGGCCTCAGGCGGCGGAGCCACTGGCTCGGAAGCGGCTGGAGCAACCTCGGCCGCCTTGGCTGCCTCTGGTGCAGGGGCAGGCTCTGCCGACGATTCCGGGGTCAACGGTGCCGGCGCCGCCTTGGGCTCGGGCACCCCCAGGTCGGTTTTCGGCTTGTCGGGGATGTGCGCCGCGGCTTTCACTTCCTTGGGCAGGAATAGTTCGACCAGGGCGAAGAAACGCTCGTAGAACTTGGCCGATGTAACGGTTTCGCTCGCGACCTTGACCATCGAGTCGTCCGAGGAGCCGATCGGCATCGATACCGAGCCCAGCACGCCAACACCGAGACTGGCCGAGTTGTTGGTTTTCTTCAGCGCGTACTTGTCCTGCAGGGCGTTGGCGAACACGGTGGCATGGTGCGCCGTAGTGCCGTCTTCGGTGCAGACCACGCTGAAACTGATTTCCATGTGGTTTTCGCCGGTCTGCTGGAAGCTCTTGTGCCCACTGACCAACTTCGGATCGCTGCTGGTGATGATATAGCCCTGGCTCAGCAAGGCTCGACGAGCCGCTTCACAGGAAGCCGAATCGGTCACCGGATAGTTGCGGGAAAACGTTCCGGAATCATCGAAGTTCTCATGCTCGTAGATGGCGGCTTTCTTCGACGAACAACCGGCAGCAGTGGCCAGCACCAAGGCCAGCCCGACAACCCGCATGGGAATAGATTTAAACATTGAACATCCTGAGAGAAACGGTTCGGGGCGTATTGTGCAACAGATCGATGCTTAGCGGCGTACCGATTGTGTCTTAAAACAGTTACAGGGGTGTTGACCCGATGGTCGGGAGAAAATTGCCGCCATTTCGCAATGAAGACGAAAAAAAACCCCGGCCTTGCGGCCGGGGTCTTCATTTCACGCAGAAAACACGGACAGGGTTCAGAATCGCTTGATCTCGGCCTGGCTTTCCAGCTGCTTGCGGTAAGCCGCGAAGTCTTGCTGGCCAACGCGCGAAGCGAGGAAGCGACGGTATTGAGCCTTCTCTTCTTCGGTCGGCGTTGCGGCCTCGTTCACGCCGTTCAGGCGCACGATCATCAGGCTGCCATCAGGCAAGGTGACGCTGCTGAAAGTCGGCTTGTCCTTGGCCGCAGGCTTGGGCATGCGGAACAGCGCCTGCAGCACAGTCGGGTCTATGCCTTCCTGAGCGCGGGTCGCGGCTTCGGTAACCTTCCAGCTCTGACCGTCGACCGGCTTGTCCAGAGGGGTCTTGCCATCGCGCAGGCCGGCAATCAGCTCATCAGCGCGGGTCTTGGCGGCAGCACTGGCGTGCTCCTTGGCCAATTGCAGGCGGATCGGGCCTTCGACCTTTTCCAGTGGCAGTTGCGCTGGCTTGAGGTGTTCTTTGGCACGCAATACGACCACAGTATCGGGGTCGAGCTCGATGGCGGTGCTGTTGGCACTCTCATCCAGCACTTCCGGACTGAACGCTGCGGTGATCACGGCACGGTTGGCCGCGATGCCTTCGCCCCCTTCACGGCCGAATGGCGCGGAAGTATGAACGGTCAGATTCAGGTCTTGCGCCGGCTGGACCAGATCGGACGCTTCGAACGCAGCGTCTTCCAGTTGCTTGGTCGCTTCGACGAAACGCTGCTCGACCTGCTGGGCCTTCAAATCGCGGGTCAGCTTGTCTTTCAGGCTGGCCAACGTCGGCACTTCAGGCGCTTCCACGCCCAACAGCTTGATCAGGTGGAAACCGAAGTCGGTGCGAATCGGCTCGGAAACCTGATCCTGGGCCAATGCATACAGGGCTTTCTCGAACGCCGGGTCATAGACGCCAGGACCTGCGTAGCCCAGGTCGCCGCCATTGTTCGCCGAACCCGGGTCCTGGGAGAACTCCTTGGCCATGGCTTCGAACTTCTCACCCTTGTCCAGGCGGGCCTGGATCTCTTCGATCTTGGCCTTGGCCTGTGCTTCGGTGGTCTTGTCGTTCACTTCGATCAGAATGTGCGCAGCCCGGCGTTGTTCGGCCAGGTTCGCGGTTTCTTTCTGATACGCCGCTTGCAGGTCCTCGTCCTTGACGCTGACCTGATCAAAGAAGGAAGCCTTCTTCAACTCCAGGTAATCGATGACCACCTGGTCCGGCGTCATGAATTCCTTGGCGTGCTCGTCGTAATAGGCCTTGACCTCTTCGTCGGTCACCTTCACGGATGACGGGTCGACCTTGATGTTCAGGGAAGCGAAATCGCGGGTCTGTTTTTCCAGACGGGCAAAAGCCAGGACCTGTGCATCGGTGACGAAACCGCTACCCGCCAAACCGGCGCGCAGTTGTCCGATCAGCATTTCCTGGGCCAGCATCTGGCGGAACTGCATGCGGCTGTAGCCGAGTTGACGAATCACCTGATCGAAGCGCTCAGGGCTGAACTTGCCATCCACCTGGAATTCGGGTGTTTGCAGGATGACCTGGTCCAGCGCCGCTTCGGAGAAAGCGAATTTGGAGTTTTCTGCGCCTTGCAGCAGCAGCTTGCGGTCGATCAGGCCTTTGAGGGCCGATTCGCGCAGCATTTTTTCGTCGAGCAAGGAGGCATCGAAATCCTTGCCCAGCTGTTGCATGAGTTGACGGCGTTGCATATCGACCGCCTGGCTCAGCTCGTTCTGGCTGATTTCTTCACCATTGACCTTCGCCGCTTCGTTCTTGCTCGTCGTGGCCTGGAAAATGGCGTCGAAACCGGTCAAGGCCATCAGTGCAACGATGACCCCGATAATGGTCTTGGCAATCCAGCCTTGTGAATTGTCCCTGATATTTTGCAGCATGCGTCCCCCATAAACGGTTGAACTTCAAATTAGGCAACCGTGGAGCGTGGGTAGAATCCGGATAGAAGAAAGGCGCATCCGAGGATGCGCCTTCTCGTAACTGGCGGAGCGGACCGATGACTCGACTGTGCGAGCCTCGGCGTCTCGGACCGGCAAACTGCCGACTGGACTACCGCTCCGCTGCCAGGTCAGGCATGACCCCGACCCGGATAGGCAAAAACCTGAATGGAACTTAGTTGACAGCTTCTTTCAGTGCTTTACCGGCTTTGAAACCTGGTTTTTTGGCAGCTGCGATTTCCAGCGTCTTGCCGGTCTGTGGGTTACGACCGATGCGAGCTGGACGATCAGTTACGGAGAAAGTACCGAAACCAACCAGAACCACGGAGTCGCCGGCCTTGAGAGCGCCAGTGACGGATTCGATTACAGCGTCCAGCGCACGGCCAGCAGCAGCTTTCGGGATATCAGCGGATGCAGCGATAGCATCAATCAGTTCCGACTTGTTCACTCTAAGTCCCCTTATATCTATTTGAGTATGATTCTAAGTTTTTTTGGTGAAAGCAAAAACGAGTGCTGAATGGCCTACAGACACTTAAGAGCCGCTTTATAACAAGGGCTCTAAAAAGCTGTCAAGGAAGCCCCCCAGGCAAATACGTACTAATGCGTGCTAATTCTTTCCTTAGAATCTGCGTCACGTTTCTCATCCTTCGCGACTATCTCCGGAGCCACATCCGGTAAGGGCTCCGGGGCGTATTGCAGCGCAATTTGCAGGACCTCGTCAATCCATTTAACTGGTTTAATCTGAAGATCTTGCTTGATATTGTCCGGAATTTCCTTCAAATCGCGAACATTCTCTTCAGGAATGATCACGGTCTTGATTCCGCCACGATGCGCAGCAAGCAGTTTTTCCTTCAAGCCACCAATCGCCAATACCTGGCCACGCAGGGTAATTTCACCCGTCATGGCGACATCCGCACGCACAGGGATGCCGGTCAATGCCGAGACCAATGCCGTGCACATGCCCACGCCAGCGCTAGGGCCGTCCTTGGGGGTCGCCCCTTCCGGCATGTGGATGTGCGTGTCGCGCTTCTCGTGGAAGTCCAGGGGAATGCCCAGGCTCTTCGCCCGGCTGCGCACAACGGTCAGGGCCGCGGTGATCGATTCGACCATCACGTCACCCAGGGAACCGGTCTTGATCAACTGGCCTTTGCCCGGAACGACAGCGGCTTCGATGGTCAGCAATTCACCGCCCACCTGGGTCCACGCCAAGCCGGTTACCTGACCGATCTGGTCCTGTTGCTCTGCCAGGCCGTAGCGGAATTTACGCACGCCCAGGAAGTGTTCCAGATCGTCCGCAGTGACCTTGACGGAGAAGCGTTTTTCCAGCGCATGCTCTTTGACCGCCTTGCGGCAAACCTTGGCAATCTGGCGCTCCAGGCCCCGTACACCGGCTTCGCGTGTGTAATAGCGGATGATATCGCGGATCGCTTCGGCGTCGAATTCCAGCTCGCCTTTCTTCAGGCCGTTGGCCGTGATCTGCTTGGGCGAGAGGTACTTGACGGCGATGTTGATCTTCTCGTCTTCGGTGTAGCCGGGCAGACGAATCACTTCCATCCGGTCCAGCAGTGCCGGTGGAATGTTCATGGAGTTGGAGGTGCACAGGAACATCACATCTGACAGGTCGTAATCGACTTCCAGATAGTGATCGTTGAAGTTGTGGTTTTGCTCGGGATCGAGCACCTCCAGCAACGCCGACGCTGGATCGCCACGCATGTCGCTGCCCATCTTGTCGATTTCATCGAGCAGGAACAGCGGGTTGCGCACACCCACTTTTGTCATTTTTTGAATCAATCTTCCTGGCATCGAACCGATATAAGTACGGCGATGACCACGAATTTCCGCTTCATCGCGCACGCCACCGAGGGCCATTCGCACGAATTTACGGTTGGTGGCGTGTGCAATGGACTCCGCCAGCGAGGTTTTACCCACCCCTGGAGGACCTACCAGGCACAAGACCGGACCACGAATCTTCTTCACGCGCTTCTGCACGGCGAGGTATTCGAGAATGCGTTCCTTGACCTCTTCGAGGCCATAGTGATCGGCGTCGAGAATGTCTTCTGCGCGGGCCAGATCAAGGCGTACCTTGCTCTGGGCCTTCCACGGCACCTGGACCAGCCAGTCGATGTAGGAACGAACCACTGTCGCTTCGGCAGACATCGGCGACATCTGCTTGAGCTTGTTCAGCTCGGCAGTGGCCTTGGCGAGCGCGTCTTTCGGCAGGCCGGCGGCATCGATGCGCTTTTTCAGCTCTTCGACTTCGTTATGCCCTTCGTCGCTGTCACCGAGTTCTTTCTGAATGGCCTTCATCTGCTCATTCAGGTAGTACTCGCGCTGACTGCGCTCCATTTGCTTTTTGACACGACCGCGAATGCGCTTTTCGACCTGCAGCAGATCGATCTCGGCATCCAGCAGGGCCAGGACGTGCTCAACACGGGCCGACAGGTCGATGATTTCGAGAATTTCCTGCTTCTGCTCGATTTTCAGCGCCATGTGCGCGGCCATGGTGTCGACCAGGCGACCTGGTTCGTCGATGCTGTTGAGCGACGACAGGACCTCAGCCGGGACTTTCTTGCCCAACTGCACATATTGTTCGAACTGCGACAGCAGGCTGCGAACGAACACTTCCGACTCGCGCTCCGGCGCGTCGACCTCGTCGATCAACGACACTTCGGCACGGCAGTGGCCGTCCACTTCGCTGAAGCGCTCCACGGCGCCGCGCTGCTCGCCTTCGACCAGAACCTTGACCGTGCCGTCAGGCAGCTTGAGCAGCTGCAGAACGGTCGCAATCGTACCTACACGGTAAAGTGCGTCTTCGCCGGGATCGTCGTCTGCAGGGTTTCTCTGGGCCAGCAGAAGGATCTGCTTGTCGCCCGTCATCGCGGCCTCGAGGGCTTCGATGGATTTCTCGCGCCCCACGAACAGCGGGATAACCATGTGCGGATAAACCACGACATCACGCAATGGCAGGAGAGGCAATTCGATGGTTGTCTTCATGATTTCGCCTCTACGGCGGCCATAAGGCCGGAAACAGATGGATGTAAGCTTGAAACCAAGATGGGGGCTGCCTTCAAAAAAAACAAGCACTAAGACAGTGTTAAAAAGCGCAAAAAGCAAAGGGGCCCGAAGGCCCCTTCTTTGTACCGGCGGCGTGACGCTTAGGCGTCTGGCGCGGCCTTGGCAGCAGGCTCACTGTTTTCGTAGATATACAGTGGCTTGGACTTGCCTTCTATAACGCTTTCATCGATCACTACTTTACTCACCTCGGACTGCGAGGGGATTTCATACATAGTGTCGAGCAACACACCTTCAAGAATCGACCGCAGTCCACGAGCGCCGGTCTTGCGTTCCAGCGCGCGTTTTGCGACCGATTTCAGTGCGTCGGCCCGGAATTCCAGGTCCACGCCTTCCATCTCGAACAGCTTGGCGTATTGCTTGGTGAGCGCATTTTTCGGCTCGGTGAGGATCTGCATCAGCGCAGCCTCATCAAGCTCGTCCAGCGTGGCCAGGACCGGCAGACGTCCGACGAATTCCGGGATCAGACCGAACTTGACCAGATCGTCAGGCTCGACTTCACGCAGGGATTCACCGACTTTCTTGCCTTCTTCCTTGCTGCGCACTTCCGCGCCGAAACCGATGCCGCCCTTGGTGGAACGGTTTTGAATAACCTTTTCCAGACCGGAGAACGCACCACCGCAGATGAACAGGATGTTACGGGTGTCGACCTGAAGGAATTCCTGCTGCGGATGCTTGCGACCACCTTGAGGAGGAACGCTAGCGACCGTGCCTTCGATCAGTTTGAGCAAGGCCTGCTGCACGCCTTCACCGGAAACGTCCCGGGTGATCGACGGGTTGTCGGATTTACGCGAGATCTTGTCGATCTCATCGATGTAGACAATGCCCATCTGGGCCTTTTCCACGTCGTAATCGCACTTCTGCAACAGCTTCTGAATGATGTTCTCGACATCTTCACCCACGTAACCCGCCTCGGTGAGGGTGGTTGCGTCGGCAATCGTGAACGGAACGTTCAGCAAGCGCGCCAATGTTTCGGCAAGCAGGGTTTTACCCGAGCCTGTCGGGCCGATCAGCAAGATGTTGCTCTTGCCGAGTTCGACATCGTCGCTCTTTTTGTCACGCTGGTTAAGACGCTTGTAGTGGTTGTACACCGCTACGGCCAGAACCTTTTTCGCACGCTCCTGACCAATCACATACTGATCAAGGATGCCGCTGATTTCTTTGGGCGAAGGCAATTTATGCGCGCTGCTCTCGGCCTGGGCTTCCTGCACCTCCTCACGGATGATGTCATTGCACAGGTCGACGCACTCGTCGCAGATAAAGACCGAGGGGCCGGCAATCAATTTGCGTACTTCATGCTGGCTTTTGCCACAGAAGGAGCAATAGAGCAGCTTGCCGTTGTCCTCGCCGTTGCGGGTGTCAGTCATTCGTTCGATCCAAATCCGATAGGCTTGCAACACAAGATGAAGGCTATTGCGGGCTTTTTCAAGCCCGCTGGTGATCGGACCCGCCGACCACCCCTATTTTGAGCTGCTTATTTTACGCGGGGCGTTGGTTGATCACTTCGTCGATCAAGCCATATTCCTTCGCAGCTTCTGCACTCATGAAGTTGTCGCGGTTGGTATCGCGCTCGATTTCTTCAAGGGTACGGCCGCTGTGCTTGGCCATCAGCGTGTTGAGACGCTCGCGAATGAAGAGGATTTCCTTGGCATGGATTTCGATATCCGAAGCCTGGCCCTGGAAACCGCCCAGCGGCTGGTGAATCATCACGCGCGAGTTCGGCAGGCAGAAACGCTTGCCTGGGGCGCCGGCCGTCAGCAAAAACGCGCCCATGCTGCACGCCTGACCAATACAGGTGGTGGACACATTGGGTTTGATGAACTGCATGGTGTCGTAGATCGACATGCCCGCCGTCACCGAACCGCCCGGGGAGTTGATATAGAGATGGATGTCCTTGTCCGGGTTTTCCGCTTCAAGGAACAGCAGTTGCGCACAGATCAGGTTGGCCATGTAGTCCTCTACCGGACCCACCAGAAAGATCACTCGCTCCTTGAGGAGACGCGAGTAGATGTCGTAGGCGCGCTCGCCGCGAGCGGACTGCTCGACAACCATCGGGACCAGGCCGCCTGCGGCCTGGATATCAGAGTTCTGCTGAATATACGAATTACGGAACATGCTCTGCAGTCACTCCCAAATAGTTATGTCTTGAATACGCATAAGCCAGCTCGAGAGCTGGCTTATGGTGTGTGCTTCTTAGCGCAAAAATGATCAGTCGGCTTGTGGAGCTTCTACCGGCTTGACCGCTTCTTCGTAAGAGACCGATTTGTCGGTCACGCTAGCTTTCTGCAGAACAGTATCCACAACTTGCTCTTCCAGCACAACAGAACGAACTTCGTTCAGTTGCTGGTCGTTCTTGTAGTACCAGGACACAACTTGCTCAGGTTCCTGGTAGGCCGAAGCCATTTCCTGAATCATCTCGCGAACGCGGGCTTCGTCAGGCTTCAGGTCGAATTGCTTGACCACTTCAGCCACGATCAGGCCCAGGACAACACGGCGCTTGGCTTGCTCTTCGAACAGCTCGGCCGGCAGTTGGTCTGGCTTGATGTTGCCGCCAAACTGTTGAACAGCCTGCACGCGCAGACGGTCAACTTCGTTGGACAGCAGGGCCTTTGGCACTTCGATCGGGTTGGTAGCCAGCAGACCGTCCATGACCTGGTTCTTGACCTTGGATTTGATCGCCTGACGCAGTTCGCGCTCCATGTTCTTGCGAACTTCGGTGCGGAAACCGTCGATGCCGCTTTCCTTGATGCCGAATTGAGCGAAGAACTCTTCGTTCAGCTCTGGCAGTTTTGGCTCGGAAACGGTGTTGACGGTCACGGTGAACTCGGCGGTTTTGCCAGCCAGGTCCAGGTTCTGATAGTCCTCAGGGAAGGTCAGGTTCAGAACGCGCTCTTCGCCAGCTTTAGCGCCGACCAGGCCGTCTTCGAAGCCAGGGATCATGCGGCCGGAGCCCAGTACCAGCTGGGTGCCCTTGGCGGAACCGCCAGCGAACACTTCACCGTCGACCTTGCCAACGAAATCAATGTTCAGTTGGTCTTCGTTCTGGGCAGCACGTTCGGCCACTTCGAAACGGGTGTTCTGCTTGCGCAGGATGTCCAGCATCTTGTCCAGGTCGGCATCTGCCACGTCAGCGCTCAGGCGCTCTACGGTGATACCTTCGAAACCGGCAACGGTGAACTCAGGGAACACTTCGAATACGGCTACGTATTCCAGGTCCTTGCCCGCTTCCAGGGACTTTGGCTCGATCGACGGCGAACCCGCCGGGTTCAGCTTCTGCTCAACCACAGCTTCGTAGAAAGAAGACTGGATGACGTCGCCTACCGCTTCCTGGCGAGCTTCAGCGCCGAAACGACGCTTGATTTCGCTCATTGGCACTTTGCCTGGACGGAAGCCAGCAATCTTGGCCTTTTGGGCAGTCTGCTGCAGACGCTTGTTGACCTGAGTCTCGATGCGCTCAGCCGGCACGGTGATGCTCATGCGGCGCTCAAGAGCAGAAGTATTTTCAACAGAAACTTGCATGGATATTCCTCGTTGCACAGACGTTAGCCGGCCGTTTCCGACCCCAGAATCAAGGGCATGCATTCTAGTGGGTCAAACTCAAGAAGTCACCCTACTGAAAACGGGTAAAAACGCAGCAGGCAATTTATAGGTGCGAATGCACGAGTGCACCTCGCCCCGGTGGCAAATACAGCCAATCACGCCAAGGCTCTGCGCCAACCCTTCCTTATATAGAAGAGGTTGCCGATCATCTCCCTGACAGCCGATCTTGCAAGCAAGGCCGGCGGGCAGCACGGCATCATCGCGAAACATAAATACGACGAAACGCCCTGCCCCTGCGACCCAGAACCTGCAGCCGCTGAAATCGCTGAAACAAAAAAAGGCGCCAGACTATTAATCTGGCGCCTTTTCGAAATATGGGGTGGACGATGGGGATCGAACCCACGACAACGGGAGTCACAATCCCGTGCTCTACCAACTGAGCTACGCCCACCATATTGCGTAACAAAGAAGCCAAATCACTTCTTTGTCGAACTCCAACCAAGCCAGGCGGCATGGCTGAAGTCTTGTTTGGTGCGGATGAAGAGACTCGAACTCTTACGCCTCGCGGCGCTGGAACCTAAATCCAGTGTGTCTACCAATTCCACCACATCCGCGGGATGAAGCCTTTAAAGCAAAGGCGCCAGACTGTTAATCTGGCGCCCTTCGAAATATGGGGTGGACGATGGGGATCGAACCCACGACAACGGGAGTCACAATCCCGTGCTCTACCAACTGAGCTACGCCCACCATATCGCGTTACTTGTGCCAAAGCTGCCTAATGGCGCACCCGGCAGGACTCGAACCTGCGACCATCCGCTTAGAAGGCGGATGCTCTATCCAGCTGAGCTACGGGCGCCTTGTTAATCTGTACTCTTGGAGGACTACAAACTAAGTGCTTTTCAGTCTTGCAGAACCGTAATCCCGCTTAACCTTCTCAACCAGTGCTAGGCTGTGCCCGACAAGTGCGACGAATAGTATAGAGCCCCCCGCAGGTCGTCAAATCCTTTTTAAAAAAAATTCATTTAATTAAAGGGGTTAGCGGAATTTGCAGACCAAGCGCCTTTGCCCTCACCGCATGACATGCGAGAATACGCTCTCTTTTTTTCCCCTCTCGATGGTTAATCACGCGCAATGACTGCACAACTTATCGACGGCAAATCGATCGCCGCCAGCCTGCGCCAGCAGATCGCCCAACGCGTCAACGAGCGTCGCCAGCAAGGTCTGCGCACGCCGGGCCTCGCGGTGATCCTGGTCGGCAGCGATCCTGCCTCTCAGGTTTATGTCTCGCACAAGCGTAAAGACTGTGAAGAGGTCGGCTTCCTGTCCCAGGCCTATGACCTGCCTTCCGACACCACTCAACAAGCGCTGGCCGATCTGATCGATCGCCTCAATGACGATCCGGCAATTGACGGCGTACTGCTTCAGCTTCCTCTTCCGGAACATCTGGATGCCTCGAAATTGCTGGAACGCATTCGTCCAGATAAAGACGTCGATGGTTTCCATCCTTATAACGTCGGGCGCCTGGCTCAACGCATCCCGTTGCTGCGCCCCTGCACACCGAAAGGCATCATGACCCTGCTGGAAAGCACCGGCGCCGATCTCTACGGGATGAACGCGGTGGTGGTCGGCGCTTCCAACATCGTCGGACGCCCGATGGCGATGGAACTGTTGCTGGCCGGTTGCACCGTGACCGTCACCCACCGTTTCACCAAGGACCTGGCCGGTCACGTCGGACGCGCCGACCTGGTGGTCGTCGCCGCCGGCAAGCCGGGCCTGGTAAAAGGTGAGTGGATCAAGGAAGGCGCGATCGTGATCGACGTCGGCATCAACCGCCAGGAAGACGGCAAGCTGGTGGGTGACGTGATCTACGAAACCGCCCTGCCCCGTGCCGGCTGGATCACGCCAGTGCCGGGTGGCGTTGGACCGATGACCCGTGCCTGCCTGCTGGAAAACACCCTGTACGCCGCTGAAACCCTGCACAGCTGAGGCTGAAGGCAAAGGTAGTCAGCGACACAAGGAACCCCGCCCATGGCGGGGTTCTTTTTTGCCTGTAGAACAGGATGACCATCCGCCGGAAAATGACGTTTTTTTTATCTTTCGAAGGTCTTTCGCACCGCCCTCGAACAACCATCGACAGTTATTCAGCCATACTCCAGAATGTCGCGCTTTTTGGGAAATAGCCCGTTACAAAACGGCTTATCAACACTTTATTGAGTCTGCCAGCGTGAAAATCCGTCTTTCCATCCTGAGCCTATTTTTTGCAGTTACAGGGACTTTCATCACGCCCATTGCCAACGCTGGCGAAACCACCGCAGCGCCTCGCGATACTTCGCAACTCAAGCTTGCTTCCGGCAGCTCCTTGCTACTGGATATGCAGACCAACAAAGTCATCTTTGCCAGCAATCCGGACGTCGTCGTCCCCATCGCTTCGGTCAGCAAACTGATGACCGGCCTGGTCGTGGTTGAAGCCCGGCAGAACATGGACGAATTCATCAACATCGACATCAGCGACACGCCAGAAATGAAAGGCGTGTACTCCCGGGTAAAACTCAGGAGCGAACTGCCACGCCGGGAAATGCTGCTGATTGCCCTGATGTCCTCGGAAAATCGCGCCGCCGCCAGCCTCGCCCACCACTATCCAGGCGGCTATGCCGCGTTCATTGCTGCGATGAACGCCAAGGCCCGGGCCCTGGGCATGACCAATACGCATTTCGTCGAACCGACCGGTCTGTCCGCGCGAAACGTATCGACTGCGCGTGACCTGAGCAAACTGTTGATCGCCGCGCACAAATACCCGCTGCTGACCGAGCTGAGCACCACCAAAGAGAAAACCGTCACCTTCCGCAAACCCGTCTACAGCCTGGGTTTTCGCAATACCGACCATTTGGTTCGCAAGCCGGACTGGGACATCCAGCTGACCAAGACCGGTTTCACCAACGCAGCTGGGCATTGCCTGGTACTGGTGACCCGGATGAGCAACCGTCCGGTTGCCCTGGTGCTGCTTGACGCTTATGGCAAATATACCCACTTTGCCGATGCCGCGCGTATTCGCAACTGGGTCGAAACCGGCAAGAGCGCCGCCGTGGCTTCCGCCGCCTTGCAGTACAAATCGGACAAGAACCTCAAGCAGCGCCAGAGCGGCGTGTTAGAAGCTTCGAAGTAAGCAGAACCGCTGCAACAGGCAAGAGCCCCGATTATCCGGGGCTTTTTTTTGTCAGTGGTTAATCGTTCGGCAGCGGCATCTGGTCATCATCGGGAATGCCATCGCCTTTGCTTGGGTCGTGCCAGCCCTTCGGATGCTCGGTGGGCACCACCGTGGGCCGCGCCAGTGGATCGCGCATCGGACTGTCCGGATCCATCACCGGGTCCGTGTCCTGCTCGGGCGTGGTCGGTACGGTTTCCGGACGTTTGTCGTTGAAACTCGAATCGGTAGACATGCGCACCTCCATGGGAGCTAGGGCTTGAGATCGCCCAGTGGATCGTAGGGTTTCGCCGGAACCTTGGAATCGTCATCCGGTTTCACATCCCTGGGTGCCTTGGCCGGCCCGATAGGATCGACCGCAGGGTCAGAAAGGTCCGGGGAGTCGGGATCGAACCCCAGCTCATCGCCAGACGAATGCTCGGACGAGTGAGGGCCGTCGGGGGTATTGGAATGGGCCATGGCGCCTCCTGGGGGGCCGGGAAAATCCGCGCCCTTTCATATAAGAGGCTGGCGATGAGCACAGGTGCCCGGCGGGTGACGAACGGGCTTACTGCGCACCCAGCGCTTTCTTCGCCTTGGCGGCAGCCTGTTCCTGGCCTGACTGGGCGAGATCGTTAGCTGCCTTCAGCCAACGTTGCTGATCGACCTGAGCGGGCAACTGGGTCGGGTTCTGGATCAACACCGCCCATCCACCGGCATCCTTGAACGCCGACTCGAACGAGCCGAAGCTCATCATCAAGCGCTGATCCATGCCCGCGCGCAGCAAAACAGTCTGCTTCTGCCGGTTGTAGCCGGTCAGGATCGCGTAACGTGGTTCGGACCACAGCGCCGAGCCTTCGGTGAAGCGCACCATAACCGGGTAGCCGGCCGCGACCTGGGTCAGCAAGGCGGGCAGATTGCTGTCGAGGGGATAGACCACCATGCCGTATTCGCGGGCGAGGTTTTGCATGTTCTGTTGCAATTGGGCTTCGGCGCCCGGCAAACGCAGCGGTTTGTCGAGGAGCCCCGGGGTAATCACGATGCCCTGCTGCGATAGCATGCTCGCCAGGACCTGCGGCCCGCTTTGATTCGCTACGCCCTTGTAGAACCGACCGCTGAGTTCGACCCGTTCCGGCAGGCGCTTGATCTGCGGCGATACGCTCCCCGCGCAGCCCGCCAGACTGGCGACGCACCCCACGATCAGCGCCGCCGATAGAATTCGAGACATTACTCGTACCATCATCACTCTCATGTTCAGTTGCCAGGCAATCGCATTCCCGGCTTGGCCGTCGATCATAGGACGCCGCGCCGCGGCGGTATAGCCTTAACCGGCAGTCGTTTGCATTCGATAGAGCAAACTGGTTGATGACAGGCGACCTTTGGTCAATAGCTTGAAACACGCCAGCGGCTAGACTGTCACTTGAATAGCGTGTGTGCCCGCTGCAGGGCAAAGAGGAGGCCTCGATGAGCCTGGCTATGACAATCGTAATGCTGATTTCCGGCTGGCTGGCGGTAGCCGCCGCCATGCTGTGGGGCGTCCTGCGCATTACCCGCCGGCACCATCACCCTGCCCAGCCGGCCCCCCTGGCTAAAACCGACAAAGGTGCTGCTCAACACGCAAACGCCCACTGAACGAACGCTTTGGGTCATGCATAAAAAAACGGCCGCCTGGACTCCAGGCGGCCGTTTCGTTTCAGCGAGGATCAAGCTTCAGCAGCAACCCGCTTCTGCCTTGCCCGCCGGGACATCATGTTCAACACCTCGATCGCTGCCGAGAACGCCATCGCGGCATAAACGTAGCCCTTCGGTACGTGGGCGCCAAACCCTTCGGCGATCAGCGTCATGCCGATCATGATCAGGAAGCCCAGGGCCAACATCACGACCGTCGGGTTGTCATTGATGAACTTGGCCAGGGGATCCGCCGCCAGCAACATCACCAGCACCGACACCACCACGGCAATGATCATGATCGGCAAATGTTCGGTCATGCCGACAGCAGTAATGATGCTGTCGATGGAGAACACCATGTCCAGCATCAGGATCTGGCCGATCGCCGCGGCAAAGCCCAGGGTCACGGTCGAAGTCGCCGACTTCGGATCTTCCGGCGCCGGATCCATGCTGTGATGGATCTCGGTGGTGGCTTTCCACAACAGGAACAGGCCGCCGGCGACCAGGATCATGTCCTTCCAGGAAAACGCATGGCCAAGAATCTCGATCACCGGCGCCGTCAACTGAACGATGAACGCGATGGTGCTGAGCAAGCCCAAGCGCAGGATCAGCGCCATGCCGATACCGATGCGCCGCGCCTTCTGCCGATGCTGCTCGGGCAGTTTGTTGGTCAGGATCGAAATGAAGATGAGGTTATCGATGCCGAGCACGATTTCCATCACTACCAGGGTGGCCAGGGCGACCCAGGCGGTGGGGCTGGCGGCTAGCTGTAAAAGGTATTCCATGGGTCAGTCCTGACTCGCTGTAAGACGGTTTAGATTTCCTGGGAGGAAGATGCGGATTTTTCCGCCTCTTTTTCCGATGATTCTTTTTTGCTGATCAGTCCGCCGGTGGCATCGCTGAGCGCTTGCTCGGCGGCTTTGTGAGTGTCGTCGATTGCCTGTTTCGCGCTTTCGGCCGCCTTGCCCATCAACTGCTGGGCGCTTTTTTCGGCCTGGTCACAACCGGCCAGAATCAGTAAAGACGTGATCAGCAGTGCCGTCGCTTTAAGCTTCATGTGATTTTCCTCGATATAACAAACGCGGCCGAAACGATGGCCCGTTGATAGCGAGGGATTCTAGGGAAATGAACACTTCAGGAAAATTCGTTTTTTTAGCGGTTATACTTCGGTTTTAACGAACTGTTGATTCCCATGCTCAACTATCGACAATTGCATTACTTCTGGGTGGTGGCCAAGACAGGCAGCATCGTGCGCGCCTGCGAGCAACTGAACCTGACACCCCAAACCATCAGCGGGCAGATATCGCTGCTCGAACAAACCTATGGCATTGAGTTGTTCCGCCGGGTTGGCCGGCAGCTTGAGCTGACGGAGGCCGGGCGGCAAACACTGCCCTACGCCGAGCAAATGTTTCAGTTGGGAGGTGAACTGGAATTGATGTTGCGGGCTCAGCCCAACGAACAACAGATCCTCTTTCGCGTAGGCGTGGCCGACGTGGTGCCCAAGTCCATCGTCTATCGCCTGATCGCGCCGACCATGGAATTGAATGAGCCACTGCGCATCACCTGCCGCGAAGACAAGCTTGAGCGGTTGCTGGCCGACCTGGCCATCCAGCGTCTGGACCTGGTGATATCCGACAGCCCGATGCCCTCGCACCTGGACATCAAGGGCTATAGCCAGAAACTCGGCGAATGCGGGATCAGTTTCTTTGCCACCGCCGAACTTGCCGCGCGTTACGGCCAGGACTTCCCCCGCAGCCTGCACGGCGCACCCTTGCTGATTCCCGGACCGGAGACCGTGGTGCGTAGCCGTCTGCAACGCTGGTTCGCCGAGCAGCAGATCCAGCCGCAGATCGTCGGTGAATTCGACGACAGCGCCTTGATGCAGGCTTTCGGCCAATCCGGCAGCGGGATTTTCATCGGCCCGAGCGTGATCGCCGACGAAGTGAAACGCCAATACGGCGTGCAAGTGATTGGCCAGACCGACGCGGTGAGCGAGTCGTTCTACGCCATTTCGGTGGAGCGCAAGGTCAAGCACCCTGGCATTGTCGCCATTACCGAAGGTGCCCGACGCGAGTTGTTTACCGAACTGTGAAGCCTCAGGCGCAGATTTCCCGGGGCTTGAACGTCATCAGGGCAATCGCCAGCAGGACCGAGGCGAGGATAAGCGCGGCCGCCGCGAAGCCAAGACCCTGCAGCCCTACGCTGTCGATCACCGAACCGCCGATCATCGCACCCAGGCCAATACCCAGGTTGGCGCCGGCAATGTTCAGCGAAGCGGCGAACGCTGGCGCTTCCGGCGCGGCTTTCATCAAGCGCACGTGACTGACCAGGAACATCGCCGCCTGGGTCACGCCCCAGATGCCCATCGCCGCCGCCAGGCCGAGGGGCGAGTGGATGTTTGGCACCAGGGCCACCAGTCCGGCAATCATCAACGCACAGAACATCATTGACGCCATCAGCGGGTGACGATCCACCGCACGCCCGCCCAGCGAGTTGCCGATCAAGCCGACCGCACCGAAGCCCATCAGGCACCAGCCGACCACGGTGCCGTTGAACCCGGCCAGGCGCTCGAGGATGTCGGCCAGGTAGGTGTAGGCCGTGAACATGCCGCTGAACACCACCACCGACAGCAGCACATGCCCCAGCATCAGCGGGCTGCGCAGGATCTTGAACTGCGAAAGGAAGCTCACTTGATGCTGGTGCAGGTTGGTTTTCGGCAGGTAGATAAACAGCAGCAGCGCCTTGGCAAAGGCAATGACCGCCAGGATGGCGAACGCACTGCGCCAGCCGAATGCGTCGGAAATCAACGTACCCACGGGAATGCCGAACACCGTGGCACAGACAATGCCGAAGCCGATCTTGGCGATGGCGCGGCCGGCGTACTCCGGCCCGACGATGTCCACTGCGGTCTCGCTGGCCAGCGCCCAGAACACCGGCAACCCCAGCGCCGGGATCAACCGGGCAAACGCCATCACCCAGATGTTCGGCGCCAGCGCCGCCAGGGTATTGGCCAGGCCGAACAGGATCAGTACCGAGATAAACAGCTTGCGTCGCTCGAAGCGGGCGAAATACGCCGTGAGGAACGGCCCGAAGGCGGCAACGGTGAAGGCGAACAGGGTAACCAGCAGGCCGGCTTGCGGGATGCTGACGTCCAGATCACGGGCGATGGCCGGCAACAGGCCGACGATGACGAATTCCGTGGTCAGCACCGTGAACCCGGCGGCAGACAACAGAAGAATGGGCAACAGCATGCACAACTCCAGAAAACGACGACGCCAGCGATAGCCCGAAGGCCCACTGGCAGACATGAAAATGAGGATGGCGAATATTAACAGAGTGATAACGGATGCGGTTGCACGAACCTGCATATCGGGTTGAACAGCCGGGCGGCAGTTCGTCACAGGCCTGAAGGATCCTGCCTACGCTGTGATAAAGTCCGCGCCCTGAAAAATGTACACCCAATTGCTCGACAAGACTTGCCCTCCCGGTTTCCCGACTGCAGCCTGCCTCGCTTGTTGCTGCAACCGGGAATCCATGCACTTATAAAAATCCGAGATGCCGTTTTATGACTGCTTCATCCCCTTCTCTCTTGCAACGCCTGAAACGCCTGAGCCTGGTCACGCAAATCGTGATCGGCCTGATTGCCGGTATTGCCCTGGCCTTGATCGCGCCTGAAACTGCCAAGTCCACGGCGTTTATCGGCAAAGTCTTCGTCAGCGCCCTGAAAGCAGTGGCGCCGATCCTCGTGTTCGTGCTGGTCATGGCATCGATCGCCAACCACAAGCACGGCCAGGAAACCCACATCCGGCCGATTCTGTTCCTGTACCTGCTAGGGACTTTCGCCGCCGCCGTGGTCGCTGTGGTTGCCAGCATGATGTTCCCGTCCAGCCTGGTGCTGTCGACCCAGGACGTGGCGGTGACCGCACCGGGCGGTATCGGTGAAGTGCTGCAAAGCCTGCTGCTGAGCGTGGTCGACAACCCGGTCAGCGCACTGATGAACGCCAACTTCATCGGCATCCTGGCGTGGGCCATCGGCATGGGTATCGCCATTCGCCATGCCGGCAATACCACCCGTGAAGTGCTGGGCGACCTGTCCAATGGCGTGACCGTGATCGTGCGGCTGGTGATCAGCTTCGCGCCACTGGGGATCTTTGGCCTGGTGGCCTCGACCCTGGCCACCTCCGGCTTCGGCGCCTTGATCGGCTATGCGCATCTGCTGGCCGTGCTGCTGGGCTGCATGCTGTTCGTCGCGCTGGTGATGAACCCACTCATCGTGTTCTGGAAACTGCGCCGCAATCCGTATCCACTGGTACTGACCTGCCTGCGCGAGAGCGGCATCACCGCGTTCTTCACCCGCAGTTCGGCGGCGAACATTCCGGTCAACCTGGAACTGAGCAAGCGCCTGGGCCTGCACGAAGACACCTACTCGGTGTCGATCCCGCTGGGTGCCACCATCAACATGGCCGGTGCGGCGATCACCATCACCGTGCTGACCCTGGCGGCCGTTCACACCCTGGGCATCGCCGTGGACATTCCGACCGCCATTCTGCTGAGCGTCGTTGCTGCCATCTGCGCCTGTGGCGCTTCGGGCGTGGCCGGTGGTTCGCTGTTGCTGATCCCGCTGGCGTGCAGCCTGTTCGGCATTCCGAGCGAAATCGCCATGCAGGTGGTGGCGGTCGGTTTCATCATCGGCGTGTTGCAGGACTCGGCGGAAACCGCGCTGAATTCGTCCACCGATGTGCTGTTCACCGCGGCGGCTTGCCTGGGTGAAGAAGAAAAAGCAGCACGATTGGCCTAATCCAAATCCCCTGTGGGAGCGAGCCTGCTCGCTCCCACAGGGGGCCGCGGTGAAAATGAAAAATGCGTACATATGAAAAAGCCTCCGCAACCCAAGGCTGCGGAGGCTTTTTTGTACCTGGACGGTTTAGAACGCGCCCATGTAGTCGCGCTTGCCCACTTCCACGCCGTTGTGACGCAGCAGCGCGTAGGCGGTGGTGACGTGGAAGAAGAACTGCGGCAGGCCGTAGGTCAGCAGGTAAGCCTGGCCGGAGAAGCGCTTCTCTTTCGGCGTGCCTGGACGGGTCACGATCTCGATGCCTTCCTTGCCGTTGATCTGTTCAGGGGTGAACTCGCCGATGTAGGCCAACACCTTGGCGATCAGCGCTTGCAACTCGGCGAAGGTGGTTTCGGTGTCGTCGTATTTCGGCAATTCAACTTCAGCCAGGCGGGAAGTAACGCCCTTGGCGAAATCAACGGCGATCTGCACCTGGCGCACCAGCGGGAACATGTCCGGGTACAGGCGCGCTTGCAGGAAAGCGTTCGGGTCGATGTTTTTCTCGGTGGCGTGGGCCTCAGCCTTTTTCAGCACACCGCTCAGGGCGTTGAGCATTTGCTGGAAAACAGGCACGGAAGCGTCGTACAGGGAAATAGTCATGGCAGTCTCATGTGATGACAGGAGGAAAACGTCGGCCGATTATAGCCGTGCGCAGCCCTCCCGGGACCGCTCTTTTTTAACGGCTCCAACGCGGTTCCCTGGGCATGCCCAAGGCACGCTCGGCGATGATGTTGCGCTGGATTTCGTTGCTGCCGCCGTAGAGGGTGTCGGCGCGGCTGAACAGGTACAGCGACTGCAGGCGGGTCAGTTGATAAGGCGCGGCGTCGAGCAATTCCGCCTCGGCGCCGAGCACGTCCATCGCCAACTTGCCGAGGCTGGCATGCCAGGTCGACCAGAACAGCTTGTAGATGGTCGCCTCCTTGCGCAGCGAACCGTCCTGGCTCCCCGAGAGCATGCGCAGCGAGTTGTAGCGCATGATCCGCAGCCCACTCCAGGCCTCGGCCAGGCGTTGGCGCAGGATCGGATCGCGGGCGGCGCCATTGGCCTTGGCGATGGCGATGATTTCGTTGAGTTCGTTCTGGAACTGCATCTGCTGGCCGAGGGTCGACACGCCCCGCTCGAAACCCAGCAGCGCCATGGCGATCTTCCAGCCTTCGCCTGGCGCACCGATGATGTTGGCGGCGTCGGTGCGGGCATCGTCAAAGAACACTTCGTTGAATTCCGAGGTGCCAGTGAGTTGCTCGATGGGCCGTACGGTTATTTCTGCCTGCGCCATGGGCACCAGCAGGAACGACAAACCGCGATGGCCGACGCTGCCCGGTTCGGTGCGAGCGATCACAAAGCACCAGTCCGACTCATGGGCCAGCGAGGTCCAGACTTTCTGGCCGTTGATCACCCAACTGCCGCTGGCTTCGTCCAACGTCGCGCGGGTCTTGACGTTGGCCAGGTCGGAACCGGCGCCCGGCTCGGAATAGCCCTGGCACCAGAAACTCGTGCCACTGACGATCCCCGGCAGAAAACGCTGTTGCTGCTCAAGCGTGCCAAATGCGGCGATGGTCGGCCCGGCGAGGCCTTCGCCGATATGCCCCATACGCCCAGGGCCACCGGCGCGGGCGTATTCTTCGTTGA
The DNA here is from genome assembly GCF_028823535.1 of Pseudomonas serbica. Lineage (GTDB taxonomy): Bacteria > Pseudomonadota > Gammaproteobacteria > Pseudomonadales > Pseudomonadaceae > Aquipseudomonas > Aquipseudomonas serbica. The sequence goes on along the minus strand of NZ_JAQIYM010000002.1, from coordinate 231,147 downwards.
AGATCACCTGTTGGGTGATCGACAGGCCGCGCCCGCCATGCTGCGGCGCCCAGCCGACGCAGGTCCAGCCGCCTTCGGCGAGCTTGCGCTCCCAGGCTTTGCGCTCTTCGGGAAACATGTGCTCATCGCCCGGGCCACCGCGAAAACGCAGCGGCTCGAATTCCCCGCAGAGGTTGTTGCTCATCCAGTCGGCGACTTCCTGGCGAAAGCGCTCGTCCTGCTCGCTGAAACTGATTTTCATGGCTGCTCTCCGAGGATCACCGAAGCAATGCGCTCGCGATGCCAGGCCGGTAGCCCGAGGAAGCTCTCGCTGGCACGGGCGCGCTTGAAGTAGAGGTGCGGGTCGTATTCCCAGGTGAAACCGACACCGCCGTGCAACTGGATCGATTCGGATGCACAGTGGAAAAAGGTTTCCGAGCACTGCGCCTTGGCCAACGCTGCCGCCAGTGGCAGTTCGGACGCGACCTGCGGATCGCCCTGCGGATCGAGGACTTCCTGGGCCACGCACGCCGCGTAATAGCTGGCGGACCGCGCGCATTCGACTTGCAGCATCATGTCGGCGGCGCGGTGCTTGAGTGCCTGGAAACTGGCAATGGGGCGGCCGAACTGCTGACGCTCCTGCATGTAGGCCACGCTGAGGTCGAGCACCTGCTGCGCGCCGCCGGTCTGCTCGGCTGCCAGGCCGATGCAGGCCAGTTGCAGGACCCGCTCCAGGTGCCGCCAGCCGTTGCCGAGCTCTCCCAGCAGGCAGTCGGCTTCGAGGTACAGGCCCTTGAGTTCGATGCGTGCCTGGCGCCGGGTCTGGTCCATGGTCGCCAGCAGGTGCCGCTCGATACCTGCCCGCACGGCATCAACGGCGAACAGGCTGATGCCCGCTTCGCCGGCCGTTCCGGGCTGCCGTGCGGCAATGATCAACAGGTCGGCGCCGTGCCCATCGAGTACATGCTTGAGGGTGCCGTCGAGGACAAAGCCATCGCCTTCGACCACTACCGTTGCCTGTACATCGTCGGCTGACCAGCCGTTGGCGCTGCTGAAGCCCAGGGTCGCGGTCACGCTGCCGTCGGCGATCGACGGCAGCCAGCGCTGCTTCTGCTCATCATTGGCGGCCAGCAACAGTGCAGGCGTGGCCATGCAGGTGGTGGCGAAAAAAGGCGAGCACAGCAAACGCCGGCCCATTTGCTCCAGCAAGATTGCCAGCTCGACAAAGCCGAGGCCCAAGCCTCCATAGGTTTCGGGAATATGAATGGCCGGCCAGTACATTTCCTGGCACAGACGCTGCCAGAGGGCCTCATCGAACCCCCGTTCGCTGACCATTGCCGCGCGCACGGCGGCCGAATCCGATACATCGGCGAGGAAACCCTCGGCCGACTCGCGGATCATTTCCTGTTCGTCGCTGAATGCAAACTCCATCGCGGCGCCTTCTGCTCGTTTGGCGGGGCGCGCGTGGCGCAACACCCCTTTGAGCATGAAGTTTGGCGCCGCCCGGACGCGACTGAATCGTCAGCCTTGCCTAGTCCGAACGGGCGATGTCAAAGTGCACCTACGCAAGTGAAAAACATGAATCGGCTAAGGATGCAGAACCATGAGCACTGAGCAAGAGACGACTTTCGACGAGCCGCGGCTCAACAGTACGGAAATCCGCATTCTGGGTTCGTTGATCGAGAAACAGGCCACCAGCCCGGAAACCTATCCCCTGACCCTCAATGCCCTGGTGATTGCCTGCAACCAGAAAACCAGCCGCGAGCCGGTAATGAACCTCACCCAGGGCCAGGTCGGCCAAAGCCTGCGCGCCCTCGAAGGACGCGGATTCACCCGACTGGTGATGGGCAGCCGTGCCGATCGCTGGGAGCACAAGGTCGACAAGGCACTGGAACTGGTGCCCGCGCAGGTGATCCTGACCGGCCTGTTGTTTTTAAGGGGACCGCAGACGGTCAACGAACTGCTGACCCGCAGCGGGCGCATGCATGATTTCGAGGATGCCGAGCAGGTGGTGCATCAGCTCGAACGCCTGATTGCCCGCGGCCTGGCAGTGCTGATTGCGCGCCAGGCCGGCCAGCGTGAAGATCGTTATACCCACGCGCTGGGTGATCCGGCGGATATCGAAGCGATTCTCGCTGCCCGTCAGAATGCGCCGGAGCGTGGTGCTGGCGGCGCGGTGTCGGTTGAGCGAATCGAAGAGCTGGAAGCCCGGATTGCCGCGTTGGAAGAGCGCTTGGCGCGTCTCGAATAAAAGCCGGGCGGCCTTTGCATCAGTAGACAAGGCTGCTGCGAGCAAACTCCACGGCCTTTTGAAACTGCTCATCGGTCGGGCGCACGCCGGTATAGAGCACAAACTGCTCCAGTGCCTGGATCGCGATCACTTCGAGCCCGGTGATGACATGTTTGCCCTCGGCACGAGCGCGCAGGATCAGCGGGGTTTCCGAAGGAACCGCGACCACATCGAAGACGATATCCGCAGCCTCGATGGCTTTGGCGTCGAACGCCAGCTGGTCGGCTTGCGGACCGGTCATGCCGATGGGCGTGACGTTGATGAGCATTTGCGGGCGCCGGTCGCCCAGCTCGGCTTGCCAGGAGTAGCCCAGTGACTTGGCCAACGCCTGGCCGGTTCGCTCGTTGCGGGCCACGATCAGGCCGTTGTGGTATCCGCCATCGCGCAAGGCGCTGGCCACGGCCTTGGCCATGCCGCCACTGCCCAGCAGGGCAAACGTGGTGTCCCTGGACACCTGGTGGGTCTGCAGCAACTGGGCAATGGCGATGTAGTCGGTGTTGAACGCCTTGAGATGCCCGTCGGTATTGACGATGGTGTTGATCGACTGGATGGCCGCGGCGGAAGGGTCCAGCTCATCGACCAAGGCAATGCAGGCTTCCTTGAACGGCATCGATACGCCGCAACCGCGAATACCCAGGGCGCGGATGCCGCCGACGGCCCCCGGCAAATCCTGGCTGGAAAACGCCTTGTAGTAGAAATTCAGCCCCAGTTGCTCATACAGATGATTGTGAAATCGCAGGCCAAAGTTCCCGGGCCGTCCGGAGAGGGACATGCACAGCTGGGTGTCTCTGTTGGGGTTCATCTGCATGTGAATCTCCTTGTATTGCATTTTCGGATGGACGGGATTAGCCGGTCCATCGAGTTCTGATCAATCATGGTCGCATGCCTTGGTCGACGCCGCGCGAGCGTAAGTTCGCCGACACAGACCTTACACAAAATTTACCTGGTGGCTGTGCTGATTTTCAAAAAAAAGCTGTCTTAGGAGTATCCCCGCGACATTCCTTGAGTCTATTGCAGACGCAAGCGCCGGGGCGAAGAACCGAGGAGTCATCATGATCCGTAGAATCCCCACAGTGGCCTTGCTGATCGGCGCCCTGGCTGTCGCAGGGCAAGCAGAGGCACATGGCGGCGGTGGCGGCTGGGAAGGTCCGGCGGTATTTGGCGCAATCGTCGGCTCGGCCATCGTTGGCTCGGCAATCATCAACAGTAACCGGCCCGTATATGTGACGCCGCAACCGGTCTACGCCCAGCCGGTTTACGCCCAACCGCAGCCGGTATACATGGCGCCACCGCCACCGGTTTACTACCAGCCAGCACCGGTGTATGTGGGCCAACCCATCTACTATCGCCCGGCGCCGGTCTATTACGGCCCACCCCGTGGCTACTACGGCCCGCCTCGCGGCTATTACGGCCCTCCCCACGGACACGGCCGCTGGTAATCGAAGATTCGCAGGCGCTCGTTCGCGCCTGCGAACTGCCGTTCGTCGTCGCAGGTCTGGAAAAATCCTGTCAGTGTCGCTATCGGGACAGTGTCGACGGTCGATGTTGGCAAGATTAAGTGCGAACCTGTCCAACAACAGCAGGTCGATAACAACAAGGACGAGCTTATGCCCACGCAAAACCCGCATCGCATCAATGGCCTGTGCACTTCCAGCAAGGTCTACAACGCCCTGACCGAACTCAAGCACCTGGAAGGCCATCGCAGCGCCAAGTTCCTTTCGCTGCTGGCGCAGAACCTGGTGCGCAAAGGCCTGCTCAACGAGCAGGAAGTGGTCCATATGCTCGATCAGGTGGTCGACTGAGCGCCAGCCGGCCAGCCGGCCAGCTGACCTCACTGGCATCAATGACCACTATTGAAAGCGTTGATTGTTCCTCGAAGCGCCCGGACCGTAAGGTGACTCCACAGATTGATGGAGGTCCTTATGATGTCTCAAGTACAAATCATGTCCGTTATCGGCAGCGCCGTTCCCGCACCGCTCAGGGCGCTTGGCTTGCTCGCCTGCTGGTACCTGGTCCAGGACGGCGAACAGATCAGCGGCCCGCTCACCTCGCTGCCCGACGCCCAGGCGCTGTCCCAGCGACTCGGCATGGGACAGGCTGGCAAGCTCAGCGCCTAAGGCAGCTGGACCCGCGGTTTGGTCTCGATGAAAATGGCCCAGCTCGACATGAACAGGGCCGCGATCAACGGGCCGATGACAAAACCGTTGAGCCCGAACATCGCCAGGCCACCCAGAGTCGAGATCAGGATCATGTAGTCCGGCATCTTCGTGTCCTTGCCCACCAGGATCGGTCGCAGCACGTTATCCACCAGGCCAATCACGAATATCCCGAACAACCCCAGTACCACGCCCTGCCAGATAGCGCCGGTGAGCAGGAAAAATGCCGCTACGGGCGCCCAGACAATTCCCGCCCCGACCGCCGGCAACAGCGACAGAAACGCCATCAACACCGCCCAGACCAGTGCGCTGGGAATGTCCAGGAACCAGAAGATCAAACCGCCTAATGCACCCTGGGTCATCGCCACGAGCAGATTGCCCTTCACCGTGGCCCGCACCACGCGGTTGAACTTGAGCTGCAGACGGCGCTTCTGGTGTTCCTCCAGCGGCACGGCCATGCGCACCTTGCGCGCCAGTTCGGCTCCGTCGCGCAGGAAGAAAAACAGCAGGTAGAGCATGATGAAAAAGCTGACGACGAACTCGAACGTGCCCTGGCCAAGAATGAACACCCGATTCGTCACCTCGCCACCCGCCATCGCGCTCTTGACGATCTTCTCCCGCAGCCCATTCAGCTCACCCACGCCGAACCGGTCGAGCAAATGCTGGAAATATGGCGGCAGGTTGTGCTTGAACCGCGTCACATAGCCGGCAATGTCCAACTCACCGCTTTCGACGCTCTTGTACAGCGCCGCGCCTTCCTGAACCAGCAGCATGCTGATGATGATCACGGGCAGGATCGCGATCACCAGGCAGATGCTCAAGGTACACAGCGAAGTCAGGTTGCGCTGCCAGCCGAACTTGAGTTGCAACCGGCGCTGCATCGGCGCAAAGACAATCCCCAGGATCACCGCCCAGAACACCGCACCGTAGAACGGCAGCAGGATCCAGATGAACGCAATGCTCACCAACACCAGCAAAACCGCCAGCGATTTATCTTTCAGCGTCTCTTCGTTCATGTCCGATCCAGGTCAGTCCACCGGCACGCAACGTTGCGCCCTGATGGTTAGGCCACTACGGCGCGCGCGAGTGCCGTGCGCTTGGTGAAAAAGCATGGCAAGGGAGGTGTCGAAGAGATCAGTCGTCAAATTCCAGGCAAAAAAAAGGGGAGCACATGCCCCCCCGAGGTTTAAAGCGTTGTATCGCGGCTGTTAACTCAGCCTTCGATCTCGATCAGGATCTCGCCCGGGTTCACCCGGTCGCCCTTGGCCACATGGATGGCGGTGACTTTGCCGGCGATGGCCGCCTGGACTTCGGTTTCCATCTTCATCGCTTCGGTGATCAACACAGCCTGGCCCGCCTTGACGGTGTCGCCCTCCTTGACCAGCACATCAACGATGTTGCCTGGCATGGTGGTGCTGACGTGGCCCGGGGCCGACGCCTGCTTGCGTTTGCTGCTGCCACCGCCGACGAATTCATTGAGCGGTTCGAACACCACTTCTTCCGGCATGCCGTCGATGGACAGGTAGAAGTGACGCTTGCCTTCGGCCTTGACGCCGACACCGGTGATGTCGACGCGGTAGGTTTCGCCGTGGACGTCGATGACGAACTCGGTTGGCACGCCTTCACCGCCGGCCGAGGCGACGCCACCGGCTTCAGGAATCGGCAACAGCACTTCAGGGGTCAAGGTGCCCGCTGCGCGCTCTTCGAGGAACTTGCGCCCGATGTCCGGGAACATGGCGTAGGTCAGCACGTCTTCTTCAGACTTGGCCAGGGCACCGATATCGGCACGCAGCTTGGCCATTTCCGGCTTGAGCAGGTCGGCTGGACGAACGTCGATCACTTCTTCGCTGCCAATGGCCTGGCGACGCAGTTGCTCGTTCACAGGCGCCGGCGCCTTGCCGTAGCCGCCTTGCAGGTACAGCTTCACTTCGTTGGTGATGGTCTTGTAGCGCTCGCCGGCCAACACGTTGAAGAACGCCTGGGTGCCGACGATCTGCGAAGTCGGGGTCACCAGTGGCGGGAAACCGAGGTCTTCGCGAACGCGCGGAATCTCTGCCAGCACTTCGCTCATGCGGTTCAGGGCGCCCTGCTCTTTCAACTGGTTGGCCAGGTTGGAAATCATCCCGCCCGGTACCTGGTTGACTTGAACACGGGTGTCGACGGCGGTGAATTCGCTTTCGAACTGGTGGTACTTCTTGCGCACGGCGTAGAAGTACAGGCCGATCTCTTGCAGCAGTTCCAGGTTCAGGCCAGTGTCGAACTCGGTGCCCTTGAGCGCAGCAACCATCGACTCGGTGCCCGGGTGGCTGGTGCCCGAGGCGAAGCTGGAGATCGCGGTGTCGATGTGGTCGGCGCCGTTTTCGATAGCCTTGAGCTGGCACATGGTGGCCAGACCGGCGGTGTCATGGGAGTGAATGAACACAGGCAGCGACTGTTCGGCTTTCAACGCCCGCACCAGTTCGCCGGTGGCGTACGGGGTCAACAGGCCGGCCATGTCCTTGATCGCCACCGAGTCGCAACCCATGGCTTCCATTTGCTTGGCTTGGGCCACGAACGCGTCGATGGTGTGCACCGGGCTGGTGGTGTAGGCGATGGTGCCCTGGGCATGCTTGCCGGCAGCTTTCACCGCTTCGATGGCCACGCGCAGGTTACGCACGTCGTTCATGGCGTCGAAGATGCGGAACACGTCGATGCCGTTGACCGCGGCCTTGGCGACAAAGGCCTTGACCACGTCGTCGCTGTAGTGGCGGTAGCCCAGCAGGTTCTGGCCGCGCAGGAGCATTTGCAGGCGTGTGTTAGGCAGTGCGGCGCGCAGTTGGCGCAGACGCTCCCACGGGTCTTCCTTGAGGAAACGTACGCAGGCGTCGAACGTCGCGCCGCCCCAGCATTCCAGCGACCAGTAGCCAACCTTGTCGAGCTTGTCGCAGATCGGCAGCATGTCTTCGGTGCGCATGCGGGTCGCGAGCAGCGATTGGTGGGCGTCGCGCAGGATGGTGTCGGTTACATGAATCTTCTTGCTCATTGTTCTATTCCTCACAGGCCTGCGTGGGCGGCGATGGCGGCGGCGATGGCCAGGGCCAGCTCTTCGGGTTTGCGCTTGATCGAGTAGTTGGTCAGTTCAGGGTGGCTTTCGACGAAGCTGGTGTTGAACTGGCCGCTACGGAATTCCGGGTTACGCAGGATTTCCTGGTAGTACGCGGCAGTGGTCTTGACGCCTTGCACACGCATGTCGTCCAGTGCGCGCAAGCCACGGTCCATCGCTTCTTCCCAGGTCAGCGCCCAGACCACCAGTTTCAGGCACATGGAGTCGTAGAACGGTGGAATGGTGTAGCCGGTGTAGATCGCCGTGTCGGTCCGCACGCCCGGACCGCCGGGTGCGTAGTAACGGGTGATCTTGCCAAAGCTGGGCAGGAAGTTGTTTTTCGGGTCTTCGGCGTTGATCCGGAATTGCAGCGCGAAACCGCGGTGCTGGATGTCTTCCTGCTTCACCGAGAGCGGCAGGCCGGACGCAATGCGGATCTGCTCGCGGACGATGTCGATGCCGGTGATTTCCTCGGTGATGGTGTGTTCCACCTGCACCCGGGTGTTCATTTCCATGAAGTACACCTCGCCCTCGGCGAGCAGGAACTCCACGGTACCGGCGTTCTCGTAACCCACGGCCTTGGCTGCACGCACCGACAGGTCGCCGATGTAGGCGCGCTGTTCCGGGGTCAGTTGCGGGCTCGGGGCGATTTCGATGAGCTTCTGGTTGCGGCGCTGGATCGAGCAATCACGCTCGAACAGGTGCACCACGTTGCCAAAGCTGTCACCGAGGATCTGCGCTTCGATGTGCTTGGGGTTGACGATGCACTTTTCCAGGAACACTTCCGCGGAACCGAACGCCTTGGTGGCTTCGGAAATGACGCGCGGGAATGCCTGTTCAAGTTCTTCACGGCTGTTGCAGCGACGGATACCGCGACCGCCACCACCGGAAGTGGCCTTGAGCATGACCGGGTAACCAATGCGGTCGCCTTCGGTCAGCGCTTCTTCGATACCGGCGACGTTGCCTTCGGTTCCCGGGGTGACCGGAACACCTGCCTTGATCATGCTGCGGCGGGCTTCGGTCTTGTCGCCCATGCGGCGAATGACTTCAGCCGATGGACCGATGAATTTGATCCCGCGTTCGGCGCAGATATCTGCCAGTTCGGCGTTTTCCGACAGGAAACCGTAGCCTGGGTGCAAGGCATCGCAACCGGTTTCCACAGCCAGGTTCACCAACTTGCGCGGGTTCAGGTAACCGGCCAGTGGCTCGGCACCAATACTGTGGGCCTCATCCGCACGCTTGACATGCAGGGCATGGCGATCGGCGTCGGAATAGATCGCGACCGAGCGAATGCCCATTTCGGCACAAGCGCGTACGATTCGTACGGCAATCTCACCACGGTTGGCGATCAGGATCTTTTTTATCACTTGGAGTTTCCCTTGATCCGGTGGTACCCACGACCTGCTTGACAGGTCGACGCGTGACCAAATGTTTCTGTTTGGTCGCAACGCCACACTAGCGCTCACAAGGGATTAACAAAAATGAATAATTATTGGGTCGTGCATAAGTAAAGACTTATAGTTGACACACCAGCCCGTGGCCAGAGTGTCCAGATAATGCGTAAGTCCTTGATGCGTATGACATTGCGTCAATTGCAAATCTTCAACGAAGTCTGCGACCTGAGGTCCTACAGCCGCGCAGCCGACGAAATGTCTCTCACGCAACCGGCCGTCAGCCTACAGATTCGTCAACTTGAGGAGCTGGTGGGCCAGCCACTGTTCGATTATGTCGGCAAGAAACTCTACATGACCGAAGCGGCGGAAGCCCTGCAACGCGCGAGCCGGGACATCTTCGGACGGTTGGAAAACCTCGACATGCAACTGTCGGACATGCAGGGCTCACTGCAGGGCCAACTGAAACTGGCGGTGGAATCCAGCGCCAAGTATTTCGTACCGCATCTATTTGCCGCCTTCAAGCGCCAGCATCCGGAAGTCAACCTGCAACTGACGGTGGTCAATCGCGCCCAGGTGATTCGGCGACTGTCGGACAACCGCGATGACCTGGTGATCATGTCCATGGTGCCCCAGGACATGGGGCTGGAGTTCCTGCCGTTCCTGAACAATCCGATCGTTGCGGTCGCACCGCCCGACCACCCGCTGTGCCATATGGGACCATTGCGCCTGCAGGATCTTGAGCCCTACACCTTGCTGATGCGCGAGGTGGGGTCGGGAACGCGTCTGGCCTGCGAAGAGTACTTCAAGGAAAAGCGCGTGCACTTCAACCAGACCCAGGAGGTCTCTTCGGCCGAAGCCCAGCGTGAATGCGTGCTGGCGGGTCTGGGCGTAGCACTGTTGACGCGCCACGCCCTGAACCTTGAATTGGCCACCGGCGGTTTGATCGAGTTGCCGATCGACGAACTGCCGCTCTACCGCAGCTGGTGTCTGGTACAGGCCAAGGCCAAACGCCTGTCACCGGTGGCTCACGCCTTCCTTGCGTTCATTCGTAGCGAAAGAATTCAGATCAGCGCGCTGGTTGAGCGCTTCGACGGGAAGCTGTCGGCGCCGCCTGCCAGTAATTGAGTTCCAGGTCGCCAGTAAAATCGGCAATCTCGGCGAGAAGCTGGCGTTGTTCGCAGCGATCTTCGATTGCACGACGAAACGCCATGCGGCGCTGGTCTTCCTGCTGACGACGGGTTTTGACGGCGCTGTTGCGTTCTTCGTAGGGCTGGGCCATTTCGAGTCTCCCAAGTCGAGTACGGGAGTTTCAAGATAAGCGCGGGGGATGACGGTTTGGCGGCAGGTCGGTTACAGACAGATGAACCCTGTAGGAGCTGGCTTGCCAGCGAGGCGCCCTAAAGACAAACACATGCCTCAAGGACGCCTTCGCCGGCAAGCCGGGCGCCCACAAGTCAGTCGTCCAGGGCTTTTACCGATTTTGGCGACAGGCGCAAGCTGCGCAGGCTGCGCTTGACGCTCTTGAGATGGTTGACCAGGCTCGGCCCGCGGGCCATGGCCACGCCCATGGCCAACACATCGATGACCACCAGGTGGGCGATACGCGAGGTCAGCGGCGTGTAGATTTCGGTGTCTTCGTGAACGTCGATGGCCAGGTTGACGGTCGACAGCTCGGCCAGAGGCGTCTGGCTCGGGCACAAGGTGATCAAGGAGGCGCCGCTCTCACGCACCAGGTTGGCGGTGATCAGCAAATCCTTGGAGCGACCGGACTGCGAGATGCAGATCGCCACGTCACTCGGCTTCAGGGTGACCGCCGACATCGCCTGCATATGCGGATCGGAATACGCCGCCGCCGTGAGCAGCAAACGGAAGAATTTGTGTTGCGCATCCGCCGCCACTGCTCCGGAAGCGCCGAAACCATAGAACTCCACGCGCTGGGCCTGGGACATGAGCGTCACCGCCCGCTGCAATTCCAGCGGATCGAGCTTTTCGCGGACCTCCATCAGCGTGTGCAGCGTGGTATCGAAAATCTTCAGGCTGTAGTCGGCGACCGAATCGTCCTCATGGATCGCGAACTGCCCAAAACTGGCCCCTGCCGCCAGGCTCTGGGCCAGCTTGAGCTTCAAGTCCTGGAAACCCGAGCAACCGATGGCGCGGCAAAAGCGCACGATGGTCGGCTCACTGATACCCACGCTGTGGGCCAGGTCGGCCATGGAACTGTGCATCACGGCCGCAGGATCAAGCAGAACGTGATCGGCAACCTTGAGTTCCGACTTGCGTAACAGGTGGCGAGACTGGGCGATGTGTTGCAGCAGATTCAAAGGGCTGGACTCTTTTTTATTTGGCAGGCGCCGGGGATGTAGCACGCTTGTAGTTATACTACATGAATCGTCTTTTTGCCTGCTGAATAAGTAACTGAATTGTCTTTGTCACACCCTGTTTTAGCGGTATGAGCCTTATGTAGCAGTAAATCCGGCCTTTGCCGCCAAGGATTTTTCGCGAAAAAAAAGCCCGCAGTGTGAGCGGGCGAAAGACCAAAGAAGCTATATGCGCAGTCGCTTCATTGATGAGCAAGCCGCTTGGGGGATCAGCTTCCTCGGTACGTTGAATAGCTGTAGGGCGAAATCAACAGCGGAACATGGTAGTGATCCTGCTCGGCAGAGATGCCAAAACGCAGCACCACTACATCCAGGAACGCAGGCGTAGGCAACTGCACGCCACGCGCGCGGTAGTAATCGCCTGCATGAAACTGCACCTGATAGACCCCGGTGCGGTAGTCATCGCCCTGCAGCAGCGGTGCATCGACACGGCCATCGCTGTTGGTTATCGCGCTGGCGACCAATTCCAGCTGCGAGCCTTCAACGCGGTACAACTCGACCTTGATCGAGCTGCCCGGGCAACCGTGTGCAGCGTCCAAAACGTGTGTAGTCAAACGTCCCATTGATTCTGCGCGCCTGCCTGCATGGAAGCAGCCAGACCTCGCGCCTCCCGAAGTCAGTTGAAAAGGAGACCGCACCGATTCGGAGCACGAAAAGCTGCGGCGAGCGACTGATTAAGACATTTTTCAAAAAAATTGTACACAATAAAAACGACATTTCGTCCGACACCGCCAGCCCACAGGCTTTTGCCGTCGATTTTCCAGCGATCCTTGCGCTTGCGCTGCTTTCAAGCCGTTAGTTGACCAATCAGGCAAATTTCTTGCACGGGACGGGTAAGAGCCCGGAAACCGCAAGTCAGATGACCGCTGATGAAAAATGCAAAAAATCAGGCTTACAAAATCAATATAAAGTTGTATACAATCACTCCATCGCTGTGACGCCACCCTGCCATTGCACCCTCGGGCGCGCCACACCACCTGTCAACACGAACAAGAAGGAAGACTGCAGTGAGCGCTGACTACCCTCGCGACCTGATCGGTTACGGCAGTAACCCTCCGCACCCACACTGGCCGGGCAATGCCCGCATCGCCCTGTCTTTCGTACTCAATTACGAAGAAGGCGGCGAGCGCAACATCCTGCACGGCGACAAAGAGTCTGAAGCGTTCCTTTCGGAAATGGTCTCGGCGCAACCGCTGCAAGGCGCGCGCAACATGAGCATGGAATCGCTTTACGAGTATGGCAGCCGCGCTGGCGTCTGGCGGATCCTGAAACTGTTCAAGGAATTCGACATTCCGCTGACCGTGTTCGCCGTGGCCATGGCCGCCCAGCGTCACCCGGATGTGATCCACGCCATGGTCGAGGCCGGCCACGAGATCTGCAGCCACGGCTACCGCTGGATCGACTACCAGTACATGGACGAAGCCCAGGAACGCGAGCACATGCTCGAGGCGATCCGCATCCTCACCGAAATCACCGGCGAACGCCCGTTGGGCTGGTACACCGGCCGTACGGGTCCGAACACGCGCAAGCTGGTGATGGAAGAAGGCGGTTTCCTCTACGACAGCGACACCTACGACGACGACCTGCCCTACTGGGAACCGAACAACCCGACCGGCAAGCCGCACCTGGTGATCCCGTACACCCTGGACACCAACGACATGCGCTTCACCCAGGTCCAGGGTTTCAACAAGGGCGACGACTTCTTCGAATACCTCAAGGATGCGTTCGACGTGCTGTACGCCGAAGGCGCCGAAGCACCGAAGATGCTGTCTATCGGCCTGCACTGCCGGCTGATTGGCCGTCCGGCGCGCCTGGCTTCGCTCAAGCGCTTTATCGAATACGCTAAAAGTCATGAACAGGTGTGGTTCAGCCGTCGCGTCGACATCGCGCGCCACTGGCAGGAAACCCACCCGTACCAAGGGGCCGCGAAATGAGCGCCTTTCAAACCTTGAAACCCTCGACCTTGAGCCGCGACGCTTTCGTCAAAGCCTTCGCCGACATCTACGAACATTCGCCATGGGTGGCCGAAAAGGCCTTCGACCTGGGCCAGGACGCTTCGATCGACCAGATCGAAACCCTGCACCAGCGCATGAGCGACATCCTGTTGAGCGCCGATCACGCCAGCCAGCTGGCTTTGATCAACGCTCACCCAGACCTGGCCGGCAAAGCCGCCGTCCAGGGCCAACTCACCGAAGCCAGCACCCATGAACAGGCTGGCGCCGGTATTCACCAATGCACGGCCGAAGAGTTCCAGCGCTTCACCGAGCTGAACGACGCCTACAAGGCCAAGTTCAAGTTTCCCTTCATCATGGCGGTAAAAGGCAGCAACCGGCATCAGATCCTCGCGGCGTTCGAAACGCGCATCCACAACCCGCAAGATACCGAGTTCAAGTGCGCGCTGGCGGAGATCAACAAGATCGCCCTGTTCCGATTACTGACCCTATAAGCAAGCCTGGCCCGGGTGCTGTTAAACGCGAAAAGTACCCTGGGCCCTGCAAGCATCCCAAGCCAACTTATTAAAGGCAGACAAGAAGAATGAAAGCTTACGCCGTACCTTTCGAGAAGTTCGTCAACCTGGCCGACGCCCGCCTGGGCACCAAAATCATCTCGGTCACCGATGACTGGTTCGCAGACGCCAACCGTCTGTTCCAACCGACCCCGGCCGTGTGGAAGGAGGGCGTGTTCGATGACAACGGCAAGTGGATGGACGGCTGGGAGTCGCGCCGCAAGCGCTTCGAAGGCTACGACAGCGCGGTGATCCGCCTGGGTGTGCCTGGCTCGATCAAGGGCGTGGACATCGATACTTCATTCTTCACCGGCAACTTCCCACCGTCGGCCTCCCTGGAAGCCTGCTTCCTGGCCTCGGGCGAGCCGGATGCAAACACCCAGTGGACTGAAGTACTGTCCGCCGTCGAGCTGCAAGGCAACAGCCACCACTACCACGAAATCAGCAACGACCAGGCCTTCAGCCATCTGCGCTTCAACATCTACCCGGACGGCGGTGTAGCCCGCCTGCGCGTCTACGGCATTCCGTTCCGCGACTGGTCGGCTGTGGGCGACAACGAGCAAGTCGACCTGGCCGCAGCCCTCAACGGTGGCCGCGCCCTCGCCTGCTCCGACGAACACTTCGGCCGCATGAGCAACATCCTCAACCCGGGCCGTGGCATCAACATGGGCGACGGCTGGGAAACCGCGCGTCGTCGCACACCGGGCAATGACTGGGTAATCGTCGCCCTGGGTCACCCGGGCGAGATCGAGAAAATCATCGTCGATACCCTGCACTTCAAGGGCAACTACCCGGACAGCTGCTCGATCCAGGGCGCGTTCGTGAAAGGCGGTACCGACAGCCAGATCGAAACCCAGTCGCTGTTCTGGCGCGAACTGCTGCCAAGCCAGAAGCTGGAAATGCACGCCGAACACACCTTCGCCGAGCAGATCAAGGCCCTGGGCCCGATCACCCACATCCGCTTGAACGTGTTCCCGGACGGTGGCGTGAGCCGCCTGCGCGTTCTCGGCAAGGTTGCGAAGTAACACCCGATCGTTCCCACGCTCTGCGTGGGAATGCATACCGTGACGCTCCGCGTCACAGTGGACGCGGAGCGTCCATGGCGGCGTTCCCACGCAGAGCGTGGGAACGATCAAACACAGAATTCGGATAAGAACAGCATGCGCACACTGACGATTGAACCGCTGACCAAAGAAGCCTTCGCCCCTTTCGGTGACGTGATCGAAACCGACGGCAGCGATCACTTCATGATCAACAACGGTTCGACCATGCGCTTTCACAAACTGGCGACGGTGGAAACCGCAACGCCAGAGGACAAGGCGATCATCAGCATTTTCCGCGCCGACGCGCAGGACATGCCGCTGACCGTCTGCATGCTGGAGCGTCATCCGCTGGGCAGCCAGGCTTTCATTCCGCTGCTCGGCAACCCCTTTCTGATCGTGGTCGCGCCACTTGGCGATGAACCTGTATCAGGCTTGGTCCGCGCCTTCGTCACCAACGGCAGGCAGGGCATCAATTACCATCGCGGCGTCTGGCACCACCCGGTGCTGACGATCGAAAAGCGGGATGACTTCCTGGTGGTTGATCGCAGTGGCACAGGCAATAACTGCGATGAGCATTTTTTCAAAGAGGATGAGCGTTTGATCCTCGCCCCCCACCAATAAGAGAAGGTCTGATCACTCGACAACAAGAGTGACAGGCGAGAGGTAAAGACTGTGGAAGCACATCTGTTGGAATGGCTGAACCTGAGCGTGCGCTGGGTTCACATGATTACCGGCGTGGCCTGGATCGGCGCATCGTTCTACTTCGTCTGGCTGGAAAACAACCTCAATCGGGTCAACCCGAAAAGCGGTCTGGCCGGTGATCTGTGGGCGATCCACGGCGGCGGTATCTATCACCTGGAAAAATACAAACTGGCTCCGCCGACCATGCCGGACAACCTGCACTGGTTCAAATGGGAAGCCTACTTCACCTGGCTGTCGGGTATCGCGCTGCTGTGCGTGGTGTTCTACTCCAATCCGACGCTCTACCTGCTGGCTCCGGGCAGCACCCTGAGCGGCCCTGAAGGCGTGGCCATCGGTATCGGCTCGCTGTTCATCGGCTGGTTCGTCTACTCCTTCCTCTGCGACTCGGCCCTGGGCAAGCGCCCTGCCCTGCTCGGTTTCATCCTGTTCGTGCTGATCATCGGCGCGGCCTATGGCTTCAGCAAGGTGTTCAGCGGTCGTGGTGCGTACCTGCACGTCGGCGCGATCATCGGCACCATCATGGTCGGCAACGTGTTCCGCATCATCATGCCGGCGCAACGCGCACTGGTGGCGGCGATTGCCGAGAACCGCACGCCGGATCCGGCGCTGCCGGCCAAAGGCCTGCTGCGTTCGCGTCACAACAACTACTTCACCTTGCCGGTGCTGTTCATCATGATCAGCAACCACTTCCCGAGCACCTATGGCAGCCAGTACAACTGGTTGATCCTGGCCGGGATCGCGGTGCTGGCGGTGTTGGTGCGTCACTACTTCAACACCCGCCACGACAGCCACAAGTTTGCCTGGACCCTGCCAGTGGCAGCGGTGGGCATGATTTGCCTGGCCTACGTGTCCGGGCCGAAGCCGATGTCCAGCGCCCCTGAAGTGGCCAAGGCACCTGCTGCGATCGAGTACCAGCCACTGCCGGAAACAGCAGTGGGCGGTGGCTTGAAACCGGCCGAAGCCAAACCTGCACAAGCGCCTGCCGCCGCCCCGGCGCAAGCGTCCAATGCCGGTCCTGGTTTCGACAAGGTCCACAGCGTGATTCAGGAACGCTGCACGGTTTGCCACTCGTCCAAACCGACCAGCCCGCTGTTCAGCGCAGCCCCGGCCGGCGTGATGCTCGACACCCCCGAGCAGATCCGCCAGAACGCCGCGCGGATCCAGGCTCAAGCCGTCGCCAGCCAGATCATGCCACTGGGCAACATCACCCAGATGACCCAGCAGGAACGTGACCTGATCGGCGCCTGGATTGTTCAGGGTGCTCCGACCAATTAATCGTTGAAAAGCTTCGCTGGCAAGCCAGCTCCTACAGGGTTTCGCATGACCTGTAGGAGCTGGCTTGCCAGCGATTGGCCGCGACGCGGTCCACCTGATGCACAAAATCACAAGAATAAAAATGATCCGAGGTGTTGCATGTCCGAGCTCTCCCAAGCACGCATCCCCGACGCACCCGCCATTCAGCGTTTGCCTCTCTTGCAACTGATCCTGGTCGGTTTGCAACATGTTCTGCTGATGTACGGTGGCGCCATCGCGGTGCCGCTGATCATCGGACAGGCCGCTGGCCTGAGTCGTGAAGAAATCGCCTTCCTGATCAATGCCGACCTGCTGGTCGCCGGCATCGCCACCTTCGTCCAGTCACTCGGTATCGGTCCCATGGGCATTCGCATGCCGGTGATGATGGGCGCCAGTTTCGCCGCCGTCGGCAGCATGGTCGCCATGGCCGGCATGCCCGGCATCGGCCTGCAGGGGATCTTCGGCGCGACAATCGCCGCCGGATTCTTCGGCATGCTCATCGCGCCGTTCATGTCCAAGGTCGTGCGCTTCTTCCCCCCTCTGGTGACCGGCACGGTCATCACCTCGATCGGTCTTTCGCTGTTCCCCGTGGCCGTGAACTGGGCCGGCGGCGGCGCGGCTGCCGCTCAATTCGGTTCGCCGATCTACCTGACCATCGCCGCGCTGGTACTGGGCACCATCCTGCTGGTGCATCGCTTCATGCGCGGTTTCTGGGTCAATATTTCGGTGCTGATCGGCATGTGCCTGGGCTACGTGCTCTGCGGCGTGCTCGGCATGGTTGACCTCAGCGGCATGGCTCAGGCGCCATGGCTGCAGTTCGTCACCCCGCTGCATTTCGGCATGCCGAAATTCGAGCTCGCGCCAATCCTCTCGATGTGCCTGGTGGTGGTGATCATTTTCGTCGAATCCACCGGCATGTTCCTCGCCCTGGGCAAGATCACCGGCCAGGAAGTCTGCCCGCGAATGCTGCGCCGTGGCCTGCTGTGTGACGCCGGCGCTTCATTCTTCGCCGGTTTCTTCAACACCTTCACCCACTCCTCCTTCGCGCAGAACATCGGCCTGGTGCAGATGACCGGCGTGCGCTGCCGTTCGGTGACCATTGTCGCCGGTGGCTTGCTGATCGTCCTGAGCCTGCTGCCCAAGGCCGCATTCCTCGTGGCCTCGATTCCCCCGGCGGTGCTGGGCGGCGCGGCGATTGCGATGTTCGGCATGGTCGCCGCCACCGGGATCAAGATCCTGCAGGAAGCCGACATCGGCGACCGGCGCAATCAGTTGCTGGTGGCGGTGAGCATCGGCATGGGCCTGATCCCGGTGGTGCGTCCGGAGTTTTTCGCCCACCTGCCCCTGTGGATGAGCCCGATCACCCACAGCGGTATCGCGATGGCCACGCTCAGTGCGCTAACGCTGAACCTGCTGTTCAACATCCTTGGCGGCGCTGAACGCGCGGCCATCAACGACTGCCACGCCCACACCCACTAAGTCAGAAGCACACACCCCCTGCAGGAGCCGGTTTGCCGGCGAAAGCGGAGTATCAGGCGAGATTGATTCTGGATCTGCTGGCCTCTTCGCTGGCAAGCCAGCTCCTACAGGGGGTAGGGGTTTCCTGCGCCTTGAAAATAAGAAAAAGAGGGAGCAACAGATGATTCGTACACAGACAAACCTGTTGTTGGCAGGCGGTCTTTTGGCCGCCACTCAAGCCATGGCCGGCGATTTGCTGCTGTGGCAAACCAACAGCCTGAGCTACCTGTACGGCAAGGATTTCGCGGTCAACCCGTCGATCCAGCAGACGGTAACCTTCGAGCACGCCGATCGCTGGAAGTACGGCGACAACTTCATGTTCATCGACAGCACCTACTACAACGGCGAGAAAGACCGCAACAAGGGTGTTCACGCCTATTACGGCGAGTTCAGCCCGCGCCTCTCCCTGGGCAAGATCCTCGACCGCCGTTTCGAATTCGGCCCGATCAAGGACGTGCTGCTGGCCATGACCTACGAGAACGGCGAAGACGACACCGAGGCCTACCTGATCGGCCCCGGTTTCGACCTTGCCATACCAGGCTTCAACTATTTCACCTTGAACTTCTATAACCGCCAGACAGAAGGCTCGCGTCCCGGCGATGATGTCTGGCAGGTCAGCCCGGCCTGGTCCTACACCGTTCCACTGGGCAACTCGAGCGTGCTGATCGACGGCTACCTGGACTGGGTGGTGGACAACGACCAGAACTCCCACGGCACCTATCACGCCAACGTGCACTTCAACCCGCAGATCAAGTACGACTTGGGCAAAACCCTTGGCTGGCGGGAAAAACAGGTGTACGTCGGCGTCGAATACAGCTACTGGAAAGACAAGTACGGCATCGAAAACAACGGCAATCTCGACACCAATGAAAACACCACCAGCCTGCTGGTGAAGGTGCATTTCTAAGATGACCCGCAACCGTGCCCCACACCTGTCGTCGGTGCGCTGTTGCGGGGCACTTGAGACCTGGCCAAGGAGTCAGTATTCTCCGCGGCCGCCTGAATCCGCTTTAAAAAAAAGCCCGGATTTAATTCCTGACCAGAAAGCCAACTTATCCCGGCTCTGGACGGTACCAAGGCATCCCCAAACCACTCTCAATCGACTGTTTTTGAGCAGCCGAGCGGGAGTTTTTTTGTTTTCTGAAAGCCTTGGCGCAGCTCTTGCTTACAGCACTAAAGCTGACCGATTGGATGACTTTTTGCAGCTACGGAAAAGACGCCACACCAGAGCGTCGACCTTAAAAAAATAACGTGAAACCACTACTTTTTGGGAGCAACCGAATGAAACGTACGTGCACTAGCCTGATGCTGGCGGGATCATTGCTGGCGGGGGGTCAGGCCATGGCCGGCGACTTGCTGCAATGGCAGAACAACAGCCTGACCTACCTGTATGGCAAGGACTTCCAGGTCAACCCGCGCATCCAGCAGACCGTGACCTTCGAACACGCCGACGGCTGGAAATACGGCGACAACTTCTTCTTCATCGACAAGATCTTCTACAACGGCAAGGAAGACTCTTTCGCGGGTGAAAACACTCACTACGGCGAATTCAGCCCGCGCCTGTCGTTCAACAAGATCTTCGATCAGAAGCTGGAGTTCGGCCCGATCAAGGACGTGCTGCTGGCCATGACCTACGAGTTCGGCGAAGACGACACCGAGTCGTACCTGATTGGTCCGGGCTTCGACCTGGCCATCCCCGGCTTCGACTACTTCCAGCTGAACTTCTACAACCGTCACACGGAAGGCGACCGCCCGGGTGACGATGTCTGGCAGATCACTCCGGCATGGTCCTACACCATCCCGGTGGGCGACTCGGACGTGCTGATCGACGGCTTCATGGACTGGGTAGTCGACAACGACGTCAACGACAAAGGCGAATACCACGCCAACCTGCACTTCAACCCGCAGGTCAAGTACGACCTGGGCAAGGCGCTGAACCTGGGTGCCAAGCAACTGTACGTCGGTGTCGAGTATGACTACTGGAAAAACAAGTACGGTATCGAAGACAGCCAGGGCTTCAAGACGGATCAGAGCGTGACCAGCTTCCTGGTCAAGGTTCACTTCTGATTTAAAACTTCGCGAGCAGGCTCGCTCCCACACGCGATCAACTGTGGGAGCGAGCCTGCTCGCGACGGCTTCACCTCCGATCTCAGGCCGGATCCACCGGCTGCGCCAACCCCAAAAATCGGCACAACTCATCGCGCTTGGCCAACGCATCCCGCCGCCCCAGATCGATCAACTCGCTGCAATACCCCGCCTCGAACAGCAGATAACTCAACACCCCTGCCCCGCTGGTCTTGGTCGCCCCCGGTCCACGCAAGAACAGGCGCAGCGCCGCTGGCAGCTCCTGACGGTGCCTTGCGGCAATCTCGTCGATCGGTTGACTCGGTGAAATCACCAGCACTTCCACCGGTGCCACGCCCAGCGTTCGGACCGGGGTGCCATCGGGCATGAGGTGACTGAACTGATTCAAGCGCTGCAACAGCTCGATATCGCTTTCCAGGCTGTCGATGAACGTACTGTTGAGCATGTGCCCGCCAATCTGCGCCAGGGTCGGTTGTTGCCCGGAATAGGCGCGCTGCAGCGGCTGCTCGGGATCGATGCCGCGCGGGTTGCCACTGACACCCACCACCAGCACTCGACTGGCGCCCAGGTGCAACGCCGGGCTGATGGGCGCCGATTGGCGCACCGCGCCATCGCCGAAATATTCCTCGCCGATTTTCACCGGAGCGAACAGCAGCGGAATGGCGGAGCTGGCGAGCAAATGGTCAACGGACAATAGCGTGGGAATGCCGATCCGGCGATGGCGCAACCAGGCGTCGATGGTGCCGCCGCTCTGATAGAAGGTGACCGCCTGGCCGGACTCATAACCGAAGGCGGTGACGGCGACCGCGTGCAACTGCCTTTGGGCGATGGCGTCGGCGATGCCGCTCATCTGTAGTTTGTCATCGAGCAACCCGCGCAACGGCGAGCTGTCGAGCAACGCCACCGGCACCTGCGCGCCGAGGCCCAGCAAGCTGTGACTGACGAACCGGGTGGCCTGGCTGATCACCCCCGGCCAGTCGCTGCGCAACACCAGGTGACTGCGAAAGCCCTGCCAGAACGCCGTCAGGCGCTCGATGGCCGCGCGAAAATCCATTGCCCCGCTGGCCAGGCTGACCGCATTGATCGCCCCGGCGGACGTGCCCACAATCACCGGAAAAGGATTGTCCGCGCCCAAGGGCAGCAACTCGGCAATCGCCGCCAGTACGCCCACCTGATACGCTGCCCGAGCCCCGCCGCCGGAAAGAATCAACCCTGTGACCGGTTCAGCAGGACTCATCGCAACGCTCCATGGTGCATGTCGGGATCGGCCGTTCAGCCGCGTTTTGCGTACAGCTTCGGCTCACCGGGCGGGCGGCTCTTGAAGCGGCGATGGGCCCAGAGGTATTGCTCTGGACAGTCACGCAACACGCCTTCGATCCACTGATTGATGCGCAAGCAGTCGGCTTCCTCGGTTTCACCGGGAAAGCCTTCGAGCGGCGCGTGGATCACCAGGCGATAACCACTGCCGTCCGCGAGACGCTCCTGGGTGAACGGCACCACCAGCGCCTTGCCCAGCCTGGCGAATTTGCTGGTGGCGGTGACGGTGGCGGCCTGGATGCCGAACAACGGCACGAAAATGCTTTGCTTGGCGCCATAATCCTGGTCCGGTGCATACCAGATCGCCCGGCCGGCCCGCAGCAACTTGAGCATGCCGCGCACGTCCTCGCGCTCGATCGCCAGGGAATCGAGGTTGTGCCGCTCCCGCCCGCGACGCTGTACATAGTCGAACAACGGGTTCTTGTGTTCGCGGTACATACCGTCGATGGTGTGCTGCTGGCCGAGCAGCGCGGCACCAATTTCCAGCGTGGTGAAGTGGACAGCCATCAGGATCACGCCCTTGCCGTCACGCTGGGCATTCTTCAGGTGCTCCAGACCCTCGACATGGGCCAGTTTCGTCAGCCGTTCGCGCGACCACCACCAGCTCATGGCCATTTCAAAGAAGGCGATTCCGGTGGAAGCGAAGTTTTCCTTGAGCAGTCGCTTGCGCTCGGCCGCGGATTTTTCCGGGAAGCACAGCTCGAGATTGCGCTTGGCAATGCGCCGCCGGTCGGCCGCCGCTCGATACATCACGGCACCCAGGACCCGACCGATCCACAGCAACGCCGGATACGGCAGCTGGACAATCAGCCATAACAACCCCAGGCCGCACCAGAGCGGCCAGAAACGTGGCATCAGAAAAGTTGTTCGAAAACGCGGGCGATCCATTAATGGTTCCGAAAAGACGATGGCCGCGCATTCTACATCGTTCGACCCGGCTTGCGGCTTGCGGGCGTTCTCGTTATAAGTCTGGGCACTTTTAGTGACAAGTCGTTGTATGCCGAACATGAGCCAAACCGAACCGCTAGACCAAGATCCCGTGTTCCAGCTGAAGGGCAGCATGCTCGCCATAACGGTGCTGGAACTGGCCCGTAATGACCTTGAAAGCCTCGATCGGCAACTGGCTGCCAAGGTCGCCCAGGCGCCGAACTTCTTCAGCAACGCGCCGCTGGTACTGGCCCTGGACAAACTCCCGGCCAACGGTGGCGCAGTCGATCTGCCCGGCCTGATGCGCGTCTGTCGCCAGCACGGCCTGCGCACCCTGGCTATCCGCGCCAGCCGTATCGAAGACATCGCGGCCGCCATCGCGGTCGACCTGCCGGTGCTGCCGCCGTCCGGTGCCCGTGAGCGAGCGCTGGACCTGAACGAAGGGGTCGTTGCGAAAAAGCCGGAAAAACCAGCGGAACCGACGATCAAGCCAACGAAAATCATCACCTCGCCAGTACGTGGTGGCCAGCAGATCTATGCCCAGGGCAGCGATCTGGTTGTGATCTCCTCGGTAAGCCCGGGGGCGGAACTTCTCGCCGATGGGAACATCCATGTATACGGCCCGATGCGCGGTCGTGTGCTGGCGGGCGTCAAGGGCGATACCAAGGCACGGATTTTCTGCCAGCAAATGAGCGCTGAACTGATCTCCATCGCCGGTCATTACAAGGTTTCCGAAGATCTGCGCCGCGACCCGTTGTGGGGCTCGGGCGTCCAGGTCAGCCTGTCAGGCGACGTGTTGAACATCATTCGGCTTTAACGGATACTGCCGCATTTTCCAAGCATCTCTAAAACGTAGCGAAAACGGCTCAAACGAAGTAGGAAACAGGCTACAGACAGTGTTTACCGGGGGTAAATGCCGTCTGCGGCCACATTCCAGCCAAGGCTGTCCAACTGCTGTAGTTTTCAAGAGATGTTTTTCAGGGGCTAAAAGTCCTTTTTCCTTAGGGGTGAAACACCTTGGCCAAGATTCTCGTGGTTACATCCGGCAAGGGTGGTGTGGGTAAGACCACCACCAGCGCCGCTATCGGTACCGGCCTCGCTCTGCGCGGTCACAAAACAGTCATCGTCGACTTCGACGTCGGTTTGCGTAACCTCGACCTGATCATGGGTTGCGAGCGCCGCGTGGTATATGACTTCGTCAACGTGGTCAACGGCGAAGCCAACCTGCAGCAGGCCCTGATCAAAGACAAGCGCCTGGAAAACCTCTACGTGCTGGCGGCCAGCCAGACCCGCGACAAAGACGCGCTGACGGTCGAAGGCGTGGAAAAAGTCCTGATGCAACTCAAGGAAGACTTTGAGTTCGTGGTCTGCGACTCCCCGGCGGGTATCGAAAAAGGCGCTCACCTGGCCATGTACTTCGCTGACGAAGCGATCGTCGTGACCAACCCGGAAGTGTCCTCGGTACGTGACTCCGACCGCATGCTCGGCCTGCTGGCCAGCAAGTCGCGCCGCGCCGAACGCGGCGAAGACCCGATCAAGGAACACCTGCTGATTACCCGTTACCATCCAGAG
The DNA here is from genome assembly GCF_028823535.1 of Pseudomonas serbica. Classification (GTDB taxonomy): domain Bacteria; phylum Pseudomonadota; class Gammaproteobacteria; order Pseudomonadales; family Pseudomonadaceae; genus Aquipseudomonas; species Aquipseudomonas serbica. The sequence continues at coordinate 206,905 of NZ_JAQIYM010000002.1, read as the reverse complement.
CGCGTGAGCAAGGGCGAAATGCTCGGCGTCGAAGACGTCAAGGAAATCCTCTCGGTGACCCTGCTCGGCGTGATCCCTGAATCCCAGGCGGTGCTCAAGGCATCCAACCAGGGCGTTCCGGTGATTCTCGACGACCAGAGCGATGCCGGGCAGGCCTACAGCGACACCGTCGACCGCCTGCTGGGCAAAACCGTGGAACATCGTTTCCTCGATGTACAGAAGAAGGGATTCTTCGAGCGCCTGTTTGGAGGCAATTAAACAATGAACCTTTTTGACTTCTTTCGTGCCAACAAAAAGCAAAGCACCGCGTCGGTAGCGAAAGAGCGTCTACAGATCATCGTGGCGCACGAACGCGGCCAACGCAGTACCCCGGACTACCTGCCAGCCTTGCAGAAGGAATTGGTCGAGGTGATTCGCAAGTACGTCAATATCGGGTCCGATGATGTGCACGTCGCACTGGAAAGCCAGGGCAGCTGCTCGATTCTGGAACTCAATATCACCCTGCCAGATCGCTGAGTCGATCCGGCTGGAGCCACGGCGGCTCAGAACCCTCGCTCCTTTACTAGGGACCGAGGGTTCTGAGTCGCCGTTGGCGTTTGTTACGAGGCTGTTTTATGCCGCTGTCCAATATCCACATCATCCATGAGGACGCCGCTGTCCTGGTGGTCAACAAACCCACCCTGTTGCTCTCCGTGCCCGGTCGGGCCGACGATAACAAGGACTGCCTGATCACCCGCCTGCAGGAAAACGGTTACCCGGAAGCGCGAATCGTCCATCGCCTGGATTGGGAAACATCCGGCATCATCCTGCTGGCCCGGGATCCCGACACGCACCGCGAACTGTCCCGACAGTTTCACGACCGCGAAACGGAAAAAGCCTACACCGCCCTGTGCTGGGGCCAGCCCGAGCTCGACAGTGGCAGCATCGACCTGCCGCTGCGCTACGACCCGCCAACCAAGCCACGCCACGTGGTGGACCATGAATTCGGCAAACACGCCCTGACCTTCTGGCGTGTACTGGAGCGCTGTGGCGACTGGTGCCGCGTCGAACTCACGCCGATCACCGGACGCTCGCACCAATTGCGCGTGCACATGCTGTCGATCGGTCACCCACTGCTGGGCGACGGACTCTACGCCCATGAGCAAGCCCTGGCCGCCTGGCCACGACTCTGCCTGCATGCCAGCATGCTCAGCTTCACGCACCCACAAAGCGGTGAGCGACTGCGCTTCGAGTGCCCTGCACCTTTTTGAGCCAATAACCGCGCAAGCCCTTGAAAACGCCCTTGCACTCAAGGGCGTTCTTCATTTCTTGTTACAACATGTCAAACAGCCGTGCACCTGCATTGCCCCAGGCCAATACGGTAAACTTGCGCCTCTGTTGCCTGGAGCTACCTATGCGCGAAGCGCTGCCCCCCCTGGAAAAAACACCGCATCAGTTGCTCTACCTCATTTATGGCAACCAGGATGTTTACCGGCGCGAAGCCAAGTTCAGCATGCTCACCGCCCTGGCACAGCTCAAACGGGGTGAGTCGCTGTGTATCAGGGTCATGACCGATCGCCCCCAGGATTATGCTGGCTGGCCGGTCGACACCATCGCCCTGAGCGAGCAGACCCTGGCCCAATGGCAGGGCGAAAACGGCTATCACCACCGACGCAAGGCCTGCGCCATCGCCCAGGGGCTGAAGCTTGCGCACAAGACCCTGTTCGTCGACACCGATACGCTGTTTCTCGAATCACCCCATCGCGTCTTCGAAAAGATCGGTCCCGGGCGCTATGTCATGGACCGTTTCGAGTACGACTGGAGCTACGTCTGTGAACGCCCGGACTACGTCAAGCTCGGGCGTTGCCTGCAAGCCCACGGCATCTCGTCCAACAACAGTTTCAAGCTGTATAACAGCGGTCTGTGCGGTGTCACCGACGGTGATACGCCCCTGCTCGAAGAGTCGATCCGCCTGATCGATGAATGGACCCAGGGCTCATTCGACATCCACACCATCGAGCAGATCGCCCTGTCGTTCGCGATGCGCAACCAGCCCGTCCAGCAAGCAAAGAAGTTCGTTTATCACTACTTCGCTGAAAAACGCTTCTTCCACGCCATGCAGAAGCATTTTTTCAGCCGTCATGGCGAGCCGTTCCGCCCCGAGCTGCCGACCCTGTGCACCGAAGTCCCACGCTGCAAACCCGTGCCTTCGCCGTGGCAGCGCCTGCGCATCAAGTGGAAACTGCGCAACAAGCACAAGAGCGTGAAAAAGGTCGGTCGCGACTTGCTGTATGGCAGCGCGGCGCCGGATCATCCGTATTACGAAGTGTGCCGCCATGAGTGGTGGGAGTCCGCCTCCCGGGAAATCCTGCGCTGGGAAGAAGACAAACAGAAAAGGTTCTTCGGCGCGGACAAGGGTCGCTGGCCAAAACACCTGCCCCGGCCGGCGAAATCCTCGGACGAGCAAACCATTATCGCTTATCTGCGCGAGCGGATGGCCGATTGACCGCCTGGCAAGCCCTGCGCTGAAAGCTCTTGCCCAATGCGCCGGGCCAATACGTTAAACTGGCGCCATTGCTGTCTGGAGCTACTTATGCGCGAAGAGTTGAACCAAGGCCTGATTGATTTTCTCAAGGCCTCCCCTACCCCGTTCCACGCCACCGCCAGCCTTGTTCAGCGACTGGAAGCGGCCGGGTTCCAACGCCTGGACGAACGCGAGCCGTGGAACACCGAAGCCAACGGTCGCTACTACGTTACCCGTAACGACTCCTCGATCGTCGCGATCAAGATGGGCCGGCACTCGCCGCTGCACGGTGGCATTCGCCTGGTTGGCGCCCATACCGACAGCCCGTGCCTGCGGGTAAAGCCTCAGCCAGAATTGCAGCGCCAGGGTTTCTGGCAATTGGGCGTCGAAGTCTATGGCGGCGCCCTGCTGGCCCCCTGGTTCGACCGCGACCTGTCCCTCGCCGGCCGCGTCACCTTCCGACGTGACGGCAAGGTCGAAAGCCAGTTGATCGACTTCAAGGCGCCGATCGCGATCATTCCCAACCTGGCCATTCACCTTAATCGTGAAGCCAACATGGGCTGGGCCATCAATGCCCAGACCGAGCTGCCACCCGTACTTGCGCAATTCGCCGGTGACGAGCGCGTGGACTTCCGCGCGGTGCTCACCGACCAGTTGGCCCGCGAACACGGCCTGAACGCCGATGTCGTGCTGGATTACGAACTGAGCTTCTACGACACCCAAAGCGCCGCCGTCATTGGTCTGCATGGGGACTTCATCGCCGGTGCGCGCCTGGACAACCTGCTGTCCTGTTACGCCGGCCTGCAAGCGTTGCTGACCACCGACACCGACGAAACCTGCGTATTGGTGTGCAATGACCACGAGGAAGTCGGCTCCTGCTCGGCCTGTGGCGCCGACGGCCCGATGCTGGAACAGACGTTGCGCCGCCTGCTGCCGGAAGGTGACGAGTTCGTGCGCACCATCCAGAAATCCCTGCTGGTCTCGGCCGACAACGCCCACGGCGTGCACCCCAACTACGCCGACAAGCACGACGCCAATCACGGCCCGAAACTCAACGCCGGCCCCGTGATCAAGGTCAACAGCAACCAGCGCTACGCCACCAACAGCGAAACCGCCGGGTTCTTCCGCCACCTGTGCATGGCCGAAGAAGTACCGGTCCAGAGCTTCGTGGTGCGTAGCGACATGGGTTGCGGCTCGACCATCGGGCCGATCACCGCCAGCCACCTGGGCGTGCGCACCGTGGACATCGGCCTGCCGACCTTCGCCATGCATTCGATCCGTGAACTGTGCGGCAGCCATGACCTGGCGCACCTGGTGAAGGTGCTCAGCGCGTTTTACGCCTGCCGCGAATTACCGTAATACTCTCGGTTGCCGGCAAACCAGGCGACGCGGTGTGTCAATCACACCGCTTTCGCTGGCAAGTCGGATCGCCGCACCGTAGCGCCTACAAGGTTTTACTCAAAAGCCACCTAGACTTAAATTATCCCTTTCGACAAGGCAGTCGCCATGATCACGATGTCCTCGTTCCACGCCATGCTGATCCCTATTCTTATCGGAATGATCATGCTGGCAGTCGGTTTCAACTTTCGCGACAAGAACGCTGGCGTGCTTGCCATGTGGCTCGGCATGTTGCTGATCCTGGCCACGGTGATCTACAAGATCCTCGCCAAACTCAACGAATAAATCCCCGCCTCGGCTCGCATTGGTTTTGACGGGCTCGTACACTCGGTCGATCTGCCCATTTCGAGGTTGACCGCCTAGTGTTCGCTCGTCTATTTGCCCTGCCGTGTCTTTTTCTTATCTGCCTGATGACGCTGATGCCGTCAGCGCCCGCCCAGGCCGTCGGGCTGCCGAGCCTGCTTGGCAGCCAGGCAAAACCCCAACCCGAAGCGCAGGAACCCCTCGGGCAATCCCTTGATGAAGTGATCAAGTCGCTGGAGAACGATCAGCAGCGCAGCAAGCTGCTGGCGGATCTGAAGAAGCTGCGCGACGCCACAAAAAAAGCCCAACCGGTCGCCGAGGAAGGTGTTCTGGGCCTGATTGGCGGAACACTGGCCAGTTTCGAAAAGCAGTTTTCCGGCGCCGACAGCCCGATCACTCGCTGGTCCAACGAGTTCGACCTGGCCAAGGATGAATTGACGGCGCTGGTGCTGCCGGCCAACGAGTGGCTGCCGATCATCTTCGCCTTTGCGATGATCCTGATGGTCTGGAGCCTGCTGGCGGCGGCGCTGATATGGGTCAGTCACCGGGTGCGCATGCGCTTCGGCCTGACCGAAGAACTGCCGCAACACCCCAGGGCCCTGGACATGCTGCGTTTCGCCCTGCGCAAGCTGGGCCCGTGGCTGATTGCCCTGGTCATCACGGTCTACATGAGCTACGCCCTGCCGTCGTCACTCGGCAAAAGCCTGGCCATGGTGCTGGCGTATGCGCTGGTGGTCGGCACCTGCTTCTCGGCGATTTGCGTGATTGCCTTTTCCCTGCTCGACGGCCCGCACCGCCACCGAGCCTTGTATATCCTGCGGCACCAGGCCTTCCGCCCGCTGTGGTTGATTGGCAGTTTCGCCGCTTTCGGTGAAGCCCTGAGCGATCCACGCCTGATTGAAAGCCTTGGTGTGCACCTGGCGCATACCGCGGCGACGGTGGCCAACGTGCTGGCAGCATTGTCCACGGGGTTGTTCATCCTGCGCTTCCGTCGCCCGATTGCCCACTTGATCCGCAACCAGCCACTGTCCCGGCGCCTGACCCGCCGTGCCCTCAGCGACACCATCGATATTCTCGGCACTTTCTGGTACGTACCGGCGCTGGTGCTGGTGGGGATCTCCCTTTTCGCCACCTTCGTCTCCGCCGGCGACACCAGCACCGCGCTGCGCCAGTCGCTGATCTGCACCGTGCTGCTGGTGTTGTGCATGGTCATCAATGGCCTGGTGCGCCGTCATGCCCTAAAGCCGCAACGCGGGGCAAAGCGTCACGCACTGTATTCGGAACGCCTGAAAAACTTCTTCTATACCCTGGCCCATCTGTTGGTATGGCTGGCCTTCATTGAACTGGGCCTGCGGGTCTGGGGCATGTCGCTGATCGGCTTCACGGAAGGCGAAGGCCATGAGGTCAGCGTCAAGCTGTTCAGCCTGGTCGGCACGCTGATCTTTGCCTGGCTGATCTGGATTCTCAGCGACACCGCCGTGCACCATGCCCTCACCCGCTCGCGCAAAGGCCTGGCCAACGCCCGCGCGCAGACCATGATGCCGCTGATCCGCAACGTGCTGTTCGTGGCGATTTTCATCGTCGCGCTGATTGTCGCCCTGGCGAACATGGGCATGAACGTCACGCCACTGCTGGCGGGTGCCGGTGTGATCGGCCTGGCCATCGGTTTTGGCGCACAATCGCTGGTGGCCGACCTGATCACCGGGCTGTTCATCATCATCGAAGACTCCCTGGCCATCGACGACTACGTGGACGTCGGCGGGCATCTGGGCACCGTCGAGGGCCTGACCATTCGTACCGTGCGCCTGCGGGACATCGACGGCATCGTCCACACCATTCCGTTCAGCGAAATCAAGAGCATCAAGAACTATTCCCGGGAGTTCGGCTACGCGATCTTCCGTGTCGCGGTGCCTGCCAACATGGACATCGACAACGCGATCAAGCTCATGCGCGACGTCGGCCAGAAAATGCGCACTGACCCGCTTCAACGGCGCAATATCTGGTCGCCGCTGGAGTTTCAGGGCGTGGAAAGCTTCGAGTCCGGCAATGCGATCCTGCGGGCCCGGTTCAAGACAGCCCCGATCAAGCAGTGGGAAGTTTCACGGGCATTCAACCTGTCGCTCAAACGACATCTGGACGAAGCCGGGCTGGACCTGGCAACACCGCGCATGAGCATCCAGGTGGTGACGGCGGGCGGCGGTGAAGAAAAGGGCTAAACCCCTAAACGCAGAACAAAAAAAATCCCCGAACCAGTCGGGGATTTTTTATGTTCGATCAATCAGCCCGGGGGCGGATCAATCTTCGCGGTAGCGACGCAGCTTCAACTGCTTACCGGCAACGCGAGTGTCCTTCAGCTTGGTCAGCAGCTTCTCCAGACCATCTTCCGGCAGCTCGACGAGGCTGAAGCTGTCACGCACCTGGATGCGACCGATGGCTTCACGCGCCAGGCCACCCTCATTGAGGATAGCGCCCAGCAGGTTCTTGGCAGCGATACCATCACGCGCACCCAGCGCGGTACGGCAACGAGCACGGCCTTCGCCCAGCGGCATTGGTGCGCGACGCTCGCGATCACCACGCTCTGGACGATCACCGGAACGCTCTGGACGATCGCCACGCGGTGCGTTGTTCGGCACCAGTGGACGTTCTTTCTCGATAGCGGCCAGGTTCAGCGCTTGACCGTTGGTAGCCTTGCGCAGCAGGGCTGCGGCCAGGGCACGCGGGCTGCAACCGATGTCGGCGGTCAGGCGATCGAGCAGATCACCGTGGGTCGATTCGGCTTCAGCCACCAGCGGCGACAGACTGTTGGTCAGTTTCTTGATGCGCGCATCCAGAACGGCTTGAGCGTCTGGCAGGCGAACTTCAGCAACCTTTTGACCGGTTACACGCTCGATCACTTGCAGCATGCGGCGCTCACGCGGAGTCACCAGCAACAGCGCACGACCTTCGCGACCGGCACGGCCGGTACGGCCGATACGGTGAACGTAGGACTCCGGATCGTACGGCATGTCAACGTTGAACACGTGAGTGATGCGCGGAACGTCCAGGCCACGAGCAGCAACGTCGGTCGCCACAACGATGTCCAGACGGCCATCCTTGAGGGAGTCGATCACGCGCTCACGCTGGTTCTGGGCGATGTCACCGTTCAGCGCAGCGGCTTTGTAGCCTTTGGCTTCCAGGGCACTGGCCAGGTCCAGGGTCGCTTGCTTGGTACGCACGAACATGATCAGGGCGTCGAAGTCTTCCACTTCCAGCAAGCTGAGAACGGCAGAAGTCTTCTGGTCAGCGTGAACCAGCAGGTGGGCCTGCTCGATCGCGGTAACGGTCTGGGTCTTGCTCTGGATCTTCACGTGCTTCGGATCGCGCAGGTGGCGCTCAGCGATGGCACGGATCGACTGCGGCAAGGTGGCCGAGAACAATACGGTCTGACGGGTTTCCGGCATGGCCTTGAAGATGACTTCCAGGTCGTCCATGAAGCCCAGCTTGAGCATTTCGTCGGCTTCGTCGAGAACCAGGTGGTTCACGGTCGCCAATACTTTTTCGTCGCGACGCAGGTGGTCGCACAGACGGCCCGGAGTGGCGACAACGATCTGTGCGCCATTACGGATTGCTTTCAATTGTGGGCCCATCGGCGCGCCGCCGTAGACAGCCACAACAGTTACGCCCGGCATTTGCTTGGCGTAGGTTTCGAAAGCGGTTGCAACTTGTAGCGCCAACTCACGAGTTGGGGCCAGGATCAGAGCTTGCGGCTCGCGCTTGGACGGATCAATGCGGTGCAGGATAGGCAGGGCAAAGGCAGCGGTTTTACCGGTACCGGTTTGCGCCTGGCCAATCATATCGTGACCGGCGAGAATGATCGGGATCGACTGCTGCTGAATGGCCGAAGGCTCTTCATAGCCGGTAGCGACTACTGCAGCGACAATATTAGGGTGAAGTTCAAGAGCGGCGAAGCCGCCGATTTCCTGGGTCATGGGTCTGCCTCTAAGTGCATCCGCAAAGACCCATGCTCCAAAGCTGCGCATGCCGTGTTGAGACTCAAGAGTCGCCCTGGCAGCTTTGTCGGCGGGGATTTGCGAAAACGAATGAATGAAAGAATCGTTTAGGAAGAGTTCGCTGGGCGAACGTGCAACCGAATATGACTTCGGGGAATTGCGCCACCTAAACGCGGCCCGGCTAAAGGCCGGCGCGCACTATACCGGAATTTGCTGAAAAAGGGAGCTTTTTTTATCGCAAAACTGCCGCGTACGGCGTTCTGTCACAGGCTTTGCAGAGAATCGCACGAGCGACTACTTTTCAAAGGCCCCGTCCCGCGGGCGTTAGCGCTAAAACGGTTCACCCATCCGCCACGGACCTTGGGTCTGCGCGCCCTCTCCCGCTCGAGGAAATGTTGCATGAAAGAGCTCAATACCAGCCGCGTGAGCCGTGAAAAGCACGGTCATGTCCTGATGATCGGACTGGACCGGGTCGCCAAGCGCAACGCCTTTGATCTGCACCTGCTCAATGAATTGAGCCTGGCCTACGGTGAGTTCGAGGCCGACAGCGAAGCACGGGTGGCCGTGGTCTTCGGTCATGGCGAACATTTCACCGCCGGCCTGGACCTGGTCAATGCCAGCGCGGCACTGAGCGAAGGCTGGCAAGCCCCGCCCGGCGGCTGCGACCCGTGGGGAGTGTTTGCCGGGCCCCGGGTCAGCAAGCCGGTGATCGTCGCCGCCCAGGGTTACTGCCTCACCATCGGTATCGAGTTGATGTTGGCCGCCGATATCAACCTGTGCGCCAGCAACACCCGCTTCGCGCAAATGGAAGTGCAGCGCGGCATCTTCCCCTTCGGTGGCGCCACATTGCGCCTGCATCAAGTGGCCGGCTGGGGTAACGCGATGCGCTGGATGCTCACCGGCGACGAGTTCGATGCCCATGACGCCCTGCACCTGGGGCTGGTCCAGGAAGTCATGGCCAGCGAGGATCTGATGCCGCGGGCGATTGAACTGGCCGAACGGATAGCTCGACAGGCGCCGCTGGGAGTGCAGGCAACGCTGCTATCTGCCCGGCAGGCCCGCTACGAGGGCGAAACCGCCGCTGCGCAGGGGTTGCCGGCGCTGGTGAAGAAGTTGTTGGCCAGCGAGGATGCGCAGGAAGGGGTGAGATCGCTGGTTGAGCGGCGGCCCGGGGTTTTCAAGGGGCTTTAATTTTGTGTTGTCCTTGATGGACTCTTCGCGGGCAAGCCCGCTCCCACAGTGACCGGAGTTGCCCACAAATCTTGTGTGCAAACTCAATACCTGTGGGAGCGGGCTTGCCCGCGAAGAGGCCGGGACAGTCAGCGCAGTTACGTCGCCGGACGAATGCAGTTGATCAACGACTGCAACGAATACCCCAACCGTGGCGCCAATGCTTCGGCCCGGGCGGTCAGGCCCTCCATGTCCAGTACCTGATCCAGTTCCGACGGCACGATCAGGATCACGTTGCCTTCCTTCACCGGCAGCTCCCAGTAATGCCGATGATAAAGCCCGCGCAGCAAAGCCGCGCCCAGCGGCTTGCCATCGTCGGTGGCCCATTGGTTGATCACCAGCCAGCCCCCCGGATTCAGGCGTTTCTGGCAGTTTTCCAGGAACGACCAGGCCAGGTGCCCGACACCCGGACCGACGTCGGTATACAGGTCGACGAAAATCAGGTCGGCAGGTTCAGCGGTGTCGAGCAGCTCCAGGGCATCGCCCACGCGGATATACAGGCGCGGATCATCGTCCAGCCCCAGGTATTCGATCGCCAGGCGCGGCACATCCGGGCGCAGCTCGATGGCTTCGACATCTTCCAGCGGCAGGAACTTGAGGCAGGCCTGGGTCAGCGTACCGGCACCAAGCCCCAGGAACAGCGCGCTTTCCGGTTGTTCATGGCACAGCGCGCCAATCAGCATCGCCCGGGTATAGTCATACTCGAGCCAGCTCGGATCGGCCGTGAACACGCAACTTTGCTCGATGGCATCGCCGAATTCGAGAAAACGGTAATCGGCCACTTCCAGCACGCGAATCACGCCAAACTCGTCCTGCACCTCGGCGAGCAGATGCTCGACGCGCTCCTCAGTCATTTCGTCTCCTGATCGTTGCCGGGCCTTCTTGGGCAATCCGCAACGCGATAAACCGCAGCATGAAGCGGCAAAAGCGCGATTGTCCGCGAAGCGACGGGAACAGGTCACGCACTAATTGCTGATAACATGGACGCCCGAGCGTAAAACACTAGAGATCATGATGAGCCAACCCTGGAGCCCTGACAGCTGGCGCGCCCTGCCGATCCAGCAACAACCCCAATACCCCGACGCCGCTCATCTGCAGCACGTCGAGCAAACCCTGGCCAGCTACCCGCCGCTGGTGTTTGCCGGGGAAGCCCGGGAATTGCGCCGTCAGTTTGCCGAAGTGACCCAGGGGCGCGCGTTTTTGCTGCAGGGTGGCGATTGCGCCGAAAGTTTCGCCGAGTTTTCCGCCGCGAAAATCCGCGACACCTTCAAGGTGCTACTGCAAATGGCCATTGTCATGACGTTCGCGGCCGGTTGCCCGGTGGTGAAGGTCGGACGCATGGCCGGACAATTCGCCAAACCTCGCTCGGCCAACGACGAGACCATCGATGGCGTGACACTGCCGGCCTACCGCGGTGATATCGTCAACGGTATCGGTTTCGATGAGAAAAGCCGCGTACCGGATCCGGAACGCCTCCTGCAGTCGTACCACCAGTCCACCGCGACGCTCAACCTGCTGCGCGCATTCGCCCAGGGCGGGTTTGCCGACCTGCACCAGGTGCACAAGTGGAACCTCGATTTCATCGCCAACTCGGCCCTGGCGGAAAAGTACAGCCATCTGGCCGACCGCATCGATGAAACCCTGGCATTCATGCGCGCCTGTGGCATGGACAGCTCGCCGCAACTGCGCGAAACCAGTTTTTTCACCGCCCACGAAGCGCTGCTGCTCAATTATGAGGAAGCCTTCGTTCGTCGTGACAGCCTGACCAACGACTATTACGACTGTTCGGCGCACATGCTGTGGATCGGCGACCGCACCCGGCAACTCGATGGCGCACATGTCGAATTCCTGCGCGGGGTGAACAATCCGATCGGGGTCAAGGTCGGCCCGAGCATGAACCCCGAGGACCTGATCCGCCTGATCGACGTACTCAACCCCGAAAACGATCCGGGTCGCCTGAACCTGATCGCACGGATGGGCGCGAACAAGGTCGGTGATCATTTGCCACAGCTGATCCGCGCCGTGCAGCGAGAAGGCAGGCAAGTGCTGTGGAGCTCCGATCCGATGCACGGCAACACCATCAAGGCCAGCAGTGGCTACAAGACGCGCGACTTCGCGCAGATCCTTGGCGAAGTGAAGCAGTTCTTCCAGGTCCACGAAGCCGAAGGCAGTTACGCCGGCGGCATCCATATCGAGATGACAGGGCAGAACGTCACCGAGTGCATAGGCGGTGCGCGGCCGATTACCGAAGACGGATTGTCGGATCGCTACCACACCCATTGCGACCCGCGCATGAATGCCGACCAGTCGTTGGAGCTGGCGTTCCTGATTGCCGAGACCCTCAAGCAAGTCAGGCGGTGAGCCAGTAACCTTTTTGCTGCCTGAAAGGCCGCCTTCGTCGGATCGCTTGCCCCGGGCGGCGATCCGACGAAGGCGTCAGGTCAGGCACCACCGACCTGAGCCAATGCCACACGCAACCTGTCCGCACTCGCCCGTGGACAATTCAACTGAACCTGCGCCAGTCCTAGCCAATCCGCCATACGTCGCAGATTAATAGCCAACGCCAGCATCCCCTCGTCATCCAGCCCCGTCTCTTCCTCATGCACCGCATGCACGGCCAACCGCCCGGTAGCCCGTTCGGCGCGCAGGTCGACCCGCGCGGCAATCCGTTCGTTGTGCAGGAACGGCAGCACGTAGTAGCCATAAACACGTTTGTCCGGCGGCGTGTAGATCTCCAGCCGGTAGCGAAAATCAAACAGGCGCTCGGTACGGCTGCGCTCCCAGACCAGCGAATCAAAAGGTGAAAGCAGCGCGCTGGCCTCAGTCTTGCGCGGCACCCTGGGCTCGGGTAGGCAATAGGCCGGTTGCTTCCAGCCCTGGACTTCGCAGATGAGCAACTCGCCCGCCTCGACCAACTCAGCCAGCCGCGGACGACTGTCGCCAGGATTCAGACGGAAGTAGTCGCGTAAATCCTTCTCGGTACCCACGCCCAAGGCTGACGCGGCATGCAGCAGCAAACCACGCTGGGCCTCGGCTTCATTGAGCAGCGGCTGCGTCAGAACCTGCGAAGGGATGACCCGCTCCGGCAAGTCATAGAGCCGTTCGAAGCCACGCCTGGCGGCCACTGTCACTTCACCGGCGGCGAACAGCCATTCCAGTGCATGCTTTTCCGCGCTCCAGTCCCACCAGGGCCCTGCCCGTTCCTGGCGAGTCGACAGGCTGCCGGCACCCAACGCACCCCGCTCTTGAACGCAGGCCAGCACCCGGCGAACCGTGTCTTGCTGCTCTCGACCGAAATGCGCCAGTTGCTGATAGATGTCTTCGCCGCGGCTTGCCCGCCGCATTCGCCAGCGCATCAACGGGTAAAGCGACAGGGGCAGCAAGGATGCTTCATGACCCCAGTATTCGAACAGGGTACGGTGTCGCCCCTGGCTCCAGGCAGCCTGATCAAGCAAGTCGGCCGAATAATGGCCAAGCCTTGAAAAAAGCGGCAGGTAGTGTGAACGCACCAATGCATTGACCGAGTCGATCTGCAAAATGCCCAGGCGCTCGATCAATCGATTGATCCCGGCAGGCTTGACTGGCGCTGGCGAAGGGCGCCCGGTAAAACCCTGGGCGGTCAGCGCCAGACGCCTGGCTTGCTTCAAGGAAAAAGACAGGGATGCAGGCATCTGGCGGCTCATCAACAAGGGTCTCCCCACCTTAGCGTCAGGCAGGAAAAACGCCAATGCCTATGCCTCATCGCTTGAGCGGATCATCCCAGAAGGAGCGGGTTGACTCCCGTCGGACATCGGCTCGACTCAAGCCAATATCGCGCAAGCAGTCATCGCTCAGTCGCGCCAGCTCGGTGCGATCCCTGCTCAGTTGGCGCCAGCGCTGCAGTTGCGTGACCGCCGCCAAAACCGGCTGTCGAAACCTGTGCAGTGCATCGCGCACGCCATGCCTCGCGCCCCTTCCTTCAATGCCTCGTCGTTCCATGACACCACTCCTCAATGTTGGGGGAGAGGATCTTCTGTCAGTGCGCAAACGGGTTCCAGCAAAGCTCCATGACCAGCTGTTTCGGGCACACGCCTACCCCATCAGCCCGGGCTTCTGCTGGGATGACGGGGTAGTGACAGGACATTTCCATAGGACATCAAGCTACTTTCCATTGCCCATCGGGTCTTGCCAGAAGTGCAGTTCCGCTTCGTGGGCGACGTCGGCACGACTCAAGCCGATGTCCTTCAGTGCTTCGTCACTCATGCTCGCCAGCATTTCGCGCTCACGGTGCAACTCGTACCAGCGGCTGACCTTGTGCAACAGATCAGATATCAAGTGGATCGAATGTTTTTCAGCGCCATGAAACTCATGTTGACCTTTCATCTTGTTGCCCTCCGTTTGGATGGCTCAAGTCTCTGCCCGGGGCTAAGATCAATCCAACGAATGTTTCTGATGGTAACCATCTCGGAGATTGATGCATGTCGGCCTACCCGAGTATCGATACCGAAGTGCTGCGCACTTTCGTCGCCATTGCCGACCAGGGTGGCTTTACCCGCGCCGGTGAGTTGGTCCATCGCACCCAGTCAGCTGTCAGCATGCAGATGAAGCGCCTGGAAGAAGACGTGCTGCAGCGCCAGTTGTTCCAGCGTGATGGACGCCAGGTACGGCTCACGGCCGAAGGCCAGGTTCTGCTGGGTTATGCACGGCGAATCCTCAAGCTGCACAGCGAGGTGTTCAACACCTTGCGAGAGCCGCACATGGTCGGCACGGTGCGCATCGGCACACCGGATGACTACGTGATGCGTTTCCTGCCGGGGATCCTGCGCCAGTTTGCACAGTCCTACCCGCTTATCCAGATCGAAGTGCACTGCGAATCGTCAAAACAACTGCTGATGCGCCAGGACCTGGACCTGTCCATTGTTACCCGTGAGCCGGGCAGTGAAATCGGCCAGTTGTTGCGCAAGGAACGTTTTGTCTGGGCCGAGGCGCAGTGCTACAGCGCCCACGAGCAGACGCCGTTGCCCCTGGCGATGTTCAACAGCGATTGTTTCTGTCGGATCTGGGCCTGCAATGCCCTTGATGCCCAAGGGCGCGATTATCGAGTGGCGTACAACAGCGACAGCCTGTCGGCAATCATGGCGGTGGTCAGTGCTGGCCTGGCGGTCACTGCGCAACTGGAAAGCCTGATCACCGCGGACATGCGCATCCTCGGTGCAGCCGAGGATCTGCCAGTACTGCCAGAGGCCAGCATCATGCTGGTGCGCAACCTGCATAATCCGTCACCGATCACCGAGTGCCTGGCCGAACATATCGTCGAAGGCTTCATGCTTTGAAGGCAAGCATGACTGCACAGAAAAGCAGAAAGCCGCAAAACAAGGCGCGCAACAAACGTTCCGGCAGGCTGTGGGCGATCTTCACGCCCCAACTGATGCTCATCAATCCGCCGATTGCCAGTGGCACGCCGATCATCCAGTTCACCTGGTGATGCAACCCATAGGTGATCAGCGTAACGCCAGTGCTCGGCAGTGCCAATGCCAGTGACAAGCCCTGGGCAACGACCTGGGTGGTGCCGAATACGCTGGTCAATACTGGTGTCGCCACCACTGCCCCACCCACGCCAAACAAACCGCCCATGGTGCCGGAGGCGGCACCGAGCACGCCCAGCCATGGCCATGAATAGTTCATCTGCGCAGACGGCGGTGTGCTGGCCATGAACATCCGCGCCAGGTTGTAGGCGCAAAGCGCGATCAAAAACACGACAAATCCGATACGCATGGTCTGCGCATCGACCCCCACCGCCCAGATCGATCCAAGCCAGGCGAAGCAGAATCCCATCACGGCAAGCGGCAGCGCGTGGCGTAATTCGATCCTGTTGCGCTGATGGTAGCGCCACAGCGCCAGCATCACGTTCGGCACCACCATCACCAAAGCGGTGCCTTGGGCAATCTGTTGATCGAGACCGCACAGTACGCCCAGCAACGGAATGGCGATCAATCCCCCGCCGATGCCGAACAGGCCGCCAAGGGTCCCCAGGGCCGCACCGAAAACCAGGTACATCAGAAACTCGAGCACAGCGTATCTCTCCCATAGCCAGGGGATTCATCCTACGCAACTGGCTCTAGCGTGGAAACGCACAGCCACGCACAATGGCTATGCCAAACTCGCACAAGCATCGAGCCCTTCATGAATCCCAATCTACTGACCGAGCAACTGGGCCTGTTTCTCGACGTATTGGAAAGCGGCAGCTTTTCTGCAGCGTCCCGCCGTCATCCACTGACGCCTTCGGCGGTGGCGCGGCGCATCGACAGCCTGGAGAGCGCCGTTGGCAGCCAGTTGTTCATTCGCAGCACTCATGCGGTGCGCGCTACGCCGGCAGGGCTGGCATTCGCCGAACGCGCACGGAGAATTGTCGCCGAATTGCGCCTGGCCCGGGCAGAAGCGGTGTCCCTGAGCAGTGCGCCGGAAGGCCTGATTCGCATTGATGCTCCGGCCGCCTTCGGACGGCGCCACCTGGCACCGGTGATTGCCGATTTTCTGCTGCTCTATCCCGGCCTCGACGTGCAACTGCAACTGATCGACAGCTTCGTCGATATGCAGGGCCTGAACCTGGGCAAGGTCGATCTGGTATTGCGTGCCGGGCAGTTGGCCGATACCCGGTTGGTGGCCACGCCGCTGGCGAGCATGGTGCGCATTGCCTGCGCCAGCCCCGACTACTTGCAGCGCCGCGGCGTGCCGAATGATCCGGCGCAACTGGTCGAGCATGACGGTCTCGACTGGGCGGGCCTGGCCCCACCTTTCGCGTGGCGCTTCGAACGGGATGGCCAGATGCAATTGCATCGGCCAACGCGCGTACGCATGAGCGCCAACAATGCCGAAGCGCTGATCTGCAGCGCACTGGCCGGCCTGGGCATCGCCCACCTGCCGACCTGGCTCGTCAGTGAATACCTGTTACGTGGCGAACTGCTGCCTTTGTTCTGCGAGAACGGCCTGCCGAAACCGGAAAGCTCCGGGATCTACGCGTTGCGCCTGCAGCAGCAGCCGAACTCCCGCAGTCGCCTGCTGCTGGAATACCTGAAAACCCGGTTCAGCCCCATTCCGCCATGGGACCTGGTACTGCAAACCAAACTGGGCCGGCACTAGTCAAGAATTATCTGGCGCGTTAAAGATTTGCCCGCTAGATTCATGAAGATCACTGATCAAGGCTTCCAAATGACCACCAAGCGCGACACACCGGATAACTGCGACGCCCTGCTGCTGGACAATCAGGCCTGCTTCGCCCTGCACTCCACTTCGCTGATGATGACCAAGGTCTACAAACCCCTGCTGCAGGCGTTGGGCCTGACCTACCCGCAATACCTGGCGATGATGGTGCTGTGGGAACAGGACGGTTTGACCGTAGGTGAAATCAGCGCTCGCCTGTTGACCGACCCTGGCTCGCTAACGCCGCTGCTCAAGCGCCTGGAGGCCGAAGGTGTGCTCAGCCGCACCCGCAGCCGTGAGGACGAGCGCGTGGTGATCGTCGAACTCACGGAACAGGGCCGAGCCTTGCGTGACAAGGCCCGGAACATCCCTCAATGCATCCTCGGCGCCAGCGGGATGACCCTGGAGCGACTGCAAAAGCTTCAGGCGGAGCTGCAAGAACTGAGGCGTCATCTACAAGAAAACCTCTGATTTTCAAACCCCCGAAAGCCCCCTGCGGGAGCGAGCCTGCTCGCGATGGCAGTGTCACATTCAACAGACATGTTGACTGACGCACCGCCATCGCGAGCAGGCTCGCTCCCACAGTTGTTCTGCGCTTGGGTTGAAAATTCAAATGATCCGCATTTTTTTCAGAAATTTATCTTGCGCGCTAAACATTAGCGCGATACATTCATCTCGCACTTACTTAGCGCGCAAACATTTAGCGCAAAAACACACAACCCGAACGAGGCTTTCACCATGCAGACTCTCTACACCGCAATCGCAACTTCCACCGGTGGCCGTGACGGTCGTGCGATCTCCAGCGACAACATTCTCGACGTCAAGCTCGCCACCCCTAAAGAGCTCGGCGGTGCTGGCGGAGCGGCGACCAACCCGGAGCAACTGTTCGCCGCCGGCTACTCCGCCTGCTTTATCGGCGCATTGAAATTCGTCGCCAGCCAGACCAAGCGCAAGATCCCCGACGACGCGTCGATCACCGCCCACGTCGGCATCGGCCAGATCCCTGGCGGCTTTGGCCTGGATATCGACCTGCACATCAGCCTGCCAGGCCTTGAGCTTGCCGACGCGCAAACCCTGGTCGAGGCGGCCCATCAGGTCTGCCCGTACTCCAACGCCACCCGTGGCAACGTTGATGTACGGCTGCACGTCACCGTCTAACCCCGGTACGCTACAACGCCTCAACGTGCTGAGCCTGGTACCGGAAATTGTGTTCGTTCGATAATTTGCGGATGTACAGAATCCCCTGTGGGAGCTGCCGCAGGCTGCGATCTTTTGATCTTGCAGGCACAAAAAAGCCCGACTCGATGGTCGGGCTTTTTCATTCCTCAAGCAGTGCTTATTTAGCACGGCCTTTGTAGGAACCGCCTTCGCGGGTATCGATCTCGATCATGTCGCCGATTTCGATGAAGTCAGCAACCGACAGTTCGGTACCGTTCTTCAGTTTGGCAGGCTTCATCACCTTGCCGGAAGTGTCACCACGAGCGGACCCTTCGGTGTAGTCAACCTGACGCACGATGGTGGTCGGCAGCTCTACGGAAACCAGACGGCCTTCGAAGAACACGGCTTCGCAAACGTCGGTCATGCCTTCTTCGATGAACGGCAGAACGCTTTCGATGTCTTCGGCGTTCAGTTCGTACATGGTGTAGTCGGTGGTGTCCATGAACGTGTAGCTGTCACCGCTGATGAAGGACAGGGTCGCTTCTTTGCGGTCCAGGATCACGTCGTCCAGCTTGTCGTCGGCGCTGTAGACGGTTTCGGTCTTGTAACCGGTCAGCAGGTTTTTCAGCTTGGTCTTCATGATCGCGCTGTTACGGCCCGACTTGGTGAATTCAGCTTTCTGAACCAGCCAAGGATCGTTGTCGATACGGATCACGGTACCGGGTTTGAGTTCTTTACCAGTTTTCATTGCGAATATCCGAATTTGGATGGGATTTACAAAAATCTAGGCCGCGTATCATATCCAATTTACATAAAACTGTACCAGCGCTGCGGCAAGATCGGTATGCGAGGCCTGTTCCAGACACCACGACTCGGCATGTTTTTGCAGCTGTGGCCAGTGTTTGCGAGTCAATTGCCAGTGGTCGGTCATTGTCTCACCGGCATTCCAGGCCCGCCAGAGACCGCTGATCGCTTCGCCAGCCGCAGCTGGAAGGTCCTTGACGTAAAGCGCAAGGAAGGCCTCGAGCTTGTCCAGGTGAACGTCCTCCTCCTGCTGGTAGATGTGCCACAGCAAAGGTCGACCTGCCCACTGCGCTCGCACAAAGGAATCTTCGCCGCGTACGGCGTTGAAATCACAGCACCACAGCAACGGGTCGTACTGGTCCTGTCGGACGAACGGCAATACCTGCACGGTCAAGGCATCGCGCACATGCAGCGCCCCGGCCTGCAGGCCCTGCACATTCAGCCAACGTTCGACGTCTCCCAGGATCCGTCCTTGCGGCACCAGCAAATGAGTGGGTGTCGAATCGCTGGCCAAGGTGTCCAGCCAACTGGCCAGCCCGGCATTTTCATAGGCAAACAGTGAAATCAGCAGTGCACCGGGTGCGCGGTCGACTCCCAGGCCTGCCAGGAAGGTGCGCTGCGCCTCGGGACTCTGCTGGAACTGCCGACGCCGTTCGAGCAATCCGCTTTCACGCAGCAGGCCACCGGTACCTTTGTGGAACCCCGGGAAGAAAAAGTGCTTCTGTACGTGTTTGTATTTTACCGACGGCAAGCCGTGGCAGCCGATCACCCAGTCCTCGGCGCTCAGGTAGTCGAGGTTCATCCACAGCGGTGTCTTATCCCGCAGGGCCATGGCGTCCATATAGGCGCCTGGCAACTGACAGGCGAACGCGGCGATCACCACATCCGCCGCCTCTACCGGTTGCCACTCAGCAGACCAGTGACATACCTCGACACCCTGCTGCCATTGCCGGCCAGCTTGAGTGTCGATCTCTGGGCACAGGCGCTCGAAGGCACGCAGATCGTCGACCCACAAACGCACCGCTACCCCATGCTCGGCCACCAGTTGCCGCGACAGTCGCCAGGTCACGCCGATGTCGCCAAAGTTGTCGACCACGGTGCAAAAAATATCCCAGCGGGTTTTCAAATCAGGCATTCCAGGCTCCCGTTGGCAAAGGCACCGATTGTCCGCATAAATCAACCCGCGCAGAAGAGCCGACGACGATAATTCTTCGTGCGACAATCGTCACTCGCCCGCGACCCCTTCGCCAGGAGGCAACCATGCCCTACCGCCCTACACCGCGCCGATCCGTTTCGATTCAACTCAATGCCCTGCAACTGACCGGCAGTATCGCCCTTGGCATGTGGCTGGGGTTCATGGCCATTGTGTTGACCGCCTGGCTGGTGTCCCGGCTGTTTTTCAACGAACAGCTGGCACCGGTCGCGACAGCGCTGGAGCAACTGGCCAAACCACCGGCGGCGGCTCGACCGGTGCCGGACATTCCACCACAGAGCCCGTTGTTCGAGCAGTATGAAGAAAACCTGCGCAAGAACGAGCAGGCCCAACGACTCGATCAGGCACGCAGCAGCAATCGCAACCTGTCGAACCCCAAATGCCAGTTCTGGTTGCAACAGGACCAGACGGCACCGAGCGAAAAAAGCCGCGCCAATGTCCTGCAATTCTGCGATTGATCATGAATAAAAACACGGTACACCAACTGATTCTCGACAAGCTGCGGATCGATCTCGACATTGCCGAGCGTGCCGCGCAAACCGCTTACGAAACCGCGACCCACGAAGAAAACATCGCCGAAAACAAGTACGACACACTGGGTCTGGAGGCCTCCTACCTGGCCGCCGGGCAGGCCAGGCGGGTCGAAGAGATTCGCCAGTCACTGGCGCTTTGCCAGAACCTGGCATTGCGCCCGTACGACGAGCGACGGGGCATCGAGGTAGGGGCACTGCTCGGCCTGGAAGACGAAAAGGGCCGCGAGCAGTGGCTATTCCTGGCGCCGGATGCGGCGGGCCTGAAGGTTGACCTGGTGGGGCAACTGATCACCGTCATCACCCCCCGCTCACCGCTGGGCAAGAGCCTGCTGGGCAAGTTCGAAGGCGACGAGGTGGAGATTCTGGTGGCGGGCGCTCGGCAACAGTTTGCTGTCACCGAGGTGGTTTGACCGGCTGTCCTGCCTGCGAGGCAGGACGCGTTATCAGTGAACGGGCAGTTCGACGCCGTCGAACAGCTCTTCCAGCTCCTGCTTGTTGTGGCACTGGATGGCCTTGGCCATGACTTCGCGGGTCAGGTGCGGGGCGAACTTCTCGATGAAGTCGCACATGAAGCCGCGCAGGAAGGTGCCACGACGGAAACCGATCTTGGTCACGCTGGACTCGAACAATTCGCTGGCATCGAGCACCACCAGGTCGCTGTCGAGCTTGGTATCGACCGCCATCTTCGCCACGATGCCAACACCCAGGCCCAGGCGCACGTAGGTCTTGATCACATCGGCGTCAGCGGCGGTGAACACCACCTTGGGCGTCAGGCCGCGATGGCTGAAGGCTTCGTCGAGCTTGGAACGGCCGGTGAAACCGAAGACGTAGGTCACGATAGGGTATTCAGCCAGGGCTTCGAGGGTCAGCTTCGAGAGCTTGGTCAGCGGGTGCCCCTGAGGCACGACCACGCAGCGGTTCCAGCGATAGCAAGGCATCATCACCAGGTCGCCGAACAGCTCGAGGGCTTCGGTGGCAATGGCGAAATCCACGGTGCCATCGGCGGCCATCTCGGCGATCTGCATCGGCGATCCCTGGTGCATGTGCAGGGCAACATCCGGGTACTGCTTGATGAAATTGCTGATCACCGGCGGCAAGGCGTAGCGCGCCTGGGTGTGGGTGGTGGCGATCGACAGGGTGCCTTTCTTCTCGTTGGAGAACTCCTGGGCGATCTGCTTGATGCTTTCGACCTTGCGCAGGATCTCGCCAGCGGTGGTGATGATGCGCTCACCGGCTGGCGTGACGCGGGTCAGGTGCTTGCCGCTGCGGGCGAACACTTCGACGCCCAATTCGTCTTCCAGCAAGCGGATCTGTTTACTGATGCCCGGCTGAGAGGTGTAGAGACTTTGGGCTGTAGCGGAAACGTTGAGGTCGTGGTGCGCCACTTCCCAGATGTAGCGCAATTGTTGAAGCTTCATATGAATCCCTCAAAGCTGGTAGACGCCACGGGCATCAGCGACGGTATATAACTATATTAATGGTTTGAAGAATAAATCTAGAACTTTTTATCAAAATGCCATTATTCGCTCGCGCTCTAGCGATCCCCTTGACGACGACGTTGCACCAGCGGCACCAGGTAGACCGGTACCTTGGCCAGTTGCAACACCCGCGCTGCGGTCCGGCCCAACGGTGTTTCAGCACCCGCACCATGGCTGTGGCTGCCTACGATCAGCAAATCCACCGAGAGTTTCTGCGCCTGGTCGAGAATCACCTGCGACGGATCTCCCTGCAGCACCCGTACCGCCTTGATCCGCTTGAGGTCCTGCTCCCCCTCGTCCCCCAGCTCTTCGCGAAAATTGTCGAGCACCCGCTGCTCGATGCCGGCAATCACTGTGTTAAGACCCTGGCTATGAAATTCGTTCAACGCCTGCTCATCGAGATAACTTTGCAGCACCGATTCGGCGAACAGCCCCATGGGTTCGACGGCGTGCACAACATACAGGTCGGCATTGAATGTTCGCGCCAATTCCAAGGCATGCTGCATCACCACAGGCGCGTACAACCCGAGGTCAGTGGCGTACAGCATCGAATGAATCATAGGACCTCCTCACGTGCCAATATGGCGGAGATTGATTCAGCTTAGCAGTGCCTTGGCGAGTACGACGTCCGGCGTAACACGTTGAACCGCGGGCTTAAACCTTTTGCTCGTTGCTTATGCCATGTGGCACATGGCCGGTGGCGACCACTTCACGGGCCAGCTCGCAATGGCCGGCCTGATCGTCGAAAAACACGTCCGCGGCAAAGGCTTCAAGGAAGGCAGACTTGGTAAGGCCTCCGAGGAACAGCGACTCATCCAGGCGAATATCCCACTCGCGCAACGTGCGAATCACTCGCTCATGGGCCGGCGCCGAGCGCGCCGTGACCAGTGCCGTGCGAATCGGACAAGCGTCATCCGGGAACTCGCGCTGCAGCAGATTGAGGGCGGCGAGGAAGCCCTTGAACGGCCCACCACGCAAGGGCTCGCGTGCCGCTTCGCGCTCGCTGGCCTGAAACGCTTCCAGGCCTCCAGCCTGATAAACGCGCTCGGACTCGTCGGAAAACAGCACGGCATCGCCGTCAAAGGCAATGCGCAGTTCATCGCTGGCCGCACGGCTGGCGCCACCGGACAGAATGGTCGCCGCGGCGAACCCGGCATCCAGCGCACTGCGAACGTCTTCGGCGTGGGTCGAAAGAAACAGATCGCAGCCAAAGGCCTTGAGGTAGGGATACGGACTGCGCCCACCGACAAACGCCGCACGGGAAATCGCCAGGCCATAGTGGTGGATCGAGTTGAACACGCGCAGGCCGGTGTCGGCGCTGTTACGCGACACCAGGATGACCTCGACCCGGGCGCGGCCAAGGTGGGCGTTGAGGTTGAGGAGTTTCTGCACCAGCGGGAAAGCGTCACCGGGCTCGAGGATTTCGTCTTCGTGTTCGATCTGATATTGCCGGTAAGCCTCGACGCCACTCGACAGGTAGACCTTGTGGCTTTCGCTCAGGTCGAACAACGCCCGCGAAGAAATCGCCAGCACCAGCTTCTCGTCTATGGACTTCGGCATCCGCTTCCCCCTCCGATTGATCGACTCAGGTATTACGTCGATCGATGAAACTCAAACTGCGATACATCGCCTCGATGCGGGGCATTTCACAACCGCCAGCCTTCGCCGCAGCCAGTGGCCGGGCGTAGATGGCCTCCAGCTCCAGCGGCCGCTTGTGCAGAAAGTCGTGGTACATGCTGGGCCAGTAGTCGGGCATCCGCTGCGTCACCTGCAAGAGCTGCTCGGCATAGCTGGCTGGGACGTCGTGACCGCAAGCGTTCGCGCCCTCGATCACTTCAGCCATCAGTGACCTGATCAACTCGTGGCTGTCGGCATCAGCCATCAGCGGTGTAGTACTGGCTCCGAGCAAAACCGACAGGCCGTTGTACGGGATATTCCAGACCAGTTTCTGCCAGCGCGCCTGGTGAAGGTTCGCCATCGCCTGGGCGTCGATCCCGGCCTCACGGAACAGCCCGACCCCCTCCTCGACTATGGCCGCGCGCGCAGGCTGATCGGACGTCGGCCCGCTGTGATAGCCGACATGCACCGCCCCCAGCGCCTGGTGGGCAATGACCCCGGGGCCCTGGCGATGGACGCAGATATAGCAGAGCCCGCCCAGCACATGCAGGGCGTCGGGAAGAACCTCACGCAGACTGTCTTCGACGTCCAGGCCATTTTGCAATAGCAAGACCCTGGCATTCGGTGCGGCCGCTTGCACGATAGCGGGCGCGAGATCGCGGTTACTGGTGGTTTTGGCGCCGACCAGCAACCAGTCGCAGGGTGGCATGTCTTCGGCTGCCGAATAGGCCTGCACCGGATTCAGCGTCAGCGCACCATGGACCGCGCTGTGGAGCTGCAAACCACGCTCGGCCACCGCGCTAAACTCGCTGCGCAACAGAAAATGCACATCGAAACCGGCCTGCGCCAGCATCATCCCGTAGAACCCGCCGATCGCGCCGGTTCCGATAATGCCGATTCTCGGCTTGGCGACTGCATCCGTCATGGCAACTCCTCTGCTGTTCTATTTAGCGCCAGCCCCAAGGCCGTGTTGAGTTCGGCGCGAGTCAGGCGCGATCTCAGTGCCCCGAAGAATTCGCCGTCGCGTACGACAAACAGCGCCGGCAAGTGAAAGACCTGATAGCGCTCGACCACCCCACCATTGTTGCCGGCATCGATCCAGCACAATCGATCGACATCCAGATCGAGCGCAGGCAACTGCTCGCGGGCAAAACGGCAACTGGCGCAGCCGACACTGGTGAAAACAACCAGCGATACACCGCTCATCCCCAGCAGCCGTTGGTCGGCGTCAAAATCGGTCAGTTCCAATTCGACCACTATACTGGGGGAAACAATGTCAGATGGCCGACACATGGAGTCCGTGCTCATGGGACGTTTTCTTCCTCATCCTGACGATATACCTGTCGAGTTGACGTTGCTCAAACCAGAGTGCATTTCGCGCCAACAGCTGCACACTATCAGCCTCGGGGGCATGGCTTGCAATTATCACCGCGCCTGGCGCCACGGTACGGCGCTGAAAGTGCGCATGCCGAGCCTCAACCCGGACTTGTGCTTTCTAGGTTACGTGGCGTGGTGCCTGCGACGAAAGCGAGGCTACCTGGTCGGTATTGCCTTCGTCGACGAACAGACGCTTTTCAGTGCCCGCATGGGCGAGCAGGTGTGCCAGATCGAGCGATACTGTCGCCAGCATGATGCCCACAACGACCTGCAGGGTATCCAGGCCCTGGCGCTTGAGTGGGTCCAGCAACATGCCGACGAGTTCTCCCACGACACGGTTCGCAAGGCTTTTGCACAGGCAGTGCTGGATTAAACCGGGCCAGCCCATTGTCGAGCCACGGTGTAACGCGCTAAGGTTCCGCTCCCCGACGCGCTTAATTTGCTGTGCTCCGCCGCGCGGGTTCGCTGGCGGCCGGCACCCGTGACCTGACGAGTAAACGATGGCTGATTTACCGATCAACGACCTAAACGTCGCCTCCAACGAGACGCTGATCACTCCCGACCAGCTCAAGCGTGATATTCCCCTGAGTGATGCCGCCCTGCGCACCGTCACCAAGGGCCGCGAAGTCATTCGCAACATTCTGGATGGCAACGACCATCGCCTGTTCGTGGTCATCGGGCCTTGCTCGATCCACGACATCAAGGCGGCCCACGAGTACGCCGAGCGCCTGAAGGTTCTCGCGGCGGAAGTGTCCGATACCCTGTATCTGGTCATGCGCGTGTATTTCGAGAAGCCACGCACCACCGTTGGCTGGAAAGGCTTGATCAACGACCCGTACCTGGACGACTCGTTCAAGATCCAGGATGGCTTGCACATCGGTCGCCAGCTGTTGCTGGACCTGGCTGAAATGGGCTTGCCAACCGCTACCGAGGCGCTCGACCCGATCTCCCCGCAATACCTGCAGGACCTGATCAGCTGGTCGGCCATCGGCGCGCGCACCACCGAATCCCAGACTCACCGGGAAATGGCCTCCGGCCTGTCCTCGGCCGTCGGCTTCAAGAACGGTACCGATGGCGGCCTGACCGTAGCGATCAACGCCCTGC
The DNA here is from genome assembly GCF_028823535.1 of Pseudomonas serbica. GTDB lineage: Bacteria > Pseudomonadota > Gammaproteobacteria > Pseudomonadales > Pseudomonadaceae > Aquipseudomonas > Aquipseudomonas serbica. The sequence continues at coordinate 181,019 of NZ_JAQIYM010000002.1, read as the reverse complement.
AATCGGTTTCCAGCCCACACCGCTTCCTGGGCATCAACCAGGAAGGTGGCGTGTCGATCGTCACCACCAAGGGCAATGCCTACGGTCACGTGGTATTGCGCGGCGGTAACGGCAAGCCGAACTACGATTCGGTCAGCGTCGCTCTGTGCGAGCAGGCACTGAACAAGGCGAAGATCAAGCCAAACATCATGGTCGATTGCAGCCACGCCAACTCCAACAAGGACCCGGCCCTGCAACCGCTGGTGATGGAGAACGTCGCCAACCAGATCCTCGAAGGCAACCAGTCGATCATCGGCCTGATGGTCGAAAGCCACCTGAACTGGGGCTGCCAGGCCATCCCGAAAGACCTCGCCGACCTGCAATACGGCGTGTCGATCACCGATGCCTGCATCGACTGGACGGCGACCGAGACCACCTTGCGCAGCATGCATGCCAAGCTCAAGGACGTGCTGCCGAAACGCGAGCGCACCTGATCGGCGTTTGCCGCAGACAAAAAAACGCCGGGCTCAACCCGGCGTTTTTTTATGCATCCGTTTCGTTGCAGGTCACTGGCTCAGCTTGGCATGGCGCTGGTGACGCTCCATGTAGCGCTCGACATAGGAGCACGAGGGAATGACGGTATAGCCCATTTCCTCGGCGTACTGCAGCGCCTGTTCGGTCAGGGCCGCGGCAATGCCGCGACCGCGCAATGCGTTGGGCACAAACGTGCGATAGATATCCAGGGTCTGTTTCCCCAGATCCATATAGGTCAGGTAGGCACGATGACCGTCCACATTGGTCTCGAATTGATGACCAGCCTGGTCATGGTGGATGGACAACGCCTCGCTCATCACTACTCCTCGCGGGTCTGGATTTCTGACCCCTACCTTACCGATGTTTTTCCGGCGAAGGAACAACTACGCCACCCCGTGCCTGAATCGACACCGAGAAAAGCCACACCGATCTCGCGCAACCGAGCACGTACAAATAGTAGGCGCCATTGGCAGAAATGCTCAAGGTTCTCTCGTCATCATGCTGGGTTGGCGGGTGCCGCTGTGGATAACGCAGGAACAGCTCGACCAAGGGTCTTGCAGCGGTCGCTAGCCTGAACATTGCCGGATGTTGAGACATAAGACGAACGCCGTCCGTTAAAGTCACCTGAACATGGAGAAAGATATGAGAAATGCCGCGCAAATCCCGAACAGAAGTGTAGACAAATCCATCTAGACGGACTTTAGCCAAGACAGCGAAAAGAGCCTTGGGCGTGGGGAACTTTTCTTTGGCGGCTCGCTCATCTCGGGCCTTCTAGCTGGATATTTTTTATACAACGCAGTTAAAAGTTGCTCGAAAAAGAATCAACGCCTACAATTTTTTTTGCTTCTTGCTTCACGTCAGTTTACTTACGACAAGTAATGGGTAGTATGTACGCCGGCTATTTCCTCAATCGGAGGAGACAGCCACTTAATAGAAAGTCCTTGAAGGGGAACACGATGAACAACGTTCTGAAATTCTCTGCTCTGGCTCTGGCCGCAGTTCTGGCTACCGGTTGCAGCAGCGCATCGAAAGAAACCGAAGCACGTCTGACCGCTACTGAAGACGCAGCAGCTCGCTCCCAGGCTCGTGCAGACGAAGCTTACCGTAAAGCTGATGAAGCTCTGGCTGCTGCTCAAAAAGCACAACAGACTGCTGACGAAGCTAACGAGCGTGCTCTGCGCATGCTGGAAAAAGCTAGCCGCAAGTAATAGTCCTTCGGGATTATTATCAAGCCGACCCATTTTTTGGGTCGGCTTTTTTATTGCCTGCTGTTTCCTGCAGCCAATAAAAAACCCGCCGATGCAGCCTGCATCGGCGGGTTTCTTCAAGCATTACTGCAGCGGGTCGATCGGTGCACTCGACACCATCGGTGCGGTCGTGTTCGGCACGCCGATTTCCACCGGCAGGCCATCTTCGGCCGCGACTACATCACGCACCACATCCCAGTTCATGCGCAGGTTGTTGGTAATGTCTTCACGCTTGAGCATCGCGTTGATCACGGCGGTGTGCTTGTCGACCACCGAAGGGTTGCCTTTGTCATCCAGAGGCGTGTGCGCTTCCAGATAAACCTTGCCACCGCTCACGCCGAACTTGTAGGAGTCGTTGATGATCCGCACGGACGTGCCGACCGGCACCATGCCCGCCATTTCCAGTACGTTATTGTTGAACATGCGGAAGCAGCCGTGGCTGGTGCGCATGCCAATGCCGAACTTCTTGTTCGAGCCGTGGATCAGGTAGCCCGGAGTTCCCAGCGTGAATTTGAACGGCCCCAGAGGGTTGTCCGGGCCGGCCGGCACCACGTTGGGCAGCGGATCACCATCGGCGGCGTGCTCGGCCTTGATCGACGCTGGAGGCGTCCAGGTCGGGTTCGGCGTCTTGGCGATGATGCTGGTGTGGGCAATCGGCGAGCCCCAGCCTTCACGACCGATACCCAGCGGGAAGGTGTAGACCACGTTCCGGCCTTTCGGGAAGTAGTAGAGGCGGTATTCGGCCAGGTTGATAACGATGCCTTCACGCGGGCCAGGCGGCAGGATGAAGCGGGTTGGCAACACGATTTCAGTTCCGGCGCCAGGCAGCCATGGATCGACGCCAGGGTTGGCCGCCACCATTTCCGAATAGCCCAGATCGTAGGTCGTGCCCAAGTCGGCGAAGGTATCTTCGTACTTGGCCTTGATCACCTGTACCTGACCGACGATGTCTTCACCAGGCGGTGGCAGGGGTAGCTCCAATGCTGCGACGGGACCCGCTACGAAGAGAGCGGCAAGTGTCAGGCAGCGGGTGACGGCAGGAAAGCGCGGCAACATCCGGAAAATCCTTTGCATGATCGACAGAGGGTATAAGAACGCGATTGTACACCGCTGGCCGTTATTTCGGGGAGGTCGCGGGTCGTGCAGGCGATGCAAGGCATTTCCTGTCGGCCGCTCTTACAGCGGATCACTCTGAAGAGCGGAACGCCGCCAGGGGGCAAGAAAATCAAAAGCCAAAGCGAGGCAGCCTACGGGCCGACCTGATCGAGAGTTCGTGCACAATTCACTGTGTAGGAGCTGGCTTGCCAGCGAAGCTATTGACCTTGCCGTTGCTTTGGCTCTGGCTTTTGATCTTGCCGTTGCTTTGGCTCTGGCTTTTGATCTTGCCGTTGCTTTGGCTCTGGCTTTTGATCTTGCCGTTGCTTTGGCTCTGGCTTTTGATCTTGCCGTTGCTTTGGCTCTGGCTTTTGATCTTGATCTACCTGCCCCATTTCCAGAGGCCGAACGCAGGCGTTGCGCAGTGGGCATCCCGGCATGGATGCCGGGATAGCCGCCCTCGGCCATGGATGGCCGATGGCGGCGGGCCCACGGAGCAATGCCGGAGTGAGGGCATGCCGAGCCTCAGCGAGGCACCGAATGGTGGGGCAAGCCTTTTTGGTTCCTTTTGTGGTGTTTGACAAAAGGGACTCGCCGTAAGGGCGAAACCATAAGTGGCCGTTACCGCAGGAATGGATATGTACTCCATCAACAAATACTAGGTCGGCTATAAGGCCGCCTTCGCCGGCAAGCCGGCTCCTACAGTTCGATCGGAGTACATCTGTGGGAGATGGGTCGGCTATAAGGCCGCCTTCGCCGGCAAGCCGGCTCCTACAGTTCGATCGGAGTACATCTGTGGGAGATGGGTCGGCTATAAGGCCGCCTTCGCCGGCAAGCCGGCTCCTACAGTTCGGTCGGAGTACATCTGTGGGAGATGGGGCGGTTATCAGGACGCCATCGCCAGCAAGCCAGCTCCCACAGGATTCTCACCCGACATCCAAGCCGACCGTTACCGCGGAAGGGATCAAAGCTCGAAGCGCAGCTCCGGCCAGATCGGCGACGTGCCGCGCTTCTGCGATTCAAGAATGGCCCGGCACAACGAGCACAGCCGCTGGTCCTGGAATACTCGCCGATCGACGTTCGACCAGCGCGGCTGGGCCGGCAGCAGGCTGCCGCACAGGGTCCGGTCCGCCGAGCCACCCAGCTCCAGTTGTCGGGTCACCAGGTGTACCCGCACTTCCTGGCAGGCGAACAGATCCAGCTGTTCGTCAGGCTCGATCAGTTGATAGGCATAAAGTGACCAGGCAGAACGCGGCATCGGGGGCTCCAAATCGGGGGCGCCACCTTAGCCGAAAGCCTGCTCCTAGAAAAGTGTCATAACAGCGGTTTTAGCGTAGGCCAGACATTTTCCAGCAACTTGTCCTGGGCCCCGGCTGTCGGGTGTATGCCATCGGCCTGCATCAAGTCCGGATGACCGCCCACACCGTCGAGGAAAAATGGCACCAACGGGATCTTTTTCTCGTCAGCCAGGTTGCTGTAGACCTCAGTGAAGGCCTTGGTATATCGAGCGCCGTAATTGGGCGGCAATTGCATGCCCAGCAGCAGCACCTTGGCCCCCGCCTGCTGCGACTGCTGAATCATCGACGCAAGATTTTGTTGCAATTGTGATGGAAGCAATCCGCGCAGGCCGTCATTGCCGCCCAATTCGAGGATCACCAGGTCAGGCTTATGCTCTGCAAGCAGCGCCGGCAGGCGTGCCTGGCCTCCGGCACTGGTGTCGCCGCTGATGGACGCGTTGACCACCTTATCGTCGAAACCTTCGTGCTTGAGCCGCTGTTCAAGCAGCGACACCCACCCTGACCGGGTATCCAGCCCGAAACCGGCGCTGATACTATCGCCAACGATCAGGACTGTACCCGCCGCTGCGTTCTGGGCCATGCACATCAAGGCCAGGGCAGCACTCAAAAACCACACACGCATCGGATTCTCCATGGGCGCAAGCATACTCACCGCGAAGAACCTCAGCAAAGTGGTCCCCAGCGCGGAAGGTGAACTGACTATCCTGCACGAACTCAGCCTGGAACTGAACAAGGGCGACAGCCTGGCCATCGTCGGCGCCTCCGGTTCAGGCAAATCCACCCTCCTCGGCCTGCTCGCCGGGCTTGACCTGCCGAGCAGCGGTGAAGTCACCCTGGCAGGACAAGGCCTGAGCAACCTGGACGAAGACCAGCGCGCACGCATCCGTGCCGAACACGTGGGCTTCGTCTTCCAGTCGTTCCAGCTGCTCGACAGCCTCAACGCCCTGGAAAACGTCATGCTGCCGCTGGAGCTCGATGGCCGCCAGGATGCCCGGGCCCGCGCCACCGAGCTGTTGCAGCGGGTCGGTCTTGGGCAACGCCTGACCCACTCGCCGCGCCAACTCTCCGGCGGTGAACAGCAGCGCGTGGCGATTGCCCGGGCGTTTGCTGCCGAACCCGATGTGCTGTTCGCCGACGAGCCCACCGGCAACCTCGACAGCCACACTGGCGAGCGCATCAGCGACCTGCTGTTCGAACTCAACCAGGAGCGCGGCACGACCCTGGTGCTGGTGACCCATGATGAACGCCTGGCACACCGCTGCCGGCGCCTGATCCGTCTTGAAGCCGGCCTGCTGGTCGCCCCCCTGGAGCCTTGATGGCACGTTTGCCGCTGTTGCGCCTGTTCAGTCTCGCCGTCCGCCAGTTGCTGCGCGATGCCCGCGCCGGTGAACTGCGCGTGCTGTTCTTCGCCCTGGTCGTGGCCGTGGCGGCGAGTACCGCCATCGGTTACTTCGGCGCCCGCCTCAATGGCGCGATGATGCTGCGTGCCACCGAGTTTCTCGGCGCCGATTTGCTGCTCGAAGGCAGTTCGCCGGCGCGATCCGAACAGATCAGGAGCGGCACCGAGCTGGGTCTGCAGCATGCGCAAGTGGTGGAGTTCTCCAGCGTCATCGCCACCGACAACGGCATCCAGCTCTCCAGCATCAAGGCGGCCGACGACGTCTACCCCCTGCGCGGCGAGCTGAAAAGCACCCCCGCGCCTTTCGCCCCGGAAGAATCTGGTGGCGGGCCGAAACCCGGTGAAGCCTGGGTCGAGGCACGGCTGTTGACGGCGCTGGACCTGAAGATCGGCGACAGCATCGACGTCGGCATGAAAACCCTGAAGCTGGCTCGAGTGCTGACCTACGAGCCCGACCGCGCCGGCAACTTCTACAGCCTGACGCCGCGGGTGTTGATCAACCTCAGCGACCTGCAGGAAACGGGCGTGGTGCAACCCGGCAGTCGGGTCAGCTACCGCGAACTCTGGCGCGGCGATGCCTCGGCACTGGAAACCTATCGCCAACTGATCAAGCCCGGCCTGGCGGCCAACCAGCGTATCCAGGATGCCCGCGATGGCAACCGGCAGATTGGCGGCGCCCTGGGCAAGGCCGAGCGTTACCTGAACATGGCCAGCCTGGTGGCGGTATTGCTGGCCGGGGTGGCCGTGGCGTTGTCGGCGACTCGCTTCGCCACCCGCCGCTTCGATGCCAGTGCGCTGTTGCGATGCCTTGGCCTGTCCCGTCGGGAAACCATGATCCTGTTCAGCCTGCAACTGGCAGTGCTCGGCCTGCTTGCCAGCCTCAGTGGCGCCGTCATCGGCTGGCTGGCGCAATTGGGGCTGTTTGCCCTGCTGCATGACTTGCTACCGACCGATGTTCCACCCGGAGGCCTGTTCCCGGCCATCGCCGGAATCGGCACCGGACTGGTGGCCCTGGCCGGGTTCGCCCTGCCGCCACTGGCCGCACTGGGGCGGGTTCCACCCTTGCGCGTGCTGCGCCGGGACCTGCTGCCGATTCCCTCCAGCACCTGGATGGTCTACGGCGCCGCATTGGGCGCCCTCGGCCTGATCATGTGGCGCCTGAGCCTGGACCTGGTACTGACCTTCGCCCTGCTCGGCGGCGGCGTGGTCGCGGCGCTGGTACTGGGCGGCCTGCTGTTGCTGCTGTTGAAAAGCCTGCGACGCCTGCTGGCCCGTGCCTCCCTGCCCTGGCGCCTGGGGCTGGGCCAATTGCTGCGCCATCCGCTGGCAGCCGCAGGGCAGGCCCTGGCATTTGGCCTGATCCTGCTGTCGATGGCATTGATCGCCCTGCTTCGCGGCGAGTTGCTGGACACCTGGCAGAACCAGCTGCCGAAGAACGCACCGAACTATTTTGCCCTGAACATCCTGCCCGCGGACAAACAGGCGTTCACCGATCGCCTGATCTCGTTGTCGGCGAAATCGGCGCCTCTGTATCCGGTGGTCCCGGGGCGGCTGATCAGCATCAATGGCGAACCGGTGCAGCAGATCGTCACCAAGGAATCGGCGGGTGACCGGGCGATCCAGCGTGACCTGAGCCTGACCTGGGCGGCCAACCTGCCCGAGGGCAACAAGATCACCGCCGGCAACTGGTGGCCGCAGCAACCGCCGGATGAAATCCCCGGCGTGTCGGTGGAAGGCAAGGTTGCCGAAAGCCTGAAGCTCAAGCTCGGCGACCATCTGGTGTTTACCGTGGGCGGGGCCAATCGCGAGGCGAAAGTCACCAGCCTGCGGGAGATCAACTGGGACAACTTCCAACCGAACTTCTTCATGATCTTCCAGCCCGGCACCTTGAAGGATCTGCCGGCCACCTACCTGACCAGCTTCTATCTGGCGGCGGGGCATGACCAGCAGATCGTCGACCTGTCGCGCAGTTTTCCGGCGGTGACCATCCTGCAAGTCGAGGCGTTGCTGGCGCAACTGCGCAGCATCCTCGCCCAGGTCACCCTGGCGGTGGAATACGTATTGCTGTTCGTGTTGGCGGCAGGCATGGCGGTACTGTTCTCCGGCCTGCAAGCGACCCTGGACGAACGCATCCGCCAAGGCGCATTGCTGCGGGCACTGGGGGCCGAGCGGCAATTGCTGGTGAAGGCACGACGAATCGAATTCGGCTTGCTGGGTGCGGTCAGCGGCTTGCTGGCGGCGCTGGGTTCGGAAGTCGTCAGCCTGGTGCTCTACCGTTACGCCTTTGACCTGCCCTGGCACCCGCATCCGTGGCTGCTGGTGTTGCCATTGATCGGCGCCGTGCTGATCGGCGGCGCCGGCGTGTTCGGCACCCGGCGCGCCTTGAACGCCAGCCCCCTGACAGTCCTGCGCGAGGGTTGATAGACTCAAGCGCTCCTGATTCGAAGAAAAGTTGCCATGAGCCGTTATCGCCCTCCCCGTTCTGCCGGCACCGCGCTGATCACCCCCGAAGGTGAGGCGCGGATGCGCGCCGAGTTTCATGAACTGTGGCACGTACGCCGCCCCCAAGTAACGCAGGCAGTCAGCGAAGCGGCAGCCCAGGGCGATCGCTCGGAAAACGCCGAGTACACCTACGGCAAAAAGATGCTCCGCGAGATCGACAGCCGCGTGCGCTTTCTTACCAAGCGCCTGGAGGCGCTCAAGGTCGTCAGTGAAAAGCCCAGCGACCCGAACAAGGTTTATTTCGGCGCCTGGGTCACGATCGAGGACGAGGATGGCAAGGAGTCGCGCTACCGCATTGTCGGGCCGGACGAGTTGGACTTGAAACAGGGCCTGATCAGCATCGACTCGCCATTGGCCCGCGCGCTCATTGGCAAGGCACTGGACGCCGAAGTACGGGTCCAGACACCAACGGGTGAGCAGTGTGTGTATATCGTGGCGGTCGACTATCCATAAGCCGTTGCGCCATGGGTCTCAGCGACGGGTAATCAGCCCTTGCCGGGCAACGCGGGTCAGTTGCCGGATCATTTCAGGGGCGTCTTCGACGCTTGGCGATTGAATCACCGCCAGATCGAAACTGTCCGCGGCAAAGCGCGCCAGGGACTCGCCGTCTTCGACGAACTGGATCAGGAACGCTGCGGGCCCACCGGTACGCCGCGGCCAGCCATCGAGGTAACGCAGGAGCGTCGGCTGATGTTTGCCGCCAAGCAGGATTTTTGGATTGCGCTGGGTGAGATGTGCCGTGATCGGCGCAGGACGTACAACGGGGCTTAGTGCATTCATCGAGTCGTGTCTCTGCCTCAAAAAGTCTGCATGGCAGGTGAGAGGCAACACCGAACCAGCGCTTTAGCGGTATTTCGAAGCCTGTTTCAAGCTTCTGTCGGCAACTGGATGAGTCACCTGGCGCCCCGCAAGTAGCTGTTTAAATCGGCGCATGGGCAGCATCCTAGAGAAGCTGACCGGACAGTGTCAAGAATGACGCCCAACAAAAAAGGCTCGTCCAATCCAGCGACGAGCCTCGTTCCAAACCAGCCTTGCCCCTGACAGGGCCTGCATCAGAGGCGATCGCGAGCGATCCCGCTGCGAATTCGCAGGATATCGGCGAGCACTGCCAAGGCGATTTCCGCTGGCGTCTTGCTGCCCAGGTTCAGCCCGATGGGCGCATGGATCCGCGCCAGTTCCGCCTCCCCCAATCCACCAATGCGCCGCAACCGCTCGAAGCGTTTTTGCGAGGTCTGCAGGGAACCCATCACGCCGATGTAGAACGCGTCGGTGCGCACCGCCTCCATCATCGCCAGGTCATCGATGCGCGGGTCGTGGGTCAGCGCCACCACCGCCGTGTCGCTGTGGCAGCCGCCGTCGGCGATGAACACCGACGGCAGTTGACGACGAATCTCAACGTCCTCCAGCACCACGCCTTCCAGCACTTCATCCCGCGGGTCGCAAAGAATCACCTCGAAACCCAGGCCCACGGCAAACTCCGCGCAGGCCTGGGCCACACTGGAATACCCGGCCAGCAACAGGCGCTGCGCTGCGCCGATACGCAGCCTGACGCGATCGATCTCGCGCTCGACGCGCACACCTTGCTCGCGATCATCCAGCAGACTTCGCGCGCCGCTGGCCAGGTCGACCTCTCGGATCAGCCGACGCCGACCCAACAGCGCCGATTCCAGCTCTCGCAGATGCGCCTGCACCTCACAGACGGGCTCCAGCTTCTCCACCAGCACCTCAAGCACGCCGCCGCAGGGCAGGCTGACTCGCGAGCGCGGGTCATCGCCTTCGCCGTAGCGCACGACGCTGACCGCTTGCTCAAAAGCACCTTCGGCGACGCGCTCGAGGAAGTCCTCCTCGACACAGCCTCCGGATAGCGAGCCGATCCACTGCCCTTCTGCATTCACCGCCAGCAACGAACCCGGCGCACGAGGCGCCGAGCCATAAGTGGCAAGCACGGTGCACAGCCAGACACGCCGCCCGCCCGTCGACCACGCCAGCGCCCGCCGCACCACCTGCAGATCCAGATGCTGCATGTCAGTGTGCCTTGTGCTCGAGCGGCGCATCGGCACGCAGCTTCTGCACATCGCTCAAGGCCAGGTCACCCGGTTGACCGCCCCAGCCCTGGCGCAGGTAATTCAGCAGATCGGTCAGCTGCTCGTCGCCAAGTTTCTGCGCGAAACCCGGCATGGGTTGCATGTGCTCGAAGCCTGCGAACTTCTGCTCGCCGATGCCATCGTCGATCACCCGCACCAGGTTGCGCGGGTCTTCCAGACGCAAGGTGGTGTTGCCACGCATGGCCACGGCGATGTGCGGCTTGCCTTCGCCCCCTGGCGCGTGGCAACCGGCACACACGTTCAGGTAGTCCTGACGGCCGCGCTGGGCACTGGCACTGAGCTGGTCCATTGGCACGTCGGTCAATACTTTCGCCGCCGGTGGCTGATCACCGAGCAGGAAGGTTGCCATTGCCGCCAGATCAGGGTCGTTGAGGCCTTGGGTGCTGTTATGGAACACCGGGAACATCTCGTTGAACATGGTGCCCTGGGCACTCATGCCGTGCTTGAGGAACGAACTCAGGTCCTGCTGATTCCAGCCGCGCGCTGCCAGGTCAGTGGCCAGCAGGCTCGGGGCCAGATAGCCGTTGAGAATGCCACCGGTCATGCGCTTGTCCTGCTGCATCGCGCCAGGCAAACCGCGCGGGGTGTGGCATTCGCCGCAGTGGCCGAGCACGTCGACCATGTACTGGCCACGCTTCCAGGCTTCGCTCTTGCCTTCAGCCGATTCCAGCTTCACGTCCTTGCCGTACATCATGTTCCAGCCCATCAGGCCCAGGCGCACGTTGAACGGAAAGCTGAGGCTGGTGACCGGCGCGGCACGTTCGATCGGCGCGACGGTTTTCAGGTAGGCGTGAATCGCGTCGGAATCCTCACGCGGCATCAGGTGATACGAGGTGTACGGCATCGCCGGATACAGGTTGGCGCCGTCACGCCGCTTGCCTTCGGTGAGCGCCGCGAAGAATTCGTCATCGTTGTACAGGCCGATGCCGTGCTCTTTGCTCGGGGTGATGTTGGTGCCGTAGATCGTGCCGAATGGCGAGACGATCGGCAGGCCGCCGGCATAGGGCGCGCCACCCGGTGCGGTGTGGCAGGCCATGCAGTCGGCGGCGCGGGCCAGGTAAGCCCCGCGAACCACTTGATCGTCCGCCTGCGCCAGCAACACAGGCGCGGCCAGGCCCACCGCCAGCGTCAGACGGGTCAGTAGATGCTTCATGCTCAACCCTCCTTGACCAGGCCGAGATCAGTCAGCACGTTGCGCGTGGCGCTGTAGTAGCGCACGTATCCGGTGCAACGGCAGATGTGATGACCGAGGCTGTCCTCAATGACCTTTTCCAGCTGGCTCTTGACGATCGGCTGACGCTGCAGCTTTTCCACCAGCACCGTCGCGGCATTCACGAAACCCGGTGCGCAATAGCTGCACTGGAAGGCGAATTCGTCGACGAAGCGTTGCTGGATCGGGTTCAGCTCGGTGACCTTGCCCTGCTCGTCGCGGCTTGCATGACCTTCGATGGTCCGCACTTTCTTGCCCTCGAAATAGTGAGCGCCAGTGATGCAGGTGCGCACTTCCTCGCTGGTGCCGTCGGGGTTGTCGACGATCACCACGCAGGCATGGCAGATGCCCTGGCCGCAGCCCAGGCGCGAACCGGTGAGGTTCTTGTATTCGTGCAGATAGTCGATCATCGGCAGGTCATCAGGGATGTCCACCGGGCCGACGGATTGACCGTTGAGGGTCAGTTGAAGCGGACGGTTAGCCATTGAGGGCCTCCTTGATGCGTGCAGAAGTGATAGGCAGGTCGCGAACGCGCTTGCCGATGGCGTGGGCCACGGCGTTGCCGATGGCGCCGACCACCGGGATCATCACCACCTCGGCGATGCCCTTGGACGGGTCGCTTGGCGACAGCGGCGGGAGGATTTCCGCGGTCTGTTTCCACACCGCCACGTGCCGCGCCATCGGCAGGCGGTAACGGTTGAAGTTCCAGTCGCCCTCCCCCGGCCCGCCTTCGTACAGCGGCATTTCTTCCATCAAGGCATGCCCGATGCCCATGGCGATGCCGCCTTCAACCTGGCCCTTGACCAGTTCCGGCACCAGCACCCGGCCGCACTCGACCCACGAGTGGTGATTGAGCACCGACACTTCGTTGGAACCCTTATTGACCTTCACTTCCACCAGCGTCGCCACCGGGCTGTAGTAGGTTACCGCCGCGTTGTTCAACTGGGTCGCCGGGTAGGCGATGTTCTGCCGATCCAGCAGATGGAAACCGGCGCTGCTCATCTGCGCTTTCTTCGCCTTCGGCGCACCGTCGCCGTATTTGACCGCCAGGCCATCGAGCGGCAGGCGTTCACGCACGCCATCGATGCTGAACTCGGCCTCGGCCCAGCTCCAGCGGTTGAAGCCGTGCACCGTGGCACCGGTGACCAGGCCGCGCTCGTGGGCACGTTTGGCCAACACTTCGAAGGGCAGCGGTTCCATGCCGTTGGCGGTAAGTTTGCCGTCGACCCAATGAGCGTCTTCACGGCGCACCACGTATGGGTTGGCCTGGCCGCCGTACGGGCCTTGTCGCCAGATCTCCAGCGCCGCCGGCCACAGGCCGTGGTTGAACAGCACGCGCGCCGCTTCACGGGTGGCGTGGCTGAAGTAGTAGGCGGAGTTGGTCGCCGACGAGGCCGACGCGACCTTGCCGACCCAGCGCGGGTTGCGCAGGAAGTTATCCTGCTCGGCCTGGCTCATGATGTACGGGTTGCCACCGCTGATCAGTTGCAGCTCATTCCATTCGGTTTCGCCGGTCTTCACTTCGTGCGCCGGGCTGCCGAGGAAATCGGCCACCACCATCGCCTGGGAGGTGGACATGCCGGTACCGATTTCGATACCGATGTGGCGCAGGGTGATGCGACCGTCAACGGTGTATTCGATGCTGGCCATCGGCGCTTCGGAACCGGTGCCGAAGTCTTTCTGGCAAATGGCGAAACCGACGCCGTACCAGTTATCAGGGTCGGCAGCCTCGCGCTGTTGCTTGATCGCGTTGCGGTTTTTCCAGACTTCGTGAACCGCGGCTTTGTCGAGAATTTCGTGCAGGCGCAAGGCACCGGCCGGCACCGCGCCCTGGGTGTTTTTCATGCCCGAACGCAGGGCGTTCTTGCGGCGCAATTCGATGGCATCGACGCCCAGGCGATCGGCGATTTCGTCGACCATCATCTCGGTCGACGCCATGCTCTGCAGGGTGCCGTAGCCACGCATCGACCCGGCTTCCACCGCGCGTGAATGGTAGGCGGTGACCTGCAGGTCGTTCTGCGGCATGTAGTAGATCGACTGCGCCGCCGTGGCGCCTACTGCCGCCACGGACGGGCTGTAGTTGACCCGGCCGCCACCGTCGACGCTCATCTCGGCGCGGAAGATCTTGAAGCTGTGATCGGTCTTGTCCACGGCCAGTTGGTAACGGATATCGAACGGGTGACGCTTGATGCCGCTCTGGAACTGCTCGTAGCGATCGTTGGCCAGGCGCACCGGCACACCGGCGCCATACAACGCCGCCAAGGCTGCGTAGTAGACGAAAATGTTGTGGTCTTTCGAGCCGTAACCGACGGTGTAACCCGGGTGCATGTTCAAGTTGGCCAAGCCGAAACGCGACGGCGCGATCATCTTCGCAGTCTCGGTCGCGGTTTCCAGCGGGCACTGTGTCGCCACGACAAAGTGTAGGGTCTTGGTCGCCGGGTCGTACCAGCCGTTGCCGTTGTCCGGCTCCATCGCTGCCGGCTCGATCGACGGGGTCTTGTAGCGCTCGTCGAACACCAGCCAGTTGTCCGGCGGCGTATCGATTTGCTGCTTCATGCGGTCGGCATAGAACAGGCCACGCTCGGTCAGGTTGCCGTGCAGGTTCGGCTGGGAATTCCACACCGGGCGACGGTTTTTCAGCATCGGAAACAGGATCGAGTCCTTGAGGCTGGCGAATTCGTCTTCGTCCGCCGAGGTCGGCCCGCCCACGCGCACATAGCGGAAGCTGCCGTAGGGATCGCCTTCGTAGTACGGCACTTGGGCACCGTAACGAATCGCCTTGTCATTGAACTTGAGCTGGGCCTTGGCCTGGCGGAAACGCTCGAAGTCGTTCCAGATCAGGATTGCCACCGGATGACCGATGAACATCGGTACCTTGCCCTCTGGCAACAGCGGATCCGGCGCGTGCTCTTCCGGGAAGACGATGCCGTCTTTCTCCAGGTCGGCGGCGGTGACGATGCGGTCAGGCTGCAATTGGGCGCCGAGCCACGACAGGTCATAGCCTGCGTAGATGCGGTCGGCCTTGATGGTTTTCAGTAGCATGGCGTGACCTTGCTGCTGCGGCCACCCCGGCATGTCCTTGGCACGGATGTCGCGGGCAAAGACCTTGCTGCCGCAGACCTTGGACAAGGCATCGTTACGGGCGCGCGCCTTGCCGTTGTTGCCGAGCCACTGCTCGGACGGCACGGTCACACTGTTTTCCATCAAGGCTGCCAGCGCCTGGCTGCTAAGCGGTGTAAGCGTCACGCTCACACCCGCCACCAGCCCGCCCTGGAGGAACGAGCGCCGGGATATTTCACGGTTGGACATGGATCATCCTATGGGCGGTCATGGGGTCCGCCCTTCTGGTTATGTACTGGAAATCTCGAGTCTTGCAGAAGCCCTCTTTGACGAAGCAAAGGGCTGTGATGACAGTGCAAAGCTGACCGAAAGGTTAACTTTAAAGGTTTATGCGCTCGCGGAAAACAAAAAACTGACCAGAAAATCAAAAAACCGCGGCTTTTCGACGCAGCAGATTGATGAACAGGCCCAACTCCCGACTGATGTGTTCGCCCTTGCGCAACAACAATCCGAAAGGTGCCAATTGCACATCCAGCTCAACCGGCAACGCCACTACCAAACCCATTTTAAGGTAGTCACGCAATGCGGTTTCCGACAGGACCATGATCGCATCGGTCAGTTGAATCAATTGCTGCATCGAATACACCGAGCTGCATTCGATGATGTCCGCCGGCAGCGGCAAGGCCAGGCGCTGCAAGGCCTGATCCAGGCCAATGCGCGCTGGGCTGGTTTCCGGCTGCAGGATCCACGGCCAGCCATTGACCAGTTCGGCCATCTCCAGTGTCTCGCGCCGGGCCAGCGGGTGGCCGGCGTGCACCACAACCAGCAGGCGCTCGTTGCCCAGTTGTTCGAATTCGTAGTGCTCGCTGTCGGTGGCGGCATTGCGTCGGGCGATGGCCAGGTCGATGCGGCCCTGCTCCAGCAACTGGATCACCTGGTCACTGGTGTCGCCCATGATGCGAATCCGCAGCTGCGGGTTGAGCGCCTTGATCTCGGCAATAGAATCCATCACCAGGTCCGGCGCCGCGCCCATGATGGTGCCGATCGAGAGATAACCGTAACCGCCCTGTTGCCGCGCTATCAGGTCCTCGGCACAGCGGTCGAGGCCACTGATGGCCGACTCGGCAAAGCGAATCAGCTCCTGACCCAGCGCCGTCGGTCGCATGCCCCGGGGTAAACGCTCGAACAGGTCGCAGCCAAACATGTCTTCGATTTCATGGAGCATGCGGGTGGCGGCCGGTTGCGACATGTTCAGGCTTTGCGAAGCGCGGTGCAGGTTCTGGCTCGAATTGAGCGTCACCAGCATGTGCAGATGCTTGTAGCGCAGGCGGTTGAGCAGGCTGCGGGAGATAATGGGCGTGGTCATGGCGGGCCTTGTTATCGATACCCTGAAGGTATCAGTTGTTAGCTAGATTCGATTTGTAACGCATCGATCAGCGGCCGTACAGTCTTCCCCATAAGAACAAATGCCCTACCAAAGGAAAACCGCGATGAAGACTCTACCCGCGCCCCTGCTCGCCAAGATTTCCTGGCGGCTGCTCCCGTTTCTCCTGCTGATGTACATCATGGCCTTCCTCGACCGCGCCAACGTCGGGTTCGCCAAGCAAGCCTTCCAGGCCGACACCAATATCAGCGATGCCGCCTTCGCCTTCGGCGCCGGGGTGTTCTTCGTCGGCTACGCGCTGCTCGAAGTGCCGAGCAACCTGATCCTGCACCGCGTCGGCGCGCGTCTGTGGATGTGCCGGATCATGGTCACCTGGGGCCTGGTCTCTGCGGCCATGGTGTTCGCCCACACCGAAACCAGCTTCTACATCCTGCGCTTTCTGCTGGGCGTGGCCGAAGCCGGATTTTTCCCCGGCGTGATCCTTTACCTCACCTACTGGTTCCCCAGCGCCGTGCGCGGCAAGGCGATGGGTTTCTTCTACTTCGGCGCGCCGCTGGCGTTCATCTTCGGCAGCCCGTTGTCCGGCCTGCTGCTGGAGCTGGATGGTTTTGTCGGCTTCCACGGCTGGCAGTGGCTGTTCGCCGTTGAAGGCCTGATGGCCACGGCGGTAGGCATCTGGGCTTACTTCTACCTGGACAACCGCCCGGCCGATGCCAAGTGGCTGACCGTCGAAGAGCGCCAGCAAGTGCAAAGCCTGCTCGACCAGGAAGACAGCCACAAACAGAACCACGGTCGCAGCCTGCTCAACGTGATCTGCCAGCCCTCGGTGCTGTACCTGTGCCTGATCTACCTGTTGATCCAGGCCAGCGTCTACGGCGTGGTGTTCTACCTGCCCACCCAGGTCGGCGGTTTGCTGGGCACCAAGGTCGGGCTGATGGTCGGACTGGTCACGGCGATCCCATGGATTTGCGCGCTGGTGGCCGCTTATCTGATTCCCGGCTACAGCGACCGCACCGGCGAACGCCGCCGCACCGCCAGCCTGACCCTGCTGATGGCCGCCGCCGGTATTGCCTGCTCGGTGACCTTTAGCAGTCCGTTCCTGGGCATCGTCGCCCTGTGCTTCGCCGCATCCGGCTTCATCGCCGTGCAACCGGTGTTCTGGACCTTCCCTTCCAGCTACCTGGCCGGCAGCGCCGCGGCAGCCGGTATTGCCCTGATCAATTCGTTCGGCGCCCTCGGCGGCTTTATCGCCCCGGTACTGAAGAACTGGGCCGAAGGCGCCTTCCATTCTCCGGCAGCCGGCCTGTACCTGCTGTCCGCCACCACTGTCATCGCCGCGTTGCTGATCCTGGGCGTCCGCGCTCCCGGGCATAAAGCTTCGAACAAACCGGCTACCGTTTAAACCTGACCGCCGTTAAAAAAAGGAATCACACCATGGGCATTCCAACCATCAAGCACGTCCGCGCCTTTACCCTGCGAGGCGGCGGCGCGGATTATCACGACCAGGCGGACGGCCACTGGATCGACGATCACATTGCCACGCCGATGAGCAAATACCCGGAGTACCGCCAGAGCCGCCGCACCTTCGGCATCAACGTGCTGGGCACGCTGGTGGTGGAGATCGAAGCCAGTGACGGCACTATCGGCTTCGCCGTGACCACGGGCGGCGAGCCGGCGGCCTACATCGCCGAGAAACACCTGGCACGGTTCCTCGAAGGCGCGAAAGTCACCGACATCGAAAAGATCTGGGACCAGATGTATCAATCGACCCTGTATTACGGGCGCAAAGGCATCGTGATCAACACGATTTCCGGGGTCGACCTGGCGCTGTGGGACTTGCTCGGCAAGATCCGCCAGGAACCGGTGCACCAGTTGCTCGGCGGTGCCGTGCGTGATGAATTGCAGTTCTACGCCACCGGCGCCCGCCCGGACCTGGCACAGAAAATGGGTTTCATCGGCGGCAAGATGCCGTTGCACCATGGCCCGGCTGAGGGCGAGGAAGGCCTGCGCAAGAACCTCGAAGAACTGGCGACCATGCGCGAGCGTGTCGGCCCGGATTTCTGGCTGATGCTCGATTGCTGGATGAGCCTGGACCTCAACTACGCTACCAAACTGGCGGTCGGCGCCCACGAACATGGCTTGAAGTGGATCGAAGAAGCCCTGCCACCGGACGATTACTGGGGCTACGCGGCGCTTCGCAACAACGTGCCCAAAGGCATGCTGGTGACCACCGGCGAACACGAAGCCACCCGCTGGGGCTTCCGCATGCTGCTGGAGATGGGTTGTTGCGACATCATCCAGCCGGATGTCGGCTGGTGCGGCGGCCTCACCGAACTGGTGAAGATCTCGGCCCTGGCCGACGCCCACAACGCCCTGGTCATTCCCCACGGCTCGTCGGTGTACAGCTATCACTTCGTGGCCACCCGGCATAACAGCCCGTTCGCCGAATTCCTGATGATGGCGCCGAAGGCCGACGAAGTGGTGCCGATGTTCCACCCGCAATTGCTCGGCGAACCGGTACCGGTCAACGGCCGCATGCGCTTGTCGGCCCTCGACCAGCCGGGATTCGGCGTGACCCTCAACCCGGAATGCCAACTGCATCGGCCCTATAGCCGCTGAGCCAGGAGTTCGTGATGAACATGCCGCACAACGTTTTCAAGGCCGCCCTGAAAAAACCCGCGCCGCAATACGGCATATGGGCCGGGTTCACCACCGGCTACGCCGCCGAGATCGTCGCCACCACCGGTTATGACTGGATGCTGATCGACGGTGAACACGCGCCAAACACCGTACCTGGCGTACTCGCGCAATTGCAGGCCGTGGCGCCCTACCCCACCGCACCCATCGTGCGCGCCGTGAATGGCGACGCCAATCTGATCAAGCAGCTGCTGGACATCGGCGCGCAGACACTGATGATCCCCATGGTCGAAACCGCCGAACAGGCCCAGGCCCTGGTGCGCGCCATGCGTTACCCACCCCACGGCATCCGTGGCGTCGGTGGCGGCCTGACCCGCGCCACACGCTGGGACGGGGTGGCGGATTATCTGGACACCGCCCATGAACAGCTGTGCCTGATCGTGCAGGTGGAATCGCGGCTCGGCGTCGAAAACGTCGCAGCGATCGCCGCCGTCGAAGGCGTCGATGCGGTGTTTATCGGGCCTGCGGATCTGTCCATCGGCCTGGGCCATGCCGGCAACCCCGGTCACCCGCAAGTTCAGGAACAAATTCAATACGCAGTCAATGCAACGCTGGCGGCCGGTAAGGCCTGCGGCATCCTCGCACCGAATGAAGAAGACGCGCGGCGTTATCAGGGCTGGGGCTGTCAGTTCATCGCAGTGGCGATCGATATCAGCCTGTTGCGCCAGAGCGCCATGGCCACCCTCGCCCGCTACCGTACACCGGCCACCGAACAAGCGCCGTCGCGCACCTACTGATCAGTCCAGGAGTCGTTCCATGTCATCCGTGCCTGTTTACGAAAACTTCATCAACGGCCAGTTCGTGGCCAGCGCTGACCATCTCGACGTGATCAACCCGGCCACCGGCGCCCTGCTGTCGAAGGTGCCGGCATCGAATGCCGAAGACGTTGATCGGGCCCTCGCCGTCGCGCGCACCGCACAAAAGGATTGGGCGCGCAAACCGGCGAATGATCGCGCCGGCTACCTGCGCAGGATCGCTGCCAAACTCCGCGAAAACGTTGCGCACCTGGCGCGCACCATCACTCTGGAACAAGGCAAGGTCAGCAGCCTGGCCGCGGTCGAAGTCAATTTCACCGCCGACTACCTCGACTACATGGCCGAGTGGGCGCGGCGCATCGAAGGTGAAATCATCACCAGCGACCGCCAGGACGAAAACATCTTCCTGTTCCGCAAACCGCTGGGCGTGGTGGCCGGGATCCTGCCGTGGAATTTCCCGTTCTTCCTGATCGCCCGCAAAATGGCCCCGGCATTGCTGACCGGCAACACCATCGTCATCAAGCCCAGCGAAGAAACGCCGAACAACTGCTTCGAGTTCGCCCGACTGGTCGCGGAAACCGACCTGCCGCCCGGCGTGTTCAACGTGGTCTGCGGTGACGGCCGCGTCGGTGCGGCGTTGAGTGCGCACAAGGGCGTGGACATGATCAGCTTCACCGGCAGCGTCGCCACGGGCTCACGGATCATGGCCGCCGCCGCGCCGAACATCACCAAACTCAATCTGGAACTCGGTGGCAAGGCGCCGGCCATCGTGCTGGCGGATGCCGACCTGGACCTGGCGGTGAAGGCCATTCGCGATTCGCGGATCATCAATAGCGGCCAGGTGTGTAACTGCGCCGAGCGGGTGTATGTCGAACGCAAGGTGGCGGATCAATTCATCGAGCGTATCGCGGCCGCGATGACGGCTACGCGCTACGGCGATCCTATCGCCCAACCGGATGTGGAGATGGGCCCGCTGATCAATCGCCAAGGCCTGGACAGCGTCAATCAAAAGGTCCGCACGGCATTGAGCCAGGGCGCAAGCCTGATCAGCGGCGGGCAAATTGCCGACCTGCCGAACGGCTTCCATTTTCAGCCCACCGTCCTGGCCGGCTGCCGCGCCGACATGGAGATCATGCGCGAGGAGATCTTCGGTCCCGTGCTGCCGATCCAGATCATCGATGACCTGGATGAAGCCATCGCCCTGGCCAACGACTGCGACTATGGACTGACCTCGTCGATCTATACCCGCGACCTCAGCAAGACCCTACACGCCATGCGCGAGCTGGATTTTGGCGAAACCTACGTCAACCGCGAGAACTTCGAAGCGATGCAGGGGTTCCATGCCGGGGTGCGTAAATCGGGAATTGGCGGGGCGGATGGCAAGCATGGGTTGTATGAGTACACCCATACCCATGCGGTGTATCTGCAGGGCTGAGTGTTGCGGTATTGCTGATGCCGCCGTCGCGGCGGCACTCAGTGCTTCATGCAGCGGATGCGTAGGAAGAGTTGACGGCAAGCGTCGTCGAGGAGAAAAAAGCCAAATTCCAGATACAAAAAACCCCGGTCTTTCGACCAGGGTCTTTGCTATCGACTCGAAGTAGCCAGTGGCTTTCCTCGTAGCTCCAAGGCGTTCAGTGGGCCTCGGGGCAGATATGGCGCAGCGGACGGGACTCGAACCCGCGACCCCCGGCGTGACAGGCCGGTATTCTAACCGACTGAACTACCGCTGCGTATCGCTGTGGACTTGCGTCCAGGTAACTCGTCTGATTGAAAACTCAGTAGCTTTTCAATCTCGAACCAGATGAATCTGACTCGGAAAATATGGCGCAGCGGACGGGACTCGAACCCGCGACCCCCGGCGTGACAGGCCGGTATTCTAACCGACTGAACTACCGCTGCGCGTCGGTGGAGGCATTTCAGCCTACCTCTTGCTTTCGCAAGTATCTCGGGAGTGGTGGGTGATGACGGGATCGAACCGCCGACATTCTGCTTGTAAGGCAGACGCTCTCCCAGCTGAGCTAATCACCCGTTTGCATCTCCGAGGCCGCGAAATTTACGCAGGTAGCGAACCTAAGTCAATAGCAGGATTGAAGTTTTTCTGAAAAAGACAAAATCGAGTCAATCGCAACAGCATCAGCGACAGCCAAACTGCTTTCGCGAGCAAGCCCGCTCCCACAGTGGATCGCATTTCAATGTGGGAGCGGGCTTGCTCGCGAAGACGGCGGTGCATTCAATATCAACGCCTGAGGAAAGAACCGATCTACTCGCTGTAGATCATCTTCTTGGTCATGCCACCATCAACCACGAACTCCTGCCCCGTGACAAATCCGGCGTTCCTCGACAACAGCCAGGCCACCATCGCGGCGACGTCCTCGACCGTCCCTACCCTGCCCGCCGGATGCTGGGCATGATCGGCATCGGTCAGCGGTTCGGCACGACGTACCGAAGGGTCGCGCGCGTCGATCCAGCCAGGACTGACGGCATTGACCCGAATTTCCGGGCCGAGGCTGATGGCCAATGCGTGAGTCAGGGCCAACAGACCGCCCTTGCTCGCCGCATAGGCCTCGGTGTCGGGTTCCGACTGCGCGGCGCGGGTCGAGGCCAGGTTGACGATGGCCCCGCTGTGGGCCCGCAGGTAAGGCGCACAGTGCTTGGCCAACAACATCGGCCCACTGAGGTTCACCGCCAGCACCCGATTCCAATACGCCAGGTCGAGGCTTTCCAGAGTGATGTTGTGCGGATCGGCAACCGCCGCGTTGCACACCAGCGCATCAAGGCGTCCGAACTGTCCCAGCACCTCGGCAACACCCAAGGCCACCTGCCCTTCGTTCGAGACGTCCATGGCGATGAACCAGGCGTTGTCGCCGAGCACCTTCGCCACCTTCGAACCACGCTCGCGATCCAGGTCCGTCAGCACCACTTGCCAGCCTTCGCTGATCAACCAGGCCGCAATACCCAGGCCAATGCCCCGCGCCGCACCGGTCACCAGTGCAACGCGGCCATTGGAGCCCGGCGGAGTGGACAACTCGATCACAAGGCAGCCAACCCGCGCGCCAGGTCGGCTTGCAGGTCTGCCACGTCTTCCAGGCCGATGGCAATGCGGATCAGGCTGTCGCGAATGCCCGCAGCTTCACGCTCCGCCGGCGCCAGACGGCCATGGGAGGTGGTGCTTGGGTGGGTGATGGTGGTCTTGCTGTCGCCCAGGTTCGCCGTGATGGAAATCAGGCGGGTTGCATCGATAAAGCGCCAGGCGCCTTCTTTGCCGCCCTTGACCTCGAAACTCACCACGGCACCGAAGCCCTTCTGCTGCCGCCGGGCCAGTTCGTGCTGCGGATGGCTCTTGAGACCGGCGTAGTGGACTTTCTCGATGCCGTCCTGCTGCTCCAGCCACTCGGCCAGCTCCTGGGCGTTGGCGCAATGGGCCTTCATCCGCAGGTTGAGGGTTTCCAGGCCCTTGAGGAAGATCCACGCGTTGAATGGGCTCAGGGTTGGCCCGGCGGTGCGCAGGAAGCCGACCACTTCTTTCATCTGCTCACTGCGCCCAGCCACGACACCGCCCATGCAACGACCCTGGCCGTCGATGAACTTGGTCGCCGAGTGCACGACGATGTCCGCGCCGAGTTTCAGCGGCTGTTGCAGCGCCGGCGTGCAGAAGCAGTTGTCGACCACCAGCATCGCGCCCTTGGCGTGAGCGATGTTTGCCAGCTCGGCGATATCGACCAATTCCGCCAGCGGGTTGGACGGCGATTCGACGAACAGCAGCTTGGTATTAGCCTTGATAGCCGTATCCCAGCCGGACAAGTCCGCCAGGGGCACGTAGTCGACTTCGACGCCGAAGCGCTTGAAGTACTTCTCGAACAGGCTGATGGTCGAGCCGAATACGCTGCGCGACACCAGCACGTGGTCGCCGGCACTGCACAGGCTCATCACCACCGCCATGATCGCCGCCATGCCGGTGGCGGTGGCCACGGCTTGCTCGGCGCTTTCCAGGGCGGCAATGCGCTCTTCGAAGGCGCGTACGGTGGGGTTGGTGTAGCGCGAGTAGACGTTGCCAGGCACTTCACCGGAAAAACGCGCGGCGGCGTCGCCGGCAGTGCGGAATACGTAGCTGGAAGTGAAGAACATCGGATCACCGTGTTCGCCTTCCGGCGTACGGTGCTGACCGGCACGTACGGCCAGGGTATCGAACGCTACGCCTTCGAGGTCGCTGTCCAACCGACCGGCATCCCAATCCTGACTCATGCTGTCACTCCTTGCCCTGTTCTCGTAAATTAATTATCAGATACAAAACCGGCCCCTCAGGGCCGGTAGTCAATCAATTGTTGTACAGATCGATGATCGCGCTGACCGCCTGGGTCTTGACCTTGGAGGCATCGTTGCGTGCCTGCTCGATCTTGTTCAGGTATGCCTCGTCGACGTCGCCGGTGACGTACTGGCCGTCGAACACCGCGCAATCGAACTTGTCGATCTTGATCTTGCCGCCACCGACCGCTTCGATCAAGTCAGGCAGGTCCTGATAGATCAGCCAGTCGGCACCGATCAGGTCCGCAACGTCCTGGGTCGAACGGTTGTGGGCGATCAGCTCGTGGGCGCTCGGCATGTCGATGCCATAGACGTTCGGGAAGCGCACGGCCGGGGCTGCGGAGCAGAAATAGACGTTCTTGGCGCCCGCTTCGCGAGCCATCTGGATGATCTGCTTGCAGGTGGTGCCGCGCACGATCGAGTCGTCCACCAGCATCACGTTCTTGCCGCGGAATTCCAGCTCGATGGCATTGAGCTTCTGGCGTACGGATTTTTTCCGCGCAGCCTGGCCCGGCATGATGAAGGTCCGGCCGATGTAGCGGTTCTTCACGAAACCTTCGCGGAACTTCACGCCCAGGTGGTTCGCCAGCTCCAGGGCCGCGGTGCGGCTGGTGTCCGGGATCGGGATGACCACGTCGATGTCGTGATCCGGACGCTCGCGCAGGATCTTCTCGGCGAGCTTCTCGCCCATGCGCAGGCGGGCCTTGTACACCGACACGCCGTCGATGATCGAGTCCGGACGCGCCAGGTAGACGTGTTCGAAGATGCACGGGGTCAGCGACGGGTTGGTCGCGCACTGGCGGGTGTGCAGCTTGCCGTCTTCAGTGATGTAGACCGCTTCGCCCGGTGCCAGGTCGCGGATCAGGGTGAACCCGAGCACGTCCAGGGACACGCTCTCGGAGGCGATCATGTACTCGACGCCTTCGTCGGTGTGACGCTGGCCGAACACGATCGGGCGGATGCCGTGCGGGTCACGGAAACCAACGATGCCGTAGCCGGTCACCATGGCCACCACCGCGTAGCCACCGACGCAACGGTTGTGCACGTCGGTGACGGCAGCGAACACGTCTTCTTCGGTCGGCTGCAGCTTGCCGCGCTGGGCCAGCTCGTGTGCGAACACGTTGAGCAGCACTTCCGAATCGGAGCTGGTGTTGACGTGGCGCAGGTCAGATTCGTAAATCTCCTTGGCCAGTTGTTCAACGTTGGTCAGGTTTCCGTTGTGCGCCAGGGTGATGCCGTAAGGCGAGTTGACGTAAAACGGTTGAGCTTCGGCCGAGGTCGAGCTGCCCGCGGTCGGGTAGCGCACATGGCCAATGCCCATGTGGCCGACCAGGCGCTGCATGTGACGCTGATGGAACACGTCACGCACCAGGCCGTTGTCCTTGCGCAGGAATAACCGGCCATCATGGCTGGTCACGATACCGGCAGCGTCCTGGCCGCGGTGCTGGAGGACGGTTAGCGCGTCATACAGCGCCTGATTGACGTTCGACTTACCGACGATACCGACGATGCCACACATGCGACGCAACCCCTACTTAATGGATCTGAACTGAACAACACTCACTGAGGCGTTTTGGCCATCGGCAAGAGCTGCTCCTTGAACGGTATATCAGCGGGTACGCTGATACCGCTGGCAAGCCACTGACTGCTCCACCCGAGAATCAGGTTCTTGGACCAATCGGCGACCAATAAAAATTTTGGCACGAGCTGGGACTCTTTCCACCACCCGTCCTGCTGTACCGGCCCCAGGCTCAACAGCCCGACCGCCACGACCACCAGCAACACGCCACGCGCTGCGCCGAAAGCCATGCCGAGGAATCGATCGGTCCCGGACAACCCGGTGACACGAACCAATTCGCCGATGAGATAATTGATCATTGCGCCTACGATCAGCGTGGCGACAAACATGATGGCACAGCCCGTGATTATACGAGCCGATGGGGTCTGGATGTATCCGGCGAGGTACTCGGACAATGAGCCACCAAACATCCAGGCAACGGCTCCTGCGATGATCCAGGTCACGAGCGACAGTGCTTCCTTGACGAAGCCGCGGCTCAGACTGATCAATGCGGAGATGGCGACGATTGCAACGATCGCCCAGTCAACCCAGGTAAATGGCACAGTGCAGCCTACAGACGGATAAGGCGGCGCATTTTAGCAGAGCCCATGCTTATCGGTAAGCTGCGATTGTCAGTGCATTTCATATCGGGGCGATAGTTTTAGCCACGCTCCGGCTGAAAGCGCACGACAAACCCCTTGAGGTTCTGCTGGCGGTTCAGCAAGTCGCGCAGGCGATCGGCCTCTGCACGCTCGATCAGTGGTCCGACGAACACCCGATTCTTGCCGTCGGCCGTACGAATGTAGGCATTGTAACCCTGGCTGCGCAGGGTTTTCTGCAGCTTTTCAGCGCTTTCACGATTGGCCAGACTGGCCAGTTGCACCGACCAGCTGACCGACAGGCCATTGGCGTCGACACGGCTTTGCGTGGTGTCCGGCTTGCCCGGTGCGGCGCTGATCGGTTGCGACGGCGCCGTGGCAGGCTTGGCAGCCAGTGCCGGGACAGGGGCCGGTGCAGGGGGCGGCGTGACCGGCTTGGTGGCAGGTGCCGGAGCGACAGGCGCAACGGGCGCAACGGGCGCTTCCTGCTGGGCGATTTCTTCGTCGCTCGGCACGGGCTCCTGCGGCAGGGCCTGGGGTTCAGGCACCACCACGGGCTCCACCTGCACCTGCGGCATCGCTGGCGCTTGCGGCGCGGCCGGGGCCTGGACCGTCACTTGGCGCTGTTCATCCTGGCGGGAAAACAGCATCGGCAGGAAAATCACAGCCAGCGCGACCAGAACCAGGGCGCCGACCATGCGTTGCTTGTAAGCCTTATCCAGCAATGCCATTTGCCGCTTCCTCCGTGGAGCGCCGGGCCAGCCACTCAAGGGCCTCGGCAACACAATAGAATGATCCGAACAACACAATCTCGTCGTCGCTCGTCGCCTGCCCACACTGCCCTTCCAGGGCGGCGGCCACGCTGTCATAGGACGTCACCGAAGCACCGCGCTTTTGCAGCGCCTCGCGCAAGTCGGCCACCGGTCGCGCCCGAGGCGAATCCAGCGGCGCGACGGCCCAGTGATCGACACTAGCACTCAATTCGCCAATAACACCATCCAGATCCTTGTCCGACAGCAATCCGAAGACCGCCAGGCGCTTGCCGGCGGGTGGCTGGCTGGCCAGGCGACGGGCCAGATACTCGGCGGCGTGGGGGTTATGCCCCACATCCAGCAACAGGTTGAGGCGCTTGCCCTGCCAGTCGACCTGCCGGCGATCGAGACGACCGACCATCCGCGTCGCTTGCAGCGCCTGGACAATCTGCGCTTCTACCCAAGGTAAACCGAGCAATAGATAGGCCTGCAACGCCAGCGCGGCGTTTTCCATCGGCAGATCGAGCAACGGCAGGTCGCGCAACTCGACCACTTGTCCCCTGGCATCGACACCGCGCCACTGCCAGTGCTGATCGGTGACGCCCAGGTCGAAATCGCGTCCACGCAGGAGAAACCGGCAATTGAGCTCGCGCGCCTTGTCCAGCAGGGGCTGCGGGGGATTCAAGTCACCGCAGAGCGCGGGCGCGCCCTGGCGGAAGATCCCGGCCTTCTCGAAGGCCACGGACTCCCGGGTATCGCCCAGGTAATCCGCATGATCGACGCCAATGCTGGTGACCAGCGCCATGTCGGCGTCCACCACGTTGACCGTGTCCAGGCGCCCGCCCAGGCCGACTTCCAGCACCACGGCGTCGAGCCCGGCCTGCTGAAACAGCCAGAACGCCGCCAGGGTGCCCATCTCGAAGTACGTCAGGGACGTGTCACCACGACCGGCCTCGACCGCCGCGAAAGCTTGGCAGAGCTCGGCGTCAGTGGCTTGGACGCCATTGACCTGCACCCGCTCGTTGTAACGCAGCAGGTGCGGAGAACTGTAGACACCGACGTTCAGGCCCTGCGCTCGCAGCAATGACGCCACGAAGGCACAGGTCGAGCCTTTGCCATTGGTGCCGGTGACCGTGATCACCCGAGGCGCCGGCTTGCCCAGTCCCATGCGG
The DNA here is from genome assembly GCF_028823535.1 of Pseudomonas serbica. Classification (GTDB taxonomy): domain Bacteria; phylum Pseudomonadota; class Gammaproteobacteria; order Pseudomonadales; family Pseudomonadaceae; genus Aquipseudomonas; species Aquipseudomonas serbica. Next base: position 153,371 of record NZ_JAQIYM010000002.1, on the reverse strand, counting down.
GACGCTACCTGCTGCGAGCGCTCAAGGCCCATGTCGATGGCCGAAGGGTGCAACTGCTCAAGGTAGGCGAGCCACTCGCCAAGGGTACGTTCGGTCATAGGTTGGCAGGTACCGGTGGAACCACGATTGGCTCGATTGGCGCAGCGACGAATTTTGGCGTCGGCAGGCCCATCATTTGCGCGAGCAGGTTACCCAGGCGCGGGCGCAGTTCCTGACGGTGAATGATCATGTCGATCGCGCCGTGCTCCAGCAAAAACTCGCTGCGCTGGAAGCCTTCCGGCAGTTTTTCGCGCACGGTCTGCTCGATAACGCGCGGACCGGCAAAGCCGATCAGGGCTTTCGGCTCGCCGACGATCACGTCACCCAGCATCGCCAGACTGGCGGAAACACCACCGTAGACCGGGTCGGTCAGCACGGAGATGAACGGAATGCCTTCTTCACGCAGACGCGCCAGCACCGCGGAGGTCTTGGCCATTTGCATCAGGGAGATCAGCGCTTCCTGCATCCGCGCACCACCGGAGGCGGAGAAGCAGATCATCGGGCAGCGCTTTTCCAGCGCGTAGTTGGCGGCGCGCACGAAGCGCTCACCGACGATGGCGCCCATCGAACCACCCATGAAGGAGAATTCGAACGCCGACACCACTACCGGCATGCCCAGCAGGGTACCGCTCATGGAGATCAGCGCGTCTTTTTCGCCGGTCTGCTTCTGCGCCGCAGTCAGGCGGTCCTTGTACTTCTTGCCGTCGCGGAATTTCAGGCGGTCAACCGGCTCCAGGTCGGCACCCAGCTCGGTACGACCTTCGGCATCGAGGAAAATGTCGATGCGCGCGCGTGCGCCGATACGCATGTGGTGGTTGCACTTGGGGCAAACGTCCAGGGTTTTTTCCAGCTCTGGACGATACAGCACAGCCTCGCAAGACGGGCATTTGTGCCAAAGACCTTCAGGCACCGAGCTCTTCTTGACCTCGGAACGCATGATCGAAGGGATCAGTTTGTCTACTAACCAGTTGCTCATGCTTTCTTTCTCCAGTACCGGCGGCCCGAACGCTCTGGTTCGCAGCCCCGCGTATGCCCTTGAGCTAAATTCATGTGTGCGGCGATGTTCGATGGGTGCCGGGTCAGTGAAGCGTGACCTGCGTACAACCCATCAATCCTCAGCCGTTTTGTACAGTGCAGTGGACGGCGGCAGTCTGCCAGCCGTCACATCAGGCTGCCACGGACTGCCTTGATGAACGCCTGAACCTTTGCATGATCCTTGATGCCCTTGCTCGCCTCCACCCCGCCGCTGACATCCACGGCATAGGGTCGAACCCGCGCCACCGCTTCGGCGACGTTATCCGGGGTCAGGCCGCCCGCCAGGATGATCGGCTTGCTCAAGCCTTGCGGTATCAATGACCAGTCGAACGCCTGACCGGTTCCACCGGGAACACCTTCGACGTAGGCATCGAGCAAAATGCCACTGGCACTCGGGTAGGCGTCGCAAGCCGCCGCGATATCGTCCCCGGCCTTGACCCGCAGCGCCTTGATGTACGGGCGATGCCAGCCTTCGCAGTCCGCAGCACTTTCATCACCATGGAACTGCAACAGGTCGAGCGGCACCGCGTCGAGGATTTCTCCCAGCTCGCAACGGCTGGCGTTGACGAACAGGCCCACAGTGGTGACGAACGGCGGCAATGCCTTGATGATTGCGCGCGCCTGCTGGACCGTCACGCCCCGCGGGCTCTTGGCGTAGAACACAAAGCCGATGGCATCGGCCCCGGCTTCGACCGCCGCCAGCGCATCTTCTATGCGGGTAATCCCGCAAATCTTGCTGCGAACGGCTGACATGTCGATATATCCCCACGGCAAATCCGAGAAAGTCCCGGATGGTAACAAAAGCGTTCGAAGGCGTCAGCCGTCAAGTTCGCTGAATCCGGTGAGGAAATGTGGGCCGATGTAACGCTCAGGCAACTGGAACTCGTCGCGGTACTCGACCTGCACCAGATACAGTCCGAACGGATGTGCTGTCACCCCGCCGGAACGGCGAATGCGGCTCTCCAACACTTCCTTCATCCATTCAACCGGACGCTCACCGGCGCCGATGGTCATCAGCACACCGGCAATATTGCGCACCATGTGGTGCAGGAAGGCGCTGGCGCGGATATCCAGCACGATCATCTTGCCGTGGCGCGTGACGCGCAGGTGATGGAGCTCCTTGATCGGCGACTTGGCCTGGCACTGGCCGGCACGGAAGGCGCTGAAATCATGGGTGCCCACCAGGTACCGGGCCGCTTCGGCCATGCGCTCGACATCCAGCGGGCGGTGGTTCCAGGTGATTTCTTCGTTCAGGTGCGCCGGACGGATCTGGTCGTTATAGATCACGTAGCGATAGCGCCGGGCAATGGCCTTGAACCGCGCATGGAAATGTGCGGGCATGACCTTGGCCCAACTGACGCTGACATCGTGGGGCAAATTGATATTAGCGCCCATGACCCAGGCCTTCATCGAACGCTCGACCTGGGTGTCGAAGTGCACCACCTGGCCACAGGCGTGCACGCCGGCATCGGTGCGCCCGGCGCACAGCAGCGAAACGGGAGAGTCGGCCACCTTGGACAAGGCATTCTCGAGGGTTTCCTGCACCGTGAGCACGCCGGAGGCCTGGCGCTGCCAGCCGCGATAACGCGAGCCCTTGTATTCAACGCCCAATGCGATCCGGAAAAAGCCGTCGGCCGCCATTTCGGCGGCCGGGTTATCTATGTTTGCCAAGGAGTGACAGCCTGCTGATGTACGCAAAGGGGGGCATTATAAGGCCGCAGGACGAGGACGCCAGTACAACAGACGGTACCGCGGCGAATGGGATACCCCCTTCGCGAGCAAGCCCGCTCCCACAGGGGACCGCGTTTATTCAGGCACAACGCGGTCAAATGTGGGAGCGGGCTTGCTCGCGAAGGCGTCCTGATAGCCACCATTGCATCCCCCGCAAACAAAAACGGCAGCCTCACCGGGCTGCCGCTTTATCTACCACCGCTCAATCACTCAAACCAGACGCGCCAGCATCTCCCGGGCTTCGCTCTTCTGGCCGTCGTCGCCTTCGGTCACCACCTCGTTGAGGATGTCGCGGGCACCATCGTTGTCGCCCATGTCGATGTAGGCCTGGGCCAGGTCGAGCTTGGTGGCGACTTCATCGGTACCGGACAGGAAATCGAATTCCGGCTCGTCATCCACGGTTGCCAGGGCATCATCCACCGTGAAGCTTGGCTCGCTGATGCTCCGGGACAGGTCGTCCAGTTCGGCGCTGACGTCATCCAACTCAGTGGTAAACGCCTGCGCAGGCGCCGTTTCGTCCATTTCATCAGCCAGCGACAAATCGAAGTCGGCCGGCAAGTCCAGATCGTCCAGCGTCACTTGTGGCACGTCCGGCACTGGCGTGGCCGGCTGGTCCTTGACGTCTTCATCCAGGCTCAGCAGGAAATCGTCCTCGGCCAGGATCGCCGGCGAAGGTTCGCCGCCGAGGTCCATGTCCAGGTCGAACTCCGACAGGTCATCGAGGTTTTCCTTGATTTCTGTCTGTTGCTGCAACACCGACTCGAAACTCAGGTCATCGTCCAGCGGAAAATCTTCCAGATCGGCCAGGGTTGCTTCCGGCTCAGGCTCAGGCTCAGGCGCTGGTGCTGGTACTGGTGTTGGCGCTACCGTTACCGGCGTGACATTTTCCAGGTCATCCAGGCTCAGGTCGAAAGCGCTGTCGAAATCGTCATCGGCCGCAGCCGGGGCTTGTGGCTCGTCCAGCAGAAGGTCCTTGACGTATTGTGCATCCAGTTCGGCGGCAGCGGCGGCAGCGGCAATACCGCCGACAGCAACCAGCGCCATGGCCGGGAAGCGGCTCTTGAGTTTTTCGACCTGGGCATAGTTGTCGCCGTTGGCCACCAACTGCCGCTCCTGGACCACGAACGCATCGCGATCACCTTGCAAACCGTAGACTTCCATCAGCTTGAGGCGCAAATCGCTGCGTTGCGGCTCCTGCTTGACGCCCTCCTCCAACAGCGCGGCAGCCTGATTCAGGCGGCCGCCGTTGATGTGCGACTGCGCTCGACCCAACACGTCGTCGGAATGCTCGGCGGCGGGCGATACCAGCGGCGCGGCAATCGGCGGCGTGACCACGACCGGGGCAATAACCGGGGCAGGTGCGGGTGCGGGTGCGGGTGCTGGAGCAGGTGCCGTGGCCAGCTTCGGGGTTGGCGGCTCGACGTCCAGGTCCTCGAAGATGCCTTTTGACAGGTCAAGCTCGCTGGAAAATTCCTGTTCTTCGGCCAGGGCACGGGCCATGCGCAGATGTTTCTCGGCTTCCTGCTGGGCTTTGCGGCGACGGGCCAACAACAGCAGCAGCAAAAGCACCACCACTGCCCCGCCACCCGCCAGACCCAAGAGCAGCGGGTTGGTCAGCAGCTCATTGAATTTCTGATCGTTGGAGACCGCAGGTGTCGGTTCGATCGGCGTTTCGGCTGGAGCTGGAGTCGCTTCAGGTGCCGCGGGGGTGGACGCTGTCGCTTCAGCCGGGGTTTGGGCTGGCGCCGGCGTTTCGACAGGGGTTGCCGCAGGATCGGTCGGCAGCTCTGCCGGAATCGCCGCAGCGGTCGCAGTCTCCATTGGGGTTCCCGCCGCACCATCGGCCTGCAATTTGGCCAGCTGGTTGTTCTTCAGCTCAATGAGGCGCTGCAGCTTGTCCATCTGGCTTTGCAGATCGGTCATGCGGCTTTTCAGTTCAGCGCTGTCACGGCGCTTGGTATCGAGGCTTTCCTGGGTCACCGCCAGTTGGTTGTTCAAAGCCTTGGCATCGCCTGCAGGGCCCTTGCCCCCAGCCTTGCCAGTTTCGGCGGATACCAGGCTCAGCTTGTCCTGTGCGGCTTGCGCAGAAGGTGCATCACCGCGACCACGATTGGTCGCATCGAGCTGCTGCTGGCCTGTACCCGGCTTGGCGACATAACGACGCCCCTGGCGCCAGGCGGTGTTTTGCGCAGCCACTTCGGCAATGGCCTTGGCTTGCGGCAGGCTGGTTGTCTGTGCCTGATCCGGCAGGCGCAACACCTGGCCGGTCTTGAGCCGGTTGATGTTGCCATCGATGAAGGCATCCGGGTTCAACGCCTGGATGGCCAGCATGGTTTGTTGAATCGAACCGCCATTTCGCGCCTTCGCGGCGATTTCCCACAGGGTATCGCGCCGCGTGGTGGTGTATTCGGACGGCTTGGTCGCACCGGTGACGGGCGTGGTACCGGTTTGAACAGGTGCAGATTGCGCAGCCGCGTCAGCGGTTTGCGGCGAGAATTTGGATGGATCGAGCAGCACGCTGTAATCGCGCAACAGACGACCATTGGGCCACATCACCTGAACCAGGAATTTCACCATCGGTTCGCTCAGGGGCTTGCTGGAGGTCACGCGCAGGATGCTTTTACCGCTGGCGTTGAGCACGGGGGTAAAGGTCAGGTCGTTGAGAAACGCCTGGCGGTCGACACCGGCCTTGGCGAAATCTTCAGGTGAAGCCAGGCTCGGCACCACTTCGGCAGCGGTGAGTTCCTTGACGTCGAGCAACTCGATTTCCGCCACCAGCGGCTGGTTCAGCGTCGATTTCAGGGTCAGTTCCCCGAGCCCGAGGGCATGCGCCATACCGGAGGACAGCGCCGAGGCGGCCGCTATTGCTAACACCAGTTTGCGAACTTGAACCATAGCTTATCCTTAGTTTTTACATTCCTCGGCCAGCGAGGTAGATAGCCGCTGCCGTAAGGCATTGCACGCGGGCGAAGGTCGCCGCGCGCGATCGTTTCATGCATGCCCTGCAGGGTGGCTCGCCTTCAGCGATTGCGGCCAGGCATGGCGCTCGCCCGGACCCCTTCGATATTGTTGCCAAGTATCTTTTACAGCAGGTCTTTTATCAACAACTCGGCCAGTTGCACTGCGTTGAGGGCCGCACCTTTGCGTACGTTATCTGACGTCAGCCACAAATTAAGTTCCGACGGTTCGTCGATACCCAGACGTACCCGACCAACGTAGACCACATCCTGCCCCACCGCATCCCCGACCGCTGTCGGGTAGTCGCCGGCTTCCACCAACTCGATGCCGGGCGCGTCTTCAAGCGCGGCGTTGACCTTGGCCAGGTCGATGTCGCTCGCGGACTGCAAGGTCACGCTATAGCTATCGCCAAAAAACACCGGGGCTTGAATGCAAGTGACGGAAATCTTCAGCGAAGGCAGTGCCATGACTTGACGCAGCTCGCGTACCAGGCGCTTTTCCAGCAGTGTATGGCCCTGCTCGTCCGGCTTGCCGACCTGGGCCAGCAGGTTGAATGCCATCTGCCGGTCAAAGAAAGTTGGCTCCAGTGGGCGCACATTCAGCAGTTCGGCGGTTTGCCGGGCCAGCTCGGTCACCGCTTCGCGGCCCTGGGCCGACACCGCCAGGCTGGCGGTCAGGTTGATGCGCTGCAAATCGAGCAAACCCAGCAAGGGTGCGAGCACCACCGCCAGGGTGGTGGCCGACGGGCTCGGGCTGCTGATCTGGAATGGCTTTTTCAGGCCGGTCAGTACTTGCGCATTCGCCTCCGGGACCACTTGTGGTGCCTGGTCGGCCGACAAGGCACCGGAAAGGTCGATCAGCGAGCACCCGGCGGCGGTGGCACGGGCGCAGTAGCTCAATGTCACGGCGGGACCGGCGGCAAAGAACACCAGCTGGACCTTGCTGAAATCGAACTCATCGACTTCACGCACCCGCACGTTCTTGCCGCGATACGGCACCGAACTGCCGGCGGATTCGCTGCTGGCCAGCAAATGCAGGGTACCGATCGGGAAATCGCGCTCTTCGAGAATCTGCACCAGCGTTTCGCCGACAGTACCGGTGGCGCCGATCACGGCAATATCAATGGTCTGGCTCATGGGTTTTACCTCTGGCGAAACGGGGGGAGCGGCACTTTACCGGGTGGTGGATGTACAGGCAATTCGGGCGGGATCTTCGGCGCCTGTTATGGACCCTTCGCTGCGACGGGGCCAGACCAGACGACCGAGAACCCCAGGGATAAAAAAACCCGCGCCTCTCGCAAGGCGCGGGTTTTTCAGTGCATCAACCGATCAACGCTCGAGCAGGATCCGCAGCATGCGACGCAGCGGTTCGGCCGCGCCCCACAGCAACTGGTCGCCGACGGTGAACGCACCGACGAACTGCGAGCCCATGTTCAGTTTGCGCAGACGGCCAACCGGGATGTTCAGGGTGCCGGTGACCTTGTTCGGGCTCAGCTCCTGAATGCTGGTTTCGCGGCTGTTCGGCACCAGCTTGACCCAAGGGTTGTGCTGGCTGATCAGCCCTTCGATATCGGCGATCGGCACGTCCTTGTTCAATTTGATGGTCAGCGCCTGGCTGTGGCAGCGCATGGCGCCGATGCGCACGCAGATGCCATCCACCGGGATCGGGCTCTTGAAGCGACCGAGGATCTTGTTGGTTTCGGCCTGGGCCTTCCACTCTTCACGGCTCTGACCGTTCGGCAGTTCCTTGTCGATCCACGGGATCAGGCTGCCGGCCAACGGTACGCCGAAGTTTTCGGTCGGGTACGCGTCGCTGCGCATGGCTTCGGCCACACGACGGTCGATGTCGAGGATGGCGCTGGCCGGGTCAGCCAGTTGATCGGCGACAGCGGCATGGGTCGCGCCCATCTGCTTGATCAGTTCACGCATGTTCTGCGCGCCGGCACCGGAAGCCGCCTGATAGGTCATGGCGCTCATCCACTCCACCAGGCCGGCCTCGAACAGGCCGCCCAGGCCCATCAGCATCAGGCTGACGGTGCAGTTGCCGCCGATGTAGTTCTTGGTGCCCGCGTCCAGCTGCTGGTCGATAACCTTGCGGTTGACCGGGTCCAGCACGATGACCGCGTCATCCTGCATACGCAGGCTGGAAGCGGCGTCGATCCAGTAACCCTGCCAGCCGGCTTCGCGCAGCTTCGGGAACACTTCGCTGGTGTAGTCGCCACCCTGGCAGGTCAGGATCACGTCGAGGGTTTTCAGCTCTTCAATGCTGTAAGCGTCCTTGAGCGGAGCAATGTCCTTGCCCACGGACGGGCCTTGGCCACCGACATTGGAAGTGGTGAAAAACACCGGCTCGATAAGATCGAAATCCTGCTCTTCCAGCATCCGCTGCATGAGCACGGAACCGACCATACCGCGCCAACCGATCAGACCTACACGTTTCATCGCAACTACACCTTCTTGAAAAGTGGACCGCTGCTTACGGGGGTAAAAGTGGCAGCGGGCCCGAGAGATTACAGATTCCGCAGCGCGGCGACTACTGCGTCGCCCATTTCCTGCGTACCGACTTTAGTGCAACCGGTCGACCAGATGTCACCGGTGCGCAAGCCCTGATCCAGCACCAGGCTGACGGCTTTCTCGATGGCATCGGCGGCAGTCTGCTGATTGAAGCTGTAACGCAGCATCATCGAGACCGACAAAATGGTCGCCAACGGGTTGGCAATGCCCTTGCCCGCGATGTCCGGCGCCGAACCGTGGCAAGGCTCGTACATGCCCTTGTTGTTGGTGTCCAGGGACGCCGACGGCAGCATGCCGATAGAACCGGTGAGCATCGATGCCTGGTCGGACAGGATATCGCCGAACATGTTGTCGGTGACGATCACGTCGAACTGCTTCGGTGCCCGTACCAGTTGCATGGCGGCGTTGTCGACGTACATGTGGCTCAGTTCGACCTGCGGGTAGTCCTTGGCCACTTCCTCGACGATTTCACGCCACAGCTGGCTGGAGGCCAGTACGTTGGCCTTGTCCACCGAGCAGAGCTTCTTGCCGCGAACCATGGCCATGTCGAAACCGACACGGGCGATACGACGGATTTCGCTTTCGCTGTATGGCAGGGTGTCGTAGGACTGACGCTCGCCGTTTTCCAGGGTGCGGGTGCCGCGTGGTGCGCCGAAGTAGATACCGCCGGTCAGCTCACGAACGATCAGGATGTCCAGGCCGGCAACGATTTCCGGCTTCAGGCTGGAGGCCTCGGCCAGTTGCGGGTACAGGATCGCCGGGCGCAGGTTGCCGAACAAGCCGAGTTGTGCACGAATTTTCAACAGGCCGCGCTCAGGGCGGATATCACGCTCGATGGTGTCCCATTTCGGGCCGCCGACGGCGCCCAGCAGCACGGCATCGGCTGCGCGGGCACGTTCCAGGGTTTCATCGGCCAAAGGCACGCCGTGCTTGTCGATGGCGGCGCCACCGATCACGTCGTGGCTCAGTTCGAAGCCCAGGGAGAACTTGTCACTGGCCAATTCCAGCACCTTGACCGCTTCGGCCATGATTTCCGGGCCAATACCGTCACCTGGGAGAATCAGAATCTGCTTGCTCATGCGTTCCTCATGTCATCAGTCGGTGCGCCTCTTGGGCACACCCGGAAAAATTCTATCGCTCAGCCATCAGAACCAGTACATCGGTACTGAACGAGCCATCAGCCTCAATCTCAAAATATTCGCGCACTTCATTACCCATCGACTGCTGCAACTCGCGGATCGCCGCGCGCATCACCTCTGGCGTGCGCATGCGCTCGACCCAGGAGGTGTATTCCAGACGCAGCCGCTGGCGAGTGGTGCTGCGGGTATGCAGCCCGGCCTCGCTGACCTGGCGCAGCCACTCGCCGGCGCTATAGTCGCGCACATGGCTGGTGTCGCGCAGCACTTCCACGCTTTGCAGGTAAGTGTCGAGCAATGGACTGCCCGGTGACAACACATCGATGAACACCGCGACACCGCCCGGCTTCAACACCCGACGCACTTCGCGCAGTGCCAGGCCGAGATCGCTCCAGTGATGCGCCGAATAACGGCTGAAGACGAAATCGAACTCGCCATCGACGAACGGCAGCCGCTCGGCGGCACCGTTGACCGTGGTGACATTGCTCAGGCCCCGATCGGCAGCGGCAGCGGCCACCACATCAAGCATCTGTTGCGACAGGTCGTAGGCGACCACTTGCTTGACCAGCGATGCCACCTGAAAACTCACGTGACCGGCGCCACAGCCCAGGTCCAGGACCCGGGCCTCGCCCTGCCCTGCCAGTTCGGCCTGTAGCAGCGCGAATTCGGTGCCTTGAGCGTGTACGGCGCTGCTCAGGTAGGCCGCCGCCTGTTCACCGAACTGCTTCTGGACGACCTGGCTGTGCTGGGCGGTGCTGGTCATGGGGGCTTCCTTTTTCAGGGTTTGGTCTTGTGATGCTTATGCGGGCCTCTTCGTTGGCAAGCCAGCTCCTACAGGTATTGCGCTGCCCTTGTAGGAGCTGGCTTGCCAGCGAAGGCGGCATCACGCCTTAGACAAAATCACGCGTCGCGAAACAACCACGGTTGGCTAGCCCGATGCTTGGCTTCAAACGCCGCAATCGCATCGCCGTCCTGCAAGGTCAGGCCGATATCGTCCAGGCCGTTGAGCAGGCAGTGCTTGCGGAAAGCATCGATTTCAAAGTTCAAGACCTTGCCGTCCGGGCGGGTCACGGTCTGTGCCTGCAGGTCGATCTGCAACTGGTAGCCCGGATTGGCCTCGACCTGCTGGAACAACTCATCGACTTCGGCATCGCTCAAGATGATCGGCAGCAAGCCGTTCTTGAAGCTGTTGTTGAAGAAGATGTCGGCATAGCTCGGCGCGATGATGCTGCGGAAACCGTATTCTTCCAGCGCCCACGGCGCGTGTTCACGGCTGGAGCCGCAACCGAAGTTCTCGCGGGCCAGCAACACGCTGGCGCCTTGGTAACGCTCAGCGTTGAGGACGAAGTCCTGGTTCAGCGGACGCTTGGAGTTGTCTTGATACGGCTGGCCCACATCCAGGTAGCGCCACTCATCGAACAGATTCGGACCGAAACCGGTGCGCTTGATCGACTTCAAGAATTGCTTCGGGATGATCTGGTCGGTGTCGACGTTGGCACGATCCAGAGGCGCGACAAGTCCAGTGTGCTGGGTAAAAGCTTTCATGCTGCGCTCCTTTAGATCAATTCACGGACGTCGACGAAACGACCGTTCACAGCGGCGGCCGCGGCCATGGCCGGGCTGACGAGGTGGGTACGGCCACCGGCGCCCTGACGACCTTCGAAGTTGCGGTTGGACGTGGATGCGCAATGCTCGCCGGACTCCAAACGGTCCGGGTTCATCGCCAGGCACATCGAGCAACCCGGCTCACGCCATTCGAATCCGGCCTCGAGGAAAATCTTGTCCAGGCCTTCCGATTCAGCCTGCGCCTTCACCAGCCCCGAACCCGGCACCACGATCGCCTGCTTGATGGTCGAGGCCACTTTGCGACCCTTGGCGATCACCGCCGCAGCGCGCAAATCTTCGATCCGCGAGTTGGTGCAGGAACCGATGAATACGCGGTCCAGCTGAATGTCGGTGATCGCCTGATTGGCGGTCAAACCCATGTACTTCAAGGCGCGCTCGATGGAACCGCGCTTGACCAGGTCCATCTCCTTGGCCGGATCCGGCACGTTCTGATCCACCGCCAGCACCATCTCGGGCGAAGTGCCCCAGCTGACTTGCGGCTTGATCTGGGTCGCGTCGAGTTCAACGATGGTGTCGAACTTGGCGTCTTTATCGGAAACCAGGTCTTTCCAGGCTTCGACAGCCAGGTCCCATTCCGCGCCTTTCGGGGCAAATGGACGGCCCTTGACGTAAGCCACGGTTTTTTCGTCAGCGGCGACCAGGCCAACGCGGGCACCGGCCTCGATGGACATGTTGCAGATGGTCATGCGGCCTTCGACGGACAGGTCACGAATCGCGCTGCCGGCGAACTCGATGGCGTGGCCGTTACCGCCGGCGGTGCCGATCTTGCCGATCACGGCGAGCACGATGTCCTTGGCGGTCACGCCGAACGGCAGTTGGCCTTCGACGGAAACCAGCATGTTCTTCATTTTCTTGGCGACCAGGCACTGGGTGGCGAGCACGTGCTCGACCTCGGAAGTGCCGATACCGTGGGCCAGGGCACCGAACGCGCCGTGGGTCGAGGTATGGGAGTCGCCGCAGACCACGGTCATGCCCGGCAAGGTGGCGCCCTGCTCCGGGCCAATGACGTGGACGATGCCTTGGCGGACGTCATTCATCTTGAATTCGACGATGCCGTATTCATCGCAGTTATCGTCGAGGGTCTGGACCTGCAAACGCGAAACCTCGTCGGCAATGGCCGCGATGCCGCCCTTGCGCTCAGGGGTGGTCGGTACGTTGTGGTCCGGGGTCGCGATGTTGGCATCGATGCGCCATGGCTTGCGCCCGGCCAGACGCAAGCCTTCGAAGGCTTGTGGCGAGGTCACTTCATGGATGATGTGACGATCGATGTAGATCAGCGCCGAACCATCGTCGCGCTGCTTGACCAAATGCGAATCCCAGAGCTTGTCGTAGAGCGTTTTGCCGGCCATCAGACGGTTTCCTCATCAGCTTGTTTCTATGCCCCGGGCTTTGAGATTTTCAATAACCCTTTGGCTTGTGAGGCTGATCCTATGGGGTTACATTAAATAACTCAAATTCATATTTTTTATGCTTTGGATAACCAACTGGAATACAGACATGGACCTGGCCAACCTGAATGCTTTTATTGCCATCGCCGAGACGGGAAGCTTCTCCGGCGCGGGCGAACGGTTGCACCTGACCCAGCCCGCAATCAGCAAGCGCATCGCCGGGCTGGAGCAGCAACTGAAGGTGCGGCTGTTCGATCGACTGGGTCGCGAAGTCGGCCTGACCGAGGCCGGCCGCGCCCTGCTGCCGCGGGCTTATCAGATTCTGAACGTCCTCGATGATACGCGCCGCGCCTTGACCAACCTCACCGGAGAGGTGACCGGCCGTCTGACCCTGGCCACCAGTCACCACATCGGCCTGCACCGTTTGCCGCCTCTATTAAGAGAGTTCACCCGGCGTTATCCCGAGGTGGCGCTGGATATCCAGTTTCTCGATTCGGAAGTGGCTTACGAAGAAATCCTCCATGGCCGGGCGGAACTCGCGGTCATCACCCTGGCCCCGGAACCCCACGCCCTGGTCAAGGCCACGCCGGTGTGGGACGACCCGTTGGACTTCGTGGTCGCCCCCGAGCATTCGCTGATCAACAATGGCAAGGTCAGCCTCGCGGACATCGCCCGCCACCCGGCGGTGTTCCCCGGCGGCAATACCTTTACCCACCACATCGTCCAGCGCCTGTTCGAAGCCCAGGGCCTGACGCCGAATATCGCCATGAGTACCAACTACCTGGAAACCATCAAGATGATGGTGTCGATCGGCCTGGCCTGGAGCGTCCTGCCACGCACCATGCTCGATGACCAGGTTGCGCGGATACCTTTACCGGGCATACAACTGACTCGCCAGCTAGGCTATATCCTGCACACTGAAAGGACGCTATCGAACGCAGCACGGGCCTTCATGGCCTTGCTGGATGCCCAGATCGATCTGCCAGGGACTCAAGGCTAACTTGTGCTACTCCTATAGAGCCGCGAATTCCTGTACCCGAGACCCAATTCAGCCCAAGGCTTGCCAATGCCGAAATCTGTTGACCGTATTCCGCCGATGCCGCGCATCCAGGCGCTCGACCCCAAAAGCTCCGAACAGAGCTGGGAGAGTGCCTCGCAACTGCTGGCCGCGCTCAACGGCGCGCGCCTGGGTGCCTGGTATTGGGACATCGAGCGCGGGCAGATCAGTTGGTCCCGGGGCACCCAGGCGCTGTTTGGTTTCGATCCCCGGCAACCGTTGCCGGCCGACCTGGAATACCTTGACTTGCTGCCTGTGGAAGATCGGGCCAAGACCCTTCGCGCCTTCCATGCCGTGATCGGCGGTGCGCCGCTAGAACAAGCGATGCACCACCGCGTGCGCTGGCCCGACGGCAGCCTGCATTGGCTGGAGATCAGCGGCAGCCTGCTGCCGGACAAGCACGGCCGTCCACGCATGATTGGCGTGATCCGCGAAATCACCCACCAACGCCAGCGCGAACAGGCGCTGAGCAGCTCGGAGAAACGCTTCGCCACGCTGTTTCACCTGTGCCCGAACATGGTCCTGCTGACGCGCCAGGAAGACGGCCTGATCACCGAAGCCAACCAGTATTTCGAAAGCCTGTTCGGCTGGCCGGTCCAGGATGCGATCGGCCGCACCACACTGGAACTGGGCCTGTGGGTGCACCCCGAACAACGCGCGCAACTGGTCACGGCCACCAAGGCCAAAGGCGAGCTGACCAGCATGGAAGTGCAGTTTCGCGCCAGCAACGGGCAGATCCACGATGGCATCCTCAGCGCGCAAAAGGTCGAACTCGAAGGCCAGCCCTTCCTGCTGAGCACCTTTCTCGACACCACTGAACGCAAGGCCGCCGAGCACGCCCTCAAGGACAGCCAGGAGCGCCTCGACCTGGCCCTGGACTCGGCGCAACTGGGCACCTGGGACTGGCACATTCCCAGCGGCATGTTGTATGGCTCGGCCCGCGCCGCGCAGTTGCACGGCATGGAGGCCATGCCTTTTCATGAATCCTTCGACGAGTTTTTCGAAGGCGTGCCCGGCGAAGAGCGCGACACCATGCGCGATGCCTACCGCAGCCTGCGCGAAGGCCCGGCCGGCAACTATCAGCTGACCTATCGGGTGCAGATGCCGGATGGCAGCTCACGCTACCTGGAAAGCCGTGCGCGCCTCTACCGCGATGAAAACGGCGTGCCCTTGCGCATGGCCGGTACCCTGCTCGACATCACCGACCAGGTCGAGCGCGAACAACGCCTGGTGGCCTCCGAAGAGAAATTCGCCACCCTGTTCCAGGTCAGCCCGGACCCGATCTGCGTGACGCGCCAGGACACCGGGCAGTTCATCGAGATCAACTCCAGCTTCACCCAGACCTTCGGCTGGAGCGCCGCCGATGTGATCGGGCGCAGCGCCGACGAAATCGGCCTGTGGGACGCCTCGGCAAAAAGCCTGCAGCGAATCGAACAGGTGATCCGCGAGCAAGGCCTGAACAATGTCGCGATCCTCGTCCAGCACAAGGACGGGCAGTCGCTGACTTGCGTGATTTCCAGCCGCCAGATCAGCGTCAGCGAGCAGCCGTGCGTCGTCACCACCTTGCGCGACATCACCCAGCAGCAACGCTCGGAAGCGGCGCTCAAGGCCAGCGAAGAGAAATTCGCCAAGGCCTTCCACTCAAGCCCCGACGCCATCACCATCACTGAACGCGATACCGGGCGTTACCTGGAGGTCAACGACGGTTTCTGCCGCCTGACCGGCTACCGCGCCGACGAAGTGATCGGTCGTACCGTGTACCAGGTGGGGATCTGGGCCGAAGAAAAACAACGCTCGACCTTGCTCGCCGAGCTGCAGATCAAGGGCCGGGTGCATCACCAGGAAATGCTCGGGCGCAACAAGCGCGGCGAGTTGCTGACGGTAGAGGTCTCGGTAGAACCGATCACCCTCAACGAAACCGCGTGCCTGCTGCTGACCGCCCGGGACGTCAGCCTGCTGAAGAACGCCGAGGCGCAGATCCGTCACCTGGCCTACCACGACCCGCTGACCAACCTGCCCAACCGCGCGCTGCTGATGGATCGCCTGAGCCAGCAGATCGCCCTGCTCAAGCGCCATAACCTGCGCGGCGCGTTGATGTTCCTCGACCTCGACCACTTCAAGCACATCAACGATTCCCTCGGTCATCCGGTGGGCGATACGGTGCTGAAGATCATCACCGCGCGCCTGGAAGCCAGCGTGCGCATGGAAGACACCGTCGCGCGCCTGGGCGGTGATGAATTCGTGGTGTTGCTCAGTGGCCTCGAAGGCTCGCGCAACGAGGTCAGCGATCAGGTCCGCGAGCTGGCCGATACCATTCGTGAGCTGCTGTCCGAGCCGATGTTCCTCGACGGCCAGCGCCTGCAGGTGACGCCGAGTATCGGTATTGCCTTGATTCCCGACCACGGCTCGACGCCAACCGACTTGCTCAAGCGCGCCGACATCGCCCTTTATCGCGCCAAGGATTCGGGACGCAATACCGCGCAGATGTACCACAACACCATGCAGAAGGCCGCGAGCGAGCGCCTGCGCATGGAAACCGACCTGCGCCTGGCACTTTCGCGCGGTGAGTTTCGCGTGCATTACCAACCCCAGGTGGACGCCCGGGATAACCGCATCGTCGGCGCCGAAGCGCTGGTGCGCTGGAACCATCCGGAGCTGGGCGCGCAGTCGCCCACCGAGTTCATCAAGGTCCTGGAAGACAGCGGGCTGATCCTGGAGGTCGGCACGTGGATCGTCGACGAAGCCTGCCAGGCCTTCAGGCAACTGATCGCCGATGGCCTGGTGGACCCCGCGCAATTCAGCCTGTGCGTCAACATCAGCCCACGCCAGTTCCGCCAGAACGACTTCGTCGAGCGCATCGAAAACAGCCTCGCCACCTATGGCCTGCCCTTCTCGCTGCTGAAACTGGAAATCACCGAAGGCATCGTCATCCAGAACCTGGAAGACACCATCAACAAGATGCTGCGCCTGAAAAAGCTGGGCGTGAGCTTTGCCATGGACGATTTCGGCACCGGTTACTCCTCGCTGACCTACCTCAAGCGCCTGCCGGTCGACACCCTGAAAATCGACCAGTCGTTCATTCGCGACGCCACCACCGACCCCAACGACGCCGAAATCATCCGCGCCATCGTCGCCATGGCCCGCAGCCTGGAACTGAAGATCATCGCCGAAGGAGTGGAGACCTCGGAGCAACTGGAGTTCCTGCAAGGCCTGGGCTGCCATCTCTATCAGGGCTACCTGCATAGCCGGCCGCTGCCGGTGGAGGATCTGCAGAAGCTCCTGTAGGAACGAACTTACTGGTTGAATACCACTTTCATACGCGCATTCCGGAAACGTCCGATTTACGCCTGACCGCCCCATATAGAACCCTTGCGCTGCACTTTGCCCTGCCTCCAATCCTTCGGAGGCAGGCGCAATTTGATCATCAACAGACAAGGAGTTGCAGCCATGGCCAAGGGATATTTCATTCGCAAGGGCGAGAAGACCAGTTGCGGTGGCGAGGTGCTCGAGGCCGATACCCGCGTGATGATGTTTGGCATCGCCCACGCTCGCGCAGGGGATCGGGTTTCCTGTGGCAAAAACGACGAAACCTACCAAATCGTCGGTGGCATCTCGTACATGGACAGTCACGGCAGACTGGTATCTGGCTCGCTGGATAGCCGCAGCAGCTGCCCCTGCAAGGCCAGTCTCCTCCACTCCTTCACCAACGCCACCTATGAGTCCAAACAAGGTGGTGCGCCGCAATCCGTGAGGAGTGTCCCTCAACAGGAAGCGGCGCTAGTTGCGCCCAGCAACCCGGTCGCCCCGCGACAGTCCGGCTCCACTTCAGCGCGGGCGCCCACACCCACGCTCAGCGAACGGCCAGGGACAGTCTGTGAAAACCTTTGGCGCGATTACCAGCTTCGGGTCGAGAACGTCGCGGCACCGGGCGGCAAACTGATCGCCGATCCGAAGACACGCAACAAGGCAATCAATGCGGCCTACGCGCAGCTCTGGCGCCTCGATCCGCGATTCCAGTGGGCAGGTCTTGCGGCCTTCGCCTCGAAACAGGTGGGTTGTGGACTACTGCACGCGGCCGACACGCTTGAGAAGATGCAGGCGGAAGAGCAGGCGATACAGCAACTGAGGGACAGTGCCAGACGAGGACTGGGTGGTTTGTTCAGCAGCAGCGAGCGGGAAAAACGCGCAAAAATTCGCGAGTTCGAGCAGCGCCAGCACGAGTACGAACAGGCCAACCGTGACAACCCGGTGTGGGGCTTCACTCACTGGGGTGCCGACATGCCCTTGTCGTACTCGCAACGGATGTACCGGTTTGTTTACGAGATGCTGGCGATGGGCAATACCACGCTGTTTTTGGATGTGTATCCGTTGCATGTGTTCTACAGGGAACGTGGGTTGGAGGCGCTTAAAGATTGCCTGCCTGCACGGAAAAACATTTATGGCAGCGGTCAGCATCCGGTGCTATGGCCAGTCGGGCAGGAAAAGCTGAGATTCGGGACTGACCATAAGGAAGTCCTGCAAGCCTTTGAGGCAATTGAGGCGGGTAACATCGCCGAGAGTGTCGCGTTTCTTGCAACGCACGAACAAGTCAACATCCTGCAGCCAGCGATGTACAACGAAAAAGGCCTGCAATGGTTGCTGCACGGTAACCATGCCTCCTACGTCATCGGTTTTCCGTCAGGTGTCGCTGAGGCAGTCGAACTGACCCTGGCCAGTCAGTGCCGCCGTATCGATGATGGACGCACCATTGGTTTCAGCAACAACCCCGTTGCCGACCTCTCCGAGGTCAACCAACGTATGGCCTTCGTTTTAAGGGCGGCGGAGCAGTTTGATGATCTGCTGCACAGCGACCAACGCAAGCAGCTGGAGGAATCGATTCGGGATATCGCCTGGGGTGGAGGCGTGCGATGAGCCTCATGCGGCGCCTGGGCTGGCGACGGGGCATGCTGACACTGGCTGTCGCGGCCCTCCTGACATTAGCCGCTATTCAAGTGGTGTCGGAAGAGCCGGAAATCGCCCTGTTGATTGGCGAGCCGTACGAGGCTATGCGCCAGCGCTCCAGTGCTGCCATCGATCCGGCCATTCAAGGACATGTCTCATTTAGTATCCCGAAGTCCGATGCCCGCCTGCGCTTCATAGATCCCGAGTACAGCTTCGTGACTCCACAAGCCCGATTCTTCGCGATTATTTACAACAAAGACTTGATCAACAGTGTCCGCATGTCCCCACAAATCGAGCCGCTTTTGCTCGACGACACCCTCAAGGTCGTGCTGGATTTGCAAGACCAATTGCGCAAGGCCGGTTGGACGCCCATCCGCATCAAGGAAGATCCACCGTTCGCCGACACACCAGAATGGCGGGCCCGATTGCGCGACGTGAACAAGGGCGGCACTTCCTATTGGCATGCGGGCGACAAGTACCAGGTGATGCTGGTGGTTGGGCGTTTCAGGGACGAGAAGCGTCCCACAGAGGAGCGCTACCTCATCACCCTGTCACTGGCCAAACCATGGACGAATCCCTGACTTTTCTTCATCGCGACAAGACCACGCTTTCAGCATTAAACCCACACACCAGGCGCCGTCGCCAAATCCATCCCAAGATGCCATCTACACTCAGTAACCATATCGCCTCCCCCGAGACCTCATCAACGTGCCCAGCATCTACCAGATCAAACCCGCCTTCCAAAACCTCCTGCGCCCCCTGGTCCAGCGCCTGTTCGACAAGGGCACCACTGCCAACCAGGTCACCCTGATCGCAGGCATCGGCTCAATCCTGGTGGGCGTAATGATCGCAAGCTTCGTGCATCACCCCTGGATCTTTGCACTGGTACCGATCTGGATGATCGTGCGCATGGCGCTCAACGCCATCGACGGCATGTTGGCTCGGGAATTCAACCAGCAGTCGCGCCTGGGGGCCTATCTCAATGAGCTGTGCGACATCACCGCCGACTGCGCCCTGATCCTGCCCTTTGCCCTGCTGCCCGGTGTCAGCCTGTGGCTGGTGCTGCTGGTGGCCCTGCTCGCCTTGTTCAGCGAGTACAGCGGCGTGCTGGGGCCGATGGTCGGCGCTTCGCGGCGCTATGACGGGCCCATGGGCAAAAGTGACCGGGCTTTTGTCCTGGGGATCGTGGCCGCTGGCATCGTACCGGGCTGGATCAGCCCCTTCTGGGTCAACACGGTGTTCGCGATCATCGCGATGCTACTGGTCTACACCCTGGTCAACCGGGTCCGCCAGGGCCTCAGGGAAGCACAAATCGACAGCTCTTCAGCCGAAGGAAATGGCAATGCGTGAAGCACAGCAACAGACATTCACCACCCACGACGACGTGCAATTGTTCTATCGACACTGGCCAGGCACCACAGAACCTGGTGAACCGCGCAAGGCCGTGCTGCTGTTTCACCGCGGCCACGAACACTCCGGACGCATTGCCCATCTGGTGGATGAACTGGACCTGCCCGGTTTTGACTTCTTTGCCTGGGATGCCCGGGGCCATGGCCTCTCGCCAGGCGCCCGCGGCGACAGCCCCGGCTTCGCCACCAGCGTGCGGGACGTGCAGACCTTTTGCGAGCACCTGAGCGCGACCTACCAGATCGACGAACAGAATATCGCGGTGATCGCGCAAAGCGTCGGCGCGGTGATCGTCGCCACCTGGGCCCACGATTACGCGCCGCGCATCCGTGCGCTGGTGCTGGCGTCCCCGGCGTTCAAGGTCAAGCTCTATGTGCCCTTCGCCCGCCAGGGGTTGGCGCTGATGCGCCGGTGGCGCGGCAACTTTTTCGTCAACAGCTACGTCAAGGCGCGCTTTCTCAGCCACGACCCGCAGCGCGTCGCCAGCTACGACAGCGATCCGCTGATCACCAAGGCCATTTCAGTGAATGTCCTGCTCGGTCTCTACGAGGCCGCCGAACGGGTCGTGGCCGATGCCCAGGCCATCACGATACCCACCCAGTTATTGATCTCCGGTGCCGACTTCGTCGTGCATCGCCAGCCCCAGGAACACTTCTTCGAGCGCCTGGGCAGCCTGCGCAAGGAAAAACATGTGCTGCCGGGGTTCTTTCACGACACCCTGGGCGAAAAGAACCGCGGGCACGCCGTCGCCAGCGCACGTCGCTTCATCCTGCAGAACTTCGCACAACCCGGCGAACGTCCCAGCCTGCTGGACGCCGATCGCCTGGGCCTGACCTGCGCCGAATCCGAATCACTGGCCGCGCCGCTGCCGCACAACTCCCTGCGCGACCTGTATTGGCGTATGACCCGTGCCAGCATGCGCCTGGGCAGCCGGCTGTCGTCCGGGATCAAGCTGGGGTTCGACACCGGGTTCGACTCCGGGAGCACCCTGGACTACGTCTATCGCAACACCCCCACGGGCAAGTCAGGCGTCGGCCGCCTGATCGACCGCAATTACCTCGACTCCATCGGCTGGCGCGGCATTCGCCAACGCAAGCTGCACGTCGAAGAACTGCTGCGCCTGGCGATGCAGCAACTACGCGACCAAGGCCGCGAAGTGCGCATCGTCGACATCGCCGCCGGCCACGGACGCTACATTCTTGAAGCCCTGCAGGGTGTCAGCCCGTTACCCGAGTCGATCCTGTTGCGCGACTACAGTGACATCAACGTGCGCGACGGCAGCGCGCTGATCCGCGAAAAAGGCCTGGAAGGGATCGCACAATTCGTCAAGGGCGACGCCTTCGACCGTGCCGACCTGGCCGCGCTGGAACCCAAGCCGACCCTGGCGGTGGTCTCCGGTTTGTACGAGCTGTTCGCCAACAACCAAATGGTCGCGGGCTCCCTCGCCGGCCTGGCCGAAGCCGTGGAGCCTGGCGGTTATCTGGTCTACACCGGTCAACCCTGGCACCCGCAGCTGGAACTGATCGCCCGCGCCTTGACCAGCCACCGTGAAGGCCAGGCCTGGGTCATGCGCCGGCGCACCCAGGTGGAAATGGACCAATTGGTGGAGGCCGCTGGCTTTCGCAAAGTCAGCATGCGCGTCGACGAGTGGGGTATTTTCAGCGTGGCTCTCGCGCAACGGGTGTCTTGATGCTGCGCAACACAACGACGGCGCGCGAGCCCGGCTTGCTCAAACCGGCGGTGCTCTGGTTGCTGCTGCTGGCGCCGTTGTTCTTCGGCACCTACGGCTTCGCCACCTGGTACACCACCCAGCGCGACGATGTCGGCAGCCTGGTGTTCGACTGGGAAAACCACATGCCGTTCTCGGCCTGGACCATCGTCCCCTACTGGTCCATCGACTTACTGTACGGGTTGTCCCTGCTGCTACCCGACAGTCGCCAGGAACTCAAGCGCCACGCCTTGCGCCTGCTGACCGCGCAACTCATCGCAGTCAGTTGTTTCCTGATCTGGCCGTTGCGTTTCACCTTCGCCCGCCCGGAACTGGACGGCGTATTCGGCTGGCTGTTCGATGTCCTGGCGGGCTTCGACAAGCCGTTCAATCAGGCGCCATCGCTGCACATTGCGTTGCTGGTGATCTTGTGGACTTGCTATCACAGGCATTTGCAGGGCCTCTGGCGCGGATTGATGCATGCCTGGTTTGCCCTGATCGGGATTTCGGTACTGACTACCTATCAGCACCACTTCATCGATCTGCCGACCGGAGTACTGCTTGGCTGGCTATGTGTCTGGCTGTGGCCGCTGGAGGGGCCCAGCCCGCTGCAGGGTGCCAGGCTGGCAAGCGGAAAAAAACGCTGGCAACTGGGGCTGTATTACCTGGTGGGCGCTGCTGCTTTCGCGGGTCCGGCCTTTTGCTTCGGCGGCACCTGGCTGTGGCTGACCTGGCCGGCAGCGGCCATGCTGCTGGTGGCGCTCAATTACGCGGTGCTGGGCGCAGGCGGTTTTCAGAAGCGCGCCGATGGACGCTTGTCCCCTGCCGCTCGCTGGCTGCTGGCGCCCTACCTGGCGGCTGCCTGGCTCAACTCGCGCCTGTGGACGCGCAACAATCCGCTGCCGGACGAGGTACTCGATGACGTCTGGCTCGGGCGCATACCGACTGGCCGGGAACTCGAGGGCAGCCCTTTCAGCGCCGTGTTCGACCTGTGTGCCGAACTGTCGATCGATCCCGGCAGCGTCGCGTATCGCACGCTGCCGGTGCTGGACCTGACCGCCCCCACCCCCTCGCAATGCCAGGAAGCCGCGCTGGCCATCGAAAGCCTGCGCCAGCACGGGCCGCTACTGGTCTGCTGCGCCTTGGGTTATTCGCGCAGCGCCACTGCCGTCGCCGCCTGGCTGTTGCACACCGGGCGGGCCAACAGCGTCGCCGAAGCCTTTTTGGTGATCCAGCGCGCACGCCCGGGGATTGTTTTGGGACTTCTGCATCGAGAGGCTCTGGAGCCACTGGCGATTAACAGGGAGGAGAGCGATGTCCATTGATATGCAATTGCAGGCGACCGCCAACCTGTTGCGCCGTGGCGACTCACTGGATCGACTGTCCACCGGTCTGACCCTGCTCGGCGCCTTGCTCGGCCTGAGCCAGTACCTGGTGCCCGGCACGGGACTGTGGAGCCTGGTCTGCAGCGGCGGGTTGCTGGTGCTCGGTCTGTGGCAAAAGTATTGGGCACTGCGGGTAGGCTTCGACGCCGATCTGTTCCGCCATCTGGCCGACCGTGCCGAAGACTTGCCCCAGCGCACCCAAGACCTGGACCAGGCGCTGACGGCCCTGGGCATGCAACCTGCCGAACGCGGCGGCCGCCCCTGGAGCGAACGTATCACCGGCGCCCTGAAGCTGTTACGCCGCCAGGCGCTGCTGGTGGTGGCGCAGGTGCTATTGACCCTGTTTTTCATCCTGGCCAGCCCTTGGCTGAACGTTGCCGGATAAGGAGTTCTCATGCTGGAACCCGTAGTTGCCACCCTCATCACCTCGGCCGCGCGCCTGCTCACCGGGGCGCGCAGCCTTTGGCTCGGTTGTGCGCCACAACCGGTACAGCGCATCTATTTCGCCAACCACAGCAGTCATGGCGATTTCGTGCTGTTGTGGGCCTCCCTGCCGCCGAGCTTGCGCCGTATCACGCGACCCGTTGCTGGCGCGGATTATTGGCTCAAGAGTCCCCTGCGCCGCTACATCATCAACCGCGTGTTCAACGGCGTGCTGATCGATCGCGAGCGCAATGAAAGCACCGACAATCCCTTGCAGCCGATGCTCGACGCCCTGGAGCGCGGCGATTCGCTGATCCTCTTTCCCGAAGGCACCCGCAATCCCGAAGACGGCCTGCTGCCCTTCAAGAGTGGGTTGTATCACCTGGCAAAACAATATCCCCAGGCGCAGGTGATCCCGGTGTGGATCGCCAACCTCAACCGCGTGATGCCCAAGGGGCGCGTGCTGCCGCTGCCGCTGTTATGCACTATTAGCTTTGGTGCCGCGCTGGCCATCGACGAAGACGAAAGCAAGGCGCAGTTCCTCGAACGCAGCCGCGAAGCGCTGCTGAGCCTGGCCGGGGAGCATGCCTGACATGGACAGACAGACCTTGATGTTGTTTGCCGGGATTGGCGCGTTCCTGCTGCTGGCCTCGATCATCGGCCTGGTGCTCAAGCGCCGCACCCACGGCACCCCCAACCCGGTGATCGACAACCTCAACGCGCGGATCAACGCCTGGTGGGTGATGGTGCTGGTGATCGGGATCGCCTTCTGGCTTGGCACCGGCGCGGTGATCCTGCTCTTCTACACCGTGTCGTTCTATGCGCTGCGCGAATTCCTCACCCTCACGCCCACCCGCCGCAGCGACTACCCGGCCTTGGTCGCGGCCTTCTACCTGGCGCTGCCGCTGCAATACCTGTTGATCTATTACGACTGGTACGGGCTGTTTTCGATCTTCATTCCGGTCTACGTGTTCCTGCTCCTGCCCATCCTGGCGTCCCTGGGCGGCGACAGCACGCACTTCCTCGAGCGCGCCTCGAAAGTCCAATGGGGCCTGATGATCGCGGTGTTCTGCGTCTCCCATGTCCCCGCCCTGCTGACCCTGGACATCGCAGGTTATGAGGGGCGAAACCTGCTGTTGATCGCCTACCTGGTGATCGTGGTGCAGATGTCGGATGTGCTGCAGTACGTGTGCGGCAAACTGTTCGGTAAACGCAAGATCGCGCCGAACCTGTCGCCCTCCAAGACCCTGGAAGGCTTTATCGGAGGCATTGTGCTGGCCTCGCTGATCGGCTGTGCCTTGTGGTGGATCACCCCGTTCAGCGTCTGGCAGTCACTGCTCATTGCCCTGCTGATCAACTTGCTGGGGTTCGCTGGCGGCATCGTCATGTCGGCGATCAAGCGCGACCGTGGTGTAAAGGACTGGGGGCACATGATTGAAGGCCACGGCGGCATGCTCGATCGACTGGACTCGGTGTGCTTCGCCGCGCCGATCTTCTTTCATCTGGTGCGTTACGGCTGGACTTGATTCCGCCTGACCTCACCCATAAAAAAGGGCGCCGGATGGCGCCCTTTTTCTGCTCTGGCTTAGTGTTGCAGAGCCGGTTTTTGCGTCCCGTTGATCGGGATGCGCTTGGCTTTCGCCTCTTCCGGAACCACCCGCAACAGGTCGATGCTCAACAGCCCGTTGCGCAGGTCCGCGGCCTTGATCTCGATATGATCGGCCAGGCGGAACGACAGCTTGAACGCACGCTGGGCGATGCCCTGGTGCAGGAAGGTCACGCCTTCATTGGCGTCGCGTTTGCCACCACTGATGGTCAGCACCCCCTTCTCGACTTGCAGATCCAGGTCTTCTTCCTGGAAGCCGGCCGCCGCCACGACGATACGGTATTGATCGTCGCCGTGTTTTTCAACGTTGTAGGGTGGGTAGGTGCTGCCCGGCTCGTTGCGCAGCGCGGTTTCGAAAAGGTCATTGAAACGGTCGAAACCAACAGAGGAACGGAACAGTGGAGCCAGGGAAAATGCAGTACTCATGGTTCAAATCTCCTGAAAACAATCAGCAAGGTTTTTTGTCTCCGCGACCCGAATTCGGCATCGCGTAACCCTTAGATAGGGACCGCTGATTGCTTTTCAAGAGCTTTTTTTCAAGATTTTTTTCAGGCCGCTTCAGCCACCGGCAAGCCCAACAGATGTGAAACCTGATCCAGTTCGGTCTCACGACGCAGCACGCTGAACAGCTCGACCGCCTCGGGATAATTGCGGGTCAGCATGGCCAGCCACTGCTTCAGGCGACCCGGCGATTGACGTGCGGTCATCTGCGCCTTGGCTTGCAGCCAGAAATCCTGGATCAGCGGCAGCAGCTCGGCCCAGGTCATCTCGACGACCTCTTCGCCAGCCTTGGCCGCGACAATTTGCCGGGCCAGGTCGGGACGCGATACCAGCCCGCGACCAAGCATGATGTCTTCCACACCACTGATTTCCCGGCAACGGCGCCAGTCTTCGACGCTCCAGATATCGCCATTGGCGAACACCGGCACCTTGACCACTTCCTGGACGCGCGGGATCCACTCCCAGTGCGCCGGCGGCTTGTAGCCATCGACCTTGGTCCGGGCATGCACCACGATATGCTCGGCGCCGCCCTCGGCCAGCGCCGTGGCGCAGACCAGCGAACCGTCCGGGCTGTCGAAGCCCAGGCGCATCTTGGCGGTCACCGGAATGTGCGCGGGCACGGCGCGACGCACGTGCTCGACGATCTGGTTGAGCAGCTCTGGCTCCTTGAGCAACACCGCGCCGCCACGGGACTTGTTCACGGTCTTGGCCGGGCAGCCGAAGTTCAGGTCGATCACTTCAGAGCCCAGTTCGCAGGCCAGCGCGGCGTTTTCCGCCAGGCACACCGGATCGGAACCCAACAGCTGCACGCGCAAAGGCACGCCGGAAGCTGTCCGGGCACCGTTGAGCAATTCCGGACCGAACTTGTGGAAATAGGCCGGCGTGAGCAACTGGTCGTTGACCCGAATGAACTCGGTCACGCACCAGTCGATGCCACCCACTCGGGTCAATACGTCGCGCAGGATGTCGTCGACCAGCCCCTCCATGGGCGCCAGGGCAATTTGCATGGGGAAAACACTACTCAAGGAAAAAACGTGCGGCAGTTTACTGGGTTTCGGAGGAATCTGCAGAACATCGCAGATCCATTGTGGGAGCGGGCTTGCTCGCGAAGGCGGTGCCTCAGCGAAATGAATGTTGAATGACACGACGCCTTCGCGAGCAAGCCCGCTCCCACATTAGATTCCCGCAGGTTCTGATCTCTGGATGGCGGGGCCATAGCCTTCGATGAACTCGGCCGGCATGCGCTTGGGTTTGCCGGTGGACAGCTCGATGCAGACGAAGGTGGTCTGGGCGCGCAACAAGGTGGCGTTGTCGCTGGGGCGCTTCAACTGGAAATGACGGGTCATTCTCAGGCGCTGGTCCCAATCGACGATCCAGGTCGCCAATTGCAACTCGTCGCCTTCATAGGCGGCCGCCAGGTAATCAATCTCGTGCCGCACCACCGCCATCGCCCGGTCCAGGCGCCGATACTCGACAAGATCCAGCCCCAAGCGTTGGGAGTGGCGCCACGCGCAGCGTTCAAGCCAGGTCACGTACACCGCGTTATTGGCGTGCCCCAACCCGTCGATGTCCTCGGCGCCCACTTGCAGATCAATGATAAACGGCGTTGCCCGATCCCAGCCCATGCCCCACTCCCCGGTCAGATTGATTCGACCGGGGCAGTGTAACGGATGCTCAGGCCGATTGGCGCGATTGCAGGCTGCGACCGGCCAGCAGTGATAACACGCCATCAATCACCCGCGGGTCGGCCAGCACCCGCTGATGGCCGCCTTCCTGCAGGCGCAGCAGACGACTGTCGAACCAGGCTTCGTGAATCAGTTGCGACTCCTTGACCGGGACATGGGTGTCGTCTTCGGCATGCACGATCAGGCCAGGCATGTCGAGCTGGTAGTGCGCGACATCCAGCATCGCAGCGCGCATGCCGACGTCGTTCTCGACCTGACGAATGAACGCCGAACGGGCTTTCGGCGGCAACCCTACATAGCGGGCGAAACCGCGTAGCACGCCGAGGATCCGCGCCGGGGCGGCAATGCTGACCAGGGTTTCGGTGCGCAGGCCCAGTTGCACGGCAAGCATCGCACTGGCGCCGCCCATGGAGTGGCCGATGACGGCTTGCAGCGGGGGCAACTCGGCGGCGGCTTCGAGCATGGCACGGGCGAACAGCACTACATTCGCCTCGCGCCCGGGTGAGCGACCATGGGCCGGGCCGTCCAGGGCGACAACCGAATAACCAGCATCGACCAGCGCCGAGATCAGGCTGGCGAACTGCGTGGGCCGACCTTCCCAGCCGTGCATCAGCAATACCGCCGGACCCTGCCCCCAGCGCAGTGCCGAGAGGCCGAAGCGCAAGGTGATGCGTTCCGATTTTGCCAACAGTGGCAGCTCCCAGTCACGGGGCGGGAAGTCGCGCGGCGTCATGAACGCCAGGCGCATCTTGCTCGCCACCAGCTTTGGGGCGAACCAGCCCAAGGCGCCATTAACGCCACGAACCCACTTCAACGTGCTCATCGCATTCTCCCCAGGCCGCAGGCCTTCAGGTCAACGCACCGCCGACTTGGCCGCGCGCAGCAATCGATCGGATAAATCACCCGGGCCCAGTGCCCGTGCCAGCGCCAGGCCGCCCACCATCAAGGCAAGGTCGGCCAGGGCTTTGTCGGTGTCTTCAGGACTGGCCGCCAACTGCGCGACCATCAGCTCCATGTGTTCATTCAGTGCGATCCGAAACGCCTCGGGCAGGCGTCCGAGTTCCCCGATCGAAGCCGGGATCGGACACGCCGACTCGCTGGAATCTCGGTGTTTGCGTGACAGATAAAACGCGGCGACCAGGGCGCGACGCTCTTCACCCGTCAATTGGGCATCCATGTCGGCAATCAGGTCACGGCGGTGACCCAGCAATTGCTTGAACGCTTCGAGCATCATGGCGTCCTTGCTTTCGAAGTGCGCATAAAAACCGCCGACCGTCAGGCCGGCTGCGCCCATCACTTCGCCAACGCTCGGCTCGGCCGGACCACGCTGGATCAGCGCGGCGCTGGCAGCCTTGAGGATGCGTTCGCGGGTTTGAGCTTTTTTATCGTTCATCGTTGCCTCCGAATATTACGACTAGAATATTATTCTCATAATAATATTCTGCAAGTCATGAATGTGACCGCTGGTCTGAAGAACAGTTTGAGAGAAAGAGGGAGATTTGGCCAAACGCCAGACAAACAAAAGGGCCATTCAATAATTGAATGACCCTTATAAAATCCCGCAGAGCGGGTAATCGTGGCGTCCCCTAGGGGACTCGAACCCCTGTTACCGCCGTGAAAGGGCGGTGTCCTAGGCCACTAGACGAAGGGGACACAAACCCTTCTATACAACTGATCAGTGCTGAGAGCTGATCGATTCAAGGCCGGTGTGGCCAGACCTTGAACTTGTAAAATTGGTGGAGCTAAGCGGGATCGAACCGCTGACCTCCTGCATGCCATGCAGGCGCTCTCCCAGCTGAGCTATAGCCCCGGATTTTTCGCCTCGCGGCGGAACGACATCTTGCAACATCGTTTCTGTAAAACTGGCGTCCCCTAGGGGACTCGAACCCCTGTTACCGCCGTGAAAGGGCGGTGTCCTAGGCCACTAGACGAAGGGGACGCAAACCCTTCTATACAACAGATCAACGCTGAGTGTTGATCGCTTCAAGGCCGGTGTGGCCAGACCTCGAAGTGTAAATTGGTGGAGCTAGACGGGATCGAACCGTCGACCTCTTGCATGCCATGCAAGCGCTCTCCCAGCTGAGCTATAGCCCCTCATCGTTGATGTCATCGCTGAGGACGGGGCGAATCTTAAGGGCGTATCGAAAGTCTGTCAAACTTATTTTTCAAAAAAATTAAAATTTTTTGCCGACATAACAACCACTTACCGCCCTCGCCCCGAAAAATCGGGGGTCTGAGGACCACTGCGCGCCCATCAACGGGCACACACAATGGCCATCAGCCCTTCATCAAGCGTGTCAGGCGATCGCGCCCAACAGCTTTTCCCACTCCTTGTTTTCTTTCTTCGACACGCCGCCCAGCAGGTCGATCGCCTGGCGCAGACGGAAACGGGTCAGGTCCGGCCCGAGGATTTCCATCGCATCGAGCACCGACACAGAACTAGCTTGTCCTGTGATCGCGGCGAACATCAGCGGCATGGCGTCACGCAGCTTCAGTTCCAGGGATTCAACCACCGCCTGGATGGTCGCGGTAATGCTGTCCTTTTCCCACTGGCGCAGGCTCTCGAGTTTCCACAGGATCAACTGCATCAGCTGGCGAACCTGATCACCCGACAGCTTCTTCGATTCGAACAGCTTGGCATCGGGGTTCACGCCACCGGCAAAGAAGAACCCGGCCAGGGGGGCAACCTGGCTGAAAGTCTCGACGCGGCCCTGCACGTGCGGCGCGATCTTCATCATGTAATCGGAATTGAACGCCCACTTCTGCACGCGCGCAGCGAACTCTTCCACCGGCAGGTCGCGCAGCCACTGGCCGTTGAGCCACGACAGCTTCTCGATGTCAAAAATCGGCCCGCCGAGGGAAACACGACTGAGGTCGAAGTTGTCGACCATTTCCTGCAGCGAAAACTTCTCGCGCTCGTCCGGCATCGACCAGCCCATGCGGCCCAGGTAATTGAGCATGGCTTCGGGCATGAAGCCCATGCGCTCGTAGAAGGTCACCGACGTCGGGTTCTTGCGCTTGGACAGCTTGCTCTTGTCCGGGTTACGCAGCAGCGGCATGTAGCACAGCTCGGGTTGTTCCCAGCCGAAGTATTCGTACAGGAGGATCAGTTTCGGTGCCGACGGCAGCCACTCTTCGCCGCGCAATACGTGAGTGATGCCCATCAGGTGGTCGTCGACCACGTTGGCCAGGAAGTACGTCGGCAGCCCGTCGGTCTTCATCAGGACTTGCATGTCCATGCGGTCCCATGGGATTTCCACGTCGCCACGGAGCATGTCCGGCACCACGCAGACGCCTTCGCTCGGCACCTTCATGCGGATCACGTGCGGTTCGCCAGCGGCCAGGCGGCGCGCCACTTCTTCCTTGGACAGCAACAGGGCACGACCATCGTAACGCGGGGTTTCGCCACGAGCCATTTGCTCGGCGCGCATCTGGTCCAGCTCTTCGGCGGTACAGAAGCACGGGAAGGCATGGCCCATTTCAACCAGCTGCTGGCAATACTTCTGGTAGATATCGCCGCGCTCGCTTTGCCGGTACGGACCGTGTGGGCCGCCGACGTCCGGGCCTTCGCTCCAGTCGATGCCCAGCCAGCGCAGGGCGTCGAAAATCTGCTGCTCCGACTCGCGGGTCGAGCGCAGCTGGTCGGTGTCTTCGATCCGCAGGATGAACTCACCGCCGTGCTGCTTGGCAAAGCAGTAGTTGAACAATGCGATGTAAGCGGTACCTACGTGGGGGTCCCCGGTAGGCGATGGCGCGATGCGCGTGCGGACGGTGGTCATGGCGAGTCTCGAAAAGAATAAAAGCGAAGATCAAGGCGAACTTCAAACAAGAGCCGAATGGTAACAGGCGACGTACGCCATGCTCCAGTGAACAGGGCATTTAAGCCAAGGTTGCGTCTACAACGCCCGCATGGCGTGGTGAATGGCCGAATATCAGCCACCGGCATTTACCGCTTATCGGCTGTATGACAGATTCACCTGCTGATAACTTTCCTTACATATTCTCGACTACAGTTTGCCCCATGCCTGCACAACTCAAGCGTCGCCTGTCCATCTTCCTGTTGATTGTCCTGCTGATCGCCGGGGGCTTCTTTGCCCATTGGTTTTTCACCGGGCGCTTCTATGAAAGCACCGACAACGCCTATGTCCAGGGCGAGATCACCCGCGTGTCGAGCCAGTTGGGTGCGCGCATCGACCAGGTGCTGGTGCAGGACAACCAGCACGTCGAGAAAGGCCAGCTGCTGATCCGCCTCGAAGGCGACGATTTCCGCCTCGCCGTCGACCGCGCCAACGCGACCCTCGCCACCCGCCAGGCCGAACGCCTGCAAGCCCAGAGCAAACTGACCCAGCAGGCCAGCCTGATTGCCGCCAGCGACGCGCAAGTGGCGTCCAGCCAGGCGAGCCTGGGCCGCTCGCAGATTGACCTGAACCGCGCCGAAACCTTGCGCAAGCCCGGTTATGTCTCCGAAGAGCGCGTGACCACCCTTTCCGCCGACAACCACATTGCCCGCTCGCAACTGACCAAGGCTCAGGCGGATGCCCAGGGACAACGCCAGCAAGTCAACGCATTGACCGCTGAAATCAAACGCCTCGACGCGCAGATCGCCAATGCCAGGGCTGATTTGGCCCAGGCCGAGCTGAACCTAACCCGCAGTGA
The DNA here is from genome assembly GCF_028823535.1 of Pseudomonas serbica. Taxonomy (GTDB): domain Bacteria; phylum Pseudomonadota; class Gammaproteobacteria; order Pseudomonadales; family Pseudomonadaceae; genus Aquipseudomonas; species Aquipseudomonas serbica. The sequence goes on along the minus strand of NZ_JAQIYM010000002.1, from coordinate 121,576 downwards.
AATCCACGCACCGATTAGCGGCCTGATCGGTCAGCGCGCCGCCCGAGAAGGCCAGTATGTGCAGGCCGGCGCCTACCTGCTGTCGGTGGTGCCCGATGAAGACATCTGGATCCAGGCCAACTTCAAGGAAACCCAGATTGGCCACATGCAGCCCGGTCAGAAGGCCGAGCTGACCTTCGATGCCTACGGCGACACCCCCATTGAAGCGCGGGTCGACAGCCTGTTCGCCGCCTCGGGCGCGCAGTTCAGCCTATTGCCGCCGGACAATGCCACCGGCAACTTCACCAAGGTCGTGCAACGCATTCCGGTGAAATTGACTTTCGCCGCCGACAACCCGCTGCGCGGCAAGATCCGCCCGGGCATGTCAGTCACCGCCAAAGTGAATATCAAGGACGCACCGGAAAACGTCAGCGCCAGATTGAGCAGCAAAGACGCCGCTGACGATGGCCGGTGACCAACTGATCCGCCCGGTCGGCGAGCCGACCCGGCGGGACTGGATCGCGGTGATGAGCGTGATGCTCGGCGCCTTCATGGCGGTGCTCGACATCCAGATCACCAACTCCTCGCTCAAGGACATCCAGGGCGCGCTGTCGGCAACCCTGGAAGAAGGCTCGTGGATCTCCACCTCGTACCTGGTGGCGGAAATCATCATGATCCCGCTCACCGCGTGGCTGGTGCAGCTGCTGTCGGCACGTCGGCTGGCGGTCTGGGTGTCACTGGGGTTTCTCGTCGCTTCGCTGCTGTGCTCCATGGCCTGGAGCCTGGAAAGCATGATTGTCTTTCGCGCCCTCCAGGGTTTTACCGGCGGCGCGCTGATTCCGCTGGCGTTCACCCTGACCCTGATCAAACTCCCTGAGCATCACCGCGCCAAAGGCATGGCCATGTTTGCCATGACCGCCACCTTCGCGCCTTCCATCGGCCCGACGCTGGGCGGCTGGCTGACTGAAAACTGGGGCTGGGAATACATCTTCTACATCAACATTCCGCCCGGCCTGATCATGATCGCCGGCCTGATGTACGGTCTGGAGAAGAAAGAAGCGCACTGGGAACTGCTGAAGAGCACCGATTATGCCGGCATTGTGACCCTGGGCGTGGGCCTGGGCTGTTTGCAGGTGTTTCTCGAAGAAGGCCATCGCAAGGACTGGCTGGAGTCGAATCTGATCGTGACCCTGGGCAGCATCGCCCTGATCAGCCTGATCACCTTCGTGATCGTACAGTTCTCCAAACCCAATCCGCTGATCAACCTCGGCATCCTGGGTAATCGCAACTTCGGTCTGTCGAGCATTTCCAGCATCGGGATGGGGGTTGGCCTGTACGGCTCGATCTACTTGTTACCGTTGTACCTGGCGCAGATCCAGAACTACAACGCCCTGCAGATCGGCGAAGTGATCATGTGGATGGGCGTGCCGCAGCTGTTCCTGATTCCGCTGGTCCCCAAGCTGATGAAGTATGTCTCGCCGAAATGGCTGTGCACGGTCGGTTTCGGACTGTTCGGGTTGGCGAGTTTTTCTTCGGGCGTACTGAACCCGGACTTCGCCGGGCCGCAGTTCAATCAGATCCAGATCATTCGCGCCCTGGGCCAGCCGTTGATCATGGTCACCATTTCCCTGATCGCTACGGCATACATCCTGCCTCAGGACGCGGGGTCGGCGTCGAGCCTGTTCAACATCCTGCGCAACCTCGGCGGTGCCATCGGTATCGCCCTGCTCGCCACGCTGCTGGATGCGCGGACCAAGACTTACTACGATTATTTGCGCGAAGCGATCGTGCCGACCAACCCCCAGGTGGCGGAGCGGATGGCGTCACTGGCGGATCGCTTTGGCAGTGAAAACGCAGCCCTGGGCAAACTCAGCGAGATCGCCCACCAGCAGGCGTCGATCATAGCCTACAACGATGCCTTTCATTTTGTCGGGATAGCGCTGGGGATCAGCATGCTGGCGGTGTTGCTGACCCGGAAATTGCCGGCTGGACTCAAGGCTGGTGAAGCTCACTGAGACGCTGCAATCCCTGTAGGAGCTGGCTTGCCAGCGAAGGTGGCATCAGGGCCACCATCGATTCGCTGGCAAGCCAGCTCCTACAGGTCAACGTTGCCCCCTGCTCTTTCAGACGGTGATCAAGCGCTCGCGCAACTTGGCAATCTCGTCGCGCATCTGCGCCGCCGCTTCGAACTCCAGGTCACGTGCCAGCTGGTACATCTTCTCTTCCAGCGCCTTGATGCGCTTGGCGATCTCGCCCGGTGAGCGCAATTCGGCTTCGTATTTGGCGTTTTCCTCGGCCGCCTTGGCCATACCTTTACGCTTCTTGCTGCGCGAACCCGGCACGGTAGCGCCTTCCATGATGTCGGCAACGTCCTTGAACACGCCCTTGGGCGTGATGCCGTTGGCCAGGTTGAAGGCGATCTGCTTGTCGCGGCGACGCTCGGTCTCGCCGATCGCCCGCTCCATGGAGCCGGTGATCCGGTCGGCATACAAAATCGCCCGACCATTGAGGTTACGCGCCGCCCGGCCGATGGTCTGGATCAGCGAACGCTCGGAACGCAGGAATCCTTCCTTGTCGGCATCGAGGATCGCCACCAGCGACACTTCCGGCATGTCCAGGCCCTCGCGCAGCAGGTTGATCCCCACCAGCACATCGAAGGTGCCCAGGCGCAAATCGCGGATGATTTCCACCCGTTCCACGGTGTCGATGTCCGAGTGCAGGTAGCGTACGCGCACGCCGTGGTCGGCCAAATAATCGGTCAAGTCTTCAGCCATGCGCTTGGTCAGCGTCGTGACCAACACTCGCTCTTCCAGCGCGACGCGCTTGGTGATTTCCGACAGCAAGTCGTCGACCTGGGTCAGTGCCGGGCGGATCTCGATTTGCGGGTCCACCAGCCCGGTCGGACGCACCACCATGTCAATGACGCGCCCGGCGTGCTCGGCTTCATAGTTGCCCGGTGTCGCCGAGACGAAAATCGTCTGCGGGCTGATGCTTTCCCACTCGTCGAAACGCATCGGCCGGTTGTCCAGCGCCGACGGCAGGCGGAAGCCGTACTCCACCAGCGTTTCCTTGCGCGAACGGTCGCCCTTGTACATCGCCCCAACTTGCGGAACGCTGACGTGGGATTCGTCGATCACCAGCAAGGCGTCGGCCGGCAGGTAATCGTACAGGGTAGGAGGCGGCGCCCCGGCTTCGCGGCCGGACAGGTAGCGCGAGTAGTTCTCGATGCCGTTGCAATAGCCCAGCTCAAGAATCATCTCCAGGTCAAATCGGGTGCGCTGCTCCAGACGCTGGGCTTCCACCAGCTTGTTGTTGGAACGCAGGTATTCCAGGCGCTCCTGCAACTCGACCTTGATCCCTTCGACGGCACCCATCAGGGTTTCCCGGGGCGTCACGTAGTGGCTTTTCGGGTAGAAAGTGAAGCGCGGTAGCTTGCGGAGCACTTCACCGGTCAGTGGATCGAACGCCGACAGACTTTCCACTTCATCATCGAAGAGTTCGATGCGGATCGCTTCGAAATCCGATTCCGCCGGGTGGATATCAATCACGTCGCCGCGCACACGGAAGGTCGCACGGGCAAATTCCATGTCATTGCGGGTGTATTGCAGGTCGGCCAGGCGCCTCAGCAATTCACGTTGGTCGAGCTTGTCACCGCGATCCACGTGCAGAACCATCTTCAGATAGGTTTCCGGACTGCCTAGACCGTAGATGCACGACACTGTGGTGACGATGATCGCGTCCTTGCGCTCGAGCAATGCCTTGGTCGCAGAAAGGCGCATCTGTTCGATGTGGTCGTTGATCGAGGCGTCTTTCTCGATGAAGGTGTCCGAGGACGGCACGTAGGCTTCGGGCTGGTAGTAGTCGTAGTAGGAAACGAAATATTCCACGGCGTTGTTCGGGAAGAACGCCTTGAACTCGCCGTACAACTGCGCGGCCAGGGTCTTGTTCGGCGCCAGCACCAGGGTCGGACGCTGCACCTGGGCAATCACGTTGGCGATGCTGAAGGTCTTGCCCGAGCCGGTTACACCGAGCAACGTCTGGTGCGCAAGCCCGGCTTCGATGCCCTCGACCATCAGGCGGATGGCTTCCGGTTGATCGCCGGCGGGCTCGAAACGGGTGACTAGCTGGAATTCAGACATGAACTACCTCTCGGTTCTCGGAGCAGGGATATCGCACCTGCACGGTAAAATCGGCAGAAACGAGAAAGGCCGCAAACGACGCAGGTCGCCCGAAGAAAATACTGGATTGTGCTCAATGTGGAGCCGATTGCCCGCGCTTTCAAGGCAAACGTCCTACATCCCTTGAAGTCTTTGACGCAGGCATTCGACTAACGGTCGAAAAATAATCGGAAAAACTTACCGTAAAAGCCGATTCGTCTGTCGCCATCACTCGCGGATGGCCTCTATACTAGCTCCCCGTTTGTGCACCGCTCTAGTGCATTCGGCTGGAGCGCGACACGTCCCTCCACTCTCCATTCAGAGCCGCCGCAAAAATGAGCCTGTTCTCCGCTGTCGAAATGGCACCACGCGATCCAATCCTGGGCCTCAACGAAGCATTCAACGCCGATACCCGTACCAACAAGGTCAACCTGGGCGTCGGTGTTTATTGCAACGAGGAGGGGAAAATCCCACTCCTGCGCGCCGTTGTCGAAGCCGAAACCATTCGCGTCGCTCAACACGCTTCCCGTGGCTACCTGCCAATCGACGGCATCGCCGCCTACGACCAGGCCGTGCAAAAACTGCTGTTCGGCAATGATTCGCCGCTGATCGCCGCTGGCCGCGTCATTACTACCCAGGCCGTTGGTGGCACGGGTGCACTGAAAATCGGTGCCGACTTCCTCAAGCAACTGCTGCCAAACGCCGTCGTGGCGATCAGCGACCCGAGCTGGGAAAACCACCGCGCGCTGTTCGAAACCGCCGGCTTCCCAGTGCAGAACTATCGCTACTACGATGCCGCCACCCATGACGTGAACCGCGTCGGCCTGCTGGAAGACCTGAACGCCCTGCCGTCCGGCTCGATCATTGTCCTGCACGCCTGCTGCCACAACCCGACCGGCGTGGACCTTAGCCCGGCGGACTGGAACAACGTCCTGGACGTGGTGAAAGCCAAAGGGCACGTGCCGTTCCTCGACATGGCCTATCAAGGTTTCGGCGATGGCATCGACGAAGACGCCGCTGCCGTGCGCCTGTTCGCCGAATCGGGCCTGACCTTCTTCGTCTCCAGCTCGTTCTCCAAGTCGTTCTCGCTGTACGGCGAGCGCGTAGGCGCCCTGTCGATCGTCAGCGAATCGAAAGAAGAAAGCGCGCGCGTACTGTCGCAAGTCAAACGCGTCATCCGCACCAACTACTCCAACCCGCCGACCCACGGCGCAAGCATCGTCGCTGCCGTGCTCAACAGCCCGGAATTGCGTGCCCAGTGGGAAGCCGAGCTGGCTGAAATGCGCCTGCGCATTCGTGGCATGCGCACCCAGATGGTCGACACCCTGGCGAAAAACGCGCCGCAACGCGATTTCAGCTTCGTCGGCCGTCAGCGCGGCATGTTCTCCTACTCCGGCCTGTCCGTTGAACAAGTGCATCGCCTGCGCAACGAGTTCGGCATCTACGCCCTGGACACCGGCCGTATCTGCGTGGCTGCGTTGAACCAGAGCAACATCAAGGTTGTGACGGATGCGATTGTCCAGGTGATCTGACGTTCGCGTGGTACGAAAAACGGGAAGCCTTTGGGCTTCCCGTTTTTTATTTGTCGCAGATAATTCTCAAAGCCTAGACCTACCCCTCTAAACTGCACACATCTATCCACTGTGGGAGCGAGCCTGCTCGCGATAGCGATTGTCCTGCCAACAACAATGTTGAATGTGATGCCCTCATCGCGAGCAGGCTCGCTCCCACAGGTTTCGTGTACACCCGGGATTTTTTATGAGAGCCGATATGAAAAACGATAACCTGCGCGCCGACCGCGACGACCTGGATGACTTCATCCCCCGCGCCCCGGCCAAACAACGCGGCAACAACCTGGTGATGCAAGTCGCTGCCGGCGTGTTTCTCGGCGGCCTGGCCCTGTGGCTGGTGCAGCTGGGTGCTACGGCGCTCTACGCCAAACTGATGCTTGGCACCATCACTTTCGGCGGTTAGGCCAGTTCGGTCGCGCGCTGGCTGGCAGCGTCGTCATAGGCGACATACAGCGATTCAGCGACCTGGCTCTTGATCGCCTTGGTGCTTTCCAGGCCGAGGACAAAACCTTCGGCCTTACCCCCCGCGCGATTCAACTCATCAGCGTTGCTGGCCTGCGTGATTGCATCGAACAGTTTTTCGGCGTGCGGGCCGACACCCTTGGGCAGGCTGATTTGCGCGATGCTCATGGGAACACCCCACTGTGTCGGGATTTTGTGGCGGTCAAGCAAGTCATGGCACGTACCTTATCGGCGAATGGCCGGCAGCGCGTGGAACCACTTCCGGGCAGCCATGTTAGCCCCCGCCAGCGATTCCGGTAACCGCCAATCACCGATAAACCACCGTCCGTCCCGAGAAAACCCTCCCGTCATTATCAAATGCTTGACTTCTCTTTTTGAATCAGTAACATAGGCGCCATTCCGCGATAGCTCAGTTGGTAGAGCAAGTGACTGTTAATCACTGGGTCCCTGGTTCGAGTCCAGGTCGTGGAGCCAGACAGCAATATCGAAAAGCCCCTGAATCGAAAGATTCAGGGGCTTTTTTGTGGCCGATGGAAAAGCAAAAAGATCGCAGCCTGCGGCATGTAGAAGCTGCCGCAGGCTGCGATCTTTTGACCTTAGGCTTTCAAATCGTCAGACATGCTCACTGCTTTTGGCATGCACCACGCGTGGCTCGCCATGCCCGTGATCCACCTCAATCACCGGAATCTCCTTGCCATCACAGTCGTGCAACTTGCCGTCGCTGAAGTAATCCCCTTCACGCAACGCCGCCAGGTCCTGGTAGCGCAACACCCGCTCGGTACCGGCCGCAAACACCGATTGCTGGTCGGAATTACCGGCGGTGAGGTGGTTGAAGGTCAGGTTGAGCACGATCGCCATGATCGCGGAAGAACTGATGCCCGAATGGAAGATCGTCGCGAACCAGCTTGGGAAGTGATCGTAGAAGTTCGGCGCGGCAATCGGGATCATGCCGAAACCGATGGAGGTCGCGACAATGATCAGGTTGACGTTGTTGCGGTAGTCGACCTTGGACAGCGTACGAATGCCGCTGGCCGCGACGGTGCCGAACAGTACGATACCGGCCCCGCCGAGGACGGAGGTCGGCACGGCGGCGATGACGCGCCCCATGAACGGCAGCAGGCCGAGGATTACCAGGAACAGGCCGCCGGTGGCTACCACATAGCGGCTCTTGATGCCGGTCACCGCCACCAGCCCGACGTTCTGGGCGAAGGCGCTTTGGGTGAAGGAACCGAAGATCGGCGCGATCATGCTCGACAGCATGTCCGCACGCAGACCATTGCCCAGACGCTTGGAATCGACCTTGGTGTCGATGATCTCACCCACGGCCAGGATATCGGCCGACGTCTCCACCAACGTCACCATGACCACGATGCACATCGACAGGATCGCCGCGAAGTGGAAGGTCGGCATGCCGAAATGGAACGGGGTCGGGAAACCAAACATCGGCCCCTGGCCGACGGACGAGAAATCCGCCATGCCAAGGAACACCGCGACGACTGTACCGATGACCATCGCCAACAGGATCGACAACCGGGAGATGGTGGCACTGCCGATCTTGCTCAACAACAGCACCAGCACCAGTGTCATCGCTGCCAGGCCGATATTGGCCATGCTGCCAAAGTCAGGGGCGTGACTGTTGCCACCCATGGCCCAGCGTGCCGCCACCGGCATCAGCGTCAGGCCGATGGTGGTGATTACGATTCCCGTGACCAGCGGCGGGAAGAACTTGGTGATTCGCGAGAACACCGGCGTAATCAGCAACCCGATCAGGGACGCGGCTATCACCGCCCCCAGGATCGACTGGAACCCGCCCTCGCCTCCACTGCTGACAATCGCCACCATGGTCGCGACGCCGGAAAACGACACACCCTGCACCAGCGGCAACTGACAACCGAAAAACGGTAGACCCAGGGTTTGCAGCAACGTGGCCAACCCCCCCGCAAACAATGAAGCAGCAATCAACAATCCGATGTCCGCCGGCGAGAGGCCGGCCGCCTGGCCAATGATCAAAGGCACCGCGACGATGCCACCGTACATGGTCAGAACATGTTGCAGGCCGTAAGCCATATTCGCGCCGATCCCGAGATTTTCATCTTCAGGCCGTTGGTGTGAAACATGGGGCGTTTTCATGTTAGGGGGTTCCCTGGTTTTTGTTATGCGCACACTGTATTCAATACTCAGGACAAATGTCCATAGAGTTGTATACAACTTGCCAGTCAAATTATGAACGGTCGTTCATGCAGACTGTGTGCCACTGCGCGCTTTCTCGCAAAAAACCTTGAAATACATCCTTGCGGCCCATTCTCCTGCGCCCACTGGTCTTTTGAATTCATGGCGACCATCGGTAGTGATCGCCGCCTTCCATATACATATAAAATATGCATAACTAAGCCATTCGAAATTCAGTATCACAAGGCGAAGAACGCAGCCAACAAAGTATCTGGAGGCTTGACCCATGAAAGACGAGTACGACTTCAGCCATGCCAGTCGTGGGGCAGTCGCCCCCGGCAAAGGCAAGACCCGTATCACCATCATGCTCGACGACGTCGTCATCGAGGCGGCACGTGCGCTCGCGGAAAGCGAGGGGTATGGCTACCAGACCGCGATCAACAACACGCTGCGCCGGGCGTTGCTGAGCGAGCATGGCAAGACCGAGACCAGTGCTTGCAGGCACCTGAAAAAAGGCATCAGCGCCTCTGACCTGAAAGGCCTGGAAAAAAAGCTAGCGCAGGCCCTTAGCGAAATTCAGCGGGTGATGGAGCCCGAAGCCCGGCCGTAAGGCCACAGGCACGAAAAAAGGGCAGCTTGATCCAATCCGCCCCTTTTTTGTGTGCACGATGAGCCACCTATTGCGGCGCTATCAAACGCTCAAGTGTGCGCATCAATGTCGCGTGGGTCGGCACACGAATCTCGAACTCACCTTCCAGTATGTCGATCAACGCCTGCACATCGGCCATTTGCCGACGTTCGCTGTCATGCCCGATGCGATGGATCGCAAAGCTGCCGTTATTGAGGGTACGACGCCAACCCTCCCCCGTGCGCGCCACCATCAATTGCCGGGCGAAGGATGATTCGGGGTGGGTCGAGACATACCAATTGCCGACGGCGTAATCGATATCCTCCTGGCGTTGCAGGTCGAAGATGTACATCGCGCGCCATTCATCCGCGACCTTGGCACGCAGGGTGTAGCCGTCGGCATGCTGCTCGAGGCGATACGGCTCGTGAGGCGTCGACTGTTCATCACGGCTGTCGAGCAACAGCGGCGCGGTGGGCACCATGCCGCCGAAGCCGACGTCGGTGATGTAGCGCACGCCGTCGAGCGTCACCAGGCTCAAGCGGTGCGTACGAGCGGTCCAGGCGCCCTCCGGCTGCCCCATCACCACACGCCCGCTGATGCCCCGCGCGTCGTAGCCAAGGGCCTGCAACAAGGCCAGGAACAGATAGTTGAGTTCGTAGCAGTAACCGCCGCGTCCATCCTGCAGGACCTTTTGCTCGATCGACGCCAGGTCGATGCGCACCGGCTCGCCCGCCAGTGTCGTGAGGTTTTCGAACGCAAAGGCGCCGGTGTGGCGCAATTGAAGCAGGCGCAGGGTTTCAAGAGTCGGCGCCGGGGAAGCGTCGAACCCCAATCGTTGCAGGTATGACGCAAGGTGTGTCAGACGTGGCTCGCTCATCGCTTGATCCTTATGCACGCAAGCTGCGGATCGCTCCGCCAGGGGAGGCTATGTATAAGGGATGAAGGGCGATCACCGACAATTGATTTAGCCAATCGGTCGGCTGGAAAAATCAACGACGCTTGCGCGAGCCCAATTGAATCCAGGTGGGCGCATGGTCACTGGCATGGGGTTCGTTGCGTACCCAGGCATCGACCCCGGCTTCCTCGAGGTAAGGACTCGCGGCCGGGTTGAGCAGCAGGTGATCGATGCGTAACCCGGAGTTCTTCTGCCAGTGCTGGCGAAAATAATCCCAGAAGGTATAGACCCTCTCCTGCGGATACAGGTGACGCACGGCATCGGTCCAGCCCTGGTCCAGCAAACGCTGATAACACTCGCGGCTCTCGGGTTGCAACAAGGCATCCTTGAGCCAGGAACGCGGGTTATAGATATCGAGGTCGGTGGGAACCACATTGTAGTCACCGGCCAGCACCACTGGATGCTCGCTGCCCTGCAGCGACTGCGCGTACTGGATCAGGCGCTCGAACCAGGCCAGCTTGTAATCGAACTTCGGCCCCGGCTGCGGATTGCCGTTGGGCAAGTACAGGCATCCCACCAGCACCCCATGGACGGCTGCTTCCAGATAACGGCTGTGGGTATCGTCGTCATCGCCGGGCAGGCCTCGGCGGCTTTCCAGCGGCTGCGCATCCCGGGCCAGGATCGCCACCCCGTTCCACGATGCTTGCCCCTGCCAGATCGCCCCGTAGCCGACAGCTTCCAACTGCGCGGCGGGAAACGCACTGTCGACCGACTTGAGTTCCTGCAGACACGCGATGTCCGGCTGCTCGCGCTCAAGCCAGGCCAATAGATTCGGCAGGCGGGCCCGCATGCCGTTGACGTTGAACGTCGCGATTCGCAGCTTTTTCATGACCACCGTCCCGTTTGGCTGGGCCTATTGGGTGTGACCACACCGCCTGCCAGCTGTTCGGTCAATCACAACCTGTGCCGCTCGTCATCCAGTCGGCACCAAGCGCCCCGCCCTTCACACCAACTTCAGGTAACGACTCATTTTTTGGAGACGGACCATGATCAATACCAAACTCACTTCGCTGTTTCTCGCCGGTTTGCTCTGCGCGGCCCCCTTGGCCACCTTCGCGGCGTCCGGCGATGGCGCTGACGCGACGGGCACTAAATCCGGTGCAACCAGTGGCCCGGTCATGCCGCCCGACAACACCCCGAGTTCGCCCTCGGGCGGTAACGCCGGTGACGGTGGCGCCACCGGCTCTTCGAGTGGCAGTGCCGGTGGCAGCAGCAGTTCGGGTGCCGGAGGGGGCACCGGGGCCGGTGGCGGGACCGGTGGGGCTGGCGGCGGGACCGGTGGGGCTGGCGGCGGGACGGGCAGCTGAACGCGTAAAGGCAGCCGATGGTGATTCAGCCTCGGCTGCCTTCCGCCCCGTACCTACATCTGCCTGACCGCCGGCGGATTCCACTAGTCATTCAACGCCTCGGCCCCGGGAGCGGCAGAGCTACCGGAACGCTAGACGATCAATTACACAAATTCCGAGAGGACGACGGTCGGCCCCACATCAACGATCCGATCGCATCAGCACTTGGGCTTCGCTCTCCATCGATAACACCGCCGAACGGTTCCTGCCCGAGTGCTTGGCCTGATACAGCGCAGCATCCGCGCGCTGGATGAACACTTCCATACTGTCACGCCCCGTCGGCACGAACGAATAGCAACCCAGGCTGACGGTCACGAATCCGGTAGGCGAGCCCGTGTGGCTGATGTTCTTGCCCATGACGCTGTGGCGAATCTGTTCGGCGAGGGTCATGGCACCACGGATATCGGTATCGGGCAGCAACACCGCAAACTCTTCACCCCCGTAACGCACCGCCAGATCGGCCTTGCGGTGGCAGCAGCTTTTCACGGCCCGCGCCACTTCGGCCAAACAGTGATCACCCACCACGTGACCGTAGGTGTCGTTGTAGCGCTTGAAGAAATCGATATCGAGCATGATCAGGCTCAGCGGGCTGTTTTTCCGGGCGCCGCGACCGAATTCGATATCGAGGGCCCGCTCGAACAGCCTTCGATTGGCCAGGCCGGTCAGGCTGTCGTGGGTGGCAATCAGTTCCAGCGCGTGTTGAGCCTTGCGCAAATCCGCCTCGACCTGCTCACCGACACGCACCTGACGAATGAACACCCAGCCGATCAGACCGACCCCCAGCATGACCAGCACGACGATTGCGCTGGAACGCACCGCCGTGTCGTACCACCCCGCCAGGATCGAGTCCCGGGAGGATGCCGCCGAGACCACCAGCGGGTAGGCCTCCAGCTGCCGATAGCCATACAGCCGGACAATGCCATCCACCTCGGATGCGAACATCGCGTTGCCGGAAGTCGCCCGCGGTAAAAGGTCCTGGAAGATTTCCCCCTTGGCCAACGATGTACCGATCTGCGCCTGCACATAGGGCCGGCGTGCCAACAGCGTGCCATCGGTCAACGCCAGAAACATCGTGCCGTTGTCGTCGATACTGAAGCTTTTGAAGAACTGCTCGAAGTAAGACATCTTTATCCCGGCCAGCAGCACTCCCTGGAACTGGCCATTGCGATCATTGACCCGCTTGGAGACTGGAATGATCCATTCTCCGTTTTCCCGACTGCGGATTGCCGGGCCTATATGCGCCACGGACGAGATGTTCTGCTGGTGAAACTTGAAGTACTCGCGGTCTGCCACGCCGTTGCCGCGAGGCAGTGCTGCAAATGAGGTGACGACCCACTGGCCCTTTTGATCAAACAGCAGGATGCCGTGCAATTTATCGAGCACCTGCACCCGCCGGGCGAAGGTTTTCTGCAAGCGCGGACGCTGGGCAGGGCCGAATCCGTCGGTCTGGATCCAGTCCACCAGGCTGGTCAGCACCAGATCGGCCTGCATGAAAGTGTCTTCGGCCTGCTGTGCCATGGCCCGCGCCAGGTTCGACGACGCAATCTGGGCCTGGCTCAGGTCGTGGCGTCGGGATTGTTCCAGTTGCAAATAAAGCAGGCCGCACAGGCACAGGCACACCGTGCCGATAAACAACACCGCAGCCTTGCGCAGTGGAATGCGTTTCAAGGCGACGCCGGGGGCGTGGTACAGGTCATCAAGGCGTGGTGGCAAAGAGCGTTCCCCTGAAAAGGCAAGGCATGAGCGACGCCCATGCCCCCTGATTTCGGCCGCCAAGTCTACGATGTTCCAAACGGGAAAAGGACAACAGATGCCAAATGGTTGCTTGTCCCGCCAGGAAACCCTCGGTGGCATGACCCAGGACAACAGCCACATCGCCGTCAAGGAGCTACGATGTGTCTTACACCACGTCAGGGAATTGAAAATGAGCAAGGCAGACGAGCTCGCGATAAAACTGAAACAGACCCGGCTTGCCAGCACGGATCAGGCGATCGACAGCTGGCCGGGCCAGGTCTATGCGCTGTATCAACGGATCGAGGCCTGGCTACAGCCCTTGACCGAGGCCGGCATGGTCCTGCGGCGCAACCCTACTCACGTTTACGAGAGTCACCCGCTGGGCGACACTTTCGACTATGCCATCGACCAATTGGTGATCAGCGCCAATCACCACAGCATCACCTTCGACCCTGTTGCGCGTTTTACGGCAGATGGCGAGGGGCGGGTCGAAATTCACAGTCAGGGCAATGAACTTGCCCTGGTGCGCACCGTGGACGAACACGGTGCAACACATTGGTGGCTGCAAGAGCTCGAGCAAGCCTCAACGCGGCCGGATGCGGTGGCGCTGACTGAAAACAATTTGCTGTCAGTGGTACAGGCAGGACTGGCGCTCGGATAATCAGCGCAACGCTGGAACCCGAATATCCCCGGCGCGGCATTGGCTTTTCACGCCTTTGCCGCACGAGGCAAACGCCAGGTCCTTGTCCATGCAGACGCGAACCTCCGACAACTGCGGCCCCTTGCAGATCACCACGACGCCGTCCACCGGTATCCCCGGATTGCTCTGGCGAAACATCCGCGCAATGTCCGCAGCGGCAAAGTAATGCGTGCTGCTCAACGGTTGCAGCTGCTCGGGAATCCTCACCGCGCCCAAGGCCTTGTCGGAAGCCTCCAGGTAACCGTCGGCGCCGAGGCCGCTGCACGTGCCGTGCTTGGCCCATTCGTGCTCGAGCAATTTCCTCGACGAGTACAGCATCAAGCCCTTGGCTCGCTCCTCTGCCGAGAGCTTTAGCCTCGGCGCGCAAGACTTCGGCCAGCCACCCCGGGTGTATTGCGGCCATAGGCCGTGCAGCACAAAACCGTAGCCTTGGCCGGAACATTGCGCGTCGTCAGCGTGGGTCAGGCAATACGTGGGTGACCAGGACAGCGCCAACAGGTAGTAATCGAACACCCCTGCCACGGATTCCGGTCCGCCATTTCGCGAATCCCGGGCGCTGCTCGTGCCGACGCTGGCGAGCGTCAACAGGATCAGCGCGACCACGGCATGAAGTCTGTTCATCGGCACGCTCCCGCAGGGTGGCTTGACCGACGACGGGTCGATCAAAAGCCGCTACTTTGGCATAGCTACACGCGCTTTCGCACCACGAGAGTGAGTAGAAATGATTATGCAGTGCGATCAGTCAGAGCAAGCTGTCGAGCTCCTGCAGCGTCAACCGGGGGATTAGTCGCTGTGGTATTTTCGAGATATCGGACAGGTTGTGGACCTGAAAATCCTCATTCACCACCTGCTGCGACAGGATCTTGAAGGACGGCAGGATTCTCGTATGAAAATGCTCATCGAGTACGCAGGGCGAAAGGAACCGGCCCGGCCTTTCATAGAAGCGCCCCGCCGTCGGGTCCAGGTCGACGCCGACCAGGAACACCCGGGTAAATCCCAAGTGGTAGGCAAGCTGCAAAGCCAGGTAGGCAACGGTGCGGGCGTCAAAAAAACCGCGTTTCAGATTCTTGCTGAAGCCGAGGGTCTTGTTGCGGGCGCTGCCTAGCCTGCGGCCCCTGACAAAGTCCTTGTCGGTCCTGAAAAAATCGCTCCACGAAAGCCTGGGGGCCCGGGTCAGAAAGTACAGCTTGCCCTGGGGTTTTACCGACGTGTGCCAGATATGTTTTTCCCACAATGCAACCCGCTCGCTGATGCGCATCGCTTCGGTGAACAGCTCCGGTTGCTGCTCGGAAAAGCCCTGGTCCGTACAGACATAGAAATACGGCCTGATACCCGTCCCGATGAATTTCGAAATGGCACCGTTCATGGTGATCATCGGAACACCAGCATACTTGTGCAATGGAAAGTCTTTTGCCGATGCGCCCGACGCCACGATGAACACCGGACCTGTTTGAGTGTTGCGGCACTCATCCAGATCATGCACCCGAAGCGAACCCGTGATGTGTGTCATTTTTTTATCGGCAACATCCATCCTCAACGGCCCCATCCCTGTTTATTGAACAACTGTGACCCGCTTCCATGTCGATAGTTTTCAACGGATGAACCTACAGTTTGCTTCTGTGCAGGACATCAGGAGCTACGATTTATCTTGGCCTGTTACCACCAGTGGCGGTTCTGCACGCTGCAATTCAAGGGCGGGCAATTTGGACGGCTGGTTCAAGAGTCGCAGCACCGGCGAATCGTAACCGTAAACGTCGGGTTTGAACGTCACCCGTCCGTCGGTATTCAGGTCCACCGTCCAATAGGCCAACAGCACGGGCACCTTGACGGGAAGCTTGATGTTTTCGGTCCTGCCATTGGCCAGTTGTTTTTGTATACCCGCCGTATTCCAGCGCACAGGGTCGTTGAACAGCAGTTCGACCAGTTGCAACGGATTCTCCACCCGGATACAGCCTGAGCTGGTGGCACGCATGGATTTGGCGAACAACTCGCGATGGGGCGTGTCGTGGAGGTAGATCGCATAGTCGTTGGGGAACCGGATGACCACCTGCCCGAGCGAGTTTTCCGGGCCGGCGTCCTGGCGCAGTGTGATGCCGCGTGCATTGGACCAGTCGACGGTCGACGGATCGAGCGTATTGCCTTCGCGGTCCAGGGCGCGAATCCGGTTGGCCGCAAGGTAGCCCGGATTCTGCTGGATCTTGGGCAGCATATCCTTGACCAGAATCGTCGGCGGAACAGTCCAGGTGGGGTTGAACGTGACGTAGGTGATTTCCGACTGGAACACCGGCGTACTGCGAAATGGTTTGCCGACCTGCACCCGGGAGCGCCAGACCGGCTTGCCGTCGCGGTACAGGGCGACCTTGTAGCCGGCGATATCGACGATGACAAAGGTGCCTTGCAGCTTATAGAGCAACCAGCGCGCCCGCTCCATGTTCACCCGCACCTGGTCGATTCGCGCCTCGACCGGCACATTCAGCGCCGCCAGCGTCGACGCCCCCGCCACGCCATCGGCGCCTAGGTATTGTTCGAGCTGAAATTTCTTCACCGCGGCAATGACACTGTCGTCGTAATCGGTGCGCATGGACTTGCGCGGGTCCAGGTACCCGGCCGCCACCAGGCGTGAGCGCAATTGCCGGACGGCGGCATTGTCCATGCCGGGCTTGAGCGACTGCCCCTCGGCGACTTTCGGCCAGCCACCTGCGTCACGAATCCGGCGCAACTGCGCAAGACTCTCGCGCAGGCTGCGATAAACCGCCTCCTGGGGTGGCGCCTGGGCGAACGCGCGAGCCACGTCGTGATCGTCCAGGGCGGTAAAGAAGCTATTCATGTCCTCGCGGGGATCGATGCCCTCGGGTTCGAAGTTCCAGTGAAAATCCAGCCGCGCCGGATCCACCTTGCCACGGCGCAACTGCAGCAGCGCCGTGATGTAGGTACGGGTGGCCGCGATGTCGAAAGCCGCCGATTGCGCCGGTGTCGGCGCCGTGGCCTGCAGCGCCAGTTGCGCCTGGGCCAGCTCGCCAGCCCGGTAATCCTCGGGCACCAGGCCATCGGCCTGGGTGTCATCAAGCCCCTTGAGCAATTGGCTGACATCCTGACCGTTCGTCCAGGCCGCGCGGTAATTGCGATGCGAATAGAAATCCAGGACCACCCGGGCGACATCCACCCGTCGATGTTTTTGCGAGGTCAACAGTGGCGGGAATGAAGATTGCAAAGGTTCGAGCTGCGCCTGGATGGCCTGACCAACGACATCATCGGGTGCAGCACCGACCACAGTCACTGGCGTCGGAGATACCTGCACGATCGGCGAAGTTTCACCCATAGCAGTGCCGCTGATCAGAAAGACCATAAAAAATACACGGCTTATGACGAATAACCTTGTTAATTGACCCATGGATAATCCTTAATCACCTGTAATCAAAGGGCTAGCGTCCAACTCACTGCTAGACTCGAAATATTCCTGATGAGACATTTTTATGGCGCTACATCGCTTTGGCTTTCTGCCAGTCCTGTTGCTGACGTCGGCTTTCCTTCCATCAGCCTACGCCGATTCGCTCGAAGTCGCGCTGGCCAAAGCGGCTCCAAACGCCAATGCCAAGGTCATTGCCCTGGCGGTTCGCGCAACACAGTGTACCCGCACCCAAGGCGCAGCCCCGGCACAGAGACTAGCAGTGATCGATTATTCACTGCCTTCGACCGAACAACGCCTGTGGGTGTTCGATCTGAAAAAACGCAAGTTGCTCTTCCACGAACTCGTCGCCCATGGCCGCAACAGCGGCGAAAACATGACCACCCAGTTTTCCAACCAGAATGAAAGCTTCGCCACCAGCCTTGGCCTGTACCGCACCCAACAGAGCTACGTCGGCAAGAACGGCTATTCCCTGCGCATGGAAGGCCTGGAACCGGGCTTCAACGATAACGCCTTTGACCGGGCCATCGTCATCCACGGCGCGCCCTATGTCAGCCCGGTGCTGGCTCGCGCCAACGGCCGCATCGGCAGGAGTCTGGGCTGCCCGGCAGTCAGGCCGGCCATCGCCCACCGCCTGATCGACTCGATGAAGGATGGACAGCTGCTGTTTTCCTACTACCCGGACCAACGCTGGCTGAAATCGTCTTCGTACATCAATTGCGGCAGCGGCACGGTAGCCTCGTCGGACAAGGTCACTTCACGCCAGTAAACATCCCGCGCAAGCGGTCATCTGCCAAAAACGGGCACGACATCAGGGAAATTGCGTCGAACACACGCTTATAATCCGCTCGTTCGCCCGTATTCGAGACCGGTATGACCGCTATCCATATCAAGTTCCCCTCCCTGACCCTCAAGGCTGGCGCCCGGGCACTGGCACGCATTCGCCAGAACGGCTTGAGCGCCGCCGATGTCGGCACGCTACCCGGTGCCGCTGGGGGTCCCAAGGCCCTGGGGATTCAGGGGCTGGACCTGGCATTGTTCGGCGAATGGCTGCCGGCGGCGCCGCGCGAGCGCTCGTTGATCGGCGCGTCGGTGGGTTCCTGGCGTTTTGCCAGCGCCTGCCTGCCGGATGCCGCCGAAGGCCTGCGGCGCCTTGGCCACCTCTACACCGAACAGAACTTCAGCAAAGGCGTGACCATGGCGCAGGTCAGCCAAAGTTCCCGGCGCATGCTCGATGATCTGCTCGACGGGCGTGACGCGGCCCTGCTCGACAACCCTCATTACCGCTTGAACATCATGGTGGTCAAAAGCCACGGCCTGCTCGCGGACGACCATCGCGGCCGCCTGGGCCTTGGCCTGTCGTCGGTGATCGCCGACAACCTGCGCGGTCGAGCACGGCTGTCCCGGCACTTCGAACGGCTGATCATCCACGACCCGCGCCTGGCACCGCCGGTCAACGCGCTGAACGACTTCCCCTCGCGCTTCGTCGCCCTGGACAGCGCCAATCTGCGCCAGGCCCTGCTCGCCTCGGGTTCGATCCCGATGGTGATGGAAGGCGTGCGTCATCTTCCTGGCGCCGGTGCGGGCACGTTCCGCGATGGCGGTCTGCTGGACTATCACCTGGACCTGCCCTACAGCGGCAACGACATCGTGCTTTATCCGCACTTCACCGATCGGGTGATTCCCGGCTGGTTCGACAAGACCCTGCCCTGGCGCCGCGCCTGCCCTGTGCGCTTGCAGGATGTCGTACTGCTGGCACCCTCGAAGGAGTACCTGGCGCGCCTGCCCTACGGCAAATTGCCAGACCGCAATGATTTCAAGCGCTTCATGGGCGATGCCCCGAGCCGCCAGAAATACTGGCGTACGACCATGGATGAAAGCCGCCGCCTGGGCGATGAGTTTCTCGAACTGGCGGCCAACGGTCGTCTCGCCGAACGCTTGCTGACCCTTTAGTCAGGACAAGCTGTTAAACTCGCCACCTGCCCACATCGCCGCGGCGATCGCCACCTGAACAGAGCTGAAACCACTGTGGAAATCTTCAAAGAATTTACCTTCGAATCCGCCCACCGCCTGCCCCACGTCCCGGACGGCCACAAGTGCGGCCGCCTGCACGGTCACTCGTTCAAAGTGGCGATTCACCTCAGTGGCGACCTCGATCCGCATACCGGCTGGATTCGTGACTTCTCGGAAATCAAGGCGATCTTCAAGCCGCTGTATGAGCGCCTGGACCACAACTATCTGAACGATATTCCTGGCCTGGAGAATCCGACCAGCGAAGTGCTGGCCAAATTCATATGGGCCGAACTCAAGCCGCTGCTGCCGGAATTGAGTGCGATCCGGATTCACGAGACCTGCACCAGCGGTTGCATCTATCGCGGCGAGTAAGCCCATCGATCAAAAAAACCACCGAGACCGGTGGTTTTTTTATGCCTATGCTTTTTGGCTCGCACCCGCCGAGAGGATACGCACATGACTGACTGGCCGCTGGCTCAGAGCTATCGCTTCAATGGGCATTCCGTTCGCTACGCCGTGCGTGGCGATGGCCCGCCGCTGGTGTTCGTGCATGGCACGCCCTTCTCTTCCTTTGTCTGGCACCGTATTGCACCGCATTTCATCACCACGCACCGGGTGCACTACTTCGACTTGCTGGGCTACGGGCAATCGGAAAAGGTCGACGGCGACGTCTCCCTGGGTGTGCAAAACCCGTTGATGGCGCAGTTGCTGGAACACTGGGGCCTGGATCGCCCGGACGTGGTGGCCCACGACTTCGGCGGGGCCACAGCCCTGCGCTGCCATTTGCTCAACGGCAAGGACTACCGCAGCCTGACGCTGATCGATCCGGTGGCGCTGACGCCCTGGGGTTCGCCGTTCGTGCAGCATGTGCGTCAACACCAAGCCGCTTTCAGCGGTGTGCCGGATTACATTCAGCGGGCCATAGTCCCCGCTTATATTCGCGGGGCGATCAAGCGCGACATCCCGGATGACGAACTCGCACCCTATGTGCAACCGTGGCTGGGCGATCCGGGGCAAGCGGCGTTCTATCGGCAGATCGCGCAAATGGACGAACGCTACACCCGCGAGGTTGAGGGCCTGTACCCGACAATTCGCTGCCCGGTGCAGATTCTCTGGGGAGAGGACGACCAGTGGATTCCGATCGAACGCGGACGGGCCTTGCAGGGCATGATTCCGGGGGCGCAGTTTCATGCGGTGGCCAAGTCCGGGCACCTGGTGCAGGAAGATGCGCCGGAAGCCATCGTGGCGGCGTTGATGCGTTTTTTGCCGTTGGATATGACGGTTTGACGCGGCCGCCTTGAACATTGGGTTGGTCTTGAGGCCGCCATCGCTGGCAAGCCAGCTCCTACAGGGATCGTGTACATCCGCGAAAAGACCGCTGGCGACAGTTGCCGCTGCCGAGCTAACGTAGAGCTATCGTCCAAACGGTTCTCTGAAAGGATCTGCCTGATGCACATCATCAACGCCCGGCTGCGCAACCAGGAAGGCCTGCATGAGCTGCACCTGGAAAACGGCCTGATCAGCAACATCGCCCGGCAGACCGAAGCGCCGACCCTGGGCCCCGACGACCTGGACGCCGGGGGCAACCTGGTGGTACCGCCCTTCGTCGAACCGCACATCCACCTCGACGCCACCCTGACCGCTGGCGAGCC
Organism: Pseudomonas serbica; assembly: GCF_028823535.1. GTDB lineage: Bacteria > Pseudomonadota > Gammaproteobacteria > Pseudomonadales > Pseudomonadaceae > Aquipseudomonas > Aquipseudomonas serbica. The sequence continues at coordinate 100,804 of NZ_JAQIYM010000002.1, read as the reverse complement.
GCGCTGGAACATGAGCGGCACGCTGTTCGAAGGCATCGAATGCTGGGGCGAGCGCAAGGTCACCATCACCGAAGAAGACACCAAGGTGCGCGCCAGGAAAACCCTCCAGGCCCTCGCCGCCCATGGCATCCAGCACGTGCGCACCCACGTCGACGTCACCGACCCGCAGCTCACGGCGCTCAAGGCCATGCTCGAGGTGCGCGAAGAAAGTCGGCATCTGGTCGACATGCAGATCGTCGCCTTCCCCCAGGAAGGCATCGAGTCGTATCGCAATGGTCGCGAGCTGATGGAAGAAGCCATTCGCATGGGCGCCGATGTGGTGGGCGGCATTCCGCATTTCGAGTACACCCGAGACCAGGGCGTCAGCTCGATTAAGTTCCTCATGGACCTGGCCGAACGCACCGGTTGCCTGGTGGACGTGCATTGCGATGAAACCGACGACCCGCAGTCACGCTTCCTCGAAGTGCTGGCCGAAGAAGCCCGCAGCCGCGACATGGGCTCGCGGGTTACCGCCAGCCATACCACGGCCATGGGCTCGTATGACAACGCCTACTGCGCCAAGCTGTTTCGTCTGCTCGGGCACGCCGGGATCAGCTTCGTCTCCTGCCCCACCGAAAGCATTCACCTGCAAGGGCGTTTCGACAATTTTCCGAAACGCCGGGGCGTCACCCGGGTCAACGAGCTGCTGGAAGCCGGCATGAACGTGTGTTTCGGCCAGGACTCGATCGTCGACCCCTGGTACCCGCTGGGCAACGGCAACATTCTGCGGGTGCTCGAAGCCGGCCTGCATATCTGTCACATGCTCGGTTATCGCAACCTGCAAAACGCCCTGGACCTGGTCACCGTCAATAGCGCCAGGGCCATGGCGCTGGGTGAGCGCTACGGGCTTGAGCCCGGGCGGCCGGCGAACCTGTTGATCCTCTCGGCGGAGAACGATTACGAGGTTATCCGCAGCCAGGGCTTGCCGCTGTATTCGGTGCGCGGCGGCCAGGTGCTGATGAAGCGGACGATGCCGGTGGTGGAGCTTGCCGGCGGACAGGTCTGAAGGTTGCGGTGACTGGGGCTGGCCCCTTCGCAGGCAAGCCCGCTCCTACAGGTTTTGTGAACGACAAAAAACCATTGTAGGAGCAGGCTTGCCTGCGAAGGCAATTTGAAATTCAACCGATCAATCGAGCCGTACCAAACAGGCTCACCCGACGCAACTCCCCCTGCTCCTCTTCCAGCAAAATCGGCGCCGTACCACCGGGCATCGTCACCTTCACCTCGCCGGCCTCGACCCATCCTACCCGCCAAGCCGCGCAAGCCACCGCCGTGGCGCTAGTGCCGGAAGACGCCGTCGGCCCTTCGCCGCGCTCAAACACCCGCGCGACGACTCGCTGCCCGGTTTCGTGCATCGCCCATTGCAAATTGATCCCCGCCGCACAAGGCTTCCCGCCCCCAATGGGCATGGCGAAAGCAATACGCGTCAGCCCTTCGCCCAACGCTGGCTCGCGCATCTGCTCATTGCTCGGCAAGGCCTCGGCGCTGTCCACCAGCGTCACGCAGTGGGGATTGCCGACCCGCGCGAACTGACTGCGCGACCAGGCGCCATTGAGCGCCGACAATTGCCGCACATGGCTGAGTTCACGGCCATTCAACCGGACTGTTTCAACGCCACCGGCACTGACCGCCGACGGCCCGAAGCCAGGCTGGCCGAGGTCGAGCCAGAAACCCTGCACGCCTTCCACTTGCGCAGCTTTCACGGCTGTCTGCCCCGGTGAAGGCGTATCGGATTTGTCGTGATGCACCCTGAGTACACAGGCTTCGTCGCCGGGGAAAAGCCCCTGGTCGCTCAATGCCTGGGAAAAAATCGTCAGCCCGTTGCCGCTGCGCTCGGCCAGGGTGCCGTCTGTGTTGACGATCAACAGATCAAAGGGTGGCGATGACTGAAAGGGTCCGACCAGCAAACCGTCACTGCGATGATCCTTACTGCCCGGCGGTTGCGTGCCCGGCGCCCATGCACAGCACGCCTCGATGGCCGCCAGCGCCCAAGCCTTGCGGGTTTGCGCGGCGTGGCCGGCCTGATCGGGCACGTCGATGCCCATCTGGCGCAGCGCCTCTGGCGCCACCACCCCGTAGATATTGCCCCGTGCATCGTACATCCGCGCCATGGCGCCCTCCCTGCTGGATACTTTGCCTTCGGCACAACATATCGCGAAACACGCACTGGCTGTGCAAGGATGTCAGCCTGTGGGCGTGCAGGACGCCACGTCCGCTGAACGAACCCTCGGGGCAGGATCATTGTCCCTTGCAGACGCGACGTTTTTAGCCAAGGACTGATATGACCAACCTCAACACCCGGACCTCATTCGTGCCAGGGCGCCTGGAACAGATGTCCACGCGCATCGCCTTTTTCATCGCCGGTTTCGGCATCGCCGCCTGGGCACCGCTGGTGCCGTATGCGAAGGCGCGGGCCGGGCTGGATGAAGGCACCTTGGGTTTGCTCCTGCTGTGCCTGGGCGTCGGCTCGATACTGGCCATGCCCGTGGCCGGCATCCTGGCCTCACGCTTCGGTTGCCGCAAGGTGGCGACCGGCGGCACCCTGCTGATCTGTGCGGCGCTGCCGCTTTTGGCCACGGTATCGTCGATTCCGGCCTTGATTGGCGCCTTGTTCATGTTCGGCGCGGGCCTGGGTACCGTGGATTCGACGGTGAACCTGCAAGCAGTGATCGTCGAACGGGCCAGTGGCAAAAACATGATGTCGGGGTTTCACGGCCTGTTCAGTCTGGGCGGCATTGTCGGTGCGGCGGGCGTCAGTGCGCTGCTCGGCCTGGGACTTGCGCCGTTGGGCGCGATGCTGCTGGTCAATGTGTTGCTGCTGGTTGCACTGCTCAAGGCTGCACCGCACATGCTGCCCTATGGCAGCGAACGCTCTGGACCGGCGTTCGCCGTTCCCCACGGCATCGTGCTGTTTATCGGCGGGATGTGTTTCATCGTGTTCCTCGCCGAAGGTGCCGCCCTGGACTGGAGCGCGGTATTCCTGACGCAGGAACGAGGCATCGACAAGGCTTATGCGGGATTGGGCTACGCGGCCTTTGCCCTGACCATGACGGTGGGTCGCTTGACCGGTGATTCCATCGTGCGTCGCCTGGGCGCCACGCGGGTGATCGTCTTCGGCGGGGTGACGGCGGCGGCCGGACTGTGCCTGGCCACGTTCGCCCCCAGCTGGGAAGCGGCGTTGGCGGGCTATGCGTTGCTGGGCGCCGGCTGTTCGAACATCGTGCCGGTACTGTACACCGCGGTGGGCAAGCAAACCGTCATGCCGGAAAGCATTGCCGTACCGGCCATTACCACCCTGGGATACGCGGGGATACTGGCGGGGCCTGCGCTGATCGGATTTGTCGCCCATGCCGCCAGTTTGAGTTTTGCCTTCGGGTTGATGGCGTTGTTGCTGCTGGCGGTGGCGATTGGCGGGAGGGTATTGAAGGTTTAAAAGCTTCGCTGGCAAGCCACTCCTGCAGGTTTGCGCCAACCTTGTAGGAGATGGCTTGCCAGCGAATGCAGGCACCTCGGTCTGTCAGAACCCGACGCTGGCCTGCACAAAGAACGTTCGCGGCGTGCCGACGTACATGCCCGCGTTGTTGTCGCTGGAGCGGGTGAAGTACTGCTTGTCGAAGATGTTTTTCACCCCGGCCCCGAGCTTCAGGTTCGACACCTGCGGACCGAAATCGTAGCCCGCGCGCGCGTTCCAGGTGACGTAGCCCGGAATGTCGCCGTACTGCCCATCCGCCGTGCCTTCGGTGATGTAGTTGTTGCTGAAGCTGCCGTCGGCGTTCACCGCCACGCCCGGCGAGCGTTGTTTTGACTGGGCAAAGGCATCCAGGTTGTAGGTCCAGCGATTGATGTCGTAGCGCAGGCCGACGGTCGCCACCTGGCGCGAGTAGAACGGCAGGTCCCGGCCCTTGAAGTCCGGAATCTCGCCTTCATAGACAGCGCGGGTATAGGTGTAGCCGGCGTTCGCGGTCAGGCCGGCAAGGCGCGGGTCCAGTGCCGCCATGTCGTAGTGCACCGACGCCTCGATCCCCCTGTGCGTGGTGGCGCCGAGGTTGGTCCAGCCCGCATCGTTACTGATGTATTGCAGCTCTTTATCGAAGTCAATGTAGAACAGCGTCACTTCACCGCCCCACACCTCGTCGTTGTAGCGAGTACCGAGTTCGTAGGTCTTGGCTTTTTCCGGCTCCAGGCCATTGGCGGTTTCGTCACCCGTCCCGCCCTGGCCCAGCTGGAAGTACTGCAGGCTGCCGAACGAGGTCTCGTAGTTGGCGAACAGTTTCCAGGCATCGGAGAGGTGATACATCACGCTCAGGGCCGGCAGCGGCTCATTGCTCTCGATACTGCGGCGCTTCTCCGGCACCGGCCGGCCGGCGGTGTCGAGCACAGGGCGGTCATGCCAATCGGTGCTGATGTGTTCGAAACGGATACCCGGGGTGACGGTCCAGTTGCCGACGTCGATCTTGTCGTCGATGTACACCGAGTTGGCTTCAGTGCCACCCGTACGGTCCTGATAGACGTGGCCGTCCGAACCCGGCCGCACCACCGGCTCGTTGTTGACCAGCGCCAGGCGGCTGGCTTCTTCGTGCATGGCTTCTTTCAGGTAGCGGTAACCGACGCTGACTTCCTGGGTGCTCGGGCCGACATCGAACACATGGGAGACCCGTGGTTCGATGCCAAAGGTGTAGTAGGTGCGCGGGAACGAGCCGAGGGTTTTCTGATCGCGGGCGGCGATGTTGCTGCCACGAAAACTGTCGGTGTAGTAGGTCAGCACTTCGGCCTGGGTGCGGTCGTCGAGTTGCCGGACCCACTTGAACGACACGTCCTTGCGCCGACCGCTGAAGTTGTCGTGGTCGCGGTCGGACTGGAACGGATCGGCGTCATACTGCGCCTGGGTCAGGCCGCCGGGCATGTCGGCGCTGGCATCGTAATAATGGAAGTTGAGGCTGAAATCATCCACATCGGTCGGCGCCCAGTGAGTCTTGAAGATCACGTCGTCGATGTCATTGCCATTGTTGCTCTTGCGGTAACCGTTGCCGTTCACCGCGGAATACAACAGTGCCACGCCCAGGCCGTTGTCGGCGGTGCCGCCGGCGAACAGCGTATCGATGTGCTTCCAGCCACCGTGCTGGGAGGTTTCCAGGGTGCTGCCGATTTCCGCCGAGGCTGTTTCCGGGATCGCCCGCGTCACGAAGTTGATCACCCCGCCGACGTTCTGTGGCCCATAACGCACGGAGCCGGCGCCGCGCACCACGTCGATGCTGTCGAGGTTGCCGGAGGAAATCGGCGCCATGGACAACTGCGGCTGGCCATAAGGGGCGAAGGCCGCCGGCACGCCATCGATCAACACGGTGGAGCGTGGTGACAGGCGCGAGGTCAGCCCGCGAACGCCGACGTTCAGCGAAATATCACTGCCACCGGTACCGTTGGCTTCCTGCACCTGCACACCCGGCACGCGCTTCAAGACGTCGCCGACGTTCATCGCACCCTGCTCGACCATGGCCTCGCGACGAATCACGGTACGGGCGCCGGGGTGGTTCTGCACCACCGCGGCATCGGCATCGCCAAGCCAGTCGCCCACCACCTTGATGTCCGTCACGCCAAGCTCCAGCGGGCCGTTTGCCGCAGCAGCCGGGGCCGGGGCTGGCAGCAACGTCACCGAGCCTTCGTCGATCTGGTATTGCAGGCCACTTCCTTGCAGTAACTGGCGCAGCGCTTCTTCCGGCGCGATATTGCCTTCCACCGCCGGGGCCTGTTTGCCGGCCACCAGCTCAGGGCTGAAAAAAACCTGCAGCGAGGTCTGCTGGCCCAGCTGGCTCAGGGCCTGACCCAGGGGTTGCGCCGGGATACGGATAGCGTCGGCAGCAAAGGCCTGGGGCAGCGCCAGGTTGACCGCCAGTGCGAGGGCCAGCGGCAACCAGGTGGACTTGTTGTTTTTAGCGGTGGTCTTTTTCACGTCGAACGTAATCCTGAAGATCGCAAGAGTGTGCGCTTGTTAATGCAAACCAGTTGCAGTTGAACAGGAAGACGATGAACTCGAAAAAAACCTGAATTTTATTTTGAAATTATTTCCTGGCTGCCGTCATCGAGGGTGCGCACCGCCACCGGAAGGATGCTCGGCAAGGCCTTGAGCAAGGCGTCGGTGTTGTCGGACTTGAACACGCTGGTCAGGCGCAGATTGCCCACGGCGGCATTGCCGACCTTGAGCGGCTTCTCCCGATAGCGCGAGACTTGCTCGGCCACATCGGCCAGGCTGGCGTCGTTGAATACCAGCTTGCCGCTGCGCCAGGCCGTCAGTTCGGCGGGATTGACCGCGTAGGCCGCAGCGACCTTGCCCGCGGCATCGACATGACTGCCCAGGCCGGCGGTCAGGCTGATGAACTCGTCGTCGGCGGCGTCGCGTCCCTGCACCTTGACCGTGCCCTGCTCTACCACCACCCGGGTGTCGATGCTGCCCCGGCGCACATCGAAGCGAGTGCCGGTGACGGTGACCTTGCCGCTCCCCGCCTCCACCACAAAAGGCCGGCTGCTGTCGTGTTCGACGCTGAACAGCGCCTCGCCTTCGCTCAGCTCAATGGCGCGACGATCCTTTTCAAAGCGCACCTGGATGCGGCTGCGACTGTCCAGATCGACCGTCGAACCATCGGGCAAGGCCACCAGGCGACGCTCGCCCAGTGCCGTGGAAAACTCGGCCGTGTAGGGCGCCGGTGGCTGCAAGACACTGAGCAGCCCCAGGCCGACGGCCATCGCCACCACACTGGCGGCCACCGCGTAGCGCACCAGCGGGCGTTGCCTGGTGCGACTCGGCGCTGGCTCGCACAACGCCTGCAAACGCGCCGCCGGCACCAGGTCGGCCGCTGTCCACAGGCCCTGGAGCCATTCGAATTCGTTGCGGTGTTGAGGGTGCTGGTTCAGCCAGCTGTCGAATCGGCGATACACCTCGACATCGACCGCGGGCTCCTGCAAACGCACAAACCACTGCGCCGCTTCATCGCGAACCGCTGTTTGCCCGCACGCACAATCACGGGTATCCATCATGGAAGTTCCTGTTTGTCCGGGGATGGGAACACGCTGCACTTCATGGATACAGTCCATCCAGGCGGTCGCGCAGATGCCGCAGCGTGCGGATCATATACTTTTCCACCATGTTCTTTGACAGTCCCAGGCGTTCGGCGATTTCAGCCTGGGTCAGGCCTTCGATTTTCTGCCAGACAAACACCTTGCGGCAGTTGAGCGGCAGCTCGGTGAGCGCCCGCTCGATGGACTCCGCCAACTGGATCGCCTGCATGAAATGCTCCGGGTCGCCGGATGATGACACACTGACATCGATCGCCCCCGACTCCTGGGCGCCTCGCCGATCCTCGCGCCGATAACCGTCCACCGCGATGTTGCGCGCCGTCTGGTGCAGGTAGGCCCGGGGTTGCTGCACCGCGGCCGAATCCGACTCGAGCACCCGCACGAAGGTATCGTGGGCCAGGTCCTCGGCCTGCTGACGGTTTCTCAGGCGACGGGTCCAGGTGCCAACCAACTCTTCGTAATGCTCGAGAAAGCCGTGTCTGCGGGGCAGCTTGGGGGTCATTGCGGTGTGCTGTGGGTGCGAGAGCGTGAATAGTAATGCTTCCTATTAACCTAAGGCAACGATTTGCGTCCGCACGGCCGAACGGTCGATTACCGTCTACCGCCCGCCAGCCTTGGCACCGCGAGATCCCGGCAGTTCCACACGCGCCACCAGTCCCGCGCCGCTGCGATTGCGCAGCGTCAGCTCACCCCCCTGCTCGCGGACGATTGCCCGCGCAGCGGACAGTCCCAGGCCCACGCCACCAGTATCGCGATTGCGCGAAGTCTCCAGTCGGTAGAAGGGATCGAATACTCGCTCGAGGGCGGACTCGGGTATGCCGGGGCCCTGGTCACTGACTTCGATGCAAACCATACGCCCGTCACTCATCAGTTCGATGCCCGGTTTCTGGCCATACTTCACAGCGTTTTCCAGCAGGTTGACGATCACTCGCTTGATCCCCAGCGGACGGCCGTCGTACACCAGGTGGGCAGGACCGCTGAAGTCGACGACGATGTCCTGGTCGCGAAAATCGTCGACGATCGTTTGCAGCAATTCCGAAAGGTCGAATGCCGTGTTGTGCTCGCCGTGGCTTTCATCACGGAAAAAACCCAGCGCCGCGTTGATCATCGTCTGCATTTCCTCGATGTCGCGGACCATTTTGCGCTGTTGTTCAAGGTCTTCCATGAATTCGCTGCGCAGGCGCATCCGTGTCAGGGGCGCGCGCAGGTCGTGGGAGATGGCCGCGAGCATCTGCGTACGCTCGCTGAGAAAGTGGCGGATCTGCGCCTGCATGGTGTTGAAGGCAATGATCGCCTGGCGTATCTCATGCGGGCCTTCAATCTTTATCGGCGGTGCGCGCAGGTCATCACCGAAGCGCCGTGCAGCGCTGGCAAAACGTTGCAGCGGGCTGGCCAGTTGCCGCGTGGCAATCCAGGCGACCAGCAGGGTTGCCACCAGCCCGAGGGCGATGATGATCGGGATCCGTACATTGGCGTCGAGCCCCCAGCTGCGTTCCGGGGGCGTGAACGACAGCCAGCTGCCGTCGCGTAGCTGAACCAGCGCCACGTAATGCGCCTGGGGGCTGTCGTGCGGCCAGTCGCCGGGGTTGAAGACCTGGATGTCACGGGGCACATCACCGAGCAACTCGTGCAGCGGCGAATGTTCAGTCCCTACCTGCGTACCGCCCGAGGGCAGATGGAAGTCGGCCCGCCGTTCGTGCCAGGTCACTTCAAGCAGCGGATGGCTCGCTGCGCCAGCCAATGATGAGCGCAATGGAACAGGCGCTGCCTCGATCACCCGGACATTCGCGGCGATCTGCTCCAGGAGGCCGGTGCGGTCGATCGGCGGACGGCCCCAGGTGCCCGCCAGTTGCACGAACAGGCCATTGAGGGCCAGCGAAGCGAGCATGGCGGCGACGATGGTCAGCGCAATCCGCGACCTGAGGGTATCGCGCGGGACCATTCGCGCGACGATGCGACGAATCATGCGCCGGATCACGAGCGGGTCACCCTGGCGCAGAACATATACCCGCCGTTACGCACCGTGCGAATGAGATCCGGGCGCTTGCTGTCTGGCTCGATCTTGCGGCGCAGACGACTGACCTGCACATCGATGCTGCGGTCAAAGGCCTCGTGGCCCTGGCCGCGAGCCAGGTCGATCAGCTGTTCCCGGGTCAGAATGCGCTGCGGATGCTCGAGGAACACCCGCAGCAGATCGAACTCGCCAGCGGACAACGGAATCATCACGCCCTCGGGCGAGCGCAATTCACGGCAGGTGATATCCAGGTGCCAATCGGCGAAGGTGATGATCGGCCGCGTCGGCTCCCGCCCCGGGCTTTTTTCGCCGGCGCGGCGCTGCACCGCGCGCAATCGGGCGAGCAACTCGCGGGGGTCGAAAGGTTTGGTCAGGTAATCGTCGGCGCCCAGTTCCAGGCCGATGATGCGGTCGCTCAGTTCACCCATCGCGGTCAGCATGACGATCGCGATGTCGGTCTGCGCGCGCAATTTCTGGCACAGGCTCAGGCCACCTTCGCCGGGCAGCATCAGGTCAAGGATGATGATGTCGGGGCGGTTTTTTTCGATCATCGCCCACATGGCCCCGCCGTGGGTGGCCAGGTCGACCTCGTAGGCATGCTGGACAAAGAACTGCTTCAGCAGGGAGAGGATTTCCACATCGTCGTCGACGATCAGCAGTCTGCTCACGTTCAAAGGATCCACGGTCAAAAAAAGAGCGTATCTAAAACCATTCCGGGGCCAGGGTCATATATTTCAATCCAGCAACATTTCTACCCGCCTGACATCAACCGGACATACGGTCGTTACCGCCCTGCTGCACCCTGCGCGCATTCCAATTCATGAGGTCTTCCATGCAGGGCTCGAACTACGCGACCGAGACAACCGATAGCGCTCATACGGTGATCCTCAACCAGCGCACCAGCGCGCCAGGGCAGGACGAGCCGATTCTATTCCAGCAGGCGTGCCTGGGACTGACCGACGATCGGACCCATGTCGTGCTGCGCCGGTATTTCGAGCGCTACAGCCCTACTACCGGCACTTGGGTGGAATACATCCACCGCGTTCCGATTGCCGAGTTCACCCAGTGGATCATGGCCAACGGCGATCTGCGTATCGAATGCTCGGAAGACTCGCCAGGCTCCACCACCCACCCAGGAACTCCTTGATGAGAAAGTACTTCTCTCTACCGCTAGTGGCCTTAGCAACCATCGCCCTCTCGGCGTGCAGCAGCAAAACCGTCGCTCCGGACAACTATTCAGGCTTTTTGAACGACTACAGCGCCTTGACCGAACACCAGTCCCCCTCGGGACAACCGGTGCTGAGCTGGGTAAACCCCAAGCTTGAGCTCGACCGTTACACCCAGGTTTACTTCGAACCGAGCCGGTATTACCCGCAGCCCGTGCCGAGCGAGCGCCTGCCACAGACCACCCTTGGCGACACCACCCGGTATTACGATGCGGTGCTCAAGCATGAGCTGGGCAAAGTCTTGACCGTGGTCAACACTCCGGGTCCCAAAACCCTGATCGTGCGGCCGGCAATCACTCGAGTGACCGCCAGCACCCAGGGCCTGCGCTTTTACGAATGGCTACCGATCACCCTGGTTGCCGCAGGCGTCAGTACCGCCACCGGAATCCGTGACCAGGACAGCGAAATCGCCACCGAGGTCGCCTTTCTCGATGGCGGCACCAGGACCCTGGTCGCCACAGTCGTTCGCAAGGGCACGGGAATACCCCTGGAAAACGACAAGCAGGTCATCACCACGGCCAACGTCAAGGGCGTGCTTGATGGCTGGGCCAATGACCTGCGCAATTCGTATGTAGCGATGCGCAAATAAGGACGCTTCTATTACTGTAGGAGCCGGCTCCTACAGGTTTGGCACACAGTCAAAGCAATCTGGCAGGAATCCCAATGCAGGCATCGACTGGCTGTAGCAAAGTGCAAGAATGCCAGTCACCGGCTTTTCTCCAGGAATGCACCCATGTCCAGCGCCAAAGCATCGCCCAAAAGATCACCGCTTGCCCGGCTCGCCCTGGCCATCTCCCTGAGCGTCCTCGGCCTGCCGTTGTCCATGGGCAACGCCCAGGCCCATGGCGGCAAGGCCGAAATGGTGCCGTTGCAAGCGGGCCTTGAGGAGTTTGGTGCCAGCGTCAAGTGGGACGACTACTCGAACCTGTTCACCATTGCCAAGGACGGTGTCTACCTCAAGGTCAAGCCCGACAGCAAAGTGGCCATGCTCAACGGCAAGCGCTTGGAGCTGACGGTGCCTGTGGTGTTCAAGGGCAAGACGGCGTACATGTCCAGGGACTTCATCAACCAGGTCTTCCAGTCCGGCCTGGACACGACCTTCGTCGTCGAGACCCGCCCCAGCCCGCTCAACCCCCTGAGCGCGGCTGAAATCACCACGGCCGTGGACATCATCAAGCAATCGGAACACTACAAGCCAGGTTTTCGCTTCACCGAGGTATCGGTCAAGGAACCGCCGAAGGATCAGGTGTGGAACTTCGTCTTCACCGGGCAAAACGTCACCCAGTCGCGCCAGGCCAATATCGTGGTGCTGGATGGCAAACATGTAATCGAAGCGCTGGTGGATCTCGACAGCAAGACGCTCAACGCCTGGAAGCCGATCGAAGGCGCCCACGGCATGGTGTTGCTGGATGATTTCGCCACGGTGCAGACCGCAGTCGAGACCAGTCCCGAATACGCCCAGGCCTTGGCCAAGCGCGGCATCAACGATGTAAAGAAGGTCGTGGCGACGCCGCTGACCGTCGGTTATTTCGACGGCAAGGACGGGCTGGCCCAGGACAAGCGCCTGCTGAAGATCGTCAGCTACCTCAATGTCGACGACGGCAACTATTGGGCGCACCCGATCGAGGGCCTGGTGGCGATTGTCGATCTGGAGCAGAAAAAGCTCATCAAGATCGAAGACGAAGCGCTGATCCCGGTGCCGATGAAACCCACGCCCTACGACGGCCGCGGGCGCAAGGGCGTGGCGGTCAAGCCGCTGGAAATCATCGAACCCGAGGGCAAGAACTACACCATCACCGGCAACAGCATTCACTGGCAGAACTGGGATTTCCACGTTCGCCTCGATTCGCGGGTCGGCCCTATCCTGTCCACGGTCACCTATGACGACAAGGGCAAGAAACGCAAGATCATGTACGAAGGCTCCCTGGGCGGCATGATCGTGCCCTACGGCGACCCGGATGTCGGCTGGTACTTCAAGGCCTACCTCGATTCCGGTGACTACGGCATGGGTACCCTGACCTCGCCAATCGCGCGCGGCAAGGACGCCCCTGAAAACGCCGTGCTGCTGGACGCTACCATCGCCGACTACACCGGCGCACCGACCGCGATCCCGCGGGCCATGGCGGTGTTCGAGCGCTATGCCGGGCCGGAATACAAACACCAGGAAATGGGCCAGCCCAACCTCAGCACCGAGCGACGAGAACTGGTGGTGCGCTGGATCAGCACCGTCGGCAACTATGACTACATCTTCGACTGGGTCTTCCAGCAGAACGGCACCCTCGGCATCGACGCCGGCGCCACCGGCATCGAAGCGGTCAAGGGCGTCAAGTCCAGGACCATGCACGAAGACACTGCCAAGGAAGACACGCGCTACGGCACCCTGCTGGACCACAACATCGTCGGTACCACGCACCAGCACATCTACAACTTCCGTCTCGATATGGACGTGGACGGCGAGCAAAACTCCCTGGTGGAAGTGAACCCGGTGGTGCTGCCGAACGACCGTGGCGGCCCGCGCACGAGCACCATGCAGACCGAAACCCGCGTGGTCAGCACCGAACAGCAGGCGGCGCAGAAATTCGACCCGTCGACCGTGCGCCTGCTGACCAACTTCAGCAAGGAAAACAAGGTCGGCAACCCGGTGTCCTACCAGTTGATTCCCTATGCCGGTGGCACGCACCCGGTGGCCAAGGGCGCCAACTTCGGCAACGATGAATGGCTGTACCACCGCCTGAGCTTCATGGATAAACAGCTGTGGGTGACGCAATACAATCCGCAGGAAAAATACCCGGAAGGCAAGTACCCGAACCGCTCGGCCAAAGACTCGGGACTGGGGCAATTCACCCAGGATAACCATTCGATCGAGAACACCGACGACGTGGTCTGGCTGACCACCGGCACCACCCACATCGCCCGGGCCGAAGAATGGCCGATCATGCCGACCGAATGGGTGCATGTGTTGCTCAAGCCGTGGAACTTCTTCGATGAAACCCCGACGCTGAACCTCAACGCCCCGAAATAACGGGCTGGAACGCAAAATTGTAGGAGCCCGGCTTGCCGGCGAAGGCGTCCGTAAGTACGCCTTCGCTGGCAAGCCGGGCTCCTACAAAATGCGATCAAGCGTATTGCTTGCGATACTCCCCCGGCGCAATGCCGAAGCGTGATTTGAACGCCGTGGAAAAGTAGCTCGAATCGGAAAACCCCCAGGAATACCCCAGCACCGACAATTTCTCTTCCTTGCGCGATTGACGCAGGGACTCGGCGCACAGGTCCAGCCGGCGGTTCTTGATGTAGCGCGCCACCACCAAACCCTTCTTGGCGAACATGCGGTACAGGCCGCGGGTCGACATGCCGACTTCCCGCGCCAGCCATTCCGGGCACAACTCTTCGCAGCGGATGTGCTGGTCGATGAAGCTCAGGGTCTTGCGGAAGGTACGCTCGTGCGGATCCGTGCAATCGTCGGTCTGGCTGATGGCCGGACGCAACAGACTGACGATCGCCTCCAGGGTCGCTTCGCTTTCCTGCCGGGTCAGGTGCTGTTGGCGGGTGGCGTCGAGAATCAGACGATGCGAGAGCATGGCGATCGGCGACGACGCGGCAATCCGATGGCCGCACTTGACCTGGTTGAAGCGCAGGGTCTGCTCGACCAGTTGAGACGGCAGGATCAGCGACAACTGTCGGGAGTTTTCGCTGTAAGTGAAATCGCTGGGCCGCGCAGCATCGATCAAGGTGATATCCCCGGCGGACAATAAAACCCTGTCGTCGCCCTGGGCCATGCCCGCGGTGCCATCGAGCTGGAACACCGCAAAGTACTTGCCACCCTCGCCCGCCGCCACTTCCTGCGGCGTGCGGTACAGCCGTGCCTGGCAGGCGTCAACGAAGCTGAGCTTGAGGGCATCGCTGCGGTATTCACGGATCTGGCCAGCAAAGTCGCTGCCCAGGGGCTGTGCGTTGAAGGCGCCACAGATCTGGTTGATCTGATGGATCCACTGATCGAACCCATCCTGGCGCTGTGCGGTTGTTGAAATCATGTCAGGCCTCACGCAGGCTTATTTTTATTGTCTACGTCAATTAGCAGGTTCTCCTGAACAGCGACTCTCCCTGACCGTCGACGGGTTATTTCAACCCGCCAAAGCGTCGATAAAAACTCTCGCCCACATCCGGCAACGGGCCGTCGGCAGTTTCCAGTGCGCTGTTCAGCCATTCCTCGGCCTTGGCGTAGATCAAACGGTAAATGTTGCGGCACAACTGCCGGGCCGCACGACCTTCCCAATCACCGGGCAGCAACTCGTCTGGTAGTTGCGGGTCACGCAGCAGCAGCTTGCGGTATTCGTGAATAAGCAGGATCCGCGCCAGGAAGCAGTCGGACGGCTGCAGGTTTTCCTGCTCGCGAAGCGCTTGCCAGAGCGGCCGGAACAGCTGGATGAACTCGCTGTAATGGGTCGCCAGCTCTTCGATGTTCCAGCTCTCGCGCACCTGCAGGCGCAGGGCCTTGGAGGCGAGCACGTCCTGGGCGGTGGTTTCGAAGACGATGGTTTCTTCCTGCGCGCCGAGGTCGAGCAGCGTCGCGTTGACGTCGGTGCGGTCGCTGCGCGGACAGGCCAGCACCACCGGCGAAATCGCACCAAAACCTTGCCATTCCAGCTCTTCGCGCACTTGTTTGCGCTTGTCCTGGGTCAGCTGCGACAGCATCACCAGGCACCAGGAGCCATCCCAAGCCGGCATCGTGGTGCTGTAGACCCGCTTGAACGCCTTGTCGAAACGTCGGCGGCCGGTGCCGGTCAGGCTGTAATAACTGCGCCGGCCGACCTTCTCGGCGGTCAGCCAGCCTTCCTTGGTCAGGCGGAAAATCGAGGTGCGGATCAGCCGCTCGTTGATGCCGATCGGTTCGAGCAACTGGATCAGGCTGCCCAACCAGACAGTCCCGCCGTGGGGTTCGATGGCATCACCGTAGAGGGTGATGATCAGGGAACTGGCGCGGATCGGCGTCTGCTCTTGAAAGCGGGTAATCAGATGGTTCAAGGGTGTCAGGGACGACATGGGCGTACCGAGCAAAAAAAGAAAAGGAATATACCGAAAGCCATGGGGTTAATCCCAACCCCTTGTGGGAGCGAGCCTGCTCGCGAATCGGTCTGACATCCAACATCTGTGGTGACTAACCCGCCGCTTTCGCGAGCAGGCTCGCTCCCACAGGGAAGTTTTGCATTCACTGGCCGCTGCCCTTGGGCCGCAACCCACTGTCACTGATCCGCGGCCGACCCGGCTCCGGCTCTGCCAACGGTTCACACACCTGCATCTGCTCCAGGCACCGCCTGGCCAGTTGCTGATACTCGCGGGTGCCCGCTTGTTTCCACGCCACTTCCTGATCGCTGAGGGTGCGCTTGACGCTGGCCGGCGCGCCCATCACCAGAGACTGCTCGGGGCATTCGAAACCGGCCTTGACGAAGGCCGCCGCCGACACGAAGGACCTTGGTCCGATGCGCGCGTTGTCCATCACCACCGCATTCATGCCCACCAGCGCGTCGGCGCCGATCCGACAACCGTGCAACACCGCGCCGTGGCCGATGTGACCGTTGCGCTCCACCACCGTGTCGCTGTCGGGGAAGCCGTGCATCACGCAGGTGTCCTGAATGTTGGCGCCCTCCTCCAGCACGATCCGCCCGAAATCACCGCGCAGGCTGGCCAGCGGCCCTACATAACAGTGGGGGCCGATGATCACGTCGCCGATCAACACGGCGGACGGATGCACATAGGCACTCGGGTCAACCACCGGGGTCAGGCCATCAAGGCTGTAGCAGGTCATGGCAGCTTCCTTCACAAAGCGATGCAGATATTGACTTGTTTTGTATCATATCGCTTTTACATTCACAAAGACAAAAAAGCGTATCACTTGAATGAGGGTTTTCCGACGACCTGCGCCGCGCTGTAAAAACCGCCATAAAACCCAATGAAATAGGGGATAAACCCACCACACACGACGATACGGCATTACAGGATCACAGCTGACCGCACAAAAATAAGACACATTAAATCGATTTTGTTATTGCATTTGCGTATCACGTTGTAGGTATACTCCGGCAAAACCGGCCCCTTGCAGCCGATCCAATAACAAGCCGGCATCACCGCCGAGCGCTCCGTGAGGGCATCCGCCATGCCTCAAACCCTTGCCGTCGAATTCATCGAGCCTGGTGTTCGCCTGATTACCCTGCAGCGCCCGCAAGCGCTGAACGCCCTCAATACCCAGCTTCTCGGCGAACTGGCTGACGAGTTGAGCGTTGCCCAAGCCGACCCCGAGACCCGTGCCGTGGTCCTGACCGGCAGTCGCAAAGCCTTCGCCGCCGGTGCCGACATCAAGGAAATGGCCGAGCGCGACCTGGTCGGCATCCTTGACGACCCGCGCCAGGCCTCATGGCAGGCCATTACTCGCTTCAACAAACCATTGATCGCCGCTGTCAACGGCTTCGCCCTTGGCGGTGGCTGCGAACTGGCGATGCACGCCGACATCATCGTGGCCGGTGAAGACGCCCGCTTCGGCCAGCCGGAAATCAATCTCGGGATCATGCCCGGCGCGGGTGGCACCCAACGCCTGCTGCGCGCCGTCGGCAAATCCATGGCCATGCAGATGGTCCTGACCGGCGAGCCGATCGACGCCCGCCAGGCCCAGCGCGCCGGCCTGGTCAGCGAAGTCACCCAGCCGGAATTCACCGTCGATCGCGCCCTGCAGATCGCTCGCAACATCGCCGCCAAGGCACCGCTGGCGGTACGCCTGGCCAAGGAAGCGCTGCTCAAGGCCATGGACACCGACCTGGCCAGCGGCCTGCGTTTCGAGCGTCACGCCTTCACCGTGCTGGCCGGCACCCGCGATCGCGACGAGGGCATCGCCGCCTTCCAGGAAAAACGCACGCCGACCTTCACCGGCCAGTAATCACTGAATTCGAGATCCGCCAAGAGAGCGCCAAGACCATGAACTTCGAACACATCCTGTTTTCCATCGAGGCCGGCGTCGCCCTGCTCAGCCTCAATCGCCCGGACCAGCTCAACAGCTTCAACACCCAGATGCATGGCGAAGTGAAGGAAGCGCTCAAGCAAGTGCGGCAGAACCCCGACGTGCGCGTGCTGCTGCTGACCGGCGAAGGTCGTGGTTTCTGCGCCGGCCAGGATCTGAGCGACCGCAATGTCGCGCCGGGCAGCGCCGTGCCGGACCTGGGCGAGTCCATCGAAAAGTTCTACAACCCGCTGATCCGCCAGTTGCGCGACCTGCCGATGCCGGTGATCTGCGCGGTCAATGGCGTGGCCGCCGGTGCCGGCGCGAACATTCCGCTGGCCTGCGACCTGGTGCTGGCAGCGCGTTCGGCCAGCTTCATCCAGGCATTCTGCAAGATCGGCCTGATCCCTGACTCCGGCGGCACCTGGACCCTGCCGCGCCTGGTCGGTATGGCCCGCGCCAAGGCCCTGATCCTGCTCGGCAATCGCCTGACGGCCGAACAGGCCGAGCAATGGGGCTTGATCTATCGCTGCGTGGAAGACGCCGAACTGCGCGCTGAAGCCCTGAAACTGGCGCAACACCTGGCCACCCAGCCGACCTACGGCCTGGCGCTGATCAAGCGCAGCCTGAACGCCAGCATGAGCAACAGTTTTGATGAACAGCTGGAACTGGAGCGTGACCTGCAACGCCTGGCCGGGCGCAGCGACGACTATCGCGAGGGCGTCGGCGCCTTCATGGAAAAACGCAACCCAAGCTTCAAGGGACGCTGAGTCATGAGCGCACTGAACACTTCTGCACGCATCGCCGTGATCGGCGCCGGCGCCATGGGCGCCGGCATTGCCCAGGTCGCAGCGCAGGCCGGGCATCCGGTGCTTCTGCTGGACAATCGTCCCGGCGCGGCCGCCCAGGCCATTGCCGGCATCGACCGGCAACTGGGCAAACGGGTCGAGAACGGCAAGCTGTCCGCCGAATCGCGCAGTGCGACGATTGCCCGCCTGCACGCCGTGGAAGCGATCGAAGCCCTGGCCGATTGCGCGCTGATCATCGAAGCCATCGTCGAAAACCTCGAGGTCAAGCGCGCACTGTTCCGCCAACTGGAAGAGATCTGCGGCGAGCACTGCATCCTCGCCAGCAATACCTCGTCGCTGTCGATCACCCGCATCGCCGCGCAGCTCGATCACCCACAACGCCTGCTCGGCCTGCACTTCTTCAACCCGGCGCCGGTCATGCCGCTGGTGGAAGTGGTCTGCGGCCTGGCCAGCGATCCGGCCTTGGCCGAGTGCCTGTACGACACCGCCAAAGCCTGGGGGAAAAAACCGGTGCACACCCGCTCCACCCCGGGTTTCATCGTCAACCGCGTGGCCCGGCCTTTCTATGCCGAGAGCCTGCGCATGCTCCAGGAAGGCGCCGCGGATTGCGCGACGCTGGACGCGCTGATGCGCGAGGCGGGCGGCTTTGCCATGGGTGCGTTCGAGCTGACCGACCTGATCGGCCATGACGTCAACTATGCCGTGACCTGCTCGGTGTTCGACGCTTATTACCAGGACACGCGCTTCCTGCCTTCACTGATCCAGAAAGAGCTGGTGGACGGCGGGCGCCTGGGGCGCAAAAGCGGCCAAGGTTTCTACAGCTATGCCCAAGGGGCCGAGCGTCCGCCAGCCGCCGAGATCGGCAGCGATGCGAATGTCCAGGTGTGCATTGCCGAAGGCGACCTGGGCATCGCCCGAGGTTTGCTGGTTCGTCTGCGCGAGCAAGGCCTCGACGTCATCCAGCGCGATGGCCGCGGCTTGTTGCGGGTTGGTGACGCAGTGCTGGCCTTGAGCGACGGGCGCATGGCGTGTCAGCGCGCCAGGGAAGACGGCCTGCGCAACCTGATCCTGCTGGACCTGACCCTCGATTACACCCAGGCCCAACGCATCGCCATCAGTTACGCGGCGGGCATTGATCCCCTGGCCTTGGAACAAGGTATCGCCCTGCTGCAACGCGCCGGCCTCAAGGTCAGCCTGCTCAGCGACAGCCCTGCCCTCGCCGTCCTGCGCACCGTGGCGATGCTGGCCAACGAAGCGGCCGATGCCCTGCTGCAAGGCGTGGCCTCGGCGGCCGACATCGATCTGGCCATGCGCGCCGGGGTCAACTACCCCCAAGGCCCGTTGGCCTGGGCCGACGCCATAGGGCTCAAGCAGATCCTGACCGTGCTGGAAAACCTGCAAGCCACCTATGGCGAAGAACGCTACCGGCCGTCGCTGCTGCTGCGCCGACGCGTCGCCGAAGGGAGAATATTCCATGACTAACCATGAAGCGATGAACCTGGCCGTCAACTGTGCACAAACGCTGCTCCAGCGCGACGCCGCCAGCCAGGCGATGGGCATACGCCTGCTGTCCGCGGCCCCCGGTTGCGCCCGTGTGGGCATGACCGTGCGTGCCGACATGGTGCAGGGCCACGGCACCTGCCACGGCGGCTTTCTGTTTGCCCTTGCAGATTCAGCATTCGCCTTTGCCTGCAACAGCTACAACGAAGCCACAGTCGCCATCGGCTGCAGCATCGACTACATCGCCCCGGCACGCCTGGGCGACACGCTGACTGCCGATTGCATCGAGCAGAGCCGCTCCGGGCGCACCGGCAACTACGACGTACGCATCGAAAACCAGCAGGGCCAGTTGATCGCCCTGTTCCACGGCAAATCCTACAAAGTGCGCGGCTCGGTGCTGGCGCAGGAGCCCCCCAATGAATGACGCCCTGATCATCGACGCGGTTCGTACGCCGATCGGTCGCTACGCCGGAGTCCTGAGCAGCGTGCGCGCCGACGACCTCGGTGCGGTGCCGTTGCGCGAGCTGCTGCGCCGTCACCCGCAAGTCGACTGGAGCACTGTCGATGATGTGATCTACGGCTGCGCCAACCAGGCCGGCGAAGACAACCGCAACGTCGCACGCATGTCGGCACTGCTGGCTGGGTTGCCGGTCAGCGTACCGGGCACCACCCTCAATCGCCTGTGCGGTTCCGGACTGGACGCCATCGGCACTGCCGCCCGGGCGATTCGCAGTGGCGAAACCGGGTTGATGCTGGTCGGTGGCGTCGAATCGATGTCCCGCGCACCAATGGTGATGGGCAAGGCCGAACAGGCATTTTCTCGAGCTGCCGAGATTTTCGACACCACCATCGGCTGGCGCTTCGTCAATCCGCTGATGAAAAAAACCTACGGCATCGACTCCATGCCGGAAACGGCGGAGAACGTCGCCGAACAGTTCAACATCTCCCGGGCCGACCAGGACGCTTTCGCCCTGCGCAGCCAGCAGCGCGCTGCTGCCGCCCAGGCCAATGGGCGGCTGGCCAGGGAAATCGTCGCGGTGCAAATCCCCCAGCGCAAAGGCCCGGCCAAAGTGGTCGAGCACGACGAGCATCCGCGCGGCGACACCACCCTTGAGCAACTGGCCAAACTGGGCACGCCGTTCCGCGAAGGCGGCAGCGTCACCGCCGGCAACGCCTCGGGGGTCAACGACGGCGCCTGCGCGCTGCTGCTGGCCAGCCCGGAAGCCGCCAAACGCCACGGCCTGACCGCCCGTGGCCGGGTCGTGGCGATGGCCACCGCCGGTGTCGAGCCACGCATCATGGGCATCGGCCCGGTACCGGCCACGCGCAAGGTGTTGGAAGTGGCCAACCTGAGCCTGGCGGACATGGACATCATCGAGCTCAACGAAGCCTTTGCCGCCCAGGGCCTGGCGGTATTGCGCGAACTGGGCTTGAGCGACACCGACCCACGGGTCAACCCCAACGGCGGCGCCATCGCCCTGGGCCATCCGTTGGGCATGAGCGGCGCACGCCTGGTCACCACCGCCCTGCATGAACTAGAGGAACGCAATGGCCGCTACGCCCTGTGCACCATGTGCATCGGTGTCGGCCAGGGGATCGCGCTGATCATCGAGCGTCTACCCCACTAAAGAATCGCGATTCCCGGGGAGCCGAGAGGTATCCTTGGGGCATGCACTCAAAGCCCCTGCATGCAGGGGCTGGAACACAAAAACAATTCGAGTGAACACATGAACATGCCAATTGCCCAAGCCGTGCTGGATCCCGTGCTGGACCCGCTGGAAACCGCCAGCATCGACGAGCTGCGCCAGCATCAGCTGGAACGCCTGCGCTGGAGCCTGAACCACGCCTACAACAATGTGCCGCTGTACCGTCAGCGCTTCGATGCGCTGGGCGTGCACCCGGACGACATCAAGTCCCTCGACGACCTGGCGAAATTCCCCTTCACCACCAAGTCCGACCTGCGCGACAACTACCCCTACGGCATGTTTGCCGTGCCGATGCATGACGTGGTGCGCCTGCACGCGTCCAGCGGCACCACCGGCAAACCGACCGTGGTCGGCTACACCCAGAACGACATCGACACCTGGGCCAACGTGGTGGCGCGCTCGATCCGCGCGGCGGGTGGCCGACGTGGCGACAAGGTGCACATCTCCTACGGCTACGGCCTGTTCACCGGCGGCCTCGGCGCGCACTACGGCGCCGAACGCCTGGGTTGCACGGTGATCCCGATGTCCGGCGGCCAGACCGAAAAACAAGTGCAGTTGATCAAGGATTTCCAGCCGGACATCATCATGGTCACGCCGTCCTACATGCTCAATATCGCCGACGAAATCGAGCGCCAGGGCATCGACCCGCACAAGCTGGCCCTGCGCCTGGGCATCTTCGGCGCCGAGCCATGGACCGCCGAACTGCGCAGCGCCATCGAGGCGCGCATGGGCATCACCGCCCTGGACATCTACGGCCTCTCGGAAATCATGGGCCCGGGCGTAGCAATGGAATGCGCCGAAACCAAGGACGGCCCGACGATCTGGGAAGACCACTTCTACCCGGAAATCATCGACCCGATCACTGGCGAAGTGCTGCCGGACGGGCAAATGGGCGAACTGGTGTTCACCTCCCTGAGCAAAGAAGCCCTGCCGATGATCCGCTACCGCACCCGCGACCTGACGCGCCTGCTGCCAGGCACTGCGCGGCCGATGCGGCGTATCGACAAGATCACCGGGCGCAGCGATGACATGCTGATCATCCGCGGGGTCAACGTGTTCCCGACGCAGATCGAGGAGCAGGTGCTGAAAGTCAAACAACTTGCCGAGTGCTACGAGATCCATCTGTATCGCAATGGCAACCTGGACAGCGTGGATGTACATGTCGAGTTGAAGGCAGAGCATCAGCACCTGAGCGATGAACAGCAGAAGGCGGTTTGTGGGGAGCTGAGCAAGCACATCAAGACGTATATCGGCATCAGTTCGCGGATCGTCTTGCAGCCGTTCCATTCGATCAAGCGTTCCGAGGGCAAGGCTTGCCACGTCATGGACAAACGCCCTAAAGCATGACTGCTGCACCCCTTATGGCCCCGCTTTTGCGGGGCTTTTTTTGGCTTTTTTCATGAAAACAGACACCCCCTCTCTGTAGGAGCTGGCTTGCCAGCGAAGGCATCCGTCCAGTCGATTCATTTGCCGACTGACCCACCGCTTTCGCTGGCAAGCCAGCTCCTACAGGGGAACGGTGCTTCATGAAGGACCGCTCAACCCAAAAGCGATACAAAATTAAATACGACACGTCATTTTCTGTTTGATATAAATTTCTGTATCGCTTATAAAGTTCTCCATGCCTTCAACAGAATCACGGCGGGAGACCCCCCATGTACGCACAGCTCGTAGAAACAGGCGTCAAGCGCATCAAAGACCTCTCGGAGATGTCCGATGAGGAACGCGCCTTCCAGGAGAAAATCGATTCAGAAATCAAGATCGAAGCGAAGAACTGGATGCCAGATGCCTACCGCCAGACCCTGATCCGGCAGATCTCCCAGCACGCCCACTCGGAAATCGTCGGCATGCTCCCGGAAGGCAACTGGGTTACCCGCGCGCCAACGCTCAAACGCAAACTGCAGTTGATGGCCAAGATCCAGGACGAAGCCGGGCACGGCCTGTACCTGTACAGCGCCATGGAAACCCTGGGCGCCGACCGTGATGAAGAAATCGCAAAGCTGCATAGCGGCAAGGCCAAGTACTCGAGCATCTTCAACTACCCGACGCTGAACTGGGCCGACATGGGCGCCGTGGGCTGGCTGGTGGATGGCGCGGCGATCGTCAACCAGGTGGTGCTGCAGCGCACCTCCTATGGCCCCTACTCCCGGGCCATGGTGCGCATCTGCAAGGAAGAGAGCTTCCACCAGCGCCAGGGCTACGAAATCCTCCTGACCATGATGCGTCACGGTACCCAGGCGCAAAAAGACATGGTCCAGGATGCGATCAACCGCCTGTGGTGGCCGTCGCTGATGATGTTCGGCCCGAGTGACGAACACTCACCGAACAGCGCGCAATCCATGGCCTGGAAAATCAAGCGCCAGAGCAATGACGAACTGCGCCAGCGCTTCATCGACCAGACCATCCCGCAGCTGGAACTGCTGGGCTGCACCTGCCCCGACCCGGACCTTGCGTGGAACGCCGAACGCGGCCACTACGACTTCGGCGAAATCCAGTGGAGCGAATTCTACGAAGTGCTCAAGGGCAACGGCCCGTGCAACACCGAGCGCGTCGCCACCCGCCGCAAGGCGATTGAAGACGGTGCCTGGGTTCGTGAAGCCGCCGTCGCCCACGCCCGCAAAAAACAAAACAAGAACGCCGCCTGATTCGGCCACCTGATCTGGAGACACCGCCATGTCCGAATGGACCCTCTTCGAAGTCTTCGTGCGCAGCAAGCACGGCCTCAACCACAAACACGTCGGCAGCGTGCATGCCGCCGACACCACCATGGCTATCGAGAACGCTCGCGAGCTCTATACCCGTCGCAGCGAAGGCGTAAGCCTGTGGGTGGTGCCCTCAAAGCTGATCACCGCCTCCTCCCCGGATGAAAAAGACCCGCTGTTCGATCCGTCGGACGACAAGGTCTACCGCCATGCCAGCTTCTACGAGCTGCCGGCCGAAGTCGGGCACATGTGAGGTCGACCATGAACAACAAGACTGATCTGATCGAATACCTGCTGCGCCTCGGTGACAGCGCCCTGATCCAGGGCCAGCGCCTGTGCCAGTGGTGCGGCAAGGCGCCGGCCCTGGAAGAAGAGCTGGCGCTGATGAACGTCGGCCTCGACCTGGTGGGCCAGGCGCGCAACTGGCTGGACTACGCCGCCGAACTGCTGGACGACGGCCGCGATGCCGATCACCTGGCGTTCCGTCGTGACGAGCGCGCTTATCGCAACCTGTTGCTGGTGGAACAACCCAACGGCGACTTCGCGGTGACCATGCTCAAGCAGTTCCTCTATGACGCCTGGCATCTGCCGGTGCTGCAGGGCCTGAGCCAGTCCAGCGACGAACGCATTGCCGGGATCGCTGCCAAGGCGGTGAAGGAAGTCACCTACCACCTGCGCCGCTCCGGCGAATGGATCGAGCGCATGGGTGACGGCACCGAGGAAAGCCACCAGCGCATGCTCGCGGCCATCCCCGAAGTCTGGCGCTTCACCGTGGAACTGATCGCTGCCGATGACAGCGAACAACGCCTGTGCGAAGCCGGCATCACCCCGGGCATCGCCAGCGTCGCCGCGCAGTGGCAGGCCAAGGTCAACCAGATCTTCACCAGCGCCACCCTGCCCGTGCCGTCCGCGCCGAGCTATTTCTACCTGAATGCGCGCAAGGGCCTGCACAGCGAACACCTGGGCATCCTGCTGGCCGAAATGCAGTTCCTGCCCCGAGCGTACCCCGATGCAACCTGGTGAGCTGATCGCCAGCGACCTCGGCGCCCGGCCGGCTCAACCGTCCGACCTGGCCGCCGCGTGGGCGATCCTGTCCGAAGTCATGGACCCGGAAGTGCCGGTGGTCAGCGTGGTCGACCTCGGCATCGTCCGCGACCTGGACTGGCAGGCGGGTCACTTGCACGTGGTGGTCACGCCGACCTACTCCGGCTGCCCGGCCACCGAAGTGATCGAGGGCGATATCCGCCAGGCCCTGGAACTCGGCGGATTCAAGGCGCCGCAACTGGAGCGCAAATTGACTCCGGCCTGGACCACCGACTGGATCAGCGCCAGCGGCCGCGAACGCCTGCGCGCCTACGGCATCGCACCGCCCGAAGGCAGTACCAGCAAACGCAGCCTGCTCGGTGAGAGCCCGCGGGTCGTCTGCCCGCAATGCGGCAGCGCCGACACCGAGGTGCTCAGCGAATTCGGTTCAACCGCGTGCAAGGCGCTGTATCGCTGCGTCGATTGCCGAGAACCGTTCGACTATTTCAAGTGCATCTGAGCGGCGAATCGGCCGACCCAGCTGGAGAACAATAATGACCAAGTTTCATAGCCTGACCATCAAGGACGTGCGCACCGAGACCCGTGACGCGGTGTCCATCGCCTTCGAGATTCCGCAGCACCTGCAAGACAGCTTTCATTACACCCAGGGCCAACACCTGGTGATGCGCACCCAACTGGACGGCGAAGAAGTGCGCCGCTCCTATTCGATCTGCACCGGGGTCAACGACGGTGAACTGCGGGTCGCCATCAAGCGTGTGGCCGGCGGGCGTTTTTCCGCCTTTGCCAACGAACAGCTCAAGGCCGGACACAGCCTGGAAGTGATGCCGCCCGCCGGGCATTTCAGCGTGGAACTCGACCCCGCTCGCCACGGTAACTACCTGGCCGTCGCGGCCGGCAGCGGCATCACGCCGATCCTGTCGATCATCAAGACCACCCTGCAAACCGAGCCCCATAGCCGCGTCACCCTGCTGTACGGCAACCGCTCCAGCTCCGGCGCACTGTTCCGCGAACAGCTTGAAGACCTGAAAAACCGCTACCTGCAGCGCTTGAACCTGATCTTCGTGTTCAGCCGCGAGCAGCAGGACGTCGACCTGTACAACGGCCGGATCAACGCCGAGAAATGCGAGCAGCTTTTCAGCCGCTGGCTCGACGTCAAGGCCCTCGACGCCGCCTTCATCTGCGGCCCCCAGGAAATGACCGAGACCGTGCGCGACAGCCTCAAGGCCAAGGGCATGCAACCTGGGCGCATCCATTTCGAACTGTTCGCCGCCGCCGGCAGCCAGCAGAAACGTGAAGCCCGCGAGGCGGCGCGCCAGGTGGATGCGGCGGTCAGCCAGATCACCGTGATCAGCGACGGCCGTGCCTTGGCCTTCGACCTGCCGCGCAACAGCCAGAGCATCCTCGACGCCGGCAACGCCCAGGGCGCCGAACTGCCCTACTCGTGCAAGGCCGGCGTGTGCTCGACCTGCAAGTGCAAGGTCATCGAAGGCGAAGTGGAAATGGACAGCAACCACGCCCTGGAAGACTACGAGGTGGCCGCGGGCTATGTGCTGTCGTGCCAGGCCTTCCCGATCAGCGACAAGGTCGTTCTGGATTTCGACCAGCTCTAAAGAGCAACACCCCCCCTGTAGGAGCTGGCTTGCCAGCGAAGAGGCCCTTGAGATCACCGTTTGTTTTCAGGCCGCCTTCGCTGGCAAGCCAGCTCCTACAGGGGGGTCCGGTGATCCACCCGAAAACTCTGTTTCACTCAAAACAAAAACAACAAAGGAGCGCGCGTCATGACACCCCAGGAAATAGAACTCATCCGCCAGCACCCGGATTTCATCCAGCTGGTTCGCCGCAAGCAGAAGCTGTACTGGTCACTGAGCCTGGCCATGCTGGTGATCTATTACGGCTTCGTGCTGCTGGTGGCTTTCTCCCCTTCTACCCTCGGCCAGTCCCTCAGCGGCGGCGTGACCACCGTTGGCATGCTGGTGGGTGTGGTGATCGTGGTACTGGCCTTTGCGCTGACCGGTTTCTATGTCTATCGCGCCAACAACGTGATCGACCCGCTGAATGAAAAACTCAAGCAGGAGTGCGCCCGATGAGCCGCCTTCTCGCGCTGTTCCTGCTGCCGTTGGCGGTGGTCACCGATTTTGCGGTGGCCGCCGACGGCGCTTCGCGACCACTGAACTGGAACGCCATCGGCATGTTCCTGGTGTTCGTGCTGTTCACCCTCGGCGTGACACGCTGGGCTGCCTTGCGCACCCGCTCTGCCAGCGACTTCTACACCGCCGGTGGTGGCATGACCGGCTTCCAGAATGGTCTGGCGATCGCCGGCGACATGATCTCGGCAGCCTCGTTCCTCGGCATTTCCGCGATGATGTTCCTCAATGGCTACGATGGTCTGCTCTACGCACTGGGCGTATTGGCCGGCTGGCCGATCATCCTGTTCCTGATTGCCGAACGCCTGCGCAACCTCGGCAAATACACCTTTGCCGACGTGGTCTCTTACCGCCTGGAGCAAACCCCGGTGCGCCTGACCTCGGCCTTCGGCACCTTGACCGTGGCGCTGATGTACCTGGTGGCGCAGATGGTCGGCGCCGGCAAGCTGATCGAGTTGCTGTTCGGCATCGACTACCTCTACGCCGTCATGCTGGTCGGTGTATTGATGGTATTCTACGTGACCTTCGGCGGCATGCTTGCCACCACCTGGGTGCAGATCATCAAAGCGGTGATGCTGTTGTTCGGCACCAGTTTCATGGCGTTCATGGTGCTCAAGCATTTCGGCTTCAGCACTGAGGCGATGTTTGCCGGCGCCACCGCCGTGCATGCCAAGGGCGACGCGATCATGGCGCCCGGCGGCTTGCTGTCCAATCCGGTCGACGCAATTTCCCTGGGGCTGGGCATGATGTTCGGCACCGCCGGCCTGCCGCACATCCTGATGCGTTTCTTCACCGTCAGCGATGCCAAGGAAGCGCGTAAAAGCGTGTTCTACGCCACCGGTTTCATCGGCTACTTCTACCTGCTGCTGATCATTGTCGGCTTCGGCGCCATCGTCATGGTCGGCACCGATCCTGCGTTCCGTGACGCCAGCGGCGCAATCATCGGCGGCGGCAACATGGTCGCCGTGCACCTGGCCCACGCGGTAGGCGGCAACCTGTTCCTGGGTTTCATCTCGGCGGTCGCCTTCGCCACGATTCTGGCGGTAGTCGCCGGGCTCGCGTTGTCCGGCGCCTCGGCGGTGTCCCATGACCTGTATGCCTGCGTGATGCGCAAGGGGCAGGCCAGCGAGGCGCAGGAAATGCGCGTGTCGCGAATCGCCACCCTGTGCATCGGTGTGCTGGCGATCATCCTCGGCCTGTTGTTCGAATCGCAAAACATCGCCTTCCTGTCCGGTCTGGTACTGGCCATCGCCGCGTCGGTGAATTTCCCGGTGCTGTTCCTTTCGATGTACTGGAAAGGCCTGACCACCCGCGGCGCCGTCATCGGCAGCCTGTCCGGGCTTGTCTCAGCGATTGTCCTGCTGGTGCTCAGCCCGGCGGTGTGGGTCAACGTGATGCATCACGACAAGGCATTGTTCCCCTACTCCAACCCGGCGCTGTTCTCCATGAGCCTGGCGTTCTTCAGTGCATGGCTGTTTTCCGTCACCGACACCTCGCCCCGCGCAGCCCTTGAACGCGGCCGTTATCTGGCGCAGTTCATCCGCTCGATGACCGGTATCGGTGCCTCCGGCGCCAGCAATCACTGACTATTGGCAGGGAATAAAAATAATGAAGCCCGCACGTAACGCATCTTGTGAATCACTGTTTTCGCTCGCCGCCGCATTGAGTCTGCCCCTGTTCGCGCCCAGCGCCATGGCCGACTTCATCGGCGACAGCAAGGCCCGTATTGAAATGCGCAACCTCTACCTCAATCGCGATTTCCGTCAGGACAACGCGCCGCAATCCAAGGCCGAAGAATGGGCCCAGGGGTTCACTGCGCGTGTCGAATCCGGATTCACAAATGGCACCTTCGGTTTTGGCCTCGACGCACTGGGGGAACTGGGGATCAAGCTCGACTCCAGCTCCGATCGCCGTGGCACCGGGCTGCTGCCCTTTGGCCCGCAGAGCCATGAACCCGATGACAACTACAGTGAGCTAGGCCTTACCGGCAAGATGCGGGTGTCCAAAAGCCTTCTGAAACTCGGCACCCTGCAACCCTTGCTGCCGGTGGTGAGCTACAACGACACCCGCCTGCTCAGTTCGACCTTTGAAGGCGGCTTGCTGACCAGCCAGGAAATCGACGGCCTGACGCTCAATGCCGGACGCCTGACCAAGGCCAACCTGCGCGACTCGTCGAGCAACGACGACATCGGCTACGCCGCCGCCAGCAGCGATCACTTCGACTTCGGCGGCGGCAGCTACGCGTTCAGTCCGCAACTGAACCTGAGCTATTACTACGGCAAGCTCGAGCAGATTTACCGCCAGCAATTCGTCGGGCTGGTGCATACCCAGCCCCTGGGCAACGGTTTCAACCTGCGCAGCGACCTGCGTTATTTCGACAGCCGCGGCGACGGCGCGGAAAAGGCCGGACGCATCGACAACCGCAACTTCAACAGCATGTTCACCCTGTCCCAAGGTGCCCACAAGGTCAGCGCCGCCTACCAGCGGCTATCCGGCGACAGCGCCTTTCCGTTCCTCAACGGCGGCGATCCCTACGTGGTCAACCTGGTGACCTTCAACACCTTTACCCGCGCCGAGGAAGATTCCTGGCAGCTGCGCTACGACTATGACTTCGCCGCACAAGGCATTCCCGGCCTGACCTTCATGACCCGCTACACCGATGGTCGCCACGTCAAGGCAGGCACCGTTGACAACGGGCGCGAATGGGAGCGCGACACCGATATCAGCTACGTCATCCAGAGCGGTGTGTTGAAGAACGTCAGCCTGCGCTGGCGCAACGTGACCTTCCGCTCCGGCAATGGCTTGACGACCGCCCTCGATGAGAACCGATTGATCGTCGGTTACACCCTGGCGCTTTGGTAATTCCGCAAGGGGGCGGTTGTGGCCGCGCCCAGACTTTTCACACTCAGGAGCAATCGTGATGTCCTCCTCACCTACACTGCATGCCCCTACCCTGCAGAGTTTCATCGCCGGTCGCTGGATCGGCCAACAAGGCGCACAAGTCCTGCGCAGCGCCCTCGATGGCCATGAAATCTTCCGTACCCACGAAGAGCGCCCGGACTTTGCCGAAGCCATCGAGCACGGTCGTCGCCAAGGCGTCAGCGGCCTGATGGCGCTGGACTTCCAGCAACGCGCCCAGCGCCTCAAGGCCCTGGCCTTGTACCTGAGCGAACGCAAGGAACAGCTCTACGCGATTTCCCACCACAGCGGCGCGACCCGTGCCGACAGCTGGATCGACATCGAGGGCGGCAACAGCACCCTGTTCACCTACGCCAGCCTCGGCGCCCGTGAATTGCCGTCGGGTAACGTCGTCCACGAAGGCCCGGCGCTGCAACTGAGCAAAATGGGCACCTTCGCCGGCACCCACATCCTGGTGCCGCGCGGCGGCGTGGCGGTGCACATCAATGCCTTCAACTTCCCGATCTGGGGCATGCTAGAAAAATTCGCCCCGAGCTTCCTCGCCGGCATGCCATGCATCGTCAAACCGGCCAGCGCCACCAGCTACCTGACTGAAGCCGTGGTACGCCTGATGGACGAGTCCGGCCTTCTCCCGGCGGGCAGCCTGCAACTGATCATCGGCGGCACCGGCGACCTGCTCGACCGCCTGCAAGGCCAGGACGTGGTGACCTTCACCGGTTCCGCCGACACCGCGGCCAAGCTGCGGGTCAACCCGAACCTGATCCGCAATTCAGTGCCGTTCACCGCCGAAGCCGACTCGCTGAACTGTGCGATCCTCGCCCCGGACGTCACCCCGGACGATGAAGAATTCGAGTTGTTCATCAAGGAAGTCGCCCGGGAAATGACCACCAAGGCCGGGCAGAAATGCACCGCCATCCGGCGCGCCATCGTCCCGGCCAAGCACATCGACGCCGTGGCTACCCGCTTGCGTGATCGCCTGGCCAAAGTGGTTGTTGGCGATCCTTCCGTGGAAGGCGTGCGCATGGGTGCACTGGCTTCCCACGACCAGCAGAAAGACGTGGCCGAACGCCTGGAAGCCCTGTTGCAGAGCAGCGACATGCTGTTCGGCGCCCGCGACGGCTTCGAACCCCGTGGTGAAAATGTCGACAAGGGCGCGTTCTTCGCCCCGACCCTGTTGCAAGCCCGCGATCCGCACGCCGAGGGCGGTGCCCATGACATCGAGGCGTTCGGCCCGGTCAGCACCCTGATGGCCTACGACGATCTGGATGAAGCCCTGGCCTTGGCCGCGCGCGGCAAAGGCAGCCTGGTGGCCAGCCTGGTGACCAAGGACCCGCAAATCGCCGCCAAAGCCATTCCGGTCGCGGCAGCCTTGCACGGGCGTTTGCTGGTACTGGATCGCCACTGCGCCGGCGAATCCACCGGCCACGGCTCGCCGCTGCCACAACTCAAGCACGGTGGCCCGGGTCGTGCCGGCGGCGGTGAAGAACTCGGCGGCCTGCGTGCGGTGAAACACTACCTGCAACGCGCAGCGGTGCAGGGTTCGCCGACCATGCTGGCAGCGGTCACCGGCGAATACGTGCGCGGGGCCAAGGTCATCGAAACCGAGGTGCACCCGTTCCGTCGCCACTTCCAGGACCTGCAGATCGGCGAATCGCTGCTGACCCACCGTCGCACCGTCACCGAGGCGGACCTGGTGAACTTCGGCTGCCTGTCGGGCGACCACTTCTACATGCACTTCGATGACATCGCGGCCAAGGAATCGCAGTTCGGCAAACGCATCGCCCACGGTTACTTCGTGCTGTCGGCGGCGGCCGGGCTGTTCGTATCCCCTGGCGTCGGCCCGGTCCTGGCCAACTACGGCCTGGACACCCTGCGCTTCATCAACCCGGTGGGCATCGGCGACACCATCCAGGCGCGCCTGACCTGCAAACGCAAGATCGACCAGGGCAAGAAGAGCCCGCAGGGCATCCCGCAAGGGGTGGTGGCGTGGGATGTGGAAGTCACCAACCAGCTGGGTGAGCTGGTGGCCAGCTATGACATTCTGACGCTGGTAGTCAAACGCGAGGATTGATCAACGATCAAGGTTGACCACAGATTTTGTGGTCAACCAAAAACAAATGTGGGAGCGGGCTTGCTCGCGAAAGCGGTGTGCCAGTTAACGATATTGTCGACTGACACACCGCTTCGCGAGCAAGCCCGCTCCCACAGTTGGTTTTGTGTTTGACCGCCATTCTCAGTGCCCGCGCAACCACTCGATAAACAACGCAAACAACTCAGACTGCGACCCCACCTCCAGCTTCAAATACAGATTCTTGCGATGCATGCGCACGGTTTCCGGGGAGATGTTCATCTGGCTGGCCGTGGATTTCACCGAATGCCCCCTGAGCACCATGTGCGCCACTTCCCGCTCGCGTTCGGTGAGCAGGCCACTACCGAAATGCTCGAACGCCGATTGCACCCGATGCTTGAGATCGTCGCGCAGGCCTTGATCGTCATTGCCCTGGATCTCGCTACTGCGCTGCAGGCCACGCCGGCTGAATTCGCCGATGAATTCGCGCACCAGCGGCTCGACGGCGCGCAGCAGGTTCAACTGTTCGACGCCCAGGCAATCGCCGCCGAAACCCTGGAAGAGGCTCACGGAAATTTTCGTGTCATTGCCCGTATCGACAATGTAGTAGCTGTCTTCCGAACAGTTGGCCTTCAGGTAATAGGTCTTGTAATAGTCACTGTCGAAGAAGTTGTCCGGCGCAATGTCTTCCAAGTGATAGAAGCCCTGCGCCAGGCCCTGCTCCACCGCCAGGCAGAACGGATCAAGCAGATAGCCACCGGCGAAATAGCGCTCGAGAATCGACACCTGGTACTCCTGGGCAATGCCGCGCTGATGCAGCAACTGCGGCGCGCGGTCCTTGCGCTCCAGGCTGATCATCACCGATTCGATGGACACCAGTTGCCCCAACGCCGAGACCAGGTATTGCAGTGCGTCAGGCTCATCGACATGGGCGAATGCCTCGCGCATGCCCCCATGCCATCTATGCAATGCCCCGAAAGGCACCGCGATCAGCGTATCGTCGTTTGGTCTGCTCATGCCCCGCAGTCTAGCGGCTGAACAACCCCTTGGTAACAGCCTGGCAGACGAAATCATTGGCCGGTGTACTGTCCGCTCGCCTCAAGCTCGGCTGCCACTTCGAGAATGCACAGGCGCAGGATCTCGACAATCTCATCGACCTGGGCATAGGTCAGGATCAGCGGCGGCGACATCACGTTCAGGTGCATGATCGGCCGCACCAACAGGCCCCGGGCCTGGGCGCGCACATGGATTTTCTCGCCGATGTTGATCTCCTCGGCGAACAGCGCCTTGGTGCGTTTGTCGGCGACGAACTCCACGCACGCCATCAGTTTCAGGCAGCGCACATCACCCACCAGGGGCAGATCGCGCAAGGTGGCCAGGCGCTGCTCGAGGTAGCCACCGACATCGTCGACGTGGGCCAGCAGGTTTTCCCGTTCGATGATCTCGATGTTTTTCAGCGCCGCCGTGCAGCACACCGGATGGCCGCTGTAGGTGAAACCGTGGGTGAAGCAACGGCCCTTGCCCGGCTCGGCGATGACCTTCCAGATGCGGTCGGAAAAGATGCATGCCCCCAGCGGCAGGTACGCCGAGGTCAAGCCCTTGGCGGTGGTGATGATGTCGGGTTGCACGTCGAACACATCGAGGGAGGCGAAAAACTTGCCCAGGCGCCCGAACGACGTCACCACCTCGTCGGCGACAAAGAGAATGTCGTAGCGCTGGCAAACTTCCCACATGCGCTTGAGGTAACCCTTCGGCGGAATAATCACCCCGCCCGAGCCCATCACCGGCTCGGCGAAGAAGCCCGCGACCTTGTCTGCGCCGATCGAGTGGATCTTGTCTTCGAACTCCTTGACCAGGAATTCGAGGAACTGCGCCTCGTCCATGCCCTCCGGCGCGCGGTAAGGATTGGGGTTGGACACGTGGTGGATCAGCGGGTTGGCGTAATCGAACTCGGGCACCCGGTCGGCGGCCTTGTTGCCGATCGACATGGTCAGGGTGGTGGAGCCGTGGTACGCGTTGAAACGGGCGATGACGTGCTTCTTTTCAGGCAGGCCGCGGCAGTTCTGGTAGTACTGGATCAGTCGATACGCGGTGTCCACGGCGGTGGAGCCACCGGTGGTCAGGAACACGTGGTCGAGGTCACCGGGGGCCAGGCTGGCGAGTTTTTCGCACAGCTCGATGGCGACGTTATTGGACATGTCGGAAAACGGGTTGGAATAGGCCAGTTGGCGCACCTGATCGGCGATGGCCTCGGCCATTTCCTCGCGACCCAGGCCGATGTTGGTGCACCACATGCCGCCCACGGCGTCGAGAAAGCGGTTGCCCTGGGTGTCGTAGATATAGGCGCCGTCTCCGGCGACGATGTTCAGGGAACCTTGTTCGGCGTGTTCGTCGAACACGTGATAGCCGTGCATATGATGGGCCTTGTCGGCCTTGACCAGCCGGGACTCGTCCGCTGGGGAGAAAACGCTGCGTGTTGGCGTCGCCATGAATAAAAACCTCTAACCGGTTTGACTAACGATCGAATGAATCAGATGCCGCTTTTCACCGTGCTCCAGACCCGGGTCATGGCCCGCATGTCCTTGGCGTCCTGGGTCTTCTGCGGGAACAGGCGCTCGCGGGTGGCTTCATCGGGGTAGATCGCCGGGTTGTTGCGCACATCGGCGTTCAACAACGGCGTGGCCGCCGCGTTGCTGTTGGCGTAATGGATGTAGTCAGTGACGTCCGCCATCACCTGCGGCTGCAACAGGTATTCAAGGAACTTGTGCGCATTGGCGACATGGGGCGCATCGGCCGGGATGTACATGTTGTCGAACCAGATCAACGAGCCTTCCTTGGGAATGAAATAGGACAGGTTGATGTTCAACTTGGCTTCTTCGGCGCGGGCCATGGCCGTCGCGTAGTCGCCCGACCAGGTCATGGCCATGCACACGTCGCCGTTGGGCAGGCTGGTCAGGTAATTGACCGAGTCGAATTTGCGGATGTACGGGCGCACCGACAGCAGCAGCTCCTGCGCTGCCTTCAAATCTTCAGGCTTGGCGCTGCGTGGATCGCGGCCCAGGTATTTGAGGGCCAGGGGGATGACTTCGGTGGGCGCATCGACCAGGGTCACGCCACAGTCGGCGAAGCGCGAGACAATCTTCGGATCGAAAATCATCGCCAGCGAGCCGATTGGCGCATCCGGCATGCGCTCCTTGATCTTGTCGACGTTGTAGGTGATGCCGTTGCTGCCCCAGGTATAGGGCGCCGAGTAAGTCGGGCCCGGGTCGAATCCTTGCAGGTCGTGCAAGACTTTGGGGTCCAGGTTGCTCCAGCCCGGCAGCAGTTTCTTGTCCAGTGGCTGGAACACCTTGGCCTGGATCAGCGGCGGCGCGAGGGACGCATTGAGCACGATCAGGTCGTAGCCGGAGTGGCCGGTGAGCAACTTGGCCTGCACCGTTTCATAGGCGTCGAAGGTGTCGTAGATGACCTTGATGCCGGTGGCCTTTTCGAAATCGGCCAGGGTCTTCTCACCGATGTAGTCCGCCCAGTTATAGAGCCGCAGCGTATTGCTGTCGTTCACCTCGCCGGCGTGGGCACTCAGGGTCAGGGGTATAACAAACAGACTGGAAATCACCTTAAGCAGGGTCTTGCCCATAGCAAATGCACCTTATCAAGCGAGTTCGGCTCTGGATGAGCGGATGAACCTACTATTGGTGGATTCGCCGGACGGCACCATACCCCGAATGGGTGTGTAGCCGTTTCGACGGTGCGATATGGCAAAAAGCATCAGGTCGGTTGACCCGTTTTGTCATAGCAGTTGGGCTAACCTGACGCTTAAAGTGGCCGTCGAACCGACTCTGCAAGAGCCAGCAATGACCGACCTGATCAAACAAGAGCATCGCGATGGCGTGCTGACGCTGACCATCGATCGCCCCGACAAGCTCAACGCACTGACCAACGGCATGTACACGCGCTTGGCCGACCTGCTGTTTGCGGCTGAGGAGAATGACGAAATCCGCGTGGTCATCGTGACCGGTGGCCCTAACTGCTTTACCAGTGGCAACGACCTGGTGGACTTCCTGCAAGAGCCGCCGACGCATTTGGACAGCCCGGCTTTCCGCCTGATGCGCGCCGTAACTCACCTGCAGAAGCCGTTGATTGCGGCGGTGTGCGGGGCGGCCATCGGCATCGGCACCACCCTGCTGCTGCATTGCGACCAGGTGCTGGTGACGCGCAACGCCAAGCTACGCACGCCGTTCGTCAACCTGGGCCTGTGTCCCGAGTTCGGCGCCAGCCTGCTGTTGCCACGCCGGCTGGGCCATGCCCGCGCCGCGAGTTTGCTACTGCTGGGCGACAGCCTTGATGGCAGCGAGGCTGTCGCCTGGGGCCTGGCCAACGCCGCCTTCGATGACGGCGAGCAATGCCTGGCCGCGGCGGCGAAGATCGCCCAGCGCTTTCTGGCGATGCCCGCGCAAGCTCTGCGCCAGTCCCGGCAATTGATGACACAGGCCGGCATGGCCGAACTGCAAGCCACCCTGCGCGAAGAAAACCTGCTGTTCATCCAGCGCCTCAACAGCATCGAGGCGAAAACGGCCTTGAACGCCCTGCTCAATCGCAGTACAGATAAGAATCCACCGAAAGGAACACAGCCATGAACACCCCGGAAATCTACGTCGTCAGCGCCGCCCGTACCGCCATTGGCACCTTCGGCGGATCCCTCAAGGACGTGCCACCGGCCGAGCTCGCGGCCACCGCCGTGAAAGCCGCCCTGGAACGGGCCGCTGTAGACCCGGCGCTCGTCGGTCACCTGGTGATGGGCCACGTGATCCCGACCGAAACCCGCGACGCCTACATCTCCCGGGTTGCCGCGATGAACGCCGGCATTCCGAAAGAAACCCCGGCCTACAACGTCAACCGCCTCTGCGGCTCAGGCCTGCAAGCCATCGTCAGCGCAGCGCAGACCCTGATGCTGGGCGATGCCGACATCGCCATCGGCGCCGGTGCCGAGTCCATGAGCCGCGGGCCGTACCTGCTGCCATCCGCCCGTTGGGGCGCCCGCATGGGCAACGTCCAGGCCGTCGACTACATGCTGGGTATCCTGCATGACCCGTTCCACAACATTCACATGGGTATCACCGCCGAGAACGTCGCCGAGCGTAACGGCATCACCCGTGAAATGCAGGATGCCCTGGCGCTGGAAGACCAGAAGCGCGCAGCCCATGCGATTGCCAATGGCTACTTCACCGAGCAGATCGCGACCGTAGAGATTGCGGATCGCAAGGGCACTAAACTGTTCAGCGTCGACGAGCACCCACGCGCCACCTCCCTGGAACAGCTGGCGGCGATGAAGCCAGCGTTCAAGAAGGACGGCTCGGTCACCGCCGGCAACGCCTCCGGCCTGAACGACGGAGCGGCCGCCCTGGTCATGGCCACCGGCGCTGCCGTACAGGTCAACAACCTGCACCCACTCGCCCGCCTGGTCAGCTACGCCCATGCCGGCGTCGAACCAACACTGATGGGCCTGGGCCCAATCCCGGCCACCCGCCTGGCACTCAAGCGTGCCGGCCTGACCGTCGCTGACATGGACGTGATCGAAGCCAACATCGCTTTCGCGGCGCAAGCCTGTGCAGTCAGCCAGGAACTGGATCTGGACCCGGCCAAGGTCAACCCGAACGGCTCGGGCATCGCCCTGGGTCACCCGGTCGGCGCGACCGGCGCCATTATCGCCACCAAGGCCATCCACGAACTGCACCGCACCGGCGGCCGTTACGCGCTGGTGACCATGTGCATCGGCGGCGGCCAGGGCATCGCGGCGATCTTCGAACGCGCCTGATCCCGCTACACCTGTAGGAGTTGCCGAAGGCTGCGATCTTTTGATCTTAGATCGCAGCCTTCAGCAGTTCCTACCGTGCACCCGTCAACGTTGATGCTTGTCAACAAATGACACATTCGGAAAACGGCGACAATCATCTCGGAAACTTCCCACAGCCAGAATCTGATCTTCCCGGTAGGGTCAATGCCCGAATACACATTGATCCCCTCCAAGGAAGAAAAGAGCATGACTAAAAAGGCAGTTATCGTTTTCAGTGGCGGGCAAGACTCAACAACCTGCTTGATCCATGCGCTACCGCTCTACGATGAAATCCACTGTATTACCTTCGATTATGGTCAGCGCCATCTCGCGGAAATTGAAGTCGCGCAAAAACTTGCCAAACAGCTTGGTGTGAAAGTGCACAAGGTGTTAGACGTTTCATTGCTTAATCAGCTCGCTATCAGCAGCCTGACGCGCGACAACATCCCGCTACCAAGCACAAGTAACGCAGGAGACAATCTGCCGAGCACCTTCGTACCCGGTAGAAATATTCTGTTCTTAACCTTGGCGGCTATTTACGCCTATCAAGTGCAAGCCCGTACCGTGATCACCGGCGTTTGTGAAACAGACTACTCCGGCTACCCTGACTGCCGGCATGAGTTCGTCAAGGCACTGAACAACGCCATCGCGCTGGGAATGGAATACAAACTACAGTTTGAAACCCCGTTGATGTGGTTAACCAAGGCGGAAACCTGGGCGCTGGCCGACCACCATAACAAACTGGACGTTGTCCGAGACCACACGCTGACTTGTTATAATGGAATCAAAGGCTTCGGCTGCAGCAACTGCGCTGCTTGCACGCTTCGTGCTACAGGGTTACACAATTTTTTGGAAAACAAGCTGGAAACCATGAAAACCCTTAAGAGCAAAATCAATTTGAAATATTGATTTTGTGGGAAGGGTATAAACTCCAGACAATCAGTTTATACCCCATCACTCATGCCACCTGAGCTCCAGCCACATACTTCCTGAATAACGATCTCGCACCATAAGCAGGCAACACATTAAATACAGCAAAGCACAGCTTGATGGCTATCTGAACATAAACTATATTTAAAATATCACTATTATCCATGGCACCGTAGAATGCAATAAAGCAAAAAATAAAACTGTCAATTATCACCGCAAAAAAGGTACTGAAGAACACCCGCAAAAATAGAAACCTTGAGCTAGTAAGCTTTTTTATTTTACAGAGCAAATATGAGTTCACATACTCAGAAAAGAGAAAAGACACAGACGACGCTAACAACGCAGATGAGACATGACTGATAACCTCGCTGTATGACTCATCAAGCTTCCAGGTAGGCAAACCAGGAAGGTGCCCCGTGACAGTTAGTAGCACCAGAATAAAAGCATTGCTCGCAAAGGCGAAGAGTATTGCCCTCCTTGCGAGCCTAAGCCCATATGACTCATTCAAAAGATCAACTATTAAAAACGTCAACGGATACAGAAAAACCCCCGGCGTAACGACAACCTCGAAGTACTCCAGATAAACAAGCTTAGCCGCAGAAACATTGGTAAAAATATAAATAGCAAATAACGCAAGATTGAGAGCAACATAGGTCATCCAAGACCTTTCATGCCGATCGCTTATTTCATATGCAGTCAACGCCTGTCCGCCCGAGTAAAACTTCCTGTAAACATCCTTCACTTCAATTTTATTAAAATCATCCATGACCTCGCTTTTCATCAGGTCTCCGAGTTTTATTTTAACAACCTTCCCTGTTGAAACGACCATGACAACAGCAAGGTTATTACTTTTTTCAAACCCAAGCAGCCTATACCTGCTATTCGCCATGTCTTCAACCATTAAACCTTTCCTCTATTATTTCCCCTATAACACCAATCGCATCAGAGTCTAAAAGTGGCGCACTGGTGACAAACAGCTTTTTTGTTGACTTGTCATAGACGAGCTTTTCCTTATCACCACAAGACAATCCTTTTTTTACTATTAGAAGATCTCCGGATTCGTTCACACCGTGAATCTCCTTCTCCAAGAGCACAGCAATCAGATTGCAAGCCGTGCCAAAATAATAAGTGAGAGGATGAGTCGCAGCCAGCTCGCCGACTCGCTTGTCGAGGCTTTTAAACAGCAGGCTTTCCTTAATGATTGGGACTGCAGCTGGATTCATGTTTCCCTGCAGAGAGATACTGCTTTCTATCGTTTCTTTCTCTTCAAAATCAACAGTTTCTATTTCCTTGTAAGACACACCGAAAAAATCAGAAATCTTACGAATCGTGGACTGTTGAACATTGACAACTTTTCCTTCCAGAATGTTGTAAATCGTCGTCCTGGTCAAACCACTTGAATTGCACAACGACAACCGTGTCTCTCCGCGACTCTTGATCAGATACTTAATATTCCTCTTCAATTTTTCTGTTTTTTCTTTCTTGTACATTTAATAGCTACCACCTCAATAAACTATAAAAATAACCACACAGATGTCTTTGTATGAAACCGGATTACTGCACCTACCCTTTGGGCAAAAAAGCAATACTGCAACCACGACTTTCATCCGTCAAACTATGTTTCATATCATCTTGTTCAGCGTCGTTTCCTACATACCTACCCCACATGCATCGAGGACATTTCTTACAGAGACCAGAATGACTCTAGCGAACAAACCTACAGAAACAAGAAAGCAACAATAAACACAACCAAACATGAATCATTTAATTACATAGATGTTCATTTTTTTGATTAATTAGTTTGAATTTTCTGGTAATAAATCTAGCGGCCCGCCAACTAAAGCATTGCCGCTAATCAATTTTGACTGGCGGAATGGGACTGGCTCTTCAACCTTGCATGGAGCTCCAATATGAAAAAGAACGCCCCCAACTCCCCGGCCCCATCAACCTCCGAGGCTGTCGATATATCCAGGCTCTGCGAAGTCACCGAACCTCTTGTCAGCGCGCGCCTGCGTAATCCGAATCGCCCCGACCCTGTCAGCCATGTGTTCACCATCATTCCGAACGTCGACACCGAGTCCTTGCTCTGTCACGCCTGCGAAACCCTCGCGTCCCTGAATGTCATGGCCACCGACCTTGCGTGTGAAGTGGAAGGTTCGCGCCGCAATGTCATGTTGGCGATTCAACAGCTGGCCGTGCTGGGTGAGCTGTTGGTCAATCGAGCGCTGGACAACCTCGACCCGCCGGGCGGTTTTCCCGAGGCCGCGCCAAACAAATAGCTTCGCGGCCACGATGTCGCTGACCAATGATCGCAGGTACAGCTTGCGGCGCAGGACAACAGAGACAAAGAGGGGCGCCTGTTGGCGCCCATTCACAATCAGCTCAGCGGCCAGACAACAGCTGCCGTTTCCCGATTCAATCAGGCACCTGACAGCCGGCAGCAAAAATCATTTGCGAGCAAATATTACATGCGTCATATTACGCACGTAATTAAATGGCTTTCCCCACAGGTATTCCTCCATGACCAGCATGCCCACCGTAGAGCCCGACCTTGCCGTCCCGGCGAACACTCGCAAGCCGCTGCTCAAACGCCTGCTCCTGCCGACCCTGGGCATCGCCGCGCTGGTACTGGCCGGTGTGTATGCTGCGCACTGGTGGACCAGCGGGCGGTTCATCGAGGCGACCGACGATGCCTACATCGGCGGCGACGTGACGGTGATCGGGCCGAAAGTGGCGGGTTACATTGAAGAAGTGCTGGTGACCGACAACCAGAAGGTCAAGGCCGGCGATGTGCTTATCCGTCTCGATTCGCGCGACTACCGCGCCAACCTGGCCAAGGCCGAGGGCGCGGTGGCGGCTGAAGAAGCCCTGCTCGCCAATCTCGACGCCACCGAACAACTGCAACAGGCCGTGATCGGCCAGGCCCGCGCCGGCATTGATGCCGCCGGTGCCGAAACTACCCGCTCGCGTGATGACGATGCGCGCTACAAAAAGCTTGTCAGCACCAACGCGGTCTCGGTGGAAAGCGCACAACGAGCCAACGCCACGTTCAAGACGGCCCAGGCACAAAGCAACCGCGCCCAGGCCGAACTGCTGGCCGCACAGCGGCAATTGAATGTGATCGCCACCCAGAAACAGCAGGCCCGCGCGGCTTTGATTCAAGCAATAGCCGAACGCGACCTGGCGCAGCTGAACGTGGGGTATACCGAACTGAAAGCCCCTGTGGATGGCGTGATCGGCAACCGCCGCGCACGGACAGGCGCGTATGCCCAGGCCGGTTCGCAACTGTTGTCGGTGGTGCCGTCCAGCGGCCTGTGGGTCGACGCCAACTTCAAGGAAGACCAACTGGCACACATGGCCCCCGGGCAACGGGTCACCATCCGCGCCGACGTGCTCTCGGGCCAGGTATTCCATGGTCATCTGGACAGCCTGGCGCCGGCCAGTGGTTCGCAGTTCAGCGTGTTGCCACCGGAAAATGCCACCGGCAACTTCACCAAGATCGTCCAGCGGGTACCGGTGCGCATCCATCTCGACCCGGCCGACAGCGTGCTCGGTCACCTGCGCCCTGGCCTGTCGGTCACCGCCGAAGTGGACACGCGCAAGGCGCCTGAAACGCCAGCCGTGGCCAGCGCGCCATGAGCCGCACCCTCGCCGCCCCGGCACCAGCGTTCGATGCCGCGAGCATGGCGACGGCGACCAAGGTTTTCGCCTTCGCCAGCATGTGCATCGGCATGTTCATTGCGCTGCTGGATATCCAGATCGTCTCGGCGTCGCTGCGTGACATCGGCGGCGGCCTCTCCGCCGGCACCGATGAAACCGCCTGGGTGCAAACCAGTTACCTGATCGCCGAAATCATTGTGATTCCCCTCTCCGGCTGGCTGTCCCGGGTATTCTCGACACGCTGGTTGTTCTGCGCCTCAGCCGTGGGTTTTACCCTGACCAGCCTGCTCTGCGGCGCGGCCTGGAACATCCAGAGCATGATCGCCTTCCGCGCCCTGCAAGGCTTCCTCGGCGGTTCGATGATCCCCCTGGTGTTCACCACCGCGTTCGTGTTCTTCACCGGCAAGCAGCGGGTGATCGCGGCGGCAACCATCGGCGCGGTCGCGTCATTGGCCCCTACCCTGGGTCCGGTGATCGGCGGCTGGATCACCGACATATCGTCCTGGCACTGGCTGTTCTACATCAACCTGGTGCCGGGGATTTTCGTCGCCGT
The DNA here is from genome assembly GCF_028823535.1 of Pseudomonas serbica. Classification (GTDB taxonomy): domain Bacteria; phylum Pseudomonadota; class Gammaproteobacteria; order Pseudomonadales; family Pseudomonadaceae; genus Aquipseudomonas; species Aquipseudomonas serbica. The sequence continues at coordinate 57,604 of NZ_JAQIYM010000002.1, read as the reverse complement.
GGCGGTGCCGATGCTGGTGAAGATCGACCAACCGGAACTGTCGCTGCTCAAGGGCGCCGACTACCTGAGCATGGTGTTCCTGGCGCTGTTCCTCGGCTGCCTGGAATACACCCTCGAAGAAGGTCCGCGCTGGAACTGGTTCAGCGACCGCACCATCCTGACCACGGCGTGGATCAGCGGCCTGGCCGGCCTGGCCTTTATCGGCCGCACCCTGCACGTGGCCAACCCGATCGTCGACCTGCGAGCCCTGAAAGACCGCAACTTCGCCCTCGGCTGTTTTTTCTCATTCGTCACCGGCATCGGCCTGTTCGCCACCATTTACCTGACACCGCTATTTCTTGGCCGGGTCCGCGGCTATGGCGCATTGGACATTGGCCTGGCGGTTTTCTCCACTGGCGTGTTCCAGATCATGGCGATTCCGCTCTACGCCTTCCTGGCCAACCGCGTCGACCTGCGCTGGATCATGATGACCGGCCTTGGCCTGTTCGCCTTGTCGATGTGGGATTTCAGCCCGATCACCCATGACTGGGGCGCCCGGGAATTGATGCTGCCGCAAGCGCTGCGCGGGATCGCCCAGCAACTGGCGGTACCGCCCGCCGTGACACTGACCCTCGGCGGCCTGGCACCGGCACGACTGAAACACGCTTCGGGGCTGTTCAACCTGATGCGCAACCTCGGCGGCGCCATTGGCATCGCCGCCTGCGCAACCATCCTCAATGACCGCACGAACCTGCATTTCACCAGGTTGGCGGAGAACCTCAACAGCACCAACGAAGCGCTCAACCAGTGGCTGTCACAGGTCGGCAACAACTTCGCCGCCCTGGGCCAGAGCGGCGATATAGGAGTAACGGCCAGCCTGCGTCAGCTCTGGCTGCTGACCTACCGCGAAGCGCAGACACAAACTTATGGCGATGCGTTCTTGATGATCATGGTGTGCTTCATTGTCGCCACGGCGATGGTGCCCTTGATGCGCAAGGTGCAACCACCAGCTGCGCCGAGTGCGGAGGGTCATTGATATGTCGAGTATGTCACCATCATTAGATGGCTAGGTAGCATCTACCAACTTTTCCCAAAGCTGAATTTCAATTTCTAACATCGCTCAGCATTCGATAACAGTTCAGTGGCAGGTAGCTGTCTAAGAAAAAAGCGCGGTCAGCCTATAAGTTGTCGCTTTCTAATCTGCATGACGGGGATAGACAAACAAATCAATCAGATTTTGAGCCTTCCTGAAAGATTTAAAAAATCTAAAACTCAAACCGACTCTGAAACTAACAGTTTTTTTCAGGAAATTTTAAAACTCAAAACCCCAACACGGCCTTCAAATACCCGATAGTTTTTCCTGAAATAGCTATATTTACTGCAGCAACGGGAATCATCAATACCACTTTAGCGGGGAGCGAGATATTCAAGCCAAACTTCGGCGGAATGAAAAATACCGCCCACGTCAGCCACATGGCTGATGCCATCCATAAAGATGTCGAGACAAACTCTACCATTGATACCACTCCGTATTGATTGAGCCGCTGACCTTAAATCCAGGGCAGCGGCATTCAATGGCATGCGTACCGCAAGTCAGAGACAAGCGCGTATTGACCTAATTTGTCGGCCACCCGGCGCTTGCGAGAATATTGAGATTCGCATACATGAACACACCGTATAAGTGAGATGTGTTCGCAATATACAGCGGCATTACATTATTTAGTGCGTCTGTTCGACGCGGAAAGCAGATTCAGAACACTCTTACAACCTCCTACAGAAACGTCCTCCGACGTTCGTCAATGGTGCCCTAGATACGCAAGGTGGCAGCCACCGACCGCGCCGAGTTCCGATGCCCATTGAGCCTCGGCACTGGGCCAGGACGAAAAATCAGGCCTGAGGCGTCTTGCGAAAGCCCACCGCCAGACGGTTCCAGCCGTTGATGGTGTTGATCGCCATGGTCAGGTCAACCATTTCCTTGGGCGTGAACTGGGCGCTGACCACTTCGTAGTCTTCGTCCGGGGCATGGGTCAGGCTGAGTTGGGTCAGGGATTCGGTCCAGAGCAGCGCGGCGCGTTCGCGCTCGGTGAAGAATGGCGCCTCGCGCCATGCGGTCACGGCGAACAGGCGGCGTGGGGTTTCGCCGCCCTTGATGGCGTCGGCGGTGTGCATGTCGATGCAGAAGGCGCAGCCATTGATTTGCGAAGAGCGCAGCTTGACCAGCTCCAGCAGGTTCTTTTCCAACCCCAGTTTGGAAACCGCGGTTTCCAGGGCACTCATGGCTTTGAGGGCATCAGGGGAAGCGGTATAGAAATCGATACGCTGTTGCATGGATGACTCCAGGGCGAGTGTGTGTGTGGCACTAAGTTAGTCCCAGGGTCAGTGCGCACAAATAGCCAATCTTGCAGAAGTCGAGGAGGCCAATGGCGCCCTCGTGCCCCTCACACCCGACTGCGCAACCATTGCAGAAACCCTTTCTTCGGCACAACCACGGGTATATCCGCGATCAGCGACTGTGCCTTGTTCAGGCGGAAATCCATCAAGGATTTCATCGCATCGTTGATGTCCTGGCGGGCATCCAGGCAGGGCTTGAGGTACTGCTTTTCGATGCGATAAAGCGTGCAAGGGGTTTTCGCGGCGAACTGGGCAGGCAGCGCGCTGTCGGTCAGGATACCGGCCTCGCCGATCACCTCCCCCGGCCCCATGCGTCCGGATTCGATAGGCGTACCGTTACGGTTCAGCGTGACCGACACCACACCGGACTCGATGATGAACAAGTGATCGCTGACCTCCCCTGCATCCAGGATCGTCTCGCCGGAGCGGAAGGTCTGCAGGGCCATGTTCTGGCTGAAGGTTTCTTTCTCTTCCTGGCGCAGGGTGGAGAACAGCGGAGAGCTATCGAGCAGCGCCCGTGGCCGCGTGAGGTCGCTCGACGGACTGGGTTCGATGCTCGACAGCAGGTGGATCCCGGAGGCCCGCAAATGTCGGTACGCCAGGTCGAACAGCTGATTGCGTACCGAGCGCTTTTCGCTCATCGAGGCGACAAAACCGCTGATTTCGTATTCGTTGCCGGCAGCGCTGGAGCTTTTAAGCGCAACTTTGGCCCCGGGTGAAGTCAACAAGGTCCGGCAGCCCTGCATCGCTCGCTCAAGGGCATCGATCACGGTTTGCGGACGGACATGGGGGCTGACCTGCAGGCTGATCGAAAGGCCGAACATATCGCTGGGCCGGCTGAAGTTGGTGATCTTGGCCTTGGCGGCCAGCGAGTTGGGTATCACGATCATGCTGCCCTGGGAGGTCTGCAGGCGCGTGGCCCGCCAATCGATATCGATGACCCGGCCTTCGGTGCCGTCGATGGCGATCCAGTCATCCAGTTGATAGGGTTTGGTGGTGTTCAGCACGATCCCGGAAAACACGTCGCTGAGGGTACTTTGCAAGGCCAGGCCGACGATGATCGCCAGGGCGCCTGACGTGGCCAGTACGCCCTTGACCGGCAGATTGAGCACGTAGGCCAAGGCTGCGATGACCGCGACAAGGAAAATCACAGCACCCAGCAGGTCCTGCAGCAGTCGCCCGGTATGTCCCACCCGTTGCATCAGTCCCGCACCGATCAGCACGGTCAGGGTGCGCGCAGCGAACAGCCACCAGCCGATCTGCAACCCCGTGGCCGCCAGATGCAACGGTACATTGTCGACCCAGGGCGCGGGTTCCAACGGGTTCATGCCTTCGTTGAACAGCACCAGGCTGAACAACGTGAAAATCACCGGCCGAACCAGAAGTTTCACGTTGTGGCCACGGGTACCGATCAAGCGCCACAACAACAGATCGATCAGGATCAGGACGAAAGCGCAGATCAGTGGGTGTTCGGTGAGCAATGACAGCATCAAGCAGCTCCGGCACAGGACAGTGAGCAAAAGATCTCATGGGTTGGCCAGAGTGTAGGAGCAATTGGTGGCTTCGGAACACTACAAACTACTGTGGGAGCGGGCTTGCTCGCGAATGCAGTGCGTCAGGCGATATTGATGTGCCTGACACACCGCCTTCGCGAGCAAGCCCGCTCCCACAGGGGTATGAGTGTTGCCCGGTTTATTTGCTGTTGGTCAGGGTGCTGTAGCTGGTCATCAGGTTGCGGTAGTCCGGGATGTGATTGGAGAACAGCGTGCCCAGGCCCTCGATGTCGTTGCGCCAGTCGCGGTGCAGTTCACAGGCCAGGCCGAACCAGGTCATCAGCTGCGCGCCGGCGCTGGACATGCGGTTCCACGCCGATTCACGGGTCAGCTCGTTGAACGTGCCGGACGCGTCGGTGACGACAAAGACATCGAATCCTTCGGCCAGCGCCGAGAGTGCCGGAAACGCCACGCACACCTCGGTCACCACCCCGGCAATGATCAATTGCTTCTTGCCGGTGGCCTTGATCGCCTTGACGAAGTCCTCGTTGTCCCAGGCATTGATCTGGCCGGGACGCGCGACATAGGGCGCGTCCGGAAACAATGCCTTGAGCTCGGGCACCAGGGGGCCGTTGGGACCGGTTTCGAAACTGGTGGTGAGGATGGTCGGCAGCTTGAAGTACTTGGCCAGGTCGGCCAGGGCCAGCACGTTGTTCTTGAACCGGTCCGGGTCGATGTCGCGCACCAGCGACAGCAGGCCTGTCTGATGATCCACCAACAGAACGGCGGCGTTGTCCTTGTCGAGACGCTTGTAGGAAGTTGTCATGGCAGTAGTCCTCGCGTGTTATCGATGCCGAAGAAAATCGGCGTGGGTGTCCCGGTTAGCGCTGGGAATCCAGCGTTTCATGTTCGTTCGCCACTTGTTGAGCCTTGAGGTAGCTCTCGATCAACAATTGATAATGCGGCATGGCCTGGGCATAGACCGCGGCCCACTGCTCGGCGTCCGGTCGGTTCCACGAGCCTTGCAGCTCAGAGAGCGTAGCCATGATGTCGATCGGCACCACCCCGGCCTGGGCCAGACGGGCAATTGTCAGATCAGTGGCCAATTTGGAGTGGTTGCCCGAGGCATCGACCACGGCAAACACCTTGTAGCCTTCATGCACCGCGGCAATGGACGGAAACGCCAGGCATACGCTGGTCAGGGTGCCGGCGATCACCAGGGTTTTCTTGCCAGTGGCTTTGACCGCCGCGTGAAACTCCGGGTTGTCCCAGGCATTGATTTCGCCCTTGCGCGCCACGTATTGGGCATGCGGTGCCGCCTCATGGATTTCCGGAATCAGCGGCCCGTTCGGCCCTTGGGGCACGGACGCGGTGGTGATCACCGGCATCTTCAGCAAGGTGGCCGCCTTGGCCAGGGCAATCGCGTTGGCGCGCAGCTGCGGTACATCCATGTCCTTGACGATCTGGAACAGCCCGCTCTGGTGATCGATCAACAGCATGGCGCTGTCATTGGCGTCGATCGTCGGTTTCTGGCCATTGAAGTTGGCCGCAGTGACGGTATTCATCAGTGTTTCCTCTTTTAGCAGACAACAGCCATCCCTGGCCTGGGAACCGGCCTACTCATCCTGTGTAGAGCGGGTTGTTGAAGCGAAACGGATTAACCGTGCATCTGGCCGAAGCGGCCTGACTGGAAGTCGGCGAACGCCTGGTGAATTTCCTGCTCGGTATTCATCACGAACGGGCCGTGACCGACGATCGGCTCATCGATCGGTTCGCCGCTGAGCAGCAGCACCACCGCGTCCTCGCTGGCTTCGAGGGTCATCTGGTCGCCCTTGCGGTCGAACAAGGCCAACTGACCTTGACGTACCGACTCCAGACCGTTGACTTCAATCGTGCCGCGCAACACCACCAGTGCGGTGTTGCGGCCCTCATGCAAGTCCAGCGTGAGCAACTTGCCGGCATTCAGGCGCAGGTCCCAGACGTCGATGGGGGTAAAGGTGCGCGCCGGCCCCTTGTGGCCTGCAAACTCACCCGCGATCAAGCGCAAGCTGCCGGCGTTGTTCTGCAAGGCAATGCTCGGGATGTCGCCATCGAGAATCGTCTGGTAACCGGCGTCGGCCATCTTGTCCTTGGCCGGCAGGTTGACCCACAACTGGACCATTTCCAGGGTGCCACCGCTCTTGGCGAAACCTTCGGAATGAAACTCTTCATGGAGAATCCCCGAGGCGGCGGTCATCCATTGCACGTCGCCGGGGCCGATCTTGCCGCCACTGCCGGTGGAGTCGCGGTGTTCCAGTTCACCCTTGTAAACGATAGTCACGGTTTCGAAACCCCGGTGCGGATGCTGACCAATGCCACGTCGAGCCGTGGTGGGGGTGAATTCAGCGGGGCCGGCGTGATCGAGCAGCAGGAACGGGCTGATGTGCTTGCCCAGGTTGTCGTAGGAAAACAGCGTGCGAACCGGAAAACCGTCGCCGACCCAATGGGCCCGTGGGCTGGTGTAGATACCGATGATGTTTTTCATGGTGTCTCCTGATGAGGTGAGTGAAGCCATGGACAGAGCTTAAAACTGCGACCTTTGTTGCGCTAGACTGCAAAAATCAGCTTTAGCGTTCTATTTGGAGAACGATGGTGGAAGACCTCAACACCCTCTATTACTTCACCCAAGTGGTGGAGCATCAGGGTTTCGCGGCGGCTGGGCGAGCCCTGGACATGCCCAAGTCCAAGCTCAGCCGACGCATTGCCGAACTCGAGGAACGCCTCGGCGTACGCTTGCTGCACCGCAGCAGTCGGCATTGTTCGCTGACGGAAATCGGCCAGGCGTATTACCAGCGTTGCCTGGCGATGCGGGTGGAGGCGGAAAGCGCCGCCGAGCTGATCGAACGTAACCGCTCCGAGCCCCAGGGTGTGGTGCGCATCAGCTGTCCGACGGCGCTGCTCAACTCCTGGGTCGGGCCGATGCTGACCCGCTACTTGCTCAAATATCCGCTGGTGGAGTTGTTCATCGAGAGCACCAACCGCCGGGTCGACCTGATCCACGAAGGTTTCGACATCGCCTTGCGTGTGCGTTTTCCGCCGCTGGAAGACACCGACATGGTGATGAAGGTGCTGGGCAACAGTACCCAGAGCGTGGTGGGCAGCCCGACCTTTTTGCCGCGCCTGTCGACCCCCGCCTCCCCGGCCGACCTCAGTGGTTTGCCGAGCCTGCACTGGGGGTCGGCACAACGCGAGTACCAGTGGGAATTGTTCGCAGGCGATGGCAGCAGTGCGTTGATCAGGCACGCGCCGCGAATGGTCACCGATGACCTGTTGGCCTTGCGTCACGCGGCGGTGGCCGGCATCGGGATCGTCCACCTGCCCAGTGTGGTGGTGCGCGATGAGATTGCCGCTGGCCAGTTGGTCGAACTGGTGCCGGGCTGGGCGCCAAGGAGTGGCGTCATCCACGCGATCTTCCCGTCGCGCCGAGGCCTGCTGCCGTCGGTGCGCAGCTTGATCGACTTTCTTGGCGAGGAGTTCAGCCGTAGTGATATTGCCTGAAAGCAGCGGCATCTGAAAAACGAAGCCGACGTCGGCCAGGCCATCGCCTGACCAGTCCCAATGGCCTGGCGCCGACCTGGGATTAAGCCGCCGGGTTCAAGCCTCGGCCCGGCTCAAGACGGTGTCCAGCCGCGCCATGGCTTGGTGCAACTGATCGACGGCGGCGTCGATCAGGGAGGGATCGCCCTCGCCACAGGCGCGCTCCAGTTGTTCGCAACCCGCCACCAGCGCCTGCGCCCTGACCATCTGCGCGCCTCCCTTGATACGGTGCGCCAGGTCCTTCAAGCCATAGTAGTTACCACTGGCATGTTCTTGCCGCAGGCGTTCGCTATCCTCGCGGTTGCTCACGGCCAGGTCATGCAACAATTGAATGATGAGTTCACTGTCGGCCCCTGTGTAGCGTTGCAACCCGCTTACATCGATTTCGGCACCGGAAGGCGCTTCGCTTGCACCTGGCGATTCGCTGGAAAAACGCGTGGCCAACCAGGCGCTCAGGTCGACCAGTCGAATGGGCTTGAACAGACAATCGTCCATGCCCGCTTCGATACAACGGATTTTTTCCTCAGGTTGCGCGTTGGCGGTGAAGCCCAGGATCACCGTCGGCTGTCCCACCTGGAAGCGCTCCTCATCGCGGATCGCACCCGCCAGTTCATAGCCGCTGACCACCGGCATGTTGCAGTCGGTGACGACCAGATCGCAGGCATGTTCCCGCCATTGCTCGAAACCTTGCTGGCCATCTTCTGCGAGCAAAACCCGGTGCCCCAGGTAACTCAGTTGCCGCGACAGCAGCAACCGGTTGGCCGGGTAATCGTCCACCACCAGAATCGTCAAGGGCCGGGTCCTTGCCGGCGATTCGCCCGACACCATTTCAGTGGCGGGCAACGTACGCAAAGCCACCAGTTCAAGGTCGATGTCCAACCGGGTGCCGCGCCCCAGGACGCTGACGAGTTGCAAGCGCCCACCCATCATTTCGCACAGCGTGCGGCTGATCACCAGCCCCAGGCCGGAACCCTGTCGGCCTGACGCCTGATGATGACCGGCCTGCACGAACGGGCTGAACAGGCGTTGCTGGTCAAAGGCGCTGATGCCGCTGCCGCTGTCCTCGATACACACACTCACCGCAAGACGGTCCGCCGAAGCGGGCACGACCTGCAACCTCAGGCTGACCTCGCCTTTGTGGGTGAACTTGATGGCGTTGCTCAACAGGTTGGACAGCACCTGCTTGAACCGTGTGGGATCGATCAACACATCGCGGTCGCTGTGCTCGTCCAGTTCGACCCGCCACTGCAGGTTCTTCTGCCGGGCCAGGCCTTCGAAGACCCGGCACACCGATACCACCAGCGCCTGCAGATTGGCCCGCTCCGGCGTCAACGACAACTGCCCGGACTCGATACGGGCAATGTCCAGGATATCGCCGATCAGGGCCAGCAACTGTTGCCCGGCATTTGACGCGACCTCGATGGCCGCGCGATCGGTTACGCCCTCATCGGCGCTTTTGAGCGCCAGTTCAAGCATGCCGATCAAGGCATTCATCGGCGTGCGGATCTCATGGCTCATGGTGGCCAGGAAGGTGGTCTTGGCCCGGTTGGCATCGTCGGCAGCATCCTTGGCGTCCTGCAGTCGGGCCAGCCATTGCTGGCGCTGGCGAATCTGCCAGCGCTGCCAGGCGATCCAGGCCAGGGCAAGCAGCAGCAAGGCGCCGGCCGCCGCGAACGCCTGGAAAATGCTCTGGCGATGCCGTAGCCAATAGCTCTGCTCCACCATCAGGTCATTACGCCAAGGCATGATCAGCTCGTCGATTTCTTCCGGGGGGATGCTGAGCAAGGCCTTGTCCAGGATCGAATGCAACTCGGTGGCCTCGCGACCGGTCGCCAGGGTGCTGCGCGCGGGATCGGTGCCCACCGTGCTGGTGACCTGGAGGCGATCACGGTACTGCCGGGATATCAGGTAACGGGCGCTGATCAACGAGTTGATGGCGCCTTGTGCCTTCCCTTGGGCGACCATTTCCATGGCATCGGCCGACAGGGGCGCATCCACACAGCGGATCAGCGGAAAGTGTTGGCGAATGAACTCGCCGGCAATATTGCCCTGGGTCAGCGCCAGGGTTTCTCCGGCCAGGTCATCCAGGGTCCGGGGGTTGTCCGGCGCCAGGCGCGTCACCAGTACCGAAGGGCTGGTCAGGAACGCCCGGGTAAACAGCAAGTCATCCTCACGCAGGGAACTCAGGCCGATACCGGCCAGCACATCGACCTCGCCGCTCTTGATCGCTTGCACCATCTGCGCCACTGACGGCATGGCGCGGATGTCGAATTGCAAGCCGGTACGCAGGCTGATTTTCGCCAACACGTCGACACCGATACCGCGAAACCTGCCTTCACTGTCCATGAAGGTGATGGGCGGAATGTTCTCGTTGATCGCCACGCTCACGCGCGGGTGCCGGTCGAGCCAACGCTGCTCGGCCTCACTCAATTGCAGTGACTGCGCGCCCGGCATGGACACCCCGCTCGCCCCCCAGCGGCGCTGGATGTTCATCTGCTCATTGGCCGTTATCGCTGCCAGGGACTTGTTGACGATACGCAGCAGCGCCGGGTTGTCGCGGGCCATGGCAAAGGCGAAACGCCCGGACTCCATGGGCGAGAAGTCAGCCAGCTGAACGTTGTTCAAGTAGTTTTTGCTGATCAGGTAATGGGCGCTGATTGCATCACCCAGGTAGACGTCCGCCTGGCCGAAGGCGACAGCCCCGACCGCCGCCAGTGTCGAAGGGAAAAGCTGCACCTGGGCCTCGGGATAGAACCGCTGCACGCTGTGTTCAGGCAAGTAGTGGTAGAGCATGGCCAGGCGCTTGCCCGCCAGCGCAGGGTCCAGCACCTGGGGCGAATCAACGCGCGTCACCAATACCGGCTGATCCACCGCATAGGCGCGGGACATCTGTAATTGCGGGTCCTGGGACTCGTAGCTGTTGGACGTTCCCAGCAGGTCCGCCACCCCTTGTTTGACGGCCCGAACGGCGTCTTCGCGTGATGAATAACGCCGGACTTCGATCTCCACTTGCAGTAGCTGCCGGAGCAGATCGGCGTAGTCGGCTGTCACCCCCTCGAGCGTGTGATCGGTGGTGATGTCGAAAGGCGGATAATCCGGGGCTGAAACCGCGAGCACCAAACGGCCTTTTTGCTGCAACCAACGCGAGTCGGCTGACGACAACCGCAGCACTTGACCTTCCACGCTGGAACGGCCCAGCAAGGTCAATGTTTGCGGTTGCGCACAGACACTCGATACCCCCAGGCAAAGGGCCAACAGCAGGTATCGAAGGGCGTTCATTCAGATCAAGTGATGACGTTGGGCAAGATCCCTCAGATGCACCGACGACTCCATGTTGAGTTTCTCAGTCAACCGGGTTTTGTAGGTACTGACGGTCTTGTGGCTCAGGTGCATGATTTCGGCGATTGCCTTGTTGCTCGTGCCCCGGGCCAGATGCTGGAAAATCGACAATTCGCGATCCGAAAGCCTGTCGATCATCTGTTTTTCACTGCGTTGCGCCTGGCTCAAGGACACTGAGCTGGAGGACAATCGGGTGAAATAGGTGTAACCGGCCATCACGGCGTGCACCGCCTTGTGCAAATGCTGCAGATCGTTGGTCTTGGCGACGTAGGCCACGGCACCGGCACGCATGCAACGATCCTGGAAAAATGCCGGTTCCTGCGCCGTAAACACCACCACGCGGCAATGCACCTCCTCCATCTGGATCCGTGCCAGGACATCCAGGCCATCGAGCGACGGCAAGTTGAGGTCCAGCACCACCAGTTCAGGTTGATGCTCGCGGATCATCGGCAACACTTCGTTACCGCAGGCCGCCTCGTGGATGCGCTTGTATCCTTCCAGCTTGAGTACGATTTTGACTGCACCGCGAATCACCGGATGATCGTCCACAACCAACGCTGCCTTCATGGCAACTCCCTATGCATTAACACGACTTTCGGACACTGACGGCCCTTGGGCAAAACCCGGACTGGACACAGTAGCTGCGCATAGACTCTTGCACGCAAAATCCGATCGTACTACCTGACAGAAATGACAGTTGCGACGAGCGGTAGCGATCGATCGATGTGCGCCATCAACCTCTGGATCGTTGCCAGGTCCGGCAGCATGGCGTGGCTGACCTGTACCTTGTGCCTTTCACTTGCCGCAATGGCGGGGAGTTGCGCGCACTGACCGTCGAATATCAGCGCGCGCGCCACCTGCCTGTTGTCGAGACAGAAATCCAGCAGGTTGAGCTTGCCGTCGGCCATGCTGGCATTGATGACCAGCAGGTCGAATGGCTCGCAACCATACTCGACCAGGTTCAGCAGCTCTTCGAGGCTGTGCACCGGCGCCACCCGAAAATAACCGAGCTGGTTGAACAGCCGTTCGATTTTCATCCGGTTGAAGTGTTGTTTGTCAGCGATCAGGATGCGTAAGGACTTGTTGGGCAACGTGGCCCCCCGGGTCAGATTAGTGAGGGGGGAAGGCTACGGAAGTCCCGGATCGCGTTCTGTAGGAAAAATCCGAAATACTGCCCGCTTAGTCCGACGCTGGTGATACGTTGCGGCAATTGCGCGGTTCTTCGGGAAGGGTTCGGGATTTAAGAGTCGTGGTGGTCTTCAGCGCCTCATCGCCAGCAGGCTGGCTCCCACAGTAGCCCTGCGATCACAGATCAAATGTGGGAGCCAGCCTGCTGGCGATGGCGGCCTCACCGCCGCCGAAGATCTTAGCTGGCAGCTGCCAACAACAGATCCACCATCGAACGATGTCCACGATTGCTGCCATGGTCATACAGCGATCCGGCGATCTCGTCCGCACGAATCGGCAGGATCGACAGCAAGGTATCGCTCAAGCCATGGCTGGCCTGGCAGAAGCCCTGCATGTAGATGCCGGCCTTGCAGCGCTCATCGGTGATCAACTTGTAGTTGCGATCCACCTCGAAATCACCCAGGTACTGTTCCAGCGGGGCCAGCAGCTTGCGGTGCATCTGCCGCTCGTAACCGGTGGCCAGCACCACGGCGTCGTAGTGACGGACCGTGACAACGCCTGTGGCATTGTTGCGCACCGCCAGTTCGATGCCACGCTCGGTGGCGCTGGCTTTTTCAATAGTGGTCAGGGTCCGGAACGCATGGCGAGCGATGCCCGAGACTTTCTGCCGGTAGAAAATCCCGTAGATGCGTTCGATCAGGTCGATGTCCACCACCGAATAGTTGGTGTTGTGGTATTCGTTGACCAGGCGCTCACGTTCGCTGCTCGCCTGCTGGAACACCAGGTCGGTGAACTCCGGCGAGAACACTTCGTTGACGAACGGGCTGTCGTCCGCCGGCTTCAGGGCCGAGCCGCGCAGGATCATGTCGACCTGCACCGACGGGAAGCTGTCGTTGAGATCGATGAAAGCTTCCGCCGCGCTCTGCCCGCCACCGATGATCGCGATGCTCATCGGCTGGTTGTTCACGCATGGCTGCTTGGCCATTTGCGCCAGGTACTGCGAATGGTGGAACACGCGAGGGTCGCCCTTGAGCGCCTTGAACGCCTCGGGAATACGCGGCGTGCCGCCGGTGCTGACCACCACCGAACGGGTGGTGCGCACATGTTGATGGCCCGCGCTGTCGCGGGAAATCACCCGCAGTGCTTCAACCTGCTGGTTGTGCAGCACCGGTTCGATGGTCAGCACCTCTTCGCCGTAACGGCTCTGATTCTCGAATTGCGCGGCGACCCAGCGCAGGTAGTCGTTGTACTCCATGCGGCACGGATAAAAAGTGCCCAGGTTGATGAAATCCACCAGGCGCCCGTGGGCCTTGAGGTAATTGACGAACGAATAAGGGCTGGTCGGGTTGCGCAGGGTCACCAGGTCCTTGAGGAAGGAAATCTGCAGCTCGCTCTGGGTCGACAGGGTGTTGCCATGCCAGCTGTAGCTGGCCTGCTTGTCGAGAAACAGTACATCCAGCTCGCCCTGGGTCGGCCCGCGCTCCTGCAGGGCGATGGCCAACGCCAGGTTCGAAGGGCCGAAACCAACGCCGATCAGGTCGTGAACGATGGGCGATGCAATTGCCTGTGTCATTTCCAGTGTCCTCTGGATGAGCCCCGAGCGGCGGGGAAATAAGCCTAAGTGACCTGACCGGCCTTGAGCAGGACAGCAGGTCGTCTGTTGATTAGGAACGAGGACAGTGAAATAAAATTTAACAAGAACGGATTTACGCAAAGATCAATGGGCATCCCATTGGCGCATCCGCAGCCGGCAATGCTTCATGGCATTGACGATGTGCTTTTCGACCAATGCCTTGGAAATGCCCAGGTGTTCGGCGATCTGCGGGTGCGACAGACCTTCGATCTTGCGCAGCAGGAAACTCTCGCGGCACAGTCGCGGCAATTCCGCCAGGGCGCGCTGGAGCATGTCCAGGCGCTGGCCGTGATCGAGGCTGCTGAGGGGCGATGGGCTGAAATAGCGCTCTTCGTTGTCGAGCACCTCCAGCGATTCGACCTGGCGCAACGCATTGCGCCGGTGATCGTCAATCACCAGGTTCAAGGCCGTGCGATAGAGAAATGCCCGGGGCTGCTCGATCGGCGTGTCGCTGGAGCGCTCCAGCACTCGCAGATAAGCGTCATGCACCACATCTTCGGCGACCTGGCGGTTGCCGAGCTTGGCGTTGAGGAAACACACCAGCTCTCGATAGTAGTTTTCCAACATGACTCCCGTCCGCACGGGTGCGGTTTCTGTCCTTGAGCCCGCTACTCGACCACAAAAACAGGCAGTGGCACGATAGTGGCAGTTTGAGATGTGTAATTTATAGTAATTCTCATATAGATTTAAAGTAATGCTTTGTCTTGCCCGACAAATAGTCAGGGTCCAGCGCTTTGAATTCAGCTGTTACGGCGCGTGTCCGGAACTAAATTCCCTGCTTCGGCCTTCGTCTACAAGGACAGCTCCATGTCCCTGCCGGCTCCACGGCAATGTTCAACCGCTTTGGAACCCTGCATGAAACGTCCCCGTCACACCCGACGCGCCCTGCTTGCAGCACTCAGCCTGATCCCCGTTATCGCCGTCGCGGCCTGGCAGTTCATCCCCCCCGGGCGCGACCAGTTCATCACCGTGCAAGTCACCCGCGCCGACATCGAAAGCAGTGTCACGGCCTTGGGCACCCTGCAACCCAGGCGCTATGTCGACGTCGGCGCCCAGGCGTCCGGGCAGATTCAAAAGATCCATGTGGAAGTCGGTGACGTAGTCAAGGAAGGCCAGTTGCTGGTGGAAATCGACCCTTCCACGCAACAGGCCAAACTCGACGCCGGGCGCTTCTCCATCGAAAACCTCAAGGCGCAGCTCCAGGAGCAACGCGCGCAACACGACCTTGCCCAGCAGAAATACCAGCGCCAGCAACACCTCAAGGCCGGCAACGCTACCCGTGAAGAAGACGTGCAGACCGCCCGGGCCGAACTGCGCGCCACCCAGGCGCGCATCGACATGTTCCAGGCGCAGATTCGCCAGGCCCAGGCCAGCCTGCGCAGCGATCAGGCCGAGCTCGGCTACACGCGGATCTATGCGCCGATGTCCGGCACCGTGGTCGCACTGGATGCCCGCGAAGGCCAGACCCTCAATGCCCAGCAGCAGACCCCGCTGATCCTGCGCATTGCCAAGCTGTCGCCGATGACCGTATGGGCCGAGGTCTCCGAAGCCGACATCGGCCACGTCAAACCCGGCATGAACGCCTGGTTCACCACCCTCAGCGGCGGCACAAGGCGCTGGCAAAGCACCGTGCGGCAGATTCTGCCGGTGCCGCCCAAGCCCCTGGACCAGACCAGCCTGGGCGGCGGCAGCCCCGCCAGTTCGAGCAAAAGCGGCAGCGCGCGGGTGGTGCTGTACACCGTGCTGCTGGACGTCGACAACGCCGACAACGCGCTGATGGCGGAAATGACCACCCAGGTATTTTTCGTCGCCGATCAGGCGCAGAACGTCCTCACCGTGCCGATCGCCGCCCTGCAGGCCGGTATGCAAGCCGACAGCCAGACCGCGCAAGTGGTGGCCAGGAACGGCAGCATCGAACAGCGCAACGTGCGCACCGGCATCAGTGATCGCCTGCGGGTGCAGATCCTCGACGGCCTGCAGGAAGGCGATCACCTGTTGATCGGCCCGGCCGACGGGAGTGGCGGTTGAATGCACACGCCCCTGATCGATCTTACGGACATCCGCAAAGCCTACGGCGGTGGCGACGCCCCTGAAGTCCATGTGTTGCGCGGCATCGACCTGTCGATCCATGCCGGCGAGTTCGTCGCGATCGTCGGCGCCTCCGGGTCCGGCAAGTCGACCCTGATGAACATCCTCGGCTGCCTCGACCGCCCGACCTCGGGCGAGTACCGATTCGCCGGAGAGAACGTCGCCGCCCTGGACAGCGACGAACTGGCCTGGTTGCGCCGCGAAGCCTTTGGCTTCGTGTTCCAGGGTTACCACCTGATCCCGTCCGGCTCGGCCCAGGAAAACGTCGAGATGCCGGCGATCTACGCAGGCTTGCCGGCCGCCGAACGCCATGCCCGCGCCGCCGCCCTGCTCGAACGCCTGGGCCTCGCCACGCGCACCGGCAACCGGCCGCACCAGTTGTCCGGCGGCCAGCAGCAGCGGGTGTCCATCGCCCGCGCCTTGATGAACGGCGGCCATATCATCCTCGCCGACGAACCCACCGGCGCCCTCGACAGCCACAGCGGCCAGGAAGTCATGGCGCTACTCGACGAACTGGCGAGCCAGGGCCACGTGGTCATCCTCATCACCCACGACCGCGAAGTGGCGGCGCGAGCCAAGCGCATCATCGAAATCCGCGACGGCCTGATCATCAGCGACAGCGCCCGGGACAATCGCGCCGCGCAAACCTCGGCCAATCCCGGTGCGTTGCAAGCGGTGGACCTGCGCAAGCGCCTGGCTGAAGGCGCGCAAGCCAATGGCGCCTGGAAAGGCGAAATGGTCGACGCGGTCCAAGCCGCCTGGCGGGTGATGTGGATCAACAAGTTCCGCACCGCGCTGACCCTGCTGGGAATCATCATCGGCGTGGCCTCGGTGGTGGTGATGCTGGCCGTCGGCGAAGGCAGCAAGCGCCAGGTGATGGCGCAGATGGGCGCGTTCGGCTCCAACATCATTTACCTCAGCGGCTCGTCGCCTAACCCGCGAACACCGCTGGGCATCGTCACCCTGGACGAAGTCAAGGCGGTGGCGAGCCTGCCGCAGGTGATGCGCATCATGCCGGTCAACGGCCAGGAAGCCGGGGTGCGTTTCGGCAACCTCGACCACCTGAGCTACGTCGGCGGCAACGACACCAACTTCCCGGCGATTTTCAACTGGCCGGTGGTCGAAGGCAGTTACTTCACCGAAACCGACGAACAGAACGCCGCGGCAGTCGCGGTGATCGGCCACAAGGTGCGGACCAAACTGCTCAAGGACGTGGCCAACCCCATCGGCCAGTACATCCTGATCGAAAACGTGCCGTTCCAGGTGGTTGGCGTCCTGGCGGAAAAAGGCGCCAGCTCCGGCGACTCCGACAGCGACGACCGCATCGCCATCCCCTACTCCGCCGCCAGCGTGCGGCTGTTCGGCACGCACAACCCCGAGTACATCGCAATTGCCGCGGCCGATGCGCGCAAGGTCAAGGAGACCGAACACGCCATCGAACAGCTGATGCTGCGCCTGCACAACGGCAAGAAGGATTTCGAGCTGACCAACAACGCGGCGATGATCCAGGCCGAAGCGCGCACGCAAAACACCCTGTCGCTGATGCTCGGTTCGATCGCCGCGATATCGCTGCTGGTGGGCGGCATCGGCGTGATGAACATCATGCTCATGACGGTGCGCGAACGGACCCGCGAGATCGGTATCCGCATGGCCACCGGCGCCCGCCAGCGGGACATCCTGCGCCAGTTCCTCACCGAAGCGGTGATGCTCTCGGTGGTCGGCGGCCTGGCCGGAATCGCCCTGGCGCTGATCGTCGGCGGCGTGCTGATCCTCAGCGAAGTCGCCGTGGCGTTCTCCCTGATAGCGGTGCTGGGCGCCTTCGGCTGCGCCCTGGTCACCGGTGTTGTCTTCGGCTTCATGCCGGCCCGCAAAGCTGCCCGACTCGACCCGGTCATGGCCCTTACCAGTGAATGATCTCCCGATGAAGCCGCAACTGAGTTTGTTGACCCTCTGCCTGCTGCTCGGCGCCTGTGGGAGCCCCGCCCAGCGCCCGGACAGCGGCATAACGCCGCCCGCCGCCTGGCAATCGCCACACACCGCGGGCGCCACACGCGACAGCCAGCAATGGTGGAACCGCTTTGGCAGCCCGCAGTTGGGTCGCCTGATCGAACAGGCCCGGGTCGGCAGCTACGACCTGGCTGCTGCCATTGCACGAGTGCGCCAGGCACAGGCGCAAACGGTGGTCGCCGCGGGCTCGCAGCTGCCGGAAGTCAAGGCCGCGCTCAACGCCAACCGGCAGAAACTGCTGCGCGGCGATGGCTACAGCCAACTGGATGCGGACAGCGACAACAGCGCCGTCGATTACTTCAACGCCAGCCTCAGTGCCAGCTACGAAATCGATTTCTGGGGTGGCCAGCGCGCCTCCCGCGACAGCGCGCAATTCGCCTTGCAGGCCAGCGAGTTTGATCAGGCAACGGTGGAGCTGACGCTGCTCAGCGGGGTGGCCAACACCTATGCACAAACCCTGTCGTTGCAGGAGCAAAGTCGCATTGCCGAGCTGAACCTGGCCAATGCGCAGAACGTGCTGAAACTGGTGCAGACCCGCTTCGACTCGGGCTCGGCGACCGCGTTGGAACTGGCCCAGCAAAAAAGCCTGGTGGCGGCGCAGCAACGGCAATTGCCGCTGGTGCAACAACAGGCCAAAGATGCGCAGATCAGCCTCGCCACCCTGCTCGGCCGCCCGGTGCAAGAACTGGCGCTGGGCCAGGAACACTTCGATCAATTGTCCTGGCCCGCCATCGACGCTGGCGTGCCCAGTCAATTGCTCAGCCGGCGCCCGGACATCGCCCGGGCCGAAGCGCAACTGGCCGCCGCCCAGGCCGACGTCACCGTCGCCCGCGCCGCGATGTTGCCGACCGTGACCCTGAGCGCGGAAATCGGCTCTGGAGCTGACCGTGCCGGCGATATTCTGCGCAGCCCTTTCTACAACCTCACCGCCGGGCTGCTCGCGCCAGTGTTCAACAACGGCCGCCTGGGCGCCCAACGCGACAAGGCCACGGCCCGCCAAGAGGAGCTGCTGGAGACCTATCGCGGGGCGATCATCAACGGTTTTGCCGACGTGGAAAAAGCCCTCAACAGCATCCGCGGGCTGGACGGACAGCGGCAGTGGCAAAGCGAGGAACTGAGCCAGGCACAGACCGCGTTCAACATTGCGCAAAGCCGTTATGAAGCGGGGGCCGAGGATTTGCTGACGGTGCTGGAGACGCAACGCACGCTGTACGCGGCGCAGGATTTGAATGTGCAGCTGCGGCTGGCGCGGATGCAGGCGAGTATTGCGTTGTACAAGGCGCTTGGGGGTGGGTGGCAGGCCTTGTGATCGTGATATTGCCGCAATACCTGTAGGAGCTGGCTTGCCAGCGAAGAGGCCGGCACATCCAATATCAATATCTCCTGTCTGGCCGCCTTCGCTGGCAAGCCAGCTCCTACAGGTTTTTTGTGTGACGCATGGTTGGGGTGCGGTTAACTCGAAACCGTCTTGGCCTTCAGATTCCGCGCATACCAAGGCCGCTGCGGCACCTTGCGGAACAGATCCGCGAGCTTCTTTTCATCCTCGCCAAAGGTAATGCGCAACGCCAGCTTCATGGTCTCCGGGTCCATCTCCACCGATTTACCCGCCTGCAACCCCGGCGTGGTGTTGCAACCATGAGTACCCGGACCCAGCCACGGATCATCGATTTCCACCCAACGCCCCGGCGCGAACCATTGCACGCCATTGACCTCAAGCCGGCTCACCTGCCCCGGATGAAAACGCTCATGAGCGCGGAACCAGTCTTCCAGGCGATCGTCGATCCAGCCGTGGAAATGCCAGAACACCGGGTTCACATGGGACGAGAACGGATCGCCGAGGAAGTCGTTTTCCGGCGCATACCAGCGTGCGGAAAAATCCGCCGGATCGCGGGCGAAAGGCACCGGTTGGCCGTTGGACGGATCGCGCGGCACCGAGGCCCAACGCATGTGCAGCCAGTCATGCAGACCTAACTCGACCTCTGAACCGAACTGCCCCAGGGTCAACTTCGACAGGTAACGCGGGTCGCGGTACTGCGACTCCCAGACCTGGAAATTGCTGTGGTAGGTCTCGGCGGTCTTGATGTCGCTGACCCATTGCGAATACTCGTCATCCTCTTCGGCCAGCCAGGTCGGCGGCAGCGCCGTACCGTCGTGGTTGTCGAAATAGTTGGCGAAGCCGATGCGGTCCCGGGCCAGCTCCGGTTGCGGCAAGGGGAACTGCGTCCACGACGGCAAGTCCTGCATCGTGCGCGCCGTGCCGAGCATGTGCCGGTGCATGAAGAAAAAATCCACGCCAGAGCCGTTGCGATCCTTGCGCTTGCCTCGGGCGTCACGCTCCTTGTCCCGTGGTCCGGGTTGCCAGCCAATGCCGCGCAGGGCGTTGCGCTTGTCTTCGGGCAAGGTGTGCCATTTGTCCCGGGATGCATGCCAGAGCTGGTGAAACAGGCGATGCTCCTGGGACGTCAGCCAGGCCAACAATGGCGGATTCAGACCAGTTCGCTCGCGGGCTTCGGGAAACACTTTCTTGACCGCGACGAAGCGATTGTCCTGGGCCGTCAACATCAAGGGACGATCCAGATCCAGCACGCGACCACTGAGGCTGCCGCTGCCGGCATTGCCGAACCCGGCCCACACTTCGTCCAACGCCAAGCTGAATTCGTAGTCACAGCTGCCACCGGCGCTGAGCAAGCGCCAACTCAACTGCGCCGGCTTGACCCCGGCCAGGTCACCGAGCACTCGATAACGTGGCACTTCGCTGGAACGCAAACGCTCGGCGGTGTCGAGATAACCGATCAGGCCACGGCCCTTGTGGGCGATGTCGAGAAACAGCTCCAGCCCGTCCGGTGGCAAGCCTTCAAGCCCGGCGTCGCGACCTTCGAAACGGATCTGCCAGACACCCCGCAGGGTGTCCGCCAGGCGTTGGCCAGCGACATCCGCCACATCGAACGATGCTTCACCCGGTGTGATCGTCGGGTCCGGCTTCGTCCATTCACGATGCCCATAAAAAGCCGCGGGCACGGCAGCGCCGGTCAGCGCCAGGCCTGCCATGAACCCTCGTCGAGAAATCGTCATTGCCCTACCTGTGTCAGCCATGAAGCAGGCTTTATCCAAGCTAGAACGTTTGTTCCCACCATAAATTTAGAAGCTTCGCGAGCAAGCCCGCTCCCACATGAGGACGCATTCCAATGTGGGAGCGGGCTTGCTCGCGAAGAGGCCAGCACAAACACTAAATTACTCACCCGGTCACTCGTTCCCCCCAGATAGCAAAGGCGAACCTGACTGAGACGGCAATGACAAAACCACGTTCGAAAAAGGCTCTTTTCATCGGCCTGCCACTGGCCCTGGCGATCGGCGCAGGTCTTGGCTTTGCGGCCTGGGATTATTGGTTCAAGGACAATCCCGGCTACCCGGTCAAGGTGATGAAACAGGCCGATGAACTGCACGAGCGCCTTCTCTCGTTCGACAGCCACATCACGCTCCCCATGGACTTCGGCACCGCCGGCAATGAAGCCGACAAGGACGGCAGCGGCCAGTTCGACCTGGTCAAGAGCGGACGCGGACGCCTGTCCGGCGCAGCCCTGACGATTTTCGGCTGGCCGGAAATCTGGAACGGCGCCAACGCACCGCACCGCCCCACCGCCGGGTTCATCGAAGAGGCACGTTTCGAACAGGAGACCCGCTACAAAATCATCAGCACCCTGGTGCGGGATTTCCCCAACCAGGCCGCCATCGCCTACACCCCCGACGATTTCCGCCGCCTGCATGGCGAAGGCAAGTTCGCGATCTTCATGAGCATGCTCAACGCCTACCCGCTGGGCAATGACCTCAATGCCCTGGACAAATGGGCGGCGCGGGGCATGCGCATGTTCGGCTTCAGTTATGTGGGCAACAACGCCTGGGCCGATTCGTCCAGGCCGCTGCCGTTCTTCAACGATTCGCGGGACGCCCTCGGCGGTCTCTCGGACATCGGCAAGCAGGCCGTACACCGCCTCAACGACCTCGGCGTGATTATCGACGTGTCGCAGATGTCGACCAAGGCCCTGGAACAAGTGGCCCGCCTGAGCCGCACACCGATGGTGGCCTCGCACTCCGCCCCCCGCGCCCTGGTGGACATCCCGCGCAACCTCAGCGACCACGAAATGCAGTTGATCAAGGACAGCGGCGGCGTGGTGCAGATTGTCGGTTTCCCCACCTACATCCGCCCGCTAAGCCAGGCCACCCAGGAAAAACTCAACGCCCTGCGCGCGCGTTTCGACCTGCAGCCGCTGCAAGGCCTGGAGATGGCGTTGATGCCGGGCGATCCGATCATCACCGTGTGGTCTGAACAACGCTTCGGCGAATACGCCAGCCAGCTCTACGCGATCGTCGACGAAGAACCCAAGGCCACCCTCAAGGACTACGGCGACGCGATCGACTACGCGGTGAAGAAAATCGGCATCGATCACGTCGGCATCAGTTCCGACTTCAACGATGGCGGCGGCCTGGATGGCTGGAACGACGTCAGCGAGGCGCGCAACGTGACCGCCGAGCTGATCAGCCGCGGTTACAGCGAGGCCGATATCGCCAAGCTCTGGGGCGGCAACTTCCTGCGGGTCTGGGACCAGGTGGAGAAATCCGCCCGGCCCATTGCGAAAAACTGATGCCACTTTTGCCAAGCGAAGCCCAAGCCATGACCAACCGTCGTTCCTTCCTCAAGCAGGCCGGCATTCTCGCCGCCGGCCTGCCCCTGGCTGCTGGCGTGAACCTGCCAGCGCTGGCCGGCCATCTACAAGAGCAGTCTCAGCCCCTGCCCAAGGGCAAATGGGCGCAACTGCGCCAGCTGTTCAATCAGGACCCGGACTACCTGCATTTCGCCAACTTCCTCGTCACCTCGCACCCTACGCCAGTGCGCAACGCGATCGACCTGCACCGCGCCAACATCGACCGCAACCCTGGCCGCGCCATGGATTGGGACCTGCAGGAAACCGAAAAGCGCGAGCACAACGTGCGGGTCTGGGCCGGGCGTTACCTCAATGCCAAACCCGAACAGATCGCGCTCACCGGCAGCACCACCGAAGGCCTGGCGATGATCTACGGCGGAATTCATGTGCGCCCGGACCAGGAAATCCTGGTCAGCGAACACGAGCATTACTCCACCCACTACACCCTGGAATTTCGTCAGCAGCGCCAGGGCACCAAGGTGCGCAAGCTCAAGCTGTTCGACAACAGCCGCGACATTTCCGTGGATGAAGTGCTGGATTCGATTACCAAAGGCATCCGCCCGCAGACTCGCGTACTGGGCATGACCTGGGTGCAATCGGGCAGCGGCGTGAAACTGCCGATCGGCGAAATCGGCAAGCTGGTCGAAGAGCAGAACCGTCAGCGCGACGAGAAGGACCACATCCTGTACGTGGTCGACGGGGTGCACGGTTTTGGCGTCGAAGACCTCGCCTTTCCCGACATGCACTGCGACTTCTTCATCGCCGGCACCCACAAATGGATGTTCGGCCCCCGGGGCACCGGGATCATCTGTGCCCGCTCCGCCGAGGTCAGGGACGTCACGCCGATCATTCCGACCTTCAGCGAATCCACCGACTTCGCGACCATCATGACTCCCGGCGGTTATCACAGCTTCGAACATCGCTGGGCCGTGGACGAAGCGTTCAAGCTGCACCTGGACCTGGGCAAGGCCGAGGTCCAGGCGCGCATCCATGAACTCAACAGCTATGCCAAGGATCGCCTGCTGGAACAGCCGCGGATCGAGCTGGTAACGCCAAAGAGCCCGCAACTGTCCGCCGGCTTCACCTTCTTCCGGATCAAGGACCAGGACTGCGAAAAAGTCGCCAGCCAACTGATGCAAAGCCACGTGGTCTGCGACTCGGTGGACCGCGACGTCGGCCCGGTAATCCGCATCGCCCCCGGCCTGCTCAACAACGAACACGAAATCGACCGCTTCGTTGCGCTGCTGAACAAAACCGCCTGACGGCACGCCGCGCAACCCTGTGGGAGCGGGCTTGCTCGCGAATGCGGTGTGTTAGTCGACACGCATGTTGCCTGACACACCGCATTCGCGAGCAAGCCCGCTCCCACATTGGACATCACACGACACCCGTTTTTTCTTTGATCGAGATGAGTCATGAACCGAAATCTGCTGACCGTTGGATTGGCTGCCCTCCTCGCCAGCCTGCTGCCGTCTGCCGTACAGGCCACCACTGCCCCAACAGCAGGCAAAGTATTCAAGGACTGCAAGAACTGCCCGGAAATGGTCGTGCTGCCCGCCGGGACCTTCACCATGGGCACGCCGGATGACGAAGTCGGCCGCGAGCCCGATGAAGGTCCGATGCATGACGTCACCTTCGCCAAGCCATTCGCCATGAGTCGCTTCCAGGTGACCGCCGGCGAGTGGGACAGCTATGTGAAGGAAAGCGGCGTGACGATCGCCAACGGCGATACCCGCCCAGGTCGCGAATGCATCGCCAGCAAGCCGCGCTACCCGCAGAGCCCGCGCCAGCCGGCGGTGTGCATGAATTTCGACGACGTGAAAAACTACGTCGCCTGGCTGTCGAAAAAGACCGGGCAGAAGTACGGCATGGTCAGCGAGGCCCAGCGTGAATACGCCGCACGCGGCGGCACCCAGGGACCATTCCCCTTCCCGTTCGATGAAGGCAAGGGCTACAGCATCGCCAAGCACGCCAACACCTACGGCCCGGCCGACGGCTACAGCTACAGCTCGCCGGTGGGCAGCTACCCGCCGAACGCCTTCGGCATGTATGACATGCACGGCAACGTCTATGAATGGGTCGAGGATTGCGAACACCCTAACTACGTCGGCGCCCCCACCGACGGCAGCGCCTGGCTGGAGCCGAACTGCCAAGCCGTGCGCATCCGCGGCAACGACTGGGGCGAAGCGCCAGTGTTCTCCCGCTCGGGCAACCGCAACAGCCAGTACCCGCAGGAACGAGGCGACTGGATGGGCTTTCGCGTAGTGCGCGAGCTCTAAGCCAAAACCCTGATCATCTTCTGAATCAATGAAATCCCCTTGTGGGAGCGAGCCTGCTCGCGATAGCGGACTATCAGTCAACACCACTATCGAATGGAAGACAGCTATCGCGAGCAGGCTCGCTCCCACAGGGTTCAGGTGTACAGGCCATCAGTCGGTGGTCGCTAAATTAAGCCTTTCACCAGACGTTCTACTGGGTATCTGCCTTCCGACCCAAGGAACCGTCTTCCATGACCCAGCCCACCCGCGGCGCCATCGGCGAACTGTTCGCTTTGCTCAAACCCTTTCGACTCATCGTCGCCGCGTCCATTTTCCTGGGCATGGTCGGCGGCCTGAGCGTCACGGTGTTGCTGGCGACGATCAACAATGCCCTGCATTCGGACAGCGGCCTGACCCAGGGCGTGGTCGCGCTGTTCGCCGGCCTGTGCCTGCTGGCGCTGGCCAGTTCCATTTGCTCGGACATCGGCACCAACTACGTCGGCCAACACATCATCGCCAAGCTGCGCAAACAGCTGGGCGAGAAGGTGCTGTCGGCACCGATCGAACAGATCGAGCGTTATCGCAGCCATCGCCTGATCCCGGTGCTGACCCACGACGTCGACACCATCAGCGACTTCGCCTTCGCCTTCGCCCCGCTGGCGATTTCCGTCACCGTGACCCTGGGTTGCATGGGTTACCTGGCGATCCTGTCGTGGCCGATGTTCCTGATCATGGTCGCCGCGATCCTCATCGGCACCGCCATCCAGGCCTACGCCCAGAGCAAGGGCGTGCAGGGTTTCATGGCCGCCCGCGCGGCGGAAGATGAGCTGCAGAAGTACTACAACGCGATTGCCGAAGGCGCCAAGGAACTGCGCATTCACCGCCCGCGCCGCCAACGCATGTTCACCGCGGGCATCAAGGGCACCGCCGATTTCATCTGCGACACCCAGGTGCGCTCGATCAACACCTTCGTCATCGCCAAGACCTTCGGCTCGATGCTGTTCTTCGTGGTCATCGGCCTGGCCCTGGCCCTGCAAACCTTCTGGCCGAGCGCCGACAAGACCGTGATGAGCGGCTTCGTGCTGGTGCTGCTGTACATGAAAGGCCCGCTGGAGCACTTGATCAGCACCCTGCCGATCGTCAGTCGCGCGCAGATCGCTTTCCGCCGCATCGCCGAACTGTCCGAACAGTTTTCCA
This sequence comes from Pseudomonas serbica, assembly GCF_028823535.1. GTDB lineage: Bacteria > Pseudomonadota > Gammaproteobacteria > Pseudomonadales > Pseudomonadaceae > Aquipseudomonas > Aquipseudomonas serbica. Next base: position 31,815 of record NZ_JAQIYM010000002.1, on the reverse strand, counting down.
CCCCGGAACCGCACCTGCTGCTCAGCAACCAAGTCAACGTCAAACAAGCCGTGGACGAACTGCAACTGGCGGACGTGCGCTACACCTTCCCGGCGGTCGAGGGCGCGGCGCCGTTCCAGCTGGGCCCGGTCAACCTGTCGATCAAGCAGGGCGACATCACCTTCATCGTCGGCGAAAACGGCTGCGGCAAGACCACCCTGATCAAGTTGCTGCTGGGCCTTTACACACCGCAACAGGGGCAGATCCGGGTCAACGGCGAGGCCATCGACGCGCACAACCGCGACGACTACCGCCAACTGTTCACCACCATCTTTGCCGACTACTACTTGTTCGACGACGTGGTCCAGGGTGACACGCAGATCCCCGCAGACGCCAACAAGTACCTGCAACGCCTGGAGATCGCGCACAAGGTCAGCGTCAAGGACGGCAACTTCACCACCACCGACCTGTCCACCGGCCAGCGCAAGCGCCTGGCACTGGTCAATGCCTGGCTGGAAGAGCGCCCGGTGCTGGTGTTCGACGAGTGGGCAGCCGACCAGGACCCGACCTTCCGGCGGATTTTCTACACCGAGCTACTGCCGGACCTCAAGCGCCTGGGCAAGACCATCGTCGTGATCTCCCACGATGACCGTTACTTCGATGTCGCCGACCAACTGGTGCGCATGGAAAACGGGCGGGTCGTGACCGAGCTGACAACCGCCTGATCACCCTTCTCATAAACGCCACACAAACCTGTGGGAGCGAGCCTGCTCGCGATAGCGGTGGATCAGTCGCCTTCCATGTTGAAAGTGACGCACCCATCGCGAGCAGGCTCGCTCCCACAGGTTTTTCTTTTTTTTCCGGTTTCTTTTCCGGTTTCCTGTCAGCGCCCCGTCTTAATAATCATTCCCATTAACAATAAATTCACACAACACTTTTTCAGGAGCACAGGCAAGTAATGCGATCTCTTCCACGCCGTACACCTCTTGCGCTGGCCGTACAGCGCCCGTCACTGCATAAAACCCTGTTGACCAGCGTTCTGCTGACCGCCACCTTGCTGGGGAGCTCGATGGCCAATGCGGCACCTGTGAAAGTCAGTATTTCGGTTCAGCCGCTGGCCAGCGCCCTGACCCAGCTGGGCATGCAGACCAACCTGCAGATCCTCTACAGCCCGGACCAGGTCGCCGGCATCAAGTCCCGAGCGGTGTCCGGCTCGCTGGAGCCTTCCGCGGCCCTGGCCGAGATGCTCAAGGGCACCGGCATTTCCTTCCAGATCAACGGCAACAGCGTGACGCTGGTGTCTGGCGGCTCGTCGAGCCTGCAACTGGGCGCCACCACCATTTCCGGCCAGGCCCTGGGCCTGACCACTGAAGGCACCGACTCCTACACCACGGGCGCGACCACCACCGCCACCAAGCTGCCGCTGACCATTCGCGAAACCCCGCAATCGGTGACAGTGGTCACCCGCCAGCAGATGGACGACCGCGGCGTGACGAGCGTCGCCGATGCGCTGCGCAACACCCCGGGTATCACCACCCAGAAGTACGACAGCGACCGTACCGAGTTTTCCGCCCGAGGCTTTGCCATCACCAACTTTCAGTACGATGGCGTCAACATTCCCTACGACGGCGTCTACGGTGAAAACCCCAACAACAGCGATGACGCTGCCAGCCTCGATCACATCGAAGTCATCAAGGGCGCGACGGGCCTGATGACCGGCGCCGGCGACCCGGCGGCCACGGTCAACCTGATCCGCAAGAAACCCACCAAGGAATTCAAGGCCTCGGTCAGCGCCACTGCCGGCTACTGGGACAACTACCGCACCGAAGGCGATGTTTCCGGCTCGCTGACCGAATCCGGTAACGTGCGCGGTCGCGTGGTGGGCGCCTTGCAGGACAAGGATTCGTACATCGACCACTACAGCCAGAAGAAAGACCTGTTCTACGGTGTGCTCGAAGCCGACCTGACTGAAGACACCCTGCTGACCCTGGGCGTCGACAACTCCAGCGCCACCCCCCGCGGCAGTTCCTGGACCGGCAACGCGCCGTACTATGCCGACGGCGGTCGTACCGAATTTTCCCGAGGTTTCAACCCGGGCGCCGACTGGAGCCGTCGTGACTTCGACAGCACCACCTACTTCGCGACCCTCGAGCAAGCCCTGGCCAACGACTGGAAACTCAAGGCCAGCTTCGACCAGAAGACCACCGATCACGATACCCAACTGGCCTCGGCCAGCGGCGGTTACCCGGACCGCGACACCGGCGAGGGCATGTTCTTTTACCAGGGGCATTGGGAAGGCCATCGCGTGCAGAACACCGCTGACGTGAACGTCTCCGGCCCTTTTTCTCTGGGCGGTCGCGAACATGAACTGGTGGCAGGTTTCATGACCTCCCACTCCCGTCAGACCGGCGCAACCTATGGAACCCCCACCGACTCCGATGGACTGGTACCGGGCAATATCTTTGACTGGACGGGCCATATCGCGAAACCGGACTTCCCGAAAAACGGCAAGTACGAACGCACCCAGAGCCAGAACGGCGCTTACCTGGCCACCCGCCTGCGCCCGACCGACGACCTGTCGTTCATCCTCGGCGGCCGCGTCAGCACCTACAAGTACAACGAGGACTACACCTACTACCCCGGTGCCGGCCTGGCCGACACCCACGCCAGCTACAAGGAACACGGCGTCGTCACGCCTTACGCCGGTGTGGTCTATGACCTCAACGATACCTACTCGGCCTACGCCAGCTACACCAGTATCTACCAGCCGCAAATCTACAAGGACGCCAGCGGCAAGACCCTGGATCCGGTTGAAGGCGACAGCTACGAAACCGGCCTGAAAGCGGCCTACTTCGAAGGCAAGCTGAACACTTCCCTGGCCTTCTTCCGCATCGAGCAGGACAACGTCGCCCAGTACGTCACCACCGACACCACCACCGGCCAGGACGTCTACAAAGCCACTTCCGGCGCCACCACCAACGGCGTGGAACTGGAAATGGCCGGCGAACTGGCCCAGGACTGGAACGTATCGGCCGGCTACACCTATGCCCGCACCCGCGACAAGGATCACCAGCGCATCTACGGTTTCCCGCTGGCCACCAGCAAACCGGAACACGTCATCCGCACCTTCACCACCTACCGCCTGCCCGGCGCGCTGGACCAGTTCACCGTCGGTGGCGGCGTCAGCTGGCAGAGCGCATTCTACGGCCAGAGCTTCAGCCCTACCGACGGCAGCACCTCGCTCAAGCAAGGTGGCTACACCCTCGTCGACCTGATGACCCGGTATAAGTATGACGACCACCTGAGCTTCACCGTCAACGCCAACAACGTCTTCGACAAACGCTACCTGACCGGCCTTGGCAACTTCGGCACCACCTTCTACGGCGAGCCGCGCAACATGCAGGTCACGGCGAAGTACGACTTCTAAGATTGAGCTGAAACAAAAAATGCCCGCGTCGAGAGATGCGGGCATTTTTCATGGGCGATCTTTTGATCTTCTATTCAACCGGAGCAATCCGATCCAACGCCCGATTCACCGCCAGTTCCCCCAGCATGATCACCAGGGCAATCTGTGGGAAACCGGCAGCTCACAACCACGACCGCACCCACCCCGCCACTTCCACGTGAATCCCCTCCACTTCCCCCAGCAACCCCGCCATCCGCAAAAAGTCATGAGTCATGCCCGGCTGCTCCAACAACGTCACCTCATTCCCCGCCGCCCGCAAACGCTCGGCATACGCCACCCCTTCATCGCGCAACGGGTCAAAGCCGGCCAGGTACACCAGTGCCGGGGCCAAGCCCGACAGATCCTCGGCCAGCAGCGGCGAGCAGCGCCAGTCGGCGAGGTCTTGGGGGGTGCGGGCGTAGTGGGTGTAGAACCAGTCAAGGGTCGGGGTTTCCAGCAGGTAGCCCTCGGCAAAATCCCGGTGTGAGGCGCGGTGGGTGGTGGTGTCGGTGACGGGGTATGCCAGCAATTGCGCCTTGGGTTTCAGCGCGAGTTCCTGTGGGTCGCGAACAGAGATGATCGACAGCACTGTGGCCAGTGTTGCACCGACGCTGTCGCCGGCCAGGGCCACCCGTGTGGCGTCCAGGCGGCGGGTTGCGCCTTCGCGTAGCAGCCAGTTGCCGGCGTCGCAGGCGTCCTGTACCGGAGTCGGGAAGCGCCATTCTGGCGCCAGGCGATAATCCACGGTCAGCACGGCGAAACTACCCTGGGCCGCCAGGCGCCGGCACAGGGCGTCGTGGGAGTCGAGGCTGCCGACCACGTAGCCGCCGCCGTGGAAGTACAGCATCACCGGTTGCAGGCCGTCGACGGTTTGGCCGTCGCGATACAGGCGTGCGGCGAGGCTGTGGCCGTCGCGGGCGGGGATGGTGAAGTTGTCGCAGGCGATATGGTCAATCGGCGTATCGAGAAAGCCAGAGGAGGCTTCGAAGTCGATGCGCGCCTGTTGCGGGGTCTGTTCGTGCATCGGGCGACTTTTGCCGGTCAGGCGGCCGAACTCGGCGAGTTCGAGGAAAGCTTCAAGTTCTGGCAGTAGGGCCATGGGGGCGAATCCTTTGCACAATGAGGTAGATGTAATCAACCCGGCCCCCTGTAGGAGCTGGCTTGCCAGCGAAGGACTCGAGAGCGCCGCTTTTTACCAATCAAAAAGCGTCATCGTTAACGACCTTCGCTGGCAAGCCAGCTCCTACAGTGGATCGTGTTGTCAGGCGGTGGTTGGGGTGCGCTCCAATAGGTGTTCGAGGGCGTCTAGTAATTCGTCGCTGCGCAACAGCTCGTAGTGACCGCCCGCCAACAAACGATCGGTGCCGTGATGGCCGACCTGGGCTTCGAACACCCGGCGTTCATCCTCGCGCCCGGCCACCCACCAGCGATGGGCCGCGACATGAATCTTCGGCAGTTGCCGCTGCAACAGCGCAAGCTGTTTGAGCGACGAACCGGTGGCGAAGATCTGCGTCAGTTCACTGGCGCCCAACGCCGCATGGCCATTGGCGCCGTGCATGGCTGCTTCGATCACCACGGCGGCGCCTTCGCGTTCGTTCAGGCCTGTGGTTTTCGAGGCAATCAAGGCCTGTGCTTCTACAGACGGTTGACCGAGGACAAACTTCAGGAAGTCCGCCAGATCTTCGCGCCAGTCCCCCGCTTGCGCCGTACCCGCCACATAACTGTCGACCAGCCCGGCGAACGCCACCGTCTGCCCTTGGGATTCCAGTTCATGGGCAACCAGTTGCGTCAACGCGCCACCCAACGACCAGCCAAGCAGGTAGTACGGCCCTTGCGGCTGTTGCGTGCGGATTCGCTGAGCATAGGCCTGGGCCATGGCCGCTAGCGATAGGTCCTGCCACTGCGGGTCGAGGAGCATGCGACATTGCAGGCCGTACACCGTGCGCCGGCCTTCGAGGCGACGGGCCAGTGGCTCGTAGTCGAACACCGTGCCGAAACCGGCGTGCAGGCAGAACAGCGCCGGCACTTTGCTGACCCGGCCATTCAGCGCCAGCAGCGGGTCCGGCGCTTGTGCCGGTTCTGCGACTTGATAGCCGCTGAGTTCGGCGATGCAGGGTTTCTGCATCAGGTCGCGCAGTTTCAGTTCGAAGCCCAGCTGCGGCTGGCTGCGCACCCGCGAGATGACTTTGAGCACTTGCAAGGAGTCGCCACCGAGTTCAAAGAAGTTGTCGTCGATGCCCACTTGCGGCACGCCCAACACCTCTTGCCAGATCGTCGCCAATGCGCGTTCCAGCCCATTGCGCGGCGCGCGGTAGCCGCCCAGCGCCCATTCCGGTACGGGCAGTGCGCGACGGTCGAGCTTGCCGTTGGCCGACAGCGGGAAGCGCTCCAGCACGAGGATCCGCGCCGGCACCATGTAGTCCGGCAACTGCGCTTGCAGATCGGTCTTCAAGCGTCGATCCAGCCCGGTAGCGGCCGCGGCCACCACATAACCGACCAGCTGTTTACCGGTCGGCGTGTCGTGCACCACCACGGCGGCATCCTGCACTCCAGCGCAGTCACGCAGACGGGCTTCGATTTCGCCCAACTCGATACGGAAACCGCGGATCTTCACTTGCTGGTCGAGCCGCCCAAGGTAGTCGATCAAGCCGCACTCGCGCTGGCGCACCAGGTCTCCGGTGCGGTACATGCGCCCACCGGCTTCGAACGGATCGGCAATGAAGCGCTCGGCGCTCAGGCCCGGCCGCTGGTGATAACCCCGCGCCAGGCATTCACCGCCCAGGTACAACTCGCCGCTGACACCCACCGGCAACGGGTTGAGGTCAGCGTCGAGGATGTACAGGCCACGGCCCGCCACGCCACGACCAATCGGCGCATAGGCCGCCTCGCAGGTTTCGCTGGCTTCGGCACGCCACAGCAACGGCGTGACCACGGTTTCGGTCGGGCCGTAACCGTTGACCAGGCGCTGCGGGCGCAAGGTGCGCTTGACCTGTTCGAAGCTGGCATCCGGCACCGCATCGCCGCCAAAGCAATACACCTCAACCGCCGGCGGATTGCCCAGGCGCTCGGCCACTTCGGCCATCTGTTGCAGGTACGCCGGCGGGAAGCAGGCGACAGTGACGCCGTGGCGATGCAGCATTTCCAGGGTGTGTTCCGGGGTCCACAGGTTGTCTTCGCGGATCACCAGGCTGCCACCGGCCAACAGCACACTCAGCCAGCGTTCCTGGGCACCGTCGAAGGCGAACGACATGAAGTGCAGTTCGCGGCTGCGGGGCGCCAGTTCGTAGAGGTCGATGATGCCGCGGCAATGCCGGGCAATCGGTCCACGTTCCACCGCCACGCCCTTGGGAAGGCCGGTGGAGCCGGAGGTGTAGATGAGGTACGCCAGATGTCCCGGTAACGGATTGATAACCGGGCACTCGGTGCTGCCGGCAACGCTCAGTTGATCGAGCAACAGACGTGGCGGGCTGTCAGCCAGGGTCAAGCGATCACCCAGGTCGCTGTCGCACAGCAACAGGTTGGCGGCCGAATCGCTGAGCATGTAGGCCAGGCGCTCGGCCGGGTAGGACAGGTCCAGCGGCAGATACGCCGCCCCAGCCTTGAGCACGGCGAGGAACGCGACGATGGTGCGTTCCGAGCGAGGCAAGGCCACCGCGACCATGCTTTCCGGACCCACGCCACGACCGATCAATTGCTGCGCCAGCGCATTCGCCTGGGCTTCAAGATCGGCATAACTGAGTTCGCGATCCTCGCAGAACAAGGCGACTTTCTGCGGCTGGCTGCGCACATGCTGATGGAAGCTATGCAGCAGATCGCCGTCGTCGCTGCAGGCTTGCGGCAGGCTTAGACGCGCGTCCGCAAGACCGATATTGCCGAGCAGGCAGTCAGCATCCTCCGGTAATGCCCGCAGCAAACCTTCCATCTGCGCGCGAATCCGCTGCACCTCCTGTTCACTGAAGCGATCGCGCAGGTAGAGGTATTCGACTTCCAGGCCTTCGTCGTTGGCGCTGACCATCAGGTCCATCGGGAAGTTGGTGACGCCGCCGCTGCCGACTTCGGCAAAGCGCAGTTCGCCTTCCTCGCCGCCGCGCAAGGCACGGTCCACTGGATGGTTTTCAAAAACGATGATGCTGTCGAACAGGCCCTGGCCACCCTGCCCGGCCCAGCGCTGGACGTCGGACAAAGGGGTGTGTTCGTAGTCGCGCACCGCCAGGTTGTAATCCTGCAGGTCGCGCAGCCACTCGCCCAGTGGCTGTTGCGGGTCGAGGGTCTGGATCACCGGCAGGGTGTTGATGAACAGGCCGAGCATGTCCTGGGCACCGGCCAGCCCCGTCGGCCGCCCCGCCACCGTGGCGCCGAAGGCCACGCTGCGTTGGCCAGTATGACGTTGCAGCAGCAACAGCCACGCGCCTTGAACCAGAGTGTTGAGGGTGACGCGCTGACGCTTGGCGAAGCTGTGCAACTTGCGCGTCGCCTGGGCGTCGAGGTCGCTGTACATCACGCCATGGCCGGAGCCTGTGGCACCCGATGCCGTGGCCAGGATGGTCGGCGCTTCGAGGGACGCCAGGCGCTCACGCCAGAAGCCTTCCGCCTGTGCCTCGTCCTGGTGTTGCAGCCAGGCGATGTAGTCGGCGTAACGCCCGGTCAGCGCAGGCAGGCTGTCGTGGTGGTACAGGCGCAGCATCTCGCCCAGCAAGCGCGAAGCACTCCAGCCGTCCAACAGCAGGTGATGGTAGATCCAGATCATCTGGTAGCGGTCTTCGCCCAGGCGCACCAGCACAAAGCGCATCAGCGGCGGGCAGCTCAGGTCGAAACCCTTGGCCTGTTCGGCGGCCGCCAGTTCACTCAGCGCCTGTTCGGTGTCGCTACGCTCACGCCAGTCGAGTTCTTCGATCGGCAACTCGACGCTGGCGAACACCGCCTGCAGCGGATCGGCCAGGCCGTCGCGCCAGCGGAATGCGGCGCGCAATACTTCATGGCGCTCGATCAAGGCTTGCCAGGCTGCGCGGAATCGCGGCACCTGCAAGCCGTCCACCGCCACGCTCAACTGATTGACGTAGGGGTTGAGCTGCGGCGATTCGAGGCAATGGAACAGCATGCCCTGTTGCATCGGCGACAGCGGATACAAGTCTTGCAGCCCCTCACGGGCGGCCACTTCGATCTGTGGCACCAGCGCAAATGCCTCGACGGCTGGCGCTTCGACCAACGCGGCTTCACGAGAGCTCGCCACCGCGGCCAGTGCACGAATGGTCTGCTGCTCGAACAACTGCTTGGGACTGAACACCAGCCCACGTTGCCCGGCACGGCTCACCGCCTGCAGCGAGATGATCGAGTCACCACCCAGTTCGAAGAAGTTTTCAGTCACGCCCACCGATTCCAGGCCCAGCAGCTCCTGCCAGATCTCCACCAGCAGGGCTTCGGCCAGCGACGCGGCGGCCACCTGATCCTGATGCTGCCGAGTGGCCTCGGGTGCCGGCAGGCCCTGACGGTCGAGCTTGCCGTTCGGCGTCAGCGGCAAGGCCGCCAGGCACACCAGGTGCGCCGGCAACATGTGCGCCGGCAGACGGCTGCGCAGGTGCGCGGTCAGTGCCTCATGCAGGCCCTGCTCGTCGGCCAGCGGATCGCGCGGCACCACGTAGCCGACCAGTTGACGGCTCACCGGGCCTTCGCGGTCGATGACGAAGGCTTCACGTACGCCTTCGTGTTCCATCAGGCAGGCTTCGATTTCGCCGAGTTCGATGCGGAAGCCGCGAATCTTCACTTGCTGGTCGATACGGCCGAGGTATTCGACCACTCCGTCGGCACGGAAGCGTGCCAGGTCGCCACTGCGGTACAGGCGCGCCCCCGGCACGAACGGGTCCGGCACGAAACGCTCGGCGGTGAGGTCCGGACGCTGGTGATAACCCCGGGCAACGCCCTCGCCGCCCAGGTACAACTCACCCGCCACGCCGACCGGCAACGGCTGCAGGCCGCCGTCGAGGATGTAGGCGCTGCGGTTACCCACCGGGCGACCGATCGGCATGAACGCCGAGTCGAATTCGGTATCCGGATAAGCCAGCCAGATCAGCGGCGTGATCACCGTTTCGGTCGGGCCATAGCCGTTGATCAGGCGCTTGGGTTGCAGGACTTGCTGGACCTCGTCGAAGGCATGCTTGGCCATCCCCTCACCGCACGGGGTGTAGGAACGGATCGGCAGATTGCGCCCGGCTTCGCCCATGTAATCGGCGATTTGCGCCAGGTAACTCGGGGTGAAACAGGCGATGGTGATGCCGTGCTTTTCGATTTCGGCACAGGTGCGCTCCACGCTCCACAACTCGTCGTCGCGGGGCATCACCGCCGAACCGAACACCAGCGGTGTCAGCCAGCGCTCGTGGGCGCCGTCGAAGCTGATCGAGGCGAATTGCAGTTCGCGGTCGTCCGGGGTCATGCCGTACAGCTCGCCAATCGACAGGCAATGCATGGCCAACGGACCGTGGGCCACGCTGACGCCTTTCGGCCGGCCGGTGGAGCCCGAGGTGTAGATCAGGTAGGCGAGGTTTTCGCCGCAGGTCAGGTTGACCGGGTTGCTGTCCGCCATGAATTCCAGCGGCTCGCGGTCGATGTCCAGCACCGCCAGGCTTTCGGGCAATGGCAGTTTTTCCCGCAGCCAGGACTGGCTGATCAGCAGGGAAATGCCGCTGTCGTCCATCAGGTAACGCAGGCGCTCCGCCGGGTAGGCCGGGTCCAGCGGCACGTAGGCGCCGCCGGCCTTGAGGATCGCCAGCAGGCCGATGATCATCTCTGGCGAACGTTGCATGGCCAGGCCGACCCGCGCTTCCGGGCCGATACCGCGCCCACGCAAGTGGTGGGCCAGGCGGTTGGCGCGGCGGTTGAGCTGGTCGAAAGTCAATTCCAGGTCGTTGAAGATCAACGCCGTGGCGTCTGGCCGGATAACGGCCTGGGCCTCGATCAGTTGATGCACGCACAGCGGGTTTTCCTGCGCGGTGAACGGCGGGTTCCACGCCAGCAATTGCTGGGTGCGTTCTGGCGCGGTGAGCATGTCCAGCTCACTCAAGGCCGCCTGCGGCGCCGCCACCATGGCCGCCAGCAATGCCGCCAGGTGCTCACTCATGCGCACAATCGCCGCATGGCTGAAATGACTGCACTGGTAGCTCCAGTTCAGGCTCAGCTGATTTTCGGCGGTGGCCGCCAGGGTCAGCGGGAAGTTGGTGCGCTCGTGGTTCTGCGGGATCGAGAAGCTCAACCCGGCCGGTGCGCCTTGCTGCAAGGCTTCAGCCACCGGGAAGTTTTCGAACACCAGCAGGCTGTCGAACAGCGGCTCGCCGGCACGCCCGGCCCAACGCTGAATGTCGCCCAGGGCGGTGAATTCGTGCTCGCGCAGCTCGAGGTTTTGCGCCTGCAAGCGCGTCAGCCATTGCTCGACGCTTTCGAGGGCGTCCGGGCTGCTGATCACTGGCAAGGTGTTGATGAACAGGCCGAGCTGGCTTTCCGCCCCCGGCAGATCCACCGGGCGACCGGCCACGGTGGCGCCGAACGCCACGCTGCGTTGGCCGCTGTAGCGTTGTAACAACAGCGCCCAGGCCCCTTGCACCAGGGTGTTGAGGGTCACTTTCTGCTGACGGGCAAAGTCGCTGAAGCGCTGGCTGATGGCGACGTCGAAGGTCTGGCGGTGGTCGGCAAAGCCTGCGTCCGCCTTGCTGTCGACATTAGCGAGGCTCTGGGCCAACAGCGTCGGATTGTCGAGGCTCGCCAACTGCCCGCGCCAGAACAGTTCGTCCGTTTGCGCATCCTGGCGTTGCAACCAGCCGATGTAGTCGGCGAATCGCCCGGTCGGCGCCTGGACCGCTTGCCCCGCATAACGCTGCAGCACTTCGCTCAACAGCAGCGAGTTGCTCCAGCCATCGAGCAACAGGTGATGGTGGGTGTAGATCAGTTGCTGACGCTCGTCGTCCAGGCGCACCAGGGTCAGGCGCATCAGCGGCGCCCGGGTCGAATCCAGTTGCAGGCGCTCGCTGTCGATCAGTTGCACCAGCGCCTCGGCCTGATCATCGCGGCCGCGCCAGTCGAGGCAGGTCAGTGGCAATTGCAGATGACGATGCACCAGTTGCACCGGCGCCTCGAAACCTTCGGGGAAATGGAAGCTGCTGCGCAGGATCGCGTGGCTGTCGAGCACCGCTTGCCAGGCACACCCCAGGCGTTCGCCATCGAGACCGCGAGCCTCGACGCTGAGCTGGTTCACGTAGGCGCCGCAATCCGACTCGTACAGGCTGTGGAATAACAAACCCGCCTGCATCGGCGACAACGGATACACGTCTTCGATCTGCGCCGGCGGCACTGGCAGGCCATCGAGTTGCGCCTGGGTCAGTCGGGCCAACGGGAAATCCGCCGGGGTCACGCCGCCCGCGCCAGGGCTCAGGCAATGCTCGATCAGGGCCAGCAGTTCAGCACGGAAATCGTTCGCCAGGGCTTCGATGTCGCGCAGGTCGAAGCATTCGCGGCTGAAGGTCCAGTCGAGTTTGAGTTCGCCGCCATACACCTGACCGTCCACCGACAGCCAGTTGGGCAACGGCGCATCGGCCGATTGCGCAGCACCGCTGGATTCGCCAGCCGGGGTGAACAGCGCGTCCTCGGCAAAGCTCTGGTCGAACTGGCCGAGGTAATTGAAAGTCACTCGCGCCTGGGGCAATGCGGCCAGAGTCGATTGCGTCACCGCATCGCTCATGTAGCGCAACAGACCGTAGCCCAGGCCTTTGCCGGGAATCTCGCGCAGTTGCTGCTTGATCGCCTTGATCGAACCACCGAGGTCGGCCGTCGGCGTCAGGCGCACCGGGAACAGGCTGGAGAACCAGCCGACGGTGCGTGTCAGGTCGATGTCGTCGAACAGCTCTTCGCGGCCATGGCCTTCGAGCTGGATCAGCGCTGACTCGTGGCCGGTCCAGCGACTGAGGGTGCGGGCCAGTGCGGTGAGCAGCAGGTCGTTGACCTGGGTGCGGTAGATCGCCGGGGCCCGTTGCAGCAGTTGGGCGGTTTGCACGCGGTCCAGGCCGATACTCACGCCCTGGCGCAGATGCCCGGCCTGGCTTGCTTGCGTGTTGGCCGCTGGCAACGAATCGCTGGCCCCGGCCAGTTGCGCTTGCCACCAGGTGAGTTCGTCGGTGGCGGTTTTGGAGCGTGCGTAGCTATCGAGTTTCTCCGCCCAGGCCTGGAAGGCGCTGGTCTTCGGCGGCAGCTCTTCGCCTTGATACGCAGCCTGCAAATCTTCCAGCAGCACGCGCCAGGAAACACCGTCCACCGCCAAATGGTGGATCACCAACAATAAGCGCTGGGAACCATCGGCCTGGGCGATCAGCGCCACGCGCAACAGCGGCCCGTCTGGCAGGCTGAGGCTGCGCTGGGCTTCATCGCACACCGACTCGAGCGACGCATCGCTAGCGACGCGGGCGGTCCAGAGCATGTCGATGACATCGGCACTGTCGGCGCCGACATAGCGCGCCGACCATTGGCCGTCAACCTGGCTGAAACGCAAACGCAGGGCATCGTGCTGCTTGAGCACACGTTGCAGGGCACCTTGCAGGCGCGACAGTTCGAGGGTTTCCCGCGGCGATAGCAATATCGCCTGGTTCCAGTGGGCGCGCTGGGGGATCGGTTCTTCGAAGAACCAGCGCTGGATCGGCGTGAGGATTTGCCCGCCGTCCACCGGTCCTTGATGCGCCACGGGGGCGGTCTGTTCTTTCACCACCGCCGCCAGCGCTTGCAATGTCTGCTGCTGGAACAGGTCGCGCGGCTGCAGGCTCAGGCCGGCACGGCGGGCGCGGCTGACCACCTGGATGGAAATGATCGAGTCACCGCCCAGTTCGAAGAAATTGTCCTGACGTCCGACCTGCTCCACCCCCAGCACGTCCTGCCAGATCTGCGCGAGCACGCGCTCGTGTTCGCTGCACGGCGCTTCGAACGCGCGCTGGCTGACCTGCGTGGTCGGTGCCGGCAGGCGCTTGCGCTCGAGTTTGCCGTTGGGGCTCAGGGGCATCTGCTCGATCAGCACGGTCTGCGCCGGCACCATGTAGTCCGGCAGGCTGCCGAGCAGATGGCTTTTCAGGGTTTCGCGCCAGTTACCTTGCCGGGCCGCATCAGCGTCAAGCAACCCGCGATCCTGGGGCACGATGTAGGCCACCAGTTGTTTGCCACTCGGGCCGTCGAGGGCCAGCACCACGGCTTCCTGCACGTCGACATGTTCTTGCAGGCGCGCTTCGATCTCTCCCAGTTCGATGCGCAGGCCGCGAATCTTCACCTGGTGGTCGATCCGCCCGCAGTAGTCGATGGCACCATCGGCGCGGTAGCGCGCCAGGTCACCGGTGCGGTACAAGCGCTCGCCGCTGCCGAACGGGTCGACCACAAAACGTTCGGCGGTCAGTGCGCCACGACGGTGATAACCGCGGGCCAGGCCGACGCCACCGAGGTACAACTCACCCACCGCGCCCAGCGGCAGGGGTTGCAGTTCGCTGTCGAGGATAAAGGTACGCAGGTTGGCGATCGGTCGGCCGATCGGCACGCTGTCGCGGCCCTCTTCCACACAGGTCCAGTGGGTCACGTCGATGGCCGCTTCGGTCGGGCCATACAGGTTGTACAGGTAGGCTTGCGGCAGGCACCGCAGGGTCTGGCGTTGCAGCTCCATCGGCAGCGCTTCGCCGCTGCAGATGATGCGGGTCAGGGTCGTGCAGGCCAGGGCTTCGTCGGCAGCGATGAACGCCGCGAGCATCGACGGCACGAAGTGCAGCGTGGTGATCGCCTGCTCGACGATCAGCGCGGCCAGGCGTTGCGGATCGCGATGCTCACCGGGCGCGGCGATCACCAGGGTGGCGCCTTTCATCAACGGCCAGAAAAACTCCCACACCGACACGTCGAAACTGAACGGGGTTTTCTGCAGCACACGGTCCGTGGGCTGCAAGTTATAGGCTTCCTGCATCCATTCGATACGGTTGTGCAGCGCCACATGGCGGTTACCGGCGCCCTTGGGTTTGCCGGTGGAACCGGAGGTGTAGATCATGTAGGCGAGGTTTTCCGCCACGGCCAGGTTGGGCAAATCGCTGCCCGGCAACTCGCTCAACCAATCGGCATCGCCGTGCAGGCACAGGGTGCGCACGTGGTCCGGGGTCGGCAATTGCACCAGCAGATGCTCCTGGGTCAGCAGCAGTGTGATGCCGCTGTCTTCGATCATGTAGCTCAGGCGATCGGGGGGGTATTCCGGGTCCAGCGGCACGTAGGCAGCGCCGGCCTTGAGAATCGCCAGCAGGCCGACGACCATTTCCAGCGAACGGTCGCAGGCGATGCCGACGATCACTTCCGGGCCGACACCCTGGGCGCGCAAGTGGTGGGCCAGGCGGTTGGCGCGCAGGTTCAGCTCGGCGTAGCTCAAGGACTGGCCCTGAAACACCAGCGCCGTCGCCTGGGGATTGTCCAGCACCCGTGCTTCGAAATGCCGCTGCACACAGACTTCGCCCGGATAGACCTGAGCGGTGTCGTTGAGGTCGTCGAGGATGCGCAGGCGCTCGTCGGCCTCCAGCAACGGCAATTCGGCCAGCGGCGTGTGCGGGTTGGCCAGTACCCCGGCCAGCAGGTTGCGCCAGTGCCGGGCCAGGTGCTCGATGCGCTCGGCGTCGAACAGGTCGGTGGCGTAGGTCAGGCTGGCGAACAGTTGGTCGCCCTGTTCCTGGGTGTCCAGTTGCAGGTCGAATTGCGTGGTGTGCGCCGTGGCGTTCAACGCCTCGACCCGCAGGCCGGCGAGTAAGCCGCTGACGGCGGCGGGCTTGGCCTGTTGGTGGTTGAACATCACCTGGAACAACGGGCTGTGGCTCAGGCTGCGTTCGCCTTGCAGGGCCTGCACCAGGCGTTCGAACGGCAAGTCCTGGTAATCCTGGGCATCCAGGGCAAAGGCGCGGGTCTGGTCGAGCAACTCGGTGAACGGCAGTCGCCCGTCGAGTTCGGCACGCATCACCTGGGTGTTGACGAAGAAGCCGATCAGGCCACGGGTCTCGGCGCGATTGCGGTTGCCGATCGGCACGCCGATGCGCAGGTCGGCCTGGCCGCTGTAGCGATAGAGCAAGGCCTGGAAACTGGCGAGCAACAGCATGAACGGGGTGACGCTGCGCTGTTTGGCCAGATTCACCAAACCGCTGGCCAAATCCGCATCCAGGGCGAAATCCAGACGCGCACCGCGCTGGCTCGGTTGTGCAGGACGCGGGCGATCGGTCGGCAATTCCAGCAGCGGCTGCTCGCTGCCGAGCTTGCCACGCCACCAATCGAGTTGACGCTCAAGCTCGCCGGCTTCCATCCAGCGTCGCTGCCATGCAGCGTAGTCCGAATACTCGATCGGCAGCGCTTGCAGCTGCGCGCTGCGGCCCTGGCAATGGGCGGCATACAGCTGGGAAAACTCCTCCACCAATACGCCCATCGACCAACCATCGGTGACGATGTGGTGCAGGGTCAGCACCAGCACATGGTCCTCGGCATCCAGCTGCAACAGGTTGACGCGCAGAAGCGGGCCCTGTTGCAGATCGAACGGGCGGGCGATTTCCTGCTCGACCTTTTTCATTGCTGATGCGAAGCGCTGGGCCTCGGGCTCGCCGCGCAGGTCGTGCTGCTCGATGGGGAGCGTGGTGAACGTGGCCAAGGTCTGCAGCACCTGGCCGTCATCCTCGACAAATCGGCTGCGCAGGCTCTGATGCCGCTCCAGCAAGACATCGAAACTCTGCTGCAACGCCGCGACATTCAGCGGCCCCTGTAAACGCAAGGCCGCGGGAATGTTGTAGGCGCTGCCCTGCGGGTCGAGCTGCCAGAGGAACCACTGGCGCTGCTGCGCATAGGACAGTTCGAAGCTCGCTTGCAGCCCGGCGGTGGACGGGATCGGCAGTTGGCCGAAGCTCACGCCCTGCTCCTGCATCTTTGTCAGAAACTCGCGGCGCTTGTCGGCCGGCAGGCCAGCGAAGCGGGTGGCGATACGCGAGGCGGTGCTGTGTTCCATCAGTTGATCTCCATCTCGTCCAGCAGCGACTCAAGCGCATCCAGACGGGCATCGTTGTCAGTCGGGGCTTGTTGCCCTGCGTTGGCGGCATAAGCCTGAAGGTCGTTGCTTTCGAACAGCGCGCGCAGCGGCAGCTCGATGCCCAGCTCCAGTTCCACACGGGCACTGGCCTGGGCGGCGAGCAGCGAATGCCCGCCCAAATCAAAGAAGTTGTCGCGCCGGCCGATCTGCGCCACGCCCAGCACCTCGGCCCAGATCGCCGCCAGTTGCTGTTCGAGCTTGCCCTCGGGGGCCTCGAAAGTTCGCTGCCAGTGCTCGGCAGCCGGCAGCGGCAAGGCCTTGCGATCGAGCTTGCCGTTGCTGGTCAGCGGCAAGGCATCAAGCAACAGCCAGTGGCTGGGCACCATGTAGTCCGGCAGGTCGACCTTGAGCGCGGCGCGCAGGTGGTCGCGCCAGGCGATGGGGTCGTGCGGGGTTTGGTCGGCGACGACATAGGCGCACAGCTGTGGTCCTGCGTCAGTGGCCTGCACGCTCAACACTGCCTGGCGCACGCCCGGTTGTGCCAGCAGCGCGGCTTCGATCTCGCCCAGTTCGATGCGGAAGCCACGGATCTTTACTTGCTGGTCGATGCGCCCCAGGTAGTCGATGCTGCCGTCGGCGCGCTGGCGCGCCAGGTCGCCGCTGCGATACAGGCGCTGGGCCGCATCGAACGGGCTCGGCACAAAACGCTCGGCGGTGAGGCCGAAACGCCCGTGGTAACCGCGCGCCAGGCCGGCGCCGGCGATGTACAACTCCCCCGCCACGCCCACCGGCACCGGTTGCAATTGGCCGTCGAGCAGGTACCAGCGCAGGTCGCGGATCGGCAGGCCGATCGGGCTCTGGGCCTTGCCGTCGAGGTCGGCCAGGCGGATCGCGCGGTAGGTCACGTGCACCGTGGTTTCGGTGATGCCGTACATGTTCACCAGGGTCGGCTGCCGGTCGCCGAAGCGTTCGAACCAGGGACGCAGGCTGGCCACTTCCAGGGCTTCGCCGCCGAAAATCACCTGGCGCAACGCCATTTGGCGTGGGCTGGCGCAGGCGATCGGCAACAACTGGCGGAAGGCCGATGGGGTTTGGTTCAACACCGTCACCCCTTCATCGCAGAGCAGGCGGTGGAACGCCTGGGGCTCGCGGCTGATGTAATACGGCACGATCACCAGGCGCCCACCGGTGCACAGTGAACCGAACAGCTCCCACACCGAGAAATCGAAGGCATAGGAGTGGAACAGGGTCCAGACATCGTCGGCGCCGAAACTGAATTCGGCCGCGGTGGCCGTAAGCAGGCGCCCGACGTTGCCATGGCTGAGCAAGGCGCCCTTTGGCCGGCCGGTGGAGCCGGAGGTGTAGATCACGTAGGCGAGATTGTCCGGCATCGCCAACGGCGCCAGGTTGTCGGCGCTGCAGGTGTCCAGTTGCAGCGCCGCCAGGTCGAGGACCTGCACGCCTTCCCGGGCGGGCAAGCCATCGATCAGGTGAGCCTGGGTCAACAACAACGTGATGCCGCTGTCTTCGATCATGTAGCTCAGGCGCTCGGCCGGGTATTGCGGATCGAGCGGCACGTAGGCGCCACCGGCCTTGAGAATCGCCAGCAAGCCGACCACCAGCGGCATCGCCCGCTCGGTGGCGATACCCACCCGCACTTCCGGACCAACGCCCTGCTCACGCAGCTGGCGCGCCAGGCGGTTGGCCTGGGCGTTGAGTGCGGCATAAGTGAGTTGTTCGCCTTCGCAGGACAATGCGATAGCGTCCGGGCGTTGCGCAGCCTGGGCTTCGAACAGCTGATGCAAGGTTGGCGATGGCGCTTGCGCTTCGAACGCCGGGTTCCAGTGCTGGATCAAGCCGTCGTAATGCGGCGCTTGCAGCAACGGCAGTTCAGCGACGCGCTGCTGCGGATCGGCAACCACCGCGCGCAACAGGTTCAGCCACTGCTCGGCGAAGCGCTGCATCGAGGCCGCGTCGTACAGGTCGGTGGCGTAGCTCAGGCTGGCGGTGAGTGTGTCGCCCTGCTCCTGGGTATCGAGCACCAGGTCGAATTGCGCGCTGTGTTGCTGCCAGTGCAGGCGCTCGACCAGCAGGCCGGCGACCTCGCGCTCGACACTCGCGCCCATTTGTTGCTGGTGGTTGTAGAGCACCTGGAACAAGGGGCTGTGATTGAGGCTGCGATCCGGCTGCAGGGCCTCCACCAGTTGCTCGAACGGCACGTCCTGATGCGCCTGGGCATCCAGTGCGAGCTGCTTGACCTGTTGCAGCAAGGTGCTGAACGGTTGCTGCCCGTCGATCTCGGCACGCAGCACCTGGGTATTGATGAAGAAGCCGATCAGGCCTTCGGTTTCCAGGCGCGAACGGCCGGCACTCGGCACGCCGACGCTGATGCCCGACTGCCCGCTCTGGCGGTGCAGCAAGGTCTGGAAACTGGCCAGCAACAGCATGAACAGCGTCACGTGCTGTTGCTGCGCTCGCTCGCGCAAACCGGCCAGCAGTGGGCGATCAACGTTCAGCGTCAGGCTGGCGCCGCGCTCACTGCGCCGGGCCGGGCGCGTCAGTTCGCTCGGCAATTCCAGTGGCGCCTGGCTGCCATCCAGCTGCTCGCGCCACCACGCCAGTTGCCGCGCGCCCTCGCCGGCCTCCAGCCAGTCGCGCTGCCAGCGGGCATAGTCGCTGTAGTGCACCGGCAGACTCGCCAGGCTGGCCGCACGCCCTTGCACAGCCGCCTGATACAAGGCGCTGAACTCGTCGACCATGACCTGCATCGACCAGCCGTCGGCAGCGATGTGGTGCACGGTGAGCACCAGCACATGCTCCTCGGCGCCGACCTGCAACAGCAACGCCCGCCACAGCGGACCGTTGCGCAGGTCGAACGGGCGGGCGATTTCTTCGGCCACGGCGGCGTCGACCGACGACTCGTCCAGTTGCCGTTCACTCAGTTGCAACGCCAGTTCCGTGTGCAGCAACGCTCGCGCCTGCTGGCCGTCCTGTTCGAAGGTGGTGCGCAGGGTCTGGTGACGGGCCTGCAATTGCAGGAAGGCCTGGCGCAGGGCCTGGCGGTTCAGCACGCCCCTGAGGCGCAGGGCCGCCGGAATGTTGTAGGCGCTGCCCTGTGGCTCCAGTTGCCAGAGAATCCACTGGCGCTGTTGGGCGTAGGACAGCATCCGTGGTTGGTCATTCGCAGCACGTTGCAGTTGTGGCTGGGCGCTGGTGTCGGCAAGTGCCGCGCGCTCGGCGAACGACGCCAGGTTCGTGGCGGAAAACAGGCTGCTCACCGACAGTTCGAGGTTCAGTTGCTGGCGCACCCGCGAGATCACTTGCAGCACCAGCAACGAATGGCCGCCCAGCTCGAAGAAGTTGTCGTCGCGGCCCACCTGTTCGACCTGCAACACGTCCCGCCAGATCTGCGCCAGTTGCATTTGCAGGCCTGCGGCCGGGGCAACGAAGGCCCGTTGTGCAGCGCCGAACTCAGCACGTGGCAAGGCCTTGCGGTCGAGCTTGCCGTTGTTGTTGAGCGGCAACTTGTCCAGCAGGACCATGTGGCTGGGCACCATGTATTCCGGCAGCGACTGTTGCAGGACAGTCTTGAGCCCCTGCAGGTACTCGACCTGGGAAACCACCGGAGCACTGGCCACGACGTAGGCCACCAATTGCGTGCCGTCCTGGGCAATGACGGCGGCTTCACGCACTTCTTCCCGGGCTTGCAGACACGCCTCGATCTCGCCCATCTCGATGCGCAAACCGCGAATTTTCACCTGATGGTCGATACGCCCGACGTATTCCAGATCGCCCCTGGCGTTGTAGCGCGCCAGGTCGCCGCTGCGGTACAGGCGCGCGCCCGGCTTACGGGCAAACGGGTCCGGCAGGAAACGTTCGGCAGTCAACGCCGGACGGTCGAAATAACTTTGCGCCAGGCAGGCCGGCGCGCCGATGCATAACTCGCCGACGCCATCGGCCGGCAGCAACTGTCCGGCCGCGTCCAGCACATAGAGCGCTCGACCGGCGATGGCGCGACCGATCGGGATGCCGAATGCATCACTGGCATCGTCCAGACGGCACTCATGCACGCTGGACACCACCGTCGCTTCGGTCGGCCCGTAGGTATTGAGCAGGCGCACGTGGCCAAGACCGGCCTGGTGCCACAGGCGCAGGCCTTCCACCGACATCGCTTCGCCGCCGACGTGCACCTGGCGCAAGGCGCCGAGGGTGCGCACCGCACCGCTGGCACATTCACCGGCCAGCAGGAACCAGTAGGCGGCGGGCAGGTCGGCCAGGGTTACGCCCTGATCGACGATTTCGCTGGCCAGTCGGCCAGCGTCCCACAGCTCATCGCCGCGCATGATCAACGCCGCGCCGACGCACAGCGCCGGGAAGCACTGCTCGACGAAACCGTCGAAACTGAAGGTGGCGAATTGCAGTACGCGGTCCGCTTTCGTCAACCTCGAGTAATAGGCAGCGGTTTGGCAGAACTCGCGTAATGCGTCGTGGGCGATGGCCACGCCTTTGGGTTGGCCGGTGGAGCCGGAGGTGTAGATGATGTAGGCCAGGTCTGCGGCGATCGCGCAGTTCTGCGGATTGCCATGTGGATAACTGGCGCTGTCATCGAAGCACAGGCGTGCCAGTCCCACCGGCAACGCCAGGTCTTCCAGCAGACCGGTCTCGCACAGCAGCAGGTCGAGACGGCTGTCCTCAACCATGTACGCCAGGCGCTCGCTCGGGAGTTTGGGGTCCAGCGGCACATAGGCCGCGCCGCTTTTCAGCACCGCCAGCAAGCTGACGATCAACTGCGGACCGCGACGCAACGCCAGGCCGACACGCTTGCCGGGACCGGCACCGTTGTCAATCAGGCGATGAGCCAGGCGGTTGGCCTGGGCATTGAGCTGGCCGTAGCTGAGGGTCTGGCCGTCGGCCTGCAACGCCAGTGAATCAGGGGCAGCGGCGGCCTGGAGGGCGATCTGTTCGTGGACCAGCAGCGTTGTGGATAACTCGACCGCCGTCGATTGACTGATGGCGAGTACCGCACTCTTGCCGTCGGCACCGAGCAGTTCCAGCGCACCCAGCGCCGCGTCCGGCGAGGCCACCAATTGCGTCAGCAGGTGCTGCAAATTGGCCGACAGTTGGGCGACTTGAGTGGCGCTGAAACGCGCCGCGTCGTAGCTGAAATCCAGGCTCAGGGCTTCGCCCATTTCGATGCCCAGGGTCAGCGGATAATGGGTGCGTTCGTGGTTATGCAAATTGCCGAGCGACAACCCTGCCGGTGCGCCCTGCTTCAGCGCTTGGGCGACCGGGAAGTTTTCGAACACCAGCAAACTGTCGAACAGCGCCGAGCCCTGCTGCCCCGCCCAGCCCTGAATGTCGTACAGCGGCACATGCTCGAACTCGCGCATGGCCAGGTTCAGGCCTTGCAACTCGCCGAGCCACTGGCTGACGCTCTGCTCCGGTGTCATCGCGCACACCAGCGGCAGCGTGTTGATGAACAGCCCGAGTTGCTCTTCGATGCCCGGCAACGGTGCCGAACGCCCGGCCACTGTGGCGCCGAACACCACGCAATCCTGGCCGGTGTAGCGCTGCAGCAACAGGCTCCACGCTGCTTGCAGCACGGTGTTGAGGGTGACTTTCTGCTGCCGGGCGAACTCGGCCAGGCGCTGGGTCGCACAGCTGTCGAGGGCTACGCGATGCTCCCCGCTGCCCTCGCCGCCGACCGGTGGGCGCAAGGCTTCGGCCAGCAGCGTCGGTGCTTCAAGTGGTGCCAGGGCAGCCTTCCAGAACTGCTCGCCAGCGACGGTCGATTGCTGCTGCAACCAGCCCAGGTAATCGCGGTACTGCCCCGTTGGCGCCGGTAGCGATTGCCCGGCGGCGTAGCGCTGGATGACTTCGGCGAGCAACTGCGCGTTGCTCCAGCCGTCCATCAGGATGTGGTGGCTGGTGTAGATCAGGTGCCAGGCGTCCGTGCCGATACGCACCAGTTTCAAGCGAAACAGCGGTGCCGTGCCCAGCTCAAAACCTTGCGCACGTTCGGCATCGGCCAGGGCGTCGGTATCGGTTGCTTCCAGCACTTGCAGCGGCAACGTCACCTGACGGGTTATCGCCTGATGTGCAACGTCCAGACCTTGCCAGTGGAAGCTGCTGCGCAGGATGTCGTGACGCTCGAGCGCCGCCTGCCAGGAGCGAGCGAAGCGCTCGCTGTCCAGGCCGCCGATGTCCAGGCGCAGCTGGCTGATGTAGGCGCCGACCTGCGGCTCGTACAGGGTGTGAAAGAGCATGCCCTGCTGCATCGGCGACAGCGGGTAGAGGTCTTCGAGGGCCGCGACATTCATCGGCAATGCATCGAGCTGCGCCTGATCGATCCGCGCCAACGGGAAGTCCGAAGGTGTGGCCTGCGGCGCCGGCAGCGTGCAGCAGTGCTCGATCAAGGCGTTGAGCTGCAGCGCGTAATCGTCGGCCAGACGCTGGATGGTCGCGGTGTCGAACATCTCGCGGCTGAAGCCCCAGCTCAGGGACAGCTCACCGCCATAGACCCGGCCTTCGACCACCAGCCAGTTGCCCAGGGGTGCCGTCGGGTCCTGGGCGATGCCGTTGCCTTCGGTGGACGGGGTGAACAACGCGCCTTCATCGAACTGCCGGTCGAACTGCCCCAGGTAATTGAAGGTGATACGCGGTTGCGGCAGTGCCGCCAGTTCGGCGCGTACTTCAGGCGTACCGAGGTAGCGCAGAGCGCCGTAGCCCAGGCCTTTGTCCGGGACGTTGCGCAATTGCTCCTTGATGGATTTGATCGATGCGCCGAGCTCAACGGCGGGTGTCAGGTTGACCGGGAACAGGCTGGTGAACCAGCCGACGCTGCGGGTCAGGTCGACGTCGTCGAACAGGTCTTCGCGGCCATGGCCTTCGAGCTGGATCAGCGTGCTGCCCTGCCCGCTCCAGCGGCAAACGGTGCGGGCCAGCGTGGTCAGCAGCAGGTCGTTGACCTGGGTGCGGTAAGCCGCCGGGGCCTGTTGCAGCAGCTTGCGGGTTTGCTCGGTGTCGAACTTGAGTTCGAGTTTGTGCTCGAAGCGGTTTTCCAGGGCGCCATCCGGGCGCTCGCACGGCAGGTCTTTTGGCGCGTGTCGCAGTTGGGCGTGCCAGTGGCCGCGGCTGTGTTCGAAGGCTGGCAGATGATCCTGCAAGCGCGCGACCCAGCGCTGATAGCTGCTGGTTTTCGCCGGTGCGGCGCCGCCATTGTAGAAGTGCTGCAGGTCTTCGAGCAGCACGCGCCAGGACACGCCGTCCACCGCCAGGTGGTGGATCACCAGCAGCAAACGTTCAGAGCCATCAGCCATCGCCACCCACAGCGCGCGCAGCAAGGGGCCATTTTGCAGGTCGAGACTGCGCTGGGCTTCGTCGCACAGGGCGTTGAGCTGCTCGACCGATTGCGCCTGACGTTGCCACAGCACTGACTCCGCGGTCGGGGCTGAGTAGGTTTGCTGCCACCCGTTTTCCACCTGTGCATACCGCAGGCGCAGGCTGTCGTGTTGGGTGAGCAATTGTTCCAGGGCGCGATCCAGCACCTCGACGTTCAACGGCTCGCGCGCAATCAGCAACAGCGACTGGTTCCAATGCTGGCGCTCGGGGATGTCTTGTTCGAAGAACCATTGTTGCACCGGCGCCAGCGCCACGGCGCCACCCGCCGGGCCTTGATCGACCTGCGATTGCTCACCAGTGCGTGCCGCTTGGGCGAGGCTGCGGATGGTCTGGTGCTGGAACAGATCCTTGGGGCTGAGCAGGATGCCGGCCTGGCGCGCGCGGCTGACCACTTGCATCGAGACGATGGAGTCGCCGCCCAGTTCGAAGAAATTGTCTTCCAGGCCGACGTTGTCGATGGCCAACACGTCCTGCCAGATCGCGGCGAGGAGCTTTTCCAGGGCACTGCGTGGCGCGACGTGTTCGCGTTGCTGCTGGCTGCCGTCCACCGCTGGCAACGCCTTGCGGTCGAGCTTGCCGTTGGGGGTCAACGGCAGTTGCCCGAGGAACAGCAGGAACGCCGGGACCATGTAGTCCGGCAGGTGCTGGCGCAGTGCGGCTTTCAGGGATTCACGCAGGGTCGCTTGCCCATCGCTGTCGCCGAGCACTGCCGAATCGTTGGGCACGATGTAGGCCACCAGGTGCTGACCGCTGGCGCCGTCCTGGGCCAGCACCGCGAGTTCGCGCACCGCCTCCTGCTGCAACAGCCGCGCTTCGATTTCCCCCAGCTCGATACGAAAGCCACGGACCTTGACCTGATGGTCGACACGGCCGACGTATTGCAGGGTGCCCTCGGCCTGATAGCGGGTCAGGTCGCCGGTGCGGTACAGGCGTTCGCCGGTGCTGGAAAACGGGTTGGGGACATACTTTTCTGCGGTCAGGCCCGGCCGTGCGAGGTAACCACGGGTGATGCCCGCGCCACTCAGGTACAGCTCGGCGGACACGCCCTGGGGCACCGGTTGCAGGTCGGCGTCGAGCAG
This sequence comes from Pseudomonas serbica, assembly GCF_028823535.1. GTDB lineage: Bacteria > Pseudomonadota > Gammaproteobacteria > Pseudomonadales > Pseudomonadaceae > Aquipseudomonas > Aquipseudomonas serbica. Next base: position 6,872 of record NZ_JAQIYM010000002.1, on the reverse strand, counting down.
ATAACTGGCGGTGTGCTTGAGCGGGCGGCCGATGCTGGCGCAGCCACCGGCTTCGCGACGGGTCCAGGTGGAATAGGTGGTGTCTTCCGACGGGCCGTACAGATCGTAGACATGCTCGACGGTCGGCTGTTGATACAGCGCCTCCACCAGGCTCTGCTTCAACGGCTCACCGGCCAGGTTGATGATGCGCACGCTCGGCGGGATCTGCCCGTCGCGTTGCAGCGCGTTGATCGCCGACGGCACGGTGTTGATCAGGCGCACGTGATCCCGGGCCGGCAGGTGCGGCAATTCCAGGGCGTTGCGGGCGATGATCAGCGACCCACCGTTGGCCAGGGTGACGAACAGCTCCCAGACCGACAGGTCGAAACACACCGACGTCGAGGCCAGCACGCCCTGGATGTCGTCGCGGCAGTACACCGATCCGGACCAGTCGATCAGCGCCAGGACGTTGCGATGGGCAATCGCCACGCCCTTGGGTTTTCCGGTGGAGCCGGAGGTGTAGATCACGTAGGCCAGGTTGTCCGGGGTGACGCGGGTGACCGGGGCGCTTTGCGGGTAGGCGGCTAGCGACTGGATCTCGTCCATCAGCAGGACTTGAGTGTCTGCGCTCACACTCAACGATTCGGCGACGGCCCGCTGCGTGACCAGCACCCGCGCGCGGCTGTCTTCGAGCATGTAGGCGACCCGCTCGGCCGGATAATCCGGATCCAGCGGCACGTAGGCGCCACCAGCCTTGAGCACCGCGAGCAAGGCGACCAGCAGTTGCTCGGAACGCTGCATGGCCACGCCGACCCGCACTTCCGGGCCGATGCCGAGTTCGATCAGCTTGTGGGCCAGGCGATTGGCTTGCTGGTCGAGTTGGTTGTAGGTCAGTTGCTTGTCCGCAAAGGTCACGGCCAATTCATCAGGACTTGCAGCCACTTGCTGGCTGATCAGCTGATGAATGCACAGATCCTGCGCAAAGCTTTCATCAGCGCGGTTCCAGTCGTGGACGATGCGCTGGTATTCGGCCTGCTCCAGCAGAGGCAAATCACTGATGCACTGTTGCGAATCGCTGACCATGCCTTGCAGCAAACGCGTCCAGTGTTGCGCCATGCGCGCAATGGTCGCGGCGTCGAACAGGTCGTTGGCGTAGGTCAGCGCGGCGTGCAGCTTGCCGCCTTTCTCGTAGGTGTCGAGGGTCAGGTCGAACTGCGTGGTACGCCCTTGCCACTCGATCATGCCCAGTGCCAGGCCGGACGCCGTGGTCACCGTGGAGATATCCGCGACCTGCGGCTGATGGTTGTACATCACCTGGAACAGCGGCGTGTGGCTGAGGCTGCGTTCCAGTTTCAGCGCTTCGACCAGGCGCTCGAATGGCAGGTCCTGGTGAGCCTGGGCGCCCAGCGCGGTTTCCTTGATGCGCCGCAGCAGTTCGTCGACCCGGGTTTGCCCGTCCAGTTGCGTGCGCAGCACCTGGGTGTTGACGAAGAAACCGATCAGCCCTTCGATTTCGGCGCGGTTGCGGTTGGCGATCGGCACGCCGACGCGCAGGTCGGTCTGCCCGGTGTAGCGGTGCAGCAGCACGTTAAAGGCGCCAAGCAGCAGCATGAACAAAGTGATGTTGTGCTTCTGCGCGGTGGCCCGCAGTTGTTCGGCCAGTTGCCCGTCGACGGCGAATTCGTAGCGGGTGCCGCGATAGCTCGGCATCGCCGGGCGCGGGTGATCGAGGGGCAGTTCCAGCACCGGATGCTCGTCGCCCAGCTGCGCTTGCCAATAGTCGAGTTGGCGCGCCTGCTCGCCAGCCTCCAGCCAGCGGCGTTGCCACAGGGCGTAGTCGCTGTACTGGATCGGCAAGGGTGCCAGTTGTGGTTGTTTGCCGACATCGAAGGCGTCATAGCAGCGGACGAACTCGTCGATCAGCACGTTCATCGACCAGCCGTCGGACACGATGTGGTGCAGGGTCAGCAGCAGGACGTGTTCCTGTTCGGCCAGCTTGAGCACTGTGACGCGCAGCAGCGGGCCAGTGCCCAGGTCGAATGGCAGCACCGATTGCTGCGCGGCGGCCTCGGCCACGGCCTTCTCGCGCTCGCTGGCTGGCAAGGCGCTGAAGTCGTCCTGGGCGATCACCAGCGGCGCCGTGGCTGGCACTTGCAGCAGGCTATCGTCGGCCTGGGGGGCGAACACCGTGCGCAAGGTTTCATGGCGCGCCGCCAGGCTGGCGAATGCCTGCTCCAGCGCCGCCAGGTTCAGACGACCGCTCAGGCGCACCGCACCCGGCAAGTTGTAGGCGCCGCTTTGCGGGTCCAGCCGCCAGAGAAACCACATGCGTTGCTGGGCGTACGACAGCGCCTGGCGATCCTCGGCCTCTACCCCGGCAGGAATCGGAAAACGGGCGAAATCCACGCCCTCCTTGTGCAAGGCCGCAAGGAACAGCTGGCGCTTTTCCAGGGGCAACCCGATAAACCGGCGAGCAAGTTTCAAGGAGTCTTCAGCATTCATTTCTCAGCATCCGGATCAGTAGGCAGGAAGCACAAAGGCGCGTCGTCCCTATAAAACGAATGCAGGCGGGAAAAATTAGCGAATGAGAATAACTATCAGGATGGAGGTAACCGAGGAGTTAGAGGCGCTGCAAGTCCAATGTGGGAGCGGGCTTGCTCGCGAAAGCGGTGGTTCAGCCAACATCATTGTTGAATGACACACCATATTCGCGGGCAAGCCCGCTCCCACAGGGGGGTGGATGATGTTTGAGATTGGGTTAAACCACAGCGGCCATCGCGTGCCGCCGATGGTGAACTTCAAGCTGATCCTTGATCACCTTGAGCACCTTGGCCTCATGCTCATGAATGAAAAAATGCCCGCCCGCCAACATGTCCACGGAAAAGCTGCCGTGGGTTTCCTTGCGCCAGCCGATCAATTGTTCGGTGGTGGCGCGGTCGGCCTTGCCGCCGAACACGTGCACCGGGCACTTGAGCAAGGGGCGCTGCACTGGCTCGAAGCGCCCGCACAACTGGAAGTCGGCGCGCAGGATCGGCAGTGTCAGGCTCATCAGCTCTTCATTGGCCAGGACATCTTCGCGGGTGCCATTGAGGCTGCGCAGTTGCTCGATCAGCTCGGCATCGGATTTGGGTTCGGCAAAACCCCGGTCGTAATCCTCACGCAGGGTTGGCGCGGCCGTGCCAGAAGCAAACAACGCCACCGGTTCCGGGCAGCCAAGTGCACGCAAGGCGTGGGCCATTTCACAAGCGAGCAGTGCGCCCAGACTATGGCCGAATAGGGCATACGGCGCCTTGAGCGTGGTTTTTTGTTCCTGTGCGAGTTGCAGCGCCAGGCGACGCATGTCGGTATGCAGTGGTTCGCCGAAGCGAGCACCCCGCCCCGGCAGTTCCACCGGTTGCAGCTTGATCCACTCCGGCAGCTTGCGCCGCCAGCGGCTGTAGACCATGGCGCTCGCGCCGGAATAAGGCAGGCACAGCAATGTCAGCGGGGTCACCGGGCTTACCTCGAAATGTTGTCTGTAAAGAGAACGAATGAGCGCCGAAAAGAATTAGCCGGATGAGTGTCCCTGTAGGAGCGAGTTTGCTCGCGAAGGTGTGTCAGGCGACATCACTGTGTCTGCCACTCCTTCGCGAGCAAGCCCGCTCCCACAGTTGAAACATCATTTCAGATGGCGATAGCTTTGGATCGCGGAACCGAGGACGACGCCCCCCGCCACGATCGCCAGCCAGAACCCGCTCCTCGCCCCGAACGCATCCACCAGCCACCCCGACCCCGCCGCGCCGATCGCCACGCCGATGCTCAGCCCGGTCACCAGCCAGGTCAGGCCTTCGGTGAGTTTGGCCGGTGGAACGATCTGTTCCACCAGGGCCATGGCGACAATCAGGGTCGGGGCAAAAAACAGTCCGGCGACGAACACCGCCAGGGATAAGCCGAGAATGTTCATCGCCAGCAGCAACGGCAAGGTCGTCACCGCCGTTGCCACCCCGCCGTAGAGAAACAGGCGCGGCAGCGGCACTTTCGAACGCAACGCACCGAATGCCAATCCGGCCAGGCATGAGCCGATCGCATACACCGACAACACGATACTCGCCGCGGCCGGTTGGCCCTGCTGCTGGGCGAAGGCCACGCTGACCACGTCCACCACCCCGACGATGGTGCCCATGGCGACCATCAACAGCATCAGCAACTGGATGTCCAGGGAGCGGATGATCGATGCAGCGTGATGTTCTTCATGGGCATGCACCGGCGGCTCGGTGCTGCGTTGCAATACGAACGCCGTGACCCCGATCGCCAGCATCAGCAGCGCCGCCAACGGCCCAGCCTCGGGGAACGCCACCACGCATAACCCCACCGACAAGGGTGGCCCGACGATGAAGCAGACTTCATCCAGCACCGACTCCAGGGCATAGGCGGTTTGCAACTGCGGTTGGCCGCGATAGAGCTCGGTCCAGCGCGCCCGGACCATCGCCGACATGCTCGGCATGCAGCCGGCGATCGCGGCGAACACGAACAACGTCCACTGGGGTGCCTGCAGACGGGTACAGAGCAGCACCATCAACAGTGCCCCGCCCCCGACCAGCGCCGACACCGGCAAGATCCGGCGCTGACCAAAACGGTCCACCAGCCGCGACACCTGCGGTGCACAAAACGCTGTGGCCAGCGCGAACGTCGCCGCCACGGCACCGGCCAAACCGTACCCCCCCTGCAACTGCGAGAGCATGGTGATCAGGCCGATGCCGGTCATGGAAATCGGCATGCGCGCGATCATTCCGGCCAGCACGAAGGCGCGGCTGCCAGGGGCACTGAACAGCTCGCGGTAGGGGTTTGCCATGGGCGTGTGGTCTCGACAAGGGCCTGCAAATTGCCATAAACGCTGGTTGAGGGGAAAGCAGCCAATTGTTGCTTGAATGTGAAGGCCCCATCGCCAGCAGGCTGGCGATGGGGCCAGAGCAGTCAGCGCAAAATGAACTCCCGCCCGCCAAAACCAGTCAGCTATTTAGTTAGGCCCTCAGCTCTCGGAGCCCCAATGCCCGATCACGAACACCAAAGCCCCATCGACGCCCACGGCATCATCGGCGACATGCGCAGCGCCGCGCTGGTCAACGACAAAGGCAGCGTGGATTTTTTCTGCTGGCCGGAATTCGACAGCCCGTCGATCTTCTGTTCGCTGCTGGACACGCCCGAGGCCGGGATTTTCCAGCTATCCCCGGACTTGCCGGACGCTCGCCGCGAGCAAATCTACCTGCCCGATACCAACGTGCTGCAAACCCGCTGGCTCAGTGATCGCGCCGTGGTGGAAATCACCGACCTGCTGCCCATTGGGGACACCGAAGACAACCTGCCCGTGCTGATGCGCCGAGTTCGGGTAGTCAGCGGCCAAGCGACGTTTCACCTGCGCTGCGCCGTGCGCCATGACTACGCGCGCGCCCGCACCCTCGCCCGCCTGGATCAACAGGACGTGATCTTCGAAGCCGCCGACCAGCCATCCCTGCGCCTGGCGACGGATCAGGTTTTGCACATCGAAGACCAGGCCGCGGTTGCCGAATTCACCCTCAAACAGGACCAGACTGCCGAGTTCCTGCTGGGCGCCATCGACGATCCGCGCTTCAAGGAAGGAGGCGCCACGCTGTGCCTGGAGCGCACCCTGAAGTTCTGGCGTGACTGGATCGGCCAGTCCAACTATCGCGGCCGCTGGCGGGAAGTGGTCAACCGCTCGGCCCTGGCGATGAAGCTGCTGACTTCGCGCAAACACGGCGCGATCCTCGCCGCAGCGACCTTTGGCCTGCCGGAAGTCACTGGCGGCGAGCGTAACTGGGATTACCGCTACACCTGGATCCGCGACGCCTCGTTCACCGTCTACGCCTTCATGCGCCTGGGTTTCACCGAAGAAGCCAACGCGTATATGCGCTGGTTGCGTGGACGGGTCAGCGATTGCCGAGGCAAACCGATGAAACTCAATATCCTGTATGGCATCGACGGCCGCCAGGAACTGCCGGAAGTCGAACTCACGCACCTGTCCGGGCACGGCGGCGCGACGCCGGTGCGCATCGGCAACCTGGCCTACGCCCAGGTCCAGCTCGACATTTTCGGCGAGCTGATGGACGCGGTTTACCTGGTCAACAAATACGGCGAAGCGATTTCCCACGAGGGCTGGAAGCACACCGTGAAAGTGGTCGACCAGGTTTGCGAAACCTGGCAGCAGGAGGACGTCGGGATCTGGGAAATGCGCGGCGAACAGCACCACTTCCTGCACTCGCGACTGATGTGCTGGGTCGCCCTGGACCGGGCGATCCGTCTCGCCTCGAAACGCTCGTTGCCCGCACCCTTCGCCCGCTGGGACCAGACGCGCCAGGCCATCTACTCGGACATCTGGGACAACTTCTGGAATGAAGAACGCGGGCACTTCGTGCAGCACATCGGCGGCACCGGCCTCGACGGTTCGATGCTGCTGATGCCGCTGGTGCGTTTCGTCAGCGCCAAGGACCCGCGCTGGCTCGCGACCCTCGACGCCATCGAGAAAAACCTGGTGCGCGACGGCATGGTCTACCGCTACCACAATGACGATAACCACATCGACGGCCTGCCCGGCACCGAAGGCGCATTCGCCGCATGCTCCTTCTGGTACGTCGAATGCCTGGCCCGCGCCGGCCGGGTGGAAAAGGCTCACCTGGAGTTCGAACAACTGCTCAGGTACGCCAACCCGCTGGGGCTGTACGCCGAAGAATTCGACAGCCACGCGCGGCACATGGGTAACACCCCGCAGGCGCTGACGCACTTGGCGTTGATCAGCGCGGCATGTTTTCTGGACAGGAAATTGAGTGGGGAGAAGAGCGTTTGGCAGCCTTGAGACCTGGCGCCCAGCCTTAATGTAGGAGCCGGCGTGGCCGCGGAGG
>NZ_JAQIYM010000088.1 GCF_028823535.1 Pseudomonas serbica | reverse complement strand
ATGGTGGGGCAAGACCTTTGGTTCCTTTGGGGCGTTTGCCAAAGGGACTCGCCGTAAGGGCGAAACCCTAGGCGGCCGTTACCGCAGGAATGGATATGTACTCCATCAACAAATAATAGGTCGGCTATAAGGCCGCCTTCGCGAGCAGGCTCGCTCCCACAGTTTGATCGCAGTTCATCTGCAGGAGATGGGTCATTTGTGAGGCCGCCTTCGCTGGCAAGCCAGCTCCTACAGGTTGAACGGAGTACATCTGTGGGAGATGGGTCGGCTATGAGGCCGCTATCGCTGCGATGCGGCGACCCGACAAGCCAGCTCCTACAGTTGATCGGGCGCGGCCGGGGGAGATGGGGCGGCTGTCACGCCGTGTTTTTTTGCCCGCGATATCAGGAGAGCCTGGGTGGGCCAGCATCCGCCGGGGCCTTTGCCGAACCCTGCTTCTGCGCTCGCCACGCCGCCGGCGGCATGCCGAACTGGCTGATGAACCAGCGGGTAAAAGAACTCGCCATCGCATACCCCAGCATGTCCGCAATCCGCCCCAACGAATAATTCGGATTCTCCAGATACCTCAGCACCAGGTCGCGGCGCACGTCGTTGATCAGGTCGTTGAAGGCGCAGCCATCGTCCTTGAGACGGCGTTGCAGGGTGCGTACGTTCATGCCCTGGCTCTGGGCGATCTGCTCGATGGTGGCGCGGCCCATGGGCAGTAGCAGGTAGATGGCCTTGCGCACTTCGAACAGCATCGAAGTGCTTTCGGTACTTTGCAGTGAGTCGAGGTAGCTCTGGGCGTAACGGGCCATCGCCGGGTCGGCATTGGGGTTGGTCATGTCCAGGCTGGCGTCGGAACAGACGATGCCGTTGAACTCACTGCCGAACTCCAGGGTGCAGCCAAACAGGCGCCGGTGCAGTTGCAGGTTGTCGGGGGCCTTGTGGGTGAAGTTGACGCTGTAGGGATGCCAGTGGGCGCCGAGCAGGGCGGCGCACAGGCGGAACATCACGCCGATGGCCAGTTCGGTGGCCTGTCGGCTGGGCATCGGTGATTCGGTGACCACCTCTTCGCGAATGATCACCATCTTGCCGGCCTCCTCGATGAAGATCGCCAGCGAATCATTCATCAAGTGCCGGTAATGCACCACCACCTGCAAGGCATCGCGCAGCGTGCGCTGATGGCTGAGCAGCAGGGCGACCACGCCGAAGTCCGAGAGCTGGCGTGACTCGGCCATGCTCAAACCGAATGTCTGGCAGCCACTGGCGGCGGCCGAATCCTCGAGCAGGCGCACCGCGGAGTCGATGGGAATGCGGTGCCCGGGGGCTTGCAGCTGGGCCTTGGACAAGCCGACGCCGGCCAGTACATCGTGCGGGTTGAAACCCAGGTATTGGGTGACCTCAAGGTAGTTGGTCAAGACGGCGGCGCGAACAAGCTTGGGCATTCGAAGGTCTTTCCTTAGCCAATTGCGATCAATTGAACCTGGCGACTATATCCAGCACATCAGCACTTGAACAGTTGTGCGGTTGACGCCGGTGCACGCCCGATTCTGCCCGGCAGACGACCGTTGTCCCAGGGCATATGACGCTCCCCATTGATTACAGCGACCCGCAGCGCTCCCGTGGGGTTATTCGACCAGCGGTTACCCCCGCCGGGCGGCGGAAAATGTGTCATCAAATGAAAAGTGCCTGACGTCCAATGAAAAGCGCCAGGGGGGGGCGATCTTTAATGTCAGTCCTACAAAAAGCCCCTGGCCAACGAGCCAGTCGAGTCATCGAGAAAGCGTAGGTGTTGAATTGAACAAACTGCAAACCGCCGCAACCGTTCTGATCGTACCGGGCCTGCGCGAGCACGTTGCCGAGCATTGGCAAACCCTGCTTGAAGCCAGGCTGGACAAGGTACGCAGTGTGCCGCCACTGGAGACCGACAAGCTCGATTGCCAGGCACGCGTGCGAGCGATTCAGCACGAGCTGGAACAGATCGACGGGCCGGTCATCCTGGTCGCCCACAGCGCCGGTGTACTGATGGTTGCTCACTGGGCCGCGCAATTTCGTCGTCCGATCAAGGGCGCCCTGCTGGCCGCGCCACCGGATCTCGGAGCGGCCTGGCCTGCCAACTACCCGTCCCCTGAGACCCTGTGCAGCAACGGTTGGGATCCTCTTCCCAAAGGCCCGCTGCCATTCCGTAGCCTGGTGGCCGCCAGCACCAACGATCACCTGGCCAGCCTGGAAGCCGCAACTAAACTGGCCGAAGGCTGGGGCGCCGAATTGCTCAACCTGGGCGATGTCGGCCACCTCAATCCGGCGGCTGGTTTCGGACCTTGGCCCCAGGCCGAAGCACTCATCCTGGAACTGGACCGCTAGTACAGGAGCCGGTCGGGCCGCATCCCGGTCGGCATTTGCCCTCACCCCTGAAAACGCAGGCCTCACCGGGTCGCGCGAGGGCTGCTGCGCTTAAAACAAATACAAAAAGGCGGAGACAACGCAATGCACAACAATAAGAGTCACGGCTTCACCACAGCGCGCTACACCTTGTTGGCCTCGGCCATCCTGGCCGCCATCATGCCGGCCGCCCATGGGGCAGAAATCGAGACGGGTAACCCGGACTGGAACGTTCGCCTGGACAACACCATCAAGTACAACTACGGCGTACGTACCGAAAGCGCCGACAAGCGCATGTTGGGCACGCCGAACAATAACGACGGCGACTACAACTTCCGCAAGTCCGGCACCAACATCACCAACCGCGTCGACCTGCTGACCGAGATGGACGTGGTCTACCAGAACCACATGGGCTTTCGCGTCAGCGCCGCCACCTGGTACGACAAGGCTTATGAGAACACCGGCTCGAACTCCAACCCGTTCGTCAACGGCAACGGTTCGACTTCGGGCCTGATCGCCAATGACCCGCGCCTGGCCGGGGTCACCAATGACAACGTCGGCAATGGCAGCCCGCACCTGAGCAACTACGCCCAGCGCTACTACACAGGTCCCTCGGGCGAAATCCTCGACGCCTTCGTGTTCTACAGCACCGAAGTGGGCGAGGAGTCGATGCTCAGCGCCAAGGCTGGCCAGCACAACGTGTTCTGGGGCGAGACCATTCTCAACCCGGTGCATTCGATCAGCTACGGCCAGTCCGGCCTCGACCTGGCCAAGCTGGCTGCTTCGCCGGGCACTGAAGCCAAGGAGTTGTTCGTCCCGCGCAACCAGCTGTCGATGACGTTCACCGTCAACCCGGAATTGACCGTGGGCGCACAGTATTTCCTCGATTGGGACGCCGCGCGCCTGCCTGAGGCAGGCACCTACTACGGTGGTTCCGACCTGGTCGGTTTCGGTGCGCAGTCGTTCCTGTTGGGCAACACCAACGCCGTGGTCCCGGGCAGCCCGCTGGGCTGTGGCCTGGCACCGTGCAACGCCTTGACCAACGTGCGTCGCGGGCATGACCTGACGCCGGACAATCGTGGCGACTGGGGCATCATGGCCAAGTGGTCGCCGGCATGGCTGGACGGCACCCTCGGTGTCTACTACCGCGAAACCTCGGAAATCCTGCCGCAAGCCTGGCTGGATGCCAGGGGCATCAGCTCGGCCAACGCCAACGGCACCCGTCCGGCCGGGCAAGTGCCTGCGGTGATCAACACCCTCAACTCGCTGAGCTCCGCCACCTATCAAATGGCTTATGCCGACAACATCAAGATCGTCGGCCTGAGCCTGTCCAAGGACGTGGGCGGGGTGAGCGTGGGTTCGGACCTCAACGTTCGGCACAACATGCCGCTGGCCAGTATTCCGGCGATCGTCAGCACCAACAGCCCGCTGGGCCTGGGCCAGGGGCTTGGCCTGCTGCCGGCGCGTACGCCCGGCACCGGCATCGTCTATGACACCCCGGAAAAGGGCGACAGCATGGCCGCCACCGGCGACACCCTGCACTGGACGCTCAACGGCCTGATGACCCTGCCGAAAACACCTGTGTTCGACCAGGCAACGGTGCTTGCCGAGTTGTACTACAGCAACTTGCTCAAGCTCGATAGCAAGAACGAGGCGCTCTACAAAGGCAAGGATACCTATCGCGGCATCGACCAACCGACCCGGGACAACTGGGGTATCGCGGTGAACTTCACACCGACCTGGTACCAGGTGTTTCCCGGTGTCGACCTCAACGCGCCGATGTCCATCAACCTCGGTCTCGATGGCGTGTCACCGGTCTCCGGTGGCGGTGCCAAGGATACCGGTAACTACGCAGTCGGCCTCGGGGCCGTTGTGTACAACAAATACTTTGTCGACCTGAAGTACGTGGATGCTTTCGGCAAGGCCGACAAGTGCAATGTCAGTGGCGTGAGCACCGGCCCCAACGGCGGTGACGGTGCTGCGCCGAACGCCTTCAGCGGCAACGAAAACTACGCCTGTTACGCCGGTGGCTACTCCTCCTTTTCCGGTGGTGGTGCAACGACTGAGGACCGTGGCGCCGTTTACCTGACGATGAAAACCACTTTTTGATTCACCACTGATTTGCTCTACGCAAGCAGGAGAATAACAAGATGAAATTCGTGAAAACCGTGTTGGCCGCTTCCCTGGCCATGGTCCTTGCCGCCCAGGTACAGGCCGCTGTTTCAACCCAGGACGCTGCCAAGCTGGGCACCAGCCTGACCCTGGTAGGCGCCGAAAAGGCCGGGAACGCTGATGGTTCCATTCCGGCCTACAACGGTGGCCTGACCACGCCGCCGGCCAGTTTCAAATCCGGTGACAGCATGCGCCCGGACCCGTTTGCCAGTGAAAAACCCTTGCTGGTGATCGACGGCAAGAACGTCGATCAGTACAAGGGCATGCTGACCGCCACCACCGTGGAACTGGCCAAGCGTTTCCCGACTTTCCGTGTCGATGTGTTCCCGACCCACCGTACCGTGTCGCTGCCCAAGGCCATCCTCGATAACGGCGTGAAGAACGCCAGCGGTGCCAAGTCCCTCGAAGGCGGCCTGGCCATCGACAACGTGCTGCCAGGCGTGCCGTTCCCGATCCCGCAGTCGGGCAACGAAGCGATGTGGAACTTCCTGTTGCGTTATCAGGGCGTGAGCATCAACTCCAAATACGACTCCTGGAACGTTGACTCCGCCGGCGTACCGAGCCTGGCCACCACCGGGCAGGCGTTCATTTCCTACCCGATCTACGAAAACCTCGCGCAGCCGATCAGCAGCGCCGACGTGTACTACCAGATGAAGCTGTCGTACACCGGTCCTGCCCGTCGCGCCGGCGAAGCGGTGATGCTCAAGGACGCCGCCAACCCGCTGACCCAGCCGCGCCGCGCCTGGCAGTACCTGCCGGGTCAGCGTCGGGTGAAACTGGCCCCGAACCTGGCGTACGACACGCCTAATCCGGGTACCGCCGGTGCGGGCACCTACGATGATGTGTTCGTGTTCAACGGTGCGCTGGATCGCTACGACTGGAAGCTGGTCGGCAAGCAGGAAATGATCGTGCCCTACAACACCTACAAGCTGACCTACGTCCAGGATCCGAAGTCGATCACGACGCCCAATCACCTGGCACCGGACTTCGTGCGCTGGGAAAAACACCGCGTCTGGGTCGTCGAGGGCACTCTCAAGGCTGGAGCTCGTCACATCTACGCCAAGCGTCGCTTCTACCTCGACGAAGACAGCTGGACCGCTCTGGCCTCGGATCAATATGACGCCCGTGGCCAGCTCTATCGCGGTTCCTTCGCCTTCCTCAGCCAGAGCTATGACAAGCAGATCCCGGACTCCACGCCGTTCATGATCTACGACCTGGTCGGTGGTTCCTACAACATCAACGGTGTAGTCGGCCCTTACGGCGGCATCAAGTACATCGATCCGCTCTCCAAGGCCCAGTGGTCTTCGGAATCCCTGGCCGGCAGCGGCATTCGCTAAACCAACCGCAAGCAGACGCTCGCACGATCCACTGTGGGAGCGAGCCTGCTCGCGATGGACCTGAGGGCGACGCGGGCATCCAGACAGCACGCGTAATCGTTAACGTCCATCGCGAGCAGGCTCGCTCCCACATGAGCTGCACGGCGCGAGGTGTGGCGCGGTTTTCCGAAGAGGACGCGGTATGTGTTCGTATAAAAATAAAAGGTGGCAGCTGGCGTTTGGCGTTGTGCTCTGCCTGTCGCAGGGCGTCAGCCACGCGGTGGATTACGTCGACGTGCTGGACCTGCCTGCCAGGGTCAGCGCCTTGGCCATCAAGAGTCCGCTGTCCGGCATGGCCCGCGCCGGTGAGCGGGTGATCAGCGTTGGCCAGCGCGGCCACATCCTGTTTTCCGATGATTCCGGTCAGCACTGGCAACAGGCCGCCGTGCCGGTCAGTGCCGACCTCACCGCTGTGAATTTTCCAACCGACAGCCAAGGCTGGGCGGTGGGCAATGACGGCGTGGTGCTGCACACCAGCGACGCGGGTGTGAGCTGGACAAAACAACTCGACGGTCGCCAGATCGGCGATCTGTTGGTCAAACATTACACGGCGTTGGCCACTGCCGAACCGGGCAATGAACAATGGCCGCTGCTGGTCGCCGAAGGCCAGCGCCTGGTGGAGCAGGGGGCGGACAAACCGCTGCTCGACGTCTGGTTCGCCAATGACAAAGTCGGCTATGTGGTCGGTGTGTTCAACCTGATCCTGCGCACCGAGGACGGTGGCCAGAGCTGGACGCCGTTCCAGGATCGCACCGACAACCCGCAAGGCTTCCACCTCAATGCCATCGCCTCCACCGGGGATGCGCTGTACATCGCCGGCGAACAGGGCCTGTTGCTCAAGTGGGATGACAATGCCCAACGCTTCGCCGCCGTGCCGACGCCTTACCAGGGCAGCTTCTTCGGTGTGGTTGGCAAGCCTGGCGAAGTGCTGGTCTACGGCCTGCGCGGCAACGTGCTGCGCAGTACCGACGGCGGCCAGAACTGGACCGCACTGGACACCGGCCTGCACGTCAGCATCACCGCCGGCCTCATCGATGCCCGGGGCAATTACCGCCTGTTTACCCAGGGCGGACAGATGCTGGTCAGCCAGGGCACTGGCGCGCAATTGCATCTGCTGCAGCAACCGGCCCGTACCCCGGTCGCCGGTGCCACCCAGTCCGCCGCCGGCATGCTGGTGGTAGCGGGCAGTCGTGGCGCCCAGACGCTGTCCGCCGATCCAGCCATCGAACCCTAAGAGCGAGAACCCAGACATGGGCAATATCAAACAAGACGCCATGCCGGTGATCCGCGAACTGCGTGATTTCGACCGCCGCTCCGGCAACCTGCTCGAACGGCTGGTGTTCAACTATCGGCCGCTGTTCATGCTGCTGATGGCCATGGCCACCGTGGTGCTGGGCTACATGGCCGTGACCCGCCTGGAGCTGCGCCCCAGCTTCGAGAAGATGATTCCGCAGAGCCAGCCGTACATCCAGAATTTCCTCGAGAACCGCGCTTCACTGCGCGGCCTGGGCAACTCGGTGCGGGTCGTGGTGGAGAACACCCAGGGCGATATCTTCGACCCCGAATATCTGGACGTGCTCAAGCAGGTCAACGACCAGTTGTTCCTCACCGAAGGCGTCGACCGTGCGTGGATGAAGTCGCTGTGGAGCCCGGCGGTGCGCTGGACCGAGGTCACCGAGCAAGGCTTCCAGGGTGGCCCGGTGATGCCCGATACCTATTCGGGCCAGCCGGAACAGATCGAGCAACTGCGCCAGAACATCTCCCGCGCCGGCATCGTCGGCAGCCTGGTGGCCAGCGATTTCAAGTCGAGCATGTTGATCGTGCCGCTGCTGGACAAAGCCGCCGCCGGTGGCCAGCGCATCGACTACCACGCCTTTTCGCAGATGCTCGAAGAGCAATTGCGCGACAAGATCGAATACGCCGGCGACAGCGCCGCGCGCAAATCCGGTGTCGAGGGCAAGGGCCACTACAAGGTCCGAGTCATCGGTTTCGCCAAGCTGATGGGCGACCTGATCGACGGGCTGATCCAGGTGATGATGTTCTTCGGCCTGGCCGTGGTCACTTCCCTGGTCATCATCTACGCCTACACCCGTTGCGTGCGCAGCACCCTGCTGGTGGTGGGCTGCTCGTTGGTCGCGGTGGTCTGGCAGCTGGGCATCGTTGCCTGGCTGGGTTATGCCATCGACCCGTATTCGGTGCTGGTACCGTTCCTGATCTTCGCCATCGGCGTGTCCCACGCGGCGCAGAAGATGAACGGCATCATGCAGGACATCGCCCGTGGCACGCACAAGCTGATCGCCGCGCGCTACACCTTCCGCCGTCTGTTCATCGCTGGCGTTACCGCGCTGCTGGCGGACGCGGTGGGTTTCGCCGTGCTGATGCTGATCGACATTCCGGTGATCCAGGACCTGGCGATCACCGCCAGCATCGGTGTCGCGGTATTGATCTTCACTTCCCTGTTGCTGATGCCGGTGGCGCTGTCCTACATCGGGGTAGGGCGCAAGGCGGCCGAGCGTGCGCTGAAAATCGACACCCGTGCCGAGCACCATAAAGGCTTCGGCAAACTCTGGGACCTGCTCGACCGTTTTACCACCCGCAAATGGGCGACCGGCGCCGTGTTGGTGGCGGTGCTGATGGGCATCGGCGGTTTTGTGGTCAGCCTGCAGTTGAAGATCGGCGACCTTGAAAGCGGCGCGCCGGAATTGCGCGCCGACTCGCGCTACAACCGTGACAACGCCTACATCACCAGCCACTACGCGCTGTCCAGCGACCTGTTCGCGGTGATGATCAAGACCGCGCCGGAAGGCTGCCTGAACTACAAGACCCTGGTCCTCGCCGATCGCCTGGCCTGGGAGCTGCAACAGTACCCGGGCGTGCAGGCGACCGCGTCGCTGGTCAACGCGGTACGCCAGATCACCGCCGGCACCTATGAAGGCAACCCCAAGCTCAACAGCATCCAGCGCAACCAGGACGTGCTCAACTACGCCGCGCAGCAGGCCTCGGTCAACTCGCCGGAGCTGTTCAACAACAACTGCTCGTTGATGCCGGTGATTGCCTTCCTCAAGGATCACAAGGCCGAGACCCTCGACGCCGTGGTGGCGATTGCCGACAAGTTTGCCAAGGAAAACAGCAGCCCGGATCGCCAGTTCCTGCTGGCGGCCGGCAGTGCCGGGATCGAAGCGGCGACCAACATCGTGGTGCGCGAGGCCAACCACACCATGCTGCTGTACGTCTACCTGGCGGTGACGCTGTTTTGCCTGATCACCTTCCGCAGCTGGCGCGCCACGCTGGTGGCGCTGTTGCCGCTGGTGCTGACCTCGATCCTCTGCGAGGCACTGATGGTGGCCATGGGCATCGGCGTGAAGGTCGCGACCTTGCCGGTGATCGCCCTCGGCGTGGGCATCGGCGTCGACTACGCCCTGTACCTGCTCAGCGTGCAATTGCACTTCCAGCGCCAGGGCCTGCCGCTGTCCCAGGCCTACCGCAACGCCGTGTCGTTCACCGGCCGGGTGGTCGGGCTGGTCGGTATCACCCTGGCGGCCGGCGTGGTGTGCTGGGTCTGGTCGCCGATCAAGTTCCAGGCCGACATGGGCATCCTGCTGACCTTCATGTTCCTGTGGAACATGCTCGGCGCGCTGATCCTGATCCCGGCCCTGTCGTACTTCCTGCTGCGTGAACGGGCACCCCAGCCCGGTTCTGTAACGGCAGGCGAAAACACTGAATCCACTGAACGTCCCGGCATGCCACATGCCGTGACCACTTCCGAGTAAGCCAAGATGTCTGACTACAAAGCTCCCCTGCGCGACATGCGCTTCGTACTCAACGAGGTTTTCCAGGTGTCCCGGCTGTGGGCCAGGTTGCCTGGCCTGGCCGAGGTGATCGATGAAGAAACCGCCGCCGCGATCCTCGAAGAAGCCGGCAAGATCAGTGGCGAAGTCATCGCCCCCTTGAACCGCGCCACCGACGAGCAGGGCTGTACCTGGAGCAATGGTTCGGTCACCGCGCCAGATGGTTTTGCCCAGGCTTATCAAGCTTTCGCCGAAGGCGGTTGGGTGGGTGTCGGCGGTGATCCGCAGTACGGTGGCATGGGCATGCCCAAGGCGATTTCGGCCCAGGTCGAGGAGATGGTCAACGCGGCCAGCCTGTCGTTCGGCCTGTACCCGATGCTCACGGCCGGTGCCTGCCTGTCGATCAAGGCCCACGCCAGCGAGGAGCTCAAGGAACGCTACCTGCCGAACATGTACGCCGGCACCTGGACCGGTTCGATGTGCCTGACCGAGGCCCATGCCGGTACCGACCTGGGGATGATTCGTACCAAGGCCGAGCCCCAGGCCGATGGCAGCTACAAGGTCAGCGGCAGCAAGATCTTCATCACCGGCGGTGACCACGACCTGACCGAAAACATCATCCACCTGGTACTGGCGAGATTGCCGGATGCACCGGCGGGGCCGAAAGGCATCTCGCTGTTCCTGGTGCCGAAAGTGCTGGTCAACGCCGACGGCTCCCTGGGCGAGCGAAACTCGCTGTCCTGCGGTTCCATCGAACACAAGATGGGCATCAAGGCCTCCGCCACCTGTGTGATGAACTTCGACGGCGCCACCGGCTACATCATCGATGCCCCGAACAAGGGCCTGGCCGCGATGTTCACCATGATGAACTACGAGCGCCTGGGCGTGGGCATCCAGGGCCTGGCACAGGGCGAACGTTCCTACCAGAACGCCCTGGCTTACGCCCGTGACCGGCTGCAGAGCCGTGCGCCAACCGGCGCGCAGTGCAAGGACAAAGCGGCCGACCCGATCATCGTGCACCCCGACGTGCGCCGCATGCTGTTGACCATGAAGGCCTTGAACGAGGGCGGTCGCGCGTTCTCCAGCTACGTGGCCCTGCAACTGGACATCGCCAAATTCAGCGAAGACCCGACCGAGCGTACCCGCGCCCAGGACCTGGTGGCCTTGCTGACTCCGGTGGCCAAGGCGTTCCTCACCGACATGGGCCTGGAAACCACCCTGCACGGGCAGATGGTGTTTGGCGGCCACGGCTTCATCCGCGAGTGGGGCCAGGAGCAACTGGTGCGCGATGTGCGCATCACGCAGATCTACGAAGGCACCAACGGCATCCAGTCCCTGGACCTGGCCGGGCGCAAGATCGTCGGTAGCGGCGGGGCGCTCTACCGCCTGTTCGCCTCGGAAATCCGCGACTTCACCGCCAGCGCCAGCACTGAACTCGGCGAATTCACCCAACCGCTGAACGCCGCCGTGGACACCCTCGACGAGCTGACTGCATGGCTGCTGGACCGGGCCCAGAACAACCCGAATGAAATCGGCGCCGCCTCGGTCGAGTACCTGCAAGTGTTCGGCTACACCGCGTACGCCTACATGTGGGCGCGCATGGCCAAGGCCGTCATGAGCGGCGATGCCGAGGACGATTTCTACATCAGCAAACTGGCCACTGCGCGTTTCTACTTCGCAAGGTTGCTGCCACGTATCCATTCGTTGAGCGCATCGGCCAAGGCCGGCAGCGACTGCCTCTACGAGCTTCAAGCCGATCAGTTCTGATCGAAAGGACAAGGAATCTCTATCATGATGGCGACAAAAATAATTCCACCCGCCGACGGCGCCTACGCCTACCCCTTGCTGATCAAGCAATTGCTGCTGTCCGGGGTGCGCTACGAACCGGGTCGGGAAATCGTCTACGCCGACAAGCTGCGCTACAGCTACCAGACCCTCAACCAGCGTATCCGCCGCCTGGCCAATGCGCTGACCGCGGCCGGGGTCAAGGCCGGGGATACCGTGGCCCTGCTCGACTGGGACAGCCACCGTTACCTGGAATGCTTCTTCGCCGTGCCGATGATCGGCGCGGTGCTGCACACGGTGAACATTCGCCTGTCGCCGGAGCAGGTGCTGTTCACCATGAACCACGCCGAAGACGACCTGGTGCTGGTGCATGACGATTTCCTGCCGCTGGTGGAGCAGATCAAGGACCGGCTGACGACGGTCAAAGGCTTTGTCCAGCTCACTGAAGACCAGGCGTGCGACACTTCATTGCCGGTACTGGGCGAGTATGAGCAACTGCTGTCCCAGTGCGAAGACCAGTACGAATTTGCCGATTTCGACGAGAACTCGGTGGCGACGCTGTTCTACACCACCGGCACCACCGGCGACCCCAAGGGCGTGTATTTCACCCATCGCCAACTGGTCCTGCACACCCTCAATGCCGTGGGCTCATTGGGCGTCTACCAGGGCGCGCCACTGCTGCGTTCCGACGACGTCTACATGCCGATCACGCCGATGTTCCACGTGCACGCCTGGGGTGTGCCTTACGTCGCCACCCTGATGGGCATCAAGCAGGTGTATCCCGGCCGCTACGAACCCAACAGCCTGGTGCGGCTGTATCAGGAAGAGAAGGTGACCTTCTCCCACTGTGTGCCGACCATCCTGCAGATGATCCTCAACTGCGAGCAAGGCAAGTCCGCCCGTTTCGACGGCTGGAAAATGCTCCTGGGCGGCAGTGCGTTGCCCCTGGGGATTGCCAGCGAAGCCAGTGCCAAGGGCATCGTGGTACACGCCGGCTACGGCATGTCCGAGACCTGCCCGCTGCTGTGCCTGACTTACCTGCGTGATGAAGACCTCAAGCAACCCATGCAGGCGCAACTGCCGATACGCATCAAGACCGGCACGCCAGTGCCGATGGTCGACCTGAAGATCATCGACGCCAGTGGCAATGCCGTTGCCCATGACGGTGAGTCCCTGGGCGAGATCGTGGTGCGCGCGCCCTGGCTGACCCAAGGCTATCTGAAGGAGCCGCAAAAAGGCGCCGAGCTGTGGCAGGACGGCTGGCTGCACACCGGCGACATGGCCTCCATCGACCCGTTGGGCGGGGTGGAAATCAAGGACCGGATCAAGGACGTGATCAAGACGGGCGGGGAGTGGATCAGCTCGCTGGAACTGGAAAGCCTGATCAGCGAACACGAGGCGGTGCTGTCGGTCGCGGTGGTCGGCATTGCCGATGAGCAGTGGGGCGAACGGCCCATGGCCCTGGTGGTCTGTACGCCTGGGCAATACCTCGATCGCAAGATCCTCGAGGCGCACCTGCAAGGGTTTGTCGAACTTGGCCGCATCAACAAGTGGGCGATCCCCAAGCAGTTCAAGTTCGTCGCCGAGATTCCCAAGACCAGCGTCGGCAAGATCAACAAGAAGCTGATCCGCGAACAAGCGTTGGCTTAAACCCCACGGATCAATGCCCAACGCCAAACATTGTAGGAGCTGGCTTGCCAGCGAAGAGGCCCTCAGGGACGCCTTCGCCGGCAAGCCGGGCTCCTACAGGTCCGCGGTGGCCACGGACTCACGCGCTACGCAACCCATTGTAGGCGCTGGCTTGCCAGCGAAGAGGCCCGAAAGATCGATGCAATACTCGAGGACGCCTTCGCCGGCAAGCCGGGCTCCTGCAGGTCTGCGGTGGCCACGGACTCACGCGCTACGCAGCCCATTGTAGGAGCTGGCTTGCCAGCGAAGAGGCCCGAAAGATCGATGCAATACTCAAGGGCGCCTTCGCCGGCAAGCCGGGCTCCTACAGGTCCGCGGTGGCCACGGACTCACGCGCTACGCAACCCATTGTAGGAGCTGGCTTGCCAGCGAAGAGGCCCGAAAGATCGATGCAATACTCGAGGGCGCCTTCGCCGGCAAGCCGGGCTCCTACAGGTCTGCGGTGGCCACGGACTCACGCGCTACGCAACCCATTGTAGGAGCTGGCTTGCCAGCGAAGAGGCCCGAAAGATCGATGCAATACTCGAGGGCGCCTTCGCCGGCAAGCCGGGCTCCTGCAGGTCCGTGGTGGCCACGGACTCACGCGCTACGCAACCCATTGTAGGAGCTGGCTTGCCAGCGAAGAGGCCCGAAAGATCGATGCAATACTCAAGGGCGCCTTCGCCGGCAAGCCGGCTCCTACAGTTATTTGCGTCTGGGCAACGTCCAGTTCGGTCGTATGAAATGGCAGGTGTAGCCGTCGGGGAATTGCTCCAGATAATCCTGATGCTCAGGCTCCGCCTCCCAGAACGGTCCGGCGGGCGCTATTTCCGTGACCACCTTGCCGGGCCACAGGCCGGAGGCGTCAACGTCGGCCACGGTATCCTCGGCCACGCGCTTTTGCTCTTCATCCAGATAAAAGATCGCCGAGCGATAGCTCATGCCGGTGTCGTTGCCCTGGCGATTGAGGGTGCTCGGGTCATGGATCTGGAAAAAGAACTCAAGAATCTGCCGATAGCTGATCTGCTCCGGGTCGAAGACGATTTCGATCGCTTCGGCGTGGGAGCCATGGTTGCGATAGGTTGCATTGGGCACATCGCCGCCGGTGTAGCCCACTCGCGTTGCGACCACCCCAGGGTAGCGCCGCAGCAGATCCTGCATGCCCCAGAAGCAGCCGCCGGCGAGGATGGCGGTTTCGGTGTTCGTCGTCATCAGTACGCACCTCCCATCAAAGCGCGGCCTCCGTTGGGGAGGCCGTCAGCCCTCAATGCATCTTGCTGTGATCCATGTTGCCGTGATCCATGTTGCCGTGATCCATGTTGCCGTGATCCATCGTACCCATTGCCCGGGCCTCGGCGTCTACCTTGATCGTTTCTTTCTCGCCCTTGGCGTTTTCCACGGTCAGGGTCAGGGGCACGCGGTCGCCTTCCTTGATCTGGCCCGTCAGGTCCATGAGCATGATGTGGTAGCCATGGGGATCGAAATTCACCGGCTTGCCGGCCGGCAACGCCACCGACTCGACCTGTTGCATGCTCATCACATCGTCTTTCATGCTCGACTGGTGAATCTGCACCAACTTCGCCACGGGCGACTGCACGCTGAGCAACTTGCTGTCTGTGTCGGCCTGCAAGGTCATGAAGGCGCCGCTCGACGGCTGCCCGGCCACGGTTGCCCGGACCCAGGCGTCGTTGACCTGGGTTTGCGCGGACACCTGCCAGGCCATGCCGATGAGCGTCAGGCCCAGGGCCAATTGTTTGATACGGGGTGCGCAAAACAAAGTCATCAGCAGACCTCCATGACGGTGAGCAGGTCTTCTGCGCACTCTTGAGCGGTAAGGGACGCGGACAGGCCGAGGCGCAAATTGCCACGGGAGTCGAACACGAAGCTGGTCGCGGTGTGCGACAGGGTGTAGGTATCGCCGCTCGGGACTTTCTCGAAGAATACGCCGAACTCCTTGGCGGTGGCGGCGGTTTCTTCCAGCGTGCCGGACAGCGCTTCGAAACTCGGGTCGAAAGCCTTCACGTACTTGTCGAGCAACTCGGGTGTATCGCGCTCCGGATCCAGGGTGATGAAGATCACCTGCAGGCGCTCGCCATCGCGGCCCATCAGTTTTTTCGCCTGGGCTGCGCGGGCCAGCGTGGTCGGGCAGACGGCCGGGCATTGGGTGAAACCGAAGAAGATCATCGGCATCAGGCCCTGGTAGCTGCCGAGCATCCGGGTTTCGCCGTCGGCGTCCTTGAGCTTGAAGGAACGCCCCATGATCTTGTCGCTCAGGTCCTTGCCGTACTTGAACGACAGCTTGCTGCTGTCATCACAGCCGGCGAGCAGGCCGAGGCTCAGCAGGCTCATGCCTTGCAGGACCGTGCGGCGGGAATACAACGTACTCATGGAAAAAAGCATCCTGTGTAGCGACTGGAAATCTACAGTGGCTGATCTATCAGACGAGAAAAAGCGCGTGGATGTTAACAAACTGTTGCCCGTTGGCGCTCAATCGACGGCCAGCCGGTCATGCGCCAAAAGGTCGCGGTCGGTGAAATACATGAAGATACAAATGTGCCGGATGCCGACACATTGCCGATACATGCCTGCGATTTCATGGCGCTTTCCAACGTGTCGAAGCGAGCATTGTCATGATCCGTAAACTGCAGCAGGCCGCCGGTTTCCTTAGTCAGGGCGCGCGTTTGATGGTGGGTGTTCCTGATTACGACAACTATGTCGCGCAGCGGGCGATCACTCATCCGGGCGAGCCGGTGATGAGCCGGGAGGCGTTTTTCCGTGAGCGTCAGGAAGCGCGTTTTGGGCGTGGGAAATGTAATACGCGGTGTTGCTGACGCTGCAAACTTTCCCACTTATGGCCCCGATCCACTGTAGGAGCTGGCTTGCCAGCGAAGGCGGCCGAAAGACCAGCGCATTATTGAAGGGCGGAACACCCATCAAGGCGGATCAATCTGATCCAGCACCCGATTCGCCGTGATCTCCGCCAGCATCACACTGTTTGAAATCCCCAGCAGGGCATTACGCGAGCCACCGTCCAGGTGATCCACCAACTGATGAACCATCACATCCACCGAGGCCAGTGTCTCGACCAGGTAAACCATCAGGGTTTCGTTCGTAGCCTTTGGGTTCACTGAGAACAGCGAGCAGGGTGTGCGCGGGGTGGCTTTGATGTCGGCGGATGACGGGAAGTGGTAATCGAGGGCGCGTTCGGCGGCTTCGTTGAGTTTTCTGGAATCGGGCTCGTACGGGGAGGCCGGATCGGTGTCCGGGGGATTCGGTGTGACCTTGAACATGGTGAAACTCCTGGAGAATTGGAGCTGCCACCTTTCGCTGCGAAACGAAAAAGGGTGGCAACTGTACGCGGGTTCGCAGACCAGGACTCCAGGAACCCGGCAGGCCCAAAGGCCTCCCACGCACAGCTGCCATAAGCGTTTGCTCACGTACGTTGTGCGTCTGGAGATTTACCCGGGCTGCGAAACCCGATCACTGACAATCAGTGACGCGAATCAAGTTACCGAGCGGCCCCAAGGCGCACAAGCCGGCGGATTCTGGCGTAGCCGTAGGCAACGGCGCAAGGTCTTGTAGCTTTCAAGAAGTGAGTTGTAGGGCGGTTAAACAAGGTCCCTTCGATGATGTTTAAACCGACCGCTCCATGCACTTTTAAAGCGCCGTGCCTGACAACGTGCACCAGTGCGAAGCGGTTTGCGAAATTCCCCACGGCAAACTGCGACAGCCGTCCAACCCGCTCAATCCTCCACAAACACGCCTAACTCGCGGCCAGCACTGCAGTTTCCGCGGCCGTGGAAGTCTCCTTCTACGATCTGGCACAAACACTGCAACACGCCCCTCAAGCCCATCCGAAAAAGATGGGCAGCCCTCTCGGTCAACGACGATCGACTGGCCGCACAGGTCGTGGGCAACATCGGTGGATCAGGCATGGCCGTCTGGTTTCAACACCGCAAAAGAACAGGCAAAGACGCCTGGAACCGCAAGGTTTCAGGCGTTTTTTTTTTGCTTTTTTTCACCGTGATGGGCTTTGGGCAGGTGTCGTATATGAATTCCAATGTAGCCAGTTTGAACAAGCTGCAAACGCTGATCGTGATCGGCAATGGCATGGTCGGACATCATTGTGTCGAGCAGTTGATCGAGCGCGGCGCGCTCGACCGCTATCGCTTGCACGTGTTCAGTGAAGAGCCGATGCGTGCCTACGACCGTGTGCATCTGTCCGAATACTTCTCCGGTCGCGATGCCGAGTCGCTGGCACTGAGCGACGCGGCGTTGTACCAGACGCCTGGCGTCACCCTGCACCTTGGGGTGCCGGTGCTGGAAATCGACCGAGCCCGGCGCCAGGTGATCACCGCGCAAGGCTGTGTAGCCTACGACAAACTGGTCCTGGCCACCGGCTCCTATCCGTTTGTGCCGCCGATCGAAGGCGCCGAAGGCGATTCGCGCCTGGTCTATCGCACCCTGGAAGACCTCGATGCAATCCGTGCCGCGGCGGCCAATGCCCGGCGCGGTGTGGTGGTTGGCGGTGGCTTGCTTGGCCTGGAAGCTGCCAACGCCCTGAAAAGCCTGGGCCTCGAAGCGCACGTGGTGGAATTCGCGCCACGGCTGATGCCGGTGCAGCTGGATGACCTGGGTGGGCTGGCGCTCAAGGCGCAGATCGAACGGTTGGGCGTCGGTGTGCACTTGTCCCGCGCCACGCAATCGATCAGTGCTGGCGAGCAGTACCGCTACCGGATGAATTTCGCCAACGACGAATTCCTCGAGACCGACCTGGTGGTGTTCTCCGCCGGTATCCGCGCCCAGGACGCGCTGGCCCGTCAATGCGCGCTGGACATCGGTCCGCGCGGTGGCGTTGTGATCGACGACACCTGCCTGAGCTGCGACCCGCACATCTACGCCATCGGCGAATGCGCATCGTGGAACGGCAGCTTGTTCGGCCTGGTCGCGCCAGGCTACCAGATGGCGCGCAGCGTCGCGGCACGCCTGTGTGACGACGCCGCCGAGCCGTTCCAGGGCGCCGACATGTCGACCAAGCTCAAGCTGCTGGGTGTCGACGTCGGCTCCATCGGCGATGCCCATGCCAATACGCCGGGCGCGCGCAGCTATCAGTTCATCGACGAAACCAGCGCCAGCTACCGGCGCCTGGTCGTCGATGCCAGCGGCAAGCACGTACTGGGTGCCGTGCTGATCGGCGACAACAGCTACTACGACACGCTGCTGCAATACATGCAGAACGCGATTGCCTTACCCTCCGAGCCGGCTGCGCTGATCCTGCCGTCGTCCGAAGGCGCGCCGACCCTCGGCCCTGGCGCCTTGCCGGAAACCGCCACGGTCTGCTCCTGCCACAACGTGACCAAGGGTGCCATCTGCTCGGCCATCGACGGCGGCTGCACCGACCTTGGCCTGCTCAAATCGCAGACCAAGGCCTGCACCGGCTGTGGTGGATGCGCAGGCTTGCTCAAGCAAGTCTTCGAGCATGAGCTGATTGCCCGTGGCGTCAGCGTCGACAAGAGCTTGTGCGAACACTTCGCCTACACCCGTCAGGAGCTGTATGCCCTGGTGCGGGTGGAAGGGGTGATCAGCTTCGAAGAACTGCTGGCCAAACATGGTCGTGGTCATACCGGTTGCGACGTGTGCAAGCCGGCGGTGGGCTCGATCCTGGCGTCGTGCTGGAACCAGCCGATCATGGATCCGTCGCTGGTGCCGTTGCAGGACACCAACGACACCTTCATGGCCAACATGCAAAAAAACGGCACCTATTCAGTGGTACCGCGCATCCCAGGTGGCGAGATCACTGCCGACAAGCTGATCGCCATCGGCGTGGTGGCGAAGAAATACGACCTCTACACCAAAATCACCGGCGGCCAGCGCATCGACCTGTTCGGCGCCCAGTTGCATCAGTTGCCGGACATCTGGAGCGAGCTGATTGAAGCGGGCTTCGAAACCGGCCACGCCTATGGCAAGTCGACCCGTACGGTGAAGTCCTGCGTCGGCAGCACCTGGTGTCGTTATGGCGTGCAGGACAGCGTGCAAATGGCCCTGACCATCGAAGACCGCTACAAGGGCCTGCGCTCGCCGCACAAGCTCAAGTTCGCGGTGTCCGGTTGCACCCGCGAATGCGCCGAAGCACAAAGCAAGGACGTCGGCGTGATCGCCACCGAGAAGGGCTGGAACCTCTACATCGCCGGCAACGGCGGCATGCGCCCGCGCCATGCCGAGTTGTTCGCCACCGACCTCGACGATGAGACCCTGATCCGCTACATCGACCGTTTCCTGATGTTCTACATCCGCACCGCCGACAAGTTGCAGCGTACTTCGGTCTGGCGCGAAAGCCTGGAAGGCGGCCTGGATTACCTCAAGGACGTGATCATCCACGACAGCCTGGGCCTGGGTGCCGAGCTCGAGTCGCAGATGCAACTGGTGGTCAATCGCTACGAATGCGAGTGGGCAAACGCCCTCAAGGACCCGGAAAAGCTCAAGCGCTTCCGCACCTTCGTCAACGATAAACGCCCGGATCCGGACATTCATTTTGTCCAGGAGCGCGGCCAGCGCCGGCCGATCATGGCGGCCGAACTCAACCTGATCCCTGTTACCGAGGAGAGCATCTGATGACCCAGTCCAATACCCAACGCGTTGAAAGCGCAACGTCGGCCGTCTGGCAATCGGTATGCAGCCAACAGGACCTGGTTAATGATTCAGGTGTGGTGGTGTGGCTGGACGGGGCCCAGGTGGCGCTGTTCTACCTGCCGGGCATGGCGGGTAAAAACCTCTATGCCATCGACAACCATGACCCGCAATCCGGGGCCAATGTCATCGGCCGCGGCCTGGTCGGCAGCATCAAGGGCGACCTGGTCGTTGCGTCGCCTATCTACAAGCAGCACTTCCGTCTTGAGGACGGCAGTTGCCTGGAGTACCCGCAACAGCGCTTGCGCGTCTGGCCGGTGCGGTTGAACGACGGGGTGGTGGAAGTCGGGGTTGCCTGACGTTGCACGCCATTCACAGCAGGAGACGGACATGAAGACAGCCGCACAGTTGCTCAAGCTCAAGGTCGTGGAAAACCAGCAGGTGCACAGCATCGCGCCGGACGCCATGGTGCTGGAGGCCGTGAAGAAAATGGCCGAAAAGAATGTCGGCGCGTTGCCGGTGATCGACAAGGGCAAGGTCGTCGGGGTGATCAGCGAGCGCGACTATACGCGCAAGGTGGTTCTGCTGGGACGTTCATCCGTCGGCACGCCGGTCAGGGCCATCATGAGTTCCCCGGTGATCACGGCCGACAGCCAACAGAGCATCGAGCATTGCATGGCGGTCATGACTGACAGCCATTTGCGGCATTTGCCGGTGGTGGAGAATGGCGAGCTGATCGGGTTGCTGTCGATTGGCGATCTGGTCAAGGAGGCCATTGTCGAGCAGGCCGACCTGATTCGGCAGTTTGAACATTACATTCGCGGGCATTGAAACCCGCTGTTTTTATCAGGGCAACACGATGGGGGACGGATGGGCGGGTAGACGCTCATTCATCCCCCTTTTTTCTGGATCAGCCAAACATCAGAACTTGAACGCCTGTCGTCCTACCAGCAGCCATTTACCGTCGTGTTTCTGCCAGATCTGGAAATTCTCGATTTCCGTCGGGACCACCTCGGTGCCTTTGAGGGCCTGAGCCGAGAAGTGGTGGCGCACCAGCGCGACATCGCCGGAAACGGTGATGGTCTGGTTCTGCATCTCAAGGGTCTTGAAGGTGCTTTTGCCGGTTTCGATGTCGGCGATGAAGGCTTTCTTGTCCTGGATCTTGCCGCTGGAGTGGCCGTAGGTGAGGTTTTCCGCCGTCAACGCGTTCAGTTCCGGAATGTCCTTGTGCAGCATGGCCTGGGTCAGGTGGTCGACGGCTTGCGCCACGTCCTTGTCCCCGGAAGCCGGTGTGGCGGCAACGTAGCCGCTGAACAGGCACAGAAATCCAAGCAGGACCTTTGCTTTTTTCATGATGTTTCCTTGTTGTTGTGGGGCCTCGGACCGAGGAAAAACAGAGCGACTCATCGGTCATCGTACAACCTAGCATGTCGCAAAGGAAAAAAGCGAACTTGTGACGGGGAGGCATCTCGAATTAAAAGCCGGTACGGGATTTTGAATCCAAGGGCAAAAGCCTTCGTCGGCGCGCAAAACGACCCTTGGGATTCATAAAGGGATATGGCGCTAGCGGTCGCTGGCGCATGCGTCAGCCTGCTGCTGGTTTCCCTGCGCAATTCTGCAGAAAAAGCCGCGTTACCTACCGCATGTCGAAAAAACCACAATCAGTGGCGATAGCCTTCAATTCGCGCCAGGACCCGTCGATAACCTCTTCAGATGCCCAATTCGCGGTGGCCGTCGGCCAACGACATACGTGCCAGAAGAGGAACCACAGCGTGTCCATAAAACTGCGTTTACTGTTGCTGATCGGGACGGGGTTGCTCACCGCGTTGATCATGGGCCTGGTCGGCTACCTGGGGACTGCCCGGATGGCGGATGCGGTGCAGGACAACGAGGTTGGCATGAGCGTGCTGCGCAACCACATGGAAGCCGACATGATGCACGACGCGTTGCGCGCCGACGTGTTGTCGGCGATGTTGGTCGGGCTGGGTAAAAGCACCAGCAGCAAGGCCGAGGTGCGCACGTCCATCGAAGAGCACGCGGCGCACTTTCGGCAAGTGCTTGGCGACAACCTCGAGCTGCCGGTCAACGACACCCTCAAGACCGCGCTGAACAAGATCAAGCCCAGCCTCGACACTTACATCGGTACGGCCGAGCGCATTGCTGGTATGGCCCTGGAAAATCCCGAGGCCGCGCAAAAAGAACTCGGCACTTTCAACAGCGTGTTCAGCCAACTGGAAGACCAGATGGCCGGCCTCAGCGAGCTGATTGAAAGCAACACCCAACAGACCAGCGCAGGCACCCGCCAGGCGCTCAGTAATGCCAACCTGGCCCTGGGCGCGGTGCTCATCGTCAGCCTGTTGTTGCTGCTGGCCCAGGGACGTTGGGTGATCCTGAGCATCATGGGGCCGTTGCGCACGGCCAGCCGCATTGCCGAGAGCATCGCCCATGGCAACTTGAGCGAGCCCATTGTCGAGCCGACCCGCACCGACGAAGCCAGCTTGTTGATTCGCAGCCTGGCGACCATGCAGCGTGATTTGCGCGGCATGATCGAAGCGGTGCGCACCAATGCCCATGGCGTCAGCGGCATGAGCACGCGCCTGAGCAATGGCTGTCACGAAGTGGCCGGCAGCAGCCAGCAGCAAAGCGCTGCCGCCAGCACCATGGCCGCCGCCGCCAGCGAAATGACCGCGAGCATCGAGGAAATCACCCGCCATGCCGGGCGGGCGCTGGACATGGCCAACCAGGCCGAGGCGCTGGCCAAGGATGGCGGACGGGTGATCCATCAGGTGGTCAACGACATGGACGGCATCGCCCGTTCGGCGCAGCAGTCGGCGCAGGTGATTCGCACGCTGGACAAGGAATCCGAAGGGATCTTCAGCATCATCCAGGTGATCAAGGGCATCGCCGACCAGACCAACCTGCTGGCGCTCAACGCTGCCATCGAGGCCGCCCGCGCCGGGGAGCAGGGGCGTGGTTTTGCCGTGGTGGCCGACGAGGTGCGCAGCCTGGCAGGCCGCACCAGCGCTTCGACCCAGGAAATCGCCGGCATGGTCTCGCGCATCCAGCAGAGCACCCGCGAGGCGGTGATCAGCATGGAGGAGGGCGTCGCCCAGGTCGACAAGGGCATGGCCGTGACCGCCGACGTCGAGCGCGCCATCCGGGAGATCCTCGAGGCCACGCTCAACACCACGCAACTGGTCAACGACATCAGCCGCACTATCGGCGAGCAGAGCCTGGCCAGCAATGAAATCGCCCATCAGGTGGAGATGATTGCCGGCATGTCCGAAGGCAACAGCAAGGTGATCGGGCAGACGGCTTCGACCACCGATGAGCTGTCGAGCCTGGCGGGGCAGTTGTCGCAGTCGGTGGATCGTTTTCGGCTTTGATACCTCCCTGCATTTTTCGCTGCCTTTGAGGGCCTCATCGCGAGCAGGCTCGCTCCCACATTGTCTGGTGTACGCCGGACCACTGTGGGAGCGAGCCTGCTCGCGATGGCGTCTGCCCTGACAACAGTATTTTCCGGAGGATCACTGTTCGACCGAAAAACAAACCAATGTTTTTATGTGGTGAAAAAAACATTGCAATGCGATCTTCATGCTGTGAATATGTCCGTGCGAATTTAAAAAAACACAATCGCATGCGGCGCTGACCAAGGTCAGGCCATAACAAAAACGACATAAACACAGGTTGAAACCGGCTCTGCCCCTGGCCGGACCTTTCAGCGAAGGAGAACATCTCCCGTGAATCGCTTACTGAACAGATCTCTTTGCGTCACCCTGCAAGCGCTCGGCGTGGTCGCGCTCGGTGCCGCCATGGCCCAGGCCGACACTCTGTTGCGTGTGGGCCTCAATGCCGACATCCGCAGCACCGAGCCCGGCGTCAACCGCGACGAAAATACTGATACCGTCATGCTGCACATCGTCGAAGGCCTGGTGGCCCATCGTGAGGATGCGTCCGTCGGCCCGCTGCTGGCCAGGGAGGTCCAGGTTTCCGACGATGGCCTGACCTACACCTTCAAACTGCGCGAAGGGGTGCGCTTTCACAACGGCGCGACCTTGACCGCCGCCGACGTCAAGTGGACCTGGTCGCACTACCTCAACCCGCAGACGCAGTGGCGCTGCCTGGCGGAGTTCGATGGTCGCGGCGGGGCGAAGATCACCCGCATCACCACCCCGGACCCGCTCACCGTGGTGTTCGAGCTCGACCAGCCCAGCGGTCTGTTCCTGGCGTCCATGGCCCGGCCCGATTGCGGCGGTGGCGGCATCCTGCATCCGGACTCGGTCGCGGCGGACGGGCGCTGGAAGGCGCCGATCGGCACCGGTCCGTTCACCCTCGCGCAATGGAAGCCCGGCCAGTCGGTGGAGTTGGCGCGCTTCAAGGATTACAGCGCCCGTGACGATGCCGGTCCGGATGGATTCACCGGCAAGAAGCAGGCGCTGGTCGACACCGTGCGCTTCATGATCATTCCCGATGCGTCCTCGGCCAAGGCGGCCCTGTTGTCGAACAACGTCGACCTGCTTCCGGACGTGACCGCCAGCGACGCCCAGGAACTCAAGACACAGCCGGGTATCCAGGTGTCGGTCAGCCCGATCATGGCGATCTGCGGCCTGCTGTTCCAGACCAACGACCCCTTGCTCAAGGACGTGCGCATCCGCCAGGCCATCGCCCATTCGCTGGATTACGGGCAAATGGTCACTGCCTTGTCCAACGGCTTGTCCGAGCCCAACAACTCGGCGATTCCGCAAACCAGCGCCTTCTACGACACCACAGCGAAACAGGGCTACCAGTACGACCCGCAGGAGGCCCAGCGCCTGTTGAAGGAGGCCGGTTACCACGGCCAGCCGATCAAGATGATCGTCAACAAACGTTATCAGCAGATGTTCGACATGGGCGTGTTGAGCCAGGCCATGGCCCAGGCCACCGGCTTGAACATCGAGATGGAAACCCTGGAGTGGGGTACGCAACTGGAGCGTTACCAGAGCGGTAACTACCAGATGATGTCGTTCTCCTATTCCTCGCGCCTGGACCCGGCGCTGGGCTTCGATTCGCTGATGGGCGACAAGACCAAGGAACCGCGTAAAGTCTGGGATAACCCGCAAGCCCAGGCATTGCTGCGTGATGCGGTGCGCCAGAGCGATACCGGTAAGCGCCAGGCGCTGTTCGATCAGTTGCACCGCATGATGATCGAGGACACGCCGATGGTGATCATCTACAACGGCACCATCATCGGTGGGCTGCGCGACAGCGTCCGTGGTTACCACTCCTGGCCGGTGGCCAAGCCGCGACTGTGGGGCGTCAGCCTCGCAGCCCAGTAACGCGGAGCCTGATCATGTTGCGTTTTATCCTGCAAAAACTCGGGATGGCGATACCGACCCTGTTGCTGATTTCGGTGATGGTGTTTGCGTTGATCCGCCTGATTCCCGGCGATCCGGCGCTGTTGATGCTCGGCGACATGGCCGACCCGCAGAGCCTGGCCGAGATGCGCGGCAGTCTGGGCCTGGACCATTCGTTGGTGACCCAGTTCCTGATCTGGTTCAAGGCCGTGCTCAGTGGTGACCTGGGTTTCTCCATCAGCACCAGACAAGCGGTGTTGCCACTGATTCTGGAGCGCTTCAGCGTCAGCGCCATCATCGTGCTGATGGCGGTGTTCCTGGCCACGCTGATTGCGGTGCCGGTCGGGCTGATCGCCGCCTGGAAACAGAACAGCGCCCTGGACCTGGGGCTGGTGACCACCGCGACGTTGCTGTTGTCGATTCCCAGCTTCTGGCTCGGCCTGCTGTTGCTGCATGCCTTTGGCATCAAGCTCGGCTGGCTGCCGGTGGTGGGTTACGTGAGCTTTGCCCAGGCGCCATGGCAAGCCATGAGCTTCCTGGTGCTGCCGGTGATCACCCTGACGCTGGTGGAACTGGGTGCGATTACCCGCATGGCCCGGGCCAGCACCATTGAGGTGTTGCGCCTGGAATACATCGCCCATGCCCGGGCCAAGGGGCTGTCCGAACGGGCGGTGTTGTGGCGCCATGCCTTGCCCAATGCCTTTGCGCCGACCTGGACCCTGGTGGGGCTGATCCTCGGCAACCTGTTGGGCGGGATTGCGGTGCTGGAAACCGTGTTCACCCTGCCAGGCATCGGCCGGCTGATGGTGGATGCGATTTTCGCCCGCGACTACCCGGTGCTGCAGGGGTGCCTGCTGCTGATCACCTTCATCTATGTGCTGGTCAACCTTTGTGTGGATCTGCTCTACCCACTGTTCGATCCAAGGGTGAAGTTATGAGTTCGAATATCCCTGTGGCGCCCTTCGTCGGCGTGGCGAGCCCACCTGCCAAGCGACGCCGGGCGTGGCCTGCGGCCAACGCAATGATCGGTGGCAGCCTGTTGCTGGTGCTGATTGGCCTGGCCTTGCTCGGTCTGGTCTGGACACCGTTCGACCCGCTGCGCATCGATCTGTTGTCGCGTCTGCAAGGGCCGTCCGCGATGCATTGGCTGGGCACCGATGAGTTTGGTCGCGATGTGTTCAGCCGGTTGTTGATCGGCGCTCGCACCAGCCTGTGGATCAGCCTGCTGACCGTCACGGTCGCGGTGGTTGCCGGCACCCTGATCGGCATGCTCGCCGGTTACCTGCGCGGCTGGACCGACCGTTTGCTGATGATGTTCAACGACGCGTTGCTGGCATTTCCCGGGATTCTCATGGCCCTGGGCATCATGGCGATCATTGGTGCGAGCAAATACGGGATCGTCCTCGCCCTGGGCATCGCCTACACGCCATCGGTGGTGCGCGTGGTACGCGGTACGGTGTTGTCGTTGCGCGAACTGGAATACATCGAAGCATCGCGGGTCATCGGCAACTCTGAGCTGTACACGATGCTGCGGCATATCGCGCCGAACTGTCTGGCGCCGCTCTGTGTGCTGGCCACCAGCATGTTCGGCTGGGCCCTGCTCTCGGAAAGCGCCCTGAGCTTCCTTGGCCTGGGTGTGCCGCCACCCGCCGCGACCTGGGGCAACATGCTTGCCAGCAGCCGGCCCTACATCGCATCGGCCAGCTGGCTGGGGATCTTCCCGGGGCTGTTCATCTGCCTGGCGCTGTTGGCCATCAATCTGTTCGGCGATGCCCTGCGCGATCGTCTCGACCCGCGGATGAGGAAATGAGCATGCCATCCACCAATCTGTTGTTGAGCGTGGAAAACCTGAAGATCCGCGTGGGCGACGATGGCCCACTGGCGGTCGATGACCTGAGTTTCAGTGTCGCACCTGGCGAGATCGTCGCACTGGTCGGCGAGTCCGGCAGCGGCAAGACCATGGCCGCCCGGGCAGCGATCGGCTTGTTGCCGCCACCGATGCAAGTCTGCGGCGGTCGCCTGGATTTCCAGGGCCGCGACCTGGTGACCACAGACACCGCCGGGTTGCGGGCCATACGTGGTGCGAGCATCGGCATGGTGTTCCAGGAGCCGATGGTGTCACTCAATCCGGCGTTGAAGATCGGCCAGCAGATGAGCGAAGCGCTGCAACTGCATACCGACCTGGACGCCGGGCAAATCCGCGAGCGTTGCCTGACCATGTTGCGGCGCATCGGCATCAAGGACGCCGAGCGCTGCCTGCAAGCCTATCCGCATCAGTTCTCCGGTGGCATGCGCCAACGGATCATGCTGGCGTCGGTGATGCTGTTGCGTCCGGCGCTGCTGATCGCCGATGAGCCGACCACCGCGCTCGATTGCCTGGCCCAACTGGACGTGATCGAGCTGATGCTGGAGCTGACCCGCGAACAGGGCACGGCGATCCTGTTCATCAGCCATGACCTGTCGCTGGTGGCGCGCTATGCCCATAAAGTGGTGGTGATGCGTCACGGCAAGTCGGTGGAGCAGGGCACAATCAATGACATCCTCCTGGCGCCGAAGGCCGAGTACACCCGGCAGTTGCTGGAAGCCTTGCCCCGGCGGGGCCAGCTGGCGGCGCTGCCGGCGAGCAACGGTCCTTTGGTGGAAGTCGATCAGGTGTGCATCGAGCATCCCGGGCCGCCATCGTTCTGGGGCAAACGCCAGTACAAGCGCGTGGTGCATTCGGCCAGCCTGGCCATTTCGCCGGGGGAAACCCTGGCGCTGGTGGGCGGCAGCGGCTCGGGCAAGACCACCCTTGGCCGTTCGCTGGTGGGCTTGATCAAACCCTGTGCCGGTGCGATCCGCTTCAAGGGCGTGGACATTCTCAAGGCCGCCAACCGAACTCATCGGCTGCAATGCCAGATGATCTTCCAGGACCCGTATTCGTCGCTCAATCCGCGGATGAAAATCGGCGAGATCCTGGCCGAGCCTTTGCGTCATGAGCCGGGCCTGAACACCGTCCAACTCAGTGAGCGGGTCGCACAGACATTGCGCGACGTGGGCCTGGGCGAGCAGTTCGTCGATCGGTTTCCCCATCAACTGTCGGGCGGCCAGCGCCAGCGTGTCGCCATTGGCCGTGCCCTGGTGCGCCATCCGCAACTGGTGATCGCCGACGAACCGATCTCCGCGCTGGACATGACCATCCAGAAGCAGATTCTCGAACTGTTCGAGCGCTTGCAGGCGCAGTACGGCTTTGCCTGTTTGTTCATCTCACATGACCTGGCGGCCGTTGAGCGAATTGCCCACCGGGTGGCGGTGATGCACCAGGGCGAAGTGGTGGAAGTCGGCGGGCGCGACCAGGTCTTCGACTCTCCACAGCACCCCTATACGCGGCAGTTGCTGGCGGCGGCCAGCCCGCTGGAAAAACTCGCTGATGGCGGCTACCGAATACGACCGGTCAGCGTTTGATCTAACCCCCTGATTGCACCCCGCGCGCCTGTCCCGAAACCGGCGCGGAGGGGCAAGTCATGTCCGAAAAACAATAAGACCTACTCACTCACGACGACTGCCAGGAGCCAAGCAATGAGCAACAACAATCTGAACCTGATCATGACCGGTGTCAGCCTGATGGGCGGGGGCCTGTTGAGCGCCCAGGCCCAGGCCGATTTCATCAAGGACAGCAAGGCCGATCTGGAACTGAAGAACTACTACTTCAATCGCGATTACCGTGAGGACGCCGGGCAGTCAAAGCGCGAGGAATGGGCCCAGGGTTTCATTCTCAACCTCAAGTCGGGATTCACCGACGGCACGCTCGGTTTTGGTGTCGACGCGGTCGGCATGCTCGGTTTGAAACTCGACTCCAGTCCCGATCGCTCGGGGTCCGGCCTGTTGTCGCGGGATAACGAGGCCGAGCCGGGCAAACCGAGTTACGCCAAGCGTGCGCACGACGAATATTCCAAGCTGGGTGTGACCGGAAAAATGCGCCTGGGCAAAAGCGAGTTGCGCAGCGGCTATCTGCTGCCGGACCTGCCAACGCTGCAGCCCAATACCAGCCGGCTGTTCCCGCAGAGTTTCCGTGGTACCCAGGTGACGTCCGCCGACATCAAGGACCTGAGCCTGACCGGTGGCCAGATCGACCGGACCAAGCAACGCGAGTCCACCGACTACCAGGACATGGGGCTGACCAGTCAGAGCGGTGCCTACAAAAGCTCGGTCAAAAGTGATCAGTTTCGTTTCATGGGTGGCGATTACAAGCTCATGCCGAACCTGGTCCTGACGTATCACTTCGCGCAGCTGGAAGACATCTATCAGCAGCACTACGTAGGCCTGAAAAACAGCTTCGCCCTCGGCGGCGGCACGCTGAAAAGCGATATCCGCTACTTCGATGCGGACAAGGCCGGGGCGGGCCTGGCGGGTAAAGTCGACAACCGCGCGCTGAGTACGCGCATGGCCTACAGCTACAAGGGGCACAGCCTGGGCGGCGGTTATCAGGAGCAGTATGGCGACACGCCGTTCACCTATGTCGATGGCACCAACACCTTCCTGTTTTCGGAGTACCAGCTGAGCAACTTCTCCCAGACCAATGAGCGAGTCTGGCATGCGCGGTACGACTTTGATTTTGCGGTAGTGGGTGTTCCGGGGCTGACGTTCTCGACACGTTGGGCCAAGGGCGATCAGGCGCAGGTGTTGGGGTTTGCTGGTGAGGGGCGGGAGTGGGAACGGGATATCGACCTGGGGTACGTGTTCCAGTCAGGGGCGCTCAAGGGGGTTTCGATGCGCTGGCGCAATGGCTTTAGCAAGGCCAATTACCTGCGTGACATGAACGAAAACCGGGTGATTCTTGGTTATACCGTGGCGCTTTGGTGATGAATTCGCTTATGTGTACGCCAGTCAGATTTGGGCGCTGGCTGCGACCAAACTATGGGAGCCGGCTTGCTGGCGATGGCGGCCTTATAGCCAATAAATCTCCTGCAGATATACGCCAATCAAACTGTGGGAGCTGGCCTGCCAGCGAAGGCGGCCTTATAGCCGACCTATTATTTGTTGATGGAGTACATATCCATTCCTGCGGTAACGGCCGCCTATGGTTTCGCCCTTACGGCGAGTCCCTTTTGGCAAACGCCCCAAAAGGAACCAAAAGGTCTTGCCCCACCATTCGGCCCCTCGCTGGGGCTCGGGGTTCCCTCACTCCGGCATTGCTCCGTGGGCCCGCCGCCATCGGCCATCCATGGCCGAGGGCGGCTATCCCGGCATCCATGCCGGGATGCCCACTGCGCAACGCCTGCGTTCGGCCTCTGGGAATGGGGCGGGTAGATCAAGATCAAAAGCCAAGCAACAGCAAGATCAAAAGATCGCAGCCTGCGGCAGCTCCAGCAGGGGGATGCGATCGCTTGATATTGATCGTTCCCATGCTCTGCGTGGGAATGCATCCCGTGACGCTCCGCGTCACCAGTGCGCCGGTGTCGACAGCGGGACGCAGAGCGTGCCAGGCGGCATTCCCACGCGGAGCGTGGGAACGATCATGCGATCGTTTGGGATCAGGTCAGATCGTAGGCCGCCATGCTTTTGTTTTGGCTTTTGATTTTCTTGCCCCCTCGAGGGTATGCCGAGCCTTAGCGAGGCACCGAACGCCAGGGGCAAGAGCCCTTGGTTACTTGGGGCCGGGCGGCGTTCCGTTTTTCCAAGTGACTCGCTGTAAGAGCGAAACCATAGGCGGCCGTTACCGCAGCAACGGATATGTACACGGTCAAACACCGTGCCCATCACCCCTTGTTCCGCGCCACCCCCATCTTGCTAGCCACCTCCAGGTGCCGATGCAACAGGGTCGAAGCCCATTCGTTATCCCCCTGTTCCAGCGCATCAAGAATCGCCAGGTGCTCCCGGCAGGAAACCTTGACCCGCTCCACGTTACTCGCCGAATGAAACTCGGTCAGGCGCCGCAACCGGTTCTGCTGCTGGATCACCTGCAGGATGTAGGTATTGCCGGAGGCCGCCGCCAACAGCTCATGAAACTCGGCGTTGCATTCGAAAAACCGCTGGCCGTCGACCGGGCCTTCCAGCAACTCGAGCTGACGCTCGCGGCAGCGCCGAAATTGCTCGGCGTTGATCTTGAAGGTGGGCTCGAGCAGGCCGGCAGGCTCGACCAGCATGCGAAAACGATAGCTTTCGAAGCGCGTCTGGGGGCTGCTCAGGGTCGGCAGGAACATCCAGCCGTGACCGTGCTTGCGCTGCATCACACCCTCATCGGAGAGCCGCAGCAGGCAACGGCGCAGCACGCTTTTGCCGGCACCGTAGCGGCGCAACAGATCGCTCTCGGAGATCTGGTCGGGCAAGACCTGATTCAGCCGGTCGTCGATCAGCCGGGTGTAAAGCTCGTCTTCTTCGTTGTGCAACTCATCGAACTGTTGCGGCAACACCGCAGAGGTTTGCAGCGGTACGCGAAAGCCCTGTTGCGGCAGCGGCTCGATCAGTTGTTGTTCGGCCAGGTACGACAGGGCGCTGCGGATCGGCGAGCGCGACACGCCCAGCCGTTGACTCAGTTCCACTTCCTTGAGGTGGGTACCGGGTTGCAGGTCGCCGGACTGAATGGCGGAAAGGATCTGGCCGGCGACTTTGGTCTGCAGCGAGGTGAGTTGAGCCATGGCGCGTTGTCGTTCCTGTGACAGGGGGAGGGAAGGATACCCGAAAAGACCGGAAAGCTTCGATGCGCCCGGACACTGAATTATAGGCCGTGCAAATACATTCATGCAGCGTCTTAAGAAACAATATGTGTATTATTTGTTATATAAAAACATTGCCAGGAAAGACAATGGCAATTTGTGAGGATGCACCGTTATGAGCTACGTACCTCTGCCCAGGGCCTTGCCCCACGAGCGCGGCGTCGACCCCCGCGGCATCGTCGATTTCCTGTCGGCCGTCGGCAGCGCCGGACTCGAGCTGCACAGCTTCATGCTCTATCGCCAGGGCGCGGTGGTTGCAGAAGCGTTCTGGCGACCGTACGCGGCGCACCGCATGCACGTGCAGCATTCGGCGACCAAAAGCTGGACCGCCGCCGCAGTGGGTCTGTTGATCGATGACGGTCGCCTGAGCCTCGATGACAAAGTGGTCAGCTTTTTCCCCGAGCTGTGCCCGCAAGACATCAGTGCGAATCTGGCGGCCATGACCGTGGAAGACCTGTTGACCATGCGCACCGGCCATCAACGGGGCATTTCCGGTGGCGACTGGCGCAACCTGGAAACCAGTTGGGTCGAAGCTTTCCTGCATGAGCCGGTCGTTGTGCCGCCGGGAAAGGACTTCATCTACAGCAGCGCTTCAAGCTTCATGCTGTCGGCGATCGTCACCCAGGTCAGCGGGCAAACCCTGCACGCTTTGCTGCAGCAGCGAGTCCTGGATTTTCTCGGCATGGACAAGCTGGAATGGGACCTGGCCCCCGGCGGCTTCAACTCTGGCGGCAACGGCTTGAGCTGCACCACGGAAGACTCGTTGAAATTCGGTGTACTGCACCTGAACCGCGGCCAGTGGCAAGGGCGCCAGTTGCTGTCCGCGCAGTGGATCGCCGAGGCCACCCGCAATCAAGTCGAAGACGTTTGGATGGGGGATTTCGACGGCAAGCAGTACCTGCCACGCAACAAGGACAGCAACGCCGAGGCGCAACGTGAAGGCTACGGCTACCAGTGGTGGATGACCCTGCATGGCGGGTACTACGCTTCCGGCGTCTTCGGTCAATACTGCATGGTGCTGCCGGACCAGGACACGGTCATCGCCTTCACCTGCGGCCTGCGTCTGGGTGAGCGACGCTTGAAAGCCGCGATCTGGGAGCACTTGTTCCCGGCACTGGGGCGTCAGGCGGTTGATCCACAAACCAGCCAGGGGCAACTGGATGCCTTGATCGATGACCTGCGCCTGCCGACGCTGCAAGGCTTGAGCACCTCTCCCAACGCTGCCGCGCTGCAGGGGCGATTCGCGGTTGAGCCGAACGAAGACGGCGTGCTGGAGGTGGGTTTTGATTTTCGCGATGACTACTGCGACTTCAGCCTGGTCGACCACCGTGGGCGGCACAGCGTGCGGGTCGGACTCCAGCAGCCCGTCGAATCGCAGACCAGCATCACCGGCAACTACCTGCATCACCAATATCAACCGGAACGGACACCCGTCATTGCCCAGGGCCGGTGGAGCGCAGAAGGGGTGCTGCAGATGGACTGGCGCTTTGTCGAAACTACCTTCGGCGATCACGTCAGCTGCCGCTTGCAGGAGGGCCGGTTGCTGTTCGATCGCGGCGTCAACACCAATGCCGGATCGATGCAACGCCCGACCCTGATCGGTACCCGGATCTGAACCTGATTAACTGGATGGACACCGCACATGAACCAGATTTCCACGTCGGCGCTGTGGGCGCCCTTTACCCCGATGCGTCAATTCAATCGCCAGCCGATGCTGTTCGAGAGCGCCGAGGGCATGCATTACACCACCACCCAGGGCCACCGGGTGCTCGACGCCATGGCCGGGCTCTGGTGCGTCAACGCCGGTCACGGCCAGGCACGTATCGTCGAAGCGATCCGCGAAGCGGCGGGGCGCCTGGACTTCGTCTCTTCGTTCAAGATGAGCCATCCGGCGGCGCTAACCATCGCCGACGAATTGGCGGCGATTGCGCCGGCGGGGCTGGACAAGGTGTTCTTCACCAACTCCGGTTCCGAGGCCGTGGACACCGCGCTAAAGATCGCCCGAGCCTATCATCAGGCCCGCGGTGACAGTCGCCGGACCAAGTTGATCGGCCGCGCCAAGGGTTATCACGGCATGGGGTTCGGCGGCTTGTCGGTGTCCGGTATCGGCCGGCAAAAGCGCGACTTCGGACCGCTGCTCGGCGACGTCGCGCACCTGCCGCTGCCCTATGACGCCAGCTTGCGTTTCAGCGAAGGCCAACCGCAGCAGGGCGCGCAGTATGCAGAGGCACTGCTGCAGTTGCTGGAAATCCACGACCCGGCGACGGTGGCCGCGGTGATTGTCGAACCGGTGACCGGTTCCGGCGGGGTCTATGCGCCGCCCGTGGGGTACCTGCAAAGGTTGCGCGAGATTTGTGACTTGCATGGCGTGTTGCTGATTTTCGATGAGGTGATTACCGGTTTCGGGCGCCTGGGGCACTCGTTCGCGGCCCAGGCGTTTGGCGTGACGCCAGACCTGATGACCCTGGCCAAGGGCCTGACCAACGGCGCTGTGCCCATGGGCGCGGTGATGGTCAGTGGCGCGGTCTACGACGCCTTCATGGAGGGCCCCGAGCAAGCCATCGAATTGATGCACGGCTACACCTATTCCGCTCATCCGTTGGCCTGTGCAGCGGCGCTGGCGACCCTGGCTGTGCATGAGGAACTGGGTATCAATGCTCACGTTCAGCAGGTGTCTGCGCTATGGCAACGCGCGGCACTCGCCCTTCGTGAGCAGCAATGGGTGCAGGATGTGCGGGCCATCGGCCTGTTGTGTGCGGTCGAACTCAAATCCCGCGATCGCGCACCGGGTGCTCGCGCCGGTGAAGTCGCCCAGCGGTGTTTCGAGGCCGGCCTGCTGGTGCGTGCTTCGGGCGAGAACATCGTGCTGTCGCCGCCACTGATCATCAGCGAAGCACAGATCACGCTGATCTTCGACACCTTGCAGCGCGTACTCGATCAAGTTGCCTGAGGAGGCCCGATGAACCATCTGGATTTTTATATCGATGGTGCGTGGGTCCGTCCGTTGGGCGGAGAAACCCTGGAGGTGATCGATCCGTCCACCGAATGCGCCATCGCTTCGATCAGCCTGGGCACCCGCGCCGATCTCGACCTTGGCGTCGCAGCGGCGCGGCGTGCCTTCCCTCTGTACGCGCAATGGTCGCGCGAGCAGCGTCTGGACCTGCTGGCCGCGATCATCGAGGGCTATCGCCAGCACAGCGAAGCGCTGGTGGAACTGGTGCACCGGGAGATGGGGGCGCCGCTGTCACTGGCGCGCAGCGCCCATGTGCCGTCGGGACTGGGGCATCTGCAGCGGGCCTTCGAGGTGCTGCGCGATTATGCGTTCGACCGGCCGCACGGCAGTACCCTGATCAGCCGCGAGCCGATTGGCGTCTGCGGATTGATCACGCCCTGGAACTGGCCGCTCAACCAGCTGACCTGCAAGATTGCGCCGGCGCTGGCCGCGGGTTGCACCCTGGTGCTCAAGCCCAGCGAGAAGGCGCCGTTATCGGCGATGTTGCTCGCCGACATCCTTCACCAGGCCGGCGTGCCCAAGGGGGTGTTCAACCTGATCAATGGCGATGGCCCAACCCTCGGCGACGGCATCGCCCGGCACCCCGACATCGATATGGTCTCGTTCACCGGTTCGACCGGAGCGGGGATTGCGGTGGCCAAGGCTGCGGCGGATACAGTCAAGCGGGTGTCCCAGGAACTGGGCGGCAAGTCGGCCAACCTGATCCTTGCCGATGCCGATATCGAGTCGGCGGTACGTCATGGTGTGAGCAGCTGTTTTCGCAACAGCGGCCAGTCCTGCAACGCGCCGACGCGTTTGTTGATTCCGCGGGCATTGCAAGCGCAGGCGATAGACATTGCCAAGTCGGTTGCGGGGCAAATCTGCTTCGACGACAGCCAGGCGTCCAGCTCCATGGGGCCGCTGGCGAATGTGGCGCAGTTCGAGCGGGTGCAGGCCCTGATCGGTGCCGCCGTCGATCAAGGGGCGCGGCTGGTCTGTGGCGGCGTCGGGCGTCCCGAAGGGGTGACCCAGGGCTATTTCGTCAAGCCGACGGTGTTTGCCGATGTCCGCCCGGACATGCCGATTGCCCGCGAGGAAGTGTTCGGACCGGTGTTGGTGATCATCGCATATGACACGGAAGACGAAGCCATCGAGATCGCCAACGACAGCCCCTACGGGCTGTCAGGCTATGTCTCGGCGGGCTCCCTGGAGCGGGCCCGGGCAGTGGCGCGGCGCCTGCGCACCGGCATGGTCCACCTCAATGGCAGCAAGGCCGACAACGGCGCGCCTTTTGGCGGGTACAAGCAGTCTGGCAATGGCCGCGAGTGGGGCGTGCACGGGCTGGAGGACTACCTCGAAGTCAAATCGATGTTCGGCTATCAGGCATGATTTTCTGTACAGGGTGAATGTAAAGGCCTCTT
Source organism: Pseudomonas serbica (assembly GCF_028823535.1). Taxonomy (GTDB): domain Bacteria; phylum Pseudomonadota; class Gammaproteobacteria; order Pseudomonadales; family Pseudomonadaceae; genus Aquipseudomonas; species Aquipseudomonas serbica. The sequence goes on along the minus strand of NZ_JAQIYM010000088.1, from coordinate 10,955 downwards.
CGCGAGCAAGCCCGCTCCCACATTCGATCGCATTCCAATGTGGGAGCGGGCTTGCTCGCGAATGCGACAGTACAGGCAACATAAACCTTTGGGTTAAAGATACTTATCGGTCACAGCCCCCTCCGACGCACTGGACACCGTCTTCGCGTACTTGGCCAACACCCCGCGCTTGTACTTCGACTCTGGCCTTACCCAGCGGCTCTTGCGCTCGGCCAGCTCCGCGTCGGAGACCTCAACGGTAATCTGCCGGGTTTGCGCATCGATGGTGATCCGGTCGCCATCTTCGACCAGGGCGATAGGCCCGCCCTCAAACGCCTCGGGCGTGATATGCCCGACCACGAAACCATGGGAGCCGCCGGAAAAGCGGCCGTCGGTGATCAGCGCCACTTCCTTGCCCAGGCCTTTGCCCATTACCGCCGAGGTCGGCGAGAGCATTTCGCGCATGCCCGGCCCACCCTTGGGCCCTTCGTAGCGAATCACGATCACGTCACCGGCCTGCACCTCGCCGTTGAGGATGCCGGCCAGCGCGCCTTCCTCGCCGTGGTACACCCTGGCCGTGCCTTCGAAGCGCAGGCCTTCCTTGCCGGTGATCTTGGCCACGGCACCGGTGGGCGAGAGGTTGCCGCGCAGGATCACCAGGTGCGAGTCCTTCTTGATCGGCTGATCGAAGGGCAGGATCACGTCCTGGCCGGCGGGGTAGTCGGGCACGTTTTCGAGATTTTCGGCGAGGGTCTTGCCGGTCACGGTCAGCACGTCACCGTGCAGCATGCCGGCCGCCAGCATGCGTTTCATCAACGGCTGGATGCCGCCTATGGCCACCAGCTCGCTCATCATGTATTTGCCACTGGGGCGCAGGTCGGCGACCACCGGGGAAATCTTGCCCAGCTCGACGAAGTCGTCCAGGGTCAGCTCGACATCCACGGCATTGGCCATGGCCAACAGGTGCAGCACGGCGTTGGTCGAGCCGGCGAGGGCGATCACCACGCGGATCGCGTTTTCGAAGGCTTTGCGGGTCATGATGTCACGGGGCTTGAGGTCGAGCTTGAGCAGTTCCATGACCTGCTGGCCGGCGCGGAAGCTGTCCGAGGCCTTGTCGCTGCCCACGGCGTCCTGGGAACTGGAACCGGGCAGGCTCATGCCCAGCGCTTCGATGGCCGAGGCCATGGTGTTGGCGGTGTACATGCCGCCGCAGGAACCGGGGCCGGGGATCGCCACTTCTTCGATCTGCTTGACCTGGATTTCGCTGATATCACCGCGCGCATGCTGACCGACAGCCTCGAACACGGAAATGATGTCGGTGTGGCCGGCGCCCGGGCGAATGGTGCCGCCATAGACGAAAATGGACGGCCGATTGAGCCGCGCCATGCCGATCAGGCAGCCAGGCATGTTCTTGTCGCAACCGCCCACGGTCACCAGACCGTCAAAGCCTTCGCACCCGACCACCACTTCAATGGAATCGGCGATGACCTCACGGGAAACCAGTGAATACTTCATGCCTTCGGTGCCGTTGGCGATGCCGTCGGAAATGGTGATGGTGTTGAAAATCACGCCTTTGGCGCCGGCGGCATTCGCCCCCTTTTCAGCTTCGATCGCGAGTTTGTCGATGTGCATGTTGCAGGGCGTGACCATGGCCCAGGTGGAAGCAATGCCGATTTGCGGTTTCTTGAAGTCTTCGTCGGTAAAGCCCACGGCACGCAGCATGGCGCGGGCGGGCGCGGCCTCCACACCATCGATCACCTCGGAGGAATATTTGCGCAGATCGTCTTTGTCGCTCATGGCTGTTCCCCGCGTGCTCAACTGGTGACCACTGAGTATAGACACCCCTGCACAGCAACCATCACGCGCGGGCTGGCCTTGTCGTGATATTCTTCGCAACAACTTGGTTTGATCTATTCAGTTTTCCTGTCCTTGAGACGGGCGAGCAGAATCACTGTCGCTCAAGTAACTGAAGCCAAAAAAGATAAAAAGTCAGTTCAGTAGGGACATATAACTGGGGTCGATGCATGCAATCGGCCTTGTGTGCCCACCCTCCGGAATCATGTGCGAGAACCCGCGGCAGACTTGCCTGAATGCCGTGAAACAAGCGGCTCGCGATTGCAGATGGAGGGGCGGATGGCGTTTTATCATAGGTGCTACAGATGTTTAAGAAAGTGAACACGGCCCTGCTGGGGCTGGCCTTGTCGTTGGGGATGACGACAGCCCAGGCCGAAGAAGCCAAAAAAGTCGACGTGCTGCTGATTGGCGGCGGCATCATGAGTGCGACCCTGGGTGTCTGGCTCAATGAGCTGGAACCCGGCACTTCGATGGAAATGATCGAACGTCTGGACGGCGTCGCCCTGGAAAGCTCCAACGGCTGGAACAACGCCGGTACCGGTCACTCTGCCCTGGCCGAGCTGAACTACACCCCGGAAGACGACAAGGGCAACGTGTCGATTCCGAAAGCCGTTGAAATCAACGAAGCGTTCCAGATCTCCCGCCAGTTCTGGGCCTGGCAGGTCCAGCAGGGCGTGCTGAAGAACCCGCGTTCGTTCATCAACTCCACGCCGCACATGAGCTTCGTGTGGGGCGATGACAACATCAAGTTCCTGAAAAAGCGCTACGAAGCCCTGCAGGCGAGCCCGCTGTTCGCCGGCATGCAGTACTCCGAAGACCCGGCCGTGATCAAGAAGTGGGTCCCGCTGATGATGGAAGGGCGTGACCCGAACCAGAAAGTCGCGGCCACCTGGAGCCCGATCGGCACCGACGTGAACTTCGGCGAAATCACGCGCCAGTTCGTTGCGCACCTGCAAACCACGCCGAAATTCGACTTGAAGTTGTCCAGCGAAGTGCAGGACATCACCAAGAACGCAGACGGCAGCTGGCGCGTCAGCTACAAGAATCTGAAAGACGGCAGCAAGTCCGAAACCGACGCCAAGTTCGTGTTCATCGGCGCCGGCGGCGGTGCCCTGCACCTGCTGCAGAAGTCGGGCATTCCTGAAGCCCGGGAATACGCAGGCTTCCCGGTAGGCGGCTCGTTCCTGGTGACCGAGAACCCGACCATCGCCGAGCAACACCTGGCCAAGGCCTACGGCAAAGCCTCCGTTGGCGCACCGCCGATGTCGGTTCCGCACCTGGACACCCGCGTGCTGGACGGCAAGCGCGTGATCCTGTTTGGCCCATTCGCGACCTTCAGCACCAAGTTCCTGAAAGAAGGCTCGTACCTGGACCTGCTGACCACCACCACCACGCACAACGTGTGGCCGATGACCAAGGTTGGCATCAAGGAATACCCGCTGGTGGAGTACCTCGCCGGGCAACTGATGCTGTCGGATGAAGACCGCCTCAACGCCCTGAAGGAATACTTCCCGAACGCCAAGGCCGAAGACTGGCGCCTGTGGCAAGCCGGCCAGCGCGTGCAGATCATCAAGCGTGACGAAGCCGCCGGTGGCGTGCTGAAACTGGGCACTGAAATCGTCGCTTCCCAGGATGGCAGCATCGCTGGCCTGCTGGGCGCGTCCCCAGGCGCTTCGACCGCCGCACCGATCATGCTGACCGTGCTGCAGAAAGTGTTCAAGGACAAGGTCGCGACCCCGGCCTGGCAGGAAAAACTGCACCAGATCGTGCCGAGCTACGGCACCCAGCTCAACGCCAGCCCGGATAAGGTTGCCGAGGAATGGGCCTACACCGCCAAGGTGCTGGAACTGACTCCGCCACCGGCGATTGGCCAGGTGGTTGCTCCGGCTGTCGAGGCTGAGAAGGCCAAGGCACCGAAAGAGAATGCTGCGGCTGATATGGCGCTGTAACTGAGCGCCTGATCAAAAAGCCCACTGCGCCAGGGATGGCCAGTGGGCTTTTTTGTATCCCGTGCAGGGGCATATTCGCTCCTGCGGTTTCATCTGATCCGTATTTTTCAGCGCTTTCTGCCCCTGTTATGCATTCAGCCCGAGCCCCACAATGTCGGCAAGTTTCGCCGCCGTAGCCGCGGTGCACCGCACTTTCGAAATGTTGGAGGCTTTATGGGCAAGATGGCGTTTTTCCTCGGTGGTTTCCTGGTGTTGACCATTCTGATCGGTGTGCTGGCAACGATTTCGCCGGTGTGAGCTAGGCGGCGCCTGCTACGCCGGGCCTTGTTGCTTGATGTCCCCACAGAAAATATCGACGTTGCCATCCGTCGCTGCCGTTCGCACGACGACGTGATATTCACCGGACAGCAACACAGGCAAGGCCACGGGCACGCTTCTGGAGAACGTCCAGCCGCGAATCGGTTGGCGCTCGGTGTTGACCCTGTCATTCATGGCGTAGGCGACGGGACCGGGATTCTGGCAACTGCCTTTGTTGATGAAGCTGTAGAGTCGCAGGGGCAGGGCGGCACCGCCTGGCACGCCGCTGATGAAGAAACTCAGTCCGGTTTGCTGGTCCCAGGCGGACAACGCGACATTGCCGATCTGGCCAGTATTCTGCCGGGTGGCAACCAGGGTGACCGACACGCTTTGGTTCGATGAGGTGGCACAGCCGAACAGGCTGGCGCTGACCATCAGCGCCACCAGTGAATGTCTGGGCTTCATTGCAGAACTCCTGTGAAGAACAACAGGGGGGAGATTAGTGGGTATAGCCTATTTATCGAGCGCCGAAGGCTGTCGATTTTTAGGCGCTGCAAGCGGGCACAGGTCGCAAAGCGGATCTAGACTCAATGGCGTCGGGCTCTCCGTTGAGCCTTGGCCAAGGAGTGAACATGGCTCCCCGCAAGAGCAAGCCCGCCAACGCCGGTAAATCCACCCCGGCCATGCAGGAGCCGGTCTTTCGTTCGCGCAAGGAGCGCCTGAGTGCTGGTGAACGACTAAGCCAGAGCGTGCCCCATGCGCTGCACGCCGAATGGAAACCGCCACGAAAACATCGCGACCCGATCCAGCTGCTGGAAAAGTCCAACCGCTATCGACTGCCCGAGCTGGTACCCGTGCGCTACGGGCGCATGTTGCGCAGCCCGTTCACTTTTTTGCGTGGTTCAGCAGGCTTGATGGCGTATGACCTGGCCACGACCCCAACCTCGGGTATCGAGGTGCAAGCCTGTGGCGATTGCCACCTGTTGAATTTCGGCTTGTTTGCCACCCCCGAGCGCAACCTGATCTTCGACATCAATGATTTCGACGAAACGCTCCCCGCGCCTTGGGAGTGGGATGTAAAACGCCTGGCGATCAGTTTTGTCGTGGCGGCCCGGGACAACCGGATCGGCGATAAAGTGGCCAAGGGCATCGCGATGGAGTGCGTACGTGCCTACCGTGAGCGCTTGCGCAAGCTGTCGAAGTTGAGCCCGCTGGAGGTCTGGTATGAGCGTCTGGATGCACAGTCGATCATCGACAGGGCGCCCACGGCCGAGATCAAAAAGCTTCGCGAACAAGTGGTGGAGAGGGCCCGGGCCAGGGTCGGCGATTATCTCTATCCGAAAATCAGCAGCGAGGTGGCAGGTCGTCGTCGGCTGATCGATCAGCCGCCGATCCTGTTTCATGTAGACGAACCAGACTTCCTGCAGCGAGCCCGCGTGGCGCTGCAGGATTATCGCCAGTCGCTGCCCCATGAACGGCGTGTGCTGTTTGATCGTTATCGCCTCGAGGACATTGCCGTCAAGGCTGTCGGGATCGGCAGCGTGGGAACCTATTGTTTCGTCGGCCTGTTCTTTAGCGCAGAAAATAATCCGTTGCTCCTGCAATTCAAGGAAGCCTGCCCCTCCGTGTTGGCGCCTTACGCCGGCAAGAGCGAATACGAGAACCAGGGGCAGCGCGTTGTCACCGGGCAGCGACTGATGCAGTCCTCCAGTGACATCTTCCTGGGCTGGACCCGTGGCCAGAACGGTCGTGACTTCTTCGTTCGGCAACTGCGCGACATGAAGATGTCGGCACCTATTGAAGGCATCACGGCAGCGAGCTTGAAGCGCTACTGCCGCTGGTGCGGCGAGACGCTTGCCCGTGCCCACGCCAACTCCGGGGATGCTGCCCTCATCAGCGGTTACCTGGGCAAATCGGACAGCTTCGACCAGGCCATCGGCAAATTTGCCGTGGCCTATGCCGATCAGAACGCCAAGGACTATGCCGCGCTATTGGCCGCGTACCGATCCGGGCGTATCACCGCGTACATGGAGGAAGATTGACCCGCGACCGGCGTGGCTGGCACCTGGTACCTAGCGCCCGTGCGCGTTGTCTGCCAGTTGCGCGGCATCGACCCGGACGAAAATGGAGTCGCCCACCGCGGTCAACACGTCCCCGGCAAAGACTTCGCAGATGACCCGCGTCTTGCGTCCGACTTCCCCTTCGACCCGCGCCCGCAGGGTGAGCGGGATACCCATGGGGGTCGGCTTGATGAACTTGATGCCGAGGTTGCCGGTGACGCAATTGATGCGCGGCAGGCTGGCGACCTCGCGGTTTTCCGCGCGGTAGTGATAGGCCATGACCGCCCAGTTGGAATGGCAATCGACCAACATGGCGATCAGTCCACCGTAGACCAGGTCCGGCCAGCCGCAATATTTGGCCTCTGGTACATGCTCGGCCATGACATGCACGCCGTCCTCATGCCAATAGCTCTTGATGTGCAGCCCGTGGGGATTGCTGCTGCCGCAGCCGTAGCACACGCCGTCGGGTGCGGCGCAGTCTTGCAGGGAGGTGTCGAGTTGGGACATGTCGTGGGATCCGGTTGAGCGTCAATTCTCAATCATAACCGCTGTTACCTGTAGGAGCAGCCTTCGCCAGCTCCTACAGGGGCTCGGTACCCTTAGATCCGTGCGAGGGCCTGCGCCAGGTCCGCACGCAGGTCTTCCACATCCTCCACCCCCACCGACAGCCGCACCAGCGCATCGCCGATGCCCAATTGCGCGCGGGTGTCCACGGGGATGGTGGCGTGGGTCATGATCGCCGGGTGTTCGATCAGGCTTTCAACCCCGCCCAGGCTTTCGGCCAGGGCGAAGATCTGCACGTTTTCCAGGAAGCGTCGGGACCCGGCCAAATCGGTGTCCAGGTCGACGGAGATCATCCCGCCGAAGCCGCGCATCTGCTGGCGCGCCAGTTCGTGCTGCGGGTGCGAGGGCAGGCCCGGGTAGTAGACGTGGGCGACCTGCGGCTGACGTTCCAGCCATTGCGCCAGTTCCAGCGCATTGCTGCAGTGGCGTTCCATGCGCAGCGCCAGGGTCTTGACCCCGCGCAGGGTCAGGAAGGCGTCGAACGGCCCGGCGATGGCGCCCACCGCGTTCTGCAGGAAACCCAGGCGTTCGGCCAATTCGGCGTTCTGCCCGACCACGGCGATGCCGCCGATCACGTCGGAGTGGCCGTTGAGGTACTTGGTGGTGGAGTGCAGCACGATGTCGAAACCCAGTTCCAGCGGGCGTTGTATCCACGGGCTGGCAAAGGTGTTGTCGGCCACGCAGATGATGCCCCGGTCGCGGCAGGTGCGGGCAATGGCGGCCAGGTCGGTGAGGCGCAGAAGAGGGTTGCTCGGCGTCTCGACCATGACCATGCGCGTGTCGTCCTGCAGGGACGCTTCGAAGGCGTCGAGGTCGGTCAGGTCGACGAAGCTGAAGCGGTGCCCGGCGCTGCGCTGGCGGACCTTGTCGAAGAGGCGGAAGGTGCCGCCGTAGAGATCATTGCCCGAGACGATGTGCGACCCGGCGTCGAGCAGTTCCAGCACCGTGGAAATGGTCGCCAGGCCCGAGGCGAATGCAAAGCCCCGGGTGCCGCCTTCGAGGTCAGCCACGCAACGTTCCAGCGCCCAGCGCGTCGGGTTGTGCGAACGCCCGTAGTCGAGGCCTTTGTGTACTCCGGGGCTCTGTTGCAGGTAGGTGGAGTTGGCGTAGATCGGCGGCATCAGCGCGCCGGTCGAAGGGTCCGGCGTTTGCCCGGCATGGATCACGCGGGTGGCAAAGCCCTGTGGCGGGGCATTTTCATCGTGCTGACTCATGGCAGGGATCTCCGCAGGTGATTGAGCATGTCGGTTCGGGTAATCAGCCCGTGGAACCCCGAGGCATCCTGAATGATCGCCACCAGACCACGGCCCAGCTCTGCCTCCAGATCTGCCAGGGAGGCTCCGGGGGACAGGGTTTGCAGTTTATCGGTCATGGCGCTGGATACCGTCTTGCGAAAGTGCGTAGCGTCTTCATGCACGCCCAGCAGGATGTCCGACTCGTCGATCACGCCGACCAGTTGCTTGCCGTTCACCAGCACCGGCAGTTGCGACACATCCGCCAGGCGCATGCGCTGGAACGCGGTGAGCAGGGTGTCGTCGGGGCCGACGCTGATCACCCGGCCGTCCTCGAAGCGCCGCGCGACCAGGTCGCGCAGGTCACCGTAGTGCTTGCGTTGCAACAGGCCTTGATCGTTCATCCACTGGTCGTTGTAGACCTTCGACAGGTAACGCGTACCGGTGTCGCAGACGAAGCTGACCACCCGTTTCGGCTCGGTCTGTTCGCGGCAATAACGCAGGGCGGCGGCCAGCAAGGTACCGGTCGAGGACCCGCCGAGAATGCCTTCGGCGCGCAACAACTGACGGGCATGGTCGAAACTTTCCTCGTCGCTGATCGAATAGGCATGGCGCACGCTGGACAGGTCGCAAATCGACGGAATGAAGTCTTCGCCGATGCCTTCCACCGCCCAGGAGCCGGGGGTAGGGAGGGTGCCGTTGCGGCTGTATTGGGCCATCACCGAACCGACCGGGTCGGCCAGGACCATTTCCAGATCCGGCTGCACGCGTTTGAAGAAACGGGTCAGGCCGGTGAGTGTGCCGGCCGAACCGACACCGACGACGATCGCGTCCACATCATGCTGGGTCTGCGCCCAGATCTCCGGCGCGGTGCTGCATTCGTGGGCCAACGGGTTGGCCGGGTTGTTGAACTGGTCGGCGAAGAAGGCGTCGGGAATTTCTGCTGCCAGCCGCGCGGCGACGTCCTGGTAATACTCAGGATGGCCTTTGCCGACATCGGAGCGGGTGATGTGCACCTCGGCGCCCATGGCCTTGAGGTGCAAGACCTTCTCGGTGGACATCTTGTCCGGCACCACCAGCACCACCCGATAGCCCTTGGCGCGGCCCACCAGCGCCAGGCCCAGGCCAGTGTTGCCGGCCGTGGCTTCGACGATGGTGCCGCCGGGTTGCAGGCGGCCATCGCGCTCGGCGGCGTCGATCATTGCCAGGCCGATGCGGTCCTTGATCGAACCACCGGGGTTTTGTGATTCGAGCTTGAGAAACAGTGTGCAGGGTCCTGTATCGAAACGGCTGATGCGTACCAGTGGCGTGTTACCGATCAGTTCGAGTACGGCAGGGCGGGAGTCGTTGGGCATGTCGTCACCTCGTTGCGCTAGCACCATGGATGGACAAAAAGACGGCGGCGATTGATCGCGCCAGTCATGAAATTGTTGTGTCTGGACCATAGGCCGGGATCGCCACACTCGCAACCGTCCGGGCGAAAGTACCCCCGACATCGGGTTTTTTTTGGAAGGGCGCGCCGCTGGCGAAACCGTAGGGGGATGGCCTGGGCAAACGGGAAGGGCACCAGCGTGCTGGCGTAGAACAGGCCGGCGCGGCTGCACAATCGGCCATGCGGACACCGATAATGGCCATTACGATCTCCTTTTGGCCAACCCCGCGCTATGAACCGGTCGGGCGGTCGGCAAGAATCGAAACCGGAGGCTGATGCACTTCAGCTTCCCCATCGATAAACAGTAACCTGATCTTCCTTGCCTTTGGCTGTTTTGCCGGGCACTGCCGTGTACAGCACATAAAAACCATCGAGCTGACTTGGGGAATTGATCCATGGACACAATCAAACGCCTATTGGGTGCCACCGTTTGCGGGCTGACGCTGCTCGCCAGCGCCGTACACGCCGAGCAGCGCGAATTGCGGGTGTACAACTGGGCGGACTACATCCTGCCGTCCGTGCCCAAGGACTTCGCCGAGAAAACCGGCATCAAGGTCACCTGGGACACCTTCGACACCAATGAGTCCCTGGAAGCCAAGCTGCTGACCGGCAACTCCGGCTATGACCTGGTGGTGCCGTCGAACCAGTTCATCGAGACCCAGATCAAGGCCGGCGTGTTCCAGAAACTGGACAAGTCCAAGTTGCCCAACTGGCAGCACCAGGACCCGGCGCTGCTCAAGTTGCTGGACAAGAACGACCCCGGCAACCAGTACGGCGTGCCTTACATGTACGGCACCGTGTTGATCGGCTTCAACCCGGCCAAGGTCAAGGCCGCGCTGGGCGAGAATGCGCCGGTGGACAGCTGGGACCTGGTGTTCAAGCCCGAGAACATGGAGAAGCTCAAGGCCTGTGGTGTCGCCATGCTCGACTCGCCTTCGGAGATTCTGCCGCTGGCCCTGCATTATCTGGGGCTGGACCCGAACAGCCAGAACCCCGATGACTACGAAAAAGCCAAGGCGCTGATGCTGAAGATTCGCCCCTATGTCACCTATTTCAATTCGGCCAAGTACATGACCGATATCGCCAACGGTGATATTTGCGTGGCCATCGGCTACTCCGGCAGCTTCTACCAGTTCGGCAATCGTGCGAAGGAAGCCGGCAACGGGGTGGTGGTCGATTGGCGCTTGCCCAAGGAGGGCGCGCCGATCTGGTTCGACACCTTTGCCATTCCGAAAAGCGCGAAGAACGTCGAGGAAGCCCACGAGTTTCTCAACACCTTGCTCGACCCGAAAGTCATCGCACCGATCAGCGATTTCCTCGGTTACCCGAATGCCAACACGGACTCGCTGCCGCTGATCAACAAGGAAATCACCGGCAACCCGAACCTGACGCCGACGCCTGAGGCCCTGAAGACCCTGTACGTCGTGCAACCGTTGCCGCAAAAGCTGGAGCGAGTGCGGACCCGGGTGTGGACCTCCATCAAGTCGGACAAGTAAACCGCGCTACACCTGTAGGAGCGAGCTTGCTCGCGAAAGCGGAGGGTCAGGCAACGATGATGTCGACGGGTATACCGCCTTCGCGAGCAAGC
>NZ_JAQIYM010000026.1 GCF_028823535.1 Pseudomonas serbica | reverse complement strand
CTGGTTAAGATCTTTCGTCTCAACCGAGGCGCGCATTCTACAGCAGCCTCATTTGCTGTCAAGTGATATTTTTCAGAAGTTTTCAAGGAATCCTTAATAACTTCAACCACTTGCGCCTCAGATCTCTCATCAGCGGGAGGCGAATTCTACAGCGTTACACGCTGCTGTCAACACCTCTTTTTCAACTCCCTGCCGGCTTCGATGAACTGAAGCAAGCCACTGTCGAAAACTGCGTAACTCGTTGTTTACCAAGGAGTTTTCCGTTTCGACTGCGCCGGAAGTGGGGCGAATTATAGGCTTCTGAAATCTGCCGTCAACCACTGATTTACTGTTTCTATCAAAAAGGCAATTTGAAGCGGGAAAAACCGCCCCTTCTATATAGAAGAGAGCTCCAAACAATCACCCATTATGAAAAAGCCCCGCCAGATACCTATCTGAGCAGGGCTTTTCATGCCTCAAGCAATCCGCTTGCACCCACCCGGCACTCACAAAGGCCAGGCGAGAGAATCATGAACTGCTGAAGGTTGAATCCGTATGGTGTCCCAGGGCAGGTTCGAACTGCCAACCTTCCCCTTAGGAGGGGGATGCTCTATCCAATTGAGCTACTGAGACACAGATGCCGGCGGAAATACGCGCAGCGAGACGGCGTGCATGTTAACGGGCGAGCCTGCCTTTGTCATGTCATCCGTGGGCTTTTTAAGTGTAGGCAGATGTCACGCGAGGGCTCGGACTTTCGACGCGCAAGCAGACGACAACCCGCCCTCCCCCTCCCAGCAAGACACAGCTACATGAAATCAGCCTGCCACCCATCCTAAACGAGTCTCGCTACACGCTTGCCACTAGTAAATCGGCCAATTGCCACTATCCTGTACAGATAAGGATCAGTGATCGAATTCGCATGGGATGCCCCAGGTTTTTTTCAGAAGGACCAGAGGGTAAAGGACGCGACCAGAGAGACGGACCCGGCAGTTTTTCAAAACCAGTCCGCATTTCTGATAATTGGTGCTGGCATAACGCCTTTATCCAGCTCAATATTTGTCACAGAATTGGCGCCAATGATCTGGCGATTTTGAGGCATGATGTCTGCCTCTATCAATTCAGGTTGAACATTTGGCCAGAGCGCTTGTCCTATCAGACATCCTGCGGCCAATCCCGAGAACCGCTCCCCTGAACTAACCGGTTAAATATATGCGCCCATTGAAACAGGCAATTTATTCCAGCCGTACGGCTGACAAGTTCGTCGTACGTCTGCCAGACGGAATGCGTGAACGCATTGCCGAAGTGGCTCGCAATCATCACCGCAGCATGAACTCTGAAATCATTGCGCGCCTGGAGCAGAGTCTCATTCAGGAAGGCGCACTGGGCGAAGAGCTGAGCATGCGCCTGGACAGCCCGGAGTTGTCACTGCACGAGCGCGAGCTGCTGCAACGCTTCCGCCAACTCTCTCACCGTCAGCAGAATGCGCTTGTCTCACTGATCGCCCATGACGCCGAGATGGCTGCAGACGCTTCCTGACTCATCCCCGCAAGTTCAAGCCAGCGTGATCGCTGGCTTTTTTTTGCCTGAAATTCGGTCATAAAAAAGCCCGCCGTAGGGCGGGCTTTAAAACAGAGCGCTTCAGAGCAGGAAAATCGTTGCCAGCCCAAGGAAGATAAAGAAGCCACCACTGTCGGTCATGGCGGTAATCATCACACTGGCCCCCATCGCAGGGTCCCGCCCGAGTCGCGCCAGGGTCATCGGGATCAGGACCCCCATCAACGCCGCAAGCAACAGATTGAGGGTCATGGCTGCAGTCATCACGACACCGAGTGACCAGCTGCCATACAACAGGTAGGCGACAACGCCGATCACCCCACCCCAGATCACGCCGTTGATCAAGGCTACCGCCAGCTCCTTGCGCATCAGCCGCGAAGTATTGCCCGTACTCACCTGATCCAGCGCCATGGCCCGAACGATCATGGTGATGGTCTGGTTGCCGGAGTTACCGCCGATGCCTGCGACGATCGGCATCAACGCCGCCAGCGCCACCAGCTTCTCGATGGAGCCTTCGAACAGACCGATCACCCGGGAAGCGACAAATGCGGTGATCAGGTTCACTGCCAGCCAGGCCCAGCGGTTACGCAGGGACTTCCAGACTGACGCAAATATGTCCTCTTCTTCACGCAGACCTGCCATGTTGAGAACTTCGTTTTCGCTCTCCTCACGAATCAGGTCGACCATCTCATCGATGGTCAGACGGCCGATGAGCTTGCCGTTCTTGTCCACCACGGGCGCCGAAATCAGGTCGTAACGCTCGAATGCCTGGGCAGCGTCATAGGCTTCTTCATCCGGATGAAAACTCACCGGGTCGCTGGCCATGACTTCGGAAACCTGCTTGTCCGGATCATTGACCAGCAAGCGCTTGATCGGCAGCACACCCTTGAGCACACCGTCGTAGTCAACCACGAACAGCTTGTCGGTATGGCCAGGCAGCTCCTTGAGGCGGCGCAGGTAACGCAGGACTACTTCGAGGCTGACATCCTCACGGATGGTGACCATCTCGAAGTCCATCAGCGCGCCGACCTGGTCCTCGTCATAGGACAACGCCGAGCGCACTCGCTCGCGCTGCTGGCCGTCGAGGGTTTCCATCAGCTCGTGGACGACGTCTCGCGGCAGCTCGGAAGCCAGGTCGGCAAGCTCGTCGGCATCCATGTCCTTGGCCGCAGCCAGGAGCTCGTGATCGTCCATGTCGGCGATCAGGGTTTCACGAACCGAATCGGATACTTCGAGCAGGATGTCGCCGTCGCGATCAGCCTTGACCAATTGCCACAGCGTCAGACGATCATCCAGCGGCAAGGCTTCAAGAATATAGGCGACGTCGGCGGAGTGCAGGTCATCGAGCTTGCGTTGCAGCTCGACCAGATTTTGCCGGTGAACCAGGTTTTCGACTCGATCCTGATGCGGACCTTCCTGGCGATGGGTCAGGTCTTCAACCACTCGCTGACGCTGCAACAGCTCAACAACTTGAGCCAGGCGGTCCTGCAAGCTTTCCTGCGTTTTCTTTACTTCAACTTCAGACATAGGCGAACTCCACTCCCAGCAGCGGGGCGCGCCGGAAGGATCAATCAGTCAATTCATGATTGGAAAATCGGGTTATTGAGTAACTACTGGGTAAGTCCATGGAAGTAATCCAAAAGCCCCGGCGGGGCTGACGGTGGCAATCATACACCGACTGACGGCTTAAAACGTTAAAAAATCATGGCTGAAACAAGCGCTTGCGAAACAATCTTGAGCGCGCACCTAACGCTACAAAGTGCGACGACTCATCTGGAAAAGAAAACACAATGGTGATGGAAAATGCGGGCGCTTACCTTGATCGGTAGCTGTCATGGCGAACGAACATCGAATTCGACGAGAGAGGATGCAGGAAGGAAAAAGCCAAAACCCAGACGGCAAAAAGCCCGCGTAAAACGCGGGCTTTTTGGTGTATGGTGCACTCGACAGGATTCGAACCTGTGACCGCTCGGTTCGTAGCCGAGTACTCTATCCAGCTGAGCTACGAGTGCATTTTGTGTTTTTATACCAGATCACAACTGGTTGGAGCCAAGTCATTCACATCACTGCAAACAACTCTTAAATGGTGCACTCGACAGGATTCGAACCTGTGACCGCTCGGTTCGTAGCCGAGTACTCTATCCAGCTGAGCTACGAGTGCATTTGTTGCCGCGCATTATAGGCCGTCTAATCTCTATGTCAAGCACTTTTTCTAGTAATTTCAACAACTTACCGAAGAAGCCAGATTACAACGTACTACGCAAATAATGGCGGAGAACGGGGGATTCGAACCCCCGACACCCTTTTGAGGTGTACTCCCTTAGCAGGGGAGCGCCTTCGGCCACTCGGCCAGCTCTCCGCAACACGGGGCGTATCTTAACCAACCTTTTCCCCGTTTGCAAACATAAAAAACGATAAAAATTAATGGCTTGGTTCTTCGTCCTTCTCTTTCTTTATACGCAGGTAAATTTCCTCACGGTGGACCGCAACCTCTTTAGGGGCGTTGACACCGATACGCACTTGATTTCCTTTGACGCCGAGCACGGTCACGGTGATTTCGCCATCACCAATAATCAGGCTTTCTGCGCACCGACGAGTCAGAATCAGCATACCTTTCTCCTCACGCATTACATTTTCAGGGACAACAGTCTGCAAAAAAAAGGCACTCGACCTACAACCAGAATGGTCATCGGCCTACATGCCTGAGTATTGACCAGCGCGAGCAAAAGAACAGCCTTGGGGTCGCGCCTTGCAAAAAAACAAAAGGCGCGGTCAGACCGCGCCCCTTGGCAAACGCATCACTCGCCCTGGCGGACCGGTGCGTCCAGTTCGAAAGCCGTGTGCAAGGCGCGCACAGCCAGTTCCAGATACTTCTCTTCGATCACGACGGAGACTTTGATTTCCGACGTGGAGATCATCTGGATATTGATGGTTTCCTTGGCCAGTGCTTCGAACATGCGGCTGGCAACGCCTGCGTGGGAGCGCATGCCAACGCCGACGATCGAGACCTTGGCGATCTTGGTGTCACCGATGACTTCACGGGCACCCAGCTCGCTAGCGGTCTTTTCCAGCACGGTTTGCGCCGCCTGGTAGTCGTTGCGGTGCACGGTGAAGGTGAAGTCGGTGGTGTTATCGTGCGCAACGTTCTGCACGATCATGTCGACTTCGATGTTCGCGGCGCTGATAGGGCCGAGAATCTTGAAGGCAACGCCCGGGATGTCTGGCACGCCACGGATGGTCAGCTTGGCTTCATCGCGGTTGAAAGCGATACCGGAAATGATCGGCTGTTCCATGGTTTCCTCTTCATCAATAGTAATGAGGGTGCCCGGACCCTCCTTGAAGCTGTGCAATACGCGCAGCGGAACGTTGTACTTGCCGGCGAACTCCACCGCACGGATCTGCAGCACCTTGGAACCGAGGCTGGCCATTTCCAGCATCTCTTCGAAGGTGATCTTGTCCAGGCGCTGGGCCACGGACACGACGCGCGGGTCAGTGGTGTAGACGCCATCGACGTCGGTGTAGATCTGGCACTCGTCGGCCTTCAAGGCTGCTGCAAGGGCCACGCCGGTGGTGTCGGAGCCGCCACGACCAAGAGTGGTGATGTTGCCGTGCTCGTCGACACCCTGGAAACCGGCGACAACCACCACACGACCGGCCTTCAGGTCGCCGCGAATCTTCTGGTCGTCAATCTGCAGGATACGCGCTTTATTGTGCGCACTATCCGTCAGGATCCGTACCTGGTTGCCGGTGTAGGACACTGCCGGCACACCGCGCTTGATCAGCGCCATGGCCAACAGGGCAATCGTCACCTGCTCACCCGTGGAAACGATCACATCCAGCTCGCGAGGAACCGGTTGATCGCCGCCACTGATTTGCTTGGCCAGATCGATCAGACGGTTGGTTTCGCCGCTCATTGCAGACAGCACAACCACCAGGTCATCGCCGGCATCGCGGAATTTCTTAACCTTGTCGGCAACCTGCTCGATTCTCTCGACGGTGCCGACCGAGGTGCCTCCAAATTTCTGTACGATCAAAGCCATTTCAAAGCCGCCTCTGCCCATGAAGGGCGCCCAAATAATCACTCAAACAGCGTTGCGACCCGCCACTAGACTGCGGGCCGCAGGCACTGCCTTATAAACCCTGCTCTACAAACGGAACGGTCAGCGCGAGTGCCGCATCCAGGGCGCCAGCGTCGGTACCGCCGCCTTGCGCCATGTCTGGACGACCACCGCCCTTCCCGCCCACTGCCGCAGCGGCTTGCTTCATCAAATCACCGGCTTTGAGTTGGCCAGTCAGGTCTTTGGTTACGCCTGCAACCAGAACGACCTTCTCCTCATGGACACTGCCGAGCAGGATCACTGCGCGGCCGAGTTTGTTTTTCAGTTGATCGACCAGCGCCAGCAGCGCCTTGCCATCCTGCCCGTCCAGACGCACGGCCAGCACTTTCACGCCCTTGACGTCCAGGGCTTGCGCCGACAGATCGTCACCCGCGGCGCTCGCGGCCTTGGCTTGCAACTGCTCGAGTTGCTTCTCCAGCAGACGGTTGCGCTCCAGCACAGCCGACAGCTTGTCGATCAGGTTTTCGCGGCTGCCCTTGACCAGGCTGGCCGCTTCCTTGAGTTGTTCTTCCGCCGCGTTCAAGTAGGCCAGTGCTTGCGCACCGGTGACCGCCTCGATACGACGCACACCCGAAGCCACACCGCCTTCGCTGATGATTTTCAGCAGGCCGATGTCGCCGGTGCGGTTGGCGTGGATACCGCCACACAGCTCAACGGAGAAATTGCCCATGCTCAGCACGCGCACGTTGTCGCCGTATTTCTCGCCGAACAGCGCCATGGCGCCTTTCTGCTTGGCGGTTTCGATGTCGGTTTCTTCGGTTTCAACGGCGGAGTTCTTGCGAATCTCGGCGTTGACGATGTCTTCCAGTGCCTTCAGTTGCTCAGGCTTGATGGCTTCGAAGTGGCTGAAGTCAAAGCGCAGGCGCTGACTGTCGACCAACGAGCCTTTCTGCTGGACGTGATCGCCCAGCACCTGACGCAAGGCGGCGTGCAGCAAGTGAGTCGCGGAGTGGTTCAGCGAAGTGGCGTGACGTACGTCGGCATCCACCTGCGCCTGAACCGGCGAGCCAACGATCAGGCTGCCCGAATCCAGCACACCGTGGTGCAGGAACGCGCCGCCGGTCTTGGTGGTGTCGCGCACGTCGAAACGTGCAGCGCCAGCCTGGAGGAAGCCGCAATCACCAATCTGACCACCGGATTCTGCATAGAACGGCGTCTGGTCGAGAACGACCACGCCCTCTTCGCCTTCGCTCAACACGTCGACCGACTGCCCATCTTTATAGAGCGCAACAATCTTGGCGCTACCGCTGTGAGCGGTGTAACCGGTGAACTCGGTATCGACTTCAACCTTGACCAGGCTGTTGTAGTCCATGCCGAAGGAGCTGGCCGAACGCGCGCGAACGCGCTGGGCTTCCATCTCGCGCTCGAAACCGGCTTCGTCGATGGTCAGACTGCGCTCGCGCGCGATGTCGCCCGTCAGGTCCATCGGGAAACCGTAGGTGTCGTAGAGCTTGAACACGACATCGCCCGGAACCACATCGCCCTTGAGCTCGGCCAGATCCTGCTCGAGGATTTTCAGGCCCTGCTCCAGGGTCTTGGCGAATTGCTCTTCTTCGGCTTTGAGCACGCGCTCGATGTGCGCCTGCTGGGATTTCAGTTCCGGGAAGGCTTCGCCCATCTCGGCGACCAGGGCCGCGACGATCTGGTAGAAGAAGCTGCCCTTGGCGCCCAGTTTGTTGCCGTGACGGCAAGCCCGACGAATGATCCGGCGCAGTACATAACCGCGACCTTCGTTGGATGGCAGCACGCCATCGGCAATCAGGAAACCGCAGGAACGAATATGGTCAGCCACGACTTTCAGGGAAGCCTGGGCGTCGTTGGTGCAACCGATGGCCTTGGCCGATGCGTTCAGCAGGCTCTGGAACAGGTCGATTTCATAGTTCGAGTGAACGTGCTGCAGCACGGCACTGATCCGCTCCAGGCCCATGCCGGTGTCGACCGACGGCGCTGGCAGCGGGTGCAACACGCCATCGGCGGTGCGGTTGAACTGCATGAACACGTTGTTCCAGATTTCGATGTAGCGGTCGCCGTCTTCTTCCGGCGAGCCCGGTGGGCCACCCCAGATGTCGGCGCCGTGATCGTAGAAGATCTCGGTGCAAGGACCGCACGGGCCGGTATCGCCCATGGTCCAGAAGTTGTCGGACGCGTACGGCGCGCCTTTGTTGTCGCCAATACGCACCATGCGCTCGGCCGGAACGCCGATTTCCTTCGTCCAGATGTCGTACGCCTCGTCATCGCTCGCGTAGACGGTGACCCAGAGCTTTTCCTTCGGCAGGTTCAGCCATTTGTCGGAGGTCAGGAAGTTCCAGGCGTAAGTGATCGCGTCACGCTTGAAGTAATCGCCGAAGCTGAAGTTACCCAGCATTTCGAAGAAGGTGTGGTGACGGGCGGTATAACCGACGTTTTCCAGGTCGTTGTGCTTGCCGCCGGCGCGTACGCATTTCTGGCTGCTGACGGCGCGGGTGTACGCGCGCTTTTCCTGGCCCAGGAAGCAGTCCTTGAACTGGTTCATCCCCGCGTTGGTGAACAGCAGGGTTGGGTCGTTGCCCGGAATCAAAGAGCTGGAGGCTACACGGGTGTGGCCTTGCTCTTCGAAGAAGCGAAGGAAGGCTTCACGGATTTCTGCGCTTTTCATTAGGTTCTTCCACGGAGGCTGCGGCCAAAGGCCTGTTCGAAACGTCAACAGACGAAACGACGGCAAAGGGCCGCATTATATCGGCCCTGCGCGCGGGGTACAGCGTGTTTATACGATAGAAACGTTCAATTGGAGCGCTAACGCTATCACTTACGGGAAAAGTCGACGAATGTCGCGACGACCTGCTCGATTTGCCCGCGACTGACGTCCATGTGCGTGACCATGCGCAGACGAGCGGCAGCACTGAGCATGATCCCGCGCCCGGCGGCGAACGACTTGAGTGCTTCCGCCTTGTCGCCCATCGCGACGTAAACCATGTTGGTTTGCACCGGTTCGACCTCAAAACCTGCTTCACGCAGGCCTTCGGCGAGCAATTGGGCGTTGGCGTGATCGTCGGCCAGGCGCTGAACGTTATGTTCCAGCGCGTACAGGCCTGCGGCCGCGAGAATCCCGGCCTGGCGCATGCCGCCGCCGACCATCTTGCGCAGGCGCCGGGCCTTGCCAATCAACTCGACCGAGCCACACAGCACCGAACCCACCGGCGCGCCCAGCCCCTTGGACAGGCAGACCGAGACGGAATCGAAATGCCGGGTGATTTCCCGGGCATCGACGCCCAGCTTCACCGCCGCGTTGTACAGCCGCGCGCCGTCCAGGTGCAGTTGCAACCCGTGCTCACGGGTGAAGCTGCGCGCCCGGGCCAGGTATTCCAAGGGCAGGACCTTGCCCTGCATGGTGTTTTCCAGCGCCAGCAAACGGGTGCGAGCGAAATGGAAGTCGTCCGGCTTGATCGCCGCGGCGACCTGTAAAAGGTCCAGCGAGCCATCGGCCTGCACTTCCAGCGGCTGTGGCTGGATCGAACCGAGTACCGCCGCCCCGCCACCTTCGTACTTATAGGTGTGTGCCTGCTGGCCGACGATGTATTCGTCACCGCGCTCGCAATGGGCCATCAAAGCCAACAGGTTGCTCATGGTGCCCGTCGGGACAAACAGGGCGGCAGCAAAACCCAGCCGTTCTGCCAGCTCGGCTTCCAGTCGGTTGACCGTCGGATCTTCGCCATACACATCGTCACCGGTGGCCGCAGTAGCCATCGCCTCGAGCATGCCGGGGGTGGGTTGGGTGACGGTGTCGCTGCGAAGATCAATCACACTCATGACTCGGGCCTCGTAAACAGGGGAAATCGTTGTAAGGAAAGGATTACTGCGGTCAAGCCGCTGAATAATCAACCCTTATACAACGGAAAACTCGATAACAATCATCCGAAAGGTCCGATGCGCGCGTAGGAAATATGTGATAAAAACGCTTCGCTGCCAAACAATCTGGTAGCAAAACGTTCTCAGGGCGGGGTGCAACTCCCCACCGGCGGTAATTGCGTGCAACACGCATAGCCCGCGAGCGCTTGGTGACAGACACGGGGTTTTGCCGTGTGTGGCGACAAGGTCAGCAGACCCGGTGTGATTCCGGGGCCGACGGTCATAGTCCGGATGAAGAGAGAACGGGATTGGCGCACCTGGCACCTATACCAAAGCGCCGTCCGTGGGCACTTGTGCCTGCGTACCCTTAAATCCCATTCGATTCATAAGCCCTGTTTTTCACACAAACAGGAATCAGAACATGCAACCCACCGCAATCGACAGCAAAAGCAAACACCATCACGGCGAGCGCGTAGCGTTCATCCAGGCCTGCTGGCACAAGGACATTGTCGACCAGAGCCGAAAAGGTTTCGTCGCCGAAATGATTGCCCAGGGTTATCAGGAGTCCGACATCGACTTCTTCGAAGTCGGCGGCGCCTTTGAAATGCCCCTGCACGCCAAGTTGCTGGCCAAGACCGGCCGTTATGCCGGCATTGTCGCCGCTGCCCTGGTAGTGGACGGCGGCATCTACCGCCACGAGTTCGTTGCCCAGTCGGTGGTCAGCGGCCTGATGCAGGTTCAGCTGGAAACAGAAGTGCCGGTGTTCTCGGTGTCCCTGACCCCGCACCACTTCCATGCCGGCGAAGAACTGCATCATAAGTTCTTCTTTGATCACTTCGTGCACAAAGGCCAGGAAGCGGCGAAGACGTGTGCGGATACGCTGCACAAGATTCGTGCACTGCGTCGCACCGAGCCGCGTGCCATCGCGGTTTAACGCAGGACCTGTAGGAGCCTGGCTTGCCAGCGAAGACGGCGGCACATCCACATGAATGTGCCTGTTACACCGCTTTCGCCGGCAAGCCGGCTCCTACAAAGGGGGTAGTGTCAGGCGAGGTTTTCGTCGGTGGTCGGCACGATCAGGATGCCGGCCCGCAGACCATTCTTCACCTTGGGGTTCGGGAAGATGATCCGGGCGCCCTCCTCCTCGATGATCCAGCGGGTATTGGCGATGTCTTCCGCCAGCAGGTAACCCACTTCCAGCTCTGAAAAGTTCTCGATGTCCACTGGCAGGTTCAGGCGGAAGCTGTCGCTGTGCTTGATGATTTCCCGTGCCACGCTGAACAGCTGCAAACCGTCCAGTGCCTCTTCAGCCAACTCGGGCTCGGTGCCTTCGATGATCTGCTTGAGACGGGTTTCCAGGCGGGAGACGTTCACCCCGTCGTTCTGCCCGAACGGCCGCGCCTTGCCCAGTTCGAGGGTGAAGGCCTCGGCGCCGAGCTTGTCGTAGGTATAGGAACTGAAGACGATGGACGGCTTGTTCTGCAACAGCACCGCTTCCATGCCGGCGGCGCGCAGACGGGCCAGTTCCTGCCGCGAATGCTGGCGATCTTCCTTCCAGGGGTACAAGGCGAACTGTTCGATTTTCGAACCACGAATCGCCGTGTGCAGGTCGTAGTGCAGTCGCTGGCGATCCGGCAGGCTGAAGAAACTGGCCGCCAGGCGTTCCAGTTCACAGGCGCGCAGGGCTTCGCAGCCACTGCTTTGTTCGTGACGGCCGTTGAACAGCCGATTGACGTCCTGCTCGACAAAACGCTCGCCTTTGCGAATCGCGTCGGGGTTGCCGAACAGGAACAGAATACGGGCGCGCGGCTTCAGGTCGCCGCGGGCGATGTCGTGCAACAGGCGATCGAGCAACTCGATCGGCGCTGTTTCGTTGCCATGGATCCCCGCTGACAGCAGCAGGTCCAGGCCGTTGTCGCGCGCTTCAGGTGGCCGGACTTCCAGCGCACCTTCGCTCAACCAGCGCATGCGCACGCCTTCGACAGTCAGTTGAGTCTTCTCCGCCGGTTCGCGGCCGGCGAGGGTCAGTTCAAGCAGTTTGCCGAGGGCGAGCATAGGCGGTTTCCTTAATGGTCGTGATTGCAATCCGGGCCGTGAACGTGTTCCTCGTCGTCGCCCAGGTCAGCCGGTTCCATCTCCAGTTGCAGACTTACCAGATTAGTCGCCAATGGGCGCAACAGCAGGTTGGCGTATTCGGCGTCACCTTCTTCGACGTCCACGCCGATCAGCAACTGGCCACGGCCATCCTGCTGGATCCACAGCTCTTTGCCTTGCCACATGACCGCGACGCGGGTGCAGGACGTTTCCAGTTGCGTGCCGTCGGTGTCTTCAAGGATCAGCTGCAGGGTATCGCTCATGTCTTTACGCTCTCGTTTGAGACTTTCAATTGATCTGGAATGGATAAACCGCGCCCAGTTTAAGGATTTGCGTCAGTTCATCCAGTGCCGTCCGGCACTCAAGCAGCAATTGCGGGTCCGCCAGATCGTTTTCGGTCATGCGGTCGCGGTAGTGCTTCTCGACCCATTCGGTCAGAGTGCCGTACAACGGTGCCGTCATGATAACCCCTGGGTTGACCGCCGCCAGTTCGGTTTCGTTGAGTGCGACACGCAACCTCAGGCAAGCAGGGCCACCGCCATTCTGCATGCTCTGCTTGAGATCGAAGACTTTCACTTCGCGGATCAGGCCGCCGGAGCTGGTCAAACCCTGCAGGTATTGCCATACGCGCTCGTTGCCACGGCATTCTTCCGGCACGATCAACAGCATGGAGCCGTCAGGACGCGACAGCAGCTGGCTATTGAACAGGTAGGAGCGAACCGCGTCTTCGACGGTGACCGCGGAACGCGGAACGCACACCGACTGAAATTTCCCACCGACCTTGGCGAGTTTGCCCTGCAATTCGGCGAGCATCTTGTCGGTCTCGAGGAAAGCGTCCTCGTGATAGAACAGCACTTCGCCATTGCCCACGGCGATCACGTCATTGTGGAACACGCCCTGGTCGATCACCGACGGGTTTTGCTGGCCGTAGACCACGCCGTCATCGCTCAGGCCGTGCAGGCGAGCAACCGCCTGGGATGCTTCGAGGGTCTGGCGCGCCGGGTACTTCTGCGGAGCCGGGTAGCGGGTGTCGAAGGCACTGCGGCCGAACACAAAGAATTCGACGCCGGCTTCGCCGTACTCACGGCAGAAACGGGTGTGGTTGGCCGCGCCTTCGTCACCGAACTGCGCCACGGCCGGCAATGCGGCGTGGTGGGCGAAGTGCTTCTGGTCGGCGAACATGGCGCCCAGCACGCGGCTGGTGGTCGGATGCTCGATGCTGCGGTGATACTTGCAGTTGAGGTTCGCGGCGGTGAAGTGCACGCGGCCATCCGCGGTATCAGCACTGGGGCTGACGGTGGCGGCGTTGGCTACCCACATGCTCGATGCCGAGCAACTGGCGACGAGCAATGGCATGGCTTCCTTGGCGGCACGTTCGATCACTTGCGCGTCGGTGCCACTGAAACCCAGGCGGCGCAAGGCAGCCACGTCCGGGCGCTCCTGCGGGGCTAGAACGCCTTGCTGAAAGCCCATGTCCATCAACGCTTTCATTTTCGCCAGGCCTTGCAGC
The DNA here is from genome assembly GCF_028823535.1 of Pseudomonas serbica. GTDB lineage: Bacteria > Pseudomonadota > Gammaproteobacteria > Pseudomonadales > Pseudomonadaceae > Aquipseudomonas > Aquipseudomonas serbica. Next base: position 30,618 of record NZ_JAQIYM010000026.1, on the reverse strand, counting down.
GCCGCTTCCTTCGGATTCGAAGACTGCTGGCTGTTGCTCTGGGACGCGACGTTGCCGTAGGACAGGCCGCCGTAGTTATGGGTCGGCCCCACTAGACCGTCAAAATTGACTTCATAGGATTTCATCGGCGAGGCTCCACGAGAATCTGTTGTTATAGACTTCAAGTAACAATTCAGTAAGACCGAGGCGTGGCCTTCGCGAGCAGGCTCGCTCCCACAGGGAAATGCGTTCCAATGTGGGAGCGGGCTTGCTCGCGAATGGGCATCACGCCATTTTCACGCCTGGCGTCAGGGCCGCTGGCAAAGTCAGGCTCGGTGTTTCCAGCGACGCCACCGGGTACGCGCAGTAATCCGCCGCGTAGTAGGCACTGGCGCGATGGTTACCCGAGGCACCGACGCCACCGAACGGTGCGCTGCTCGCGGCGCCGGTCAGTTGCTTGTTCCAGTTGACGATGCCGGCGCGGCTTTCCAACCAGAACTGCTGGTAGCGCGCTTCGGAATCCGACAGCAGGCCAGCGGCCAGGCCGTACTCGGTGTCGTTGGCTTCAGCGATCGCCGCCTCAAAATCAGCGTAGCGGATCACTTGCAGCAGCGGGCCGAACAGCTCTTCGTCCGGACGATCAGCGACCGCCGTGACGTCGAGAATGCCTGGGGTCAGCAAGGCGGCCTGGGCCTGGGGCTGGGTCATTTCCAGCAACGCCACCGCACCGTTGGCCAACAGATGCTCCTGGGCATCCATCAACGCTTTCGCCGCGCCGAGGGAAATCACCGAGCCCATGAAGGGGGCCGGTTGCTGATCGAACGCACCGACTTCAATCGATGCACTGACCGCCACCAGGCGCGCCAGCAATGTGTCGCCCCAGGCGCCTTGCGGCACCAGCAAGCGACGGGCACACGTGCAGCGCTGGCCGGCAGAGATGAATGCCGACTGGATGATGGTGTACACCGCGGCATCGAGATCGGCGACCTGATCCACCACCAGCGGGTTGTTACCGCCCATCTCCAGCGCCAGGATCTTGTCCGGGCGACCGGCAAATTGCTGGTGCAGGTGATTGCCCGTGCGGCTGGAACCGGTGAAGAACAGGCCGTCTATGCCCGGGTTCGCCGCCAGGGCGATACCGGTTTCGCGAGCGCCCTGCAGCAGGTTCAGCACGCCCGCTGGCAACCCGGCTTCGATCCAGCACTTGACCGTCAGCTCGGCAACTTTCGGCGTCAGTTCGCTCGGTTTGAACAGCACGCTGTTACCGGCCAGCAGTGCCGGCACGATATGCCCGTTGGGCAAGTGCCCCGGGAAATTGTAAGGGCCGAACACCGCTACCACGCCATGGGGCTTGTGGCGCAGCACCGCAGTGGCATCGCCCAGCGGGCCGCTTTTCTCGCCCGTGCGCTCGCGGTAGCTCTGTACCGAAATCGCAATCTTGTTGACCATGCTGGTGACTTCGGTGGCCGATTCCCACAGGGGCTTGCCGGTTTCCTCGCCGATGGCATGGGCCAGTTCGTCTGCATGACTTTTCAGGGCTGCGGCAAAGGCTTCCAGCACCGCGATACGCTCTTCCAGGGTGCGCCGGGCCCAGCCCGGGAACGCCTGGCGCGCAGCCTGCACGGCCGACTCGACCTGATCGGCGGTGGCACCGTTTCCGGACCACAGCACCTGCTGGCTCACCGGGTTCAGCGACTCGAAGACTTCGCCCTGACCGGCCAGCCATTCACCTGCAATGTATAGCGACTTCATTATTTCGACTCCCGAGCAGCGGACAACGCCACGGCGCGCACTTGATCGCCAGCGTTGAGTTGAAGACGTTTGGCGGTCAGCGGATCGACCACCAGCGTGCCGGCGGCAAGACGTGCCGGAGCGGCAGTGATGCGGCAGTCTTCGCGCTTGCGGTTATGAATGATGAACGGCGTGGCGTCGTCACCCGGCGTGCCGATGGCCAGCACCAGTGCCTGGCTATCACGCACGGCGCGGATCTTGCTGGTTTCGCATTCGATGGCCGGGCCGGCGTCGAAGATGTCGACGTAGCCCTGGTAACTGAAGCCTTCGCTCTTGAGCATCGACAACGCAGGCTCGGTGTCCGGGTGCACCTGGCCGATCACGTTGCGCGCATCCGGCGACAGGAAGCAGGTGTACAGCGGAAACTTCGGCATCAACTCGGCAATAAAGGCTTTGTTGCCTACGCCGGTCAGGTAGTCCGCCTGGCTGAATTCCATCTTGAAGAAGTGCCGTCCCAGGCTTTCCCAGAATGGCGACCGCCCGGCTTCGTCGGACACACCGCGCATCTCGGCAATGATCTTGTTGCCGAACAGTTGCGGGAATTCGGCGATGAACAGCATCCGCGCCTTGGACAGCATGCGACCGTTGAGGCCACTGCGGTAATCGGCGTGCAGGAACAACGAGCACAACTCGGAATTGCCGGTCAGGTCGTTGGCCAGGAAGAGGGTCGGGATTTCCCGATAGATGTTCAGCTCCTGCGAAGCGCTGACCGTCAGACCGACACGGAAGTTGTACCAGGGCTCACGCAGGCCGACGGCGCCGGCGATGGCGGAAATACCCACCACGCGGCCGTTGTCGTCTTCGAGCACGAACAGGTAATCCGCATCGCCCCGTCCGGCTTCGCCGCGAAAGGTCTTCTCGGCCCAGCCAACCCGGTGGGCCAGACGCTCTTCGTTGGCCGGCAAGGTGGTCAGGCCGGTGCCGGTGCTGCGGGCCAGGTCGATCAGAGCGGGTAAATCGCTGCTGCGTACGGGACGAACGATCATGCTATCTCCTCAAACGGGCCGCTTGCGCCACCCGTGAAACTCGCTGCTTTCTAAGCATTCTTTTAAGCAGGTGTTAAACCGCCACCAGGCGCACGCTGGCACCTTCACCGACGCCCAGGGCTTCGGCCGTTTCCAGGTCCAGGGTCACCGGCTTGCCCGGCGCGTAGTCAAGCTCGAGCATGACCGCGCGGTAGTCCTGCAACTGGGCATTGGCCACCAGGTACTGACGACCGACGCCTTTGACCGGCTCGCCGATCTTCACTGGCACCACGCGGCTCTGGGCGATCGAACGGATCCCCGAGACACGGGCATGCAAGGTCGGACCGCCGTCGAAGATGTCGATGTAGTGATCGGTTTCGAAGCCTTCGCGCATCAGGATGTCGAAGGTGATCTGTGCCCGAGGGTGCACCTGGCCCATGGCTTCCTGGGCGGAGTCCGGCAGCAGCGGCACGTAGATCGGGTAGTGCGGCATCAGTTCGGCGAGGAAGGTCCGGCTCTTCAGGCCACACAGGCGTTCGGCCTCGGCGTAGTTAAGGTCGAAGAAGTTGCGACCGATGGCATCCCAGAACGGCGAGTCGCCATTTTCATCGCTGTAACCGACGATCTCGGTCACCACCGAATCGGCGAAGCGTTCCGGGTGGCTGGCGACGAACAGCAAGCGGCCACGGGAATTGAGCTCGGCCCAAGGCGAGCCCACCAGCTCGCGCTGTACGTAGAAACTGGTCAGCAAGCTGTTGCCGGTCAGGTCGTGGCACTGCGAGAGCACGTGAATCTTGTTATGAATCTTCAGCTCGCGGGAGGCGTGCACAAAGGTTTCATTACGGAAACTGTAGAACGGCTCGGAATAACCCGCCGAGGCCACAATCGCCGAACAGCCCACCAACTTGCCGGTGGCCGTGTCTTCGAGCACGAAAAAATAACTCTCTTCACCGTTGAAGCTGACTTCGGCGGCGAACGAGGCTTCGCTCGCGGCAATCTTGTCGCTCAGGCGTTCAACGTCATCCGGCAAGGAAGTGACACCAATCGGGCTGTCCGCAGCCAGACGCTGTACCTCGCCCAGGTCAGCCATTTGCGCGGGGCGCATCACCAGCATGGTGTCACTCCTTAATCAAGAACAGGTCGACCCGATTGGTCGACGGAGAAAAAATACCTGGGCTGCCCTGCGACGTCCCTTGTAGGAGCTGGCTTGCCAGCGCCTACACAGGGGGGAGCGTCAGGACTGTCCGGCATAAAAATTGGGTTCGACGCCTGAAAAGCCAGGCGTCGAAGGGTCTATCAGGCTTGCGTCAGTTTTGCTGCAGCGCGTTCGAAACGGTCCAGGCCTTCGTCGATGTCCGCATCTTCCACCACCAGGCTTGGGGCGAAACGCACCACGTCCGGGCCGGCTTGCAGCACCATCAGGCCTTCACGCTCGGCGGCGTTGAAGATGTCCTTGGCCTTGCCTTTCCAGGCATCGCTCAGGACGCAACCGATCAACAGGCCCATGCCACGCACTTTAGTGAACAGGCCGTATTTCTCGCCGATCTGCTCCAGGCGCGCCTTGAACTTGTCGTGCTTGGCATTGACGCCGGCCAGCACTTCAGGGGTGTTGATCACGTCGATTACCGCTTCGGCGACCGCACATGCCAGCGGGTTGCCGCCGTAGGTGGTGCCGTGGGTGCCGACGACCAGGTGCTTGGCCAGGTCTTCGGTGGTCAGCATGGCCGCGATCGGGAAACCGCCGCCCAGGCTCTTGGCGCTGGTCAGGATGTCCGGGGTCACGCCGTAATGCTGGTAGGCGAACAGATGGCCGGTGCGGCCCATGCCGGTTTGCACTTCGTCGAAAATCAGCAGCGCGTTGTGCGCGGTGCAGAGTTCGCGGGCGCCTTGCAGGTATTCCAGTTCAGCCGGGATCACGCCGCTCTCACCCTGGATCGGCTCCAGGACCACCGCGCAGGTCTTGTCGGAAATGGCGGCTTTCAGCGCGGCCAGATCGTTGTACGGCACGTGGGTGATACCGGTGATCTTCGGACCGAAGCCGTCGGAGTACTTCGACTGGCCACCGACGTTCACGGTGAACAGGGTACGGCCGTGGAAGCTGTTGAGCGCGGCGATGATTTCGTACTTCTCGCTGCCGAAGCGGTCGAAACCGACGCGACGGGCCAGCTTGAAGGCTGCTTCGTTGGCTTCGGCGCCCGAGTTGCAGAAGAACGCACGCTCGGCAAAGGTGGCATCGACCAGTTTGTGGGCCAGGCGCAGGGCCGGCTCATTGGTGAACACGTTGGACACGTGCCACAGCTTGTTGGCCTGCTCGGTCAAGGCACCGACCAGCGCCGGATGTGCGTGGCCCAATACGTTGACGGCAATACCGCCGGCGAAGTCGATCAGCTCGCGACCGGACTGATCCCAGACGCGGGAACCGGCGCCACGCACGGGAATGAAGGCGGCAGGCGCGTAGTTGGGAACCATAACCTGATCGAAATCGGCGCGTTGTACCGCAGCGTGCTCAACGGACATCGGAGTCTCCTGAAGAGAAAACACTCGCCTGAAACTGGCGAGCTTGGTGAGGATTGTAAGGACAGTTTTCAGCCCGGCCTTGCCGCCAAGCGACAACTTCTTATAGCGCAAACCCCGGTTTTTCCCGGGTTTACGGCAATGCGACATATAGGGTCGCAAAGGCGCAGTTTAAACTGTCGCGAGCGCTTGTAGGAGCTGGCTTGCCAGCGAAGGCGGCCCAGCGCCATGCACCGCCCCTGAGGACGCCTTCGCCGGCAAGCCGGCTCCTACAGGGGATGACGCAGGATGAACGGGCGCTGGAGTTAGCCGCGCTCGGAGGGTACCGAGGACAATTCGAACGGGCTGCTGCTGCGCCGCTGGTTGCGATCTTCGCGCGGCGTGGCGCCGAAGAAATTGCGGTAGGCGCTGGAGAAATGCGGGCCGGAGGAGAAACCGCAGGACAGGCCGATCTGGATGATCGACTTGCTGGTCTGCATCAGCATCTGCCGGGCCTTGTTCAGGCGCAGTTCCAGGTAGTACTGGCTCGGCACGCGGTTGAGGTATTGCTTGAAGATCCGCTCCAGCTGCCGACGGGACACGCATACATGCTGGGCGATTTCGTCGGTGGTCAGCGGCTCTTCGATGTTGGCTTCCATCAGCAACACTGCCTGGGTGAGCTTGGGATGGCTGGAGCCGAGGCGGTTCTGCAACGGAATACGCTGGCGCTCGCCGCCCTCGCGAATCCGCTCGACCACCAGTTCTTCCGACACCGCGCCAGCCAGCTCGGCACCGTGATCGCGGGCCAGCACCGCCAGCAGCAGGTCGAGCACCGACATACCGCCACACGCGGTCAGGCGATCGCGGTCCCAATCGAACAGATGACTGGTGGCGATGACTTTCGGAAAGCGTTCGGCGAAATCATCCTGCCAGCGCCAGTGCACCGCGGCGCGGTAACCGTCGAGCAAACCCAGTTGCGCCAGCGGATAAACACCGGCCGACAAGCCGCCGATCACGCAGCCGGCACGCACCAGTTGCTTGAGCGCACTGCTCAGCGCCGGCGCGAGGCTGGTCGGCGGCTCGTCGGCGAGCAGGAACAGTTTCTGGAAGTTTTCCAGCTTGCCGGCCCAGGCTTCACCCGGCAATTGCCAGGCGCTTTCGGTCGCCGGTTCGGCTTGCAGGAAGGACAGTTCATAGACCACGTCCGGATGCACACGCTGGGCAACGCGCAAGGCCTCCTCAGCCAGCGCAAGCGTCAGTGCTTTAGTGCTGGGCCAAATCAGGAAACCAATTCGATGGGCAGTCATGGGCGAGCAATCCGAAGCGAAGAACAGTGATGAAGGCATGGGCCAATGCTAGCCCGTAAATGAACGCAAATCTCAAAGCCTACACAGATCAACTGTAGGAGCTGGCTTGCCAGCGATGGCGGTCCAGAGTCATGCATCCCCCTTGAGGACGCCTTCGCCGGCGAGCCGGCTCCTACAGGGATCGGAGCCAGCCTTCAGGTTGCGAAGCATGCACGATCCCGGTGCACAACGGCAGTCCTGATTATTTCAAGCTGCCGGACAGGAATTGCTGCAAGCGTTCGGACTGTGGATTGACCAGCACTTCACGCGGGTTGCCGCTTTCTTCGACCACACCTTTGTGCAGGAACACCAACTGGTTCGACACTTCACGGGCGAAGCCCATTTCGTGGGTCACCACGACCATGGTCCGGCCTTCCTGGGCCAGGGCCTGCATGACTTTGAGCACGTCGCCAACCAGTTCCGGATCCAGAGCCGAGGTCGGTTCGTCGAACAGCATCACTTCAGGTTCCATCGCCAGCGCACGGGCAATCGCCACGCGCTGCTGTTCGCCGCCGGACATGTGGCCCGGGTAGGCATCCTTGCGATGCGCCACGCCCACCTTGTTCAGGTAGTGCTCGGCTTTCTCGCGGGCCTCGGCCTTGGACACGCCCAGTACATGCACCGGCGCCTCCATGATGTTTTCCAGCGCGGTCATGTGCGACCACAGGTTGAAATGCTGGAACACCATCGACAGGCGCGAACGCATGCGTTGCAGTTGTTTCGGATCGGCGGCCTTCATGGCGCCGTCCTTGCCTGCCACCAGTTTCAGCTCTTCGTTGTTGAGCAGGATCCTGCCCGCGTGCGGCTGCTCCAACAGGTTGATGCAGCGCAGGAAGGTACTTTTGCCGGAGCCACTGGAGCCGATGATGCTGATCACATCGCCAGCCGCCGCTTTCAGGGACACGCCCTTGAGCACTTCGTGACTGCCATAGCGTTTATGCAGGTCTTGGACTTCAAGCTTGTACATGCGGTCGGTTCTCACAAAAACAGTCAGTCAGTCGTTGAGCAAGCGCCCGTGACGCAGCGCTTCGCGCCCCGCCACCTTGGCCAGCCAGAAACCGGGTTGGGCGTAACGCAGCCGCTCAATGGCAAACAGCACCCCGGACGTACCAGCACACACCGTGCTGACCCGATCCGCCAGCGGATCGATCACTTCGAAAATCTCGTCGCCCGCCTCAACCCATTCACCAGGTTTACGCAGGAAACTCACCACACCGGGGTGCGGCGCGAACAGCAATTCGGTGCCTTCGAACGGCAGGCCTTCGCACGCTGGCTGGGCAGGTTGCGGCCAGTCTCCGCTGATCAATCCCTGCTCGGCGAGGAACGCCAGGATGCCTTCGGCGTAAGCCTCAGTCTCAGGGCGACCGGTATCAGCCTGACCACCCAGTTCAAGGGTCGTCGCCAGGCACGCCAGCGGAATCTGCGCGTCCGGGAACTGACGCGACAAGCGCAACCACGGCAACGAACAGGCTTCGTCGAAGGAACTGCCGCCGGAGTCTTCCGCCAGCAAGCCAACTCGAACATTCAAGTGCGCAGCCAGCGAACGCCACTGTGGCCAATGTTGCGGCAAGGCATACATGTGCAGCGCCGCTTCGGCATCGCAATGCAGGTCCAGCACCACGTCGGCAGTGCAGGCATGGCTGAGCAGGATGCGCTGCATGCCCTGCAACTGGCTGCTGGCCGGTGGCAGCGCGGCCAGATGATCGCTCATGGCCTGGCGGATCAAGCGGATATTGGCGTGCGGGTCATCGCCCAGATGGCCATCGAGTCCTGCGGCCACCGGCGCGCTCAGCTCGACGAAATCGCGGTTGAAATTCTTACCGCTGCCGGCCTCGAAACGCCCTTGATGATTGCCCTGCAGCAACTGACCGAGGCCCAGTGGATTGGCCACCGGCACCAGTTCGATCACGCCGTTGAGCAAGCCTTGGGCTTCGAGCTCGGCCAGGCGCGTTTTCAGCGCCCAGGCGGTGCGCATGCCGGGCAATTCATCGGCGTGCAGGCTGGCCTGGATGTAGGCCTTGCGCTCACCGCTGCCGAAGCGGAACACCGAGATCTGGCGCTCGCTGCCCAGGTGGCTCCACGGCAAAACATGATCGATGCGTTCCATATCAGTGCTTCCGCGGGGCCAGGTAGCCCAGCCAGCGGCGCTCGGCCATCTTGAACAGCTTCACCAGGATGAAGGTCAGGCACAGGTAGAACACGCCGGCGGTGATGTAGGCCTCGAACGGCAGGTAGAACTGGGCGTTGACCGTGCGCGCGGCACCGGTGATATCGATCAGGGTCACGATGGACGCCAGACTGGTGGTCTGCAGCATCATGATCACTTCGTTGCTGTACTGCGGCAGTGCGCGGCGCAGGGCCGACGGCAGCAGGATGCGCTTGTACATCTTGAAGCGCGACATACCCATGGCCTTGGCCGCTTCGATCTCGCCGTTCGGCGTGGCGCGCAGGCTGCCGGCGATGATTTCGGCGGTGTAGGCGCTGGTGTTGATGGCAAACGCCAGGCAGGCACAGAAGGTTGCGCTGGACAGCCACGGCCACAGGAAGCTTTCGCGTACCGCTTCGAATTGCGCCAGCCCGTAGTAGATCAAAAACAGCTGCACCAGCATCGGCGTGCCGCGGATCACGTAGGTGAAGAGCCAGGCCGTCATGTTGACGGCTGCGTTCTTCGAGACGCGCATCAGGCCCAGCGGCAAGGCCGCCAGCAGACCGAAAAACAGCGACAGCGCGAGCAATTTGAGGGTGGTCACCAGGCCGCCGAAGTACAGCGGCAAGGCCTCCCAAATGACGTTGTAGTCGAAGATCATAGATCAGCCGCCCTTACGCCTACCGAGTAGCGCTTCTCAAGGTGACGCAATGCCAGCAACGAGACACTGGTGATCACCAGGTACATCGCCGCCACTGCGAGGAAGAAGGTGAAAGGCTCGCGGGTGGCATCTGCCGCCTGCTTAGCCTTGAACATCATGTCTTGCAGTCCCACCACCGAAATCAGCGCGGTGGCCTTGGTCAGCACCAGCCAGTTGTTGGTGAAACCCGGAATCGCCAGGCGAATCATCTGCGGCACCAACACCCGGAAGAACACCTGGAAACTGCTCATGCCGTAGGCCATGCCGGCTTCAGCCTGCCCCTTGGGAATCGCCATGAACGCGCCACGGAAGGTTTCCGACAGGTAGGCACCGAAGATGAAGCCCAGGGTGCCGATACCGGCGGCCAAGGGGTTCAGGTCAATGTATTCGTCGAAACCGAGCAGCGGCGCGACACGGTTAAGCAGGTCCTGACCACCGTAGAAAATCAGCAGGATCAGCACCAGGTCGGGAATCCCGCGGATTACCGTGGAGTACAGGTCGCCCAGCCAGGCCAGCCAGCGCACCGGCGACAGACGCAGCGCCACGCCGATCAGGCCCAGGACAATGGCCAGGGCCATGGACGACAAGGCGAGCTGAAGCGTCAGCCAAGCGCCATCGAGGATGACAGCCCCGTAGCCTTTCAACATGATTCAGGTCCTCGAAAGTTGGGATGAAAAAATGGCGCAAACCTCAGAAAAACCTGTTGCTTGCGCCATTTCGGACGTGTCTGTTACTTGCCGTAGATATCGAAGGCGAAGTACTTGTCCTGGATTTGCTTGTACTTGCCGTTCTCGCGGATGGCCGTGATCGCGGTGTTGATCTTGTCTTTCAGCGCGTCACCCTTGCGAACCGCGATACCCACGCCGTCGCCGAAGTATTTGACGTCGGTGAACGCCGGGCCAACGAAGGCGAAACCTTTACCGGCGTCGGTTTTCAGGAAACCGTCATTGAGCAGCGTAGCGTCTGCCACGGTGCCGTCGAGGCGGCCGGCGGCCACGTCGAGGTAAATCTCGTTCTGCGAACCGTATGGCTTGATCTCGGCACCCAGTGGCGCCAGGACTTCGCGGGCGAAACGCTCGTGGATCGAACCACGCTGCACGCCGATGTTCTTGCCCTTGAGCTCGGTCAGGCCTTCGCTGACCTGAGTGCCTTCCTTCATGACCAGGCGAGCTGGGGTGTTGTAGTACTTGTTGGTGAAGTCCACGGACTTCTTGCGGTCTTCAGTGATCGACATGGACGACAGGATTGCATCGATCTTGCGCACTTTCAGCGCCGGGATCAGGCCGTCGAACTCTTGCTCGACCCACACGCACTTGACCTTCATCTCTTCGCACAGGGCGTTACCGATGTCGTAGTCGAAACCCACGATGCTGCCGTCCGGCGCTTTGGAGGCGAACGGAGGGTAAGCCGCTTCGATACCGATCTTCAGGGGCTTTTCATCGGCGAAGGTTGGCAGGGACAGCACGCAGGACATTGCCAGGGCGCCAAGCAGCACGAGTTTCTTCATCTTGGGACTCCATCGGTAAAGGGCTAAAACGGCAGAGTGAGCGACAGCCCAATATGCGAATGAGTGAAACCGCAAAGCGTTGCTGCGTCCTGGGATGCGGGCGTTGAAATTCAACACAGGCAATGACGAGCGAGTGATCGGCATTCTAACGACAGGCCCGGAGCCGATATTTCTTCAATGCGACAACTAGTTACAGATGCACCAAGAAAGCCGTTCGAGCACATTGACAGCCCTGCAAAATCATGCGAGAGCAAAAGACGGTAAACCGATCTGTATTGCAAGTTGCGGGCCTATTATTGGCAAACCCTTCTAATCCGGCAAGCGCAGCGTGGATTCTTATTTTTTGAGGAGGCATCCAACAGGGCTTGGCGTTTCCCAACGCCCCGAATTGGCGCAGCGCGGTTACACATTCAGTAACCTGAAAGGTCGCAGGTAACAGTAGGAAACATCCTACAGGGGAAGCCGATAATTATTGGCTGTTGTTTATGCGGAGCCTGTTCTGGCTCCTTCGCGAGTAAGCCCGCTCCCACAGGTTTCCATGGTGTGACACAGATCGCGCCCCCCTCCATAGCCCCCTGTAGGAGCGGGCTTGCCCGCGAAGAGGCCAGCACTGCCAACACAAAACCCTCAGCCAACAAAAAGCCCCACCAGGCTCAACACCTGGCAGGGCTTCAATGACGCTGAACGCTACTTAAGCAACATTCATGGTCCGGTGCGTATCAATCAAATGCTGCACCACACCCGGGTCGGCCAGGGTGGAAATATCCCCCAGCCCATCGTACTCAGCCGTGGCAATCTTGCGCAGGATCCGGCGCATGATCTTGCCCGAACGAGTCTTCGGCAGCCCCGGCGCCCACTGGATCACATCCGGTGAAGCAATCGGGCCGATCTCCTTGCGCACCCAGTTTTTCAGCTCCAGGCGCAGCTGCTCGCTCGGCTCCTCACCATTTTTCAAGGTGACATAGACATAGATGCCTTGCCCCTTGATGTCGTGCGGCACACCAACCACCGCCGCTTCGGCGACTTTCGGGTGGGCGACCATCGCGCTTTCGATCTCGGCGGTGCCCATGCGGTGACCGGACACGTTGAGCACGTCGTCGACGCGACCGGTGATCCAGTAGTAACCATCGGCATCACGACGGGCGCCGTCACCGGTGAAGTACATGCCACGGAAGGTCTTGAAGTAGGTGTCGACGAAACGGTCGTGATCGCCGTACAGCGTACGCGCCTGGCCTGGCCACGAATCGAGAATCACCAGGTTACCCTCGGCCTCGCCTTCGATGATATTGCCCAGGTTGTCCACCAGTGCCGGCACTACGCCGAAGAACGGACGCGCCGCGGAACCCGGTTTCAGGCCATGAGCACCCGGCAGCGGGCTCATCAGGGTCGCGCCGGTTTCGGTCTGCCACCAGGTGTCGACGATCGGGCAACGGGATTGACCGACATTCTTGTAGTACCAGTCCCAGGCTTCCGGGTTGATCGGCTCACCCACCGAACCCAACAGGCGCAGGCTGCTGCCATCGGCACCTTCTACGGCGGCCGTACCCGCAGCCATCATGGCGCGAATGGCGGTCGGGGCGGTGTAGAGGATATTGACCTTGTGCTTGTCGACGATCTTCGCCACCCGGGTGATGTCCGGATAGTTCGGTACGCCTTCGAACAGCAGCGTGGTCGCGCCGTTGGCCAGCGGGCCATAGACGATGTAGGTGTGGCCGGTGACCCAGCCGACGTCGGCGGTGCACCAGTAGACTTCGCCCGGACGGTAGTCGAACACGCGCTCGTGGGTCATGGCCGCGTACAACAGGTAACCGCCGGTGGTGTGCTGCACGCCCTTGGGCTTACCGGTGGATCCGGAGGTGTAGAGGATGAACAGCGCTTCTTCGGCGCCCATCTCTTTAGGCGCGCAAACAGTGCCCGCCACTTTCATCAGGTCTTCGTACCAGATGTCCCGGTGCTGGTTCCACTTGATGTTGCCACCGGTACGCTGGCACACGATGACTTTCTGGATGCTGCTGGTTTCCGGGTTGGTCAGGGCGTCGTCGACGTTGGCCTTGAGCGGGATCTTCTTGCCGGCACGAATGCCTTCGTCGGCGGTGATTACCACTTTCGACTTGCAGTCGATGATGCGACCGGCCAGGGCCTCCGGCGAGAAACCGCCGAACACCACCGAGTGAATCGCGCCGATCCGGGTACAGGCCAGCATGGCGACCACGGCTTCGGGGATCATCGGCATATAGATAGTCACCACGTCGCCGCGGTGCACGTCCTGGCCACGCAGGGCGTTGGCGAACTTGCAGACCTGTTCGTGCAGTTCGCGGTAGGTGATGTTGCGGCTTTCGGCAGGGTCATCGCCCTCCCAGATGATCGCGACCTGATCGCCGCGCTCGGCCAGATGACGGTCCAGGCAGTTGTAGGAAACGTTGAGGGTGCCGTCGGCGAACCACTTGATGTCGACGTGGTGATCGTCGAAGGACGTCTGTTTCACCGTGGTGAAAGGCTTGATCCAGTCGAGGCGCTTGGCCTGTTCGCGCCAGAAGCCGTCCGGGTTGACGACCGACTGCTGGTACATGGCCTTGTAGGTCGCCTCGTCAGTCAGCGTGTTGGCCAGAACCTCGGGACGAACGGGATACAGGGAAGCCGCACTCATCTTTCTTACCTCGGTGGAATAGTTGTTTTTGTATGACCCTGTTGTAGCCCGGGCGGGGCCTATAGAACCATTCGACGATGGTAGTAACAAGCCCACACGAAATGTCCTGATACCCGCACGCATCCCACACACCCCCCTGTGGGAGCGAGCCTGCTCGCGAAAAACCCGAGAACACCAAGGGGCATCAGACACAGCGCGTTATTGTTAACGATCATCGTCGGAACGCCGCCCGGAGCAAGCTCGCTCCTACAGAGGGTGCCCGGGGATTGTTACAAAATCCGCCAAAGGTGTTTATCAAAACCACGCCTATATGAATGCCACCCCCACGCCTAAAATTCGCTCCGCCAACCCGGCAAACTGAGTTAACCAAGTTACAGCCCCCACGAAGGCAGTTAACCCAAACCCAAGTAGTCCGATCCACACGCAACCCCAAAAAGGTTGCGTGACCCCACTCGACTTGAAAAAGGTAAACACTAGATGAAAGCTTTATTGGTTCTGGCCCTCAGCAGTCTGTGCGCAACCGCCATGGCAGACGAGGCCCAGACTGATGTCGCGCAGCAACAACCAGCTATCGAGGATTACACTTATTCGATGGACCTGGACATCGCCAAAGTTATTTCCATGAGCGAAGTCCCCAATGTGTGTGAAGTTGTGCCGATGAAAATGGAATATGACGACTCCAAAGGCCAGCGCCATATCCTGCGCTACAGCGTCATGGGTAACGGCTGCTCCAGCGGCTGATCTGACTGCGCCGAATCCGGCCGCTTCAGCGCTTAGCTGGAGGTCGATTCCAGCCCGGCTCGCGCCGGGCTCAGTTGTGTCTTAACTGGTCAAAAATCGCCCACAAACACAAGATGTAGTAAAAAAGGCGCTTTTCTGCTTACTTTTTGAGCAAAACCGATTCCCCGCCATTTGCGCGAAAAAAAATCTTCACCCGCCAAAGCCCTGTAAACCCTCGCTCCGACCGAAAAACCCGCCCTTTCTACCGCTCCATGCGCGGATTCGCCCCACCACGACCGTGAAAATTTCCCTATAATGCGGCCTTAAACGGGCCTGCAATATCCCCTTACAGGGATGAAAAGCCAGTCTGAAGCCCCGCAACGGCATTCGATGCCGATTGCGCCCATCAGTGGCTCTCGGAACCCCGTACAAAATTTATGTTTATTGCCTGCGTGTACCGCTGCAAAAAACGCTATCCAACGCGGCCAGCACCGCCGTGTGAAAAACCAACCCATCATTTTCACACGGGCACACTGGCCCTCACGCAGGAGACGACACGTCATGCTGAGCTGGGACGAATTCGACAAAGAAGACACGGAAGTAGCAGTCAAGAGCGCCAACGCTGGCCACGCCACCGAAGCCAACATGGACCGTCTCGACAGCGCCGGCGGTGCCGCCGCCCTTGAAGCGCGCGCCGTGACCGCCGCTGACTCTGCCGCCGTTGCCCGCGCCAAAGCCGCCCTGGACTCGCTCGACGTCGCCGAAGGCCTCGCCGAACTCGAAGGCGCCTCCGCCCGTGTCGCTGTCGATGAAAAGCGCATGATCAACTGCCGTGCCGACCTCAACCAACTCGTACCTTTCAAGTACGACTGGGCCTGGCAGAAGTACCTGGACGGCTGCGCGAACCACTGGATGCCGCAAGAAGTCAACATGACCGCCGACATCGCCCTCTGGAAAAACCCGGAAGGCCTGACCGACGACGAGCGCCGCATCGTGATGCGCAACCTCGGCTTCTTCTCCACCGCCGACTCCCTGGTTGCCAACAACCTGGTGCTGGCCGTGTACCGCCTGATCACCAACCCGGAATGCCGCCAGTACATCCTGCGCCAGGCCTTTGAAGAGGCGATCCACACCCACGCCTACCAGTACTGCATCGAATCGCTGGCCATGGATGAAGGCGAGATCTTCAACATGTACCACGAGATCCCATCGGTCGCGAAAAAAGCCACTTGGGGCCTGAAGTACACCCGTTCGATCTCCGATCCAAAGTTCGAAACCGGCACCGTCGAAACCGACAAAGAGCTGCTGCGCAACCTGATCGCCTACTACTGCGTCCTGGAAGGCATCTTCTTCTACTGCGGCTTCACCCAGATCCTCTCCATGGGCCGCCGCAACAAAATGACCGGCGTCGCCGAGCAGTTCCAGTACATCCTGCGCGACGAATCCATGCACCTGAACTTCGGCATCGACGTGATCAACCAGATCAAAATCGAAAACCCACATTTGTGGGATGCTGAAATGAAGGAAGAAGCTTCGCAGATGATTCTGCAAGGTACTCAGCTTGAGATCGAATACGCTCGTGACACCATGCCTCGTGGCGTGCTGGGCATGAACGCAGCGATGATGGAGGACTACCTCAAGTTCATCGCTAACCGTCGCCTGTCGCAGATCGGTTTGAAGGAAGAGTACCCAGGGACTACGAACCCGTTCCCTTGGATGAGCGAGATCATGGACTTGAAGAAAGAGAAGAATTTCTTTGAGACTCGCGTAATCGAATACCAAACCGGTGGTGCGCTTAGCTGGGATTGATTCCTTGGCAAGCCACGATTCAGCGATTTGAATCGCTAAATCGAACATCTAAAAGCCCCGATCTGATCGGGGCTTTTTTTGACAGCAGGAAAACCCCTACAGCATTTCCAGCTGCATCCGCATTGATGACCATTCAAAGCCATTCTAATCTCTGCTGCAGGTGCCTAAGAAACGCCCAACGTAGAAGCTAACCTCACACACAGAACGCATGCTGCTACCAGCAAGTAAGCGCATTCGTGTGTGGGCAAACAGCTTCGTTGGGATTCTTAGGTCCTCTACGTTGGGCTCCGGCCCTCTTCAAATTCAAACGTAGAGGTAATGGAAATGCCTGCACAAACTCCACACCGATCGGTAATGACCGATCCTCTCAGTTCGACAGTCTTCCACCGCCATAACCTCCCACTCCACGCCCTCCTCCTTGAAAACCAACCATGGTTTTGTGCCCACGATGTCGGTCGATTGATGGGTTTTCACTTGAGTGAGCGCATGCTCAACAAACTGGACAAAGACCAGCATCGCGCGTTGTGGATTGAGTATTACCGACAACCGAAAAAACAACTGATGCTCAGTGAGTCCGGCGTGTATGCACTGTTGGTGTATCACTACGCACCCGGAAATCGGTTGTTGCGTGAATGGCTAACCCATCAGGTCGTACCGGCTTTACGAGATGCTGATCAACCGAAGAACTCGGATCGGCCGATGTTGAGTTTGTTGGATTGGCCGGAGATGTCCTTAAGTCTGTTGTGTTGGCAAGATGAAGGTTGGATTCGGCTGCGCGATATGCCTTACCTACTGCATGATCACACGCAGCGGAGAGCGCCTGTCGCTAGGCCTTGGTGGCGGAGAGTCGTGCAGGTGTTTCGGTCGTCGAAGCATTCGATGACGCGCTTGTAGGATCCTCTTCAAGATCTGTCGCTATTTCTTGTAGGAAATTTCGTAGACAGTCGTAGTGGCCACTCAGTATCGTCCGAGGGTTTTCAACTCTCGGCGATTGTATGAGCGAAAAGATAAAAGACGGCGACTGGAGCGTTTCTGAGATCAAGGCCGCGGTAGATGCCTATCTGAAGATGCTCGCGCTAGAGCTAAGCGGGCAAAAATTCGTGAAGACTAAAGTGAATCTGGCTCTACGCGAAACAGCCTTACCCACCCGCACCAAAGGCTCCGTCGAATTCCGGATGCAGAACATCTCTACGGTTCTGATGAACAGGACAGAGGGGACAGATTTATTTTCAACAAAATAACCCGCCCTTCTCTACTCTCTTTTCTGCATTGAGCTTAAATCCATCCTAGAACTTTATTCCAAACATCGCTAAACGAAGCCCAGTGCGTTTACTGCAAAAAGCCAAAGTAATACAACAATAAAAAATACCCCACTCCAATGCAAAACAATTAGTTTGCGCCTGAGGCCTCGAGGAAAGCTTTCCAGGTCATTAGCATTGGCCCCACCATCACGAAGGTAAATATCAGGCATAGTCACAACGCCCATGATTGCAGCCAGAATAAATAACCTTCCCCAAGCCCCCCATTCTTAAATGGAGCCCTAACCATAATAGATGGGCAGTTTTTCAAGTGATCCAGCATCACATCCATTCTGGTGTAGGCCAAATGCAACGCAACGCCAAGGAAAATGAAAAGACCGCCAAAACCAATAATGCTGATACACAGAAATATCTTGTGCGCGACACTCACGCTCATTTCAGGGTCTCGTAGATTATTTCGCCGAATTTTTTTACCCGTCTTGCCGAGGGCAAACCCTACAGCCAAGCATCCACTTGCCACTACAAATCAACATACCTAAGTTTCTGAGCTTGCAGTTTAGTTATCGGAACTGGCTAGCCTTAAGCCAGCCAGCTACCGACCACACACAACCAAAATCCACCGTCACATCACTTGAGCACTCCTGACTCCCATAATGAAACCAGAAACACCAAAGCTGCAAGCAACCCTATTACACTCCATTGCAAAATAATTAATTTCCGCCTAAATTGAAGAGGAAATTTTTCTATATCTTCAGCACAGGCCAGACCACGCTTTACAAAAAATCGAGGGAACGTGACAACACTGGCAATGCCACCGACCAACTGCAACTTCCCAAAAGGGCCTGTATGTTTGTGCGTATCGACAGTAATCAGCGACGAGCTGTTTTTGAAATACTCCGATAACTCTTCACCCTTTGTGTATCCAAGGTATAGTGCAATCCCAATCCAAACATAGATACCAAGAAGGACCACCCCACACAAACCACCTACAATTAATTCGGCCGTCGTCATCTCGCATACTCGTATATAACCTCCCCGACTATCTCACCGCCCTTTCCGCCATATACGCCACCGGCATAAGAACCGACGGCAACCACGACGATACTGCATGCCAAAGTACCTAGCCCGCCTGTAGGCACCCCCAACCCAATGCAGAGTGCACCGACAACGGGGGCCGACAATATCGCGCCTGCGGCTACACCACCGCCGATCCCCCCGGCAAAGGCCCCTGTTTCAGTAAACCTGATTCGCTCGCAAGCCTCGGTATTTCCCGCCTTACACACATCCTGCACCTTCATGGCAGATGCTCCTCCGCCGACGACCGTCCCGACCCAACCGCCGTATTTGACGTATTTAGAAGCCTTCGCCACACCTTCAAGATGGGTCGCATGACCCGGTATTTGCCCCCCGGGACTGGCATTGGTCCAGTGGTGGACCAGGCTTTGGCTGGAGATACCCAACATTTTTTTCAAGTTGATATGGTCAGGGAATCCAATGCCCTTGCGGGTCAGCGCCGTCATATGGCTGTTCAGCTGTGCGAGCAGACGCTGGCGCTCTGCAAAGAACGCTGGCGAGCGCAGGTGCCCATCTCTTTGAAGCGTATTCCGTTGCAACGCTTCGATATCACTCAAGGCATTGCCTACGTTATCCAGGTTGTTCTTGAAAACGCTCGCGCCAATGCCGATAGCGTTCGAGCCATAGGTCAGGAAGGTCTGGATGACATCACGGTGTTGCACCATGAAATCCGCTTCTTCAGGGCTAAGCGTTTCAATGATCTGGTTGGTCTTGGCTGCCACATCCATGAGCAGGGCTTCTTCACGGGTGCATTGGTAATTTTGGGGGTCGCTCAGCACGACCATCGAGCCGGCTTTGACGTCGCGCAGGTTAGGATTGAGCAACTTGAATTTGCCCATCACCGCCGGGTCACGCACGGTGAACAAGGAGGCTTCAATCTGCTCACGGGTGGTGCTTTTCGGCACGATGTAGAAGCCCGGTTCCTGGGCTGCTGTAGTGCCCAGGGGCACTGGCTTGGAAGTGCTCGACGCAGACGCGAAACCGGCTGGCCGTGGCGCTGCCGGATTGCTGGCGAGAGGTGTGGTGGGTTGGGCCACGGCCCTTGTGGTCTGGGGCGCAGCACTGCTACGCGACTCATAAGTGGCAGTAAAAACCGACGGGATCAACCTGGCTCTGCAAGGGCAGGTGCTGTAGCTGTCCAGCGAGCCCGCCACGATCCTGCCATGACTGTTGATGTAAGAGACGCCTCCCACGATGGTGTAGGTTTCATCGTTTTTCCCGCAGGAAACGCGGTCGCCTTCACGCGCATGGGCGATACCAAACATCATGACGCGTGTATCGGCTTCCAAAACCTTGCCGCCGCAAGTGGTCTCGTCACCCAGGCGAATGAAATGTCCTTTGGCCATTGCTGATCTCCCTCTCTGCTGGCGCCCCATTTATGGAAAGCGCACCACTGTTCACGATCGATAAGCCGACTCAGGATGAGTGGCTTAACGCAAAGTACGTGGACAAAGAGGAAACTCAAGATGGTCTAGAAAATCAGGAAAGATCCCACAAGCCATGCAGAAAAAGCCGACGAAAATGGAGATAGGCGAAAATGATCTGTTCAACCAGCTCACTCAATCCGCTCGACTCAACGAAGTCCACAACAACTGCGCCGCATACCCCCGATACGGCCGCCACCCCTCAGCCCGCGCCAACAACTCCCGAGCCGTCACCGCCCCACCCTCCAATGCCGCCAACGCATTGATCAGTCCCACATCCCCATTCGGCAACCCATCCATCTCCCGTAATTGCCGCAGGGCAATGTACTGCGCCGTCCAGTCACCAACCCCATACAATCCCAGCAACCGCTTCACTCCGCCCTGCCGACCAGGCTCAAACAATAGAGGATCATCGAGCAAGGCCTGAGCCACACCCGACAGCGTACGGCCCCGGCTTTTCGGCATGCCCAAGGTCGCAAGGTCCGCCGCCGCCAACACCGCCGCCTCAGGAAACACGTGGGTCAAACCGTCGTGCGGCGAGGTCAGTGGCGCGCCGTATTGCGCCACCAGTTTGCCGGCCAGTTTGATGGCCGCGCCTACGCTGATCTGCTGCCCCAACACGGCGCGGATCGCCAGTTCCAGACCGTCCCACGTCCCTGGTACGCGCAGTCCCGGACGCTGTGCGATCAGGCGTGCCAGCAAGGGATCGGCCGCCAGGTGACGTTGCATGGTCACCAGGTCGGCGTCCAGGTCAAACATCCGCCGCAATCTGGCGACGATCTCGGGTACTGCGTTCGCATCGGGGAAGTCGAGGGTCAGTTCCAGTGAGTCTGCGGTCGCAGGCTTGATGGAGAGTGTGCCGTGAAGTCCGTTCAAGCCGATGCTGCGCGAGTAAACGCCGTCGACCACTGCTTCGATTCCGGTAATCGCCCGTGCCGACAGAAACCCCAGCATCGCCGGCCAGTCGTAGGGCGGCTGGAATGCCAGTAGCCGCTTCACAGCCGCAGCACCCCGCTGTACAGCGCATACGCGGCCAAGCCGGCTCCGCTGATGACGCAGGTAAAGATGCCCTTCTCGAGGGTGGTGAACACTGGCTTGCCCTGTTCGCGCCTGGCCTTGGCGAACAGGATCACGCCCGGCGCATAGAGCAAGGCGGAGAGCAGCAGGTATTTCAAGCCACCGGCATACAGCAGCCACACCGCGTAGCACAGGGCGACGCCGCCGATCAGCAGGTCTTTGGTCCGCTCGGCGGAGGCGTGCTCGTAGGTTTCACCGCGTCCGCTCAACAACACGGCATAAGCCGCCGACCACAGGTAGGGCACCAGGATCATCGATGAAGCGAGGTAGATCAGGCTGGTGTAGGTGCCGGCGGAGAACAGCGTGATCAGCAAAAACAGCTGGATCATCACATTGGTCATCCACAGCGCATTGACCGGCACGTGGTTGGCGTTCTCCTTGGTCAGGAACGCCGGCATGGTCTTGTCCTTGGCGGTGGCAAAGAGGATTTCGGCGCACAGCAGCGCCCAGGACAGCAAGGCTCCCAGCAGTGAAATCCCCAGGCCGACGCTGATCAGCAATGCGCCCCAGGGGCCGACGATGTGCTCGAGCACCGCGGCCAGCGACGGGTTCTGCAAGGTGGCCAGTTCCGGCTGGCTCAGGATGCCCAGCGACAGCACGTTGACCAGCACCAGCAACGCCAGCACCCCGAGAAATCCGATGACCGTGGCCCGGCCCACGTCGGCACGTTTCTCGGCCCGCGCGGAATAGACGCTGGCGCCCTCAATGCCGATGAACACGAACACCGTGACCAGCATCATGTTGCGCACCTGGTCCATCACGCTGCCGAAACTCGGGTTGCTGCGCCCCCAGATGTCACGGGTAAAGACGTCAGCTTGAAAAGCCACGGCGGCGATGACGATGAACATGATCAGCGGCACAATCTTCGCCACCGTCGTCAGCAGGTTAATAAAGGCTGCCTCCTTGATCCCGCGCAGCACCACGAAATGCACCGTCCACAGCAGCACCGAGGCACAGGCGATGGCGATCGGGGTGTTGCCTTCGCCGAACACCGGGAAGAAAAACCCCAGGGTGCTGAACAGCAATACGAAGTACCCGACGTTACCGAGCCAGGCGCTGATCCAGTAGCCCCAGGCGGATGAGAAGCCCATGTAGTCGCCAAAACCGGCCTTGGCGTAGGCGTACACTCCTGAGTCCAGTTCCGGCTTGCGATTGGCCAGGGTCTGGAACACGAAGGCCAGGGTCAGCATGCCGATGGCAGTAATTCCCCAGCCAATCAATATCGCACCGGCGTCGGCCTTGGCCGCCATGTTCTGCGGCAGGGAAAAGATTCCTCCGCCAATCATCGACCCCACCACCAACGCGATCAATGCGCTCAGGCGAAGCTTTTGCGTGGATTGCGACATTGGCTGCGTCTCCGTTCCCAGGGGCGGCAGTCGCCGCGAGATCGTCACAAAAACCTGCATTACTTTAATGAATGAAGCGTAATGACGTTTATTCGATAGCGCCAACCAACGCCCTTTGTTGCGAAATGTAACGAAATGCAATGCATATAATCATTCGCTTTATACAAGTTAGCTTATAAGCCATTTCCATTCTGACAAGACTTGAGGAAAATTTGCGGATTGGTAAAAACGAACTAGCTTCATAAATCGCAAGGAATGCGAAAAATTTCCAACAATCTCAACGAGGCGTCTGAAACGCGCATTGCCGGCAGTAGCCATGTGCAAGTCAATTATTCAGTTATTAAAAATGGAATGAAGACTTTCTCTGATCTAAGTCATCTGACTGCAAGGTCGACGCACTTAGTCTGTTGTCTCACTTCTCCTGCAATGGAGTCATGCAATGTCTGAAGCCCCCGGAAAACTGAAACTTGGCGCACTGGTTGCGTTGGTCGTCGGTTCGATGATTGGTGGCGGTATCTTTTCCTTGCCACAGAACATGGCGGCCAGTGCTGACGTCGGCGCCATCCTGATTGGCTGGGCGATTACCGCTGTCGGCATGCTCACCCTCGCCTTTGTGTTCCAGACGCTGGCCAACCGCAAACCTGACCTGGACGGCGGGGTGTACGCCTACGCCAAGGCCGGTTTCGGCGACTACATGGGTTTCTCGTCAGCCTGGGGTTACTGGATCAGTGCCTGGCTGGGCAACGTTGGCTACTTCGTGCTGTTGTTCAGCACCCTGGGCTACTTCTTCCCGGTGTTTGGCGAGGGCAACACCGTCGCCGCCGTGGTCGGCGCGTCCGTGTTGCTGTGGGCCGTGCATATGCTCGTGCTGCGGGGGATCAAGGAAGCGGCGTTCATCAACCTGGTGACCACGGTCGCCAAGATCGTACCGTTGATCCTGTTTGTGCTGATCGCGATTTTCGCCTTCAAGCTGGAGATCTTCACCGCCGACATCTGGGGCCTGAAGAACCCGGACCTGGGCAGCGTGATGAACCAGGTGCGCAACATGATGCTGGTCACCGTGTGGGTGTTCATCGGCATCGAAGGCGCGAGCATTTTCTCGGCACGTGCGGAAAAACGCAGCGATGTGGGTAAGGCCACGGTGATCGGCTTTATCACCGTGCTGCTGATTCTGGTGCTGGTGAACGTGCTGTCGCTGGGCATCCTGACCCAGCCGGAACTGGCCAAGCTGCAGAACCCTTCGATGGCCGCCGTGCTGGAACACGTGGTGGGCAAGTGGGGGGCGGTGCTGATCAGCGTCGGCCTGATCATCTCGTTGCTCGGTGCGCTGCTGTCCTGGGTGCTGCTGTGCGCGGAGATCATGTTCGCCGCCGCCAAGGACCACACCATGCCGGCGTTCCTGCGCAAGGAAAACGCCAACCAGGTACCGGTCAACGCCCTGTGGCTGACCAATGCCATGGTGCAGATATTCCTGATCATTACACTCTTCTCGGCCAGCACCTACCTGTCGCTGATCTATCTCGCCACCTCGATGATCCTGGTGCCGTACCTGTGGTCGGCGGCGTACGCCCTGTTGTTGGCCGTGCGCGGCGAAACCTACGAAGGCGCGGCGAGCGAGCGCCAGAAGGATCTGATCATTGGCGCGGTGGCGCTGATCTACGCGGTCTGGCTGCTGTACGCCGGGGGCGTCAAATACCTGCTGCTCTCGGCCCTGCTCTACGCGCCCGGCGTGATCCTGTTCGCCAAGGCCAAGCTGGAACTCAAGAAACCGGTTTTCACCAACGTCGAGAAGCTGATTTTCGCCCTGGTGATCGTCGGCGCCCTGGTGGCGGCCTACGGTCTCTACGACGGCTTCCTGACCCTGTAACACGACTGTCTTGCCCTCTGGAGGTTCACTGAAATGACCACGGAAAAAGTTAAGTACGGCGTCCATTCCGAAGCCGGCAAACTACGCAAAGTCATGGTTTGCTCCCCCGGCCTGGCCCATCAGCGGCTGACCCCGAACAACTGCGACGAATTGCTGTTCGATGATGTGTTGTGGGTGGCCCAGGCCAAGCGCGACCATTTCGATTTCGTCACCAAAATGCGCGAACGCGGTGTCGATGTGCTGGAAATGCACAACCTGTTGACCGACATCGTCGCCATCCCCGAAGCCCTGGACTGGATTCTCGAACGCAAGATCACCGCCGATTCGGTGGGCCTGGGCCTGATCAATGAAACCAGTTCGTGGCTGCGCAGCCTGGAGCCGCGACACATCGCCGAGTTCTTGATTGGCGGTGTCTCTGCCGATGACCTGCCGGACAGTTTCGGCGGCAAGACCATCCAGATGTTCCGAGAATTCCTCGGCCATTCCAGCTTCATCCTGCCGCCACTGCCCAACACTCAGTTCACCCGCGACACCACCTGCTGGATCTATGGTGGCGTCACGCTCAACCCGATGTACTGGCCGGCGCGTCGCCAGGAAACCCTGCTGACCACCGCCATCTACAAGTTCCACCCGCAGTTCACCAACGCCGAATTCGAAATCTGGTACGGCGACCCGGACAAGGACCACGGCAGCTCAACCCTTGAAGGCGGCGACGTGATGCCGATTGGCAACGGCGTGGTGTTGATTGGCATGGGCGAACGCTCCTCGCGCCAGGCCATCGGCCAACTGGCAGTCAGCCTGTTCAAGAACAAAGCCGTGGAGAAAGTCATCGTCGCCGGCCTGCCGAAATCCCGAGCGGCGATGCACCTGGACACCGTGTTCAGTTTCTGCGACCGCGATGTGGTGACCATCTTCCCGGAAGTGGTGAACCAGATCGTCGCCTTCACCCTGCGCCCCGATGAAAGCAAACCCGGTGGCATCGACATCCGCCGCGAAGAAACCAACTTCCTCGACACCGTGGCCCAGGCCCTCAACCTCAAGGCCCTGCGCGTCGTCGAAACCGGCGGTAACAGCTTCGCCGCCGAACGCGAGCAATGGGACGACGGCAACAACGTGGTCGCCGTAGAGCCCGGCGTGGTCATCGGCTACGACCGCAATACCTACACCAACACCCTGCTGCGCAAGGCCGGGGTGGAGGTCATCACTATCAGCGCCGGCGAACTCGGTCGCGGTCGCGGCGGCGGCCACTGCATGACCTGCCCGATCATCCGCGATCCGATCGACTACTAACCCATCAGCGTTGGCCCGCGCGAACCCGTGCGGGCCAACGGGATACCCGACACCTTAGGAGATCCAAAATGGCGTTCAATATCCATAACCGCAATCTGCTGAGCCTGGAACACCACACCCCTCGCGAATTGCGCTACCTGCTCGACCTGTCACGCGATCTCAAGCGCGCCAAATACACCGGCACCGAACAGCAACACCTCAAGGGCAACAACATCGCGCTGATCTTCGAAAAAACCTCGACCCGCACCCGCTGTGCGTTCGAAGTCGCGGCCTATGACCAGGGTGCCAACGTTACCTACATCGACCCGAACTCCTCGCAGATCGGCCACAAGGAAAGCATGAAGGACACCGCCCGGGTGCTGGGGCGCATGTACGACGCCATCGAGTACCGTGGCTTCAAGCAGGAAATCGTCGAGGAGCTGGCCAAGTTTGCCGGCGTACCGGTGTTCAACGGCCTGACCGATGAATATCACCCGACGCAAATGATCGCCGACGTGCTGACCATGCGTGAAAACGCCGACAAACCGATCCACGAAATCAGCTACGCCTACCTTGGGGATGCGCGTAACAACATGGGTAATTCGCTGCTGCTGATCGGCGCCAAACTCGGGATGGACGTGCGCATCTGCGCGCCGAAAGCCCTGTGGCCGCTGGACGACCTGGTGGCCCGCTGCAAGAAGTACGGCGAAGAAAGCGGTGCGCGCATCACCCTCACCGAAGACCCGAAAGCGGCGGTCAAGGGCGTGGACTTCATCCACACCGACGTCTGGGTCTCCATGGGCGAACCGGTCGAAGCCTGGGCCGAGCGCATCCAGCAACTGCTGCCGTACCAGGTGAACGCCGAACTGATGAAAGCCACCGGCAACCCGCGCACCAAGTTCATGCACTGCCTGCCGGCGTTCCACAACAGCGACACCAAGGTCGGCAAGCAGATTGCCGAGCAGTACCCAAACTTGAAGAACGGCATTGAAGTGACCGATGACGTGTTCGAGTCGCCGGCCTGCATCGCCTTCGAGCAAGCGGAGAATCGCATGCACACGATCAAGGCGATTCTGGTGTCGACCTTGGCTGACCTCTAAAGACCGACCCGGCTCCCACTGAAGGAACAGGGTCAATGTGGGAGCGGGCTTGCTCGCGAAAGCGGTGTGTCAGTCGACATCATTGTTTCCTGATAAACCGCATTCGCGAGCAAGCCCGCTCCCACACTGGCCCGATTCCAACCGGGAGACCGCGTTGCTTGCAAACTCTTTGTTTAGAAGGACATGCACCATGCGTATCGTCGTTGCTCTGGGCGGTAACGCCCTGCTCCGCCGGGGTGAACCCATGACCGCGGACAACCAGCGCGCCAATATCCGGATCGCCACCGAGCAGATCGCCAAGATTCATGCCGGCAACCAACTGGTCATCGCCCATGGCAATGGCCCGCAAGTCGGCCTGCTGTCGCTGCAAGCGGCGGCCTACACCTCGGTGTCACCTTACCCGCTGGACGTGCTCGGCGCCGAAACCGAAGGCATGATCGGCTACATTATCGAACAGGAGTTGGGCAATCTGCTGGACTTCGAAGTGCCCTTCGCCACCCTCCTGACCCAGGTCGAAGTCGATGCCAACGACCCGGCCTTCCAGAACCCGACCAAACCCATCGGCCCGGTCTACTCCAAGGCCGAAGCCGAAAAACTCGCCGCTGAAAAAGGCTGGGCGATTGCCCCCGATGGCGACAAATATCGCCGCGTGGTCGCCAGCCCCAAACCCAAGCGCATCTTCGAAATCCGCCCGATCAAGTGGCTGCTGGAAAAAGGCAGCATCGTGATCTGTGCCGGCGGTGGCGGCATCCCCACCATGTACACCGCACCCGGCAAGCTTGAAGGCGTCGAAGCGGTGATCGACAAGGACCTGTGCTCGGCGCTGCTGGCCGAACAGCTTGAAGCTGACCTGCTGGTGATCGCCACCGACGTCAGCGCTGCGTTCATCGACTTCGGCAAACCGACCCAGAAGAGCATCTCCCAGGCGCACCCGGACGAAATGGAAAAGCTCGGCTTTGCCGCCGGCTCCATGGGACCGAAAGTGCAGGCAGCCTGCGAATTCGCGCGCCATACTGGAAAGGTCGCGGTGATCGGCTCACTCGCGGATATCGAAGCGATCGTCCAGGGCACGGCCGGCACGCGCATCAGCACGGCGACACCTGGCATTACCTACTTGTAAGGAGAGACGCCCATGGCACAGTTTGAGCCAGGTCACTTGCACATTGAGCGTCATGCGCTGACACCGGACGATGTCAGCTACAACGTGCACCTCGACTATGAAGTCAGCAAGAATGACAAAGGTGAAAAAGGCATCCAGTTCACCATGCATGGCAGCATTCAGGGCAAGGACATGTCAGAGCCCTTCTTCCTGCCCAAGGAAGAGGCCTACAACTTTGCCAGGGATGTGACGAGAATTGCCGAGAAGTACGGAATCCCGAAAACCCACAGCCAGATCGGCTCGGTGCACAAGCATTACGACTTGATGTTCGAAGACATCCGGCAGCAGTTGAATATGAAGTCCGGCGACGCGGTGAATCCCGAGCACTTCGAATAACCCACTGATTTTGTGGGAGCGGGCTTGCTCGCTCCCACAAGGGATGACCGTTGACCTGAAGTCCTGCGTTGGATTTCACCTTACCCCCTGCTCCAAGGCATACTTGCCACCCTCCGCACGCCAGAACCCAAAACCGCCCCATGCGTATCCACGTCAGCTTCATCGATCGAGTCGGCATCACCCAGGAAGTCCTGGCCCTGCTCGGTGGACGCAACCTCAACCTGGATGCGGTGGAAATGGTCCCGCCCAACGTCTACATCGATGCGCCAACCCTGAGTCCGCAAGTGCTCGAGGAACTGCGCGATGCGCTGCTGAGCGTGCGTGGCGTGCAGGCGATGACCGTGGTCGATATTCTTCCCGGCCAGCGCCGGCACCTGCAGCTCGATGCGCTGCTCGCGGCGATGACCGACCCGGTGCTGGCGCTGGACAGCGCCGGCAAGATACTGCTGGCCAACCCGGCATTGATCGCCCTGTATGGTCGCGAACCGGCCGGTGAAAGTGTCGCCGACCTGTTTGCCGACCCGGCGCTGCTCGATGCCTTGCTCGAACAGGGTTTTCGCCTGCCGCTGCGGGAAATTACCGTCAACGGCCAGACGTTGTTGCTGGACGCCACGCCGATCACCGATGCTGGCGCCCTGCTCACCCTGTATCAACCCAACCGCATCGGTGAACGCCTGTCGGCCCTGCACCACGATCACGCCGAAGGATTTGATGCGCTGCTCGGTGAATCACCCGTGATTCGCACGCTCAAGGTCCGCGCGCAACGGGTGGCGGCACTCGATGCGCCCCTGTTGATCCAGGGCGAAACCGGCACCGGCAAGGAACTGGTGGCGCGGGCTTGCCACGCCATCAGTGCACGGCACAGCTCACCATTTTTGGCCTTGAATTGCGCGGCATTGCCGGAGAACCTCGCCGAAAGCGAACTGTTCGGCTACGCCCCTGGTGCCTTCACCGGCGCGCAACGGGGCGGCAAGCCGGGGCTGATGGAACTGGCCAACCAGGGTACGGTGTTTCTCGATGAGATCGGCGAAATGTCACCCTACTTGCAGGCCAAGTTGCTGCGCTTCCTCAACGATGGCAGCTTCCGTCGGGTCGGCGGCGATCGTGAGGTCAAGGTCAATGTGCGAATCCTCAGCGCCACCCACCGCGACCTGGAAAAAATGGTCAGCGAAGGCTTGTTCCGCGAAGACCTGTTCTACCGCCTCAACGTGCTCAATGTCGAAGTCCCGCCCCTGCGTGAACGGGGCCAGGACATTCTGCTGCTGGCCCGCTACTTCATGCAGCAGGCCTGCGCACAGATCCAGCGCCCGGTCTGCCGCCTGGCGCCGGGCACTTATCCGGCGTTGCTGGGTAACCGCTGGCCGGGCAACGTGCGGCAACTGCAAAACGTGATCTTCCGTGCGGCAGCCATTTGCGAAAGCAGCCTGGTAGACATCGGCGACCTCGACATCGCCGGTACCTCGGTGGCGCGCCAGAGCGACCAGGAGGTCGACAGCCTGGAGCAGGCCATGGATGAGTTCGAGAAAACCCTGCTGGAAAAGCTCTACGTCAGCTACCCCTCGACCCGTCAACTGGCCAACCGCCTGCAAACCTCTCACACCGCCATCGCCCATCGACTGCGCAAGTACGGCATTCCTAATAAGCCCTGACCGCTCGGTCAAATGTGGGAGCGGGCTTGGTCCGGGCGGCGTTCCGACGAAGGCAGTGTGTCATTCACAGATGAATTGACTGGTCTGCCGCCTTCGCGAGCAAGCCCGCTCCCACAGGTTTGAGTCCGGCCCGGAAATTTCACTCCAAAAACGACCTCCACCTGTACTGAAAGCGCTACAGCGGAACGATATCGCTACACCCCTCTTCTAACGGCCCAGCGCAAGGCTTTGATCCACTTCAGCTTTTTTCTTCTGCCGCCTCTGTAGCGATATCGCTACAGCCTGCAAATTCAGTTGCGCCATGAATTATCGCAACTTGTTGATTTAAAACAATAAAACAACATTGGCCGCGTTCTTGCTTAGTAACCCTGCATAAACCAGGGCATTGCCCAAGCATTCAATCGCGTCCACCAGACGAGTCTGGCCCCCTTAGGAGTTTCCATGAGCGAGTTGCGTTTTACTGAAGATCACGAATGGCTGCGCACCGAAGCTGACGGCAGCGTCACAGTCGGCATCACCGCTTTCGCGCAGAACGCCCTGGGCGACGTGGTTTTCGTACAACTGCCGGAGCTGCAGTCCTACGACAAAGGCGCTGAAGCCGCCACCGTGGAATCGGTAAAAGCCGCCAGCGGCGTGTACATGCCACTCGACGGCGAAGTGCTGGAAGTGAACCCGGCGCTGGACAGCAGCCCTGAACTGGTCAACGAAGATCCGCTGGGCGAAGGCTGGTTCTTCCGCTTCAAGCCCACTGACGCTGCCGCTGTCGGCCAACTGTTGGATCAGGACGCCTACGACCGCCTGATCAAAGCCCAAGCCGAAGCCTGAGGAACCCGCCATGACGATTAATCTCAGCACCGCCAACGAATTCATCGCCCGCCACATCGGCCCCCGCGCCGGTGACGAGCAGGCCATGCTCAACACCCTCGGTTTCGACTCCCTCCAGGATCTGAGCGCC
>NZ_JAQIYM010000025.1 GCF_028823535.1 Pseudomonas serbica | reverse complement strand
GCGTGGGGTCTTGGTCGTCATGGTCATCTCCTCATTCAGCGGTCAGTGGCGTGGCATCGGCAAACAAGGATGTACATGTATGCTTATACCAACCTGTATGTACAAGTGAATGCAAGTGAAGGGCCAAAATCGTTCTGAACGGACGCAGCGCAATTCAGAATCGAATAAAAAATGAATTAAAACAGTTGGTTAACAAAAACAAGAAAAAGAGGGAAATGCAAAGAAGCACGAAAATTCTGTTGCAACTTTGCAAGGGTTTGCTGCGGCGGTGAGCATCCCGTAACACTTTTGTGCGAAAAGAAACGCTGGGTTGTCACTTTTTTGCCATATTTGGCCCTGGCAGTAACAGCCCCTGCAGGGTGTCTGCAACAGCAGCCTTGTCGAGCGGCAAGCGGGGGCCGCTCGACGGATGAATCAGCTGCCGAACTTGCCTTCCAGGCGATAACGCGAACCCGGATAGACCAGTCGCGCACAGCCGACCTGGCCTTTGGCGGCCCAGGTACGGCGGCGAATCAACAGGCACGGCTCGTACCGTTTTATTTGCAACAGCTTGCATTCCGCAGATTTGGCATGGATCGACTCGACCACGTGTTCGCCTTCGGTCAGTGGGGCCAGCTGGATCAGATAGGCGTAGGGCGTGACCTTGGTAAAGTCCTGCTGCAAATAAGCGGGTGCGACCTCGGCATTGACGAAGCGTTCTTCAATCTGCACCGGCACGCCATTCTCGTGGTGCACCACCACCGAATGGAACAAGCGCTTGACCCCCTCCAGGGGGAAGGGCATGGACGCGCGGGCCCGTTCCGGCATCTCCTCAAGCACGATCACTTCGCAGCGATGCTCATGACCCCGGGCCTCGATTTCTTCTGCGATGTTGTGGATCTCGAACAGCGCGGCGTGCCCCTTGGGCTCCGCCACGAAGGTGCCAACCCCTTGCATGCGCACCAGCGCGCCTTCGATGGTCAGTTCGCGCAATGCGCGGTTGATGGTCATGCGACTGACCCCCAGCAAATTCAGCAATTCGCTTTCAGACGGAACCTTGGAATTGGGTAGCCAGGCACCGGAGCGGATCTTCTGCATGATGATTTGCTTGACCCGCGCATACAGGGGGGAGGGGCTCTCGAGAGAAAAGGACTCGAGAGGCGCATTGTCCTCAATAGATTTGGCCACGTTTATTCCTGAATTGAAAAAATTACCCCGACAAGCTTGGCGGCCAGTTTACCGAGCTACGACAGATACGCCTATGTGTAAACAATGTGGCGCAGGGGTGGGGCACCTTGGGTGCCCCCAACGATCAGCGCACCAGGCAAGGTTGCTTGTTGTTGAAGCTCCAGCCAGGAATCAGGAACTGCATCGCGACGCTGTCATCCCGCGCACCCAGGCCCATGCCTTTGTAGAGTTCGTGCGCCTTGGCCACGGCGTCCATGTCGATGTCTACCCCCAGGCCGTGCCGGGTCGGCACCTTGACGTAGCCACCTTCGATTTTCAGCGGCTCCCTGGTCAGGCGCTGGCCATCCTGCCAGATCCAGTGCGTGTCGATCGCGGTGATCTCACCCGGTGCGGCGGCCGCTACTTGAGTGAACATGGCCAGGGAGATATCGAAGTGATTGTTGGAATGAGAGCCCCAGGTCAGGCCCCATTCGTGACACATCTGGGCCACACGAACCGAGCCCTGCATGGTCCAGAAGTGCGGGTCGGCAAGTGGGATGTCGATCGATTGCAATTGAATGGCGTGGCCCATTTCGCGCCAGTCGGTGGCGATCATGTTGGTCGCGGTTTTCAGGCCCGTGGCACGGCGGAATTCGGCCATCACTTCGCGCCCTGAGTAGCCATTTTCAGCACCGCACGGGTCCTCGGCGTAGGCGAGGACATGATGCTGGTCCCGGCACAGGCGGATGGCTTCCTTGAGCGACCAGGCGCCATTCGGGTCAAGGGTGATGCGTGCGTCGCAAAAGCGTTCAGCCAGGGCGGTGACCGCTTCGATTTCTTCATCGCCGCTCAGTACGCCACCCTTGAGCTTGAAGTCGTTGAAGCCGTATTTGGCCTTTGCAGCTTCAGCCAGGCGCACGACCGCCTCGGCGCTCATGGCTTTCTCGTGGCGTAGCCGGAACCACTCGTCTTCAGCGTCGGGCTCGTTGCGGTAGGCCAGGTCCGTGACATTGCGGTCGCCGATGTAGAACAGGTAGCCGAGCATTTTCACAGCATCGCGTTGCTGCCCTTCGCCCAGCAATGCTGCCACCGGCACCTCGAGGAACTGACCCAGCAGGTCGAGCAGCGCGGCTTCCATCGCGGTCACCGCATGGATAGTGATCCGCAGGTCAAAGGTTTGCAGGCCGCGACCCGCCGCATCACGGGATGCAAAGGTGCTGCGCATCTGGTTGAGGATGCGTTGGTACTGGCCAATGGGCTGGCCGATCACCAGGCTGCGAGCGTCTTCGAGCGTTTCGCGGATGCGTTCGCCACCCGGTACTTCGCCCACGCCAGTGTTACCGGAACTGTCCTTGAGAATGACAATGTTGCGGGTAAAGAATGGCCCGTGGGCACCGCTCAGGTTGAGCAGCATGCTGTCGTGCCCCGCGACGGGGATGACCTGGAAGCTGGTGACGACAGGGGACTGGGTGGTGTTGGCGGCATGTTCAGCGTTCATG
The DNA here is from genome assembly GCF_028823535.1 of Pseudomonas serbica. Taxonomy (GTDB): domain Bacteria; phylum Pseudomonadota; class Gammaproteobacteria; order Pseudomonadales; family Pseudomonadaceae; genus Aquipseudomonas; species Aquipseudomonas serbica. The sequence continues at coordinate 50,293 of NZ_JAQIYM010000025.1, read as the reverse complement.
GCAAATTCCTGCGAAATATGGTCGTTCAGGGATCAAGGGGATCAGTGGGATTTGCTCAGGGTCGCACCCGTTGCAGCGGTGGTTGGCGGCGTCAGCAGGGAGGATGCTTTCGGCGCAGTCCTGGCGAAAAACACCAGGATCGCGGCGAGCACCGAAGTGCCGGCCAGGCCATAGAGGCCGCCCTGGATCGACCCGGTGGTCTGCTCCAGGAAGCCGAAGGTTGTCGGTGCCACGAAGCCACCCAGGTTGCCGATCGAGTTGATCAGCGCGATGACAGCGGCGGCGATACGTGCATCCAGGTAGCCCTGGGGAATTGGCCAGAACAGCGAAGACGCCGACTTGAAGCCGATGGCCGCGAAGCAGATGGCGACGAAAGCAAAGATCGGCCCGCCGGTGGTGGACAGGAACATGCCGGCCGCAGCAATCAGCAGGGCGGTGGCAACCCAGGCTTGCTGGAACTTGAACTTGCTCGACAGGGTGGCGAAGGAGTACATGGCGATGATCGAGATCAGCCAGGGAATCGAGTTGAAAAACCCGACCTGCACGTCGCTCAAGTCTCCCATCTTCTTGATGATGCTGGGCAGCCAGAAGGTCGCGGCGTAGATCGTCAGTTGTATGCAGAAATACAAGGCGCAAAACAGCAGGATCTGACGATCTTTGAGCAGCTTGCCAAGGGTCGGTTTCACTGTGCTCAGTGCTTCGCGCTCGCGTTGTTCCTGATCGATGGCGCCGACCAGTGCATCTTGCTCTTCACGCGTCATCCACTTGGCGTCGTGGGGTTTTGAGTCAAGCCAGAACCAGACGAAAAAGCCCAGGGCTACAGAGGCCAGGCCTTCGATGGCGAACATCCACTGCCAGCCGTGAAAACCGAAACCTTCGATCTGCAGCAGGGCGCCCGAGAGAGGGCCTGAAATCAGCGAAGCAACGGCTGAACCGCTGAGGAAAATGGCAATGGCTTTGCCGCGCTCCACGCCTGGCAACCAGCGGGTGAAGTAGTAGATCACGCCGGGAAAAAAGCCTGCTTCGGCCACGCCCAGCAGAAATCGCAGGATGTAGAAATGGGTTTCGTTCTGGATGAACGCCATCAGCGTGGCGACGATGCCCCAGGTGAACATGATGCGGGTCAGCCAGATACGTGCGCCGACTTTTTGCAGCAGCATGTTGGAGGGCACTTCGAACAGCGCGTAGCCGATGAAGAACAGGCCTGCGCCCAGTCCGTAGGCGGCAGCGCCGATACCCAGGTCATGTTCCATGTGCGTGCGCACGAAACCGATATTGACCCGGTCGATGTAGTTGAGGATGAACATGATCACGAAAAGCGGGAGCACGTGTCTCTTTACTTTGCTCACGGCCCGCGCGAGATCTGAATCGCTTTCTGGAACGACGGATGCGTTGTTTGAATTGTTCAAAATTCAATTCTCCCACTGATTATTTTTATGCGGGTTTTAGCGTGACACCGGCGGCTTGTTGGGATCTGTGGTGCGCCTTGTGTTGATAGACATCATACAACTGGCTTTTCTGAATCGCAATGCGGTGGGCTGCGTTTTGTTGACGTAATGGACGGCGAAAAATAGTCATCAGGTTATAAAGCCCATGTTTAACGGGCTGTAGGCCCTGTAGGTAGAGCGGTTCGGTGCGCTTTCGCAAGCTGGTCGGGGGGAAAGGCCTGCGGCTGCGATTCAGTTTATTGATGTGTTGTCATACAAGTAGGCGCTATTTTTGATCAAGTCCGGCGGAGTACGTTCGCGCGGGTGTTAAGCTCTCAAGAGCGAAATTCCGTGGACTCAAAACCTATGCAAACTGAAAACGGCATCCCTGTCCGTAGACGTTCTACCAACCTGGCCCAGGGCGTGGTCGAGGCGCTGACCCAGCGCATTTTGCTCGGCCAATTGAAGCCAGGCGAAAAGCTGCCCTCGGAATCCACCATCGTTCTCGAGCATGGCGTGAGCCGCACCGTTGTCCGGGAGGCCATCTCCAAGCTGCAAGCGTCGGGTCTGGTAGAAACACGCCACGGCATCGGCACGTTTGTATTGGCGCAACCATCGCAGCCAGGGCTGCGCCTGCATGTGGATACGGTGGCAAGCGTCAGGAGCATGCTCGAACTGAGATTGGGCCTGGAGGTGCAGGCTGTTGCACTGGCAGCGGTGCGCAGGACTGATGATCAGCTCGCTCGCATGCGCCAGGCCTTGAGTGATTACCAGGCTTCGCTGGCCAACAACGACAGTTGCGTCGAGGAGGACAAGCGCTTCCATCAGATCATTGCCGAGGCCACCGGCAATACCTTTTTCACCGAGATCATGCAGCACCTGGGCAATGCAATGATTCCTCGCACCCAAGTGAAGGGTGACGAACGTGGAGGCGCCGACTTTGCGCAATTGGGGCAGCTGGCGAACAGGGAACATGAAGCTATTTTCAACGCGATCAAGCGGCAGGATCCCGATGCGGCTCGGGCTGCGATGGTCTTGCACCTGACCAACAGCCGGGATCGTTTTTCGGGAGAAACTCTGTAAACCCGTAGCCTGCGCATTCACCCCCTTGTTCCTACAGCTTCCACGCATCGAGTGGCAGCGCCGCCGTGCCTGCGCACCACACTCCGCCTGCGGGCCGACTAAGGGAAACCTTTAGCCGGGTTGGAGATTTCCCCCTTTCGGATGCTGTTCATCTTGATACCGGCGCGGCGTCTACTCGCTTACCTTGCGTAGACCCCGGACGTGTCGTCGTAGTGGATTGTCCATTGAGCTCGCCTGGCGCCATAACAACAAGAAAGCGGTTTTTGTGTTTCGTTTGACACTGCTCCTATAAATACAGTGCCCAGGCACATACAGATGTGGAGATGTTGGATGTATCAGGTAAAGCAGTCTTGCCGAGGGCTCGGTATTGCCAGCGTGTTGGGGATGATCTGTTCGCCATTGGCCGCACAGGCCGATGTTATCGATGACAGTCACTTCAAAGTGGATACGCGTAACTTTTACTTGAATCGCAACTACACCAATACCAATGCGCCGGTTTCCGAAGTGCACAGTTGGTCCCAGGGTTTCGATGCGCAGTTCACCTCCGGTTACACCGACACGGCCTTGGCCATTGGCCTGGATGTGGATGCGCAATACGCCGTGCGCCTGGATTCGTCGGGCAATGACGGTTCGTTGCCTTACAGCGTGAGCGAGCAGCAGACGGCCGATGACTACAGTCGCGCCGGTGCCACTTTCAAGATGCGCTACAGCAAGACCGAGTTGAAGGTCGGCGATCTTCGCCCGCAATTGCCGGTGGCGTTCGATGACACCAGCCGGCAACTGGATACCATCTACCAAGGGGCTGTGGTCGAGTCCAGGGAAGTGGACGGATTGACGATGACCGGCGGGCGTTTCTGGTCTGCGGTGACCCGCGAATCATCCAATCACGAGAAACTCTACAAGTTTGGCTCCACCGATAATCTCGACAGCGACGGCCTGGATTTTGGCGGCGTTACTTACGACATTACCAAGACTTTGCAAGCCAGTTACTTCTACGGCGTGTTGCACGACATTTATCAGCAGCACTATTTCGGCCTGATGCACATGGCTGATCTGGGTAACGGCTACAAACTCAAGACCGACTTGCGTTACTTCAATAACAATGAAGACGGCAGTGCCTTGAACGGTGAGATCGACAACCGTTCCTACGGTGCCTTGTTTACCCTGCTCAAGGGGGCGCACATGTTTGGCCTCAGTTACCAGCGCATGCTCGGCGACAGTGTGTTCCCGACGATGAACGGCTACATCCCGCAACCTTACCTGGTGCACTGGTCGTCACTGGGGTTTGTCCGCCCGGATGAAAAGTCCTGGGGGGCGCGCTACAGCTATGACTTTGCCGGCATGGGCATGCCAGGGCTGAAGCTCTACACCCGCTACATCAAGGGCACGAACTGGGACCGTGGCGGCAACCTGAGCGACAATCAGGAAAGCGAACGTTTCCTGGGGCTCAGCTACGTGGTACAGAGCGGGGCGCTGGCAGGCCTCGGGCTGGACCTGCGCAACATCGATGTGAAACAGAAGTACGGCTACGACTACAACGAATTCCGTGTCGCCACGACCTACACCTGGAAGTTCTGGTAAGTCCAGTCCAGCCCGCGCTTGACCCCATAACAATAAGAGGCCTGACCATGTTCGAACCCATTGTCCTTTGCATCTGCCCTGCAACTTTCCAGTCGGCGCGCCGTGCACCGTTACCCGGCGCGCTGCGCCCATGAGCGGATTCCAGAAGGAGCAAACACTAGTGAATATCCAGGTCGACAGTACTGTCCTGCAAAACAAGAAAACCTACCTCTACGAGTGGTACGTGGTCGGTTTGTGCATGATCGCCTACATCTTTTCATTTGTTGATCGACAGATCCTGGCGCTGATGATCGAGCCGATCAAAGCCGACCTGCAGATCAGCGACACTCAGTTCAGCCTGCTTCACGGGCTGGCCTTTTCGTTGTTCTATGCCTTCATGGGCATGCCCATCGCCTATCTGGCGGACCGTTTCTCCCGGCCGAAAATCATCGCCGTCGGCGTCGTGTTCTGGAGCCTGGCGACGGCTGCCTGCGGCTTGAGCAAGAACTTCCTGCACATGTTCCTCGCCCGCATTGGCGTCGGCGTCGGCGAAGCGGCCCTGTCGCCCTCGGCCTACTCGATGTTCAGCGACATGTTCCCCAAGGAAAAACTCGGCCGCGCAGTCGGCATCTATTCGATCGGTTCGTTCGTCGGTGGCGGCCTGGCCTTCCTGGTGGGTGGCTATGTGATCGCCATGCTCAAGGACATGAACACCATCGAGGTGGCCTTTCTCGGTGCGATGAAAGCCTGGCAGCTGGCGTTCTTCATTGTCGGCCTGCCCGGCATCGTGGTCGGCCTGCTGATCTGGCTCACCGTGCGTAACCCGGCGCGCAAGGGCCTGCAGGTCGATGCGCAGGGCAGGGCCAGGAAGGTCGGGATGACTGACGGCCTGCGTTTCCTCGGGCGTCACCGTGCCACCTTCGCCTGCCACTACCTGGGCTTTTCGTTCTACGCCATGGTGCTGTTCTGCATGATGAGCTGGAGCCCGGCGCTGTATATCCGCAAGTTCGGCCTGTCGCCGATGGAAGCAGGCTACATGCTCGGCACCGTACTGCTATTGGCCAACACCGCCGGGGTGCTGTTCGGTGGATGGCTCACCGATTACCTGGCCAGGAAAGGTCATCAGGATGCCGCGATGCGCACCGGCGTCATCGGCGCCCTCGGCATGGCGGTGCCAGCCGTGCTGTTCCCCCAGGCTGATCAACTGTGGCTGTCGGTGACCCTGCTGGTGCCGGCGATGTTCTTCGCCTCGTTCCCGATGCCGGCGTCCACGGCGGCGATGCAGATTCTTGCGCCGAACCAGGTGCGTGCACAGGTCTCGGCGGTGTTCCTGCTGATCAGCAATTTGCTGGGGTTGGGCCTGGGCACCACCTTGGTGGCGCTGTTGACCGACCGCTACTTCGGATCGCCCGCGGCGGTAGGTTCGTCGATGTCGCTGGTGATCTGTGGGGCGTCGGCGTTGACTGTGCTGCTGCTATGGCACGGCTGCCGCCGTTTCCGCGAAAGCTATGCACGGGAGTACCCTGCCCAGGCGTGAAGTAAATAGTCCATAGTGGTGCTTCAGCCTCGCTCCGTACAACGCAGCGGGGCTGATCCGCTGCAGGTCAGGAGAGCCTCTGATGTTGAATGACGTACACCTGCTGGAACGGCACAGCCTGCTCAGTTCAGCCGATTACCGCGAGATCAAGGACAAGGTCAGCCACTACCTGTGCCCGCACAGCTTCAACGTGCTGCGTGACGAGCCCATTCATACCCGGCTCAACGGCGTGTTCTTCGGCACTTCGGCGCTGCTCGACCTGCGCTATGGCGCGCCGGTGGAGATCACGATCGGCGACATTGCCGATCAGTACCTGTTTCGCATCACCTTGCAGGGGCATTGCGAAGTGGCCCACGGTCGGCGCAGCGCGGCAATGCAGTCGGGCTACCTGAGCGTTTCCTCGCCGTTCGCGCAAAGCCGCATCGTCACCGATGGCGAGTGCCGCAACCTGATCCTGCGCATCGACCGTGATGCCCTGCAGATGCAATTGCAACGCTTGCTCGGTCGCAGCCTGCGCCAAGCGGTGATCTTCGATGTCAGCGTCGATCATCGGCGTGCCGGCATCGTCAGCCTTTATCACACCCTGGACTACATCTGCCGGCTCTACGGCAGCGGCGTCGACGGTTCGCGCCTCGCCAGCGGCCTGTCCGACTACCTGATGCAACTATTGCTCACCCAGTTGCCGCATAACTACGGCGCGGAGCTCTTGCTCGATTCGCGCGCGCCGCTGCCGCACCACGTGAAGAAGGCCCGCGACTACATCGAGGAGCACCTCGACCAACCGATCAGCCTGGCGACCCTGAGCGAGCTGTGTGGTGTCTCGGTGCGTACCTTGCAAAACGGCTTCAAGCAGTTTCTCCAGCAAGCGCCCGTGGAGTACATCCGCGACCGGCGCCTGGCGGTGATCCACGAGTCGCTGCAGCAGGGCAAGGGCTGCGAATCCGTCACCGATATCCTGTTGCGTCACGGCATCAACAGCTTCGGGCATTTTTCCAGTGCCTATCGTCAACGTTATGGCTGCCTGCCGTCGGACACTTTGCGGCGCAAGAAACATTGAGACGCCTGCGTAATCCGTGAGTCGGCTGCGCAATCGGATAAGCCTGCGGCGGCACCACTCGCTAGCATCGAGTCTCTTACAAGAGGAGTGACTCCATGAAGATTACGGTGCTGGGTGGTGGACACGGCTGTTATGCCGCTGCTGTCGAAATGGCTGAAAAGGGGCATCAGACCCGCCTGTGGCGTCGCGATTCTGCTGCGCTCAAAGAGCTGCTGGCGATCGGCAGCCTGACCATCAAGGACTATCGCGGCACTCGCCAGCTATCGGTCGGCAATCCAGGTGACAAGCTGTCACTGACCGACAACCTGGACGAAGCCCTGGCCGACGCGCAGCTGATCATCATCCCGCTGCCAGCGACCTCCCACGAAGATTTGGCCAGACACGTGGCGCCGCATCTGCGCGACGGCCAGGTGGTGTTCCTGCCACCGGGCACTTTTGGCAGCTACGTGTTCGCCAAGGCCATGGCCGACGCCGGCAACCGCAGCAAGGTCGCCTTCGCCGAGACCGGCACGCTGCCGTACCTGGTGCGCAAGCATGGCGCCAGTGACCTGGTGATCAGTTGCTATGCCACCCGTCTGCCGACTGGCGTGTTCCCCAGCCACCTGTCCGAGCACGCTTTTGCGGTGCTGCGTGAAGCCTACCCGAGCATCGAGCCGATCGAAGACGCCCTGAGCGGTGCATTGATGAACGCAGGTCCCATCATCCACCCGCCGCTGATCATGATGAACGCCGGTCCCCTGGAGCATTTCGAGGCCTGGGACATTCACAACGAAGGCACCCAACCGTCGATTCGTCGCGTGACCAACCAGCTCGATGCCGAACGCATGGCCGTGCGCGAAGCATTGACCTACGGCGCGCCGCACTTCCCGCTGGCTGATCACTACAACAGCAGCGCTGGCGAGGAATGGATGTACGGTCGCGGTGCCCATGGCAAGCTTACCGACAGCGGCGACTGGCGCGAAGACATCGACCTGCAAAAACATCGCTACATGCTCGAAGACACCCGCCTGGGCCTGTCCTTCCTGGTGTCCGTTGGCCGCTGGGCCGGTGTGCCGACCCCGGTTGCCCAAGGCCTGCTGAGCATTGCCTCGGTCGTTGCGGGGCGCGATCTCTACGCCGAAGGCCGCACCCTGGAAAACCTGGGTCTGGCCACGCTGAGCCCGGCGCAGATGACCGAACTGCTGACCAGGGGTTACAACTGATGAGCGCCGCGCTGCCCCAAGTCAGCGTGGTCGGCGCCGGCCGCATGGGCGAGGGCATTGCCCTGGCGTTCATCCATGCGGGCCTGCCAGTAACCCTCATCGACATCAAGGATCGCGCCGAGGATGAGCGCCACGGCTACTTCGAGCGGGTGCGCACCAACCTGCGCGGCGAGCTGCAGATGCTGGTACGCCTCGGCGTGCTCCAGTCGGAGCAGTCGGATATCGCGCTTTCGCGGTTGACGCTGTTGTCCAGATCCGAGGCCGCCGAGGCCATGCACGTGTGCGACCTGGTGTTCGAAGCCGTGCCGGAAGTCATTGAGGTCAAGCAGCAGACCTTTGCCTGGGTCAGCGAACATGTCCCGGCGACGGCCATCATCGCCTCGACCACCTCGACCTTCCTGGTCACCGAGTTGAGCGAAATGGTCAGCGGGCCGCAGCGCTTCGTGAACGCGCACTGGCTCAATCCCGCGCACCTGATGCCGCTGGTGGAAGTCAGCCGCAGTGAAGCGACCTGCCCCCAGGTGGTGGAGCGGCTGCTGCAACTGCTCAAACGCATCGGCAAGGTGCCCGTGGTGTGCAATCCGGTGGCGGGCTACATCGTGCCGCGCATCCAGGCACTGGCGATGAACGAAGCGGCGCGGATGGTGGAAGAGGGCGTGGCCAGCGCCGAGGATATCGACACCGCGGTGCGCGTCGGCTTTGGTTTGCGCTTCTCGGTGCTGGGCCTGCTGGAGTTCATCGACTGGGGTGGAGGCGACATTCTCTACTACGCTTCGCGTTATCTCAGTGGTGCGCTGTCTCCACGTTTCGAGTCGCCGCAGGTGATCGCCGACAATATGCAAAACGGCCGCAATGGCCTGCGCGATGGCCAGGGTTTCTACGATTACCGTGACCTGGACGTGGACGCCTACCGGCAGCAGCGTCTCGGCGATTTTGTTCGCAAGCTGGAGTTGTCGGGGTTGACGCCTGCGTTCGAGGGCGCCTTGAGGCAGGCCTGAGCATCAGGGGCAGCGGCCAAGGCGAGGGAGTTTTCACTCCCTCGCCGGTGTGTTACCCCCGACACTCCGCCAGGCCTTTGACCTGTCCCGAAGCCGTCTGGTTTTCGTCGCTCAACCAGCGTTCGAACCCTGCGCCAATCGCCGGCCACTCCGAATCGATGATCGAATACCAGGCGGTATCGCGGTTCTGTCCCTTGACCACCATGTGCTGGCGGAAGACGCCTTCGAAACTGAAACCCAGGCGCTCGGCGGCGTACTTGGAGCGGGCGTTGCCGTTGTTGCATTTCCACTCCAGGCGCCGGTAGCCGAGGGCGAACGATTCCTTGGCCAGCAGATAGACGGCCTCTGTGCTTTTGGGGGAGCGTTGCATCGGCGCGCCGAAGGTCACGTGGCCAATTTCGATGCGGCCCTGGGCCGGGATGATCGACATCAGGCTGAGGATGCCTTGCACCTCGCCGCTGGCGCGGTCGATCACGCTGAAGAAGTAGGGATCGCTGCTGGCGGCGTGGTTGTTCAGCCAGTCGTTGAAGACGCTGCGCTCCGGGAAGGGACCGTAAGGCAGGTAGTCCCAGAGTTTCGGGTCGGCCCCCGGGCCTTGCAGGGCCTTGAACAAGTCGTCGCCGTGGCGCGCCGGGTCGAGTTTTTCCAGGCGGATGAAACGCCCTTCGATCAGTTGGACGGTCGGGGCCGGGACGCCTTTCCAGTCGGCGAGTGAAGTCATGCTGTTCTCCTTGAACCTTAAATGGCTTTGCGAAACTGGATGAAACCCGGACGCTCGGCGATGCGCTCATAGAGCTGGATCGCCGTGGCGTTGGTTTCGTGGGTCAACCAATGCACCTTGCAGCAGCCGTCTGCCTTGGCGGTGGCATAGACAAATTCGATCAACTGACGGCCGACGCCCGTGCCTCGGGTTTGCGGTACCACCAGCAGGTCCTGCAGGTAGCACGAGTTTTCGATGCTCCAGTTCGAACGATGGTAAATGAAATGCACCATGCCTACCGCTTTGCCGTCAGCCCAGGCGAGGGCGGCGTGGGTCGGTTCGTTCGGGTCGAGCAGGCGCTGCCAGGTGCTTTGGCTGACGACGTCCGGCAGTTCGGTGTTGTAGAAGCGCAGGTAAGCCTGCCACAACGGCAGCCAGGCGGCGTGGTCGTCGGCGTTGACCGGGCGGATTTCGATCTGACTCATGTTCATTCCTCAGGGCATCAAGTGGGCGAGGGCCTGGTCCTGTGCGTCGGGGCTGGCAGCCAGCCCTTCGCGCACGCCGGCGATATCGGCGGCATTGCGGTTCTGGCTGAGCTTGCGTTTGCCTTGCAGGCGCTGGATCGGCAGGGCGAAACCGACGATGGCCTTGAGCATGCCGTCGATGTAATCGGCGGGTGCATCGGCGACTTTCCACGGTTGCGCACGACCGGCTTCATGTCGATCGGTCAAGGCGCTGACCAGCGTGCGCAGGCGATCGGCATCGGTGAACACTTCGGCGCTGCCATAGGCGTGCACGGCGACGTAGTTCCAGGTCGGCACGACTTTGCCGTGCTCGGCCTTGCTCGGGTAGAACCCGGGGCTCACATAGGCTTCGGCACCGGCAAAGATGACCAGTGCTTCGGCACCGTCCTGCAGTTCCTTCCACTGTGGGTTGGCCTTGGCGAAATGGCCATACAAGGTGCCGTTCGGTCCCTCGTCGGGGTTCAGCAGCAAGGGCAGGTGACTGGCTTGCAGGCCCTGTTCGCCATGGGTGACCAACAGGGCGAGGCGGGTACCGAGGATCTGTTGCTGCAGCGCTTGCAAATCATTGAAGGCGAAACCATTGGGCGTATACATGGAAATATTCCTTGGCGGATGTCTGCATCCTAGGCAGGCTATTGGTCTGTTGTAAGAGCCATTAACGTCGAATTTCATGGGTCCATTTTCATGACGGATGTGCCGCTGTCCCTATCCTTCAACCCGGCGGGTATCGAACTCGACCGGCGTCAGGGGTTGAGCCGCCAGCTCTACCAGGCCTTGCGGGCCAGGGTGCTGGATGGGCGACTGGCCAGTGGCACGCGGTTGCCGGCCAGCCGTGACCTGGCGGCGGCGCTGGTGATCTCTCGCAACAGTGTGGTGCGCGCCTACGATCAGCTTTACGCCGAAGGGTTTATCGAGGGGCGGGTGGGGGACGGGACTTATGTCGCGCAACTGCCCCAGGCGTCGTTGCCGGGCAAGAAAGCTGCGAAAAAAGGGTCGGCGAGTGCGTCGAAACAATGGCTGGATTTGCCACTGGTAGCGCCTGAAAAGCGCCTCTACAGCGGTGCGCTACAGCGTGTCGAAAACAACCATTTGCCAACGCCGCCGAGTGGTCCGCCCCGGGCTTTTCGGGTCGGCGTGCCAGCGTTCGATCTGTTTCCGTTCGAGGTGTGGGCCAAATTGAATGCGGCGTTCTGGCGTAAACCGGATTTGCAACAGCTGTGTTATGGCGCACCTGAAGGGGACGCGCGGTTGCGCGGGATGATCGCCGCGTATTTGCGCAGTTCCCGTGGCATGCAGTGCACTGCCGGGCAAATCGTCATCACCAGTGGCGCGCAACAGGGGATCAGCCTCTGTGCGCAGTTGCTGGTGGAGCCGGGGGACGGGGTGGCAATTGAAAACCCCGGCTACCGCGCGGCGGGTCATGCGTTCGCGGTGGCCGGCGCACGATTGCACGGCGTGGCGGTGGACAACGAGGGCATCGATTGCAAGGCGTTGGCGGGGTTGGGCGATTGTCGCCTGGCCTATGTGACGCCTTCACATCAATACCCCACGGGGGTGGTGATGAGCCTGGCGCGGCGTCTGGAATTGCTGGCCTGGGCCGAGCGCGCCAACGGCTGGATCGTCGAGGACGACTACGACGGTGAATACCGTTACAGCGGCGCCCCCCTGGCGCCGCTGGCGGCACTTGATCGGCAGGGACGGGTGCTCTACGTCGGAACGTTCGGCAAAGTCGCCTTTCCGGCCTTGCGCCTGGGTTATCTGGTGCTGCCACCGGCGCTGGTGGACGCGTTTTCGCAGCGTCGAGCGGTAGACGTACGACATTCAGAGGTCAGCACCCAGGCGGTGATGGCCGAATTCATGGCCGCCGGACACTTTCAACGGCACATCCGGCGCATGCGCCGCGCAGCGTTGAGCCGACGCAACACCTTATTGACGGGGTGGCCGCGGGACATCGCCGGAGTTGGCGATCTGCCGGGCGTGGCGGCAGGGCTGCACTTGACGGTCGCGGTCGACTCCTTGGCCCGTGAGCGTGAACTGATCGATAAAGCCGCCAGGGTCGATGTCGAAATCAACGGGCTGAGCAGCTACTGGTTGCCGGATTCGCAGGAGCCGGCGGACCAGCGTGCGGGGCTGGTCCTCGGTTTTGCGGCGGTGCCCGAGGCTGCGATCAATGACGCGCTCGGACGTCTGGACAGGGCCTGGCGCGAATAGCCTCAGCGCCTGGCTTTTGGTTCCAGTGGCCAAAACAGCTTGCGCAGCTCGGGGTCGACGAGCTTTCGCAGGACACCATCAATGGGCTCGATCGTGTTCAAGGCGGTTTGTTGTTCGGCGGACAAGGTCTTCAGATACTCGTCGGCAACTTTAAGGTGTGCCGCAGTAGGACGGTCGGCAGGGCTGGATAAATTTTCATAGTGAAAATGCGCCACCCAGAAAGCCTTGCCGTTGGTCTTGTCGAGAATCCGGTACTCCTGGAAGAAGTCGCCCATCCCTTTGGTCTGGATTCGCCCTCGCTGGCCGGGTTCGATGCCAACCTGCGTGTTCTCCTGCAGCCATTTGAAAGCGGTTTGCGTCGGTTTGCGCTGCTTGTACAGCGCCGCTCGAACGCTGACGCCTGCTTCACGCATTCGGCGGGCCGCCGTACGCAATTCGAGGCCCAAGCCGCTCACCGGCGGCGGGTCGCCGTCTTCGTCTTTCATCCGGATCAACGCCTGGTCGACGCTGTTGGCGCTTTGCTCCAGTCTGAGCGCCTGTTGATCGAACACATCCTGTATGTCAGCGGGTATGCGCCTTGGGCGCAACGCGTCTTTACCGTTGCGCTCGATGAATCTGGCTGTATCCAGGTTCAGTTCAATGGCGGCCTCGATGAGCTCCACATCCTTGAGTGTCGAGGCCGGCTGCCGGCGGATGACTGGCGCGATGGGTGTGAGGGGATCATCCGCAGTTTTGCCAGGTTCGCTTTTGGAGGGGGCCTTGGGCCGGGTTTTCCGGACTTTGGCCGGTTGATGGGAAGAGGACGGGTGACTGCTCGTCGTGGGTCGTTGTACCGGCTTTGGTTCTGGCTCCGGCAGCAACGCCTGGAGTCGGGTCTGAGCCAATTGCGCGAATTCGGCAATCAACCCTCGCAGGTGTTGGAGTCGGGGGCGCCTGACCAGGTCGGGGTAGGTGTCCGGCAGTTCCTGGAGGCGCTGGTCAGCGTCGGCGAAGGTTTCAATCAGCGTGTCCAGGTCTTCGATCCGTGTCTGCAACGGGCTGTTGTCTTTGCCCGACTTTGTAAAGTCCACCACTTGAATGGCGGCTTTGGCGGAGCTCACGATGATCTTGCCCACGGCATCCCTTGCCTGGGTCATCAGGGGGCTGTCCTTGTCTTCAAGACACAGCTCCTGGGCCATGCCTAACTCGTTGGCTTTAAGATCGAGCACGGTGAACGATGGCGAAAGTTTCTTGAATTCCATCGCTCTCTCGATGCCGGCCCTTCCAGCCGCACGCAGACCCTCGATGGTCGATTGTGAAAGCTCGAGTTTTTCGACCATTTCCTGGCTCAGGTCAGTCGCCAGCTGAATGTTGGCCACGTAGGTTTTTATGGGCATCGGTTCTGTCTGGCCAGCGTCGGTCATCATCCTTGTCGCCCGGGCATACTCGGTTCTTTTGATGACGAACCACAGCGCCAGGTTCTTCTGCAGTGACGTGCTCAGGCTCAGCAGTTCATAGACATAGTTTTTCGTCCCGCCGAGGGTGCGCCATTCACGGAGCTTTTCCAGCGCTTGCTGATACGCGGTAATGGTAAGGCCCAGCTTTTCCGAATACGCCAGGCTGAGGCTTGTGAAATTTTCCGAGGTGGCCTTTTGTATGTCGGTTTGCAACGTTGAAAGCTCGGTTTCCATCACCTTCGCCTGATCGTTGAAGGAACCCAGGGCCGCCTCCAGTTCCAGCAGGCGCACCTCACTGGAAGCGACCTGGGGTTTGCTGAAGGCATTGCCGCCACCCCCGCGCAGGCGCAAGCGCAGGTCGATGAACCAATGGCCTTTGGCATCATGAGTGAGCAGCGGACCGCTGCGATTCAAGTCGTCAGGGTCAACGATATGCGCCTGACCCTCGCCGCTGACCATGACCTTGAACCATCGCTCGCCGACCTGGGCAAAGGTGCTGTTGGCGATTTGATAGAGATGAGGAGGTTTTACGTTGATCTTTGTCACGTTCTTGTCAGTAATATCGATGGCCACGACTTTGAAAGTGTCCAGGTAGGCACCCAGCGCCATCGGGGTTCGACGAGGTACGGAGCCGGCCACTTCGAGCGAGGAGCGGTGCTCGGGGGCCAGTTCGGCGACCAGCGGCACCGGGTCGAACTTGACGGCGACGGGCTCGACCCCGGCTTGCGATGGTTTCTCGATCGACGACCGCGCAAGTCTAGAGCCGGCCAGGGCATTGCGCCGCATCACCGCGTGGTGGCTGAGGATAATGCCGGTGATCAGCAGCAGGTCCGATACCGACGTCCATTCGATGAAGGTGTCGCCTCGATCCCTGGCGTCGATGACCTGCTGGATTTCGTTAATGGTCTGCCAGACCCAGACGGCCGTTCCGACAGCGCCGGTGAGAAAATTCGAAGTGACGGCGAACAATGCCCAGCTGCTTTCCCTGAGCAAACTCCAGCGCCGTTCGGCGTTTGATTGTGACTGGCGGTCCGCCAGGTCGACCAAGGCCTGGGCATTGCTTTTGAACAGTGTCGACAGGACATTCCCGGTTATTTCGTCATACTCGAATGTCACGCGTCCGAACCCGTCTCCTTGTTTCAACAGGTTGACCAGCTGTTCAGCGACGATCCACGGGGATGGCAGGCCGGTGGGGAAAACATACTGGGCATACTCATAGCTGCGGGTATTGTCCGGCAGCCATGCCAGCACGGAGTCCCGCAGCTCCCCGGGTTGATGCAACGCGTACAGCAGGTTTTGTCGAGAGGGAAACTGCAGCAGGGGCTGGTCCTGCATCGGTCGATACAGCAGGCAAGGCCCGCTTTCGACCTCTCGAGGGCAGATGAGGAACATGTTCTGGACGGTGTCACTGCTGCTGATCAGACGGTGTTGCGGCGTCAGCTTGAGCGGGTAGATGGCGATGGTGTGGGGGGTGTCGGTATTGCTGTCGAACAACTCGCAGATGAACCGGTAGCCGTGTTCATCAATGCCCGACTCGTGTTTGACCTTGCCTTCGAGAGCCAGCAACGGTAACAGCAGGCGCAACTGGTCGCAGTAGAAATTTTCCTGGCGTCGGGATTCGACAGGTTCATTGATCAGCTTGCGCTTGATCAGGGCAGGGTAAGCCTCGCCGATGTCGACCTGTGCCGCCAGACTGGTGAGGAATGCCGGTGTGAGCCATTGCGGCACAGCCTGATCGTGCAGGAACGATACCGTCGCCATGTAGGGCGCCTGGTTTTCCAGGGCAAAATCGGCAAGGGTCTCGGTGCGGTGGTCGAGGGGGTTGGGCAGGGTGAAGTTATCCGCGGTAAAACTGTTGGTGATGTTGATCCGCAGCTCATTGAGCGGCAGTTTCGCAGCATCGATTGCGCGGGTATCGGCGATGATCGCTTCAACCATCAAGCGCTGGGCATAATTGGTGATGGACGGAATCTCGTTTCTCGCTGCCTTGTGCTCTGGCTGGCGATAAAGCTTGCCCAATGCCGTGATGTAGCGGCTGTAGTCTTGAATGTCCATGGGCGAGGCGTTGCGCAACCAATCGGGAATCGCCGCGTGCAGTTGCCTGAGCCGCGCGTGTTCGGTTTCGTCGAGCCCGCTTTGAAGTTCCGCGTCATCGTTCACGGGGTTCTCCGCAGACCTCATGGCGTCGATGGCATCGAGCTGTGATGAGACCAGGGCCCAGGCCATGTGGTCAAAAACGTTGCCGTCAGGCTCGAAAAGCCGCCATGTCATGGTGCGCCCTTCGAGCGGATCCCCCAGGCGGGCGGGCAGCGAATTGCCCAATTGTTCCATTGAGCTGAACGACTCATAACCGCGCTCGATGGTGTACATCACCAGCAATTCGCGTTCACGGCATGTGGCCTTGAGCGCCACGGCCCCGCCGATCAACAGGTGTCTGTTGGCCGTGGTTTCAACGATGTCGATGTCGATCAGGCATGCCTGAATGGCCGACAGGTCGCTGTTCGAATTTTTTCGTGTGGCTCTGTCCGGATCATTGAACACCTCGCGCGCCATCGCGCATTCGTCGGCGTCCCAGCCTTTGATCGTTTGCACATTCAGCGCGTTGCGCAGCGAATCGGACAGCTCCTGCCAGCGGGGGATCTTCTGGCCGTTGTGGTTCCAGTAGTCGAGCTGTCGCTTCTGCAGTTCCAGGAATAACCGAGGCACTGAATCATTGAGGGCCCGGGCAATGTCTTCGATGCTGACAGCAAGATGAACCGGGTCGTTGGCGTCGGATTCCAGGGTCAGGAAATGTTCGCCTTCGAGGTAGTTGGCGGTCGTGCCATACAGGCTGTGCAGGACGAGCGTAGCGGTGAGTGACATGAATTCGATCGGCCCCGTCTCGACTTGATCGTTGACCACCAGCCATTTCGGGGTGGCGATGAGTGTTTTGTCGGGATCGATTTTCAGTTCTGGATAAAGGGTTGCCAGTTTCTCGCGTAGCAGGTCGGATGCGACTTCGCTCGGCAGCGGGCCGTGGCTGGTCTGGCTGACGAGATCGCTTTGTTCCATGAGCGCCGTCGAGTCATCCGGGGCGCCTGGTGAGGGGGTGCTGGTCATGTTGGATAAGTACCTGGGTGCGTTGATGAGGGCAGCAAATGCCGCTTGTATCCAAGGTAACGGGAGGCCGAGAGCCCAAGGCGGTAACTATTTATGCTTTGAAGAGGCCCGCGTGATTGCGGGCCTCCAGGTTTGGCGGCGCGTGGCTCAGGATGTCGAAGAGGAGGCTATGGCTTTCGACAGGAACAAGGATCGGGCCAGCTGTGGGCTGATCTCGCTGCGGTAGATGGCGATCATTTCGTTGTTGTTGCCGGCCGTGCGCAGGTCGAATGCGCCGCCGAGAGTTCGTTGCGATTCGGTTTTCAAGTGCGCGGCACTGTAGGCCTCGACAGCGCTGGAGGGGCTCGGGTAGTGGAAGTGGGCGTACCAAAGCACTTTGGCGGAGCTGGCGTCGCGAATTTCATACTCCTCGAGATAGTCCTTGCGGTGACCTTTGAGTCGCTTTCGCCCCGGTGTCTTGACGATGGCGATCAAGCCTTTGCTGTGCAGCCATTCGACGCGAGCGGCAGTGGGAGGTTGCTGCTTGGTCATGCTGATTCGTGTCAGGCGACCCTTTTCGTCAAGGCTGGCCGCTCCCTCATTGAGCTGTTTCGCCACACCCACGGCGGAGCCCGGGCCTGCTTCGGTGACGTTCAGCAGGGTAAGTGCCTCTTCGATGGCGGCTGCCGCTTCCTTCATCCGGCGCGCCCGTTGCTGGAAAAGATCCTCGATTTCAACAGGGATACGCCCCGGCCGTTTGGCATGGGCCTCGGTTCGCAGGGTAAAGGCGTCCAGTTCGCCGAGTAATGTCTGCCCCGCCTGGACACTGGCATTGAGCTCGGGGCGAACGGTTGGCGCAGGCGCGGGCGTGCCCGTCACGTGTTCGAGCCAGACACCGGGCGTTTTCTCGTGAAAGGTCACGACCTTTCCGCTCAGTGGTGAGGTTACGTCGAGCAGGTCGGTGCCGTTGGCGGCCGCGCGCTCGCGCAGCTTGCCCACGACCGTTCCCTTGAATCGGGTCTTGATCACGCGCTTGGGCACCGGGGCCGGGCGTGAGGGGCCGGGTGTCGGTTCCAGCATCTTGCGCTCGGTGAGCAGGCTCGCGAGGTGTTTCACGCTGCGCTCCCTGAATGCTTCGACCTGCTGGCGCATCAGGTCCAGCGGGGGCTGCAACAACTGCCCTGAATACTCCTCGGGCAGATCGACAATTCGTTGGTCCAGGGTTGCGAATTGCTCGACCAGATCATTGAAAGCGTCGATGTGTTCCGCCAGTGCCAGCTCATGATTTTCGCCAGTCAGGTCGAGTGACGACTGGATGGTAAGGCCGGCATCGTCGACCAGTCGTTGCATGGCCTGGCGCGCTTGCGTGGTGGCTACGTTGTTGCTGTCGTTGAGGCACAACTCCTGCGCCAGGTTGACCTGGAACAGCTTCAGATCCAGCAGGTCGAACGACGGCAGCAGCGCTTTGTATTGCCGGGCTGTTTCCACCGCCTCTTTACCCAGACGCATCATCTCCTCGATTCGGGCGTGGGTGAATTCGATCTTCTCGATGAACCCTTGGGTCATGTCGCTGGTGAGCTGATGGGTCTGGCGAGGTGTCTGAGTGCCCTCGATGGCCTCGTTGTCCAGCAGGGCCAGGGACTGGCGCATGCTTTCACCGAACGCCCGGTTTTGCCGGACGAACCATTTGTGTGTCAGTAACAGCTGGTAGTCCAGGCAGCTGACGAGGACCGGGCGGTAATTGGCGATGGGCTCAATGGCGTTGAAGTTCTTGAGTTGGTCGATGTAGGCATCGTAGGCCGCTACCTGTGAGTTCAGCAGATTGAGCAGCGGCTGGAGGTTCGAATCGGTGGCCGCCTTTTCCGCCGCCTCAAGTTCCTTGTTCAATGCAAGCTTGCCGGCATCGAAGGCTGTCAGTTGCTTCCTCAAGTCTTCCTTGAGTTGCTGGTTCTTGCGTTCAATTTCCTTTCGGGCTCTACCGCCGCCGCGCAGCCGCAGACGTGTGTCGACGAACCACTCGCCCTTCTCGGAATGAACCAGCAATGGGCCCGTCCTGGCTGGCGTTTGCCGTGAGTCGATGATCTGCACGTCACCGTTGTCATTGAGCATCACTTCAAACCAGCGTTGATCTATTCGGGCATACCATTTCTGTTCGAGCGGGATCAGGAAGCGGTGAGGGCCGGATACGGCGGGGATGTCTTTCAATGTCGCCGGCCGTGCAATCGCCAAGCTGTCCAGCAAGACGCCCAGCGATACTTTTGGCAACAGGCCTTGGGCGTAGACGGACGTTTCATGGCTTGCCGGCAACTGCCTGACATCGGCCCTTTGACTCAGGGTGATTTTGGGCGGCGGCAGGGGTTTGGCAACAGCTGTTGAAACCTTCTCGACGCTTTGCGACACAGGTTTGTCGCGATTGGCCGCGTGATGGGCAAGCACCATGCCCAGCGACAGGAACAGATCGGTCAGCGCTGCCCATTGTTGATCGCTGTCGCCGAGTTCGCGGGCTTCGTTCGCTTCATGCAGGTCATCCATGATTTGCCAGATCCAGGCGGCCGTCCCGGCGGTTCGCCCCAGGAAGGGCAGGGCAATATTGAAGAGCAGCCATGCCCCCTGCTTGAGCGTTGCCCAACGCCGTTCTCCATTGGCGACCGATTGCCTGTCTGCCAGTGTGATCAGCGCATTGGCGTTGGCGGTGAACACTGCTTGCAGCGGCGGTTCAGGAAGGGGAGTAGTCCTGATGGTGACAGCGCCCATCATGCCCAGTGTCGAGGCGGGGTCGACCAACCATTGCGAAAGCGTCCAGATGGAGGGCAGTTCGCCGGGGAAGACATATTGGGAATAGTTGAAATACAGGTCTTCCGGCAGCCAGGCCAGGATCGAGTGACGTAGCGCTTTATCGTGTCTGATCGCGTACAGCAGGTTCGCCTCGCTGGAATACTGCGTCAGCGGATGTTCGAGCAGCGGTCGAAACAGCAGGCATGGTCCCTTGTCCGCCCGTTTCGGCCCGATCAGGAACATGTTGGCCACTTCGTCGGCCTCGTTATTCTTACGTCCCCCCGGAATGAACGCCAACGGGCGAATGACAATTTCCTGCCCATCGACGTATCGATCGACAGGCTTTTCCTGCAAGGCGGCGGCCACGTATCGATAGCCCTGTTCGTCGATACCGCCAGCCTTGCCGCGGATCTTCAGTTGAAGCGCCAACAGCGGCAGTTGCAGGCGCAGCTGGCTGGTAAAAAGGTCCTGTCGACGCAGGCGTTCCCGGGGATCGGCCAGCAGCGTGTTCTTGATCAGCTCGGGATAGGTCTTGCCGATGTTGACGGTGGTGACGAGCGCTTCCAGGTAGGCGGGTGTCAACCACGCCGGCGCGGCCTCGCCATCCTTGTACTGCACGGTTCTGTCGCCAAGCGGCAGGCCGGCCAGGTTTTGCAAGGCAAATTCGACGAGCGAGATTTTCAGGGTCTGGGACTTGCCGGGAACGATGACCGCACCCAGGACGACAAGGCTGGTGATGCTGACTTCGATGTCCGCCAGTTTCAGCGTCGTCGCGGCTGCCTGATCCTTGATCTTCCGGTCCTTGATCATCTGGTCGATGAGTGCCTGCATGGCAAAATCCGGGAGCGCGGCAATCCCTTCATCAAAGGTTTTTGCGCGGTGCTGTTCGCGCAACAACGCCAGATCCATCATGTGTCGGCTGTAGCGTGTCAGGTCCGTGGGTGAGGCGTTCGCCATCCAGTCCGGCAACAACTGCCGGATCTGGCTGTAACGTGAGGATGAAGGCTGGTGAAGCTCCGAGAAGTCCTTCGCCGATGCAGCCACTTGCGGATCAAGGGTGGGAGTCCAGGCGGCGTCACCGATGGCACCGATGGCGTCGATCTCAAGGGCAATCAGCGCCCAGGCCTGGTGATCGAAGAACATCCCTTCGGGCTCGTAGAGGCGCCATTGCAGCGTGCGATCACCTTCAGTCACGCTAATGCGCCGCGACAGCGTTTGGCCCAACGCCGCCAACGAGTCGTAGTGCCTGAACCCTTCGGTAATCGAGTGGGTCATGACAAGGGTGCGCTCCCCCAGTGTGCCCACCAGTACTGCCGTTTCCAGTATCCACAAGTGTTCGCTCGTTGCGTTTTCAAGACTTTCGACATCGATCAGGCAAGCCTTGGACTTGTAGGTGTCGTGAGCTTCCCGTTCATGCTTGTCGGGAAACTGGAAAAGGGAGAGCGCCATTTTTCGACGATCCTCGTCCCAGCCCGTCACCTTGTCGACGTTCCAGATGTTGAGTAGCGCATCGCGCAACTGATGCCAGCGCGGCGTCGAATCCGCCAGGTACCGGTTCCAGTAGTCGAGTTGTTGCTCTTGATAGGCAATGAACAACAACCTGGACAGTTTGTTGAGCAGGCATCCGACGGTGTCGATTTGAACGGGAAGGTGAATCGGCGGCTCGACATCCAGTTGCCGTGTCAGGAAGTGCTCGCCGTCGAGGTAGGCCACCGATACGCCTGACAACGCCAGTCGTACCAGTACGTCGGTCAGGGATTCAAAGTGGCTGCTGCCGGGAACGACCTGAGCGTCGTTCATGATCCAGGCCGGTGTCACCACCATCGTCACATTCGGGTCGAGGTGCAGGTTTGGGTAGTTGATGTCGAGGACGATGCGCAATGAGTTTGCAGCGACTTCCCTGATCGAAGGGCCTGCCACCAGTTGGGTCAGCAGGGTGTCGGAGTTGATGGCGGGCGTGTCGGGCATGGCCGTTTCCTGTGTCCGGTGGGGCGTTGCGGGGGGCAACGCTGGTTCCCGGCAAGGTAGAGGGCGGTCAGTGGCTCGAGGTGGTAGATATGTATCGCGGGCAAAAAAAGACCCGCGTCATCGCGGGTCTTCTGTTTCAACTAGGTCCCGGACTTGATCTTGGTCCAGGCCCGGGTGCGTGCGCGTTCGGCATCCCGTGGCAAGGGTTGCAGGGTGTAGAGCGTGCCCATCGCCGTTTCGGTCGGGTACAGGTTCGGGTTGTTGCGAATCGCCGGGTCGACCCGTTCCGTGGCGTCCTTGTTCGGGTTCGGGTAGCCGACGAAATCGCTGACCGGTGCGATCACCTGGGGTTGCAGCAGGTAATTGATAAAGGTGTAGGCGTCTTCAGGGTTCTTCGCGCCTTTGGGAATGGCGAGCATGTCGAACCAGATCGGCGCGCCTTCCTTGGGCAGGCGCATGTCGACGACCACACCGTTCTTCGCTTCCTTGGCGCGGTTGGCGGCCTGGGAGAAGCTGCCGGAGTAACCGACCGCGACGCAGATATCACCGTTGGCAATGTCGGCCATGTACTTGGATGAGTGGAAGTAGGTGATGTGCGGACGGATTTTCATCAGCAGCGCCTCAGCCTTGGCGTAGTCCGCAGGTTTCTTGCTGTTGGGGTCCAGGCCGAGGTGCTGCAAGGCCAGGGGCAGGATCTCCGAGGGCGAGTCGAGGAGGGCGACACCGCACTGCTTGAGCTTGCTGATGTTTTCTTCCTTGAAGATCAGGTCCCAGCTGTCCACCGGCGCATCGGCCCCCAGTGCGGCCTTGACCTTGTCAGGGTTGAAGCCGATCAGGATGGTGCCGTACATGTAGGGCACGGCGAACTTGTTGCCAGGGTCGTTGGCCTCGATCAGCTTCATCAGCTTGGGATCGAGATGGTTCCAGTTCGGCAGCTTGCTGCGATCCAGCGGCTGGAATACGCCGGCTTCGATCTGCTTGGCCAGGAACACGTTGGACGGCACCACCACGTCGTAGCCGGAGTTGCCGGTCAACAGCTTGGCTTCCAGCGCTTCGTTGGTGTCGAAGATGTCATAGACCAGTTTGGTCTGGGTGTTCTGCGCCTTGAAATCTTCCAGGGCCTTGGGGGTGATGTAGTCGAACCAGTTGTAGACGCGTAGCGTTCGTTCTTCGGCGTGAGCGTTAGCGCTCAACAGCACCGCGCACAGGGCCGGAGCAAGGGCATGCTTGAGCTGTTTCATTGTTCAAAACCTTCCAGCACGTTCACCGCGTTGATGCCGATTTCTTCCACCGCGTAACCGCCTTCCATGACAAACAGCGTCGGTTTGCCGAGGGCGGCGATGCGCTTGCCCATGGCCAGGTAGTCTGGGCTGTCGAGCTTGAATTGCGAGATCGGGTCGTCCTTGAACGTATCGACACCGAGCGAGACGACGACGATGTCGGCGCCATAGCTTTCGATCTCGTTGCAGGCTTGCTCCAGAGCAGCGCTCCAAGCCTCCCAGCCGCTGCCGGCGGGCAATGGGTAGTTGAAGTTGAACCCTTCACCGGCGCCTTCGCCGCGCTCGTCTTCATAGCCGAGGAAGAATGGAAACTCGGCCTCCGGGTGGCCGTGGATCGAGGTGAACAGCACGTCGCTGCGCTCGTAGAAAATCGACTGGGTGCCGTTGCCGTGGTGATAGTCGACGTCGAGGATCGCGACCTTCTTGTGGCCCTGATCGAGGAAGGCCTGGGCGGCGATGGCGGCGTTGTTGAGGTAGCAATAACCGCCCATCAAGTCGCTGGCAGCGTGGTGTCCTGGTGGACGGCACAGGGCAAAGGCTGCGCGGGCGCCGCGCTGGATTTCCGCCTGTGCGGTCAACGCCACTTGCGCCGCGCTGTACGCCGCTTGCCAGGTGCCGGCGGTAATCGGCGCGCCGCCGTCGAAGCTGTAGTAGCCGAACTGACCATGCAGGCTGGTGGGCTTGATGCTGCGCAAGGTGCGGGCCGGCCAGGTGTAGGGCAGCAGGTCACCGTCGGTATTGAACTCGGTCCAGCGCGCCCAGGCACCTTTGAAAAAATCCAGGTAGTCGCGGCTGTGGATGCGTTCGATCGGCCCGAGGCCGAAATCTTTGGGCGCTTCGACGGGCCCCAGGTTCTGCTTTTGCACCCGTTGCAACACGTGGTCGGCACGCGATGGCATCTCGAAGCAGGGCTTGAGTTGCCCGTCGATCAATTCACAGCGGCCGTGGTGCAGGTGGTGATCGTCCGAGTAGATCGTCAGCATTTTGTTGTTCTCCGCAGGCTGTTTCGGTTGCACACAGTTTTGCGGCGCGCAGCGTTTCGGAGAACGGCAGGAAAGGCCAAAAGGGGACTTATATGGCCAAAATCATTGACCGAAATTCGCCCCTTTATGGCGTATTCTGGATGGTGACTTTGTACAAGCGGGCTTGCCCGCGAAGGCGTCGGCAAGGCAGAGGCCTTTTTTTGTCCCACAGTGTTATCGGTGCGGCCGAAATTGGCTGGGTGCAACGCCGCTCCAACGCACAAACGCATGGCGAAAACTCGCGGTCTCGCTGAAACCGAGCGCCTCGGCTATCCGATAGATCGGCATCTGATCCTCACACAACATCTGCTTGGCCTGCTCGAATCTCAGTTCATCCAGCAATTCCTGATAGCTGCACCCAAGGTCCTTGAGGTGTCGGCGCAGGGTGCGCGCGGAACAGTTCATTTGTTCGGCCAACCCCTCAAGCCCGGGTGCCGCATTCAACTGGGCACGGAGCAACTGGCGAATCCGCCCCAGCCACGCCTGGCGTCCGGTGAACTCGGTGTTCTGCTTGCGGCAGCGTTCCGCCATGGCCTGGTGGGTGATGACATCTGCCAGCGGCAAGGGTTGGTCGAGCCAGCGCTTGTCGAACGCAAAGGCATTGTTGCCTGCCCCGAAGTGCAGCGGGCAGGCGAAGTGTTCGGCGTAGGTCGCTTCATAGTCGGGCGCGGCATGTTCGAAACGCGCAGCCCGCAGTGGCAGGGCATGCCCGAGCAAGTCATCGCAGATGACTTTCAGCGATACCAGGCAGAACTCGGCGTTGAACACGGCCAGTGCCGGGCTCTCTCGATAATCAGCGGCGACGAACCAGATGCGCTCACCGTCCTCTTCCAGGCTCAGCTCGAAAAGTGTTCCCAATAGCGCCGGATAACGCATCGCCAGACGTAACGCGTCACCGAAGGTGGCACTGGTGAGCAGGGCATAGCCGAGTATGCCGTAGGACGAAACGTGCATCCGCTGGCCCAGTTCCAGGCCGATATCACGCTTTAGTGCGACGGCATTGGCGCAGACTTGCATCTCTTGATTGGTGGTAATACGCGTATCCGCCCGGCTCAGGTCCGTAGCGCTGATGCCGCTGCCTGCCAATAAGGCCTCGCTGGACAGGCCTTCGGCCTTGAAGGTGTTGAGCACCAGGGAGACGGCGTTGAGGGTGGTCAGATGGGAGTGGAGCATGCTCGGTTCCGGCGTGGGGGTGCTGGAACCGAGCAACTTGTGTGCCGACTTGGGTCAGAGGACCTTAATGGCCACTCAACAACGAAGCCGCACCGGCACCGCCGAACAGTCCGGCACTGACGCGGTTGAACCAGTTCTGGCCCTTGCCGCTACGCAAGTACCGCGCAGCGCCATGGGCGCCGAGGCCGTAGGCCAGCTTGCACAGCAGGTCCAGTACGGTCCAGGTGGCGATCATCACCAGCAGTTGCGGCAGGAACGGTTGCTCGGCACTCAGGAACTGCGGCAGGAACGCGGCAAAGAACAGGATGTCTTTCGGGTTACTGGCGCCCAACATGAAAGCGCGCCCGAACAATGCACGAAAGCGTGGAACCGCTGCAGCCGGAGGCACTTCGGCGCCATGGGACGGTTGGCGCGATTGCTGCCAGCTCTGCCAGGCGAGATAGAACAGGTACAACGCACCGACGATTTTCAGGGCGCTGAACAATTGTTCCGATGCCAGCAGCAGGGCGCCCAAACCCAGTGCCGAGGCACTCAACAGGCAGATCGAGGCAATGACGCCGCCGAGAAACGCCGGGTAGGAACGGACCAGGCCGTAATTCAAACTGTTGCTGATCATCAGCAAAGACAGTGGCCCCGGGATCAGGATCACCACCAGCGCAGCGCCGCTGAACAGCAGCCAGGTTTCCAGACTCATCACTTTCCTCCATTTGCACAAAAGCCTCACCCGACGGGGTGAGGCTGGTTCGAAGCGCGTACCGCCGAGCGTTACAGGAAGATGAACTTGGCAATGAAGATTGCGCAGAGCACCCACAGGCTGACGGAAATTTCCTTGTACTTGCCGGTACCGGCCTTCAGCGCCACGTAGGTGATGAAGCCCAGCGCGATGCCGTCGGCGACCGAGAAGGTCAGGGGCATCATGATTGCAGTGACGATCGCCGGAATGCTGTCGGTTGCCTCGTCCCATTCGATGTGGGCCATGCCGCCCATCATCAGCATGGCGACATAGATCAACGCACCGGCTGTTGCATAGGCGGGGATCATCCCGGCCAGCGGAGCGAAGAACATGGCCGCAATAAATAACACACCTACGGTCACTGCGGTAAGACCAGTCCGACCACCTGCCGCTACACCCGCGGCACTTTCCACATAGCTGGTGACCGGTGGAACACCGACGACCGCACCAAAGACACTGGACGCACTGTCGGCTTTCATGGCGCGCGAGAGGTTTTCGATCTTGCCATCCGCGTTCACCAGGTTGGCGCGCTGGGCTACACCCATCAAGGTGCCGGCGGTGTCGAACATGTGCACGAAGAGAAAGGCCAGCACCACGCTGATCATGCTGACGTTGAACACGCCGGCGACGTTCATGGCCATCCAGGTCGGGGCCAGGCTCGGCGGGGCTGACATGATGCCCTCGTAGTGCACCAGGCCCAGGCCCCAACCGGCCAGGGTCACGGTGATGATGCTGATGAGGATCGCGCCGAAGACCCTGTGGTAGCTGAGGATGGCGATCATCAGGAAGCAAACGGCGGCGAGCAGCGGACCAGGCTCGCGCAGCGAACCGAGCTTGATCAACGTTGCCGGGCTATCGACGACGATGCCCGCGGTTTTCAAGCCGATCAGCCCGAGGAACAGGCCGACGCCAGCCCCCATGGCGAAACGCAAGCTGACCGGGATGCTGTTGAGCAGCCATTCGCGGATCCGCGAGAAGGTCAGGATCATGAACAGCACACCTGAGACGAACACCGCACCCAGCGCGGTTTCCCAGTTGTAGCCCATGGTGCCGACCACGGTGTAGGTGAAGAAAGCGTTCAGGCCCATGCCCGGTGCCAGGCCAACCGGCCAGTTGGCGTACAGGCCCATCAACAGGCAGCCCAGGGCGGCGGCAATGCAGGTGGCGACGAACGCCGCGCCATGGTCGATCCCGGCGTCCGCCATGATGTTGGGATTGACGAAGATGATGTAGGCCATGGTGATGAAGGTTGTCAGACCGGCAATCAACTCGGTCTTCACCGTGGTGCCATGCAAGCTGAGTTTAAAGATGCGCTCCAGCCAGCCATTGCGTAAAGGCGGCGAGAGATCCAGCGTCGATGCTTCGGATTTGCGGCTTTCCACAGCGAGGTACTCCTCAAGAGTTTTATTGTTATTTCCAGGGCCGGACCCATGAGGGTGGCAGCGGCCCTTTGAGGCACTTGCGAAATTGTTGACCGATAGGTCAGGAACTCGCACGAAGTGGATTATGCTTTTGTATACAAATAAAGCAAATAATGTTTTTGATTTTGTCGACGAAAAGTTTGGCAATAGGGATATATCGCCATGAAAGACGCCTTCGCGAGCAGGCTCGCTCCCACAGGGGAATGCGATCAACTGTGGGAGCGAGCCTGCTCGCGAAGGCGATAGATCGATCAATGCAAATCTGAAAGAGGGCTCATTCAGCCGCAGAATGACTTTTCCCAAGCGCCATATTCACCGCCAACCACCCATTCACCGCCGTCTCCCCAGCCTCGGCGAACACCCGCTCGAGCAGTTTCACCTGCTCACGTCGCAGCGCCTGTTCAAACCGCGCGCCGTCGTCGGTCAATTCCAGCAGGCGCTTACGCTTGTCCGTCTCGGACGCCACGCTGTTCACCAGATGCATTTCCAGGAGTTGGCGCAACGGCATGTTCAGTGCCTGCTTGCTCACGCCAAGCAATGCCAGCAGTTCCTTGACGCTCAGGTTCGGGTAGCGGGCAATGAAAAACACGATGCGTTGATGCACCCGACTCAAGCCGCGCCGCTCGAGCATTTCATCGGCCTTGGCGGTGAAGGCTTGGTAGCCGAAGAAAAATGCTTCCATGGCCTGCTGTTGGGAGTTCGGGTTTTTAAGGTCAATCATGTTGACGTATCCGCTCGAGCTGTCGTAATTTCGGTCAACAAGTTTGACTCATTTTCCCCAAGCCTCGCTACCGGTGACTCCCATGGCTTTTTCCGAACGTGTCTCGCGCCTTAAAAGTTCTTTGATCCGTGAAATCCTCGCTGCCGCCCAACGTCCGCAGGTGATGTCGTTCGCCGGAGGCTTGCCGGCCGAAGCCATGCTGCCGAAGGTCGAGTGGGACCGGATGCCGGTGTCCATCGGCCAATACGGCATGAGTGAAGGCGAACCGGCCTTACGCGAGGCCCTGGCGGAACAGGCGCGAGCGCTGGGTGTGCCCTGTGAGGCGAAGCAGGTGTTGGTGGTCAGTGGTTCCCAGCAAACACTCGACCTGGCGGCCAAGCTCTATATCGACAAAGGCACCGAGATTTTGCTCGAAGCACCGACCTATCTGGCGGCACTGCAGATCTTCCAGCTGTTTGGTGCACATTGCCTGACCGTGCCGCTGCAAGCCGATGGGCCGGACCTTGCGCAACTGCGCGCGCGGCTGGAAAACCATCGCCCGGCGTTCATCTACCTGATCCCGACGTTCCAGAATCCATCGGCCGTGCGATACAGCGAAGCCAAGCGCGAAGCGGTCGCGGCATTGCTGGACGAGTTTGGCGTGACCCTGATTGAAGACGAGCCCTACCGCGAGTTGACCTTTGATGGCGGCAGCGCCCAACCGATTGCCGGACGCCTGAAGAAGTCCAGTTGGATCTACACCGGCACCGTGTCGAAAACCCTGCTGCCGGGCCTGCGCGTCGGCTACCTGATCGCCAGCCCGGACCTGTTCCCGCACCTGTTGAAACTCAAGCAATCGGCGGACTTGCATACCAATCGGGTCGGTCAGTGGCAAGCACTGCAATGGATCGGCAGTGAGGCCTACCAGCAGCACCTGAGTGAATTGCGCGGTTTTTACCGGGAGCGCCGCGACGCCTTCCAGGCGGCGCTGCAAACGCACTTTGCCGATCTGGCGGACTGGAACGTGCCACAGGGCGGGCTGTTTTTCTGGCTGACGCTCAAGCAACCGCTGGACACCCGGACGTTGCTCAATGCAGCGTTGGACAATGACGTGGCGTTTATGCCCGGTGAGCCGTTCTTCCCCGAGCCGGACAGTCATCACGGCCATCTGCGGCTGAATTTCAGCCATATCGACCCGACGCGGCTGGAGGAAGGGCTCAAGCGCTTGGCGGCGGTGGTGCGCCAGGGCCAGGCGGCGCAAGCGGCCTGAAGGTAAAAATAAACCGGCGCACGAGCCGGTTTATTTTTTCTGAGATCTTCGATGTTTGTGCCGGCCCCTTCGCGAGCAAGCCCGCTCCCACAGTTGAATGCATTCCAATGTGGGGGCGGGCTTGCTTGCGAAGGGGCCGTCAATCACGCCACAATTACATCAGGCTGCAGCAAACCGCTTATCCAGATAATCAATGATCACCTTGGACTCATACATCCAGGTCGTCTGGCCATTTTCTACGATACGCAGGCAAGGCACCTTGATCTTGCCACCCTGCTCAAGCAGGGCCTGGCGATCCTGTTCGCTATTCTTCGCATCGCGCAAGGCCACCGGTACGTTCAGGCGGCGCAGGGTGCGGCGGGTCTTCACGCAGAACGGGCAGGCATGGAACTGATACAGGGTCAGGTCCTTGGCCGCAGCTTCGACCTTGGCCTGGTCAGCGGCAGGGCGCTGCTTCTTGCCAGGGCGGGTGATGAAGTCAATGAAGATGATCAGTTGGCCAAGGCCGACACGAAGCGCTTTTACGAACACGTTTGAAGCCTCACGGTGCTAATTGAGAAAGGCGCGCAGCTTACCTGATTTTTTCCGGGCGAAAAAAAACCGGCGATGAATGCCGGTTCTCTTCGTGTTGCCAATTACTTGATCAAGCTGAGAAATTCGCTGCGAGTCGCGGCGTTCTCACGGAATTCGCCCAGCATCACCGAGGTGATCATCGACGAATTCTGCTTTTCCACACCGCGCATCATCATGCACATGTGCTTGGCCTCGATCACCACTGCAACGCCCAGGGCGCCGGTGACCTGTTGGACTGCATCGGCAATCTGGCGGCTGAGGTTTTCCTGGATCTGCAGGCGGCGGGCGTACATATCGACGATCCGCGCGACTTTCGACAAGCCCAGTACCTTGCCGCTCGGGATGTAGGCCACGTGGGCCTTGCCGATGAACGGCAGCAGGTGGTGTTCGCACAACGAGTACAACTCGATGTCCTTGACCAGCACCATTTCGCTGTTGTCGGAGCTGAAGAGGGCACCGTTGGTGACTTCTTCGAGCGTCTGTTCATAACCGCGGCAGAGGTACTGCATGGCTTTGGCGGCACGTTTTGGCGTGTCGAGCAGGCCCTCGCGGGAGGGATCCTCGCCCAGTTGGCCAAGGATCGCGGTGTAATTCTGTTCCAGGGACATGAAACTACCTGTGGGATTTTACGCAAAGGGCAAGGGTACGGTGACGGACACGACGCTGCAAGCTCGAAGCATGAGGATTACTCGTCGCGGCCTTCCATCATGGTTCGTTTGAGCATCACATAAACAGCACCTGCACCGCCATGCTTGGGCTGGCACGAGGTGAAGCCGAGTACCTGTGGATGCTGGCGCAACCAGGTGTTGACGTGGCTTTTTATCATCGGCCGCTTGCCGTCCAGGCGCACGGCCTTGCCGTGGGTGACGCGTACGCAGCGGATTTCGAATCTGGTCGCTTCAGCCAGGAATGCCCAGAGGGTCTCCCGGGCCTTTTCCACGCTCATGCCGTGCAGGTCGAGGCTGCCTTCGAAGGGAATCTGCCCGATCTTGAGCTTGCGTATCTGGCTTTCCTGCACGCCGTCGCGCGCCCACATCAGCTCGTCTTCGGGGCCGACGTCGATGACGAACTGATCGGACAAGCCGTCAACGGTGGTGGCATCGGTGCGCACGGTGGCCGCCTGGCGCAACTTGGCGATGTGCGCGCGGTCAGCCTTGGGTTTGCCGGTTTCGGCGCGATCGTGCTTGATCGGCTTGACGCCTTGGATCGCACTTTTGAACAGGGAAAAATCGTCGTCTTGCATGTCAGCCTCCGCGAAGGGCGGCCAGTTTACCCAACTCGAAGCGAATCGGGCGCGAGAAAACGCGCGACATTGAACTGCGACTTGCGCTCAGTCGTGTTTTTTCATCAGGTGTGGGGACATGTTCAGCGCGTTCGACTGGCGCGAGCGTCGGCGGCAGCGACGCCACAGCCACACACCGAGGTACAGCACGATCAGGCCGATGACCAGGATCACTGCCGCACCCGCGCGGTTGCTGTTCAACTCGCCCAGGGCGGGAACGTGGCCGAACAGGCTGGCGGCACCGGCCATCGCCAGCAGCACGCCGCAGGTCGCCAGCAAGGCGGCAAACGCCGCGCCGAATCGAAAACGCCAGTTGCTTTGGCCTTTGGGCCGCAAGCGGCGAGCGTCAAAACCATCGGATAACTTCATTCCGACCTTCCTCAATGGGTATCGGCCCTTCGACCGGAAGTTGACCGGGATGTTCCTGAGGCTAAGACATTTACGGCGAACGAGAGGCTTTTGCGGATGAGCGGCGGGGTGCGCCGCTCATAAACCGCCGATCAGACCAGGTCGTTGGTCATGGCGAGGGCGGCAAAGTTGTCCGCCATGATCGCCATTTCGGTCTGCTGGACATGCTCGGCGCTCAGGACGCCGCCTTTGTACGGCAGATCACGGGTGGCGCAGGCGTCTTCGACCAGGGTGCAACGGAAACCCAGGTTCTTCGCCGCCCGCACGGTGGTGCTGACACTGGAATGACTCATGAAACCGCACACTACCAGATCCACCGAGCCCAACTCCTCGAGGCGCTTTTTCAGGTCCGTTCCATGGAAGGCACTGGGCAGGATCTTCTCGATCTTGATTTCGCCGGCCAGCGGTTCCAGCCCTGGAATGAACTGGCCACGCTCGCCGCGCGGGTCGAACAGCCCGCCAACGGTGCCGAGATGGCTGACATGCACGATAGGCCGGCCGGCCGCACGGGCAGCCGTCACCAATTGCTTGATGTTCGCGACAGCCGCATCCATGCCGCTCAGGGCCAGGGGGCCGCTGAGATACTCTTTCTGGGCATCGATGATGATCAGGGTCGCATGACTCAGTTTGGCTGCTGCATAACCGCGGCCGCTGAGTTGAAACATCGTTTGTGGAACGGACATTCTGGGGCTCCTTCGGGTGGGGCTTTTGCGACATTGTCCTCTGGCGGAGCGCTTCTGTGAATCGCTACCATCGTAGGCACCGTCGTTACTGGCGTGCAGCGTTGTCAAGTATGCCGTTTTGTTCAATGGTTGGTGAGAAAACCAGATGTTTCCTACATTTGCCCCGGTGTTTTTCCTGCGTCGTCCTGACGGCATTTGACTGGTAGAATCGCCCGTCGATTTTTCTGGAGTTTACCGTCGTGATCACTTCCCGCCTTCGTACCCTGCGTGACCATATCCGTTGGGCCGTCAGCCGCTTCCATGGGGAGGATCTGTTTTTCGGCCATGGGACCGACAACGCCTGGGACGAAGCCCGTCAACTGGTGCTGGGTGCGCTGCACTTGCCGTGGGAAATCTCCGACAGTTACCTGGACTGCAATCTGGAAGAAGACGAAGTCGTCCACCTGCAACACCTGCTCAAGCGCCGGATCGAAGAGCGGGTGCCCACCGCTTACCTGCTGGGTGAAGCCTGGTTCTGCGGCCTGTCGTTCATTGTCGATGAGCGCGTGCTGATCCCGCGCTCGCCGATTGGCGAACTGATCGAAAACCGTTTCACCCCATGGCTGGGTACCGAGCCGGCGCGGATTCTCGACTTGTGCACCGGCTCCGGCTGCATCGGCATCGCTTGTGCCTACGAGTTCAAGAATGCTGAAGTGGTGCTGGCCGACCTGTCTTTCGAAGCGCTGGAGGTGGCGAACCAGAACATCGAGCGCCATGGTGTCGACGAGCGTGTCTACACCGTGCAGGGCGATGGTTTCGATGGCTTGCCGGGGCAGCGTTTCGACCTGATCGTGTCGAACCCGCCGTACGTGGACGCCGAGGATTTCGCCGACATGCCGGACGAGTACCAGCACGAACCGGAGCTGGGCCTGGCTTGCGGCGATGACGGCTTGAACCTGGTGCGACGCATGCTGGCCGAGGCCGCGGATCACCTCACCGAGAAGGGCCTGCTGATTGTCGAAGTGGGCAACAGCCAGGTGCATGTCGAGGCGTTGTACCCGCAGGTCGATTTCGCCTGGCTGGAGTTCGAGCGCGGTGGGCATGGTGTGTTCATGTTGACGGCCGAGCAGTGCCGCGATCATCAGGCATTGTTCGCGTCCCGGGTCTGACCCGTCCTGACCGTTCCCACGCAGAGCGTGGGAACGGTCACCGTCTCAACGGTGCGTCGCAATCCAGATCAACAACCCCGCCTGAAACACCGCAAACGCCACCAGACACGCAATGGTAAAGCGCAAACCGGCGTCTTCACGCTGGTATTTGCTGACCTTCTCTTCGTGTTTCTTGAGTTTGACTTCCTGCTCGGCCAGGTTCTGCTCGGCTTGCTGGAGCATCTGCGCCGCCTCGAGAATCGTCACCACCTGGACTTTCTCGGTGTTCCAGTCGCCCAGCAAGTCACCAACCCTGACTTCTGTGACGCTGCCTTTCAAATGCTGGGCATCGGCGTAGACCACGTCGAAACCGTGCACCCGCAAAAAGTGATCGCGACGCAGGCGCGTGTCTTCGTTCAGCGCGTCCTTGTTGTTGAGGTCGGTGCCCTCTACGGTGTAACCCGGCCAGCGTTTTTTCGCCCAGTTGATGCCGTGTGCGGCCATGAAGCGGCCGATGCCGCGGTTCAGCGGTTCGATTTGCAGGCCGCTGTCAGGTCCGAAATGCACGCGTTTTTCCGCGTGATCGACCCACACATCCAGATGATTCTGCTCCTTTCGCACCCGCTGGCCGGGCAGGGTGATGCGCATGCGCATCAGGCTGTGAGCCTTGTCGTGGCGCTCGGCATAACCGAACTCGACAAAGCGCAGGGGCCGCCCACCGGTATTGCGATCGGTCTGCAGCGGCGCCAGACGGAGCATCTTCGGGTGCTCGACGTCGACGTCCGCCCAAGGCAGCTCGACCACTGGCGGTGCCTCTTTTTCAGCGGTGGTGTCGGGTGAAGTCGGGGTATCGGTCATAACGGCGAGATCCTGTCCAAGCTCTGCTTGTCGCCAGCGATGGCACTGGCGACAAAGGCTTATCGGCCGTTTTTTTCAAGACTGGAGGGCAACAGCGCTCAAGAAGCGCGAAGTCCGTCAATAAAAGCGAGGATTCGCGTGCCGAGTTCCGCTGCCAGCGGCAATTGCGGGTCTTTGTAGGAAGCCAATTGGCGCTTGACGTCGTTGGGCACGATGCGCATGACGTGGTTCATGCCTTCGATCAGCGCCAGTTCGGCGTCCGGTTTGGCCGCCTTGAGCAACCGGGCGTCATTGACCCCGACCTGGATGTCATTGCTGCCCTGGATGATCAGCGCCGGCATTTTCAGCTTCGCGAACGCCGCAGCGGGATCCTGGCGGAACAGCGAAATCAGGTACGGCTGCACACTGGGACGGAAAATCACCTGCAGGGGCGCTGGCACGTTGTCGTCGGTTTTCCCGGCCTTGAGGCTGTCGAGCAGTTCATTGCTGCGCAGCAGCAGTGGGGCAGGCAGGCGATTGCCCAGTTGCTGGCGCAGCACCTGGTCGATCGGCCGGGCGCTGCCGGACACGGAAATAACCGCCGCCGCATCGACGCTCGGCGCCGCGAGGCTGGCGATCAAGGCACCTTCGCTGTGGCCCAGCAGGATCAGTTGGCTGAAGCGCGGGTCGGTCTTGAGTTTGCGGCCCCAGGCTTGGGTGTCGGCGACATAGGCTTCCACCGACAAATTGCGTTCGTCAGGGGTAGCGGGCAGGCTCGCCGCCACGCCGCGCTTGTCGTAGCGCACGCTGGCGATGTTGTGTTTGGCCAGCACCCAGGCCAGGCGCTTGAGGCTGTCATTGCGCCCGCCCTCGGGATTGTTTCCGTCGCGATCGGTTGGGCCGGAGCCGGAAATGATCAAGACAACCGGCACTGGTGTGTCGGATTTAGGCAGCAACAAGGAGCCGAAAAGCTCACCGGTGCCGGTATCCAGGGTGATCGGCCGCTGCAGGACAGTGGCCTGGGCGAAGCCGGAAATCAGGGTAAGGCTCAAGGCTATAACTCGCAGCATTGTCGGGCCATCATCATCGAGGTGCCGGTTGGACTCGCAAGCACCCATAAGGTTCGGGCATAGGTTCGAGGATGAACTACTTGGATAGCCTGCGTATACTGGCGCGCATTACGTATTCAGGTTCATTTCACGGAGCGTCCTGCATGTCCGGCAATACCTACGGCAAGCTGTTCACTGTCACCACCGCTGGCGAAAGCCATGGACCGGCGTTGGTCGCCATTGTCGATGGCTGCCCGCCGGGCCTGGAGATTTCCCTTGAGGATCTGCAGCGCGACCTGGATCGGCGCAAGCCTGGCACCAGTCGTCACACCACCCAGCGCCAGGAGGCCGATGAAGTCGAAATCCTCTCGGGCGTGTTCGAGGGGCGCACCACCGGCTGCTCCATCGGCTTGCTGATTCGCAACACCGACCAGAAGTCCAAGGACTACTCGGCGATCAAGGACTTGTTCCGTCCGGCACACGCCGACTACACCTACCACCACAAATACGGTGAGCGCGATTATCGCGGCGGCGGCCGCAGCTCGGCCCGGGAAACCGCGATGCGCGTGGCAGCCGGCGCAATTGCCAAGAAGTACCTGGCGACCCAGGGCATCGTCATTCGCGGCTACATGAGCCAGCTCGGCCCGATCGAAATCCCGTTCAAGACCTGGGATTCGGTGGAGCAGAACGCATTTTTCAGCCCCGATCCGGACAAAGTGCCGGAGCTGGAAGCCTATATGGACCAGTTGCGCCGCGACCAGGATTCGGTGGGTGCAAAGATCACCGTGGTCGCCGAAGGCGTGATGCCAGGGTTGGGCGAGCCGATTTTCGACCGTCTTGACGCGGAACTGGCCCATGCCCTGATGAGCATCAACGCGGTCAAGGGCGTGGAAATCGGCGCCGGTTTCGCCAGCGTCGCCCAGCGCGGCACCGAGCATCGCGATGAAATGACGCCAGAAGGTTTCCTCAGCAACAACGCGGGCGGCATTCTCGGCGGCATCTCGTCCGGCCAGCCGATCGTGGCCCACCTGGCGTTGAAGCCGACGTCCAGCATCACCACGCCGGGCCGATCCATCGACATCCATGGCAACCCGGTGGACGTCATCACCAAGGGCCGTCACGACCCGTGCGTCGGCATCCGCGCCACGCCGATCGCCGAAGCGATGATGGCTATCGTGCTGATGGACCACCTGCTGCGTCATCGTGGCCAGAACGCTGATGTGCGGGTGAACACGCCGGTGCTGGGCCAGATTTGAGTCAACGGTGACGGCGCTCCCGTACTGGCGGCTTTCCAGCTTTTATCTGTTTTATTTCGCCTTGCTCGGTTCGACAGCGCCTTTTCTGGCGCTGTACTTCGATCACCTGGGATTCTCCGCGGCGCGCATCGGCGAGCTGGTGGCAATCCCCATGCTGATGCGTTGCGTAGCCCCGAACCTCTGGGGCTGGCTCGGCGACTATACCGGGCGGCGGCTGGCCATCGTGCGCTTCGGCGCAGTGTGCACGTTGCTGACTTTTTCGCTGATCTTCGTCAGCCAGACCTATGCCTGGCTGGCGATGGTCATGGCCTTGCACGCGTTCTTCTGGCATGCGGTGCTGCCGCAGTTCGAGGTCATTACCCTGGCGCACCTGCAAGGCCAGGCCTCCCGCTACAGCCAGATTCGCCTGTGGGGCTCGATCGGTTTCATCATCACGGTGGTGGCGCTCGGGCGCTTGTTCGAATGGCTCAGCCTGGACATTTACCCCGCGGCGCTGGTGCTGATCATGGCCGGGATCGTCCTCAGCAGCCTGTGGGTCCCGAACGCCCACCCCGTCCAGGGCGAGCGACTGACCGGAGAGGGTTTCCTTGCACAACTGCGCAGCCCCGGGGTGTTGGCGTTTTACGCGTGCGTGGCGCTGATGCAAATGAGCCACGGTCCGTATTACACCTTTCTCACCCTGCACCTGGAGCGACTGGGCTACAGCCGGGGCGTGATCGGCATGCTCTGGGCCGTTGGCGTGGTGGCCGAGGTGCTGATGTTCATGGCGATGAGCCGGATCCTCGCGCGCTTCTCGGTACGGCGCGTGCTGCTGGCGAGTTTTCTTCTGGCCGCGTTGCGTTGGCTGCTGCTCGGTTCGTTGGCCGAATTCCTCTGGGTGTTGTTGTTTGCCCAAGTGTTGCACGCAGCGACGTTCGGCAGCTTTCACGCCGCGGCCATCCAGTTTGTGCAGCGCAGCTTCGGCCCACGCCAGCAAGGGCAGGGCCAGGCGTTGTACGCCGCCCTGGCCGGCACCGGTGGCGCAGTGGGCGCGCTGTATTCCGGTTACAGCTGGAATGCCCTTGGCGCTCCCTTAACCTTTAGTATTGCCAGCCTCGCAGCGCTGGCGGCAGCCGTTATCATTGCCACACGAATGCAAGAGGACACGCGCTCCCTCTTGAACCCTTAAGGAGTTGCCCAGATGAGCAGCCTGTCCGTTTATCACGTTTCCAGTCCTGAATTACCCAACAAGGTGCTGACCCATTTCGAAGACATCGCCTCGACCCTCGCCGAGCAGGGCGTGCGCTTCGACCGCTGGCCAGCCACGGCGAAGATCCGTCCCGGCGCCAGCCACGACGATGTCATCAATGCCTATCAGGGGCCGATCGACAGCCTGATGACCGAGCACGGGTTGCGCGCGGTCGATGTGATCAGCCTCGACCGCGATCACCTGCAAAAAGACTCGATTCGCACCAGTCTCTTCGACGAACAGCGCCAGGACCAGGACGAAGTCCTGCTGTTCGCTTCGGGAAGCGCCTTGATATCTGTGCGCATCGACGATTACGTCTACGCCGTGCTCTGCGAGAAAAATGACCTGATTACGCTGCCGGCGGGCACTCGGCAGTGGCTGGACATCGGCGAACAGCCCTTTGTCGTGGCTCTGCGTCTATCCGTGGGCCAGCCTCGGCAGGCCAATTTCACCGGCGACGACATTGCCGGTCGATTCCCGCGAATGGACGACTTGGCGATCAGTCACTGACCAAACAAATCCAGGCCGTGAAGCGCAAGCTTGCACGGCCTGTTGGTTTAACGCGGCGCGACACTTACAGCGAATGATAGGTCGGCAAGGCAAAGCGCTGCTGGCTTTGCAGCATGGAGATTTGCGGCAACTCGCTGGCCTGTTCGGCCAGATCGCGGCGGATGGCGCTGATGACCCACGACAATTGGTCGCCATTGTGCAGTTGCTGGTAGGAAATCGAGCGTTTGAATTCCCTGCCTTCGCTGCGCAAGGTGAGCAGGATCCCACCGTCTGGTCGATCCTGGGTGGTCACGTCGAAGTTGGAGAACAAGGAAGAGAATTTTTCTTGGATCAGGCTCATGTCTATCAGCTCCGTTAGCTCTTGAATGGCAAGCATGAGTAGACGGTTGCAGTGATTGTGCCAGTATTTGCGCCTCTAAAATATTCAATTAAAACAACAACTTATAGATTCTTGTGTTTTTTGCTTTCGTGCAATCTGCATGAATGGCTATCGTGCATCCTGCATTTTGCGTGGTCGTCGGCGTTTCGATGGAACCATTTGTCGCGTACGCGCTCATGATTTCAAACGAGGTTGTCGCGGATACAAAACATTTCAAAAACCGCGTGTACAGCTGCAGAACCGTTGACGTATTTTCGGGGTCGATCAATGCCGCCCGACAATAAGAAGATTCAACGGGAACCGCCATGAGCCGCACGCAGCGCGACACCATCACCTGGGGCATGATGCTCCGCAAGCTGCCTTCCATTGCCAAAGCCATTCCTCGGGTGGTCAAGGGCATGAAGGTTGCCAACGTCAAGGATCCGACCCAGGCGTGTGGGCTGGGCTGGAGTTTCGAGCAGGCCACCCTGCGCAATCCCGAAGGCCCGGCCTTGCTCTGCGGCGAAGTGCAACTGACTTACGCCCAGGTCAACCGTTGGGCCAACTCCATCGCCCATCACCTGATCGCCGAGGGCATCGGCAAGGGCGACGTGGTGGCGGTGTTCATGGAGAACCGCCCGGAACTGCTGGTGACCCTCCTGGCGGTGGCCAAGGTCGGTGCCATCGGCGCGTTGCTCAACACCTCGCAAACCCGCGATACCCTGACCCACAGCCTGAACCTGGTGACGCCGGCGGCCATTGTCGTTGGCGCGGAGCTGGTCCCGGCCTACCTGGCCGTGCGCGAACGGGTACCGATCGAAATGACGCGTACCTGGTTCGTTGCCGACCAGGACACCTACAGCCACCCGGGAATTGCGCCCGAGGGGTTCGTCAACCTGATGACGGCCAGCATCGATGCCTGCAGCGACAACCCCGCCAGCAGCCGGCAGGTCTTTTTCGACGATCCCTGTTTCTACATCTATACCTCGGGCACCACCGGGTTGCCCAAGGCCGGGGTTTTCAAGCACGGGCGCTGGATGCGCAGTTGCGCCAGCTTCGGCATGATCGCCCTGGATATGCGTCCCGAGGACATCGTCTACTGTCCGTTGCCGCTCTATCACGCCACCGGCCTGTGCGTGTGCTGGGGCTCGGCCATCAGCGGGGCCTCGGGGTTCGCCATCCGCCGCAAGTTCAGTGCCAGCCAGTTCTGGAGCGACGTTC
Source organism: Pseudomonas serbica (assembly GCF_028823535.1). Classification (GTDB taxonomy): domain Bacteria; phylum Pseudomonadota; class Gammaproteobacteria; order Pseudomonadales; family Pseudomonadaceae; genus Aquipseudomonas; species Aquipseudomonas serbica. The sequence goes on along the minus strand of NZ_JAQIYM010000025.1, from coordinate 10,606 downwards.
GCAAGTACCGGGCAACCACCCTGGGCTATGTCGGCGAACTATGTCGCTACCTGGTCGACCAGCCACCCAGTGCCGACGACAGTAAGCACGGCGTGACCAAGATGATCGGCAACGGTCTGCGTCCCGGCGCCTGGGCCGAGTTCAAGACACGCTTCGCGGTCGAGCATATCTGCGAGCTGTATGCCGCCAGTGACGGCAACATCGGCTTTACCAACATCCTCAATTTCGACAATACCGTGGGCTTTTCCCTGATGTCCTGGGAGCTGGCGGCGTATGACCATGACAGCGGTGCGCCGACCCGCGGCGCCAATGGTTTCATGCGCAAGGTCGGCAAGGGCGAGCAGGGGCTGCTCCTGGCCAGGATCGACGACAAGGCACCGCTGGATGGTTACACCGACCCGCGCAAGACCGAAAAAGTCGTGCTGCACGACGTGTTCGTCAAGGGCGACCGCTACTTCAACACCGGCGACCTGCTGCGCAACATCGGTTTCGGTCATGCCCAGTTTGTCGATCGCCTGGGCGACACCTACCGCTGGAAGGGTGAAAACGTGTCGACCACCGAGGTCGAGAACGTCCTGCTGATGCACCCGAATATTTCCGAGGCCGTGGCCTATGGTGTGGAAGTGCGCAATACCAACGGCCGTGCCGGGATGGCGGCGATCACTCCCGCGGAATCCCTGGCGACCCTGGATTTCAGCGAGTTGCTGGCCTTCGCCCGACAGCACATGCCGGCCTACGCGGTGCCGCTGTTTTTGCGGGTAAAAGTGAAAATGGAAACCACCGGGACGTTCAAATACCAGAAGACCCGCCTCAAGGACGAAGCGTTCGACCCCGGCAGGACCGGCGAAGACCCGATCTATGCCTGGTTGCCGGGAACCGAGACGTATGTGCAGGTCACCGAGCAGGTGCTGGCAGACATCCAGGGTGGCAAGCATCGCTACTGAATATGAGGTCATTGAAGATGGCAATTGAAAAGGGCTATGGCCACGCATCAGAAAAAAGAAGTGACAGTGACGAGCACGCTCGGGAAACTGTCGGCTTTGTGAAAAACTGAAAGTGGAGCGTTCAATGTCAGACAAAAGCCGCCAGATGACCCCCGAAGAAGCTGCCGAGTTTGCCGAACAGGTCTTCAACAAGGCGCGCGAAGGTGATGCGGCCATGATGGCAGCGCTGCTGAGCAAGGGCCTGCCGCCGAACCTGCGCAATCACAAGGGCGACACCTTGCTGATGCTGGCCGCTTATCACGGCCACGTGGACACGGTAAAAGTCTTGCTCGAACACAAGGCTGATCCGGAAATCCGCAACGACAACGGCCAGAGCCCGATTGCCGGCGCGGCATTCAAGGGTGACCTGGCCGTGATCAAGGCCCTGGTCGAAGGGGGCGCACAGGTTGAGGGTTCGTCCTTCGACGGCCGCACCGCGCTGATGATGGCCGCGATGTTCAACCGCGTCGAAGTCGTCGACTACCTGATCAGCAAGGGCGCCGATCCGCGAGCCAAAGACGCCAACGGCATCACCGCGCTGGATGCCGCCAAGACCATGGGCGCCGTCGATACCGTTGCGCAGCTTGAGAAACTGCTGGGCTGACGGCATTTCCGGCCAGGTTCGATCAGCCGCCTTGCGCAAGGACCTGGCCTGACAGGCTCAGTAAACCCAGACCTCGACCCGCCGATTCCTGATCCGTCCCTCATCCTCGCTGTTGGCCGCCACCGGCATCTCGGCGCCGAAACCGCGCACGTCACGCAGCACCACGCCACTTTTCACCAGTTCGCGGCGAACCGCCATGGCACGCAGTTTCGAGAGCAGATCGGCGCGCGCCGGATCGAGCTTGGCATCGCCGAAACCCACCAGCGTTACCCGGCGATCGGTCTTGTCGTGCTGCTTCATATAGTCGAGCACCCGTGACAGGTCCTGTCGGGCCTTGTTGTCCAGGCTGGCGCTGCCTTCTTCGAAACGAAAGTTCACCGTCAGGCGCATGGCGTGGCGGCTCAGGGCCTGGTAGCCCTCGGGCATCAACGCATTCGGCGTGACGTTCATGGCCTGGATCGTCTGGGCGATAAAGCCGTTGGCCGCGACGATCGCCTGGCCCTTGCGGCTTTGCGCGAAGGTCACCAGCGCTTGCGCCCAAGGGTTGTTGCGCTTGGGTGGCAGGTAAAGGAACAGGCGCCGGGACAGGGGATAGTCTTCCGTGGCAATCAGGCTGTTGAGCGGCAGCATGGCCATGGACTGGCCATCGGCAATCGCCACGGTCTTGGCGGAGCGCACGTAGGGCAGGCCGATAAAGCCAATGCCGTGGGGATCCTGGCTGACAGCGTCGGACAGTTGTTCGCTGGATTCGAAACGTTTCGCGGTGCCGCTCAGGGTTTTGCCGTGACCGCTGAGGACCAGCTCCCTGAACGTGTCGAAGGTGCCGGACTGATCATCGCGCGCATAGAGATGAATGGCTCCGCCTTCGCCGCCGAGCTCTTCCCAGGTTTTCACCTGGCCGCTGAAAATGCGCGCCAGTTGGCCCGTGTCGAGTGTGTTCAACGGGTTTTGCGGATGCAGGATGATCGCCAGCCCGTCGATGGCGATGACCTGTTCGGCGGCGGCGCTTTTCAGGTCGCCCAGGGTTATGAGGCTTTGCAGCTCGTTGTCCTTGATCGGCCTGGAAGAAGCGGCGAGATCGGCACTTGCGGTTTTCAGCGCGGCGAAACCGGTGCTGGAACCGTGGGCCGCCAGTTGCACTTCGACCCGGCGGCCTTCCAGGGTTTCACCGACGATACGCGACTCGTTGGCTGTGTCCGTCGCTTCACTGTGCACCTTGAGCAGACCCTGTTCGCGCATCAGGCCCTCGACCAGCGCCGGCCCCAATGCCGCGCCAATGGTGTTGGAGCCCTGGATGCGCAACACCGGGCCCTGCGCGGGGATCGGCAAGGCGCTGGCCATTACCGACAGCGGCAGCCAGGTGCAGAGCATCATCAGGAGCAACCCGCGCAGCGACATGCCGGCACCTTTCAAGACCAGGGGAGGTGCCGGGAGAATAAGTCAGAAAGATGTCCGAAAGATGACAGCTCTGTACGGCAACCACACCTCTGTAGGCGCTGGCTTGCCAGCGAAAACGTCCGACAGATCAATGCAATATTCAAGGACGCCTTCGCCGGCAAGCCGGGCTCCTACAAGGGAAGGCGCCCGAATGATTTAACTCAATTCCAACCAGATCGGCGCATGATCCGACGGCTTCTCCATCCCACGCAGTTCGTAGTCGACACCGGCCGCCTTGACCCGTGGCAACAGCCCGTGGGAGGCGAGGATCACATCGATACGCAGCCCGCGCTTGGGCTCGTCCTCGAAGCCACGGCTGCGATAGTCGAACCAACTGAAGACGTCAGCCACTTCCGGGTTCAAGTGACGGAAACTGTCCACCAGGCCCCAGTTCTTCAACCGGGCCATCCACTCGCGCTCTTCCGGCAGGAAGCTGCATTTGCCGGTTTTCAGCCAGCGCTTCATGTTGTCCGGGCCGATGCCGATGTCGCAGTCTTCCGGGGAAATGTTCACGTCGCCCATCACCACCAGCGGCTGTTCGTTCTTGAACTGGTTTTCCAGCAGTGCCTGCAGGTCGCCGTAGAAGCGCTGCTTGGCCGGGAACTTGGTTGGGTGGTCGCGGCTTTCACCTTGCGGGAAGTAACCGTTCATGATGGTCACCGGCACGCCGTTGGCGTCGGCGAAGGTGCCCCAGATGAAACGTCGCTGGGCATCCTCTTCGTCGGTGGCGAAGCCTTTGTGCAGGGCCAGCGGTTCCTGGCGCGAGAGCAGGGCGACACCGTAATGACCCTTTTGCCCATGGAAATACACGTGGTAGCCCAGGGCCTTGATCTCATCGAGTGGAAACTGATCGTCGTGGACCTTGGTTTCCTGCAGCCCGATCACATCGGGTTGATGTTTTTCGATCAGCGCCGCCAGCTGATGGGGACGAGCGCGAAGCCCGTTGATGTTGAAGGAGACGATCTTCATGCTCGGCAGTCCTGGCAAAAGGGCGATGCTAGCTGACATGGGCAATGGGGGCCAGTGCGCGGTGGGACGAACCGGGTTTCATTGCCTACACTGTTTTGCGATCAGCAAGGAACTGTCTCAGCCCCATTGAGCTCGTAACAACAAGCGCGCAGCCCTGCGAGCTGCGCCATGGAGAACGACCGTCATGCCTGAAACCTCCACCGCCATTGCCGATATCCACATGCTCGACAGCGGCTATTCCCGCGAAGCGCGTTCTCTGCTGTATCAGGCCTACCGGCACGAGCCGACGTTCAGCTACCTGTTCGAAGCCGAGCGTCCCGGCTATGAGCAACGGGTGCGCGCCACCGTGCGCGAACTGGTCAAGCAACACTTTTTCCAGGAGTTGCCAGCCATCGGCCTGTTGGTCAACGACCGGCTGATCGGCATTGCCCTGATCGCGCCACCACAACGGCGCCTGGGGGTGACCGAAAGTTGGGCGTGGCGCCTGCGCATGGTGCTCAGTACCGGATTTCGCTGTACCCGCCGCTACCTTGAATACCACGACGCCGTGGCGGCCTGCGTGCCGAACGACTCGGTACACGTGCTGCCGTTGCTGGGGGTTCACCCGCAATTCCAAGGCAAGCATTTTGGCGAGCAACTGTTGCAGGCGGTGCATAACTGGTGCGCCGTTGATGAAAACTCCCAGGGCGTGATTCTCGACACCGGCAACCCTCGTTATCTCGACTTCTATAAACGCCAAGGCTACGAAGAGATCGGCGAGGTGGCCGTGGGACCGATTCGCGAACACGTGTTTTTTCACGCCAATCCGCAGGTATTACATTCGGCAACAGCTTGAGGTCGAACTTTCAGTGCATGCCAGGCTCTATCACGCTCCACGCTCGTGATAGCATCCGCGCCTATGAAGTTTCCAGGAAGAATTACCAGTGGCGTGCTGATGCTGATTACCAGCTGCGCGGCACTGGCGCAAAGTGAATTGGATGTGCGGATCAAACCGTCCAACGATGCACTGAAGGCCAATATCGAAGGCTATATCGGCAGTCTCGGCGATCGTGACGAAGAGGCTTTGCTGCGCTTCAGTCGCGGCGCCGAGGAGCAGGCGCGCAAGGCCGCCCAGGCCTTGGGTTATTACCAACCGCAAATCGACAGTGAAGTGAAGGGTGGCAAGACGCCGCGCCTGGTGCTGACCATCGAGCCCGGCGAGCCGGTGCATTTGCGCAACGTCACGATCCGCGTCGACGGTCCGGCGGCCTCCCTCAAATCCTTTCGTGTGCCCAAAAGCCATGCCCTGCAAACCGGGGCGGTGCTCAACCACGGTCAGTACGAGGACGCCAAGCGCCTGATCCAGAACCAGGCCTCGCGCTATGGGTTTTTCAGTGGCCGTTTTAGCCGTCAGAAGTTGGCGGTCGACCCGCGGGCCGGCGTGGCGGATATCGAGCTGATCTACGAGAGTGGTCCGCGCTACTCGCTGGGCAAAGTCAGTTTCGAAGGCGACACACCGTTCGACGAAGACCTGCTGCAACGCATGGTGCCCTTCAAGGCCGGTACGCCGTATGACTCCGAATTGATCGCCGAGCTCAACCAGGCGCTGCAATCGAGTGGCTATTTCGAAGGCGTGCGGGTCGACGCGGCGCCGACGGCGTCCAAGGACGATGTGATCCCGGTAGACGTCAAGCTCGAAACTCGCAAGCCACGCACCATGGGCCTTGGTCTTGGCTACTCCACCGACGTCGGCCCCCGGGTCAAGGCCAACTGGACCCGGCACTGGGTCAACCCCCAGGGGCACAGTTATGGCTGGGAGACCGAAGTCTCGGCGCCCCGGCAGAACGTCGGGTTGTTCTACGACATTCCCCTGGACCCGCCGCTGACCGACAAACTGCGCTTCGCCGGTGGTTACCAGAACGAAGAAATCGCCGACAAGGACAGCCTCAGCAAGTTGCTGACCGTCGGCCCCGAGTGGCACAGCAAGTTGCCCAGCGGCTGGCAGCGGGTGGTGTCGCTCAAGTGGCAGCGTGAGGAATACCGCCTTGGCGACGACTCCGGCCTCAGTACTTTATTGATGCCCGGTGTCAGCTATTCGTACCTGAAAAGCGATAACCGTATCGACCCGCACAACGGCTATCGCCTGCAGTTCGAAAGCAAGGTCGCCAAGGAAGGCCTGGGTTCCGATAACAACTTGCTGTACGGCACCGCGCTGGTCAAAGGCCTGACCACGGTGTTCGACAAGCACCGCCTGCTCGGTCGGGTGCAGGTCGGCGGCAGTGCCACCAACGGCTACAAATCGATTCCGCCGTCGTTGCGCTTCTTCGCCGGTGGCGACCAGAGTGTGCGCGGCTACGACTACCAGAGCCTGTCCCCGGAAAACAACCAGGGAGACCGCATTGGTGGTCGCTACATGGTCACTGCCAGCGCCGAATACCAGTATTCCGTTGCGGAAAAATGGCGCGTGGCGACCTTCGTCGACCAGGGCAATTCCTTTAATACACTTGAACTGCCGAACCTCAAGACCGGGGTCGGTATCGGCGTGCGCTGGGTCTCTCCGGTAGGGCCGATCCGCCTCGACCTGGCTCATGCGCTGGACGACGATGGCGGCATTCGATTGCACTTTTCCATGGGGCCCGAGCTGTGACGCGTGGTTTGAGAATAACGCTGCTGGCCATTCTGGCATTGCTGGTACTGGTGGTCCTGACGTTGACCACGGTGCTGGGCACGGCCACAGGCAGTCGCTGGGCGCTCGGGTTTGTGCCGGGTTTGAGCCTGGACAATTTCCAGGGCCGCCTGGGCGGGCAGTGGAGCGCCGACCGTGTGCTGTGGCAGCAAGACGCCAGCCGGGTCGAGCTCGATAAAGTCATCTTCGCCTGGTCGCCGCTGTGCCTGACGCGCATGACCCTGTGCATCGATCAACTGAAGGCTGATCAGGTCAGCCTGCAATTTCCGCCCGGCGCGCCGCAAGAGAGCAGTGGGCCAATCACGCTTCCTGACTTGAATTTGCCGCTGGCGCTCGAACTCGGGGACATTCAGGTCGCCAGCCTGTTGTTCAACGGCAGCGAGCAACTCAAGGGCTTGCAACTGGCGGCGCATTGGACGGTCGACGGGTTGCAGATCGACTCGGTGCAACTGCAGCGCGATGAACTGAGCCTGCACCTGTCCGGCTTGCTGCAATCGACTGGCAAGTGGCCGCTCAAGGCCGAAGGCAAGCTGACCCTGCCGGCTCCGGGCACCGAGCCGTGGGCGCTGGCTTTGAAAGTCGATGGCGACCTGCTGAAAACCCTGAACCTCCAGGCCGACAGCAGCGGCTACCTCAACGGGCAACTGACCGGTGAGCTGCAACCCTTGGTGGAAAACCTGCCGGCCAAGGTGCGCATCACCGCCGACGGCTTCAAGCCCAGTGCCGATTTGCCCGATACCCTGCAACTCAATCAGCTTGAACTGACTGGCGCCGGCGATCTGAAAAACGGTTATCAGTTGCTCGGCAAGGCCACGCTGCCAGCCGAACAAGGCCCGGTCGAGCTGGCGCTGCAAGGCAAGGTCGACGCCAACGGCGCGCAGATCGCCGCGCTGGACCTGACCGCCAACGACAAGCAAAGCCTCAAACTCACCGGGCAACTGGACTGGAGCAAGGGCCTGAGCGCCGATGCCAGGATCGCCTGGCTGGACTTCCCGTGGCACCGTCTCTATCCGCTGATCGACGAACCCCAGGTGGCCCTGCGTAGCTTCAACGGTGATGTCTCCTACACCGACGGCAAGTACCTGGGTCATTTCGACGCCGCGCTGGATGGTCCGGCCGGGGCGTTCAGCCTGGCCAGCCCGTTCGCTGGCGACCTGACGAAAATCTACCTGCAACAAATCCAGCTCGTCGCCGGGCAGGGCAAGGCAGAAGGGCACCTGAACCTGCAATTCGCCAACGGTATCGCCTGGGACACTGCGCTGGATCTTTCCGCGATCGACCCGGCGTACTGGGTCGCGGAACTGCCGGGCACCCTGGCCGGCCCCTTGCGCAGCAAAGGCGAGATGAAGAACGAAAAACTCAGCCTGAGCGCCGACCTGGATCTGAAAGGCAAGCTGCGTGGCCAGCCGGCCGTCCTGCAGGCCAAGGCCGATGGCAGTGGCGAGCAATGGAACCTGAATGCGCTGCAGATTCGCCTCGGCGACAACAGCATCAACGGCAAGGGCAGCCTGCAACAGAAGCTCACCGGTCAGATCGACATCAAGCTGCTACGCCTGGCCCAGCTCTGGCCGCAGTTGCGCGGCCAGATCAATGGCCGGGTCGATGTCGCCGGCACGCTCAAGGCACCGCAAGGCAAGCTCGGGCTGCAAGGCACGCAATTGGCCTTGCAGGACAATCGCCTGCAAAGCCTGAACCTGGACGCGACACTCGACAGCGCGCAACGGGCGAAAATCGACCTCAAGGGCAGCGGCATCCGGGCCGGCGATACCGCTCTGGGCACGCTGACCGCCAGCGGTCAGGGCGACATCCGGAACCAGAAGCTGAGCCTCGACCTGCAAGGGCCGAAGCTCAAGCTTGCCCTCGGCCTCGACGGAGCGCTGGACCAAGGCAACTGGCGCGGACGCCTGGCCAGCGGCGATATCCAGGCCGGTGGCCAGGACTGGAAGCTGCAAGGTCCGGCGAAACTTGAGCGGTTGGCGGACGGCAAAATCAATTTTGGCGCCCATTGCTGGGCGTCTGGCCCGGCCAGCTTGTGCGGCGAAGACCAGCGCCTGATGCCAGAGCCGAAGCTGCGTTATCACCTCAGGCAATTCCCCATCGACAGCCTCGCGCAGTGGCTGCCGAAGGATTTCGCCTGGCAAGGCCGACTCAACGCCGATGTGCAACTGGACTTGCCAGCCAGCGGCCCCAACGGTGTGATCAGCATCGATGCCAGCGGCGGGGCGCTGCGCGTGCGCGAGAAAGAGCAGTGGCTGGAGTTCCCCTATCAGACCTTGAAGCTCACCAGCACGCTTACGCCCAAGCGCATCGATAGCAACCTGAATTTCGTCGGCGGCAAGCTCGGGGAATTGATGGTGCAGGCGCAGATCAACCCGCTGGCGAAGAACAAGCCGCTGACCGGTACGTTCCGCTTGAGTGGCCTGGACCTGTCGGTGGCGCGGCCGTTTGTGCCCATGGTCGAGAAACTCACCGGTCGCCTCAATGGCAGCGGCACGATTTCCGGCGGCCTGCTGGCGCCGCTGGTCAACGGCAATCTGATGCTCAGCGACGGCGAGGTGTCCGGCGCCGAGTTGCCGATGGAAATTCAGGCGCTGCAATTGCAGGCGGTGATCGCTGGCGAAAGCGTGCAACTCAACGGCGGCTGGAAAAGCGGCAAGGCCGGGCAGGGCAGCCTCAACGGCAATGTCGCCTGGGGCCAGGCGCCGGTGGTGGACCTCGCGGTCAAGGGCTCGCAGTTGCCAGTCAGCGTCGAACCCTATGCGAAAGTGGAAGTGGCCCCGGACCTGAAAATCTCGCTGAAGGGCGATGAACTGGCCATCGCCGGAAAAGTGCGGGTGCCCAAGGGCGACATCACCATTCGCGAGTTGCCGCCATCGACGGTCAAGCTCTCCGATGACACGGTGATCATCGGCCAGCAGACCGAAGAGGGCAAACCACCCCTGGCGATGAAAATGGACATCGATGTGGTGGTTGGCGAAGAGAAGCTGAGTTTCGCCGGGTTTGGCCTGACCGCCAACGTGCAGGGGCATGTGCACATCGGCGACAACATGGACACCCGTGGTGAACTGTGGCTCAACGACGGCCGCTATCGCGCCTACGGCCAGCGGCTATCGGTGCGTCGGGCACGGTTGCTGTTCGCCGGCCCGATCGACCAGCCGTACCTGGACATCGAGGCCATCCGCCAGACCGACGACGTGATCGCCGGCATCCGCTTGAGCGGCAGCGCCGAGCAACCGACCACGCAGATTTTCTCGGAACCGGCCATGAGCCAGGAACAGGCGTTGTCCTACCTGGTGCTGGGGCGTCCACTGAGTACCAATGGAGAAGACAACAACATGCTCGCCCAGGCCGCGCTCGGCCTGGGCCTGATGGGCAGCTCCGGAATCACCGGCGGCCTGGCGAAGAACCTGGGTATCGAGGATTTCCAGCTCGACACCGAGGGCAGTGGCAACGCCACCAGCGTGGTCGCCAGCGGCAACCTTTCCGAGAAGCTCAGCCTGCGTTATGGCGTCGGCGTGTTCGAACCGGCCAACACCATTGCCCTGCGCTACAAGCTGAGCAAAAAGGTTTACCTTGAAGCCGCGGGTGGCGTGGCCAGTTCGCTGGATATCTTCTACAAACGGGATTTCTAAACCGCCACGCAACCCTGTAGGAGCTGGCTTGCCAGCGAAAGCGGTGGATCAGGCAACATCGTTGTTGACGGGAAGGACGCCTTCGCTGGCAAGCCAGCTCCTACAGGGATTTGTGGTGTGGTCAGAATTGTACCGTCTGCCTGAGCATCGCATGTTTACCCGGAAGCCGCTGGCGGCGTGGCCAGTTCGCTGGATATCTTCTACAAGCGCGATTTCTAAACCGCCATGCAACCCCCTGTAGGAGCTGGCTTGCCAGCGAAAGCGGTGGATCAGGCAGCATCGTTGTTGACGGGAAGGACGCCTTCGCTGGCAAGCT
>NZ_JAQIYM010000024.1 GCF_028823535.1 Pseudomonas serbica | reverse complement strand
GGGTAGATCAAGAGCAAAAGCCAAAGCCAAAGCCAAAGCCAAAGCAAAGCCAGAGCCAGAGCCAGAGCCAGAGCCAAGCTAATACCTGTGGGAGCGAGCCTGCTCGCGAAAAACCTGAGAGCACCGCGGTGTGTCAGGCTCCCAGCGTCATTGTTGACGATCATCGCCGGCAAGCTGAACTGGCCTAATTATTCCGGCCGCCTCGCTTTGGCTTTTGATTTTCTTGCCACCTCGAGAGGCCGGCGCGAGGCACCGAACGCCAGGGGCAAGAGCGGTTGGTTACTTGGGGCTTTTCCAAGTGACTCGCTGTAAAAGCGAAACCATAAGTGGCCGTTACCGCAGGAATGGATATGTACGCCAAAAAAACAGGGTCGCCACGCCCGCACCCTGCAATCAATCGCGCTGCAACTTGCGAATCAGCGTGCCGATATCAATGCCCAGATGCTGCGCAGCCTTGCGCTTGCTCCCGCACAGGTGCACGGCGCGGAGGATGACCTGGCGTTCGAAATGCTGAACCTGCAGCTTGAGGTTCTGCTCCGATTCTTGCGGTGCTTGATCCTGCACGACCGAGGTGGCCCGGGCGCGCACCGGTTCCAGAAGTTCAGCCGGCAAATGATGCTCCTGCGCTTCATCGTCGGCGAGCACGGCCAAACGTTCGAAAATGTTCACCAGCTCGCGAATGTTGCCGGGGAAGTCATAGCTCATCAGGCGCTTGCGAACGCCGGCGGACAGGCTCAGGGACGGTACGCGATCGCCATTGATACGGCTGAGCAGGATGTCGATGAGGAACGGCAAGTCATCGCGGTGCTGGCGCAGCGGCGGTATCTCCACCGGCAGCACAGCGAGACGGTAGTAAAGGTCGGCGCGAAACTCACCCATGTCCACCAGGTGACGCAAGTCCTTGTTGGTGGCGGCGATGACCTGGACCTGCACGGTTTTGCTCAGGGGCGAGCCGACCGATTGGATGGTGCTGTCTTCGAGAAATTTCAGCAGCTTGGCTTGTACATGCAGCGGGATCTCACCGATCTCGTCGAGGAACAAGGTGCCGCCCGACGCCGCTTCGATATAGCCCTGCTTGCCGCCCTGCAGCGCACCGGTAAAGGCGCCGCGCTCGTAGCCGAACATCTCGGACTCGAACAGGCTTTCCGGGATGCTCCCGCAATTGACGTGGATGAACGGCCGATCGCCCCAACCGGCCGCCCGATGGATGTGCCGGGCGATGGCGGTCTTGCCGACCCCCGGCTCACCCAGCAACAACAGGCGCGCACGCCGGCGGAAAGCACGCACACCGGTGTCGGCGATGCTCGACAGCTGCGGCGAAAGGTGCAGGGCATTGTCTTGGGGATCGCGCAGGCCTTGTGGCTCCAGCGGCCGGGTGTTGAGCGATGCGCGGCGCTGCGGCTGGCTGGCGTCGAAGTCTTTCTGGGTGAGCATCCTGAACGGTTTTTCGTAGGCGCCGGTGGGGATCGCGTGGGTGCTGCTGAGTAGCACCCGGCCTTCCCGGGAACGGGTCAACGCACTGTTGCCACCGCGGTTCAGCGCCGCCAGGAAGTCGTCGTAGTTCAACGCCGACCGCTGGAAAAAATCACTCTCCGACAAGCCCACGGCCTGCTGTTTCGACAGCCGGTTGACGCGCTCGGCGGCCAGGTTGATGAAACGCAGCCGGCCTTCACCGTCGGTGATGATCAGCGCTTCGCTGAAGCTGTCGAGCAAGGCATGCAAGGCGGGCGTTTCCAGCAAGGCGCCCAGCACTTCGCTGCTGACATTGACCGAAGAGCGCATGCCCATCTGCAAGGTGGGTGGCAGGTTGGAGTCTTTCATGGGTGCAACTCTTGGGGGGTACGAATGCCCTGGCTTTCACGAAACACCGCCACGCGCCAGGCCACGCCTTCACGAATCAGGATGCGCGAGCAATGCACGTTGAAGTTCAGGTCGCGCCCGTTCAGGTCCGGCAGGGGCAGGTTGTGCCAGGTACGTTCGGGTAAGGCAGTGTCCAACAGCAAACGGGCGATGCCGGCGCCATGGGTGATGCCGAAAGTGTCTTCGAAGGCTGCGTTGCGCCATTGTGGTTGCTGGTGCTCATCAATCACCAGCACCGCGTCGGGCACGGCGTCGAAGACTCGGCGCAAGGCATCGATGCGTTGCTCGGCATCGTGCTGCATGCGCAACTCCTGGCTGACATCACGAATGCTGCCCCACATGCGCAACAGTTGGCCATTGACGATGGTGGCCCTGACGTCGTTTTCCACGTAGGCCGGCGAGCCATCGTGGCGACGATCCACCGACAGTGCGCCGTCGACGTGAAACCCGGATTCGATCAGGCGCCGCACAAACTCTTCGTTGGCCGGGCTACGCGGCCAGTACAGGCGCACCGGTTGCTGGTTGAAGTCGACATCCGACGGCATCTCATACACCTCGGCCATGGCACGATTGCACAGGCGCCAGTGGGAGTCGTTTTCGAACACCTGGCGCACGATCTCATCCGGGGCATGGTTGATGTCCACTGCCTCGGCGAATTCGATGCACCAGTAGGCGACCTTGGCGCTCTGCAGCATCTGGCTCATCACTTCATTGGCGTTGTGCATTTCGCGCAGCCGGTGCCCCAGCGTACCGAGGGGAATTTTCAACAGGTGCAGGCGTGCCGGCTGTACGTTTCGCCACTCCAGCACACCGTTGGCAATCACATGCAGCAGCCCACCGTTGTGGCGAATCAGGGTCAGTTCGAGGCTGTGGATCAGTTCATCGGCGGGCGGGTTGGCAAACAGTGCCTGCACCGTGCGTAGCGACTCGACGCTCAATACCCGTTCGATCCGTTGATTGAGCAGTTCTTCGGGCGCATAGCCCAATTGGTCGCTCAGGCTGGACGACAAGCTGAGCAGTTGTCCGTCGGCGCCGACGGTACTGGTCAGGGGCTGGGCTTTGTTGACCAGCAAATTCAGGATATCCATGCGTGGATCGGCTCGATTCGGCTAATGGGACCTGGGCACACAGGGCCAGGGCAGTTTGGTAGGGGCATATCGCATGCCAACTCAAACGCCAGTGAACAGTGGCCTTGCCCAAGGCCGTTTTGAACAAGTGCTGCGTTATTGCAGCATAATCGGCAAATACACAGCTCGTTGGATGAGATCGATGGTCGTGCGCAGAACGTTGTAAGGAGCTGGCTTGTCGGGTCGCCGCAGCGCAGCGAAGGCGTCCGTCAGATCACCTTCGCCATCAAGCCAGCACCTACAGGACCAAATCGATCTAAAAATTCCAGGCCACGCCCTGGGCGTTTTGCTAATCTGAAGTTGTAGGTGAAAACGCAGACTGATGCGCAAGCGGATAGCGAGGACGCGTGGGGCGCGCTCCGAAGGGTACACGGTTAGAAAGATCTCCGCGCTGAGATCCAGCCCTTATGCCGTGTGAAGCAGGACAGCGCTTATTGCTGTTGCTGTGAGAGTCCTGATAAACCTCGTAAGCCAGAGACCAGCGCTGGCCACCTACTTGGCTCTTTGAAGCCTGCCTTGTGCAGCTGAACATATGCAGCTAGCCAAGATCAAATGCCCCGACTTCGGGGCATTTGTTTGTCTGCCTGATTGCCATTGGCGCGATCTCAGGCCTTCACCCAACGCTGGCGACTCCAGCTGCTCAGCGTATCGACGGCAAACACCAACACCAGCATCGCCAGAATGACCGTGCTGGCTTGCGCTTCCTGAAACAGGCTGAGGCTGACATAGAGCATTTGACCCAGGCCGCCGGCACCGACGAAACCCAGCACGCTGGCCATGCGGATGTTGTTCTCCCAGCGGTACAGAATGTAGGCCAACAGTTGCGGCACGAGATTGGGCAGGGTGCCGTAGCAGAACGCCCACACGGCGTTACCGCCTTGCAGCCGGATGGCGTCGGCCGGTTCCGGCGGGGTGTTTTCCAGTGCTTCGGCGAACAACCGACCAAGCACGCCGGTGGTATGCAGTGCCAGTGCCAGGGTGCCGGCGTTCGGGCCGAGCCCGGCGGCCAGCACCATCAGCGCGGCCCACACCAGTTCTGGAATCGCGCGCAGGGCATTGAGCACCAGGCGGGAAATATTTTGCAGCGTCCAGCCGAAGCGTCCGGCTGCGGGCAATGCCAGCAGCAAACCGAGCACGGCGGCAAGCAAGGTGCCGAGGGCCGACATGGCAAGGGTTTCCACAGCGCCATGACCAATGGCTTGCAGATGCGCGGCGCTCAGGTCCGGGCTCAGGAAACGCTGTGCGTAGGCGCCCATCTGTGCCAGGTTGCCGCTGTCACCCAGTTCGCCCAGATCAATACCCAGGTAGATGAACGAAGCGATCACCGCCGCGCCGATACCGCCAACCAGCAGCAGGTTGATCAGGCGATTCATGCCAGCCTCCCACGCAGCAGGCGACTGAGCTGGTCGGCGAACAACACCAGAACAAGAAACGTCAGCAGCAGGCTGGCCACTTCACCGCCGGCGAACATGCGCAGTGACAAATCCATCTGCTGGCCGAGCCCACCGGCGCCGACGAAGCCCATCACCACCGAGGCGCGAATCGCGCATTCCCAGCGGTACACCGTGTACGAAATCAGCTCCGGTGCAACGTTGGGCAATATTCCATAACTGAACGCCGCCAGCCGACCGCTGCCGGTTTGCAGCAAGGCGTGGGCGGGGCGCTGGTCAACCGACTCGAATATTTCCGCGTAGACCTTGCCCAGCATGCCGCTGTAAGTGATGGCAATCGCCAGCACTCCTGCCGTCGGGCCTAACCCGACGGCGCGCACGAACAGCAAGGCCCATACGATTTCCGGAACGCTGCGCAGGAAGATCAGCACACTGCGCACCGGCCAGCGCAGCAACTGGCCCCAGTAACCCGGTTGCCCGGCCCGGTAAGCGGCGGACAGCGAGAGTGCGCGGCTGGCGAGCAGGCTGGCAGGGACAGCCAGCAGTAACGCGAGTGCCATTCCGGCCGTGGCGATGGCCAGGGTCTGCAAGGTGGCTTGCCACAGCAGTTCGAGGAACGTCCGGTCATGGGCAGGGGGCCAGAAAGCGGAGACGAAGCGGCCTATTTCACTCTGGCTGTCACTGGCCAGGAGCACGCCCAGGTCCAGTTCACTGAAATGAATGCCAGGCCACAACAGGGCGATCGCCAGCAGGCTGAGCAACAGGCGAGGGCGGGTGGCCGGGTCTCGGGTATCGCGCCTCAGCATCGGGGGATCTGCACAGCCAAGGGCGTCACGGCAATCGCTGGCGATTGCAGCTGTTCGTTGGCGTAGAGTCTGTCGAGCAACTCGCGATCGACTGCATCGGGCGCAAGGTCGAACAGGATCTGCCCGTCACGCAAGCCGATGATCCGCGAAAAATGCGCCAGGGCCAGCTCCACCGCGTGCAGGCTGGCGACCAGGGTGACGTCGTGCTTGCGTGCATGGCGGCACAGGACGCAAAGTGTGTGCGCAGCCAGGACCGGGTCCATCGCCGATACGGGCTCGTCGGCCAGCAATACCTCGGGCGCCTGGTACAACACCCGGGCAATGCCGACCCGCTGCAGTTGTCCGCCGGACAGCTGTTGGCACTGGGCGAATAATTTATCGCCCAGGTCCAGCCGGGCCAACGCCGCGCGTGCTCCCGCAATATCCAGTGGATGCAGCAGGTTCAGCAAGCTTTTGCCCAATCCCCACTGGCCGAGCTTTCCGGCCAGCACCGCCGTGACCACCCGCTGACGCGGTGGCAAGGGAGGCGACTGATGAACCAGGCCGATGCGTGCACGCAGGTGCTGACGCTGGCGGGCAGACAACTGCCAGGCATTTTCGCCAAGCAATTGCAGCTCGCCGCTACTCGGTTTCAGGCCGGTGGCGAGTACGTGGAGCAGGCTCGACTTGCCCGCGCCGGACGGGCCGATGATGGCGACCTGTTCACCGGCTTCGATGTGCAGGTCCAGGCTACGCAGCGCCTGTACGCCATTGGCGTGGCTGAGGCTGACCCGGGTCAGGTGCAATGTCATTTGAGCAGGTCGGCGGCGCGTGCGGCTTCCTCGATGCCCTTGTAGTTCTCAGGCTTGGTCTCGATGAAACGACTGGCTGCCTGCAAGTCGAGGATGGCTTTCTGCTCGGGGTTCGCCGGATCGAGCGCGAGGAACGCGGCCTTGATCTTCGCCGCCAGCGCCGGGTCGAGGGTGCCGCGCACGGTCCAGTTGTAGTCGTAGTAAGCCGGCGTGGTGGCGAAGACCTTGACCTTGTCGGTGTCGACCTTGCCGGCCTTGACCAGTTTTTCCCAGACGCTGGCGTTCAGCACACCGGCATCGACCTTGCCCGCCTGGACCCAGGCCACGGTGGCGTCATGGGCGCCGGAGTAGCCCACGCGACTGAAGAAAGTTTCCGGCTTGATGCCGTCCTGCAGCATGAAATAACGCGGCATCAGGCTGCCGGAGGTCGAAGACACCGAGCCGAAGGCAAAGGTCTTGCCCTTGAGGTCGGCGAGGGATTTGACGTTCGGGTCGGCGGTGATGAACTTGCTGGTGAACTGCGCATCCTGTTCACGCTGCACCAGGGGAATGGCATTGCCGGTTTTCAGCCGCGCCTGGACGAAGGTGAACCCGCCGAGCCAGGCCATGTCGATCCGATCGGTGGCCAGTGCCTCGACCACGGCCGGGTAGTCACTCACCGGCACGAACTCGACCTTCATGCCCAACTGCTGTTCCAGATAAGTGCCCAGGGGCTGGAACTTGCGCAGCAGTTCGGTGGGGGCTTCATCGGGAATGGCGCTGACCTTGAGGACGTCGGCGGCCTGTGCCAGCAGGGTGGTAAAACACAGGGACAAGCCGACAGCCAATGCCAGGGTGCGTTTGAGCATGAAAGTTCTCCGGTTCATTAGCGCAAGTATTTGCCAGCGCCGGACCCGCATGGATAACGGTCAGGCGCTTTTTGAGGGTAGACGACGTGCGGCGATTATAAGCGTTGCCGTGGCTTTGTCGCGCTCATGTCCTGCCGTTGATTCATTATTCGGCGGGGGGGCGACGTTACGTCACCGTTCGGTGGATACGAAGAGTCGGGTTCGCCCGATCATCCGCAAGGAGCTCGGGGTGAATGCGTATCGCAACGTATCCACCCTTCATCCAGCTACGTTGGCATACAAAAGCCGGGGTGGCGGGACACGCAGGCGATACATGGCGAGCGCGTAATGCAACGGCCGCACAACGGCTTTTACCTTGCGCTCACTGGAGAATCACCATGTCCCGAATCCCTACCCGCCATGCGGCAGGCCTGCTCGGCGTTGCCCTGATCACCGCGACTCTCGGCGCTTTCACCGGCCTTGCCCAGGCTCAGGAGTCAGGCCAGCCGCCGGCGAAAAACTGGCAGGCCGGCCTTTCGCGTACCGACCTGGTGCGCCGCGACCTCGATGTCGCCGGGCGCGAAGTCATTCAGGTGCGCGTGGACTTCGATGCGGGCGTGGTGTCGCCGAAACATTCGCACCCCGGCGTAGAGGTGGCCTACGTCATCGAGGGTACGTTCGAATATCAACTCGAAGGGCAACCGGCCGTGACGCTCAAGGCCGGTGACTCCCTGTACATTCCGGCAGGCACCGCCCATGTGGCCAAAAACATCGGCCAGGGCAAGGGGTCGGAACTGGCGACCTACATCGTCAAGAAAGACACGCCGCTGGTGGTGCTGGAGCAGTAAGCGCCCTTACTGCGACTCTGCCTGCCTGCGCCACGCGATCAGGCAGGCGACGACGATCAGCCCCAGCGCGACCAGGAAGGTCGTGCGCATGCCGCTGGCAATGGCCTGCGGCTGCGCGGTGCCGATATCGACCGCCTTGGAGGCCAGGGCAAACACGGCGCCCATCGCCGAGGCCCCGGTGACCAGGCCCAGGTTACGCGACAGGTTGAGCAGGCCGGACACCACACCGCGTTGTTCGGGCAGCACGCCGAGCATCACGGCGGTGTTGTTGGCAGTCTGGAACAGCGCATACCCCAAGGTGATAACGACCATGGACGCGAGGTAGCCGCCGACGCCCAGCGTTTCGGGCAGCACTGACAACAGGCAGCAGCCAAGCGCCATGCCCAGGAGCCCGGCGAGGGTCATGCCAGGGGCCCCGCAACGATCGACCAGGCGCCCGGCGGGCACACCGGTCAGCGCGGCGACCAGCGGCCCGACCGACAGCACCAGGCCAATCGCCACCGCCGTCAACCGCAGCGTCTGCGCCAAGTAGAACGGCCCGACCAGCAACGTCGCCATCATCACGGTGGTCACCAGCAGGCTCATGGCCAGGCTGCCGCTGAGTCGGCTATTGCGCAACAGGGCCAGTAACACCGTGCCCAGCGAATCGAAACCCGTACGCCCGGTTTGCCGCGGGCGATCCTCGGGCAGGTAGCGTTGCGCGAACAGCCAGGTCAGTACGCCCAGGGGCACGCTGATAAAGAAAATCCAGCGCCAGCCGAACCCGCCGATCAGCACACCGCCGAGCGCCGGGCCTGTCGCGGTGCCCATGGCGGACATGCTCCCCAGCAGCCCCATGGCGCCACCGGATTTGTCCTTGGCCACCGTATCGCCGACGAACGCCAGGGTCAGCGCCATCATTACCGCTGCGCCCAGGCCTTGTAGCGCTCTGGCCGCGATCAGCAGGTCAAGATTGGGCGCCAGGCCGCACAACGCTGACGCCAGGGTGAACAAGCCAATGCCGGACAGCAGCAGGCGGCGCCGACCGACAAGGTCACCGAGGCGACCGACGCTGACAATCGAGAGGGTGATGGCCAGCAGGTAGGCGATGACCACCCACTGCACCTGTTGAAAGGATGCGCTGAATGCCTGAGCCAAAGAAGGCAGGCCGACATTGGCGATGCTGGTACCGAGGGACGACAACAACATCGCCAACGACAGGCTGGCCAGCGCGCCTTTCACCGAGCGTGTGGGTTGAGCTATTGCCGCGACTGCGGGTTCGTTATTCATGGTATTCCCCTGTTCTGGCCACTCCCGATCGGAGCTACCCGAAATCTACGCCGGGGCCTAACATGGCGGAAGGCGCACGGTTTGCACTTATTACGTGCATACAACGCCATATCAACCGACCCTGGGGCCACGCATGTCCACTCCCGATCTCAACCTGTTGATCACCCTCGATGTGCTACTGGCGGAAGGCAGTGTCGCCCGGGCCGCCAAACGCCTGCGCCTGAGCCCCTCGGCGATGAGCAGGGCGCTGGCGCGGTTGCGCGAGACCACGGGCGATCCGCTGCTGGTCAGGGCCGGCCGGGGCCTGGTGCCTACGCCGCGGGCGCTGGAGTTGCGTGAGCGGGTCGCGCAGCTGGTGCAGGACGCTGAAGCGGTGCTACGCCCGGCCGAGCAACCCAACCTCCTGCGGGTGTCGCGCACTTTCACCTTGCGTAGCAGCGAAGGTTTTGTCGAAAACTTCGGTGCCGCACTGATCGCCCGCGTCGCCGAACAGGCGCCGGGCATACGCCTGCGCTTCTTGCCCAAAATCGACAAGGACAGCACGGCATTGCGCGACGGCTCGGTCGATCTGGAAACCGGCGTGGTAGCCAATACCGCGAGCCCGGAACTGCGTACCCAAGGCTTGTTCCGCGATCGATGGGTCGGTGTGGTGCGCGCGGAGCATCCACTGTGCGACGGCAAGCTATCGCCCGAGCGCTTTGTCGCGCACGCTCACATCAGCGTTTCACGGAGGGGGACGGACAAGGGGCCGATTGACGAAGCCTTGGGGGCGCTCGGTTTGCAGCGGAACATCGCAACCGAGGTCGGCGGTTTCTCGACCGCACTGGCGCTGGCCAGGGCGAGCGACCTGATCGCCACCGTGCCCGAGCGGCATACCGCCAATCTTAGGTCCGGCATGCACAGCTTCGTGCTGCCATTTTCGCTCCCGGAATTTACCCTGGCGATGATCTGGCATCCTCGACTGGATGCCGATCCAGTACATCGATGGTTGCGTAGTTGCCTAAGGGATGTTTGCGTTCCTTTTTAATATTAACCCGGTTATTTATTTAGTTGATGTTAAAATAGTGGCCGTCTCATTATTGAAACTATTCTGCGTCGGCGTTTGTTTGATTATAAGCGTTGGTCGGACTGATATAAAAAAAATTGAATTTATAGTTTCGTATGCTGTACGGCGTGGCAATATGGATCCAGTTCATTTAATCAAGTATTTGATAAGGGCTCTCAGTTGCTCGCGGATGGCCAAGGGCTATCAATTTTAGCGCTTAGTTATTTACTGGGAATTAATAAGTCTTGTTATTATAAGAGCGGTGTAACTCTATGAATAATAGATAATTATTAATACTTCTTCCGTGATTTCCTGTGCGTGAAAGTAACAGCAGGATTTGGCGACGAGTGGTGAAGAATTTTTGACGCTGGGCTTGTCAAAAAATAACTTCATAATAATCCACACGTTTCACAAATGTGATGCTAGTGTTCCACCTCCAATTAACCCGCACTTGTCTGTTTGTAGAGGACGTGCGTCATGCCAACTTTAAATCCTCGGGTTGCGATATTCGGTAATAGAGTTCCGAGCCTGAACCTTCCAGAGCTTGAGCACTTTACCGATCTGGGCAGCTTGCTGGCTGCCGATGCATTTGATGTGGTGCTGCTGGACATGCCAGCCGTGTACGCCGGGAAAGTCCTTCGAAAATTGCGCTCGCTTCCCCCTTACCGCTACACGCTCATTTACTGCTGCCGGGATCAGGATGGCTGGTGCGAAGCCTTGGGCGATGGCGCGTGTCCTGTGGAAACCGGCGAAATAAAAAGGCTCTGGGGCGTGTGGCAGGAACGCTTCGGGCTGTTCAGTCATGGCTCCGCACCGGAACGCTTCGAAAGTCGGGTGCTGTCCTGGCTGTGGTTGCGCGACGGTGCCCAGGTGGTTGCCCTGCGCGATCCGGAGGTGCCTCAGCACTATCGCTATCCACTGCTGGACGCCCTGGCAGATAGCGAGCAGGTCAACGCGTTTGTATGGCTCAGCCTGATGGTGCAACAGGACTGGCTGGAAGAGGGGGTCCTGATCGACCGCGTCCGCCTGTGTTCCGATTGTGGTTCGGGGCGGCTCAATTACATTGATGTGTGCACCGAATGCCAGTCGATGGACATTGCTCGGCAACCTTCCTTGCACTGCTTTACCTGTGGGCATGTCGGAGCGCAGGAGTCATTTCTCAAGGACGGGGTGTTGCTGTGCCCCAACTGCCTGAATCGGCTGCGTCACATTGGCAGCGATTACGACCGTCCGATGGAGAACTATCGCTGTCGCTCATGCCAGGCGTTTTTCGTCGACGCCGAGGTGCAGGCGCGCTGCCTGGATTGCGGCCTGTCACACACGCCGGACAAGTTGCGCATACGCGAAGTCAGGGATTTCCGCCTGTCCGAGGCCGGGCGTTTCCGTTGCCGCCAGGAATTCAGTGAAAAGTCGGCACAGCATTTCGGCAAGCTCAATCTGCTGGGTGGCAAGGATTTCTATGATCTGCTGACTTGGCAAATGCAGATTGTGCGCCGCCATCCGGTGCCTGAGTTTTCCCTGATCGGTCTGCGCTTCGTCAACCTGGCCGGTACGTTGTCGCACCTGGGTGAACAACGCGGGCATGCCTTCATCGATAGCGTCGCCGATCGCTTGAAGGAGTCCGTCAGGGAAACGGATCGCTGCTCTCGCAGTACCGAAGAGTTCTTCTGGATCATGCTGCCCCATACCGACGAGAAGGGGCTGGATATCGTCAAGCAGCGCCTGGGCCGAATCGCCGAACTGTTCTCGGCGCCGGAGGTCAGCGACATTACCTTGCGCGTCATCAGCATCACCGCACCCCAGGATCTACTTGATCAGGAAGATGGCGAACTGTTACTGGCGCGCATGGCCGGTGAGCTGGGTGATACGCCATGAGCCCTTTCCTCGAGCAACTCTTGGACGCACTCAGTGCGCTCGCCGGGCCGGATGGAATGAGCCGACTGTTCTACATGCTTTTTCCGGCGTTCCTGATGTTTGAATTACCGATGATGATCATGGTGATGCTGGGCGTATTGCGCTGGTTCACCCGTCGACGTACCAGTGTGCCGAAGATCAGCGTCTATCGGCCGAAGGTCTCTTGCATCATTACCTGCTACAGCGAAGGCATGGACGTTCAGACCACGCTGTTGAGCCTGTGCGAACAGACCTATGACGGCCACATCGAGATGATTCCGGTGGTGGACGGCGCCACGGTAAACCAGGCGACGCTCAGCGCCGTTCGCAGTTTCAACGTGGACCCGCAGTTATACCCCAAGCGACATTTACGACCGATCGCCAAATGGCAGAGGGGCGGCAGGGTGTCGTCCCTGAACGCCGGCTTGTCGCTGGCCGGCGGTGAAATCGTGATGGCGCTCGATGGCGATACCTCCTTCGACAACAACATGGTTGCCTCCATCGTGCGGCATTTCGAGGACCCCGCCGTACCTGCGGTCGCCGGTAGCCTGCGGGTGCGCAATGTCTGGGGCTCGTGGGTGACAGCCATGCAGGCGCTGGAGTATCTGCTGTCGATCCACATGTCGAAGATCGGCCTGGCCGAATGGAACCTGGTCAATAACGTCTCCGGCGCCTTTGGCGCGTTCCGCCGCAGTTTCCTGGTGAAAATCGGTGGCTGGAACACTCACACCGCTGAAGACCTGGACCTGACGTTGCGCATCAAGAGCTACTTCAAGCGGCATGACCTGAGGATTCCATTCGAGCCCGAAGCGGTAGGGCACACCGATGCACCGGCGACGCTCAGCCAGTTCCTGATGCAGCGCTTGCGTTGGGACGGCGACCTGTTTTTTCTCTACATCAGAAAGCACAACCGCAACATCAGCCCCCATTTACTGGGCTGGCGCACGTTCCTGATGATCCTGCTCACAGGCTTCTTCTTTCAGTTGGTGCTGCCGTTCGTCATCTTCATCTACACCTTGCTGGCCTTGTTCATCCTGCCGGGCAAGACGCTGTTGTTTCTGTTTGCGCTGATCTATGTGCTGTACCTGACGATCACCCTGCTGATGTTCATCGCCATGTTGGTGATGGTGTCCGACCGGCCACGACAGGACATGGTGCTGGGGTTGCTGGTGCCTTTCTTCCCGCTGTTCATGCTCCTGCTGCGGTGCTGGAGCGTCGTGGCCATGCTTAATGAGATCTTCCGTCGCGGCCATGAAGAAAGCTCGATGGCACCCTGGTGGGTGCTCAAGCGCGCCACGAGGTTCTGATATGCGCTCGCTATTGCTGGTCGTGACGCTGTGGATGTCCCCTGTGATGCTGACGGTACACCCCATGACGCTTCAAGCGGCGCAAGCGCAAAAGTGGTCCCAGGCCAGCTATGTGTGGGACAGCGAGGCGTTGCTCGATCCCGGGCAGCGGGCGGTTGAACTGACGGCACTGCGCAAGGCCGGGATGGACAAGATCTACCTTGGCCTTACGGGCGCACAGATCAAGGACTTCGCCACCACGCGCCAACGCCTGGCGCAATTGCTGCAGGACGCGCCTGGCGAAGGCATACAAGTGAGCCTTTTGCTGGGCGATCCAGAGTGGTTGAAGCCACAGGAACGCCATCAACTGACTGACCTGCTGGACAAATTCAAAGGGCTTTCATTCACCAGCCTGCACCTCGACCTGGAGGTCGAGCAACTGGGCGTGCCGGTGCCTGACCAGCGTTTGCAGGATTTGCTCGAGACCTTGCGCGTGGCTTCCCGAGAGAGCCCATGGCCAGTCGAGATTTCCAGCCATCATCGCTGGTTCGCTGCCGCCAAGCCCGGACACACCTGTGTGCCATGCGGGCTTCCCGACGCGGGTGTGCGTCAGGTCAGCCTGATGATTTATACCCGCAACCCGAAAAACAGCGCACGAATGGCAGAGCAGATCGCCCAGCGCTGGCCCGATCTGCAGTTTCGCCTCGCCCAAAGCACGGAGCCACAACTGGATGCCACGGAGTCCTGGGCCGGCGCGTCGACCGCGCAGTTGCAACACCAGAGCAATGCCTGGCGTGAACAACTGCAACCCCTGGGGATTGCCGGCATTGACTGGCAAGCCTGGCGAGACTTTCCAAAACGGTGAGCCGTCATGAAGATTCGTTTCGATAGTCGTAAAGAGTTGAGTCCAACTCAGGAACAGGGTTTGACCGTGCTCTACGCGCCGGGCAAACGCATGGCCTTCCGCGTGCGCTGGTATTTGATCCTGTTGTTGGTCGCCAGCCCGTTGATCTGGCTGGGGGCCAAGCTGGCCTACGGCATGTTGATGATCGACGCGCCGGCTCAGTTGCGCCTGCCGATTCTCGAGGTGCGCGCCCGGGATACCGGGCGTGTCGAGCAATTGTTCGTCAAAGCCGGTGATCAGGTCCGGACCGACCAGCCCTTGGTCAATCTCGACAACCCGGAATGGCGCGCCCGGTTATCGCAACTGTCGGCCATGCCGACCCAAACCCGACCTGCGCGCGATACCAGGTTGGGTGGCAGCGAACGGCAGTTGCTCAAGACCCGCATCGGCAGGGCGCAGGAGCGGGTGGGGGTGCTTGAAAGTCTGGTTGCCAGAGGGGCGGTGTCGCCTGGCGAGGTACTGTCGGCGAAGTCCGAGCTCGACAGTTTCAGGGCGGATCTGCTGGCGTTCGAGCGCCGTGAACAACTGGCCAACCAGGCGCCGCTAAGCGTCGAGCGCGATGTCATTCAACAGCAGGCCGAACAACAGTGGCTGAAAACCCGCCTGGCTGCGCTGCCGATCAACGCCGCGCAAAGCGGCCGGATTGCCGAGGTCTTGGTCAACCCCGGCGAAAACGTCGGCGCCGGTACGTTGCTGATGCGCATAGAGCGACTGGAAGACCCGCTGCTGTGGATTTACCTGGAACCGCTGAACATCAGCTACGCCGCCATTGGCCAGCCGCTGCGGGTGCGCATGCCGGATGGTGAGTGGTTGAGCGCCCATGTGGTCCAGGCAGTCGACAGCGCCGGGCGTACGCCGACAGTGTTGCGCGGGCCGTTCGCTGCCAGCGAAATGGGCTTGCAGGTCGCCGCCCGGTTTGATCATCCGCTGCCGCCGCGCTGGCGCATCGATCAATTGCCGTTGAATGTTCGCTTTCCCACGGACTGGCAAGGATTGCTCAGTGACAGCCGTGAGTTCATCGATCAATTAGGGGAGCTGATCGCAATGGATCGCAATCCCAACCCCAACACCCGCGTATCGGAGGCTCAATAATGATGACTGCTGAGCGAATCCTGGTCACCGGCGGCGCCGGTTTCATCGGCTCGCACCTTGTCGAAGCCCTGCTCGAACACGGTTACAGCGTTCGGGTCCTGGACGATCTTTCCACTGGCAAATTGTCCAACCTGCCCATTGATCGCTGCCATCTGACGCTGGTAGTGGGGGACGTCGCCGATGCGTCGACAGTCGCCCGGGCGATGAAGGACTGCACCGCCGTGGTCCATCTGGCGGCGGTGGCGTCGGTGCAGGCCTCGGTCGACGACCCGATCGCCACTCACCAAAGCAACTTCATCGGTACCCTGAATATTTGTGAAGCCATGCGCCAGGCGGGTGTAAGGCGAGTCGTCTACGCCTCCAGTGCGGCGATCTACGGCAACAATGGCGAAGGCACTGCGATCAGCGAAGACACGCCGAAAAATCCACTGACGCCTTATGCCGCCGACAAGCTGGCCAGCGAACATTTCCTGGATTTCTACCGACGCCAGCACGGACTGGAACCGGTCATCCTGCGCTTTTTCAATATTTATGGGCCGCGCCAGGATCCCTCGTCGCCGTACTCAGGTGTCATCAGTATTTTCAGCGAGCGGGCACAAAAAAAACTCCCCATCACGGTCTACGGTGATGGAGAGCAAACACGGGATTTCGTCTATGTCGATGACCTGGTCAAGATCCTGGTGCAGGCGGTCACTGAAGCCAAGCCGCGTATGGAACCGGTCAATGTCGGGTTTAACCGCTCCACCAGCGTCAACGATCTGGCGACGATGCTGAGCGAACTGCTGGGATGGCCGCTGGCGCTGACCTATGATGTGCCGCGATCGGGTGACATCAGGCATTCGCGTGCGGAAAACAGTCGTTTGCTGGCGAATTTTGCCCTGGGCAAGCCGACCTGTTTTGCCGAGGGCCTGGGTCAGCTTCTCAGAAGTATCGATGCCGGCGGGCGCTAGAGGCGGCTTCGGTCGCCGACAAATGCTCGGCCAGCACATCGTTGAGAAAGCGGAACTGATCGTTGAGCCCGACCACTTCGTTGCTGAAGTGATGGCCGGCTGCCGGAATCAGCAGCGCTTCGAATTTTTTGTCGAACATCAGGGTCAATACTTTACGAGACTCGAAGGGTTGCGAGTAGTAGTTGTTACCGAACACCGGGAAGCTCACGGCCAGGGTGACGTGGTAGATCATGACGTGCGCTCCTCGGAAAGAAGGTACCAGCCGAATGCGCTCAACGTGAAGGCCGTCAGGGCCAGGCAGGTCAGGAGATGGATCAGCATGGTTGGACCCTCCGCTACAGGGTTTGGTGTGGGGTTGGCGTTGATCCTACGCTGACGGTCGGTGGGCGGAAGGCAATCGTGGCGATGGTGAATATCGATGGGAGTGATGGTCGGATCCTGTAGATGTTCTCGATGGCCCCTTCGCGAGCAAGCCCGCTCCCACAGGGGTATGGGTCTGTGGGAGCGGGCTTGCTCGCGAAGGCGGCCTCAAGGTCACTATCGATTCTGAGCGGACAACGGCCGCCACCTATACTCAAACCAGGGGCTAATGAACGCCGGACCTCCCGTTCGGCGTACTTTTCAGGAAACCGCGATCTTGAACCTGCGTTCGCTGATCGTCGCCGTGCTGGTGGTGTTGGCGGGATGCGTCACGGCCCCGCCTGCCCCGGTGGAAGTGCCCCAGGTCATGATTTCCCCGAGCACCTGGCAGCAAGTGGACCGAGAGATCATTGCAGCATCGCAATCGGCCACCGATCAGGCAAAGATCTACGCGCGCGGGGCCATGGATTACTGGCGCACCCGCGTCTATCAGCTGACCGAAGAAAACTTCATACCCTGGTTCAGCAGTTATTGGACCCAGGAATGGCTGTCGATGAAAGTCAGTTGGTACTCCATCAGTTCCCAGGGCGAACAGGATGCGACGGCAAAACGCCTGGCGGCCTACCTGCTGGATAAGTACCAGGAAAAAGTGCTGGCCCCGGCGGCGCTCGAGGTCGACCCGGATGCGATTCTCACCCTGGCAGCGGCGTTCTACGTGGACATTGTCAAGGAAGAACTGCAGAAGATCTCCCAGCGCCATGGCGTGCCAATGGCCCAGCTCAATGGCCGCGTCCGGAAAATCCCCGCGATTGCCCTCGGACCGCCACCCGCCAGGGACGCCTCGCTGTTCCAGGTTGTGCACACTGAACAGTTGGCGACGTTGCCGGCCTACGCCGCGCTGGTCGACAAGGTCCACAAGGCCGGTGGCGACAAGGGCGTGGGCTCCACCGACACCGCCATGGCGCCGGTGGCCAAGCGCGCCAGTCAACGCATTGAGGCCGAGATGGCCCCGCGCGGGGCGGCCAGTGCGGTAGCGGCGGCAGCCGGGAAACTTGCCGGTGCGCTGATCTCCGTCGGCGTAGCGGGCGTTCGGGCGATCATCCAGGCCAACGACCGGCCAGACAGCGAAGCGTTGATTCGCAGCAGCCTGGGCAACACGTTCGACAAGGCCTGGACGAAGCTGCTGCAGAACCCGACGACCGGTGTCATGGCGAGCACCTTGTACATGGCCTCGCAGATCGAAGGGAGCCTGGCGCAGAGCGCCCAACCGTCGGTCGGTCCGGACGGCGGGGCTGTCGATTGGAGCCCGACCCAGTCGACTAACCAGCAGCTCAACCCATGACCCAAGGAGAACGCTCATGTCTTATGTCGATGGCTTTGTCATTGCCGTACCCACCGCCAACCGCGAAAAATTCAGGCAGCACGCCCAAATGGCCGCCGCCATTTTCATCGAGAACGGCGCGCTCAGCCTCGCCGAGTGCTGGGGCGACGACGTCCCGGACGGCAAGGTGACCTCGTTTCCCATGGCGGTAAAACTCAAGGAGGATGAAACCGTGGTGTTTTCCTGGATCGTCTGGCCGGACAAGGCCACCCGTGATGCCGGGATGGCGAAACTGATGACCGATCCGCGGGTACAACCGGACGTCAATCCCATGCCGTTCGATGGTCAAAGGATGATTTTCGGCGGGTTTGAAATGATCGTGCAGGCTTGAGCCGACATCGTCGGATCACTCCGCTGTCGGGGTGATCCGGCAACTCTTGCGGTTACGGATTTCGAGATCGCTCGGTCGCTCGCGGATGAACTCGAAACGCGGCTCGCCTTCGCTGTAATGCACCAGCCAGCCCCATTCCAGCTCCATTTCGTCCTGGCCGGGCTGAGGCGGCGCGGCCCACCAAGGTTCCTTGCTGAGGATCTGGCGCATACTCCCCTCCGGTTGATTCGCTTGCATCAACTATAACTTGCATGCCGGCAGACGCCAGAAACGAGAGACCAGGCATGAATGACGATACCCACGAACCGTTCAAACGGCTGTTTTTCGCCTTGGACTGCGCGCCCGCGCTGCGTAAGGCCATCGGCCAATGGCGCGGCGCCTTGCACCTGCGCAGCGGGCGTCCGGTGCCGGTGGAGAATTTTCACCTGACCCTGAAGTTTCTCGGGGCGGTGGAGATCGCGCAGATTGCCGACCTCTGCAGCGCTGCCGCGTCGGTGCGCACGCCGGGGGAACGCCTGACGGTGGAGCTGGATCGCCTGGATGTCTGGCGCAGGGCAGGGGCCCTGGTGCTGGCGCCCGAGCAGGCGTCGCCGGCGTTGTTGCGGCTGGTGTATGACCTGGAGCAAGCCCTTTTGCCGTTCGGCCTGGAAGATGCGCCCCGGGAATTTCGCCCGCATTTGACCCTGGCGCGTGACTATCGGGCGCCGGTGCCGGAGTCCGCCACACCGGCGGAATTCATCCTGCGGGCTGATCGCTTCACCTTGTTCGAGTCGCATAAGGGTCGCTATCGGGCGTTGGCCGAATGGCCGTTGGGCGGTGCCTGAGCCAAAACAAAAAAAGGCGCCCGAGGGCGCCAAACTTCACCTTAACCGAGGAGCCAGGTGAGGGATGCAGCGGTGGTAAGGCGCTGCATGAATATAAAAGGGGCCAGCGATGATCGTTCCCACGCTCTGCGTGGGAATGCATCCCGGGACGCTCCGCGTCCCTTTCTAGAGCCGAACGCGGAGCGTCCGTTGAGGCATTCCCACGCAGAGCGTGGGAACGATCAGCAGTGGGATTATTTGCCGAGTTTCACCTTGGTCCAACCCCGGGTCATGATCCGCTGCACCGCAATCGGCTGGTCAGGTACGGCATACAAGGTCGCCATCACCGCTTCGGGCGGGTACGAACCCGGTTCGTTGCGAATCGCCTCGTCCACCAACGGCGTCGCCGCCGAGTTTGCATTGCTGTAGCCGATGTTGTTGGTGATCTCGGCGATGATGTCCGGGCGCATCAGGAAGTTCATGAACTGGTAGGCGTTGTCGACGTTGGCGGCATCGCGCGGGATGGCGACCATGTCGTAGAAACTGCCGGCGCCTTCCTTCGGGATGCTGTAGTCGATCTTCACCTTGTCCCCGGCTTCCTCGGCGCGGGCCTTGGCCTGCAGCACGTCGCCGGAGTAACCGACGGCCACGCAGATGTTGCCGTTGGCCAGGTCCGAGATGTACTTGGAGGAATGGAAATACGCCACCGACGGGCGGATTTTCATGAACAGCGCTTCGGCTTCGGCGATGTGCGCCTTGTCCTGATCGTTCACCGGGTAGCCCAGGTAGTGCAGGGCGGCCGGGATCATCTCGGTGGGCGAATCGAGGAAACTGATGCCGCAGGCTTTGAGCTTTTCGGCGTTTTCCGGTTTGAACAGCAGGTCCCAGGAGTTGGTCGGGGCGTTGGCGCCGAGCACTTCCTTGACCTTCTGCGGGTTGAAGCCGATCCCGATCGAACCCCACATGTACGGGAAGGCGTGGGCGTTGCCCGGGTCGCTGGCGGAGGCGTTTTTCAGCAGCACCGGATTGAGGTTCTTCCAGTTCGGCAGCTTCGACTTGTCCAGTTCCTGGTAGACCCCGGCCTTGATCTGCTTGGCCAGGAAGCTGTTGGACGGCACGACCAGGTCGTAGCCGGACTTGCCCGCCAGCAGGCGGGCTTCCAGGGTTTCGTTGCTGTCGAACACATCGTAGGTCACACGGATGCCGGTCTCGTCTTCGAACTTCTTGACCGTATCCGGGGCAATGTAATCCGACCAGTTATAGACGCGCAGAACCTTGTCATTGGCCTGGGCGCCCGAGGCGATTGCGCCCAATAAGGACAGTGTCAGCAGAGTCCTGCCAAACATTTTCATCGGTACAACTCCATTCTTTTTATTCAAACGCAAAGACTGTGAAACGCGACGGCACTAGGCCGTCGCTTCTACCATTTGCTTTTTCGGTTGCTGCCAGGATTCGCTCGCCGTCTGGTCCATGGCTTCCTGGATCGCGCGTTTACGGTTGGCTTCGGCACGGCGGCTGAAGTACCAGACCATGAAGGTCACGATCGATACAGCCAACAGGATCAGGCTGGCCACGGCGTTGATTTCCGGTTTCACGCCCAGGCGCACCGCCGAGAACACTTCCATCGGCAGGGTGGTGGAACCCGGGCCCGAGACGAAACTCGCCAGTACCAGGTCATCCAGCGACAGGGCAAACGACATCATGCCGCCGGCTGCCAGGGATGGCGCGATCATCGGGATGGTGATCAGGAAAAACACCTTGAATGGCTTCGCACCCAGGTCCATGGCCGCTTCCTCGATGGACAGGTCCAGCTCGCGAAGGCGGGCGGAGACTACCACTGCAACGTAGGCGGCACAAAACGTGGTGTGGGCGATCCAGATCGTCACGATGCCACGCTCCATTGGCCAGCCGATCAACTGCGCCATGGCCACGAACAGCAACAACAGCGACAGGCCGGTGATCACTTCCGGCATCACCAGCGGCGCGGTCACCAGGCCGCCGAACAGCGTGCGGCCCTTGAAGCGGGTGACGCGAGTCAGCACGAACGCGGCCAGCGTGCCCAATGCGACGGCGGCAATCGCCGTGTAGCAGGCGATTTCCAGAGAGCGCACCACCGAGCCCATCAGTTGCGAGTTGTCGAGCAGGCCGGCGTACCACTTGAACGACCAGCCACCCCACACCGTCACCAGCTTCGAGGCGTTGAACGAGTAGATCACCAGGATCAGCATCGGCAAGTAGATAAACGACAGGCCGAAAATCAGCATGAACTTTGAAAATCCGAAGCGTTTCATCCCCGTGCCTCCATCTCTTTGGCTTGACTGCGGTTGAACAGCAGGATCGGCACAATCAGGATCAACAGCATCACCACCGCCAGGGCGGATGCCACCGGCCAGTCGCGGTTGTTGAAGAACTCCTGCCACAGCACGCGGCCGATCATCAGGGTCTCCGGACCGCCGAGCAGTTCAGGAATCACGAACTCACCCACCACCGGAATGAACACCAGCATGCAGCCGGCAATGATGCCGTTCTTGGCCAGCGGCACGGTGATTTTCCAGAAGTTGTTGAAGGCGCTCGAACCCAGGTCCGACGCCGCTTCCAGCAAGCTCTGATCGTGCTTCACCAGGTTGGCGTACAGCGGCAGGATCATGAACGGCAGGTACGCATACACCACGCCGATGTACACGGCGGTGTTGGTGTTGAGGATCTCGATCGGGTGCGAGGTCAGGCCGGTCCACATCAGGAAGCCGTTGAGCAAGCCATTGTTGCTGAGGATTCCCATCCAGGCATAAACGCGGATCAGGATCGCGGTCCAGGTCGGCATCATGATCAACAGCAACAGGACGTTTTGCGCTTCCTTGCTCGCCTTGGTGATCGCATAGGCCATCGGGAAACCGATCACCAGGCACGCCATTGTGCTGAACAGCGCGACCTTCAACGAACCCAGGTAAGCCGACAGGTACAACTCGTCTTCGCCCAGCAAGGTGTAGTTGCCGATGTTGAGCAGCAGGTTGAATTTCTGCTCGGCGTAGGTGTAGATCTCCGAGTAGGGCGGAATGGCCAGGGCCGCTTCCGAGAAGCTGATCTTCATCACCAGGAAGAACGGCAACAGGAAGAACAGGCACAGCCACAGGAACGGAATGCCGATGACCAGTTTTCGTCCGCTGGGCACCAGGCGCAGCAATTGCTGATTGAAGGTTCTCATGCGCGCAGTACCACGCCGCTGTCGTCTTCCCACCACACGTAGACCTGATCGTCCCAGGTCGGACGCGCACCACGGCGTTCGGCGTTGGCCATGAACGATTGCACGACCTTGCCGCCCGGCAGCTTGACGTAGAACACCGAGTGCCCGCCGAGGTAGGCAATGTCATGCACCTTGCCGCTGGACCAGTTGTAGCGGGTGTCCGGCTTGGTGGTGCTGACCAGCAGTTTTTCCGGGCGGATGGCGTAGGTGATCGACTTGTCCTGCACCGACGTACTGACGCCGTGGCCAACGTAGATCTTCTGCTCCAGGTCCGCGCTGTGAATGATCGCGTGGCCCTCCAGGTCTTCCACCACGGTGCCGTCGAAGGCGTTCACGTTGCCGATGAACTCGCAGACCATGCGGCTGACCGGCGCTTCATAGATGTCGACCGGGCTGCCGATCTGGGCGATCCAGCCCAGGTGCATGATCGCGATGCGCTGGGCCATGGTCATGGCTTCTTCCTGGTCGTGGGTCACCATCACGCAGGTCACGCCGACGCGCTCGATGATTTCCACCAGCTCCAGCTGCATTTGCGAGCGCAGCTTTTTATCCAGCGCACCCATCGGTTCGTCGAGCAACAGCAGCTTCGGACGCTTGGCCAGGGAGCGGGCCAACGCCACACGCTGGCGCTGGCCGCCGGACAACTGATGGGGTTTGCGCTTGGCGTACTGGGTCATGTGCACCAGGCGCAGCATCTCTTCCACGCGGGCGTCGATTTCCGCGGCGGGCAAACGGTCCTGCTTGAGGCCGAAGGCGATGTTCTGCGCCACCGTCATGTGCGGGAACAGCGCGTAGGACTGGAACATCATGTTGATCGGCCGCTCGTAGGGCGGCATGTCGGTGATGTCGACGCCGTCGAGCAAAATCCGGCCTTCGGTCGGGCGTTCGAAGCCGGCGAGCATGCGCAGCAGCGTCGATTTGCCGGAACCGGAACCACCGAGCAGGGCAAAGATTTCGCCCTGGTGGATCTCCAGTGACACATCGTCCACTGCGGTGGTCTCGTCGAACTTCTTGGTGACGCGGTCGACTTTCACCAACACCTTTTTCGGTGCCTGGTGACCTTCAAGAGCCTTCCTGTAGATGCTGGAGGCGTTTGCCATGTGAAACTCCCAACAGGTTTCAGTCGTCGGGCCAACGCGGCCTGACTTAATAGTTGATTGCAAACCCTTGCAGTAAGGCGCCAATCAGGACGCGGTCTCTGTAGGAGCTGGCTTGCCAGCGAAAGGCCTCTTCGCTGGCAAGCCAGCTCCTACAAGGTATTGCGCGTGCCTGACGGGCACTCCACTCGGGCTTATTCGGCGCCGCCGTCCTGGCTGCCTGGTAGTGCTTGTTGTTATTGCAGTGTGTTGTTGTCGCGGGTCACGGATGCGCGCAAACGCACCCGCCAGACCCACGGGGGCAGTAAATGATTTGATCGTTCATGACGTCAGCGCGGATTACGCAGCGCCGCCCGTTGCCGGCACGCATCGCCAAACGCCTGGAAAATCTTCAGGTACGGCGGGTTGTCCAGCACCTGCCATTCCGGGTGCCATTGCACGCCGAGGGCAAACGCCTGGCTGTTCTCCACCGAGACCGCTTCGATCAAGCCATCGGGCGCGAGCGCTTCGGCGCGCAGGCCGGGAGCGAGGCGGTCGATGCCCTGGCTGTGAATCGAATTGACCTGGAACACCGGCGGCAGATCCAGCGCCTGGAACACACCGCCTGGCTGCACATCGACGGCATGTGCCGGTGCGTATTGCACCGCCAGGTCCGGATGGTTGGCCTCGCGATGATCGAGGAAGCCGGGGAGTTCATGGACCTTCTGATGCAGGCTGCCACCGAACGCCACGTTCATCTCCTGGAAGCCGCGGCAGATGCCGAGCACCGGAACGCCCGCGGCGATGGCCGCGCGAATCAGGGGAAGGGTGGTGCGATCCCGCTGGGGATCGTGTTCCGTGCCGGGAGCGCTGTCGGGGCCTTGATAGTGGAAGGGCTCCACATTCGATGGCGAGCCGGTCAGCAACAGACCATCGAGCTGCGGCAGCAGGTCCTCGATTTCGGTCAGTTCGCCCAGGGAAGGAATGACAACAGGTAGCCCCAATGCCGCAACGCTGACAGCACGCAAATACTTGTCGCCGCTGACATGGTAGGGGTGCAGGCCAATCTGTTTGACGCATGCAGTAACGCCGATCAATGGCTTGAATGCCATTTTTATCACCTCGAAGTTTCACACTTGAACGAGCTTTTCCGGAGCTTAGCCTTGTTGATTTTAATTAACAACTCTCATGTAAAAAATTCTAAACGCCACACGTCTGAAGCTGAGGATTTATGCGTGTTCCCGGGATGATCTGGCACTCTCGTGCCTCTGAGAGGCCCGAAAATAAACGTTGAAAGGCCAAGTGTTCGCTATTGACTTCACTTTGCCTTTCGGATTGACTGGCTACGTGAAAGGGCGGTGAACATAATAATTAACAGTAAAAAATAGGTGCATCATGTCGGTCCCTCTGCGTACCGTTCAACTCAACGAAGCAAACGCATTCCTTAAGAAATATCCTGAGGTTTTGTACGTCGACCTTCTGATTGCGGATATGAACGGTGTGGTGCGCGGTAAGCGCATCGAACGCACCAGTCTTCATAAGGTTTACGAGAAAGGCATCAACCTGCCGGCGTCCCTGTTTGCCCTCGACATCAATGGCTCCACGGTGGAAAGCACCGGCCTGGGTCTGGACATCGGCGACTCCGACCGGATCTGCTACCCGATCCCCGGCACCCTGAGCATCGAGCCCTGGCAGAAGCGCCCAACCGCGCAATTGCTGATGACCATGCACGAACTCGAAGGCCAGCCGTTCTTCGCCGACCCGCGGGAAGTGCTGGCCAATGTGGTGCGCAAGTTCGACGACATGGGCCTGACCATCTGCGCCGCGTTCGAACTGGAGTTCTACTTGATCGACCAGGACAACGTGAACGGTCGTCCGCAGTCGCCGCGTTCGCCGGTGTCCGGCAAGCGTCCGATGTCGACCCAGGTGTACCTGATCGACGACCTCGACGAGTACGTCGACTGCCTGCAGGACATCCTCGAAGGCGCGAAAGAGCAGGGCATCCCGGCTGACGCCATCGTCAAGGAAAGCGCCCCGGCGCAATTCGAAGTCAACCTGCATCACGTGGCCGACCCTATAAAGGCCTGCGACTACGCCGTCCTGCTCAAGCGCCTGGTGAAGAACATCGCCTACGACCACGAGATGGACACCACCTTCATGGCCAAGCCGTATCCGGGCCAGGCGGGTAACGGTCTGCACGTGCACATTTCGATTCTCGACAAAGAAGGCAACAACATCTTTGCCAGCGAGGATCCCGAGCAGAACGCCGCGCTGCGACACGCGATCGGCGGTGTGCTCGAGACCCTGCCGGCGCAGATGGCGTTCCTCTGCCCGAACGTCAACTCCTACCGTCGTTTCGGTGCGCAGTTCTACGTGCCGAACTCGCCGAGCTGGGGCATCGACAACCGTACCGTGGCGGTCCGCGTGCCAACCGGTTCACCGGATGCCGTGCGCATCGAACACCGCGTGGCCGGTGCCGATGCCAACCCGTACCTGTTGATGGCCTCGGTATTGGCCGGTGTGCACCACGGCCTGACCAACCAGGTCGAGCCGGGCGCCCCGGTGGAAGGCAACAGCTACGAGCAGAACGAGCAGAGCCTGCCGAACAACCTGCGCGATGCCCTGCGCGAGCTGGACGACAGCGAAGTCATGGCGCGCTACATCGACCCGATGTACATCGACGTGTTCGTGGCGTGCAAGGAAAGCGAGCTGGCCGAGTTCGAGAACTCCATCTCCGACCTTGAATACAACTGGTACTTGCATACCGTCTGATTAGTCGGTTCAACACAATCAAATGTGGGAGCGGGCTTGCTCGCGAAAGCGGAGTGTCAGGTGACATCAATATTGGATGTGCCGGCGCTTTCGCGAGCAAGCCCGCTCCCACAGGGATCGTATTGCAAATTTGAATTGGCGGGCGTCGGTCCGACGATCACTCAATTTCCTGCGTCGAGTCACAACCATGACAATTACTCGCAGCGACTGGGAGCAACGCTTCCAGTCCCTCACCCTCGAAGGTCGCGCATTCATTGACGGCCAATACTGCGCAGCCGCCAGCGGTGCGACGTTCGAATGCATCAGCCCGGTGGACGGTCGTTTCCTGGCGAACGTCGCCAGCACCGACGAAGCCGATGCCAATGCAGCAGTCGCGGTGGCGCGACGCGCCTTCGAATCCGGCGTCTGGTCCGGGCTGGCCCCGGCCGAGCGCAAGCGCATCCTGATCCGCTTCGCCGACCTGATCCTGGCCAACCAGGAAGAACTGGCGCTGCTCGAAACCCTCGACATGGGCAAGCCGATCGGCGATTCCCTGGCCATCGACATCCCGGCGACCGCCAACGCGATCCGCTGGACCGCCGAAGCCATCGACAAGATCTACGATGAAGTCGCCGCCACGCCCCACGATCAACTGGGTCTGGTGACCCGCGAAGCGGCCGGCGTGGTCGCGGCCATCGTGCCGTGGAACTTCCCGCTGATCATGGCCAGCTGGAAATTCGCCCCGGCCCTGGCGATGGGCAACTCGTTCATCCTCAAGCCTTCGGAAAAGTCGCCACTGACGGCTATTCGTATCGCGCAACTGGCGCTGGATGCGGGCATACCCAAAGGCGTCTTCAACGTACTGCCGGGCTTCGGCCACACCGTGGGCAAGGCGCTGGCGCTGCACATGGACGTCGACGTGCTGGCCTTCACCGGTTCCACGGCGATTGCCAAGCAACTGATGATCTACGCCGGGCAAAGCAACATGAAACGCGTCTGGGCTGAAGCCGGTGGCAAGAGCGCCAACGTGGTGTTCGCTGATGCCCCGGACTTGCGCGCCGCCGCACAGGCCGCCGCCGGCGCCATTGCCTTCAACCAGGGCGAAGTCTGCACCGCCGGCTCGCGTTTGCTGGTGGAACGTTCGATCCGCGACCAGTTCATCCCGCTGCTGGTCGAGGCCCTGCAAGGCTGGAAGCCGGGGCACGCGCTCGATCCGGCGACCACCGTCGGCGCGGTCGTGGATCAGCGTCAACTGGACAACGTGCTGCGCTATATCAACATCGGCAAGGAGCAGGGCGCCCGGTTGATCGCCGGCGGCAGCCGCACTCTCGAGGACACCGGCGGCCTGTATGTGGAGCCGGCGATTTTCGACGGCGTAACCAACGCCATGACCATCGCCCAGGAAGAAATCTTCGGCCCGGTGCTGTCGGTGATCACCTTTGACAGCA
Source organism: Pseudomonas serbica (assembly GCF_028823535.1). GTDB lineage: Bacteria > Pseudomonadota > Gammaproteobacteria > Pseudomonadales > Pseudomonadaceae > Aquipseudomonas > Aquipseudomonas serbica. Next base: position 31,234 of record NZ_JAQIYM010000024.1, on the reverse strand, counting down.
CTGAAGAAGCCTTGGCGATTGCCAACGACAGCATCTACGGCCTGGCCGCCGGCGTGTGGACCAGCAACCTGAGCAAGGCCCACACCTTCGCCCGTGGCTTGCGTGCCGGCAGTATCTGGGTTAACCAGTATGACGGCGGCGACATGACCGCGCCGTTTGGCGGCTTCAAGCAGTCGGGCAATGGCCGGGACAAATCGCTGCACGCGTTCGACAAGTACACCGAGCTCAAAGCGACCTGGATCAAGCTCTAATAACAATAAAGCGGCGGTCGCCGGCGTTGTGCGGCGGCCATCGGAGAAGTCTATGAAACAAGCACATGTAAACAGCTACTACGCGGCCACCCGCAACTTCACCGGCGATTTCCCGGTGCTGGAAGGCGCGGTGGATTGCGACGTCTGCGTGATCGGCGCCGGCTACACCGGCCTGTCCTCTGCACTGTTCCTCGCCGAAGCGGGCTACAGCGTCACTGTGCTCGAAGCGGCCAAAGTCGGCTTCGGCGCCAGCGGTCGCAACGGTGGCCAACTGGTCAATTCCTACAGCCGTGACGTCGACGTCATCGAAGAGCGTTATGGCGACAAGACCGCCGAAGTCCTTGGCAGCATGATCTTCGAAGGCGCCGACATCATTCGTCAGCGCATACAGCACTACGATATCCAGTGCGACTACCGTCCGGGCGGCATCTTCGCCGCGATGAACAAGAAGCAGCTCAAGGGCCTGGCCGAACAGAAGAAGAGCTGGGAGCGCTACGGCAACAAGAACCTGACGATGCTCGGCAAGGATGACATCAGGCGCGAAGTCGGTTCCGAGGCTTACGTTGGCGGCCTGCTGGACATGCAAGGCGGGCACATTCACCCGCTGAACCTGGCATTGGGCGAGGCTTCGGCGATCATCGGCCTGGGCGGCAAGATCTACGAGCAATCGGCGGCGGTGGAAATCACCTACGGCGAACCGATCACCGTGCGCACCGCCAAAGGCGTGGTCAAGGCCAAATACCTGCTGATCGCCGGTAACGCCTACCTGCCGCAGGGCCTGGACAACCGCGTGACCAGCAAGAGCATGCCCTGCGGTTCGCAGATCGTCGTCACCGAGCCGTTGTCGGAGAAGCAGGCGCGCAGCCTGATCAAGAACAACTACTGCGTCGAAGACTGCAACTACCTGCTCGACTACTACCGCCTGACCGCCGACAACCGCCTGCTCTACGGTGGCGGCGTGGTCTACGGCGCGCGCGAGCCGGACGACATCGAACAACTGATCCGCCCGAAAATCCTCAAGACCTTCCCGCAGTTGAAGGACGTGAAGATCGACTACCGCTGGACCGGCAACTTCCTGCTGACCATGTCGCGCATGCCGCAGTTCGGCCGTATCGAGAAGAACGCCTACTACATGCAAGGCTACAGCGGCCACGGCGTCACCTGCTCGCACCTGGCGGGCAAGCTGATCTCGGAAATGATCCGCGGCGATGCCGAGCGCTTCGACGCCTTCGCCTCGCTGCCGCACATGCCGATGATCGGCGGGCGCACCTTCTCGGCGCCGTTGACTGCCTTGGGCGCGGTGTACTACTCGCTGCGTGATCGTTTCGGGATCTAAGATTTACCTCACCGGCAGCCATCCCGATCAGGTGCTGCCGGCCTTTTGTATTCAGAAAAACCCCTGTCCCCCGTGGGAGCGGGCTTGCTCGCGAAAGCGGCGTATCAGTCACCGATGATGTTACCTGACTCACCGCTTTCGCGAGCAAGCCCGCTCCCACAGGGGGTACGGCGTCATGGCAGACGGCTGTTTTTTTCCACCGTTTATCGAACCTGCTGAGCAACACCCACAAACGTGATTTAATAGCCGCCTTTCACGTTTCCGGGACCGGAAAACGGCGCGATCCACGCCTGCTCTCCACCCCCATTACCCTTGCGTACCAAGCACATAAGGCTGTCATGGACACGGGCTCACGACTCAAATTAGTACGCGAAAGCTACAAGCTGTCCCAGCGCGAGCTGGCCCGGCGTAGCGGCGTCACCAATGCCACCATTTCCCTGATCGAACAGAATCGCGTCAGTCCTTCCGTCAGCTCGCTGAAAAAGCTGCTCGAAGGCATCCCCATGTCCCTGGCCGACTTCTTCACCTTCGACCAGCCGCCGCGTGAGCATCAATACGTCTTCCGCGCCAACGAGCAGCCCGACCTCGGCCGCCACGGCCTGCGCCTGTTGCTGATCGGCGCCTCCGTGCCAAGCCGGCAGATGCGTCTGTTGCGCGAACAGTACGCGCCAGGTGCCGGCTCCGGAGAAGAGCCGATCGTGCATTCGGAAGGCGAGGAGTGCGGTCTGGTCACCCGTGGCACCGTCGAGCTGACGGTGGATGGGCAGATCAGCGTGCTCAATGCCGGGGACGGCTATTACTTTCCGACGACCTTACCGCACAAGTTTCGCAATATCGGCCAGGATGAGGCGGAAATCATCAGCGCGAACACGCCGGCGAACTTCTGATAACAGCGTGGCGTGATCCGGCGTTACGTCGGCGCAACAACCGTGGTGCTTGAAAAAAACCGATGCCCGCACAGGCATCGGTTTTTTTATTTGGCCTTCCAGTGCCCACCGCCAGACTCACAATCAATCCTGGCCTGAGCGATGTGCTCGGCGCCGTAGTAATACGTCGTGACCTGGGCATTGTCGGGGATGTTGACCGACTGACTGTTCTTGTCCTTGCTGGTGGAATGAGGATTGGCCAGGGATTCCTGGGTCAGCGTGGCGGTGCAGGTGGCTTGATAATGATCTGCACAATGTTCGACTTTCTTCTTGGTGCTGGTCAGCATGTCCTTGCTTTCGTTGCTGCATGACCAGTCGATGGAATTGACTGGCATGCCTTCGTATTCATAACAACTATGACTTTCGACCACGGGGACGGAAGCGCTTTGGGATCGGGTCAGCACGTCGCAACCTTCGGCGAATGCCAGGGCAGGGCAGAGGCCAGCGAGCAAAAGCAGCAGTCTACTGTTCATCGGGATTTCCTCTCCAATGGCGCCTTGTTTGAACCAGGATCAGCGCTGATAGAGTTTCGAAACCCCGATGTGGCCTGTGGTTCCATGCATTTGGCTCGTTTATGCAGCGTTAACGCGTAGCCCCGGCCTTATTGTCTGGCCTGTGCTGGATCCGGGTGGTGGGTGATGTGCTTGGGCCCTGCCAGCGCCCACAGGATCAATCCGATCAGCGGCACAAACACGATCACCACCATCCACACGCCTTTGCTGCTCGCTTTGCCTGCGCTTTTGCGCACCCGGTTGATGGCCCACAACTCGATCAACAGAAGAACGGCTGCCAATACAATCCACGTCGTTTCGATCTGCATGTAGTCACCTCCTGATAGTCTTTCAGTTAGGTGGGCAGTTGTGCACAGGGTTCATTTAATTTGCGGTAGACGAAACAGGCACCTCAACCCCCCCTCGACTTGTCGATCAGGAGGACTGAGCCTGGCGGGACTACCGCCACTTCGCAGTGCGTCGGTGGTTAGCGGTCTCACCATAAAGGGAAATGTCCTGCAGGTTTTGCAGATCAGAATCTAACGTTCGTCGGATGTCAGCTGGCTATCAGCGCTTTTGCCTGCCCGTTCCATCACGGCTGCTAAGCTTCGTCGTTGCAGCACCCGAGCCTGCCCTGGGCTCACGTTGCGTGCGCAACCACGGAGTTCCACCTCTATTCCTGTCGGCAATCTGCACGGAGGCAGGCGATGGTGTTCAAGCGCATGGTGGATTCGAGCGCGGCGCGGGTTCCCGTGCCGCTCGATCCTGAAGAGATGGAGCGAGTACTGGCGTTGCTGCTGGCAAGTCCCTTGTTCGCCAAGTCCCGGCGCATGGGCAGTCTGTTGCGCTTTCTGGCCGAGCACGACTTGCAACCCTCCAATACCCCCCTCACCGAACACGCCATCGGCATCGCGGTGTTCCGGCGTGATCCGGCGGTGTACTGCACCGGCGATGACCCTGTGGTGCGGGTGCAGGTGGGGCGGCTACGGCGCAAGCTTGCGGCGCACTACGCCAGCAACGGTCAGCACGACCCGGTGCGCCTGAGCATACCGGCCGGCTGTTATCGCCTTGCTTATCAGCGATTGCAGCCCAAGGCCATCGCCACCCGCCATCCGGTTTTGCAGATCCAGCCGTTCACCTGCATTACCCGTGACGGCGATGACTTCGCCCGGGGCTTGTGCGAGGAGCTGAGTTGTCGCTTGTTCGAGTCGTTCGAGCAGGCGCAGACCGGGGCTAATCATGTGTTGATGAAGGTGCCGCGCAGCAGCGTCAAGACAGCCGATGGCGGACGCGTCGGGCGCTACAGCTATTGCCTGGAGGGCAGCGTGCGGGTCGAGCCTGCGCGGGTGCGGGCGTCGTTGCGCCTGGTGGATGTCGCGCAGGGGCGGATTCGCTGGTCGGCGCAGTTCGATCGCACCCAGCCTTATGGCATCGCCACCCAGGAGGACCTGGCGCAATCGATCTGCCTGTCCCTGACGGGCTACTTTGCCAAAGGCGCCATTGACGAATGAAAGGGGCAACCCTGGGGGTTGCCCCGGCGCGCACCGGTTACACGGTTTTCCATTGACCGCCTTCATAAAGGCGACCGGCGGTGTTTTCGAACGTCAGGTCGATTTCGATCGCCTTGGAGCGTGAGGTACTGAACATGGTACTGGTCTGCACATTCTGTTCGAACCATACGAGGATGGTTTCGACGGGGGTCAGTACGGTTTTACCGGTGACTACCTGATCCACCGCCACATAGATCGGCGTGCTGACCTGATTGCCGTCGATGCCGGTGGACAGCTGGTTGATCCCCGGATGGATCGGCGCGTACTCGTTCACAAAGGTCATGGAAACGTCCGGGCCGCCCGTGATCGCCGGGCTCAGCAGGCCGTGTTCATCGAGTGTCGAGGTTTGCCCAAGACCGATATTGACGATGTTGGTCGAGACTTTGACCTGGATGTTTTCCTTGAACACGTTGGAAGCGAACATCTGGTACAACGGCGTCCAGCTGAATTCGTTATTGCTCAGGTAAGCGACATAGGACTGCCAGACCACGTTGTAGTCGGCGGTGCCGACTTTCTTGGCAAAGCACAGCTTGTAGCCAGACTTCTTGAGCAGGGTCAGGTCGCCGGGGGCGATTTCGATGGTGACGGTTTTCTGCGCCGCCGCCAGGGCGGACCTCAATACCCTGCCGTAATCCGCCGACTTCAGTTGCGTTGCACCCATGATCGACTTGACGGCTTCTTGCACCTCATCGTGCAGCTGCTGGCGTTGTTGGCTGACAGCGTTTGATTGGCTCATGGTGTCCCTCTTCCTTGGTGGTGTGTTGGGCAATCGATGGCTGGCAGGCAGTCAACCGGGGCCATCCATCGAGAGCTTCACTCTAGGTTCAGGCGATGCACTGGCTAAGTGTCTTGGCGTTACAGGCGGGTAACGGGGGGGTATCAAGCGCGGTTCGGTTCAGGCGGGGGGTTCGCTCGCGAAAGGCCTGACGTTCGACGTCAGGGCCTTGTCGCGAGCAAACGTCCAGGATCGTGACTACAGGCTGGCGGCGAGTTTCCCACCCGACAACCGACGCTTGTAGGCACTGTCGCGGTTGGCCAGCCACCAGTACAACGGTGACGTGATCACCAGGCCCACCAACCAGGACAGGTCCGCGCCATTGATGTGCTCGGAAATCGGTCCGACGTACAGCGGCGTGTTCATGAACGGAATCTGCACCACGATGCCGATCGCGTAGGCCAGCAGCGCCTGCGGGTTGTAGCGCCCGTAGATGCCGCCATCGACGTGGAAAATCGAGTCGATGTCGTACTTGCCCTTGTGGATGGCGTAGAAGTCGATCAGGTTGATCGCCGTCCACGGCACCAGGACCACCAGCAGGACCAGCACCATGTCGACGAAGTGGCCGATGAAGTCAGCGGAGGCACCGACGGCGGCAAAGCAGCAGGCACCGAGCACGATCACCGAGAGCACGGCGCGGCTCTTGGCGGTGGGGATCCAGCGGTAGGCGAAGGTCTGCACCAGGGTGATCAGCGACAACACGGCGCCGTAGAGGTTGAGGGCGTTGTGGCTGATGACGCTGAGCAGGAACAGCACCAGCATCAGCGGGCCAATGGAACCGGTGGCGAGCTTGACCGCTTCCATGGTGTCCATGCCGACAGGCGTGGCCAGTACGGCGACGGCGCCGAAGATGAACGACAGGCTGGAACCGAGCACGGTGCCCAGGTAGGTGGTCCAGAAGGTCGCCGCCACGGGCACGTCGGCCGGCAGGTAGCGCGAATAGTCGGACACGTAGGGCGCGAAGGCGATTTGCCAGAGCGCGGCCAGGGACACTGTCGCCAGCCAGCCGGAGATGTTGAAGCTGCCGCGGGTGAGGAAGTCGCCGGTCTGCACGTGGGTCAGGATGTAGGCGAAACCCAGCACGATGCCGATGCCCAGCACCCAGGTGCCAATACGGTTGAGCACGTGGATGAAGCGATAGCCGATGATGCCGATGATGCCCGAACCCAGGGCACCGATGACGATGCCCACGGGCACCGGCACGCTGTCGACCACGCCGTGCAGTGATTTGCCCGCCAGCACGATGTTGGAGGCGAAGAAACCGATGTACATCACGCCGGCGATCAGCACCACCAGCAGTGCGCCGAGGGAGCCGAACTGGGCTCGGCTCTGGATCATCTGGGGGATGCCCATCTGCGGGCCCTGGGCCGAGTGCAGCGCCATCAGCACGCCGCCGACCAGGTGGCCAACGAGGATGGCGACGATGCCCCAGACCAGGTTCAGGTGAAACATCTGCACGCCGAGGGCGCCGGTGACGATGGGCAAGGGCGCGATGTTGCCACCGAACCACAGGGTGAACAGGTCGCGGGTCTTGCCATGACGATCTTGCGGCGGCACGTAGCCGATCGTGTGTTTCTCGATGAGCGGGGCGCTCGTTGTTGCAGTGGTTACCATGACGAACTCCAAGGCAAAGTGAGTACGTGGACGTACTTCGGTGAGCGTCGCGCGAACGACGCTTTTCTTGTTGGAGCGATCATGTGCAATGGATCGGGATAGATAAATTAGTAAGTTTGTTGCTTCAAACCTTAAAAAATATATGCCGCGCCGGCGGTCGCCTCCGGTATGTTCAGCCTTGACCGCAGGCCTGCACCAAACCCTTGTGTGCGCTGCCGATCCCTTGACCCTGATGTTCTGTTTCCCGGAGGTTCCCATGGCCGCCTACAACCTGCGCCAGCTCAGGTATTTCGTCACCACGGCCGACTGCGGCAGCGTGGCGGAGGCCTCGCGCAAGCTCTACATCGCGCAGCCCTCGGTGTCGACGGCAATCAAGCACCTGGAAGAGAGTTTTGGCGTGCAACTGTTCATCCGCCATCACGCCCAGGGGGTGTCGCTGACGCCGAGCGGTTCGCGGTTCTACCGCAAGGCCCAGGAGCTGCTGCGGGTCGCCCATGAGTTCGAGCAGAATGCCCTGGCGGACAATGACGTGGTGGCGGGACAGATCGACATCGGCTGTTTTGAAACCGTGGCACCGCTGTACCTGCCACGCCTGATCGCCGGGTTCAAGCTGCGCTGGCCCGGGGTGGAAATCCGCATTCGCGATGGCGAGCAGCAGGAGCTGGTGCAGGCGCTGACCGCCGGCAGCATCGACATGGCCATGGTTTACGAACATGACCTGGACAGCACCATCGAGACCGTGGCGCTGATGCCGGCCCAGCAACCCTACGCCTTGCTGCCCGCCGACCATCGCTTCGCCCAGCAGGCGAAAGTCTCGCTGCATGACCTGGTGCTGGAGCCGATGATTTTGCTCGACGTGGTGCCCAGCCGGACCTACTTCGTGAGCATTTTCGAAGAGCGCGGGTTGACGCCGAACATCGTGTTCAGCTCGCCTTCGATCGAGATGGTGCGCGGGATGGTCGGGCGGGGTTTCGGCTTTTCGATCCTGGTGACCAAACCGTTCTCCGAATACACCTATGACGGGCAAAAAGTCGTGTGCGTGCCGCTGGCCGAAAACGTCACCGGCTCCGGGTTGTCCGCGGCGTGGTTGCGCAGGGCACAGCTGACCAAGCCGGTGCAGCTGTTCGTCGATTACTGCCAGGAAGAACTGGCCCGACTCTATACCTGAGTCGGGCCAGGGATCAGTTGCTGATGGCCAGCAGCATCCGTTGCAGCATGGCGTCGCAACCGTGCAGTTGTTCCAGGCTGACGAACTCATCGGGTTTATGGCCTTGCTCCATGCTGCCCGGGCCGCATACCACCGTTGGAATTCCCGCTGCATCGAACAGGCCGCCCTCGGTACCGAACGCCACCGTGCCGAAGTCCCGGGAGCCGGAAAACGCAGCGATCAACTCCGCCGCTTCGCTGCGGGCATCGGTGGCCAGGCCGGGGTACGCCGACAATTCACTGAAACGAATGTCGCTGTGCTCACTCACGGCGCGCATGCGTGGCAACAGATGCTGTTCGGCATAGGCCTGCAGTTCCTGTGCAACCCGTAGCGGGTCGTGGGAGGGCAGGGCGCGAACCTCGAAGTCGAAGCGGCAGTCGGCCGGGACGATATTCAAAGCCTTGCCGCCGCCAATCACCCCGGTCTGCACGGTGGAGAACGGCGGATCGAAACGCGCGTCATGCTGCTCCGGTGCCTTGAGCCGTTGGCCGATGCGCCCCAGTTCAGCGATCAGCTCGGCCGCGTATTCGATGGCATTGACCCCGAGCGGAGCATAGGCCGAATGGCAGGCGTGCCCCTGGATGTCACAGCGCATCGCCAGCTTGCCCTTGTGGCCCAGCACCGGTTTGAGTTCGGTGGGTTCGCCAATGATGCACAGCAGCGGTTTGACCGGTCGTTGCTCAAGGGCCTTGAGCAGCGAGCGCACGCCCAGGCAGCCGACTTCCTCATCGTAAGACAGGGCGATATGCACCGGCAGGCGCAACGACGCCTGCACCAGCGCGGGCACCAGGGCGAGCACGCAGGCGATGTAGCCCTTCATGTCCGCCGTGCCGCGACCGTACAGCTTCCCTTCGCGCTCGGTGAGCTGGAACGGCACGACGGTCCACGCCTGACCGTCGACAGGCACCACGTCGGTGTGCCCCGAGAGCACAATGCCCGGCCGGTCCGCCGGGCCGATCGTGGCGAACAGGTTGGCTTTGCTGCGCTCCGGGTTGTAGACCAGCTGGCACGGCACATCGAAGCCTGCGAGGTAGTCGCGGACACACTCGATCAGTTGCAGGTTGGATTCGCGGCTGGTGGTGTCGAACGCCACCAGCGTTGCGAGCAAATCGCGGCTGGCGCTCATCGATCGTCTCCGGCGACGCCGTAGCCAGGGGACCGGTCGGGCGCCAGGGCGCGGTCGATGTAGTCCTGGACCTGCGGACGGTAGGCCTGCCAAAGTTTTTGCAGCTGGCCAATCGGGTCCTCATCGGCCCAGTCGACCCGCAGGTTGACGATCGGCCAGGTCAACTCGCCGACCACCATTACTGCGGCCGAATGCACCGGCCCGGCTTCGCCACCGGCCGCCACGCCACCTTGCATCGCCGCCAGCAAACGGTCGGCCAGTTGGCCTTCGGCCTGTTCGAAGGCGCGGACCATGGCCTCGATCACCACAGGGCTTGCGAGCATGTTGCCGGCCGCCACGCATTGCTCGCCGGACACCGCGTTATGGTTGCCCAGGGTTTGCGCACCGCTGAAATGCGCGGTGCGACCGAGGTGGTCGATGGCGGTGATCTGCCGGTACTGGCTGTAGCCATTGCGGGTCAGCACCTTGTCCAGGGCCTCGGCAGGTGTAAGGCCTTGCTCCATCAGGGCCAAGGTTTCCGGGCCCAGGGAGGGCAGGGTGATGTTTTGCGTCGAGACGGCACCCACACCGGGCAATAACCAGGGGCAGCGGGCGCCCACGGCAATGCTCGAGGAGCTGATGGCGATGCCGAACTGACCGGTGTCGGGGCAGCGGCCGGCAATGGAAAAGGTCATGGGCCTGCTCCTTATTCGGGAATTACCGCAATCACATCAATCTCCATCAGCCACTGCGGCTGACCCAATGCCGTCACCACCAGCCCGGTGGAAATCGGGAACACGCCTTTGAGCCACTTGCCTACTTCCTGGTACACCGGTTCGCGGTAACGCGGGTCGATCAGGTAGGTGGTGGTCTTGACGATGTGGCTCAGGTCGCTGCCGGCTTCTTCCAACAGTTGCTTGACGTTGCGCATGGCCTGCTCGGTCTGCGCCCGCGGATCGCCCAGGCCGACCAGGTTGCCCTCGAAATCGGTGCCGACCTGGCCGCGCACATACACGGTGTTGCCGGCGCGGACGGCCTGGCACAGGTCGTTGTCCAGGCTCTGGTTCGGGTAGGTTTCCTTGGTGTTGAACATGCGGATGCGAGTGTGGGTAGGCGTAGTCATTTGAAACTCCTGGAATATGGGGGGCGGCGCGGTTCACGCGCCGAGCGGTTATCAAGCGCTGACAGTGGTCTTGTGATCGGCCGGGTTGCTATCGGCCTCGCGTTGGGCGGCGTCGCGGTACTCAAGGTAGGTCCGCTGGATGGCAATGTGATCGGCCACGTACTTGGCGTCGTGCCACACGCCCCAGATGAACGACGAACCACGGCGGGACTGCCACGGCAGGCCGAGGAAATACACGCCAGCCTCGCTGGACACCCCGCGCTGATGCCGGGGCTTGCCGTTGTCGTCGAACGCGTCAACCTTCAGCCAGCTGTAGTCCACGGCAAAACCGGTAGCCCAGATGATCGACGTCACACCGGCCTTGGCCAGGTCGAGCTCAAGGATCGGATGGGTGACGCAGTCCGGCTCCGGGAAGGTATGGCGCGCTTCGGGTTCTTCCGGCAGATCCAGGCCATTGCGTTCGATGTAGGCATCGGCGGCGTCGAGCAGGGCCAGGTAGTTTTCATCGCCCCGGGCCAGGTTCTCCGCCAGGTTCGCCTGGAAGGTCGCCACGCTGCCGTTGAACGACTGGGTCAGGCCCACCAGCACCATGCCGGCATGGGCCAGGCCACGGAAGTCCACGGTGCGGCCACCCTGGGCGCCACTGACGGCGATGGTCACGTGTTCGCGGCCGGGTTTCATCGCGGCCTGGTCCCACTCGCCCAGCACCCCCAGCCACCAGCAGAAATCACGGTTGCGATAGGCGCGGGGCGGACGATCGTGGGCGCCCACCGACAGGTAGACCTGCTTGCCGGAGCGCTGCAATTCATCGGCGATCTGCACGCCCGAGGAACCTGCGCCCACCACCAGCACGGCACCCTCGGGCAATTGCCCGGGATTGCGGTAGTCGGCGGAATGGATCTGCAGCAACTGTGCATCCTTGGGGGCGATCGGCGGGATCACCGGACGCTGGAACGGACCCGTGGCAGCCACCACGCGGCTGGCCTCGATCACGCCCTGGGAGGTCTCGACGGTGAAGCCTGGGCGACCGACGTTGCGCTCGACCTTCTTCACTTCCACGCCGGTGCGGATCGGCGCCTTGAACTTGCGGGCATAGGCTTCGAAGTAATCGGCCACGCGCTCCTTGGGGGCAAAACCATCGGGGCTGACGTCGTCGAATTCCAGGCCGGGAAAACGGTCGTGCCAGGCCGGACCATTAGCCACCAGCGAATCCCAGCGGCCGGTGCGCCAGCGCTCGGCAATACGATTGCGCTCCAGCACCAGATGCGGCACGCCGAGCTTGCTCAGGTGTTCACTCATGGCTACGCCGGCCTGGCCGGCGCCGACAATCAAGGTATCTATTATTGTTTTTTCAATGGTCATCTGCTTGCCCTTCGAAGTTGGTTAACGGTCGGTGTCGACCTGCCATTTCCTGGGCTCAAGACTAGGGATCAGCCTGATGTCGGTAAAATATTATTAAGCTGGTATTTGAGTATAAATAATTGATGCAGTGGGTTTTGACCGGGTGGATTGGAGGGGAGGCTGCAGTCCGGTCGGAGCAGAAAAACGAAGACTGGCGCCCGACAAAATGTCCATTTCCACGGGTTTCTTGTAGGGCGTTTCCGTAAATAAGTACGAAATTTCCCAAAGTTAAGGACAGGGGTGGAATGTGAGAGTGAGATACTTCATTGTTGTTGTAGGAGAACAGGCATAGTTCCCGTGCGTATATTGTTGTACTTATTTAGACATGGAATTCACAGGCTGTAGTGGAGGAACTTTCTACTCTGTTGGCTAGAGTTTCGAGTTCCTGTCGCTACAGGTTTTAGCGATGGCAGTGGCCGTCGCAAAATAATCGGGAGGTGTTATGTCTTCAAGCAGTTTTCAAAACGAAGTGCCGAAGGCGCGGGTCAATATCAAGCTCGACCTGCATACCGGCGGTGCGCAGAAAAAAGTCGAACTACCACTGAAGCTGATGGTGATGGGGGACTACAGCAATGGCCAGGAGCAGCGTCCCTTATCAGCCCGAAGAAAAGTCTCGATCAACAAAAACAACTTCGATAGCGTATTGGCGGAGTTTTCTCCTCTCTTGAAAGTGACCGTGGAAAATACCTTGGTCGATGATGGCGGCGACACCTCGGTCGAGCTGAATTTCCAGCGCATGAAGGACTTCGAGCCGGAGCAGGTAGCACGGCAAATCCCGCATCTGCGTGCACTATTGGCCATGCGCAACCTGTTGCGCGACCTCAAGTCTAACCTGCTGGACAATGCCACCTTTCGTCATGAACTGGAACGCATTCTCAAGGACGATGCGCTGAGTGACGAACTGCGCGCTGAATTGGCCGCATTGGCGCCGCCAGAAAATCGTTAATCCACTTCGGTTCGTTTAAAGGGAAGTTACCTTCATGTCCATCGAAAGTTCTAACGTGCAATCGCGCGGCGCTACAGTGTTGTCCGAAGAAAGTAAAGGTGTATATGGCGCGCTGTTCGGAAAGATCAATCTCAGTCCGGTCTCCACACTAAGTAGTATCGAAGTGTTTCAGAACACCGAGGCGCTGTCCGAAGTGTCTGCTGATGAGCGAGTGACTGCGGCAGTCAGTGTTTTTCTCAAACTGCTCGGACAGTCTTCACAGAAGGTTGAGCGCCTGGATAAAGTCCTGCTCGATGATCACATTGCCTCACTGGATGCGCAAATCAGTCGGCAACTTGATGCCGTAATGCACCACCCGGATTTCCAGCGCGTCGAGTCAACCTGGCGCGGGGTCAAATCGCTGATCGACCAGACCGATTTCCGCCAGAACGTGCGCATCGAATTGCTGGATATCAGCAAGGATCATCTGGTCCAGGATTTCGACGATGCACCGGAAATAGCTCAAAGCGGCCTCTACGTGCATACCTATACCCAGGAGTATGACACGCCGGGCGGCGAGCCGATTGCCGCGGCTATCTCCAACTACGAGTTCGGTCGCAGTCCTCAGGACATCGCCCTGTTGCGCAACATTTCCAAAGTCGCCGCAGCTGCGCACATGCCATTTATCGGCACCGTCGGCCCGGCCTTCTTCGGCAAGCAGTCGATGGAAGAAGTGGCCGCGATCAAGGACATCGGCAACTATTTTGACCGCGCCGAATACCTGAAATGGAAGGCGTTCCGCGACAGTGACGACGCCCGTTACATCGGCCTGGTCATGCCCCGTGTCCTCGGACGCCTGCCCTATGGCCCAGACACCGTCCCGGTGCGCAGCTTCAACTACATCGAGAGCGTCAAGGGCCCCGACCACGACAAGTACCTGTGGACCAGCGCCTCGTTCGCCTTTGCCGCCAACATGGTCAAGAGTTTCATTGCCAATGGCTGGTGCGTGCAGATCCGCGGGCCGCAGTCGGGCGGTGCAGTCACTGAATTACCTATCCACCTGTACGACCTGGGCACCGGCAACCAGGTGAAGATTCCTTCGGAAGTCATGATCCCTGAAACCCGCGAATTCGAGTTCGCCGACCTCGGTTTCATCCCGCTGTCGTATTACAAGAACCGCGACTACGCATGCTTCTTTTCGGCCAACTCGACTCAGAAAGCGGCCCTCTATGACACTGCCGATGCGACCGCCAACAGCCGGATCAATTCGCGCCTGCCCTACATTTTCCTGCTATCGCGCATTGCCCATTACCTCAAGCTGATCCAGCGCGAAAACATCGGCACCACCAAGGACCGGCGCTTGCTGGAACTTGAGCTGAACAAGTGGATCGGCGGACTGGTCACCGAAATGACCGACCCGGGCGACGACCTGCAGGCCTCGCATCCGCTGCGTGATGCCAAGGTGACCGTGGAAGACATAGAGGACAACCCGGGCTTCTTCCGCGTCAAGCTGTATGCCGTGCCGCACTTCCAGGTCGAAGGCATGGACGTCAATCTTTCGCTGGTGTCGCAGATGCCCAAGCGCAAGGCCGATGGCGCTCGCGGGGAATCCAGGTCTTGAAAATCGACCGTCCCGTATGGTCTGCGGGGGCACTCCTGTGCCCCCAGCAGTTCCAGCAACAGGCGCGATGGGAAGCCTGGACCAACGAACGCCTGGCTCATTTGTCACTGGTGCATCCCTGGGGTGTAGGGGCAGTGGCGTTTGACCAGGAGACCCTGCGCCTGGGCAAGCTCAAGGCCACAAGGTTGTGCCTGCGCATGCCCGATGGCACCTTGATCGATACTGATGAGGTGGATCGTCTGCCCTCGGCCCTGGAATTGACCGAGCTGCTTTCCAGTGACGTGCAGGATGCCACGGTGGTATTGGCCTTGCCGCTGGAGCAGGCCAATGGCAACAACTGCCTGCTCGATGACGGCAAGGTCGAGCGACCCACGCGCTATCGCCAGGACTGGCGCAAAGTGCAGGACGTGTACGAAAGCGAGGTGCAGCAGATCGGCGTGCTGGAACACGTGCTGAGCCTGCGTTTTGCCCACGACGATAACGCCGATTACCTGACCTGTCCGATCGTGCGCCTGATACGGGACGGGCAGGGTGCATGGGGGCTGGATGGCGCTTATGTGCCACCGCTGCTCGACTTCGCGGCACACCCGGGGTTGCTGGCGCAGCTGGATAATTTGCTGATCCAGTTGGCCGCCAAGCGTCAACGGCTGATGGGCATGCGTCGTGAAAGTAACCAGCGCATGGCCGATTTTGCCGTGGCCGATGTGTCGTTGTTTTGGCTGCTCAATGCCTTGAACACCTACCAGCCGATCCTGGCAGATATCAAGGCGCACCCGGCACGACATCCCGAGCCGGTATATCGGGAACTGGCAAAGTTGGCCGGCGGCCTGCTGACCTTTTCCCTGGAACACGATATCGAGCAGATTCCGGCTTATCGACATGAGCAACTGGAAAGCGTTTTTCCCCCACTGTTGCGTCTGATCTCCACCTTGCTTGAGGCCAGCCTGCCTTCGCGGGTCATTGCCCTTGAGATGGAGGAGAACGGCGCCAACCGCTGGAAGGTCAGCCTCAATGATCCACGTCTGTGCGAGCGCGAAGGCGCTGATTTTTATCTGTCGGTGCGTTGCCGCTTGCCGGCGGCACAGGTGCAGAGCCAGTTCCCGCGCTTGTGCAAGATCGGCACGCCGGACGATGTCGATCACTTGATCAACGCCGCGCTCGACGGAGTGCCGTTGCAGTCGCTCAGCCATGTACCGGCAGCCATTCCGCTGCGACTGGAGAACCAGTATTTCGCCCTGGATCTCGACCACGCCAAGGGGCAGGCGGTGCTGGCTGCAGGGGTCTGCGCCTTCTACGTCCCGAGCACACTGGCCGAGGTGAAACTTGAACTGTTTGCGGTGTTGCGCACATGAACCTGAATGCCTCAAGAAAAACCACCGCAATGGCGGTGGATATCGACGCGTTGCTGCAGGACAGCTACCTGCTGGTGGTAGAACTGTGCAAGGGCGCATCGACGCACGATGGCCCGACGTTGAAGGACCTTTGCGTAAAGCAGGTCGAACATGTTCGCCAGATGCTCGAGCATGCCGGTCTGAGCCCGCGCAGCATCGATCACATCAGCCATGCCCAGTGCGCCTTGCTCGATGAAACCGTACTGCGTGTCGATAAGCAGGCTCGCGACGCCTGGACGAAAGAACCCTTGCAAGCGAAGTTCTTCAGCCGTCACCAGGCGGGCGAGTTCCTGTATGAAGACATGCGCGAAGTCTTGCGCGAGCCCGCCCCTGATCCACTGGTGCTGACGGTGTTCCATCGGGTGCTGATGCTCGGCTTCCAGGGGCGTTACCACGATGCCGAAGATCCTGAGCGCGAACAGTTGCTGAGCGCGTTCCAAGTGCAAGTCGCCCCCTTGGCACTCAGCCAGACCCTGGCGACGAAGAAGACATTCGGACAGGGACTGCGCATTGCGCTATGGCCGCGTTCGCCACTGGCTCATGGTCTGCTTGTGGGTCTGCTGTTTGTCGGTTGCTGGTGGGGGCTTGACCACCTGTTGGCCAATCTCCTCAGCTCGGTTTTGCCCGGTGAGGCTTGAGGTGGGACCGATGACGCCGACACTGATGCGCGGTCTCTGGTTATGGGCGGGTGCGCTCTTACTGGTGTTGCTGATTGTCTTTCCGTTGACCTGGAGCCTGCGCGCCATGGCCGTTCTGGTCGTTGTGTGCGTCGTGGGTGTAGCCTGGAACCGGATTGGGCGCCGGGCAACGTCAATGCGCGCATCATTGACCCTGGCCGAGAATACCTCGCTGCCCCCGGCCGCCTACCGTCAACCGGTCGTCCTGGTTTGTGGCGATGGCCTGACGGGATTGTTCGGCGCGACGCCGGTGGAACAACTGGCATTGCGCACAACCCGTCACGGTTGCTATTTGCGGGTGCCCGGGCTTGAGCAGTTGCCTGCGGTCACCGCCAGTCTGATGACGCTGCGTCCTGAATGGAGTGGGCAGCTCAGCGTCATGTTCATCGTCAACCCGGCTGAACACGCCGACACCGCCGTGCTGGCTGGACAGGCGCGAGCACTGCGCTATCAGGTCGGCCTCATTCGAAAGGGCGGCGTTGCGTTGCCGCTATTGTTGACGAGCTATGTGCAAGTCTCGGCCGCAGAAGGCCCCTGGTTCAGTTGGGAGGCCGGTGAAGTCAGCCCCAGGGTGCGCGAGGCCGGAACCCGCGCCAGCCTGGACGACTGGCAAAGACAGCCTTCAGACAGCGCAACGCGCGCTGCCCGCATGCACACCAGCGTAAAGCTCAACAGTGTCGTGGCATGGCTGGACAACGCGGTACTGCCCCACCTGGCCCCCCGCGATGTGCGCGATCCCGACAGCCTGCCGAGGGTCTGTGCCATCACCTTCGTACCGGCGCTCGCGCAATCAGTCGCGGGTAACCTGTGGCAGCAATGGCTGCGCAACAAGGTTGCACTGCATGACGTCAGGCAGGCGCAGCCAGGGCAGGGCACGTCAATGCCATTCCCCGATCCCTTATTGGCGCTGCTGCCCACGCAGACTCAACGCGTCCCATTGCGCCGCGCGAGCGTCATCGCGTTGTGGATGTTCGCCATTGCCGGGACAACGGCCCTGGCCAGCTCGGCCTGGCAGAACACCCTGCTGGTCCGCCAGGTCAGTGACGACCTGCGTCGTTACCACGCCATCCCCGCGTCAGGACAACCCGATCGGCCTGAATTCATCCTGCGCGAGCAGGCTCTCGCGGTGCTGCGCGAGGATGCCCTGCGACTGGACAGCTACTACCGACACGGAGCGCCCCTTTCGCTGGGGCTGGGCCTTTACCGGGGCGAGCGATTGCGCATCAGGCTGCAGTCGACGATTGCCGCTCACCGTCATCCGTCGCTGGCCCCAAGACTTGTGGGTAATCCAAAGCCGGTGCGCCTGGACAGCCTGTCGCTATTCAGTACCGGCAGCGCCCAGCTCAAACCCGGCTCGACCAGGGTCCTTATCAATGCTCTGGTCGACATCAAGGCCCAGCCTGGCTGGCTCATCGTGATCAGCGGCCATACCGATGCCACCGGCAGCGCCGAGCAAAACCTGCAGTTGTCTCGGGCCCGGGCGGCCGCCGTGCACGACTGGATGCAGCACATGGGCGGTATCCCCGCCAGTTGCTTTGCGGTGCAGGGCTTCGGTGCCAGCCAGCCCATCGCCAGCAATGACAATGAGACCGGACGCAGCGCCAATCGCCGAGTTGATATTCGTCTGGTACCGGAGCCTGGAGCCTGCGTGTTCCCCGCTGCGGGGCCGGATTTGCAACCCCCTGTCGCATAACGCGGCATTCATGTTCAGAGAGAAGGAGCTTCACATGGCAATTCCCGTTTACCTGTGGCTGAAAAATGACGGCGGCGCCGACATCAAGGGTTCGGTGGATGTTCAAGGGCGTGAGGGCAGTATCGAAGTGCTGGCCCAGGATCATGGCTTGACCATTCCCACTGACAACAACACCGGCAAGCTGACAGGCACACGGATTCACACTCCGTTCATGTTCACCAAGGAAATCGATGCCGCCAGCGTCTACCTGCTCAAGGGCGCGTCCCAGGGGCAGACCTTCAAGAGCGCCGAGTTCAAGTGGTATCGCATCAATGACGCAGGCCAGGAGGTCGTCTACTACACCGCTCTGCTCGAGAACGTAAAGGTCGTAAGCGTCGTGACGAAAATGCACGACATCAAGGACCCGGCCAAGGAAAAACACAATCACCTGGAAGACGTCCAGCTGCGCTTCGAGAAGATCACCTGGAAGTTCATCGAGGGCAACTTCAGTCACTCCGATGCCTGGGACGAACGCCAGAGCGCTTAACCCATTGAACCTGTAGGCATGCTTGCCTGCGGGTCCAGTGTCCCGTGTTGAGCGTCCGTCCGCGGGCGCTCAGCCAACCCCGTCGAGCCGGGCTCTTTTTAATTACCAGCCTCCCACTCAAGACAAGGACGTACCCATGGTACAGAACGCCTCCCGCTTGCTTCGCCGTCTCAATTCCTACTGTGCCCAGGCGCTGAGCGCGGCGGCGACGCTGTGCCAAAGTCGCGCCCATGGCTACATCAGTATCGAGCACTGGCTGCTCAAATTATTCGAACAGGGCGAGGGCGACCTGACGCTCATTGCCCGTCGCTACGAATGGGACCTGGATGCACTCTGGCGCGGGCTGCTTGAACACCTGGACACACTGCCGCGCAGCGTCCAGGGCAAGCCGCAGCTGTGCGGCAAGCTGCAGCAATTGATCAGCGATGCCTGGCTGCGTGCATCGCTGGACAGCCAGGATCACCTGCGCTCGGCGCACTTGCTTGGCGCGCTGCTGGAGTCACCCGACCTGCTGGCTTGCGAAGCCGCCTGGCCGTTGTTCAGCATCAGCGAAACCCAGTTACAACAGCTGTCTGCACTGCTCGATCAACATTCCGAAGAACGTCCCCAGGCGCAGCAAGCGGCTGGCATTGATCAGGCACAAGTTGCTTCTGATCTGCTGGCCACGCCTGCACCCGCGACCGCTAACCAGGCGGCCTTGCAGGCCGTGCTGGACAGGTTCACCCAGGACATTACCGTCAAGGCCCGGGAAGGGCGGATTGACCCGGTGTTCGGCCGTGACGATGAGATACGCCAGGTCATCGACATCCTCAGTCGCCGGCGCAAGAACAACCCGTTGCTGGTCGGCGAACCGGGCGTCGGCAAGACCGCACTGGTCGAAGGACTGGCGCTACGCATTGCCGAGGGCAATGTTCCGGACAGCCTCAAACCAGTCAGCGTGCGTACCCTCGACCTGGGGTTGCTGCAAGCAGGGGCCGGGGTCAAGGGCGAGTTCGAGCAACGCCTGAAAAACGTCATCGATGCCGTGCAGCAGTCGGCGAATCCCGTGCTGTTGTTCATCGATGAAGCCCATACCCTGATCGGCGCCGGTAACCAGGCGGGCGGTGCCGACGCGGCGAACCTGCTCAAGCCCGCACTCGCCCGTGGCGAGCTGCGCACCATCGCCGCCACCACCTGGAGCGAATACAAGCAGTATTTCGAGCGCGATGCCGCCCTGGAACGACGCTTCCAGAAGGTCAAGGTCGACGAGCCGGATGACCTCGATGCCTGTCTCATGCTGCGTGGCTTGAAGGCGCGTTACGCCAGTCATCATGGCGTGCACATTCAGGATGCGGCGGTACAGGCTGCGGTCACGCTTTCGCGGCGCTACCTGACCGGTCGCCAGCTGCCTGACAAAGCCGTCGACCTGCTCGACACCGCCAGTGCACGGGTGCGTATGGGCCTCGACTGCGAACCCCAGGCACTGGTCAGACTCAAGGCCGGGCAGGCGGCCCTGGGGCTTGAACGGCAAGCACTGGCAGAGGATGCGCAACTCGGTGACTGCAGCGTCGACGAGCGCCTTGCCTCGATCGACGCACAACTTGTCGAGCTGCAAGACCAGCACAGTGCGCTGGTGCGGCAATACCGCGATGAACTCGACCTGACCCGCCAATTGCTTGATGCACGTCAGGCTGAGCCCCTGCAGATTACCCTTTGTACTCGACTGCAACAGCAGCTTGCCGAAGTGCAGGGCGCCCAGCCGTTGCTCTCGCTGGACGTCAACCCGCGCAGTGTGGCTGAAGTGATTGCCGACTGGACCGGCGTGCCGCTGGGCAGTCTGCTCAAGGACGAGCAGGCCAGCCTGTTGGCACTGGAGCAGCAGTTGAGTGATCGTGTCGTCGGCCAGGATCATGCCCTGGGCGCACTGGCCCAGCGCCTGCGTGCGGCCAAAACCGGCCTGACCGAGGAGCAAGCGCCGCTGGGCGTGTTCCTGCTGGTCGGCACCAGCGGCGTCGGCAAGACGGAAACCGCCCTGGCGCTGGCCGACTGCCTGTTCGGTGGCGGGCAGTCGCTGATTACCCTCAACCTCTCCGAGTATCAGGAAGCCCATACCGTCAGCCAGCTCAAAGGCTCGCCACCGGGCTATGTCGGTTACGGCCAGGGTGGCGTGCTCACCGAAGCGGTACGCCGGCGCCCCCACAGCGTCGTGTTGCTCGACGAAGTGGAAAAGGCCCACCGCGACGTACTCAATCTGTTCTACCAGGTCTTCGATCGCGGCTTCATGCGCGATGGCGAGGGGCGCGAAATCGATTTTCGCAACACCGTCATTCTCATGACCTCGAACCTGGGCAGCGATGAACTGCAAGCCTGCCTGCAAGAGCATCCTGAAGCAGCGGACAGCACCCTGCATGAGCTGCTGCGACCACTGTTGCGCGAACACTTCCAGCCGGCCTTGCTCGCGCGCTTCCAGACCCTGATCTACCGCCCGCTGCAAGTCGACGCCCTGCAGCGCATCGTCGCGCAAAAACTCGCCCGCGTCGCCACGCGCCTGCAACGCCACTACGGCCTGACCTGCCAGATCGACAGCGCTCTCAACCAGGCCCTGGTTGCCGCCTGCCTGCTGCCCGATACCGGCGCGCGCAACATCGACAGCCTGCTCAACCAGCAGATCCTGCCGGTGCTCAGCCAGCAACTGCTGCAGCGCCAGGCGACCCATCGGCAAGCCCTGGGGGTGACCCTGGGTTACAGCGACGATGACGGCATCACGCTGCAGTTCATCGACACACAGGAAGCGATGCCGGGCATCGTCGAGGAGGCCTGACCATGAGCACCCAACCGCGCATCTTCTTCAACCACAGCCGCCACATATTCACCATCCACCGATTCAACGCCGTCTTCGACGTCCTGGCCTTCGAAGGCCAGGAACACCTCAGCCAGCCCTTCAGCTACCGCATCGAATTCACCTGCGCCGAACAGGACCTCAGCGCCGAACAAATACTCAACAAGGACGCCCGTTTCAGTCTGTATCCGTTGCCGCCAAAGCCGCCTTACCCTGGCCTGCCAGTGCCCGAGTACAAGCCGTTGCGCAGCCTGTATGGCGTGGTCAACACCTTCCAGCGCCTGTCCAGCTCCCGCGACGAAGCTCGCTACGAAATCACCCTGCAACCGCGCCTGGCCCTGCTCGATCGCGGCCGTCAGTACCGCCTGTACCAGCAACAGTCGGTGCCGGAGATCGTCGAGCACATCCTGCGCAGCCGCCACGATTTTCTTGGCCAGCACTTCCTGTTCCAGCTGGTACGCGAATACCCCCGTCGCGAGCAGGTCATGCAATACGGCGAAAGCGACCTCAAGTTCATCGAGCGCCTGCTGGCCGAGGTCGGCATCTGGTACCGCTTCAGCCACGACGACCGCCTGCAGATCGACGTCGTCGAATTCCACGACGACCAGCGTCACTACCAGTTCGGCGTGCAGCTGCCATTTCGTCCACCGTCCGGCTTTGCCAGCGGCGAGGACGGCGTGTGGGACCTGCAAACCCGCCACCAGGTGGTGGAAAAATCCATCAACTTTCGCGCCTATCATCACCGCGATGCGCGGGCCCGGCTCGATGGCGAGGTCGACCAGACCCGCGGCACCACGACCACCACCTACGGCGAGGCCTACCACTACGCCGAACCCTACCGCGTGCTCGGCGATCGCCTCGACCAGGACGAAGATCTGCAAAGCGAAAGCGGTTTTTTCTACGCCCGCCTGCGTCACGAACGTTACCTCAACAGCCAGACCCACCTCAGCGGCGCCAGCAGCAGCGCCACCCTGGCACCGGGCCAGGTGCTGAAAATCGCCGACGCGCCCCAGGCCTTTACCCCCGGCGCAGTGATCACCGGCCTGCACACCCGCGCGGCCCGCGACCGCAGCATCGAAGTAAATTTCGAGGCCATCCCCTACGCGGAAATGGTCTGCTTCCGCCCGCCGGTCCCGCCCAAACCGATCATCGCCGGCACCCTGCCGGCCCGCGTCACCAGCGGCAAAGCCAACGATCCCTACGCCGAAATCGACCTCGAAGGCCGCTACAAGGTCAACTTCCTGTTCGATCGCGACCCCTGGAAGCTCGGCCGGGAAAGCATGTGGCTACGCCAGGCGCGCCCCTACGCCGGCGACACCCACGGCCTGCACCTGCCGCTGATCTGCGGCACCGAAGTCGCCATCGCCTTCGAACAGGGCGACCCGGACCGCCCCTACATCGCCCACGCCCTGCACGACAGCGACCACCCGGACCACGTGACCCTACGCAACTACAAACGCAACGTGCTGCGCACCCCGGCGAACAACAAGCTGCGCATGGAGGACAACCGCGGCGAGGAGCACGTCAAGCTCAGTACCGAGCACAGTGGCAAGAGCCAGCTGAACCTGGGGCATCTAGTGGATGCCAAGAAACAGAAGCGTGGCGAAGGATTTGAGTTGCGCACGGATGGGCACGGCGCCATTCGCGGGGGCAAGGGGTTGTTCATCAGTGCGGATGAACAGGCCAAGGCTCAAGGTCAGGTGCTTGAGATGAGTGCCGCATTGGCGCAGCTCAACAGTGCCTTGCAACTGGTGAATGCCTTGGCTCAAAGCGCCGCCGTATCGGGCGCCCTGCCAGCAGACGTGCAGTCGCAACAAGGGCTGCAAGAGGCATTGGCGCATCTCAAGCAAGCTGGACTGATTGCGTCGGCACCTGCGGGTATTGCTCTCACGACACCGGCAAATATTCAGATCTCAGCGGGAAAAACCCTTACCGCGACGGCAGGGGAGACCGTTGATGTCAGCGTATTCAAGCGCTTTAGCGTGACCGCCGGCGAAGCAATCAGCCTGTTCGCGCAGAAACTTGGGCTCAAGCTGTTTGCCGCCCGGGGGCCGGTGGAGATCCAGGCGCAAAGCGATGCGATGACACTGCAAGCGGACAAGGCGCTGACGCTTAACAGTATCAACGGCGAAATCATGCTCAACGCCGAACAAGGCATCACCCTGGTCAGTCGAGGCGCCTACATCAAGATCAAGGATGGCTCCATCGAAATCGGTGCGCCGGGTGAATTGCGCATCAAGAACGACCTTATCGCCTGGGGCGGCGGTGCCTCCCTTGAACAGGCGCTGTCGGCCATGGTCCTGCAAGACCCCCTCTACAAAAATCCAACGCAGGGTGGATTCCAGGTCAAGGACAAAGAGACAGGCGCACCAAAATCCGATGTGCGCTATCGCATCGAAACCGCTGACGGCAGCGTGGTGCGAGGAGTGACAGACGGCAACGGCTTCACCCAGCGCCATCATGGCCTTGATCCGCAAGGCATCAAGCTGTTCTTTGAATAATCGTGGAGCCTGAATGCATGACCGAAGCCAATACCCATGTCGCTGAAAACCGGACCAGCAAGCAAGCCCCCATTGTGGTTGCGCCTCACCAGTCGCCCCAATGCTACTTTCGCCCCGAGACCGAAGAGCTGGTCTTTATAACGGCCACCGAGGCGGGCGAGTTCGAACAACACTGGCAAGAGATGGCCCGCCGGATAAATGAGTTTCACCTGGCCAAAGAGCGCTACTCCAGGGCATTGGAAAATTATGCCAAAAGGGCTTCAACCTCCGCCCTGCCTCCCCTGGAAGCTGAAGCGCATGCCAAGGAAATCACGGCGGCGGAAAATCGACTGGAGGCAGAACAAGAGGCTCTACACAAGAAACTCGGCAGTTTTTCCCAGGAAAAAATGAGCTACGACGACGTCGTCGAATTGCTTCCGGTAGCGGGAACGGCAAAAGGCAAACGCGGGACCAGGCCCGTCCGCTATGCCTATGTCAAAAAAGGCTACTTCAGCAAAGGCCAGGAAGGTCGCAAGCTGCACACGGTGTCCTTGAAAGGCAACCAGAAGAAAGGCGCCGAGAACAGTATCTACGGCAAGGACAAGCACGGTATACGCCGCATCGATACGCACAAACTCAAGCAGCAACTGACCACCTTGGAGTGGCCAAAACTGAAGCTGGAGTTGAGCGACGTCATCAAGTGGACCGGTCTGGATTTCGATCCTGAAGCCTTGAATCAGGACGTTACCTTGTTCGACTGGGCTGAAAGCTGGAACGGAAGCCTGGAGGGCAAGACCGAGTTGGGCGAGAACGTCGACGTTTCCGGTGCCGCGCAGTTCATGCGCTTTGTATCCAATGTCGGGGCCAGCGCCGAGTTCGACCCTAACAAGGGCAATGTCGCGGCCAAGGGCGAGACCAAAGCCAGCCTGACCGTCGCCTCCGGCATGGTTAACCTCAGCGCCTTTGTCCCAGACCGCATGGGTTGGTCGTTGTCCTACACCAATGCCAAAGGCAATCTCTTTGACATGGGCATGTTGCGTTTGCGCCTGACGCCTCAGTTGTGCGGTTTCGTCGGAGCCTCGGTGACGCTCGAGGGGCAATTGCAGGTTGTGACCAAAGGTGATCAGCAATTGCTCGCTGGCCAGCCCAATGGCCGATTACCCCGCTTCAAGGAAAGAAGAACCAGGGGCGCGGTGTTCCATAAGCAAATGGCCGCCGGAGATGAAGGCCTGCAACTGACCGGTGAAGCCTTCGCCGGCGCCCGGGTCGAGGGCAGCCTCAAGGGTGGCTTGCAATGGCTCAAACCTACACCGCCCGCGGACGTCAATCCCGCACTCGCCGGCTTATTGAAGTCCAGCGGCGAATTCACCGACTTCTGCAGTATTAGCGGCAGCATTGCCGGTTTGGCCGGGGCTGGGGCCGGTGGCAAATTTCACTGCACCTTTATAAATGGGAAGTTCTGTTTTCATGTGGCCGCCAGTTTGTGTTGGGGGTTGGGGGCTAAGGGCGGGCTTATTTGTGAGGTGGGTACGAGTACGATTGTAGAGTTTGGAGCATGGTTGGTCTATCAGTTATATCGGTTGAATTATAGTTATTTTGATTTGATCGATAGGGATGCATTTAGAACGTACAGTAGGTACTGCGTCATGCAAATGGATGATATGCAAAGCGACATTTATGCAGGATTTATGACGCTAGGGGAAAGTATCAAGTCTGTTGAGTATGAATTCAAAGATCGCATAAACTCTATTGTAGATGAAAGCAAAACGAATATAGATGCCTCGAAGCGACGCAATCAACTTGCTGCTAGTATTAATGCCAATGCCACAAAGTTATTGAGCTACACCCCGGAGGCAAAAGGGATTTTGCTTTACCTTCTCACTCGTCATGGTATTTGGGACCATCTCGATCCGTACAATTATGGTAAGGGGTTGATACCCGATATCTACCAAGATCGTAAGGAAGCGGTGATCTGGTTACTCAGAAGCATCCAGACCCACGACGAGTGGCGCAAAGTATTTTGTCGCATGACGCCTCATGGCTCTAGCTTGGCAGGAGCCGAAGATGAACTCCTGATAACCCAGCAACAGGAACAGAAATTAGTGGATTTTCTGCGGGAGGGGCTCAATCGTGATCAGGATTTGCATAAGGCGAAACGTGAACTGTCCATTATTTATGAACGGATAAGGCCCGGTGCTGTTTGGGGGTATGCGCTGGCCATGAACGACACGCCCTATTATCAAAATAATTCTCTCGATCATCACCGTTTTCCCGAAGGTTGTACTTTTGGTCCGTGTGAAGCAGAGACGGGTCGATGGGCTTGATACAAGGAGTTTTTATGATAAGGCTGCAAATTACAATAATATTTCTTGTTTTTATAATGCTGGGTTGTGAGCAGGATGCCTTGTCCTTGAGTACGACAGAGAACAATGTATCTTCGCGTGAGCTGCAAAGTTTCATTCAAAAGATTAAAAGCAATCTCGTATTTGTTGAGGGCGGGGAATTCCTGATGGGCGATTATGGCGTGGAGTACGGTCCTGAAAGGCTACCCTACGACTCGGATAAGGATAGTAAACCGCTGCATAAAGTTGAGCTGAGTAATTTTTCAATCAATAAATTCAAAATTACCAATCAGGAATATCAGCTTTACCTAAGTTTCAACGGTCTGCTGCTCCGCCAGGATACCAGAGATAAGTTTGCCGTTGTCAGTGGCGCTCCAAACACCCCGGCGCACTTGGATTGGTTTGAAGCGGAGAAATATTGCACTTGGCTGGCAAATATCAGCGAACAACCGTTCGGATTGCCAACCGAAGCCCAGTGGGAATATGCAGCACGAAGTCGTGGGCGATTTTTAATGGTGGCTACTGATGATGGTACTTATAAGGTGACTGATGACGATATAACTGAAGAGTGGGGGAGTGGACCCAAAGGCATTAATATTTCAACCTCATGGGACCGTGAAATATTCGCCAAAGAGATGGGGTGGGAGACTAGTACTCTGACATCATTGCCCGTGGATAAATTTCCACCCAATCCACTGGGTATTTATTCGATGTCCGATAATGGATTTGAGTGGGTTAAGGACTGGTATGACCCAACCTATTACCAAAACTCTCCACTCAAGGACCCTCAAGGTCCGAGCGCCCCCGTGTATAAGGATCCTCCTTCAAATTACAAATATGCCAAGGTGCTCCGAGGCAAGGATTATGCAAATCCGCAGTGGGGAGGTGCAGTAAACGTACACAGAAGCTATAGAAGTCCAGATGCGACTATGGCTGCCCTGTCTAATAGGGGAGAGCGCTTGGTGCTTGGTGATAAAACAGCTCGCTGCATAGTCAATCATCCACATCCTATTAAATGACGACTTGAAAAAAACCAAATCAGGGCAGTGATTTAATGAGCAAGCTAAAATCAGTTGTATGCGTTTTTCTTTTGTTTGCAGTTGCGGGTTGCGAGCGAAGTCCTGAGTTGTCGAATACTTCCTTTGAAGAAAGATCTTCGCAGGATTTTCAGGCTTTTATTAAGGGAATAAAAAGCAACCTCGTATTCGTAGAGGGTAGTGAGTTCTTGATGGGGGATTACGGCGTGCAATACGGCCCGGAAAGGCTTTCGTATGACTCGGATAAAGACAGCAAGCCATTGCATAAAGTTGAGCTAAGTAGCTATTCGATCAATAAGTACAAGATTACCAATGAGGAGTTTCAATTTTATCTGAAGAGCAATGGTTTAGTGCTTCGTCAGGATGCTGGTAATGATTTCAAAATCATTAGTGCAGCGCCCACCACCCCTGCACATATGGACTGGTTTGAAGCTGAGCAATATTGCAGTTGGCTGGCAGATACCAGTGGATTGCCTTTTGGATTGCCGACTGAAGCCCAATGGGAGTATGCGGCGAGAAGTCGTGGGCAATTTTTAATGGTGGCTACTGATGATGGTACCTATAAAGCGACTGATGATGCAGTAACCGAAGATTGGAAAGATGGGCCCAAGGGTATCAATATTTCCAGTTCATGGGATCGCAAAATTTTCGCCAAAGAGATGGGCTGGAAGACTGGTACTTTTACACCGCTACCTGTCGATAGATTTCCTCCGAATCCACTGGGTCTCTATTCAATGTCCGATAATGGATATGAATGGGTGAAAGATTGGTATGATCCGAATTATTATCAGTATTCATCGCTTAAAGATCCACAGGGTCCGAGTGAGCCTGTTTATAAAGACGCTCGTTCGAACCACAAATACGCCAAGGTACTACGAGGGAAGGATTTTGCCGATCCGAGTTGGGGAGGTGGTGTAAACGTGCATAGGAGTTATAAAAGTCCAGATGGTACTCAGCCTAGTGTTGTTACTGGAATGGGTGATCTACTGATTCTTAGAAATAAAACCGCCCGCTGCGTAGTCAATCATCCGCAACCCATTAAGTGAGCGCGCAGGCCTTTCATTCAAAGGTGGCATTGCTCCGCCAGCTATCTATGGATTGACGCTATGTGTCAGTGCATTGCTGATGCGCACTGGTATTAGTTCAAGGAGAAAACCATGAAAGTCTTATCCATTATCAAATACACGTTCTCAATGGTGGGGGTTGCCCTGCCTTCAGGTGCGGTGACGTCTTACAGAAACATCAACAACTTCCTGAAAGAGGCCGTTCCGGACGGTTATCGTTGTGATGGTGGTTGCACCTTAATCACGTCGTTGCCCCGGGCCGGGAGGCTGTAACGTGCCGGTGGATCTTCGAGCCTTGGCCGAGAAGCGCGTATTGCCGATGCCACCTCGCGTATGGCGATGGTGCCTGGTGGTGCTGCTCTGCGCTTTACTGGGCGCCGGTTTGGTGATTTTGCTGTGGCCGCAAGACCTGTGGCAGATGCCTTTGTGGTACTGGTGTTGCGTCCTGGTTTTTCCCGCGATCACCGGATTGTTGCTGTTTGCGTTG
Source organism: Pseudomonas serbica (assembly GCF_028823535.1). Classification (GTDB taxonomy): domain Bacteria; phylum Pseudomonadota; class Gammaproteobacteria; order Pseudomonadales; family Pseudomonadaceae; genus Aquipseudomonas; species Aquipseudomonas serbica. The sequence goes on along the minus strand of NZ_JAQIYM010000024.1, from coordinate 2,394 downwards.
CGACGTTTGATTTATGAGCGTCAGCATGACTTTGCGCAGAGCTGGAACCTGAGTCGTAGCGAGCTGGAGCGGGCGCTGATTCAACAAGGACAGCGTTCGATAGCCGTGTTGGCAACGTCCTACTGCACGGCGGCGGGTTGCAACCAATTGGCTCGCGCGCTGCGCGGCGGTAGCAAGCCGCTGCAGCCCACTTATCTGACACAACCCGCGACCACGATGCGCTTGAGCCAGTTGGCGCCCGAGCCGAGATTTTATACGGAACAAGAGTACACGGAGCGTTTAACGGCTTATGTTCATCAGGTCATGCGCGGCCTTGATGAGGACTTGCAGCGTTTTGCGGGTACTACACCAGTTTGCGTTCGTATAAGGCATAACCAGGAAGTTAGCGACGAAAGGATCTTGTCGCTTTGGCGTGAATGCCTAGGTGAGGTGCTGGTTGTGGAACATGTGTGGTTGGCGAACCAGGACGACGGTTTGCTTTGGCTGGATACCTGGCTCGACGACCCCTCGCCGTGTCCTTTGATGCTGTCGCTTGAGCTCAATTTTTTTCAACAGCCTACCGCCGAACAGGCCGAGTCTGTTTCTGTCCTGTTGCTTGCCCAACCTGAATGGTGCGCCAGGGAAAACCTTGCGCCGGCATCTTGGGTACACCGCCCGGTTTCCATGACCGGGCAGGCCGAGTCCTTACAGGACGTACTCCTTTGGGGTCGCGTTCAGGAAGACAACTCGCCGCTGTTTGCCTGGCAGACACAAGTGCCTTCCGATCATTTGTGCCAGGTGAGCATTGCAATGAGCGCTGCCGGGCACCCGCTAAATGTTGAAAGGAGCCAGTCACTGGACCATTCGCTTGGATTGCCGGGGTGTGCAGTGGGCAATTTGGCACTGGTCGTCGCCAGCGAAAACGCGCGCACCGAGCGCCAACCTCAACTTGTAATGATGCAGGACACTTCGCCGCAATGGTGCGTTGTGCGGCCCGCTGGATGATCGGGGATAAGGATTAATCATGAAACAAGTCAGTGTCTGGATTGTAGTGCTTTGTTTGGGAATTATCGGTGGGCTGCTGATATGGGTGGAGAACCCGATCCTTTCTGTAAATAATGGGCTCGAAAGGGTGACTTTCTCCGCTTGGCTGCTCGCCGGATGTATGGTGATCTTGTTTCTCGAAAGTCTGGGAGCGCTGGCTACCAGAAAGCTGGGGACACTGGAGTTCATAGCGTGGGCACGGGAAAAATTCGGTGCAGGAGCCCCTCGATCGAGCTGCGATAACGTTGAACGGGACGGTCTCGATTATTACCTGCGCGAACATCACGGCCATTTCTGGCGCCACAAAGTCCGTCTGCTGTTGGTTGTCGGCGAACCCGATCAGATCACCGCCATCGCCCCCCACCTGAAAGATAAAAAATGGCTCGCAGGCCACGACACCATCCTGCTCTGGGGTGGCAGCACCCAAACCAAATTCGATGATGGCCGCGTCACCCCGTGGCAAGGTCTGAGCCGCTGGCGCGCCCTCGACGGCGTGATCTGGGCCCTGAACGCACAACAAAGCACCGACACCGAGGCGATGGACAACGGTGTGCGTCACCTGCAAGACCTGGCCCGCCAGCTGCGCTGGCAGTTGCCGCTGCACCTGTGGCAGGTCTGCGACAGTGGATGGGATCAGGACAAACGCCCCACCCAGGCGGTCGGTTGTCTGCTGCCGTCCGATGTGACGCCGCAGGCGCTGGAGAGCGGGTTGGAGAGCTTGGTGTTACCCCTGCGCGACAACGGTTGGGCGCAAATACAGGGCACCATGCGTCATGACTTCCTGCTGCGTCTGTCCCGTGATTTGCAGGTCGAGGGCATAGCGCGTTGGCGGCAGGCGCTGGCGCCGTTGTTCCGGGTGTTCGCCCGGAGTCTGCCGCTGCGCGGGTTGTGGTTCAGCCTGCCGCTGCCGGGCAGTAAAGACACTGAAGTAAAAAAAGATCACCTTTGGTACGCCATGCCGCCTTGGGACGGCGTGCTCGGTGACAAGACCGTGCTCCATCGCCGCCTCGGCTGGGGCGTCACGCGAGTGGGTTATTCACTGGCGCTGGGGCTGGCGCTGATTTGGAGCGCCGGCATGCTACTGTCCTTCGCCACCAACCGCGTGCACATCGCCCAGGTGCAAACCTCGCTGGCGACCTTGCAACAATCATCAACCCCTGACGAACAATTCCTCGCCCTGAATGACCTGACCCGCGAACTGGGCCGCCTGGAATACCGCGCCACCCACGGCACGCCCTGGTACCAGCGCTTCGGCCTGAACAAAAACCCACAACTGCTGCAAATGCTCTGGCCCACCTACGTCGAGGCCAACCAGCGCCTGCTGCTCGACCCGGCGGTGGCCAGCCTGCAGCAGCAACTCGCTGCCCTGAC
>NZ_JAQIYM010000023.1 GCF_028823535.1 Pseudomonas serbica | reverse complement strand
TGTCCGGCGAGGTTTTTGTGTAAGCCAGCGTCCTACATTTCATAAACAAAATACGCGTCCGCCCCCCGGAAATACCCGGTTGCAAGCCACTACATCCCCACCTAACATCGATGCTCAACGGGCACAGCGGAGCTGTCCAACACACCCCGAATTCAAGGATCCAGAATGTCCCAACGCATCTATCGCAGCATCGACCTGCCCCTTCGAACCGGCCTCAACCGCGACGAACTGTGGGAAGGCCACGACAAGGGCCTGATCAAATGCTGGGAAGTCGGCCGCCAGCGCGCCGCCCGTTTCCCCGACCTCGCCCGGCAATGCCTCGCTGGCGAGCTGCCGGTGCTGGGCTGGAAAGGTGGCGTCAGCCGCAGCCTGAAAAAGCTCGAAAAATACGGTTCCCTAAAGTACCTCGCCCAATGGCAAGGCTTGCGCGGTGAGGATCTGGATGTGGATCTGGACGAAGAACGGGTGCAGACCTGTGCGCGGACCGGGATGGTGGTGACGTTTACCCCGGACAGGGCGAAATACTTTAATCAGGTGACGGAAGTGGAAGTCTAACGACAGGACACCCACGCTCAAGGCATGACTGGATCTTCTTGCGCGCTGACTGAAAACCGCTCGCGATACGCCTGCGGGGTCACCCCCATGGCACGCAGGAAGCTGCGGCGCAGGGTTTCTTCGCTGCCGAATCCGCATTGCACGGCCACCCGCTTGATAGGCACGCCGGTGTCGCTGAGCAGGCGTCGCGCCGTCTCGACCCGGATCAGCTCGATGGCGCGGGCCGGGGTCTGGCCGGTGTCGGCGCGGTAGTGGCGCACGAAGCTGCGTTCGCTCATGCCAGCCTGCAGGGCCAGGGTCGGGATGCCGAGGTCTTTGCTGAGGTTTTCGCTGATCCAGGCGTGAAGTTCGTCGAAGCGATTGCCTTCTTTCTGTAAAGACAAAGTCACGCTGAATTGCGACTGGCCGCCCGGGCGTTTCAGGAATACCACCAGTTGCCGGGCGACTTCCAAGGCCATGGTGCGACCGAGGTCGGCTTCGACCATTGCCAGCGCCAGGTCGATGCCGGCGGTGACGCCGGCCGAGGTCCAGACTGGACCGTCGTTGATGAAGATCGGGTTGGGTTCGACCTGCAATCGCGGGTGTTGCTGCGCCAACTGCTCGCAACGGGTCCAGTGGGTGACCACGCGCCGGCCGTCGAGCCAGCCACTGGCCGCCAGCAGGAACGCGCCGGTGCACACCGATGCCACCCGCCGGCACTTTGCCGAGTGCTCGCGCACCCAACCGACCAGTGCCGGGTCCTGCGCCGCCGCATAGACGCCCCAGCCCCCGGCGATGATCAGGGTGTCGCTGCCCTGCTCGGGCAAGATTTCGGCCAGCAACGCCAAGCCCGCCGATGACATCACCGCCCCGCCGCCGCTGGCAATTACCGACGGCGCATAAGGTGGGGGCGAACCTTGCTGACGGGCGATGTCGTTGGCCGAGGCGAACACCTGCAACGGCCCGGTGACATCGAGCACTTGCACGTTGGCGAAGGCGAGGACGTGAATGGTTTTCGACATGTTGGCGTAATTCGTGGGGTGATTGGCGTATACGCCAAATCCTAGGCGTCTACAGTGAGGGCGTCCACCCACTTCAGGAGAAAAAACACCATGACCTTGCAGATCGGTTTTCTGTTGTTTCCACAGGTGCAGCAACTCGACCTCACCGGCCCCTATGACGTGCTGGCCTCGCTGCCGGACGTGAAGGTGCATCTGATCTGGAAGGACCTGATGCCCGTCACCGCCAGCACCGGTCTGATGCTCAAGCCGACCGTAACCTTCGATGATTGCCCGGCGCTGGATGTGATCTGCGTGCCCGGTGGCAGTGGAGTCGGCCCGTTGATGGAAGATGAGCAAACCCTGGCGTTTATCAAGACCCAGGCCGCCAACGCGCGGTACGTGACGTCGGTCTGCACCGGTGCGCTGGTGCTGGGTGCGGCGGGATTGCTCAAGGGCAAGCGCGCCACCACCCATTGGGCGTATCACGAACTGCTGACGCCGTTGGGAGCGATTGCGGTGAAGGATCGGGTGGTGCGCGACGGCAACCTGCTGACCGGTGGCGGGATTACCGCAGGCATCGATTTTGCCCTGACCCTGGCCGCCGAGCTGTTCGGCCAGGACACCGCTGAGCTGGTGCAATTGCAACTGGAATACGCACCCGCGCCGCCCTTTCAGGCCGGTAGCCCGGAAACGGCGCCCAACAGGGTGCTGGAGGAAGCGCGCAACCGTGCCGCCAGTTCATTGAAACTGCGAGCGCAAATCACCGAGCGTGCGGCAGCAAAACTCGACCGGCAATGAAAGACTGGCTGCGTGAACCCTTGTTCACGCAAACAGTGTTTTTCAGACGCATAAAAAAACCCGCCGAAGCGGGTTCTTCCAAGACCATTACAACTCCCTGTCGTCAGCATCCGTGCAATGGCCGATCATCCATGATCCTGAGCACTCCCTGTGCCTCAGTGGATGGGGCCAGAATACGCATCGGATCCAATTTGTAACAGACGACATAGTTGTTACCGCGTGTAAGACATTCGCTATAGCGACCTTCCGAAAACCCTTAGACGCGTTTTAATCATTCACCTTCTCGCTCCCGGGCTTTGGCGTTTTCAGCGAGGAATTGTTCGAGACGGCTCAATTGCTCCTCCCAGCCACGGCTGTCCATGTAATACGCCTCCTTCTGGCGTACGTCGGGAATGTGCGCGAATCCAGACTCGGACACCTTGAGCAAGGTGCCGCCTTCATAGTCCTGCAATTCGAACTTGACCAGCGTGGTGGGCTCCTGGGAGTAGTCGATCTTCGGGTTCACCGCGTAGGGGTGCCAACGAAAGGAAAACAACTGTTGCGGCTCGACCCGCTCGACCAGCACATTCCACAACACGTGTTCATAACCGGGATACGTAACCTGCCCCTGCGTCCACTCGCCGGCAATGAAACGCCTGCCTTCGAGCGCAACGCCAAACCACTGACCGAACGCCTCGGCGTCGACCAAGGCGCGCCAGACATGGGAGCGCGGCGACTTGAGCATGATTTTGCGTTCAAAACTGTTGGGTACTGGTTTCATACGTCACCTCCTGTAATGAACAACAGTAGGCCTGTAAGACCACATGTCCAGCCCGAAAGTTGTATCAATCAGGCGTCAGTTGTCGAAATGGCCGTCCTGGCCTCGCTACACTGGGGCAAATTTCCCTGTTACAGCGAGCCTATGCCATGCACTCACGCTTTCTCCTGGTGCTCACGCCATTGCTGTTGATCCCCCAGGCCCAGGCCGTGGACTGCGACAACGCCAGCGACCAGGTCACGATGAACCAGTGCGCCGCGCAGCAGCATGCGGCAGTGGACAAGGAGCTGAATGCGCTTTACCAGCAGATCACCACGCGCTTGAAGGGCGACCCTGACGGGAAGAAATTGCTGGTGGGGGCGCAGCGCTCGTGGATCGCGTTTCGTGATGCCGAGTGCAAGTTTTCGGCGTCCGGGGTGGAAGGCGGGAGTGTTTATCCGCTGGTCTACAGCAATTGCGTAACGGAGTTGACCAAGGCGCGGGTGGAGACGTTCAAGACTTACCTGAAGTGCCAGGAGGGGGATTTGGGTTGTCCGGTGCCTGGGGTTTGATTTTGTAGTGTTTTTGAGGGCCTATTCGCGAGCAAGCCCGCTCCCACATTTGATCGCGTTCTTTCTGGAAGAACTCGGTCCAGTGTGGGAGCGGGCTTGCTCGCGAAGGCGTCAGTTCAGGCGCCGCAATTACCGCATAAAAATCTGCGCCGTGGTAATCGCCATGTCCCCACCCGGCAACTTGATGCTGCCCACCTGTTTCATGCTGTCGGCATCGAAGATCGCCACATCGTTGAACGTTCCGGCCAGGTAGATCTTACTGCCGTCCTTATTGAAGGAAATGCAGTAGTAGGAGTGATCGAGCGTCGCCGCCTGGAGCATTTTCTTCTCCTTGATGTCGTACTTGGCCAGCCGATTGAGCACGCCGAACATCAGGTTCGGGTCTTTCGGCGAGCGCATGCCGCTGAAGTAGATTTCCGTCAGGGGCCCGAAGTCGGTGGTTTCGGTCTTGCCGGTCTTCAGGTCGACACTGAACAGGCCGTAAAGGTATTCGGCGGTCGCCGGGTCCTGCTTCTTGTCCTTGAATTTCGCCGCGGTGTAGAGCAGCGAGAAGTCATGCCGGTAGGTTTGCTGGTTCCACACGTAGAGCACGTCCGGCGCGCTGTAGTTCGCGCGTTTCCAGTGCCGGCTGGGGATCAGCACGTCGAACTTGCCGGTCTGCACATTGACCTTGTAGACATCCGCCCCGGCCACGTACAGCGTGCCGTCGTCACCGCTCTGCATGATGGTCAGCTGGCGTGGCGCGGGGAAACTGCGCACCGGTTTGGCGTCCATGCCGGCGTCGGTCTTGTACACGTCTAACCGAGGCTGCTGCACTTCGTAGCGGTCGTTCATCATCAGCGTCGGGTTGGCGACGGTGTACAGCTCCTTGCCGTCGTGGCTGACCGTGAAGGCGAACATGGACTTGGCCTTCTCACCCGGCTTCTGGGTGATGCTGGCGTGGAACACCTGTTTGCAGTTGTCCAGTTCGACACCGTAGACATCCGCGTAGTGGTTGTTCAGCACGTAGGCGGTCTTGCGGTCCGGCGACAATTGCACGGTACCGGGGCCGAAGGCGTCCGGCAGTTTGCAGGTCTTGTACAGGGTGTCGCTGGCCAGGTCGATCACGTGCAGGTTGTTCGGGTAATTGGTGGTCAACATGTACTCGTGACCGTCTTGCAACGCAGTGTTTTCATCGGCCATGACCGTGAGCGAAGCGGCGCTCAGGACGGCGAAAGCGGCCAGGCCGCAGGCTTTGATGCTGTGCATGCTGGAATCCTTCTTCTTATACGCGGCTTTCAAGGGCATCACTTGTCCTTCGGGAAGACAGTGCCGAGGTTGCGCCAGTTGTCGTTGGACGCCTGGGCATCCTTGTTCCAGTCCGGGTAGGTGCTCATCATGTCCGGCACCTGGGCCGGCCACCAGCAAGGGTCGGAGCAGCCATAAAGGTCGGCCTCCATCGGCTGGCACAACGACGACACACCGCCAAACGCATCAATCTCCCAACCCGGGTCGGTGGTCGAGGCGCAACCCGCCACCGAGCTCATCGCCACCACTTCTTCGATGCGGTTTTCATCCGCGGCCTGATCCAGCTTCAACGCTTTGTTATTGATTGCCTTGAGATGTTTCATATCAGTGAGCCTTGCGCGGAGTGATGTAGCTGCTGATGAACGCAGGGTTGTGAGCCATGATCCGGGTGTAGACCTCGATGCCGAAGTCGACCCAGTCACGCATCAGTTCGCAGTAGTGATAGGTCGGGTGCGTCGGGTCGCCGTACCGGGCGTAGCTCTCGTGGTAGCAGCCGCCGGAGCACAGGTTGCGGATCTGGCAGTCTTCGCAGCCGGTGTTGCTGCGGTCCAGGCGCAGCGAGAGGAAGTCGTTCAACTCCACCTGTTTCACGCCGCTGTGGACGTTGCCGAAGGTCGGCAGGCTCGAACCGGTAAAGCGGTGGCACAGGTTCAGCTCGCCCTTGTGATCCACCGCCAGCATCTTCAGGCCCGCGCCGCAAGGCAGCGCCTTCTTGTGGCCTTCGTGGATGTCGGTGATCAGCTGATGCAGGTTGGAGAAACCGATGTTGCGGTGCTCCAGCGCCGCTTCCAGGTAACGCCGCCCGAGGCGTTTCATGCTGGCGAAGACTTCGATCAGCTCGTCGCTGGTGAGGTTGAAGCTGCTGATATCACCCGACGTCACCGGGGCAAAGCCAACTTCAGCGAAACCCAGTTCGTTGAACAGGTGATCCCAGATGGTTTCGACGTCGGTGACGCCGGTGGTGAGCGTTACGCGAGCACCGACCGGACGGCTGTTATAGCGCGACAGCAGCATCTCGGCCTTGCGCCGCACCACGTCGTAGGTGCCCTGCCCGCCCACGGTGATGCGGTTGCGGTCGTGCACGGTTTTCGGCCCGTCAATGCTGACCGACAGCCCGAAACGGTGGGCATTGAGGTAGTCCACGGTGTCTTCGGTGAGCAGCGTGGCATTGGTGGTCATGACGAACTCGACGAACTTGCCCGCCTCGGCAAACCGCTTTTCACAATAGTCGACCATGTACTCGATCAGCTTGCGGTTGCTCAGCGGTTCGCCACCGAAGAACACCACGGTGAAACGCTCTTCATCCGGCGATTCGCGCAGCAGCATTTCCACCGAGGCGATCGCCGTTTCGACGTCCATTTTCTTGCCGGCCGAGGGCTTGTCGAGGTCTTCCTTGTAGCAGTAGGTGCAGCTCAGGTTGCAGCCGGTGTTGACGTTGAGCACCACGGTGTTGATCGCAGTGCGCTCGACGCGCTTGGTGGCGATGTCCGGGGTCAGCGGCGAGCCGTCGCTGACCAGTTCCAGGGCCATCAGCTCGCGCAGGGTCTCGGTGATTTCCTCGCCGTTGAAGCGCGCGGCGAGGCGCTGGATCAGGTCGTCCGAGGAACAGCCCGGGCCGCGCAAGGTATCGATGATGGTGCCCGTCAGTTCATCGCTGGCGAACAGCGAACTGCTGGGGATGTGAAACAGCATGCGATCGGCGTCGACGTGCACTTCGTGCAGGTTGCGTTCGACCAGATTCAAGATAGCGCCCATTGCAAACCTCCTGTGCAAGCCCCGGTTGCGGGGCCTGCGATCATTCCGAAAAAGTGTCTGAAGCCTTTGCGTTCAGTGCACTCAAGGAATGGGTGGATTGTTCCAACGTTGCACGGTGACGATCATGTGGCCCTCGCCGGTCAGGGATTTCCCTGCGTCGTCGACGGCGGCGATCACCTTGAGGTTGCCGGCATTGTTGGTGGACATTTTGCGCGCCGGGTTCGGCCCGGCATCGCCCGGGGTGAACACGCCAGTGTCGGCTTGCATGGTGCCGGCGAACTTGACGTCTTCGTCTTCCTTGGCCCGGTCGTCAAAGGCCTCGACCTTCCACTGCGCCGGGAACACGCCGATGCGATACGGCTTGCCGTCAGCGCCCTTGCCCCAGGCTTCGGCGTCGAAACGGCCCTGGACTTTCGGCGTTGAACCGCCGCCCTCGCCGATCCGCGCGACCGAAAACTCCGGTATGACTTTGACCGAGGCGATCTTGCTGTACACCGACAGGCTCGGGCCTTTCAGCGTGCCGACACTGACCGCGCGCAAGCCCGGCTGGGCATTGGCGGCGGCCTTGAGCTTGACTTTGATCTGCTCCGGGCTCTGCGAGACGACCTCAACCACTTCCACGCCTTTGCCAAAATTCGGCTTGCCGGTCAGGCCGCTGCCGATCAGGGTGACTTCGGTTTCGCTGCCGGCCTTCACATAACCTGGCTGCACCGCCAGCAAACGCTGGGAGCCCTGCTTGGCGGCGACGAAGTCCAGGCCGCGTTCATCGTGCTCGGCCTCGAACATCCGGCCCTGCATCGCATTGCCCTGGGCGGCGAACACTTGGCGCATGGTCACGCCGTCGATGGTGACGTTGCCGCGCCATTCGTAGCCGGTGTAGAGAATCGCGCTGCCGTCACCGTTGAACGGCGTACCGTCGGCATATTGGCCCTTGACGCTGACCTTGAAGGTGTCGCTGCCGTCGGCAGTCACGCTCATCACACCGGCCAGTTCGCCTTTGCCCGGCAGATGACCGCTGAAGCTCCAGTCACCCACCAGCGCCTCGCTTTTCGGCGCGGTGCTCAGCCATTTTTTCCAGGCCGGGTTGTCCAGCGGATAGCGCTTGGCCAACAGCGGCACCATCTCTTTACGGGCAATATCGAACCAGTCGCGGTCGCGGGACAGCGCCTGATACTCCAGCGACGGCCACTGGCCGAGGTGGAAGTTCACCAGGCGCTCCCATTCCTGGGCCGGACGCCGTTGCAGTGCCACCCGTGCACCGGAGTGGCAGCGGCCGCACATCTGGCTGGTCTGGTCGTCGAACTGCTCGACAGTGTTGAGCCGGCGCTCCATGGCATAACGCACGCCGTCAGTCTCGCTCGGCGCCAGGCCCTGGGTGTCGGCCAGGTACTTGACCAGCGTCCGACGGTCTTCATCACTGATCTGCAGACCGTGCATGACCTGCATCCTCGCGATGCTCATCAGCCAGCCTTCCGGCGTCTTGCGCTGATGGCTGATGCGGCTCAGGGCGTTATCGGCTTCAGGGGTGTGACAGCCCTGGCAGGTTTCCTTGAGGATGGTCTGGGCGTCGCGGGCTGCCAGGCTGTGAGGCGAATGCAGGGCTAAACAAGCCGCTACGGCCAGCAGGCTGGCGCTCATGCCTGAACGGAGTTTTCTCTTCATCAACGTCGAACCTCGCACGGTGCTTTCTTATTTTTGTGGCTTATCGTTTTTTGGGTTTCTGCCGCCGGCGGCAAGCCGCTGACGGAGGCAGGAGAAACGTCTGCGATGAGCAATACATGGAGCGTGCCAGCTTGTGAATATCCAGCTAAATCAATTACTTGTTGGCAAAAACCAGGGTTTTTCCAGGGGCGTCATCCGCGTTACACGTTTAAATTCGCGACAACTGTTTCACTCTGAGACAAGCATAGCCCTCTGTAGGAGCTGGCTTGCCAGCGAAGGCGGCCTGAAAATGAAAGGTGATCTCAAGGGCCTCTTCGCTGGCAAGCCAGCTCCTGCAGGGGTGTTTCTGGTGTCTCACGCAGTCGCAATCTGCGACGATTGTCGACGTCATGGCGATCCGGGAAACAGCTGCCGAACCCGTCAAATCAAGCGCTAGCTGCGAAAAACCACAACTGGCACAGCCATTGCGAAAGACCTCGCCACACGAACAAGACGAGGTTTCATCATGTCGCTTCCCAACCTGCTTCCCGCCACTTCGGCCTTCATCCAGCGCGCCCCACGCATGCTCATCAAGGGCGACTGGGTCGAGGCCGCCGATGGCCAGACCATGCCCCTGCACAACCCGGCCACCGGCGAAGTGCTGTGCGTGGTGCCGCGCGCCACGCCGGAAGATGTCGACCGGGCCGTCCTCGCCGCCCGCCAGGCGTTCGATGATTCGGCCTGGACCCGCACCCGCCCCCGGGAGCGGCAGAACCTGTTGTGGAAACTGGCCGACCTGATGCAGCGCGATGCCGAGCTGCTGGCGCAACTGGAATGCCTGAACAACGGTAAAAGCGCGGCTGTGGCGCAGGTGATGGATGTGCAGTTGGCCATCGACTTCCTGCGCTACATGGCCGGTTGGGCGACCAAGATCGAGGGTTCCACGGTCGATGTGTCGGCGCCGCTGATGCCTAACGACCAGTTCCACAGTTTCATCCGTCGCGAAGCGGTGGGCGTGGTCGGCGCCATCGTCGCCTGGAACTTCCCGTTGCTGCTGGCCTGCTGGAAACTCGGCCCGGCCCTGGCCACCGGCTGCACCGTGGTGCTCAAACCCGCCGACGAAACCCCGCTCACCGCACTGAAACTCGCCGAGCTGGTACTGGAAGCCGGTTACCCCGAGGGTGTGTTCAACGTGGTCACCGGCACCGGCATCACCGCCGGCTCCGCCCTGACCCACAACCCGCTGGTGGACAAGCTGACCTTCACCGGCTCGACCGCCGTGGGCAAGCAGATCGGCAAGATCGCCATGGATTCCATGACCCGGGTGACCCTGGAACTGGGCGGCAAATCGCCGACCATCGTGATGGCCGACGCCGACCTGAAAACCGCCGCGGCCGGGGCCGCCAGCGCGATCTTCTTCAACCAGGGCCAGGTCTGCTGCGCAGGCTCCAGGCTGTATGTGCAGCGCAAGCATTTCGACAATGTGGTGGCGGACATCGCCGGCATCGCCAACGCCATGAAACTGGGCAATGGCCTGGACCCGAGCGTCGACATGGGCCCGTTGATCTCGGCCCGTCAGCAGGAGCGCGTCTACGGCTACATCGAAAAGGGCCGCGAAAGCGGGGCGACCATCGCCTGCGGTGGCGAGCAGTTCGGCCCTGGCTTTTTCGTCAAGCCGACGGTGATCGTCGACGTCGATCAGAAACACTCGCTGGTGCAGGAAGAAATCTTCGGCCCGGTGCTGGTGGCGATTCCCTTCGACGACGAAGCCGATGCGCTGCGCATGGCCAATGACAGTCCTTACGGGCTGGGCGCGAGCATCTGGTCCAATGACCTGGCGGCGGTGCACCGGATGATCCCGCGGATCAAGTCCGGTTCAGTGTGGGTCAACTGCCACAGTGCCCTGGACCCGGCGCTGCCCTTTGGCGGCTACAAGATGTCGGGGGTCGGGCGCGAAATGGGGTATGCGGCGATCGAGCATTACACTGAGTTGAAGTCGGTGTTGATCAAGTTGTAAGCCTGTCAGGCCGCCTTCGCGAGCAAGCCCGCTCCCACAGTTGGAATGCATTCCAACTGTGGGAGCGGGCTTGCTCGCGAAGAGGCCGGCCCTGCCAATGCAAAGGTCAGGGTTTGTACCCCTGCCCCAACAACCAACTCCTGACCATCCGCCCCTGCTCCACCGTCAATCCTCCCAGCGCCTTCTCAGCCGGCTCACTCCGCAACCGCCGCACCAACGGCGCCAACTCCACCCCCTGCACATGCCAGATCCCCAAGGGCTGATCCGCCGTGATCACCACCTCGGCCTCATCGACAAAGCCATCCCGCAACACCGGCGCCCGCTCGATCCGCAACACACTGAAATCCGCTTCGGCATGGGCCACCTCTGCATCCGGCCATTGCCGCCGCGCCTGCCAGAACGGCTGCTCAAGCCAGCGCTGCTCATCGGCATAAAAATCCCGGCCAATGCGCGCGAACCGCAAAAACAACTGCTCCACCCGCTGCTGATGAAAGCGCTGGGCCAGCGCCGCCCGTTCGGGTTTGCGCAACAAGGTGTTGATCACCGCCGACGCCTGCAGCGCCGAGGACAGGGATTGAAAGACACCGTTGCCCGACAGCGGGTCCACCGCCATCGCCGCGTCGCCGACCCGAATCCAGTTATCTGCACACACCTGCGGGCTGAGGATTGCCGTGCTGCTACGAGCGTGCAACTGCAGATCCGCTTCCACTTCTCCAGCGAAAAATGCCTGGGCGACCGCCGATGCCTGGCGCCGCTGCCGACAGTATTCGAGTAACTGCGCCTTACCCGGCAACCCGGCACTGGCCACGTCCACCGTCCATTGCCAGTAGCACTGACCGTCGTCCCGTCGCGCCATCCAGGCCCAGCCATCTTCGAGGCTTTCCACAGCGCTTGCAGTGATGCCCGGCGTGCCTTGCCAGCGATTGAGCAGGCTGACCGTCTCCGGCCCGCGCAGGCCTTTGCCCAAGGCCGGCGCCTGACGCCCGCGGGCTTCCACCAGAAAATCCGCGGTCAGCACTTCCCGGCCTTCGATCTGGACCTGATGCCCGTCTGATGACGATTGAACGCCCAGCACCCGGCCTTCGATCAGCGTCACGCCGGCCGCGCGCAAGTCTTCGCGCAGGCCCCGGTCAAAGGTCGGGCGGTCCAGCAGGAATTCAACGTTTTGCGCATGTTGCTGGCCGTTCCAGTGCACCTGCCGCTGGGAAGGCAACGTCGCATCTGCCAGGGCCTGATGTAGCCCAGCACCACGCATCGCCTCCAACACCCGCACGGAGACGCCTTCCAGCGCAGCAAACCGGCGCCATTCGCTGACCAGCGTGACCGCGTAACCCAAGCGTCGCAGTCCCAGCGCCACCGCCGAGCCCGCCGGGCCTGCGCCCAGAATCACAATCATGGTCCGACGCGCCTTTCAGGGCCGCGATAGCGGGCGTTCTGCCGCAGATAGTCGAGGACTTGCTCATTGTTCGCATCAGGTTGTGCCACGAGAAACGCCGCGATGTGCCCGCTCAACGCCGCGCAGCCGAGGCTGGCCCCCGATTGCCCGGGATAGGTGCCGTGCACGCAGGCACCGAAATCCGCCTGGGCACTGTCGAGCCACGACCATTCGAGTTCAGCGCAGCGCGCATCGCCGGTCACCCGCAGTACCTGGGGATAATTGGCCGGAAACACGCCTTCGCCCTGGGCCGGGCTGGACGCGCAAAGCAGCACGCCCCGCGCCACCGCCGCCGCGCAGGCGTTGCGCAACAGGCTGCGATCCTGGCGCAAGCCCAGGCTCAGGTTGATCACGCGCACGTCTTGCGCCACCAGCCAGTCGATGGCCGTGGCGATCTGCAAGGCGCTGGTCACCCCGCGCTGGTCGAACACCTGCGCCACGCAAAACAGCGCCGCGGGCGCGCGCCGACCGATGGCTTCGATCACCGCGCTGCCATGGCCCAGGGGATCGTCACGCAGGTCGCTTTCGGTAAGCCCGTCTTCCACCAGGGAAAAACGCCGGCCGGCGATCACCTGCACCCGTTGCGCCGTCGAGTGACCGCTGTCCACTACACCTATGAGCAGCTCAGGCTTCATGCAGCACCGTTTTCGACACCAGCACGCCATCGAGCAATTCAAAGCGCAGGTCGGCATCGGCCAGGGTCGAGGGGCGATGGCTGATGAGGATGCGCGTACGCCCGGCAAACAGCCGGTCGATGGCTTCGATCACTTCGCGCTCGGTGGCTTCGTCCACCGCCGAGGTGGCTTCGTCGAGCACCAGGATCAACGGATCCTGCAACAAGGCGCGAGCAATGGCGATGCGTTGTTTCTGCCCGCCGGACAACTGCTGGCCGCGCTCCCCCAACGGGCTGTCGAGGCCCTCGGGCAAGGTCGCGATCAGGCTGTCGAGTTGCGCCAGCCGCGCCACTTCGGCAATCGCCTCACGGCTGGCATCCGGCACGGCGTAGGCCAGGTTGTCGGCCAGACTGCCGCGAAACAGCACGATGTCCTGGCTGACCACGGCGATGCGTCGACGCAACTGGAACAGGTCCAGCTCGCGCAGATCGACTTCACCGAGCAACACCCGCCCGGACTGTGGATCGTGGTGGCGTTGCAGCAGGTCGATCAGCGTGGATTTACCGACGCCAGAGCCGCCGCTCAGGGCGACTTTCAGCCCATAGGGAATGCATGCCTCGATGCCGCGCAAGGTGGTCGTCCGACCGGGATGACTGAAGTGCACATCGTCGAATCGCAGATCGCCCGAGATCGGCATCGGCTGTGGCGTGGTGGGCGTGAGCACGGTCGGTTGTTCGCCGCGCAATTCCATCACACGCCCGAGGCTGACGGTCATCCGCTGCACCGCCACATAGAGCCCGAGCAAACTCTGCACCGGCCCCACAGCCATGCCCAGGTAAGTGGAAAACGCGATCAAGGCACCCAGCTGCCAGGTGCCCTGCACCACCCAATAACCACCAATCAGGAACGCACAGGCCCGCGACAGCGACGTCAGCGTGCCCGGCACGGCCTGTGTGAAAAATTCGGTGACCTGCAGGCGCAGCAACTGGCTCATGTAGCCCTGGCCCAGACTTTCCAGACGTCGCGCTTCGCGCTGTTGCTGGCCGGCGGACTGGATGAACTTCATCACCGGCAGCGTCTCGACCATGAACGACGACATGTCCGCCGAGCGTTCGCGCAACTGCCGCACATCGCGCTCGACCTTGCGCCGCATCCAGCGCAGCCAGAGCACGTCGAGGGGAATCAGCACCAACGCCAGCAGCGACAGTTTCCACGACAGGGTCAGCAGCATCGCCACGGCCACCACCAGGCCGATCACGCTCGACACCGCCGAGAACAACGAATCCACGGCAAAGCGCTGGATCTCCGCCACGTCGCCATCCAGGCGCGACATCAGGTCGCCGATGCGCCGCTGGCCGTAGAAGCTCGGCGACAGGGTCTGCAGGTGCCGATACAGGTCATCGCGCAGGGCAAACAGCATGCGCCCGGACAGGCGCGTGTGCAGGTAGCGGTTGATCCCGGACAACGCCGTGCCCAGCAAGCCGGCGACAATCATCAACCCGGCAATCAGCACCAGCATCGGGAAGTTGCGCGCCAGCAGGCCATCGTCGATCAACAGCTTGGTCAGCCACGGCTGCACCAGCACCAGCGCCGAAGCGCAAACCGACAGGCCCAGCAGCCCGGCAATCGCCAAGCGATGTGGCCGCACAAAGCTGTACAGCCAGCGCAACGCCGCTAGCAGGGCTTCAGGGTTCTGGCTGTCGATCAGCCGCACGATCAAGCGCTGCATCACGAGCGCAACTGTTTGAGCTTGCGATACAGGGTCGCGCGGCTGATGCCCAGGGCGTCGGCCGCCGCCGAGACGTTGCCCTGGTGGCTGTCCAGGGATTGACGGATCATCTCCAGTTCGTTTTCGCGAATGCTGCCGGCCTGGGGCCGCTCGCTGGCGTTGAGCTCGTCGAGCATGCTGTCGGGCAAATGATCGAGGGTCAGCACGCTGTCCCCCGGTTCGCGCATGGCCAGCGCGGTACGCAGGACCATCTCCAGCTGGCGGATGTTGCCCGGCCAGTGATAGCCCTCGAGCAAGCGGTTCAAGTCGTCGTGCAGG
Source organism: Pseudomonas serbica (assembly GCF_028823535.1). Taxonomy (GTDB): domain Bacteria; phylum Pseudomonadota; class Gammaproteobacteria; order Pseudomonadales; family Pseudomonadaceae; genus Aquipseudomonas; species Aquipseudomonas serbica. The sequence goes on along the minus strand of NZ_JAQIYM010000023.1, from coordinate 55,173 downwards.
ACCACGTTCGGCGCGTCGAGCCTGGCCAGCAGACGGCCGACCAGTGCGCTGAAATCCTCGCGTTCACGCAATGCCGGGAGCATCACGCTGATGCCGTTGACGCGGTAGAACAGGTCCTCGCGAAAGTGCTTGTCTTCCACCAGGCGCTTGAGGTCGCGGTGGGTGGCGCAGATCAGCGCGACGTCGATGTCCTGCTCTTCGCCGGCACCCAGTGGCGCCACCTTGCGGTCCTGCAGCACGCGCAGCAATCGGGCCTGCAAGGCCAGCGGCATGTCGCCGATTTCATCGAGGAACAAGGTGCCGCCGTGGGCCTGTTGCAGGCGCCCGACCATGCCGCCCCGGCGCGAACCGGTGAACGCGCCTTCGCGGTAGCCGAACAGTTCCGACTCGATCAGGCCTTCGGGGATCGCCGCGCAATTGACCGCGACGAAAGGTTTGTCGCAACGGCTGCCGGCCATGTGCAAGGCGCGGGCGATGACTTCCTTGCCGGTACCGGTTTCACCCAGCAGCAACACCGGCAACTGGTTGGCCAGGCCTTGGCGGGCCATGCGCAGGGCGCGGGCATAACGGGCATTGCTGCCGGCCAGGGATTCCAGGTCGGGCTGGTTTTTCGACGGTTTCGCGACGGTGCGTGGCGGGCTGCCGACGTTGATCGAGCGTTGCGGCGCACGCAGGGTCTTATAGAAGAATTCGCCCTTGGCGGTCTGCAGGCTGCCGACGCCGCCCTGATGCAGGCGTGCCAGCAATTGCAGGCCATCGACCCCGAGAAACTCTTCGCAGCGCCGACCGACCAGCGCCGCACGTTCGGCATGCAACAGCTGACAGGCCTGGGCGCTGACCGCGAGAATCTGCCCGCCCAGGCTCACCGCCAACAGGCCCTGCCACGGCGATTCGAGGTACTGGCGGCGACTGTGGAAGGCCAGGACGATTTCGTCCGGATAGCTTGCGTTGAAGACGCGGCTTTCGATCTGGCTGACAGCCATGGCCAGCAGCGCGGTGCTGTCGTGGGCACGGCCCAGCGGGCCTTCGCGAGTCAGGTCGAGCACGCCGAGGATGTCGCCCTGGGGGCAATGGATCGGCACCGAGGTGCAGGAAAAATCACTGAGGCGATCCAGGTAGTGTTCGCCGCAATCGATCAGGGTTGGCCGGGCTTCGACCAGGGCGGTGCCGAGGGCGTTGGTGCCGCGCACCGCTTCGCTCCAGCAGGCGCCGAGGGTGATGTCTTGCAGGCCACTGCCCTTGAGGCGGTCGGCGCGGCCTTCGACGGCGAGAATGGTGGCGTCGGAGTTGGCGAGGATGATCAGCCCTTCCTTGCCCTGGCGTTCGGCCAGGTAATCGATCGCCGGCAACGCCGCATCGATCAGCAGACGATTGCTCGCCAGCAACACCTCGACGCTGGCACTCGATTCCAGCGCCAACTCATGCTTGGCATTGAAATGCACGCCATGGCTGAGGCTGCGCCGCCAGGAAGCATCGATTTCCGCACGCAGGACGCCGTCCGGGACTTCGCCTTCCAGATGCAGTTTTTCCCGGGCCAGCCGGGCTTCGCGATGCAGTTTGGGGGAGTTTGTTTTTATTAGCGTCATCAAGCGCTCCGGGTCGTCCGCCCTTGCGCCTTTTATACGTCGGCGCCCTGCCGCAATCTTTACGTTAACGTAAGGGCGATGGCAAGTGCCGTAGGGCGCTTGTGTTCCGGCAGGTGGGACCGCGTTATCGTTCATCGCTGGCAAGCCAGCGCCTACAGGTTCAGCGTCGTACACAAATTTGCGGTTTAGCGCGGACACTGTGGGAGCGGGCTTGCCCGCGATAACGATAGACCAGACACCAAAAATCGCAGATCTGTTAACCCTCTGGACTCACAAAAAACGCCCGCGCGCTATCTTCCGTCAACTCAACAGGCGAGCACGAACAACTGCTCCAACACCCGCAACAATCGATCATCCTCTCCCGCGGCACCCATCACCTGCAGCCCCACCGGCATCCCCCTCACCTGCCCCACCGGCAGGCTGATCGCAGGCAGGCCGGTGAGGTTCCAGGCACTGGTGTAGCTGAGCACCGCGGCGCGCACGTCGATGTCCTGCCCGCCGACCCGGACCTCGCGGGCATCCACCGCTGTCGCGGTGATCGGCACGCTGGGCGAGACCAGCAAGTCATAGCGCTCGAACAATTGCGCCATTTCTGCCTTGAATCGGGCCTGGGCAGCCTGTGCGCGGATGTATTGCCAGCCCCTGACTTCACGGGACAATTCGAGGCGCTCGCGTACCTCCTGCTCGAACGTGTGCGGTGCATCCCGCATGCGTTCGGCATGCACCTCGAAAGCCTCGGCGCGTTGCAGCACCAACAAGGTGTCTTTCATGGCGGCCGCCAGCGGCTGCAGTTCGGCTGTCTTCACCAGGGCCTCGCCGAACAGCTGCTGCGCGGCCTGGTAGACCTGCCGATCCAGTTCGGCGTCGACCGGGCCGAAGCTGCCGCTGGTGATCCAGCCGACCCGTAGCGGCCGAGAATATGTCCTCGGCGCACAGGCCCGCCCCGCCACCACTTCGAACAGCAGGCGCGCGTCCTCGATGTGGTTGGCGATCGGGCCTACGTGGTCGAGGCTCGACGCCAGCGGGAACACGCCGTCCAGCGGCACGCTGGCAAACGAGGGCTTGAACCCGACCGCCCCGCACAACGCCGCCGGAATCCGGATCGAGCCGCCGGTGTCGGTGCCCAGCGCCAGCGGCACCATGCCGCTGGCCACTGCCGCGGCGCTGCCGGCGCTGGAGCCGCCGGTGATGCAGGCGGTATCCCACGGGTTGCGCGCCGCGCCCTGCAGCGAACGGTCGCCGGTCGGGCCGTAGGCGAATTCGTGGGTCAGGGTCTTGCCGACGATCACCGCCCCGGCCTTGCGCAGTCGTTGCACGCACAGCGCATCGCAGCTCGGCTGGAAGCCTTCGAAATGCGCCGAGCCATAGGTGGTGATGTAGTCGACCGTGTCGATGTTGTCTTTGACCGCCACCGGTATGCCGTGTAGCGGGCCCAGGTCCAGGCCCTGGGCGAATAGTTCGTCGGCCTTGCGCGCCTGGGCCAGTGCCACCGGCGCATCGACCTGGACGAAGGCGTTCAGGGTCGGGTTCAACCGCTCGATGCTGTCCAGGGCCGCTTGCGTCAGCTCGACGCAGGTCAAGCTGCCAGCGCGCAGGCCCTCGGCCAGCGCGACGACCGATTGCGCATAAAAATATCCAAGGTGAGTGGGCTTAGCCAGGCTCATACAAACGACTCCATCAAACCGCTGCGGGTATAGGGGAAGGGGCAACCTGGCGGCCGCCCGGGCGCACCATCAGCATCGCGCTCATGCCGACGGCCGTGGCCACCGCCGCCGCCACGAACATCGACGAGTAGCCGTAGCGCATGGTCAGGTAGCCGGTCAGCATTGGCGCGATGAACGACGCAGTGTTGGCGATGAAATGGGTCATGCCGCTATAGGCGCCAACCCGATTGGACGGCGCGGTGTCGATCACCACGGCCCAGTAGACCGAGTTGGGCAGCGCGTTGAGGGCGTTGGCCAGGGTCATCAGGGCGATCACGCCCCACACCGTCTCGGCCTGCGAGACCAGGATGAAGCACAGCGTGGTCAACAACAGGCTGGTCGCGGCCAGCCAGCTGCGCGCCACCTTGAGGTTGCCGGTGCGGCGTAGCAGCAGGTCGGAGATCTTGCCGCCCAGCAGCACGGTGAAGCAGGCGCCGGTCCACGGAATCATGCCCATGTACCACAGCGACGACAGGTTGTAGTGGAACTCGTCCTGCAGGTACTTGGGGGTCCAGGTCAGCAGCAGGAACGTCACGTAGACGAACGAGAAATAACCGACCGCGTTGAGCAGCAGGTCCTTGTTCTTGAAGAAATGCCACACCGGCGCAACGCTGCTGGTTGGCGTCGAGGCATTGGCGGCCGCGGCGCGTTCCTGGCGCAGGAAGTCGCGCTCGGCCTTGGACACCCGTGGGTTCTCGTCCGGGGTGTTGGTGAAGCGCGTCATGAAGAAAATCAACAGCGCCAGGCTGACCACGCCGAGTACCACGAACATGCTGCGCCAGTCGCCGGTCAGGGTTTGCAGGCCGACCGCCACCGGGGCCGTCAGCAGCGCGCCCAGCGGTGTGCTGAGCAGCCCCACCGAGACTACGAAGCCACGCTCCTTGGGCGTGGCCCAGTTGGCCACGCTCTTGTTGATCACCGAGTAGGCCGGGCCTTCGGCAAAGCCGAACAGCACGCGGATGGTGGCGAAACCGGCCATGGCCGAGCCGCCCATGAAGGCCAGCCCGAGGTCACCGGCAAACGCGGTGGCGATCTCGAAGATCGACCAAGTGGCCCCCGCAATCAACCAGATGCGCTTGGCGCCAAAACGGTCGGCCAGGATGCCGCCGATCAACGCACCGAGGATGTAGCCGTAACCGAAGTAACCCAGCACCTTGCCCCAGTCGGCCTTGTCGAAACCGTACTCGGGAAGAATGCTGGCCGAGGCATAGGAAATCGCGCCGCGATCAATGTAATTGAGCAGCGCCATCAGCATGATCAGGAAGAAAATCTGGTAGCGGAAAGACGGAATAGCGGGGCTGTTCATAGGATCTGACTCTTCAAAAATGATTGGCAGAAGTCAAAAAGTCGGCCGCGTCCGGCGTATTTTTATTGTCTTACCCAAACGTTTGGGTTGACGAAATGTAGTCATGGGAAAAGTTTTAGTCAATCGTTTGGGTAAAGGTTTATTTTCGGGGCGACGCTTCGATTGAGGTAGAATCGCGCGCTGAATAATGGACGGTTGGAAGCCCCCCAGACATGCCGAATCAATCTCGCCCCGCCACCCTGAAGTCCATGGCGAATGCACTGGGGTTGCACGTTTCCACGGTGTCACGGGTGCTCAATGGCGACCCGACCGGGGTTGAGCGAGCGGCATCGGCCGAGGTGGTGGCGCGCATCCGCGCCTTGGCCAAGGAGCTGGACTATCGGCCGAACACCCAGGCCTCCAACTTGAAATTGCGCAAGAGCCAGGAAATCTGCGTGCTCATGCCGCGCCTTACTGACCTGGTGATGGCGACCATTTATGACAGCATCGACAGCGCCGCCGAACAGGCCGGCTACCTCACCTTCGTGTCCAATACCGACGACCAGCAGCCACGCCAGATGGCCCGTGCCGAACACGCCTTGCGCCGCTCGGTGGCCGGGCTGATCGTCGGTGACTCCCACGTCGGTGAAACCCAGCCCCTGCTCGACCTGCTGGCGCGCAAGCACATCCCCTACGTGCTGGTCAGCCGGCAGATTGCCGGACACCTGACGGCGGCCAGCGACGACGAACTGGGCGGCTGGCTGGCGGCCGAGCACCTGTATCGACTGGGCTGTCGCGACGTGGCGATTCTCGCGGGCGAACGGCATGCGTCCACCGGCGCTGATCGCACCCGCGGCTTCATCCGCTACTACCGCGAGCAAGGCCTCAGCCTGCGCCCGGAGTGGATCCTCAATGGTCCTTTTGACAGCCACACCGGCCACCAGCAAGGCGAATACCTGCTGGGACTCAACCCGCGCCCGCAAGCATTTTTTGCGGTCAACGACTTCCTCGCCATTGGCCTGATGGGCGCCGCCCGCGACAAAGGCCTGCAGCCGGGCAAGGACATAGCCGTGGTCGGCTACAACGACATCCCCCTGGCCAACGAGCTGATCGTGCCCCTGACCAGCGTGCGCCTGCCGCTGGCACAGATGGGCCGGCATGCGGTTGAGCTGCTGCTCAAGCGCATCAATGGTGAGAGCGTCGAGTCGATCATCCTGACGCCGCAGTTGCAGGTGCGGGCGAGTTCCTCGTTGTCACAGCCTGCGATCTTTTAAGGCGGATCAATCTGATCCAGCACCCGATTCGCCGTGATCTCCGCCAGCATGATGCTGTTGCTGGTACCCAGCAGCGCATGGCGCGACCCACCGTCCAGTTGGTCCACTGCATGACAGATGCGCGCACAATCGGAGTTTTTCGCCGGGCTGCTAAACCCGATCACTGATGGGCAGTGACACGAATCAAGTTACCGAGCGACCCCCAAGGCGCACAAGCCGGCGGACTCTGGAGTAACCGTAGGCAACGACGCAAGACGCTGTGGCTTTCGGGACGTAACCTGGTGGGCGTTCAAACATGCTGCAAATTGCTCGCGAAAACCCTGCCAATAGCGACGGAACGCACATCCAACAGCATTCTGTCAGATTCCTGAAAGCTTGAGGGCATCACCAAGACTCCCGAAGCTGAGACCCTCAACGACCTCAATCACTCAGCAAAACTCAACCCCTCCCCCACCCACCCCTCTGCATCACCTCAACAATAATCGGCACCGGCGTCATCAAATGGCTACGCATCATGCTGCTCGCCCGAACGGCATCCCGAGCCAAAATCGCCTCAACCAATGCCGCATGCTCCTGACGCTTCAACGCCAGCGCTTCCTCGGAGAACACCGTTTGCGTCAACCACAAGTGCCGATAGCGCTCAGCCTGGTCGAACAGGTAGGTGCGCGCCTGCAGTAGATGCCGGGAGCCGCAGCCTGCGGCGATGGCGCTGTGGAAGGCCTTGTGGCGTTCGTCCCAGACGTCGAGCACTTTCTCGCGAGTGGTTACGTCCATGACTTTGGACAGGGTGTGGGACTGGGCGAGGATCTGGGCTTCCCAGGCGTCATCGCCGCGTTCGATGGCCAGGCCGACGATCATGGCTTCGAGGTTGGCGCGGGCGTCGTAGATGTCCTGCATTTCGGCCAGTGACATGGGGGCGACCCGGTAGCCTTTCTGGCTGATGACCACCACCAGGTGTTCGGCCACCAGTTGTGACAGCGCCTCGCGCAGCGGGCCGACCCCCAGGTCGTAACGCTCCTTGAGCCCGCTCATAAGCAGTTTTTCACCGGGCTTGAAGGTGCCGCGGATGATGTCCAGTTTGAGCCGCTCATACCCACTGAACGCGGAGTTGAGCCTGGGGGTGGGGCTGTCCAAGGTGCTGCTCCAAACGTGCCAAACCCCCATCATACCCAAACATCTATCGATCGAAAAACAATCGACGATTATCTACTTTGTCGCTTATTCATTAAAATGTAGACATTTTTATCTTATGCCGATATTTTCCCTCTTGCCAGATCCAGACACACCGCTGGAAGGCGCCCTTCATTCCCTGCTGCCCCGGAGTTGCCATGAACGCCTTTACGCAAATTCAGGACCTTGTGCTGCCATTGCCATCGGAAACCAAGGGTTTCACCCTGTCCCCTTCTAGCCAGTCGCCGCGCCTGCTTGAGCTGAAATTCCCCAGGGAAACGGTCGATGCGTTCATCGAGGCGGTGGCGCAATGGCCGGTGCAGGCTTTGGAGTACAAGTCGTTTCTGCGCTTCCGGGTCGCTCAGATCCTTGACGAGTTGTGTGAAGGCACCCTGCGCCCGGTGTTGATCAACACCATCCTCGATCGCGCCACTGGCGGCATGCTGATCACCCCTGAAGGGCTGGACGACGTGTCCCAGGCCGATGACATGGTCAAGTTCTCCTCGGCGGTGGCCCACCTGATCGGCCGCTCCAACTTCGATGCCATGAGCGGCCAGTTCTACGCGCGTTTTGTGGTGGTCAACACGGACAGCTCCGACAGCTACCTGCGCCAGCCCCACCGGGTGATGGAGTTGCACAACGACGGCACCTTCGTCCAGGAGCGTACCGACTACGTGATGATGATGAAGATCGACGAGCAGAACATGGAGGGCGGCAACTCCCTGCTGCTGCACCTGGATGACTGGGAAGACCTGCAGCATTACTACCGCCACCCACTGGCCCGCCGTGAAATGCGCTTCACCGCACCACCGAGCAAGAACGTGCGTGAAGACGTGTTCCACGCCGTGTTCGACAACGATGCGCAAGGCCGCCCGACCATGCGCTACATCGACCAGTTCGTGCAGCCGAGGGATTTCGAGGAAGGCATCTGGCTGAACGCGATGAGCGAATCCCTGGAAGGCAGTGCGCGCAAACTCTCGGTACCGGTACCGGTCGGCAGCTTCGTGCTGGTCAACAACATGTTCTGGCTGCACGGCCGTGACCGCTTCATCGCCCACCAAGGCCTGCGTCGCGAGCTGATGCGCCAGCGTGGTTACATCAGTTACCAGAAAACCTTGTACCAGCGCGGCCAGTAAGGTCTGCCAGGCGTGACGGTGCTACCTATAAAAACCTAATCCAGGCGGTGCAAGCGAATGGCTGTGTACGACTTCATCATCATCGGCGGCGGCATCGTGGGCATGTCCACGGCCATGCAACTGGCGCAGGTTTACCCGGAGGCCAAGATCCTCCTGCTGGAGAAAGAGTCCGGCCTGGCCCGGCACCAGACCGGCCACAACAGTGGCGTGATCCACGCCGGCGTCTACTACACCCCGGGCAGCCTGAAGGCGCGTTTCTGCCTGGAAGGCAACAAGGCCACCAAGGCCTTCTGCAACAAACACGGCATCCCGTACGACGAGTGCGGCAAGCTGCTGGTGGCCACCAACGAGCTGGAAATGGAGCGCATGCGCGCACTGTGGGAGCGCACCGCCGCAAATGGCATCAAGCGTGACTGGCTGACGGCCGCCGAACTACGTGAGCGTGAGCCGAACATCGTCGGCCTGGGCGGTATCTTCGTGCCCTCCAGCGGCATCGTGAACTACGCCAAGGTCACTGAGGCCATGGGCCGCGAGTTCGAGGCTGCCGGGGGTGAGATCCGCTACAACAGCGAAGTGGTCGCCATCGACGAGCGTGCGGACGAGGTGGTGGTGCGCAGCAAAGACCAGCAGCACCGCGGGCGTTTCCTCATCACCTGTTCGGGGCTGATGGCCGACCGTGTGGTGCGCATGCTCGGGGTCACGCCGAACTTCATCATCTGCCCGTTCCGGGGCGAGTATTACCTGCTGCCCAAGCAGCACAACCAGATCGTCAACCACCTGATCTATCCGATCCCGGACCCGTCCATGCCGTTCCTCGGCGTGCACCTGACGCGCATGATCGACGGCACCGTCACCGTCGGCCCCAACGCGGTGCTGGCGATGAAGCGCGAGGGCTATCGCAAGACCGATTTCTCGCTGTCGGACATGGTCGAGACCCTGACCACCCCGGGCATTCTCAAGGTGCTGAAGAACAACCTGCGCCCGGGCCTGATCGAGATGAAAAATTCGCTGTTCAAGGGCGGCTACCTCAGGCAGGTGCAGAAGTATTGCCCGGGCATCGACAAGCGCGACCTCACTCCCTACCCCGCCGGTGTGCGCGCCCAGGCGGTGTCGCTGGACGGCAAATTGATCGACGACTTCCTGTTCGTCAACACCGCCCGCAGCGTCAGCGTCTGCAATGCCCCGTCGCCTGCCGCGACCTCCGCCATCCCGATCGGCGCCTACATCGTCGACAAGGTCCGCGAACAGCTGGCCAGCACCGGCGCCAGTTTCGTCAAACCCGCCAACCCGACCCGGTCCGCCCCTGGAGCGGCCTGCGTCGCCACCCGATAAGAGGAATCAAGCGTGCAACTCAAGGATCCGCAACTGTTCCGCCAGCAAGCCTATATCGACGGTGCCTGGGTCGATGCCGACAACGGCCAGACCCTCAAGGTCAACAACCCGGCCACCGGTGAGATCATCGGCAGCGTGCCGAAGATGGGCGCCAGCGAGACCCGCCGAGCCATCGAAGCCGCCGACAAGGCGTTGCCGGCCTGGCGAGCCCTGACCGCCAAGGAGCGCGCCAACAAGCTGCGCAAGTGGTTCGACCTGATGCTGGCCAACCAGGAAGACCTGGCCCGCCTGATGACCCTCGAACAGGGCAAGCCGCTGAGCGAATCCCGTGGCGAAATCGCTTACGCCGCCTCCTTCCTGGAGTGGTTCGGCGAAGAAGCCAAGCGCGTCTATGGCGACATGATTCCCGGTCACCAGGCCGACAAGCGCCTGATGGTGCTCAAGCAACCGATCGGTGTCACCGCGGCCATCACGCCGTGGAACTTCCCGTCGGCGATGATCACCCGCAAGGCCGGCCCGGCCCTGGCCGCCGGTTGCACCATGGTCCTCAAGCCGGCCTCGCAAACGCCCTACTCGGCCCTCGCCCTGGCGGAACTGGCCGAGCGCGCCGGCATTCCCAAAGGCGTGTTCAGCGTGGTCACCGGCAGTGCCGGCGAAGTCGGCGCCGAGCTGACCGGCAACCCGCTGGTGCGCAAACTGAGCTTCACCGGCTCCACCGAGATCGGCCGCCAGCTGATGGTCGAGTGCGCAAAAGACATCAAGAAAGTCTCCCTGGAACTGGGCGGCAACGCGCCCTTCATCGTCTTCGATGACGCCGACCTGGACGCCGCGGTCGAGGGCGCGCTGGTCTCCAAGTATCGCAACAACGGCCAAACCTGTGTCTGCGCCAACCGCCTGTACATCCAAGACGGTGTCTACGACGCCTTCGTCGTTAAGCTCACCGCGGCCGTGGCCCGGTTGAACATCGGCAACGGCCTGGAAAACGGCGTCACCACTGGCCCCCTGATCGACGCCAAGGCCATGGCCAAGGTCCAGGAACACATCGACGATGCCGTCAGCAAAGGTGCGCGCGTGGTCGCAGGCGGCAAGCCGCACGCCTTGGGCGGGACCTTCTTCGAGCCGACAGTGCTGGTGGATGTGCCGCGCAACGCCGCCGTCGCCCGGGAAGAAACCTTCGGCCCGCTGGCACCGCTGTTCCGCTTCAACGACGAAGCCGATGTGATCGCCATGGCCAACGACACCGAGTTCGGCCTGGCGTCCTATTTCTACGCCCGCGACCTGAGCCGAGTGTTCCGGGTCGGTGAAGCGCTGGAGTATGGCATCGTCGGCGTCAACACCGGGATCATCTCCAACGAAGTGGCGCCGTTCGGTGGCATCAAGGCTTCGGGCCTGGGCCGCGAAGGGTCGAAATACGGCATCGAGGACTACCTGGAAATCAAGTACCTGTGCATCGGCCTCTGAGTAACCTGGCCGGGTAACACCTGACGCCCCGCTTGCGGGGCGTCGCTGTTTTCACGGGTTCGGCTCGGTCAACAGCGCGTGGAGCATGCGCGCCATCATCCTCGGCGTGTCCTCCTCGGTGAGGTAGCCGGGTTTTTCCAGGAGTATGGCCCGTGGCAGTACCGACCAGGTCTGGTACACCAGAAACTCGGCCTTTTCCCGATTCTTCACCTTGATTTCATCGGCGAAGCGTTTCATCAAGGCCGAACTGGCCGTGGCAGTCCAGAGTTGTTTGGCCTTGACCACATCCAGCCGCACCAGCTCGTCATAGTGGGTGGAGCGCACGCTGAAGGCCGGGTCGTAGAGGGTTTTCTTGTGGTGGGCGGCCAGCACGGCGCGCAAGGCCAGCAGAATCCCGTCCATCAGGCTGGTGCCCGGCGGCAGCGCCATGATGTCGGCGTACAGGCCGATGCGCGCTTCGGTGCGGTAGTCATCGAATATCGCCGCGATCAACGACTCCATGGTCGGGAAATACTCGTAGATCGAGCTGATCGCCACCCCCGAGTCTTCGGCCAGGCGCATCGCGCTCAAGGCATCGCGCCCCTCGCTTTCGAGAATCTGCCGACCAGCCTGCTTCACGGCCGTGACCAGGGCGATCGAGCGCGCCTGGCGCGGTTCCTTGCGGGGCTGGGCCGGGATATCGACCTGCACGCCCGGCTTGTCAGAGGTGGGTTTGATCATGCTGTGCGCTCCAGAATGCTGCTCAACGCCACTGCGGCAGAACCACAAGCAGCACTCTGGAGTATGACCGAGCCGGCGCGCTTAGTCAGCGAGCCTGGCGAGTGCACGACGCACCGTGGGTGGGATGGGCACCGAGCGGTTGCTGGCGCGGTCGACGTACACATAGACGACATGGGTCGCGGCCGACGCCAGCTGTTCATCGTTGCGAAACAGCGCCAGCTCGTAGCGGGCGCTGCTGGTGCCCAGGCGGGATATTTTCATGCCGACCGTGATCACGTCAGGGAAGCCCATGGACGCAAAGTAGTCGCACCCGGAATTGACGATCAAGCCGATCACCGGGCTCCTGGCGATGTCTAGGGTGCCCTGCTCGACCAGGAACGCCGTGATCGCTGACTCGCAATAGGAGTAATAGACCACGTTGTTCACATGCCCATAGGCGTCATTGTCACCGAAGCGCGTCGGCACCTGGCTGAAATGGCGGAACTCGTCCCGGCACGGGCGCCTGGTCTTGTGGCTCATAGGATCTCCCGGTAGATCGCGCGCACATCGGCCAGGCTCAGTTCCCGGGGATTGTTGCCGAGCAGGCGCTGTTGTTTCATCGCATCGGTTGCCAGCGCCTCGATGTCGGACTCGACGATGCCCAGGTCACGCAAGCGGGTCGCCAGGCCCAGTTCACCGGCAAGGGAGCCGAGGTAGTTGGCCAGGGTCGAGGCTTTTTCCCTATCGTGACCCTGGATGCCAGGCAGGACGATATCGGCCAGTTGCGCATACAGCGGCGCCACCGTCTCGAGGTTGAAGCGCATCACCGGCCCCAGTACCAGGGCGTTGGACAGGCCGTGGGGGATATGGAAACGGGCGCCGAGGGGATACGCCAGGGCGTGCACCGCCGCCACCGGCGCGTTGGCGAAAGCCATGCCCGCCAGGCAGGCACCAAGCAACATGTTCTCCCGCGCCTGCAGGTTGGTTCCGTCGACGCAGGCCTGGAACAGGCTGCCGGACAACAGGCGCAGCGCCTCCCGAGCCAGGCAATCGGAGATTGGGTTCTTCAGGTTTTTGGTGGTATAGGCCTCGATGGCATGGACCATGGCATCGATACCGGTCGCCGCCGTGACGTGCGCGGGCAGGCCAAGGGTCTGCCCGGCGTCGAGCACCGCCAGGTCAGGCAACAGCATCGGCGAGTAGACCACGTTCTTCTCACCGGCACCGGTGGTCACCACCGACACCGAGGTCACTTCCGAACCGGTCCCCGCAGTGGTCGGCACCAGGATCAGTGGGAGGCGCGGGCCCTTGGCCTGGTCGATGCCATACACCTGGGTCAGGGACTCGCCACTGCGCGCCAGCAGCGCGGCCAGCTTGGCGGCATCCAGCGAACTGCCACCACCGAGCCCCACCACGCAGTCAGCGTTACAGGCTTTGGCCGCATCCACCGCGGCGAGGATCACCGACTCCGGCGGGTCGGCCTGGACCTGGGAAAACACGCTGACAGCGATCTCTTGGCTTTCGAGGCCTTTGAGCACCGCCTCCAGCAGTCCGGCGGCGATAACCCCGGCATCGGTCACCAGCAGCACCGACTTGCAACCCCTGGCACGAACATGCTCGGCGAGCCGGGTCGAGGCACCGCGTTCGATGATCATTGATGGCGTGGTCTGAAATACCATTTTCAACATGGAAGCCTCACGAATAGGTGAAATGCACCGGGTTTTTCTGGCGATTGCAAAGCACTGGCTGCCTCATAAACAGCGGTCTGAGTGGCAGCCCAGTGCCCCGTCGACAGGGCTGAGAGAGACCGAGTGTATGCCAGCAAACCGGCTGTTCCCGACTGAAATCCGCTGCCCCGTGCCGAATCCGGAATGACCTCCACCGGCATCACAAAACTTCATTTTTTCTCTATATATTTCAACAACTTAAGCCATATCAGCAAATACCGGAATCCGGAACAAAAACCGACTCGGCCTCCCCATACTTGAGCCACACCCTCCCCCCGGCCTCGCCGGTTCCCCACTAGTCGAGTAGCGAGCCAGACAATGCCCACTGCACAACTGTCGATAGAACAAAAAACCCAGCAGCTGCTGAACAACCCGGCAGAGTTGGTCAACTATTCCCAGCACGCCTGGAACCATTTGCCCCGCGCGGAAATCGACGCGCTGCAGCTCAATGCCCTCAAGCAACGCTTCGCCGAACTGCGCGAGCGCATCCCGGTCCTCAAGAAACTCGCCGACGCCCAGGGCGTGGACAAGATCGAACAACTCGACGACGTGGTGCCGCTGCTGTTCGAACACACCGTCTACAAGTCCTACCCGCCATCGTTGCTGGAAAAACGCAGCTTCGCCCAGATCAACAAGTGGCTGGGCAAGCTGGTGACGCCGGAGGTGGCAGAGGCCATCGCCGCGGTCAATGTCAGCGATTGCCAGGGCCTGGACGACTGGTTCGAAACCATGGACGAAGGCGTGCCGCAACTGCGCATCAGCCACACCTCGGGCACGTCCGGCACCCTGTCGTTCCTGCCCCAGGGCGTGCACGAGTGGGACAAGTTCGCGCAACTGCGCAAGATGATGGTGTGGAACATGGACGGCCCGGACACCCCGGAACCCAACCTGCACACCATCTACCCCTACTACCGCAAGGGTTACCTGAGCCATGTGCGCGTCCACGCGGCGATGATTCCGGCGCTGTTGCCCCACGAATCGCATTTCCATGCGGCGTACCCGACCACCCTCAGCACCGACGTGCTGCACCTGGGCGCCAAGCTGCGCGCGGCACAGGCCAAGGGCACCCTCGATCGCCTGGTGATCAGCCCGGAACTGCTGGAAAAGAAAAAGGCGTTCGACCAGTTGCAGGCCGAGATGCCCCAGCACCTGGCCACCTTCTTCGATCACATGTCGACCCAGCTCAAGGGCCAGCGCGTGTACATCGGCGCCACCTGGAACCTGCTCCACAGCATGGCCAAGGCCGGCCTTGAGCGCGGCCTGGAAGGCGTCTTTCACCCTGAGTCGTTCGTGCACACCGCCGGTGGCGGCAAGGGCGTGGTGCAACCCGAAGGCTGGCGCGAAGACGTGCTGCGCTTTACCGGTGCCAAGACCCTCAACGAATCCTATGCCATGTCCGAGATCGTCGGCGGTGCCCATGCCGTTTGCGAAGAGGGCCATTTCCACTTCGCCCCCACCGTCATCCCTTACCTGCTCGACCCGCAGACCAGCAAGCCGCTGCCGCGCCATGGTCGCGTGACGGGCCGTGCGGCGTTCTTCGACCTCGGCGCGGAAATCCGTTGGGGCGGTTTCATCACCGGCGACGAGATCACCGTCGAATGGGACAAGCCCTGCGCCTGTGGTCGGCCGAGTTGCTACGTAGTCGGGCCGATCCAGCGTTACAGCGAACTCAATGGCGGCGACGACAAGATCACCTGCGCCGCCACCGAAGACTCCCATCGTCAGGCGATGGATTTCCTGAACACATTAGAGGGTTAACCCAATGAGCAAACCCATTGCGCCAATGATCATCCGTGGCAAAGTCATCACCGACAACCTGATCGACGTCGGCGGTCGTGGCGGCGACCTGATCTTCCAGACCCCGGATGCGCACAAATACATCGACCAACTGCCGCTGGGTAACCCGGCGAAGCTGGCCGACCTGTACACGCTCACGTTCAAGGACATCCTCGACTATTGCGAAGCCCTCGGTGAACGCCTGGAATTCCACCAGAACCCCTACCTGCAGGAAGCCTGCGAGCTGTCGTACCTGACGGCGCCGGTCACCCCGAGCATGGTCAAGGGCAGCTACATGGGGCTGCGCCACATGCTCACCCGTGAGTCCGTCACCGAACAGGTGGAGAACTCGGTAGGCGTCAAATACCTGGAAGGCTGGGTCAAGCAGCGCTTGATCGACGGCACCGAGCTGGACGTGCGCTGCTTCGGCGCCCGCACCCTGCATATCGTCGCCGGCAACGCGACCGGCCTGTCGCTGCTGACCATCCTGCGCAACATGGTGCTGCGCAGCGATGCGATCATCAAGGCGCCGTCCAACGACCCGTTCACCGCCCTGGCCATCGCCCGCACCATGGTCGAGATGGCGCCGGACCACCCGCTGACCAAACACCTCAGCGTCGCCTACTGGAAAGGGGGCGACCAGGCCTTCGAAGAACGCCTGTACCAGCCGCAGAACCTGGAGAAAATCGTTGCCTGGGGCGGCTTCAATTCGATGAAGCACGTCACCCGCTACATCCAGCCGGGCCTTGAGCTGATCTCTCTCGACCCGAAACGCAGCGCCAGCATCATCGGCAAGGGCGCTTTCGACAGTGAAGAAACCATGCGCGAGGCCGCCCTGCGCCTAGCCAGCGACATCGGTGCACTGAACCAGAAAGCCTGCGTGTGCGCCCGGGTGGTCTACGTGCAAAGCGGCACCGACGAAGCTGGCCTGGCCAACCTCAACACCTTTGGCCGTTATGTCTACGACGCCATGCAAACCCTGCCCAACACCCTCAGCACCGTGCCCAAGCGCTACGACCAGGGGCTCAAGGCCGAAGTTGACGCCCTGCGCCTGGATGACGAGTGGTACCAGGTGATCGGTGGCCAGGACGGCGAAGGCGCGGTGATCTGCTCGCAGATTCCGGAGTCGGTGTCCTTCGCCGCCCGGCTCGACGACCGCACCGCCAACCTGGTGCCGGTCGACGACCTGCACGAGATGATGGACGCCGTGGACGCCTACACCCAGACCGTGGGCGTCTACCCGGAAAGCATCAAGGACGACCTCAAGGACATCCTGCCGCTGTATGGCGCGCAGCGCATCGTTTCCCTGGGCTACGCGGCAGGGCTGAAATGGGCCGGTCCCCAGGATTCCATCGAGCCACTGCGGCGCATGGGCAAGTGGATCGTCAACCAGATCGCAACGCCGGAAATGACCCCGGCGCCGTGGTTGCGCCCTTCCATCTGACGTCTCCTGTCCCCCGGGCTCTGGCCGGGGGGACGCATCGATTTCTACAGGACCAATCCATGACTACTTGCCTGGGATTTGCCGCCCATGAGGCCCACTCCGCCCTCGCGCCGTTTCGTTTCGAACGCCGGGCCCTGCGCGACGATGACGTCGCCATCGATATCGCCTATTGCGGTGTCTGCCATTCCGATGCCCATCAGGTGCACAACGACTGGAACAACACCGTCTATCCCATCGTGCCCGGCCACGAGATCGTTGGGCATGTGACGGCCGTGGGCCGTAACGTCAGCCGCTTCAAGGTCGGCGACCGGGTCGCCGTCGGTTGCCAGGTCGACAGCTGCCTGCAATGCGCCCCTTGCGCAGAACACCAGGAACAACTCTGCGTCCAGGGGCCGACGCCGACCTATAACGGCAAGGACCGTCACACCGGCGAGGTCACCTACGGTGGATATTCCGAGCACATTGTCGTGCGTGAGCAGTTCGTCCTGCGCATGCCCGAAAGCCTCGACCCGCGCTTCGCCGCGCCACTGCTGTGCGCCGGCATTACCGTATGGAACCCGATGCGCCGCTACGGCGTGGGCCAGGGTTCGAAAGTCGCGGTGGTGGGCCTTGGCGGGCTGGGGCATATGGCGGTGAAGCTGGCGGTGGCCCTCGGTGCCGAGGTGACCGTGATCACCACTTCACCGGGCAAGGCCGACGACGCCCGCGCCCTGGGTGCCACTCACGTACTGCTGTCCAACGATGCGCCAGCGATGTCGGCGGCGGCCAATGGCTTCGAGTTCATCATCGACACCATTCCCAGCCGGCACAACGTCAACCCCTACCTGATGCTGCTGGGGCGCAACGGCGTGCTGGTGCTGGTCGGGGCCATCGAACCCCTGGAACCGATCCACGGTGGCCTGCTGATCCGCAACAACCGCAGCATCGCCGGCTCGCTGATCGGTGGCATCCAGGCGATCCAGGAACTGCTGGATTTCTGCGCCGAACACCAGGTGCTGCCGAGCTGCGAAATGATCGACATCAAGGACATCAACAGGGCCTTCGACCGTCTGCAGAACAACGACGTGAAGTACCGCTTCGTGATCGACATGACCAGCCTGCGCGACGTCGTCCTGTAATGCAGCCCCACGCTGCGGTGCGCATCACCGCAGCGTCTTATTGAGGCAATATACTCGTGGTGGGCGCGGCCATCGTTGACCAACAATCTGCGCCTCTACCGTCACACGGACTGACTCGAGGATCCTCATGAAAGCCATTCAACTCCTGCATCCTGCTGGCCTGGACAACCTGCGCCTGGTCGACATGCCCGCCCCCGGCACCCCCGCCGCCGGCGAGATCCAAGTGCGCATCCATGCCAGCTCGCTGAATTATCACGACCTCGGCGTCGTCACCGGCCACGCCCGCGCAGCAGACGGTCGCATCCCCATGTCCGACGGCGCCGGCGTGGTCACTGCCGTGGGCGAAGGCGTGACGGAATTCGCCGTGGGCGACCACGTGGTGTCGTGCTTTTTCCCTCACTGGCAATCGGGTCGCGACGTGCCCACCACCTTCCAGACCGTACCGGGCGATGGCGTAGACGGCTTTGCCCGCGAGCTGGTCAACCTGCCCACCGAGGCCTTCACGCTGGCGCCCAAGGGCTACAGCCATGAAGAAGCCGCCACGCTGACCACCGCCGGCCTCACGGCCTGGCGGGCACTGGTGGTGGATGGGCGCATCCAGGCCGGCGACACCGTGCTGGTGCTGGGTACCGGTGGCGTGTCGATCGCGGCCCTGCAGATGGCCAGGTCCATGGGCGCGCGGGTGATTGCCACGACCTCCTCAGAGGCCAAGAAAGCGCACCTGCTGGAGCTGGGGGCCGATCAGGTCATCAACTACAAGGACCAACCGGAATGGGGTGATGCAGTGCTGGCCGCCACGGACGGGCGCGGTGCCGACATCGTGGTCGAAGTGGGTGGCCCCGGCACCCTGCCGCAATCAATCCGCTCCTGCGCGGCCGGCGGCCACATTGCGCTGATCGGCGTGCTCACCGGCATCAGCGGCAGCGTTCCAACCCTGGAGTTGATGCGCAAGCAGCAAACCCTGCGCGGCCTGATCGTCGGCAGCCGCGAGCATCAGCGGGACATGGTGCGCGCGCTGGAAAACTTCGACTGGCGCCCGGTCATCGACAGCCGCTATCCGCTGGAGCAGATTGCCGAGGCCTTTGCGCACCAGATCAGCGCCAGCCACTTTGGCAAGATCTGCCTGCAGTATTGAAGGGAGTTTATTCCGCAGCTGCACCCGATCTACTGTAGGAGTTGGCTTGCCAGCGAAGGCGGCCTACCGGCCGGCCTGATTGGGAACCGTACGCATCTCCCCCGCAGGAGCTGCCATTCTGTATGGGACAGGCCATGAGGTTTCAGCGTGAAGTCTTGCGCGGGCTGCGCTCCTCGAGAATGTCTGCCATGCGCTGCTCGATCAGGCCCTTGATCTTTTGATGGGGCAGGATGTAGAAACGCTTTTGCTTGACTGCATCGAGGGTGATCTGCGCGATGTCGGTGGCGCTGAGCTTACCGGCCTGGGTGGCCTTGCGGGTCTGCTCTTGGTACTTTTCTTTCAGCGGATTGGCGGCCGCCAGTTCCGCCGGGCGGTTGCGGCCGGCATCGGCGATGCCCGTCGAGACGAAGGCCGGGCACAGCACCGACACGCCGATCGATGCGTTTTCCTCCTGCAGTTCAAGCTGCAGGCATTCAGACATGGTCACCACGGCGTGCTTGGTTGCGCAATAAATGCCGTTGCCCGGAACCGACAGCAAACCAGCCACCGAGGCTGTATTGACGATGTGGCACTCATCCCCTTGCGCCAGCATGCGCGGCACAAAACTGCGAATGCCATGGGCAACGCCCATCACGTTGATGCCGATCATCCACGCCCAATCCTGCACGGTAGTGGTCCACATCGGGCCACCGACCAAGACTCCGGCGTTGTTGAACAGCAGGTGCGCGGCGCCAAAACGCTCGTAGGTCGTCGCCGCCAGTTGCTCGACCTGGTCAGCCTGGGCGACGTCACAAGTCTTGGCCAACACTGGCGTGGCCGAGGGCAGCAACGCGAGGGTGCCCTGCAGGTTCTTCTCATCAATGTCGCTCAACACCAGGCGCATGCCTTCGTTGGCGCAGGCGATCGCCAGTTCGCGACCGAAGCCGCTGGCGGCGCCGGTGATCACGGCGACTTTGTCATGCAGTGCTTTCATGGGGATCTGACCGTCCTGTGGGTTCGAAAAAAGCGCGCGGCATTCGAAGAAATCCATCTACAGCGTGCTGCACAAGTGACCGGCATCCACGACGATCTCACTGCCGGTCATGCCGCGACCGGCGGGCGAGGCGAGCAGCAGCAAGGCGCCGTCCAGATCGGCCGGCGTACAGAAGCGCCGGGTGGGGATACGCGCGCGTAACTTCTCGCCCGCCTCACTGCGCAGGAAATCACTGTTGAGCTCGGTCATCACATAGCCGGGCGCGATAGAGTTGACCCGAATCTCATGCCGCGCCAGTTCCAGGGCCAGGGAGCGCGTCAAGTGGCTCAGGCCAGCCTTCGCCGCAATATAGGGGGTCAGGCTGCCGGCCACGCGGCTGGCGAGGATCGACGTGACGTTGATCAGGCTGCCGCCGCGCTGAACCTCGACCATGCGCCGCGCCACTTCCTGGGCGACGATCCAGGCGCCCTTGAGGTTAGTGTCCACCACCCGGTCCCAATCATCGTCGGTGTACGCCAGCACCGGCAGGCTGTCGCTGACGCCGGCGTTGTTGACCAGGATGTCCAGCGCGCCCATTTCTTCGCCGATCCGCCCCAGGCATTTGATGACCGATGCGCGGTCGGTGACGTCCAGGGCGAAGGCCCGGGCGCGACCGCCCTCGCCTTCGATTTGCGCGACCAGGGTGTGCAGTTGCTCGACGCGTCGCGCCGCCACCGCCACTTCGGCGCCGGCCGCCGCCAGGGTGCGGGCGAAATGCCGGCCGAGGCCGCTGGAGGCACCAGTGACCAGGGCGCGCCTGCCGGTGAGATCAAACAGCTGAGTGATTGCAGCTTGCATCAGGAAAACTCCTTGTGTCCTTCGAGGATTTTTTTCGCCAGGCTCATGCGGTGCACCTCGCTTGGGCCGTCGTAGATACGGAACGGCCGGATGTCGCGGAAGATGCGCTCGACCACGGTTTCCCCGGTCACCCCGCGACCACCGAGAATCTGTACGCATCGATCGACCACGTTCCACAAGGCTTCGGCACTCAGCACCTTGGTCATGCTCGACTCGACATTGCCGCGACCGCCTTCGTCCAACACCCAGGCGCAATGCCAGACGGCCAGGCGGGTGCTGTGCAGCGCCATCTGGTTGTCCGCCAGCATGAAGCCGACACCCTGGTGCTCGCCCAGGGTCTTGCCAAACGAATCGCGGGTTCTCGCATAGTCGCAGGCGATATCGTGGGCCCGCCGGGCAGCGCCCAACCAACGCATGCAGTGAGTCAGCCGCGCGGGCGCCAGGCGCACTTGTGCATAACGAAAACCCTTGCCGATTTCGCCCAGCACATCGCTGGCGGGAATGCGCACATTCTCGAAACGCAGGACGGAATGACCGCCGGAGAAACAGCTGTCGAGGGTCTTGAGTTGCCGTTCGAGGATGATCCCGGGGGTGTTCATGTCCGCCAGGAACATGGTCGCCGAGCCGTCCTCCATGCGCGCCATTATGATTGCGAAGCCGGCACCGTCAGCCCCGGTGATCAGCCATTTGCGACCGCTGATGAGGTAGTCGTCGCCGTCACGCACGGCGACGGTCTGCAGCATCGACGGATCGGAACCGGCACCCGGCGCCGGCTCGGTCATGGCGAAGCAGGAGCGGATCCGGCCACTGACCAGGGGACGCAGCCAGCGATCTTTCTGCGCCGCGGTGGCCACCTCGTCCATCAGGTGGATGTTGCCTTCGTCCGGTGCGTGGATATTCAATGCGATGGGGCCCAGCGGCGAATAACCCGCCTCCTCGAAGACGATCGCCTTGGCGACGTGGCTCAGGCCTGCGCCGCCCATTTCGCGACTGGCGTGGGGGCACAACAGACCGGCCAGACGGGCCTTTTCCAGCAGCTCCTGGCGCAGGTCTTCGCTGGGGCCGTGAGACGTGTATCGCTCATCGGTTTCCATGGGGATCACCTGCTCGGCGATAAAGGCGCGGGTCTTTGCGCGCAGGTCCAGCAACTCTTGGGGAATGGTGAAGTTCATGGTGGTCCTGGGTTCTATTCAGTTAGGGGCGCTGTTCGGCGAGGGGCGCGAGCTGGGCGTGGATGCGCTCCATTACGGTTTGCCGCTGGCTTGCCTTGGGGAGATCGTAGGGGGTCAGGTTCACGACCCGGACGAACCGACGCAGGATGCGACCGCCCTGCATGTCGATATCAATGATGTTCAGGCAGGCGTTGTCCTGCTCGAGGGCGGCGGCACAGCCGCGCGCGCCACCCAGGGCCCAGCCCAGCAACAGGCGGTTGACCGCGTCATGGCTGACCAGCATCAAGTGCTGCCAGTCGGGCTCGGCGAGGACTTGCTCGAAGCGGGCGAGGATGCGACTGTCAAAATCGCTCCAGCGTTCGCCGCCCATGAAGCAGCCTTCTGGGTCGGCGAAACTGTCGTAGGCGTAGCTGACCTGCTGCTGCAATTGCCCGGGGGCAATGTCGCGCAGGCGGCCGGCGCGCACTTCCCGCAACTGCGCGCACGCCTGCAGCTCGAGCGGGCGATCGCCCAGCAATAATTCGGCGGTCTGTCGGGCGCGCGGGTAATCGGAACACAGCGCACGGTCGAAACCGATGGGCGCCAGCACCTGCGCCAGCTGGCGCACCTGATCGACTCCAAGCCCGGAGAGCGGCACGCTGCGCGGGTCCAGCGGCTGGCCGTCGGGAGCGAAATAATCGACATGCCCATGACGGACCAGATAGCAACGCCGACGATGTAGGGTTGCTGTGCTCATTCGGCGAGCCCCTTCGGATTGCTGATCGACAGCCGCGCCCGGGTGATCGCCGAGAGCGCCGCGAGCAGCTGCTCCTGATCACTCCCCGGCGCATCGAATCGTCCTTGGCGAATGGCCTGGCACAGGGCTTGGCGAGCCTCATCAAGGGATGCCCCGCCAACGTCCGGCAGCGCTGCCAGCAGCAGAGTCTCGGCGGCATCCGCCGCCTCGCCGTCACTGCATTCGCGCCTGGCAATCGCCATGGCATTGGCCACCATCAGCGCCTGATAGCGCAGGTTGGAAGGTAACTGCGGCAATAATTCATCGAGCAGGGTCTGTCGGGCAATCGCCAGCAGCTCTGTGGCATCGGGGCGGATGTTCATCGGCGCAGCCCTCCGGTCAAACGCAACAGGTCCTGTTCCAGTTCAGGAATCAGCCTTCCGGTCAGGGCCAGTTCCAGCGAAGGCTCCTCACCGGACAGATGACGCTGGGCCTGCTGCTGGGCGATGACTGCCCAACGCAGGGTGGCCATGACCTGCCAGAACACCAGCTCGTCACGCTCGATTACGAGCGGCGAGACTTCGCGGTAGCCGCGCAGGAAATGCTCCAGGGTGCCGATACCCCCACCCTCCAGGTCAGGCCGGGCGAAGCGCCAGCAACGGGCGGTGAACCAGCCGATGTCCTGGCGCGGATCGCCCCAACCGGTGAATTCCCAATCCAGTACCGCCTGCAGCCTGCCGGCCTCGGCCAGGTAATTGCCGGTGCGAAAGTCGCCGTGCAGCAGACACAGGTCGGTACTGTCCGGCGAGTGCGATTCACACCAGCGCAGCGCCCACTCCAGCACGGGCTCGTTTACCTCGAGGCGGTCGAGTACGCCACGCTGGGCATCGATGGTGGCTTGCACCGAGACCTGCCGGGGATCGCCCAGGAACTCAAGCCGCGCCTGGGCAGGCGCGATGCGATGGATTCGCGCCAGGTTGGCACCCAGTTCCGCCACCAACTGCGGATCGCCTTCAGCACCCAGCTGACCGGTGAGCCTGTGGCCGGCCGTGATGCCGGACACCCACTGCATGATGAAAAATGCGCGGCCGTGCATCGCGGTGTCATCGCACAGCCAGAGTGGCCGAGGCACCTTGACGCCGGCCTGGTGGACTGCGCTCAACACAGCGAATTCCTCAGCGCGGCTCAGGCTCCCTTGCACCACCGATTGCGCGTCGCTGCGCAGCACCCAGCGCTGGCGTCCGGCATGGGCGCCGCCCTCCACGTTGACGTCGAGCAACCAGTTCTCCTGTATAGCACCGCCAGACAGGCGCTGCTGATGCTCAACGCTGACTCGCTGCGCGCCAGCCTGGCGGCAAAGGAAGGCTTCAAGCCGGTTTTTCTTTAGCTGTTCTTCGGCCTGCGGCTTTGTCGCCGCGGCTGCATTCGGTCCACTCATGTGTCGCCGCACCTGATTTTTGTTGGATGTGTAGATAACAGTCATGGAGCAATTGCCGGGCCAGTTTCCCCGTGCATCGCTCTCCCCCTTATGCAGTGGGGCCTGCAGCTATTCTTGGCAGAGTCGCAAGACCTGCTTGCGAGCACTGAACTTGCAATATTGAAACAACTGAATTCATATATGACACCCAACTGAAACATACGAGCCCAGTCGCCATGCCGCCTCGCCTCCCCCGGATCATCGTGCTGATCAGCCACCTGCAGCGACCACTGCAGCAGAGCCGCCTGGCCCGCGTGGTGACCAGCGTGCTGCCTGACTACTCAGGCGAAACCAACATCCGCGTGCTCGACACCACCGTCGAGGAGTCGCTGCAACTGGCCCGCGAGCTGGAGCAGAACGGCGAAGTCGAGGTGTTCGTCTGCGCTGGCGCCACCGCCGCCTACCTGCGCCGGCACCTGACCCGACCGGTGCTATCGATGCGCGTGGGCGGCGCCGATCTACTGTGGGCTTTGGAACAGGCGCGACTGCATTCACCGCAGATCGCCGTCATCAGCCATGCGCGAATCAACGCCGACCTCGACTCGCTGGCGGCGCTGTTCACCGTGCAGATCCACCAGGGGTGCTACATCACCCTCGACGAGGCCAGGCAGGCAGTAGAACGCGCGCGCCACCTGGGTTGCCAGACAGTGATCGGCTCATCCACCGTGGTTGAACTGGCGGAGCAGGTCGGTTTGCACGGTGTGCTTTCAATCAGCCAGACCACCGTGCGCAAAGCCCTGGAAGAAGCCCTTGGGATCCTGCACAGCCAGCGCAGCGAACTGGCCAAGCGCCGGCACCTGGACGCCGTGTTGCAGCACATTCCCTCCGGCGTTGCAGCCGTGGACAACCAGGGCATCGTGCAAGCGCTGAACCCCGCATTCGAAGCGTTGTTGGGCATGCCCGCCAGCCGCCTGCTCGGGCGTCCCCTGCAAGAGTTCTGCCCGCAACTGGCACTGGACGAAGTGCTGCGCAGCGGCGTCGGAGAAGAGAACACGGTCATTCAACTGGGTCAGAATCTGCTGGTCTGCAATATCCTGCCCATCCTCGAAGACGGCCAGCGCACCGGGCTGGTGTTGACGTGCCAGGACACCTCGGCGGTCCAATGCGCCGACCAGCGCATCCGCTCGACCCATCGCCCCGGCGGGTTTTCGGCCAGGTACCGCCTCGAGCAGATCAGCGGCAAAAGCCCGGCCACCCGCCAATTGCTCAAGCTGGCGCAACGGTATGGGGCCACCTCATCGACGGTGCTGATCACCGGTGAAAGTGGTACCGGCAAGGAGTTGCTGGCCCAAGGCATGCACAATGTCAGCAACCGCCAGGGCGGCCCGTTCGTGGCGATCAATTGCGCGGCCTTTCCCGAATCGCTGCTGGAAAGTGAGCTGTTCGGCTACCAGGAAGGCGCCTTCAGCGGATCGCGCAAAGGCGGTAAACCCGGCCTGATCGAAGCGGCCCATGGCGGCACGATGTTCCTCGACGAAATTGGCGACATGCCGGTGTCCTTGCAGACCCGCCTGCTGCGCGTCCTGCAGGAGCGCGAAGTGCTGCGCCTGGGCGCCACCGAGCCGATCAGCATCGACATCCGCATCATCGCCGCCACCCATCAAGACCTGCCGCAAGCTATCGAAGCCGGACGTTTTCGCAGCGACCTCTACTATCGCCTGAACATCCTGCGCCTGCAGACGGTGCCGCTACGCGAGCGCAGCGAAGACATCGGCGACATCGCCCGGGCCATCTTGCGCCGCCTGAATGGCGAGCATCGTGTGCCACCCTTGCAGGAGCGCCTGCTGGAATCGCTGCTGCCCAACCTCATGGCGTATCACTGGCCCGGCAATATCCGCGAACTGGAAAACATCCTGGAACGTGCCGCGCTGTCGGCCGAGGATCTGTTGCGCGGCACGGCGATCGAGGGAGCGAGCCTGGCCCTGGTGATTCCCGAACTGCGCAACAGCCGGGCACTGCCCCCAACGGTGCCCGTCACCGACCTGAAAAGCATCGCCAAGGAAAAGGAAAGGCAATACGTCCTCGACATGCTCCAGGCCTGTGACGGCAACCTGGCGCAAACTGCCAGTCGCCTGGGCATCAGTCGCTCCACGCTGTGGCGGCGTCTGCAATAGACGCTGCCCGGGTTACTGGAACACTTCGAAGAGCCCGGCAGCGCCCATGCCGCCGCCGACGCACATGGTCACCACCACATACTTCACCCCGCGGCGCCGGCCTTCCAGCAGAGCATGCCCGACCATCCGCGCGCCACTCATGCCGTACGGGTGGCCGATGGCGATGGAGCCGCCATTGACGTTCAGCCGGCCGTCGTCGATGCCCAGGGTGTCGCGGCAGTACAGGACCTGACAGGCAAAGGCCTCATTGAGCTCCCACAGGCCGATGTCGTCGACCTTCAGGCCGTGTTGCTTGAGCAGCTTGGGCACCGCCAGCACCGGGCCGATGCCCATTTCTTCCGGGGCCAGGCCGGCCACGGCAATCCCGCGATACAGGCCCAACGGCTTGAGGTTGCGCTGCTCGGCGAGGCGCGCATCCATCAACACGCAGGCGCTGGCGCCGTCGGACAATTGGCTGGCGTTGCCGGCGGTGATGCACCCGCCGTCGATCACCGGCTTGAGGTTGACCAGGTCTTCCAGGCGGGTTTGAGGACGGTTGCCTTCATCGGCCTTGAGGGTGACTTCTTGCAGCGTCGTCTCGCCGGTGACTTTGTCGATTACCTGGCGAAGGCTGGTGACCGGGATGATTTCACTGTCGAACCGCCCGGCCTGCTGCGCCGCCGCGGTGCGCATCTGCGATTGCAGGGCGTAGGCATCCTGGGCCTCGCGGCTGATCCCGTAGCGCCTGGCGACCAGTTCAGCGGTTTGCAACATGGGCATGTAGGCGTGCAGCGCGTTGCGTTCCACCCGCGGATCGCGCTCCTCAAAGGCCCACGCCATGTGGCGATTCTGTACGGCGCTGATGTTTTCCTGGCCGGCACCGATCGCAGCCGGCATGCCGTCGACCATGATCTGCTTGGCGGCGGTGGCGATGGCCATCAGGCCCGAGGCGCACTGGCGGTCCAGGGTCTGCCCGCTGACTGACAGCGGCAAGCCCGCGGCCAGGGCGGCCATGCGCGCGAGGTTCTGGCCCGCCGTGCCGCTGGTCAGTGCGGTGCCGAGCACCAGGTCTTCGATCTCCTGGGCTTCGATTCCCGCGCGCACCACAGCCTCGCGGATCGCGTGACCGGCCAAGGTGGGCGACTTGATGGTGTTGTACGCGCCACGGAACGCCTTGGCGATCGGCGTACGGGCCGTGGAGAGAATGACGGCTTCTTTCATGCTTGAGGTCCTCAGCTATCAGTTGCGGCGGCCACCCTGAAGTGGCCGCCAAAGGTCAGTTGCGTTCGATGCGGGCCTGGTCGCTGGCAACCAGGCGCTCCAGCAATGGCGCTGGCTGGAACCACATTTCGCCGTAGGTACCGAGTGCCTCTCGGTAATGGCGAATGCGCTCGAGTACATGGGCCAGCCCCAGCCCTTGCGCGTAGTGCAGCGGGCCACCGCGCCAGGCCGGAAAGCCGTAGCCGTTGATCCAGACCAGGTCGATGTCGCTGCTGCGCTGGGCGATGCCTTCGTCGAGCAGCTGGATGCCTTCGTTGACCAGCATCAACAGGCAGCGGTCGTGGATTTCCTGATCGCTGATGGCGCGGCGCTGGATGCCCAGTTCGCCGGCGATCTGCTCGGCCAATGCCAGCACTTGCGGGTCTTCCTTGCGCTCGCGGCCTTCGTAGAGGTAATAGCCGCTGCGGGTCTTCTGGCCAAAACGGCCGAGGCCGTAGAGCGCGTCGGCGAGCTTGCAATAACCCGGGTCGTGGGCGATGAGCTCACGGCGCGATTCACGCACCAGAAAGCTGACATCGATGCCGGCCAGGTCGTGCATGGCCAACACGCCCATGGCCAGGCCGAGGTCGGTGAGCACCTTGTCGATCTGCGCAGGCGATGCACCTTCGAGCAGCAGGCGGTGCGCTTCGCGGGAATAGGGTTCGAGCATGCGGTTGCCGATGAAGCCGAAGCACACCCCGGAGACCACCGGGATCTTGCCGATGCGCTTGGCGATTTTCAGTGTGGTGGCCAGGACGTCTGGGGCCGTGGCGGTGCCGCGTACTACTTCGAGCAACCGCATGACGTTGGCCGGGCTGAAGAAGTGCAGGCCGACCACGCCCTCGGGCCTGCGGGTGACGGCGGCAATGGCGTCGACATCCAGGGTCGAGGTATTGCTCGCCAGGATCGCGCCGGCCTTGCACAACTCGTCCAGGGTGCGAAACACCTGCTGCTTGATCGACAGGTTCTCGAACACCGCTTCGATCACGAGGTCAGCGTCGGCGATATCTGCGTAGTCGAGGGTGCCGTGGATCAGCGCCAAGCGCTGATCCATCTGCGCTGCGGTGAGCTTGCCGCGCTGCACGCTGGTTTCGTAGTTTTTGCCAATCAGCTCAAGACCACGTGCCAGGGCATCGGCCTTGAGCTCCAGAAGGGTTACCGCCATGCCCGCATTGGCAAAGTTCATCGCGATCCCGCCACCCATGGTGCCGGCGCCGATCACTGCGACCCGGTTGATCGGCCGGATCGGCGTGCCCGCGTCCAGCCCCGGCAGCTTGCCGATTTCACGCTCGGCGAAAAACACGTGGCGCAGCGCCTCGGATTCGCTGGACGCCTCGGCCTCCTTGAACAGTTCGCTCTCCCTGGCCAGGCCTTCGGCCAAGGGCAGGCGGCAGGCCGCCTCGATCGCCGCCACGACGCGTTGTGGCGCGCTCTGGCCCTTCCAACGACTCTGGTTCGCTGTGCGGTAGTCGGCAAAATAGTTCACCGGCAGGGTTGCTCCCGGATTCGCGTGCGGCCAGCCCGGACGCGCCGGCGCCTGCCGGGCAATCAAGTCATTGGCAAGGCTGCGCGCGGTATCGAGCAGGCTGTCAGCGTCTGGTGCCACGCGCTCGATCAGGCCAAGCGCCAGAGCCTTGGCCGCCGTGATCGGCTGGCCCGAAACGATCATCTCCAGCGCGGCCTCGGCGCCGATCAGACGCGGCAGCCGCTGGGTGCCACCGGCGCCGGGCAGCAAGCCGAGCTTGATTTCCGGTAGGCCCAGGCGTGCCCCGGCCTCCACCACGCGGTAACCGCAGGCCAAGGCGAGTTCCAGCCCGCCCCCCAACGCCAGTCCTCCGATGGCAGCGATCAAAGGCTTGTCCAGTTCGGTGAGGCGCACCAGCAGGCTCGACAGGTCCGGCCGGGCAAACGACGCGGCGCTGCCAAACTCGGAAATGTCGGCGCCCGCGCTGAACACCAGCCCCTCGCCGTGGAGGACAATCGCTTTCACGCTGGCGTCCGCGGCGGCACGTTCGCAAGCTTCAAGCAGTTGCTCGCGCAGGGCCTGGCCGAGGGCGTTGACCGGGGCACTGGTGAGGCCGATCAGGGCCAGGGAATCTTCACGACGGTAATGGATCAGGTTTTTCATGGATATTTTCTCAATCGGATAAAGCAGTGGAAAACGCAAGACAGGGCGGTCTCCCTTAGCTCAACGCGCTTTCCCGAATCAGCTTCTTGTTGATCTTGCCGACGCTGGTCTTGGGGATCTCGGCGACGAACTTGAACTGCTTGGGGATCGCCCATTTGTTGATGCGGCCGCGCTCGACAAACCCTTGCAGGTGCGTCTCGAGGATCTTGCGATCCAGGTAGTGGCCGGGCTCACACACCACCAGGGCCAGGGGCCGTTCGCCCCATTGCTCGTCGGCGATGCCGACCACTGCGACGGACGTGACCGAGGCGTGTTCGCTGATCAGGTTCTCCAGTTCCAGGGAACTGATCCACTCGCCGCCCGTCTTGATCACGTCCTTGATCCGGTCCTTGATCTCCACCCCGCCCTGAGGGTCGATGGACGCCAGGTCGCCGGTGTGCAGCCAACCGCCCTGCCACAGCTCGGCGCCCTTTTGCGGGTCCTTCAGATAGCCCTGGGTCAGCCAGGGTGCACGCACCACGATCTCGCCCAAGGACTCGCCATCGTGGGGCACGCTGTTGCCGCTGGCATCGACGATTTTCAGGTCGACCATCGCGATCGGCATGCCGGTCTTGATGCGCGCGGGCAGTTGCGCTGGCATCGGTTGCTCGAGCGCCTGCGCCCGCAGGTAGGTCGAGCAAAGCATCGGGCAGGTCTCGGACATGCCGTAGCCGCTGTGCACGCCCATGCCTCGGGCGGACGCCTGGGCAGCGATGGCCAGGGTCAGCGCACTGCCACCCAGGAGCATTTTCCAGCCCTCGAAGTCGGTCTGCGCCGCTTCCTCGCAGCCGAGGATCATCTGCAGGATGGTCGGCACGCAGTGGGAAAAGGTCACCTTCTCTTCGCGAAACAACCGCACCAGGCTGTTGGGCTCGTAACGTCCGGGGTAGACCTGCTTGATGCCCAACAGGGTCGCGACATAGGGCACGCCCCAGGCATGCACGTGGAACATCGGCGTGATCGGCATGTAAACGTCGTCGGAACGCAGCAGAGCGAAGCTTTGGTTGGTGCCCAAGGTGCCCACGGCATTCAGGGTATGCAGGACCAGTTGGCGATGGGTGAAATACACGCCCTTGGGGTCGCCGGTGGTGCCCGTGGTGTAGAACAGAGTCGCTACCGAGTTCTCATCGAAGTCAGGGAAGTCGTAATGGCAGGCGGCCTGGGCGAGCAGGCTTTCGTACTCCCCCAGTACAGGCAGCTCGGTGCCGGTCGCCGCGTCGTCAGTCAGCCTGATAAAGCCTTTCACGGTGTTCAGGCCGCCCTGGATCTGCTCGATCATCGGCAGGAAGTCGTCATGCACCAGCACCAGGTCGTCCTCGGCGTGGTTCATGGTGTAGAGCACCTGCTCTGGCGACAGGCGAATGTTCACCGTGTGCAGCACCGCGCCGATCATCGGCACGGCAAAGAAACTTTCCAGGTAGCGGTGGCTGTCCCAGTCGAGCATGGCCACGGTGTCCCCGGCCTTGACCCCGGCCGCCGTCAGCGCATTGGCCAGGCGATGGATGCGCTCGATCAGGGTCTTGTAGCTGTAGCGCAGCTTGTCGGCGTAGACGATCTCGTTGTCGGGTTGGTAGCGCTCACCCGACAGCAACAGTCGCTTGATCAACAGCGGGTAGCTGTAGGCGCCATCTGCCGGGGGAATTATTTTTGTCTTGAGCATGGTCGTGAATTCCTGGTTCAAAACTGCGCCGCATCCAGCAGGTAAAGGCTTTCGCTACCGGCCTTGACCGAAGCGCTCAACGAGTGGATTCGCGGCAGCAGCCGGGCGAAGTAGAAACGTGCGGTGCCGAGCTTGCCGGCATAAAAATCGTCTTCACCCTGCTGGCCCATGGCGGCCTTGGCCATCAATGCCCACATGTAGGCGTAGGCGGTGTAGCCGAACACTTGCAGGTACTCGACCGAGGCGGCGCCGATTTCATTCGGGTTGCCCTGGGCGCGATCGAGCAGCCAGGCGGTCAATTCGTCGAGGGTGTCTACCGCGGCGTTCAGCGGTTGGGTGAACTCGCCGAGATCAGCGCTGGCGTTGGCGGTGAAGTTGCGAACTTCCGATGCGAACAGGCGGTAGAGCGCCCCGCCGCTGCCGACGATCTTGCGCCCGGCCAGGTCCAGGGACTGGATGCCGTTGGTGCCTTCGTAGATTTGCGTGATGCGCACATCGCGCACCAGTTGCTCCTGGCCCCACTCGCGGATGTAGCCATGGCCGCCGAAAATCATCTGCCCGTGCAGGGTGGTTTCCAGCGCCATGTCGGTGAGAAAGGACTTGGCGATCGGCGTCAGCAAGGCCACCAGTTCCTGGGCGCGGGTGCGGGCGGTCGGGTCTTCGCTGTACTTGGCGATGTCCAGTTGCAGGGCCACGTAGCTGGAGAATGCGCGACCGCCTTCGTTCAGGGCTTTCATGGTCAACAGCATGCGGCGCACATCGGGGTGCACGATGATCGGGTCGGCGGCCTTTTCCGTACCTGGGGCGCCGCCCGGTGCACGGCTTTGCAGGCGCTCGCGGGCATACTCGACGGCGCTCTGGTAGGAACGTTCGCCTTGGGCCAGGCCCTGGATACCCACGCCCAGGCGCTCGTAGTTCATCATGGTGAACATCGCCGCCAGGCCCTTGTTCGGTGCGTCGACGATCCAGCCGGTGGCGCCGTCGAAATTCATCACGCAAGTGGCGGAAGCCTTGATGCCCATCTTGTGTTCGATGGAACCGCAGGACAGTGAATTGCGTTCGCCCAGGGCGCCGTCGGCATTGACCAGCACTTTCGGCACCAGGAACAGCGAGATGCCTTTTGGCCCCGCCGGTGCATCGGGCAATCTCGCCAGCACCAGGTGAATGATGTTTTCGGTCAGGTCGTGTTCGCCGCCGGAGATGAAGATCTTGCTGCCGCTGACCTTGTAGCTGCCGTCGGCCTGGGGTTCGGCCTTGGTACGAATAAGGCCCAGGTCGGTGCCGGCGTGGGCCTCGGTCAGGCACATCGAACCGCTCCAGGTGCCGGCGTACATGTTCGGCAGGTAGCGTTCCTTGAGTTCCTCGCTGGCGTGGGCCTTGATCGACAGGCAGGCACCGGCGGTCAGCATCGGGTAGGTGCCGAACGACAGGTTGGCCGAGGCCACCATCTCTTCGACCTGGGCGGAAATCGCCTTGGGCATGCCCATGCCACCGTACTGCGCTTCACCGCCGACACCGACCCAACCGCCTTCGGCGAAGACCTGGTAGGCCTGGGCAAAACCCTCAGGGGCGGTCACCGATCCGTTGTTCCAGGAACAACCCTGTTCGTCGCCACTGCGGCGCAATGGGGCGATGTCGTTCGCGCTGATCTTGCCGGCCTCCTCAAGGATGGCGGCGGCGGTTTCTTCATCGATCGCCTCGGCCAGGCCAGGTAATCCGGCCCAGAGCCGGGACACCTGGAAAACCTCGTTGAGTACGAAGCGCATGTCGCGCAGGGGAGCTTTGTAGTCAGCCATAGTGCTTACTCGGAAGTGGCCAGGGCATGGGGCATGCCCGGGCGTTCAGGGGATGGGGATAAAGCGGCTTGCGTGGCACGGGCGTGCGCGACCGGCACCCGCTCACGCAGCAGGAAGTACGACAGGGCAGGAATCAGGATCAGCGCGCCGAGCATGTTCCACAGGAACATGAAGGTCAGCAGGATGCCCATGTCGGCCTGGAACTTGATCGGCGACCAGACCCAGCACACCACGCCGGCCGCCAGGGTGATACCGACCAGCCCGACCACCCGGCCGGTGAACGACACGGCGTTGCGGTAGGCCTGGGACAGCGGCAGGCCCTGGCGCTGGAAGTGCAATTGCACGCTGAGCAGGTACAGGGCGTAGTCGACGCCGATGCCCACGCCGAGGGCGATCACTGGCAAGGTCGCGACCTTCACGCCGATGCCCATGGCCACCATCAGTGCCTCACAGAGGATCGAGGTCAGCACCAGCGGCAACAGCGCCACCAGCGTGGCGCGCCAGCTGCGGAAGGTGATCAGGCAGAACAGCGTCACCGCCAGGTAGACGTACAGCAGCATGGTGTGGTTGGCCTCGCGCACCACGATGTTGGTCGCCGCTTCGATCCCGGCACTGCCGGCCGCCAGCAGGAACTGGCGATCCGGGCTGCTGTTTTCCTTGGCAAACTTGTCGGCAATCGCCACCACGGCGTCGAGGGTCTCGGCCTTGTGATCCTTGAGGAAGGCAATCACCGGCATCAACGAGCAGTTGTTGTTGAACAGCTCCGGCGAGTTGACCGAGGCCTGCTGCGCGGCGTAGTTGAGCACGTCCTGGTTGCGCTGGATGCTGTTGAGCTTGGGGTTGCCTTCATAGGTGCCGGCGGTGATCTGGCGTACCGCGTTGACCAGCGAAGACGTCGCCTGCACCCCCGGTGATTGCTGCAGCTCCCAGGCCAGGCGGTCGGCGAGGACCAGGGTCTGGTAACTCAGGCAGCCTTCCGCCGGGGTCTTGATCATCACCGCGAACAGGTCGCTGGACAGTGCGTAGTGGCTGGTGATGTAGGCGTTGTCGCGGTTGTAGCGCGAGTCGGCACGTAACTCCGGTGCGCCGCTGTCGAGGTCGCCGATTTTCAGTTGCAGGCTAACCATGAAACCGCCAATGCCCATCAGCGCCGCGACCAACACCGCGCCGGTCGCCCACTTGCGGGTGGTGAAGCGGTCGAGCCAATCCCAGAGTTTGCCAAAGCCCTTGTGGCCGTCGGCACGGGTGTCGATTTTCAGCGCGCGCTCGGCGGCCTTGCGCCCTACCCCGATGTAGGACAGCGCCACCGGCATCAGCAACAAGGAGGTGAAAATCAGCACGGCGACACCGATGCTGGCGGTAATCGCCAGGTCCTGGATCACCGGAATGTCGATCAGCATCAGCACGGCGAAACCTACCGCGTCAGCCAGCAACGCAGTAACGCCAGCGATGAACAGACGACGGAAGGTGTAGCGCGCGGCGATCAGCTTGTGCGTGCCACGGGCGATGTCCTGCATGATGCCGTTCATCTTCTGCGCCGCGTGGGACACGCCGATGGCGAAGATCAAAAACGGCACCAGCACCGAATACGGGTCGATGGCATAACCCAGCCAGGCAACGATGCCCAGCTGCCAGACCACCGCGACCAACGAGCAACCCACCACCAGCAGGGTGCTGCGCACGCAACGGGTGTACGCGTAGATGATGACCAGCGAAGTGACCACGGCCAGGCCGAAGAACATCATCACCTGGAGCAGGCCATCGATCAGGTCGCCCATCAACTTGGCGAAACCGATCACCCGCACCTTGTACGGGCCCTTGCCCTCGGCGCCGGTTTTACGCGCCGCGCTGTCGCCGGCGTATTCGATCTTGTCGCGCAATTGCTCTTCGAGCATCTGCGAAAACTGGTGGTAGTTGATGCTCTGGCCGGTTGCCGAGGCCTTGTCCAGCAGCGGCACGATCAGCATGCTTGACTTGAAATCGCTGGCCACCAGGCTGCCGACGATGCCGGCCCGACCGATGTTCTGGCGCAGACGCTCGATGTCCCCGGGCGAGCCGCGGTAGGTATCGGGCATCACCGGGCCACCCTGGAAGCCTTGCTCGGTGACCTCGGTCCAGCGCACCGCCGGGCTCCACAGCGACTTCATCCACGCACGGTCGACGCCTTCGGTGAGGAACAACTGGTCGTTGACCTGCTTGAGTACGTCCAGATATTCGGGGTCGAAGATATCGCCCTGGGTGTTCTCCACCACGACCCGCACCGAGTTGCCCAGGCCGCGCAGTGAAGCGCGGTTCTCGAGGTAATTCTGGATGTATGGCTGGCTCTGGGGAATCATCTTCTCGAAGCTGGGGCGCAGCTCCAGGCGGGTCACGGCCATGTAGCCAAGCATCACCGTGGCAATGGCCATCAGCAGCATGAACAGCGGCCGATAGTTGAACACCAGCCTTTCCAGCAGGTTGCCGGAGCGGCGGTCGAAATCACGCAGTTCGCGGATCACCGGCATGGCGTCTTGTTTGATATTGCCCATGTCTGGGTTCTCGCTCTTAGGGTTCGAGGGCTGGATCGGCGGCCAGCGTCTGGGCGCCACGGCTGCCCACCACCACCAGCGAACCATTGGCGGCCAGGGTGGCCCCGGCTACGGGTGGCAAATCCTGGTGCGGCATTAACTGCAGCCGGTCGCCCGTCTGGCTTGCCAGCGCGTGTCCGGCCTGAGTGAACAGGTGGTATTGGCCATGGCCGTCGACGAGTGCGGCGGTGATGCTGACGTGCAGGCCACTGTCCAGTGCGGTCCAGTGCTGCCCGCCATCGGTACTGCGCAGCACGTTGCCGCGCAGGCCGTAGACCAGCACCTCGTCAGGCTTGCCGACCACACCGAAGAAGCTGCCCTGGTAAGGCGTCGGCACGGCGGCAAAGCGCTGAGAGTGGTCATTCCATTTGAGCAACAGGCCCTGTTCGCCAGCGATGTACAGCGCATCCCCGGTGGAGGCGATGGCATTGAGGTGGAAGCCTTGCGGGTTGTCGGTGCGATCCTGGAACGGCGTCCAGCTCTGGCCACCGTCCTCGGTGCGCAGGATCAGGTTGAACACACCGACCACATAGCCGACTTTGTCATTGGCGAACCAGACGTCGAGCAGCGGTTTGTCCGCGCCCTGCTCCACCAGGCGCTGGCCTTCGGCGACCAGCAGCGGCCATTGCACGTTGCCCGGTTCGGCACTGGCCAACGCCGAGTAATGCCTGACCAGCAATTCACCGATCTGGCGGCCGTCGAGCTGTTTGCTCCACGTCGCGCCGGCATCGCTGGTGTGCAACACGACGCCGTCGTTACCCACCGCCCAACCCTGACTGGCGGTCGGAAAAAACACCGCGGTCAGATCGCTGCTCAGCGGCACACCCGCCTGCAACCAGTGCTGACCGGCGTCATCGGAATAAAGAATATGGCCACGCTGGCCAACGGTGACCAGGCGCTCACCGGCCCGGGCGATGTCGATCAAGGGGCTGCGCACGGCCAGGGCACTGGGCTTGGCGGGCAGGTCCAGCACATCGACATAAGCGCCCGCCCGGGCGACACCCTGCACCAGAGCCAACAGCGTACACAGCAGCGCCAGCACTAAATTTCTCATGGAACCCATACCGCACCTTCAAGGTAAACGACGCCGCGATGCACTCAAGGTGCAGCCCGGCGTCGGAGTCGGTAACCCCAGACGAACGGCACTCAAGCCGCCCGGACTCTTGTTGCCTGACGCTTAGCGGATACCTGACCCTGCCAGCGCATCCGGTGCCCACTGCGCCTTCGATAGAGGCTCGATGTACTTGATGCCGCCGTAGGTGCCCGTGATGCCGTTGATGTTGTAGGAGCCACCCACCAGGTCGTAGATCATGAACGGCGAGACATCGGGGATCTTCTTGTCGTAGCTCTGGCTGAGGAAGGCGAAGGAACCCCGGTAGAGCTTGCCGCTCGAGTCGTACTGGTCAGAGGCCAGAGCGATCCAGCTGTCTTCATCCAGGTAGATGCGGCGCTTCTGGTAGATGTGCCGGGCACCGGACTTGAGCGTGCCCTCCACCACCCACACGCGGTGTTTCTCCCAACGCACGAAGTCAGATGCGATGTGGTTGGGGGTGGTCAGCTGCTTGACGTCCACGGCGTAGGTCAGCTTGTAGGTGTTGTAGGGCACGAGCATTTCCTGCTTGCCCACCAGTTTCCAGTCGAAGCGATCCAGCGCACCGTTGAAGACGAACACATCGTCGTAAGTGCCCGCACCACCCGTACCCGGGTTGGGCGTGTCATAGGCCAGGTCGGGCGCCAGCTTGACTCGACGCTGGCCCGGCAGGTACTGCCAGCTGCGGCGCGGCTGCTCCAATGGGTTGGCGGTATCCTTGAGCATGATCGCCTCGCCCGCCCGGCGCGCGGGGCCGGTGTAGTACAGCTTCATCTGAAAGAAAACGTCCGTGCTCTTGAACGGCTTCGACATTTCGTCGTAGATCGGATAGCTGGAGAACGATAGCGCGGTGGTGGACAGGCTCGGCACACCCGCCGAGTCGACGTTCCAGGAGTCGTACTTGACGTTGCGATTGCCGCCGACGCGCAGCAGGTGGTTCCACATCGCCTCGCTGCCCGAGGTCGGGATCGGGAACGGCACGCCGGGCAACAGGTTATCGATGGACAAGCCGCCGTTGATGGACTGGGTGCCGGTGGCATTTTTTACGCTGTTGTCCAGCACCGCCTGCGGCAGGGCGACGGTGCGGTGGGTCGGGTATACGTTGATGTGATAGGTGGGATAACGCTTGGCCAGCTCGGCCGTGGTGGCCGTCAGCAGGCCCTTGTATTTGTCGACGTTCTTGCCATCGATGACCAGCAGCGGCTTCTCGTCGGCAAATGGATCCGGGCGCATGCCATCGCCCGCCTTGAAGCCGGCTGGCGCGGTGGTCAGCCCGCCTGTGTAGGCCGGAATCGAGCCATCGGCATTGGCCGCCATCTCGGCGCCGACAGGGGTCAGGCTGGTGCCCAACTTCGCCGCTTCCTTGGTCGATACGGCCGCCTGGGCCTGACCGGCAATGACCGCCGCCAGGGATGCTGCCAGCACGCTGTTTAGCATTCTCATCTGAATTCTCTCCACTTGTTGTTGTATTTCGAGCGTCAATCAGAAGGTGGTCTTGAACGAGGCCGTGACCATCCCGCGGTCTTTCAGCAGCGGCGCCAGGCCGGACTGCGAAGTGATCTGGCCGGGAATGCAGCGGTACTGCCCACCGCTACCGGGGGTGTTGTTGTCGAAGCCGGTTTCACAGGTATTGAAGGGGCCAAAGGAGTCCACGTACTTGAGGTCGAACTTGTACTTTTGATACACGTCCGCGGCGACGCCGATGGCGTAGCTGCCAGCGTCCTCGCTGCCACCGAGCTGCACGGCCGAGTTGCCCTTGAGGCCGACGTTGTAGGACATGGGCATGGACATATCGACACCCGGGAACACCTGGAACCAGGTCGGAGTGAAGTTGGTGGAGATGGAGTAGGCATTGGTGTCGACCTTGTCGACCCCCTGGTAGCTGGAGTTGCCCTTGAACGACTGCTTGCCCTTGTCGACGCTGACCAGATGGGTCATCGCGCCTTCGACAGCCAGCGAGGACGAGTCCCACAACGGGGTACTGCCAAAGCTCACCAGGCCGTTGAGTACCACGTGGAAAGTCTTGCCGCGGGCGGTGCCGGTGTCGCCTCGGGTTGGCACGGCACTGATCAGGTTGTCGCCGTTGACCAGGCCCTGTTCCGCCTGCGCACTCAAGGTCGGGTTGATGGTGGTGAAGTTGCTCAGCAGCGGCATGTTCTCGCGGTAGTTCACATCGAGGCCGACGCTGACCGGGCCCACGGCCTTGGACAGACTGATGCCGTAGATGTCGATGTCATCGGCGTACGCAGCCAAGTATTCAGCGCCGTCGAGACCCGGCAGGCCTGGCGTCTGCAGGTTGGGCGCATTGATCAGCACCACCGGCATCGGGTCCGAGGTCTTGCGGTAGTAGAAGCCCAGGGTGCCATCCAGCCACTGCGGGCTCCACTTGGCCATCAGCCCGAAGTCGCCAGTGTTGTGCGGCTTGAGGTCATGCCCGCGCGGCGTACCGTAGAACGCCCCGGCCCCGTTCAACGCCGTCGGCACCGGCAGCCAGAACACTTCCCCGCCTTCGCCGAACATGTCGTAGCCGCCCATGTAGGTGCCACCCTCGGGCAGACGGGTGTTGCGGAACTCCAGGAAGTATTGCGCGCCCAGGGTCAGCTCAGGGTTGACCGTGAACGACATGGACAGCTGGTTGCGCGGCAGGAACAGCTCTTTGGTCTCGGTGCCGGGCACGTTGTACAACTTGGCCAGGTCCAGGGCCGACTGACCGTAGTTGATGCCGTTGGCCGCGTTGAACAGGGTCTCGCCCCAGTACATGTTGTGCCGGCCGAGCTTGGCGCTGAACATCGACTCCTCGCCGACCTCGGTGCTGTAGAACACAAAGGCATCGAGAATCTCGCCGGAGGGACCGTTGTAATAACGATCTGTGTAGCCGCTCAGGCCATGCTTGCGGGCCGTGTGGCCGTTCAGCGAATCGCCGGGCTGGATCGCCCCGGACTGCCGCGCCGCGACCAGGTTGCCGGCATTGTCCGCCTGCCCTGGAAAAGGGTTGGAATTGGAGCCGACATTGTCATAGGCATGGTCGTACCAGCTCGCGGTACTGACCCGAAAACCCATCTGGCGTTGATAGACCACGTCCAGCTCGGTCAGCAGGTCGACCCGCTGGGTCACCGCACTGCCGACACTGAAATTCTTGTCACCGTCGTTGTAGTTGGAGGCGCTGGCAATCTTCGAATTCTCGCCTTCCACCCGTTGACCGTAACTGGTCTTCAGGGTGTTATCGAAACGCACGGCCCAATTCTCACTATCACCGAATTCAAAGGCCTGGGCAGCCGGCATGGACGCGAACAATGTGGCGCTGGCCAGCAGGCTCAGATGCAGCGGACAGGGTCTTGTCGTGGTGTGCATTGCGTTGTCTCCGTTTTTTGTTGTTTTTGTTTT
Source organism: Pseudomonas serbica (assembly GCF_028823535.1). Taxonomy (GTDB): domain Bacteria; phylum Pseudomonadota; class Gammaproteobacteria; order Pseudomonadales; family Pseudomonadaceae; genus Aquipseudomonas; species Aquipseudomonas serbica. The sequence continues at coordinate 15,136 of NZ_JAQIYM010000023.1, read as the reverse complement.
TTGGCGCTAACAACGGGCTCGCATCCGGTCCTGGTGCCGCTGCGAGTTTTCTTCAGGCGGTTTGATTCAGGCGTTTGCGACTAGCGATCGAGCGTGCGGATAAAGTCTTCGGCCTGCGGCCACTCGCCGTATCCGGCGGCAGGATTGAGATGGCCGACGGCACCGAGATTGACCAGTTGACCGCCCCATTGCGCGGCCATCCGGGTCACGGCTTCGAGGCTTGCAAGGTGGTCGTTGGTACTGGCCGCGACGATCGCCGGGAACGGCAGAGGTCCGTTTGGCAACGGGTCCCAGCCATTGGCCCGCAGGTTCTCCGGGGTTGGATAACCGGCTGGCCAGTTGGCCTCGAGGTCCGGCGGCGCGGCCAGCAAGGCGCCCTTGATCGGACGGTCATGACGGGCGGCCCAGTGCACCACCATCAGCACACCGGCGCTGTGGGCCACCAGGATCACCGGGCCGGAAATTTTCTCCAGTTCGCTCTGGATCGCTTCCACCCGAGCCGCCAGGCTGAGCTTGTTGTCTTCCAGTGGCGGCACCGAGCGGACGTTGTCCAGCTTCGCTTCAAGCAAGGTTTGCCAATGCGCTGGCACGTGTTCGCGCAGGCCGGGAACTATCAAAATCGTGGTGTCATTCATCGCGTTTTTTACCCTCGAACAATCCATCGAGCGGGTCCGCCAACATTCCGAACCCTGCCAGCAGCACAGTAGGATTCGCCTTGTCGGCGCGCGTTACATTTGGCGTCAGCCACTTCCCTTTTGGTGACAGCGCCGCAGAATCGCCCCGGGAGATTTACCGCGCCCGGAGCTTTTCATTTCGCGATCAAGTCTCTATAACTGGCAGGGAACCGCGACAGCGAGAGCGCATTTGTCACCACCTGGAATGTAGTCACGCCATGCCCGTACAAGCACGAACCGCCGTACTGACCAACTATCTGGACGTCGCTCGCCACCTACGGCTGAACGCGGTCGCCCTGTTGGCCGAAGTCGGCTTGAGCCCCGCGATGCTGAGCGATCAGAGCCAACGTATCCCGGCCACCGCCAGCATCATCCTGCTGGAAAAATCGGCGCGCCTGAGCGGTTGCGAAACCCTCGGCCTACGCATGGCCGAGCTGCGTCAACTGGCGGATTTTGGCGAAGTGAGCCTGCTGCTCAGTCATCAGAGCACCCTGCGCGATGCGCTGGATGTGATCGTGCATTACCGGCGGCTGATCAACGAGTCACTGGCGATCTACATCGAGGAAACCGGCAACACGGTGATCATTCGCGAAGAGCTGGTGACCGACATGGGCACTAACAACCGCCAGTCCATCGAACTGGCCATCGCCGTGATGCACCGCTTTTGCGCCGCCCTGCTCGGCACACACTGGCACCCGATCACGGTCTGTTTCACCCATGACGCGCCGGCGGACCTCTCGGTGCATCGCCGCATCTTCGGCTGCAAGCTGGAGTTCGGCTGCGAGTTCAACGGCATCGTCTGTCCCGCCGCCAACCTCGACACCACCATCCCCCTGGCCAATGCGGCCATGGCCCGCCATGCGCAACGCTACATGGATTCGCTGCTGGGCAAGGACGATCACTCCGTGGCGTTCGAGGTGCGCAAATCCATTTACCTTCTGCTCCCCATGGGCCGCGCGACCATCGCGCAGATTGCCCAGAGCCAGGGCATGAACGTACGCACCCTGCAGCGCCGCCTGGGCGAAGAAGACGCCAGTTTCAGCGAGTTGATCAGCAGCGTGCGCCGCGACCTGGTGGTGCGCTACCTGGAGAACCCCGGCTACTCGTTGGGACGGATCGCCGACATGCTCGGCTACTCCATGCCCAACTCCTTCACGCGCTGGTTCATCTCCCAGTTCAACATGCCGCCGGCTGCGTGGCGCAGTGAACGCAAGATTGTGCCGCGCAAGGAGGCTTGATACCTGGCCTGGTGTTTGTCAACGGAGTACATATCCGTTGCTGCGGTAACGGCCGCTTATGGTTCCGCTCTTACAGCGGGTCACCTCGCTCCGGTGCTGCTCCGTGGGGGCAAGAAAATCAAAAGCCAGAGCAACGGCCAAAGCGAGGCGCCCTATGGGCCGACCTGATCTCAAGTGAACGCATTCCCCTGTAGGAGCTGGCTTGCCAGCGAAGGTCGTCAACGATGACGCGCTCTGTCTGAGTGACCGCGTTGTCCAGACGCTTTTCGCGAGCAAGCTCGCTCCTACAAGTAGCTCCTACAGTGGATCGGGTACGGCCGCGAGAGATGGACCGTACAAAAAAAACGGTCATCTGCTGGAAAGACGACCGCAAAAAGGAGCAAATCCCGGGACGTTCGCCTACAAGCCCCAACGCATCAACAACAGCACCAACACGACGAGAAAGACCGTCTCCCCCACCATCAGCAAAATGGGCTTGATCCCCACCGCCGCAAGCTCCCTGAGCTGAGTCTTCATCCCCAGCGCGCTGATGGCAATGACCAGGCACCAGCGCGAAAGATCATTGGTCAAACCCTGCACAGCCGGAGCAATCCAGCCAGTACTGTTGATGCACGCAAGCATCAAAAAGCCCACCGCAAACCAAGGCAACAACGGCGGTCGTTTACCCGTCGGATCAACACCCTGCCTGCGGGCAATCATCGCCGCGCAAACGATCACCGGCAGCAGCATGGCCACTCGCATCAACTTGACCACAGTGGCCGTATCGCCGGTCTCGGTCGACAGGCTGTAGCCGGCGCCCACCACCTGGGCCACATCGTGAATGGTGGCGCCAAGAAACACCCCGGCCGACTGCGGATCGAGCTCAAGCCAGTTGGCGATCATCGGGTAAAGAATCATGGCCAGGGTCGACAGCGCCGACACACCGATCACCGTGAACAGCGTGGCCCGCTCTTTCTGCGGATGATGGGGAAAGGACGCCGCCAATGCCAAGGCCGCGGAGGCGCCGCAAATGGCCGTGGCGCCGCCGGTGAGCATGCCAAACAGGCGCTGGAAGCCCATGGCCCTGGCCGCCACCATCGACACGACGATGGTCACCACCACTGAGATCACCACCAGGGCCGCCGGTTTCCAGCCCAGCGCGGCGATCTGTTCGAGGGTGATGCGCATGCCTAGCAACGCCACGCCGATGCGCAGCACCGTGCGTGAGGTGAACTCGATACCGATCTTGCACTTGCCGTCGGCGGCGAGAAAATTCACCGCCATGCCGAGCAGCAACGCGAACAGCATCACCGGCGCGCCATAGTGCTCGGAAAGGAAACTCGCCGCCGCGGCAACGATCAGGCTGACGATGAAACCGGGGATCAGTTCCTGCACACGGCTTTGAACATCAGCCAGGGCAATGGCACTCATGAGGCGGGTTCCTTGCAAGCGATGACGATGAACACCTGGCCGTCGACCACCTCGACCGGGTAGCTGCCGACCTTCACGCTGCTCGAATTCAGCAGGCAGCCGCTCGCCAGGTCGAAGCGCAGGCCGTGGGCAAGGCACTGGATGACCCGGCCCTCCAGCCGACCACCACAGAGTGATGCCCCCTGATGCGGACAGCTGTCGTCGATGGCGTAGAGTTGGCCGGCGACATTGAACAGCGCCAGGCTGCGGCCCTCAGGCTCAAACAGCGTGCGCAGGCCTGGTGCCGGGACTTTCTCAGGCGGTACCGCGATGCGCCGACTCATGCCGATTGACTCCCGGCCGCGTCCTGCTCAAGGGTCTGCTCCATCGCCCGCAACAGCACCTCGGCCGGCTGTGCACCGGACAGCGCCTGGCGACGGTTGAAGATGAAATACGGCACGCCCCTGGCGCTCATACCGCCATCGTTGTAGGGGAAGCGAGCGCCCTCCAGACAGTCGGCCAGGGCCGCACGCGAGTAACCACAGGACTCGGCGATCGACAGCAGGGTGGCACTGTTCCCGAGGTCCTCGCCTTGATGAAAATAGGCGGAGAACAGCCGCTCCAGCAAGGCATCGCGCTGCGCCACGCTGCCCAGTTCAGCGGCACGCTCCAGCAGACGATGGGCATCGGCGGTGTTGGGCATGGTGCTGATGCCATTGAAGTCGATGCTCACGCCGACGCTGGCCGCGGCCTGGCGGACTTGCGCCTGGCGCGCTTGCACCGCCTCGGCACTGCCCAGTCGCTGGCGGTAGAACTCGACAAAAGGCACGCCCTGCGCCGGCAGGTGCGGCAGCAGCTGTACGCCATGCCAGGCCAGCGCCACCTCGACTTGCGGGTGGCGGGCGCGCAACTGCGTGAGTGCGCGTTCAAGTTGGCGCTTGCCTATCAGGCACCATGGGCAAATGAAGTCGAAGAACACATTGATGCGCAATGGCCCCGTCACGACGACACCTCCATCGCGGCTTTGCCCGGCGCCTCTGCGACCTTCCCGCCCTGAACGCGTGCAATGTCGTCGAGATAGTGACAACGGATATAGAAAAACACCGCCGCTGCCGCGATGCTCATCAGCGGTATCAACTGGAAGGCGCCATGCAGGCCGATCAGGTCAGACACCCGGCCGGTGAGGAAAGGCCCCGGGGCCAGGCCGATCAGATTGTTGACCAGGGTCAGGGTGGCAAACGCGGTGCCATGCACTTTGTAGTGGGTCAGGTTGGCGATCGTGGCAATGGTCGGGCCGTTGATGCCCGTCACCAACAGCATCGCCAGGCCGATCAGCACCAACTGCAGCGTGCCAACGGGCTGCATCAGGGCCAGCGACATCAACAGGCAACTGCCCAGGCAGAACACCATGGACATCTCGATCTTGCGCAACGGCGATTGCCGGCTCAGGCGATCACTGAGCATGCCGCACAGAATCGCTCCGACACCGCAGCACAACACCATGACGCCCGCCATGACGCCCGCCTTGCCCTCGCCCATCGCGTAATAGCGGTTGAAATAGCTCGGCATCCACACAATCATGCTGCCGACCACGAATGTCTGCAGGCCGCTGGCGATGTAGGCAGCGATCACCGAACGCGTTCCGTACAGGGTGCGCAGAGGGCGCTCGGCTGTGGCCTTGTTGGCGATCGTGGCCAGACGCTGCGGGGCAATACGCGCTTCCTTGACGATGATCGGGTACAGCGCCGCCAGCACCAGGCCGAACAGCGCCATGCTGGCGAACGACCAACGCCAGCCCAGCTTCACCGCGATTGCCCCGCCGATGGAGATGCCCAGCACCGAGCCGAACATGGCGCCCGCCATGAAGGCACTGGCGAGGGTCGCCCGCATGCTCTTGGGAAAGACCGACACCACCACGGCGACGCCGACGCTGCCGTAGGCCGCCTCGCCGACGCCGACCAAGAAGCGCGCAAACAGCATTTCCGGGTAGTTCTGGGCCAGTGCACAGCCCAGGGTTGCCAGGCTCCACAGGCCAGCCATCAACGCCAGGCTCTTGACCCGGCCAAAGCGGTCGGCCAGCAGCGACAGGGGAATCGTCAGCAGGCCGACCATCAGCGCGACGATGCCGCTGAGCAGGCCGAGCTGGCCGTCGCTCAGGGTCCACTCGTTCTTGAGAATCGGGAACACGGCATTGAGTACCTGCCGTGACATGTAATCGGAAATCAACAGGCCAAAGGTCAGCACAAACACAATCCAGGCGTACCGACGTGGAATGCCAATTGAAGTATCCATTTCATCGGCCACAGTACTGTGATGAAACGCCATGCTGCCTCCTCGGTGTCTAGCACCCGTTTTGTTATTGTTTTTTGGTCTTGCTCACGCGCTCAGCCGAACCGAGGCAGGCCGCCATTGGCCGCCTGCCCCGCACAGCGGATCAGCCGCGTTGTGGTACGCCCTTCTGCCCCTGCTTGCGGTTCGGTGCCATGCCGTTGGCCAACAGGGTTTCTTCAACGGTCTCGTACTGCACGCCGATACGGTAGATGTCGCGCGCCTCTTTGCCAGTGGCGATTTCACGACCCAGCTCGTGGGCGATGCGCACCGTCTGCTTGACCTGCTCGACGGAAGAGAAGCGCTTGCCGTGCTGGTCGATGATGGTGTCTTCGTTGCCCAGGCGTGGGTGCAAGCCCATGGCCATGGCGATGGTGTTGAGTGGCAGCACGTTCTTGAGCAACGACTCGGCCGTCAGGGTGCAACGGTCCGGCACACGGTTGATGAAGTTCATCAGGTTCATCGGGTTCGGGCCATCGAAACCGCCACCGATGCCGATCCAGGTCAGGTTCAGCGGGCCCTTGTAGATGCCCTTGCGCACCAGGCGCTCCAGGGTTTCATAGGCATGAATACCGGTCAGCTGGAAGTGCGGCTGGATATTGCTCGCCTGCAGGCGCTTGAGGTGCTCGGCGACAAAGGCAGGCCCGGCCGGCACGGTCATTTCGCTGTAGGCGGCATAGGTGGCCGGCTCCAGCAGCGAGGTGCCTTCGATGCCTTCCGGGAACAACAGCTCGGTGATGGTCATCTGGATGGTGTTGATGGCGATGGTGACCTGGTCCGGCTTGGGCATCAGGTCCGCGAGCATGTGCCGGGTGTCGTCGGACAGCCACAGGGCTTCGGCACCGTCACCTTCAGGGGCAAAGGAAATCGAGCCGCCGACCTGGATGATCATGTCCGGCACGGCTTCACGCACACCGGCGATCAACTCGTTGAACTTGGACAGGCGCTTGGAGCCTTTGCCGTCCAGCTCGCGGACATGCAAGTGCAACACGGTGGCGCCGGCTTCATAGCAGTCGACTGCCGCCTGCACGTGCTCGTCCATGGTCAGCGGAATGTCTTCCGGGAAGTCGCCAGGCATCCATTGTGGAGCGTAAGGGGCGACGGTAATCACCACTTTTTCCATGGTGTCCGGGTGCAGGGAATCGTCGAAAAACTGCATGGTTATCTCCTGTTTTTGTTTTTGCCTGCCCGACAGGCTGTACGGAGCAGGCCTTGGCGTGGGTGCAGGTGGAGTGGCTCAGTAGGTCTTTTCGCCAATGATCCCGGCGCGTTCCATCTTGCGATGACAGGGCGGGTAATCCATCACGGCGTAATGCTGGGTGCTGCGGTTGTCCCAGATCGCGATGCTGTTAGGCTTCCAACGCCAGCGCACCTGGTACTCCGGAATGCTGGCTTGGCTGGTCAGGTAGCGCAGCAGCTCGGAGGAACCCTGGCTGAAATCCTGGCCGACACGCACCCGCTCGGCGGTGTGGAAGTTGGTGAAGTGGGTGGTGAACGAATTGACGAACAGCACCTGTTCACCAGTTTCGGGATGGATGCGCACCACCGGGTGCTCGGCGTCCGGGTACCTGGCCTTGAGCGCGAGGCGTTTTTCGATCGGCATCGCCGCGCCAAAGGTCGCCTCGATGCTGTGCCGGGCGCGCAGGCCTTCGATCCTGGCTTTCACGTCGCTGGGCAGATGCTTGTAGGCCTCGACCATGTTGGCCCACATGGTGTCGCCACCCACCGGTGGGCACTCCAGGCAGCGCAGCACGGCCCCCAGCGGCGGCGCCTCGCGCCAGGTGGCGTCGGTGTGCCAGGAGTTCTCGTAGCGGTCGACCGGGCTGTCCGGATTCTTGTAGACCTGCACCAACCCGGGATACTCGGGGTGGCTGCCGACCACCGGGTGGTCCTCCAGTTCGCCAAAGCGCTGGGCAAAGGCCACATGCTCGGCCCGACTGATGTCCTGGTCACGCAGGAACAGCACGCGGTGCTTGAGCAACTGCGCGCGGATCTCGGCGAACAGGCCGTCGTCATGGACGGCATCGGCGAGGTTCACGCCGATCAGTTCGGCGCCAATGCTGCAGGTGAGTTGTTCGACTTGCATGGCGGCAGACCTCCTTAGATGACGAAGATCGATGAACCGGTGGTCTTGCGCGACTCCAGATCACGGTGCGCCTGCACGGCGTCGAGCAAACCGTAATGCTGGTTGATCTCGATCTTGATCTTGCCGCTGCCGACCAGACCGAAGATCTCACCGGCCAGCTCAGCCTTCTCGGCCGGGTCGGCGATGTAGTCGGCCAGTGCCGGACGGGTCATGAACAGTGAGCCTTTCATCGCTAACTGTGCCGGGCTGAAGGGCGGAATCGGGCCGGATGCGGTACCGACGCAAACCATCAGGCCGCGACGTTTGAGGGAGTCCAGCGAGCCCTCGAAGGTGCTCTTGCCGACGCTGTCGAACACTACGTTGACGCCGACGCCGTCGGTCAATTCACGCACGCGCCTGGCCACATCTTCATGGCTGTAATTGATCACGTGATCGCAACCATGAGCCCGGGCGAGCTCTGCCTTGGCCTCGCTGGACACGGTGCCGATCACGTTCAGGCCGAGCAATTTTGCCCACTGCGAAACGATCAGGCCGACACCACCGGCGGCCGCGTGCAGCAGGATGCTGTCACCGGCCTTGAAGTCATAGATGCGCCGCATCAGGTAGGCCGAGGTCAGCCCGCGCATGGTCATGGCCGCGGCGTTCTCGAAGGAAATACTTTCCGGCAGTTTGATCAGTGGCGCAGCCGGGATCAGACGTTCGGTGCTGTAGGCGCCAAGGGTATTGGTGAAGCCGGTATAGGTTACCCGGTCCCCGACCACCACATTGCTCACGCCCTCGCCCACGGCTTCCACTACACCGGAGGCTTCAACGCCGATGCCATTGGGCATCGGGATCGGATAGGTGCCATTGCGAAAGTAGGTGTCGGCATAGTTGAGGCCGACCGCCACGTGGCGCAGTCGAACCTCACCGGGACCTGGATCACCGACCTCGACCTCTTCAAAACGAAGAACCTCGGGACCACCGGTTTCGTAAAATCGTACGACTTGAGCCATGCTTTTTTTCTCCAATCAGCGTTCTGGGTGCACTGCGGCGATTACGTGATTGGAATGTAAGCTTCAGGCTGCCTGAACGCATCTCATCGAACGACAGCGCCGTCACATTTGGTGACAGGCGCTGGTGCTCGACTGGTAGCCACGTAAATTTGGCAAACGGCATACCATAATACAAGGCATCTAAAGGGTCTCGCTGGGGTCGCCTCTGTCATCGATTGCTAAATCACTGACGCTCAATGAGAAGCAGACACCCCGCACCTGGGGATACTGGTTGGCTCATCGAACAGTCTCGCGACACGTCTAGACCGATGCCTTTGCGCCCTGATGGGGGCTATCGGTTGCATCTCAGAAAAACAATCAAAGAGAGCGCAGCATGAAGTTCAGTTTTATCGATACCGGCAAGCCCACCCGACGGCGCGTTTTGCGCGATGCCTTGGCCCTGGCCGTGGCCGCCTCCCCCTTGGCCAGCCTCGCCCGGGCAGCCGACGAAAGCGCCGAGGACGTGACATTCGCGGCGGGTCCACGGCCGCTGGTGCAGTATCCGCAAAAACGCCCCTTGACCCTGGTAACCACTCGCCCACCGCACCTGGAAACGCCCTTCACGGTGTTCAACGAAGGGCCGATCACGCCCAACGACGCCTTTTTCGTGCGTTACCACCTGGCCAATTTCCCCACCAGCATCGATCCAGACAGCTACCGGCTGACGGTCAAGGGCGCGGTCGACACTCCGTTGTCACTGTCCCTGGTCGAGCTCAAGGCGCTGGCGGAGCCGGTGGAAGTGGTGGCGGTCAATCAATGTTCGGGCAACAGCCGCGGCTTCTCGATGCCCCGGGTGTTCGGCGCGCAGTTGGGCAACGGCTCGATGGGCAATGCACGCTGGGTGGGCGTGCCGCTCAAGGCCGTACTGGAGAAAGCGGGGGTGAAGGCCGACGCCAGACAAGTGACCTTCCGCGGCCTCGACAAGCCGGTGCTGCCAAGCACCCCGGAGTTCATCAAGGCCCTGGACATCGGCCACGCCATGGACGGTGAGCCGATGATCGCCTGGTCGATGAACGGCACCGACCTGCCCTTCCTCAACGGCTACCCGATACGCCTGGTGGTGCCCGGTTATTTCGGCACCTACTGGGTCAAGCACCTGAGCGAGATCGAAGTCGTCGACCATACCTACGACGGTTTTTTCATGGCCAAGGGTTACCGGGTGCCGGACAACGATTGTTTCTGCATCGCCCCCGGCACCACGCCGGCGCAAACCAAACCGATTTCCAAACTGCCGGTACGCAGCTTCATCACCAGCGTCAAACACGGCGATGTGTTGCCGTTGAAAAAAAGCGTGTTGCTCAAGGGCATCGCGTTCGACGGCGGTACCGGGGTCAACAAGGTCGAACTGTCCATCGACGGTGGAAAAAACTGGCGTGAAGCCACGCTTGGCCAGGACCTCGGCCGTTACTCCTTCCGCGAGTGGACGCTGGCGATCACCTTTACCCGCAAGGGCGCCACCCAACTGATGGTGCGCGCCAGCAACAGCGCGGGCGAGACCCAACCGCTGCAAGCCGACTGGAACCCAGCCGGCTATCGCCGGCACGTCGTCGAAACCAGCCACGTGACCGTCGCCTGAGGAGAGCCGGATGAAATCCATGAAACTCATGAGCCGCTGGCTGTGCGCGGCGCAAATCTGCCTGGCGGGCATCGCCTGCGCAGCGCCCCTGTCGATCACCCTGCCGCCGGAGACGGCAGCGTTGAAGCCCAGTACCCTGCCGGGCTACCCGCTGGCCCAGCAGAAGTGTTCCACCTGCCATTCCGCCGACTACATCAACTTCCAGCCACCGGGCATGAGCCTGGCGCAGTGGACGGCGGAAGCGGGCAAGATGCAGCACGTGTACGGTGCGCCGATCAGCGATCAGGACGTGACCATTATCGGCGCCTACCTGGCGGCCACCTACGGCAGTGCCAAGGCGAGCGATGCCGATGTGCTGGCCGCCTCGAACCCGACGGCGGGCCAACCTGCCCCAGCCCCGGTGGCAAAAGTCGACGCCACGACCTTGCTTGAGAACAACGCGTGCCTGTCCTGCCACGCCATCGATCACAAGGTAGTCGGCCCGGCTTATCACGATGTGGCGGCCAAATACGCCAATGACCCCCAGGCCCTGACCAAGCTGACGTCGAGCATCCAGCACGGCGGCAGCGGCAAATGGGGGGACATCCCGATGCCGCCCTTCGCGCAGTTGAGCAACGACGAGCTGAACAGCCTGGCGACCTTCATCCTGCAGCAGTAAACCCGCGCTTGAGCAAGCAGGGCCAAGTCGACCTGGCCCTGCCTGCGCTCAGTTGATGCCCTGCCCCAGCGTCACGCCATTAACGACTTCGCCATACAGGTTGACCCCATCGCCCTGGTGGTATTTCTCCCGGGTCTTTTCCACGGAGCCATCGACCAGGCGCGGATCCTGGGGGCGCTCGTGACTGTTGATCCAGGCCGCCACATGCCAGGCCTCGTCATCCGACAGCGAACCGCCCTTGCCCAGCGGCATGTTCTGCTTGATGAAGCCCGCCGCCGTGTTGATACGGTGCATGCCAGCACCCCAGTTGTAGGAGTCCTTGCCCCAAAGCGGTGGAAACACGAATGTGCCTGCGGCCTGCTGGCCCTGCCCTTGCGCGCCATGGCAAATGGCACATTGCTCGGCATAGATTTGTTTCCCTTTCACCAGGTCGAAGCCTTTTTCCGGGGCCGGGATAACCGGATAGAGGCGCCCCGGCAGTTCCTCACCCACAGGCGCCTTGGTTGCGAGCCAATAGGCGTAGGTGCCGAGTGCTTTCATCACATGGCTGTCACTGGCGGGTGCCTTGCCGTTCATGCTGAATTCGAAGCAGCCCTGCATGCGCTCGGTGAACGTATTGACCTTGTTGTTCTTTTTTCGATAGGCGGGGTACATGCCATAGGCCCCCCACAGCGGCGCTGAATCCGCCTTGCGACCTTGATCGAGGTGGCAGTTGCTGCAGTTGAGTCCGTTACCCACGAACTCGGCGGCATTTTTCCGGGTGTCGACAAAGATGTCCCGACCTTCGCGCACCAGCTCGCCAAAGGCGTTGTCGGGCAGTTGCGCTTCCTGGGGCGGCGTAAAAACCCCGGGCCTGACTGGCTCAGCCGGCTCGGCCGCCGCCACAGGTACCTTCGCGACCGTCACCCCGTCGCGTTCTTCGTAGTACGTTTTGGCGGCCAGAAGCGGTACCGCAATCACGATGCCAAGGCAGACCTTCAGTGCATTGTTCATGGCTTGCCCTCCCCGCCCAGGCCGGCGAAATAGGCTGACAGATCCTTGATTTCAGTATCACTGAGGGAGCGCGCGATATGCCCCATCAAATCATTGGGATCATTCTTGCGCGTACCACTGCGCCAGGCATTGAGCTGTGCCGCGATGTACACGCCCGACTGGTCTAACAGTGGTGGAAAACTTTCTCCCACGCCGCTGTTGCCCACCCCGTGGCAGGCGACACAAGCCGGAATATTGCGACTCCAGTCGCCTTGTTTCACCAACTTCTCAGCGGCGCTGCCCACACTTCCCGTGGGGGCCAGATCAGCACTGGAAGCCGCGATAGCCAAGGCACCGAGATAGCTCGCCACCGCCTTGCCTTCGGGATCGGTCAGCGCCGCTGCGATCGGTTGCATCACGGCATTGCTGCGTTTGCCTGAGCGGAAATCCTCGAGCTGCTTCACCAGGTATCCCGGGGACAAACCCGCCAGCCGGGGAAACCCGGCGCTACCGACGCCCATCCCGTCGGGCCCATGACAGGTGGCGCAAGCCAGGGCGGCGGGTGACTCACCGCCCTGGGTGTAGATTTTCTGTCCCTGGGGATCGGCCTGTGCTGCTGTCGCCAGCAAGAAGACACACAGGCCAACGCGGGTCTTGCGACCGGATCTCTGGGCAAATTTCATGGTTTTCGACTCCTTTCTGCGGCCAATTCAAGTTAATCCTTAACAGGTACGCAGGCCTTCCTCAGCGTACTTCCTCGTTCTCGTCCTGAGGTGATGATTGCAGCGCACATTCCCCTAGCCAGTTCATGAACACCAGCAGTCGCTTGGGCACCGTTCCCAGCGGCGGCTGTACCAGATGATAGTCGTAGTGGCCAGAACAGCCGAAGCCAGCGAGGGGCAGGACCAGCTCGCCGCTGTCCACCCATGGCGTGGGGGTCATCTGTGCGGGAGGAGCCTTCCTGCGCGGTCAGGCGAACGGTGTCAGGATCTGGCCCATTGTGGGCTGACCTGACCTTAACTGTTTCCACTTGGAACCGCGAACAGCGCATGAGCCGTGCCGAGACGATCTTTCTCGAAAGCCTGCACCAACGGCTAACCGTCTGAGCCGATGATTTTCTGCGGATAATAGAACGCTTATACGTGAGGATCGCCCGCTGCCTTGCTCGGCACGGCGTATTGCGGTTTGAGATGGCCGTCTTGATCGAGTAGCCAGGCGTCCATGATCTGCCGCACCACGGGACCGGCGACACGACCACCCGCCTCGCCGTTTTCGATCATCACCGAAATCACGATCTGCGGATGTTCGGCCGGGGCGAAACCGACGAACAAGGCGTTGTCTCGATTGCGTTCGCGGGTTTTCGCGCGGTTGTAGCGCTCGCCTTGCTTGATCGCCACCACTTGCGCGGTGCCGCTCTTGCCGGCGATACGGTACTGGGCGCCCGCCGCTGCCGCCCGAGCAATCCCGCGGGCATCGTGCATTACCATCTGCATGCCGTGGTTGACCTGCTCCCAGTCGCGCGGGTCCTTGAGGAGAATATTCGGCATCGGATGCTCGTCCACTGGCGCCACACCGTCTACGGTCTTGGCCAGGTGCGGGCGGTTCCACACGCCTTTATTGGCAATCAGCGCCGTGGCCTGGGCCAGTTGCAGCGGCGTGACCTGCATATAGCCCTGGCCGATGCCGAGGATCACGGTTTCCCCCGGGAACCATGGCTGACGCCGCGTGGCGCGCTTCCAGGCCTGGGAAGGCATCAAGCCGGGAGACTCTTCGAACATGTCCAGCGAGACCTTTTCCCCGAGGCCGAACATGGCCATGTAGTCATGCAACCGATCGATGCCCAGCTTGTGCGCCAGGTCGTAGAAGTAGGTGTCGTTGGAGCGCATGATCGCCGCGTCCATGTCCACCCAACCGTCGCCGCTGTGGTTCCAGTTGCGGTACTTGTGGTCGAAGTCCGGGAGTTGGTAATACCCCGGATCGAAGACCCGGGTCTGCGGCGTGACGATGCCGGCGTCGAGCCCGGCAATGGCGACTTCCGGCTTGATGGTCGAGCCCGGCGCGTAGAGCCCGCGCAGCACGCGGTTGAACAGCGGCCGGTCGATGGAATCGCGCAGCGCCGAGTATTCCTTGGAGCTGATACCGGTGACGAACAGGTTCGGATCGAAACTCGGGTTGCTGACCATGGCCAACACTTCCCCGGTGGACGGATCGAGCGCAACCACGGAGCCACGACGATCGCCCAAGGCGTGCTCGGCGGCCTCCTGCAGCTTGACGTCCAGGCTCAGGACGATGCTTTCACCGGGCACCGGATCCGTGTGCTTGAGCACACGCAATACGCGGCCCTGGGCATTGGTCTCGACTTCCTCGTAACCGACATGGCCGTGCAGTTGCGACTCGTAGAATTTTTCGACCCCGGTCTTGCCGATGGATTGGGTACCTCGATACTCGACGGTATCCAGGACCTTGGACTCTTTCTCGTTGATCCGTCCAACGTAGCCGACCGAATGAGCAAAGTGCTCGCCCAACGGATAATGACGCACGAACTGCGGCTCGACATCGATACCCGGCAAGCGGAACTCGTTGACCGCCAGTACCGCGATCTGCTCCTCGCTCAGTTCATAGAACAACGTCACTGGCACGAACGGGTGCCGTGCCTGTTTCATCGCCTTGTCGAACTGCGTGCGGTCTTCAGCAGGCAGGTGCAGCAAGCTGACCACTTCGTCCAACTCTTGACTGACATCGGACGCTCGCTCGCGGGTGATGGTCAGGTTGTAGCTGGGCCGGTTGTCCGCCAGGACCACGCCATTACGGTCATAGATCAAGCCCCGGGTAGGGGTGATCGGCAGCACGTGGACGCGGTTGTTTTCGGAAATCGTCGAGTGATAGTCGAATTCCACCACCTGCAGGATGTACAGGCGAACCACCAGCGCGCAGGTGATGGCGACGACGAACAAGGCGCAGGCCATCAGTCTCTTGTTGACCAGACGCGTCTCTTTTTCGTGGTCTTTGATAGGAATCGGTTGGGGCATTTCTATAGCAGCTCTTTGAAAAGAAAACGCCGATCCCTGGGCTTGAAACAGTCCGTTAAAAAAACGAGCTGCACCATAGCAAAAACCGCCGGGTCACTTTCATGTCATTTTCTTTACGTAGGAGCGAGCTTGCTCGCTCCCGCAGAAAAAAT
>NZ_JAQIYM010000022.1 GCF_028823535.1 Pseudomonas serbica | reverse complement strand
ATTGTTAAAGAGCGGTTGGTTAAGATCTTTCGTCTCAACCGAGGCGCGCATTCTACAGCAGCCTCATTTGCTGTCAAGTGATATTTTTCAGAAGTTTTCAAGGAATCCCTAACAACTTCAACCACTTGCGCTTCAGATCTCTCATCAGCGGGAGGCGAATTCTACAGCGTTACACGCTGCTGTCAACACCTCTTTTTCAACTCCCTACCGGCTTCGATGAACTGAAGCAAGTCACTGCCAAAACTGCGTAACTCTTTGTTTACCAAGGAGTTTTCCGTTTCGACTGCGCCGGAAGTGGGGCGAATTATAGGCTTCCAGAATCTGCCGTCAAGCGTTGATTTGGTTTTTCTATCAATACCTTGCAGCGCGAGCCAAAACGCCACGATGGCCCCTATATAGAGAAGAGAAGTTCTCCTCTATATAGAAGAGCTCTATCAGAGAACACCCGAAGCCTTGAGTGCGGACACGGTTCCAGCCTCAAGGCCCAGTACCCGCTGCAACACCTCCAGCGTATGCTCACCCAGCAAAGGAGGCGCAGAGCGGTATTCCACCGGTGTTTCGGACAACCGAATCGGACTGGCCACCTGCGGCACCATTCCGGCCAGTGCATGCGGCAACTCGATCGCCAATCCGCGCGCCTTGACCTGGGGATCCTCAAACATCTGCGCCAGATCATTGATAGGCCCACACGGCACACCAGCCTGCTCAAGCTGAGCGACCCATTCAGCGGTCGTCTTGAACACCGTAGCCTGACGAATCAGCGGAATCAGCACCGCCCGGTTTGCCACCCGCAACTTGTTAGTCGCAAAACGCGGATCGTCGGCCCACTGCGGCTGCCCCGCCACTTCGGCAAACTTGCGGAATTGGCCATCGTTGCCGACAGTCAGGATGAAATCGCCATCTGCCGTAGGAAAATCCTGGTAAGGCACGATGTTCGGATGAGCATTTCCCAGGCGTTTGGGCGCATTGCCCGTCGTCAGGTAGTTCATCGCCTGATTGGCCAGGCACGCGACCTGGACATCCAGCAATGCCATGTCGATATGCTGCCCGCCGCCGTCGTGGTCTCGATGCGCAAGTGCCGCCAGGATGGCCACCGTGGAATAGAGCCCGGTGAGGATATCCGTCAACGCTACGCCCACCTTGACCGGCCCCGCACCTTCTTCGCCTTCAGGTCGCCCCGTCAGGCTCATCAGGCCTCCAAGGCCCTGGATCATGAAGTCATAACCCGCACGCTTGGCGTAAGGACCGGTCTGCCCAAACCCGGTGATCGAGCAATAAATCAGATCAGGGTTGATCGCCTTCAGCGACTCATAGTCCAGGCCGTAGGCTGCCAGGCCGCCGACCTTGAAATTCTCGATCAGGATATCCGACTTGGCCGCCAGCTCACGCACCAGCTTCTGCCCCTCAGGACGCGTGAAGTCGATGGTGACCGATTGCTTGTTGCGGTTGGCCGACAAGTAATAGGCGGCCTCGCTGGTGTTCTCTCCATAGGCGTCCTTGAGGAACGGAGGGCCCCAGGCGCGCGTGTCATCGCCATTGCCCGGACGCTCGACCTTGATCACTTCGGCGCCAAGGTCGGCGAGAATCTGTCCGGACCATGGCCCGGCCAGTACCCGCGATAAATCCAGTACCCGTAGATGCGAAAGCGCGCCCATGCCGTTCTCCTATTAATAGAACGCCTGGATACCGGTCTGCGCACGACCGAGGATCAGCGCGTGGACGTCATGCGTACCCTCATAGGTATTCACCACTTCCAGGTTGACCAGATGACGAGCAACCCCGAACTCATCCGAGATACCGTTGCCGCCCAGCATGTCGCGAGCCATGCGCGCGATATCCAGGGACTTGCCGCAGGAGTTGCGCTTCATCATCGAGGTGATTTCGACCGCCGCAGTACCTTCGTCCTTCATGCGCCCCAAACGTAGGCAACCTTGCAACGCCAGGGTGATTTCGGTCTGCATGTCGGCGAGCTTCTTCTGGATCAGCTGGGTGGCGGCCAATGGGCGACCGAACTGCTGGCGGTCCAGGGTGTATTGACGCGCGGTGTGCCAGCAGAACTCGGCGGCGCCCAGTGCGCCCCAGGAGATGCCGTAACGGGCCGAGTTCAGGCAGGTGAAAGGACCTTTCAGGCCACGGACGTCGGGGAAGATGTTCTCTTCCGGAACGAACACGTTGTCCATGACGATCTCACCGGTGATCGACGCCCGCAGGCCAACCTTGCCATGAATTGCCGGGGCGCTCAGGCCTTTCCAGCCCTTTTCCAGGACGAAGCCACGGATGTCGCCGGCATCGTCCTTGCCCCAGACCACGAACACATCGGCAATCGGGCTGTTGGTGATCCACATCTTGCTGCCGGTCAGGCTGTAGCCGCCTTCCACTTTTCGTGCCCGAGTGATCATCGCACCCGGATCGGAGCCATGGTTAGGCTCGGTCAGGCCGAAGCAACCGATCCATTCGCCTGATGCCAGTTTCGGCAGGTATTTCTGTTTCTGTGCCTCGGTACCGAATTCATTGATCGGCACCATAACCAGGGACGACTGCACGCTCATCATCGAGCGGTAGCCGGAATCGACACGCTCGACTTCACGGGCAATCAGCCCGTAGCTGACGTAGTTCAGGCCACTGCCGCCGTACTGCTCAGGGATGGTTGCGCCCAAAAGGCCTACTTCGCCCATTTCGCGGAAGATCGCCGGATCGGTCTTTTCATGGCGGAAAGCTTCGAGCACGCGCGGCGCTAGACTTTGCTGGGCGAACTGCGCAGCGGTGTCGCGAATCATGCGCTCTTCTTCGGTGAGCTGTTGATCCAGCAGCAGGGGATCGATCCAGTTGAAGCTAGCTTTACCGGCCATGAGTGTGTCCTCTCGAAACAGGTCAAATAACGTGCAGTGATCCTAGGCCGGGTTAGACGCTTGGGCAAACGAGGATTTCGCATACTGTTGTGCTAATTTCTCACTCCGAAACGTCGCAAAACCCTTTCAAGGCGATGTATTAGTGAGGTTGACGTACATGCGCAGGAAAATACCCAGCACCACGGCCCTGATCAGCTTCGAGGCGGCCGCACGCCATGAAAGCTTCACCAAGGCAGCCCAAGAACTTTCGCTCACCCAAGGGGCCATTTGCCGACAGATCGCCAGCCTCGAGGAGTTCCTAGGCGTGGAACTGTTCCGACGCTCGCGACGCGGGGTCAAGCTGACGGAGCCGGGCCTTTCCTACAGCCGCCGGGTTGCCACTCAACTCGATGCAGTCGAGCGCGATACCTTGTCGGTAATGGGCCAACAGGGAGCCAACGTCATAGAACTGGCCGTGGTTCCGACATTTGGCACCCAGTGGCTGCTACCCAGGCTCAAGGACTTTCAACAGAAACACCCGGAAGTGACGGTCAACCTCACCAACCGCACCCGGCCATTCCTGTTTGCCGACACCGATTTTGACGCAGCGATCTACTTCGGTGACGCGGATTGGTCCGGTACTGAATCCCACAGGTTGATGGGCGAAAATCCGATGCCCGTGTGCAGCCCTAATCTATTGGGAAAAAGGGATGCCCTGACGCCCGGTGAAATCGCCGACCTGCCCCTCCTGCAACAGACCACCCGCCCCTATGCCTGGCGCCAATGGTTCGCCTCACAACAACTGAATGTCCCGCGCGACATGACAGGGCCGCGCTACGAGCTATTCTCCATGCTGGCCCAGGCCGCGATGCACGACATGGGCATTGCGCTGATCCCGCCGTTCCTGATTCAGCGCGAACTGGCCGAGGCTCGCCTGGTGATCGCCAACCCCCAGGCACTCTCCAGCATCAAGGCCTATTACCTGATGATTCCCGAGAGAAAGGTCGAATCTGCGTCTTTGAGGGCTTTTCGGGACTGGCTGGTAAACCAGGCGCATGGCTACAGCCTAGAAGGGTAAAGGCCCAGAGCACTTACCTGACCTCGTAGTCAGAAAAATGAAAACCCTACAGATATAAGTATTTGTCGCCTGGAGGAAAACTGTAAGACAAAGCAGTACAAACGTGCCACAAGCGCCTGAAGACGCGGCTTTGCGCCACTATTACCGTGCCATGCCGCATCATTCATATGGCCGATGCACAAATTGTTTGAATTGCGCCAGAATCCACGAAAGGCACGGCCTAGACGGGATTGAGCCGTTTGGTTGCGACATTCGGTCACGGGGTGACTTGTAGTTAATTTTCCGTCACCCGTCATAATCCCTTGAAGGGCACAAAGTTCGCCTGCAAAATGCCGCGCCCCGCTTGATTTTAGCGGGGTCGTGCTGATCGGCCGCCCCAGCCGCACCATCCGTAGTGCATGGGTTTACTCTATAAGATCACGCAGGAGATTTGACGTGCACATTGGTGTTCCTCTCGAAACCCAGACCGGTGAAACACGGGTTGCTGCAACCCCCGAAACCATCAAGAAGCTGATCGGCCAGGGTCACAAGGTCACTGTTCAAAGCGGCGCCGGCGTCAATGCCAGTGTTGTCGACAGTGCCTATGAAGCCGCTGGTGCGACCATTGGCAGCGCCAGTGAGGCGTTTGGTGCAGAGCTGATTTTGAAGGTCGTCGCCCCCAGCGACAGCGAGCTTGCGCTGATTAAGAGCGGCACCGTTGTGGTGGGGATGCTCAATCCGTTCAACAACGAAACCATCGCCAAGATGGCCGAGTGCGGCATTACCGCCTTTGCCCTGGAGGCCGCCCCTCGCACATCCCGCGCACAGAGCCTGGATGTCTTGTCCTCGCAAGCCAACATCGCCGGCTATAAAGCCGTGTTGCTGGCCGCTCATCATTATCCGCGCTTCATGCCGATGCTGATGACCGCTGCGGGTACCGTGAAAGCGGCGCGGGTGCTGATTCTCGGTGCGGGTGTTGCCGGATTGCAGGCCATCGCCACGGCCAAGCGCCTGGGTGCGGTGATCGAGGCGTCCGACGTGCGCCCTGCGGTGAAGGAGCAGATCGAATCCCTCGGCGCCAAGTTCGTCGACGTGCCTTACGAGACCGATGAAGAGCGTGAATGCGCCGTCGGTGTCGGCGGTTACGCCCGCCCAATGCCAGCCAGCTGGATGCAGCGCCAGGCCGTGGCCGTGCACGAACGCGCCAAGCAGGCAGACATCGTCATCACCACGGCACTGATTCCGGGTCGCAAGGCACCGACGTTGCTCAGCGCGGAAACCGTGGCACAGATGAAACCCGGCTCGGTGGTCATCGACCTCGCCGCGGCCCAGGGTGGCAACTGCCCGCTGACCGTGGCCGATCAGGTGGTCGTCGAAAACGGCGTGACCATCGTTGGCCCGACCAACCTGGCTGCCGCGGTAGGCGCCGATGCCTCGGCCCTGTATGCACGCAACCTGCTGGACTTCATGAAACTGTTGTTCGATAAAGAAGGACAACTGGTGATCAACCTTGAAGACGATATCGTCGCCGCGTGCCTGATGTGCCGCGACGGCCAGATCGTGCGCAAGAACGGCTGAGGATAAAAACAATGGAAGACATGCTGATCTCTCACGGTATCTACAACCTGATCATCTTCGTGCTGGCCATCTATGTTGGCTACCACGTGGTCTGGAACGTGACCCCTGCACTGCACACCCCGCTGATGGCCGTGACCAACGCCATTTCCGCCATCGTCATCGTCGGCGCCATGCTCGCTGCCGCGCTCACCGTAACCCCGCTGGGCAAGACCATGGGCACCCTGGCCGTGGCCCTGGCCGCCGTCAACGTGTTCGGTGGCTTCCTGGTCACCCGGCGCATGCTGGAAATGTTCAAGAAGAAAGCGGCTGCAGCAAAAGCTCCGGCAGCCAAGGCCGAAGCAATCAAGGCTGAGGTGCAGCAAGCATGAGCATGAACCTGGTTACTTCCCTGTATTTGATCGCCTCGGTCTGCTTCATCCAGGCGCTCAAGGGACTCTCGCACCCCACCACGTCGCGTCGCGGCAACCTCTTCGGCATGCTCGGCATGGGCCTGGCGATCCTTACCACGGTCGGCCTGATCTACAAGCTCGGTGCCGAGCTGGCCCACGACGGTATCGTCTACGTGATCGTCGGCCTGCTGATCGGCGGCACTGCCGGTTCGATCATGGCCAAACGCGTCGAAATGACCAAGATGCCCGAACTGGTCGCCTTCATGCACAGCATGATCGGCCTGGCAGCGGTGTTCATCGCCGTGGCTGCCGTGGTCGAGCCACAGTCGCTGGGCATCGTGCAGAATCTTGGCGATGCGATCCCGGCCGGTAACCGCCTGGAACTGTTCCTCGGTGCTGCCATTGGTGCAATCACCTTCTCCGGTTCGGTCATTGCCTTCGGCAAACTGGCGGGCAAGTACAAGTTCCGCCTTTTCCAGGGCGCACCGGTACAGTTTGGCGGTCAGCACAAGCTGAACCTGCTGTTGGGCCTGGCCACACTGGCCCTGGGCGTGACCTTCATGCTCACCGGCGACTACACCGCTTTCGGCGTGATGCTGGCGCTGGCCTTCGTGCTCGGCGTGCTGATCATCATCCCGATTGGCGGCGCGGACATGCCGGTGGTTGTGTCCATGCTCAACAGCTACTCCGGCTGGGCGGCAGCGGGTATCGGCTTCTCGCTGAACAACTCGATGCTGATCATTGCCGGCTCCCTGGTAGGTTCATCCGGTGCGATCCTCTCGTACATCATGTGCAAGGCGATGAACCGCTCCTTCTTCAACGTGCTGCTTGGCGGCTTCGGCAATACCGCCGAGGCAGGCCCTGCAGGCGCCAAGGAAGCCCGTCCGGTGAAATCCGGCTCGGCTGACGACGCGACCTTCCTGCTGACCAACGCCGACACCGTGATCATCGTTCCGGGCTACGGCCTGGCGGTAGCACGGGCGCAGCATGCCCTGAAGGAACTGACCGAGAAGCTGACCCATCGCGGCGTGACCGTGAAGTACGCGATCCACCCGGTCGCCGGTCGTATGCCGGGGCACATGAACGTGCTGCTGGCCGAGGCCGAAGTGCCGTACGACCAGGTGTTCGAGATGGACGACATCAACTCCGAGTTCGGCCAGGCCGACGTGGTGCTGGTGCTGGGCGCCAACGACGTGGTCAACCCTGCTGCGAAGAACGATCCGAAATCGCCGATTGCCGGCATGCCGATCCTCGAAGCGTTCAAGGCCAAGACCATCATCGTCAACAAGCGCTCGATGGCCAGCGGCTACGCCGGCCTGGACAACGAACTGTTCTACCTGGACAAGACCATGATGGTGTTCGGCGACGCCAAGAAAGTCATCGAAGACATGGTTAAAGCCGTCGAGTAAGACCGCTTCGCAGCACCACAACGCCCCGACTCGTCGGGGCGTTTTTGTTTGTAAAAATCGTCGGACAAAGGAACGCTTTGTTACCGATACGGTAACGGTGTTTTGTCTGTAAGTACCGGAATAGACGCCTCGTTTGCGACCTTGGTAGCGGGACAGGGCCTCAACAAATTCACTAGACTGGAGGTCCTGCTACCCGTTGCCCGAGATAACAATTCATGTACCGTGACCGTATTCGCCTGCCTTCGTTGTTGGATAAAGTGATGAGCGCCACCGAGGCTGCCGCTCTGATTGAGGACGGCATGACCGTCGGCATGAGCGGCTTCACCCGCGCCGGCGAAGCCAAGGCCGTACCCCACGCGCTGGCCGAACGGGCCAAGGTCACACCGCTGAAGATCAGCCTGATGACCGGCGCCAGCCTGGGCAACGACCTCGACAAACAGCTCACCGAGGCCGGCGTATTGTCGCGTCGCATGCCGTTCCAGGTGGACAGCACCCTGCGCAAGGCGATCAACGCCGGCGAGGTGATGTTCATCGACCAGCACCTCTCGGAAACCGTCGAGCAACTGCGCAATCAGCAATTGAAGCTGCCGGACATCGCGGTGATCGAAGCCGTCGCCATCACCGAGCAAGGCCATATCGTGCCGACCACGTCCGTGGGCAACTCGGCCAGCTTCGCGATCTTCGCCAAGCACGTGATCGTCGAGATCAACATGGCGCACAACCCGAACCTCGAAGGCCTGCACGACATCTATATTCCGACCTATCGTCCGACCCGTACGCCGATTCCCCTGGTCAAGGTCGATGATCGCATTGGCAGCACCGCCATCCCGATCCCGCCGGAGAAGATCGTCGCGATCGTGGTCACCCATCAGTCCGACTCCCCGTCCACCGTGCTGCCACCGGACGTGGATACCCAAGCCATCGCCGATCACCTGATCGACTTCTTCAAGCAGGAAGTCAGCGCGGGGCGCATGACCAACAAGCTCGGCCCGCTGCAAGCCGGTATCGGCACCATCGCCAACTCGGTGATGTGCGGCCTGATCGATTCGCCTTTCGAAGACCTGACCATGTACTCCGAGGTGCTGCAGGACTCGACGTTCGACCTGATCGATGCCGGCAAACTGAGCTTCGCATCCGGCAGTTCGATCACCCTGTCGAGCCGGCGCAACGCCGACGTGTTCGGCAACCTGGAGCGCTACAAGGACAAACTGGTGTTGCGCCCGCAGGAAATTTCCAACCACCCTGAAGTGGTCCGTCGCCTCGGCATTATTGGCATCAACACCGCCCTTGAGTTCGATATCTATGGCAACGTCAACTCCACCCACGTCTGCGGCACGCGGATGATGAACGGCATCGGCGGCTCGGGTGACTTCGCGCGCAACGCGCACCTGGCCATCTTCGTGACCAAGTCCATCGCCAAGGGCGGGGCGATTTCCAGCGTGGTCCCCATGGTCAGCCACGTCGACCATACAGAACATGACGTGGACATCCTCGTCACCGAAGTTGGCCTGGCGGACCTGCGCGGCCTGGCACCCCGGGAGCGGGCACGCGTCATCATCGACAACTGCGTACACCCGGATTACCGCCAGGCCCTGAACGACTACTTCACGGCGGCCTGCGCAATCGGCGGGCACACCCCGCATATCCTGCGTGATGCACTGAGCTGGCACATGAACCTGGAAGAAACCGGAAGAATGATCGCCGTGTAATTGGTACAGATGGCAGCTGACACAAACACAGTTTGGTCAGCTTGCCGTTGCCAAGCAGAATCTCGCCAAAAACTGTACTGCTGTACCGGTCATTTCCTACTGAATTATCCTACATCCATCGACCAAAAGAGCAAAAATGCACCACAATGGCGCAGACAGGTACAGTTGCTTCATTTTCGACCAGTACACCGCCTATAAACAGTTAACTGAGCTCTCACAATACAGATGAACTGTATCTACAGAGACTAGGCAAACGAGAGGATCATGGGCACCAGTCAAGCCACTACCTAATCCCGCCATAAGCGGAAGGATGTAAACCATGGAACGTACACTCAGTTCCGAGCTGTTCTTCGAAGACACCGCTGCAAAAACCCAGGCTTCCATGCCTCTGCGCGTTATCGCCAACCTGATGCTGTGGCAGCGCCGCATCTCCAGCCGCCACCAACTGGCTCGCCTGGATTCGCGTCTGCTGGCAGATGCCGGGATTAGCGAAGCACAACGCTACGAAGAGCTGAGCAAGCCGTTCTGGCGCTAAGCAGCTCGCTGGCTCTGACCTGCACGGTCCACCGCCAGCAACCCGAATTGAACAAACAAAGCCCGTCGTGGGAAACCACGACGGGCTTTGTCGTTTCAGAGACCGTTCGCGCACGACCAGTACAGTTTTTCTATCTACAGATTAGACCGATACAGTTACTCGACGGCTTTTCATCTGTTCAAACTGATTTCCAGCAACCTTTTCTCATATAGGCTGTTCGAAACGCCCTGCCCAGGCCTAATATCAAACCAGAACGTGGCGCCCCCCGAGTGTCTGGCGTCTGATCATCAGACACTGCGCCACCTCTTTATCGTCTTATCCAAAGGAGTTACACCATGTCCCGTCTTCGTCTGCTCAGCGCTGCAGCCTTGCTTGCCGTGGCGGCCAATGCCCACGCCACCAGCTTCATCGTGACCACCGATGCCGTCGTCGGTGCACTCAAAGCCACCTCCGACGCGACGTCCGACGTCACGTCTTCGTTCAAGGACGACAAGATCGTACTCGCGGCCCGCGACGACGCCGCCAGCTTCGTCGCCAGTGAAGGCAACATCCGTGGCGTAAAACTGGAAAGCGCGCTCGATCACATTCGCCATCAGGCTCCACAGCTGAACGCAACCGACGCACAATTGGCCCAGGCCATCCTGACCATCTAAGCGTTGGCCTGATGGGGGACACGCTTGCCGTGTCCCCATGTTTGCGCGCTGGCTCTAGCCCGGCCCTTGCGCTAGCCTTGGGACTCACTTTCAACTGTCGAGTCTCATGCGTTTTCTTTCACATCTGATCATTGCTCCTGTCTTACTTGCAGCCAGCTACTCGGGGGCGGTCCATGCCTTCGACGCGTTCAACCTGTCTACCCAGGGCGTTGTGGCCAGCAGTTATGCCTCAAGCCTGGTGACCTCTGCCCCTTTCGACCATAAACTGCTCATCGCCGCCCGGGATGATGCCGCAGCATTCATCGCCAGTGATGGTCAAATGAGAGGCGTTCGACTGGAGTCGGCCCTGGTTTTCCTGCGCCAGGCCCAGCCAAAACTTCATGCCAGCGACCTTGAACTGGCACAGGCAATTCTCGTCCAATAGTTATCCCAAGTTCCTCCGGAGTCGTTCCATGCGTAACCCGCTGATAGTTGCCACCCTTGGCCTGCTGTTGTTGGCTGATGTGGCCCAGGCCCAAACCCTGGTTGCCACCAGCAACATCCTCATTCGTGCCACCCAGCGCACACTGGATTTCACTTCCGACACCACGACGTCGATCCGCGACTCGAAAATCGTCCGCGAAGCCCAGGACGATGCCGCCAGCTTCGTCGCCAGCAACGGCGATATTCGTGGCGCACACCTGGAATCGGCTCTCAACTTGTTGCGCACTCGCGTTCCGCAAGCCCGCGATGCCAGTGACCAGGATCTCGCCGAAGCCATCCTCGCACTGTGAGGTCTCCAGCTGCCTTGCTGTTGGCCGGGGTCGTGCTGCTGTTTGGCAACACGGCCCACGCCGACCTCCAACTGCACCTCAAGACCGAAGGCCTGAGCCCCGCGCAACAGCACGCCAGCCAGGCGTTGCTGGATGAAGCGATGCAGGCATTGCCGCCGCGGTTTATCGAGCAACTCGACCGGCGCATTGACGTCGGCTGGACCGACGGCATGCGCAGCGATGCCTATGGCCAGGCCTCGCCGGTATCCGAACTCGACCTGAATCGAAAGCTGCTGGCCAGCCTCACCGACGGCAGTGCGGCGACCAAGAAGACCAATCGCCCCCATGGCACCGTGCGCCGGGAACTACTCGCCACGGTATTGCACGAGCTGACCCACATTTATGACCGCGCACGCCTGTGGCCGAATGCGGAGCGCGCACTGATTCAACGCTGCACCCGCCAGGAGAGCAGCTCGGGGCTGGTGGGCATTCCTGACCAATGCCGGGGCCAATCCGGCCGCCGCTTCACCCTCAGCGACGACCCGCGCCTGCTTGACCTCGCCGGTTGGCAGCAATATGTTGGCCGGCGTGGCGAGCGCGAACAGCACAATCGCCAGATCGCCCGCAGCCCGGACATCTACGAGATCAGCAGCCCGAAGGAGTTTGTCGCGGTCAACATGGAGTATTTCCTCCTCGACCCGAGCTACGCCTGTCGTCGCCCTGCGCTGTACCGCTACTACAAGGAGCAATTCGGCTGGGCACCCGCCGCCAAAAGCGAGTGCGCCAAGACTTTCGCATTCCTCAACGCGGGCAATGACTTCGCCAAGACGCCCCTGGGCCAGGTTGATCCGGAGCGGGTCTACGCCGTCGACTATCTCTTGGCGGAGGCCAACCAGAACTGGGTGAGCCGTTGGGGCCACAGCATGTTGCGTCTGGTGATTTGCGCACCGGGCCGGCCCCGCGGGCCAGATTGCCGCCTCGACCTGGACCAGCACCTGGTACTGTCCTACCGCGCGTTCGTGGGCGACGTACAGCTATCGAGCTGGGATGGCCTGGTGGGTAAATACCCGTCTCGCCTGTTCGTGCTGCCCCTGGCCCAGGTGATCGACGAATACACCAAGACCGAGCTGCGCAGCCTTGCCTCCGTGCCGCTGAACCTGTCTCGAGACGAGATTGAAAACGTGGTGGAACGTGCCGCCGAGATGCACTGGAGTTATGACGGCAACTACTTCTTCCTGTCGAACAACTGCGCTGTAGAAGAGCTGAAGTTACTGCGTGGCGGCACCAACAACGCAAAACTGGTGGCTCTGGACAACATCATGCCCAATGGGCTGCTGGAAGTGTTGAAGGGCCGCGGGCTGGCGGATACCAGCGTGCTGGACGACCCGCGTGAAGCACTTCGCCTGGGTTACCGCTTTGACTCTTTCCGCGATCGCTACCAAGCGATGTTCGAAGTATTGCGAAAGCGCCTGCCGATCAAACAGGAAAAGGTTGAAGACTGGCTGTCCCTGAGTGCAGCAGAGCGCCGGCAATGGTTCGATCAGGCAGATTTGCGCACCAGCGCAGCCTTGCTCTTGCTCGAACAGGCCAGTTATCGCCAGCAGTTGCTTCTGGCCCAAGACGAGGTGAAACAACGTTACCTGGGGGCCCGCGAGCTGAAAAACGGCGGAATGGACAAAGCCAACGCGACCTTGAGGCAGATTCTCGACAACAGCGGTTTCCTCAGTCGTCCGGCGGAATTGCTCGGCAGCGGCGGCTATGGCCTGCCGCAACCTGCTGAATGGCAACGCCTGGAATCGGAAACCAGCCTGCGGCAGAAACAGCTTCAGGTGTTGACCGGGGACCTGGACAAGGAAGTCAGGGCGCTGCTCGATCCAGACCGTGCAGCAGAGATGGCGGCCAACGAAGCCAATGTGAAGCAGATTGGCGAACACCTGCGCAAGTTGCACAAAGCGTCGGGTGGTTTGCAGTTGCCGTAAAAAAGGGCTTCAGAACGTAGTCCTGAAGCCCTCGGTCTTGCTGGTTAGTCTGTGTCGCGAGGCTCTAATTCCTCTGTATCAGGAACTTTATCTTCAGCTGACACGGGCCTTACGCACACCATCGGCCAACGCCGAGCACAAGCTCAGCACGCCATCGACCGCTTGGTCCGGTGTCGTGGCATTGGCGATCTGATCGATCAATGCCGAACCCACTACCACGCCATCAGCCAGACGCGCGATGTTCGCCGCCTGCTCAGGCGTACGAATGCCGAAGCCGATGCTGATCGGCAGGTCGGTATGGCGACGCAGACGCGCAACCGCTTCTTCGACGTGCTCCAGGGTTGCCGCACCGGCACCGGTCACACCGGCCACCGATACGTAGTAGACAAAACCGGAGCTGCCATTGAGCACGGTCGGCAGACGCACATCATCAGTGGTCGGTGTGGTCAGGCGGATGAAATCGATGCCCGCGGCCTGGGCCGGGTCGCACAGTTCGCCGTTATGCTCGGGCGGCATGTCGACAACGATCAGGCCGTCGACGCCGGCCTCTTTCGCCTCGGCAATGAACCGCGGCACGCCGTATTTATGGATCGGGTTGAAGTACCCCATCAGCACCAGCGGCGTTTCGTTGTTGTCCTTGCGGAACTCACGCACCATTTCCAGGGTTTTCGCCAGGTTCTGCTTGGCGCCCAGGGCACGGATGTTGGCCAGCTGGATCGCCGGGCCGTCAGCCATCGGATCGGTGAAGGGCATGCCCAGCTCGATCACGTCGGCGCCTGCGGCTGGCAGGCCCTTGAGGATCGCCAGCGAGGTGTCATAGCCCGGGTCGCCAGCGGTGACGAAGGTCACCAGGGCGGCGCGATTCTGTTCCTTGAGTTCGGCAAAACGCGTTTGCAGGCGGCTCATCAGTGTTTCTCCTGCTTAGATTGTTCCATATGGTGCATCACGGTCTGCATGTCCTTGTCGCCACGCCCCGACAGGTTGACCACCATCAGGTGATCCTTGGGCAGGGTTGGCGCGCGCTTGAACACTTCAGCCAGCGCATGGGCGCTTTCCAAGGCAGGAATGATCCCTTCCAGGCGGCAGCACTGGTGGAATGCCGCCAGCGCTTCGTCGTCAGTCACCGAGGTGTACTGGACGCGGCCGATGTCATGCAACCAGGCGTGTTCCGGGCCGATGCCCGGGTAGTCGAGGCCAGCGGAGATCGAGTGGGCGTCGATGATCTGGCCATCGTCGTCCTGCAACAGGAAGGTGCGGTTGCCGTGCAGTACACCCGGTACGCCGCCGTTCAGGCTGGCCGCGTGCTTGCCGGTCTCGATGCCATAGCCGGCCGCTTCAACGCCGATGATCTCGACGCTCTTGTCGTCCAGGAACGGGTGGAACAGGCCCATGGCGTTGGAACCTCCGCCGATGCAGGCCACCAGGCTGTCCGGCAGGCGGCCTTCCTGGGCTTGCAGCTGGTCACGGGTTTCCTTTCCGATAACGGCCTGGAAGTCGCGAACCATCGCCGGGTAAGGGTGCGGACCGGCCACGGTGCCGATCAGGTAGAAGGTACTGTCGACGTTGGTCACCCAGTCGCGCAGGGCTTCGTTCATCGCATCCTTGAGGGTGCCGGTACCGGCCACCACCGGAATCACTTCGGCGCCCAGCAGCTTCATGCGAAACACGTTGGCCTGCTGGCGCTCGATGTCGGTGGTGCCCATGTAGATCACGCAGTCCAGGCCGAAACGTGCGGCCACTGTGGCAGTCGCCACGCCATGCATGCCCGCGCCGGTTTCGGCGATGATGCGTTTTTTGCCCATGCGCCGCGCCAGCAGTATCTGGCCGATGCAATTGTTGATCTTGTGCGCGCCGGTGTGGTTGAGCTCTTCACGCTTGAGATAAATCTTTGCGCCGCCACAGAATTCGGTCAGGCGCTCGGCGAAATAAAGCGGGCTAGGACGACCGACGTAATCGCGCTGGAAGTAGGCCAGCTCTTCCTTGAAGGCCGGATCTTCCTTGGCCGCTTCGTATTCACGGGCCAGGTCGAGGATCAACGGCATCAGGGTTTCGGCAACATAACGGCCGCCGAACGCGCCAAACAGGCCGTTGGCGTCAGGGCCGTTGCGCAGATTAGTCTGGGTCATGGGGCGCTCCAGTTGAATTGCGTAGGAAGATAATGGGCTTCACTCTACCCCTGACGCCCGGAGCTGAAAACCGATAAGATCGCTACAACCTGTCAGGAAAACTCACAGATCACATGAGCCATGACCTCCCACCGCTGAACGCCTTGCGCGCCTTCGAAGCCACGGCCCGGCTAAACAGCGTCAGTCAGGCTGCCGAACAGCTGCACGTCACCCATGGTGCGGTCAGCCGGCAGCTGAAAGTGCTCGAAGAACACCTCGGTGTGAGTCTGTTCATCAAGGACGGGCGCGGCCTGAAACTCACAGATGCCGGCATGCGCTTGCGTGATGCCAGCGCCGAAGCGTTCGAGCGCTTGCGCACCGTGTGCGCTGAGCTCACGCAAAGCACCGCCGATGCGCCATTCGTCCTTGGCTGCTCGGGAAGCCTGCTGGCGCGCTGGTTCATTCCGCGCCTTGGACGGCTCAACGCTGACCTGCCCGACCTGCGCCTGCACCTGTCCGCTGGCGAAGGCGACCTGGATCCCCGTCGCCCGGGCCTGGACGCCCTCTTGGTGTTTGCCGAACCGCCTTGGCCCGCGGATATGCAAGTATTCGAATTGGCCAGCGAACGGATCGGCCCGGTCATGAGCCCACGGTTCGTCGGTTATGAGCGTCTGCAAACGGCTCCGGCCACCGCGCTGCTCAATGAGTCGTTGCTACACACCACTTCGCGTCCGCAAGCCTGGCCCAGTTGGGCGCAGCAAAGCGGCCTCGACGCCAAGGCGTTGAAATACGGTCAGGGTTTCGAGCATTTGTATTACTTGCTGGAAGCCGCCGTGGCCGGGCTGGGCGTGGCGATTGCCCCCGAGCCGTTGGTGGCGGAGGACTTGAAGGCGGGTCGGCTGGTCGCCCCTTGGGGATTTTGCGAAACCCCCGCTCACCTGGCCCTGTGGTTACCCAAGCGCGCCGCGGACGGGCGCGCCAGGCAACTGGCGCAATGGCTCAAGAATGAGCTGCGCCAGACCGATCATTCCCCGCGTTTAAACAGCAGATAGGCCGCCAGCAAACCCAGAGCACCGACGGCAACCCCGGCTGTCGTCCAGGGATGCTCTTGCGCGTAGTCCCGAGTGGCAATACCGGTTTCACGGGTTTTGACCTTGACCTCTTCATAGGCATCGGTGAGCAGATGACGCGAATGCCTCAAGGCGTTCTCGGCATTGCCTTTAAGCACCTTGAGGGTTTTACGCGACTCGTCCGAGGCGTCGTCCTTCAGGCTTTCCAAGGATTTGAGCAGACTCTCGATCTCCGCTTCCATGCTTTGCAATGAGGCTTTACGTAACGAGCTGTTGGCCATGGTGGCTCTCCTGCATTGTTGATGAGTGGCGTGTGTTGGTTGGGACTTCAGGGACTCGAGAAAGTGCAGTAAATGTGAAGGTCCATGTCGCACCGACCGAAGGAAGTAAGACAGAAAATCACTGCTAGGCTGTAATTCACACCCTAAGGAGAACGCCATGACTGACCATCACACCTATAAGAAAGTCGAACTCGTCGGCTCATCCACCAGCAGTATCGAAGACGCGATCAACAACGCCCTGGCCGAAGCCAACAAGAGTCTCAAGTACATGGAATGGTTTGAAGTGACCGAAACCCGCGGCCATATCAAGGACGGCAAGGCTGCGCACTTCCAGGTGACGCTCAAGGTCGGCTTCCGGATTGCCAGTAGCTGAGGTTGGTCTAGTCTTCTGAACTTGCGCGCTGGCCGAGTGCCATAGGGAATGGCAATGCGCTAGATGCGTTTCCGGCCAATGGCTGGATGCCTTTTTTTGATCCGACCAGAGAATGCGACCGATGAAGAAGTTTATTTTGGCGGTAGGCTTGTTGAGCCTGGCGGGTACTGCCTTTGCTGATAACGGCAAAAATTGCGAGGAATTGAAAGCCGAGATCGCAGCAAAGCTCGATGCCAAGGGCGTTTCCGGTTATTCGCTGGAGATTGTCGATAAAGGCAATGCGTCTGGCGGAAAAATCGTCGGTACCTGCGAGAAGGGCAGCAAGGAAATAGTCTACAAACGTTAGCCCCAACCGATTGCAAACAAAAAGCCGATGCCATCGCATCGGCTTTTTGCGGTTAGCCTGATCAGCCCTTCATGACCTGCGCCAGCAGCTCATAGGAATGCAGACGATCCGCGTGTTCGTACAGGTCGCAGGTGAAAATCAGCTCGTCGGCCTGGGTTTGCTCGATCAGCACTTCCAGCCGGGCGCGGATTTTTTGCGGGCTGCCGATCATCGCCAGCCCGAGGAAATCACTGACGGCTTCTTTCTCATGAGGCAGCCACAACCCCTCCATGGTTTTCACTGGCGGACGTTGTACCAGGCTCTGGCCACGCATCAGGGCGAGAATGCGCTGGAAGACCGAGGTCGCCAGATAGTCCGCCTGTTCGTCCGTGTCGGCGGCTACCAGCGGCACGCCGAGCATCACGTAAGGCTTGTCCAGCACGGCCGACGGCTTGAAATGATTGCGGTAGACACGAATCGCCTCATGCATGAAGCGCGGAGCGAAGTGCGACGCGAAGGCGTAGGGCAAACCGCGTTCGCCTGCCAACTGCGCGCTGAACAGGCTTGAGCCCAGTAGCCAGATCGGGACATTGGTACCGGTGCCCGGCATCGCGATGATTCGCTGGTCCGGCGTGCGCGGGCCGAGATAACGCATCAGTTCGGCCACATCTTCGGGGAAATCATCGGCGCTGCCGGAGCGCTCGCGGCGCAGTGCACGGGCCGTCATCTGGTCGGAACCGGGCGCTCGGCCAAGCCCCAGGTCGATGCGCCCCGGATACAGGCTTTCAAGCGTGCCAAATTGTTCGGCGATCACCAGCGGCGCATGGTTGGGCAGCATGATCCCACCGGAACCGACTCGAATGGTCGATGTACCGCCGGCCAGATAGCCGAGCAGCACGGAGGTCGCGGAACTGGCGATGCCATCCATGTTGTGGTGTTCGGCCACCCAAAAGCGGTTATAGCCGAATTTCTCGACGTGTTGCGCCAGGTCCAGCGAGTTGCGCAACGACTGGGCCGCGCTGCCGTTTTCCCGCACAGGCACCAGGTCGAGGGTCGAAAACTTGATATCGGACAGTCGTTTCATAAACCTGCTTCTCCAATTGAGGGCGCAGGTTTCTTGTTGCAAAGGAAAACCTGCCGAATCCATAAGCGTGTTTCATGCAATGAGGGCATATACCCGAGTTTCAATAGCACGGTGAAATTTACTGACAAAATGGCGCAGCGATCAGATGCGCTGAACTTTGCTGCCCGGTCTATCCTCAGAACCCTAGCGAGCGAAACCACAACGGCGTGACGCTTCGCGCCGGATCTTGAGGAGACAGGCATGGCTATCACAAAGAAAGCATCGGCCCACTGGGAAGGTGATCTGAAAACCGGCATCGGCTCGATTTCCACCGAAACCGGTGTACTCAGGGAGGCGCCGTACGGCTTCAAGGCCCGCTTTGAAGGCGGCAAGGGCACCAACCCGGAAGAGCTGATCGGCGCAGCCCACGCGGGCTGTTTCTCGATGGCGTTTTCCATGATTCTCGGCGAGGCGGGCCTAAAGGCCGACAGCATCGATACCAACGCCGAAGTGACCCTGGATCAGGTAGAGGGTGGTTTTGCGATCACGGCGGTGAAGTTGATTCTCAAGGCAAAAATCCCCGGCGCCAGCCAGGCACAGTTTGATGAGCTGAGCAACAAGGCCAAAGAGGGCTGCCCGGTCTCCAAAGTGCTGAATGCGAAAATCAGCCTCGATGCGACTTTGGTCAATTGAGTCCGGAGTAGAGCAATAAAAGATCGTCCGAAGTTGGCGATCTTTTTTGCGTTATGGCAGATTTGCCCGGTAAAACTGCTGTCGAATAAATGACAGCAGCAAAAACGCATGACCTGTGCGCGCTGCCTCAAGGAGCTTCAACCATGAAACGTTTTGCCTTGGCGGTTATCTGTTGCGGCCTCGCCACTTCGGTCCTGGCGGCACCAAAGCCCTGTGAAGAACTCAAGGCCGAAATCGAAGCAAAGATCCAGGCCCGAGGGGTAACGTCCTACACTCTGGAAATCGTTACGAATGATGAAGTGCACGATCAGAACATGGTCGTCGGCTCGTGCGATGGCGGCACAAAGAAAATCATCTATCAGAAAAATGACCGCTGACCGGTCTTAAGGTACACAGTTAATCTGGCTCTCTTCGGCGACGATCTCGCGTTTTGCGTTATATAGGCGTGCTTCAGGGGTGAACGCCATGGAGCGGGCTTGTAGCAAATAACGCTGACCGGCTTCGAAATGATCGTATTTGATGATCATGTAGCAAAGCCGCTCCGTGGAACCGTTTAACATGTCCGAGCCTCCACCTGGCACTTCAAAATCGAAGCGCACGGTCAGCTCGTGGCGACCAGGGGTGACTTGGAAAAAACGTCCGTCACGCAAGCGTTGGTTATCCAATCGCTCGGCCATCAGCAATTTATCGTTGGGGAATGGCGTAGAGAAGTCGACCCACGCCATGTGCGGATTGGCCGCCGGCATCGGCGTCGAACAGCCGGCGACTGCACTTGCAGTGAGAAACAGCATCAACCTGCGCATGATGAATGTCCCAATGTCAGGATATTCAGAATAGCGCCGATCAGGTCCGTTGGCAGCCGGCCGGTGTTCCCTGGCCAATCACTTTTCGCTGTTGATCGTAAAGCTTGGCCCATGGCCGGAAGCCGATATTCCCCGCTTGCAGTTGATAGCGCTCGCCCGCGTTGAAATCGTTGAATTTCACGTTCATCTGGCAATCACGCCAAAGTGGTTGGGCATCGGGACCGATATTGGTGGGCTGCACTGGGAACTGGTAGCGCACAGTCAGCTCATGGCTGCCGGGCTGAACTTCGAAATAGCGCTTGTCGGCGGCCGCCTTATTGTCCACCTCCAGCGCCAGCAGGGCCGTGTCCTCCTGATGCGATTCCAGATCGATCCATGCTTGCGTCGGATCATGGTGAGGTAATCCGAATCCAGCACACCCGGCCAGCGTCAGCAGGCCTCCCGTCAGCATCAACTTGCGCATAGCGGAGCTCCAGTCAAGCGGGATAGTCTTGCGAGCAGACTCTCCAGGGATTTTTTATTTTGATCAGGCCGCGTCGAAGCCATCGGTTACTTGATCGCGTTTTGCGCATTTTGTTTCCGGGTATGTTGTTTTTGTTACTCAACGGTTGTTCCAGCATCAGCTACTACAGTCAGCTGGCCAGCGGTCAGTTGCAGTTGCTGCGGGCTCGGGAGCCTGTGGTCCGGGTGATTGCCGATCCACAGCGCGATGAGAAACTGCGTGCGCACCTGACCCAATCACAAAGGGCCCGGACCTTCGCCAGCGAGCAACTGCACCTGCCGGATAACCAGAGTTACCGTCTGTATGCTGACATTGGCCGTCCGTATGTAGTCTGGAACGTGTTTGTCACACCGGAATTTTCCCTGGAGCCACAAAACCATTGCTTCCCCATTGCGGGTTGCGTGGCCTATCGCGGCTATTACAGTCAGGGTGCGGCCCGCGGCGAAGCGGCGCTGCAACGCCTGCAAGGCATGGACGTGTCCATCGGTGGCGTAGAGGCCTATTCGACCTTGGGCTGGTTCAACGATCCGATCATGAATTCCATGATGGGCTGGGGCGATGAACGCCTGGCCACGCTGATCTTTCATGAGCTCGCTCATCAGCGCGTTTACGTGAAGGACGACACCGAGTTCAACGAGTCATTCGCCACCTTCGTCGAGCAGGAAGGCACCCGCCAATGGCGGGCGTTTCGCAGCCTGCCGCCGGACAGCACCTTGCTGTCGCAACAACGGGATCAGTTCATCCAGCTGGTCCTGGATACTCGCACCCGGCTGGAAGAATTGTACAGCCTGCCGCTGCCCCCTGAGCAAATGCGCCAGCGTAAAGCGGCGGAATTCGAGCGCCTGCGCGGCGAATATCGCCAGCTGCGTGATAGCCGATGGGCCGGGGATAAACGTTACGACGCGTGGATCAACGCGCCGATGAACAATGCCCGGTTACTGCCGTTTGGCCTGTACGACCAGTGGGTGCCGGCATTTGCGGCGCTGTTCAAGCAGGAGGGTGGGGATTGGCTGAGGTTTTATGCGCAGGTCGAGAAGTTGGGGGCGTTGCCGGTTGATGAGCGCAAGGCGGCGCTGAAAAATTTGGCTGGATCATGAATCTTCGGCGGCGGTGAGGCCCTCTTCACGAGCAGGCTCGCTCCCACAGCGGATGTGAATTTCACACATCTACTGTGTGAGCGAGCTCGCGAAGGCGTTCTGATCAACGCTGCAAAAACGCCTGATGCATCTCATCCAGCGTTTCAAAGTGATAGGTCGGTGCTTCGGCACTCAACTCTTCCCGACTGCCAAACCCGTAACCCACAGCTGCCGCATCCAGGCCATTGCTGCGCGCGCCAATCAGGTCGTGCTTGCGGTCGCCGATCATCAGGGTATGGGCCGGATCCAGGCCCTCCTCAGCCACCAGGTGGGCGATCAGCTCTATTTTGTTGGTCCGGGTGCCGTCCAGCTCGCTGCCGTAAATCACTTTGAAATGCTTGGCGAAGTCGAAATGCCGGGCGATTTCCCGGGCGAAAACCCAGGGTTTGGAGGTTGCAATGTACAACTGTCGCCCTTGTCCGCCGAGCATTTCCAACAATGGTGTGACACCGTCGAATACGCGGTTTTCGTACAGTCCGGTGACCTTGAAGCGTTCTCGGTAGAAGTTCACCGCCGCCCAGGCCTTGGCCTCGTCGAAGTCATAGAACTGCATGAAGGCCTGCAACAAGGGCGGGCCGATGAAGTGCTCGAGCTTGGTCAGGTCGGGCTCATCGATCCCCAGCTTGCCCAGGGCAAACTGAATCGAACGGGTAATGCCTTCGCGCGGGTCGGTCAGGGTGCCATCAAGGTCGAACAGAACGGTTTGGTAATGCATGAATATTCCTGGGCAAGAGCGAGGTGATTCAGAGTCGGTCGTAGCCTTCGGCCAGATGCAGGTCCTTGAGCTTCACGTAGTTCGCCGCGCTGTAGGTGAAAAAGGCCCGCTCCTTATCGGTCAGCGGTCGGATCTGTTTCACCGGGCTGCCCACATACAGGAAACCGCTTTCCAGGCGCTTACCCGGAGGTACCAGGCTACCGGCACCAATAATGACGTCGTCGGCGACCACCGCACCGTCCATGACGATACTGCCCATGCCGATCAATACCCGGTTGCCCACGGTGCAGCCATGCAGCATGACTTTGTGGGCGATCGTAACGTCGTCGCCAATCAGCAACGGGAAACCGTCGGGGTTGAACGGCCCGGCATGGGTGATGTGCAGCACGCAGCCATCCTGCACGCTGGTGCGCGCACCGATGCGGATGCGGTGCATGTCACCGCGAATCACCGTCAATGGCCAGACCGAGCTGTCTTCGCCGATCTCGACATCGCCGATCACTACCGCCGAGCCATCGACAAAAGCGCCCTTGCCGAGCATTGGCGTGTGATTCTGATACTTGCGAAGGTTCACGATAGGGTTTCTCTCTGTTGCTGATAGCTGCGGTGAGCGTCGATTGTAATTAAGATGGCTGCATGTTTCTTCCCAGCCAAGGTGCCAACCGTGAGCGTGAACAACCCTCTTTTGCAGTCCTACGACCTGCCGCCGTTCTCCGCGATCCGTGCCGAGCACGTGCAACCGGCCATTGAACAGATCCTGGCTGACAACCGCGCCGCCATTATCGAGATCCTCAAGACCCAGGGCAAACAACCTACGTGGGCCGGCCTGGTTCTGGCAATGGACGAGCTAAATGACCGCCTGGGTGCAGCCTGGAGCCCGGTCAGCCATTTAAATGCCGTGTGCAACAGCGCCGAACTGCGCGAGGCCTATGAGGCTTGCCTGCCGGCCTTGAGCGCCTACTCCACCGAAATGGGCCAGAATCGTGAATTGTTCCAGGCCTATGAAGCCTTGGCCAACAGCCCGGAAGCCGCCGGTTTCGACGTAGCGCAGAAAACTATCCTGGAACATGCCCTGCGCGATTTCCGTCTGTCGGGTATCGACCTGCCGGAAGCCGAGCAGAAGCGTTACGCCCAGGTACAGAGCAAATTGTCGGAGCTGGGCAGTCGCTTCTCCAACCAGCTGCTGGATGCGACCCAAGCCTGGACCAAGCACATCACCGACGAGGCCGCGCTCGCCGGCCTGACCGACTCGGCCAAGGCGCAAATGGCCGCTGCCGCGCAAGCCAAGGACCTCGATGGCTGGCTGATCACCCTGGAATTCCCGAGCTACTACGCGGTGATGACCTACGCCCACGACCGTGCCCTGCGCGAAGAAGTCTACGCTGCCTACTGCACCCGCGCGTCGGACCAGGGCCCGAATGCCGGCCAGAACGACAACGGTCCGGTCATGGAGGAAATCCTCGATCTGCGTCAGGAACTGGCAAAACTGCTGGGCTTCGCCAGCTTCTCGCAGCTGAGCCTGGCCACCAAAATGGCTGAATCGAGCGATCAGGTGCTGAGTTTCCTGCGCGACCTTGCCAAGCGCAGCAAACCGTTCGCCGCCCAGGATCTGGAACAGCTCAAGGCTTACGCCGCCGAACAAGGCTGCCCGGATTTGCAAAGCTGGGACAGCGGTTTCTACGGCGAAAAACTTCGCGAGCAACGTTACAGCGTTGCCCAGGAAGCCCTGCGCGCGTACTTCCCGATCGACAAGGTGCTCAGTGGCCTGTTCGCCATCGTTCAGCGTCTGTATGGCATCGAGATCGCCGAACAGAAAGGCTTCGACACCTGGCACCCGGATGTACGCCTGTTCGAGATCAAGGAAAACGGCCAGCACATCGGCCGCTTCTTCTTCGACCTGTATGCCCGTGCCAATAAGCGCGGCGGTGCCTGGATGGACGGTGCCCGTGATCGTCGTCGCACCGCCGAGGGCGTGCTGCAGAGCCCGGTGGCCAACCTGGTGTGCAACTTCACTCCGGCCGACAGCGGCAAGCCTGCGCTGCTGACCCACGATGAAGTCACTACCCTGTTCCACGAGTTCGGTCATGGCCTGCATCACCTGCTGACCCGCGTCGAACACGCCGGCGTGTCCGGCATTAACGGCGTGGCCTGGGACGCGGTCGAATTGCCAAGCCAATTCATGGAAAACTGGTGCTGGGAGCCCGAGGGGCTGGCGCTGATCTCCGGTCACTATGAAACCGGCGAACCATTGCCACAGGACCTGCTGCAGAAGATGCTTGCGGCGAAAAACTTCCAGTCCGGCCTGATGATGGTCCGCCAACTGGAGTTCTCGCTGTTCGACTTCGAACTGCATGCCACCCACGGCGACGGTCGCAGCGTGTTGCAAGTGCTTGAAGGTGTACGCGACGAGGTATCGGTGATGCGCCCTCCGGCCTACAACCGTTTCCCTAACAGCTTCGCGCACATTTTCGCTGGCGGTTATGCAGCGGGTTACTACAGCTACAAATGGGCTGAAGTACTCTCGGCCGATGCCTTCTCCAGGTTCGAGGAAGAAGGCGTGCTCAATGCCGAGACTGGCCGTGCGTTCCGTGAAGCGATCCTGGCGCGCGGCGGTTCTCAGGAGCCGATGGTGCTGTTCGTCGACTTCCGTGGCCGTGAGCCTTCGATTGACGCACTCTTGCGCCACAGCGGCCTGAGTGAGGGCGCGGCAGCATGAGTGAGGGTCCTGTGATTACCAAACGACGCTTTATCGCCGGCGCGGTTTGCCCGGCCTGCAGCGAGCCGGACAAATTGATGATGTGGAGTGAAGACGATGTACCGCATCGCGAGTGCGTTGCCTGCGGTTATTCCGATACGCTCAACGAACAAGGTCTGTCCGTACCCAAGGAACTCGGCACCCGGGTCAACACTTCCGCACTCAAGCCTGCGGACACCAAGGTTCAGGCCGTGCAGTTTTTTCCGAATCCGAAACTGAAGAAAAAACCTGACGAGCAGCACTGAGCAGTAAGCGGCACCTCTCATGGCGCAACGCTGTGAGAGGTGTTACTGATCAAGTTTCAGTCAAGGCGCGGCAATGCTGACATAGGCCTTGGCCAGCGCCAGCAGCTTCACCATGTCTTCGGCGTCAATATCGCCGTCACCATCGATATCTTTATTGAAATTACGGATCTTGAATGATCGCCCGCCATCATTTGAAGATGCGATGAGGGTGGTGGAGTCCAGCAAAGCCGTGGTTTCCACGGAATTTTCAGCATCCCAACCCTCTTCTTTCAATGCGAACTGCATCGAAACAAGCACTTCATTGGGATTGACGACAGTCGGACCCAGTTTCTGCAAAAAAATACCGCGACGATTAAGAATCGACATAATTAAATCCTTTTAATTAATACTCAGGTCAATGCGTGGAGCGACCGCAACAATACCGGCCTGGGGAGCGAATCGACCAGACGCGAAATGTATCGTTCAGTGACTATGAGTACAGGTCGAAGAGCTGCCAAACGGCACTGGTCACTCGAACCTCTGCCGTGTACTGTATATAAATACAGCACTCGAGCTATCCCATGAACACGCCATTGCCCCCTCGCGGTCGCGGCACCGCGACCAATCCGCACAATCGCTTCGCCCCCCATCGCTCGGTGGCCGAGGACGACGGCTGGTTTCAGGAAGCGCCGATGACCCAAGGCACCGAGGTGTCCATCGAGACCGCGAAAACCATCATCACGCGCAATACCTCCCCCGACCTGCCCTTCGATCGGTCGATCAATCCTTATCGCGGCTGCGAGCACGGTTGCATCTATTGCTATGCGCGGCCCAGCCACGCCTACTGGGACATGTCGCCAGGCCTGGATTTCGAGACAAGGCTGATCGCCAAGACCAATGCGGCGGACATACTG
Source organism: Pseudomonas serbica (assembly GCF_028823535.1). GTDB lineage: Bacteria > Pseudomonadota > Gammaproteobacteria > Pseudomonadales > Pseudomonadaceae > Aquipseudomonas > Aquipseudomonas serbica. Next base: position 57,868 of record NZ_JAQIYM010000022.1, on the reverse strand, counting down.
GAGGAACAACTCTCCAGGCGTGGCTATCAATGTGCACCCATCAACCTGGGGTCCAACACCGATCCTTACCAGCCCATTGAGCGTGAATACAAGATCACCCGCCAAACCCTCGAAGTGCTGCTGCGCTACCGTCATCCGGTGACGATCGTGACCAAAGGTTCATTGATCCTGCGCGATCTGGACCTGCTGGCCGAACTGGCCCGACAAAGGCTGGTGGCAGTGATGATCAGCCTCACCACGCTGGACGACGAGCTCAAGCGTATTCTTGAACCCCGCGCTGCAGCCCCCAAGGCCCGGCTGCGGGCGATCAAGGTGTTGCGAGAAGCGGGGGTCCCGGTGGGCGTGCTTTGTTCTCCCATGATTCCGATGATCAACGACAGCGAAATCGAAAACCTGCTCACGCAAGCCCATGCTGCCGGGGCACAGAGCGCCGCCTACATGATGTTGCGCCTGCCCCTGGAAGTCGCGCCCCTGTTCGAAGAATGGCTGGCGGCCCACTACCCGCAACGTGCGGCGCATGTCCTTAGCCTTATTCGCCAGACCCGTGGCGGAGAGTTGTACGACAGTCGTTTCGGCGCGCGCATGCGCGGTGAAGGTCCATTTGCTGATTTGCTGGCACAACGTTTTGCCAAAGCCATCAAGCGCCTGGGGCTCAACCACCGGGAGGGATTCAACCTGGACTGCGACGCCTTTTGTCCGCCGGGTCGCCAAATGTCGTTAATTTGAGGACAATTGGCCTATGGTTGAGTACTGGGCAAAGCGCTAAAGCACCAGGCCAGTCACGTTTTTTGTGACCTGGAACACAGGTTCTAGAGCGGTTTTTTCAGTTTGAGTTAAGATTCGAAGGATACCTTGTTCATCGAGTGACTGACGGGTCGAGTTTCACGACCTGGATGTTTTTTAAACAGCCACTGGCTTCATACCGGACAAAACGGGATTATCCCTGACTCCGCCAAAGAGGATGAATCATGAGTGACAAGGATAAACAGCCGTTGGCTGCGTCGGCTTCTGCCCAACCCGAGGCGGAAACCGCCGATGCAGCGCTGCAGCATATCGTTGACGGCTTTTTGCATTTTCATCATGAGATCTTTCCGCAACAGGAAGAACTCTTCAAGAAACTCGCTACGGCCCAGCGCCCGCGAGCCATGTTCATCGCCTGCGCCGACTCGCGCATCGTTCCCGAGCTGATCACCCACAGCGCCCCCGGCGATCTCTTCGTGACCCGCAACGTCGGCAACGTTGTGCCACCTTACGGGCAAATGAACGGCGGCGTTTCCACGGCCATCGAGTACGCCGTGCTGGCCCTGGGCGTGCATCACATCATCATTTGCGGGCACTCCGATTGCGGGGCGATGCGCGCGGTACTCAACCCGCAGAGCCTGGAAAAAATGCCTACGGTCAAAGCCTGGCTGCGGCATGCTGAAGTGGCCAAGACCATGGTCCAGGAAAACTGCAATTGCGCTGATGAAAACGAAAGCATGCACATCCTCACCGAGGAAAATGTGATCGCCCAATTGCAGCATTTGCGCACTCACCCCTCGGTGGCCTCGCGCATGGCCAATGGTCAGTTGTTTATCCACGGTTGGGTCTACAACATCGAAACCAGCGAAATAAAAGCCTACGACGCCGACAAGGGTTGTTTCCTGCCGCTTAATGGCAGCCTGCCTATTCCGGTCGCGACGCCCAAAGCGCGCTTCTAAATCCTCCTAAATACCCGTGTGGTTCAGTCGAGGCTGCCAATCAGGCAGCCTGGCTTCGCCATGCCTGAAGAAAACTTCGGGAGAATCATCATGCGTGCTGCGCAACTCAAAACTGTGCTGCCACGGGAGCTGTTGGCTTCGGTGGTCGTGTTTCTGGTCGCCCTGCCCCTGTGCATGGGCATCGCCATCGCTTCGGGACTGCCACCCGCCAAAGGCCTGATTACCGGGATCATCGGCGGACTGGTGGTCGGTTGGCTGGCCGGGTCGCCGCTGCAAGTCAGCGGACCGGCAGCAGGCCTGGCGGTGTTGGTGTTCGAACTGGTACGCCAACATGGCGTGGCCATGCTCGGGCCGATCTTGCTGTTGGCAGGTTTTCTACAACTGGTCGCCGGTCGGTTGAAACTGGGCTGCTGGTTTCGCGTGACCGCACCCGCCGTTGTCTACGGCATGCTCGCCGGGATCGGGGTATTGATCGTCTTGTCACAAATACACGTGATGCTGGACGCCACGCCCAAACCCTCGGGGCTGGATAACCTGGCAGCTTTCCCGGCCGCAGTGGCTCAGGCGTTGCCATCCTTTGGCTGGCAGGCCGGTTTGCTCGGGCTGGGAACGATCGCAGTTATGTGGCTGTGGGAAAAGCTGCGCCCTCATTCCCTGCGCTTCGTGCCCGGCGCGCTGCTCGGCGTAGGGATGGCCACCGTCGTCAGCCTGGCCTTGGCGCTGCAAGTCAAACGAGTGGAAGTGCCGGCCAACCTGGCCGAGGCCATCGACTGGCTGAAACCTGCAGACTTGCTGAACCTGGCTGACCCCACGCTGCTGATCGCTGCCTTCGCGGTAGCCTTCATCGCCAGCGCCGAAACCTTGCTGTCCGCCGCCGCAGTCGACCGCATGCACAGCGGTCAACGTTCGGACTTCGATCGCGAACTGTCTGCCCAAGGCGTCGGCAACATGCTTTGTGGATTGCTCGGTGCGCTGCCGATGACCGGGGTGATAGTCCGTAGCTCGGCCAACGTCCAGGCCGGTGCCACCACCCGCTACTCGACGATTTTCCACGGATTGTGGCTGTTGGCCTTCGTGATGTTGCTATCGAGCGTGCTGCAGAGCATTCCGGTAGCGAGCCTGGCCGGTGTGTTGGTCTACACGGGTTTCAAACTGGTCGATCTCAAGGCTTTTCGCGGTTTGGGTCGCTATGGGCGGATGCCGATGTTCACGTACGCCGCGACGGCTCTGGCGATCATTTTCACTGACCTGCTGACTGGTGTGCTGATCGGCTTTGGCCTGACCTTGGCCAAACTGGCGTGGAAAGCCTCGCGCTTGAAGATCAGCCTGATCGACCTGCCGCAGGATGGGGAAATGGAATTGCGTCTGGTGGGTGCGGCGACCTTTCTCAAGGTCCCGGCGTTGACGCAGGTACTGGGCAGCATTCCAGCGGGTGTGACGGTGCATGTGCCGCTGAATAACTTGAGCTACATCGATCACGCTTGCCTGGAGTTGCTGGAAGAATGGGGTCGGGCGAATGCGGCCAAAGGGTCAAGACTGCTGATTGAGGCACGGGGGTTGAAACGCAGGTTGGAGGGCCGGGTGTGGACCAACACCGGCGTAGGCTCCACCACCTAGACCTTGTAGGAGCCGGCTTGCTGGCGATCCAGGCGACGCGGTGTGTGAGGTAGACCGAGTCGTCTGGATCGCCAGCAAGCCGGCTCCTCCAGGGATGGAGTCAGGCGACGGTTTGATCCAGCTCCAGGCCCACGCCCAGGCGTCGGGACATGCAAGGCCAGCGCTTCCATGCAGCACCGGTATCCGGGCTGCTGAGTTTCTCACGGTAGGCTTCTACCGATTCCAGCGCAAAACTTTCGTCGTTGAGCATCTCGTCGATGGTGTGATGCACCGCTTCATCGAGCTGATTGGCAAATTCCTCACCGATCAATTGATGAGCAATCAGGTTGGCAACAGTCATGTCCAAGGGGATCAGTGGCTGGCCAAGATGCTTGATGTACAGGTCGTTGACCTCTTCGACAAACCGGTGCGCCAGATACGCTTCGTCCAGCAAGCTGTCGAGCCCGACATGCCCGGCCATGATCGCTGGCGGCTGGAGGAAGTACTGTTCGGCAATCTTCAGTACCGGTTTGACCTGCGATTCGATACCCGCTTCCCTGGCGACTTCATTGGCTGCATCCAGCAGGTCCGGCACTTCTTCAATGTAGGCGGCGACAAAACGCGTCAGCACGCCATTGGCGTCCGCTTCCGGCAACTGGATCGCCGGGTGTAAATGAGGCAGCTTGGTTGCCAGCTGACGCGTCAGCAAGCCAGTCTCGGCTTCGTGTTGTTGGGCTTTTTGGATCTGCTCGCGCAATGCGGCGGTGTTCATGAAAACTCCAGGAAACAAGGCAATGAAATAGGGAAGACATAACTTAGCTGGCATACGAAAAATGCTAAGACGCATTTGTCATAATTATTTCATCCTTGAGACGGCATGGTTATATCCATTGGCCACCACTCGTCTGCATCCTTCTCCATTCGTGCCCTGCAACGCAAGTTAATGCTGTTTCAGTTCATTTACGCCAGCACATTGCGAGGTGGGAGTCGCTGTCTATACTCGGGTTGGAATGGAGTTAGCTGATGACGCCCGACTGCAACTGCAGCAAGGCCCGGCGATTCAAGTTCGTAGTCTGATGCAGCCGCTCCCTTGCCGCAGGTGAAAGCCGGCGGGATAACAAGAACGATAAGGGGAACCCGCAATGATGCGACATCCACATGTCTGGATGGGCCTCCTGTTGTGGTCGATTTTCAGTCAGGCACAAGCTGCCTGGACTGTGAATATGGCGCCTGGAGCGACTGAAATCAGTCACGCTGTGTTTGACCTGCACATGACCATTTTCTGGATCTGTGTAGTGATCGGCCTCATCGTCTTTGGCGCCATGTTCTGGTCGATGATCCTGCACCGGCGTTCTACCGGGCAGGTAGCGGCAAAATTTCATGAAAGCACCACCGTCGAGATCCTCTGGACGATCGTGCCCTTCCTGATTCTGGTGGCCATGGCGATTCCGGCGACCGCCACCCTGATCAAGATGTACGACGCCAGTGAGCCGGAAATCGATATCCAGGTCACCGGCTATCAGTGGAAATGGCACTACAAGTACCTGGGCCAGGACGTCGAGTTCTTCAGCAACCTGGCCACTCCCGCCGATCAGATCCACAACAAGGAAGCCAAGAGCGAGCACTACCTGCTTGAGGTCGACAAGCCCCTGGTGCTTCCAATCGGCGCCAAAGTGCGCTTCCTGGTGACTTCCGCCGACGTGATCCACTCCTGGTGGGTGCCGGCCTTCGCGGTCAAGCGCGATGCGATCCCGGGGTTCGTCAACGAAGCCTGGACCCGCATCGACAAGCCCGGCATTTACCGTGGCCAATGCGCCGAACTGTGCGGCAAGGACCACGGGTTCATGCCGATCGTGGTTGAGGTCAAGGAAAAGGCCGACTACGAAAAATGGCTGGGTGAACGCAAGGCCGAAGCCGCGCAACTCAAGGAGCTGACCAGCAAGGAATGGACCCTCGACGAGCTCATAGAGCGCGGCGACAAGATCTATCACACCTCGTGCGTAGCCTGTCACCAGGCCGAAGGCCAAGGTTTGCCGCCGATGTTCCCGGCGCTCAAAGGCTCGAAAATCGCTACCGGACCGAAAGAAGGCCACCTGAGCATTGTCTTCCATGGCAAGCCTGGCACCGCCATGGCGGCGTTCGGCAAGCAACTGTCGGAAGTCGATATCGCAGCGGTCGTGACCTATGAACGTAACGCCTGGGGCAACAACAAGGGCGACATGGTCACCCCCAAAGAAGTGCTGGAACTGAAACAGGCGGAAAGCAAATGACCCGGTCTATTGCTCATCCAAGGAACCGGTTGGGGCATCGCGCCCCGGCCTGCCCAGCCCATCTGTTTGCAGGAGACAGGCCATGAGCGCCGTTATCGATGACCACGGTCACGCCACCGACCATGCCCACGGCCCCGCCAAAGGCCTCATGCGTTGGGTGCTGACCACCAACCACAAGGACATCGGTACGCTGTACCTGTGGTTTGCGTTTTCCATGTTCCTGCTCGGCGGCTCGTTCGCGATGGTGATTCGCGCCGAACTGTTCCAGCCAGGGTTGCAGATCGTCCAGCCGGAATTCTTCAACCAGATGACCACCATGCACGGCCTGGTGATGGTCTTCGGTGCGGTGATGCCGGCCTTTGTCGGCCTTGCCAACTGGATGGTGCCGCTGATGATCGGCGCACCCGACATGGCGCTGCCGCGGATGAACAACTTCAGCTTCTGGCTATTGCCGGCCGCGTTCATCCTGTTGGTTTCGACCCTGTTCACCCCGGGAGGCGGACCCAACTTTGGCTGGACGTTCTACGCGCCACTGTCGACGACCTACGCGCCGGAAAGCGTGACGTTCTTCATCTTCGCCATCCACTTGATGGGGATCAGTTCGATCATGGGTGCGATCAACGTGATTGCCACCATTCTCAATCTGCGCGCCCCCGGCATGACGCTGATGAAAATGCCATTGTTCGTCTGGACCTGGTTGATCACCGCGTTCCTGCTGATCGCGGTGATGCCGGTACTGGCCGGTTGCGTGACGATGATGCTGATGGACATCCACTTCGGCACCAGCTTCTTCAGTGCCGCCGGTGGCGGTGACCCAGTGCTGTTCCAGCATGTGTTCTGGTTCTTCGGCCACCCCGAGGTGTACATCATGATCCTGCCGGCCTTCGGGGCCGTCAGCTCGATCATCCCGACCTTCTCGCGCAAGCCGCTGTTCGGCTACACCTCGATGGTCTACGCCACGGCGAGCATCGCGTTCCTGTCGTTCATCGTCTGGGCGCACCACATGTTCGTGGTCGGCATTCCACTGGTGGGCGAGCTGTTCTTCATGTACGCCACGTTGCTCATCGCGGTGCCCACCGGGGTCAAGGTGTTCAACTGGGCCAGTACCATGTGGCAAGGCTCGCTGACCTTCGAGACGCCCATGCTGTTTGCCGTGGCGTTCGTGATCCTGTTCTCCATCGGCGGTTTTTCCGGATTGATGCTCGCCATCGCCCCGGCGGATTTCCAGTATCAGGACACCTACTTCGTGGTCGCGCACTTCCACTATGTACTGGTGCCCGGCGCCATCTTCGGGATCTTCGCCTCGGCTTACTACTGGATGCCGAAATGGACCGGCCACATGTACGACGAAACCCTCGGCAAGCTGCATTTCTGGCTGTCGTTCATCGGCATGAACATGGCGTTCTTCCCGATGCACTTCGTGGGGCTGGCGGGCATGCCGCGGCGGATCCCGGACTACAACCTGCAGTTCGCCGATTTCAATATGGTGTCGTCGATCGGTGCGTTCATGTTCGGCGCCACGCAGATTTTCTTCCTGTTCATTGTGATCAAGACCATTCGTGGCGGGGAGCCAGCACCGGCCAAACCGTGGGATGGGGCCGAGGGCCTGGAGTGGAGCATTCCGTCACCGGCGCCGTATCACACGTTCACCACGCCGCCGGAAGTGAAATGAACACGCCTCTTGTAGGAGCCGGCTTGCTGGCGAATGTCGCGACTTGGTATGTCAGACACACCGCTTTCGCTGGCAAGCCAGCTCCTACAGGGATATGCGTAGAGGTTGGAAGCCATGGCTGATTCGATTTCGATGAAAAAGCTGGTCACGCGCCTGCTGCTGGTGGTGGTGGCGATGTTTGTCTTCGGTTTTGCCCTGGTGCCTATCTATGACGTGATGTGCCAGGCGTTCGGCATCAATGGCAAGACCGCAGGCCAATACGAGGGCTCGCAAACGGTCGACACTTCGCGGCAAGTACGCGTGCAGTTTCTGTCGACTAACTCCGCCGACATGTCCTGGGATTTCTATCCCAAGCAGGATGAATTGACAGCCAATCCCGGGGCTGTAAACGAGATGATCTTCATCGCGCACAACCCCACCGATCGCCCGATGAGCGCCCAGGCAGTGCCGAGCATCGCGCCCAGCGCGGCGGCGGCGTACTTCCACAAGACCGAATGTTTCTGCTTTACCCAGCAAGTGCTGCAGCCCGGTCAACAGATCGAGATGCCGGTACGTTTCATCGTTGACCGTGACATGCCCAAGGATGTGAAGCATTTGACGCTGTCCTACACGCTGTTCGATATCACCGCCCGACATCCACCGGTCGCAGTAAATACTGGCGGTTGAGCGTGCCCGATAAGGAGAACAATAAAATGGCAACTCATGAACACTATTACGTTCCCGCCCAGAGCAAATGGCCGATCATCGCCACGGTCGGGATGTTCGTCACCGTATTAGGCCTGGCCACCTGGTTCAATGACCTGAAGGCTGCGCGGCCGGAATCCCATGGCCCGTTGATCTTTTTCATTGGCAGCCTGCTGCTGGCCTATATGTTGTTCGGCTGGTTCGGCACGGTGATCAAGGAAAGCCGCGGCGGCTTGTACAGCGCGCAGATGGACCGCTCGTTCCGCTGGGGCATGAGCTGGTTCATCTTCTCGGAAGTAATGTTCTTCATCGCCTTCTTCGGCGCACTGTTTTACGTACGCCACGTTTCCGGCCCGGCACTGGGCGGTGAAGGCGCCAAAGGCATCGCCCATATGTTGTGGCCAAACTTCCAGTTCACCTGGCCGCTGCTCAACAACCCGGATTCCAAACTCTTTCCGCCGCCCAAGGAAGTCATCAGCCCCTGGGGCCTGCCGCTGCTCAATACCGTGTTGCTGGTGAGTTCCAGCGTGACTGTGACAATCGCCCACCATGCCTTGAAAAAGGGTCATCGCGGCGCGCTGAAAATCTGGTTGGCGATCACCGTGCTGTTGGGCTGTGCATTCCTCGGGTTTCAGGCCGAAGAGTACATGCACGCGTACCAAGAACTGGGCCTGACCCTGGGTTCAGGCATCTACGGCGCCACATTCTTCATGCTCACCGGGTTCCACGGCGCCCACGTGACGATCGGCACCATCATCCTGTTCGTGATGTTGATGCGGATCATGCGTGGACACTTCGACAATGAGCACCAGTTCGGCTTCGAGGCCGCTAGCTGGTACTGGCACTTCGTGGATGTGGTGTGGATCGGGTTGTTCGTTTTCGTCTATGTGCTCTAACCCCTACCAGGGGGCATGGGAAACCAGCTGACCGCTGAAAAAGCCCCAGGCAATCAAGCCGACGGTGATGGCGGCCAGCGCGACACGAACACTCAAGGCAATGACGAGGCGGTTCGAGCTGCTGTCGTCCTTGACCAGAAAGAACAGGCCGCTGAACAGGCTGACAACCGTGGCAATCAGCATCAGGACGATAGCTGCTTTGAGCATGGTGGGACTCCGGGGGACAAGCGATGCACTTGAGTATAGCTATCGCGACGACCGACTTTCTGGCGAAGCCATGAAGCGCTTTCGGCCGGGCATCATTCCGACATTGGTGGTTGCGCTACTGTTGCCGCTGCTGGTGTCGCTCGGATTTTGGCAATTGAGCCGAGGCGCGGAGAAAAGCGCGCTGCTGCAAAGCTACTCCGAGCGCCGGGCCGCAGAACCGATGGCCAGCGCCGAGCTGCTACACACACCAGATCCGGCCTTCCGCCGGGTTCACCTGCACGGTCGGTTCGACGCCGGCCACAGCCTGTTGCTGGACAACCGCCAGCGCGATGGCAAGGTCGGCGTCGAATTGTTGCAACCCTTTCAGGATCAAGCCACTGGGCTGTGGCTGCTGGTCAATCGTGGCTGGCTGCCATGGCCGGACCGGCGTACCCCGCCGCAATTCGACACCCCCGCCCAGGCCCTGAGTCTCGACGCCTGGGTCTACGTTCCCCCCGGTGCCACCTTCCAGTTGCACGCCGACCCGAGCACTACGGTCTGGCCCCAACTGGTGACCGCGGTTGAGCCAGCCAGGCTCTGGACAGCCCTCGAGCGTGATGGCTTTGCTTACGAAATACGCGCCGAAATGGGTCCTTCTACCTATCAGGCCGATTGGCCGGTGGTGGCCATGGGGCCGGAAAAACACATCGCTTATGCCGTGCAGTGGTTCGCCATGTCGATCGCCCTGTTCGGTCTCTACCTCTACCTCGGCTGGCACAACGCAAAGGAGAAACACCATGGGAGCGGCCATGAATCCACCCAGCATGTCTGAGGCCAAAACGCCGGCGAGTCGGCGCAAGGGTCGCCTGCAACTGCTGCTGATTCTGCTCGGGGTGATCGGTCCGATGATCCTCGCCACCGGCATGTACAAACTGCAGTTCTGGGTGCCGGAAGGCCGCAGTTATCACGGTGAGCTGATCGGCAACGGCCAGACCCGCGCCGACCTGGGCGTGCAGGCTGACGAGCAACGCTGGCAGCTGCTGGTGACCGCGCCCAAGGCATGTGCCGTGGACTGTCAGCAACTGGTGTATCTGGCGCGGCAGGTGCAGATCGGCCTGGGTCGCGATGCCGGGCGAGCCAGCCATGCCATTGCCGTGACACAACCGCTGAGCAGCGATTATGACGCCAAGCTGACCCGCGAATACCCGCAGTTGCAACGCTACCCGCTGGACCTCTCCACCTTCACCAAGACCCATGGCGACAAGACCGCACCGCAACTGTGGATCATCGACCCCCACGGCAACCTGGTATTGCGCTATGACCCGTCGGTGAAGGGCAAAGACTTGCTGAACGACCTGCGTCACCTGTTGAAACTGTCGAACATCGGATAAGGGCATCGTCATGGCCAAGCCTGGATTTCGCCTCGCGCTGTTTGCCACCTTGTTGGCACTGATTGTGGTGCTGCTCGGCGCCTACACCCGCCTGACCCACGCAGGCCTGGGCTGCCCGGACTGGCCCGGCTGCTACGGCTTTATCAGCGTTCCGAAAAGCGAGGCGCAACTGGCCCATGCCGAATTGCATTTTCCGGACACGCCTGTCGAAGCCCATAAAGGCTGGAACGAAATGATCCACCGCTACTTCGCCGGCACACTGGGGCTGCTGATCTCGGTGTTGGCCGGTCGGGCCTGGGTCCATCGCCGGCATCCAGGGCAACCGGTGAAGCTGCCGTTGTTCCTGCTGACAGTGGTGTTCGCCCAGGCGGCGTTCGGCATGTGGACGGTGACACTCAAGCTCTGGCCACAAGTGGTCACCGGGCATCTGCTGGGCGGCTTTGCGACCTTGAGCCTGCTGTTTCTGCTGACCTTGCGCCTGTCCGGAGTATTACCCGCACTCACGGTACCGCGACGCCTGCAGTACTGGGCGACTGCCGGATTGTTGCTGGTGATCGGGCAAATTGCCCTCGGCGGCTGGGTGAGTTCCAACTACGCCGCTGTGGCCTGTATCGACTTCCCGACCTGCCACGGTCAATGGCTGCCGCCTGCCGACTTCGCCAACGGTTTTCACCTGACCCAACATATCGGTCCGAACTATCTCGGCGGGCAGCTCGACAGCGATGCCCGCACCGCGATTCACCTGACCCATCGCATCGGCGCGCTGCTGGTGACCCTGGTGTTGCTCGGTCTTGCCTGGCAACTGAAGGTCGTCGGCATGACGCGCCTGGCCGGCTTGGTGCTGATCGCCCTTGCCGCGCAAATCACCCTGGGCATCAGCAACGTGCTGTTTCATCTGCCGCTGCCGGTGGCTGTCGCCCACAATGCGGGTGGCGCGGCGTTGCTGCTGACGCTGGTGCTGGTCAATTACCACGCCCGGACCAGCCTGGTTCGGGTCAAGCAGCCAACTCGCTGGCGCTTCAGCCCGCGTAAACATTCAGCCGGGCCCATAACAATAAAAGGAGAGATGCCATGGCGATTCTGATCGGCGCGCGTCACAGCCAGGCGATCTGGCGTGACTACCTGGAGCTGACCAAACCCAAGGTGGTGGTGCTGATGCTCATCACCTCGCTGGCGGGAATGTTCCTCGCGACCCGCGCCGGGGTGCCATGGACCGTGCTGGTGTTCGGCAATCTGGGGATCGCGCTATGCGCTGGCGGGGCCGCAGCCGTCAACCATGTGGTGGACCGGCGCATCGATGCAGTCATGGCGCGCACCCACAAGCGGCCGCTCGCCGAAGGCCGGGTATCACCGGCCGCCGCGCTGACGTTTGCCTTGATGCTGGCGTTGCTGGGCCAGGCCTTGTTGCTGGCCTTCACCAATCCACTGACCGCGTGGCTGACACTGGCCTCCCTGCTCGGCTACGCGGTGGTCTACACCGGTTTTCTCAAACGAGCCACGCCACAGAACATCGTCATCGGTGGCCTGGCCGGGGCCGCACCCCCCCTGCTCGGCTGGACCGCCGCCACTGGCCACGTCACCGCCGAACCGCTGCTACTGGTGCTGATCATCTTCGCCTGGACCCCACCGCACTTCTGGGCGCTAGCCATCCATCGCAAGGAGGAATATGCCAAGGCCGATATCCCGATGCTGCCGGTGACCCATGGCGAGCACTACACCAAGATTCACATCCTGCTCTATACCTTCGCGCTGCTGGCCGTCAGCCTGATGCCCTATGTGATTCACATGAGCGGCCTGCTTTACCTGGTCTGCGCCCTCGGTCTTGGCGCCAGGTTCCTGCAATGGGCCGTGGTGCTGTACCGTGGCACTCGGCCGCACGCGGCGATCAACACCTTCAAGTACTCTATTTACTACTTGTTCCTGTTGTTCATCGCCCTGCTCGTTGACCACTACTTATTGTTGAACCTATGACTCGAACCCAGAAAACCGTCTTCATCCTTGTCGCCCTGATCGCGCTGGTCCTGGGCCTGACCATCAACAAAGTGCTGTCCGGCAAAAGCCAGGGCGACCCGACGGCACTGATCGACGCCGGGATCATCCTGCTGCCGCAAAGCCGCAACCTGCCGAGCGTGACGATGACCGACCAGGACGGCAAGCCGGTGGCGATCAATGAACTCAAAGGTAAATGGTCGCTGCTGTTCTTCGGCTACACCTTCTGCCCGGACATCTGCCCGACCACCCTCGCCCAACTGCGCCAGATCAAGAGTGAACTGCCGCCCGAAGCGGTGGACAAGTTGCAGATCGTGCTGGTCAGCGTCGATCCCAACCGCGATACGCCGAAACAGCTCAAGCAGTACCTGGGTTACTTCGATCCACAGTTCGTCGGCCTGACGCCGACCTCTATCGAAGACTTGCAGAAGGTGGCCAACGCCGTGAGCATTCCATTCATTCCGGCCGATACCAGCAAGCCGAATTACACCGTCGACCACAGTGGCAACCTGGCGGTCATCGGGCCGGACGGGACGCAGCGCGGGTTTATCCGGGCGCCGTTGAACAATGTGAAGCTGGTGGCGCAGTTGCCGGTGATGCTCAAGCGTCAGTGAACACATCACAAAACCTGTAGGAGCCCGGCTTGCCGGCGAAGGGGCCCGCGAGATCGCCATCGCCAGCAAGCCTGCTCCTACAGGGCTCCGTATTTCAGGCGAAAAAAAGGGGCGCATTCAATGCGCCCCTTTTTCGTTGCGTTCAGCCAATCAGAACGCCGGCACGACCGCGCCTTTGTACTTCTCGAGAATGAAGGCCTTCACTTCCGGACTGTGCAGGGCAGCTACCAGCTTCTTCATCGCTTCGCTGTCCTTGTCGTCCGGGCGGGCAACCAGGATGTTCACGTAAGGCGAGTCGCTGCCTTCGATGAACAGCGCGTCCTTGGAAGGATCGAGCTTGGCTTCCAACGCATAGTTGGTGTTGATCAGCGCGAGGTCAACCTGGGTCAGTACACGCGGGATGGTCGCGGCTTCCAGCTCACGGAACTTCAGGTTCTGCGGGTTCTCGGTAATGTCCTTGACCGTCGACAGGATGTTGTTTGAATCCTGCAGCTTGATCATATCGGCCTTGGCCAACAGCAGCAGCGCACGGCCGCCGTTGGTGGCATCGTTGGGGATCACCACGGTGGCGGTACTTGGCAGCTCTTTCAGGGACTTGTACTTGCTGGAGTAAACACCCAGTGGCTCAAGATGAACGCCGGCTACCGACACCAGGTGGGTGCCCTTGGCCTTGTTGAACTCATCCAGATACGGCTGGTGCTGGAAGAAGTTGGCGTCCAGGCGTTTTTCCGCGACCTGCACGTTCGGCTGGATGTAATCGGTGAAGACCTTGACCTTGAGGTCCACGCCTTGCTTGGCCAGTGCCGGTTTAACGAATTCAAGGATTTCCGCATGTGGAACCGGGGTCGCCGCGACAGTCAGGGTGTCGGCAGCGTGGGCGGAAAAGGCTGCAACGGCAGCGAACGCGACGAGTAGTTTTTTCATTCAGCTAACTCCATGTGGGTACCCGCTTGCGGCGCCCGTTTGGCGCCTGCCAGCGAATGACCGGCTCATTTGTCATTTACGAGAACTGTTTATTTCCGGGAAAAATGCACAACCAGCTTGTCGCCGACGGTTTGCAGGACCTGCACCAGCACCAGCAGCAGCACCACCGTGACCACCATCACGTCAGTCTGGAAGCGCTGGTAACCGAACCGGATCGCCAAGTCACCCAAGCCACCAGCACCGACCACACCGGCCATGGCCGTGTAGGAAACCAGTGTAATGGCTGTGACCGTAATTGCCGCGAAGATGCCGGGACGGGCTTCAGGCAGCAAGGCATTGGTGATGATCTGCCGCGTCGTCGCGCCCATGGCCTGGGTCGCTTCGATGATGCCGCGATCCACTTCACGCAACGCGGTTTCCACCAGGCGCGCAAAAAACGGCGTAGCGCCCACTACCAGCGGTGGGATTGCACCGGCGACGCCGAGGGAGGTACCCGTGATCAACACCGTGAACGGGATCATCACGATCAGCAGAATGATGAACGGCAGCGAACGCAGGATGTTCACCACCAGGGACAACATCGCATAGACGCCTTTGGCTTCCAGCAACTGACGGGGGCTGCAGAGGAACAACAGCACCCCCAGCGGCAGGCCCAGCAGCACGGTGAACAACAGCGAACCACCGAGCATCAGCAGGGTGTCGCCGGTGGCCAGCCAGATTTCAAACCAGTCGATATTGGCGAAGAAACTTGTCAGGGCTTCCATTAGCGCAGCACCTCCATGTGGACGTCGGCCGCGGTGAAGCGGGCGAAGGCCGCTTCCATGTCACCGCCGGTCACGGCCAGGGTCAGTTGCCCGTAAGGGATGTCCTTGATGCGGTCGATACGACCGGCCAGGATGCTGTAGTCCACACCGGTTTCCCGAGCGACGGTACCCAGAAGGGGCGCGTAGGTCGCTTCACCCTGGAAGGTCAGGCGCACAATGCGGCCAGGCACGTGAGCGAAGTCGTCACGTTGTTCGCTTTCGTCGATTTGCTCGTCTTCTTGCACGAAGCGCTTGGTCGTCGGGTGTTTAGGATGCAGAAACACCTCGGCCACCGTGCCTTGCTCGACGATCACCCCGGCGTCCATCACCCCGACCTGGTCGCAGACCCGGCGGATCACGTCCATTTCATGGGTGATCAGCACGATGGTCAACTTCAGCTCGCGATTGATCTCGGCCAGCAATTGCAGGACCGACGCCGTGGTTTGCGGGTCGAGGGCGCTGGTGGCTTCATCGCACAGGAGAATTTTCGGCTTGGTTGCCAGGGCGCGGGCAATGCCGACGCGTTGCTTCTGGCCGCCGGACAACTGCGCCGGGTACTTGTTGGCGTGGTCGGACAAACCGACCCGGGCCAGCAACTCGGCGACACGCTGATTGATCTCGGCGCGGGACATTTCACCCGCCAGCGTCAGTGGCAGGGCAACGTTGTCGGCCACGGTCTTGGATGCCAGCAAGTTGAAGTGCTGGAAAATCATCCCGACCTGCTGACGGAAACGGCGCAAGCCGTTGGCGTCGAGCGCCGTGACCTCTTCGCCATCAACGATGATCTTGCCGCCGCTGGAGTTTTCCAGGCGATTGATCAGACGTAGCAGGGTACTTTTTCCCGCACCGGAATGGCCGATCAGGCCGAAGACCTGACCGTTCTCTATCGTCAGGCTGGTCGGATGCAGGGCGGGGATATCCTTACCGGCAACGCGGTAGGTTTTATGGACGTTTTGAAACTCGATCACGTAGCGAACCTTGTGGGGCGCGTTGGAAAAGGATCAGCGGTTAGCCGGGCGCGCATTTTAGCCTGTCCGTATAGCAGTTCTTAGCATTTATTTCGCATTCGACCAGTCATTTGGCAATAACGCGATCAAAGGTCAGATAAAAGGAACGCCGCAAAACACCATCAGTCACTAATAGGGCCACTCGAAAAAAAACCCGAGGAGACACGCCCGATGAGTACCAAGAAGCCTGCCGCCCCCAAGAGCGCACTGGCCGGGACCGATACCCTGGACCGCAGCAACACCAACACCAAACTCGATAGCCTGGAAAAATTCCGCTCCGACGCCACAGGCCAGGCCTTGCGTACCAATCAAGGCGTGAAGGTTGCAGACAATCAAAACACGCTGAAAGCCGGTGCCCGTGGGCCGTCGCTGCTGGAAGATTTCATCATGCGTGAAAAGATCACGCACTTTGACCATGAGCGTATCCCCGAGCGCATCGTGCATGCCCGCGGTACCGGCGCTCATGGCTTCTTCCAGTCCTACGAGAACCACTCCGTGCTGACCAAGGCCGGTTTTCTGCAGGATCCTGCGAAAAAAACCCCGGTATTCGTGCGTTTTTCCACAGTGCAGGGGCCCCGTGGGTCGGGCGATACCGTGCGGGACGTACGAGGCTTCGCCGTGAAGTTTTTCACCGATGAAGGCAACTTCGATCTGGTGGGCAACAACATGCCGGTGTTTTTCATCCAGGACGCCATCAAGTTTCCCGACTTCGTCCACGCGGTAAAACCCGAGCCTCACAACGAAATCCCTACGGGCGGCTCGGCACACGATACGTTCTGGGACTTTGTTTCGCTGCAACCCGAATCAGCCCACATGGTGATCTGGGCGATGTCCGACCGGGCCATCCCGAAAAGCCTGCGCAGCATGCAAGGCTTCGGCGTGCATACCTTCCGCCTGATCAACGCCGAAGGAAAGTCGCGCTTCGTCAAATTTCACTGGCGCCCTGCCGCCGGGACCTGCTCGCTGGTGTGGGATGAAGCGCAGAAACTGGCAGGCAAGGACACCGACTATCATCGCCGCGATCTCTGGGAAGCCATCGAGATGGGCGACTACCCGGAATGGGAACTCGGCGTACAGGTCATCGAGGAAGAAAACGAACACGCTTTCGATTTCGACATCCTCGACCCCACCAAGCTGATTCCAGAAGAGCTCGTACCCATTACGCCGCTGGGGAAAATGACGCTCAACCGCAACCCGGACAACTTCTTCGCTGAAACCGAGCAGGTGGCTTTCTGCCCGGGGCATATCGTGCCCGGGATCGACTTCTCCAACGATCCGTTGCTGCAAGGTCGGCTGTTTTCCTACACCGATACGCAGATCAGCCGACTCGGTGGGCCGAACTTTCACGAAATCCCGATCAATCGTCCGGTAGCACCGTTCCACAACGGCCAGCGTGATGCGTTGCATCGCACCACCATCGACAAGGGTCGCGCGTCCTACGAACCGAACTCGATCGACGGCGGCTGGCCGAAAGAGACGCCCGCCGCCGCCCAGGACGGCGGGTTCGAAAGTTATCAGGAGCGCATCGACGCCAACAAGATCCGTCAGCGCAGCGAGTCATTTGGCGACCACTTTTCCCAGGCCCGGCTGTTTTTCCACAGCATGAGCAAGCACGAACAGGAGCACATCATTTCCGCCTACAGCTTTGAGCTGGGCAAGGTCGAACGGGAGCATATCCGCGCGCGCGAGGTGAACGAGATCCTGGCCAACATCGATCTGGAACTGGCCAAGCGCGTGGCGCAAAACCTTGGCCTGCCAGCACCCAAAGCCGGAACGGTCGACGTACCGAAGATTTCTCTGGATCGTTCCCCAGCCCTGAGCCAGGCCAACTTGCTGCCGGGGGATATCAAGACCCGAAAAGTGGCGATTCTTGCGGCTAACGGCGTCGATGGCAATGCAATCGATGCGATGAAAAAGGCCCTGGAAGCTGAGGGTGCGCACGCCAAACTGCTTGGCCCCACCTCGGCGCCGGTCACGACCGCTGCCGGCAAGATGCTACCCGTGGATGCGTCCATGGAGGGCATGCCGTCCATTGCGTTCGATGCGGTGTTCGTTCCGGGGGGGGCTGCCTCGATCAAGGCGCTGAGCGGCGACGGCGTGGCGTTGCACTACCTGCTCGAAGCTTACAAACATTTGAAAGCGATCGCGCTGCATGGCGAGGCGAAGCAGCTACTGGATGTGTTGAAGCTGGAAGTTGATGCGGGTTTGATCGTGGGAGCGAACGGCCAATTGGCCAAGCCGTTCTTTGCGGCAATCGGGCAGCATCGGGTTTGGGACAGGGAGCCTAAGGCCAAGGCGATTCCGGCCTGAAAAGCAAAAGATCGCAGCGCCTACAGGGCTGCGATCTTTTTCTCAAGACTTGCGCGGGCTCAAAACCATCTGCGCCGGAACGCTGCGAATAATCTGCCGCTCCAGATTCAGCTCAAACTGCGGATCGAGCTTCTTCACCCGCTTGGTTAGCAAATTGGCCAGCCATGGGTAATCGTCGGTACGCGGCGCCTGAATGCTCACATCACACTGAAAGTTCACCACATCGGCGGCGATGGCGTCCAGTTGACGACGTAGCTTGGCCATATCGTTGATATTCAACGCAACCGTGGTGCTTTCAGCGGTCAGGTCGATGACCTTGGCTTTTGGTTGGGCTTCGGCAGCCTTGAGGGCCGCTTCGGCTTTTTCCAGTTCAGCCTTGCGGGCCTCGGCGATGGCACCATTGACCCCACCGGTCAGTGCTGGCGCCTTGGGCATCAGCACGCGGGCACGGCTCAGCGCGGTGGCGGCGGCGTTCACATCACCTTTTTGCAGCACGATCTGGCTACGCAACAGATAGGCTTCGGCGAGCTGACGCTGGTATTGCTCAAGGGATTGGTCGTTGGGCGACTCGGCCTGCAACGCCGCCAATTGACCCTCGGCCGTGGCCAGTTCGCTGCTGGCTAGGCTTTGTTCCAGCTGTGCAATGGCCGTGGCCCGCGCATCCGGGGCCTCGGGGGCTGGTGGCGTGCTTTGGCAAGCGCCCAGCAGCAAAGAAAATGCGACAAGGAGCAGATAACGGGAGGCGAACGACTTCATTCCTGCGACTCTCTATTTGCGCAAAAAACGAGCAAGTCTACACCCCTCGACGGGGCAGAACAAAACTCAGCAGAAACAGCGCGGCCGCCGCCACTACAATCGACGGGCCCGCCGGGGTGTCCTTGAACCAGGAAAGCGATAATCCGCCACACACGGCGAGTATGCCAAGCAGGCTCGCACCCAGTGCCATCTGCTCCGGTGAGCGGGCGTGACGTTGTGCCGCAGCCGCCGGAATGATCAACAACGAGGTGATCAGCAACACACCGACGATTTTCATCGCCACCGCAATGACCACGGCGATCAACAGCATCAGTGCCAGGCGCAAACCCGCCACCGGCAGCCCTTCGACCCTCGCCAGCTCCTCGTGCACGGTGATTGCCAGCAATGGCCGCCACAACGTCACCAGCAATGCCAGCACCGCTGCGCTACCCCCGAGGATCCAGGCCAGATCGGTCGGACTGATCGCCAGTAAGTCGCCGAACAGATAGGCCATCAGGTCGATCCGCACTTCGTGCATGAAGCTTAGTACCACCAAGCCTAAAGAGAGGGTGCTGGGTGCGAGAATTCCCAAAAGCGTGTCGGAGGCCAGCGGCTGGCGCTGTTGCAAGGTCACCAGCAACACCGCCAACAGTAAACAGCCGACCGTGACCGCAACTGTCGGGCTGACATCCAGCAGAAAACCCAGCGCCACGCCGAGCAATGCCGCGTGGGACAGGGTGTCGCCAAAATAGGCCATGCGCCGCCAGACCACGAAGGAGCCCAGGGGGCCCGCTACAACCGCCAGGGCCAGACCTGCAAGCAGGGCGTAGAGCAGAAAATCAGCCATGCTTGCAGCTATCTCCGTGAACATGGTTATGGCCCGAGGTGGGCGCCTTGACCACCGAGCCGTGCAAATCGTGGGCGTGGTCGTGATGGTGGTGATAAATCGCCAGGCTTTGGGCGTTTTTTCCGAATAGCTCGACGAATGCCGGATCACCACTGACCTGCTCGGGGTGGCCGGAGCAGCAGACATGGCGATTCAGGCAAACCACTTGGTCGGTAGTGCTCATCACCAGGTGCAGATCGTGGGAGACCATCAACACGCCGCAGCCGTGACGGTCTCGCAGGCGGGTGATCAGGCTATAGAGTTCGGCCTGACCCGCCACGTCGACCCCTTGTACCGGTTCGTCGAGCACCAGTAATTCCGGCTCGCGCAACAGGGCCCGGGCCAGCAGAACGCGTTGCATTTCTCCGCCGGAAACACTTTGCACGGGGCTATCGATCACCTGCTCGGCGCCGACTTCCTTGAGCGCGGCCAAGGCCATTGCACGGTCCACACCTGGCACCAGGCGCAAGAAACGCAGCACCGAGAGCGGCAGGGTCGGATCGACATGCAGCTTTTGCGGCATATAGCCCACCCGCAGTTTCGGTTTGCGCCAGACGCTGCCGCTGTCGGGTTTCAACAGGCCGAGCACGGCGCGCACCAGGGTGGTCTTGCCGGCGCCATTAGGGCCGATCAAGGTCACGATCTGCCCCGGCTCGACGCTCAACTCGATGTTATCCAGCACCGGTTGCCCGGCAAACGTGACGGCAACCTGCTCGAGACGGATCAGCGCGTTGCTCATCAAGCCCCCTGGCAGCCTGAACAGAGACCGATCACTTCAACGGTCTGACCTTCGACGACAAACCCGACGTCCTTGGCGCTGGCGATGATCGCGTCGCTGATGGACTTCTGTTCGAGTTCGATGGCAGCGTGGCATTCACGGCAGATCAGGAACTGCCCCTGGTGCGCGTGCGCCGGGTGATTACAGCCGATGAAGGCGTTGAGCGAGGAGATACGGTGCACCAGGCCGTTTTCCAGCAGGAAGTCCAGCGCGCGGTAGACCGTTGGCGGCGCAGCCCGGCGACCGTCCTGCTCACTGAGTACCGCGAGAATGTCGTACGCCCCCAGCGGTTTATGGCTTTGCCACACCAGTTCCAGCACCCGCCGACGCAACGCAGTCAGGCGCAAGCCCTGGCGTGCGCACAAGGCATCGGCCTCAGACAAAGCGCTGTGAACGCAATGAGAGTGGTCGTGGGGGCGACTTGCAATCGGTGTTTTAGGCATGAGCGGCGACGAATTTTGTGAGAGACGTTATTATATTACCCGTTCTCGCCTCCTCGAGTGGTCATCGTGTCCCGACTTTTTTCTATCTTTGTCGCATTTATCGCAAGTTTTCTACTGATCGGATCGGCGCAAGCCGAAGTCAGGGTCCTCACCAGCATCAAGCCGCTACAGCTGATCGCTGCTGCCGTGCAGGACGGCGTGGCGATTCCGGAGGTCTTGCTGCCACCCGGCGCCTCGCCGCATAACTATGCCCTGCGCCCTTCCGACGTACGGAAGGTGCAATCGGTGGATCTGCTGTACTGGATCGGGCCGGACATGGAAGGTTTCATGCCGCGGGTGCTCAACGGTCGTACATTGCCAAGCGTTGCCGTGCAGGACCTGCCTGGCCTGAAATTGCGACATTTCGCCGAAGACAACCATTCCCACGCTGAAGAAGCCGACGAACATGACCACGATCATCGCCCAGGCACTCTGGATGCGCATTTGTGGCTATCGCCGGCGAACGCCAGGGTAATCGCGGCGAAAATAGCTGCGGATCTGGGTGCAGCCGATCCCGCCAACGCGGCGCACTACCAGCGTAACCTCAAGGCCTTTGATGAGCGCCTGGATGCGTTGGATGCTCGCTTGAAGAAACGTCTGGCGGGTGTTGAAGGCAAACCTTACTTCGTGTTCCACGAAGCCTTCGACTACTTCGAAGACGCCTACGGCCTCAAGCACGCCGGGGTGTTCAGCGTCGCGGCTGAAGTACAACCCGGCGCCCAGCACGTCGCAGCGATGCGCGCGCGGTTGCAGGAAGTCGGCAAGACCTGCGTATTCAGCGAACCGCCGCTGCGTCCACGCCTGGCGGAAACCCTGGTGGCGGGCCTGCCGGTGAAACTGGCGGAGCTGGATGCGCTAGGCGGGTACACGCCGGCGACTGCCCAGGGGTATGAGCAGGTATTGGAAAAATTGGGCAATGATTTGGCGGGATGCCTGGAGTCGTTGTAATTCAAACATTGCGTCGCCCTATTCGCGAGCAGGCTCGCTCCCACAGGGGATCCTTGGTGAACACAAAATCTGTATTCACACCGGCCACCTGTGGGAGCGGGCTTGCCCGCGAAGCTTTTAGAGGGCGAAAGGCAACGGCGTGCTGACCTTCTGCCGCTGCGCCAACCGCAACTCGAACTCCATCGGATCGTGAATCAACACGTCCTGCCCGGCAAACGACTCCGCCGCGATCAAGCGTGACAACCAGAAGCGCACGCACGCCACCCGTAGCATGGTCGGCCACAGCTCGGCTTCGGTCGCGGTGAAAGGACGTAGCGCCGCATAAGCACCGAGCAACGCCCGCGCCCGTGCCCCGTCGATCAGGCCGTCATCGTCGGAGCACCAGTCGTTCAAGGCAATCGCCACGTCGTAGAGCATCGGCCCCGAACAGGCGTTATAGAAATCGATCAGCCCGGTCAGGTGCGTGCCTTCGAACATCGCGTTATCGCGGAACAGGTCAGCGTGGATGTTGGCGCGTGGCAACGCGAGGATTTTCTCTTTCTGCTCGGTGATTTCTTCCAGTGCCCGCTGCAGCAGATCTTTCTGCTGGGGTTTCAGGTGCGAGAGAAACTGCGTGCCTTCTTCCAGCATCCAGTCCAGGCCACGATCGGTCTTGCGCTTGATCATATTGGCTTGGGTTGCCAGGTGCAGGTGAGCCAGCAACTCGCCCACCTGGGCGCAATGCTGCGCGTTGGCCTGCTTGATGTGCTTGCCAGCCAGGCGCGGTTGCAACAGCGCAGGCTTGCCGGCCAGTTCGCGCAGGGCCACGCCGTCGGTGGTACGCAGGGCGTAAGGCACTGGCAGGTCGGCCTGGTGCAGCACGTCGAGCAATTCGATGAAGAACGGCATTTCCTGCACCGGGCCACGCTCGATCAGGGTCAGGACAAATTCGCCCTGCTCCAGGCTGATAAAGAAATTGGTGTTTTCGCTACCGGCGGCAATCCCCTGGAAATCAAGCAGGCGGCCGAGGCCATAAGGGGCGAGAAAAGCTTCCAGCTCAGGCCGAGCCAGGGGGGTAAACACAGACATGGTTAAAACTGCCAGTACGAGGCGCTGCTCTTGAGCCAACGCCGGTTGAAATTAAGAAACTACTTCCACTCGAAGATCTTCCACGACGGTATCAGCATATCCGGCTGATCCGAGCGGATGAAGTTTGCATCGGTCCCGTCTGCGCGCACCAGAAAATACGGCGGCGCGCCCTTAGGCGTGACCTTGATCGCATACAGGAAGCCGTTTTGGCGGTATTCCTGGATGACTTTGTCACCTTCCGTGCGGATCGTAACTTCCGGCTCGGGCGTGGGCGCATCGTCCGCCGCCATGACGGCCAACGGTGTGATTGCAAACAAGCCAGCCAGCAACAGGCGATTTAGTGTGCGCATGATAACCTTGTCCCTTTGTCGTCAACGGTCCCGCTATTCTAGCGCCGGACCCGCCGAAAAGGTTGATCCTGCTCATGAGCCAAGCCCCCCTCGTCCTGGTGGACGGTTCTTCTTACCTGTACCGCGCCTTTCACGCGCTGCCACCGCTGACCACGTCCAAAGGCCTGCCGACCGGCGCCGTAAAGGGCGTGTTGAACATGCTCAAGAGTCTGCGCAAGCAGTACCCGGACAGCCCCTTCGCCGTGGTGTTCGACGCCAAGGGTGGGACATTTCGCGATGACATGTACGCCGAATACAAGGCTAACCGTCCGAGCATGCCCGACGATATGCGCGTGCAGATCGAGCCCCTGCATCAAAGCGTGATCGCCCTGGGCTTCCCGCTGTTGTGCGTCGAAGGCGTCGAGGCCGATGACGTGATCGGCACGCTGGCCCGCAGCAGCGCGGCCGCCGATCGCCCAGTGATCATCTCCACCGGTGACAAGGACATGGCGCAACTGGTCGATGGCCACATTACCTTGGTCAATACCATGACCGGTAGCAGCATGGACGTAGAGGGCGTGAAGGAGAAATTCGGCGTCGCTCCCGAGCAGATCATCGACTATCTGGCACTCATGGGCGATTCGTCCGATAACATTCCGGGCGTTCCGGGCATAGGACCAAAGACCGCTTCCGGCCTGCTGGTGGGCGTAAATGGCGGCCTGACGGAACTCTACGCGCAGCTCGATATCGTCCCGACCCTGCCGATCCGCGGCGCCAAGACCCTGCCGGCCAAGCTCGAAGAGCACAAGGAGATGGCATTCCTCTCCTATCAACTGGCGACCATCAAGGTGGATGTACCGTTGGACATCGGTCTCGATGACCTGCGGATGGGTGAGCAAGATCCAGCCAAACTCTACGAGCTCTATACCTTGCTTGAGTTCAAGAGCTGGCTGAACGATCTTGATCGGGACGCCAAACGCCTTGAACTGAGCGGCGCTGCCCCCGAGCCTGAGCCGGCAGTCGATCTGTTCAGTGCCGCCGAGGCCGAAGCGCCAGCAGTAACGACCCAAGCCCAATACGAAACCATTCTCGACCAGGCACGGTTCGATGCCTGGCTGGGAAAACTCAACGACGCCAAACTGTTCGCCTTCGACACTGAAACCACCGGCATCGATGCGCAACAGGCTCAATTGGTCGGCCTGTCTTTCGCGGTGCAAGCCAACGAAGCGGCCTACATCCCGCTGACACACTCCTACATCGGCGTGCCGCAGCAACTGGATCGCGATACCGTCTTGCGCGCTCTCAAGCCGATCCTGGAAGACCCGGACAAACTCAAGATCGGCCAGCATGCCAAGTTTGACATGAACATCCTGGCCAACTGCGCCATCGGAGGCGATCAGGCCAACGGCATCACCGTGCGTGGCATTGCCTTCGACACCATGCTCGAATCCTATGTGCTCAACTCCACGGCTACCCGCCATGACATGGATAGCCTGGCGTTGAAGTACCTGGATCACACTACCGTGAGTTTCCAGGACATCGCCGGAAAAGGCGTGAAGCAGCTGACGTTCGATCAGATTGCCCTTGAACAGGCCGGGCCTTACGCCGCCGAGGACGCCGATATCACCCTGCGCCTGCATCAGGCGCTGTTCGAGAAACTCAACGCCATTCCGAGCCTGGCCAGCGTTCTGACCGACATCGAAATGCCCCTGGTACCGGTGCTCGCACGTATCGAACGCCAGGGCGCGTTCGTGGATGCTGCCCTGCTGGGTGTGCAGAGCATCGAACTGGGGGAAAAGATGGTGGCGCTGGAGCGCGAAGCCTTCGAGATTGCCGGTGAGGAATTCAACTTGGGTTCGCCCAAGCAACTCGGCGTCATCCTCTACGAGAAACTCGGCCTGCCCGTACTGAAGAAGACCGCCAAGGGCCAGCCTTCCACCGCCGAAGAGGTGCTGGCCAAACTGGCCGAGGACGACTACCGACTGCCTAAAGTGCTCATGGAATACCGTTCCATGAGCAAGCTCAAAAGCACCTACACCGACCGTCTGCCGGAACAGATCAACCCGCGCACCGGACGGATCCACACCTCGTACCACCAGGCAGTTGCCTCCACCGGGCGCCTGTCCTCCAGCGATCCGAACCTGCAGAACATCCCGGTGCGCACGGCTGAAGGGCGGCGCATCCGCCAAGCCTTCGTCGCCCCGGCCGGATACAAGCTGCTGGCCGCCGACTATTCGCAGATCGAACTGCGGATCATGGCGCACCTGTCCCGGGATGAAGGCCTGATGAATGCCTTCCGCCACAACCTGGACGTGCACACCGCAACCGCCGCCGAAGTATTCAAGGTCGAACTCACTGACGTCACCTCCGACCAGCGCCGCAGCGCCAAGGCGATCAACTTCGGCCTGATCTACGGCATGGGTGCGCAAAAGCTCGGCAAGGACATCGGCGTCGATACCAAGACGGCCAAGGCCTATATCGATACCTACTTCGCCCGTTACCCCGGCGTTCGTGAGTACATGGACCGCACCCGCGCCCAGGCCGCAGATCAAGGCTACGTGGAAACGTTCTTCGGGCGGCGGCTGTACCTGCCGGAGATCAATTCCAACAAGCCGCAAGAGCGTGCCGCAGCCGAACGCACGGCGATCAACGCGCCGATGCAAGGCACGGCGGCCGACATCATCAAGAAAGCCATGGTCGCGGTGGATAACTGGCTGAGCGCTTCCGGCCTCGACGCCAAAGTCATCCTGCAAGTGCACGATGAACTGGTGCTTGAGGTGCGTGAGGATCTGGTGGAACAGGTCAGCGAAGAAATCCGCCTGCACATGAGCGGCGCGGCGAAACTGGATGTGCCGTTGCTGGTCGAGGTCGGGGTGGGCAACAACTGGGATGAGGCTCACTAAGCCGAGAATTCTGCTGCGGCATGATGCCGCGGCAGACCGCGCAAAGACTGCTTAGTCCGAAAGGTGCTTGGGATTATTCCAAAGCTCGCGAAATAAAATTGAACTAATTGCGCTTCCAGCCACTCAGATTTACTGAATGGCTGGTGAAGCCCTTCGATGCTCCTATGTTGTGTTAAGTGTTGGCAGATATCTGGACCCCGCCCTAGCGGTCTAGAACTTGAACCCCGGAACTTCCCCCTCCCCATAGAAGTCCGGGGTTTTTTTTGCCTGTAGAAAACCGCCTGCTGCGGTCATGCCGCGCTGGCTTGACCGCACCTCAGACGATTTTTTACACACTTATCCGGTAACTTCTTCGGCGCCCTTGTCCGCCAGTTCCATCCAGCCTGCCAATACAGTGTAGGCGTCTTCCAGGCCCATGCGTTTGGGCGCCGAAAACAATTGGATCGTCACGGCATCGCCCCAACCCTTGCGGATTTCCGACTGCACCTTGAGCAGCGTGTTCTTGGCCGCACCGTAGGTCAGCTTGTCTGCCTTGGTCAGCAGGATGTGCATCGGCATGCCGGCGGCGACCGCCCAATCGAGCATCAGCAGGTCGAAGTCGGTCATCGGGTGACGGATGTCCATCATCAGGATCAAACCCTTCAAACTCTCGCGACCACCCAGGTAGGCCTCGAGGTGACGCTGCCAGTGTTGCTTGAGCGGGATCGGTACTTTTGCATAACCGTAGCCCGGCAGGTCGACCAGACGGCGTTCATCGTCTAGCTTGAAGAAGTTCAAGAGTTGCGTGCGCCCCGGCGTTTTCGAGGTGCGCGCCAGGCTGGCGTGCGTCAGGGTGTTCAGGGCGCTGGACTTGCCGGCGTTGGAACGACCGGCGAAGGCGACTTCAAAGCCCTCGTCATCCGGACATTGGTCGACTTTGGCGGCGCTGAGCATGAAGGTGGACTGTTGGCACAGACCGAGGATGGGATTCTTGAGTTGCATGGGATTTCCGATGTGGGCGGCGCCAGGAATGGGTGCGGCAAGCAGTGTCGCTTCCGTTTCAGTGACGCCAGTATATAATGCCGCAGATTTTGTGTGCGCTTTGTCCCGACGCAGGATGAAGTTCGCGAGAGCGACAGACCTTGATTGCGCATTAGAACGCAGATCGCTCTCAACCCTGAAAAGGTCGTTTTATGACGAAATGGCTGCTAGCTGCCGGAGTCTTGATACCGCTTTACAGCGCTCAGGCTACACAGGATCCGGAAGCAGTGTACAACCGTGTTTGTGGTGCCTGTCATTCCGGCCAACTACCCATGGCGCCCCGCAAGGGCGATC
Source organism: Pseudomonas serbica (assembly GCF_028823535.1). GTDB lineage: Bacteria > Pseudomonadota > Gammaproteobacteria > Pseudomonadales > Pseudomonadaceae > Aquipseudomonas > Aquipseudomonas serbica. Next base: position 30,383 of record NZ_JAQIYM010000022.1, on the reverse strand, counting down.
AGGAAGCTTGGACGCCGAGGTTGGCGAAAGGTATGGAGACGCTGGTGCAACACGTGACCCAGGGTTTCAAGGCGATGCCGCCGCGTGGTTTGTGCATGGACTGCAGTGCCGAGGATTACCAAGCCATCATCCAGTGGATGAGCGAGTAAACCCGGTCCATAACTTAACCCTTAGCCGTAGTTGGATTAGCTGATGAACAAATTGATCGTGAGTCTGCTGTTGACCGTGGGGATCTCCGGCATTGCCCATGCTGCAGGTGAGCCAGTCAAACCTGGTGACGCCGCCGCAGGCCAGGCAAAAGCCGCCGTATGTGGTGCCTGTCATGGCCCGGATGGCAACAGCATGGCGCCTAACTTTCCAAAACTGGCCGGCCAGGGTGAACGCTACCTGACCAAGCAATTGCACGACATCAAGTCGGGCAAGCGCACCGTTCTGGAAATGACTGGCCTGCTGACCAACCTGAGCGACCAGGATCTGGCGGACATCGCCGCCTACTTCGCCAGCCAAAAGGGCAGTGTCGGCGCCGCCGACCCGAAAGTCGTGGCTCGCGGTGAAGCACTGTTCCGCGGTGGCGACCTGGCCAAGGGCCTGCCAGCCTGCACCGGTTGCCACTCGCCAAACGGCGCGGGTAACGCAGCAGCAGGCTTCCCGCACCTGGGCGGCCAGCATGCTCAATACATCGGCAAGCAACTGACCGATTTCCGCAAGGAAGAAGGCGGCCGTACCAATGACGGCGATACCAAACCGATGCAAAGCATTGCCAAGAAGCTGAGCGACGAAGACATTGCCGCAGTGTCCAGCTACATCCAGGGCCTGCACTAAGACCGGCAAATCGGGCGTTGATCGGGGTCTGCATCTCCTGCAACGTTAACGCTCCATTAATCCGTCACAGCAAGTATGAAAAGGGTGGCCTTGGCCGCCCTTTTTTGTGGCCGCTGCCGTTACACTACAGAACTCGGGCCCGCCATGACCTGTCTTAATCCAGGTCCCGCGAGGCGATAAAATTTGTCCAGGAGTAAAGCATGCGTAATCTGATCATCAGCGCCGTTTTTGCCGCTGCCAGCCTGTTCGGCATGACTGCCCAAGCCGCTGAAGCCCCCGCTGCACCTTATGTCGAGCTGAGCAATCCGGTGCCGGTCGCCGTGCCTGGCAAGATCGAAGTGGTGGAGCTGTTCTGGTACGGTTGCCCGCACTGCTACGCCTTTGAACCGGTGATCAACCCATGGGTTGAAAAGCTGCCATCCGACGTTAATTTCGTGCGTATTCCTGCCATGTTTGGTGGCCCGTGGGACGCTCACGGTCAGATGTTCCTGACCCTCGAAGCCATGGGCGTCGAGCACAAGGTCCACGCTGCAGTGTTCGAAGCCATCCAGAAAGAACACAAGAAACTGACCGACAAGAACGACATGGCCGACTTCCTCGCCACCCAGGGCGTCGACAAGGACAAGTTCCTGGCTACCTTTGACTCTTTCGCCATCAAGGGCCAGATCAACAAAGCCAAAGAACTTGCGAAGAAATATGAAATCACCGGCGTACCCACCATGATCGTCAACGGCAAATATCGTTTTGACGTGGGCTCCGCCGGCGGTGCCGAACAAGCCCTGCAACTGGCCGATAAACTGGTCGACCAAGAGCGAGCGGCTAACAAGGCTGCCGCCAACTAAGCGAGGCGCCTGCCATGCGCCGCTGGGGAACCGAACGTGTCGTTGGCCTGCATGATCCGCGGGTCAACGAGCATCACCTGGAGTCGACGGGCCTGCCCGCAGACAGCCGTCTGCGCTTGCTCAGCTTCAATATCCAGGTCGGCATCAGCACCGAGCGGTATCGGCATTACCTGACCCGGGGCTGGCAACACCTGTTGCCGCACACCGGGCGTGCCGACAATCTGCAAAAGATCGGCAATCTGCTGGGCGATTTCGATCTGGTCGCCCTGCAGGAAGCCGATGGCGGCAGCCTGCGCTCAGGCTACGTCAATCAAGTCGAACACCTGGCCCAGCTCGGCGCCTTCCCTTACTGGTACCAACAACTCAATCGCAACCTCGGTCGCCTGGGCCAGCACAGCAACGGCGTGCTCAGCCGCCTGCGGCCGTGGGCGATCGAGGACCATCCGTTGCCAGGACCGAAAGGTCGCGGGGCGATACTGGTACGTTTCGGTGAAGGCCCGGAAGCGCTGGTGGTGGTCATGATGCACCTGGCACTCGGTGCTCGTGCCCGCAGCCTGCAACTGGCGTACATCCGCGAGCTGATCGGTGGCTACAAGCACCAGGTATTGATGGGTGACATGAACACCCATGCCAGTGACCTGTTGCAAAACTCCCCATTGCGCGACCTGGGCCTGCTGGCCCCGCAACTGGATGCGACATTCCCCAGCTGGCGCCCGCAGCGCTGCCTGGACCATATTCTGCTGAGCCCGAGCCTGACCCTGGAAAAGGTCGAGGTGCTGGCGCAACCCATTTCCGATCACCTGCCGGTCGCGGTAGAAATTCGTCTGCCGGGTTCGCTCACGGCCGATGCATTGCCCGCGTTGAGTCCTGCCCCCCGCGGATCCCATGAATGAGCGACGAAGCACAGCGCTGGAAAGAGAAGTACCTGCATAGCATCGAACAACAGGAAAAGCTCGAACGTCGCTGGGACGCCCGGCTCGACTTGCTGCGCCGGGGCCTGGTACGCAGCACGCTGGCAGCAGAGGGCACCGATCGAGTCGTTGACCAATGCATGAAGGAGATGCGCGACGTCGTGCGCACCGACGACATGGACGCCGGTCTCGCCGCCCTGCTGCCACGCCTGGAAAAAGCCGTACTCGACTCCGAGCAGCGTCGGGAAACCCGGATCAACCAGACCAGCGCCGCCCTCACCGCCCTGGTCACGCAGTTGCAGACGTTGCCGCTGCCCCGGGAAGTGAGTCGCCCCCTCAAGCACTTCGCCAAACAACTGGACAGCCGCGTCAGCCAAGCGCGTGAGATCCCGTTGCTGCTCGGCGAACTGAGCGGGCTGCAAGGCAAGGCCCTGAGCCAGCTGGAGAGCCCGGCGGAACCCGAGCGCCCAGGACTGCTGCAGCGGCTGTTCGGGCAACGTGAAGTCGACGAAGCCTCCCCTGCAGAACAAGCACTTTTCGCGCACACGGGCGAAACCGTTTTGGCGCCTGTGGTCGCGAGCCCGTCAGTCACCGCTGACAGCGCGCCGCACGCAACCCCGCAGATACCGGCTGCAACCCAACCAGTTGCTGTTACGCTAATCCTTGAGCCGCCACAACTGACCGTCCAGCCTGTCGTCACACCCATGGCCCAGGCTGAACAGGCACTCAATCCCGACGAATTGAAGCCGGCGCTGTTGCTCGACACCCTGCCGCTGCCCTCGCCCATGGCCAAGGCCCTGGCAGCCGTCGATCCACAGCAGCCCGAGCAGGACATACTCTACGCCCTGCCCGACTCGCCCGAACCGTCCTACAGCTCGGTGGCCAAACACATCGAAGAGACTTTGTTAGGCCTGCTCGATGACCTGACGCTGCCCGAACGTCATCGCCCGCAAGCCGAATCCATGCGGGAGCGACTGAAAAACGGTTTGAACTGGTACGAATTGCTGCCGATCCTCGACGATCTGGCGACTTTGATGCTGGCAATCTCTGACAGTGGCCAACATGAATTCGAAGCCTATCTGCAGCGGCTCAACGAACGCCTGGAATCGTTCCAGAGCAACCTGCAGGCCGCCAGCGCCGGTCATGCCGACAGCCGAACTGCCGCCCATGCGATGGACACGCAGATTCGTGAACAGGTCGACGGCTTGCAGAGCAGCGTGCAGGAAGCAGCCGACCTGGATGACCTCAAGCACATCCTGGAAAATCATCTGGAAGGCTTGCTCGGCACCATGGACCAGCACCGTCAGCAGCGCGATGAGCGTGAACAGGAGGTGGCAGCCCGCCTGCAGAGCCTGGCCGAACGGGTTGCCCACATGGAACAGGAAGCCCAGGGCTTTCGCGAGCATCTCGAAGAGCAGCGCCAGAAAGCCTTGATCGACCCGCTGACCGGCCTGCCCAACCGCGCGGCCTGGAGCGAACGCCTGGAACATGAAATCGGCCAGTGGCAGCAGCACGGCAATACGCTGATGCTGGCCATGCTCGATCTCGATCACTTCAAGCGCATCAATGACAATTACGGGCACCTGGCGGGTGACAAAGTACTGAAAATCATTGCCAGCGTGCTGCGCAAACGCCTGCGCGGAACGGATTTCATTGCGCGCTTTGGCGGAGAAGAGTTTGTCCTGCTGATGCCGTCCACGGCCCCGGCGAGCGGCCTGAAACTCCTGGAAACCCTGCGCGCCTCGATCGAAGCCTGCCCTTTTCACTTCAGGGGTGAACCGGTCACCGTCACCCTCTCCATGGGCCTGGCTGCGTTCAAACCTGGCGAGCACAGCGATCTGGTGCTGAAAAGAGCCGATCAGGCGCTCTACCGCGCCAAAAATGCTGGGCGCAACCGGGTAGAGATGGGCTGAGGGCTGGTCGCTCCATTTTGTTCAAATCGTTGCGATGGGCCAACACGCACAAGCCAGTACGTTACACTGTTGCATTACTGTCTTTAGCGTGTTGGCTTCCCCATGAAATATCTTGCTCTCATCGTGTCGCTGATCCTCTTGGCCGGCTGCGCCAGCGGTCCCCGCTACGACACCAGCCATGCTTCCGCCAATCACGACAGTCGCATTCAATTCGTCGTGCTGCACTACACCTCGGCTTCGCTGGAGCGCTCGCTTCAACTGCTCACCCATGGTGAAGTCAGCAGTCATTACCTGATCGGCGACAACAAGAGCGCGACCATCTACAAGCTGATGGATGAAAACCTGCGTTCCTGGCACGCCGGGGAAAGCCAATGGCAAGGCCGCACCTGGATGAACTCAAGCTCTATCGGCATCGAAATCGTCAATCCGGGCTTCAAGGACACCCCGACCGGGCGCCTGTGGTACCCCTACACCGAAGCGCAGGTCCAATCCCTGATCGTCCTGCTCAAGGACATCAGCCAGCGCTACGCAATCAACCCTCGTAACATTGTCGGCCATAGCGACATCGCCCCCTTGCGCAAACTCGATCCCGGCCCCCTGTTTCCCTGGAAGCGCCTGGCTGAGCAAGGGATCGGAATATGGCCGAACGAGCAAGCCGTAGCCCGCCAGCAAACCCGGTTTGAAACGCAGCTGCCGAGCATCAGCTGGTACCAGACGCAACTGGCACGCTTCGGTTATGACACGCCGCAAACCGGCGAACTGGACGTCGCAACCCGCCATGTACTGGCGGCTTTCCAGATGCATTTCCGACCGGCGCGCTATGACGGCACGCCGGACGCACAAACGGCTGCGATGCTTCAGGTTTTAAATCAGACAAAATAATGACGATCGCCCGACGGTCAGCACGTTTCTCAAACAGCAGCTATAACTCATTGGTAATTCTTCGGATATTCCATAATGACTGCTGCTCGAGAGACACTCGGAAGTTGGTTCTATCGCCCTTGGTTCCTGGCGATGCTGGCTGCTGTCTTGAGCGCTGCATTGATGATGGCCGGCAGCTACCTCGTGGCCATCCACCAGGTTGAGCAAAACGAAAGCTGGGAAATGAACGCCCAGGGCGAACGTTTTCTCGCCCGGCTGGAGCAGTTGTTCGGGCAGTTGCGCGAAAGCCTCGATGACCTGGAAGCCCAACCACTGCGTAGCTGCGACGACGACATGATCGCGACTCTGCAGCAGGTCAGCTTCAATTATCGCTTCGTCTATGAAGCGGCCTACATGGACGACTCGCGAATCTGCTCCAACCGCCCGCGCCAGGGAGGCTTGTCCCTGATACGCCCCCCGGACATCAAGGGCCCCACCTACAGTTACTGGTTGAACACCACCACCGAGCCCGATGAAAACCGTGCCGCGCTGATGCTCGGTCGCGGCAACTTTCGGGTTGCGACCTCCCGCGGCCATTTGACCGACATGGTCGACCTGTCGCCGGGTAGCAGCCTGCTTGTAGTACTCGACCATGGCACCCGCGCAATTCCGGTACTGGGTGTCGCACAAGCCTGGCCCCCGACTGGAGATTGGCCCCCGAAAACCCGCGATGCACTGCAAGTCACCCAGACTAGCCTGATCTATCGCATGCCCACCGATAACCCGGTATACCAGTTGGTGCTGATCAGCCCGCGCAGTGGCACCCATATACCGCCCGTGTGGTGGTGGCTGCTGCCCGCCTGTGTGTTGTTGGCAGTGTGCGTAGGTTTCCTGGTGTTTCTGCTGGTGCGTCAGCGCCAATCACTGGATGCCGAACTGACCGGCGCCATCCGTCGAGGTGAGTTGCAAGTGCTGTATCAACCGATCTTCGACCTCGACAGCCGCAACTGTGTCGGGGCTGAAGCCTTACTGCGCTGGCGCCGGCCGGATGGCACCCTGACCAGTCCCGACCTGTTCATCCCAATGGCCGAGAACACCGGGCAGATCCGCCAGATGACCGACTTTGTCCTGCAACGCCTGCTCGAGCAGTTGGGGCAACTGCTGCGGGCCAATCCGCAACTTTACATCTCGGTCAACCTGGCGGCCTGCGACGTCATGGTCCCGCGGATCGGCCAAGTGATGGCTCGGCTGTTGACCCTGCACCGGGTCGCGGCCAAGCAGATCGCCTTCGAAGTCACTGAACGCGGATTGATCGACGTGGTGGTGGCCCGGGAAAACCTGCAAGCCTTGCGGGATGTCGGGCATCAGGTACTGATCGATGACTTCGGCACCGGTTATTGCAGCCTCGCCTACCTGCAAACCCTGCCGGTGGATTGCCTGAAGATCGACAAGGCGTTCATCGATGCCCTGGGCCATGACGCGGCGAGCAGCGGCGTCGCCCCGCATATCATCCACATGGCCCAGTCACTGCATTTGAAGGTGATTGCCGAGGGTATCGAGCATGAAGCCCAGGCGGCACTCCTGAGCAGTGAGGGGGTGAAGTTCGGCCAGGGCTGGCTGTTCGCTCATGCACTGAGTGCGGTGCAGTTTATCGAGCTGATTACCCGCGGTCGCCGGATCGCCGGTCGACGCCTGGATGACGAGGCGTAGAAGCGCCTACACAGCCAACGTCATATAGAACTGAGTTCCCTGCCCCGGTCGCGAGTAAACGCCCATCCGGCCACCGTGCAGTTGCACGATTTCCTTGCACAACGCCAGACCGAGCCCGGCCCCGCCTTTCTTGCGGCCGACCTGGACAAAGGGCTCGAAGATCCGCCCCTGCTGCCCATAGGCAATGCCTTCACCGTTATCTTCGACGCTGATGATGACCCGGTCCCCATGCCGCCTGGCTTGCAAGCGAATCAGCCCGCCGGCGGCCGTGTGGCGCAGTGCATTATCGATCAGGTTGTCGAGCACCCGGTCCAGTTGCGGCTGATCGGCTTGCAAGTGTGGCAAGGGGCCCTGGACTTCGACCAACAGCTCGACGCCCTTCTCTTGCGCGCCGTCGGTAAAGCGAATCCGCGCTTGCTCCAGCAAATCATCGATGGAACATGGCGTAAGGGTGAGCTTCTGCAAGCCGTTCTGGTAGCGAGAGAAATTCAGCAAGTCGTTGATCAGTTGCATCAGCCGCTGCATTTCTTCATTGACGGTATCCAGCAGGTCGGCTTCACGGGATTCCTGCGGAAAATGCGCGCGCTCGCGGAACAGGCCGAAGGCCATGTGCATGCCGGTCACGGGGGTGCGCAGTTCGTGGGAGGCACGCAAGACGAACTCGCTGCGCACCCGCTCGAAAGCACGCTGTTCAGTCACATCGTGCAGCACCATCACCGCGCCGAGAATCTGCCCTTGGGTATGAATGACCGGCGTGAGGCTATATGTCAGCAACCGCGTTTCACCATCAACCTCGATATTCAGGTCATCCGGCACCCGCTCCAGTGTGCCGCCACGTAGAACCAGCTGCAGTTGTTCATCAAGCTCGGGGTGCTCCAGCGCCTCCCCCAGGCCTCGCCCGAGTCGATCGGTGTCCCAACCCAACTGACGCTGAGCAACCGGGTTGAGGTGCTCCAGGTGCCCCTGGCGGTCGATCATCAGCAATCCGTCGTCGATGCCATCGAGCACCGCCTGCAAACGCTGCTGTCCCGCCAGCAACTCATCTACGTTGGTGGCCTGATGCTGGCGTAGCGCTTCAGCCATGATCCCGAAGCGCCGGGTCAGCTGATTCAGTTCCACGGCCGACGACACCGGCAGCGTGACGTCGAAATTACCCTGGCCGATATGGTCCGCTGCCTGCGCCAGCGCCTCGATAGGCTCGCCGAAGCGCCGAGCGATGGCGTGCGCGGTCACGAAGCCGATGATCAGTACCGCCAGCCCGACCAGGCCAAGCAGCCCGGCGATCAGCAGCGCACGCTCACGGGCCTCGCGTTCGATGGTGCTGATGCCTTCCAACGCCCGCTTGTGGTCGGTGATCAGACCATTGCGCAGTAAATTGAATTTTTCGGTCAGCTCATCGTTGCCGCTGAGCACGCGCGTTGGGTCAGCGGAATCCTCATACGCACGAATGAAGCTCAGATAGTCGGCCTTGGCCTTTTTGAAACCGTGTCCGAGGCTTTCGTCCGACGGCTCCAGCGCAATGCCCTCCTCCAACAATTCAAGGTAATGCTGTCTGGATGCTTCGAAGGCGGCGCGATCGTTCTTTTCGCTGAGCATGATGATCAACTGGTCGCCCAGCGTCTGACGCAACTTGAGTCCCAGATCCAGGGTGACAAAGTTGTTGCGCACCAGCGCTTCCTGGCTCCCGGCCATCTGCAGCACACTGACCAGCCCGAGCAGCAGACCAAGCAGTGCGACGGTGATCAGCGCGGAAATGCTGAGGAAAAGACGAGTCTGCAACTTCATCGGCAGTTTCATCGCCGCAGACTCACAGGTTGTACTGCTTGCGCTTGCGATACAGTGTCGATGCGTCGATGCCCAAAGTCTTGGCGGCTTGATCCAGGGTACCTGCGGTGGCGAGGACGGCACCGATATGGGCTTTTTCCAGCTCATCAAGACTCAATGGGGCACCAATACGCGGGGCGTTATTGATGGGTGCTTCGGACATGCCCAGGTGGGTGATCTCGACCCTTTCCTGCGGGCAAATGATACTTGCCCGTTCAACCACGTTACGCAGTTCGCGAATGTTACCTGGCCAGCGGTAACCGAGCAGCGCTTCACGGGCCTCGTCGCTGAAGCCCCGAGCCGGACGGGCGTATTCCTTGACGAACCGGGCCAAAAAACGGTCGGCGAGGGTGAGAATGTCTTCACGGCGTTCACGCAGCGGCGGCAGGTGCAACGTGATGACGTTGAGGCGATACAGCAGGTCCTCGCGGAAACGGCCGTCGCGGACCATGTCTTCGAGGTTCTGGTTGGTGGCCGCGAGAATGCGCACATCGGCCCGACGGGTGACGGGATCACCTACCCGCTCGTACTCTTTGTCTTGAATGAAACGCAGCAATTTTGGTTGCAGAACCAAGGGAAAATCGCCGATTTCGTCGAGAAACAATGTACCGCCATCTGCTTGATTGACGCGACCCAACGTACTTTCACTGGCACCGGTAAAAGCTCCGCGGCTATGGCCAAACAGTTCGCTTTCCATAAGCTCGGCAGTGAGCGACGGGCAGTTGATAGTGATGCAGGACTTCTTCGCGCGCTTGCTCCAGCCGTGAATTGCCTGCGACAGCTCGCCCTTCCCCGTTCCGGACTCCCCGAGGATCAGGATGTTGGCATCGGTACCGGCCACCTGGCGAGCCGTCTCGAGCACGACTTTCATCGCCGGGCTGTGGGAGTCCAGTCCGTCCTTGGGTTTACGTATCTCACCTTCCAGCGCCTCCAGACGCGCCGATAGCTGCCGTACTTCCAGTTGCTTGGCCGTGGCCAGGCGTAACTGATCGGGGCTGCATGGCTTGACCAGATAATCGGCGGCACCCGCCTGGATCGCATCCACGGCAGTGTCCACGGCCGAATGCGCAGTGACGATCACTACGCGCATCCACGGCGCCTGGATGCGCATCTGCGCCAGAACGTCCAGGCCGTTGTCCTCTCCCAGGCGCAAATCCAGAAAGCACAGGTCGAAGACTTGGCGCTGCAGCAAGGCTTCCGCTTGCGCGGCGCTGTTAGCGGTCGCCACGCTGTAGCCTTCATCTTCAAGGCAATAGCGGAAGGTTCGCAGGATGGCAGACTCATCGTCCACCAAAAGAATGCGGCCTTGGTGCTCAGTGGCGGATTCCATTTTCCTACGCTCCTTAATGAATGATCTTGGTTAGTCACGGAAAAATCGGGCAAGTTGCATGGTTTATTCTGATCCATTCCTGCCCTGTCAGGGTAGCTATCTCCTGTCCCCTCGCTTCAGATCCGTGTTTGCGCGTTTTTCATAGCAAACCCGCATCAGAGATGCCTTGCGTCCATTTCTGACAGCTGCGCCCTCTTCTCAATTCAAAAATATTGCGAAGTCTTTGCGTCCAGTCGTGCATTACGCACGACCGCACGAGGGCCCATCGTGCAGGATGCGTCAGGTCACCTTTGAGGCATATCTATAAGTAATTGTTTTTTAACGATTTTTTAAAGGAAAAAAGCTGGCATGCAGGCTGCAATAACCTGATTAACGCAGGGCAACAACAAACGCCCTCAACCCGATATCCCCAGCGTGGGAGGAGCTTCAGGATGAATCGTCAACGTGCCGCCCAATTGCATCTCTCGCCACTGCATGTTCAGCAAGGCCTGTTTGCGGTACTTGCACTGTTGATCACCCTGTTCGCCGGTCAACAGTTTCTTCTTTGGGAACAGAGCCAGCAGCCAGAAGCCCCGAGCGTATCGTTTGAACATCCGACCCAAACCCACTTCAGCGCGGCAGGCAGCGGTTTGGCAGATAACGCCCCGATGAGAATGATGGACGTCGATCAGGCACAACCGGCCGATGAGATGCCCCGTCAGGAACGTTGGGTGTTCTAAGCACATTCGACTTGGTGCGCTCGTCGCGCCGGGAATGCAGCACCTTTAAATAGAAACGTAAGGAGAATCACCATGTTGAGCTGGGCAATCACATTCTTGATCATTGCCATTGTCGCCGCAGTCCTGGGCTTCGGTGGTATCGCGGGCACCGCCACGGGTATCGCCAAGATTCTCTTTGTCGTGTTCCTGGTGATGTTCATCGCTTCCTTCTTCTTTGGCCGCCGCGGCCGAGGGTGAACATGAGCGTTTCGTTAAAGACACTGGCAGCCGCCCTGCTTCTGGGCGGTAGTGCCATGGCAACCGCTGCCAATGATGGGCAGGCACGGGTCAACGAGCTCTTGAACGCTGACCCGCAGTATCGCGAAACCTGGCAAGGCGTTGTGAAAAAGGAAGAACGCTTGCCGGAATGGGTGATGAACCTGTCTGGCGATGCCGAACAAATGAACGCCGTTGAAGAGGATGGCGACAAGTATCTGGTGGGACCGCTGTGTCATTCCCAGGCCAGTTGCACCACCGAACGCTTGATCGTCGCCGTCAGTTTCGACAAAAAGGAAGCCTACGCCATGCTGGTCGAAGTACCGGCAGGTTTACCGGCCGACAAGTCACCGACGAGGCACGCCAACTACCGCTTCCTCGGAAAACCGGACCAGGGTATGCAGAACTTGTTAATGGAACAGCTGAAAAAAGATCCAAAGTGGTACTGATTTCCAGACGCGAAAGAAGCACACCGCTTCTTTGCCGCTGCGCCACCTGAGGAAGGCAGGCGCATGACCAAGGGGTCGGGACGTTCTGCCTGTTTCAGGGGCGGAGTGACCTACGGGTACAGGGAGTGCCTGCGCGAGGGCCGGGTCAGGGTGAACCAGCCACGCAAGTTCGCCGGCCACAGGCGGCTCGACGGACTTGCGTAGAGCTTTACTGCTGAGTGCGTTTGATTGGAACAGGCCGTTGGTTTCGTTAGCGGCGCTTCAATTGTGACCGTACATCGAGAAAAATCGCCTTTCTTTTCCCCCCGGATCTCGGCGCGCATCAGAGGTTTTTCCTTCTTTTCAGTCCCCCTCCCCCCTGATCAAAAAACACCCAACCTGCTCTGTGATGGCCGGTTCACGGCACTTATGCCTGCCAATATGTCGCATTCGAACCGGTTGGGACGCGCGTTTCACACAAAAAACCTCATGCCGATTCGGCATAGGGTAGGCGTTTACGGCATTAGACGCCGCATCCTTGCATCGGAATAGTTGCGCCTTTTTTCGCCTGCCAGAGAGCCACTAACAAGCGCTCCGGGGCTCCTTATACGGGGGCAAGTGCTCTGTCGTTTTCGCCACAAGCGGAGCCGGTCGTGCATCTGCCCGAGTCAAACTGAAGTAAGGGTAAAGATATGAAGAAGGCAAAGCTTAGCCTCGCCTGGCAGATCCTCATCGGTCTGGTATTGGGGATTGCAATCGGTGCGCTGCTCAACCATTTCAGTGCCGAAAAAGCCTGGTGGATCAGCAACGTCCTGCAACCAGCGGGCGATATCTTTATCCGTCTGATCAAGATGATCGTGATCCCGATCGTCATCTCTTCCCTGATCGTCGGCATTGCTGGCGTGGGTGATGCCAAGAAACTGGGGCGCATCGGCTTCAAGACCATCGTCTACTTCGAGATCGTCACCACCATCGCCATCGTGGTCGGTCTGCTGCTGGCCAACCTGTTCCATCCAGGTGCCGGCATCGACATGAGCACCCTGGGTACTGTGGACATTTCCAAGTACCAGGCCACCGCGGCCGAGGTTCAGCATGAACACGCGTTCATCGAAACCATCCTCAACCTGATCCCGTCGAACATCTTCGCGGCCATGGTTCGCGGCGAAATGCTACCGATCATCTTCTTCTCCGTGCTGTTCGGTCTCGGCCTGTCGAGCCTGCAGGCGGACCTGCGCGAGCCGCTGGTGAAGATGTTCCAGGGCGTTTCGGAAAGCATGTTCAAGGTCACCCACATGATCATGAACTACGCGCCAATCGGCGTGTTCGCCCTGATCGCGGTGACTGTCGCCAACTTCGGCTTCGCGTCGCTGATTCCGCTGGCCAAACTGGTGATCCTGGTTTATTTCGCCATCGCTTTCTTCGCCTTCGTGGTGCTGGGCCTGATTGCTCGCCTGTTCGGCTTCTCGGTGATCAAGCTGATGCGCATCTTCAAGGATGAGCTGGTACTGGCCTACTCCACCGCCAGTTCCGAAACCGTGCTGCCGCGTGTGATCGAGAAGATGGAAGCTTATGGCGCGCCAAAAGCCATTTGCAGCTTCGTGGTGCCAACCGGTTACTCGTTCAACCTGGACGGCTCGACTCTGTACCAGAGCATTGCAGCCATCTTCATTGCCCAGCTGTACGGCATCGACCTGTCGATCAGCCAGCAATTGCTGCTGGTACTGACCCTGATGGTCACCTCCAAAGGCATCGCCGGCGTACCGGGCGTGTCCTTCGTGGTGCTGCTGGCGACCCTGGGCAGCGTCGGTATCCCGCTCGAAGGCCTGGCTTTCATCGCCGGTGTCGACCGGGTGATGGACATGGCGCGTACCGCTCTGAACGTCATCGGCAACGCCCTGGCCGTGCTGGTCATCGCTCGCTGGGAAGGCATGTACGACGATGCCAAGGGCCAGCGCTACTGGAACTCCCTGCCGCACTGGCGCAGCAAGGAAAAGCTGCCGGCTGGCGAAACCTCCAGCAACTGACACACAACCTGCAGGAGCTGGCTTGCCAGCGAAGAGGCCTTCGAGCCTTGCATCGCCAATGAGGATGCCTTCGCCGGCAAGCCGGTTCCTACAGATGTTTAGCGCATAGACAAACCCCGGAGAAATCCGGGGTTTGTCGTTTCTGGTCACCCCGCTATCATTCGCGCATCTTTTGGGGGATTTGACTGATGCTTAATGGCCTGTGGCTTGGCTTCTTCATCGTGGCGGCCGTGTCGGCGCTGGCGCAATGGCTGATCGGCGGCAACGCCGGGATCTTCGCGGCGATGGTGGAAAGCATCTTCGCCATGGCCAAGTTGTCGGTGGAGGTCATGGTCCTGCTGTTCGGCACGCTCACCCTGTGGCTGGGCTTTCTACGGATCGCCGAGAAAGCCGGGATCGTCGAATGGCTGGCCAAGGCCCTTGGCCCCTTGTTTTTGCGCCTGATGCCGGAAGTCCCGGCCGGCCACCCCGCCATCGGCCTCATTACCCTGAACTTCGCCGCCAACGGCCTGGGCCTGGACAATGCCGCCACGCCCATCGGCCTCAAGGCCATGAAGGCCCTGCAGGAGCTCAACCCCAGCGCAACGATCGCCAGTAACGCGCAGATCCTGTTCCTGGTGCTCAATGCCTCTTCACTGACCCTGCTGCCGGTGACGATCTTCATGTACCGCGCCCAGCAAGGCGCGCCCGACCCGACACTGGTGTTCCTGCCCATCCTGCTCGCTACCAGTTGCTCGACCATTGTCGGCTTCCTGTCCGTGGCCTTCATGCAGCGCCTGCGGGTCTGGGACCCGGTCGTGCTGGCATATCTGATTCCCGGCGCACTTGCCCTCGGTGGTTTCATGGCACTGCTGGGGACGATGTCCGCCGCTGCGCTGGCGGGATTGTCTTCAATCCTCGGTAATTTGACGTTATTTGGACTGATCATGGTGTTTTTGCTGATCGGGGCGCTACGCAAGGTAAAGGTCTACGAGGCGTTCATCGAAGGCGCCAAGGAGGGCTTCGATGTAGCGAAGAACCTGCTGCCGTACCTGGTGGCGATGCTCTGCGCCGTGGGCGTGCTGCGTGCGTCCGGCGCCCTGGATTTCGGCCTGGACGGCATTCGGCACCTGGTGGAGTGGGCTGGTTGGGACACGCGCTTCGTCGATGCGCTGCCGACCGCGATGGTCAAGCCGTTTTCCGGCAGTGCCGCCCGCGCCATGCTGATTGAAACCATGAAAACCTCTGGTGTGGACAGCTTCCCGGCGCTGGTGGCGGCTACGGTTCAAGGCAGTACCGAAACCACGTTTTATGTGCTGGCGGTGTACTTCGGCGCGGTGGGTATCCAGCGCGCGCGGCATGCGGTGGGGTGTGCGTTGTTGGCTGAGTTGGCCGGCGTGCTGGGGGCGATCGGGGTTTGCTACTGGTTCTTCGGATAACCACAACCCCCTGTGGGAGCGGGCTTGCTCGCGAAGGCGTAGTGTCAGGCCACCTGTATTTTGCATGACACACTGCCTTCGCGAGCAAGCCCACTCCCACATTTGGATTTGTATGGCACTTCAAGGTCTCGCGGGCGGCGCTAATTTTTGTCCTTGCTCAACCGCCCAATTCACCACCTGCGCCGTCAGCTGATCACTGGCCTGGCCGAACCCGGCCACCACCGCCGGCACCTGCACATCGCTCAACGGCTGACGCACTTCAAAGCGTTTGCTGGCGAGGATTCGCTGGTCATAACCGCGCACCAATAAGGCGTCCAGGCGCACGACCACGCTGGTGCTGCTGCCCTGATATTCCGTCTGGAATGCCTGCAAACTGCCGCCCATTTCCATATCCGCCTGGAAGTTGCTGTCATCGGTACTCAGCAATGTCACCCGACCATCGCGCTGGAAACCATCGAGCAGGCGATTGCGCAGCAATACCGGCGCCGGGTCGCTCCAGCGCGAGCCCTTGTAGCTGCTGATCACGTCGCCTTGGGGGATGACGGCAATGTTCGGGCTGTTCAACGCTTCGCTGGCCTGGGGTTTGTTCAGGCGCAACGACCAGCGCTGGGGCGTGACGTGACTGGCCGAAGCGCTGCTTTGCACCGATGGCAATCGATAGAGATCGAAGGGTTCCGACTTGGGCAGGATCGAGCACGAACTGATCAAGGTGAAGCTGGCGAGGAGGGCGAGGCAGGTTAGCTTCATGGGGTGAATTCCTTGCTCTTGTCACTGCCCAGCAGGTAGCCGCTGGGGTTGGATTCCAGGCGCTGAGAAATGGCCCGCAACGAGGTGAGGGTTTCCCGCAGTTCACGCACCGCCGGCGCCAGGCCATTGAGACCTTGCATGCCGTTGTTGAGTGATTCCTGATTGGTGCTCAGCAGCTGGTTGATCGTCGCGGTGCTCTGTTCCAGCGACTTCATGGCCTGTCCGGCGCTGCCGAACATCTGCTTGCCCTGGTCATTGAGCAAGCCGTTGGCGTTACGCATCAACGCCGACGTCTGTTCCATCATGGTGCTGGCCTGCTTGCCGACCGAGGACAGTTGCTGCATGGCCTGGCGAATATCGCCGCGCTGGTCGGCAATGACCCCGGTGGTTTGCTCAAGATGCTCCAGGGTCTTGCTGATGCGCTCGATGTTTTCCGTGGAAAACATCAGGTTCGCGTTGTGCATCAGCGTATTCACCCCGGCCATCAGGTCGTTGCTGTCATTGAGCAGGCGGGCGATGGGCGAGGGTGACGCGACGATAGTCGGCAATTTGCCATCCTTGCCTTTGAGCGACGGGCTCTGTGGCGTACCGCCACTGAGCTGGATGATCGAGGTGCCGGTGACGCCGGTCAGCGCCAGTTTGGCCTGGGTGTCTTCCTTGATCGGGGTATCGCCGCCCAGGCGGATCCGCGCCAGCACCCGACGCGGGTCTTTCGGGTCCAGGCGCAGGGACACCACGTCACCGACCTTGATCCCGCTGTACTGCACCGAACTGCCCTTGGACAGGCCGCTGACCGCCTCGTTGAACACGACCTCGTAATCCTTGAACTCGGTGTCGACGCTGGATTTGGCCAACCACAGGCCGAAGAGCAGGGCGCCGGTCACCACGATCACGGTGAACAGGCCGATCAATACATGATGGGCTCGGGTTTCCATGTCAGACCTCGTTGAGCTGTTGAGCGGCACTCAGCGCCGCGCGGCCGCGAGGGCCATGGAAGTATTCGTGTATCCACGCGTCGTCAGTTTCCGAGACCACATCAATGGCATCGGCCACCAGCACTTTCTTCTGCGCCAGCACTGCCACCCGGTCGGTGATGGTGTAGAGCGTGTCGAGGTCGTGGGTCACCAGGAAAACGCTCAGGCCCAGGGCATCACGCAGGGTCAGGATCAGTTGATCGAAGGCGGCGGCACCAATCGGATCGAGGCCGGCGGTGGGTTCGTCGAGAAACAGGATGTCCGGGTCCAGCGCCAGGGCCCGCGCCAGGGCCGCACGCTTGATCATGCCGCCGGACAGAGACGCGGGGTACTTGTCCGCCGCCGACAGCGGCAGGCCGGCGAGGGCCAGTTTTACTGCCGCCAGATGCTCGGCATCGTCACGGCTCAGGCCGGCATGTTCGATCAGGGGCAGCGCTACGTTCTCGGTCACGGTCAACGAAGAGAACAGGGCGCCTTTCTGGAACAGCACGCCGAAGCGCCGTTCGATCAGCGAGCGCTCGTGCTCGGGCAGGGCCGGCAGGTTTTTCCCGAAGACCTTCACCATACCCTCGCTGGGCTGGCGCAACCCGACAATGCTGCGCAGCAGTACCGATTTGCCGCTGCCGGAACCGCCGACCACGGCAAGGATTTCGCCTTTGTACAAATCCAGATCGAGGTTCTCGTGCACGCTCTGGCTGCCAAAACGATTGCACAGCCCACGCACTTCGATCACCGCCTCGGCGGGGGCTCGGGGTACACGACTCACCAGCTCATCTCCATGAAAAACAGCGCGGCCACGGCGTCGAGCACGATCACCACGAAAATCGATTGCACCACGCTCGAGGTGGTGTGGGCGCCGACGGACTCGGCGCTGCCGCTGACCTTGAAGCCTTCCAGGCAACCGATCGCGGCAATCAGAAAGGCGAAGATCGGCGCTTTGACGATCCCCACCAGAAAGTGCTGGACGCCGATGTCCGACTGCAGTAACGCCAGGAACATCGCTGGCGAAATATCCAGCGATACCGCGCAGACGACGCCGCCGCCGACAATCCCCGAGACCATCGCCAGGAAGGTCAACATCGGCAACGAGACCAGCAAGGCCAAAACCCGCGGCACCACCAGCAACTCGATCGGGTCGAGGCCCAGGGTGCGGATGGCGTCGATTTCCTCGTTGGCCTTCATCGAGCCGATCTGCGCGGTGAACGCGCTGGCGGTGCGCCCGGCCATCAGGATCGCGGTCAGCAGCACGCCGAATTCACGCAGGAAGGCAAACGCCACCAGGTCCACCGTGAACACGCTGGCGCCGAACGTGGTCAGCACCGTCGCCCCGAGAAACGCCACCACGGCGCCCACCAGAAAGGTCAGCAGGGCAACGATGGGCGCGGCGTCGAGGCCGGTCTGTTCGATGTGCGCCACCATCGGCGTGATGCGCCAGCGGCTGGGACGCAACAGGCCACGGACGATGGTTTCCAGGATCAGGCCGACGAACCCCAGCAGTTGCAGGGTGTCCTGCCAGACCGTGTCCACCGCGCGACCAATGCGGGTCAGCAATTGAATGCCGACGCTGATTTCCGGCTCCTTGAGCGGCACGCAGAAATCCGTCAGCGACTGATAGACGGTTTGCAACAACGCGCGGTCGGCAGAGGAGAGGGTGCAATCGGGATGTTCGGCGGAGCGGCCCAGGCGCTCCGAGCCCAGCAGCTCCACCAGCAGCGAGGCACCGGCCGTATCCAGGGCGCCAAGGCCGTTGAGATCGATGCGGGTGCTGTCGTCGTACTGGCCTTCGAGCTTTTCGCTCAGGTGCTTGAGGTCGGCGTAATGGGCGAGCGTCCAGTCTCCCGTCACCCGAATCTGCGGCGGGGAGTGCGAGGAGTCCAATTGGGCATTGCCGGCCGTTGTGCTGCTGGTCATAAGCTCCGTGCTTTTTCGGCTGTTACGCAGAGCTACGTAATAGCACGAACTGCCTTACTTTTCTTTGACCGGTGTGCTGTCCGCCACCTTGAAGCGCAATACGCCGATCAATTGACCGTCTTCGGTCAGCACCCGAACTTGCCATTTGCCCGCCGGGTTGCCCGGGAAATTCTGCTTGTGGGTCCAGGCCCGGTAGCCTTCCTTGCGTCCACCGTGAATATCGAGAGGGATGCGATCGACCTCTTTGCCGTTGAATTGCCAGACGTGATAGATCCGCTCGTCCAAGCCGCGCGGCGCGTTGATCGCCGTGTAGGCATAGAGGCCGCCACCGCGAATCTGCTCGGCGCTGACTTCTTCGAGGCTGGCACCGGGGGTGCGATCCTGCATCTGCGTGCTGATGGCCACGTCGGTCATCCACAGGGTTGCCGGCGGCACCCATGAACGCATCACCCAGCCGACACCGCCGATACCTACGGTAATACTCAGGATCGCCAAAGCGTTGCGTACGGTGCGGATCGGAAAGATCGACGCCAGGCTCGGAAATGACAACAGCACGGCGATGCCCAGTGCCCACTTGAAACTCTGCGAGGTGGTCAGGTGCATGATCACCGGCAACGCGGTGAGCAGGGCGGCGAACAGGGTCAGGGTGTGCAGCGCCAGGAATGCCCAGCGCCGGGGCGCCAGCCATTTGTAGTAGAGCGGGTCGATGATGGAAATCAGCGCGGCGATACCCAACAGCCCGGTAAAGAACAACTGGCCGCTGTTCCAGGTCGTGGTGATGAAAAAGAACGGCAGGACGAAGAACAGGCTTTCCTGGTGGATCATCTGCGTCGCATAGCGCAGCAGGGGCTGGGGAATTTCCCGCTTGAAGATTCTGGCGAACAGCTTGGTCAGGCTGTTTTCCAGCATCAGCCATACCCAGCTGATCAGCATGATGGTGGTGATCCAGCTCGCCAGACCCTGCTGGCGATCCACCAGGATGAAGCTGCTGATCCCGGAGATGAAACCACCGAGCGCAATGACCCCGGGATAGCGCTTCATCAGTTCGAGGATGCGCTGGACGAAAAGGGGCAGGGTCGGCATTCGGCGGTTCACAGTAGTTGTAGGAAAAATCCCTGTCAGATTACCGCCTCATCCATGAAAGTGCTTACTTTCTGCGATGAAAACGCCATACCGCCAGGCTCAACAGCAAAACCCCGAACAGTCCGGCAAACGCCCACATCAATTGGTCATAGCTGACCAGGGGTTTTTCGATCCGCACATAGCCCGGCTGCAGGAGCAGTTCGCGCATGGCCTTGTTCGCTTGCGCCAGCGTGACCGCTTGCAACTCCCTGACCGGGTTGGCGAAACGCCCGTTTTCGTAGTCGCCCAGGGCACTCCAGTAGTAATCGGCCAGTGCGCTGTTGCCTTGCACCGCCCAGGACTGGCGGGCGATGGACGCCTGCTTGAGGCGATTGAAGGTCTCGGCATTGAGACCGTCCTTGAGCAAACCGGCCTTCAAGTCATCCAGCACTGTCAGCGCTTCGTCCACGTCGTCGCGCTCAAGGTCAGCATTCAGGCTCATGAAGCCAACGCCGCCAAACACCTCGCGCTCGGCATAAGGGCCATAGGACAGGCCGTGCGCCAGGCGCAGCTGGCGATAGAGCGCCCAGTCCAGGTAGTCCTTGAGCAGGTCGAAGGTTTCATCGTGCTGATCGTCCAGCACGGGTTCCGGCACCAGCCAGTGCAGCTTGGCCCCGCCACCGACGAAGCCATGAATCAGGTTGCGCTCATGAGCGGCGCTGGCCTGGATTTGTGGCAGGGGCGGGTGCTCTGTCGGAGTGATGGGGGCAAGCTCGCCATACGTGCGGTCCAGATAGGCCGGCAGCAAACGGTCGAGGTCGCCGACGACGACCAGCGTCATGTTATTGGGCGCGTACCAGTCCTTGCGCACGTTCTCCAGCTGTTCGCGGGTCAGGTGATCGACTTCCGCGCGCTCCGGGCATTTTAGGCCCAGCTCCACCGCCAGTTGATTACTGGCGGTATGGCCCAGGTCCTGGCGATCGAGCCAGCGTTGCAGGTGCGTGTAGTGGCCGCCGTCTTCACGCTCGACCACTTGCTTGGCGGCATTGATGGCGTCATCGTCGAAATGGGTCTGGGTCAGCAGCGCCAGCAGCAAATCCAGGACCTTGCGCTGGTTTTTCGCCGGGGCTTCGATCACGAAGGTGGTGTCGGCGTTGCTGGTGAAGGCGTTCCACTCGCCACCCAACTCCTGCATGCGCTCCTCCAGGCCGCCTTCGCCGCTGGCGTCGATGCCGCTGAACAACAGGTGTTCGAGCAGGTGCGGCAGTTCTTTATCGGCGCAACCGAAATCATCCAGGCCGACCCCGACCACCAGCCTAATCGCCACGTGCCCGCGCTCGGTGCCGGGCTTGAGCAACATCTGCAAACCGTTGCGCAGGGTGTAGCCCTCGACCTGGAAGCGATCCAGGGCAAACGATGGGAGTGAGCCAAGCAACAGACAGGCGAACAACAGACAACGCATAACGAGCTTCCCGGCAACCAATCGGAGATCCGTTTCGTCCTTCAATCCGCTATCGCGAGCAGGCTCGCTCCCACAGAGGGTTCTCAAATCAACTGTGGGAGCGGGCTTGCTCGCGAAGACGGCCTGGAGGCTGAACCAATGTTACTGACTGATCACCTTGCCAGACGTTCAAGGCGAATGCGTGATATCAGTCAAATCGTCCACCGCCAGTGCGCCGGTGTCGGACGTTTCCAATACGGCGTAGGCACTGCTGCAAAACAGCGAATTCAGACGTTTCATGTCGGCAATCAACTCCAGGTGCAGCGAACTGGTCTCGATACTCTGCACGATCTTACGTTGCAAACGGCTGACATGCGCGTGGGCCAGGCGGCGTTCCTGTGCGCGAAAACGACGTTTTTCTCGCAACAGTTGGCGGGCACTTTCCTTGTCGGAACTGAGAAATACCGACAAGCCCAGGCGCAGGTTGGAAATCAACTGGCTGTGCAGTCCGGCCAGCTCTTCCAGCCCCACTTCGGAAAACGACCGGCGCTGGGAGGTTTTCTGCTGCTGGACTTTGCGCAGCATGCGTTCGATCAGGTCGCTGGCGAGTTTGAGGTTGATCGCCAGCTCGATGATTTCCGCCCAGCGCCGGCTGTCCTGGTCACTGAGGTCCTCCCGGGGCATTTGCGCCAGGTATAGCTTGATCGCGCTGTAGAGCGCCTCGACATCATCGGTCAGCCGACGCATTTCCTGGGTCACGGCAGTTTGTTTGCCGTGCAGTACGTCGAGCATGGCCTCCAGCATGTTGTCGATCAGGTCGCCGATGCGCAGGGTCTCCCGGGCCGCGTTGGCCAGCGCCAGGCTTGGCGTGACCAAGGCCGTCGGGTCAAGGTGGCGGGGCTTGGCCATGCCGTTGGTTTGTGGGCGCTCCGGCAGTATCCACGCGCAGAACCTGGCCATCGGTCCGACGCTGGGCAGCAGGATCAGGCAACGCGCGGTGTTGTAGAGCAGGTGGAAGCCGATGACCATCTCCTGGGAGCTGTAGTCTAGGCTGTCGATCCAGTGCACCAGGGGGTCGAGCACCGGAATGATCAGCAACAGACCAATCAGTTTGTACAACAGGCTGCCCAACGCCACCTGGCGGCCGGCCGCGTTCTGCATGCTGGTACTGAGAAACGCGAGAATGCCGCTGCCGATGTTGGCCCCGATCACCAGGCCGATGGCCACCGGCAGGCTGATCACGCTGGCGCCGGCCAGGGTGGCGGTCAGCAGGACCGCCGCCAGGCTCGAGTAGGAAACCATCGCAAACAATGCGCCGACCAGGGCGTCGAGCAGGATATCGCCGGTCAGCGAGGCGAAAATCACTTTCACCCCCTGGGCGTGGGTGATCGGCGCGGCCGCCTCGACGATCAGTTGCAACGCCAGGATGATCAAGCCCAGGCCGATGCTGACGCGGCCCATTTGCCCGAGCCGCGTCTGTTTGCGCGACAGGAAGAAAATCACCCCGAGAAAAATCAGCAATGGCGAGAGCCATGACAGGTCGAAGGTCAGCACCCGTGCCATCAAGGCCGTGCCGACATCGGCCCCGAGCATGGTTGCCAGGGCAGGCGTTAGCGCCATCAGGCCCTGGCCGACAAACGACGTGACCAGCATGGCCGTGGCGTTACTGCTCTGGACCATTGCGGTTACGACGATCCCCGCGATGAACGCCAGCCAGCGTTTGGACATGTTCTGGCCAATGACATGGCGCAGGTTGGAGCCGTACACCCGCAGGATGCCGGTTCGGACGATGTGCGTGCCCCAGATCAGCAAGGCCACGGCTGAGAGCAAATTGAGCAGGGTGAGCATGCAGGCCCCCTGTGGTGGTAGCGCCCCAGAGGGGCAAGTTAGCGGTGCCGCGCGACGTTCTACGTTCTGTACTTAAGCTGTAGTTGGCTAACGGTCTGGGCGCCAGCATCGCATAGCTAAAGTGCTGATTGAAACAAAACCGTCATGAAACCAATGTGGGAGCGGGCCTGCTCGCGAAAGCGGTGTATCAGGCAACAATGATGTCGACTGACACTCCATCTTCGCGAGCAAGCCCGCTCCCACAGGTTTTGCGTACATACCGCTTACGGGGTTACTGCCCCGGAATGTCCTTGCGCAGTTTCACTGGGTCCTGCTGCTTCTTCTTTCTCGCAATCGCGGTGCGCATCTTGATGTTGATCGCTTCCACCGCCAGCGAGAACGCCATGGCGAAGTAGACGTAGCCTTTTGGCACGTGTACGTCCAGGGATTCGGCAATCAGCACCATGCCGACGATCAGCAGGAACGACAGCGCCAGCATCTTCAGCGAAGGGTGCTTGTCGATGAACGCGCTGATGGTGCCCGAAGCCAGCATCATCACCAGTACTGCCACGACGATTGCCGCAACCATGACCGGTACGTGGGACACCATGCCGACCGCGGTGATCACCGAGTCCAGGGAGAATACGATGTCGATGATCGCGATCTGGATGATGGTGTACAGGAAGTTGCCGCCCTTGAGGTTTGGCTCGTCGTCGCTTTCGTCTTCACCTTCCAGCGCGTGGTACATCTCTTGCGAGCTCTTCCACAGCAGGAACAGGCCACCAAAGAACAGGATCAGGTCACGCCCGGAGATACCCTGGCCGAACACTTCGAACAGGTCGGCGGTAAGGCGCATGACCCAGGTGATCGACAGCAGCAACAGGATCCGCGTGACCATGGCCAGCGCCAGGCCGAAAATCCGGGTGCGCTGTTGCATGTGCTTGGGCATGCGGCTGACCAGGATCGAAATCATGATGATGTTATCGATACCCAGGACGATTTCCAGGGCGGTCAGGGTAAAGAAGGCAACCCAGATTTCAGGGTTGGTCAGCCATTCCATGTGTATTCCTTTGAGCGATTGTTAAACCAAAAAGGGCCCCGACTTCAAACCGCGAAGCCTGGACCCGAAATGGTGAGTCTTGGGCTTATAGAGTGCTGAACAGCGGAAAAATCCCCATCAGCAATGCGGCAACCAGTATGCACATGCACACCAGCACTGCCCACTTCAGGGTGAAGCGCTG
The DNA here is from genome assembly GCF_028823535.1 of Pseudomonas serbica. GTDB lineage: Bacteria > Pseudomonadota > Gammaproteobacteria > Pseudomonadales > Pseudomonadaceae > Aquipseudomonas > Aquipseudomonas serbica. The sequence continues at coordinate 6,123 of NZ_JAQIYM010000022.1, read as the reverse complement.
GTGATCACCAAAGTCGATACCGGCCAGGGCCACCAACAGGTAAGTCGATGGTACCAGCGGGCTCAACAAGTGGACGGGCTGACCGACGATCGAGGCACGTGCCATTTCCACTGCAGTAATCCCGTAATGGCTGGCGGCTTCGGCCAGTACCGGCAACACGCCATAATAAAACGCATCATTGGACATGAAGAAGGTGAACGGCATGCTCACCAACGCCGTGATCACCGCCAGGTACGGGCCGAGGAAATCCGGAATCACCGACAGCAGGCTCTTGGACATGGCATCGACCATGCCGGTGCCCGACAGGATACCGGTGAAAATGCCAGCGGCAAAGATTAGCCCGACCACCGCCAGCACGCTACCGGCGTGGGCCGCGACGCGATCCTTCTGCTGTTGCAGGCAAGGGTAGTTGACGATCATGGCGATACTGAACGCCACCATGAACAGCACCGGCAGCGGCAACAGGCCGGCGATCAGGGTGCACATCAGGGCCAGGGTCAGGGCCCCGTTGAACCAGATCAGTTTCGGACGGCGGGCATCCGGAAATTGCGAGACGGTGATCTCGCTGTGGTCGATCTCATCGCCCACCAGGTGCAATTCACCCAGGCGCGCACGTTCACGTTTGCCGTAGAAGTAGGCAATGGCGAGGATGGCCAGCACACCGGCCGCCATCGCTGGCACCATCGGCACGAAGATGGCCGACGGGTCCACGTGCAGCGCACTGGCGGCACGGGCGGTCGGGCCACCCCAGGGGGTCATGTTCATCACGCCACCGGCGAGGATGATCAAGCCGGCCATGATCCGCGGGCTCATGCCGATGCGGCTGTAGAGCGGCAGCATGGCGGCCACGCAGATCATGTAGGTGGTCGCGCCGTCACCATCCAGGGACACGACGAGCGCCAGTACCGCAGTACCGACCGACACTTTCAACGGGTCGCCCTTGACCATCTTGAGGATCTTGCGCACGGCCGGGTCGAACAGGCCGGAGTCGATCATCAGGGCGAAATACAGGATCGCGAACATCAGCATCACGCCGGTTGGCGCGAGCTTGGTAATGCCTTCGAGCATCATCGGGCCGATTTTCGGGCCGAAACCGCCGAACAGGGCGAAAACGATCGGGATGATGATCAGGGCGATCAACGCGGACAGGCGCTTGGTCATGATCAGGAACATGAACGTGATGACCATGGCGAAGCCAAGGAAAGTCAGCATGGGAATACTCCAGGCGTAGCGCGGCTAGGGAATGGGCGGATCGGACGGGATCAGCGCAGAACGGGAAGCACGAGGCGTACGGGCGGAGTTGCAGCGAAGCGGCGGATAGAAGAGGACATCAGGATCACCATTGTTGTTGTTAAATGGGCCGTGCGAGCAGTCGAACACTCGCTGTAGCCAACCGGTCTGTTGCCGGCAGTGAGGGCGATCCTAATCGGGGAAGCTTTCAGCCAGCTTTCGCCGATGAAAGCGATGACCGGAAGCACAACCGGTCGTCGGACGGGTTTGAAGTGGTCGATTTACTGGCGACCGATCAGAAAATAGACAAGTCCAGCGGCCGGATCGCGCCCATCCAGATCGCGTGCTCGCTGTGGTCCAACAAATCGTTGCCGGTATCCGGGTGCAGGAATACCACCAGCCCCTTGCGGTTGAGCGCCAGCCACGGCAGCACATCGCCGATCAGCTCGGGGTCGAACGCCAGTTGGCAGCTCCAGTCCGGATGCGGGCCGACCGGGCGCTCATGTACGCGGCCCATCTTCAATGGGAACAATTGTGCGGCTTGCTCACACAGGGCGCGCGCCTGGTCGATGGTGCTGGCGTCGAAATACACATGGGCGTGATAGCCCTTGATCCGTTGCATCTGAATCCCCCCTGAAACCGAGTCGAACCCTCACCGTTGCCCGCAGGTCACACGCCATATAACCCCGAAAGCAACGGAGCCAGCCATGAAAAATGCCGAAACCCCAGTAGTGAAAGTGGTGCTTTATGGTGCCATGAGTAGCCTGGGCAGTGCGCTGATGGCTGAAATGCTGCGGCGCCAGCATGAAGTGATCGCCATACTCGATGACCTGACGGCGCTGGCGCCACGTCCGGGTTTGCGCACCAAGACCGGCGACCTGTTCGACGCGCAACGGGTCAAACAAAGTGTGGCCGGCAGTTCGGCGGTCATCTGTTTATTAGACGCCCCGGGGTTGCCATTCAACAGTGAACATGTGGAAAAAACCATTGTGCCCGGCCCGGTCGAGCAGGTGCTGGCGGTGGACGCGCTGATCGATGGCATGCAGGCGGCGGGCATTGCGCGGCTATTTCTGGTAGGTGATTTCGAGATTCTGGACGAACCGGAGTTCGAGGACGAGTTGCAGCTGCACGCCGCCGAGGAAATCCGCGAAGCGCTGCAAAGCAGTGCCTTGCACTGGACACTGGTGAACGCGCCGCGCGGGGTGCCGGGGCTGACCATTGAGCACTTCAGCCAAGTCAGCAGCAGCCTTGAACCGGGGCTAGCGGAGCCGCTTGCACGCCTGGCCCGTACAGCGGTGGGGATCGCCGATGAGCTGCAGCTAAACCTGCATATCGGCGAGCACGTCAATTTCATCGCGACCGACAGCTAAACCGCAATGGAGGGCAGTGCCATCCCGCTCAACGATTGCGCACTGCTGGCCTGCTCGGCCATCAACCAGTCGACAAACTGCTGGATCAGGGCGCCACGCCGTTTGCGCTGTGGCAAAACTACGTAATAGCCCAGCCTGGAAATCACCGTTTCGGCAATCGGCCGGCTCAACAAGCCTTGGGCCAGCAAGTTATCCACAAGGTGCCGCCAGCCAATGGCCACGCCCTGACCGCCAATGGCGGCCTGGATCAGCAAGGTGTAATTATCGAAACGCAATTGGCCCGGCGCGGGAGGCGAGGTGATTCCCAGCTCGCGAAAGACACCGCTCCAGTCAAACCAGTGACTGCTGTTTTCGCTCCTCAGGTGCAGGAGTGGAAATTCCAGCAACGACCTGGCAGGCAAGGGCAGGGCACGATCATTCAACAGCTGCGGGCTGCACACGGGGAACACTTCCTCGCTGAACAGCCAATGACTCTCGCCCTGCTTGAAGCGGCCATCGCCGAACAGCACCGCTACATCGATATCGCTGCGCAGCATGTTGTGACTGCGCTCGCTGGTCACCAGGCTGACGTCAACCTGTGGATTGGCCGCATGAAATCGATGCAACCGGGGCATCAGCCAATAGGCCGCGAAGGCGAAATCCGTCGCGACCTGCAGCACTTCATGCTGATGCTGTGCGCTGATCGCGCTCAACCCTGCGTCGATATTCTGCAAACCCAGCTGAACCTGTTCGAAAAGGATGGCCCCGGCCTCGGTCAGTTCGATGCCGCGATAGATGCGATCGAATAGTCGAGTCGCCAGTTGCTCCTCCAGGCGCTTGATCTGTTGGCTGATTGCCGGCTGTGTGGTGCCCAGCTCGACTGCCGCCGCCGTGAAGCTGCGCTGGCGTGCCGCCGATTCGAAAGTACGGAGCAAATCCAGAGAAAGGTCACCAAGCGCGTCATACATAAGCTGTGCTTATCCTAGTCATTGCCGGCCATGGGCTTTACCACAAAGTGCGGGGGTTACATCCTCGGTCCCAGCACTCTCGCATAAACATCCACTATGGAATGCCGCGAACACATGAAGCGCAAGAACATTCTTTTCATCATGGCCGATCAAATGGCCGCGCCAATGTTGCCGATCTACGGTCCTTCGCCCATCAAGCTGCCTAATCTGAGCCGTCTGGCCGCCGGGGGTGTGGTATTCGACAGCGCTTACTGCAACAGCCCGCTGTGCGCGCCCTCACGCTTTACCCTGGTCAGCGGCCAGCTGCCGAGCAAGATCGGCGCTTATGACAACGCGGCCGATTTCCCCGCCGATGTGCCGACCTATGCCCACTACCTGCGCCGCCTGGGCTATCGCACCGCGCTGTCGGGCAAGATGCATTTTTGCGGTCCGGACCAGTTGCACGGCTATGAAGAACGCCTGACCAGCGATATCTACCCGGCCGACTATGGCTGGGCGGTGAACTGGGATGAACCGGACGTGCGTCCGACGTGGTACCACAACATGTCCTCTGTGCTGCAGGCAGGCCCCTGCGTGCGCACTAATCAACTGGATTTCGACGAAGAGGTGGTGTTCAAGGCCCAGCAGTACCTGTTCGACCACATCCGCGAGGACGGCGACCAGCCGTTTTGCCTGACCGTCTCGATGACGCACCCCCACGACCCGTACACCATTCCCAAGGCATTCTGGGATCTGTACGACGACGCCGACATCCCGCTGCCTGTCACTCCGGATCAAGCAGGACTCGACCCGCATGCCCAGCGCTTGCTCAAGGTCTATGACCTGTGGGACAAGCCGCTGCCTGTGGATAAAATCCGCGACGCGCGCCGTGCCTACTTCGGTGCATGCAGCTATATCGACAGCAACGTCGGCAAACTCCTGCAAACCCTTGATGATACCGGGCTGATCGATGACACCATCATCGTATTCTCCGGGGACCACGGCGACATGCTCGGCGAGCGTGGCCTTTGGTACAAAATGCACTGGTATGAAATGGCCGCTCGAGTGCCCCTGCTGATCAGTGCTCCCGGGCAATTCGGCGCCGCACGGGTCAGCGCGTCGGTCTCCACTGCGGATCTTTTGCCAACCTTTGTCGAACTGGCCGGCGGCTCCCTCGAACCGGGCTTGCCGCTCGATGGCCGTTCGCTGGTGCCCCATCTGCAAGGGCAGGGCGGACATGACGAAGTGTTCGGCGAGTACATGGCCGAAGGCACCATCAGCCCGCTGATGATGATTCGCCGTGGCGCCTACAAATTCGTCTACAGCGAAGACGACCCTTGCCTACTCTTCGATGTACAGAATGACCCGCGGGAACTGGAAGAGCTCAGCCAGTCGCCGCAACATCAACAGCTGTTCGAAGATTTTCTCGCCGAAGCGCGTGCCAAATGGGACATCCCGGCGATCCATCAACAGGTGCTCGCCAGCCAGCGGCGTCGGCGTTTCGTCGCCGATGCCCTGACCATCGGCAAGCTGAAGAGCTGGGATCACCAGCCTCTGGTGGACGCCAGTCAGCAATATATGCGCAACCACATCGACCTCGACGATCTGGAACGTAAAGCACGTTATCCACAACCCTGCCAAAACCAATAATGTTAAGGGGAAGTCCATGCAAAGGTTATCCACAGTACTGACGGTCGGGCTCCTGGCCCTGGGCAGTGCATCGGTGTACGCCGATCAGAGTTGCGAGACGGTGAAAATGGCCGACCCGGGTTGGAGCGACATCGCCGCGACCAACGCCATCACCGGATTTCTGCTGGATGGCATGGGCTACAAGGCCAAGGTCGATACCCTCGCGGTGCCGATCACCTTTGGTGGGCTCAAGGACGGCCAGGTGGACGTCTTCCTCGGTAACTGGATGCCGGCGCAGCAGGGCTTCTACGACAAGTTCGTCGCCACCGGAGACGTCACGCAACTGGCGAAAAACCTCGACGGCACCGAGTTCACCCTCGCTGTACCGGACTACGTCTGGGACGCCGGTGTGCGTAACTTTGCCGACCTGAACAAATACGCCGACAAGTTCGACCGCAAGATCTATGGCATCGGCTCAGGCGCCCCGGCCAACATTTCGCTGCAAGAGATCATCAAGAAAAATGACTTCGACATGGGCCAGTGGAAACTGGTCGAATCCAGCGAGCAAGCCATGCTGGCGGAAGTGTCCCGAGCGGTGAAGAAACAGAAGTTCGTGACCTTCCTCGGCTGGACGCCGCATCCGATGAATGTGCAGCTGAAAATGCATTATCTGAAGGGCGGCGAAAAATATTTCGGCGACACCGGCAGCGTGCACACCCTGACCCGCAAAGGTTATGCACAGGCCTGCCCGAACGTGGGCAAGCTGCTCACCAATTTGAGCTTCACCCAGGAGATGGAGAACAGCATCATGGCGGAGGTGGTGAACAAGAAAGTCAGCAATGCCGATGCGGCCAAGGCGTGGATCAAGGCCAACCCGGCCGTGCTCGACAAATGGCTCGATGGCGTGAAGACCGTGGATGGCAAGGATGCGTTACCGGCGGTGAAAGCCAGGCTCTAATCCATGTGGG
>NZ_JAQIYM010000021.1 GCF_028823535.1 Pseudomonas serbica | reverse complement strand
AAACCCCTATCTGCGCATGCAGGTAGGGGTTTTGTGTTTGTGGCCCCAGCAAACCATCGCAACACCCTCGCCAGCTGCGTGTGCATCAAGACTTTTTCGCAGCCAAAACGCTCAATTCAACTCCCCTCGCTTCAAGAGAACGCTACTGCTGGCCGATAACCCATAGGGTCGCAGCGATGCTCATCACGGTTTCAAGAGAAATCCCTTGCTGGCTGATGGCTAACCGCTATCATCTGCGCGCCGTAAAGGGCAGTGAAGCTGATCTTGTCCGTGCGTTCGCCTTTAGGTTCTTCTTCTTAAATTGCCTGGAAATCTTCGATGCTGTCGTATCACCAAAAGAGTTTTCTGATCGTCGATGATTTCTCGGATTTCCGCAGTTCGGTCAGGTCCATGCTGCGGGAGTTGGGAGTCAAGGATGTGGACACGGCCGACACTGGCGAACAGGCACTGAAGATGTGTTCGCAGAAATCCTACGATTTCATCCTGCAGGACTTTCACCTGGGCGATGGCAAGAAGAACGGTCAGCAGGTGCTTGAAGACCTGATGATCGACAAGCTGATCAGTCATGAAAGTGTATTCGTGATGGTCACTGCTGAAACCAGCCAGGCCATGGTGCTCAGCGCCCTGGAACACGAACCTGATGCTTACCTGACCAAACCCTTCAACCGCTCCGGCCTGGCCCAACGCCTGGAGCGACTGGTGCAGCGCAAGACGTTGCTCAAGCCGATACTGCAGGCCCTCGACCGTGGCAAGCCGGTTGAAGTGCTCAATGCCTGCATCGCCTTGTGCAAACAGGACATCCGCTATTCGCCATTGTGCTTGCGCTACCGCGCCGACGCCCTGCGCGACCTCAATCAGAATGAGGTCCTGGAGCGTCTTTACGACGGCATCATTGCTGACCGACCCTTGCCGTGGGCGTTTGCCGGGCTGGGCAAGTTGCTGTTCAAGCGCGGCCAGGTCAACCAGGCAAAAGCCCTCTACGAAAAAGCGCTGAAGGTGTTCCCGATGATGCCGGCGCTCTACGATGGCATGGCGCAGGTGCTGGTTGCTGAAGGGGATACCAGGGCCGCCCAACGCGTCCTGGAAGAGGCGATTCGCTTGTCGCCACTGGCTGTGCGCAGACAAGCACAGCTGGGCAAACTGGCCATGGTCAATGAAGATTTTGACACCGCATCCAAAGCTTACCGCCAGGCGGTTGCCCAGGGTGCCCAGTCACGTTTCAAGGATGCGGAAAGCAACCTCGGACTGGCTCACGCCTTGATCAGCAAGGGCAGTGAAAAAGGCCTGGATACCCGCACTCGTCTTGAAATCAACACGACCCTGAGTGCGGTGGCCAAGGACAACCCCTCTGATCCCGGTCTGCAAATCAGGGCGCGATTGATGAAGGCGACCAGCCTGTTGATCAACGATGCCGAAACCGCGGAAAAACTGACCGAGCAAGCGATCTTGCGGCTAGATGGCATGGAGCAGTTCATGAGCGCCGAAGCGGCGCTGTTGGTCGCCAAGCAATTGCAGATGCTGGGTCAGGCCAATGCGGGCGCTTCGATGTTGAAAAACTGTGCGGAAATCTACGGCGACGATCCCGCCGTGATGAAGGGCATCGCCAAGTTGACCGACGATCCGAACATCCTCAACTCCGGTAACGTGGCGGCCGATCTCAATCGCCAGGGCGTGCGCGTGTACAAGACCGGTGACCTGGTGCAGGCCCGGGGAATATTTCGCAAAGCCCTGGCACTGCAGCCCAAGAACATCAGCATCGCGCTGAACCTTGCACAAGCGTTGTTGCATGGCACCGACACCAATGTTCCTTCCGCGGAAATGGTGGAATGTCGGGCCTGCCTGAAAATGGTCGGCTTGATGCCGGACACTGACTCGCGTTTTGCGCGTTATAAAAAGCTCAAGAACAAGGCATTTGGCGAATGAATGACCACCAACAGGCACTGGATTTCTCGACGGTGATTGCTTCCACCGTACACGACATGAAGAACTCGCTGGCCATGCTGATGCAAGCCCATAGTCAGTGCCTGGCGAGCTTGCCGGCGTCAGCGCGCCTTACCCCCGAGCAAGGTGTGATCGAGTTCGAGTTCGCACACCTCAACGGCATGCTGGTGCAGTTGCTCGGCCTGTACAAACTGGGGGTTAACCAGATGCCCCTGCAGCCGGCCTACCACGAACTGGATGACTTCATAGAAGCGCAACTGGCTTGCCATCAGGACGTGTTTGCCAGCCGCGGTATTGCCGCCACGTTTGAAGTCGATCCCCTGAGTCCTCTGGGTTTCTTCGACCGCGAGCTGATCGCTTCGGTACTGGCCAACAGCATCAACAACGCAATTCGTCATGCCCGGCAGGCGGTGTTGATCAGCGCCAGCGACGAAGCCGGGCAACTGGTCCTGACCATCAACGACGATGGTGACGGTTATCCCCCACAGATGATCGAGCGCCAGGCGGAGTACGTGCAGGGTATCAACCACAGCACTGGCAGCACCGGCCTGGGTCTGTACTTTGCCGACCGGATTGCCGCGCTGCATCAACGTAACGGCGTAGGCGGACGTACGGAAATCAGCAATGGCGGCCCTCTCGGCGGCGGTGTCTTCAGGCTCTATCTTCCTTGATCCAGGTGCCTGCTACATTTTTGAGCATCGTGCTTGATATTCCGAACACGCGGAGCCTATTTTGTACGAGTTGCCGCTCGCGGCTCGTATAAACAAGGATTGCGTCATGACAACCGATGACCTGGGCTCACTCGCGCAGCGATTGACCGGCATTGATGAGATCGAATGCGTCACGCCGGACTTGAATGGCGTACCACGGGGCAAAGTAATGACGGCCGAGGGCTTCCTGGAAGGACGTCGTCTGCAGTTGGCACGGGGTGTGATGCTGCAATGCATCATGGGCGGATATCCGCCGGCGCGTTTTTACGGTAGCGATGACGGCGACCTCGCGCTGGTGCCTGATCCTGCGCAGATCCACCGCCTGCCCTGGAGCAATCACCCTCGGGCATTGGCCATCTGTGATGCGTACGAGTTGACGGGCGAAAGCTCCAATCTGTCGACCCGAGGCCAGCTCAAGGCAGTCATCGCGCGTTACGCAGCCATTGGCCTGGCACCGGTGGTGGCCACCGAGCTTGAGTTTTTTGTCTTCGCTCCCAATACCGATTCGACCCAGCCCTTCCAGCCCCCGACGGGCCTGGACGGTCGTCGCGAGGAGGGGCATTCGGCATTCAGTGTCAGTTCCAACAATGGTCTGCGGCCGTTCTTCCGCGAGGTCTATGAATGCATGGTGGCGCTAGGCCTGCCTCGCGACACCTTCATGCACGAGATGGGCGTCAGTCAGTTCGAAATCAACCTGCTGCACGGCGATCCCTTGCTGCTGGCCGACCAGACATTGCTGTTCAAGCATATGCTCAAGGAAGTCGCACTCAAGCACGGCCTGATCGTGGTTTGCATGGCCAAGCCATTGGCGCACACGCCAGGCAGTTCGATGCATATTCACCAGAGCATCGTCGAGATTGATACGGGGCGGAATGTCTTCAGCGACGAAACCGGTCAGCCGAGCGCGACGTTCCGTCATTTTATCGGTGGTCAGCAAGCGGCCATGGCGGATTTCACCGCGCTGTTTGCGCCGAACGTGAATTCGTATCAGCGCTTGTGCCATCCCTTTGCATCGCCGAATAATGCCTGCTGGTCCCATGACAACCGGTCGGCCGGCTTGCGCATTCCCGCCAGTTCGCCGGTTGCTCGTCGGGTCGAGAACCGCCTGCCGGGGGCTGACGCCAATCCGTATCTGGCGATTGCGGCGAGTCTGGCGTCCGGGTTGTATGGCATCGAACACCAACTGCAACCCGATGAGCCGATCCAGGGTGAGTTCCAGGTGCCGGATAAACTTTCATTACCCTGTACCTTGCATGCAGCACTGGAGCGTCTGAAACGTAGCCAGTTGGCAATGGAACTGTTCGGCAAGGAGTTCATCGAAGGCTACATCGCTTCGAAGACCATGGAATTGACCAGTTTCCAAGATGAAATCACTCCCTGGGAGCGGCGCGTCCTGGCTGCCCAGGCCTGACGAAATGTCGACACCGGGCTATCGTTTGAATAGCCCGTCACTCACTGCAAGGAGCCGCTCGTTGCGCCAAATCTGGAAGTCCTTTCGAGCGCTTTATTTCGCTTCGCTGATGATGTTGATCGGCTCGGGCCTGTTGAGTACTTACCTGGCGTTGCGCCTGGCTGCCGATCATGTCGACAGCCTGTGGGTCGGTGCGTTGATGGCGGCCAACTATTTCGGCCTGGTACTGGGTGGCAAGATCGGCCATCGGTTGATTGCCCGGGTCGGACATATACGAGCGTACTCGGCCTGTGCCGGGATCGTCGGCGCGGCGGTACTGGGCCATGGCCTGGTGAACTGGTTGCCTGCCTGGTTGTTCCTGCGGGTGATCGTCGGTCTTGGCATGATGTGCCAGTACATGGTCATCGAGAGTTGGCTCAACGAGCAGGCCGAAGCCAAGCAGCGCGGGCTGGTGTTCAGCGGCTACATGATCGCCTCCTACTTGGGGTTGGTGCTGGGCCAGTTGATCCTGGTCATGCACCCGGGCCTGGGCCTGGAACTGCTGATGCTGGTGGCGCTCTGTTTCACCCTGTGCCTGGTGCCGGTGGCCCTGACCCGACGGATTCACCCGGCGCCTTTGCATCCCGCGCCCATGGAGCCGCGGTTCTTTTTGAAACGCGTGCCGCAGTCATTGAGTACCGTCCTGGGGGCTGGGTTGATTGTCGGTTCCTTCTACGGCCTGGCGCCGCTGTACGCCTCTCAGCAAGGATTGTCCACGGAGCAGGTCGGCCTGTTCATGGGTAGCTGCATTTTTGCCGGGCTGCTGGTGCAGTGGCCATTGGGATGGTTATCCGATCGCTATGACCGGGCGCTGTTGATCCGCTGCTTTGCATTCAGCCTGGCGTTGGCCGCCTTGCCCCTGGCGATCATGGAGCAGGTGCCGCTGGAGGTTCTTTTCGTCGCCGGGTTCCTTTGCTCGTTGGTCCAGTTCTGCCTGTATCCGTTGGCAGTGGCTTTCTCCAATGACCATGTCGAGGGCGATCGGCGGGTATCGTTGACGGCAATGTTGCTGGTGACCTACGGCGTGGGTGCCAGCATCGGGCCGCTGGTGGCGGGTGTGTTGATGAAGTTGTTCGGCAGCCAGATGCTCTATGCATTCTTCAGTTTCTTTGCGTTGGTGCTGGTGTGGCGAATTCGTCCGAAAGCGGTGACCAACCTGCACCAGGTGGACGACGCTCCGCTGCATCACGTCGCCATGCCGGACAGTATGTCGAGTTCGCCTCTGGTGGCGGCCCTCGATCCGCGGGTGGATGAGCAGGTGGTACAGGACCAGATGCAGAATCCGGTTTCTCCCGAGCCGAGTGCGCAACCGGAGTCTGAGCCGGAAACGGATCAACCGCCTCAGGAACCGGATTCAGGCAGGGAGCAGAGTTTTACCGAAGCCAGGCCATAATAATTCAGGTAAAAAAAACGGGCAGTCACCACAAGGAGCTGCCCGTTTTTTTTTTGCTGGAGACGTTGTCTCAGAAGTCGTCTTTATCGAAGCGCCGCGCTTCGCGTTGCAGCTGGTAGACGAACCGCTCGACCTGACGCTGCACCAGCCCGCTCATGTTGTGGAAGCGCACGCCGGCGAAAGTGGTGGAGATCTTTTCTTCGAAGTGCAGGTAGCGCAGTTCGACCGGCGCCGTCATTTTGCCGAAGGGCAAGTCGGCGTTGAAACGGTCGTAGACCTGACCCAACTGCAGGCTGCCGGTGATGTCGCCCTCGAAGCGCAACTTGCAGCCGGTGGCGGAAATGTCCAGCAGCTTGCCGCTGATCGATGCCTTGAGCTTTTCACCGTCCAGATTAACGTTGACCAGTTGCGCCAGTTTCAAGGCAGCACGGAATGCATTGCGCCGCTGGTGATAGACGACCTCATCGGGCAGGGTGCCACGGTAGCAACGGCTGCCATTGGATTCGTCGATGCTCAGCTGGCCATTGCTTTCCCACGCGATGCGCACACCTTCATGAAAACCTTCGACCTTATAGGGTTCGCCGGCCAGCAGGAAACGTTCGCCATCGCGGGGAATCATTTCGTCCAGGGCAATCATGTTGCGTTCACGATCCAGGTCCACCAGATAACTCTGGAAGCGCTGGCTGCGCTCGTGGAACGTGATGATCAGCGGGTCATGGCTGTCTAGGAGCTGGCGCAAATTGCCGGAGATTTCCAGGGGGGTGCTGAGCACCTTGGGTGGCTGCGGCGCATCTTCCGCGTTTAAGGCATTGGACACGGTTAATCAATCTCCAGACAAATTTTGACTACGGCTAGCGGCATTTTGCCAGCATGTTTCGCGTCTTGATAGAGTGTGCTTATCGCCAGGCTCAAGCCTGACTGAGCGGGCGTGGTTTCACAAGCCTGGAGAATGATCCGCTGGCGTCATAGAGCGCGGGGTGTTCACCGCCGTTAAGGATTCTCAGCTGGGTGGCCGTGGCGGCCTGCTGTACCAGGATCGATTGTCCATTTTTGGCGTTGGCGGCGTGGCATTGGGCCAGAAGGTCGGTCAGCACATCGCTTTGCGCCAGCAATGCATCGCCGACGCTCGATTGACTGGCCAGCTGCTCCAGCCCGCTGCGGTTGGCTGGCAGGTTCAGGCGGGTGAGAATCTCGGTGCGCTTACGGCCATGCTGCTCGAGCTCGATGATCATTGCCTGCTTCTGCGCCAGAATCTCTTCCAGCAACTGCATGTCACGGCCATGCAAGGCGAGGGATTCGGTGCGCAGTAACTCCAGCAAACGTTGCGCTGGAGCAAGGTCGTCGGTGATCAGTTGCAGTAAATTAGTATCGTGCATGGCTGGCCTTGGGTTTAAGCGTCCAAAAGCCAGCGCGGGCCGAGGCCTAGCGCTGGGCTTCGAAGTTGAGCAGTTTGCTGGCTACACGGTTGCTGTCGACTTTATAGCTGCCATCGGCGATGGCTGCTTTCAACTCGGCCACTCGGGACTTGTCGACGACAGGCTGATCGCGCAGCGTATCGGTGATCTTCTGCAACTGTTGCGCCTCATTGCTCAGGTGTACCGACTCTCCGCTTTTGACGGTACTGGCCTGTTCGGCCGGGATAGCAGGCTCGGCAGGCTTGCCGGTTTCGGCAGTTTCCCTGGCGGCGCTGGTACGTGTACTGCCCGTGAGCGACGGGGAGCTGTTCAATCGGCTGAAATCGATGACCATGGTAAAAACCTCTGGGGAATTTGGACGCTTGCCATGTTTTCGGCCATTCCCTGAAAAACTTTAGGCTCATTTATCAAATGAGCGTGCGCGCGCCAGCGCTTGCCTTGCCTGGCTCACAGTTTAGGGAACCGCCGAGGTCGGCGCCACTTCTTCACTCCCGTTGAGCCCTACATGGACACTTCCACCTGGCCCGGCGCAATGACCTGAGCCTTGATGACCCGTTTGGAATTGAGGTTCTTGACTCGAATCTGTTCGCTCAGGCCACCCCCTGCCAATGCCTCGCCGGGCATTCGCACGCTGAGCGTACCACTGCGGGCGGTAATCACCACCTGGTCGCCCTTGCGTATGACTTCCGCCTGTTCGATGTGCACCAGGCTGATGACCTGATCATTGACCATTGGTCGGGTAAGTCGCTGGCCCACGGCCTGGTCCACGGATGTCAGGTAACCCTGGTTGAGCAGGCTGATATCGCGCTCACGCAGCATGACGTCTTGCGGTTCGACAATGCCGGCGCGACGCAGGGGCCGGGTGGTGGTGACAACCTCGCGAAACAGGCGTACTTGAGCGGGCACGAAGACGGTCCAGGGGGATGTTCCCTCGCAGCGAACCTTGACCGTTACGCGGCCCAAAGGCTTGGCCGGACTCTCCAGGGTGGCTGTCAATTCCTTGTCACACATCGGCATGCGCAGGCGCGGATCGAGTGGATTCACCTGGATCTCGTAGCGACCTGAGGTTTGACTGGTCGCCAGATAGTCCTCTACGGTGAATTCAAGAAAGCCCTGGGTGACGCCGATAAGCATGTCAGGCAAGGTAACCGCGTCAGCAAGGGCAGGGCTGCCAGCGTTGAACAGGCAAACGGCCGACAGCACCCCGAGCCATTGGCGGCATGGGGTGGTCAGACGGCGGAAAAATGTCGGTTCTGTGTTCATGACAAGATAAAAAGCAAGCGCCGTGCCGTTTAGTGATGGAGGCGCGTCGCAACAACACTTAGCGTTGGCGTAGGAGTCAGGCATGGCTGGTGTAATGGATTCGGTAAACCAGCGCACGCAACTGGTGGGGCAGAATCGCCTTGAGTTGCTGTTGTTCCGTCTCGACGGCCAGCAGCTGTATGGGATCAACGTGTTCAAGGTGCGAGAGGTGTTGCAATGCCCCAAGCTGACGTTGATGCCCAAGTCCAGTCCTGTCGTGTGTGGCGTGGCGAATATTCGGGGGGCAACGATTCCGATCCTTGACCTGGCGATGGCGACCGGTTCCGGTGGCTTGAAGGACAAGGGCAATCCCTTCGTGATCATCACGGAATACAACACCAAGACCCAGGGATTCCTGGTGCGCTCGGTGGAACGCATCGTCAACATGAACTGGGAGGAGATTCATCCGCCACCCAAGGGCACGGGGCGCGATCACTACCTGACGGCGGTGACTCGGGTTGATAACCAACTGGTCGAGATCATCGACGTCGAGAAGGTGCTGGCGGAAGTGGCGCCGACGCCGGAAGCGATTTCCGCCGGTGTGATCGATGTCGAGACCCAGCACAAGGCGCTTTCCTTGCGTGTGCTGACGGTCGATGACTCGTCGGTGGCGCGCAAGCAGGTGACCCGTTGCCTGCAAACGGTCGGTGTCGAGGTGGTGGCGTTGAACGACGGCCGGCAAGCGCTGGATTACCTGCGCAAACTGGTCGACGAGGGCAAGCGGCCGGAGGAGGAGTTCCTGATGATGATTTCCGACATCGAGATGCCGGAAATGGACGGATATACCCTGACGGCTGAGATCCGCAACGACCCGCGCATGCAAAAGCTTCATATCATCCTGCATACTTCGTTGTCAGGTGTGTTCAATCAGGCGATGGTCAGGAAAGTCGGTGCCGATGACTTCCTGGCCAAATTCCGCCCTGATGACCTGGCATCCCGGGTAGTCGACCGGATCAAGGCAGCAGACATCAGCTAGGGGCGTTCGGCCCCCGGCAGTCAACACGATTTTAGAGGCGGCAGCATTGTCTACGGGTAATTTGGATTTCGAACAGTTCCGGGTGTTCCTGGAAAAAGCCTGTGGCATTTTGCTCGGTGAAAACAAGCAGTACCTGGTCTCCAGCCGTCTCAACAAACTGATGGAGCAGCAGGGCATCAAGTCCCTGGGTGAGCTGGTCCAGCGCATTCAGACCCAACCGCGCAGCGGGTTGCGCGAAATGGTCGTGGATGCGATGACGACCAACGAAACCCTGTGGTTTCGTGATACCTATCCGTTTGAAGTCTTGAAGAACAAGGTGCTGCCCGAAGCGATCAAGGCCAGTCCCGGCCAGCGTCTGCGGATCTGGTCGGCGGCATGCTCGTCGGGTCAGGAACCGTATTCGCTGTCGATGTCCATCGATGAGTTCGAGCGGTTCAATCCCGGGCAGTTGAGAATGGGCGTGCAGATTGTGGCCACCGACCTGTCGGGCACCATGCTGAACAATTGCAAGACAGGCGAGTACGACAGCCTGGCCATCGGTCGCGGCCTGTCACCGGAGCGGCTGCAGCGTTATTTCGATCCCAAGGGGCCGGGACGCTGGGCTATCAAGGCGCCGATCAAGAGCCGCGTAGAGTTTCGTTCCTTCAACCTGCTGGACAGCTACGCGAGCCTTGGCAAGTTCGACATCGTGTTCTGTCGCAACGTGCTGATCTACTTCTCCGCCGAGGTGAAGAAGGACATCCTGTTGCGCATTCACAGCACTTTGAAGCCGGGCGGTTATCTGTTCCTCGGTGCTTCCGAAGCGTTGAACGGATTGCCGGATCATTACCAGATGGTCCAGTGCAGCCCGGGGATTATTTACCAGGCGAAATGATTTTATTGGTGTATGGAAAACGGGAGTCCTCAGGGGCTCCCGTTTTTTATGCCTGATGATTTCTGCCGGTAGCGCTTGCCCCTTGTGGGAGCTGGCTTGCCCGCGAAGACGTGGTGTCAGCCGACATCTAAATTGCTGACACACCGCTTTCGCTGGCAAGCCTGCTCCTACAGGGGCGGCAGTGTCCTTTCGACCGTGCCAAGCGGCAGAAAAGCGGCAGCCAGCGGAAACCGGTTGCCGCTTTTCTGTCGTTGCCGCAGGGGCCGGTGCCCGCAAAGCCCCGGTTTACGGGGTTTTCTTAATTGGCATGACGCTTGCTATGTCCATCCTACGAAAAATCAGGCACCCGAAGGTTTCCCGACATGAGCATCAGCTTCGATAAAGCGCTCGGTATTCACGAAAAGGCATTGGGCTTCCGCGCCCAGCGTGCCGAAGTCCTGGCCAACAACATTGCCAACGCCGACACCCCGAACTACAAGGCGCGGGACCTGGAGTTCTCGAAAGTGCTCGAGGCGCAGAACGACAAAGCCAAGAACAGCACCTTCGCCTTGAACATGACCAACAGCCGTCATATCGAAGCCCAGGGCCTGGGCAATGGCGACGAGTCGCTGATGTACCGCACGCCGATGCAACCGTCGATCGACCAGAACACCGTGGACGCTCAGTTGGAACAGTCGAACTACGCGGAAAACTCGGTCAATTTCCAGGCCAGCTTCACCCTGCTCAACAGCAAATTCAAAGGGCTGGTGTCAGCCCTGCGCGGAGAGTAATTCATGTCCCTGTCCAGTGTTTTCAACATTGCCGGTAGCGGCATGAGTGCCCAGACCACGCGCTTGAACACCGTGGCCTCGAACATCGCCAACGCCGAGACTGTCTCGTCGAGCATCGACCAGACTTACCGTGCACGTCATCCGGTGTTCGCCACCATGTTCCAGGGAGGCCAGGCCGGTGGCAGCGATTCGCTGTTCCAGAATCAGGACGCGGCCGGTCAAGGCGTACAGGTGCTGGGCGTGGTCGAGGACCAAAGCAACCTTGAGGCACGCTACGAGCCGAACCATCCGGCTGCCGACGCCAAGGGCTATGTGTACTACCCGAACGTCAACGTGGTGGAAGAAATGGCGGACATGATTTCTGCGAGCCGTTCATTCCAGACCAACGCCGAAATGATGAATACCGCCAAGACCATGATGCAGAAGGTCCTGACCCTCGGTCAGTGATAAGGGGCGACTCAGATGAGTGTTACCGATACCACCAGTGGCTTGAGCCTCAACGACATCCTGGCGAATTCGTCGATCAAGACCAATACCAATGCCGATAGCCTGGCATCGGCGGCGGGTAGTGCCACGGGCAAAAAGGCCTTGGGCAAGGACGCGTTCCTGCAGTTGCTGGTCACCCAACTGAAAAACCAGAACCCGCTGGAGCCTCAGGGCAACGGCGAGTTCGTGGCGCAGCTGGCGCAGTTCAGCAGCCTGGAAGGCATCACCACGCTCAACGATACCGTGTCCGGCATCGCCGGCAACTACAACTCGTCTCAGGCGTTGCAGGCTTCGTCACTGGTCGGGCGCTCAGTCATTGCGCCGGGCGACAAGTCCGTGGTCGATACCACGAAGGGTATGACCGGTTCGGTTGTGATACCGCAGTCGGTGGCTGAAGTGGCGGTGAAAATCACCGACAAGGATGGCAAGACTGTCCGCACCATCAAGCTGGATGATCAGCCAGCCGGCACCAGCAGCTTTACCTGGGATGGCAAGGACGATGCCGGTACGGTCGTCGAATCGGGGACGTATACCTTCGCGGCGAACACCACCATCGATGACAAGGGCGTGGCACTGGTCACCAACCTGCCGGCAACGGTCAACAGCGTGACCATCAGCCAGACCGGCGGTGAGTTGATGCTCAATCTGGCCGGGCTCGGCAGTGTCGCCCTGTCCAAAGTGCAAACCATTGGTATATAGAGCCGGCTAACGCGGCACAAAGGAGTGGATCATGTCTTTTAACATCGGCCTTAGCGGTCTCTATGCCGCCAACAAGCAACTGGACGTCACCGGCAACAACATCGCCAACGTTGCGACCACCGGCTTCAAATCGTCCCGCGCAGAATTCGAAGACGTGTACTCGGCGTCCAAGCTGGGCACGGGCAGCAAGGTTACGGGTAGCGGCGTGCGCCTGGCTAACGTTTCGCAACAATTTACCCAGGGCGATATCAGCGCCACCGGTAACGTGCTGGACATGGGCATCAATGGCTCGGGCTTCTTCGTATTGAACAACAGCGGCTCGCTGTCCTACACCCGTGCCGGTACGTTCAAGGTCGACAAGGAAGGCTACGTTACCAACAGCGACGGTACTGCGCGGCTGCAAGGCTACGGTGTGGATGCCAATGGCAAGATCGTCAATGGCGTATTGACCGACCTGCGCATCGACACGTCTAACCTGGCGCCGAAATCCACCACCACGGTATCGTCGACGATCAACCTGAACTCCACGGCTGCGGTGATCGATCAGACAGTGGCGGTCAACAAGTTCGACCCGAGCAAGGCGGAAACTTACACCAAGAAGTTCACCACGCCGGTTTTTGACACCCAAGGCAACCAGCACACCATGGATCAGTACATGGTCAAGACCGGGCCGAACACCTGGGATACCTACACCCTGATCGATGATCGCAACCCGGACGGTAGCGATCCGACGGACGTTGCAACACCGCCAATTGCTTCGACCATGACCTTCGACACATCGGGCAAGTTGGTATCGGTCAGCACGCCGGTGCCACCCACAGTGCCGCCGACCGTTCCAACGCCTGCGCCAGTGATCGGTAATGAGCTGAAAATTACCAACTGGACCCCGGGTACAGTCAAGGATGGTGTCTGGACATCCAATGGTGCAGCCGCAGATCCGGACGGCCTGACCATTGCCATGGGCAACACGACTCAGTTCAACGCCGACACCGCACGCTCCATTCCCGCGCAGAACGGTTACGCCACAGGTCAGATCACCAACCTGACCATCGACGGCAGCGGTGTGCTGTTGGCCAACTTCAGCAACTACCAGACCAAGCCTATTGGCCAGCTGGCATTGGCCAGCTTTACCAACGAACAAGGTCTGCAGCCTGTCGGCGGTACCAGCTGGAAAGAAACCTACGCCTCGGGCATCCCGGGTTACGACGCGCCGGAAACCGGCTCTCTGGGGACGATCCGTTCCAACTCCCTGGAAGAGTCCAACGTCAACGTGACCAATGAACTGGTTGACCTGATCAAGGCGCAGAGCAACTACCAGGCGAACGCCAAGACCATCTCTACCCAGAGCACCATCATGCAGACCATCATTCAGATGGCCTGATGCGGGCTGGTTGAAAGCGCTGTACAAGGAGCCCCTCGCCAGAGGGGCTTTTTTTTAGATCAAAAGAAAACCCCCGACAAGCCAGGGGCCTGTCGGGGGTTTGCTGTTAGCGGCTCAGCTTATTGGCAAGCTTCGCAATCCGGCTCGTCGATGGCGCAAGCCTTCGGCACTGGAGCAGGACCTGCCGGAGCGGCCAGGACCGAATCGTCACCGTGGTTGCCGCCGCTGGAAACAGCGTTCAGCTTACCGGTGTTGATGGTCGACTTCTCGGTGCTGGTCGCAGCCAGGGCACGGAGGTAGTAAGTGGTTTTCAGACCACGGTACCAGGCCATGCGGTAGGTCACGTCCAGCTTCTTGCCCGAAGCGCCGGCGATGTACAGGTTCAGCGACTGGGCCTGGTCGATCCACTTCTGACGACGGCTGGCCGCGTCGACGATCCACTTGGTGTCCACTTCGAACGCGGTCGCATAGAGCTCCTTGAGTTCTTGCGGGATGCGCTCGATCTGCTGCACCGAACCGTCGTAGTACTTCAGGTCGTTGATCATGACCGAGTCCCACAGGCCGCGAGCCTTGAGGTCGCGAACCAGGTACGGGTTGATCACGGTGAATTCGCCCGACAGGTTCGATTTCACATACAGGTTCTGGTAGGTCGGTTCGATCGACTGCGAAACGCCAGTGATGTTGGCGATGGTCGCGGTCGGTGCGATGGCCATGATGTTCGAGTTACGGATACCTTTCTGTACACGGGCGCGAACCGGTGCCCAGTCCAGGGATTCCTTCAGGTCGACATCGATGTACTTCTGGCCACGCTGCTCGATCAGGATCTGTTGCGAATCCAGCGGCAGGATGCCCTTGGACCACAGCGAGCCCTGGAACGTCTCGTAGGCGCCACGCTCGTCTGCCAGGTCGCAGGAGGCCTGGATCGCGTAGTAGCTGACCGCTTCCATCGACTTGTCGGCGAACTCGACGGCAGCGTCGGAACCGTAAGGGATGTGCTGCAGGTACAGCGCGTCCTGGAAGCCCATGATGCCCAAACCGACCGGACGGTGCTTGAAGTTGGAGTTCTTCGCTTGCGGCACCGAGTAGTAGTTGATGTCGATCACGTTATCGAGCATGCGCACGGCGGTGTTCACGGTGCGTTGCAGCTTGGCGGTGTCGAGCTTGCCGCCCACGATGTGGTTCGGCAGGTTGATCGAGCCCAGGTTGCAAACGGCGATCTCGTCCTTGTTGGTGTTCAAGGTGATCTCGGTGCACAGGTTCGAGCTGTGGACCACGCCGACGTGCTGCTGCGGGCTGCGCAGGTTGCACGGGTCCTTGAAGGTCAGCCATGGGTGGCCGGTTTCAAACAGCATGGACAGCATCTTGCGCCACAGGTCTTTGGCCTGGATGGTCTTGAACAGCTTGACCTTGCCCGGGTACTCGGTCAGGGCTTCGTAGTACTCGTAACGCTCTTCGAAGGCCTTGCCGGTCAGGTCGTGCAGGTCCGGTACTTCGGACGGCGAGAACAGGGTCCACTTGCCGTCATCGAAGACACGCTTCATGAACAGGTCAGGGATCCAGTTGGCAGTGTTCATGTCGTGGGTACGACGACGGTCATCACCGGTGTTCTTGCGCAGCTCGATGAACTCTTCGATGTCCATGTGCCAGGTTTCCAGGTAGGCACACACGGCGCCTTTGCGCTTGCCACCCTGGTTAACGGCAACGGCAGTGTCGTTCACGACTTTCAGGAACGGTACGACGCCCTGGGACTTGCCGTTGGTGCCCTTGATGTACGAACCCAGCGCACGAACCGGGGTCCAGTCGTTGCCCAGGCCGCCAGCGAATTTCGACAGCATGGCGTTGTCGTGGATCGCGTGGTAGATGCCCGACAGGTCATCCGGCACGGTGGTCAGGTAGCAGCTCGACAGCTGTGGACGCAGGGTACCGGCGTTGAACAGGGTCGGGGTCGAGGACATGTAGTCGAAGGACGACAACAGGTTGTAGAACTCGATCGCACGGTCTTCTTTCTGTTTTTCTTCGATCGCCAGGCCCATGGCCACGCGCATGAAGAAAATTTGTGGCAGTTCGAAGCGGATACCATCCTTGTGGATGAAGTAACGGTCGTACAGGGTTTGCAGACCCAGGTAGGTGAACTGCTGGTCACGCTCGTGGTTGATCGCCTTGCCGAGTTTTTCCAGGTCGAAGTCGGCCAGGACCGGGTTCAGCAATTCGAATTCGATACCCTTGGCGATGTAGGCAGGCAGGGCCTTGGCGTACAGGTCGACCATCTCGTGGTGGGTCGCGCTCTCGGCGACACCAAGGAAGCCCAGGCCTTCGGCACGCAGGGTGTCCATCAGCAGGCGGGCGGTCACGAAGGAGTAGTTCGGCTCACGCTCGACCAAGGTACGGGCAGTCATCACCAGGGCGGTGTTGACGTCGGTCAGGGCCACGCCGTCGTACAGGTTCTTCAGGGTTTCGCGCTGGATCAGGTCGCCGTCGACTTCTTCCAGGCCTTCGCACGCTTCGGTGACGATGGTGTTCAGGCGGCCCATGTCCAGCGGCGCGAGGCTGCCGTCGGCGCGGGTGATGCGGATCGACGGGTGAGCGTCGACCGCTTGCTCGGCCGGAGCGTGGGCAGCGCGTTCTTTCGAACGACCGTCACGGTAGATCACGTAGTCGCGGGCCACTTTCTGCTCGCCGGCACGCATCAGGGCCAGTTCGACCTGGTCCTGGATTTCTTCGATGTGGATAGTGCCGCCCGATGGCATGCGACGCTTGAAGGTGGCAGTGACCTGTTCGGTCAGGCGCGCCACGGTGTCGTGGATGCGCGACGAAGCGGCAGCAGTGCCGCCCTCAACTGCGAGAAACGCTTTGGTGATGGCGACGGTGATCTTGTCATCGGTATAAGGAACGACAGTGCCGTTACGCTTGATCACGCGCAGCTGACCAGGCGCGGTGGCGGACAGATCCGAATTCGAATCAGCAGCCTGCGGCAAGGTGCCCTGCGGGTTCTCGCGAGTTGTGTCGGTTTGCATGGGGGGTCTCCACATTCTCTATGTTTGTTTGGGCACCATCACGGTGCCCACCGTTCTGTCCTGAAGCACTACAACCGACGTGGGTGTCGGGCATAACAACTTCGGGACAGTAGGAAAAAGGCTGATGAGGCCGTCCGTGCCGAAGTTTGGGTGCGAGCTTTTGCTCGATACCGCATTCCTTTTCAGGTGTCAGTAATGACTGCAACACCCGTACCGTTTTCCCCCACTTTGGGTCGAAATACAGTAGCCATCCGCACGCGCGGTTTGGTCTTCGAAAAATACGTTTGGTTCAACCGGAAAGACGTATGAAAAGCGCTTGAAATTGCTGTCCGGTTTGTGTTTGGTTTTTAGCGTAAAACCCTACATGTAGGGATTTTTGAATGCGCGGGCTACAAGATAATGCGTTTTGGGGGGCGAATGCAACGTGCTGCCTGTGGATAAACTGTGCGTAAATTGTGTGTGAAAGAGGGAACCGGCGTGTAGGCCGCGACCTAGCTGGATTGAAGCTTTTTTCAGTGATTTTTAACGGCAGAAAATGACTGATCAGAATTTTAAGGGCGCGAACCCTATCACAAAAAACGCTGTTCTCCGAACGCATTTACCGGCTTGTGTTCTGCGTGGGCGACGTTTATACAATCGGCCAGCATGTATGCAATTTATCCTCCCCTATCATTACAAAAAGACGGGCGGATCCTTCCTTATGAGCGTTTCTGGCAAGTAGAGGTCACCGGTGGAGCAAGAAGCCTGGCAGGTATTGATTGTTGAGGACGATCAGCGTCTGGCCGAACTGACGCGCGATTACCTGCAAGCCAATGGCCTGCGTGTCTCGATCGAAGGCAATGGTGCCCTGGCCGCAGCCCGCATCATCAAGGAACAACCGGACCTGGTGATTCTCGACCTGATGCTGCCGGGCGAAGACGGCTTGAGCATTTGCCGCAAGGTTCGCGACCGTTATGACGGCCCGATCCTGATGCTCACCGCGCGCACCGACGACACCGACCAGATCCTCGGCCTGGACCTGGGGGCCGACGACTACGTGTGCAAGCCGGTGCGCCCGCGCTTGCTGCTGGCGCGCATCCAGGCCTTGCTGCGACGCAGTGACGCGCCGGAAGCCATCCCGGAAAAACAACGGCGCCTGCAGTTCGGCCCGCTGGTGGTGGACAACGCCTTGCGCGAAGCCTGGCTGCATGACAACGGCATCGAACTGACCAGCGCCGAGTTCGACTTGCTCTGGCTGCTGGTTGCCAACGCCGGGCGTATCCTCTCCCGGGAAGAGATCTTCACCGCGTTGCGCGGCATCGGCTATGACGGCCAGGACCGCTCCATCGACGTTCGCATCTCGCGCATCCGCCCCAAGATCGGCGATGACCCGGACCACCCGCGACTGATCAAGACCGTGCGCAGCAAAGGCTACCTGTTTGTCCCCGAGGCCTGCGTAGACCCGACCCTGTGAACTCGATCTTCCTGCGTATCTACGGCGGCATGTGTGCCGCGCTGATACTGGTGGCGGTACTCGGTGTGCTGGCCTTGCACCTGCTCAATCAGGTGCGCGGCGAGCAGTACCGCGAACGACTGGCCCACGGCACGTTTTCGCTGATGGCCGACAACCTGCAACCGATGAACCCGACCGAGCGCCGCCGGGCCCTGTTGGTGTGGGAGCGGCTGCTGGGGATTCCGCTGGCGCTGAAAACCTTTGCCCAGACCGACCTCGACCTGACCCAGCGCACCCGCGTATTGCGCGGCCAGGCCCTGGTGGAGCAGACCGGCCCGCATGCGGCCAGGGTTTATCGACTGGTCAGCGACAAAGAGCAGCTTGTTCTCACGGGTGAGGTCCAGCAGATCAGCGAACAACTCGCCCGGGCGACTATCTATCTGTTGGCGGACGAACTGGTGCGCTACCCGGTGGGCGAGCAACCGGTGCGCCTGGCGCAATTGAAGCAGGACAAGGGGTTTGGATTCGATTTGCGCCTCGTCACGGTCCAGGACGCCGACATGGACGAAGACCAGAGCCGTCGAGTGTCAGAGGGCGACACCGTGATGGCGCTGGGCAAGGAGGGCGATTCGATCCGGGTGTTCGCCGGCATGGTCGGCACGCCGTGGGTGCTGGAAATCGGCCCGCTGTACCAGATGAATCCTTATCCGCCTGAATGGCTGGTGCTGATTGCCGCCCTGGGGCTGAGCCTGATCGGCTTGATCGTGTATCTGCTGGTGCGGCAACTGGAACGCCGCTTGCGCGGGCTGGAAGCGGCAGCCACGCGGATCGCCAAGGGCAGCCTGGAAACCCGTGTGCCGGCGCGTGGTGCGGACTCGGTGGGGCGACTGGCGTCGGCGTTCAACGGCATGGCCGAGCACCTGCAACAGTTGCTGGCCATTCAGCGCGAGCTGGTACGTGCCGTGTCCCACGAATTGCGTACGCCGGTGGCACGTCTGCGGTTTGGCCTGGAAATGATCGGCTCGGCCAAGACCCCGCAAGACCTGGAAAAATACTGCGAAGGCATGGACCACGATATCGAGGACCTCGACCGTCTGGTCGACGAGATGCTGACTTACGCGCGACTGGAACAAGGCTCGCCCGCCCTGAACTTTCAGCGTATCGATCTGGATGCCTTGGTCAATCAAGTGATCGAAGAGCTGGCGCCCTTGCGCGCCGACGTCACGGTGCAGCGAGGATTGTGCCTGTCGGCCGCCGACTGCGACGACGCCTGGGTCGAGGCCGAGCCGCGCTACCTGCATCGGGCCCTGCAGAATCTGGTGAGCAATGCCATGCGCCACGCACAATCGCGGGTCACCATCAGTTATCAGGTGGGGCAGCAGCGTTGTCGGGTGGATGTCGAAGATGACGGGCCGGGGGTGCCGGAAATGGCCTGGGAGAAAATTTTCACGCCGTTCCTGCGCCTCGACGACAGCCGGACCCGAGCCTCGGGCGGCCATGGCTTGGGATTGTCGATCGTGCGGCGGATCATCCATTGGCACGACGGCCGGGCGTTGATCGGCAAGAGCAAGAGCCTGGGCGGCGCGTGTTTCAGCTTGAGCTGGCCGAGAAACCAGGAAAAGCGCTGAGCTCCCGGTCACCCGCAACGTCACAAATCCCTTGTAGGCGCTGGCTTGTCGGGTCGCCGCATCGCAGCGATGAGGTCCTGACAGACAGCAATAAACGTCAGGCCTTTATACTGACCAGACTCAACAACTGCCCATCCTTGACCCCGAACTGCGCATCCAGCTCGGTGCCGTTACGCCATTCACCCGACAGGTCAGTCAATAGCCGCAACCGCACCTCACCTGAATCGGTCCACTCCAGCACCTCGGCGTGTTCAAAGTAGAAACGTTGGCGCACGATCGGGTAGAGCGCCTTGAACAGGCTTTCTTTCACTGAAAAAGTCAGGGTGACCAGCAACGCCAGCTGATCGCGACGCCCGGCGGCCATGCGCTGCAGTTCCGGCGGGGTAAGGATTTCCCCAGCCAGGCGTTCGGCGCGCTCGACATTGAGCAGGTTTTCCATGTCCATTCCCAGCCCGCGCCAATGGGTTTTCTTCGCGACGATCGCCGCGGCCCGACCGGTGCTGTGGGTGATGGAGCCAGTGATGTGCGCAGGCCAGACAGGCGCCCGGTCATCGCCGATGGCCGGGCTGAAGTTCAGGCCTTCCAATTGTTGCAATGCGGCGCGGGCGCAGATCCGCCCGGCGAGAAATTCTGCCTGGCGCTTGGCGACCGAGCGCTGGATGCTCGCGGGTGCCTCAATGGCGCTACGCTGGAAATCATCGCTGAGCAGTCGCGACGTATCGAAGTGGGTACTCAACAGCACCGCATCGGGCAGCACCACCGGCAGTGGCCAATGGGCATCGAGGGGCGTGCAGCAGACGGGCAGGGCGGGGACGGGATTCATGTCGGGCATTTTGCCGGGTTGCCTTGATGCTGGGTAGTCCTGATGCCAGGCATCGCGGGCGATGTGTCTCGCCCGCGATGGCCGTGCGGCGGTCGATCGTTTAGCCAAAGATCTTTTTGAAGAACGCCTGCATATCCGCCCACGAGCGTTCGTCCGCAGCCTTGTCGTAGCCGATATCCGGCCCACCGTGATCGCCATGGCTTAAGCGATCGGCGTCGGGATTGCTGAAACCGTGCTTGGCGCCGTCGAGGCTGACGAACCGGTAGTCGGCGCCGGCCTTGTCCATCTCGGCCTTGAAGGCAGCGACGTTTTCCGGGGTTACCAGACTGTCCTGGGCGCCGTGTTCGACGAGGATTTTCGCCTTGACGCTACCCGGAGTCGCTGGGGTATTGGTGACCAGCGCGCCATGGAAACTCACGACCCCGGCCAGGGGCACACCCTGACGCGCCGCGTTGAGCACCACGCCACCGCCGAAGCAGTAGCCGATGGCGGCCAGCTTGTGCGGATCGGTTTGCGCCTGTTGTTTGAGCAAGTCGAGTCCCGCCTGGAAGCGCGCGCTGGCGATCGCGTTGTCCTTGAGCACGGCTTGCATGAAGGCCATCGCATCCTTGGGGTGCTCGGTGTTCTTGCCATCGCCATACATATCGATGGCCAGAGCGCTGTAACCCAGGCCGGCGAGGTCGCGGGCGCGCCGCTTGGCGTAGTCGTTCAAGCCCCAGAACTCATGCACCACCACGACGCCAGGGCGCGGGCCTTTTATCGCGTCATCGTAAGCGTAATAGCCAATCATCCGGGTGCCGTCGCTACTTTGATAAGGGATTTCCTGAGTCTTGATGGTGGCCTGGGCCAGCCCGCTGGCGGCGAGCAAGAAGAGGGCGAAGAGCATGCGCATGGTCGGATCTCCTACAAGAAAATCATCAAACAGCTCGGTGGATATGGTTCAGCTCAGGTTAAGTGCGTGTTCAGGGTGAGTTCAGGGCGGCGTGAGTACTCTTGCCTCGTAGCCAAAACAACACGAACTCACGCACGAACTCACGAGGAGTTTCACTCATGACTGGATTCAAAAAATTGCTGCTGGCATTCACCGTTTTCGGCGCGAGTACCGCAGCGTTCGCTTCCACCGACAATTTCGCCAGCCTTACTTATGGGCAGACCAGCGACAAGATCAAAAAATCACATGCCTTGAACGATAACCTCGACCGTCCGAACGCCGACGGCGTAATTGGCAAGGACAACACCTGGGGCTTGCGTCTGGGCCAGCAAAATAACCAAGGCCGTTACTACGCCACGTACGACAACGTGTCGGGATCGCACAATGGCATTAAACTGCGTCAGGAAAACCTGCTGGGCAGCTACGATCTGTTCCATCCGTTGGCTGCCAGCACCAAGCTGTTCGGCGGTGTCTCGGCCGGGTTGACCAAAATGACCCAGGAATCACCCGGCTTCAGTCGCGACAGCGACATCGGTTACGCCATAGGTGCACAGGCAGGCATTCTGCAACAGGTTTCGCAAAACACTTCGGTTGAACTGGGGTACCGTTACCTGCGCAGCAACGCCGGCACCGAAATGAGCGAGCGAAGTGGTAGCAAACAGGGTTCGCTGAGCTTGACCAGCAGCGCGCAGACCTACCTCTCAGCCAACTACGCTTTCTAAAACCGTGTGTGACAGGCTGCAGCGGATAAATCCAAGAGATTGATCCGCTGCAGCCTGTCAGTCATCGAGGTGCGTCGATCGTGCCTCTGGAGTATTTGATTTGCCTGGGAGAGCGAAATGAAACTGCTGGTCGTCGAGGATGAAGCGCTGTTGCGTCATCACCTGCAAACCCGCCTGACGGATAGCGGCCATGTGGTCGAGTCCGTGGGCAACGCCGTCGATGCGCTGTATCAGACAGAACAGTTCAACCACGACCTGGCGGTGATTGATCTTGGGTTGCCAGGCATGGGTGGACTGGATCTGATTCGTCAGTTGCGCTCGCAGGGCAAGACCTTTCCTATCCTGATCCTCACAGCACGCGGTAACTGGCAGGACAAGGTTGAAGGCCTTGCTGCCGGTGCCGACGATTATGTGGTCAAGCCCTTCCAGTTTGAAGAACTGGAGGCCCGGCTGAATGCCTTGTTGCGTCGCTCCAGCGGATTTACCCAGTCAACGATCGTCGCCGGGCCGTTGCTGCTGGACCTTAATCGCAAACAGGCGTCCCTTGATGAGCAACCACTGGCATTGACCGCCTATGAATACCGGATTCTCGAGTATCTGATGCGCCATCATCAGCAAGTGGTGCCCAAGGACCGCTTGATGGAGCAGCTCTACCCGGACGATGACGAACGCGATCCGAACGTGATCGAGGTGCTGGTCGGCCGTCTGCGCCGAAAACTCGAAGGTACGACCGGTTTCAAGCCAATCGATACGGTGCGTGGCCTGGGCTATCTGTTCACTGAGCGCTGCACTTGATCGGTTCTCTTCGCGTTCGCCTGATGCTCGCCGCCACGATCCTGGCGGTTTTGTTCATGCTGGCGTTGCTGCCGGCTATGCAGGGAGCGTTCAGCCTGGCGCTGCAGGACGCCATCGAGCAGCGACTGGCGTCGGACGTCACCACGTTGATCTCTGCCGCGCGGGTCGAGAACAACCGCTTGCAGATGCCGGACCAGTTGCCCGATGAGCGCTTCAACCTGGCTGATGGCAACTTGCTCGGTTACATCTACAGCCGCGAAGGCCAATTGGTGTGGCGCTCGAAAGACACCCTTGAGGAGAACATCAATTACAAGCCGCGTTACGACGGACGCGGTAATGAATTTGCCAGGATTCGCCAGGACAATGGCCAGGAATTCTTCGTCTATGACGTCGAGGTCAAATTGCTGGGCGGCAAAAGCGCGGCGTTCAGCTTCGTCGCGTTGCAGCCAGCGCGAGAATACGATGCCACGCTCGACGGCCTGCGGGACAACCTTTACCTGGGGTTCGGTGCAGCCTTGCTGGTGCTACTGGCATTGCTATGGGCCGGCCTGTCGTGGGGGTTGCAGGCATTGCGCCGGCTGAGCCAGGAACTGGATGAGATCGAAAGCGGCACCCGCGAAAGCCTGAGTGAACAACACCCACGGGAATTGCTGCGCCTGACCGGCTCTCTCAACCGCTTGCTGCACAGCGAGCGCGAACAGCGTAGCCGTTATCGCGATTCCCTCGACGATCTGGCTCACAGCCTGAAAACCCCCTTGGCGGTGTTGCAGGGGGTCAGCGAAGACATGGCACAACGCCCTGAGGACCGGGATCAGGCCTGGGTGTTGCAGACCCAGATCGAGCGCATGAGCCAGCAGATCAGTTACCAGTTGCAACGCGCAAGCCTGCGCAAAAGCGGCCTGGTGCGCCATCAGGTACGCCTGCAGCCCGTGTTGCAGAGCCTTTGCGATACGCTCGACAAGGTCTATCGCGACAAACGGGTACAGGTGACCTTCGATTTGCCGGAGCAGTGCCTGGCCCCTATCGAACAGGGTGCCTTGCTGGAGATGCTGGGCAATCTGCTGGAAAACGCGTATCGGCTGTGCCTGAGCGAAGTGCGCATCAGCGTGCGTACCCTCAATGGCGTCGAGATATGGGTAGAAGACGATGGCCCAGGTGTCCCGCTCGATCAGCGCACGCGGATCCTTCAGCGCGGTGAGCGTCTGGACCGCCAGCATCCGGGGCAGGGAATTGGCCTGGCGGTGGTCAAGGACATCATCGAAAGCTATGGCGCAAAACTGACCCTGGGCGACTCACCCCTTGGGGGGGCGGCTTTCCGTATTCATTTCCCGCCGGTGTGATCGGCGATAGTTGCCAGTTGAACTCAGTTTTCCCGAGCCCGATAAGCCCCGGGCGTCAGCCCGGTCCACTTCTTGAACGCCCGATGAAACGCCGATGGCTCGGAAAAGCCCAGTTGCTCGGCGATCTGTTGCAAGGGCAGGTCGTTGCGGCCCAGGTGATAAATGGCAATATCCCTGCGCAGTTGGTCCTTCAACTCCTGAAAACTGGTGTTTTCTTCTCGTAGATGCCGACGTAGCGTTTGCGGGCTGATATGCAGGTGCGCAGCCACGGCCTCCAGATCCGGCCAGGGTGAGCGGTCGCTGCTGAGCAAGCGTCGCAACTGGCTGCTCAGGCTGTGGCCGTCATCCGGGCGGGATAACAGGTCGGCAGGCGAGCGCTCAAGGAACTGCTTGAGCGTGCGTTCGTCTTGCAGCAGTGGCATGTCCAGGTAGCGGGCATGAAACAGCAGGCTGCTCTGTTGTGCCGAAAACTCGAGCGGGCACGAGAACAGCAACTCGTATTCGGCGCCATGGTCCGGTCGCGGGTAACTGAACGTGGCGTGTTCCAGTCGAATACGCTGGCCGATCAACCAACTGGGGAAGCGATGCCAGATCACCAATAGACTTTCGGTGAGGAAATGTTCCGGGTCCCAGAGCTGCGAATCGTCCAGGCTCAGTCGAATCATTTCGTCTTCGCGCGTCAGCGTCAGGCGCGGAGCGTCCGGGAATAAGCTATAAAACAATAGTCCGCGATGCAGTGCCTTATCCAGATTGCGGCAATGGATAACGGCATGACACATCATTGCGAAGCTGCCGGGCTTGCTGATACCACGGCCGAAACCCAGGTACTCGTCGTCCAGTGCCAGCCACAACGCCTGGACCAGCCGGGTGAATTGTTCTGGGGGGATGCGCGCCCGAGGCTCGTCGAGCAACTCGGGACTGATCCCCAACTGCTGCAACAGTTTCGAATAATCGTAGCCACGCCGTTGCGCGCCACCGAGGGCGGCACGGGCGAAATGACTGGCGATGGTGCGTTCGCGCATAGCAGGCAAGTCCGTCCATTGAGCGACGGATGGTAGCCGTGGTTGTTACGCAAGAACAAGGCGGATATCCGCCAGATTACCCGGCTTGATCCGATGAGTGGGCGGAAATCCGCCATTGCGCGAATGCGTTGCGATGAGTTGTAAAAACCTGCAGGCCTTGCTGGCAAAAGGCTTACAGGCTTTTCGCACAAGGTGGCACGGGCTTTGCGATAAGACCAGCAGATGCCTGCCGTCGAGCAGCTCGAAAAAACAAATCCCTCCAGTGCAGGAGGGTTCGCAATTGAGGTGAGGTAGGCAACAGTTGGATGTTGTCGCCGCGCACTCTTGAGGAACTTTGCAATGACGACTCGTCAGCCACTGTATAAATCCCTGTATTTCCAGGTGATCGTTGCAATTGTCATCGGTATCTTGCTCGGTCACTTCTATCCACAGCTCGGTGTGGCAGTAAAACCACTGGGTGACGGGTTCATCAAGCTGATCAAGATGATCATCGCCCCGATCATCTTCTGCACTGTCGTCAGCGGTATCGCCGGCATGCAGGACATGAAGTCGGTCGGCAAGACCGGCGGTTACGCATTGCTGTACTTCGAGATCGTTTCGACGATCGCGCTGCTGGTCGGCCTGGTGGTGGTCAACATCGTCCAGCCGGGTGACGGCATGCACATCGACGTGACCACCCTGGATGCCTCCAAGGTGGCACAGTATGTCGCTGCTGGCGCGGACCAAAGCGTTATCGGCTTCCTGCTCAACGTGATCCCGTCCACCATCGTCGGCGCATTCGCCACGGGCGACATCCTGCAAGTGCTGATGTTCTCGGTGATCTTCGGTTTCGCCCTGCATCGCCTGGGCGCCTACGGCAGGCCGTTGCTGGACCTCATCGATCGTTTCGCTCACGTCATGTTCAACATCATCAACATGATCATGAAGCTCGCACCGATCGGTGCCTTCGGTGCCATGGCCTTCACCATCGGTGCCTACGGTGTCGGCTCGCTGGTGCAACTGGGCCAGTTGATGGCCTGCTTCTACATTACATGCCTGCTGTTCATCCTGATCGTGCTGGGTTCGATTGCCCGCCTGCATGGCTTCAGCGTGCTGAAGATGATCCGCTACATCCGTGAAGAGCTGCTGATTGTGCTGGGTACTTCCTCTTCGGAGTCGGTGCTGCCGCGCATGCTGATCAAGATGGAGCGTCTGGGGGCGCAGAAGTCGGTGGTAGGCCTGGTGATTCCGACCGGCTACTCGTTCAACCTCGACGGTACTGCGATCTACCTGACCATGGCTGCGGTGTTCATTGCCCAGGCCACCGACACTCATATGGATATCACGCACCAGATCACCTTGCTGGTGGTGTTGCTGCTGTCTTCCAAGGGTGCTGCAGGCGTGACCGGTTCGGGCTTCATCGTACTGGCCGCCACCCTGTCCGCCGTAGGCCACCTGCCGGTTGCCGGCCTGGCGTTGATCCTGGGTATCGACCGTTTCATGTCTGAAGCCCGTGCGCTGACCAACCTGGTTGGTAACGCCGTTGCCACCATCGTCGTGGCCAAGTGGGTCAAGGAGCTGGACACTGACGTGCTGCAAGCCGAGTTGGCCTCGGGCGGCCGTGGCATTGCCGACGAGCCTAAAGACGACGTTCTGGGCCATATCGAGGGCGCAACCCCGAGTAACGCCAAGTAAGTCCTGATGTAATGAAAAACCCGCTTCGGCGGGTTTTTTCATTCTGGCCAGTTGAGCGCAACGGTCAGCAAAACTGGCGCCCAAGGTGATTGCTGCAATCCGCCTGGCTGCCTAGTCTGGGGGATCGTCCATGGAGAATACTCATGACTGGTCCATTGGCCTCCCTCAAGATCCTGGATTTTTCGACGCTGTTGCCAGGGCCGTTCGCCTCATTGTTGCTGGCCGACATGGGCGCGGAGGTGCTGCGCATCGAATCACCCACCCGCATTGACCTCCTGCGCGTGCTGCCACCCCACGATCGGGGCGTATCGGCCAGCCATGCCTACCTCCATCGCAACAAGCGCAGCCTGGCGCTGGATCTCAAGCAGCCGCAGGCCCTGGAAGTGATCAAGTCGTTGCTCGCAGACCATGACATCGTCCTGGAGCAATTCCGCCCCGGTGTCATGGAGCGATTGGGGCTGGGTTATGAAGCCTTGAAAGCGATCAATCCCCGGCTGATCTATGTCTCGATCACCGGTTACGGCCAGACTGGCCCCTACAAGGACCGCGCCGGCCATGACATCAACTACCTGGCCCTGGCCGGGCTTTCCAGCTACAGCGGTCGCGCCGACAGTGGGCCGCTGCCGCTGGGCATGCAGGTAGCAGACATCGCCGGTGGCTCGTTGCACGGGGTCATCGGCCTGCTGGCGGCCGTGATTGCACGCCAGCAAACCGGGCAGGGCCAGCATCTGGACGTGAGCATGACCGATTGCGCGTTCAGCCTGAACGCCATGGCGGGTGCCGGGTACCTGGCCTGCGGGGTCGAGCCGGGTAGGGAAGAGCAGATGCTCAATGGCGGCAGCTTCTACGACTATTACCGCTCCCGGGATGGGCGCTGGTTGTCGGTGGGCAGCCTGGAACCGGGCTTCATGAAACAGTTGTGCATGGCGCTGGGGCTGGATGAGTGGGCGAGCCTGGGCTTATCGGTGCAGCCTGCACAGCAACACCAGCTCAAGGAAGCGTTGAAGAGCGAGTTCGAAAAGCATGACTTTGCCGACCTGTGTGCGCTGTTCGCCGAGCTTGATGCCTGTGTCGAGCCCGTCTTGAGCCTGGGGGAGGCGGTGCGGCATCCGCAGTTGCAGGCGCGGGAAATGGTGACTGAAGTGCCGCGGGGGGATGGTTCGAGCCAGGCGCAGATGGCGTGCCCCTTGAAGTTCTCGCAGGGGTTGCCTGAGCCTCGGCATATTGGCGCGGCGCTGGGCCAGCATACCGATCAGGTGTTGGGGGAGTTGGGGTTCAGTGCGCAGCAGATTGAGGCACTGCGGCGTGCCAAAGTGATTCTGTAGGAGCGGGCTTGCCCGCGAATAGGCCGGCCCAGCCACCACAGTTCCCGCTACTCAATCCGCATCTCCCCACTGAATACCAGGGTATTGCGACACCGCCGACACAAATACCGCCGCCCCTGACGCACCAGGCCATGACGCTGTGCCGAAAACGGGAAATCGCTGTCGGCGCACGGGCACTTGTAGATGTAACGGGTCACGCTACGGCGTTTGACGTCGTAGGTGTGGCAGCGGTTGGGCGGCAGTTCGTAAACACCGCGCATGATCAGTTGCCACTCTTCGCCGTGAGGCTGGATGCGGTCGCCGAACAATTGATGGGCGATCAGGTGCGCGACTTCATGGGCGACGGTCTGCTTGAGAAAATCTTCGGTGTTTTCCCGGTACAACTGCGGGTTGAAACGCAGAAGGTTCTCGTGCAGATGCGCGACACCGGCTTTCTGCCCACGCAGCTTGAGGCTGACCACAGGGCGTTTGAAAGGTCGTTTAAAAAAGGATTCGGCTTGTTGAAAACAGTCTTCGACGCGGATGTTGAGTTGCTCGGGCATGCTTGATGGATCTCCAGATCAGTCGAGTATGCCGCAAGCCCGGGGCCTTGCGAATCGGCGAAGCGCCGAATGGTCTTCAGCGTTCTTTGTGCCTGGGCATTAAAAGGCCGCCTTGCGGCGGCCCTGTGTCGGCAGATCTGATTTTTTTGTGGTGAGCTGTTAATTGGTATAGACCGGCCCCACGCCGAGTCCCCAGACAATCACGGTGAACGCCATGATGGCTACCAGCACCACCAGGCCTACGGCGAGCACCGAACTTGAAAACAGGAAGCCCTCGTCAGATGGAATGTTCATGAAGGTTGGCAGTCCCACGTACAGCAGGTAAACCGTGTAGCAGATGGCTGCCGTGCCGACGACCATCCCCAGCCACAGGTGGGGGTACAGGGCCGCGAGGCCGCCGACGAACAGCGGCGTAGCGGTATAGGTTGCGAACGCGATGCAGCGTGCGAGGCTCGGATTGGCGTCATAGGTGCGGGCCATCCAGTGGATGAACGCACCCATCACCGCTACACCGCCGAGCATCGCCAGGTACGACATGACTGTCATCCATAGTGCGCTTTCCACGGTCAGCATCACCGGGGGGCGATTGCCGATGACCCAGCCCACCTGCGTGGTCCCGATAAAGGCCGAAACCGCCGGTATCGCCGCCAGGATCAGCGTATGGGTCAGGTACATGTGGCTGATACTTTCTTCCTGATCGCCACGAATCTCTTTCCATTCTTGGTCAGGGTGGGTGAAGAGCCCCACTACGTGATGGATCATGCCAGTCACTCCTCTTGTTTTTACCGTCGCCCCCCAGTGGAGCGCCCTACGGGCCAACGTGGCCAAGTAAGTAATAGGTCTGTATGTGAATGCGACCTTATGTCGCAGTATAGGAAGGTCTTAACCCTACAGGGGGTAAGGCTTAGAGCAAATTGCGCTGTAAAGCGCCGGGGTAATCGCTGTTGTATCTGTAGGGCGCGCGATCCGTCGGGGCACTACGCCCTTGAAAGGTTTTTGCGTAAAATGCCCGCCTTTCGTCACACCTCACGGATTTCGCGTCATGGGCACTCTTACGGTCAACCAGAACAAACTGCAAAAGCGCCTTCGCCGACAGGC
Source organism: Pseudomonas serbica (assembly GCF_028823535.1). Lineage (GTDB taxonomy): Bacteria > Pseudomonadota > Gammaproteobacteria > Pseudomonadales > Pseudomonadaceae > Aquipseudomonas > Aquipseudomonas serbica. The sequence goes on along the minus strand of NZ_JAQIYM010000021.1, from coordinate 59,232 downwards.
CGGTGAGGCAGTCGCCGATTTCAACATGATTGAAGACGGTGACAAGGTCATGGTCTGCCTGTCCGGCGGCAAGGACAGCTACACCATGCTTGATGTGCTGATGCACTTGCAGAAGGTCGCGCCGATCAAGTTCGAGATCGTGGCCGTGAACATGGACCAGAAACAGCCGGGTTTCCCCGAGCATGTGCTGCCGGCTTACCTCAAGGAGCTGGGCATCGAGTACCACATCGTCGAGAAAGACACCTACTCGGTGGTCAAGGAGCTGGTTCCGGAAGGCAAGACCACCTGTTCGCTGTGCTCGCGCCTGCGTCGTGGCACGCTCTACACCTTCGCCGACGAAATCGGCGCGACCAAGATGGCCCTCGGTCACCATCGCGACGACATCGTCGAGACGTTCTTCCTGAACATGTTCTTCAACGGCTCGCTAAAGGCCATGCCGCCAAAATTGCGTGCCGATGACGGGCGCAACGTGGTGATCCGCCCGCTGGCCTACTGCAACGAGAAGGACATCCAGGCTTACTCGGACCTCAAGCAGTTCCCGATCATCCCGTGCAACCTCTGCGGCTCCCAGGAAAACCTGCAACGCCAGGTGGTCAAGGAAATGCTGCAAGACTGGGAGCGCAAGACCCCGGGCCGCACCGAAAGCATTTTCCGCAGCCTGCAGAACGTGATCCCGTCGCAACTGGCGGATCGTAACCTGTTCGATTTCACCAGCCTCAAGATCGACGAAAGCGCCGCTTCGCGCTTCGTCAATGTGGTCAACCTCTAAACAAAATTGTGGAAGCGGGCTTGCTCGCGAAGGCGTTGTGTCAGTCGACAACAATGTTGAATGACGCACCGCCTTCGCGAGCAAGCCCGCTCCCACAGGTTTTTGCTTCGTTTTAATTCTCGGGAGAGGGCATGCGCGATTACAAGTGGCTGAACGAATACTGTCTGAACCGCTTCGGTTCGGCCGCTGAACTGGAAGCCCATCTGCCCCTGCCCAAGACCCCGGCGCAATTGCGCAAGATCAGCGATGACCGCTACCTCTCGACCATGGCATTGCGCGTCTTCCGCGCCGGGCTCAAGCACAGCCTGGTGGACGCCAAGTGGCCGGCCTTCGAAGAAGTGTTCTTCAGGTTCGACCCGGAAAAAGTCGTGCTGATGAGCGCCGAGCACCTGGAACGGCTGATGCAGGACACGCGGATCATCCGCCACCTGGGCAAGCTCAAGAGCGTGCCGCGCAATGCCCAGTTCGTGCTGGACGTGGCCCATGAGCAGGGCAGCTTCGGGGCGATGATCGCCGATTGGCCGGTGACCGATATCGTCGGGCTGTGGACCTTGTTGAAAAAACGCGGCCATCAGTTGGGCGGGTTGTCGGCGCCGCGCTTCTTGCGCATGGTTGGCAAGGACACCTTTGTGCCGAGCTACGACGTAGTGGCGGCGTTGAATGCGCAGAAGATCGTCGACAAGGTGCCAACCAGCTTGCGCGACCTGGCATTGGTGCAGGATGTGTTCAACCAGTGGCATGAACAAAGTGGCGGGCGGCCCATGAGCCAGATTTCGATGATGCTGGCTTACACAGTGAATCATTAAGCCGCCCGCAGGCTGGCTACCACATCAAAGCCCCTGCGGGAGCCAGCCTGCTGGCGATTGCAATCTCTCAGGCGACGGAGATTTCGCCCTCGCCAGCCAACTTGCGGTTCAACTGATACCGCCACCGCACATACAACAGTGCCGAACAGAACACCGCCAGGCTCGCGGCCATCTCCAGCACGCCGAAGACCTGCCGGTTCGGGTCATAAGCGGCCAATGCGCCCTTGATGAAGTACAGGTTCACCACAAAGCACATCCATGAATGTCCCCGGGCATTGCCGACAATCATGCCCGGCGCCAGCAACAGCAGTGGCACCAGTTCAATCAGCAGGATCACCCACGGCCGCGCACCGTGCAGGTCGGCGACCATCAGGTAGTAAACGCAGAGCAATCCCACCAGGCCAAAAAAACACAGCAGGCTGATAACGCGCATGGCCCGAACCCGTGGTTCGAGCCATTCGATGGCGGGCAGGACCTTCGGCTTCTTGGCCACCCTCAACCCTCCAGTTTCAGTGCAGTCTTGGCCAGGCGCATGCCCAGGGCCCGGCACAGCGCCACTTCATGGGCATCCAGGCCGCTTTTGCCATCGGCACCGGCGTGATGGCTGGCGCCGTATGGCGTACCGCCGCCCTGGGTTTCCAGTAGCGCCGACTCGCTGTAGGGAAGGCCCGTGATCAACATGCCGTGGTGCAACAACGGCAGCATCATCGACAGCAGCGTGGTTTCCTGCCCGCCATGCAGGCTTGCAGTGGAGGTAAACACTCCGGCGGGTTTGCCCACAAGGGCGCCGGTCAGCCACAGGTTGCTGGTGCCGTCGAGAAAGTACTTGAGTGGCGCCGCCATGTTGCCGAAGCGGGTCGGGCTGCCCAGCGCCAGGCCGGCGCAGTTCTTCAGGTCATCGAGGCTGGCGTAGAGCGCGCCTTCCTCCGGGATATCCGGCGACACGGCTTCGCATTCGGTGGAAATCGCCGGTACCGTGCGCAGGCGGGCTTCAAGGCCGGCCTGTTCGACGCCACGGGCAATTTGCCGGGCCATTTCATTGGTCGAGCCGCTGCGGCTGTAATAGAGCACCAGAATGTACGGCGCACTCACGGCAACAGCTCCAGGACCTGCTCTGGCGGACGGCCGATGATGGCCTTGTCACCGACTTCGAGGATCGGTCGCTCCATCAGTTTCGGGTGGGCGGCGATGGCAGCGATCAACTGCGCCTCGCTCAGGCTGCTGTCGGCCAGGTTCAGGGCCTTGTATTCGTCTTCGCCGGTGCGCAGCAGTTGGCGGGCACTGATCCCGAGTTTGCCCAGCAGGCTCTGGAGTTGCGCGGCGTCCAGCGGCGTTTCCAGGTAGCGGACCACCGTCGGGGTCAGGCCGCGGGCTTCTATGAGTTCGAGCGCACCGCGGGATTTCGAGCAGCGCGGGTTGTGATAAAGCGTCAGATCGGTCATGAGCGGGTCGCATCTTGCGTAAGGTGGCGGCTATTCTAACTGGGCAGCGCGTAATCCTGAACCTTGGCAGGCGATGGGGCGCACGCGCATTCAATTCTGGACAAGGAACATGACATGACAAGGCGACTGGCAGCGGCATTGACGATTATCGGGGCGTTGATGCTGGGGGGCTGCGGTAACGACTACGGGATCGATCAGAACGGACAGAAGGTCGCCGCCGAGCGTCTGGACGGCAAGTGGCTGGTAATCAACTACTGGGCCGAATGGTGCGGGCCGTGCCGTACCGAGATTCCGGAGTTGAACACACTGGCCGAGCAACTCAAGGACAAGAAGATCGGCGTGTTCGGGGTCAACTTCGACAATGTGCAGGGCGAAGAGCTGAAAAGTGCCAGCGAGAAACTCGGCATCAAGTTCACCGTGCTGGCGCAGGACCCTTCCGAGTTGTTCGATCTGCCGCGCAGTGAGGCGTTGCCGGTGACCTACATCGTCGATAACAAGGGCAAGGTGCGGGAACAATTGATGGGCGAGCAGACGGCGGCGGGGGTGGTGGCCAAGCTCGAAGCTTTGCAGGCGACTAACTGATGATCGTTCCCGCGATCTGCGTGGGAACGATCATCCAGGCGGGATCAACCCTCTTCCAGCCACCAGCGTAGCGGCTTGCCTTCAGCAGGCCAGAAACGCATCTGGTCGATCGACGAGACGTCCCAGCGCTGCACGCCTTCCAGTGCCTGGAGGAAGCGTTTCTCCTGCTCCATCAGGGCCGGCGCACAGAGTTTGCGGGTGCTGCCGATCTTGCCGAAGCTCAGCTTGTGGCCTTCCAGGGTGTACGGCGCGAACCAGTGGTTGCAGCCGCCGTTGCCGTAGGCGCGACCGTCTTCACCCAGGGTGATGGTCAGGTGGCTGTAATCCATCAACGGACGTTCGCCGATCCATTCCAGGATGTAGCTGCGGTTTTGTTCAAGTTGCACCGGTTCGGCGGCGCAGCCCAGCAGGCTTGCACCCACCATCGCGGTCAGAGCGAGGCGTTTCATCACGCAGACTCCTGGCATTTTGGGCACAGGTGCTTGTCACCCACGGTGGTCCAGCCCAGCTCGGCAATCCGCGCGGTGGCGGCAGGCTTTTCGGCCTTGTTGCCCAGCTTGGCGTCAACAGCGAACTCGAAACTCAGCTCTTTGGCGCAGCTGTCGCAGTTCACCTGCCAGGTATGGATCGCCAGTTCGCCGAACACTGGGCCACTGGCCACTGCGACCCATTGGCCCGGCGGATTGATCAGGTGGCGAACCGTTTCGACGGTCAGGCGCATGGACAAGTCCTTGGCGCCCTTGAGGGTCACGACCAGCACGTCGTTGTTACGAATCGAGCCGCCGTTGCCGGTGACCTGATAACGCCCCGGCACCAGGGCGCGGCATTCGGTGAGGGTGTGTTGCGGGTTCATCAGGGTGTAGCGGAAATCGTGTTCGACCATGGGTCCTCCAAATATGCGCGATATGCTAGCACGGGCATACGCGCAGCATGGTGCGGGCATATGACCTTCGATCAGGTTCAACCACTCTCGACCTGATTCTCCGGGGCCCCGGCCGCCCAGGCCGCGATGTTCTGCAAGGTGGTCGCGGCAATCGCGCCCAGGGCTTCACGGGTCAGGAAAGCCTGGTGCGCCGTGACGATCACGTTGGGGAAGGTCAGCAACCGTGCCAATACGTCGTCCTGCAACGGCAGATCGGAGCGGTCCTCGAAAAACAATTGGGCTTCTTCTTCGTACACATCCAGTCCCAAATAACCGAGTTGACCGCTCTTCAAAGCATCGATCAGCGCAGGGGTGTCGACCAGGCCGCCGCGGCCGGTATTGATCAACATGGAGCCTGGCTGCATGTGCGCCAGGGATTGGCGGTTGATCAAATGCTTGCTCTGCTCGTTGAGCGGACAGTGCAGGCTGATGATCTGCGACTCGGCAAGGAGCTGTGGCAAGTCCAGGTAGCGGGCGCCAAGGGCTTCGACCTGCGGGTTGGGGAACGGATCGTAGGCCAGCAGTTGGCAGCCGAACCCATTCATGATTTTCGCGAAGGTCGCGCCGATCTGCCCGGTGCCGACCACGCCGACGGTCTTGCCCACCAGGTCGAACCCCGTCAGCCCGTGCAGGCTGAAATCCCCTTCGCGGGTGCGGTTGTAGGCGCGGTGCAAGCGGCGGTTGAGTGCCAGGATCAGGGCGACGGCATGCTCGGCCACGGCGTGGGGCGAATAGGCCGGGACGCGCACGATCGCCAGCCCCAGGTGCTTCGCCGCCGCGAGGTCGACATGGTTGTAGCCCGCCGAGCGCAGGGCGATCAAGCGTGTGCCGCCTGCGGCCAGGCGTTCGAGTACCGGGGCGCCGAGGTCGTCATTGATGAAGGCGCAGACCACCTCGTGATGCTCGGCCAATGCGACGGTATCGAGGCTCAGGCGTGCCGACTGAAAGTGCAATTCGATACCGGGCGGCAGATTGGCGGCGAGAAAGCTGTCGCGGTCGTAGGTCTGGCTGCTGAATAGAATCGTGCGCATGGGTTCTCCCTGAATGTCCTGGCGTTTCGCACCTACATTATTCGCCCATGCATCGTCGGGCGCCTTGCGCTGCATCAGGCGTTGATGCGCGCCTGGGCGGCCAGGCGATTGATCGCCCGGTCGAGATCCTCAAGCGCGCCGAAGGCCTTCGGGTCTTTCTGCTTGAGCAGGGTTTCACTGCGTTGGCAGGCGGCGCGCAGTTGCGGCACGCCGCAATATCGGGTCGCGCCGTGCAGGCGATGGACCCGCTCGATCAGGGCGTTGTGGTCATTGCTTTGCTGGGCCTGGCGGATGGCTTCGCGGTCGGCTTCCAGCGACGCCAGCAGCATTGCCAGCATGTCGGCTGCCAGGTCGGCCTTGCCAGCTGCCAGGCGCAAGCCTTCTTCGTGATCGAGCACCTGCAACTCGTAGGTGCTGCCGTGGCTGTCGCCTGCGCGCTCCGGCGATTGGTTACGCAGTGCCAGCCCGCTCCATTTGAGGACCACTTGCGCCAGTTGCCGCTCGCTGATCGGCTTGGTCAGGTAATCGTCCATGCCGCTTTGCAGCAACGCGCGTTTTTCGTTGGCCATGGCATGCGCGGTGAGGGCCACGATCGGCAGAGGCGTGCAATGCCGCTCGCTTTCCCATTGGCGGATCGCTTCGGTGCTTTGGCGCCCGTCCATGCCGGGCATCTGCACGTCCATCAGCACCAGGTCGAACGTCTCGTTCTGCACCGCCTTGATCGCCGCGTAACCGCTTTCCACGGCGAGTACCTTGGCGCCCATGTCTTCGAGCAGGGTTTGCACCAGCAGCAAATTGGCCGGGTTGTCGTCGACGCACAGCACCTTCGGCGCGCGGCTGGACACCGGCTCGTTGGATTCGCTGCGCAACTGCCGCGGGTTGACCAGGTCGGACAGTGCGCGCCGCAGCTTACGGGTACAGGCCGGTTTGGCCTGGAGCTGGCTGTGGGGGTTGGGCACCGACAGGTGGAACAGCGTCTGTTCCGTGGTGGGGCACAACACCAGCACTTTGCAGCCCAGGTGCTCGAGGTCCCAGATGTGCTGGTTGAGACGTTCCGGAGGCATGTCGTTGCTGGTGATCCCCAGCACCGCAAGCTCGATCGCCTGATCGGTCTGGTGTGCGCCAGTGACGCCGTTGGTCAGGCTCTCCAGGGTATTGAACGGGGTGACGTCCAGGCCGCAGTCTTCCAGTTGATGCTGCAACGCCTGGCGCGCCAGCTCATGGTTTTCCAGCACTGCAACCCGCCGCCCGAGCAGCGGCGCGCTCGGCAAATCTTCGGCATCGTCGCGAGTCTTGGGCAGGTTCAGGCTGATCCAGAATTCCGATCCTTCGCCCGGCGTGCTATCGACGCCAATTTCGCCACCCATTTGTTCGATCAGACGCTTGGAGATCACCAACCCCAGGCCGGTGCCGCCGGGTTGCCGCGACAGTGAGTTATCGGCCTGGCTGAAAGCCTGGAACAGCGCGCGTACATCCTGGTTCGACAGGCCGATGCCGGTGTCCTGGACGCTGATGCGCAATTGCACGCTGTCTTCGTGCTCTTCCTCGAGCATGGCCCGGGCGACGATGGTCCCCTCGCGGGTGAACTTGATCGCGTTGCTGACCAGGTTGGTCAGGATCTGCTTGAGCCGCAACGGATCACCCACCAGCGACAGGGGCGTGTCGCGATAGACCAGGCTGATCAGCTCCAGCTGTTTGGCGTGGGCGGCGGGGGCGAGGATGGTCAACGTGTCCTGCAGCAGGTCTCGCAGATTGAACGGAATATGGTCGAGCACCAGCTTGCCGGCCTCGATCTTCGAAAAGTCGAGGATCTCGTTGATGATCCCCAGCAGGCTGTCGGCGGATTTTTCGATGGTGCCCAGGTAATCGAGCTGGCGCGGGGTCAGTTCACTTTTTTGCAGCAGGTGGGTGAAGCCAAGGATGCCGTTGAGCGGCGTGCGAATTTCATGGCTCATATTGGCCAGGAACTCGGACTTGATCCGGCTCGCCTCCAGCGCTTCCATGCGTGCAAGGTCAAGTTCGATATTCTGGATCTCGATGGTCTCGAGATTCTGGCGCACGTCCTCGGTGGCCTGGTCGATGCTGTGTTGCAGTTCTTCCTGGGCATTCTGCAGGGTGCCGGCCATGCGGTTGATGCCGGAGGCCAATTCATCCAGCTCCTGGCTGCCCAGAGGCGGCAGGCGGGTTTCCAGGTGACCGTCCTTGAGTTGCGCCACGGCTTGTTTGATCTGGGTCAGCGGCCGATTGATCGTGCGGCCCATACGCAAGGCCAGCAGTGCTGCGCCTCCGAGGCCTGCGCCGATCATCAGCAGGCTGGCGAACAGGCTGCGGTAGCCGCGCAGCAACATGCCGGTGTGGGACAGCTCGAGTTCGACCCAGCCCAGCAGGCGGTCGGCTTCGTCAGGGATCACGTCGCCCGCCAGGTTGCGGTGTTTGCCGAATACCGGCAGCAGATAACGCGTTGCTTCGCTGCCACTGCGGCGCAGCATTCGAGAGTCACCGCCCATTGGCGCCTGGGTCAGCATGATCGGCCCGGCGTGGGCCAGGGGCGTGCGATCTGGCGCAAGGAACGTCACGGCGCGCACGTCCGGTTGTTCCAGGGACTGGGTGGCGATACGTTCCAGCAGCTCGTTGTTGTTATGCCCCATGGCGGGCGCCACCAGCGGCGCCAGTTGCTCGGCGATCATTTCGCCACGCTGCAGGAGTTGGGTTTGCAGGTCCGATTGCTGCATCCAGGTGAAATAACCGCCCAGGACCAATGCCATGAGGCTGGTCGGCAGCAACGTCAGCAGCAGCACGCGGCCTTTGATTCCCAGTTTCGTCAGCACGCCTCTCTCCTGCAACCGGCTATTTATCGGGCTGCGCATGCGTCCGGCACGCGCCACTTGCGCAGTGTAGCGATTTGCAAGCGGGCGATCCTCGATAATTCATGTCGTCACTCGTCGGTTGCTCGTGCGCTTTTGTGCCCTGCGCAAACCCTCGGGTTGCCCCGGACGAAGCAATCTTGAATAATTAACGACTGAGAATTATTTGCAGATGCTAATGACGACCATCAACGCAGGCCATCCCCGAATCCTCTCCATCGAAGACGACCTCGTACTCGGTGCCTATGTTCATGAACATCTGGGCCGCAGCGGTTTCCAGGTGACTTGGTGCCAGAACGGCCAGGAAGGCCTGGACATTGCACGCAAGCAAGCCTTCGATGTGGTGTTGATGGACATCCTGTTGCCGGGGCTGGACGGGCTGGCGGTGCTGACGCAACTGCGCCGCAGCCATTCCACCCCGGTGCTGCTGATGTCGGCCCTCGGCGCCGAGGCCGACCGCATCAGCGGCTTCCGCCTGGGGGCCGATGATTACCTGCCCAAACCCTTCAGCATGGCCGAGTTGCGCGTGCGCATCGAAGCCATCCTGCGCCGGGTGGCACTCGATCGCCGACCGACGCCGGTGGCGATGGTAGCCGAGGTGGACAGTCTGCGTTTCGACGACGAACACTGCGACGTTTTTTATCGCCAGCAGCCTGCCGGCCTGACCCGCAGTGAGTATCGCCTGCTAGAGACCCTGAGCCGCAGCGTCGATGAAGTGTTGAGCAAGGCCTTCCTTTATCAGCAGGTGCTGCAGCGCGGTTATGCCGCCCACGATCGCAGCCTGGACATGCACATCAGCCAGATTCGCCGCAAACTCAAGGCCATTGGCTATACCGAGCGGGAGGTGCGCACGGTCTGGGGCAAGGGCTACAGCCTGAGTGCCGTCGATGAAATGTAACTTGCCGGGCCGGCATTCGCTGTTCTGGAAACTGGCCTGCCTGCTGGTGGCGTTCTGCCTGTTGATGATCTGGTTGAGCTGGTCCTGGGGCCGCTACATGGAACAGCGCAATCAGTTCCTGTCGGACGTGGCCCGAGGCACCCTGACGCGTTATGCCGCCGAGGCGGAGCAGGCGTGGCAACAGCGCCGGACCGATGGGGTCGATGAGTGGCTGCAGACCATGCATCACCGGGAAAAGAGTTGGGTCGGAGTCATCGGCGGGGATCTGCAGTCCTTGAGCAGCTTTGCGCTGACCGACGATGAAATAGAACACCTGACGTTTCTGCGCGGCCTGGACTGGCCCATCCACAAGAAAGGCCGGCCGTGGATGCGGGTGCCGTTTCCCGGCGACCCTTCCGTCGGCAGCCTGGTGATCGAACTGCCGCAACGATTCGTGCCCGGACGCTACCGGGTATTCTGGCGGGTGATCACCAACGGGGTCATTCCCGGGTTGTTCACCTTGCTGTTGTGCGTCGGCCTGTACCGCTTGCTGGTGGTGCCGCTCAATCACCTGCGTGAACAGGCCAACGCCTGGCGTGCCGATCAACTCAATGTGCGATTGTCGCGCCGCACCACCAATCGCGCTGACGAACTGGGGGAGTTGGGCAGGGCGTTCGATCACATGTCCGAACGCCTGCAAAGCACCGTGGCGCTGCAGCAGCAACTGTTGCGCGACCTGTCCCATGAATTGCGCACGCCGTTGAGCCGCCTGCGGGTGGCCAGTGAAAGCGAGCAGGGCCTTGAGCAATTGCGCGAGCGCATCGGCCGCGAGGTCGATGGCATGCAGCGGCTGGTGGAAGACACGCTGCAACTGGCCTGGCTCGACACGGAACGCACGCGATTGCCCGACGAAGCGATCCAGGTCCAGGCCTTGTGGGAAATGCTCACGGAAAACGCCTGCTACGAAAGTTGCTGGCCGGACGGGCAGTTGCAATGTTCGGTGGACGCCTCCTGCTGGGTGCGCGGGCACCTCAATACCCTGGCCCAAGCCCTGGAAAACATGCTGCGCAATGCGATCCGACATTCGCCCAAGGGTGGCGTGGTCACGCTAGGCGGGCGACGCGATGGCGATTACTGGCACCTGTGGATGGACGATCAGGGTGGCGGGGTGGCGGAAGCGGATCTGGAGCGCATCTTCCTGCCCTTTACCCGGCTCGACGGTTCGCGCCCGGGGAATGGTGGGTTCGGTTTGGGCTTGAGCATCGCCAGGAATGCGGTGCAACGACAGGGCGGCAAGCTCTGGGCGCAGAACACCGGCAGCGGGTTGCGGATGAACATGCGCTTGGTGGCGGACGATGGAACTCTCAGCGATGACGCCCTCGCCAGCACACTATCCCATCCACAATCGCTCTGATTCGCAAGGAGGCGCAAGCGGCTTCATGTACTGTCTTGTGAACCCGCCTTATTCCCACAAGCCATAAGCACCGCACTTTGCGTGATATGGCCTTCGCAGGTTTGCCGGTATGATAGGCGCCCCCGCAGTCTGGATTGCGAATACGCCATGACCTTGCAGTACCCAACCATCGCCGATTGCGTCGGCAACACTCCGCTGGTCCGTTTGCAGCGCCTGCCCGGCGCCACCAGCAATACCCTTTTGCTCAAGCTCGAGGGGAACAACCCGGCGGGTTCGGTCAAGGACCGTCCGGCGCTGTCGATGATCACCCGCGCCGAGTTGCGCGGACAGATCCACGCCGGTGATACGTTGATCGAAGCGACTTCTGGTAATACCGGGATTGCGCTGGCGATGGCTGCCGCGATCAAGGGTTACAAGATGATCCTGATCATGCCGGACAACTCCAGCGCCGAACGCAAGGCAGCGATGACCGCCTATGGCGCCGAGTTGATCCTGGTCAGCCAGGAAGAGGGCATGGAAGGTGCCCGTGACCTCGCCCAGCGCATGGAGGCCGAAGGCCGTGGCAAGGTGCTTGACCAGTTCGCCAACGGTGACAACCCCGAGGCGCACTACACCACCACCGGTCCGGAAATCTGGCGCCAGACCCAGGGCACCATCACCCATTTCGTCAGCTCCATGGGAACCACCGGCACGATCATGGGCGTCTCGCGCTACTTGAAAGAGCAGAGCGACAACGTGCAGATCATCGGCCTGCAACCGATGGAAGGCTCGGCCATTCCCGGCATCCGCCGCTGGCCGCAGGAATACCTGCCGAAGATCTACCAGGCCGAGCGCGTCGACCGCATCGTCGACATGGCGCAAAGCGAAGCCGAAGACGTCACCCGGCGTCTGGCCCGCGAGGAAGGCATCTTCTGTGGCGTGTCCTCGGGCGGGGCGGTGGCAGCGATGCTGCGCCTGTCCAAAGAAGTTGAAAACGCGGTGATCGTCGCGATCATCTGCGACCGTGGCGACCGATACCTGTCGACCGGCATTTTCGACGCGCCCAACTGATGGCCAAGCACGAGAGAGGCCTGCGCTTCCAACCCACCGGTGGCAGCAAGGCCCCGCAAGTCCCGACCGGCAAAAAGCAGCGCCTGAACATCGAGCGCCTGGCCAATGACGGTCGTGGTATCGCGTTTTTCGAAGGTCGCACCTGGTTCGTCATCGGCGCACTGGCCGGTGAGGAGGTCGAGGCGCGGGTGCTCGGCGCCCACGGCAAAGTGGTCGAGGCGCGTACCGAGCGAGTATTCAAGGCCAGCGAACTGCGCCGCCCCGCACCTTGCGCCCACGCCGGCCGTTGCGGCGGCTGCAGCGTGCAACACTTGCCCCACAACGAACAACTCGCCCTGAAACAGCGCATGCTCGCCGAGCAATTGTCCAAGGTCGCAGGTGTCGAGCCCGAAGAGTGGGCTGCACCATTAAGCGGTCCGGAATTCGCTTACCGCCGTCGCGCCCGAGTGGCCGTGCGCTGGGACATGAAGGCGAAAAAACTCGAAGTCGGTTTTCGCGCCGCCGGCAGCCAGGACATTGTCGGCATCGATGATTGCCCGGTACTGGTACAGCCCTTGCAACCGATCATGGCCCGCTTGCCGCAAATGCTGCGGCGCTTGAGCAAGCCGCAAGCCCTGGGTCACGTGGAGTTGTTCAGCGGTTCATCGCTGGCGGTATTGCTGCGTCACATGGCGCCGTTGTCCGAAAGCGACATGACCATCCTCAAGGAGTTCTGCGCGTTCCATGAAGCCCAGTTGTGGTTGCACGGTGAAGGCGAGCCGCGTCCGGTCGAGGCTGACCAGTCCTTGGGTTATCGTCTTGAGCAGTGGGATCTGAACCTGGCGTACCGGCCTGGAGATTTCATCCAGGTCAATGCCGGAGTCAACGAAGCGATGGTCGCCCAGGCGCTCGACTGGTTGAAACCAAAAGCCGATGAGCGTGTTCTCGATCTATTCTGTGGGTTGGGTAACTTTGCCTTGCCGTTGGCCAAAGCCGTTCGCGAAGTCGTGGCGGTGGAGGGGGTGCAGGTGATGGTCGATCGCGCCGCCGCGAATGCGATCAGCAACAATCTGCATAACGCTAAATTTTTTCAGGCCGATTTATCCCAGCCTTTGACCGATGCCGAATGGGCCGGCGAAGGCTTTTGTGCGGTACTCTTGGACCCACCGCGTGACGGCGCTTTCGAGGTCGTGCGCAAGCTCAAGTCCCTGGGGGCCGAGCGATTGGTGTATGTGTCGTGCAACCCTGCAACCCTGGCGCGCGACACGGTCGAATTGATCAAGCAGGGCTACCGGTTAAAACGTGCCGGGATTCTCGATATGTTTCCTCAGACGGCACATGTCGAGGCCATGGCGTTATTTGAAGCGAGCTAGGATGCTCGTCTGGTCCGACTGGCCCGCCCGTGCAGCCGCGTACCAGCCCGACGTGGGCTCATGGGCAACGAAGGTCAGCGATTTGACGCATTGAATCTGCGTCGTAGGGAAGGTAAGCAAGATGGTACAGGTGAGAGCACACCAGCCGATCAACACCGACGGCAGTATCAATCTCGAGGCTTGGCTCGATCATGCGGTCAGTGTCGATCTGGCACTGGATCGCGAAGCCTTGAAGGAAGCCTGCGAGTTCGCTCGCGAGGCCGAACAACAAGCCAATGCGGCTAAGAATCTATGGACCGAAGGCAACTCGAGTTTCCGCACCGGCCTTGAGATCGCCGAGATCCTCGCCGACCTCAAGCTCGACCAGGATTCGCTGGTGGCCGCGGTGTTGTACCGGGGCGTGCGCGAAGGCCAGATCCCGTTGCCCACCGTCAGCCAGCGCTTCGGCCCGGTGGTCGCCAAACTGATCGACGGCGTGCAGCGCATGGCGGCGATCAGCGACAGCCTGAGCCCGCGCAAATCCATGGTAATGGGCACCCAGGGCCAGGTGGAAAACCTGCGCAAGATGCTCGTGGCCATGGTCGACGACGTGCGCGTGGCCCTGATCAAGCTGGCCGAACGTACCTGCGCGATCCGTGCGGTGAAGACCGCGGACGACGAGAAGCGCAACCGCGTGGCCCGCGAGGTCTTCGACATCTACGCGCCCCTGGCCCACCGCCTGGGTATCGGTCACATCAAGTGGGAGCTGGAGGACTTGTCCTTCCGCTACCTCGAGCCCGACCAGTACAAGCAGATCGCCAAGCTGTTGCATGAGCGGCGACTGGATCGCGAACGCTTCATCAGCGACGTGATGAGCCAGCTGAAGAACGAATTGCAGGCCACCGGCGTCGATGCCGACATCAGTGGCCGGGCCAAGCACATCTATTCGATCTGGCGCAAAATGCAGCGCAAGGGCCTGGAGTTCAGCCAGATCTACGACGTGCGCGCCGTGCGGGTGCTGGTGCCGGAAATGCGCGACTGCTACACCGCGCTCGGCATTGTCCACACCTTGTGGCGACACATCCCGAAAGAGTTCGACGACTACATCGCCAACCCGAAAGAGAACGGCTACCGCTCATTGCATACCGCGGTGATCGGGCCTGAGGGCAAGGTGCTGGAGGTGCAGATCCGCACCCACGCCATGCATGAAGAGGCCGAGCTGGGCGTGTGCGCGCACTGGCGCTACAAGGGTACCGACGTCAAGTCCGGCTCCAATCACTACGAAGAGAAAATCTCCTGGCTGCGTCAGGTGCTCGAATGGCACGAAGAGCTGGGTGACATTGGCGGGCTGGCCGAACAGTTGCGGGTCGATATCGAACCTGACCGGGTCTACATCTTTACCCCGGACGGTCACGCCATCGATTTGCCCAAGGGCGCGACGCCGCTGGACTTTGCCTACCGCGTCCACACCGAGATCGGCCACAACTGCCGCGGCGCCAAGATCAACGGGCGCATCGTGCCGCTCAACTACAGCCTGCAGACCGGTGAACAGGTCGAGATCATCACCAGCAAGCACGGCACGCCGAGCCGCGACTGGCTGAACCCTAACCTGGGCTACATCACCACCTCGCGGGCGCGGGCGAAGATCGTCCACTGGTTCAAGCTGCAGGCGCGCGACCAGAACGTCGCCGCCGGCAAGACCCTGCTCGAGCGCGAACTCAACCGCCTCGGTCTGCCGCAGGTTGATTTCGAGAAGCTGGCCGACAAGGCCAACATGAAAACCGCCGAAGACATGTTTGCCGCCTTGGGTGCGGGTGACCTGCGCCTGGCGCAACTGGTCAACCTGGCGCAGCAACTGGTCGAGCCGGAACGCGGAAACGAACAGCTGGAACTGATTCCACGCAAGGCCACCGGCTACAAGCCAGGCAAGCGTGGCGACATTCAGATTCAGGGCGTGGGCAACCTGATGACCCAGATGGCGGGTTGCTGCCAGCCACTGCCGGGGGATGCGATCGTGGGCTACATCACCCAGGGCCGCGGCGTGAGCATCCACCGCCAGGACTGTGCCTCGGTGCTGCAGTTGGGCGGGCGCGAGCCAGAGCGGATCATTCAGGTCAGCTGGGGCCCGGTACCGGTGCTCACCTATCCGGTGGACATCGTCATCCGTGCCTACGACCGTTCCGGATTGCTGCGTGACGTCTCGCAGGTGCTGCTCAACGAGCGGATCAACGTGCTGGCGGTCAATACTCGCTCGAACAAGGAGGACAACACCGCGCTGATGTCCCTGACCATCGAGATTCCGGGGCTGGACGCGCTTGGGCGGTTGCTTGGGCGGATTTCCCAGCTGCCGAACATCATCGAAACCCGGCGTAATCGCACACCGTGAAATCAGCACCGATCCAATGTGGGAGCGGGCTTGCTCGCGAAGAATGCTTGTCAGTCGACATCAATGTTGTCTGGCAAACCGCTTTCGCGAGCAAGCCCGCGCCCACAGGGAAGTCCTGTGATGAGAGGGATTGATGTTCAGCCTTGAAGATCTGTTGCACCTGATGAATCGCCTGCGCGACCCGCAGTACGGTTGCCCATGGGACATCAAGCAAACCTACGCGACCATCGTCCCGCACACCCTCGAGGAAGCCTATGAAGTCGCCGATGCCATCGAGCGCGGTGACTTCGATCACCTGCAGGGTGAGTTGGGCGACCTGCTGTTCCAGGTGGTTTACTACAGCCAGCTGGCCCGGGAAGAGGGGCGCTTCGAGTTCGCGGGCGTGGTCGACGGCATCACGCGCAAGTTGATTCGCCGTCATCCGCACGTATTCCCCACGGGCGACCTGTACGCGCCAATGGATGTCCCGCGCTTGAGTGAGGAACAGGTCAAGCAGCGCTGGGAAGAGATCAAGGCCGAGGAGCGCGCGGAAAACTCCAGCGCACCGCAACAGCTGTCCTTGCTCGATGATGTCCCGGCAGCATTGCCGGCGTTGTCGCGCTCGGCAAAATTGCAGAAGCGCGCAGCGCAGGTCGGTTTCGACTGGCCCGATGCCTTGCCGGTGCTTGATAAAGTCCGTGAAGAACTCGATGAAGTCCTTGAGGCCATGGCGGAAAACGATCCAGAGGCCGTGGCCGACGAGATCGGCGATCTGCTGTTTTCCGTGGTCAATCTGGCCAGGCATCTCAAGGTCGACCCGGAAACCGCGCTGCGTGGCGCCAACGGCAAGTTCGAACGACGCTTCCGTTTTATCGAACAGGCATTGCGCGACACCCACCGTCCCATGGAAGATTGCACCCTCGAAGAGTTGGACGCCCTGTGGGGTGAAGCCAAACGCCAGGAAAAGAATGTGCCCAGCTGCGGTTGAGCAGTTGCCTAAGTGAGTAATAAGCACCATGAGCATTTCCCTTCGCGACCAGTTGCTCAAAGCAGGGCTGGTCAACCAGAAGCAGGCCAAGCAGGTCAGCAAAGACAAACAGAAGCAGCAGCGCCTGGCCCACAAGGGTCAGATCGAACTCGATGACTCCCAGCAGCGTGCGGCCCAGGAAGCCATGGCCGAGAAGGTCAAGCGCGATCAGGAGCTCAACCGTCTGCAGCAGGAGAAGGCCGAGGCGAAAGCTCGCGCTGCCCAGGTCAAGCAATTGATCGAAGCCACGCGCCTGCCGAAGCTGACGACCGAGGACTACTACAACTTCGTCGACGACAAGAAGGTCAAGCGCCTCTCGGTCAACACCCTGATGCGCAACAAGCTGAGCAACGGTTCGCTGGCCATCGTGCATCACGCCGGAGGCTATGAAGTGATCCCCCGGGAAGCGGCCCTGAAGATCCAGGAGCGCGATCCGCAGCGTATCGTGCAGCTGAATGTACAGACCGAAGAAGTCGCTGCCGAGGACGATCCGTACGCGGCCTATCAGATCCCTGACGATCTGATGTGGTAAGCGGTCTACGGCTGCAATAACGAAAAACCCCGCTCATGGCGGGGTTTGTCGTTTTCAATGCGGTCATTGCTCAGGCGGAGCGTAATTCTCGTTGCTGCTCCAGGATTTCCAGTTCGGCCTTGTAGCTGTGGGCGTCAGTCTCGGAGTGGAACATCCCGACCAGCAAGTCTTGTTGGTACACATCCCAGATCCGGATGCCGGCGGCTACGCCTTCATGGGACATGTGTGAATCGTCGCGTTCAGTTACTTTTACAGTCATCTGCTAGCTCCAATCTCTGTTTATCTGCAGCAAGGCATGTGCAGGACTCTGTTATAGGGTTTGGTAGCTTGCTAAGTAAACGACTGTGTTTGGAAAGGGATTCTTGCAAAAACGGCAACTGTCCTGCAGCCCACGGAAACCGCGACATTCAGTCGCAGGTCCTGAAGTTTCATGACAAAAGCTTCATCTTCATGCCCAAGGCCTGTGGGCAAAACGCTGACCCTGTGGGAGCGGCGGTTCGACGATTCGACTTGCTCATGAAGACGGAGTCTCAGGTTCCATCAATGTTGAATGTGCAGCCGCCTTCGCGAGCAAGCCCGCTCCCACATGGCGCGCAGTGTTGGTCCATTCACTGAAGGCAAAAAAAAAACGCCCCGAACCAGTCGGGGCGTTTTCATGTGCGGCTCAGCAGCGGGGAATTACTTGCCTTCCCAGCGCTTCAGTACCAGCGTGGCGTTGGTGCCGCCGAAGCCGAAGCTGTTGCTCATCACGGTGTTGATGGTGGCGTTTTCGCGGGTCTTGGTCAGCACCGGCAGGTCGGCCACTTCAGGGTCCAGTTCGTCGATGTTGGCGGAGCCGGCAATGAAGTTGCCTTCCATCATCAGCATGCAATAGATCGCTTCGTGAACGCCGGCGGCGCCCAGGGAGTGACCCGACAGGCTCTTGGTGGAGCTGATGGCCGGAGCCTTGTCGCCGAACACTTCACGCACGCCTTTCATTTCCGCGACGTCGCCGACCGGAGTCGAAGTGCCGTGGGTATTCAAGTAGTCGATAGGGGTGTCGACGGTGGACAGCGCCTGCTGCATGCAGCGGATCGCGCCTTCGCCACTTGGGGCAACCATGTCGTAGCCGTCGGACGTCGCGCCATAACCAACGATTTCCGCGTAGATCTTCGCACCGCGGGCCAGGGCGTGTTCCAGCTCTTCAACCACGACCATGCCGCCGCCGCCAGCGATGACGAAACCGTCACGGTCGGCGTCGTAGGCGCGGGAAGCTTGTTCCGGGGTGTCGTTACGCTTGCTGGACAGTGCGCCCATGGCGTCGAACAGGAACGACTGGCTCCAGTGCTCTTCTTCACCGCCGCCGGCGAAGACGATGTCCTGCTTGCCCATCTGGATCTGTTCCATGGCGGTACCGATGCAGTGAGCACTGGTGGCGCAGGCAGAAGCGATGGAGTAGTTCAGGCCCTTGATCTTGAACGGCGTGGCCAGGCAGGCGGAAACGGTGCTGCTCATGGTCCGCGTTACACGGTATGGGCCAACGCGCTTGACGCCTTTTTCGCGCAGGATGTCCAGCGCTTCCATCTGGTTCAGCGTCGATGCACCACCGGAACCGGCGATCAGGCCGGTACGCGGGTTGGAAACCTGCTCTTCGGTCAGGCCGGAGTCAGCGATGGCGTCTTTCATGGCCAGGTAGGCGTATGCCGCCGCGTGGCCGACGAAGCGATAGATCTTGCGATCGATCAGTTCTTCAAGGTTGAGGTCAATGGAGCCGGAAACCTGGCTACGCAGACCCATTTCGGCATATTCCGGGTTGAACCGGATGCCAGGGCGGCTTGCACGCAGGTTAGCGGAGACGGTCTCTTTGTCATTGCCCAGGCACGAAACAATGCCCAGACCAGTGATAACGACGCGGCGCATGCGGATAACCCTTAGAAGTTGTCAGTGGAGGTGAACACGCCGACCCGGAGGCCTTCGGCGGTGTAGATTTCGCGACCGTCGACAGTCACCGAACCGTCGGCGATGGCCAGGTTCAGCTTGCCTTTGAGGACACGCTTGATATGAATGTTATAGGTGACTTTCTTGGCAGTCGGCAGGACCTGGCCGAAGAATTTCACTTCGCCAGAACCCAGCGCACGACCGCGGCCCGGCAGACCTTGCCAGCCCAGGAAGAAGCCGACCAGTTGCCACATGGCGTCGAGGCCCAGGCAGCCCGGCATCACCGGATCGCCTTCGAAGTGACAGGCGAAGAACCACAGGTCCGGAGTGATATCCAGCTCGGCGACCAACTCACCTTTGCCGTACTTGCCACCTTCTTCGCTGATCAGGGTGATGCGATCGACCATCAGCATGTTCGGGGCGGGCAGTTGCGCGTTACCTGGGCCGAACAGCTCACCGCGACTGCAGCGCAGCAGGTCTTCCCGGGTAAAGGCGTTTTGTTTGGTCATGCGAGCTCCTCAATAGTCCCATGCGGCAGGTGGGGCAAATCTTCCCGGCCGATCGAAGCGTTCATGCCTCGAACCGGCAGCCTACTCATAGACTATTGCGTTGTAGTGAAAGTCACAGCACCAAGGACATGAATGTACACTTGTGCACTGAAATTTTTAATCAAGCCCAATTTCGGACTTGTACGGGTGCCTAAGACTGCCGCACTTTCGCCTTTCACGCCAGTCGCAGATGCTCGAAAGGCCTGTACTACTGCACCCATCGCTGCAGAATTTGCTGTAGATCGGTTCGTTTGAAGGGCTTGGCCAGGTAATCGTTCATTCCTGCCGACAGGCAGGCTTCCCGATCACCCTGCAAGGCGTTGGCGGTCAGGGCGATGATCGGCAAGTCGGTGCAACCGGGCAGTTCACGGATCTGGCGAGTGGCTTCATAGCCGTCGATGACCGGCAGTCGGCAGTCCATCAGTATCGCTTCGAAAATCAGGCTCTCGGCACTGCGCACAGCCTGTGCGCCATCGGCGGCGACGCTGACAGTAAAGCCCAGGCTGCGCAGCATGGCTTCGATCACCGTCTGGTTGACCGGGTTGTCCTCGACCAGCAGCACATTGCGCCCTTCGCCGTCACCTTTGTGGGTCGATACGCGCGGTACTCGCGCTGGCAAGGCCTGTTGATACAACGCCAGCGGAATTTCCAGGGTGAACACCGAGCCACGGCCTTCCTCGCTCTGGGCGCGCAAGGTGCCCCCCATGCGTTCGGCGAGCGTTCGCGCAATCGGCAGGCCCAGGCCCGTACCGCCATAGCGTCTTGAAATGGAACTGTCGGCCTGCTGAAACGCGTCGAACATCAATTCCAGGCTTTGCGAGGGAATTCCAATTCCGCTGTCGCGTACCGTGCAGGTGAACCACAGCAGTTCGTGATCCAGGGACTGCCACTGCGATTCGATGGAGACCCGGCCCTGCTCGGTAAACTTCAGAGCATTGCCAACCAGATTGACCAGTATTTGCCGGATGCGCGTCGGGTCGCCTTGAACCTGCAGCGCGCGCATGTCCGCCGGAATCTGCAACTGCAGGTCGAGCCCGCGTTGTACGGCGCTGTGCTGGAATGACTGGGCACAGCTGGCGATCAGATCCGCGAGATTGAAGGGAATGTGTTCCAGTTCCAGTTCCGAGCGTTCGATCCGCGAAAAATCCAGAATGTCATTGATGACCTTGAGCAGATGCTCGGTGGATTCCGAGGCCAGCGCGGCATATTCGACCTGTTCCTCGGTCATCTGGGTGGTTTCCAGCAGCTGCAGCATGCCCAGCACGCCATTCATCGGTGTGCGCAGTTCGTGGCTCATCATGGCAAGGAAATCTGACTTGGCGTTGTTGGCCTTTTCCGCTTCCTCGCGGGTCTGGATCAACTGCGCCATGGCCTGATGCTGCTCATGACTGGCCTGTTCCAACCCCTTGGCGAGGTTGTTGATGTGTTGCGACAGGGCACCCAGTTCGGTGTCGTCGACGATGGGCAGGGGCGTTTTGTAGTCGCCGGCCTGGATCGCCTTCACCGCATCACCGATATCCCGGATGGGTTGCGACAGGCTCGAGGCCAGGCGCCGGGCAACCAGGAAGGTAAACAGCAGGGCGAACAGCGCCAGGATGCCAGCCTTGAGCAGGATTTCCTGCTGGCGCTGGTTGAACGCGTCATTGGACAGGCCGACGATCACCCGGCCCAGATAATCCTCGGCGGGCGCCGTGGGGGGCACTTTGCCGTCCTGGAAAAAATCATTGTGCAGCGCGATTCGCTGCAGGCGTACGGGGGCCTGGAACACTTCGACCTGGTGCGGCTGGTGGTAGCTTGCCGAGGGTTGTTCGACGTACACCAGAATCCGGTTGGCGCTGTCCTGCACTTCCAGGAACCGCACGTTGGGCGTGGCCAACGTGGCCTTGAGCAGGCTTTCGAGGACCTCGTTATTGCCCGAAATCACCCCGTATTCGGTGGCCGGCGCCAGTTGGTTGGCAATCAACTGGCCGGTGTGGTTGAGCTCCTGGCGCAAGTCCTGGATCCGCACGAAGGTAAAGAAGCTGATTAACAGCAACGTCAGCAGCAGGGCAGGGCCGAGGCTGATGATCTGGGTGCGGGTACTGATGTCCCAGCGGCGACGGAAGGTCATGGGTGGCGTTCTCCTTCTGCCAGCAGCGTCGCGACAGTCGCATCGTTCACCGGTTCCAGACCCAGGGAGCGAGACACCTGAAGGTTGCTTGTGACTTTAAAGCGGCGTGGGTACTGCGTGCGCGGCCAGGTGGCGGGCGGTTGGTCGAGTAGTTCATCGAGAATTGCCAGCCAGTCGTCCTGATCACTGTAGGTGCTGGCCAGGCTCCCGGCCTTGACGAACCCTGCATTGGGGCCGATCAGGGCCCGTTGGCGCGCGTAGCTGCTGAGCAACAGGTTTTTCGCGGTTTTCGGGTTGTACAGATCGGGATCGTCGAGGCCCAGCAATACATCACTATTCTCCAGCAACGCCTGCAAAGGACGACTGTCCTGAGTGTTGTCCCAACGCTCGGTGACCACTTCAAGACCCAAGGGATGGGCGGCCTGGCGCAGTTCCTTCAACAGGAATTCGCTATGGCGGTCGTACAGCACGCCAACCCGTTTGACCTCGGGCAGCAGCACGCGGGTGAGGCGCAATTGCCGGTCCAGCGGCGGATCGCTCCAGAGCAGGCAGAGGTGCGCGGGCAGGGCTTGGCCCAGGTGTTGCCGTGCCTGCAGTCGGCTGATGCGCAGCACCAGCGTCGCCGGGCCGTGGATGTCCTGCAGGCGCCAGTCGAGACTGGGCAGGTCGAGCAGGATCAAGCGGGTGTCTGCCTCCAGCTTGCCCGGTGGCGGCAGGCTGGCCAGTGGTTGAAAGTGCACGTTGTCGGCCGGTCGCAATTGCCGCAGGGCCCGGGCAAAGGATTGCATGCCGGGGCTGTCGTCGACCCCGATCAGGAGAATGTCCGCGGCGTCGGCCGACAGGCTGTTTAGCCAGCCACCGAATACCAGGCAGACAATGGCCAGCAGTTGGGCCAGGGTTGGCGGCTTGCGCGACGGACGATGCGGCATCTTAAAGCGCCAGCTCCGCGCTGAAATACATCACCCGACGCTCGTCATAATTGTTGTCGATAAAGGTGGTGGGCTGTTTGTCGAGGCGCTGCTGGAGCACGCCAGCCAGCTCCAGATGGGCCTTGCCCAGGCGGATGCGCTTGGCGATGCGAGTGTCGACGCGTTCGAAGCGATAGCCGTTGAGCGCGTCGTCACCATAATAGAAGAGTGCACTGTTCCAGCCGTGGCCCCAGTCGCGCAGCCAGGCAGCTGAGCCGCTGTTGCGTGCGGTCTGTTGTGCATCCTGCGGATTGCTCGCGTCAGCATCGACGTAGGCATAAGTCAGGCGCAACCGGTCGGCGCTGCCGATTTTCCAGTCGAGCTGAGTCTCCGCGCCGGTGTAGCGTGCGGTGTTGGCGTTGCTGGCGATGTACTGATTGTTGCGCAGCGGCTCACTGATCATCCCGGTGATCTCGTCGTAGAACAGCTTTACATCGACAGCCAACCCCGACTCGGCAAAAAAACCGTTGTAGCCCAGTTCCCGGGAACGCATGCGTTCCTGGTCGAGGTCGCCGGGGCCGCGGGTCTTGACGAAATAGCGAGCACTGGACTGGCCATAGGCGCCGGGTTGCAGGCGCGTGACCTGATAGCTCCAGTTGACGCTGTTTTCGAACATGTCCGGTGAGCGGATAGCTTCCGAGTACACCGCACGCAAGCCGTGGCGCGGATTGATCAGATAGTTGATCGCCATCCGCGGGGTCAATGAGCTGCCGCTCAACTGCGTGTCTTCGAACATGGCGCCGCCCTGCACAAGCCAGTGTTCGCTGGCGCGCCATTCGAGCTGGCCGAATGCTCGCCAGGTGGTGTCATCGAGGGTGCCATTGAAGTAGGTCTCGGAGTCTGCCCGGTCGTAACGATAGTTCAAGCCGCTGACCAGCCGCAGGTTATCGGACAGGCTCAGGGTGTCCTGCAGTTCAAGGTCGTAGCGCGACTCCCGGGTGCTTTGGTCTATATCACCGCAAACCGTTTGCCGGGCGCCGTTGCGCCACTGGTCGAGGACTTGATTGGCCAGTGCGCGTTGGGCCGGATCGCCGTCCGGTGCACCGGTGCCCAGAAAGCTCTCGATATTGCGCGCCAGGCGTTCGGTGTAGTTCGGGTTGAGTCGCCACAGCTCGGTGAGTTCGGGACTGAACGAAAGCTCGGCATCGCATGCACGCCAGGTTTGCTGACGGTCCCAATGCTGGGCCGAACCCTGGATATAAAGACTGTGCCGGGTATTAATGTCGAAGTTCCAGCGCAGCGAACCGGCGTAGTCCTTGGCGGTGACGTCGGAATTGTCCCCTTCGCGGGTAATCCCCGAGAACACCGGTTGGTAGGTATAGGGTCGCTGATTGGTGCCATCCTTGGCGCTCACTTGCCAATCGATGCCTTGCCGTTCGTCGAGGGTCTGGCTGACGGCAAGGTTGAAGCGCTTCAGGCGTCGACTGTCATGGTAGTCGCCGCCGTTGCGATCGGAGTCAAAGCCATCGTCTTGCTGACCGGACAGCGACAGACGCAAATCGCCATCCTCCCAACCCACGCCCTGGCTCGCATAGAAGTCGTCGATGCCACGCTGGCCGCGGGTGACCTTGATTCGAGTTCCATGGCTGTCGACCGGGTTGCGCGTGATGATGTTGACCACCGCCATCAACGCATTGGCGCCATAACTGACCGTGTTCGGGCCGCGGAAAACTTCGATGCGTTCGATGTCCTCCATGGCCACCGGAATATCGCTCCAGTCCACCGTGGCCAGCCCTGCGCGGTATACCGAGCGGCCGTCAATCAATACCTGCATGCGCCGCGCATCGGTGGCGCGGGTGCCGTGGTAGTTCACCGTAGCCTGATTGCCGCTGATATGGCCGACCATCATGCCCGGTACCAGGCGTAGTACTTCGCTGATATCCCGGGCGCCGCTGGCCTTGATCAGCGCGCTGTCGAGTACCGTCATGCTCCCCGGCACGGCGGCCGGCGACTGCTTCAGTCGCGTGGCCGTGAGTACCTGCGGCAACGGTTCGCCGTCTAGAAACAAGTCGTCGGCCAGCGCTGGCGAGCTGAGTACCAGCGCCAGTACCAAGGGCGTACGGGGAGAAGGCGAACCGAGGGACACATCACATCCTTGTCAACGATCGATGGCGCGCATGTTAACCGAGCCCGTTGACTTTTCCAGTCACGATGTAAGCATTTTCCTATGTATTTCCGGACTTCTTCCTACGCATGCCGGTAATTGACGCGGGGACTGGCCGACACGTGGGCGCGCCGTATAATGCCGGCATCGCCACTGGTATGGATTAACGGATTGCATATGACTGAACAGCGCCCGATCGCAGTCTTGGGAGGCGGAAGTTTTGGTACCGCCGTGGCTAACTTGCTGGCAGAAAATGGACATCAAGTCCTGCAATGGATGCGTGACCCCGAGCAGGCCGAGGCCATCCGGGTCAACCGCGAGAACCCGCGATACCTCAAAGGCATCAAGATCCTGCCCGGTGTGACGCCGGTCACCGATCTGCAGGCCACCCTGGAGGCCTGCGACCTGAGTTTCGTCGCGCTACCCTCCAGCGCGTTGCGCTCGGTGCTGGCCCCGCACGCCGAACGGTTGAGCGGCAAAATGCTGGTGAGCCTGACCAAGGGCATCGAGGCCCACACGTTCAAGCTGATGAGTCAGATTCTCGAAGAGATCGCGCCACTGGCTCGCATCGGCGTGTTGTCCGGGCCGAACCTGGCCCGTGAAATCGCCGAGCACGCGTTGACCGCCACCGTGGTCGCCAGTGAAGACGAAGAACTCTGCCAGCACGTCCAGGAGGTGTTGCATGGCCGCACCTTCCGCGTGTATGCCAGCGCCGACCGTTTTGGCGTGGAGCTGGGCGGGGCGTTGAAAAACGTCTACGCGATCATCGCCGGCATGGCGGTGGCGATGGGCATGGGCGAAAACACCAAGAGCATGCTGATTACCCGGGCACTGGCGGAAATGACGCGCTTTGCCGTGAATCAGGGCGCCAACCCGATGACATTCCTCGGTCTGGCGGGCGTGGGTGACCTGATCGTCACCTGCTCGTCGCCAAAAAGCCGCAACTATCAGGTCGGATTCGCCCTTGGCCAGGGCTTGAGCCTCGAAGAGGCGGTCAATCGACTGGGCGAAGTTGCCGAAGGCGTGAACACCCTCAAGGTGCTCAAGGCCAAGTCCCAGGAGGTTGGCGTGTACATGCCGTTAGTCGCCGGGCTGCACGCGATCCTGTTCGAAGGGCGCACGCTTGAGCAGGTGATCGAGCTGTTG
Source organism: Pseudomonas serbica (assembly GCF_028823535.1). Lineage (GTDB taxonomy): Bacteria > Pseudomonadota > Gammaproteobacteria > Pseudomonadales > Pseudomonadaceae > Aquipseudomonas > Aquipseudomonas serbica. The sequence continues at coordinate 33,427 of NZ_JAQIYM010000021.1, read as the reverse complement.
ATGCGCGGCGAGCCGAAGACCGACGTCGACTTTATTTCCACCAGTGGCTTCAACTGAAACATTACTTCACCGGAACGGAGCGAGACATGAGTGATCAAAAAGTAGAAGCCAGATACGAGTCCATTCTGCTTCGGGTGCTGTGGATGGTGGTATTCCTGCTGGTTTGGCAGGTGGCGCAGTTCCTGCTCGGCGCTGTGGTACTGGTGCAGTTGATCTATCGTTTGATTTATGGCGCCCCGAGCGCCAGCCTGATGAACTTCGGCGACAGTCTGAGCCAGTTCCTGGCCCAGATCGGTCGTTTCGGCAGTTTTCACAGCGACCAGAAACCCTGGCCGTTCGCCGATTGGCCGACGCCGCGTACGCCGGAAGGTGAAGCGCCGCACGCCGTGGCGCCTGCGCCACACCCGGCCCGGGATGAGGAACCCAAACTATGAAACTCTGGGTATTGCGTCATGGGGAAGCCGTGCCACACGGCTCCCGTCCCCACGATTCGGAGCGGGAACTGACGGAGCACGGGCGCGAGGAAGTGCTGCGCAGCGCTGCCAACCTGATCGGGCAGCCGCTGACTGCCATCTACGCCAGCCCGTACCGGCGAGCACAGGAAACCGCGCAGCTGGTGCGCGACGCGTTGGGGTTCGAGCCGGAAATCCGCACTGTGGAATGGCTGACCCCGGACACCGAGCCGGACAAGGTGGCCGAACAGATGGTCGCGGTCAGCGACGTGCTGCTGGTCAGTCACAACCCTTTGGTGGGGAATCTGCTGAGTTACCTGCAACACGGTGCCGGGCATCCGCCGGAGCGGGTCGACACTGCCGGTCTGGCGCAGCTCGATGGTGCTGAGTTGTTGGTCGGCTCCATGAAACTCAACAGTATCAAGCAACCATAAACGCCAAAAGATCGCAGCTCCCTGCAGGCTGCGATCTTTTGCTGTTGATTCTCGAAAAAAGTTAACCAAGCACTTGCTTGGTTAACTACGCTTGCTCCAAAGCACAAAAAACAAAGGAGCGAGTCCCATGCCTGCTGCTTCGCGTTTGCCCCTGGACATCTTCTACGAGCGCGAGGCACGTCATCCCCGCCAGCGTTTTCTTGTCCAGCCAGTGGGCGGTGGGCAGGTCGAGACCCTGACCTGGGAAGACGTCGGTCACCAGGCCCGATGCGCGGCCCATTGGCTGCGATCGCGGGAACTGCCGCAAGGCAGTCATATCGCCCTGATCTCGAAAAACTGCGCGCACTGGATCATTGCCGACCTGGCGATCTGGATGGCCGGGCATGTCTCGGTGCCGCTGTACCCCAACCTCACTGCCGAATCGGTGGGCCAGGTGCTCGAACACTCGGAAGCGGCGCTGGTGTTCATCGGCAAACTTGACGACTGGCCAGGCATGTCCCGAGGGGTTAGTCCCGATCTGCCGACCATCAGCCTGCCGCTGCATCCCCCCGGCACCTTCGATTACAGCTGGGCCGACCTGCAACGCAGCTCACCGATCCAGGACGACCCCAGGCCCACCGCCGATCAACTGGCGACCATCATCTACACCTCCGGCACCACCGGCATGCCCAAGGGCGTGATGCACAGCTTCGCCAATCTGGCGTTCGCCACCACGCGCGGCACGCAACTGTTCGGCCTGAATGAGTCGGATCGGTTGTTGTCGTATTTGCCGTTGTGCCACGTTGCTGAGCGGATGTTCGTCGAACTGGCATCGATCTATACCGGGCAAACTGTGTTTTTTGCCGAAAGCCTCGATACCTTCCTCACTGATCTAAAACGTGCCCGGCCCACTGCACTGTTCGGCGTGCCGCGCATCTGGACCAAATTCCAGATGGGGGTGTACAGCAAGATTCCGGCAAAGCGCCTCGACTTCCTGCTCGGTCTGCCGATCATCGGCAAGCGGGTCGGGCATAGAGTCCTCGCGGGGTTGGGGCTCGATGCCTTGCGCGTTGCCCTGTCCGGTGCCGCGCCGGTGCCGCTGAGTTTACTGCTGTGGTACCGCAAGCTTGGGCTGGACGTGCTGGAGGTCTACGGCATGACGGAAAGTTGCGGCTACTCGCACATTTGTCTGCCGGGACATTACAAACAGGGCTGGATTGGCAGGCCATGCCCGGAGGTCGAGGTGCGCATCGACGAATCGGGCGAGGTCATGGTGCGCAGCGGCGCGACCATGCTCGGGTATTTCAAGGAGCCGCAGAAAACCGCCGATACCATCACTGAGGATGGCTTCCTGCGCACCGGCGACAAGGGCGAGGAAGATGCCGAAGGCAACCTGCGCCTGACCGGGCGCCTGAAGGAAATCTTCAAGACCAGCAAAGGCAAATACGTGGCCCCGGCGCCCATCGAAAACCGCCTGGCGGTGCATTCGCGTATCGAGCAAGTGTGCGTGGTCGGTGATGGCTTGAGTGCGCCGCTGGGCTTGTGCGTACTCTCGGCTGTCGGGCAGCAGGAGGCACGGGCCGGATTGCATTCAAGCCTGGAAAAACTTCTGGAAGAGGTCAACAACGCCCTGGACAAGCACGAGCGCTTGCGGCGACTGGTGGTGGTCAAGGACAGCTGGGCAGTGGAAAACGGCTTTCTCACGCCGACCCTGAAGATCAAGCGCAACGTGATCGAAGCCGCTTACGGCGCCCGCTTCGAAGAATGGAGCGAACACAGTGAAGCGGTGCTGTGGCAGGATTGAGCCACGAACAAAATCAACAAGGAAACTCTGCTATGAGTCTGTGGCGTACCGCTCCGAACATCGAACAGTTGAACGCACTTCAGAAAAACACCATCGGCGAAGTGCTGGACATTCGTTTTGAAGCCTTCGATGAAGAGTCCCTCACCGCGAGCATGGTCGTCGATCATCGCACTCACCAGCCTTACGGTTTACTGCATGGCGGCGCCTCGGTGGTGCTGGCTGAATCGGTCGGCTCGATGGCCAGCTATTTGTGCATCGATACCAGCAAATTCTATTGCGTGGGCCTGGAAATCAACGCCAACCATTTGCGCGGCCTGCGCAGCGGGCGGGTGACGGCGGTGGCCAAGGCCATTCATATCGGGCGTACGACCCATGTCTGGGATATCCGTTTGACCAGTGACGAAGGCAAAGCCAGTTGTGTGTCGCGGCTAACCATGGCGGTAGTGCCGCTGGGTGAGAATCCGCCAGCAAGGTAATGGTGGACGATGGCTTTGACCGGACTGTCATCCTTCCTGTCAGTTACGGTCATTGCTGTAGGACGCGCTCTTGCGGACAATCGGGCTTTGTCTTCGTTGATGGATCGAACGGTATGTCGCAACAGATATTTTTCGCCCACGCCAATGGTTTTCCTTCGGGGACCTACGGCAAGTTGTTTGCGGCGCTGGCACCCGAATATCAGGTGACGCATCTGGAGCAGCACGCTCACGACCCGCGGTACCCGGCGGATGACAACTGGTACAACCTGGTGGATGAACTGATCCACCACCTGCAGCAACAACCGGAGCCGGTGTGGGGCGTTGGTCATTCCTTCGGCGGCGTACTGCACCTGCACGCGGCGTTGCGTTGCCCCGAGTTGTATCGCGGGGTGGTGATGCTCGATTCCCCGGTGCTGACCCGTACCGACCAATGGGTCATCCGTGCCGCCAAGCGATTCGGTTTCATTGACCGCCTGACCCCGGCCGGTCGCACCCTGGGGCGGCGGGAAGAGTTCGCCGACCTTGACAGCGCGCGCCGTTATTTCGCCGGTAAAACCCTGTTTCGCAGCTTCGATCCGGAGTGCTTCGACGCCTATCTGCAATATGGATTGCACCAAGTGGGCGATAAGCTGCGCCTGCGTTTCGATCCGGCCACGGAAATCAGCATCTACCGTGGCGTGCCGCACACCAGCCCCGGCAGGACGCGGCAATTGAAAGTGCCGCTGGCGGTGGTTCGCGGGCAAAAGAGCAAGGTGGTGATGCGCCATCACACCAGTTCCGTCGGGCGTATGCCAAAGGGCGAGGCGCTGAGCATGCCTGGCGGTCACATGTTTCCCCTGGAACGCCCGCAGGACACGGCCACGCTGCTGAAAAAACTGTTCAACCGCTGGGGCGCTCGCCAACAGCAGGATTGCGCATGAGCCATGTCGTTGAAGAAGTTCGCCTGAACCTGCCGCACATCGAACTGGCGGCGCACCTGTTTGGCCCCGAAGACGGTTTGCCGGTGATTGCCCTGCATGGCTGGCTGGACAACGCCAACAGCTTTGCCCGCCTGGCACCGAAACTCAAAGGCCTGCGCATTATCGCCCTGGACATGGCCGGTCACGGGCATTCGGGGCACCGCCCGCCGGGCGCCGGTTACGCCATGTGGGACTATGCCCACGATGTGCTGCAAGTGGCAGAACAGCTTGGGCTGAAGCGGTTTGCGTTGCTGGGGCATTCGATGGGGGCCATCGCATCGCTGATCATTGCCGGCTCGTTACCGGAGCGGGTCACCCACCTGGCGTTGATTGATGGCGTCATTCCGCCCACGGACAAAGGCGAAAACGCTGCCGAACGCATGGGCATGGCCCTGCAGGCGCAGCTGGATCTGCGGGAAAAGCGCAAGCCGGTCTACAGCACCCTCGACCGCGCCATCGAAGCGCGCATGAAAGGCCTGGTGGCGGTCAGTCGCGAAGCCGCCGAGCTGCTGGCCCAGCGTGGCCTGATGCCGGTGCCGGGCGGCTACACCTGGCGCACCGACAGTCGCCTCACGCTGCCGTCGCCGTTGCGCCTGACCACCGAGCAGGCCATGGCCTTCGTCCAGCGGATCGCCTGCCCGGCGAAGCTGGTGGTCGCCGCCGATGGCATGCTCGCCAAGCACCCCGAGTTGCTGGAGCGTCTACCCTTGAGCATTGAACAGCTGCCAGGCGGCCATCATTTGCACCTGAATGATGAAGCCGGCGCCGATCTTGTCGCAGACTGTTTCAATCGGTTCTTCGTCATTCCTTGACTTGCGCCGGGCAACTGTCGAGGCTGGGCGGGTTGAAAAGGGAGACAACCATGATAGACCTCTACACCGCTGCGCCCCCGATTGGCCACAAGGTCGTGCTGATCCGATGAGTCTATCCATGCGCTCACTCAGTTTGCTGATGCTCTGTTGTTTCAGTCCTCTATCGTTAGCCGCCGATCTGCCGGGCAGTCAGGACCTGCCGATCGTGCCGCGCATGACCGATGCGCAGATCGTCGATTATCGCCCCGCGGCAGAGCTGGAGCGGATCTACCCGCTCGGCTCGATCCGCAAGATCAGCGGCCAGTTGCGCTTTGACGGCCAGGTCAGTGCCCGTGGGAATGTCACCTCGGTGACCTATGAGTTGCCGGCCGAGCATTCAGCCACCGAGGCGTTCACCGCGGCGCGCGAAGCGCTGCAGCAGCAGGATGCGCAGTTGCTGTTCTGGTGCCAGGCTCGAGATTGCGGCGAAAGCAGCCTATGGGCCAACGAAGTGTTCGGTAACGCCAAGCTCTATGGCGCCGATAATGAGCAGGCGTACCTGCTGCTGCGCCTGGCCGCGCCTCGGGACAACACGCTGGTGGCGCTTTACAGCATCACCCGTGGCAACCGTAAAGCCTATCTGCACGTCGAACAGTTCGACGCCGTCGCTCCGTTGGGGGATTTGCTGCCCACCTCCGCGACCTTGCTGCGCGAGCTCAAGAGTACCGGCGAGCTCGACTTCCCCAAGTTGACCGAAGCGCCCGATGACACCTGGCTGCGCCTGATCTCCCGGGGACTGAACCTGGACACCACCTTGCGGGTCAGTGTCTCGGGGCCCAATGCCGAAGCATGGCGTCAGTCGCTGATCGAGCAGGGCGTTCGGGCGGCACGGATGGAAACCGGTGCTGTCGACGGCTCCGGTTTGCATATCAAACTGCTGCGCTAGGGTTATCCGGCGAACGCGCGCGGCGTGTTCGCCTACTCTTTTTGCTGAAATGATTTTATCGAGACTGTGATGATCAATAACGATCGGCTGTTGGTGCAGATCCTGCTCCTGGTGCTGTTTGGCGCGAGCTTCTGGGTGATGGCGCCGTTCTGGTCGGCCCTGTTCTGGGGCGCAGTGCTGGCCTTCGCCAGTTGGCCACTGATGCGCCTGCTGACCCGCTGGCTCAATGGCCGCGAATCCCTGGCGGCCGCCTTGCTCACCGTGGGCTGGATGGTGCTGGTGGCGGCGCCCCTGGTATGGCTGGGGTTCAACCTGGCGGACCATGTGCGCGATGCCACGGCGTTCATCAAGGATGTGCAGGTCGATGGTCTGCCTGAAGCGCCGCAATGGCTGGGCAGCATTCCCTTGGTGGGCGAACGGCTGGTGGTGATCTGGAACAGCATCGATCAGCAGGGCGCGGCGATGATGGTGTCGCTCAAGCCTTATCTGGGCCAGGTCGGTAACTGGTTGCTGGCGCGCAGCGCGCAGATTGGCAGCGGCATTCTCGAGCTGACCCTGAGCATTGTCTTCGTGTTCTTTTTCTATCGGGACGGCCCGCGGTTGGCGGCCTTTGTCCATGGTTTGCTGGAGCGCCTGATCGGCCACCGTGCCGGGTATTACATCGAGCTGGTAGCGGGCACGGTGCAACGGGTGGTGAACGGCGTGATCGGCACCGCTGCGGCACAGGCCGTGCTGGCGCTGATCGGCTTCCTGATTGCCGGCGTTCCCGGTGCGCTGGTGCTGGGTATCGTGACCTTCATGCTCAGCCTGATACCCATGGGACCGCCGCTGGTATGGATTCCAGCGACTGCCTGGCTGGTCTGGAAGGGTGATTACGCAATGGCGGTGTTCCTTGGCATCTGGGGCATGTTCATCATCAGTGGCGTGGACAACGTGCTCAAGCCTTACCTGATCAGCCGGGGCGGGAACTTGCCGCTGGTGATCGTGTTGCTTGGTGTGTTTGGCGGCTTGATCGCGTTCGGCTTCATTGGCCTGTTTATCGGCCCGACCCTGCTGGCCGTGGCTTACAGCCTGTTGACCGACTGGAGCAAGAGTCACGCTCGGGTCGACGATCGTCGCTGAATCAATCTTGCCTGGGCAGGTGGATGATCGCGGTCAGTCCACCACCGGGCGTCTCCTCCAGGCTGAGCTGCCCGCCCAGCCGTTGCGCCGCCTCGCGAGCAATGGTCATGCCCAGGCCGACGCCGCCGGAGTTGCGATTGCGTGATCCTTCCAGGCGAAAGAACGGTTCGAAGACCGCTTCACGTTTATCCGCCGCGATACCCGGTCCATGGTCGATGATCCGGATCACCAGGTGTTCGCGGTGATCCTGCAGGGTGATCCGCGCCTGCCCGGCGTAACGCAAGGCGTTATCCAGCAGGTTATTGATGCAGGAACGCAACGCCATCGGTTGTACTTGCAGCGGCGCACAATGACCGCTGGCCTGAACATCGGCACCCCGGTCCTGGGCGTTTTCGCTCAGGGACTCGACCAGCGCCTGCACATCCATCCACTGTGAGGCCTCGCTGGTGCGCTGTTCGTGCAGGTAGCCGAGCGTCGCATCGAGCATGCTGATCATGTCGTCCAGATCCTGGCGCATCTGGCCTTGCAGCTTGTCGTCGTCGATCTGTTCCAGCCGCAGTTTGAGCCGCGACAGGGGGGTGCGCAGGTCGTGGGATACAGCGCCGAGCATGCGCGAGCGCTGCTTGACCTGCTCGATGATGCGCCGCTGCATCTTGTTGAAGGTGTGCGCCGCTTGCCGCGCTTCCCGTGGGCCGGATTCCTCCAGAGGCTCACTGTCGAGGTTTTCACTCAGGCGCTCGGCCGCATCGCTCAGGCGCTGAATCGGCCGACTGAGCAATTTGGCGCCGTACCAGGCGGCAATGATCAGCGAGATCAATTGAAAGGTCAGCGGCACCAGGGGGCCGCCGAACCATGGGCGAGGCGGACGCTCGGCGAGGCGTGGGTCCGTGGCTGAGTGTTGACCGTTCACGTTGCCCGATAACGCCGGCGGTGGAGGGGGAGGCGGCGGGCCGTAAGAGTGAAACCAGGCAAATGCCAGCAGGTGCGCCAGGATAATCGCGATCAGCAGCACGCCAAACAGGCGACCGAACAACGTATCGAAGCGCGCCCGCATCAGCCGATGTCTCGGGCGTCGAACAGGTATCCCTCGCCGCGCACGGTCTTGATCAGTTGCGGGGCCTTGGGGTCGTCACCGAGTTTCTGGCGCAGGCGCGACACCAGCAGGTCAATACTGCGATCGAAGGCTTCGATCGAGCGGCCACGGGCGGCATCGAGCAACTGCTCGCGACTCAGGACCCGACGCGGACGCTCGATGAACACCCAGAGCAGGCGAAATTCAGCGTTGGACAGCGGCACCACCAAGCCATCGGCTGCAACCAATTGGCGCAGCACACTGTTCAGGCGCCAGTTGTCGAAGCGAATGTTTGCGCGCTGTTCGGTGCGGTCATCACGCACCCGGCGCAGGATGGTCTGGATGCGCGCGACCAGTTCGCGGGGTTCGAACGGCTTGGCCATGTAGTCGTCGGCGCCCAGCTCAAGGCCGATGATCCGGTCGGTGGGTTCGCAGCGGGCCGTGAGCATCAGGATCGGAATATCCGATTCAGCACGCAGCCAGCGACACAGCGAAAGGCCATCTTCGCCCGGCAGCATCAGGTCGAGTACCACCACGTCGAAATGCTCCGCCTGCATCGCCAGGCGCATGGCGGCGCCATCGGTGACACCGCTGGCGTGGATGTTGAAACGGGCCAGGTAGTCGATCATCAGCTCGCGGATCGGCACGTCATCGTCGACGATCAGGGCGCGAATGCTCCAGCGTCTATCGTCGCCGGGCGCTTTTTGATCGTCGTTCACGGGGGCTGGAATGTTGTGCATGCGTGGGTTCATCTGCCAGGTTGGCTGCCAACCACAAAGATAGGCTGCGAGGTTGTGGTTCCAGCATAGGCGTCCAGCCCGGAGGCGGGAAGTGCTGTGGTAGGGACGAATTGCGGTTGCAGAGGGTAGCGGGCAAGGATGTTGAAGGCGTGTCGTGACTGTACCGAACTCGACACAATTGCCGCAGAGGCTAGTCTTGCCTGAGCGTTCTCGACGATTTACCGATCATCGGGTCCCGCAGGGCCGTTGGTTCCGCTACAATGCGCGCCGATTTCGACTTGCCTGAGAGCCCACTCATGTCCGCCTGCCAGACTCCTATCATCGTCGCCCTGGATTTCCCTACCCGTGACGCCGCACTGAAGCTGGCCGATCAGTTGGACCCGAAATTGTGCCGGGTCAAAGTCGGTAAAGAGCTGTTTACCAGCTGCGCTTCGGAAATCGTCGGCACCCTGCGTGACAAGGGTTTCGAAGTGTTCCTCGACCTCAAGTTCCACGACATCCCCAACACCACGGCCATGGCGGTGAAGGCGGCTGCGGAAATGGGCGTGTGGATGGTCAACGTTCACTGCTCCGGTGGCCTGCGCATGATGGCTGCCTGCCGTGAAGTGCTGGACCAGCGCAGCGGGCCAAAACCGCTGCTGATCGGCGTGACGGTGTTGACCAGCATGGAGCGTGAAGACCTGGCCGGTATTGGTCTGGACATCGAGCCGCAGGAGCAGGTCCTGCGCCTGGCTGCACTGGCGGAAAAAGCCGGAATGGATGGCCTGGTGTGCTCGGCCCTGGAAGCCCAGGCGTTGAAAGCCGCGCACCCGTCGCTGCAGCTGGTGACCCCGGGTATTCGTCCCGCGGGCAGCGCCCAGGACGATCAACGCCGCATCCTGACCCCGCGCCAGGCACTGGACGCCGGTTCCGACTACCTGGTAATCGGCCGTCCGATCAGCCAGGCGGCGGATCCGGCCAAGGCGTTGGCTTCGGTGGTGGCTGAGCTGGCCTGATTACTGATAGGAGCCGGCTTGCCAGCGATCGTGTCACCGCGGTTCACCTGAATGACCGCGGTGCCTGCATCGCTGGCAAGCCAGCGCCTACAGACAGCGTCAGACTTTCAGAACCAACTTGCCGAAATTCTCCCCGCTGAACAACTTCATCAGCGTCTCCGGGAACGTCTCCAGTCCTTCCACAATATCTTCCTTGCTCTTGAGCTGCCCCTTGGCCATCCAGCCGGCCATTTCCTGCCCGGCGGCGGCGAACTGGGCGGCGTAGTCCATCACCACAAAACCTTCCATGCGTGCGCGGTTGACCAGCAGCGACAGGTAGTTGGCCGGGCCTTTCACCGCTTCCTTGTTGTTGTACTGGCTGATGGCGCCACAGATCACCACCCGGGCTTTCATGTTCAGGCGACTCAATACCGCGTCGAGGATATCGCCGCCGACATTATCGAAATACACATCGACGCCTTTCGGGCATTCGCGCTTGAGGCCGGCAACCACATCCTCATTCTTGTAGTCGATCACGCCGTCAAAACCCAGTTCATCGATGAGGAACCGGCACTTGTCCGCGCCCCCGGCGATGCCGACTACCCGGCACCCCTTGATCTTGGCAATCTGCCCGGCAATGCTGCCTACCGCCCCCGCAGCGCCCGACAGGACGACGGTATCGCCAGCCTTGGGGGCGCCCACGTCGAGCAGCGCGAAGTAGGCGGTCATGCCGGTCATGCCCAGCGCGGACAAATAACGCGGCAGGGGTGCCAGTTTCGGATCGACCTTATAGAACCCGCGCGGCTCGCCGAGGAAATAATCCTGCACGCCTAGGGCGCCATTGACGTAGTCGCCCACCGCAAACCCGGGGTTGTTCGAGGCCACGACCTTGCCCACGCCCAACGCACGCATCACTTCGCCAAGACCGACCGGCGGGATGTAGGACTTGCCTTCGTTCATCCAGCCGCGCATGGCGGGGTCCAGGGACAGGTATTCGTTCTTGACCAGGATCTGGCCTGCAGCCGGCTCGCCCAGCGGTACTTCCTGATAGGTGAAGGTTTCCCGGGTCGCGGCACCCACTGGGCGTTTGGCGAGGAGAAATTGGCGATTGGTCTGGGACGTCATGGCAGGCACTCAGGATGAATGAAACCTTGTTGATAGACCCTCAGGGTCGATGCCGCAAGTTCGGCTGATCCGGCGAATACAGCCCGATCCAGCGCAGTGATAGTTGGTACGGTAGTTCCATCACTGCAACGCATGGGGGTTCAACCGGCCTTTTGATAGTGCTGCCTGGCTGCGGGGGCTGTGGCTATGCTGGGAAAACGTAATCCGACCCCAACTTCTCTTCGAGGACAGAACAATGAGCATGACGTTTTCCGGCCAGGTGGCAGTAGTGACAGGCGCGGCAGCCGGTATCGGCCGGGCCACTGCCCAGGCATTTGCCGCCGAAGGCTTGAAGGTGGTGGTTGCCGACATGGACACGGCGGGGGGCGAAGGCACGGTAGCGCTGATCCGTACGGCAGGCGGCGAAGCGACGTTCGTGCGTTGCAACGTTACGCTGGAAAGCGATGTAAAAAATCTGATGGATGAAGTGGTCAATACCTACGGCCGTCTCGACTATGCCTTCAACAATGCCGGGATCGAGATCGAGAAGGGCAAGCTGGCCGAAGGTACGGTCGAGGAGTTTGACGCGATCATGGGCGTCAATGTCAAAGGTGTCTGGTTGTGCATGAAGTACCAGCTGCCTTTGTTGCTGGCCCAGGGTGGCGGTGCAATCGTCAACACGGCTTCCGTGGCCGGTCTCGGGGCTGCACCGAAGATGAGCATCTACGCGGCTTCCAAGCATGCGGTCATCGGCCTGACCAAATCGGCGGCGATCGAATACGCCAAGAAAAAAATTCGCGTCAACGCGGTGTGCCCGGCGGTGATCGACACCGACATGTTCCGCCGTGCCTACGAAGCAGACCCGAAGAAGGGCGAGTTCGCCAATGCCATGCACCCGGTGGGTCGCATCGGCAAGGTCGAGGAAATCGCCAGCGCGGTGCTGTACTTGTGCAGTGATGGCGCGGCGTTCACCACGGGGCACTCACTGGCCGTGGATGGCGGGGTGACGGCGTTTTGATAGCGGATCGACCTCCAGCGTTCTGAAAACGACGTGGACGTAGCTTTTTGCCATTATTCCGACGCCAGAGACTTGTGTTGCTACAAACCCGTTGCGAATCTGCCGCTACTGATAATGGCGGGGGACTGAGTGCAATGATATCGGCCGTGCAAGGACGTTTTGCCAACCTCGGTATGGCAAAAAAACTGGGTGTCGGGTTTGTGCTGGTGCTATTGCTGACGGCCCTGGTGGCGGCCATCGGGGTATGGTCGCTGCAGACCATCAGCCAGCGCTTCGACGGACTCAAGCAGATGTCTTCGCTCAACAGCGGCTTGCTCAAGGTACGGCTGCTGGAACAGGAGTATGCCTTGCACGGCAGCCCGAAAACCGCCGATGCCTTGCACGCAGGGGTTGATGGCCTGGTCGACCTGGCAAACCAGCTCAAGGCGGCGTCGGCGGCCAACGTGCCGGTCATGAATGACGTCGAGCAGTCCCTGGGGGCTTACCGCAAGGCGTTTGACGAGTTTGTCTCGCTCAGCCAGGCCAAGGACCTGGCGCTGGAAATGGCCAGTTGGTCGGTGTCCAGCGTGGCCAACAACCTCGACGTCCTGCAAGCCGGGCTCGCCGATGACGGTGCTTATACGCTGAAGGATTCCGAAGGCAAGGACGGAGCACAATTCATCGAACAAGCCAGTCAGGTCAGCCAGGTGTCGCGCTTGATGCTGCAAGCGATGAACGAAGCACGTGTGCGCCTGGACCAGAGCCGCAAGGGTGACGACAGCGCACAGGGCAAGATCGAGCAGGCCAGCCAGGCGCTGACCCAGGCCGAACAACTCAAGACCACGGTCAAGGATGAGGGCTACCAGACGGTCCTCAATGAAGTCACCGGCCATATCGCCAGTTTCAACGACAAACTCGCCGAGTACACCGGCCTGCTGGAACAGGAAAAAACCGTTTACCAGCAATTGCACCAACGCGCTGCCCAGGTGGTGGAGCGGGTGGATCAAGCCTACGTCGCCGAAGACCAGTCGATGCAAGCGGAGCTGAAAAAGAACTCGTTGCTGATACTCGGCTCCTCCGCGCTGGCCCTGCTGGTCGGCCTGATTGCGGCGTGGGTCATTACCCGCTTGATCGTGGCGCCGTTGCGCAGTGTGATTCGTGTGGCGCAGCAGATCGCTGCGGGAGACCTGAGCGCGAAGGTTGAAGTGACCCGTCGTGACGAGATTGGCCAGTTGATGCAGGCCATGCAGCAGATGGGTGAAGGACTGAGCCAGATCGTCAGCGGTTTGCAGGCCGGTATCGAGCAGTTGGCCACTTCCGCGCAATCCTTGTCCGCCGTGACCGAACAGACCAACCTCGAAGTGAGCAGCCAGAAGGAAGAAACCGAGCAGGTGGCGACGGCCATGAACCAGATGACCGCCACCGTGCACGACGTCGCGCGTAATGCCGAGGAAGCCGCCCAGGCAGCGCAAACGGCGGACGGCAAGGTGGAAAGTGGGCAACAGGTGGTGCGCCAGAGCATGGTGCGGATCGAACAACTGGCGGATTCCGCCACGTCGGCCAGTTCAAGCATCGAAAGCCTGAGTGCGGAAATCCACAACATCGGCACGGTGCTCGGCGTGATCAAGAGCGTGGCGGAGCAGACCAACCTGTTGGCACTCAACGCGGCCATCGAGGCGGCACGGGCCGGCGAGCAGGGCAGGGGGTTCGCGGTGGTAGCCGATGAAGTGCGGGCCCTGGCCAAGCGGACCCAGCAATCAACCGAGGAGATCGAGCGACTGGTCAGCGCCTTGCGCTCGGCGGCCCAGGCGTCCGTGCAGCAGATCCAGAGCAGCGGCGAGTTGGTGAAGCTGGCCGTCAGCGATGCACTGCAGACTGAGAGTGCGCTGGGGAGCATTGCGGCGGCGGTGTCCTTGATTCAGCAGATGAACCAGCAGATCGCGGCGGCTGCCGAAGAGCAGAGTTCGGTGGCCGAGGAAATCAATCGCAGTGTTACCAGTATTCGTGCGAGTGCGGACCAGTCTTCGCTGGCGATGCAGGGCAATGCGGCGTCCAGTATCGAGCTGGCGCAGTTGGGGGTCGAGTTGAAGGGGATGGTGGGGCATTTCAGGCTTTGAGCCGTGTCCGAAACAAATCGGTGTACGCTGGCTCTTCTGTAGGCGCTGGCTTGTCGGGTCACCGCATCGCAGCGAAGACGGCCTCAAGTTCGATGCATAACTGGAGGGCGCCTTCGCCGGCAAGCCGGCTCCTGCAAGCGGGGATCAGTCGTAAATCACTTTCTTCTTCCAGTCCGCATCCGCCTCGACGTCCTTGAGGCCTTCGGTCAATTGGTTGACGTCACCTTCCACCGGAGCAATACGGTCCATGACCTGGTCGTTGGCGCGGGCCAGGAGCTTTTCCAGATATTGCAGTTGTTCGGCGTAGACCTGGGGGTCCTGCTGCTTGCGCAGGTACTGCACGCCGCGCTCGAATGCCAGCCGTGCCTGGCCCGGCTGGTTCTGCTGCAGGGAGTGCTGGCCGAGGTTGTTGAAAAACTCGATGTGCAGCAGCACAAGGATGTGGCGCACTTCACGGATCCAGCCCTTGGCTTCGTTGGGAGGCAAGAAGCCATCCTGTGCCGCGCGGGTGATTTGGCCGTGCAGGGCTTCTAGAAGAAAACGCACGTCCTTGGCCTTGGCCTCAGTCTGGATCGGTGCCGGCGGGTTGTTGACCGGTATCGATTCGCCCTGGGCAGCCAGGGCCTCCAGTTCGGTGATCCGGGCCTTGAGGTTGGCGCTGGTTTTTTCCAGGTTCAACAAGCGTTGGCAAACGTTCAGCTCCAGGCGGGTCAGCAGCAGTTTTAGCGCTGGCGTCATCAACTGGCCGGGAAACGTCTCGGTGATCTCACCACAACGACGCAGGCGGTCATTGAGTTCAACCTTGGTACGGGCCCTTTCCAGCTTATTGTTTTCCACCACATGGTTGATGTAGCCAATGGCAATCAAGAGTGCAATCCCGGCTACGACGAGCAGGGTGATCATGAGTGGTGTCACCGGTAAGACCTCTTTATAGGGTTTGCATTCGAGTGAAGTGGCCAGGCCTGGTTTTTATCGGCCGCCGCCCGCTTATATAAATGCTGGCACTCTGGAGCATATTGCCATCACTCATGGCGTCGACTATAACGTCTTGGTGAGTGTCAGAATATAGGCGCCAGACCCCAGGCGACGGAAAAGCCGAAAGGGGGCTGAAAAGCAGACCGAAGTCATTGATTTAAATAAATTTATAACAGGGGGTTGACGACCTCTCAATCCATCCATAGAATGCGCGCCACTTGCAGCGTAAAGCACACAGCGAAACGAAGCAGGCAGTGAATGTTGTAGTGTGTCCCCTTCGTCTAGTGGCCTAGGACACCGCCCTTTCACGGCGGTAACAGGGGTTCGAGTCCCCTAGGGGACGCCAATGCGGGAATAGCTCAGTTGGTAGAGCACGACCTTGCCAAGGTCGGGGTCGCGAGTTCGAGTCTCGTTTCCCGCTCCATTTTTAAACAGTCTTGCTCTCGGGCAGGGCTGAGTGAAACCAGAGCCAAGTCTTCGGATGCGGATCTGGGCACCGAAACACACACCATGTGTTCCGGGCAGCGTGTCCCCTTCGTCTAGTGGCCTAGGACACCGCCCTTTCACGGCGGTAACAGGGGTTCGAGTCCCCTAGGGGACGCCATTTGCGGGAATAGCTCAGTTGGTAGAGCACGACCTTGCCAAGGTCGGGGTCGCGAGTTCGAGTCTCGTTTCCCGCTCCATATTTGACGAAAACGCCGCTCAACGAGTGGCGTTTTTGTTTGTAACAGATGTTAGAGTCCCTCAGGGGATGCTTTTTGCGGGAATAGCTCAGTTGGTAGAGCACGACCTTGCCAAGGTCGGGGTCGCGAGTTCGAGTCTCGTTTCCCGCTCCATATTTAACAAAAACGCCGCTCATTGAGCGGCGTTTTTGTTTGCGCGCGATTTATGCTCCTCGCAAAAAAAGCCCGCCAGTCAGTCTGCACGGGCCTTCTATGTGCGCGTCGTATCACATCGACAGGATCAACCGCCCCGCGAACAGGATCAGGATCACCCCCATGCTGCGTTCGAACCAGTGCCCCAGGCGCAGGAACAGCAACCTCACCCTGCTGCTGGAAAAGAACAAGGCGACGACTACAAACCACAGGGCATTCACCAGGCACATCCAGACACCGTATAGCGCCTGAATTTTCAGCGGTGTGGTGGTGCTGATGATCGTGGTGAAGATTGCCAGGAAAAACAGCGTGGCCTTGGGGTTGGTGGCATTGGTCAGAAAGCCTGTGGTAAAAGCCTTGAGCAGTGTTTGCTCGACGAGTGGCCTGTCCGTCGGTTCTTCGCCTTCCAGGACGGATTTCGGCCGGCTGCGCACCAGGCTCACGCCCAGGTAAAAAATGTAGGCACCCCCCACGACCTTGGCCGCCGTCAACAGCCAGGGAGTGGTATGCATCAGCGCACCGACGCCGAGCAGGGTGTAGAGCACGTGCACGGAAATCCCCGCACCAATGCCCAGTGCCGTGCAGATGCCAACCACTCGGCCGAAGCGCACGCTTTGGCGGATGGTGACCGCGAAGTCCGGGCCGGGGGCGACCACGGCCAGAAAGTGAATCGTTGCCAGTGCCAAAAACTCGCCCAGGTAATTGGAAAGCATCTCAACTCCAGAAAGTCAGGGGGGAAGCATTGCCGCGGTAGCCGACAAAGAATGAAAGGCTCAAGCGAGGATCGACCGAGCCCGGTGTTACCGAGTGCATGCGACGTGAGTTGAACATGATGAAATCCCCTGGCCCGGGAAGAATCTCCAGGCTCGGCTTGCCCAGCAGGGACGGATCGATGCCGTAGCTATCGCCACGCATGTCATCAAACTGCTCGGGGGTGATGTCGTGGTTCCATACCTGCAGCGCGCCGCCCTCGGCGGGCATGTTCAGGTAGAGGTTGCAGGCGAACTGCGCTGCCAGGCTCCTGGCCTGGAAACTGTCCGGGGCGTCCTTGGCGAAAATGTCGTGATGGGCGAGAAAGCACACGTCGGGTTCGACTACCCGCGACAACCCGACATACATCTTGCGGCCGTAGAGGCTTTCCAGGTGCGCGCCGGCTGGCCAGGACTCGTCGAGGATGCAGCGCAGGGTGTCGACCGGGGACGCGTAGGGTGCACAACGATTGCGCAACTGCGCGATGTTGCGGGTGGCGCGCTCGAAGTAATCCTCGATCAGCAGTGGCCGATTTTCCGTTTCGTAGAACGCCATGCCGATGCGACCGATGCTCGGCGCGTTGATATAGCCTTCAAATCCCGGCGCGAGGATCTTTTCGCCAATCTCGATTGCCAGCGCCGGAGGCAGCCAGCTCTTGATCCGGATGGCGAGTACTTCTTCGTTGGCCAGTTTTTTTATGCACGCCTCATCGAGACGCTCGACATCAAGCATCATGGTTCAGGTCCCTCTTTCGGAGAGTCAGCCAAGCTTGCGGATGCAGGCCTGGCTGGCGATGGCGATGACGGGAGCGCCATCGCCCAAAGGCTCAGTCCACGTGGTAGTGGACGGACAACGTGCCTTTCTTGTGCGAAAGGGACGAGATCGTGACCGTGCCCAGATCCTTCAGGCTACGTACATGGGTGCCACCACAGCCATAGGCGGGCAGTTCACCGAAACCGATTTCCCGGGCGCCTTCGCGCAGCGAGGTCAGGCGCGGCAGATCGTGGGCGATCCACTGTTCAAGGCCGTATTGAATGGTCTCGGCGTCTACGTCCTGGGCCGATTCTGCCGGTTTGAATTGCACGCGCCCTTCGCCGGGCCAGTGATGCGCCTTGATCGGCATCCAGCCCATGGCCTGGACGAAATGGCCAATCAGGTGGCCGGCCGAATGCATGCGCGTATTGAACTGACGGCGTTGCGCGTCGACCTGGATTCGGGTCATGCCAGGGTTGACCGGCTTATCGACGAAATGGACGATCCGCTCAGGATCCTGGAGTACGCGAAGTACCTGGCTGTCGCCGATCCAGCCAGTATCACAAGGTTGTCCGCCGCCTTGAGGGTGAAACAAGGTTGCACGCAGCACCACGGCGAATTCGTTCTCGTGGGGTGCGCAGTCCAGGACTTCCACATTGGCCTTGAGGTCATCACTATGGAAAAAGAGGCGAAGCGTCATATTCCATGCTCGTATTCAAATTTCTATTTTTTATTATATGAAGCGTGGATTAGCGTGATAATCCGTTCAAACATCAAAGGACTGTTGCGTTGTGAGCATAAATCTTCCACTGCCGTTGCTGGGTGAAATGGCAATTTTCGTCAAGGTCGTCGAAACCGGCAGCTTCTCCGAAGCCGCTCGCCAGTTGGGCTCTTCACCCTCGGCTGTGAGTCGCAGCATCTCGCGACTGGAGAAGGCCCTGGCCACCCGTTTGCTGCAGCGGACCACGCGCAAGTTACGTTTGAGCGACGGTGGCGAGGAGGTCTTCAAGCGCTGCCAGGAGATGGTCAACGCCGCCCGATCCGTCATGGAAATCAGTGGCCAGTTCACTGATGAGCCCGAGGGAGTGGTGCGCATCAGCGTCCCGAAGGCAGTGGGCCGAATCGTGATTCACCCGCATATACCGGAGTTCTTGCGCCGTTATCCCAAGGTGGATGTGGAGCTGTTGCTCGAGGATCGTCAGGTGGACCTGATCGACGATCACGTTGACCTGGCGATTCGCATCACCGATCGGCCGCCAGCGGGGTTGGTGGGGCGACAGTTGCTGAGCATCGACCATCTGCTCTGCGCCACACCCCAATATCTGGCCGAGCACGGCACGCCGACTCACCCCCATGACTTGCTCAACCACAGTTGCATTTACCTGGGCGAAACCCCGAGCGATGCGCGCTGGAAGTTCAAGAAAGGCAGCAAAACCGTAACGGTCGGTGTGCGTGGACGATATGCCGCCAATCACACGGGTGTACGTTTTGGCGCGGTGTTGCAGCACATCGGCATAGGCAGCCTGCCGTATTTCACGGCGCGTCGTGCCTTGGAGAAGGGCTTGATGGTGCAAGTGCTGCCGGACTGGACGTTTCTCGCGTCCTACCACGGAGGCGCCTGGTTGCTGTACTCGCCAACCCGATACCTGCCGCCCAAGCTACGGGTGTTGATCGATTACCTGGTGGAGTGTCTGGAGAAGGAGCCGACGTTGGGCAAGCCAGGAAAATCTGGCGGTCTGAGTACGCCTGTATCGGAGTATGAGCTGCCCGAGAGTGAAGGCTTGTTTTGAGGGTATGAAAAAGGCCCGCCTGTTCAACCATGCGGGCCTTTTTCATTATGCAATCCGGATCAGTGCTTGCTGTCCTGGTTCGACAATGCCAGCAGCTGTTTTTCCTGGTTCCAGTCGAAGGGTTCGTCATTCTGTTCGGCTTCGTAGCGACGCTCTTCCAGTGCCTGGTACAGGTCGATTTCTTCATCGGACAGGTAGTGCAGGCAGTCACCGGCGAAATACCACAGCAGATCCCGTGGAATCAGGTGGGCGATTTGCGGATAACGGGAAATGACTTGCGTCAGGATGTCCTGGCCCAGGTATTGGCTTTCGATCGGATCGATCGGCAGTGATGCCAGCAGTTCGTCGAAGCGCTCCAGGAACAAGGCATGGCTTTCTTCGGGAACCTGCTCGGCCTCACCTACGGCGACCAGGATGCTGCGCAGGTGGTCGAGCAAAACGAGATGATCGGCAACGATGTTGGACACGAGATAAGTCCTCAAGAGCAAAACGGGCGCGGGAGTATAAAGCTCCCGCGCGCATTTTCCCATGATGGAGAGCTGGATGGATCAGCGCACGTTACCAGCGGTCAGCGCTATTTCCTCTTTATCGAAATCATCGACATCGATCACCTTTCGCCGCGACGCCTGGGCCTCACGCAGCATGTGGGCTTCTCCCGGTTGCAACACGCCGGCCTCCAAGGCGGCATCGATGACATTTTCCCCGGCGACCGGTTTGACCTGGCCGCTCTTGAGCGCCACCTGCAGTTTCTTACGCAAGGGTTGCGCAGCGTTCAGCAGATTGCAGGTGTGCTGCAGGACACCAACAGGGTCTTCGAGCGATTGCGGGCGGTAGCAACCCAACAGCACTTCTTCCAGGGCCGGATCGCCCTTGGCGCGGCCGATCACCGCAGCAACTTCGGCGCCGAGTTTGTCCGATGGCCCTTTGTGGCGACGGCCGAACGGGAACACGATCACCCGCAACAGGCAACCCAGCACCTTGTTCGGAAAGTTGTTGAGCAGTTCGTCCATGGCTCGCTCGCCGTGCCCGAGGCTTTCCTCCATGGCCCAGGTAAACAGCGGTTTCATGTACTCCGGCGAGTCGAGGTCGTTGTAGCGCTTGAGCGCGGCACTGGCCAGGTACATGTTGCTCAGCACATCGCCCAGCCGTGCCGACAGGCGTTCGCGCCGTTTCAGTTCGCCGCCGAGCAGCATCATGCTGAGGTCGGCGAGCAGGGCGAATGCGGCAGCCTGACGGTTCAGCGCGCGGAAATAACCCTGGCTGAGCTTGTCGCCCGGCACGTGCTCCAGGTGCCCGAAACCCAGGTTCAACACCAGCGTAGTGGCGGCGTTGCCCACGGCAAAGCCGATGTGCTTGAGCAGCAGGTCATCGAACTCGGTGAGCGCCTGGTCCTTGTCCTCCCGAGTGGCCAGGGCCATTTCCTTGAGCACGAAGGGGTGGCAGCGAATCGCGCCCTGGCCGAAGATCATCAGGTTGCGTGAAAGAATGTTCGCGCCTTCCACGGTAATGAAGATCGGCGCGCCACACCATTTGCGAGCAAGGTAGTTGTTCGGCCCTTCGATGATCGCCTTGCCACCATGTACATCCATCGCCTGGCTGATGCACTCGCGGCCGCGCTCGGTGAGGTGATACTTGAGAATCGCCGACAGCACCGACGGTTTCTCACCGAGGTCCACCGCGTTGGCGGTCAGCATCCGCGCAGCGTCCATCATCCAGGCGTTGCCGCCGATGCGCGCCATGGCTTCCTGGATGCCTTCGAAAGCGGCAATCGGGACGTTGAACTGCTCGCGAACCTGCGCATATTGGCCTGTCACCAGGCTGGTGAACTTGGCCATGCCCGTGCCCACCGCCGGCAAGGAGATCGAACGCCCCACCGACAGGCAATTCATCAGCATCATCCAGCCTTTGCCGAGCATTTCCTGGCCGCCGATCAGGAATTCCAGCGGCACGAACACATCCTTGCCGGAGTTCGGGCCGTTCATGAAGGACGCACCCAGGGGCAGATGGCGACGGCCGATTTCCACGCCGGGGAGATCGGTTGGAATCAGCGCCAGGCTGATACCCAGGTCCTCTTCCTCACCCAGCAAGTGATCCGGGTCGTATGCCTTGAACGCCAGGCCGAGCAGGGTGGCTACCGGGCCCAGGGTGATGTAGCGCTTTTCCCAGTTCAGGCGCAGGCCGAGGGTCTCCTTGCCTTCCCATTCGCCTTTGCAGATCACGCCGGTGTCGGGCATGCCGCCGGCGTCCGAACCGGCCAGGGGACCGGTCAGGGCAAAACACGGAATTTCGTCGCCACGGGCCAGACGTGGCAGGTAATGGTTGCGCTGTTCGTCAGTGCCGTAATGCAGCAACAGTTCGGCCGGACCGAGGGAGTTCGGGACCATCACGGTAGAGGCGAGGTCACCGCTGTGACTCGCCAGTTTCATTGCCACTTGCGAGTGGGCATAGGCGGAGAAACCCTTGCCGCCAAACTCCTTGGGAATGATCAGGGCAAAGAAGCCCTGGTCCTTGATGTAAGCCCAGGCTTCGGCGGGCAAGTCCATGGTTTGACCGAGCTGCCAATCACTGACCATGGCGCAGAGTTCTTCGGTCGGGCCGTCGATGAAGGCCTGTTCTTCTTCGTTCAACTGCACCTTGGGATAGGACAGCAGTTTGTTCCAGTCCGGGCGACCGCTGAACAGCTCGCCGTCCCACCACACGGTGCCGGCTTCGATAGCATCGCGTTCGGTTTCCGACATCGGCGGCAGGGTTTTCTGGAACCAGTTGAACATCGGTGCGCTGAAGAATTTACGGCGCAGATCAGGCAAAAGCAGGGGCGCCGCCACGGCGGCGGTCAGCACCCAGAAAATCAGCAGCAGCCAACCCGGTGCGCGACTGAACGCGCCCATTGCCAGCAGATAGACAGCCACGATGCCCAAGGCAGGCAGCGGCGCGATGCGACGGTGGGCCAAATAAGCTATCCCGACAACCAGAACCAGTATCCACAACAGCAGCATATTTAATCCTCCGTGAACCCAGGGCGTACCAACCCACAGAGCTTAGACGGCATCCGTAAAACCGGGTGGTCAGAGCGAGGGGATCGGAATCGTGGGAAACCCTGGATGATTGTGTAGGCCTCAAGCGCGACAGACCGTGAAAAATCGTTCATTGAGCGGGCGGCAAAGCGCCCATGTTTGGCCGATACGTCGTTATCTCTGTGCTGAACCTCTCGTTAGACTGGACGCTTGCCCTGGACATTACCAGCATGGAGATTGCCCGCATGCACGAGTACCTGAGCCCCGGCCGCTTCATCGATAGTGACCACCCGTCGGTGGTGGAGTTCGCGGAAAAACACCGCGGTACCAGTCGTGACCCGCTCGAACAGGCGATCCAACTCTATTACGCCGTGCGCGAGGCGGTGCGCTACAACCCCTATACCTTCAGCCGCGATCCGCAGACCCTGTGCGGCAGTTATGCACTGGCGGCCGGGGAAAGTTATTGCGTGCCCAAAGCCACGCTGCTGGCCGGTGCCGCGCGGCATTGCGCGATACCTGCGCGAATCGGTCTGGCGGATGTGCGCAATCATCTGTCGACCCCGCGTCTACTCGAATTGCTCAAGAGCGACGTATTCGCCATGCACGGCTACACCGAGCTTTATCTGAACGGTCGTTGGGTCAAAGCCACTCCGGCGTTCAACCAGGGCTTGTGCGACCTGTTCAATGTGGCGCCGCTGGAATTCGACGGGATAAACGACAGCGTTTTCCATCCCTTCAATCGCGACGGCGAGAAATTGATGGAGTACATGATCGATCACGGCCAGTTTACCGACGTGCCTGAAAGGTTCTTCTTTGCACACCTTGAAAAGTGTTATCCGCACTTGTTCGGCGACCAACTGCCGGCGCTGCTGGGGGACATGCAGAGCGATTTGAGTCGCGCCTGATCCGGCGTATGCTGCCTGCGCATTCATCCATAAAGAGGCGGTCATGCTGAAGATCTGGGGTCGGAAAAACTCGTCGAATGTCAGGAAACCATTGTGGGCTGCCGAGGAACTGGGCCTGGCCTATGAGGCCATCGATGCGGGCGGGTCCTTTGGTGTCGTCGATACACCTGAGTACCGTGCCATGAACCCCAATGGTCGCGTGCCGGTAATTGAAGATGATGGATTCGTGTTGTGGGAATCCAACGCCATCGTGCGTTATCTGATGGCCAGGCATGCGCCGAATACACCGTGGTATCCGGCTGATTTGCAAGCGCGGGCCAGCGCCGAGAAATGGATGGACTGGACCACGTCCGGTTTTGCCGGGCCATTCCGTACGGTGTTTTGGGGCGTTTTGCGCACCCCGGCCGATCAACAGGACTGGTCCGCGATCAAGGCGGCGATCAAGGAGTGCGAAGCGCTGCTGGCGATGGCTGACCAGGCGCTGGCGACTCAGCCCTACCTGTCCGGTGACGAGATCGGCATGGGCGACATTCCCCTGGGCAGTTTCATTTATGCCTGGTTCGAGATGCCGATCGAGCGTTCGCCGCATCCCCATCTGCAGGCCTGGTACGCGCGGTTGAAACAGCGCCCGGCGTATCGCAAGGCAGTCATGACCGCGTTGACTTAATACTCACTATCGACACACTTGACTGTACTTGTGGGCTGGCGACAAGCACCATTGCGTCCATGCGCCGCGGTTGTTTTGCTTGCCGCCCGCCCATATCTGTTCCTTTCTTCCCTTCTTGGTGCGTAATCCGATATGAGTTCCGCTCTGTCCATCCGGCAGCTAACCAAAACCTACGGCAACGGTTTCCAGGCCTTGAGTGGTATCGATCTGGATGTCGCCGAAGGTGACTTCTTCGCCTTGCTCGGCCCCAACGGCGCCGGCAAATCCACGACCATTGGCATTCTGTCGACCCTGGTGAACAAGACCAGCGGCACAGTGAATATCTTCGGTCACGACCTGGACAAGAACCCGGCGGCGCTCAAGCGCTGCATCGGCGTCGTTCCCCAGGAGTTCAACTTCAACCAGTTCGAAAAGACCTTCGACATCGTCGTGACCCAGGCCGGTTACTACGGCATCCCGGCGAAAGTCGCCAAGGCGCGCGCCGAACAGTACCTGACCCAGCTCGGGCTGTGGGACAAGCGCGATGTGCCCTCGCGTTCGCTGTCGGGCGGCATGAAGCGTCGATTGATGATCGCCCGGGCACTGGTTCACGAACCGCGCCTGCTGATCCTCGACGAACCGACTGCGGGCGTGGACATCGAACTGCGTCGTTCGATGTGGACTTTCCTCACCGAGCTGAACAAGAAAGGCATCACGATCATCCTCACCACGCATTATCTGGAGGAGGCCGAGCAGTTGTGCCGCAACATCGGCATCATCGACCACGGGGTTATCGTCGAGAACACCAGCATGAAACAGTTGCTCGGCCAACTGCATGTCGAGACCTTCCTGCTGGATTTGAAGAACAATCTGAGCGCGCCGCCGCAGCTGCTGGGTTATCCATCACGCTTGCTCGATGGTCACACCCTGGAAGTCCAGGTGGATAAAAGCATGGGCATCACCGCGCTGTTCACTCAGCTGGCGCAGCAGAACATCGAAGTGCTGAGCCTGCGCAACAAAACCAATCGCCTCGAGGAGTTGTTCGTGTCCCTGGTGGAGAAAAATCTGTCGAAGGTGGCGGTATGAGTTCCGAGCTGCAACCCAACCTCGTTGCCCTCAACACCATCGTTTACCGTGAGGTCCGGCGCTTTACCCGGATCTGGCCGCAGACGCTGCTGCCGCCAGCGATCACCATGGTTCTGTACTTCGTGATCTTCGGCAACCTGATCGGTCGCCAGATCGGCGACATGGGTGGCTTCACTTACATGGAGTACATCGTGCCGGGCCTGATCATGATGTCGGTGATCACCAACTCCTACGGCAACGTGGTATCGAGTTTCTTCGGCAGCAAGTTCCAGCGCTCCATCGAAGAGTTGATGGTGTCGCCGGTGTCGCCGCACACCATTCTGATCGGCTACACCCTGGGTGGCGTGCTGCGCGGCCTGATGGTCGGGATCATCGTGACGCTGCTGTCGTTGTTCTTCACCGATTTGCAGGTGCATCACCTGGGTGTGACCATTCTGGTGGTGGTGCTGACGGCCACGATCTTCTCGCTGCTGGGCTTCATCAACGCCGTGTTTGCGCGCAACTTCGATGACATCTCGATCATCCCGACCTTTGTGCTGACGCCTTTGACCTACCTGGGCGGGGTGTTCTACTCGATCTCGTTGCTGCCGCCGTTCTGGCAGACCGTGTCCCTGGCCAACCCGGTCCTGCACATGGTCAATGCCTTCCGTTACGGCATTCTCGGGGTGTCGGATATTCGGATCAGCATTGCGATCACCTTCATGCTGGTGGCGACCGTGGTCCTGTACCTCGGGTGCGCGCGGTTGCTGGTGAGTGGGCGGGGGATGCGTACCTGATCATTGCTCGCGGATGTACCCGATCTACTGACCACCTATGGTTTCGTTCCCCTGTGAGCTGCCGCATTTCAAATCAAAACGGCGCCTGAAGGCGCCGTTTTGCATTGTCACAGCCGACTTTGCTTGCGCCGCCGCCATTGTCGCGCCACCCACCAGCGCCAATACATCATGACTATGAAATAGGCCAGCGCCCCCAGCACCAACCCTGTCACCACCGACCCCAGCAAAAACGGCTGCCACAGGGTCGAGAGCTCGCCGCTGATCCATTCCCAGGTCAGCTCGTCCGGCAGATGCCGTGCAGGAACGTCCATCAGCCAGGCACCGGTCTGGTAGGTGCAGAAGAACACGGCCGGCATGGTGATCGGGTTGGTCAGCCAGACCAGGCTAACCGCAATCGGCATGTTGCCACGCACGATGATCGCGAAAATCGCCGCCACCAGCATCTGCAATGGAATCGGCAGGAATGCCGCGAACAGGCCGACCGCCATGGCCCGGGCCACGGAATGGCGATTGAGGTGCCAGAGGTTCGGGTCATGCAGCAGGGTGCCGAGAAAGCGTAAGGACTTGTGTTCCCTGATGCTGGTCGGGTCTGGCATGTAGCGTTTGAATAATCGCCGGGGCATAAGGCTTCTCGGTCGGTCAGGTCGGCAAGTATGTCTGGATTCCATGAAGCGCCCATTCAGACTTTGTGACAATTGTTAACGACGGACGTGCCCTGCGCGGGCTATGCCTAGGGACGGGACTCTCAAGGACGAGCTTATGCGCACAGGGATGATGGCGCTGGCGTTGGGTCTGCTGGCCCTGCGTTTTTTGCCGGTGTTACCGCCGGTCTGGTTGTGGTTATCGATGCCGGTGGCCGGCTTGATGTTGCTGCCGTTCAGGACGTATCCGGCGGCGTTTTTCCTGTTCGGCCTGAGTTGGGCCTGCGCCCATGCACAGTGGGCCCTGGATGATCGGCTGGCGCCGGGCCTCGACGGGGAAACGCGCTGGCTCGAAGGACGGGTCACCGGGTTGCCGCAGAACGCCGAGGGTGTGGTGCGTTTTGAACTGAGCGACAGCCAGTCACGCCGCAGCGACCTGCCGCGACATTTGCGCCTGGCCTGGTACGACGGCCCGCCGGTCAACAGCGGCGAACGCTGGCGGCTGGCGGTCAAGCTGAAGCGACCTGTGGGATTGCTCAATCCCCATGCCTTCGACTATGAGGCCTGGCTGTTGGCGCAACGTATCGGTGCGACCGGAACCGTCAAGGCCGGGGAGCGACTCGCGCCAGCCCGGTGGGCCTTGCGCGACGGTGTCCGCCAGCGGCTACAGGCCGTGGACGCTCAAGGTCGAACAGGCGTACTGACGGCCTTGGTGCTAGGTGACGGCGCGGGACTCAGTCGCGAGGAATGGCAGGTGTTGCAAGACACCGGCACCGTTCATCTGCTGGTGATTTCCGGGCAACACGTCGGCTTGTTGGCGGGACTGGTCTATCTGTTGATCGCCGGGCTTGCCCGTTATGGATTGTGGCCGGCGCGTCTGCCATGGTTGCCCTGGGCCTGTGGCCTGGCTTTTCTGGCGGCCCTTGGCTATGGGCTGTTGGCCGGCTTCGAAGTGCCGGTTCGCCGAGCTTGCCTGATGATTGGCCTGGTGCTGCTGTGGCGCGTGCGTTTTCGTCACCTGGGTGCCTGGTGGCCTCTGTTGCTGGCACTCGATGGCGTCTTGCTGATGGACCCGTTGGCGAGCCTGCAACCAGGTTTCTGGTTGTCTTTCGCAGCGGTGGCGGTGTTGATCTTCACGTTCGGTGGCCGCCTGGGGCCCTGGCCATGGTGGCAAACCTGGACCCGTGCCCAGTGGCTGATCGCTATTGGCCTTGGCCCGTTTCTGCTGGTCCTGGGGTTGCCGATCAGCCTCAGCGGGCCGCTGGTCAATCTGCTGGCGGTGCCCTGGATCAGCCTGGTGGTGCTGCCCCCGGCCTTGCTCGGGACTCTGTTGTTGCCGGTGCCCTACGTCGGCGAGTGGTTGCTGTGGCTGGCGGGCGGTTTGATCGATTGGCTGTTCACCGGGCTGGCCGTGGTCGCGGGCAAGGCTCCCGCGTGGGTGCCCGCAGCGATCCCCCTGTGGGTTTGGGGCATCGGTACTTTCGGCGCCTTTCTGTTGCTGCTGCCGCGAGGCGTACCCATGCGTCCGCTAGGCTGGCCGTTGCTGCTGCTCCTGGTGTTCCCCCCGCGACCGATGCTGCCCGAGGGTATTGCCGAGGTCTGGCAGCTGGATGTTGGCCAAGGGTTGGCGATCATGGTGCGCACTCGCCATCACACGCTGCTGTATGACGCGGGTCCGCGTTTTCGTGATCTCGACGAGGGGGCACGGGTCGTCCTTCCAGCACTACGGAAACTGGGCGTGAAGGAACTCGACCTGATGTTGATCAGCCATGCCCATGCCGATCATGCCGGTGGCGCCCGTGCAGTCGCCGATGGGTTGCCGGTGAAGCGGGTGCTCAGCGGAGAACCTGCCGACCTGCCTGCCGGGTTGCAGGCCGAGGGCTGCGAGAGTGGCCGACAATGGATGTGGGATGGGGTCAGTTTCCAACTATGGCATTGGCCACAGGCCAGGGACAGCAACCAGAATTCCTGCGTGTTGCAGATCGAGGCCAATGGCGAGCGCTTGCTGCTCAGCGGTGACATCGACAGCAGTGCCGAGCGCGCGCTGCTCGACAGTCCACTGGCCGTGCCCACCGATTGGTTGCAGGCACCGCATCACGGTAGTCGCAGTTCGTCTTCGATGGCGCTGCTCAACGTCCTGCAGCCCAGGGCGGCGCTGATCTCCCGTGGGCAGGGCAACTCGTTCGGCCATCCACACTCCGTTGTGATTGAGCGCTATCGAAATCGCGGGACGGCGATCTATGACAGTGCGCTGCAAGGTGCCGTTCATCTGCAACTGGGGCGTTTCGAAGCGCCGCGCTCGATGCGTCAGGAACGGCGCTTCTGGCGCGATCCGCCACCCTCGAGCAAATAGCCGGAAGTGATCAAAGGGCGACCGGATGCGACATCACGGTCTTCGGTGCGCCCACCCCCTATGTTAGAGTGGCGCACTTTTTCGAGGGGACTGTCACTGTGTGGGAATTGGTCAAATCCGGCGGCTGGATGATGCTGCCGATCATCCTGAGTTCCATCGCGGCAATGGCAATCGTTGCCGAACGTCTGTGGACCCTGCGAGCCAGTCGCGTGACCCCTGAGCATTTGCTCGGGCAGGTCTGGGTCTGGATCAAGGACAAGCAACTGAACAAGGAAAAGCTCAAGGAGCTGCGCGCCAATTCGCCGTTGGGCGAGATCCTGGCCGCAGGCCTGGCCAACTCCCGGCATGGTCGCGAGATCATGAAGGAGTGTATCGAAGAGGCCGCCGCGCGGGTCATCCATGAGCTGGAGCGCTACATCAATGCCCTTGGCACCATCGCCGCCATGGCCCCTTTGCTGGGGCTGCTGGGTACGGTGCTGGGCATGATCGATATTTTCAGTGCGTTCATGGGCACGGGCATGGCCACCAACGCCGCCGTGCTGGCCGGGGGTATCTCCAAGGCACTGATCACCACGGCCGCCGGCTTGATGGTCGGTATCCCGTCGGTATTCTTCCACCGTTTCCTGCAACGCCGGATCGATGAGCTGGTGGTGGGCATGGAGCAGGAAGCGATCAAGCTGGTCGAAGTCGTGCAGGGTGATCGTGACGTGGACCTGGCGGGAGGCAAAGCGTGAAATTCCGCCGCAAGCAACGGGAGAATGTGGACATCAACCTCGCGTCGCTGATCGACGTGGTGTTTATCCTGCTGCTGTTTTTTGTCGTGACCACGACGTTCACTCGTGAAACCCAATTGCGCGTCGATCTGCCCGAAGCGGTCAGCGGCGCGCCTTCCGATGACCAGACCCGGCAGCTGGATATCGCGATCAGCGCCGACGGGGTGTTCTCGGTGAACAACCAGGTATTGCCCAAAAGCGACCTGGCAACGTTGATGGATGCCCTGCAGAAACAATCCAATGGCGACACCAGCCGGCCGCTGTCCATCAGCGCCGACGGAAAATCCCAGCATCAGTCGGTCATCACCGCCATGGACGCCGCCGGCAAGCTCGGCTTCAGCCATTTGCGCATGACCACAGTCGAGGCGGCGCCGCCCGCGCCCTGATGGCCATGTCCGATCGCCTGCTCGCCGCGTGGTACCGGGGGCATCCGGCCCTGAAACTGCTGCAGCCGCTGGAGTGGCTGTACCGGCGCGTGGTCAACAACAAGCGCAAGCGCTTTCTGGCGGGCGAGGGTGAGATCTATCAGCCACCGGTCCCGCTGATCGTGGTGGGCAACATCACCGTCGGCGGCACCGGCAAGACCCCGCTGATCCTGTGGATGATCCAGCACTGTCAACGCAGCGGCTTGCGGGTTGGCGTGGTCAGCCGCGGTTACGGCGCGAAGCCTGCGCAATTGCCGTGGCGGGTCGAGGCGGATCAAAGCGCCGACATCGCTGGCGATGAGCCACTGTTGATCGTGCAGCGTACCGGGGTGCCATTGATGATCGATCCGGATCGCAGTCGCGCGGTCAAAGCCTTGCTGGCCAGTGAACCGCTGGACCTGATCCTGTCCGATGACGGCATGCAGCATTACCGTCTGGCTCGGGATCTGGAACTGGTGCTGATCGACGCTGCCCGTGGCTTGGGTAACCGGCGTTGCTTGCCGGCCGGGCCATTGCGTGAGCCGGTCGAGCGTCTGCAAAGTGTCGACGCGGTGCTCTACAACGGTGCCACGGCCGACAGCGACGACGGCTTTGCCTTCCAGTTGCAACCGACAGCACTGGTCAACCTGCAAAGCGGCGAACGGCGCCCGCTCGATCACTTTCCCGCGGGCCAGGCGCTGCATGCCGTGGCCGGGATCGGTAACCCGCAGCGTTTCTTCAAGACCCTTGAAACGTTACACTGGCAGCCGGTCCCGCATGCGTTCGCCGACCACGCCGAATACAGCGTGCAGGCCTTGAATTTCAATCCGCCATTGCCATTGGTGATGACTGAAAAGGACGCGGTGAAGTGCCGTGCCTTCGCCGCCGCCGACTGGTGGTACCTGGCGGTCGACGCTGTGCCGTCGCCAGCCTTCACGGCCTGGTTCGATACACAGTTGATGCGCCTGTTGCCGGCTCGTCTTTTGCCTTAACTCCGTTTCTATCCAGGGAATGTTCATGGACACCAAATTGCTCGACATCCTCGCTTGCCCGGTCTGCAAAGGTCCGCTCAAGCTCAGCGCCGACAAGACCGAGCTGATCAGCAAGGGCGCTGGCCTTGCGTACCCGATTCGCGACGGCATCCCGGTCATGCTCGAAACCGAAGCCCGCACCCTGACCACCGACGAGCGTCTGGATAAATGACTACAGCCTTTACCGTTGTTATTCCTGCGCGTTATGCCTCGACCCGTCTGCCGGGCAAGCCACTGCTGTTGATCGCCGGCAAGCCGATGATCCAGCACGTGTGGGAACAGGCGTGCAAAAGCAGCGCCGAGCGTGTGGTCGTGGCCACGGACGATGCGCGCATCGCCCAGGCCTGCGAAGGCTTTGGTGCGCAAGTGGTGATGACCCGCGTAGATCACAACTCCGGCACCGATCGCCTGGCAGAAGTCGCGGCGAAGCTGGGCCTGGCGCCTGATGCCATCGTGGTCAACGTCCAGGGTGACGAGCCGCTGATCCCGCCGAGTGTCATCGATCAGGTGGCCGTCAACCTGGCGGCCCACCCTGAAGCGCGCATGGCCACGCTGGCCGAGCCGATCGAAGACGTCGAGAGCCTGTTCAACACCAACGTGGTCAAGGTTGTCAGCGACCTCAATGGCCTGGCACTGACCTTCAGTCGCGCTACTTTGCCATGGGCACGTGACACCTTCGCCAAGAGC
This sequence comes from Pseudomonas serbica, assembly GCF_028823535.1. Taxonomy (GTDB): domain Bacteria; phylum Pseudomonadota; class Gammaproteobacteria; order Pseudomonadales; family Pseudomonadaceae; genus Aquipseudomonas; species Aquipseudomonas serbica. Next base: position 2,001 of record NZ_JAQIYM010000021.1, on the reverse strand, counting down.
CTCGAGCAAATGCCGCAAGGTGTGCCGTATCGCCGCCACATCGGCATTTATGCCTACCGCGCCGGTTTCCTCCATGACTTCGTCAGCTGGGGCCCGTGCTGGCTGGAAAACACCGAGTGCCTGGAACAGCTGCGAGCCTTGTGGCACGGAGTGCGGATTCACGTCGCCGATGCGCTGATCGCGCCGCCGGCCGGTGTCGATACCCTTGAAGACCTTGAGCGCGTTCGTCGCCTGCTGGAGGCCTGATGCGGGTTCTGTTTGTCTGCCTGGGCAATATCTGCCGTTCACCCACGGCCGAGGGCGTACTGCGGTATAAATTGCGCGAAGCGGGGTTGGCCGATCAAGTCGAAGTGGCCTCCGCCGGTACCGGCGACTGGCACGTGGGCAGTGCCCCGGACAAGCGCAGCCAGGCAGCGGCGAAAAAGCGTGGTTATGATTTGTCCGCCCAGCGCGCCCAGCAGGTCACCCGTGCCGACTTCGCCGAGTACGACCTGATCCTGGCGATGGACAACAGCAACTTGCGCCACCTCATGGATCTGCAACCGGCCAACGCCAGAGCGGAGCTGGACCTGTTCCTGCGTCGCTACCCCTTGTATATCGATGAGGTTCCGGACCCCTATAACGACAGTGAATACGGCTTTGAAATGGTGCTGGACCTGATCGAGCGCGCCAGTGACCTGCTGGTGATCGAACTGAAGGAACGGTTATGAGTTTGCAACTGCGATCAGGGGTCTCGCTCAAGCCGTTCAACAGCTTTGGCGTGGATGTCCAGGCCCGACTGTTTGCCGAGGCCCACAGCGATGCCGATGTGCGTGAGGCCCTGGCCTATGCGCGGGAGCATCAGGTGCCCTTGCTGGTGATCGGCGGTGGCAGCAATTTGCTGCTGACAGCCGACGTTGAATCGCTGGTGCTGCGCATGGCCACCCGTGGTATACGCGTGATCAGCGACGATGGCAGCAAAGTCGTGATTGAAGCCGAAGCGGGCGAGCCATGGCACCCGTTCGTGCAACACACCTTGGTGCAGGGCTTGTCGGGCCTGGAAAACCTCAGCCTGATTCCCGGCACCGTGGGCGCCGCGCCCATGCAGAACATCGGCGCCTATGGCGTGGAGATCAAGGACGTGTTCGCCGGCCTGACCGCCCTTGATCGCCACAGTGGCGAGTTGCGCGACTTCAGCCTGCAGGAGTGCAACTTCGCTTACCGCGATAGCCTGTTCAAGCAGGAGCCTGGGCGCTGGCTGATCCTGCGCGTGCGTTTCATCCTCGATCGCACGGCACACCTGCACCTGGAATACGGACCTGTGCGTCAGCGCCTGACCGAGCAGGGTATCGACCATCCGACGGCCACGGACGTCAGCCAAGCCATCTGCAGCATTCGCAACGAGAAACTCCCGGACCCGGCGGTACTCGGCAATGCTGGCAGCTTTTTCAAAAATCCCCTGGTGCCAGCGGCGCTGGTCGCACAGCTCAAGGGCGAATACCCGGACCTGGTGGCGTACGCGCAACCCGATGGGCAGATGAAGCTGGCAGCTGGCTGGTTGATCGAGCGGGCAGGGTGGAAAGGGTTTCGTGATGCCGATGCCGGCGTGCACAAAATGCAAGCCTTGGTGCTGGTCAACTATGGCAGTGCGACCGGTTTACAGCTGCTGAGCCTGGCACAGCGCATCCAGAAAGACATTTCAGAGCGTTTCCATGTCGATCTGGAAATGGAGCCCAACCGATATTGAAGCTAAGCTTTCATGACGGATTGCCAAAGCCCTGCATAACTCAAGTTGTGCAGGGCTTTTTTGTTAATGCAGGCTTAACCTGCCCTGCTGACGATGCAAGCATTTGTTCCACCAAAGGCCCGGTGCAGACGTGTCCGTTCGCACAAGAGAGCCCATTAGCCTGAGTCGATCTGCGTCATCCACCCAAGATCCAGCGGCAGATTGCTCGACCCCATCACCCAAGCACTATGCGGGCGTGCCCATGATTACCCTTAAACTCAACGGTCAAGACCATT
>NZ_JAQIYM010000020.1 GCF_028823535.1 Pseudomonas serbica | reverse complement strand
CCAGGGCAAGACCACGACGACCGACTATGTGTACAACCTGGCCAGTCATGCCCGTACGGGAGAGTCGGTGCTCAATACGGTCAGCACGCTGCGGGGTTTCAATCGCGAAACAAAGTTAGTCACCCAGCAGAATTCGCTGTTCCATGCCGCACCGCTAAGCACCCTCGATGACAACGATGTGGAAATTGCTTACGAGTATGACCTGCTGGGTCGGGTGATCAAGGAGACCGTGGCGCCGAATTCTGAACAATACAAAGCCAGCCGCACTTATAGCTACGTACTCACCGGAGGCGGGGCTGAGCAACCCATTCAATACGCTATCGACGTCAAAGGCGTTGAAACCAGAACCTGGCTGGACGGGTTAAACCGGGTGGTCAAAGAAGAGCGGCGGGACGCTGACGCGCTAGGGGGCGATTCGCAAGCGTACCGGGAGACGTACCGAGCGATATACAACAACCGTCAGCAGATGATCAGCGAAACCGTTACTGACTGGGAGCGCGAGAAAGACGTGCCATTGACCAGCCGGTTCAACTACGACGATTGGGGCGAGCAACGCAGTGTCATTCGGCCCGATGGTGTCGAGGAACACGAGGTCAGCGACCCGATCAGGCTGACCGTCACGCAATGGCTCGACGGCATGGGTAAAACTGTGACCAGGAACAACCTGTTCGAAAAGCCGGAAAATGTCAGTCGTTACCAGGCGGGTGTTGATCCGGACGCTGCAGATGCTCGGCCATACAGCGAGCACGAGTTCCATTATGACGGTTTAGGTCGCACTGCCGAGGAATTCGATGCGGTGGGCAACTGGACACGTTATGAATACGATGCGTTCGACCGTATGACAAAAACCGTACTGCCCGACGAGAATGCGGTGGAACGCGAATACGCCGTACATAGTAGCGAAGACCTACCAATCAAGATCAGCGTCAACGGCAATGTGCTGGGGGAGCAGGAGTTCGATGGGCTTGATCGCATGACTGTGTCGATTACCGGTGGCCGTAAAAGCGTCTACGCCTTCGATCCGGGGCAGCGCCAGCCCAAAAGCGTCACGCGTCCCAGTGGTGTTGATACCCACTATGTCTATCGGCCAGAGCTAGGCGAGGAGCCGGAGCAGCGGATAGCCGTGGAGAGCACTGCGGACTACACCTATGACGGCCAAAACGCCCGCTTGATCATGACTGAAGAAATCGACGAAGCGGGGATTACTCATAGCCTTGTCCGTGAGTATTTCAGCACCGGTGAATTGAAACTCGAAGAACGCGGGCAGACCGGTGAAAAGCCTCTTTGCATGTATTACGAATACAGCCGACAAGCTAGGTTGATCAGTTACACCGATGTGCTTGGCAACACTCAAACGTACGATTACGACGATCATGCCCGCTTGATTGCCACGCAATTGGGCAGCACGCGATCAACCTTTGTCTACAACGAGTTGGGGCAACTCCAGACAATCGAAACGATTGACGGCCAGCAGAGGCTGAAGATCGACCTTGAGTACGATGATTTCGGCCGTGAGGTACTGCGTAAGTTCGACCTTGGAAATCAGATCTTCCAGAGGTTGAGCCAAGCGTATGATGAAGTGGACCGGCTCACCCGGCGAGTCCTGACGCAAGGTACGAAAACTGTTTTGCGTGACGAATCCTACCAGTATGACGTGCGTGGACGCCTGGTCGCTTACACCTGTTCCGGAAGCCAGCCACCCGTAGATCCCTATGGCAAAGTGATCCAGAGCCAGTTGTTCAGCTTTGATGCGCAAGACAATATTGACTTCCTGGAGACCCGCTTCGAGGGGGGGACGCATTCAATCTTTTTTGAGTATTTCAACGTGGAAGACCCCTGTCAGCTGACGGGGCTTACCAACCAACTGACTCCTGCAGAGCCTGACAATCCGAACTATCCAGAGCGGATCGATTTTACCCACGATGCCGACGGCAACCTGTTGCTGGATGAATTCGGGCGCCTGTTGGGTTACGACAGCCTGGGTCGTTTGATCACCGTCAGTGAATTGTCCGGGGAAAAGGCCATTGACTATAGCTATGACACGTTGGACGCTCTCAGCGGCAGCAGTTCCGGTAGCGGGAACGAACGACGTTTTTACCGCAATGGTGAGCTGGCGAACCAGATCCAGGGTGACGACAGCAGCACCTTCCTGCGTGGCGAAGGAGTTGTGCTCGCCGAGCACCAGGCAGGTGCTGGCCCAAAGTCCCTACTGCTGGCCAGTGATGACAAGAACAGCGTCTTATCCGAGGTCACTCGGGACGGGGCCGAGGATATCGCTTACTCGCCGTATGGTCACTGTCCTGATGACCTGGGAGGGAGCAGCCGGTTGGGTTACAACGGTGAGCTGAAGGATATGCAAACCGGTTGGTATTTGCTCGGGAATGGATATCGGGCGTTCAATCCGCTGTTGATGAGGTTTCACAGCCCGGACAGTTGGAGTCCGTTTGGGGAAGGGGGGGTGAATACGTATATGTATTGCTTGGGGAATCCGATTAAGCATACAGATCCGACAGGGCACGGTGTGGGAGGCTCATTCCTGAGATTTTTCGGAATCGCGACAAAAGCTAATAAAGTCGCACAAACTCAAGCAAGTGAGGCTGTTGCAAATATTGCGAAGGAAGCCCAACAAAATGCTAAACCATTGGTTTTAAATGCTGTCGACACGCGACCAATGCGCAACATATCCACCGCAGGTAAAACTGTTACAGTGAAAACTCTGGAGCATAATCTGATTGCGAAATCAAACCGTGAGATACAAGTCTTGCAGGATAAAGTTACGCACAATAACAAATGGTTGATGGAAGTTAATTTAGGCGAGCGCTTGGCCAAGCCCAAACAAGTGAGCGCTGTGGTAGCGCAGAATGCGGGGTTTAAAACTTCGCAGCAAGCTATTAAGGCCGCGGCACTAAAAGAGGTTAACGATCGCCCTCCAACATTTGACACCGCAACAGCACGATCCGCAGAGCCACCCACCTATAAAAAGGCTACCAATATTCGTAAAAACAATCGCAAACCAAAGTAACGTTAAATGTAGCATTGTTGTTTCTCACAAAACCTGTCGGCACTGCATTACTGTGTAATGTAGTGCCGAACTACGGCTCTCGATCAGCCCCCTAACCCACTCACTCGCGCAAACTCCACCAACCCACCGTCATGGTCAAGCCCCAACTTGTCCATGGCGGTGCGTTTTTGCCTGCTGATGGTTTTTTCGCTGCGATTCAGTTGTGCGGCGATCTGCCGGCCGGACAACCCTTGCACAAACAACCGCACCACCTCCAGCTCCCGTTCGGAAAGACTCACCAGGGGCGCTGCCGCGCTATTGGAGGGTAGTGCCTGAGCATTCAGAATCCCGGCAAAGGTCGGGCACAGGTAGAGCCGTCCATTGCTGACGATTTGCACTGCCCGTTTCAGTTCACTCATAGGGCTGCGTTTGTCGAACAGTCCACGAACGCCGGTGTTGAGCAACGCCTGCAGCAGGGAAGGGTTGCGCAGCATGGTCATGACAATCAGTGGGATGTGCGCGAAGTGGCGTTTCAGATAGCCCATCAACGCCAGGCCATCGGGAAAGCGCCCATAAGGCATTGAGTAGTCGCTGATCAGCAAGTCGCATGGGGTGCACTCCATGTACCTGATCAGCTCGTCGGCGTTTTGGGCTGTGGCGACTATCGTGTTTGTCGGGCGGGAAGGAAGGGACAGGGTCATTTCGGCGCCCATCAATACCACAGGGTGATCGTCGGCAAGAATGATGCGTAGCGTGTTGTCCGGGCGGTGCCTGTACGACACGGGCGCATCGATACAGGCACTTTCGCAAGGGGGATAAAGCCATTCAGTTTGAGGCGTCTGATCCAGATTCATGAATTGTCTCCACAGGGTCGATGCCACGCTGACCTCTGTGCAGATGCTGGTTCAAGGCAGTTGAATCAACCCCAGATCCAGCGCCATGACTAAGGCGACCCAGCGTGACCTCACGCCGAATTTTCGGCGGATATTGCAAAAGTGGTAGTTCACACCAGCCTCGGTGCAGCTGACGATCTGGCCGATTTCCCAAGAGGACTTGCCAGCGGCACTCCACTGCAAGACTTCTTTTTCCCGCGTCGTGAGTTTTATCCCGGGAGGCTTTTCACTTTCCTGGGGTTGAAAACTGACCTGAGCGGGGGTTGAGCGACCTGACACGGTAGTGGTGCGGTACATAATTGAATCTCCCATTCATCATCATTGACGGCGTGGGCGCGGCAGAATCTTCCTACTTCTAAAAGGCATGGTTCGCGCGGCCGTCCTTCAGGCACCTGGTTTCAGGGCTGGAGGCTCGGGTTCCTTATAGCGCGAATCAATTCACTTGGAACCTGTCACAAATTACAGGTAGGGAACTTTAATCAGGCGCTGAGGAAACGGCTGTCAGCTAGGCGGCCCAATGTTTGTAGGAGATATCTCTGAATTTCTGTTGCCAAATCCGTTCGTCGATTTGAAAGCGGTGCTGGCGCGTTGGGTGAATTGAGATAGGGTTGACTCAGGAACTCGCGCGACTGGAGAACTACATGCGCTATTCAGGCTTGACCCAACGCATCGCCGGTGAAGGCGCCGCGGCCTGGCAGATTCATAACCGTGCGCTGGAAATGCGCGAACAGGGCGTCGACGTACTGCTGCTATCGGTCGGCGACCCGGATTTCGATACACCCAAACCCATCGTTCAGGCGGCCATCAACAGTTTGCTGGCCGGCGACACCCATTATTCGCAAGTGCGGGGTAGTCGGGGCTTGCGCGACAGCATTGCCTTGCGTCACCGGCGTCGAAGCGGCCAGGTGGTGGATGCCGACCACGTGATCGTGATGCCCGGCGCGCAATGCGCAGTGTATTCGGTCGCGCAGTGCCTGCTCGATCCAGGGGACGAAGTGCTCGTCGCCGAGCCGATGTACGTGACCTATGAAGGGGTGTTTGGCGCTTGCGGGGCGACGGTGGTGCCGGTGCCGGTGCGTCCGGAGAACGGCTTTCGGGTCGATCCGGCGGACGTGGCGGCCCGCATCACCCCCAAGACCCGCGCGCTTTTGCTTAACAGCCCGAACAACCCCTCCGGTGCCAGTTTGTCGCTGATGATCTGGCAGGAACTGGCGTTGCTGTGTCTGCGTCACGACCTGTGGCTGATCAGCGATGAGGTCTACGGCGATCTGCTGTACGAAGGCGAACACATCAGCCCGGCGAGTCTGCCGGGCATGGCCGAGCGCACCGCGACCATCGACAGCCTGTCCAAATCCCACGCCATGACCGGTTGGCGAGTGGGGTGGGTGATCGGGCCAAAACGCTTGAACGATCATCTGGAGCATCTCTCGTTGAGCATGCTGTTTGGCATTCCGGAGTTCGTGCAAAAGGCTGCGCAACTGGCGCTTGAGAAAGACCTGCCGGAGGTTGCGTTGATGCGCGAAGAGTATCGCCAGCGTCGCGACCTGGTGTGTGCGAGCCTCAGGCACTGCCCGGGTATCCGGGCCATTCGGCCGGATGGCGGGATGTTCGTGATGGTCGACGTGCGCCAGACCGGGTTGACCGCCCAGCATTTCGCCGAGCGGTTGCTGGAAGGCTATGGGGTGTCGGTGCTGGCGGGGGAGGCGTTTGGGCCGAGTGCGGCGGGGCATATCCGCATCGGCTTGGTGGTGGACCAGCGCAAGCTGGCGGACGCCTGTAGGCGCATAGCGCTGTGTGCGATGGACCTTCTGGAAGCGCGGCGAGCCTGAGAAACTTTCCGTGTTTGTGCTGGCCCTTCGCGAGCAAGCCCGCTCCCACAAGGGATCTGTGAACGCCTCAGATCTCGTGTGGGAGCGGGCTTGCTCGCGAAGGCTGCCTGACAGGCGCCAATTATGTCAGCCCCTCCACGCCGCGCCATTCACCAGGTTCTTCGGACGTTCACCCGCCAGCGCCGCCAGCAGATTGTCCACTGCACACCGGGCCATGGCCTCCCGCGTCTCATGGGTCGCCGAGCCCATGTGTGGCGTGGCCACCACGTTGTTCATCTGCAACAACGGCGAGTCGAGGTTCAGCGGTTCGCGTTCGAACACATCCAGCCCCGCCGCACGAATCTGTCCGGCACGCAGTGCCTCGATCAGCGCCGCTTCGTCGACTACTTTGCCCCGGGAGATGTTGATGAAGAGGGTTTCGGGACGCATCTGCGCAAACTGATCCGCGCCGATCAGGCCTTCGGTTTCGGCAGTCAACGGCAAGGTCAAGCAGACGAAATCGGCTTGCTGCAACAGGTCCGGCAGGCTGCGGTATTGCGCGTTGAACCGCTGCTCCACCGCAGGTTTCGGCGAGTGGCTGTGGTAGATCACCGGCATGCCAAAGCCGAAGTGACCGCGCTGGGCCAGTGCTTCACCGATGCGCCCCATGCCGATGATGCCCAGGGTCTTGCCGTGCACATCGCTGCCGAAATGAGCGGGACCGATGTTGCGGGTCCATTGCCCGGCACGAACCATGTTGGCCAGTTCCACCACACGCCGCGCAGTCGCCAGGATTAGCGCAAAACCCGTATCGGCAGTGGTTTCGGTCAGCACGTCCGGCGTGTTGCTGAGCAGGATGCGCCGTTCGGTCAGGTAGTCGATGTCGTAGTTGTCGACGCCCACCGAGACGCTGGCGATGGCTTCCAGGTTCGGTGCCAGGTCCAGCAGTCCGGCGTCCAGCTTGAGGCTGGCCCCCAGCAAGCCGTGCGCGCGGGGCAGGGCCTCGCGCAGACGGGCCAGGCCTTCGGCGTCGAGGCTTTCGATCAGCGTCACGTCGGCCTGCTCGTGCAAGCGGGCCATCAGCAGTGGCGAGAGTTTCTTGTACAGAACAACCTGCTTTTTCATTGTCGTCATCCAATCAGGAATGGGCAGCGGTGCGCGTCAAGGCGACCGTGGGACGCTCCCGGTCGCTGGCGCCGGGCTTGAGGAAAATCGTCAGCACGACCGAGAGCATCAACGCACCGCTCATCAATAGATAAGAGGCGCCCGGCGAACCGGTGGAGCTGTTCAGGTAGCCGACCAGATAAGAGCCGCCGAACGAACCCAGCGCGCCCATGCTGTTGATCAGCGCCATGGCGCCACCGGCTACGTTGGCCGGGAGGATTTCCGGAATGATGGCGAAGAAAGGGCCGTACGGCGCGTACATGCAGGCGCCGGCGATCACCAGCAAGGTGTAGGACCACCAGAAATGCTCGGCGCCCAGGGCGTAGGATCCATAAAACGCAAACGAGGCGATCAGCAGAGGCGGCCAGACGAAGCGCTTGCGTTTTTGCAGTTTGTCCGAGCCCCAGGACACCAGCAGCATGCCGATCACCGCCGCCAGGTAGGGCAGCGCCGACAACCAGCCGGCCTCGACCATGTCCATCTGCGCGCCAGCCTTGAGGATCGATGGCAACCACAGCACGAAGCCATAGACACCGATGCTCCAGCAGAAAAACTGCAGGGCCAGGATGATCACTTTCGGTGAGCGGAAGGCTTCGGCGTAGTTCTTCACGGCCTTGATGCCGACCTGTTCGGCGGCCAGCGCGCTTTCCAGGTCCTGTTTTTCCTGGTCGTTGAGCCACTTGGCCTGGGACGGGCGATCATCGGCCAGGCGCCACCAGATAAATGCCCAAAGTACGGCCGGCAAGCCTTCGATGATGAACATCCAGCGCCAGCTGTAATGCTGCACCAGGTAGCCCGAGACCACCGACATCCACAGCATGGTCACCGGGTTGCCGAGGATCAGGAAGGTGTTGGCCCGTGAGCGTTCGGCACGGGTGAACCAGTGACACAGGTAGATCAGCATCGCCGGCATCACCGCGGCTTCGACCACGCCGAGCATGAAGCGGATGACGATCAGCCAGTAGGCGTTGGAGACGATCCCGGTCAGGGTCGCCAGGCTGCCCCAGAGGATCAGGCTGACGAAAATCAGTTTCTTCACGCTGTGCTTCTGCGCGTAGATCGCCCCCGGCACCTGGAAGAAAAAATAACCGAGGAAGAACAGTGCGCCGAGCATCGACGACAGGCCCGGGGTGATCATCAGGTCGGCGGCCATGCCGGAGGCGGCGGCGAAGCCGTAGTTGGCCCGATCCAGATACGCCAGGCTGTAGGTGATGAACACGATGGGCATGATGTACCACCAGCGGCGGGTGGCGAGCGTTGCGGTTTTCATGGTGATGCTCCTGAGCTTGTTGTTTTTGTCGCAGCAGGTAACGGATGGATCTTCAGTGACTGTTCGGGCCCGTTCGCGAGCGGGCCCACATTGGATTTAGGTCCGACACAAATTCCCTGTGGGAGCGAGCCTGCTCGCGAAGGCGGTCTCAAATTCGGCGGACATTTCGGCTCGGGTCGGCAACCCCTCCATATCCCCACGGCTCTGCACCGCCCGGCTGCCAATCCAGTTGGCGCGCTGCACGGCGTCGGCAAAGCTGTGGTTTTCCAGGAGGGCGCTGATCATGCCGACGGCAAAGCCATCGCCTGCACCCACGGTGTCGACCACCGTCTGCACCGGTACGCCGGCGACGAAACCTTGATCGAGATGTGTGCGGTAGTAGGCGCCATGAGGGCCGAGCTTGATCGCCACGGCTTCGGCGCCCTGGTCGAGATAGAACGCGGCGATGTCGGCCGGGTCTTCGAAACCGGTCAACAGCCGACCTTCGCTCAGCCCCGGCAGCACCCAGTGGGCGAGGGCGGCGAGGCGGTTGATTTCGCTGATCATCTGCCGCTCGCTGGCCCACAGGCTCGGGCGCAGGTTCGGATCGAACGACACGCTGCGCCCGGCCTGGCGCATGCGGCTCATCAGCTCGAACGACATCTGCCGCGCGGTTTCCGATAGCGCCGGAGGAATGCCGGTGGCGTGCAGGTGACGGGCCTTGAGCAATTCAGGCACGATCGAATGGGGCGAGAGGTGACTGGCCGCCGAACCGCGCCGAAAGTATTCGACCGCCGGGTCGCTGCCGTCTTCAGTGCGGGACTTGAGTTGGAAACCGGTGGGATGCGCGGCGTCGATGTCGACGTGGCGGCAATCCAGGCCTTCCTGCTCAAGCGTGTCGATGACGAACCGACCCAGCGAATCGGCACCAACCCGACTCAGCCATGCCACCTTGAACCCGAGCCGCGACAAGCCGATGGCGACGTTGCTGTCGGCTCCTGCGATACGTTTGTGAAAAGCGCCGACGCTGGCCAGGTCGCCGGCCTGTTCGGCGACGAACATCGCCATGGTTTCACCGAACGACAGAATATCGATCTCAGACATGAGCACTCTCCACTCGCGATTGGCCCAAGTGGGCGAGGGCCGTGACATGTTCGGTGGTCAGTTGCACCAGGTCGTCGCCCTGCAACGGATATTCCGCCGCGCGCATAACGCCTTGGGCCATGTGCCGCAGCAGCTGTTCCCACTGATGCAGGTCGCTGGCGGCCGGTGCAATCGCGACCAGTTTGCCGTCGGCGCGGCGCGTCACCGCTTTGCAGTGCACGTAGCCGACATGCCGACCGAGCAAGCGCGCGGCACTGGCAGGTGACTGGTCCTGCCAGTGCCAGTTGCCGATGTCGAAGGTCATCTTGATCGGCAGCTTGTGCTGTTCGACTTCATTGAAAAAACGCTGGAAGGGTTCGATGCGGCCGCCCTGCAGGGTCTGGTCGTTCTCTACCAACAACTGCACGGCGCTCTGCGCGAGTGTGCGGCTCAAGGCCAGCAGGTCACTGTTGTCGGTGAAGTAACCCAGCGACACTTTCAGCCATTTGGCGCCGAACGCCTGGGCGCGTTGCAGCGCGGTGATCAGGTCAGGATTGGGTTTCGACTGGCCGGCCAGCCACAATTCCATCGGCGAGGAGTACACGCTTTCAAGGCCCCGGGCCTGAGCGGCGTCAGCCAGTTGAGCGGGGTCTTCGACGGTCAGCAATTCTTCACGCCATTCAATGCGCGTGGCGCCGGCGGTGGCCAGTATCTCGATGAAACTGCCCTGGCCGCGCTGGCGCACAAGGTCGGCGCCGTAGCTGGACAGGCTGATGGAAACGGCGGGTTTATTCATTGTTATTTACCTCTGAAACCGGTTTCATTTTTGTTCAAAAAAATGGCTGTAATTGTTGTGGTGCTCTTGAGGGCCCCTTCGCGGGCAAGCCTCGCTCCTACAGAATTCACGTCGTTTCAAAATGTGCGCATGACGTGTAGGAGCGAGGCTTGCCCGCGAAGGCGTCCTCACGCTGAAACACGCCGTGTTGTCGACCCCCGCACCACCAACCGCGCCGAAAAATCCAGCGTCCGCACCGGCCCGTCATCCCCGCGCAAACGCTTGAGCAAACACTCAAACGCGCTGGCGCCAATCTCGGTGGTCGGTTGGGCGAGGGCGGTGATGCCGCTGCCCACCAGCGGGTACCAATCGAGGTCATCGAGGGCGATCAGGCCGACATCCTCGAACAGGTTGCAGGTGAGTTCGCGCAATGAGTGAGTGCTGGCCAGCGCCGCAATGCCGTTCGCGCAAAACAGCGCTTTCGGGCCGGGGCCAGGTGTGTCGAGGAAGTTTTTCAGATTCGCCGTCAGGTCGCTGCCGGTTTCAATGATTGCCCCGCGAAGCGACGGCCGCTGCTCGATCTGAGCCTTGAAACTGCTGACCCGCTCGATCCGCGAACTGGTGCCGTCAAACGGCTCGGTCACCAGCAACACATCGCGATAGCCGCGCTGTTCAAGGTGATTGAGGGCGATGTCGATGGCCTGCGGGTTGTTCAGTCCGACCATATCGCTTTCAAGCTGCTCGACCTTGCGATCCACCAGCACCAGGGGCATTTCCCGGTGCAGCTCAAGCAGTTCGTCACGATGATGGCCAAGGGTGTTCACGATCAGGCCTTCGATGTTGTACGAGCGCAGCAGGGCCAGGTGCTGGCGTTCCTGCTCGTCGTCGCGGTCGGTGTTGCACACCACCAGGCTGTAGCCGTGCTGACGGCAGGCGGTTTCCACCCCGTGCATCACGGCAATCGAATAAGGGTTGCGGATATCGGCCACCAGCATGCCGATCAGGCGAGTGCGCCCGCGTTTCAGGCCGCGGGCCATCTGGTTCGGGCGATAACCCAATTCGGCAATCGCCTGCTCGATGCGCTGGGCAATGGCATCGGAGAGCAACGCGCGGTCATCGCCGATGAATCGCGACACACTGGCCTTGGAGACCTTGGCGTGTTCGGCCACGTCGAGCATGGTCACGCGGCTGCGCTGGGCGGCGGAGAAGTCGTTCACGGTCTGAAACCTTCTTATTGGATTTATTAGGTCAAGTGCCTGGCACTGAAACCGGTTTCAGAAGACACCAAAAACCAATCCGCCGTCAAGTCCCTGTGATGATTCGGACCGACGGGTGGCGTTTAAGTCAGCAAGAACACTTTGTCCGGCGTGCTCTGATGCCGGGCTCGGCGACAGTTGAGTTGTGCTGCACCGCTTGCCAGTGCGGATCGTAAGCATGGCTGCACCTGCGAGGCGGACTGCCGGATTATTTAACGCCCTTGGCGAGGGCGATGGCTAGAAGGTTTGTGCACGGGTCAGTTGAACAACCCCGCCGCAATGTTGATCGAAAACCCGAGGATCGCCGTGTTGAACAGAAAACCGATCAGCGACTGCGCCAACACGATCTTGCGCAAATTCCGAGTCGCCACACCGACATCGGACGTCTGCACCGCCACGCTGATGGTGAACGAGAAATACAGGAAGTCCCAGTAATTGGGGGTTGTGAGCCCTTCAGCAAAACGCAGGGCCTGGTCTTTGCCGTCCCAGGTGTAGAACAGGCGGGCGTAGTGCACGCTGAAAATGACTCCGATCAGCAGCCATGAACCGATGACCGTCAGTGCGGTGAATGCGTAATGCAGCAGTTTGCGAGAGGTTTCCAGGTCCTTGGTGCCGGCCAGTTCGAGGGTGATGGTTGCCAGGCTGGCAATCGCCGCAATGCACACCACGAACAGCACCAGTCCGGCGTTTTCATCTTCGATTTCGGCGATACGTTTCACGTCCGGTGCTTTGGACCGTGCAGTGAGCCAGAGCATCAATACCAGATACATCCAGACCCCGGTATTCCAGCCAATGAGGATTTTGCTGATGATTGAATCGGCCGGAGCCAGAATGCCCACCGCGACACCGAGGGTGGCGGCGGCGGACAGGCGAGGGTGGGTGCGGGCGAGGAAGGGCATGAAGGCTCGATGGGTCAGGGCTTTGCAAACACCTTAGCTCAAGGCCGGCCGAGCTGACCACAATGCTCAGGCCAACAGTAGTCTCAGGAGGCGTGCCACTTTGCGGAAGGCGGCGAGCATAAGCATAAAAACAGCGGTGCGCCACTAACAGTCCTGCTAGTGGTGCTGCAGACGCGAACACCCTTTAATGAAAAACCTGAAGGGCTTTAGAGGAAGGAGTTCGCGGATGAATGCTCATGAAAACCCATCGCGGCTGTCGATGAGTCAATCGTTCAGCGCCATTGAAGAAGTACTGGACTGTCGCAATCTGGCGACCGCTCCCATCATTCAAATGGCGCCTGACCCTAGATTAGTTGCCGGGAACGCCGTGTGGCTGACCTGCACGGGGACCGGGATGGATCAAGGTGAGTCAACGCTGCAACTGCTGAGCGCGTTCATCCTGGGTGCCACAGAGCAATGCCAGGGGTTGCAGCAGGAACTCTCACTGGATTATTTGCAGAACCTGAAGCACGAGTCTGAGCTGACGGTCACCTTGTCGATCTCTGGAGAGGGAGGATCGTCCGTTATTGATCAGATGACGATTCAGGTTCTGACATCGCCTGGGGCTGGAATGGCACTCCCCTATCAACCGGGCGCTCTGAAAGTGACGGACGCTTCAGAGACGGGCATCCAGATCGCCTGGCTCAATAATCTTCCAGGACAGCCGACTGGAAATCGGGTGAAATGGGGGCTTGAGCTGAGCGAGCACACTACCATCGGCGTGAAAGACTTGCCGTTAGCTCAATCAAGAATCTGGATCGAAGGGCTTGTTCCTGAGACTAAATATTACTTCTTCGTATACCACACCAACGCTGAGGGGGAATCAATTCCCGCGACGATCAGCTGGACGACCCACGCCGCCACTTCTCCCCCCGACAGCCCTACGAATCTGAACGCCGTACCAACCAAAAGTACGATGGCACTGACCTGGTCCGGTCCTGCCAATGCCACCGGTTACAAAATCGATTACGGCGTTGCGCCCAGCGGCGCAGCGACCCCTACCACCTCGCTCACTCCTGTCTGCACGATCAGTGGTCTGGTATCCAATACCAATTATTACTTCGACGTTCGCTCGTCTAACAGCAAGGGCGATTCGTCCCCCACACGCATCATTAAACAGACGTTGCAGGTTCCTGAGGCGCCTGCTGGTCTGCGCGCAACGCCCGCCGTTACCACGATGGATCTGACATGGTCGCGTCCCTCGGGGACTATCGAGCATTACATTCGCTATGGCGTCGAACCGAACGGCGCGATTCAGACTCTGAAGACACCAGACATCCGCCATACGCTGGAAGGTCTTACAAAAAACACGCTGTACTTTGTGGAGGTGACCGCTGCCAATTACAACGGCGAATCATTGCCGGCACGGATCACGCAAAAGACCCAAGACGGGCCGGCCATACCGTCCAAGCCGGGGAGTGTGCGCGCCGATGTCACCTACGACAAGGTTCGTCTCGTTTGGGTCGCTTCAGCGCAAAAAGCCAGCTATGAAATCACCTACGGCCTGCTCGATAAATACCCTGAAATTATTGGGCGGCAGACAACTGAGTATTTAACGGATGTCATCAGGTATCTAGCCCCTGATACCCGTTACTTCATCGAGGTTCGCGCCTTCAACGTCAGTGGCCATTCATCTCCCTCACAGACCCAGGCCCTAATCGGTCCCGACATGACGCAACCTCGTGGTTTGCGCAATCCCGGCGCAACGTTCTGCGAGGCATTGCTGACCTGGGAAGCGCCAGTGGACGTCTCCTATCTGACTGGCTACGAAATCACCTGCCCGGGGCTGGCATCTGCACAAACCACTGCGCTCCAACACGTGGCCACTGGTCTGGTCCCCGAGAAGGACTATGTGTTCAAGATTCAGCCCCTCAGGCAGGCAGGCCCCGCCCCGGCGTTAACGGCATCGATGAATGTTGTGACCCACGATCGAGTGCGTCCAACCCGGCCGCAAGCGCTCAAGGTCACACCGTCAACGCCCGGCACTGCAACGCTGAGCTGGCGCGCCGCTGAAGACAATGTGGGCGTGATCGGTTATGAAGTCCGGCGCAATGCAGGGAGTTGGGCTGCGGTGAGCGGAACCAGCCTGGTTGTCACCGATTTGATAGAAGGCATCCGCGATACGTTCGAGGTGCGCGCTACCGATGCCGCAGGAAACCGTTCCTTGGTTGCCGTCGTCAAAGCGGGTGTAAGCGCCAGTGAGCCTCTTGACCTTCGGATTACGGCAAACTGGAATCGCACAGTCGCCATTGCCTGGGATGCACCCATTGGCCACATACCGCTCGGCTATAGCGTCCGGATTCTAGGGAAAACAACGGATATCCAACAAACGTCTCACACCGTGTTCAACATGATTGTCGGCCTGCCAGTACAAATCTGGGTTCAAACCAGGCTTTCTGTTGGAGACGTTTCGGAATGGGTTCACATTTGGGTTACGCCAAAAGTGTAGTGCTGAAAGCCATTGCAAGGGGCCACAACAAGATCTTGCGCATGCGCCCATTGATGGCATGCGCAAGATCCGGCGCCTGTCAGGTATCTTTATGCCGCTTGCGCACCAGCTTCATCACCACCACAAAAAACACCGGCACAAACACCACGGCCAGGGTCGCCGTGATCATCCCGCCAATCACCCCCGTGCCGATCGCTTGCTGGCTCGCCGAACTGGCGCCGGTGGCAATCGCCAGCGGCACCACGCCGAGGATGAACGCCAGGGACGTCATGACAATCGGCCGCAGTCGCAAGCGTGCGGCTTGCAGGGTGGCGTCGAGCAGGTCATGACCTTCGTCGTACAGGCTCTTGGCAAACTCGATGATCAGGATCGCGTTCTTCGCCGACAGGCCGATGATGGTGATCAGCCCGACCTTGAAGAACACATCGTTGGGCATCCCGCGCAAGGTCACTGCCAGTACCGCGCCGAGCACCCCGAGCGGCACCACCAGCAGCACCGAGGTCGGGATCGACCAACTCTCGTACAGCGCCGCCAGGCACAGGAACACGATCAACAGCGACAAGCCGAGCAGGATCGGCGCCTGGCTGCCGGACAAACGTTCCTGCAACGACAGTCCGGTCCATTCCTGGCCCAGTCCCGCCGGGCCTTGCGCCACCAGCCGTTCGATTTCCGCCATGGCTTGTCCGGTGCTGTGGCCGGGCGTCGGTTCGCCGGAAATGCTGATCGCCGGGTAACCGTTGTAACGGGTCAACTGCGCCGGGCCCTGGGTCCATTTGGCCTGGACGAAGGCGGACAACGGCACCATTTGCCCGGTGTTGTTGCGCACGTGCATCTTCAACAGATCGGCCACCTGACTGCGCTGGTCGCCCTCGGCCTGCACCACCACGCGCTGCATCCGCCCTTGATTGGGAAAGTCGTTGATGTAGGCCGAACCGACGGCGGTGGACAGCACGCTGCCAATGTCGGCAAAGGACACGCCCAGCGCATTCGCCTGCTTGCGGTCGACGATCAACTGGACCTGCGGCGCTTCGGCCAGGGCGCTTTCGCGCACGTTCATCAGGATCGGGCTTTTCTCGGCGGCGGCGAGCAATTCGCTGCGTGCCTGCATCAACGTGGCGTGTCCGAGGCCGCCGCGATCCTGCAGGCGAAACTCGAAACCACTGGACGTGCCCAGGCCGTCCACGGGGGGTGGCAGTATGGCGAAGGCCATGGCGTCCTTGATCTGACTGAGGGCGACGTTGGCGCGGTCGGCGATGGACGTTGCCGTGTCGTCGCTGCCGCGTTCAGACCAGTCCTTGAGCGTGGTAAAGGCCAGCGCCGCGTTCTGGCCGCTGCCGGAAAAGCTGAAACCGAGAATCACCGTGCTGTCACCCACCCCGGGCTCGGTGGCGTTGTGCGCTTCGATCTGCTCGACCACCTGCACCGTGCGGTTCTTGCTTGCGCCCGGTGGCAGTTGAATGTCGGTGATGGTGTAGCCTTGGTCTTCCACCGGCAGGAACGAGGAGGGCAGGCGGCTGAAGCAAATGCCCAGGCCAATCAGCAACACGCCGTAGATCAGCAGGTAACGCCCGCTACGCTTCAGTGCATAGGCGACCCAGCCCTGATAACGCTCGGTGAGTTGCTCGAAACGGCGATTGAACCAGCCGAAGAACCCGGTCTTCTCGTGATGCTCGCCCTTGGCGATTGGCTTGAGCAAGGTCGCGCACAGCGCCGGGGTCAAGGTCAGGGCCAGGAACGCCGAGAACAGGATCGAGGTGGCCATCGACAGTGAGAACTGCCGGTAGATCACTCCGACCGAGCCTTGCATGAACGCCATCGGGATGAACACCGCCACCAGCACCAGGGTGATGCCAATGATCGCCCCGGTGATCTGCTTCATCGCCTTGCGGGTCGCTTCCTTGGGCGACAGGCCTTCGCTGGCCATGATCCGCTCGACGTTCTCGACCACCACGATGGCGTCATCCACCAGGATGCCGATCGCCAGCACCATGCCGAACATGGTCAGCACGTTGATCGAGAACCCCAGCGCCAACATCGTGGCGAAGGTGCCCATCAGCGCTACCGGCACGACCAGGGTCGGAATCAGCGTGTAGCGGATGTTCTGCAGGAACAGAAACATCACCGCGAACACCAGCAACATCGCCTCGCCAAGGGTGTAGACCACCTTGGTGATAGAGACCTTGACGAAGGGCGAGGTGTCGTAGGGGATCTTGTATTCCACACCGGCGGGGAAGTAGCGCGACAGCTCATCCATTTTCGCCCGCACCCGCGTCGCGGTGCTCAGGGCGTTGGCGCCCGGTGCCAATTGCACACCGACGGCGGTGGACGGCTTGCCATTGAGACGCGTGGAAAACTGGTAGTCCTGGCTGCCGATCTCGACCCTGGCGACATCGCCGATGCGCACAGTGGAACCGTCTGGATTGGCCTTCAGGACGATGTCGGCAAATTCCGACGGCGTCGACAGCTGGCCCTTGACCAGAATGGTCGCGGTGATTTCCTGGGTGGTGCGGCTCGGCAGGTCGCCGATGCTGCCGGCCGAGACCTGGGCGTTTTGCGCGACGATGGCCGCGTTGACATCGGCCGGGGTCAGGTTGAAGCCGATCAGTTTCTGCGGGTCGATCCAGATCCGCATTGCCCGCTCCGCACCGTACAGCTGCGCCTTGCCGACGCCGTCGAGGCGCTTGATCTCGTTCATCACGTTGCGCGCCAGGTAGTCGCTGAGCGCCACGTCGTCGAGCTTGCCGTCACTGGACGTGAGGGTAATCAGCAGCAGGAAACCGGCGGAGACTTTTTCCACCTGCAAGCCCTGTTGGTTCACCGCTTGCGGCAGACGCGACTCGACAACCTTGAGGCGGTTCTGCACGTCCACCTGGGCCATTTCCGGGTCGGTGCCGGGCTGGAAGGTGGCCTTGATCGTGGCGCTGCCGAGGCTGCTTTGCGATTCGAAATACAACAGATGGTCGGCTCCGTTGAGTTCTTCCTCGATCAGGCTGACCACGCTTTCATCCACCGTCTGCGCGGAAGCGCCGGGGTACAGGGCATAGATTTCGATCTGCGGTGGTGCGACGTCGGGGTATTGCGCCACTGGCAACTGAGGAATGGACAGCGCACCGGCCAACAGAATGAACAGGGCAACCACCCAGGCGAACACCGGGCGGTCGATAAAGAACTGCGGCATAAAAAGCGTCCTGCTTACTGACCCGAGACCTGGGCGAGTGGAAGAGGGGTGTCATCGATCTGCACGGTCTCGCCGGGGCGGGCGTGTTGCAGGCCTTCGATGACGATGCGGTCGCCCGGCTTCAGGCCACCGGTGACGATCCAGCGGTCGCCCTGCACGGCGCCCAGTTCCACCTGTTGCAGGCCCACGCGCTGCTCGGCGTCAAGCGACAACACTTGCGCGATGCCAGCGCTGTCACGCTGGATGGCCCGTTGTGGCACGCTGATGCCTTGCTGGTTCACCCCTTGCTCAAGGCGTACGCGCACGAAGCTGCCGGGGAGCAGGTCGAGATCGGGATTGGGAAATTCGCTGCGCAGGATGATCTGGCCGGTGCCCGGATCGACCGTGATGTCAGTGAACAGCAGCTTGCCCGGCAATGGGTACACACTGCCGTCGTCCTGTATCAGCGTGGCCTTGACCTGGTCCTGGCCGACCGGTTGTAACTGCCCGGAACGGAATGAGCGGCGCAGGTCGTTGAGTTCACGGGTCGATTGAGTGAGGTCGGCGTGGATCGGGTTCAACTGCTGGATCAACGCCAGTGGGGTGGTTTCATTCTGGCCCACCAGTGCGCCTTCGGTGACGAGGGCACGGCCGATGCGCCCGGAAATCGGCGCGGTGACGGTGGCATAACCAAGGTTCAGTTTCGCCCGCTCGACGGCGGCTTTGCTGGCGGCGACATCGGCAGCGGTCTGCCGCGTGGCGGCCCGGGCGTTGTCGTAGTCCTGGCCACTGATGGCGTTGCCTTCGATCAACTGGGCGTAACGCTGTTCCTGCAGCCTGGCCTGGAACGCATTGGCCTCGGCCTTGCGCAGCACGGCCTGGGCGCTGTCGAGGTCGGCCTTGAACGGCGCCGGGTCGATGCGGAACAGCACATCGCCTTTTTTCACGTCGCTGCCTTCGCGAAAGGCTCGCTGCAACACCACACCGGCCACACGGGCACGGACTTCGGCAATGCGCGGCGCGGCAATCCGCCCGCTCAGTTCGCTGCTGATCGCCAGCGGGCCAGCCTCGATGGTTTCGATCCGGACGGTGGCCGGCGGTGCCTGTTCTTCGGCGTTCGAGGCGCTGTCGCATGCGCTCAGCGTCGCCGCCAGTGCCACAAGGCTGAGCCCGGCAAGCAGATTCTTTGACATGAATGACCCCAATAATGACCCCCAGCATCCTACTGGGCGACGGCGAGGGTAGCGGTGAAGCTTTGTTGGTGCTGTGTGAAATTGTGTAAGGGTTTTACTTGGGGGCAGGTGAGGGCGTATATCCTGAGCATCTTGAATTTTATTGCGACTGTCCCGGCCTCTTCGCGGGCAGGCCCGCTCCCACAGGGTTGCGCTGTGAACACAAATTTTGTGAACGCCATCGGCCACTGTAGGAGCGGGCTTGCCCGCGAAGAGGCCGGAACATTCGCCACAGCACTTTCTGGAAACACCCATGCCCAACATCCTCCTGGTCGAAGACGACACCGCACTCGCCGAACTGATTGCCAGCTACCTGGAACGCAACGGTTACTCCGTCAGCGTGATCAGCCGCGGCGACCAGGTGCGCGAGCGTGCGCGGCTCAATCCGCCGGACCTGGTCATCCTCGACCTGATGCTGCCCGGTCTCGATGGCCTGCAGGTGTGCCGCTTTCTGCGCGCCGATTCGGCGACCTTGCCGATCCTGATGCTCACGGCCCGCGACGACAGCCACGACCAGGTGCTGGGCCTGGAAATGGGCGCCGACGACTACGTCACCAAACCTTGCGAACCCCGGGTGCTGCTGGCCCGGGTGCGCACCTTGCTGCGGCGCAGCAGCCTCAGCGAGCCACTGGCGGTCAATGACCGTATCCTCATGGGCAATCTGTGCATCGACCTGTCCGAACGCACGGTGACCTGGCGCGGACAACCGGTGGAGTTGTCCAGCGGCGAATACAACCTGCTGGTGGTGCTGGCCCGGCATGCCGGTGAAGTGCTGAGCCGCGACCAGATCCTGCAACGCCTGCGCGGCATCGAATTCAACGGCACCGACCGTTCGGTGGACGTGGCGATCTCCAAGTTGCGGCGCAAGTTCGATGACAACGCTGGCGAAGCGCGCAAGATCAAGACCGTGTGGGGCAAGGGCTACCTGTTCAGCCGTTCCGAGTGGGAATGCTGAGACGATGTTCAGGATCCTCTTTCGCCTGTACCTGGTGACCATCGTCTCTTTCAGTGCCGCCATCTACCTGGTGCCGGACCTGGTGATCAAGGTTTTCCACGAGCGCTTCCTCACCTACAACCTCGACTATTCCCGAGGGCTGCAAACCCTGATGGTCAAGCAGTTCAAGGCCGTCCCGACCGAACAATGGCCGGCATTGGCCGCGGAAATGGACAAGGAGTTCCAGCCGCTGCACATCGTGCTCAGCGGCAACGACGATGCCGGGTTTTCCCTTGAGGAACAACAGCGTTTGCGACGCGGCGAAAACGTCGTTCGCATTGGCGACTGGGGCTGGCGCACCTTGGCCGTGGCGCCGCTGAACGAACACACGGTGGTGCAAATGGTCGTGCCGCCGGACCCGATGGACGTCAGCCTGTTGTACTGGAG
Source organism: Pseudomonas serbica (assembly GCF_028823535.1). Classification (GTDB taxonomy): domain Bacteria; phylum Pseudomonadota; class Gammaproteobacteria; order Pseudomonadales; family Pseudomonadaceae; genus Aquipseudomonas; species Aquipseudomonas serbica. Next base: position 86,410 of record NZ_JAQIYM010000020.1, on the reverse strand, counting down.
CATCAACGTGCTTATAGGCGCGACCATGCTAGCGTGCCTGTTGCTGTGGCTGCGCCCGCACTGGCGTGACCTGGAACGCCTGAAGAGCGCGGCGGAACGCTTCGGCAAGGGTCATTTGAGCGAGCGCACACAGATTGCCCCCAGCTCCAACATCGGCGGCCTGGCCAACGTCTTCGACACCATGGCCGGCGACATCGAGAACCTGCTGAACCAGCAAAGGGACTTGCTCAACGCGGTTTCCCACGAACTGCGTACCCCCCTGACACGCCTGGATTTCGGCCTGGCCCTGGCCCTGTCCGATGACCTGCCGGCGACCAGCCGCGAGCGCTTGCAGGGGTTGGTCGATCACATTCGCGAACTCGATGAACTGGTGCTGGAGTTGCTGTCCTACAGCCGCCTGCAAAACCCGGCGCGGGTGCCGGAGCAGGTCGAGGTGTCGCTGGATGAATTCATCGACAGCATCCTGGGCAGCATCGATGACGAACAAGCCCCGGACATCGTCATCGACGTGCTGCTGCACGGCCAGCTCGAACGCTTCAGCCTCGACCCGCGCCTGACTGCCCGCGCCCTGCAGAACCTGCTGCGCAATGCCATGCGCTATTGCGAAAAGCGCATCCAGATCGGTGTGCAGGTGTGCCCCAAGGGCTGTGAAATCTGGGTGGATGACGACGGCATCGGCATCCCGGATGACGAGCGTGAGCGGATTTTCGAGCCGTTCTACCGACTCGATCGCAGCCGGGATCGGGCCACCGGTGGGTTTGGCCTGGGGCTGGCCATCAGTCGCCGGGCGCTGGAGGCGCAGGGTGGGACGTTGACGGTCGAGTCATCACCGTTGGGCGGGGCGCGGTTTCGGTTAAGGTTACCGACGCCGGGTTGATTACGACCAACGGTTGGTTCATCTGTCAAATCTGACAGTAGCCACAGTCGCCGCTTGCGCGTTTCATGGGCCTTGGCACTCAGGATTGACGGCAGGTCAGGAGAGTTAGCAATGGGCGAGCCAATCACAAGAACAATTGGGCAGGGCACCATCGACGCGATCAGGGAAGTCAGGGTCGACACGACATCAACCTCTTTCGCCCTGGTCCTTCCAGATGACGGGTTCGCTTCCAGGTTGGCGATCCGTATTGGTCCCCATGCCACAGCAGATGGAGAGGACTTTTTCCTGGTGGGCGACAAAGTCAGGTACACCGTGCTGAAGGGGGCGGGGGAAGCGTTTCCCAAGGCGCAAGACCTCGTGAAACTGCAAACGCTGCCGCGCTCTGTGTAGGCGCTGGCGCAGGGTCAGGCGTTCAATCGGGTGCGTAACTGTTTGGCCATGTCTTCAAGGTCGGCCATCGAGTTACGCCCGATCAACATCCACGCATGTTCCCGATCTGCCCAGTAGACAATGTTCATCCCGTGCCGACGTTCCTGGGCGAAATGGCGGCTGCCGCTGTTGGAGCGTGTGATGCACAGCGCCATCGGCCCGTGAACCGGATCCAGGTAGCTGATCTGGGCGATGGCCACGCCATCGTATTCAAGGATTTGCGCGCGTTTGAATTCGGCGCGTGGAAGGGCCAGTTTTGCAGGTACAAGACTGAGGCCCAGCCGAGCATCGATGGTCTGCAGTTGCGTCCGTTGCGTCGCTTCGTCAGTGGGCAAATGGTCGAGGGTTTCCGGTACGTACAGCACCATGTAATCCGCCACCAGTCCGCGCCAACTGTGGCTTTGCTGACTGCTTTGCCAGCCGAGGAACAAACGGTCCGCGACCACGCCGCCTGCCACCAGCCCGGCCGCTGCCGCCAGGAACCAGCGCCGGCTGTGCGTTGGGCGGGCAGGCACGGGCAAGGTGTCGAGCATGGCCTGCAGGCGATCCACCGGTGCCTGCTTTGCCAACTCGTCATAGGCGTCCTTGAACGGCAGATTGCTGCGGGCCAACCATTGCAGGCGCAGGCCAAGCATCGGGTCCTGGACGAGGGCCGCGTCGATGTGGGCGCGTTGTTCGGCGTCGAGCTGGTTGTCCAGGTAGGCCACCAATTGCTCATCCGAGGGTATCGCGTTCATCGACGTTCTCCGGTTGAAGGGTTGGGCACCGTGTGCAGTGGCGGATATTCGGCGAGTTTCGCCCGCGCGGTGGCCAGCCGGCTCATCACGGTGCCAATGGGTACTTGCAGGACTTCGGCAACTTCGCGGTAGGACAAACCCTCGACGTAGGTGAGAAATACCGTTTCGCGCTGGGCTTCGGGCAGCGCGTCGACGCGGCGGATGACCTGCGCCGCCAATACATGAGTCTGCGCTGCATATTCGCCGTCAAACGACAGGGCGCTATCGGGCTCGACAAGTCCCTGGCCCTGATGCACCCGACGGGTCCGGATTTCATTCAGCCAGATCGAATGCAGAATGCTCATCAGCCAGCGGTCCATACGGGTGCCCGGGGTAAATTGTCCGGCACGTTCGAGCGCGCGCACGCACGTTGCCTGCACCAGGTCTTCGGCGACGTGCCGTTGTCGCGACAACAGCAGGCCATAGCGCCACAAACGCGCCAGATGCTGGCCCAGTTCTGCCCTTATTTCCTGAATGCTGGCGATAGAGACCTCCGTGCGCCCGGTTGTCAGGTTTGCGACGAGTTGTCGATGGCTTCGGCCAGGTCCTGGTATTCCTCGCAGGTCGTGTTGCCGCAAATCGACTTGATCTGTTGCAGTTGCTCCTGGGCGAGGTCCAGCCGGCCTTTGACCACGTACGCTTCACCGAGGTATTCGCGGACTTTGGCGTACTGGGGGTCGAGCTTGACCGATTGCAGGTAGTAACCGATACCTTCGTCGGTGCGCCCCAGTTTACGCGTGGCATAACCACGATAGTTCAAGGCTTTGGCGGTGTTGGGTTCCTTGAGCGTATCGAGCAGGGCCAGGGCTTCTTCGTAACGCCCGTCCTTGGCCAGTTGATAGGCGTAATCGGTACGGTCGACGTCCGGCAGGAGCATGCTGGTTTGCTTGACGCACTTTTGCGCCTTGCTGTCGAACACCTGCCCTCGAGGGCACTGCGGTTTGGCGGGGGTATCTTCCTCGCCGTTGGCCCACGCCAGGGAACTGGACAGCACGACGGCAAGCACCAACGGGGCAGTAACAATCGAGAGGCGGCGATTCATGGGCAATGCTCCACAGATCATCAGGGGCGGGACATGGGACGGGCCATAGCCAGTGAGACGGGCTGATGACCCTTCAAGCGAACCATAAACACCTCAGCGCAAACATTTATTCATTTTTCCTGGCGGTTTTTCCACGCAAAGCTCAAGTCGCGCGGCGCTATCAGCTCAGCAGGCGAATCGGTTTTCCCGCCGACCAGGCGTGAATGTCCTCGATCATTTGCGAAAAGAACAGATGGTAGTTTTGCTGACTGACGTAGCCGACATGGGGCGTTGCCAGCACGTTGTCCAGGGTCCTGAACGGATGATGCTCTGCCAGCGGCTCCTGCTCGAACACATCCAGCGCCGCTCCACCCAGGCGCTGTTTCTGCAGGGCCTTGATCAGCGCGGCTTCATCGACAATCGGCCCGCGCGCGGTATTGACCAGTAGCGCGGTGGGTTTCATCCAGGCCAGCGCCTGGGCGTCCACCAGGCCACGACTGCGGTCACTGAGCACCAGGTGCACCGAGAGCACGTCGGCCTGCTCGAACAGCGCCTGTTTGCTGACGAAGGTCACACCGGCTTCGGCGGCGCGTTCGGCGGTCAGGTTTTCGCTCCAGGCGATGACCCGCATGCCGAACGCCTGGCCAAACCGGGCAACCTGCTGACCGATGCTGCCCAGTCCCAGGATCGCCAGGGTCTTGCCGTGCAGGTCGCCCCCCAGGCCTTGCTGCCACTTACCCGCGCGCAAGGCGTTGGCTTCGACCACCAGGTTGCGGGTGGCGGCCATGATCAGTGCCCAGGTCAGTTCCGGAGCGGCGTGCTTGTAGCTGTCAGTGCCACTGACCTGGATGCCGAGCGCCGCAGCGGCCTTCAAGTCGATCGCGGCATTGCGCATGCCGCCAGTCACCAGCAATTTGAGCTGGGGCAGGCGGCGCAGCAGGTCCTCATCGAAACGGGTGCGCTCGCGCATCACGCAGATCACGGCATACTTGTTCAGACGCGCCGCCAGGGTCGCGTTGTCGGCAGGGTAGTCATGGATGAAATCCACTTCACCGATGGCCTCCAGCACGGACCAGTCCAGCACATCGCGGGCCACGTCCTGCCAGTCATCGATTACCGCAATCTGCACTGCCATCAGCATTACCTCGTCAACGAACGGGATGGGTCTTGTTCAGCCAGCCGAGCAACGCCTGGTGAAACTGGGCAGGCTCTTCCATCTGCGGGGCGTGGCCCATGCCGGGGAATTCCACCAGTGTCGAACGGGCGATCCGTTTCGCCACCTGTTTGCCCAGTACGTCGTAGTGGCCGAGTTTTGCCTTGACCTCGGGCGACGCGATATCACCGCCGATGGCGGTGGTGTCGGACGTGCCGATCAGCAACAGGGTCGGCATCTTCAGGTTCTCGAATTCGTAGTACACCGGCTGGGTGAAGATCATGTCGTAGATCAGCGCCGAATTCCAGGCGACCTGCGTATGCCCCGGGCCTTTGTTCAAGCCGGCGAGCATGTCCACCCAGCGGTCGAACTCGGGTTTCCAGCGGCCACCGTAATAGGTGGCGCGCTCGTAGTTGCGGATACCCTCGGCACTGAGCTTCAGTTCGCGCTCGTACCACTGGTCCACCGTGCGATAGGGAACCCCGAGGGCCTTCCAGTCTTCCAGGCCGATCGGGTTGACCAGCGCAAGCTGCTCGACCTGTTCGGGATATTGCAGCGCGTAGCGGGTGGCGAGCATGCCGCCAGTGGAGTGCCCCAGCAGGGTGGCTTTCTGCACGCCCAAGGCCTTGAGCAGTTGCTGGGTGTTACTCGCCAGTTGCTGGAAGGTGTATTGATAGTTGTCCGGTTTGCTCGAGGTGCAGAAACCGATCTGGTCCGGGGCAATCACCCGGTAGCCGGCATCGCTGAGGGCCTTGATCGAGGTTTCCCAGGTGGCGCCGCAGAAGTTCTTGCCGTGCATCAGCACGACGCTGCGCCCGTTGGCCTTGCCATGGGCGGCGACATCCATGTAGCCCATCTGCAGGGATTGGCCCTGGGACTGGAAGGCAAAATGCTTGACGGTGTAGGGGTATTCGAAGCCCTGCAATTGGGGGCCGTAGGCCGGGCCTTCGGCGGCCATGGCGGGCAGTGCGGCGGTCAGCAGCAGGGCGGACAGCCAGCTTGAGCGGGTAAGGGGCATGGTGGACTCCGTTGAAAATCCGCCGATGCTGGATCGGCACGAATAGGGCGACATTAAACAGGCAATCGTCGCGGCACTTGGTTCAACCCATCCACCCCAGTGTGGCCAGCGCCAGCACGCCATAACGAGCGCCCTTGGCCAGGGTCACGATCAGCAGGAAGCGTCCCAGGGGTTCGCGCATGACGCCGGCCACCAGGGTCAGTGGATCCCCGATCACCGGTAGCCAGCTGAGCAGCAGCGACCAGTGGCCGTAACGTTGATAGTGTCGGCGGGCTTGTTCCAGGTGTTTGGGGCTGACCGGAAACCAGCGCCGGTCACGGAAGCGTTCGATGGCGCGCCCCAGCCACCAGTTGACCAGCGAACCGAGCACGTTACCCAGGGTGGCGACTGCCAGCAGCGACCACAGCCAGTAGCGATCGCTGAGGATCAGCCCTACCAGCACGGCTTCGGACTGCAGGGGCAGCAAGGTCGCGGCGCCGAACGCCGCCAGGAACAAGCCGATATAGGCGCCGAAAATCAATGGGCGGGGTAGTCCGCCACCACCACATCGGTGCCGTCCTTTTTCAGGCCGATCACTTGATAGGCATCGCTCATGCCGTCCATTTCCATGCCCGGCGAGCCCATGGGCATGCCCGGGGCGGCCACGCCCAGCAGGTCATTGCGCTTGCTCAGGGCCAGCACCTGGTCGGCCGGCACATGGCCTTCGACGAATTTGCCGTTGATCAAAGCGGTGTGGCATGACGCCAGGCGCGGTGGCACGCCGTGTTGTTGCTTGAATGTGCTCATGTTGCTTTCGACGTGGTCCTCGACCTTGAAGCCATTGGCCTCCAGATGGCTGATCCATTTCTTGCAGCAACCGCAATTGGCATCCCGGTGGACCTCGATCGGGATCAGGTCGGCGGCCTGGGCCAGGGAGGAAATGAACAGGGCGCCCAAGGCAGCCAGACGTAGAGGGGTTCGCATGTCGACGGGGTCTCGGATTGCAGGCAAAGGAATACATTCTGACGTTTTTTTGCCGGCGGATATTCAAGGTTTGTTTCGAAGTGCTACAGGATTTGGATAAAAAATACGTTGTAGGAGCCCGGCTGGCCGGCGAAGGCGCCCGAAAGGTTCATGCACGCTTCAAACACGCCTTCGCCGGCAAGCCGGCTCCTACAGATTGATTGGAGTGCTTGTTAGCGATGCGGGTAATACCCAGGTCCACCCCCGTCGTAATGGCGATCATGGTGTCCGCCGCCATGGGGCAGGAAGATGCAACCGCCAAGGGAGAGCAGGGCCAGCAGGGGAATCAGCAAGGTGATTCGACGTAACATGGTAAATCCTCATGGTTATCGCCGTGATAAAGCTAAAAATCTTCATCGGCTGTAACATGAGACCCCGTTTGCACGCGTCCATCCCCGCAACAAGGTAGGGGCTTGGCATGCAGGCGGATACAAAGCAGATACATTTTTCAGGTTCAGGAATTGCCAATGACTCAGTCGCAACGTTTGAAATACTCGATTCTGATCTCCCTCGTGGTACTGGGGACCATGTTCGGCCTTTCGTATTTGCAGAACACCGGCGTCATCAGCGAAAAACTCTTCCAGTACATCGCCATTGGCGTGGCGGTGGTCGTGGTGGTCATCAACGGCGTGATGCGTCGCAAGGTCAAGACCTGAGCGGCACCCCGGGCTGGGCGGGTCAGTCGGCGTGCAGCAAGGCGACGGCGCGAGGGTGGAGGCTGTAGCTCTTGTCCGGATTGAGGACAATCACGCCTTCGCTGCACAGGCGTTTCAACACTTCGCGCACGCTCAGGAACGACAGGGGAATATCCAGTTCCAGCAACTGGGTGTGCACGCCGCGCACACCCAGGCTGCGCTCGTTCTCGGCGGCCGAGAGCAAGGCGTCGATGACTTTCAGACGAATCAGACTGGTTCGCAGGCCAAAGCTCTTGAGCAAAATGCGGATCCGCTCGTTGCCGTGGCGCTCGGTACGCTGGTCGAAAACACCGACCCCAAGGGAAGTGCCCTTTGGCGCGTTGCTACCGTCCGTTGGCAGTTGCGAGTTGTACATTGCGAAAACTCCTTTTGCAGAGCCTGATCGGAAAAAAATGGGCGCTCTTACCCAGCAAGACGTATGAGCGTCACAAATCATGAAGACTTGAATGTAGAAATTTCGTCATCATTGCGTGATCGCTATGTAAGTTGCCGCTGCAACCCGGTACGGGGCCGCCATCGCGTTGCCTAAATTTTTTTCGTTTGCTTCGTCCCTAACAGGATGCGCAGTGCGCGTCAGTACGCACAACTGTGACCCTCGTTTTTCGATCAGGAGCGAATGTGATTATTTCCAGCCAGTTGACCAGGTTGAGCCTGGCGGGTGTGTTTCTGGGGCTGAGTCTTGCGGCGAATGCGCGCAGTCAGCTTGAGCACGCCAGTGCCGATATCCGCCGGACCAGCTTTGGTGTGCCGCATATTCGCGCCGACAACGAGCGTGGGCTCGGTTACGGCATCGGTTATGCCTATGCTCAGGATAACCTGTGTTTGCTGGCCAATGAGATCACCACGGTGAACGGTCAACGCTCGCGGTTTTTCGGCCCGGATCAGTTCACGGTAGAGGCGCGGGAAAACCGCGTCAGCGATCTATTTTTCAATTGGTTGAACTCGCCGCAGGCCGTCGACACCTTCTGGCAGGCGCAAACCCCTGAAGTGCGCGAGCTGGTTGAAGGTTATGTGGCCGGTTACAACCGTTCCCTGGCCGAGCGTCGGGCCCGGGGGCTGGCGCAGCAATGTCAGGGCGACTGGGTGCGGGACATCACAGCCATGGACCTGGTCAAGCTGACCCGTCGCCTGTTGGTCGAAGGGGGTGTGGGGCAGTTTGCCGAAGCGCTCGCGGGTGCCGCACCACCGGCTGCGGTCGCTGGGAATGGCGGCAATCAAACAGCGTTTCAACTGGCCGACCTGCGTATGCAGCGTTTTGCCCTGGATCGCGGCAGCAACGCCGTGGCGGTGGGCAGCGATCGTTCCTTCAATGGCCGCGGCATGTTGCTGGCCAATCCGCATTTCCCTTGGGTCGGCGCAATGCGCTTCTACCAGATGCACCTGACTATCCCTGGCAAGCTGGATGTGATGGGTGCCGCGTTGCCTGGTTTGCCGCTGATCAACATCGGGTTCAACCAGCACCTGGCCTGGACCCACACGGTGGATTCGTCCAAACATTTCACCCTCTATCGCCTGCAGCTGGACCCCAAGGATCCGACCCGCTATTTGCTCGACGGCAAGTCCCTGCCAATGACCAAGCAAACCCTGACAGTTGATGCCAGGCAAGCGGATGGGTCGGTCAAGGCCGTTTCCCATGTGGTCTACAGCTCACAGTTCGGCCCGATCGTACAGTGGCCTGGCAAGCTCGATTGGGACCAGCAGTTTGCCTACAGCCTGAGTGACGCCAACCTGGACAATGATCGGGTGCTGCAACAGTGGTACGCGATGAATCGTGCCGGCAGCCTCAAGGAATTCCAGGCCTCGGTGCATAAAATCCAGGGCATCCCGTGGGTCAACACGCTGGCAGCGGACGACCAGGGCCAAACGCTGTACATGAACCTGTCGGTCGTGCCGAACGTGAATGCTGCGAAGCTGGCCCAGTGCAGCGATCCGCGGATCGGCCTGCAGATGATCGTCCTCGATGGCTCCAACAGCGCCTGTGCCTGGGACATAGACCCGCAGGCCGCGCAGCCGGGTATCTTTGCGGCGCAGCACTTGCCGCAACTGCTGCGCAAGGACTTCGTGCAGCACGCCAACGATTCGGCGTGGATGGTCAACCCTGCGCAACCGCTGACCGGCTTCTCGCCGTTGATCAGCCAGGACGGCCAGCCTTTGGGCCTGCGCTCGCGTTTTGCCCTGGATCGCCTGGGCACGCTGGCCAAGGCCGGTCCGCTCGCAGCGGCAGATTTGCAGCACATGGTGATGGACGACCAGGTGTACCTGGCGGCACAAGTGATGCCCGACCTGTTGCAGTTCTGCGCGGCAGACCTGGGTACCGATGGAAAAAAACTGGCACCGCTGTGTGCCAGTCTCAAGGCCTGGGACCGCAAGGCCAATCTCGACAGCGGCCTTGGCTTCGTGCACTTCCAGAATGTCATGGAGGCTTTGGAGCAGGCACCCGATGTCTGGCGCGTGGCATTCGATCCTCTGGACCCGCAACATACCCCGCGCGGCCTGGCGATCGACAGTCCCCAGGTGGCGCAAGCGTTGCGCCAGGCCATGTTGGCCTCGAGCGAGCAGGTCAAGGCGTCAGGGCTCAAGCAGGACAGCCGCTGGGGTGATATCCAGGTGGTCAGCAGCGGTGGCCGGCAGACGCCGATTCACGGCGGGCCGGGCACGCTGGGGGTGTACAACGCCATTCAGAGTGTGCCCCGGACCGATGGCAAGCGCGAAGTGGTCAGTGGTACCAGTTATCTGCAGGTGGTGACCTTCGATGAAAAAGGCCCGCAGGCCAAGGGGCTCTTGGCGTTTTCCCTGTCCAGTGACCCGGCGTCGAAATACGCCCTGGACCAGACGCTGGCGTTTTCGCAAAAGCAATTGAGTGTGTTGCCGTTCACCGAGCAACAGATCAGGTCCGATCCGCAATACCAGGCGCAGACGATCCGCGAGCAGGATGAAAAGCCGGGGAAGGTGGCCGCGAAATAAAATCGCTGGTGCATGAGAACCAAAAGAAGGCCGCACCCCGCCAGGGTGGTGGCCTTCAGCTTTTCGGCGGTTGCTGCGGGATGGAATTGAGGACCGGGTTGCCGTCTTTGTTGCGGGTCAGGTAGACCGGCAGCACCCTGGGCAGGGACGCCACCAGGGTATTGAGCTCCCGGATGTTGTAGATGCCGCCGATGCGGATCGCGCCAGTACCGTTGTCGGCCACCTGTACCGGCGTTTGCAGATAACGATTGATCAGCGGCAGCGCTTCGCTCAGCGCCAGGTCATCGAGTACCAGTTTGCCATTGAGCCAGGCCAGGGAATTGTCGTTGTCATAGGTCTGATTGATGCGCGGAATCAGGTCGCCATGGCGAAAGCTGGCCTGCATGGCCGGGTCCAGCCGTAGACCGTCTCCCGGCAGGTCATCGTTGCTGCTGACCAGAACGGAGCCTTCGACCAGGTTCACTTTCACCTGGTCTTCATACATCCAGACGTTGAATCGGGTCCCGGTTACCCGGATCTTGCCTTCGGCGGCCTTGACGATGAAAGGGTGGCTGGCGTCGTGACTGACGTTGAAGAAGGCCTCGCCTTTTTTCAGGGTGACTCGACGCTGGTCCTTGTAGTGACTGTACGTCAGCTCACTGCCCAGGTTCAGTTCGACCTTGCTGCCGTCTTTGAGGGTGACCTGCCGTACGTTGTCGGTTGCCGCGTAATGTTCGTATGAGTCGGGCAACCACCCCATGTTCCACCCGCTGTAGGCTGCCAGCGGCAACGCCAGCGCGCACAAGGCGGCGGCCATGCCGAAGGTTCGCCAGGGGGATTGCGGCTTGGCCCGAACCAGTGGCGCGACCATTTGCGGACGCGGCAGGTCGCCAGCCACTTCCCAGATTTCCAGCATGGCTTCGTATTCGACCGCATGCAGCGGATGAACGTCCAGCCACTGTTCGAATGCCTGCCGCTCCTGGACCGTGCAGTCAGGGGCATGCAGGCGCATGCACCAATGCGCTGCGGCATCGGTGATGGCGTCAAATTGGGCTGGTGAGAGAGGGCTGTCGGTCATTGACTCATCCTGATTTCGCGCATTCTAACCCGAGCGAAGTCTGCGCGAACATCCGTCATGGCAATTACCCATCAATCTGTGTTTTTTTCTCCCGGCTCATGGGGTCGTGACGTGTAATTGCCGGCCCAGATGGCAGATCAGCCAGGCCACACTGTCGGCGTTTGCAAGTTGCACGGCCAGCCTGGTCAGGGCGTTTTTCTTGAAGACAGTGCGGGCGCCACTCAGGTTTTCTGCACCGGTCTCGGACAGGACTCGCAGCGCTGCGGGGGCTGTGGCATCCATATCAGCCCGTTCGCCCGTATCCGGATCGTAGGTCATGAACAATTCGGTATACGGTGTTTTTGTCGAGAGGGCGGTGTCCTGCAGTTTGCTCAATTCGTTCTTCATATCGCTGGCGGTGGCGCTGGCTGAGCCAATCAGGTCGACAAAGGGCCTGCTCGCATCGAGATAGGCAATGTCTTCGGTTTCACAGGCAATGTGCGAAAGCTCATGGACAAGGGTCGATGCCCTGGCGTGTGCGCTGATTGGAAAAGCCGTGTCGGTGAGATGCGGTTTGTAGAGATCGAATTGGGGGGCAAAGAAGCGCTCAGCCAGGTAAATTTTCCGCTTTGCGTCCCTTGGAACCGTGAAGGCGAAGGTACCGTCCGGATCGGTGATCACTCTGCCCAACGCAAAACGCCGGGAGTCCTCTTTCCTGAGTGTGGGATCCAGCAGGGCCGTGAAAATCTCGCCGACGACTTTTTCAAGCATCTCTATATGCTTGGGTAACACCTGCGACACATCGATAAAGTCCTTGACCAGCCGATGCACAGGTGTGTCCGTACTACCGGACGTCTTGAGCAATTGCAGGTTGCGAAAGCTGTTCCAGGTATAGGTCGTCGCCAGGTCCAGGGCTTCTTGTATCTCGCGCGCCTTTTGCGGGTATCGACGACGGATTGCGGGCATGCCATTGGCGTCGACGTTCATGCCATCCCACACCGAAACCAGGGTCTCCAGTCGCCTGAGCAAGCCGAAACGGGGTTTCGTGTCCTGAGCCACAAGCCACTGTCTCGATGCCGCCAGGCGCAGCTTGGGACCAGGGGTTTGCTGGGGCCCAATGCGCCACTGGACCTTGCCCTGGGTGACCGGGTAGACCTTTCCGGCCACCGGCGCATAGTGGTTTTTTGTGGTTGGATGCTGGTAGAGGTGAAGCTTTGAGTCGAATGTCAGCGATCCCAGGTCGACATCGTGGCTTTCGTAACGCTTCAGGTGCGTGCGTTCGGTGGCGGTGATGTCGATGTCTTGCCATTGGGTCGCGGTTTTGGGCTTGACAGGTGGAGTGGCGCCGGAGGGCGAAGGCGCCGTGACCTCGGGTTCCAGCGACTGGCGCAACGTAGCGAGTTCTGCGATGCCGCTGATGAACTCGGTTAAAGCCTTGCCCCAGTGGTGGGTTTGCAGGTCTTCGGCCGATTGCTTGATGTCGCGGTAGCTGCGCCACACCGTCAAGGGGTAGGCGAGCCTGCCCATGCAAAACGTAGATGCCGCTTGCAGATCTTCGCCCATGACCTGTTTGATGGTTGCCCATTCGCTTTGCTTTTTGTCTTCGGCCTGACAACCGAGCAATCGCCCCAGTAACGCGACATTGTCCTTGAGCAAGTGTTTGAGCAGGTTGCCCTTGATCGGACGCGAAGCCAGCGTCAAGCCATCGGCTGGAGTGGCTTTGGGGGCGGGTTCGGAACTGGCGGCACGTCGTTGACGGGGTGCCAGATGGCTTTCCAGCAGCGTCCGGTCAGTTTGTGGCAGATTCGTTAGTAGCCAGTCGAACAATGCCCCGCGGGTCTTGAGTTCTGCCAGCAGTTGCTGTTCGTTTTCATATTCCTTGAGCCCGTGCCGGGGGCTGTGCGGCGCCAGTAAAACCTGACGCGAGGAGTCGCTGGCGCTTGAGCCGATCAGGTAGACGCCTGGCACGGTGGTTGTCTGGCCTTTGCTCAGGCCCATGAATTCGAGCGGGCGAATCATGGCGTGTGCACCATCGACGGCGGCACGGGCAATGGCGTCGGGCATGTCCATCACTTGCCGCACCAGATCAAACGCAGATTCGCTGAGGCGCTCCTGCATTTTCTCGCAGTGGGCGTAATGCATCAGTTGCCACGGCACTTGTCTGAAGAAGCGTTTCCTGCGTTCGGCGTTCGCCGGGGTGTCGGCAAGGGACACTGTGATTTTTCTCTGTTGACGCTTGCCCGCATCCAGATTTTTTATCAGGTCCTTGATGTAGCGTTCGTCCATCTTTTGGGGAATGACCGTTGAATCGAGCGACACGGCAGTCAAATGGATTTGCTCGAGATCCGTGAGGTGTGTAAGGGCAAAATCGGTCAGGGTCTGGGTGCTGGCCGCAATCATGGGTCGAGCGTTGACGTGAATCTGGATCTTGTCCGGATCGATGTTGAAGGTGTCGGCCTTGAGCTGTTGTTCAAGCGCCACGCGCGCTGTTCCCCGCAGCGAATCCGTGCCCGTGAGGTAGTCCTGATCGTCTTTGACATTGTTGAGGTATTGTTGGAGCAATTCGCCGTGTAACCGCAGATCCTTGATCGATGCCTGGCCCAGCCATGCGGGCAGTCTTTGCCGGGTGGTCAGGGATCGGGCGATGTCCATCGCACGGTGCAGGCCTGTCAGTGGTTGGCGCAACGCAACGAGACTCAGGAGACTGGCCTTTGATGCGGCGTCATTTAGCGTAGCCAGGGCACTGACCACGCACGTCTGGTCCAGGTGCACATGGTTTTTCTGCACTTCATCGAGAAAGTTCCCGTCGATGCGCTGCGGCGGCGCGAGCGTGTAGTGCTTGCCAGGATGTCGCTCGCCGCGGCCGAGGTTCTCCAAGAGGGTCAAGCGCTGGCAGTGATCACTGAGTCGTCGAGCCAGCTCGCTCAACAGTGCCGGCAGCGCCTTGAAGACTTCGTACCCGAACGCTGGCGTCCACAATATCGTCTTGCCGGAATGCGCCGGGTCCAGGCCACCACGCTCGGTCAGGACAAAACAACTGGCCAGTTTCAACGGGGCTGTGGCGTCGCTTGCCTTTAACGCCAGGGAAAATACGTCCGGTAAAAAGCCGTTCAATGCCGCGCGGTGCAAGCGCACGGGGGTATCGAGCAGCGTTTTGATGATGGTCTGTTCCGTCTCGCCCAAAGTGCGGTCGACGGCCCGTAGCTTAAGCTCACTGCGCAAGGCGATGGACAGGGTATTGCTGAAACTTGATTTAAGCTCGGCCAGTGACGGGTCGACAATGTGCTGCGCCTCGGTAACCGTTTCAGTTGTCGCCGCGATGGCGGGGTAATTGTCGAGGCGTTGGCGAAGGGCCTGTGCAACGCTATCGAGCGATGCCAGTTGCTCTTTCGCCGACTCGGCGCGCACCGTGGCCGGTTGTGCATTCCAGCGCAGATCGGCGTGGGTACTCCAGCGTCCTGAGGCGTTGGCAGCCAGCAATCGATCGTCGATCAAACCCCTGACATCGAGGGTCTTGTCGAGCAAGGCATGGGGATTGAGTGTGCCTTCGCTTGCACGGTACAGACTCAACGCGTAGCTCAGGTTCTGCCGTTGCTTGGCGAGAATGTCAGCCATCAGTTGTTCGAACACCGGACCTCGGACCGGTTCTCCGGTGATGACGCGCTCTTGCGGATCCTGCGCAAGGAAGAGGCCACGCTCGTCCAGCGACATGACATTGAGTTGCGCGTCTTCGTGTCCCTGGCTTTGCAGCATCTGCAGCACGATCTTCTTCACCGCGGCCAGATCAGTTGTCGCCTCGATGCCTCTGGATTGCGTATAGAGAAAACCCAGGGTGTCGCTGCTGCCGATCATCAAGCTCGAGGCTAGTTCCACATAGGGTTTGAACGGCGCACTGACCCGCACTTTTTCAATGCGCAGCGAAGGGGACGTGACGGGCGCGTTGTCGAGATTGGCCAGCTGTGCATATTCCTGCGTCGTGACGACGCCGTTTTGGCGCTGGAGCAAAAGCTTCACCTCATAGGTGTCCTGCATGCCCTCGGTAAAAAGCGTCAGCGGCGATAGCTGACCGCTGACAGGGGTGTTCCAGAATGATTCGAGCAAGGCTTCGAGGTGAGGTGTAAGGCTTTGCGCGATTTCTTGAATCACGCTTTCCCACGCCTGATTATCGGCATCACTGCTCACCGCGAGTTCTGGATGGGCGAACACTCGCGAGTCGCCAGCGGGCCATTGGTTGGTCAGGTAGACGTGCAGGAGTGCATCGCTCAGCGAGATAGAGGAAATGATGTGCTGATGCTCGGCGCCATCGACAGGGTCCGTCCTGACAAAGCTTTTCAGGCGGGTCAGGCGTTGGTCCAGGTTTGGAAAGGATTGGCGCAAGCTGATCTTGAGCAATTCGTCGAGCATCGATTGCAAATGTGGCAACTTGACCAGGGCCCCGATCATCGAATCGATATTATGTTGCTGGTTCAGGTCGAGGATGCGTTCCTGATCCTGGAACACTGCACCGTCGATATCTTGCGTGGAAATTTGCGCTTCGCTCGCCGCCAACACAGTGGCGCGTTGCTCGATGGAGAGAAAGCGCAGCAGTTCAAGCTTGCCGGTGTGATGTGCCAACCACTGCTTCAGCGTGTTTTGCAGGTCGTCCATGCCCGTGAATTTGATCAGGCCTTTGTACGGTGTATAGAGCGTGACTTCGCCATCGTCGGGGCGGCTCATGGCAAAGGCGCCGGCCAATGGAATATCGTCCTTGCCGGCCAGGCTCAGGAGCAAGCGTTTGACGTGCATGGGACTGGTTGCGCCTACGCGAGCTGAATCGGTGGCCAGGTAAACGTTGTTCAACCAGTTCAGGTCAGCCATCGTCATGCCCAGGGCTTTCTCGCGATCACCGGGCTGCCTGGCTTTGGATGCAAGTAGTGCCTCGTCGAAAAAATAAGGCAATGGGGCGCCAATCATGGTTTTTCCTCAATGGGGCTGCGAGCAGCGCTCGCAGGTGTCGGATCGAGTAAAAACAGTACGGCTGGCGCAACGCCCAGGTGCGGTACATATTGCTTGGCGGCCCATTTCGCAGTTGACAGGTTGCTCGCCCCGCGTTGTTATTCGGCGGTCTACCTACGCTGTTGCCCCCTCCAATAATTAGTCTGGAGCTTCAGATGTCCGCGCCACACGATCCTGTATCGACTGTTGTCTCGCAAAACCTGTCCCTCGATGAGCTGACGGCATTGCTTGAGCAGATATTCCTGCGCCATGGCACTTCAGGCGACGTCGCCCGGGTGCTGGCGCAAAACTGCGCCGGCGCCGAACGCGATGGTGCCCACAGCCATGGCGTGTTCCGCATTCCCGGTTATGTCTCGACCCTGCAAAGCGGCTGGGTCAATGGCCAGGCCGTGCCAGTGGTCGAGGATGTGGCGAGCGGGTTTGTCCGGGTCGATGCCGGTAACGGATTTGCCCAACCGGCCCTGGCGGCCGCGCGCCCGCTGCTGGTGGAGAAGGCCCGTAGCGCCGGTATCGCGGTGCTGGCGATCCGTAACTCCCATCACTTCGCCGCCTTGTGGCCGGACGTCGAGCCCTTCGCCTATGAGGGGTTGGTCGCGCTCAGCGTGGTCAACAGCATGACGTGCGTGGTGCCCCACGGCGCCGATCGACCGCTGTTCGGCACCAACCCGATTGCCTTCGCCGCCCCCCGAGCCGACGGCAATCCAATCGTCTTCGACCTGGCCACCAGCGCCATTGCCCATGGCGATGTGCAGATTGCCGCACGCAAGGGCGAGCGGTTGCCGCCGGGCATGGGCGTCGACAGCCTCGGTCAACCGACCCAGGACCCCAAGGCGATTCTCGAGGGGGGCGCATTGCTGCCGTTCGGCGGGCATAAGGGCTCGGCGCTGTCGATGATGGTGGAGTTGCTCGCGGCGGCGCTGACGGGGGGGAATTTTTCGTTCGAGTTCGACTGGAAAAACCATCCGGGCGCCAAGACGCCCTGGACTGGCCAGTTACTGATCGTGATTGACCCGAGCAAGGCGGCCGGGCAGGGTTTTGCGCAACGCAGCGAGGAGCTGGTGCGGCAGATGCATGGTGTGGGGCTCAAGCGCTTGCCGGGCGATCGGCGCCACATTCAACGCGCCAAGTCGCAGGCCGACGGCATTGCGCTGGAGGCCTCGGAGTTGGCGAACTTGCGGGCGCTGGCCGGTCTCTGACACGTAAGGCAGGAAGCATGGCCCCTGTAGGCGCCAGCGCCTACAGGGGCACAGCGGGTCAGCGGCGCGCCAGCAGCATGCCAACCACTAGCCCGAATCCGGCAGAAACCGCCACGGTTTGCCATGGGTGGCCACCGATGTAGTTTTCGGTGGCATCGACAGCGGGAATGGCCCGCTGCCGAACGTTGGTGACCGAGTCCCGGGCTTGTTGCAGCTTCAGGGCAATTTGCCCACGTAGCGTTTCTGCTTCCTCACCGACCAGTGAGGCGCTGCTCTTGAGCAATTTTTCAGACTCTTCGATCAGGGACTGAAGTTCGCTGAAGGCTTGATCCTTGATTTGATCTTCGGCGGCTTGCAGGGCGGTTTTGCGGGCCATTGAAGTACTCCTTGCGGTGATTGGACAGTGAACAGTGGAGTGCCTGGCGATTGAAAAAGTTGCAGGGATTTTGCCCGGAGGCTCAATCCGCCAGAAAAACCACAGCAGGACGATTCTTTCTACAGTGTAAGATGTCGCCAATTTACACAGCAGGAAAATTCCCATGAGTTTCAATCTGGCCGACAAACCCCTCGCCGAGCGCGCCGCGCTGGAAGATGAGAAATCCCGTCTGTTCGAGCTCTGGCAAAACAATCTGGGTAAAGCCAAGGGCGAAGCCGCACGCCTGTTCGGAGAACGCGCCAAGCGCAAAGGCAAATGGGCCGAATGGGTCCGCGCCGAATTGGACGGCATGTCGCCCCCTGAGTTTTCGAACATGGTGCGCAGCGAAGTCAATCGCTTGATGGCGGCCAAATAATCTCCCACGCTCGACCTCGTTGTTTGGTGTTACGCGCTCCCTGTAGGAGCTGGCTTGCCAGCGAATAGGCCTTGTAGGAGCTGGCTTGCCAGCGAATAGGCCTTGTAGGAGCTGGCTTGCCAGCGAATAGGCCTTGTAGGAGCTGGCTTGCCAGCGAATAGGCCTTGTAGGAGCTGGCTTCCCAGCGAATAGGCCTTGTAGGAGCTGGCTTGCCAGCGAATAGGCCCGAAAGACTAGCGTAATCCTCAAGGCCGCCTTCGCCGGCAAGCCGGCTCCTACAGGAAGCAGGCAACAATCGCTTCGCGCACCTTCATGACCACTGGATCGACCTGAGTGCCGGTACGCCAACCCATCTCAATCGGGTAGCGCGGCAACGCCAAGGGGCAGGGCAATAGCGCCAGGCCGCTGAGCGCGGCAATGCTCCTGGCCGCATGCGCCGGGATGGTCGCCACCGCCAGGCTGCCCTTGAGCAAATGCGGTAACGCCGCAAAGTGGGTGGTCGAGGCACAGACCCGTCGACTCAAGCCCAGCGCCGCCAACCCTTCATCGGTGATCCCGATAAAGCCGCCTGAAGACACCAGGATGTGTTCCCGTGCGACGAACTCCTCGAGACTGATGCTTTGTTGTCCATCAACCAGGCTGAGCGGGTCTGCCAGGCACAGATAATCGCCTTGCCCCAGCACCTGGCGGCTGAGCAGGCGCTCGGCAAATCCACCGGCGGTGATCGCCAGGTCGATGCTGCGGTCCATCAGCGCCTGGGCGACGATTTGGCTGTGGGTCTGACGAAAAATCAGCCGCAGCCGGGGGGCGCACCGGGCAATTTCCTCGATCAGGCGCCGACCGTAGGCGATCTCGAAGTCATCCGAAAGCCCCAGGGTCACGGAGCGGCCGTCGTATTGGTTGGCCGTCGGATCGACCATTGCCAGGCTCTGCCGGCATTTGTTCAGGGCCTCGCTGAGCACCGGCTTCAACTGGTTGGCCCGCAGCGTTGGCGCCAGACCGCGGCCGGTGCGCACGAACAACTGATCGCCATACACCTCGCGCAAGCGCCGCAATGCCGCACTGACGGCCGATTGCGTCACCCCCAGGCGCAGTGCCGCGCGGCTGGCACTGGATTCCTCGTGCAGGGCTTCGAATACCTTGAGCAGGTTGAGATCGAGGGTGGCGATATTCATGGGATTCATATCATTCAGCAGTGAGTTGGGCTTTATTCATGATCCGATGAGGTTCGAGAATGAGCAACACCTGATGCCAATGGAGTCACCGCAATGCCCAAGTCAATCGTTGCCGCCCTGCAGATCGGAGCCTTGCCCGGTGGCAAGGCCGATACCCTCGAACTGCTCTTGTCGTACGAAAATGCAATCGTCGAATCCGGCGCCGCGCTGGTAGTGATGCCCGAGGCGTTGCTGGGCGGTTATCCCAAGGGGGAAGGGTTCGGCACTCAACTGGGGTATCGCTTGCCACAGGGGCGCGAGGCCTTCGCCCGCTATTTTGCCAACGCCATCGACGTGCCCGGCGTGGAAACCGAAGCACTGGCCGGGCTGTCGGCGCGCACCGGGGCCAATCTGGTGATCGGCGTGATCGAACGGGCTGGCAGTACCCTGTACTGCACCGCGCTGTATTTCGACCCCCAGGCTGGCTTGATCGCCAGGCACCGCAAGCTGATGCCAACCGGCACCGAGCGGCTGATCTGGGGCATGGGCGACGGGTCCACCTTGCCCGTGCTCGACAGCCAGGTCGGGCGGCTCGGTGCGTTGGTGTGTTGGGAAAACATGATGCCGCTGTTGCGCACTGCGATGTACGCCAAAGGCGTGGAGGTGTGGTGTGCGCCGACCGTGGATGAGCGCGAGATGTGGCAGGTGAGCATGCGCCATATTGCCCATGAGGGACGCTGCTTCGTGGTCAGCGCGTGCCAGGTACAGGATTCGCCGCAAGCCCTGGGGCTGGAGATCGCCAATTGGCCGGTGGACCGGCCACTGATAGCCGGTGGTAGCGTGATCGTCGGGCCGATGGGGGATATCCTGGCCGGGCCGCTAAGGGATGGGCCGGGTCTGCTTTGCGCGGAAATCGACACCGACGATCTGGTCCGCGCGCGCTACGATTACGATGTGGTCGGGCATTACGCGCGGCCGGACGTGTTCGAGTTGACCGTGGATGAGCGGGCCAAGCCTGGCGTTCGTTTCACCACATAATCCCCTGGCTCGCTCCCACCGGGATTTGCGTCACGAAACGCCGGGCGCCGAACAAGCCGGCGCCCAGTGTGCGAAGTGGTCTACTGTGCGACAGCTGCCTTTGCTGCGGGCTCAGCCTTGGGTGCAACCTCGGGGTTCTCCATGACTTGGAGAATCGACGCTTCCGGATCGAAATCGTCCTCTTCCAGTTCGATGAATTCCTCGGGCAGGAAGATATTCAGCACGATAGCGCACAGTGCACCCACGGTGATCGGCGATTCGAAAATGTTGTGCAGCGCCTTGGGCAGCTCGCGCAACACTTCCGGCACGGCCGCCACACCCAGGCCCATGCCGATGGAAATCGCCACGATCAACATGTTGCGACGATGCAGTCCGGCTTCGGCGAGGATCTTTATCCCGGCCACGGCGACGGTGCCGAACATCACCAGCTCCGCACCGCCGAGCACCGGTTTTGGCATCAGCTGCAACACCGCGCCGATCATCGGGAAGAGCCCGAGCACGACCAACAGCCCGGCAATGAAAAATGCCACGTAACGGCTGGCCACGCCGGTCAGCTGGATCACGCCGTTGTTCTGCGCGAAGGTCACCATCGGCATGCTGTTGAACACCGCCGCCATGGCCGAGTTGAGGCCGTCGGCCAACAGGCCGGACTTGATCCGGCGAATGTACACCGGGCCTTTGACCGGTTGACGGGAAATCATCGAGTTGGCGGTCAGGTCACCGGCGGCTTCCAACGGCGACACCAGGAAAATCACCGCCACCGGGACGAACGCGACCCAGTCGAAGGCAAAGCCATACTTGAACGGTACCGGCACGCTCATCAGGGGCACGGCGGGCAGGCTGGCGAAATCGACGTGGCCCATCAGCCAGGCGGCGACGTAGCCGAGGGTCAGGCCGATGACAATCGCCCCCAGGCGCAGAAACGGTACGTCTACCCGGTTCAATACCACGATGGTTGCGAGTACCAGCGCGGCCAGGCCCAGGTGACTGGCCGCGCCGAGGTCGGGGGCGCCGAAGCCGCCGGCGATGTCGGTCATGGCGACCTTGATCAACGACAGGCCCATCAGGGTGATGATGGTGCCGGTCACGACCGGGGTGATCAGCATCCGCAGCTTGCCGATGAACTGGCTCAAGACCACTTCGATGAAGGCGGCGAAGAAGCACACGCCGAAGATCGTCGAGAGGATTTCATCGGTGCCGCCGCCCCTGGCCTTGACCATGAAGCCGGCACTGAGGATCACGCTGATGAACGAGAAGCTGGTGCCTTGCAGGCACAGCAGGCCCGAACCTACCGGACCGAAGCGCCGCGCCTGGACGAAAGTGCCGAGGCCGGAGACGAACAGCGCCATGCTGATCAGGTAGGGGATTTCACTCTGCAGGCCCAGCGCACTGCCCATGATCAGCGTCGGGGTGATGATGCCGACGAAGCTGGCGAGCACGTGTTGCAGGGCGGCGAACACGGTGGCGGTCAGGTGCGGGCGGTCGTCGAGGCCGTAGATCAGGTCGTTGTGGCGCAGGTTTTTTTCTGGGGAAGTCATGGTTTGCGTGCCGGAAGGCGGGGCCGGGTCAGAAAATGGAGGCGCAGGATGCCAGAACGATCAAGCCACGGCAAAAAACAGATCAAAAGATCTTAGGCAAACGCTGCGAGCAGGTCCTCTTCAAACGCCTTCTGCGCATCCCCCGGCACTTGCGCACGATGGCGAGCCAAATGAAACGCCACCTCGAAACTCAAGCCAGCGCGCCGCACCGGCCGCAGCAGACCCTTGTCTTCCCAGCTGCGGGCAAAGTGACTGGGCAAATACCCGACATGCTTGCCGGACAGAATGAAGGCGAGGGTACCTTCGACCTGCTCCGCGCGTGCCGAACACAGCTTTCCTTGAAAGGGTTCGTCGCTGCGCAGGAAGCGGTAGGGGTGATCGACCCGGTCGCACGCTTGCAGTGCCTCATCATCCGGCGCCTCATCGGTGAACAGCGGATGACCCGGGGCGCAATACAGGTGCTGGGTTTCGCTGAACAGCTCGTGGTAATCGAACGCGCTTTGTATCTGCGAGAAATAACCGATGGCCAGGTCCAGTCGCTGCTGCAGCAGCAAACGCTCCATGTCGCCGGGCATGGCGCTCATCAACTCGATGCGCACCGATTCGTCGCGCTCGCGAAAGCGCCGGATCGCTTCGGCCACTCGCTGCAGCACCGATTGATCCAGCGCTTCGGACAGACCCAGGCGCACCTCGCCGATCAGGCGCCCGACCACGCCGTTGGATTGATGACGGAACGCTTCGATGGATTGGAACAGGCAGCGCGTCGCGCTGAGCAACTGTTCGCCTTTGGGCGTGATCCGGAATCCGCCCTTGCCACGGCTGCACAAGCGGTAGCCGAGTCGGGTCTCCAGTCTGGCCATCTGTTGGCTGATGCTCGACTGGCTCAGCCCCAGTTCACCCTGGGCTGCGCTGAAGCCGCCGCACTCGACGACGCTGACAAACAGACGCAGCAGTTGCAGGTCCAGATCATGCAATTGACCCAGCATCACACATTACTCCTGGATAATGTCAGCGTAACAATCTTTATATTTTACCAATGTAACCGAGGACGCATCCTGCAGCCACTTCCCCCGGTCAGGTGATCGTCATGGTTTCTGTGTTCAAGATGTGTGTCCCCATGCTGTTCCTTGGCATGGCCGCCGCGGCCCAGGCGGAGGACAAAGTGGTCAACCTCTACAGCTGGGCCGACTACGTGGCCCCCGAAACCCTGCAGCGCTTTGAGCGCGAGACCGGTATTCACGTGCGCTACGATACCTTCGATGCGCCGGAAGTCCTGGAAACCAAGCTGCTCACCGGCGGTAGCGGCTATGACGTGGTGGTGCCGTCCTCCAGCGTCCTGGCCCGTGGCCTGGCCGCCGGTGCGTTGCAAGCCATTGCCCACGAAGGCCTGAAGGGCTACGCCAACCTTGATCCGGACCTGCTGGAAAAACTCGCCGCCGTCGATCCCGGCAACCAGTTTGGCGTGCCTTACACTTGGGGCACCCTGGGGCTGGGGATGAATGTCGCAGCAGTGCAGCATCGCCTGCCGAACGTACCGCTCAACAGCCTGGACCTGCTGTTCAAACCGGAATATGCCAGCAAGCTCAAGGACTGCGGCATCGCGATCATTGATTCGCCGCAAGAGGTGATCGGCCTGGCGTTGCACTATCTGGGCAAGGATCCGTACAGCACGCAAAAAGACGATCTCGAAGCGGCCCAGGCGTTGTTGCAGCAATTGCAGCCTTCGGTGCTGTACGTCGCCAGCGGCCGGCAGATCAACGACCTGGCCAACGGCAGCGTGTGCCTGGCGCTGGCCTACAACGGCGACGCCAGCATGGCCGCCGATCAGGCGCGCAAAGCCGGCAAGCCCTATGAAATCGCCTATCGGATTCCCAAGGAAGGCACCCTGGTGTGGCAGGACAACCTGGCGATCCCCAAGGACGCCCCGCACCCCGAAGCCGCGCGCCAGTTCATCGAGTTCATGTTGCGCCCCGAATCCGTCGCCGTGCTGACCAACACTCTGTTCTTCGCCACCGCCAACCAGGCCGCGACGCCGTTGGTCGACGAGGCGGTGCGCACCGACCCGGACATCTATCCACCCGCCGGCGTTCGTGAGCGCTTGTACGCCGACCGCAGCATGAGCCTCAAGGACATGCGTCAGCGTACCCGCGTGTGGACCACCTTCCGTAGCCGCCAATAACAAGGAACCTCAAATGGACGTCCCCGTTCAAAACGATCAGGCCATCACCCGTGCCAGCCTTTATGGCACCGCCGCCGAAAGCACCTACGCCGGCATCACCAGTTTCATGCGTCGACGCTACAGCCGCGACTTGCGCGGTGTCGACGTAGCGGTCAGCGGCGTGCCGTTCGACACCGCGACCAGCAACCGCCCCGGCGCCCGCTTCGGTCCACGGGGGATTCGCGCCGCTTCCACCGGGATCGCCTGGGAACGCCACTGGCCGTGGACCTTCGATCCCTTCGATCACCTGGCGGTGGTCGACTTCGGCGATTGCGACTTCGACTACGGTTCGCCGCAGTCGACGCCGGAAACGATCGAAGCCCACGCCGAGCACATCCTCAATGCTGGTAGTGCGATGCTGACCTTCGGCGGCGATCACTTCATCACCTATCCGTTGCTCAAGGCCCATGCGCGCAAGCACGGTGCGTTGTCGCTGATTCACTTCGACGCCCACAGCGATACCTGGCCGGACGAGGAGGGCAAGCGTATCGACCACGGCACCATGTTCTGGCATGCGGCCAAAGAAGGGTTGGTCGATCCGTCGCGTTCGGTGCAGATCGGCTTGCGCACCACCAACGACGATCACCAGGGTTTTGCGGTGCTGGACGCGCGGCAGGTGCACCGGCGTGGCGTCGACGCGATTGTCGAAGCGATTCGCGCCCGGGTCGGTGACCACCCGGTGTACCTGACGTTCGACATCGACTGCCTCGACCCGGCCTTTGCACCGGGCACCGGAACGCCAGTGTGCGGCGGCTTGAGCACGGTGCAGGCATTGGAAATCCTTGGGGGCTTGCGCGGGATAAACCTGGTGGGGATGGATGTGGTGGAAGTGGCGCCGGCCTATGACAATGCGGACATCACCTCATTGGCGGCGGCGACGCTGGCGATGGAAATGCTGTGCCTGTATGCGGCCAAACACAAGGTCGACCAGTAACGCGCACCCCTTGTAGGAGCTGGCTTGCCAGCGAAGGCGGCGCCACAGTCAACATCGTGGTGTCAGACAGGCCCTCTTCGCTGGCAAGCCAGCTCCTACAGGTAACGGGGTCAGGCGACCGGGATTTTCGGCAGATCCAGGGTCACCCCCCCGCTGAAGCGCGCAAACGACCCGCTGATGGATTCATGGGGCACGCCTTTGGGCACGTCGCTGACTCCATCGAGCCGTGCCAACTGCCCGGCATCCAGCTCCACATTCAAAGCCCCCAGGGTCGCATCCAGCTGCTCACGGGTACGCGAGCCCAGGATTGGAATCAGCGTCGTGGTCGAGCGCCGGGCCTGTGCGCGCAGCCAGGCAATGGCCACGTGGGTCGGACTCACACCCAGTTCCGCGGCGACGGCCAGGAGGGTGTCGAGCAGGGCGGTTTCCCGAGCGCTTTTTTCGGCGTGAACCAGCATCCCCAGTTTGCTCGCGCGGTTGTCGCCGTCGCCTGTGCGGTACTTGCCGGTGAGGAAGCCGCCACCCAAGGGCGACCACAGGGTCGCGGCCAGCCCCAGGGCTTCAGCCATGGGCAGTTGTTCACGTTCGGCGGTGCGTTCGGCCAGGCTGTACTCGACCTGGATCGCCGCAATCGGGGCAAAACCGCGCACTTCGGCCAGCAGGTCGGCGCGGGCGATGCGCCACGCGGGAAAGTTCGACAGCCCGGCGTAATGGATCTTGCCGGCCCGGACCAGATCATCGAAACCACGGAGGATCTCATCCATCGGCGTCACGCCGTCGCTCATGTGCGCCCAGAACAGGTCCAGGTGATCGGTTTTCAGCCGTTTCAGGCTCTCTTCAACGGCGCGAACCATGTTCTTGCGGTTGTTGCCAGTGTGGGAAATGCCGGCGTCCGGCGTCGTGCCCAGCGTGTATTTAGTGGCGATGACCAGGCGATCGCGTTCCGCGGCGATGAATTCGCTGAGCATGGCTTCCGACTGGCCAGCCTGGTAACCGTTGGCGGTGTCGATGAAATTGCCGCCGGCCGCCAGGTAGCCATCAAAAATGCCCTTGGCTTCCTCGCGTTCGGCACCATGACCCCAGCCGGTACCAAAGTTGCCGGCACCCAGCGCCAGTTCAGAAACCCGCAAGCCGGTTTTTCGGCCGAATACTTTGTAATGCATGGGAAGACTCCTGGAGGAACGTCTGTTGAACATAAATTATGTTCGTCATGTATTAAATATGATGCGAATAATATATTCCGTCAAGACACTTTTTCGCTGCACGGAATAGCGCAGGCATGGCACGAAATTTCACAGAAGCCGGCGTCGACGGATGGCATACTGCCGCGCATGAAAATCGACTCTCCCCTCAGTGCCTGGCAGCACGCGATCGAACAGAAGGGTTTCGTCCAGGACGAGGCCCAGGAACATGCTGTCTGGGCTTTGCAAAAGTGCCATGAAGCGCTGCATGAAGGCCGCAGGCCGATCAAGGGCGTCTACCTCTGGGGCCCTGTCGGGCGTGGCAAGACCTGGTTGATGGACCAGTTCTATCAACACCTGCGGGTGCCGGCCAGGCGTCAGCACTTTCATCATTTCATGGGATGGGTGCACCAACGCTCATTTCAGCTGACCGGTACTGCCGACCCGTTGCAGGCCTTGGCCCGCGAACTGAGCGAAGAAGTGCGGGTGCTGTGCTTTGACGAGCTGTTCGTCAATGACATCGGCGACGCGATCATTCTCGGACGCCTGTTCCAGGTGATGTTCGAACAGGGCGTGGTGGTGGTCTGCACCTCAAACCTTCCCCCAGACCAGCTGTACGCCGACGGCTTCAACCGCGACCGCTTCCTGCCGGCGATCGCCGCGATCAAACAGCATATGTCGGTGATCGCGGTGGACGGTGGGGAAGACCATCGCCTGCATCCGGGGCAGGGCTTGCAACGTTATTGGGTGGCCGCGCCGGGCCAGCCCAGCGCGCTGGACGAGGTTTTCCGGATGCTGACCGTTGGCCAAGCGGTTTCCAGCGAGCCGATCAAGGTCGGTTATCGTACGCTGCCGGTGGTCCAGGCCAGCCAGGGTGTGCTCTGGTGCCGTTACGCCGACCTCTGTGAGCAGCCCTTTGCAGCGATGGATTTCATGGCCCTGTGCGACACCTTCAGCGCTATTCTTGTAGGTGATGTGCCCAGCCTCAGCGCACAAAAACGTCCGGGGCGTATTGCCCGGGGCACTGAGGACGGGGTCGAGCGTGTGGTGGCAGGTGATCGCGAGTTGCCGCAGTTGTCGGTGCACGACGACGGGGTACGGCGTTTCATCGCGCTGGTGGATGAGTGCTACGACCGCAAGGTGCCGCTGTACCTCGAAGCCCAGGTGCCCATGGACTCGCTCTACACCGAGGGCTACCTGGAATTTCCGTTCCGCCGCACCCTCAGCCGCCTGCAGGAAATGCAACTGCAACGTTTTGCCGAGGCGTGAAGTCCAGGAGGCGTGAAGATGAATCAACCTCTGTCGCACCATTTGCTCACCATGGCTTACCAGAACGCCTGGGCCAATCACCGACTGGCCAAGGCCTGGAGTCAGTTGAGCGAAGATGAGCTGGCGGCACCCCGGGTCAGTTTTTTTCCCAGTCTCGGCGCCACCCTCAACCACATCCTGACCTGTGACTGGTTCTACGTGGATGCCCTTGAGCGCGAATTGCGCGGTGATGATCCCCATCCCGATTGCCTCGTGTTCTTCCAGGCGGACGAGCCCTTTACCCATGCTATCGATCTCAAGCGCGAACAGGCGCAAGTCGACCGGCGCCTGATTGCCTATTGCGAGCAAATGCGCGATGCCGACCTGGGCAAGATCGTGACCATCGCCCGGGACACGCCGCAATACGACAGCCGCCTGCGCCTGCTGTCGCATCTTTTCGAGCACCAGATCCATCATCGCGGGCAGGTCCACGCGATGCTCAGCGGCACTTCGGTCATGCCGCCGCAGCTGGACGAGTTTTTCTGCGCTGGGGAGTCGCACCTGCGGGCGGAAGATTTTGCCGAGCTGGGATGGACTGAGGCGTTGATTTGGGGGCATTAGGATCAAAAGATCGCAGCCTGCGGCCGCGCCTTGAAAGGCTGCGATCTTTTGAACTTCAGGCTTGTCGCCACAACCGCGCTCGCGATATGTTCGCCACGCCTTCCAGCGCGAACAACGCACTGGGGCAAGTCATCGAGGATGGAAATGGATTCCGCAGAAATTCTTGTGCTTCAAGCCCGCTACACCAATGCGCTGCATGCCGAGGCGATTGGCCTGGTCTTGAACAGTTACGCCGAAGATCCAATGGGCGGTGGGCACTCCCTGCCAGCCACCGTACTGGAAAATCTGCCGGGTGAGTTGGCCAAGCGCCCCCATGCATTCAGCGTGCTGGCGTTTGTCGGCGGCGAGCCGGCCGGGCTGGTCAATTGCTTTGAAGGGTTTTCGACCTTTGCCTGCCGGCCATTGGTCAACGTGCATGACGTGGCGGTGGTGCCGAAGTTTCGCGGTCTGGGGCTGAGCCAGCGAATGCTGCACAAGGTCGAGGACATCGCCCGTCAGCGCGGCTGCTGCAAGATCACCCTGGAGGTGCTGGAAGGCAATGCGGTGGCGCAGGCCTCCTACGACAAGTTCGGTTTTGCCCCGGGCGAGTTCGATCCGGCCCACGGGCGCATGATGTTCTGGATCAAGCCTCTGTAATCCTGACGGTCATTGTGCGGGAGCGAGCTTGCTCGCGAAAAACTCAAGGACACGAGGGGTACCTGGTGCCCCTCGTTATCGTTGATGACCATCGTCGGAACGCCGCCCGGAGCAAGCTTGCTCCTGCAGACGGGCAGGCAGGCAGAGGTCAATCTTTCGGCCGATAGGACTCGGTCATCTGTGCGGTTTGATCGTCTGGCACCCGCAGCTCTTTCGCCTGGCCTGGGGTGATATTGCCCAGCGCCACTTGCTGGTTGTAGTGCAAGGTTTCGTAGTAGTAGCGCATGCGTTCGGCCCCGCCTTCGGCAAAGGCGCTGGTGGAGCCTAACGTCATCAGGATTGCGAGGATCAAGGTGGATCTTTTCATGGTGTGCCTCCCACTTGCAGATGTCGGATGCCGTTCGTCCATGAGTCGATGAATCAAAGTCGAGCGATCATTATCCGCCGATTCCGTTAAATGGGAATTAATACCTCTAGAGCTTCCAGTCGAGGCTCAGGGTCACCGTGCGCGGGTCACCCCAATACACACCGTTGTAGAACCCGACGTTGTCGTAGTACTTCTTGTCGAGCAGGTTGTTGACGTTCAACGACGCCGACAGGTGCCGGTCGAATTCGTAGCGCGACATCAGGTTGACCACGGTGTAGGCCTCCTGCTGGATGTCCGTGCGTTCGCTGATCAGGCTGCCATCGGCGCGGCGTCCAACCGGGCGATTGGCGCTGCGGTAGATGTCGCTCTGCCAGTTCACCGCGGCGCCCACTGTCAGCGCCTGCCACTCCCCGGGCAGGTGCCAGGCCGTCGAGAAGCGCAGCATGTTCAACGGCTGAACCGTGTTGGTCCGTTGTTTTTCACCGTCGACCGAATGGGTGTAGGTGTAACCGGCGGTCATGTTCCAGCCCTCCAGGACTTCGCCTGACAATTCGGCTTCGAAGCCTTGCACCTTGTTGCCTTTACCGCTGGATTTGTAGAACTCCTCGCCGGTCACCGGATCCGGTGGTACCGCGTCGTCCAGTTCCGCGACGTTGTCCTGCTTGCTCCAGAACAACGCGGTGGCCATGTTCAAGCGTTCTTCCAGCAGGCCGCCCTTGAGGCCCAGTTCATAGTTACTGCCGACCACCGGTTCGAGGTATTTGCGATTGCTGTCGCGGTTGGACTGCGGTTTGAAAATGTCGGTGTAGCTGACATAGACGGTGTACTCCGGGGTGAGGTCGTACAGCAGGCCGGCGTAAGGCGTCCACATATCGTTGTGTTCTTGACTGCTGTGATCGACCGCGCTCAATTGCAGGTTGGCGTCGTAGCTGTTGGTGGTGCTCGACGCTTTCCAGCTGCCATAGCGGCTGCCGATTACCGCATGCAGTTCATCGGTCAGGGTCAGGCGCGTGGCCAGGTAACCGGCTTTTTGCCGAGTGCTGTCTTTTGCGCCTGTCAGGCCGGTATCGGTGTCGCTGAACTTGGCGATGTTGCCCATGTATTTCCAGTCGGGGATGATTTCGTAATCCGCCGCCCTCGGGCCAACCACCAGGTAAGGCGAGTCTTCGCGACGCTCAGCCTCGCCATAACCGACCATCAATTGGTGTTCTCGACCGAACAGCGAGTAGGGGCCTGAGACGTTGAAGTCATAAGCCTTCATCTTTTGCGTGCCGAGCATGTGCCCAAGGTAGGCGGTCATGCCGCTGCGATCGGCATTCGGGAAACCGCCACCGCCGTAATAGATCTTGCCGTCGGTGTCGCTTTCGCGGTGGGTATACGCCGCCTTGAACTGCCAGCCGCCGCCCAGTTGATGATCGAGGTTGGCAAACGCGGTCTTGTCCTTGAGTGGCCAGGAGCTCCAGGAGGTGGCCATGTTAGTCGAGCGCCCGAGGTTGGCCTTGCTGCCGTCAGAGTTCCAGTACGGCACCGTGCCCCACGACGTGCCTTGCACATGTTTGTTCTGATAGTCGTAGCCCACCGCCAGGAGGGTGTCGTCGGTCAGGTCGGCTTCGAGCACCCCGTACCCGACTTCCCGTTGCTGCTGGTATTTGTCCCGGTAGGAGTCGCTGTCGCGGTAGGCCACCACCCCACGACCGCGCAGTCGCCCGTCGAAAGCCAGCGGGCCGCCGACGTCCAGGTAGCTGTAGTAGTCGTCATAGGTGCCGCCGCTGACGCCGCTCCTGGCTTCCCATTGTGCGGTCGGTCGCTTGCGCACCATGTTGATGGTCGCCGAGGGATCGCCGGCACCGGTGGTCAAGCCCGTCGCACCGCGGACTACCTCGATGCGGTCATAGATGATGGTGTCGGAATCGGACTTCATGTAGCTGAAGGTATTGAGCATGCCATCGATCTGGAAATTATTGATCGTGTAGCCGCGCGAGGAATAGCTGACCCGGTCAGAGTCGTTGTGCTGGACCACAATGCCGGTGGTCTGGCTCATCGCTTCGGACAGGCTGCCGAGTTTGAAGTCGTCCATCTGCTGGCGCGTGACCACGGATACCGATTGCGGTGTTTCCTTGATCGACAGGGGCAGCCGGGTAGCCGTACTCATGGAACCGGTGGTGTAGGAGTCGGTATTTTCGGTGGTGCTACCCAGGCTCTGGGCGGTGACGTTGGTCGCTCCGAGCATGAGGGTTGGCGCCAGGGGCGCAGTCTCGGTATCGGCTTCAGCGAGCAGGTCCGGGCTCAGTGCGGCACCGCACAAGCCCAGGGTAAAAGTCATGGAACGGGTGATAGGCGCGAACATCGCGGCCGACTCCTTGTCGTCGAGGGAAAAATCCGTTGATTCAAAGACGAAGGAGAAGGGGGGGATTTAGGGGTAAACGAGAATTATTATTATTTTAGAGGTGTTTCCTACAGCGAAGAACAACGGTGGGAGCGAGCAAGCCCGCTCCCACAGGTTCTATTACTTTTGCACGACTTCGTGCACGGCTGGCGCCGCTTTAGGCTTGATCAGGCTGAAGTCGATCAATGGTCGCTGTTGACGCTCGTAAGGGTTGCCGATCAGCAAGGGGCGTGGCTTGAAGCTGTCACTGACCAGGCTCTTGCTGCGATCGAGTTCATCGAAGCTCAGGCCTGCCAGGTCTGCCCAGGTATGAATCAGGTGTGAGCTGCTGTAGGGGCGCCCCAAGTCCGCGGCGAAGTTCCAGTCGTGACTTTCGCGCCATTTGGGCGAGGCCCACGCCATGAACGGGATGGTGTACATCGGCGCTGTCGGCTTGCTCTCGTTGCGTCCCAGGGTGCCGTGTCCAGGGGAGTCGAAGACGTCTTCGCCGTGGTCGGAGAGGTACAGCAAAAAGCCGTTCGGATCAGACTTGGCGTAGTCCTTGATCAGGCTCGACACCACGAAGTCGTTGTACAGCACGGCGTTGTCATAGCTGTTGTACGTCGGCAGTTGATCGTCACGTACACCGGCTGGAACACCATTGCGGTCCTTGAACTTGTCGAAGGTCGAAGGGTAGCGGTACTGGTAGCTCATGTGCGTGCCGAGCAGATGCACCACGATCAGCTTGCGCGGTGCCGCGTCGGCCAGGGCCTTGTTGAACGGCTCGATCACGTCACCATCGTACTGGGCGGCATTCTGATTGCGGTTGTTGTTGAGGTACACCTGTTCGTCGGCCTGCTCGGAGAAGGTCGTGAGCATGGTGTTGCGCTTGGTCATGGTCTGCTGGTTGGTGATCCAGAACGTCTTGTAGCCGGCCTGTTTCATCATGGCGACCAATGACGGCGTGGACAGGTACAGCTCGGGGCTTTCTTCGTCGGCGAAGGTCAGCACCTGTTGCAGCGCCTCGATGGTGTAGGGGCGCGGCGTGATGACGTTATCGAAGACCGTCAGTTGATCCTTGAGCTTGTCCAGCTCAGGGGTGGTTTGCCGTGGGTACCCGTACAGGCTCATGCGCTGACGGTTGGTCGACTCGCCGATCACCAGCACCAGGGTGGCCGGCTGGTTGGCCGTCGAATCCTTGAAGTTATGCAGCGGCGCCACCTTACTCGCGCTGTGCAACATGTCCTGCATGCCGGCCAGGGTATCGAGGTAGCGATGATAAGCCACGGCCATCTGCCACGGCACCGCCGGCTCGATGCGGGTTTCGAATTTCTCGAAGCCCTCGGCGAAGCTGCCGGTACGCATCGTCTGCTTGACCAGCGGATAACCGACCACGGCAACCAGGATGGCGGCGGCTGCCACCAGGGCCTTGGTGCGCGGCAGGTACACCGGGCGCAAGCGGGTCCACAGGAAATAGCCCACTGCAGTGTGCGCGAGGAAGGCCGGTACCATCCACCAGGCAAAGTACTGGGTCATGTACTCGCCGGCTTCGGACACGTTCGATTCGAACATGATGAAGATGACGCTTTGGGAAAATTCCTGCTGATAGATGAAGAAGTAACCGAGGCTGGCCATCGAGCACGCCCACAGCACCACACCGATCACGGCGGCCATCACCCGGGTTTGCCGGGGAAACAGCAGCATCGGCGCCAGCCAGATGGCACTCATCACGAACGCCTGGCGAAAGCCGGTGAAACCGGAGGTGCCGGTCAGCTGGATCAAGAGTTGGGTGATGCCGGAGAAATACCAGAAGAACAGGAATAGCCAGAGAAGTCCTGCCCAATCGAAACCTTTCGCAGACGTATCGCTGCGTTTAAACCAAGTCATTCAGCGCTCCAGCCAGTCAATCACTACCACCGCCAAGCCACGCAGCCACCAAGACAACAGCGGCCGCGCACAGTCCAGGCGGCGCACATTGCGCCGGAGTATCAACAGGCGAATGTGAAAATTTCGTGAGTTACCGCAGGTAAGGAGGGGGTGGTGCGTCGGAAGCAGTGCAATGCTGCTTCCGGTTTCGGCGAGGAGGTCAGGCGTGCGGTGCCCGTTGGGGCAGTGGCAAGGGCTGCTGGCCCTGGATCAGCAAGCGCAGTTGCGCCAGCTCCTGTTTCAACTGGTCGCGCTCGTCTTTCAACTGACGCAATTCCTCGCGACGGATAGTGACGTAAAGGGTTTGTGCTGGCAGTGCGGTGTGTACTGTGCCCATTGCTCACCTCGCAAATGGCGTGTCTCAACTGTAGGGTTGCCCGCCGAAATCGGTGGCTGATCTACTATCGGCGCCAATTTTGATTTCTTTTGCCCCCAAAGGGAACTTTTTTATTTTTCATGGTCGTTGTGTCTTTGGCACGATTCCCGACGTTATCCATCAGGATCGGGCACAATGCCCGGAAACTTCATGCCAACGCTCTGGACTAACCTCATGAGTCGCGTTGGGCTATAACCTTTGACACACTTTTATTTGTAGTAGGGAGCATCAGTACATGCAACTCGGGATTATTGGACTGGGCCGCATGGGCGGCAATATTGCGCGGCGCCTGATGCTCAACGGACATAGCACCGTTGTGTACGACCGCAATACCGCCTTCGTCGACACCTTGAGTGCAGAGGGCGCCACGGGCGTTGCCGATTTGCCGGCCCTGGTCGCTGGCCTGGCCAAGCCACGAGCGGTGTGGGTCATGCTGCCGGCAGGCGCACCGACCGAAGACACCATCGACAACCTGAGCACCTTGCTCGAAGCCGGCGATACCATCATCGACGGTGGCAACACCTTCTATAAGGACGATATTCGCCGGGCCAAGACCCTCGCGGAAAAAGGCCTGCACTACATCGACGTCGGCACCTCCGGTGGCGTCTGGGGCCTGGAACGCGGCTATTGCATGATGATCGGCGGCGATACCGAGACCGTCACACGTCTCGATCCGCTGTTCAAGTCCCTGGCGCCGGGCATGGGTGACATTCCGCGCACCAAGGACCGCAAATCCGATGACGATCGGGCCGAGCACGGCTACATCCACGCTGGTCCCGCCGGTGCCGGGCATTTCGTCAAGATGATTCACAACGGTATCGAGTACGGCATGATGCAGGCCTTTGCCGAAGGCTTCGACATCCTGAAAACCAAGTCCAGCGACATCCTGCCGCCAGAGCAGCGTTTCGACCTTAACGTTGCCGACATCGCCGAAGTCTGGCGTCGTGGCAGCGTGGTGTCCTCGTGGTTGCTCGACTTGACCGCCGACGCCCTGGCCAGCGATCCCAAACTCGACGGTTTTTCCGGTTCCGTAGCGGACAGCGGTGAGGGTCAGTGGACTATCGAAGCCGCCATGGAACAAGCCGTGCCGGTGCCAGTGCTGTCGAACTCGCTGTTCTCTCGTTACCGCTCGCGCGGCCAGGGCACCTTTGGTGACAAAGTCCTCTCGGCCCAGCGCTTCGGCTTCGGCGGCCACGTGGAGACAGCGAAAAAATGACCCATGGGATCCGCAGCAAATCCAAGACTGAACCCGCGCCACCCACCACGCTGTTCCTGTTCGGCGCCCACGGTGATCTGGTCAAGCGCCTGCTGATGCCGGCGCTGTACAACCTCAAGCGCGACGGTTTACTCGGGGATGGCCTGCGGATCATCGGCGTTGACCACAACGCCATCAGCGATGAAGGCTTCGCGAAGAAACTCGAAGACTTCATTCGCAGTGAGGTGGCCGGCAAAGTCGGCAAGGGCGATCAGTCCCTTGACCCGGATGTGTGGGCCAGACTCGCCAAGGGCATCAGCTACGTCCAGGGCGATTTCCTGGACGACAGCACTTATCACGCGCTGGCGGCGAAAATCGCCGACAGCGGTACAGGCAACGCGGTGTTCTACCTGGCCACCGCGCCACGCTTTTTCAGTGAAGTGGCGCGCCGTCTCGGCGCGTCCGGTTTGCTCGAAGAAAGTGCCGAGGCGTTCCGAAGAGTGGTGATCGAAAAGCCCTTCGGTTCCGACCTGCAAACGGCCGAGGCCTTGAACGCCTGCTTGCTCAAGGTCATGACGGAAAAGCAGATCTACCGGATCGATCACTATCTGGGCAAGGAGACCGTGCAGAACATTCTGGTCAGCCGGTTCTCCAACAGCCTGTTCGAAGCGTTCTGGAACAACCATTACATCGACCACGTGCAGATAACTGCCGCCGAGACCGTCGGCGTGGAAACCCGTGGCAGCTTTTACGAACACACCGGCGCCCTGCGGGACATGGTGCCCAATCATCTGTTCCAGTTGCTGGCAATGGTGGCCATGGAGCCACCGGCCGCGTTTGGCGCCGATGCGGTTCGCGGCGAGAAAGCCAAGGTGGTCGGCGCGATTCGTCCCTGGTCGGCGGAAGAAGCTCGGGCCAATTCCGTTCGCGGCCAGTACACCGCTGGCCAGATCAATGGCAAGCCACTGCCCGGTTATCGCCAGGAAGAGAAGGTGGCGCCCGACAGCAACACCGAAACCTATGTCGCGCTCAAGGTCATGATCGACAACTGGCGCTGGGTCGGCGTGCCGTTCTACCTGCGCACGGGCAAGCGCATGAGCGTGCGCGACACCGAGATCGTCATCTGCTTCAAGCCAGCGCCTTATGCGCAGTTCCGCGATACCGAAGTGGATGAGCTGGCGCCGACGTACCTGCGGATCCAGATTCAGCCCAACGAGGGCATGTGGTTCGACCTGCTGGCCAAGCGGCCCGGCCAGGCCCTGAAGATGGACAACATCGAACTGGGGTTTGCCTACAAGGACTTCTTCGAAATGCAGCCGTCCACCGGCTATGAAACCCTGATCTACGACTGTCTGACCGGAGACCAGACGCTGTTCCAGCGCGCCGACAACATCGAGAACGGCTGGCGTGCCGTGCAGCCATTCCTGGACGCCTGGCAGCAGGATTCCAGCGTGCAGGGCTACGCTGCGGGTGAAGACGGACCGCAGGCCGCCAAAGAGCTGCTGGCACGCGACGGTCGCGTGTGGCACGGGCTTGGATGAGTGACGTGTCGCCACGTTGAACCGCGTTATCGTTCTTCGCGGGCAAGGCTCGCTCCTACAGGTCAATGTGATCATCTGTAGGCGCGTGGCTTGCCCGCGAAGGCGTCAGGCCTGCCAGCTTAAAGCCAGAAACTAACCGCGTACCAACCCAGAGTCCCCATCACCACCGTATACGGCAATGCCATCCACACCATCCGCCCATACGACAGGCGAATCAGCGGTGCAATCGACGATGTCAGCAGGAACAGGAACGCCGCCTGGCCATTGGGCGTCGCTACGCTGGGCAAGTTGGTGCCAGTGTTGATCGCAATCGCCAGGGTCTCGAAATGCTCGCGACTCATGTGTCCGGAGACGAAGGCCTGTTTCACTTCGGTGATGTAGATGGTCGCTACGAACACGTTGTCGCTGATGGCCGAAAGCAGGCCGTTGGCGATGTACAACATGCCCGGTTGTTGATCGGCGGGCAGGGCCAGTACCCAATGGATCAGCGGCGTGAACAACTGTTGATCGTGGATCACTGCCACCACGGCGAAGAACACCACCAGCAGCGCCGTGAACGGCATGGCGTCCTTGAATGCAGTGCCCAGGCGGTGCTCGTCGGTAATGCCGGTGAACGCGGTGATCAGCACGATCACCATCAGCCCGATCAGGCCCACTTCCGCCACGTGAAAGGCCAGCCCGGCAATCAGGATCAGGGCGGCCACGCCTTGCACGAGCAACGCTGCGCGCTGACGCGCGGTGCGCTCGGCATTGTCCTGGGCGGCGTAACTGGCCAGCACGGTGCGTACGTTGTCCGGCAGCAATGTACCGTAGCCAAACCAGCGCAGTTTTTCCAACAGGACGCAGGTGACCAGGCCCGCGACCAGCACCGGCAAGGAAACGGGCGCGACTTTCTGGAAGAATTCGGCGAAGTGCCAGCCCATCTCATGGCCAATCAACAGGTTCTGCGGCTCGCCCACCAGGGTGCACACGCCACCCAGCGCCGTGCCCACGGCACCGTGCATCAACAGGCTGCGCAAAAACGCGCGGAACTGCTCAAGGTCAGCGTGGTGCAGGGTAGGCAGGTGTTGGTCATCGCTGTATTCGCTGTCCTGGCGCGGATCGCTACCCGAAGCGACGCGGTGGTACACCGAGTAAAAGCCGACGGCGGCACTGATGATCACCGCGGTCACGGTCAGGGCATCGAGAAACGCCGAGAGGAACGCCGACAAAAAGCAGAACATCAGCGCCAGCAGGGCCTTGCTGCGCACACCGAGCAGCAGGCGCGAGAACAGGAACAGCAACAGGTCTTTCATGAAATAGATACCTGCCACCATGAACATCAGCAGCAGGATCACCGGGAAGTTGTGCAGCAACTCGTCATAGAGCGCCTTGGGTGTGGTCATTTCGAGCAGCAACGCTTCGACCAGCAGCAAGCCGCCGGGCATCAGCGGATAACACTTGAGGGCCATGGCCAGGGTGAAAATGAACTCCAGCACCAGCAACCAGCCAGCCACCACCGGCCCTGCGGTCCATAACACCAGGGCGTTGAGAATCAGGAAACCGACAATGCAGGCCTTGTACCAGCGCGGTGAGTTGCCGAGAAAATTGTGCGCGAACGCCTGGACCATCGAGCCGGACATCGGCTACTCCTTGTATTAAGAAGCGCGCAACTTGCCGTAAGCCGCAAAGAAGATCAAGCGTAGGAGAAATCCGTCGAATTACACCCGGTAGCGTGCGACGATCGCCCGGTAATTGCCGTCCAGCGAATAGCCACCTACAAGGACGTTACCATCGTCCTGCACGGCGACTGACGTGGCCGTGTCGAGGCTGCGGCCCAGGCGGGTGCGCACCCATCCGCTGGCGTTACCAAAATCGCCATCAAGTTGCCCGCCTGGCTGGTATCGACCCAATATAAAGTCGGCTTCGACGCCGCCAATGGTGGCGCCGACGGTCATTACGCTGCCGTCCGGTTGTACTTGGGCGGCGGTCCATTGGCAGCCGCTGTGGCCGATTTCCAGCAATTGCGCCTGTCCGCCATTGCAGTGATGGTCCGGGCGACCATTAAGGTGCAGTTTCAGGGCCAGACAGCGCATGGGGTCGCGGCTGCTGCCAACACAGAGTATGTCGCCATTGTCCTGCTGGACGATCTGACTGACCTGGGCACCGTGGCCGTTCGCCGAGAAGCTCATGAAGCCATCCAGGGCAAAGCTGTTGTCGAGGCTGCCATCGGCGTGATACCTGGCCACCAGGCCTTCTTGCGGGAAATTGATCGATCCACCCACCAGGATGCGACCGTCGTGTTGCACTGTCACGTTGCTGAGCCAGGTATTCATCAGCAGGTGCCTGACCATCACGAAGCCACGGCCATTGAAGGCGCTGTCCAATGAGCCATCGTTATTCAGCCGTATCAGCATGGCGGCATGATCGGCCAGCTCGAAGTGATGGTTGGCCACCAGCAGTATTCGACCGTCCTCCTGCACGTCGACACTGCAAGCCTCAGCGCCCGGTACGCCCGGGGGCAGCCAGACATCACGCATGCCCCGGGACAAATTACCTGGCAGACGCACCACACAGCGGCCATTGTCGCCAAAACGCTGGACCGGTTGGCCTTGCGGGTCAAACAGCGCCAGGGCGGGGAGCGTGCGGTGTTCGCTTTCATATTGCAGGCCGGCGATCAGGATGTTGCCGTCGGCCAGCACCCGCACCTTGCCGCCCATTGCCTCAAAGCCCTGTTCGAATTGCCCGATGACGCTGCCCTGCTTGCCAAAGGCCAGATCCGCCGAGCCGTCCTTCAGCAAACGCGCCAGGCCAAAGCGGCTGCCGCCAGGCATGGTGACCTTTGCCGCCACCAGCAGTCGCCCCTGCGAATCGATCGCGATGTCGTTGGCCAGGCTTGAACTGCTGCCGAAGAAATACACCTGGGTGGTGCCTTTGGCAGCGAAGGTAGGGTCAAGCTTTCCTGCATCAGGAACTGTTGCGGGGAAAGCCAAAGCGGACTGGATTGACATGCACGCATCTCCTTGCGAGTCGTCCTGATCCAGAAGTTGGGGTGGCGACTATCAAGAGATTATTCAATCCCTGAATGATTAAATGCACAACTGTCAGAAGTAACAGGTGGAGGGTCGTTGTGTGCCACAACAGTGACTTTTCGAACCAAAGACTAGCCAGCAAAGAATCCAGGACGCGTCGAAGTTCATGTAAGGAGCCGTCTTAAGTGTACCTGGCATGCAAAAAACGCCAACTTAGGACAAGGGCAGGGCGCGGATTACCCCGGAGTAATCCGCAACACAATTACTGTGGCATCGACCACGATTGCAGTGTGTAGCCTTCTTCGCTCAGTTCGGCGCGGGCTTGTTCCAGCAGGCTTTCAAGCTGCGCTGGATCGCTGTAGGCGCTGCTCGGGATCTGCTTGCGTCCAATGCTGTTACTGGTGCGATCGATAACGGTCAGTGTCAGTTCGCCATTCCCGTCCTGCGGGGCCCAGGCTACGCATTTGAATGGTTGAAATGCACGGTCGGCAATCAGAAGAGCTTCGTTGACACGGAGCGGGGCGTTCATAGGTCGTCTCTCTATAGGCCCAATCAAGTCAGTGGCCGTCGGTTGGGCTTACCGTTCGGCTGGTACTTGTACTGATGCCCGCAACCGGGGTTCGGGTCACACTCAATCAAAAGAAATTTCAACTTTCTTTTATATCCGCGTCAATCGGGGGTGCGTTGAAAGCTCAATGAAAGAAAAGAAACCTCAGGTCGCTGGAAAAACCTGTTTCTTATAACTCATTGCGCAGTACGCCTATAGTCAATCGGTACAAGCGCCTGTCAAATTCTTGCTAATGTTACAGCCAGGTCCGCCAAATGACTGTTTTTAATAAAAAATCCTAAAATTTGGCGTCAAGGAAATCACATGAACGAAGCGCCTGCGTCAAGACGTTTATTAGTGGTGGATCCCTGCGACGACTGCCATCGCCTGTTGCCGGGATTACGTTCCGTGGGTTGGGATGTTGACAGCTGCTCGCTGGACAACGCCGCCGATCGGAGCTGTGACGTGGGCCTGTTACGACTGCAGCCCTTTCACCTTGAACATCCGGATACGGTCAAGGAAGTGATCAGCCGCAGCGGTACCGAGTGGATCGCCGTGCTCAATCAGGATGTCCTGCGACTCCAGAACGTCGGGGACTTTGTCTGCGAGTGGTTTTTCGATTTTCATACCTTGCCGTTTGACGTCTCCAGGGTCCAGGTCACGCTGGGCCGGGCCTTCGGCATGGCGCGCCTGCGCGGGCAGGGCACGGTTCACATCGACCAGCCCGAACACGAGCTGCTGGGCGACAGCAAGCCTATACGCGAATTGCGCAAGCTTTTAAGCAAGCTGGCGCCCACCGAGTCGCCAGTGTTGATTCGTGGCGAAAGCGGCACAGGCAAGGAACTGGTAGCCCGCACGCTGCATCGGCAATCCTTGCGCCACAGCAAACCCTTTGTCGCGATCAATTGCGGGGCGATTCCCGAGCACCTGATCCAGTCCGAACTGTTCGGCCACGAGAAGGGGGCCTTTACAGGCGCCCATCAGCGCAAGATCGGGCGGATCGAAGCGGCCAACGGTGGCACACTGTTTCTCGACGAGATCGGTGATCTGCCCCTGGAGCTGCAGGCGAGCCTGTTGCGGTTTCTCCAGGAAAAACACATCGAGCGGGTGGGCGGCAGTCAGCCGATTCCGGTGGATGTGCGGGTGTTGGCGGCAACCCACGTGGATCTTGAAGCGGCGATCGAGAAGAAAAGCTTTCGCGAAGATCTGTATTACCGCCTGAACGTATTGCAGGTCGCGACTTCGCCCCTGCGAGAGCGCAATGGCGACCTGTCAATGCTGGCCAACCATTTTTCCCATTTCTACAGCCATGAAACCGGCCGCCGTCCGCGCAGTTTCAGTGAAGACGCCCTGATTGCCATGGGCAAACATGACTGGCCGGGCAATGTTCGTGAACTGGCCAACCGGGTCCGTCGCGGCCTGGTCCTGGCCGAAGGCAGGCAGATCGAAGCGCGCGACCTGGGGCTGATCAGCCATCATGCCATCGCCGCGCCGATGGGCACGCTGGAAGACTACAAGCACCGGGCAGAGCGTCAGGCCTTGTGTGATGTGCTTAACCGCCACAGCGACAACCTGAGCATTGCCGCCAAGGTGTTGGGCATCTCCAGGCCGACCTTCTACCGTTTGTTGCACAAGCATCAGATCCGCTAACCGCCACATCAACAAAGCCCCGTTGCGATGAAAGTCGCAACGGGGCTTTGTCGTGGATCAGAAGTAGTACGGGAATTTCAGGCTGAAGGAGAAGTCCGGCGAGTCGTCGGTCAGGCCGATGGCCAGGTTGGGCACGATTGTCAGGTTGTCGGAGGCTGCCAGGGTCATGCCGATGTTGAAGTTGGCCGAGTTGTAGTCGCTGTTGGAAATCGATTGCCATTCGCCGCCGTCCGGCTTGATCTTGCTCTTGCGGGCGAACTGGTCGGTGAAGGAGAACGACATACTCATCTTCTCGTTCAAGGCGAACGCAATACCGGCGCCGACCTGCCAGGAATTGCCCAGTTTCACGTCCCCGGGCACCTTGGTGTTGACCGTAGGGCTGATGTCGCTGAAAGAGTCCTCCATGTTGTAGGTGTAGGCCAGGCTGCCGAACAGCACGGCCGGGTCGAAGGTCTTGACCAGCGAGATACCCGGGGTGATCGCCCAGACGCCGTTGCCGGTCGGCAAGTCCTCGGGGACCGCGAGGTTGTCGTTGCCCGGAACCTCCACCAGCTTGATACCGTAGGGATCATCCCCGGTCGGCGCCTTGAGGCGCAGGGTCACCACCGCGTCGGGCAGGTTGACCGATTCATCGAGGAACTTGTAGGCAACGCCAACGTTGATATCGCCGATGGTGGGGTCGCGGGTAACGGTTTCGTCTGAAACCCCATTGGCGGCGCCACCGGCGCCACCGGATGAATAGGTGGATTCGCGATACACCACGGGGACGTTGATGTCGAACTGCCAGCGTTGCGCCATGTTATAGCGGGCGGTCAGGTCGAGGGTCCAGTTATCCGCCTTGATGCGGTCGAGGTTGATGTTGCCGAGGAAAATCGAGTCCAGGGCGAGGAAGCCGTTGAGCGTCAACGCACGGGTATCGTAGTGGGTGTAGGTCAGGCCGGTTTCCACGCTGAACTTGCCGCCACCGAAGAAGCCGCTGGCTTCGTCGTACAGG
The DNA here is from genome assembly GCF_028823535.1 of Pseudomonas serbica. Taxonomy (GTDB): domain Bacteria; phylum Pseudomonadota; class Gammaproteobacteria; order Pseudomonadales; family Pseudomonadaceae; genus Aquipseudomonas; species Aquipseudomonas serbica. The sequence continues at coordinate 43,917 of NZ_JAQIYM010000020.1, read as the reverse complement.
TTGGACACGCTCTGTGCCGGTTCCGAGTCGTCCTTGAGCGACTGCCCGTAGGAACTGCCCGTGGTGCCAGGTGCGCCGGCAGCTACCGTCTGGCCACCTTTGGGCGTTTCGGCGGGAGATTTGGTCAAGCGTTTGGGAGCGGGTGTCGCCGGTGCCTCTTCGACTTGTCGAACGCGCTGCTCGAGGACCATCAGCGCGTTCTGTTGTGCTTCGTAACGCTGTTTCAGCTCCATGAGTTCTTGTTTTAGTGCTTCGACCTGGGGGTCCGGTGCTGCGTAAAGCAATGAAGCCGGGGCCAGGCTACTCAAACAGACGATAGCTCTGATCGTTAACATTCGATGCATGGGTTAGCCGTCCCTTCTGACTACATTTGATGAGACTCAGCGTAGATCAGAATCCTTGAGTGCGAAGACCTTTGAGTTGGTCGAGGTTGCCGTTCAGGGAGCCAGCGGTCGCCGCGTTGTCACGCAGCACGATATTCAAGGACGTGAGGTTCCTGACCTGGTTGCTGCTGCCGAGCAACGTCGTGTTCTGCATCAAGCCCCCCTGGGCCAGGCGCTGCACGGTACTGCCCTGGTTGTTGCTGGCCAGGATGTTGAGTTGCACCCCCGTACCGCTCGAGGAAACGCTGAGCGAGCCCGCGCCATTGGCACCGACCAGCGTCGAGCCCGCGGCCAGGGCCTGGCCTTGCGGTTGCGAGGCTGGCGCCTGGTTGGCCTTGGAGACGTTGATGTCCACATTGTTGTAGGCACTGTTGTTGTCGCCGGCAGCCCGCACGACCTGGGTGACGCCTTCGGTGCTGTTGAGGCCGGCGCCACCGGTGACACTGCCGGTGCCGGCGCTTTGACTATGGGCCGAGCCATAGCCTTTTTCGTCGATCATCGTCACGTAGAACTGTGGCTTGATGGTCGATTGCTGAATTTGCATCGAGGACGTCGCGCCGATCACTTCACCATTGGCATTTTGCCAGGTGCTGGTCATGGCAATGCCAAAACTGATGATCCGCCCCGGCATCACATAACGACCGCGCAGGCTGGCCAGTTCATGGTCGTTCAGTTCGATGGGTTTCAATAGTTCCGCATGGGTCGGCAGGCTGGCGGCCAGGCAAACCACGACCAGCCAGATTGGAGTCTTCATTGGATACTCCCGGAGCTTCGTGCTCGTTATTTTTTATAAAAAGCGTTATTAGAAGAAGTCGCTCTGGATAAATCCGAAATCCATCAAATCTGCGTCCTGCACCGGGCTGAAGGCGTTGACGCGGTTCTTGGCGGACAGTGGCAGTGGCGGGTCGAGCAATGCATTGGTCTTGTCGTAGCCTTGGCCGATGACGGCAAAGATGATGCCGTTCCAGCCTTTGACAAAGTCATCGACCTTGTAGCGTTTATGCCCCAGGACCGGGTCTCCGATGTATACCCAGCCGTTCTGGACCCTTTGCATGACCACAAAATGCTTGTAGCCACGGATGTCCAGGAGCACCACCACCGGGATCTTGATATCGCTCAGGGTTTCCGTCGCTACCCGGTAGCCACGGGCGCGCATGCCGATACTTTCCACGTAGCGCTTCATGTCGAGCATGGAGAAGCCCTGGACGCGGACCAGATCCTGGTCGGAGTGTGACAGCATGCCTTCGATGATCTGTTCTTCGTCTACGTCCAGCCAATAGGCCTGGCGCAAGATGGTCGCCAGCGCTGCGGCGCCGCAACTGAAGTCGGTTTTCTGTTGCACCAGGTCGGCAAATTTGCGCTCGCGTACGCTCTGGATCGGCTTGTACACCAACCCTCCGCCCGGCAGGACGGACAGCGGCAGTTGTGCCGCCTCGATCACACTGGCCACGCAAAGCAAAAATGCCAAGGCGATAATGCGCATGGTAGGACGCCTTCTGGTCGGGTTGAAAAAGGCCCCCGGAAGGGGGCCTCCACAGACAGCATTAGAACGATTGGTTGGAGATGGCCAACGAGTTGCTTTGTTGGTTGCCCACACCTGCCGCCACGTTGACGCCCAGGTTGCCGCTGCCGCCGTTCACCGAACCGCTCAAGGTTGCAGTGTTGGTTACAGGGTTGGCCCAGCCAGTTGGAGTCAGCACTTGATAAGAGTAGGTGTTGCTCAAATCATAAGAGCTGCTTTCACTGAAGCTTTTCGCTTTGTCGTACGCAGATTCGGACGACTTGCTGCCCGATTTGTCGTACGAGGACGCGGTCGACTTCTCGTACGAGCTATCGAACGATTTGTCGAACGCCGATTCGCGAGACTTATCGTACGAAGATTCGTGCGAACGGTCATACGAAGAGTCGCGCGAATGGTCATACGAGGAATCGCGCGAACGGTCATACGAGGAATCGCGCGTTACGTCGAACGACTTGTTAACCGCTACGTCAAGCGTTGCATCAAGCGAAGCGTTAAGCGATGCGTCGGAACTGCTGCTGCGGGTGCGATCACCAAAGCCAAAATTGACGGTGGTGGAATTCGAAGCCGCTGCAGAAGCGTCCAGCGTTGCGCCCAGGGAGGCATTCAGAGAAGCACTCGAAGAGCCGCTTGCACTGGCGCTGTTGGAACCGCTTGCAGTACTGCTGTGGGAACCGCTGGCATTGCTGCTGTTGGAACCGCTTGAAGCGCTGCTGTTGGAACCACTGGCACTGCTGCTGTTGGAACCGCTGATATCAGCACTGAACGAACCACTGGCGTCGGAGCTCCTGGATCCGGCTGCAGCCCAGCTCGAAGAGTTGCTTTGACTGCCGCTGGCTTCGAAGGACTTGTCGCGAGAGAAACTACCGGTGGCGGTTTTGGTAACCGTAATGGTATCTACGCGATAGGTCCGGTCAGCGGTGTTGTTCACTGTCAGGCCAGGACCGTCTTGATTGGCGGAGGCGGTGGCTCTTGCGCTACCGAGTGGAGCATTGGTATTGGCAATGGCCATGGTGTTTTTCTGTTGGTTCAGATCGCCACCAGCAATGTTGATACCCACGTTACCGCTGCTGCCGTCGGCGGATCCACTCATCACGGCAGAGTTGGTTACGCCGAAGTTGTCGACGCGGTTACGGTTGCTGGTTTGCCTTACGTCAGCGGTGGCAGTGGCCATGCCGAACACAAAGCTGTTATCGATCGCGGCATTGTCGGAGGCTGCGTTGGCGATGGCAGCGGCGTTGTCTTGCTGGTTGCCGGAACCTGCCGCCACGTTGACGCCGACGTTGCCGCTTGCGCCTGCGGCCGAACTGCTCATCTCGGCCGAGTTTTCTACCCCTTCATTCCAGATGCGGTTGCCGGTACTGCTTTGTCTATCGCGCGCGTCGGCAGTCGCGCTGATAGGGACCATTTTTGCAGGAGGGGTGTGGTGGCCACCATTGTGATGGTTACCACGCCTATCGTTTTGCCCAGCTTGTACAGCAACAGCCATGACCGCAGCAATTGCGAAAACCAGAGGCTTTAATGCCATCGAAGGTTTCATGGTGATTCTCCGTACTTATTTTAGGTTAAGTGTTGTTTTTACCTATTTGGGTCAATCCACGACCCGTACGCTCAGGGTATTGGCCATTCGGTTTCCCACCCCGGCGCTCTGATTCACCTGAATCACCCCACGGCTACCGGTGAAAGCCTGGTCACTGGTAGTGACCTGGCGATAGCCGGGTGCAGAGTCAGATGGATCGGAGTTGTAGAGCAGCGTCACGTTCTGTTGCATGAGGACGCTGTCGTCGATACTTTGCGGCTGCTCACTGGTGCTTATGCGCAGCGCATTGGCTTGCTGGTTGCTGGCACCCGCACTCTGGTTGACGCCCAATGCGCCATTGCCATGGCTGAAGGAGTCGCCTTGAATGCTGGCGTGGGCATCGATCCTGGGATCGACAATGGTGCGCAACCGTTGGCGAATATCCGTGGTCGCGCTGGCGTCACGGCCAATGGCGAAGGCCCTGGCGTTCGCCTGTTGCTGCAAATCGCCGGCCGCCTGGTTGACCCCGACGTTGCCTTGGTACTGCGCGCCCGAATTGTCGATGGTGGCGTTATCGATGACGGGGGATTGGGCGAAGGTCGAAGCACTGCAAAACATGGCGATCATCAGCAGCGTACGATTCATCTCAACGGTCTCCCGTCAGGATTCTGAGGGCGCCCAGGCCCTGCTGGACGTTGGAGTTGACCATGTTGGCAATGCCGCTGCCGGAATTGCCCGACCGCCCGGCGGGGAGGTTGGAAAGCTGGTTCTGAGTGCTGATGTTGCCGCCCAGGTTATTGGTGTTTTGCGTGACCATGCGCGAGATGCCTGCACCACTGGCGACACCGGCAAAGTCACCGTCGCTCAACTCGTTGGTTTGAGCGAGGATCTGCCTGGACGGGTTGGCGTTGACAGTCGTGGGGTTGGGATCGGGAACGAGCGGCGGAATCGTTGCATTGCGCACCTGGACATCGCGCTTGATGATGATAATGCCGTTATCCGCTTGAACAGGCAGGCAGGCCATTGAGCTCAGTGCACATCCGACCAGCAGGAGACTTTGGATGTTGTTATGAAATTTCCCCACGGCGGCAATTCCTTCTGTAAGTGGAACGCTGGCCCTTATCAGCGTTGCGAAGGAAGAGAGCAGAAGCTGTGCCGGTTTTTGTTTTTCTTTTGATAACAGTGGCTTGGCTTTAATTGTTGAGGTGATGAAAAACACTTTGTAAAGTCACTGAGACAGGAACGCGCAAAAGTGCCGTCTTTGCTGGCGGCATTGCTTGCTGAGGGCGTTTAAGGCAAGTTGTATCAGTGGCTTAACAATTTCTGGTAAAAATGCTCAAACCGCTTTAGCTCGCGGTTTTGCGTCGGGAAGGGTGTTTCAGGAGTGGACATTTTCGGCAGGGCGGGGCCGTCCCGTCAGGCGTTGAGCAAGCGAGTTACAGCTTCGAATGCCGCGTCCCTACGCTGTTTCCAGTCACCTTGTACCAGCTGGTAAGGCTGTTTATGCAGGTCAAGCCACTGGCGGCTGGCCTGGAAAAACGCCTGGCGCTCTGCCAGGTTCGGTTGGCAACGCTGCCCGTCGTCATGCCAAGCCACGGTTTCCGGGCTTAACAGCAGATGCAGGTCATAGTGCCGTTCCCGCAGTGCCTGCTCGATCCACACCGGGCAAGCGCCAAACAAGGTACGGCTCCACAGGATATTGCTTAACAGGTGCGTATCGAGGATCAACAGGGGCGGCTGTTGGGCCCGGGCCTGATCTTCCCAAGACAGCTGGCCAACTGCTATTGGCGTGATGTCTTCGTAGCAGGTTACTCGGGCTTCCTTTTCGATAAAATGCCGGACGTACTCGCCGACCAATATGCCGCCGAAGTTGGCGTGAATCTCGTTCGAAATCCAGCTTTTACCGCTCGATTCAGGTCCTGCCAATACCAACACCTTCATGGGCAAAGCACCGGATCGCTGCGCCATGTGCGCCAGCCTTGAATGGCCAGCAAGGTGAACAGGCCATACAGGGCAGCGGTCAGGTACATTCCTTTATAGAGGAAGAGGCCGACGAACACGCAGTCAAGGACGATCCACAGCGGCCAGCACTGCAGGCGCTTTTGCGCCATCCACCATTGCGCCACCAGGCTGAAGGCCGTGAGGGCGGCATCTAGCCAGGGTTGCGCAGCGTCGGTCCAGTGCGCCATGGCGGCGCCCAGCAATAGACTGCCGAGCGCGCCGATAGCCAGTCCCAACGCCACCGCGGGCGCCTCCAGCCGGCTGACTTCGCGCCCATGATGTGCCTGGCCTGCGCGGGTCCACTGCCACCAGCCGTAAAGCTGCAGAGCGGCATAGATCACTTGCAGCAACATGTCCGAATACAGCTTGACCTCGTAAAAGATCCAGCTGTAGATCAGCACCATGACCAGGCCGATCGGCCAGCACCAGGGGTTCTGTTTGACCGTCAACCAGACGGCAATGACGCCGAGGGTGGCGGCAAACAGTTCAAGCCCGGACATGCAGGTTCCTTGGGAAAATCGAAGAGGGGGCGGATTGTAACCGGATTATGGCGAACAGGCTTGCCTCGGTACCAACGACGCCGCAGCGCAAATCGAACCAGTCTGCTAGCATTTCGTCCCCGCACGCAAAAACCTGAAATCCAACTGATTTTTCACGAAACGCTTAACGTTTTTTGCGTAGGCTTGCGCACGCGGGACTTAACGACGCTGATTACAGTAAACGGCAATAAATAAATGAATGGGGCATGCGTCGACGCATAGCCTTTTGGGGGATTGATGGATCTTTGGACGGCCTTTCAGGCTTTGATTCTTGGCGTTGTAGAAGGGCTGACGGAGTTCTTGCCCATTTCCAGTACCGGACACCAGATTATTGTCGCCGACTTGCTCGACTTCGGTGGCGAGCGGGCCATGGCGTTCAACATCATTATCCAGCTCGGCGCCATCCTGGCGGTGGTCTGGGAATTTCGCCGCAAGATCTTCGACGTGGTCGTCGGCTTGCCGACGCAGCCCAGTGCCCGGCGCTTTACCGCCAACCTGCTGATTGCTTTCTTTCCAGCGGTGATATTGGGGGTGATTTTCGCCGATCTGATTCACCACTACCTGTTCAACCCGATCACCGTGGCCACGGCATTGGTGGTGGGCGGGATCATCATGTTGTGGGCGGAAAAGCGTCAGCATGAAGTGCATGCCGAAAGTGTCGATGACATGACCTGGAAAGATGCTTTGAAAGTTGGCCTGGCCCAGTGCCTGGCGATGATTCCAGGCACCTCGCGCTCCGGCTCGACGATCATTGGCGGCTTGTTGTTCGGCCTGTCGCGCAAGACTGCTACCGAGTTTTCCTTTTTCCTGGCCATGCCGACCATGGTCGGCGCGGCGGTGTACTCGGGCTACAAGTACCGCGACCTGTTCGTGCCGGCTGACCTACCGGTGTTTGCCCTCGGCTTCGTTACGGCGTTCATTTTCGCGATGATCGCGGTCAGGGGCTTGCTCAAGTTCATCGCCAGCCACAGCTATGCGGCGTTCGCCTGGTACCGTATTGCCTTCGGCCTGCTGATCCTCGCGACCTGGCAGTTCGGTTGGGTCGACTGGACCGCCGTCAAGCCATGAACGAAACCAGCGCGCGCAACAACGTCGGACGCCAAACCGGCGCGGGTATCCGCCATCGGCGCCTGAAACTGCTGGTGTTCGTGATGTTGTGCGCGCTGCCGTTGTCCGGTTCGATGTCGTTGTGGCTGCACGGGGTTTCGTTGATTCCCCTGGCGGCCTACGGCATTGTCAGCGTGCTGGCGTTCCTGCTGTACTGGCGCGACAAGCACAAGGCGCGCGCCGATCAATGGCGTATCCCGGAAAACGTCCTGCATGCGCTTGAGTTCGCTGGCGGCTGGCCGGGCGCCTTGCTCGCGCAGCAAGTGTTTCGGCACAAGACGCGCAAGCTGTCCTTTCAACTGGTGTTCTGGATCATCGTGCTACTGCATCAGGTGTTCTGGATCGACCGGTTGTTCCTCGGTGCGCAGCTGTTCACCCTGTTCTGATCAGAGCAACAGCCCCACTTGGGTGCGCTTGGGCAGTCTACCGACTACAAGCTGATGGGAGCGCCGCAGCAAGCCTTGCAGTTCCTCGGCGCCAAGCGGGTAGGGCGTGGCCATGATGATCCATTGGGCCCGCGCCAGATAAGGCGCCGGATGAATGCCCAGGCGGTCGCAGTGACCGAGAAACAGGTCCTTGTCGACCTTGAACGCCAACGAATCGCCGCGCAGGTTCTGCAAGGCGAACATCTTGTTTCCGGCAATCGAAAACACCCGCACGCCACCCCATTTGTAGTCTTCCCGGGCACCCGGCAATGCCAGGCAAAAAGCCGCCACGTCGGCCTCGCTCATGCGTCCTGCCTTCATATCAATCGATCCCCACAGGCATTGAATGTTTCGATCAGATGGTCGAGCCAGGCGCGCACGGCCGGCATCACCCCGCGTCGATGGGGGTAGACGGCCTGCAGCCAGCCCCCGGGCAACGTCCATTCGGGCAGTAACTGTACCAGTGAGCCGTTGGCCAGTTCCTGCTCGCAATACATCATAGGCAACATGGTAAAACCCTGGCCGGCGAGGGTGCAGGTCTTGCGCACGATGAAGTCGTCGATACCCAGTCGTGCTTCAAGGGCCAGTTCGTGTTTCTTGCCCTGGCGATCGACCAGGCCAATGTGCACCAGGCGATCGGGTTCGAGGGCGCCGAGTACGGGCAGGTTTTTCAGGTCATCGGGGTGATTGATGTCCAGTCCCTGGAGGAACGCGGGGCTGGCGACCATGAGCATTTGCGCCTGACGCAGACGGCGGGTCACCAGCAGCGGGTCTTCATCGCCCGGCTCGCGTACGCGCAAGGCGACGTCCACGCCTTCGGTCACCAGGTCGACGCGGCGATTGACCAGCATCACCTCCAGCTGTACTTGCGGGTACTTCTCCAGGAAGTTGCTGATCACCCCCGGCAGCATTTCATGGGCCAGGCCGACCGGGGAAGAAACCCGCAAACGCCCCCGAGGCTCGCTGGACATGCTGGCCACGGCTTCGTCAGCCATTTCCGCTTCCAGCAACATGGCCTGGCAGTGGCGCAGATAACGTTCGCCGACGGCGGTGAGTTTCAGCTGGCGCGTGGTGCGTTGCAGGAGCCGTGCGCCGAGGCGCTCTTCAAGCTCGGCAATGCGCCGTGACAGTCGCGACTTGGGAATCCCCAGCAAACGCCCGGCGGCCGCGAAGCCACCGGCCTCCACGACTTTGGCGAAGTAATAGAGGTCGTTCAGGTCTTGCATGGGTGTGCCCTCAATCGTTCCATCAGTGGGACAAACTATCGCATTGTTGCAGACTAATCAGCTATTGGTTTCGTCTGTAGGATTGTTTCCATCAGATCGCTTCTGGCGATCCTCACTTGGAGTTCCCACATGAAACTGCTGCATATCGATTCGAGCATTCTTGGTGACAACTCGGCTTCCCGTCTGTTGAGCGGCGAAGTCGTCAAAGCCTGGCAAGCCGCTGAGCCGTCCGCCGTGGTGACTTACCGCGACCTGGCTGCCGACGCCATCAGCCACTTTTCCTCGACGACTCTGGTTGCAGCTGGAACCACCGCTGAGCTGCGCGACGCCGCCCAACAGCACGAAGCCGAGCTGAGCGCATCGACCCTGGCTGAGTTCCTCGCCGCCGATGCCGTGGTCATTGCCGCGCCCATGTACAACTTCACTATCCCGACCCAATTGAAAGCCTGGATCGACCGCATCGCCGTTGCCGGCCAGACATTCCGCTACACCGAAGCCGGCCCTGAAGGCCTGTGCGGCGGCAAGAAAGTTGTAATCGTCTCGACTTCCGGTGGCCTGCATGCCGGTCAGGCAACTGGTGTGGCCCACGAGGATTACTTGAAGGTGCTGTTCGGTTTCATTGGCATCACCGACATCGAATTCGTTCGCGCCCACGGTCTTGCCTACGGTGATGAAGTACGCGGCAAAGCCATGAGCGATGCCCAGGCGCAAATCAGCGAGCAACTGTTCGCCGCCGCGTAAGGCCTGCATAAAGACCCGCCAGCGCTGCAGGCAATTCCCAAAAAACTCTGTATTCTGATCACGCAAGTGATAGATACAGAGTTTTTTGTTTCTGTCTGTTGCAAGCTGCTGTTGCAATTCTGGCCTGAGTTATGCAGTCGAGGCTTAACGTCTCCGTTCCGGTAGCAAGGTGGGGCATCCCATGGTGCGTCTTTGTGCAGCATTGCTGATCTGTCTGCTCGCCAGCCTGAATTCAGTGCACGCCGCGCCTGCGCCGCATCCGCATTGGAGCGTCGGCTTTCATGAAATGAGCTTTCTCGATCCGCTCGATCTGCAACCGATGCGCGCCATTGCCTTCTATCCCTCGAGCGCAAAGGAACACTCCAGCACGCTTGAGGGCTACAGCGTCGAAGCTGGGGAAGACACCAAAGTGGCCATCGGCCGCTTTCCGATGTTGATGCTGTCCCATGGCAACACCGGCACTCCGCTGGCCCTGCACGACCTGGCCACGTCGCTGGCTCGCAAGGGGTTTGTGGTGGTGGCGGTGATTCATCCGGGTGACAACTCCAGGGACCACAGCCGTCTGGGTACCTTGAGCAATCTTTACGGACGACCGATCCAGATTTCCGAAGCCATTACCGCGACGCTGGGCGATCCCATGCTCGCACCCTTCGTCAACGCCGAACAGGTTGGGGTCATCGGTTATTCGGCAGGGGGCGAGACAGCGTTGATACTGTCTGGCGCGACCCCGGACCTGGACCGTTTGCGCCGTTATTGCCAGGAACGTCCCGACGACCATGATGCCTGCAATACCCAGGGTGAACTGATCGTCGACCGCGATGATTTGCAACCGGTGGCCGACCCGCGGGTCCATGCATTGCTGCTGATGGCGCCGCTGAGCCTGAAGTTTGGCCGTCATACCCTGGCCGATGTGCATGTTCCGGTCCTGCTTTACAGCGGCGATGGCGACAAGCTGGTGGCCCCCGACAAGAATGCATCGGCCCTTGCGCGCAAGCTGCCCGTCGCCCCCGACTTCAAGCTGCTCGCCGGGGCCGGGCACTTCGTATTCATGGCACCGTGCAATGACGAACAGATCGTCATCACGCCGGCCCTGTGCACCGATGCCGAGGGGGTCGATCGCGCCGATATTCATCGTAACTTGATCGCCGAAGCCGGGCGCTTCTTCTCTCGTACCTTGGGCAAGCCCACGCGCGCTGGGATGCAGACCGCCGATCAATGAACATCGCACCCAGCCCTGTAGGAGTCAGGTCATTGCGCGGTGTTTGAGAAGCAGTGTCAGGCCCAGCGCACACACCGACAACAACGCCGCACTGAAGAAGATCCACGCGTACCCCAGGTTCAACGCCACCGCGCCCATCAATGGACCGGCGATTGCCAGCGCCAGGTCAAAAAACACCGCATAAGCGCTCAGGCCCGCGCCGCGACTGGAATTGGGCACCTGCTTGATCGCCTCGACGCCCAGGGCTGGATACACCAGCGACAAACCGAAACCGGTCAGGCCGGCACCGATCAAGGCATAACCGGTCGAAGGCGCCAACCACAACAGCACCAGGCCAATGGTTTCGATGGACATGCAGGCAACGGCGCAAGTGAAACCGCCAAAACGGCTGATGCTGGAAATGAACAGCAATCGGGCCAGGATGAAGCACATCCCGAACACCGTCAGGCAATACGCAGCGCCGCTCCAGCCACGATTGACGTAATAAAGCGTGATGAAGGTGGTGAGGGTGCCGTAGCCGATCGAAGCCAGGCTCAGGCTGGCACCGAAGGGTGCGATCCGCCCGAACACCGCCCAGAACGGCAGTCGCTCACCGCGCACCACCGGCACCGACGGTTTGTTGCGAATCAGCAGCAAAGCCAACAGCGCCAGCGCCGACAGGGCGATACCCAGGCTGGCAAACCCCAGTTGACCGACCATCACCACCCCCAGTGGCGCCCCGATGGCAATCGCGCCATAAGAGGCGATGCCGTTCCATGAGATCGAGCGCGCGGTGTGTTCGGCGCCTACCTGGCCCATGCACCAACTGATGGTGCCGACTCCGATCAGCCCTTGGGCGATGCCCAACAACAAGCGTCCGGCGATCAGGACCAGCAGGCTGATCAATGGGAAGCCTTGCAGCAAGGTCGACAACAAGGTCAGCCCGCCGCTCAAGACGATCCCCGCCAGGCCATAGATGATTGCGCGCTTGGTGCCGATGTTGTCGGACATGCGCCCGGCCATGGGCCGGCTGAGGAGGGTGGCCAGATATTGCGAGCCAATGGTCAGCCCGGCGACAACGGCGCTGAACCCCAATTGTTCATGGACATACCCCGGCAGCACCGCAATCGGCAGGCCGATGCAGAGGAAGGCGACGAAGGTATAGAAAACGATGGAAACGATCTGCAAGGTGATCGCCATGGAGCTTTGCGGTGGCTGTTCTTGCGCAGACATGGGGGCTCGTTCGCGGGCAGCGGTGGGAGAGCTTCATGATGGCGTGGCCGTGGGATAAAAGGAAGCAGGCTAACTAATTTGCATGGATATTCTCTTCGTTCCTGAAGGCCTCATCGCGAGCAGGCTCGCTCCCACAGGGGAAAGCGTTCCAAATGTGGGAGCGAGCCTGCTCGCGATGGTCTCGACACCACAGAAAATCATGAGCCGGAATGCAAAAAGCCCCGTCACAAAGGACAGGGCTTTAAGTTGCAGCTTGCAGCTAAAAACTAATAGCAGTTTTTAGAACACCACACCCTGGCTACGCAGGTAATCGTCATAGGTGCCGCTGAAGTCGGTCACGCCGTTCGGGCTCAACTCGATGATGCGGGTAGCCAGGGACGACACGAATTCTCGGTCGTGGCTGACGAAGATCAGCGTGCCCGGGTAGTTTTCCAGCGCCAGGTTCAGTGCCTCGATGGATTCCATGTCCAGGTGGTTGGTCGGTTCGTCCATCACCAGCACGTTCGGCTTCTGCAGGATCAGCTTGCCGAACAGCATGCGACCTTGCTCACCACCGGAGATGACCTTGACCGACTTGAGGATCTCGTCGTTGGAAAACAGCATGCGGCCCAAGGTACCGCGAATCATCTGCTCGCCCTGGGTCCACTGACCCATCCAGTCGAACAGGGTCACGTCGTCTTCGAAGTCGTGCGCATGATCCTGAGCGTAGTAGCCCAACTCAGCGGCGTCGGTCCACTTGACGCTACCGGCATCCGGGGTCAGTTCGTTGACCAGGGTGCGCAACAGGGTGGTCTTGCCGATCCCGTTCGGGCCGATGATCGCCACGCGTTCGCCGGCTTCAACCTGGAAGCTGAAATCCTTGAACAGCGTCTTGCCGTCGAAGCCTTTGGCCATGCGCTCGACGATGACCGCCTGGCGGTGCAGCTTCTTGTTTTGCTCGAAACGGATAAACGGACTCACGCGGCTCGAAGGCTTGACCTCGGCCAGCTGGATTTTGTCGATCGCCTTGGCGCGGGAAGTAGCCTGCTTGGCTTTCGAGGCGTTGGCCGAGAAGCGGCTGACGAAAGACTGCAGTTCCGAAATCTGGGCTTTCTTCTTGGCGTTGTCCGACAGCAGTTGCTCGCGGGACTGGGTCGCCACGGTCATGTACTCATCGTAGTTGCCCGGGAACAGGCGCAGCTCGCCGTAATCCAGGTCAGCCATGTGGGTGCATACGCTGTTCAGGAAGTGACGGTCGTGAGAGATGATGATCATCAAGCTGGAACGCTGGGTCAGAACGTTTTCCAGCCAGCGGATGGTGTTGATATCCAGGTGGTTGGTCGGCTCGTCGAGCAGCAGCACTTCCGGATCGGAAAACAGCGCCTGGGCCAGCAATACGCGCAGTTTCCAGCCTGGGGAAACTTCGCTCATCGGGCCGAAATGCTGCTCGATGCCAATACCCAGGCCGAGCAACAGTTCGCCAGCACGGGACTCCGCGGTGTAACCGTCCATTTCGGCGAATTCGGTTTCCAGCTCGGCCACGGCCATGCCATCTTCTTCGGTCATTTCTGGCAGCGAGTAGATGCGATCGCGTTCGGCCTTGACCCTCCACAGCTCTTCGTGACCCATGATCACGGTGTCGATTACGGTGAATTCTTCGTAGGCGAACTGGTCCTGGCGCAATTTACCCAGGCGCACATTCGGTTCCAGCATGACCTGGCCGCCGGAGGGATCAAGGTCGCTACCGAGGATTTTCATGAAGGTCGACTTGCCGCAACCGTTGGCGCCGATCAGGCCGTAGCGGTTGCCCGCGCCGAATTTGACCGACACGTTTTCGAATAGCGGCTTGGCGCCGAACTGCATCGTGATGTTAGCTGTAGAAATCAAAGGTTTTTCCTGCGAAGCATTCAGAGTAGCTAGGGTTGCGGCAGTACCGAATCAGTACCCGTTTCCGTCATTCGGATCACGGGAAATGCATCCCGGTCAGAAGCGGAAGATCCATCTGGCAATAAGTGGACAGCAGCATGTGGAGCGCTTGGCCCGAGTCGACGTGCGCTGAGGCCGGGATCATCCCGTCATCAACCAAGGGGGGCGCGTAAAGTTTGGCGGCGATTGTACTGGTCTGGCTCTTTAAACGATAGGGCAATAAGGCCGCACCGACGCATTGTCTGCATCAACGGACAGATTTTCACATTTGCAGGCTAACAATTGATTAAAGACGATGGCTAAAATGCCGTCTTTCATTTGATGCCAAACGTTGGCATCGGCTCAAGGACGGGTCACCCGGCCCGCTGACTGGTTTTCAGACGCTGCACAAGCTCCACAGGCCGTTAGTGCCAGGGGCGCAGTTTGTTCACCTCTGACGTGTGACGATTTCCGTGAAACTCATCATTGCTGCTGTCTATGTAGTCTCCATCGCCTATGTCCACCTGCGCGGTCGCGTACGCCACAAGCTGGCGCGCCAACTGAGCGACCACTCGACGTTCCTGGCGCCGATCAATTGCTTCCTTTATCTGTTCTCGAAGATCCCCAACAAGCCGTTTCTCAACCCGGCGGACTTTCCCGACCTGACGCCGCTGCAGACCCACTGGGCAGAAATTCGCGCCGAAGGCCAGAACCTGCTGAAAGCGGGGGAGATCAAGCGCTCCAACGATTACGACGACGTCGGCTTCAACTCCTTCTTCAAGACCGGCTGGAAGCGTTTTTACCTGAAGTGGTACGGCGACAGTCACCCCTCGGCCATGAAACTCTGCCCGCGCACCACCGAACTGGTGCAGGGTATCGGCTCGATCAAGGCGGCGATGTTTGCCGAGCTGCCGCCGGGCTCGAAACTGGTTCGCCATCGCGATCCGTATGCCGGTTCCTACCGGTACCACCTGGGCCTGGAAACGCCCAATGACGCCGGTTGCTACATCAACGTCGATGGCGAGAACTATCACTGGCGCGATGGTGAAGCGGTGATATTCGACGAGACATTCATTCATTACGCGCAAAACACCACCGAGCAGAATCGCATCATCCTGTTCTGCGATGTCGAGCGCCCGATGAAATACCGCTGGGCGGCCGCGTTCAATAGCTGGTTCAGCCGCAACGTGATGTCGGCTGCCGGTGCGCCGAACGAGGCGGGCGACAGGACCGGGGGCATCAACCGGCTGTTCGGCAGGATCTACAAGGTTCGCCTGCACGGCAAGGCGCTGAAAAAGCGCAATCGCAAGCTGTATTACCTGCAGAAGTGGGCGTTTTTTGGTGGGTTGCTGGCGATTTTTGTCCTGGTCTGAGTACGCCTTCGCTGGCAAGCCAGTTCCTACGGGACTTGCGATCGTCACAAACCTGTAGGTGCCAGCGATGGGGTCTGAGCATTCAACCCATCACTTGCTGACTTTCTTCCTCGCGGCCGGTTTGGTCGTCGACTTAGGCTTGGCAGGCGCCTTGGTCGCCGCCTTGCCCCCCAAACTACGTTTGAGCAACTCGGTCAAATCAATAACATCAGCAGTCTTGCGCTCCTCTTCACCCGTGGCCGTTTCAACATCCTCGATCTTGCCTTCATGGGCTTTCTTGTCCACCAGGGCCATGATCTTGTCTTCGAATTCGTCCCGGTAATCGTCCGGCGACCAATCGACACTCATGTCCTGCACCAGGCGCTTGGCCATGTCCAGTTCGCCCTTGGACAGCTCGGCCTTGGTCACGTCGGGGCCCAGTGCCAGTTCGTCCAGGCTGCGGACCTCCGCCGGCCAGCGCAGTTTTACAAGGACCATGGCCGACTCCAGCGGCATCACGGCCGCCAGGTACTGGCGGGTGTGCAGCACCACGCGGGCCAGCGCAACTTTGTGGGTCTTGGTCAGGGTTTCGCGCAACAGGGCATAGACCTTGCCACCGCGTTTATCCGGCGCCAGGTAGTAGGGCGTGTCGATGTTCTGCAGCGGGATCTGCTCGCTGTCGACAAAGGCGAAGATATCGATGGTCTGGGTCGACAGGGGATGGGCCGAGCGGATCTCTTCTTCACTGAGCACCACATAGCGACCTTTTTCATACTGCACACCTTTGACGATGTGCTCTTTGGTGACTTCCTTGCCGGTCACCTTGTTGACGCGCTTATAACCCACCGGGTCCATGCTGCGGCTGTCCAGCCAGTCGAAATCCACCCCTTGGGAGGACGTCGCCGAGACCAGCGCCACGGGAATATGCACCAGCCCGAAACTGATCGCGCCTTTCCAGATTGCCCGTGCCATGGTGGTCTTCCCCGAAAGTGATGTTCAGGTGACCTTGGACCTCGCGCAAAAGTTTCAGCGGCCTGCGGTCCGGTCCTGGCCGTGCTTCAACTTCGTGTTACATCTTGCGTGGAAGGTTTGGGTTAACAAATCCGAACCTCAGGCGTAGCGTGCTATCGAAGACTCTATTCATCACGCACACGTCGAGAGGCTTGCCCATGAACCGATACGTAACTGGCCTTTTCGTGCTGGCATTGGGCGGCGTACTCGGTCATGCGGCCCAGGCAGGCATCGCGTTGCAAGTGGCGCAAAACCTTCCGGGCAGCACCAACAACAACCCCTACAACAGCCCGATCCGCCGTGCCAATCCGAACAGCATGCAGGGTACGCAGCCCAGTGCCCCGGCCATTCGCGGACCGAACACTGTGCCGGTACCACGCACGCCCACCCTCGACAATGGCGGCATAGGCAATCGCTATCCACAGGGCTCGGCCCCCGCCAGCGCGCCGAAGTTCATCCCTAATCCAGCGCCGCGCAGTCCCTGAATTTCAGGACAACTGTCCTGTATCCCATGACAAAAGGAATCGTGCATGTTGCATAAAACCCTCCTGGCCGCTTTCTGTGCCAGCACCTTGTTAGCCTTCAGCGCCCCAGCCCTGGCGGCGACTCAGGATATGCAAAGCGAACAGGGCACCCTTGAGGTCAAGCCGATCGCCACAGGACTGGAGCACCCCTGGGCATTGGCTTTTCTACCGGACAGCCATGGAATGTTGGTCACTGAGCGCCCGGGCAACCTGCGGGTGGTAACGGCCGAAGGCAAATTGTCTGCGCCGCTCAACGGCGTGCCCAAGGTCTGGTCCAAGGGGCAGGGCGGCTTGCTGGATGTGGCACTGTCACCCGACTTCAGGCAAGACCGGTTGATCTACCTGTCGTATGCCGAAGGTGGTGGTCAGGGTGGCAAGGCCGGTACCGCGGTCGGTCGCGGGCGGCTGTCCGAGGACCTGACGACGCTGAAGGATTTCCGGGTGATTTTCCGCCAGGAGCCCAAACTCTCGGTCGGCAACCATTTTGGATCGCGGCTTGTCTTCGACCGCGACGGCTATCTGTTCGTAACCCTGGGGGAAAACAACGACCGGCCCACTGCCCAGGACCTCGACAAGTTGCAGGGCAAGGTCGTCAGGATCTACCCGGACGGCAAGGTGCCCGACGACAACCCCTTCGTCGGGCAGGCCGGCGTGCGCCCGGAAATATGGGCCTTCGGCGTGCGTAACCCGCAAGGCGCGGCGCTCAACCCCTGGACCGGCACGCTCTGGGAAAACGAACACGGGCCACAGGGCGGTGATGAGGTCAACATCATCGAACGCGGCAAGAACTACGGTTGGCCGTTGGCCACCCACGGCATCAATTACTCGGGCCAGCCGATCCCGGAAGCCAACGGCAAGACCGCCGAAGGCACCGTCGGGCCGCACCATGTCTGGGAGAAGTCCCCTGGTTTGAGCGGCCTGGCATTCTACGACGGTGATCGCTTCAAGGCCTGGCAACACAACGCGTTCATTGGCGCGCTGGTCACCCGGGAGCTGATTCGGCTGAAATTCGACGGCGACAAGGTGGTTCATGAAGAACGCTTGCTGGGCGAACTCGACAAGCGTATCCGCGATGTGCGGCAGGGGCCGGATGGGTATTTGTATGTCTTGACCGATGAGGCGGATGGAGGGTTGTACAGGGTCGGATTGAAGTAAAGTGCATTGCTCGCATTCGACCGAGATCAAATGTGTACGAGATTGGCTCGCGATGGCTATCGCGGATTCGAACCATTGACTTGCCACCAACGCCCGGCTATTTTCCAGGCATGACTTCCACCGTATTGCGCTGCCAGCCAAGCATTATTACCGCCATTCCTTATTTGGCGGGCTAGCTCACGACTGCAGCACCCAACCCGCCCAAGAGGCGGGTTTTCATTTTCTGTCTCAGGGCTCTGATCAATGTCAGGAGACGATCATGACCTGTGTGCCCGCCCAACAAAATCTGCTTGAACATTACGTCAGGAAAATCCTTGCCGCGCCGGTCTATGAACTGGCGGTGCGCACCCCCTTGCAACCCTCGCCGGCGCTGTCTGTGGCCTTGGGCAATCAAATCCTGCTCAAACGCGAAGATCTGCAACCGACTTTTTCGTTCAAGATCCGTGGTGCCTACAACAAGCTGGTACAACTGAGCCCTGATCAACAGGCGCGAGGCGTAGTGACGGCTTCGGCGGGCAATCACGCCCAGGGCGTGGCGTTGGCGGCGCGTGAACTGGGCATTGAAGCGACGATAGTGATGCCCGCCAGCACGCCGGAGT
Source organism: Pseudomonas serbica (assembly GCF_028823535.1). Classification (GTDB taxonomy): domain Bacteria; phylum Pseudomonadota; class Gammaproteobacteria; order Pseudomonadales; family Pseudomonadaceae; genus Aquipseudomonas; species Aquipseudomonas serbica. The sequence continues at coordinate 25,501 of NZ_JAQIYM010000020.1, read as the reverse complement.
TGAAGGTGCTCGGGGTGCGCAGCCGTGGCGCGGATGCGCGGCTGCACGGCGCGAGTTTTCCCTTTGCCCTGGCCTATGCGCTGGATCTGGCGGAACAAACCGGGAAGACCTTTGTATCGCCCTTCGACGACCCCGATGTGATTGCGGGACAGGGCACCGTGGCCATGGAGATCCTGCGTCAGCACCAGGGCCCGCTGGATGCGATCTTTGTACCGGTGGGCGGCGGCGGTCTGATCGCCGGCATCGCGGCGTACGTCAAATACCTGCGGCCGCAAGTGCGCATCATCGGCGTCGAGTCGGAACATTCCGCTTGCTTGCAGGCGGCACTGGAGGCGGATCAGCGCGTCATCCTGGCCAGCGTCGGAACTTTCGCCGATGGGGTAGCGGTCGCACAGATCGGCTCCCATGGTTTTGAGGTGTGCCGGTTTTGCGTCGATGAGGTGCTGACCGTCAGCAACGACGAACTGTGTGCTGCCATCAAGAATATCTATGACGATACTCGCTCGATCGCCGAACCTTCCGGTGCATTGGCGGTGGCTGGAATCAAGAAGTACGTGGCGAAAAACAATGTCCGTGGCCAAACCTTCGTGGCTATCGAGTCGGGTGCCAATATCAATTTCGACAGTTTGCGCCATGTCGCCGAGCGCGCCGCTTTATACGGCACCCCGGCATAGAACCTGTCGGCGGGTAACCGAAGGCTACAAATCCGTTAAACGGTTATTCCGCGACGGCTTTCTCGACCTTGTTCGACGCCGACCAGATCCGGTAGCGCACCTCAATATCCTTTGGCACGTAGAGCACGATCGGCAGTTTGCTGTTGTAGCGCAGCAGGAAACCGTCGCCCACCACCGGTACGAAATCCTGGGTGCTCTTGCCATCGGGGCAGGCCATGAGTGTGCTCATGGGGCCGATGACTTTTTCCAGGCGGTAGAACGGATAACCCCAACCTTCGAGGTTCTTCTCTTCGAGAATGCCGCCCAGGCGTTGGCGATTGCAATCGACAGCCAGGGTCTTGCCGGCCAGGATCTCGACCTGGAAATTGTCTTCACGGGCTTGCGGGGCGAGGTGAATGACCTGGCGGGTGAAACCACTGTCGGGTTTCGGAAAGGGTGCGACGTCTTCGAGTTTTGCTGCCTGGGCGATGCTGGACAACGTGATAGCAATCAGCCCGACGGTGGTACTGATGGTCGATGAACCCATGATGCCTCCTTGCGAATGTGAGGGGTGAGCGGATACTGGATCGGCTTGGCCGCCATTCTCGGCGGCGTCAGGGGCCAATGCAAATTCTTCGACCCTGCGTGCAAATTGCAGGGCCGCCGGACGCCCTTTTTGCAGTTTGCACGACCGATTTTACGAGACCTTACAATAAGCCCTTGATTTACCGATGAGCTGCACAGCGAAATTCAAGGCATGTTTTATGCTGTAGCTGTTCTTAAGCTGACCGGGTTTCATATGAGTCAGCGTCGATAGTTAATTGGCAGTCTCACAACGGAGGGTCGCCATGTTTCTTTCTGCCCTGGAACTTCGCAACATCATTGAAAGCAGTTTTCTACCAAAACGCTGCCAATGCACGCTATCGCCGGACTTGTCCATGACGGTAAAAGTCTTTGCCGATGGTGAAACCGATCAACTCGATCTATTAAAAACCGGAATCGACGCCCAACAACTCAATGGCTGTCGGGAGATCAACGAACTGATAGCTGTCTTACGTTCCGATCTTCAGAACCACTACACGGAACCCGGGCACAGCCAAGGGATGCGCAAAGCGCTTTAGGTTGTTGATTGAGTTTTTGCCGATTTGCGCCGGGTCTGGAAAACGCCAGGCCCAGCGCCTGGCGTTCCCCACCACTACCGCAGGGTGCAAATTCATCCTTCTCCATCAGTTCTGATAACTGCAAGCGTCAGAAAGTTTTCGGTAGGCGATTTCTGCAGGTTGGCCCGATTGTGAGTCAATGTACTTCATCGTCGCCGTAATCACTTCGCAGTCCAGGGTGGAAGGTTCGGTCAGCGCAATCACTTTACCCACATGCAACGGCATACCATAGTGATAGGACGGCAAGTTTTGCGTGGAGGCGGGATCATGGGCCTGTGCAAAGCCGGCCGATGGGACACAGACAAGGGCGATTGAAACGAGCAGGGCGCGCGAGTTCATGAGGCAATCTCCAGTGCAGTCGCAAGTGAGCTCGACGTATCGTCGAACCTGCCGCACTGGGCGTCAGAGGACTCTGAGGGCGTGCGGTCCAGTAGAGTGTTGGACTGCGCGATTAAGCATTGGTTAACTCTCATGAACGCCGCCTGTCGTATTGCCACTACCGTTCGGCGTGAAAAATACAGTCATTTTTCAGACTAAAGTCGTCTGCAGTGCGGTAAAGCCCTCTGCCATCATTGTCGTTCACCCCGCGTTTCACTTCAGCCCGGTCTATCACCTGACCGGATGAAGGCTATTTATGGCTGATTGCGCCTTGGCGCAAACGCTGCATTGTTGGAGCTTTTTAATGCGTCCCCCTTTTACGAACATCCGCGCGCGCCAGTCACTCGGCTTCGGCGCCCTGGTCCTGTGCGCCGGTTTTACCGGTTCGGCACAAGCGAGCGGCTTCATCGACGACACCTCGGCGAAAATCGAATCACGTACGGTTTATTTCAATCGCGACTTTCGTGACGGGCACAGCTCCAACGAGCAGGGCGCGTCCAAACGCGAAGAGTCGGCCCAGGGCTTTATTCTCAATCTGCAATCGGGGTACACCGAAGGCACAGTCGGTTTTGGCGTCGATGCTTTGGGCATGGCGGGGTTCAAGCTCGATTCCAGTCCCGACAGCAGCAACAGCGGCCTGTTGCCCTCCAGCGGCAGTAACCCGCGGGGTTCGGCGGACGAATACACCAAGCTCGGCTTGACCGCCAAGGTACGTGTCTCGCAGAGCGTGTTGAAGTACGGGGCATTACTGCCGGATGTGCCGCTGCTCAAGTACAACGACGGCCGTTTGCTGCCGACGATGTTCAATGGCGCAATGCTTACCTCCAGGGAAGTCAAGGACCTGAATTTCATGGCCGCGCGCCTGGACAAGTACACGGCCCGGGATTCCACCGACTCCCAGGACATCCGCGTGCACTGCAAGAACAAGCGCTATGCCTGCAACATCACTGCCGATCATTTCGACATGTACGGCTTCGATTACAAGATCAACGATCGGCTGACTGGCCAGTATCACTACGCCGAACTGGAAGACATCTACCGCCAGCATTTCCTCGGCCTGCTGGCCAATCAACCGCTGGGTGGCGGTGTACTCAAGGCCGACCTGCGCTTGCTCAAGAGTGCCGACAGCGGCGATGCCCGCGCCGGCTCCATCGACAACCGTGCCCTGAGTACCATGCTCGCTTACGCCATCAGCGGCCATACCTTCAGCGCTGGCTGGCAGCGGATGAACGGCGACAACTCGATGCCCTACCTGGATGGCAGCAATCCATATCTGGTCAATTACGTGCAGGTCAACGACTTCGCTGCGGCGCAGGAGCGCTCATGGCAGTTGCGTTACGACTATGACTTCAAGGCCATCGGCCTCAACGGCCTGACGTTCCTGACCCGCTATGTGAATGGTGATCACATTCTGGTGCCGGGCAGCGATCAGGAAGGCAAGGAGTGGGAGCGAGACAGCGAGCTCAAATACGTGGTGCAGAGCGGGACGTTCAAGGATGTCAGCCTGCGGTTGCGCAATGCGACGTATCGCAGCAATTACGCGCAATACGCCCGGGATGTGGATGAGACGCGGTTGATCCTCAGCTACAACTTCTCGGTCCTTTGACCTTCACGACTGAGGGTTCCCACGCAGAGCGTGGGAACCCTCGATTCAGGGCAAAACCAGTTGGTGGCGATAGGGTAGGTCCGGGCCGGTCTTGCCGCACGTCAGTGCCGCTGCTTGTACCGCGAACTTCACCATAGCGTCGATCTGCGGGCGACTCAAATGTCGCACTCCCTCAATCGAATCCAGCCGCTGCTCGGTCAGCCAGCTGATCAGCGCAGCCTGGAAGGTATCGCCGGCGCCCACGGTGTCGGCGATGTCTACCGTACAGGCCGGCACCGACCACGAACCGTGGACCCGACTGAACACCGTCGCCCCTTCGCCACCACGGGTCAGGAACACCAGCTGACAGCGGTGTTGCAACCATCCCTCAATCACTTGCTCCGGGTCCTGCTCGGGGTACAGAAGGCGCAAATCCTCATCGCTAACCTTGATCAGGTCGGCATGTCCGACCAGGTTGGCCACCCGAGAACGCCACAGCTCGATGTTCGGCTCGGGGTTCAGCCGCACGTTCGGATCAAGGCTGATCAGGCGCTTACCGCTTTCCCGGCGCACCAGTTCCAGCAACGTGTCGGCAATCGGTTGCACCACTAGCGAAAACGAACCAATGTGCAGGCCGCGCACCTCAGGCCCTAAGGGCGGCAAGTGCTCGGGTTTGAGTTGTCTATCCGCGCAGCCTTCGCCGCGGAAACTGTAGTGCGGCGAGCCATTGGCCCCCAGCGCGACCATCGCCAGGGTGGTCGGTGCGGCAAAATCCACCAGATAGTCTATGCATACCCCTTCGTCCTCCAGTACCTGGAGCAAGCGGCGGCCGAGGTAGTCGGTGGACAACCCGGCAAACAACGCGGCCTCCACGCCCAATCGGCGCAAACCCACTGCCACGTTGAATGGCGAACCGCCGGCAATTGCCTTGAAATTCACTTTTGAAGCCAGGCCGCTGACGTCGCTTTCACTGAAGAAATCGAACAGCGCTTCGCCACATACCAAATACATAGTTGATCGCTCTTTAAAGGGTTGCGACATGCCGTTGATAGCGTTCATAGGCCAACCGCGTGGCCGCCACGTTTTCTGCGATCGGCCAGGTTTCACTGGCCGAATCGAGCTTCACACAGCGTTCGCACAGATCCGCCAGGCTGTCCTCATGCCCGTTTGCCCAGGACTTGCACCACGCCGCCTGAATCGCCGCGCCAAGGGCTGCGGCTTCACTCTGCTCGGGGCAGACGACTTTCATGTTCATGGTGTCGGCGACGATCTGCCGCCACGCCGCACTTTTCGACCCGCCACCGATCAGGCAAATGCGCAGGCTTTGTAAGCCATTGTGGTGCAGCAGGTCCAGCCCGTAGCGCAATCCGAAGGTCGTGCCCTCGACAACGGCGCGACACAGGTTGGCCCGGGTCAGGTTGTCCATGGTCAGTCCCAGCAGGCTTGCAGTGGCGTGGGGCAGGGCGGGCACACGTTCGCCGTTGAGGAACGGCAGCATGCTCACGCCTTCGGCACCGATGGGAGCCTGGGCAACGAGAGCGTTGAAATCGTCGATATCCAGTGCGAGCAGCTCGCGGATAACCGCTGTTGCATTGGTCAGGTTCATGGTGCAGATCAACGGCAGCCAACCGCCGCTGGAGGAACAAAACGTAGCGACAGCTGCATCCGCGCTGACCTTCGGTTGCTCGGCGAAAGCGTACACCGTGCCGGACGAGCCGAGGCTCATGGTGATCGCCCCAGGCTTGATGTTGCCGGTGCCGATGGCGCCCATCATGTTGTCGCCACCGCCGCTGGACACCAGTGCCTGCGGGTTGATGCCCAGGTGTTTGGCGATGCCCGGCAGCAGCGTGCCGACCGCTTGATGGGCATCGATCAGTTCCGGCAACGCCGCTTGCAGACGCCCGGTAGGGTCGATGTCACACAGCAACTGCACATCCCACCGACGGGTGCGCACATTGAAATAGCCGGTGCCCGAGGCGTCGCCATACTCGCTGCAATGGCGGCCGGTGAGCCAGAAGTTAAGGTAGTCGTGGGGCAGCAGGATGTGCGCGATTCGGGCAAACAGATCGGGGTGCTGTTCTTTCGTCCAGAGCAGCTTTGAAACCGTGTAGCCCGGCGCAATCACCACGCCGAGGCGTTCCAGCGAACCTTTTTCTCCGCCCAGATGATTGAGCAGGCGATCGTTCTGCGCGGTGGTTTCGGTGTCGCACCAGAGCTTGGCCGGGCGCAGGACCTGGCCTTGATCGTCGAGCAGGACCAGGCCATGTTGCTGGGCCGAAACGCCAAGGCCGAGGATGTCCTGGCCGTCGATGTCCGCCGCCAGCAACGCACGACGGGTGGCGAGGGTGAGCGCACCCAGCCATTGCGCGGTGTCTTGTTCCCGGCGGCCGTTGGCGCCGCTGATGAGCTTGTGCGCGGCGGCACCCTGGCCCAGCACCTGGCCGCTGTGCGCATCGAGGATGATGGCCTTGGTGCCCTGGGTGCCGCAGTCGATACCGAGGAATAATCGTTGGTTTGCCATGGCAGATCCTTGGATCGTCAGGTAGATATCAGTGATCCCGATCGCGAGCGGCTCGCTCCCACAGGCGATCTTGCGCGCACACAAATGACCCAAACCACAGGAGCCAATGTGGGAGCGAGCCTGCTCGCGATGACGGCAGTCAGTTCACCGCTGAACTCAAGCCAGGATCCGCTCCAAAGTCCGCGATACCCCATCCTCGCGCAAACTGTTGCAACACCACTCAAACGCCGCGACAAATTCCGCTGAGCGAGGAATCGCCGTGCCAAAAATCTCCTCAACCCCCAGCAACCGCTGGGTCAGCAACCCATCATCCGCCACCAGCGCCTGACAGAACGCCGCCCGCGGATCCGCAATGGCATAGGTATCGCCATTCTCATCCACACCCTTCAGATACAAGGCCCACGCTGCCACCACCAGCGCCGCTCGCCGGGTGTCCCGGCCATCGGCGAGCAGGCGGTTAATGGTCGGTACGGTGAATTTGGGAAACTTCGACGAACCGTCCGAGCACACGCGCTCCAGTTGGTCGGCAATCGCCTGGTTGGAAAAGCGCGCCACCAGGGTGTTTTTGTACTCGGTCAGGTCGATTCCGGGCACCGGCGAGAGCTGCGGTGTCACGTCCAGGTCCATGTAGGCGCGCATGTAGCGCACAAACAGCGGGTCGTTCATGGTTTCGTGGACGAAGCGGTAACCCTTGAGAACACCGAGATAAGTCAGGGCCAGGTGACTGCCATTGAGCAGTTTGATCTTCATCTCTTCATAAGGCGTGACGTCGTCGGTGAACTGCACGCCGACCTTTTCCCAGGCCGGGCGGCCATTGACGAACTTGTCCTCCAGCACCCACTGCACGAACGGTTCGCACACCACTGGCCAGGCATCGTCCACGCCATGCCTGTCAGCCAGTTGCAGGCGATGTTCGGTGCTGGTCATTGGCGTGATGCGGTCGACCATGGCATTGGGGAAGCTCACATTGCGCTCGATCCAGTCCCGCAGGTCGACATCGCGCAGGGCGGCGAACGCCAGCAGGGCCTTGCGGGTCACCGCGCCGTTGTGTGGCAGGTTATCGCAGGACATCAAGGTGAACGCCGGCGTGCCTGCCGCGCGGCGTTTGGCCAGGGCGGCGCAGAGGAAACCGAACACGGTTTTCGGTACGTTGGGGTTCGCCAGATCGTGCTGGACTTGCGGCAGGTGGGCCATGAACTCGCCGTTGCTGTCATCGATGCAGTAACCACCCTCGGTGATGGTCAGCGAAACGATGCGGATCCCGGGGCTGGCGAGTTTGTCGATCAGCGCCTGGGCATCGTCTTCGGCCAGCAGCATGTCGCGGATGGCACCGATGACGCGCACTTGGGTGTCCTCGCTGTCACCGAGCTCGAACAGGGTGAACAGGTAGTCCTGCGCTCGCAGATCATCCCGGGCGCGGCGATCTTCGCCGCGCAAGCCGACGCCACAAATGGCCCAGTCCAGGCCTTCGCCCTTGTTCATCAACGCATCGGTGTAATACGCCTGGTGGGCGCGGTGGAAACCGCCGACGCCAATGTGCGCGATGCCCTGGCGGGTGTCGCTCAGGGCGTAGGCGGGCACGGTAACCTCGGGTGCGAGGTGGTGCAGGCTGTGTTTATCGAGTTTCATCGCAGGCTCTCTGAATCAGGCAGCGACGCGCAACGGGCGGGCAAGTGCCACGCCGTCGGCATCGAATAAATGGCAGTGATTGGCGTCCAGGTGCAGGCTCAGGGTCTCGCCGTAGCGGCTGGCCAGGTCGCCGCGAACACGCATCGTCAAGGCTTCGCCGGACGCGGTCCGCACATGGCAGAAAGTGTCGCTGCCCAGGCGTTCGCTGACGTCGGCGGTGACTTGCAGCGTGCAGTCGCCAGGTGTGGCCAGCTCCAGATGTTCCGGGCGAATACCCAGGGTGACGGCGCCGCCGACGCTCAGGTTGGCGCCGCTCAGCGGCAGGCTGATGCGGGTGCCGGCGTCCAGCTGCACTTCGCAGCCCTGGCCGTCGATCCGGTTGACCTGGCCTTTGAGAAAGCCCATTTTCGGTGTGCCGAGAAAGCCTGCGACAAACAGGTTGGCCGGTTGGTGATAGAGGTCCAGCGGTGAACCGACCTGCTCGATTTTGCCGCCATTGAGCACGACGACCTTGTCGGCCATGGTCATCGCCTCGACCTGGTCATGGGTCACGTAGATCATCGTCGCTTGCAGCTCTTTGTGCAGGCGCAGCAACTCAAGACGCATCTGTACCCGCAGTGCGGCGTCGAGGTTGGACAACGGTTCGTCGAACAGGAAGATCTTGGGATTGCGCACGATCGCCCGGCCAATCGCTACCCGCTGGCGCTGGCCGCCGGACAGCTGCTTGGGCTTGCGATCGAGCATGGGGCCGAGTTCAAGGATACGCGCCGCTTCGCCGACTTTTTTCTCGACCTCGGCTTTCGGCACCCCGGCCAGGTCGAGGGCAAACGACATGTTCTTGCGCACGCTCATGTGCGGGTACAGGGCGTAGGTCTGGAACACCATCGCCAGGTCGCGCTTGGCCGGACTGACTTCGGTGATGTCGCGGCCGTCGAGTTCGAGGGTGCCGCCGCTGACTTCCTCCAGCCCCGCGATCAGACGCAGCAGGGTGGATTTTCCGCATCCCGATGGGCCGACAAACACCACGAACTCCCTGTCGTTCACTTGCAGGTCGATGCCCTTGATGATGGAGAAGCCTTCGAAGCCTTTTTGCAGATTCTTGATTTTCAGGTTGGCCATGATCATGGGCCTCCGGTTAAATTTTCAGGTTGAATCCGTTTTTCTGTAGGGGCCGGCCAATCGCGTTATTTCACGGCGCCAAACGACAGGCCGCGCACCAGTTGTTTCTGGCTGATCCAGCCGAAGATCAGGATCGGCGCGCAGGCCAGGGTCGACACCGCCGACAACTTGGCCCAGAACAACCCCTCAGGGCTTGAGTACGAGGCGATCAATGCGGTCAGTGGCGCGGCGTTGGATGAGGTCAGGTTCAGTGACCAGAACGCCTCGTTCCAGCACAGGATCAGCGACAGCAGCACGGTCGAGGCCAGGCCGCCCTTGGCGATCGGCAGCAGCACCCGGACCATCTCCTGCCACAAGGTGGCGCCATCCAGGCGGGCAGCTTCGAGGATGTCCTTGGGAATGTCCTTGAAGTAGGTGTAAACCATCCAGACCACGATCGGCAGGTTGATCAGGGTGTAGATGACGATCAACGCGATCCGTGTATCGAGCAGGCCGAAGCTCTTGGCCAGCAGGTAGATCGGCATCAGCACCCCCACCGGCGGCAGCATCTTGGTGGAGAGCATCCACAGCAGCGTGCCCTTGGTGCGCTGGGTTTCGTAGAAAGCCATGGAGTAGGCTGCGGGCACCGCGATCAGCAGGCACAGGGCCGTGGCGCTGAAGGAAATCACCACCGAGTTCCAGGCGAAACTGAAGTAGTCGCTGCGCTCATTGATATGCAGGTAGTTCTCCAGCGTCGGGGCGAAGATGAACTGTGGTGGTGTGGCGAAGGCATCGATTTCGGTTTTGAAACTGGTCAGCACCATCCAGAAAATCGGGAAGAAGATCAGGATCGCGATGGCCCAGGCCAGGGTGCCCAGCAGCAGGCTTTGCAGGCGACGGGATTGTTGAAGGGGCATGGCGCGGGCCTCAGGCTTTGTCAGTCAGGTTTTTGCCGATCATGCGCACCAGCACGATGGCCGCGATGTTGGCGATCACTACCGCAATCAAGCCGCCCGCGGACGCCATGCCAACGTCGAACTGCACCAGCGCCTGGTTGTAGATCAGGTAGGCGAGGTTGGTCGAGGCGTAGCCGGGGCCGCCGTTGGTGGTGGTGAAGATTTCGGCGAACACCGAGAGCAGGAAGATGGTTTCGATCATCACCACCACCGCAATCGGTCGCGCCAGGTGCGGCAGGGTCAGGTGCCAGAAGATCGCGATGGGCCCGGCGCCATCGAGGCGTGCGGCTTCCTTCTGCTCCTGGTCCAGGGACTGCATCGCCGTCATCAGGATCAGGATCGCGAAGGGCAACCATTGCCAGGAGACAATGATGATGATCGACAGCAGCGGGTAGTGCGCCAGCCAGTCCACTGGCTGCGCGCCAAACAGCTTCCAGACGAAGGCGAGAATCCCCGACACCGGATGGAAAATCAGGTTCTTCCAGATCAGTGCGCCGACCGTGGGCATGATGAAGAACGGCGAGATCAGCATGACCCTGACCATGCCGCGACCGAGAAACTCGCTGGCCTCCAGCAGCGCACTGATCAATACGCCAAATACCACACTGATCAGCAGCACACTGCCCACCAGCAACAGCGTGTTGGTGGCACCGGGCATGAAACCCGAATCGGTCAGGAAGTAGGTGAAGTTTTCCAGCCCGACGAATTCGTTTTCACCCGGATTGAGCAGGTTGTAGCGAATCAGCGAAAAGTACAGGGTCATGCCCAGCGGCACGATCATCCACAACAGCAGCAACGCTACCGAAGGGCTGACCAGGAACCAGCCTGGGTTGCTCAACCGGCTTTTGCGCTGCGGTTGGGGGATGTCCATGTGAGCTTTGGCAGTAGATGTATTCATGGTGATCACAACCGATTAATGACAGGCATATGAAGATCAACGGTGGGAGCTTGCTCGCGAAGAGGCCGGTACATCCGCTACATCTCCTGCGACTGAAACTCCGCTTTCGCGAGCAAGCCCGCTCCCACATTGAATACGGGGTTATTTGGGATACCCGGCGCGCTTCATCTCGCGTTCAGTGGTTTGCTGGGCCGCTGCCAGCGCCTGGTCAACCGTGGTCTGGCCGATCAGCGCCGCCGAGAAGGCTTTGCCGACCTGGGTGCCAATGCCCTGGAACTCCGGGATGGTCACCAACTGGATGCCGATGTAAGGCACCGGTTTGAGCGTCGGCTTGCTCGGGTCCGCCGCCTTGAGCGATTCCAGCGTGACCTTGGCAAACGGCGCGGCGTTCATGTAGGCCTCGCTGTAAGTGGAGGCCCGGGTGCCTGGCGGCACGTTGGCGATGCCGTCTTTTTCCGCGACCAGGGCGCTGTATTCCCTGGACGTGGCCCAGGCACTGAAGGTTTTCGCCGCCTCCTTGGCCTTGGAGCTGGTCGGGATCGCCAATGCCCAGGAGTACAACCAGGCCGAGCCTTTGTCGGTGACCTCATGGGGCGCATAGGTGAAACCGACGTGGTCGCTGACCTTGCTCTGGGTCTTGTCGGTGACGAACGAGCCGGCGACGCTGGCATCAACCCAGATCGCGCACTTGCCGCTGTTGAACAGCGCCAGGTTTTCGTTGAAGCCGTTGCTCGAGGCGCCCGGCGGGCCAGACTTCTTCATGGTCTCGACATAGAAGTTCAGCGCGTTTTTCCACTCCGGTCCGGTGAATTCAGGCTGCCACTGCTCATTGAACCAGCGGGCGCCATAGGCGTTGGCGACGGTGGTGATCAACGCCATGTTTTCGCCCCAGCCTGCCTTGCCCCGCAGGCAGATGCCGTACTGTTCTTTATCCTTGTTGGTGAGTTTGTCGGCGAACTCGGCGATCTGGGTCCAGGTCGGGCGCTCGGGCATGGTCAGGCCGGCGTCCTTGAACAGGTCGGTGCGGTAATAGGTGATCGAGCTTTCGGCGTAGAACGGCAGGGCATACAGCGAGCCCTTCACCGACAAGCCTTCACGCACCGCCGGGAACACGTCGTCGAGTGCGTAAGTGGCGGGCAAGTCCTTCATCGGCTCCAGCCAACCCTTGGCGCCCCACAGTGCGGCTTCGTACATGCCGATGGTCAGCACGTCGAACTGCCCGCCTTGCGTGGCGATGTCGGTGGTCAGGCGCTGACGCAGGACGTTTTCCTCGAGCACCACCCAATTGAGTTTGATCTGCGGATGCTCGGCCTCGAAGGTTTTCGAGAGTTTTTGCATGCGAATCATGTCGCTGTTATTGACGGTGGCGATGGTCAGGGTCTGGGCGCCAACACTGACGCTGCTGAGGGTCAGGCAGGTGAGGGCAAGCAGGGCTTTTACCGAAGGTTGCATCGTGCACTCCTTTTCTGCGCCGGGTGGGCGACAGAAGGACAGTTATTGTTTTTGTGTCTTCCGAGGGCTGGAAGAATGTGCAGCGATTACAGCCTTGAATGGCGGGCGAGACAAATCATCCATCGCACTTGGATTGATACTATTTTGCACTCGGCCTTAGGGGTGTAGACGCAAGGAAGGGCTTTCAGCACTGGGATTCGTACAGGTCGTTGAGGTGAAATGCAGCACCTGAGGGAATCCCGGGTGTCAGCCCAGGTTCTGCTCGGTCAGCCGCTGCACCACCAACCGCCGGTAATGCGACGGAGTCATGCCCTTCAGCTGCTGAAAACGCCGGTTGAAGTTGGAAATATTGTTGAAGCCCGATTCGAAGCAGACCTCGGTCACCGGTTTGTCGCCGTCGGCCAGCAGCTCACAGGATTTGCTGATGCGCAGGCGATTGACGAACTCGATGAAGCAGCGCCCGGTGGCCTGCTTGAACACGCGGCTGAAGTAGGTCGGTTTCATGCCCAGGTGCCCGGCGACTTCCTCCAGCGGCAACTCGCGGGCGTAGTGGGCAAAGATGTAGTCCACCGCGCGGTTGGTGCGGTCGATGCTGTGCTCGTCGGCCAGTTGTGGCGTGGTCGCGCCGGACAGCAACTGGTAATCGTCGCAAGCCCCCAGCAACTCAAGCAGGATGAAAAAATGCCCAAGGCGGGTCACGCCCTGGGTGTCGGCGATGCGCTGCATCAGCTCCATTGCCTTGCCGATGGTGTGCTTGCAGCGAAACTCGATGCCGTACTGCGCGCGCTCGAGCAGCGGTGCCAGGGTCTTGAGCTCGGCAAACACCTGATAGCCGCTGTCGAACAATTCGTCCGTGAAGTTGACCAGCATGTCGCGCTTGGGCACCACTTCATCCTCCGCCACCTGGCTGATCCAGTTGTGGGGCAAGTTAGGGCCGGTCAGGAACAGGGTTTGCGGATGGAAGTTGCCGATATAGTCGCCAATGAACACCTTGCCCGAACTGGCGACGATCAAGTGCAGCTCGTACTCCTTGTGAAAATGCCAGCGCACCAGGGGGCAGGGGAATCCGTGCTGGCGATAGATGATGGACAACCCGTCATGGTCGTCCATCAGTTCATAGGAAGGATCGGTAACGCGGGTAGCTCGGCTCATGTCGGGACGCTTTTATTGTTATCGCAGGTCGATCATGCCTCTTTCGCGAGCGAATATGCCAGTTGCTGCGCTTGTCGATTGTCTTGTCAGCTATCTGCCCCGTGGCGATGCTTGGCTTCGATCCATTGCGCCATGTATCGGGTACTTTTGTGTTGATGATGGCGCAGCATGCTGCCGGTAAAGTTGTCTCTCCTGATGGCAACCAGGTGTCGGCGGCACTCCTCGAGCCGAGCTATCAGTGCCGGACCATGGTCATGTGGCTGATAGCGGCTCGCCAGCAGGTCCAGCCCCCGGGCCTGGGCATCGAGCCACTGGGCCTTGTCCTGGTAAAGCTGCACGGCACAGTCGGCAAAGGACCTGGCTGTGCGGGTGATCGCCCCTGGCCATGGCTCGTCTGCGTGCATGGCTTCTGCACCGACGGGCGTGGTGACGTTCGGCGTGCCACAGAGCATGGCATCGACAATCTTGCCTTTGATGCCCGCGCCAAAGCGCAACGGTGCCATGCACACCCGTGCCGCCGACATCACTTGCAAGGCGTCCTCAGCCCAGTTCATTACATGAAAACCCTGTGCCGCGTTGTGCAGCGCGGTGGCCTTGGGCGGTGTGTAGGCGCCGTAGATGTGCAGTTGAGCCGCAGGTAGCTGCTGGCGAATCATTGGCCAGATAGTGGTTTTGAGCCAGAGCACTGCATCCCAGTTGGGGGCATGGCGAAAATTGCCGATGTGCAGAAAGTGCGCCCGGTCTTCGAACGGCACAGGCGCATGGGTGGGCAAGTCCACCATCAGCGGGCACCAATGCAGGAGGCTGCGCGGTAGCTTGAAGTGTTCGACCAGTAACTCGATCTCCACCTCGGAAATCATCAGGTTCAAGTCGCAACGATAGATCGCGGCGATTTCCCGCTGGGCCAGGTCGGTCTCGGCCATGAACTCGAACTCCTCGCGCAACGCTGGCGCGAACAGATCGTTGAAGTCATTGTTGTCGTCACTGGCCTTCAAGCGCTTCTTCAGTCGCTGATGCCGCGCGTCGCGCAGGCTCTGCAGGTCGGAGGTCTCGAGTACCCGCAGTGCATCGGGGCAGTGTTGTTCCACTCGCCAACCGAACTGTTCTTCCATCATGAAGCGATCGAACAGCACGATATCCGGGGCCAATTCGCTGATGAACCGGTCGAAACTGCTGTTGTTCAGCTCGATCGGTACTTCACGGATGCCCATTGCCGTCAGGTCGGCTTTATGCTCGCCGCTGCGGGCCGGACTGCTGAAGGTGACGTGCCAGCCTTGCTGCAGGAAACTTTCGAGGATTTGCATCATATGCCCGCCGGCCGCCGAAGAGCGGGGCTCGGGCCAGACGTAACCAATGACCAGGACGTTGGTTGCGCGGGGCTGACTCATGAACGGGGATTCCTTGCAACGGGCACAAAGCTTGAGGAGATAAAGGGAGCCGGCAATCAAGTCCGGCCGAGGTCAGGTATTTTGGAGGATGTCTTTGACCTTGTCGCGCAACTGATCGATGGAGAACGGTTTGCCGATCACTTGCATCCCTTCGGGCACTTCGATGCTTTCGGCATACCCACTGGCGAACAGGATAGGCAGAGTGGGGCGCACGTTGCGCGCTTCTTTGGCCAGCTCGCGGCCGTCCATGACCGGCAGGCCGACATCGGTCATCATCAGGTCAATGTGCTGGTTCGAGTCCTTGATAATTTCCAGCGCCTGTTCGCTGCCATCGGCCTCAAGGACTTTGAACTCCAGCTCCTCCAACACGTCGACAATCAACATGCGCACGATGGCATCGTCTTCGACGACAAGGATAGTGGGAGCGTTGGCGTTCATGATGGCGGTCTCAGAAGGGTGGATGGGCTTTTCGGCCGATCGAAATCGCCGGCTCTATTGCATGAGTAAGTGTCGCGTCCCGACAAGTTCCCGATACGCTATAAAAAGAATGCGGCACGCGTGAGTGCGAAGGATAACCGCTGCGTTGGCGCGACTGCAGATGAATGTGCACTTTGCGGCAAAAGTCGGAAGAAAATTCGATCATTACGTCAGTTTTGGGGCAAACTCCTTGGTTTTCATCCGTTCAACAAGGCTTAACTATGACCTCTGAGTCTTCGGTTGACGAGCAGCGATTTCGTAAGCTCCTGAGCCGCAACATCAGCCTGCCGCTTGGCGTCGGCGCCATCAGTGCGGTTTTCTTCGTGTCGCTGATCACTTATCTGCTGTCGACGATCCAGTGGGTCGAGCACACCGACCGAGTGATCAATAACGCCAATGAGGCGGTCAAGCTGACGGTCGACCTGGAAACCGGCATGCGCGGTTTCCTGCTCACCAGCGATGAAAAGTTTCTCGAACCCTATGAAACGGCCAAGCCGCGCATCGAGGTCGTGCTCAGGACCTTGCTTGAGCTGACTGCCGACAACCCGGTCCAGACTGACCGCTTGCACAGGCTGGAGTCCTTGCAGCGGGAGTGGGGCAGTTACGCGCAATCCATGATCGAACTGCAGCGCGTCAACGGTGACTACCGCGGGGCGGTCAAGGCCGGCAAAGGCAAGCGCCTGACCGATGAGATCCGCAAGCAGTACGAAGACGTGATCGACATGGAGCAACAGCTGCGCGCTACGCGCAACGAGGAAGTGCGCCGCACCACGATCTGGAGTATCACGCTTTATCTGCTGTTCATTGCCGGGATCAGCGCATTGCTGGCGTACATCGGTCGCCGCGACTTGCTCAACCTGTCGCAAAGCTATGCAGCGACCCTGGCGGCGCAACAGGCCAGTGCCCTGCGGCTGGAACAACAGGCCTGGCTGCGCAACGGTCAGACCCAGCTGGCCGAGCAAGTGCTGGGCCAGCTGTCGCTGAACTTGCTGGGGCGAAACATCCTGCAATTCTGCGCGCAGTACCTGGGCAGTGCCGTGGCGGCCATTTATGTGCGCGAAGAACACGGTGGCCTGCGCCGCGTGGCGTCCTATGGTTTGTCCCGGGAACAGCAGGCGCGAGAGCAGCAGATCTACAGCGACGAAGGGATTGTCGGCCAGGTGGCGCAACAGGGCCGGCTGATTCGTCTGGACGCTGTGCCAAGCGACTATTTCAAGGTCAGTTCCGGCCTTGGCGAAGGATTGCCGCACAGTGTGCTGGTGGTGCCGACCAGCGACGACGACCGCATCAACGGCGTCATCGAACTGGGCTTCCTGCGCCCGCTGACCGACCGTGACATCGACCTGCTGGAGCTCATCGCCGGCAATATCGGTACTTCCATCGAGGCCGCGCGTTATCGCCAGCGCCTGCAGGAGGTATTGGCCGAGACCCAGCAACTCAACGAAGAGCTGCAGGTCCAGCAGGAAGAGCTCAAGACTGCCAACGAAGAACTGGAAGAGCAGTCGCGGATTCTCAAGGAATCCCAGGCGCATCTGGAGACCCAGCAGGTCGAGCTGGAACAGACCAACGAACAACTTGCCGAACAGGCGCAGGTGCTGGCCGAACAACGTGACGCCATGGACCTGAAGAATACCGAGCTCAATCAAGCCCAGGCCCAGCTCGAAGAGCGCGCCGTAGAACTGCAGCGTTCGAGCAAGTACAAGTCCGAATTCCTCGCCAACATGTCCCACGAACTGCGCACGCCGTTGAACAGTTCGCTGATCCTGGCCAAGCTGTTGGCGGAAAACCAGCAGGAAAACCTGAGTGCCGAGCAGGTCAAGTTCGCCGAATCGATCTACTCGGCCGGCAATGATTTGCTCAATCTGATCAACGACATTCTCGACATTTCCAAGGTCGAAGCCGGCAAACTCGAAATACGTCCGGAAAACACCAGCGTTGCGCGCCTGGTGGATGGCTTGCGGGGGATGTTCCAGCCCCTGGCGGCGGACAAGCAACTGGATTTTCAGGTCGAGTTGCAGGACGGTGCGCCATCGATGATGTATACCGACCGCCAGCGCGTGGAGCAGATCATCAAGAATCTGCTCTCCAACGCCGTGAAGTTCACCGAGCAAGGCCGTGTCAGCCTGACCGTGACTTCGGCGCCGGATCACGGCATTGCCTTTATCGTCAGCGATTCGGGGATCGGCATTGCCGAGGATCAACAGGAAAGCATTTTCGAAGCCTTTCGCCAGGCCGATGGCACCACCAATCGTCGTTACGGCGGGACGGGCCTGGGCCTGTCGATTTCCCGCGACCTGGCCGCGCTGCTCGGCGGCTCGATCAACGTCGCCAGCACGCCGGGGCAGGGCAGTGCGTTCAGCCTTATCCTGCCGCTGCAATACGCCGAGCCAGGCATGGATCCCGTCGAGCCGTTGCGCGGCTTACCGGCCCTTGCACCCAACCGGATTGCGCCTGTCGTGACAGCGCCTGAGTTGGTCCAGGAGATCGCGCGTTTCGCCGATGACCGTCTCAAGGCACCCTTCGATGCGCGCTGTATCCTGGTGGTGGAGGACGAGCCGAACTTTGCGCACATCCTCTATGACCTCGCCCATGAACTGGGTTACCAGTGCCTGGTGGCCCACGGCGCCGACGAAGGCTACGACCTGGCCAGGCAATTCGTGCCGGACGCCATCCTGCTGGACATGCGCCTGCCGGATCACTCCGGGCTGACCGTGCTGCAACGCCTGAAGGAACATGCCGAAACCCGGCATATTCCGGTGCATGTGATTTCGGTTGAAGACCGGGTCGAAGCGGCGATGCACATGGGGGCCATCGGTTATGCGGTCAAGCCGACCACCCGCGAAGAACTCAAGGAAGTGTTCGCGCGCCTGGAAGCCAAGCTGACCCAGAAGGTCAAGCGCGTGTTGCTGGTCGAAGACGATGATCTGCAACGCGACAGTATTTCCTTGCTGATCGGCGATGAAGACATCGAAATCACCGCCGTCGGCCTGGCGCAGGATGCCCTGGCCCTGCTGCGCACCACCGTGTTCGATTGCATGATCATCGACCTCAAGCTGCCGGACATGCTCGGCAATGACCTGCTCAAGCGCATGTCCACCGAGGACATCTGCTCGTTCCCGCCGGTCATTGTCTATACCGGGCGCAACCTGACCCGGGACGAAGAGGCGGAACTGCGCAAGTATTCGCGCTCGATCATCATCAAGGGCGCGCGTTCACCCGAGCGCCTGCTGGACGAGGTGACACTTTTTCTGCACAAAGTCGAATCGCGGTTGTCCCATGACCGGCAGAAGATGCTCAAGACCGCCCGCAGCCGTGACAAGGTATTCGAGGGGCGCAAGGTATTGCTGGTGGACGACGATGTGCGCAACATCTTTGCCCTCACCAGCGCACTGGAGCAAAAGGGCGCCGTCGTGGTCATCGGCCGCAATGGTCGTGAAGCGATCGAGCGATTGAATGAATTTGAAGACATCGATCTGGTGTTGATGGACGTGATGATGCCGGAGATGGATGGCTTTGAAGCCACTACCTTGATCCGCAAGGAGCCGCGCTGGCGCAAGTTGCCGATCATCGCGGTGACGGCCAAGGCCATGAAGGACGATCAGGAGCGCTGCCTGCAGGCCGGCGCCAACGATTACCTGGCCAAGCCCATCGACCTGGACCGCCTGTTCTCGCTGATTCGCGTGTGGTTACCGAAGATGGAACGCATTTAAGTGGAGCGCAATTTTTCAGGGGAGCTAAGCAGCGAAATCGAATTGCGCTTGTTGATCGAGGCGATCTACCTCAAGTACAGCTACGATTTTCGCGATTACTCCGGCGCATCGATCAAGCGTCGGGTGGCGCACGCTTTGAGCCAGTTCGAGTGCAACACCATCTCGGCGTTGCAGGAAAAGGTCCTGCACGACCCGACGGCGTTCATGCAACTGCTGCAATTGCTGACGATCCCGGTCAGTGAAATGTTTCGCGACCCTTCGCATTTCCTGGCGATCCGCCGGGAGGTGGTGCCGCTGCTCAAGACCTACCCGTCGATCAAGATCTGGATCGCCGGGTGCAGCACCGGTGAAGAAGTCTATTCGATGGCCATCCTGCTGCGCGAAGAGGGCTTGCTCGAGCGCACCATCATCTACGCCACCGACATCAATCCACGCTCGCTGGAAAAGGCCAAGCAGGGGATTTTCTCCATGGAGAATGTCCGCGCCTACACTTCCAACTACCAGCAGGCGGGGGGCAAGTGCTCCTTCGCCGACTACTACACTGCGGCGTATGGCTACGCGATATTCGATAAGTCGTTGTGCGAAAACGTCACCTTCGCCGACCACAGCCTGGCAACGGACAGTGTATTTTCAGAAACTCAGTTAATTTCATGTCGTAATGTATTGATTTACTTCAATAAAAAACTGCAGGATCGCGCTTTCGGGTTGTTTCATGAGTCGCTATGCCACCGTGGCTTCCTGGCGCTGGGCAGCAAAGAAACCCCGGATTTTTCGGCCTTCGGCAACCAGTTCGAGCCGCTGGTCAAACAAGAACGGATTTATCGCAAAACATGAACAGCGAAACGGGTGTCGCTACCATAGAAGCCATTGTGATCGGTGCCTCGGCCGGCGGGGTAGAGGCGCTGTTCAACATCCTCGGTCCGCTGCGCGAGGGTTTCGTGCTGCCGATCATCGTGGTCCTGCACCTGCCGGACGAGCGCCGCAGCCAGCTGGCGGAAGTCTTCGCCCGGCGCGTGGCGCTGCCGGTCCTCGAAGCGCTGGACAAGACCCCGGTCGAACCCGGAACCCTGTATTTCGCCGCTCCCGGGTATCACTTGTCGGTCGAACAGGACCGCAGTTTTTCCCTGAGCCAGGAAGACCGTGTACACCATTCGCGGCCAGCCATCGACTACCTGTTCGAATCGGCTGCCGATGCCTACGGCCCGACCCTGGCCGCCGTGTTGCTGACCGGCGCCAATCAGGATGGCGCGCGGGGTTTGTCCCAGGTCAAGCAGCGTGGCGGGCTGACCATCGTCCAGGACCCGGACGACGCCCAGGTCGCGACCATGCCCCAGGCGGCGCTGGATACGCTGCAACCCGATCACATACTCCCCATACACGGCATCGGCCGTTTGCTTGTCGAGCTGGAAAGAATCGCATGCTAAGAAATATTCAGGCCAAATTGCTGATCGTCGATGATCTGCCGGAGAATCTGCTGGCACTTGAAGCGCTGATCTCCCGTGAAGACCGTCTGGTCTACAAGGCACTGTCTGCCGATGAAGCCTTGTCGCTGCTGTTGCAACACGAGTTCGCCATGGCCATCCTCGATGTGCAGATGCCAGGCATGAATGGCTTCGAGCTGGCCGAGTTGATGCGCGGTACGGAAAAGACCAAGAACATTCCGATCGTGTTCGTCAGCGCTGCCGGTCGTGAGCTGAACTATGCATTCAAGGGCTATGAAAGCGGCGCCGTGGATTTCCTCCACAAGCCCCTGGATATCCAGGCGGTCAAGAGCAAGGTCAATGTCTTTGTCGACCTCTACCGCCAGAGCAAGGCCATGAAGCAACAGGTCGAAGCGCTGGAGCAGAGCCGCCGCGAGCAGGAAGCGCTGCTCAAGCAGTTGCAGAGTACACAGCGGGAACTGGAGCAGGCGGTGCGCATGCGCGATGACTTCATGTCAATCGTTGCCCATGAAGTTCGCACGCCGCTCAATGGCCTGATTCTCGAGACCCAGTTGCGCAAGATGCACCTGGCCCGGGACAACGCCGCGGCGTTTACCCTGGACAAGATGCACGCCATGGTCGATCGCGACGAACGGCAGATCAAGAGTCTGATCCGCCTGATCGAAGACATGCTCGATGTCTCGCGCATTCGCACCGGCAAATTGTCGATTCGCCCCACACACTTTGATCTGGCAGCGCTGGTTCGCGGTTTGCTGCAGAATTTTGCCCCGCAGATCGAGGCCGCAGAAGCGTCGGTCAGCCTGGAGGCCGAGCAACCGGTGCTGGGCGATTGGGATGAATTTCGCATTGAACAGGTCATTTCCAACCTGCTGACCAACGCCTTGCGTTATGGCGCCAAGAGTCCGATCACCGTGAAGGTGTACAGTGAGAACCGTGAGGCCCGGGTGGAAGTCCGTGATCACGGAATAGGCATCAGTGAAGAGAACCAGCAAAGGATTTTCCAGCAATTCGAGCGCGTCTCGGCCAACCATGTCGTTGCCGGACTGGGACTGGGGTTATTTATTTCCGAACAGATAGTCACCGCCCATGGCGGTACCATCACCGTCGAAAGCCGGATTGGCGAAGGCGCCCTGTTTCGCGTTTGTCTGCCGCTGTAGGAAAACAGCCAGATAAACGCAACCTCTGATCGACCCCACGGTCGTATCAGCAGCTATTGACCGAACAAAGGCTTCCCATGAGTGAAGATGCACAAGATGTAGTCCTCGTCGTCGAGGACGATCCCTCTATCCTGATGGTGCTCTCGGCCTACCTGTCGGGGGAGGGCTATCGGGTCCTGCAGGCCGAGAACGGCGAGCAGGCCTTCGAGATCCTCGCCAGCAAGCCGCACCTGGACATGATGATCACCGACTTCCGCCTGCCGGGCGGAATCTCCGGCGTGCAGATCGCCGAGCCCGCGGTGAAGCTGCGACCTGAACTCAAGGTGATTTTTATCAGCGGCTACCCGCAGGAAATCCGAGAGACGGATAGCCCTATTACCCGTACGGCGCCGATTCTGGCCAAGCCATTCGATCTGGATGTGTTACAGGAAATGATGCAGGACATGCTCTCCTGACCACCCTGCAGGAGCTGCCTAAGGCTGCGAAAAAGCAAGATCAAAAGATCGCAGCCCTCGGCCAGCGCCTACACAAAGGTGGTGGTGGGCAGCGGGGTCAGGCGCGAATCATCTCCTGCACCTTGGCCGTCAACAGGTCGAAGGTGAAGGGCTTGGTGATCATCTGCATGCCCGGATCGAGAAAGCCGCCGCGCACCGCCGCGTGCTCGGCATAGCCGGTGATGAACAGCACCCTCAGGTCCGGCCGCAGCTGCCGGCCGATTTCTGCCAGTTGCCGACCGTTCATCCCGGGAAGACCGACGTCGCTGATCAGCAGGTCGATGCGCTGGGTCGAGTCGAGGATCGGCATCGCCGTGTCGGCATCACAAGCCTCGACAAAGGCATAGCCCAGATCACCCAGTACGTTGCTGACCAACAGCCGTACCGCCGGATCGTCCTCGACGATCAACACGGTCTCGCCGTTTTGCGCGTAGGGGGCATGTTCGACGTCGATTGGATTGTCCTGGGGCAGGTCACCGCCAAAACGCGGCAGATACAGGTTCACCGTGGTGCCTTCGCCGACTTCGCTCTGAATGGCGACATGGCCGCCCGACTGTTTGCTGAAGCCGTAGATCATCGATAAGCCCAGGCCAGTGCCCTGGCCGATGGGTTTAGTGGTAAAGAACGGGTCAAAGGCTCGGTTGATTGTGCTCTGCTGCATGCCGCAACCATTGTCGGTGACGCTCAATACCACGTAGTCGCCGGGCTTGAGGTTGCCGTGGGGTTTGGTGAACTCGGCGTCCAGGTGCCGGTTGGAGGTCTGCACCAACAGTTTTCCGCCATCGGGCATGGCGTCGCGGGCATTGATCACCAGGTTGAGCAGGGCGCTCTCCAGTTGATTGGGGTCGGCTTCGGCGACCCACAGCTGCTCATCCAACTGCATGTCCAAGTGAATGCTTTCGTTGATGCTGCGCTGCAAGAGCTCGCCCATGGACACCACCAGGGTATTCATCTGCACGGGCTTGGAGTCGAGCGACTGGCGCCGGGAAAACGCCAGCAGCCGGTGGGTCAGGCTTGCCGCACGATTGGCCGAGGTCACGCCAAGGTCGATCAGGCTGTCCAGATCCTCTGTACGCCCCCGGGCGAGGCGTCGGCGCAACAATTCCAGGCTGCCGATGATGCCGGTCAGCATGTTGTTGAAGTCGTGGGCGATGCCGCCGGTAAGTTGGCCGACCGCTTCCATTTTTTGCGACTGGCGCAGGACTTCTTCGTTGTGGCGCAGTTGTGCGGTGCGCTCTTCAACCTGCTGCTCCAAAGTCTCGAGGGTGTTTTGCAGGCGCAGTTCACTTTGGCTCAAATCCACCAGCCGGTCCCTGGCTTCATACTGTCGTCGGCGACCGCGCAGGGCGGCGCCGACCAGGCTGATCAAGGTTTCCGGGTGGAAGGGGCGTTCGAGGAACGTGACATTGCCCAAGAGGGGGCCAAAGCGTGACGCCGGATTCTGTTCCGGGCCACCATGGTGGGTCAGCAAGACGATCGGCAGATCGGACCATGCCGGCTGTTGTTCGATCAGCCCGAGCAGCGGTTCCAGATCGCTGCGCAGCAAGGCTTCCGAAGACATGAGCAACAAGCCGGCGCCTTTCTCCAGCTCCTGGCAAAGTCCCGGCAGGTCGGCACTGACGACACCGCCGAACCCCGCTTCATTGAGCAGCATCAAGGCTATCTGGCTGTCACGTCCCAGGGGCGCAAGAATGATCGCACGCTCGGACGTCGCTTCATTGACAATCACGGGCTTTCATCCCCGAGCAGGGGATTGCTCGCGCCCAGGTAGGTCGGGACACCGCGCAATACACCCTGGAAGGTTTCCAGCGGCTCGCCGATGGTCATGCCGGTGGCGCTGATCTTGTATTCACGGATGGTCGATTCATGGCTACCGGTGCGTTTCTTGATGATTGAAATGGCCCGCCGTACCTTGCCCAGGGCTTCGAAATAGCGCAATAGAATGACCGTGTCGGCCAGGTAGGTGATGTCCACCGGAGCCTGCATGTCACCGACCAGTCCGTGCTGGGCAACCGTCATGAAGGTTGCCGCCCCTTTGCGATTGAGGTACAGCAGCAGCTCGTGCATGTGCAGCACCAGGGCGTTTTCTTCCGGCATTGCCGCTTGATAGCCGTTGATACTGTCGATTACCACGGTCTTGATGTCGCTGTCGTCGACGCAGCGCCGAACCCGATGGGAAAATTCTCCGGGGGAGAGTTCGGCGGCATCCACTTGCTCGATCAGCAAATTGCCGCTGTCCTGCAAGACTTTCAAGTCGATGCCGATGTTCTTCATGCGTGCGAACAGCAGGCCAAGCTCTTCATCGAAGATGAACAGGGCCGCTTTCTCGCCTCGGGACACGGCAGCGGCGGCGAAAATCATCGAGATCAGCGACTTGCCCGTGCCGGCCGGGCCGAGGATGAGGGTGCTCGAGCCTGTCTCGATACCACCGCCGAGCAGCGCATCCATTTCACGAATGCCGCTGGTCAGCTGTTGCCTGAGGTAATCCCCACGATGCTCGGCGGCTACCAGACGGGGGAACACGTGTACGCCGTCGCCCATGATGGTGAAATCATGATAACCGCCGCGGTATTTCTGCCCACGGTATTTCACCACGCGAACACGTCGGCGCTCGGCGCCATAGTTGGGTGTCAGTTCCTCAAGGCGAATCACCCCGTGGGCCACGCTGTGCACGGTCTTGTCCAGGGATTCGGTGGTCAGGTCATCGAGCAGCAGCACCGTGGCCTCGTAGCGTACGAAGTAGTGCTTGATGGCGAGGATCTGCCGCCGGTAACGCAGCGAGCTTTGCGCCAGCAGACGAATCTCGGAGAGGCTGTCGAGCACCACGCGGGTAGGCCGGACGCGCTCGACCACTTCAAAAATCTGTTTGGTGGCCTCACCCAGTTCCAGGTCCGAGGAATACAGCAGCGATTGCTGGTGCTCGGCAGTCAGGAGGCTTTCGGGGGGCGTCAGTTCGAATATATGGACGTTATCGTCCAGCTCCCAACCATGGGAGCGCGCACCCTGGCGCAATTCGCGTTCGGTTTCGGACAGGGTGATGTACAACGAGCGCTCACCGGCTTGGGCACCGGCCAACAAAAAGTGCAAGGCGACCGTGGTTTTGCCGGTACCGGGTTCACCCTCAAGCAAAAACACATGGCCGCGGGACAGGCCGCCATCGAGGATGTCATCAAGACCATCGATCCCTGTGGCGGCTTTTACGCTGATCAACTCGTTGGATGTAGACAAAAAATGCCCTCTCATGACTAGGGGAAGCGAGGCAGCACGTAAAGCATAGCGGGCTACCTGTTCACTTGACCTTTGGCCGCATTGAGCGTTCAACTTTTTGTATGGAGATGGCGTTGGGTGTAC
>NZ_JAQIYM010000019.1 GCF_028823535.1 Pseudomonas serbica | reverse complement strand
CCCGCGTGCGCGCGCCGGCTCGCTCCCACAAGGACTACCGCGGATCGGACTCTGCATTATCGGTTTCTTCGCGCACCCGCTCCCAATCGATGTCAGTGCCGTCGTCCTGATCCATGGGGATGGCACCTTCATTGTTCGGCAGCTCATCAATGCCCGGCTCATCCTCCGGATTGACGGCAGTACGGCCGGGACTCAAGGGTTCTGGATGGGTGGGGATGGGGTCGTAGCCACCTTGTTCTTCGCTGGGGAATTTTGCATCGGACATGAGGCACCTCGCATGAAGCCGCGTTATCGGGCTCTGAGCATTCGAGGTGCCGGTTGATTTCGCCGTTCCAATTATTCAGCCACCGATTGTCGGTGGCTTACGGCGCCTGGAGTTGCCTGACGATCTTGTCCTTGACCTCCAGGCGCTTGGCCTTGAGCTTTGTCACTGCATCATCGCTGGATTTGGCTTGCTCGGCCTTCACGACTTCGGCATCCGCCTGCGAATATTTGTTGATCAGTGAATCCAGTAACGGATCCTTGGTGCGTTTCTGCTGGATTTCTTCCTTTGTGCAACTCAAATCCTGATAAAGGTCATGGGGCACCGGCATGGAACACCTCCGTTTGTTAATCGGTAGCAAACGCGATTGATTGCGTTCGCCAACTATCAGAATGGCCTTGGTTAGTCGGTTCTGTCGACCACCTGTCAGACCAGCGGTGCCCGTTCGTCGTCCTGTCGCAAATGCGATAAAACCTTTGCACCGCTCGCCACCTCCACAGAGTAACGATCAACTCGATCGCCCATGAATAACTGTGTGGAGAAGAACCAATGGAAGGATTTAACCTGCGCCACCTCACTCTGGCCATCGCCTTGAGCACCACCATGGGCGCGGCATTCGCAGCAACCGATAACGATTTTGTCGACAAGGCCGCCGCAGGCGGGATCGCCGAAATCGAAACCAGCCGGTTGGCACTGGAAAAAAGCCAGTCAGCCGATGTCAAGGCGTTCGCCAACATGATGATCACCGATCATTCGAAGGCCAATGATGAACTGGCGGCCATCGCGAAAAAAAATGACATTGAAGTGCCGGACACCACGACACTGGTGAAACAGGCCAAGGAAAAAATCCTCGATATGCGTGATGAATCTTTCGATTCGGCCTATGCGAACAATCAGGTCAAGGCTCACGAAGACACCATCGAGCTGTTCAAGAAACAAGCCAATACCGTGACCGACGACAAAACCAAAGGCGCAATGGAGCTCAAGGGCTTTGCGCAAAAAATGTTGCCGGGGCTGGAAAAACACCTGGATATGGCGAAAAAGCTCCAAGCCGCCCATCCGGACAAATAGTCCACTTATCAAACAAAAAGACCGCATCCATCGATGCGGTCTTTTTGTTTGTGGCCGGCCTAGCCGCCATCGGTATCGATGTCGGCATCCGTGTCATCGCCAGCTTTTGGGCGATCGGGAGTGGGTTTGAAGCCCGGGCTGAATTCGTTGTCGTTGTCGCTGTGTACATTTTTCTGATCGACCGCTTTGTCGGCACTTTCCGGCTCGGGGGTCTTGGCGTTTTCGTCTGCTTCATTTTCATCTTTCATAAGGACCTCGTTCGTCATTGCCCAACCGACACAGCCGGGCCATAACCGTTCGAATCCACCACGCGACCAACGTTCCCTTCGTCTTTGTCCTACAGTCCTTGGGTATCGGATGAAAATAGCTGTCGAACGCGAACAACTATTTCATCCGCCAAATGTCACTGCTTTGCGCCGGTCATTTTTTGGGGAATCGGCCGCATACTTTCAAGGAGTCCAGTCACATGGCGGCACTGCAAACCAGCACACTCGATATGATGAAGAAAAACCAGGCACAACTGCTTGCCGAATGGAAAAACAGCCTCGATTCCAACGGCGCCACGCGTAATATCAAAGAGCAGGATCTGCAACAGCAGACCTCTGAATTCCTGCAACTGGTCATCTCGGGTCTGCAAAATGGCAATGGCCAGAACATTGCCGCCGCCAGCTGGGACGAAATCCGCCAGTTCCTCGACAAACTCTCCAATAGCCGCGCGCAACTCGGCCAGGATTCACACCAGACCGCCAGCTTTATCTTCTCGCTCAAAGGTCCGCTGTTTGCCCTGTTGCAGAACCATTACCAGGACAGCCCCGCACTGTTGGCCGAGCAACTCTGGGAAATCTCCGAATTGCTCGACGCCCTGGGCATGCACACCCTGCGCACCTTCCAGAAATCCCGTGAAGCGGTGATCAAGCGCCAGCAAGAAGAGCTGCTGGAGCTGTCGACCCCAGTGGTCAAGCTGTGGGATGGCGTCCTGGCCCTGCCCATGATCGGCACGCTGGACTCGCAACGCACCCAGGTGGTGATGGAGTCACTGCTGCAGCGGATCGTCGACACCGGCTCGGAGATCGCCATCATCGACATCACCGGTGTGCCGACCGTCGATACCCTGGTGGCCCAGCACCTGCTCAAGACCGTTACCGCCATCCGCCTGATGGGTGCCGACTGCATCATCAGCGGCGTGCGCCCACAGATCGCCCAGACCATCGTGCACCTGGGCCTGGACCTGCAAGGCGTGGTGACCAAGGCCAACCTGGCCGACGCCCTGAAACTGGCCCTTACCCGGCTGGGACTGACCGTCAGCAAGGCGGACTGAGCCGATGGAGCGCATTCCGATTCTGCAAATGGGCGACTTCCTACTGGTGACCATCCAGGTGGACATGCATGACCAGTTGGCCCTGACCCTGCAAGACGACCTGTCCGAGCGCATCAGCAGGACCTCCGCCCGCGGCGTGTTGATCGATATCTCCGCCCTGGACATGGTGGATTCGTTCATCGGCCGGATGATCGGCACCATCTCCGGGCTGTCGAGCATCATGGATGCCCAGACCGTGCTGGTCGGCATGCAGCCAGCGGTGGCCATCACCCTGGTGGAACTTGGCCTGACCTTGCCCGGGGTCAGTACCGCGCTGAATGTCGAGCGCGGGATGAAACTGCTTCACGAACGAGTACGCGAGCAATGACAGTGCGCAGCAGCGGCACTCATCCCATTCATATCGAGCAGGACGTCGTCCTGGCCCGCCAACTGGCGCGCAAACTCGCCCAGGAATGCGGCATGCGCCTGATCGACCTGACCAAGCTGGTGACCGCGGTCAGCGAGTTGGCGCGCAATACCATGGTGTACGGCGGCGGTGGCGACATGGACTGGCAAATCCTCGACGAGAGCCCGCGCGTAGGCCTGCGCCTGGTCTTTCGTGACGAAGGACCGGGTATTCCCGACGTCAAACTGGCCATGACCGATGGCTGGACCTCAGGTTCCGGCCTGGGCCTGGGCCTGACCGGTGCCAAGCGCCTGGTCAATGAATTCGAACTCGACACTGCACCGGGAAAGGGTACTCGCGTAACGATTACCCGATGGACATGAATTTCGGTGGTTCGATGACACAAGCGCTGGTCATCGAGGACATCAGCCAGATCGGTCATGCACGCCGCACCGCGCAGAAACTCGCGCAGCAGCATGGCTTCGACACCACGGATGCAGGACGGGTAGCCCTGGTCGCCACCGAGCTCGCCAGTAACATTCTCAAGCACGCCGCCCGTGGCGAACTGCACCTGAGGGTCTTGCCCCGGGCCAGCGGCGCCGGCATCGAGATGGTCGCCATCGATCGCGCCCAGGGCTTTGATCTGCAGGCATGCCTGGCCGACGGTTTTTCCACCGGTGGCACCCAGGGCATCGGCCTGGGCGCCGTGTCGCGCCAGACCGAGGTGTTCGATGTGTATGCCGATGCACGGGGTGCCGTGCTGCTCACGCGCTTGTACCCACGCTCGGACAAGGCCGCGGATCATCGCTTCGGTGTCAGCCAGCATTCGCTGCGCAACGATCCCGCCTGCGGCGATACCTGGCACCTGGCCTTGGACGGGCCACGCATCAGCGCCCTGGTGATCGATGGCCTGGGCCACGGTGAAGAAGCCGAACTTGCCGCCCGCGCCGGCGAGAAAGCCTATGCGCTGCGGCCCTTCGCATCACCGCTGCTGGTGCTGGAAGACATTCATCAAGCCATGACCGGTACCCGTGGCGGTGCGTTGGCCATTGCCCAGTTCGATGCTGGCAGCGACACGTTGAAATTTGTCGGCATCGGCAACATCGGCGCGTGTCTGGTCGCACCGGACAAATCCCGCGGCCTGGCTTCCCACCCCGGCATCGTCGGAGGGCAGTTTCGAAAGGCGCAGCCCTTTGACTATGCTCAAGTAAGCGGACAACTGTTGATCATGTACAGCGATGGCCTGCAATCGCGCTGGAACCTTGCGGATTACCCCGGCCTGGTGCACCGCCATCCTGCCGTGATTGCCGCCATCCTGCACCGCGATTTCTGTCGTGGACGAGACGATGTCACGGTGCTGGTCATTGCCCTGGAGGCAGCCCATGGCTGAAACACCCATGAGTCAAATCGACGAACAAGCCGCCATGATCGCGCGTTTGCAAGGTGAAGCCATTGCCTTGCGTGCCGAACTGGATGAAACCAACCAGGGCGTCCTGGCGCTGTATGCCGAACTCGACAACCAGGCCGAGCAACTGCGCCAGGCCTCGGACCTCAAAAGCCGCTTCCTGTCCTATATGAGCCATGAGTTTCGCACGCCATTGGGCTCGATCCTGAGCATTGCCAGCCTGCTGACTGATGAACTCGACGGGCCGCTCAGTAGCGAGCAGCACAAGCAAGTAGCCTTCGTCAGCAATGCCGCGCGGGAGCTGAGCGACATGGTCGACGACCTGCTTGACCTGGCGAAGATCGAAGCCGGGCGCATCACCATTTCACCGGCCTGGTTCGACATGTTCGACCTGTTCGCCGCCCTGCGGGGCATGTTTCGCCCCATTGTCGATACCAGCGCCGTGGACCTGATCTTCGAGGAACCGATAGGCCTGCCCCGGCTGTACACCGATGACAAGAAGCTGGCGCAGATCCTGCGCAACTTCATTTCCAACTCGTTGAAGTTCACCACCCGCGGGGAAATCCGGGTTTCGGCGCGCCTGGAAAACAATGACTACGTACGTTTCGCCGTCAGCGACAGCGGAATTGGTATCGCTGCGCAGCTACATGGCGCATTGTTTGAAGACTTCTCCCAAGTCGACTCTCCACTGCAAAAACGCCTGCGTGGAACCGGGCTCGGGCTGTCGCTGTGCAAACGCTTCGCGCTGCTGCTGGGCGGCGAAGTCGGGGTACAGAGCACGCCGGGCGTGGGCTCGACCTTTTTCGTGATCATCCCGCTGGCCATCGCCATGGAGCCTGCCGATGAAACGTGACCTGCGCTTGCTGATTGTCGACGACAACGTCGCCACACGCTACGCCTTGCGCCGGCGCCTGGAACGCCACGGCTATGAGGTGCTGGAGTCCGGCACCGGCAGTGAAGGCCTGGAGTTGATCGCCAGTGTGGCGATCGACGCCTTGATCCTCGACGTCAACCTGCCGGACATGAGTGGCTTCGACATCGTCCGCAAACTGCGCTCGGAGCCGGCTACCGCCCTGCTCCCGGTGATCCATGTGTCCGCGGCTTCAATCCAGACCGGTGACATCATCACCGGCCTCGACGCCGGCGCCGACGCCTACCTGATCCACCCGGTGGACCCGGATGTGCTGCTGGCGACCCTGCGCACCTTGCTGCGGGTGCGCGAAACCGAGAATGCCCTGCGTGAAAGCGAGGCGCGCTTTCGCGAGATTTTCGTCAATGTGTCAGCGCCCATCGCCGTGCTGGATGCGCAACTCAAGGTCCACGAATGCAACCATGCGTTCGCCCAATTGATTCAGGACAACCTCGAGCCGGATTCCCTGCGCCAGTGCTTCGCCGACGATCAGTGCGCGGTCATCGAGGAACTGCGCCTGCGCCTGGCGTATGGCGAACGCTGGAAAGGCACCTTGAGCATGCGCGTGCAGGGTGAAATTCGCGAAACCGAGTGGCAGATTTCGCCGTACCGCACCCCGGAATTGAGCCTGGTGTTCGTCGAGGATGTCACTGAACACCGTCACCGTGAACGCTCGCACCTGGCGCGCCTGGACGACGCCACGACCCAGTTGGCCAATGAGGTCGCCGAACGCGCGCGTACCGAAGCCCAGTTGTTGCAGGTGCAGAAAATGGACGCGTTGGGCAAACTGACCGGGGGCATTGCCCACGACTTCAACAACCTGCTCACCGGCATCATCACCAGCCTGGAACTGATCCAGAAGCGTGTCGCCGAGTCTCGCACGGACAAGGTGGAGTTTTATGCCGAAGCGGCGTTGAACTCGGCCATGAGTGCCGCCTCCCTGACCCATCGCCTGCTTGCCTTCGCCCGTCAGCAGCCACTCGATACCCGGCCCGTGGACATCAACGACCATATCCGTTCGCTCGAGGAGTTGCTGGTGCGAACCATCGGCGAGCGCATTGCCCTCAAGCTTGAACTGACGAGCAAACCGGCCATCGCGCTGGTCGATCCGATTCAACTGGAAAGTGCCGTGCTCAACCTGGTGATCAACGCCCGCGACGCCCTGCCCCAGGGTGGCAATATCTGGGTCAATACCTATGCCGCCTATTCCCACGGCGATCCCAACCTGGCCGATGGCGCCTATGTCGCGCTGTCGGTGCGCGACGACGGTACCGGTATCGAACACAACGTGATCGACAAGGTCTTCGACCCGTTCTTCACCACCAAACCACTTGGCCAGGGCACCGGGCTCGGGTTGTCGACCATCTACGGTTTCGCTCGCCAGTCAGGTGGCGATGCGCACATCCGCAGCGTGGCGCGGCGCGGTACCGAAGTCACCATCATGTTGCCGGCGAGCGCCGACCCCACCGCCAGCCCGGTCGAATCGACGACGATGCGGGCAGAAGGTGGTGGTGAACATGTACTGATCGTCGAAGACACGCCGTCGGTACGCATGTTCGTCGCTGAAGTACTGGCGGATGCCGGCTACCGCTGCACCCAGGCGAGCGATATCGAAGAGGCGCTCGAACGGCTGCAGAACGACGAATCCATCGACCTGTTACTGACCGATGTCGGCCTGCCGCGCATGAGCGGCCGCGAACTGGCCGACATCGCGCGAGGCTGGCGCGAACACCTGCCGATCCTGTTCATGACCGGCTATGCCGAAACCGCGATCAACCGCCAGGTGTTTCTCGGTGATGGCATGGAGATACTGATCAAGCCGTTCCAGATCAATGAACTGCTGGACAAGGTACGGCGCACGATCAACGACGCCTGAACAAGTATCTGCAGGAGCTGGCTTGCCAGCGAAAGCGGCATGACGGCCACCATCGCATCGCCAGCAAGCCGGCTCCTACAGATGCGTGTCACGCTCCAAGAACCCGGGCGAGAAAAGGCGCCGTCCGGCTCTTTTTGCTGCCAGCGACTTTCTTGGGCTCCCCCACCACGACGACTTTGCCACCCTTGTCCCCCGCCCCTGGGCCGATATCGATCACCCAGTCACTCTGCGCCACCACGCGCATCTCATGTTCAACGACGATCACCGTGTGCCCCGCTGTCACCAGGTTGTTCAATTGCTCGAGCAAGCGATCGACGTCGCGTGGGTGCAGGCCCGTCGTGGGTTCGTCAAGCACGTAGAGCGTCGCCCCGCGCTGGTTGCGTTGCAGTTCGGTGGCCAGCTTGATGCGCTGGGCCTCACCACCGGACAGCTCGGTCGCCGGTTGACCGAGGCGCAGGTAGCCCAGGCCGATATCGCGCAGCACCTCAAGAGAGCGGCGCACCGCCGCTTGTTCGCTGAACACCTCCACGGCCTGGTCCACCGTCAGTTGCAGCACTTGGGCGATGGTCAGGCCCTGCCAGGTAATCGCCAGTGTCTCGGGGTTGTAGCGCGCGCCGTGGCAGGTGGGGCATGGCGCGTAGACGCTGGGCATGAACAACAGTTCGACGCTGACAAAACCTTCACCTTCACAGGTCGGGCAGCGGCCCTTGGCGACATTGAAGGAGAACTGACCGGCGTCGAAGCCCGCCGCCTGCGCCTCGGGGGTGGCGGCGTAGAGCTTGCGCACGTTGTCGAACAGCCCGGTGTAAGTCGCGAGGTTGGAGCGCGGTGTGCGGCCAATGGGTTTCTGATCGACCTGCACCAGGCGCTTGATCGACGCCAGCCCCGCCGTGACCTGTCCGCCACTGACGGTCGGCGCGTCATCTTCCAGGCTCAGTTCCTGCGGTTCGCTCTCGGCGTCCGGACGCCCCAGATGCGCCCCGACCAGTTCCAGCAACGCCTGGCTCACCAGGCTGGATTTGCCCGAACCCGACACACCCGTCACCGCCGTGAAACAGCCCAGCGGAAACTCGACACTCAGATTATCCAGATTGTTGCGCGTGACGCCCTCCAGGCGCAGCCAGTCGCTGGCTTTGCGGGCACGGCGAGGTTGGCTGGCGTGGTCGGCGAACAGATAGGCGCGGGTCTGCGAATCCGGCACCGCGGCCAACCCCGCCGGAGCGCCGCTGTACAGCACCCGGCCGCCATGCTCGCCCGCCGCCGGGCCGACATCGATCAACCAGTCGGCGCGGCGCATGGTTTCCAGGTCGTGCTCGACCACGAACAGGGTATTGCCCGCCGCTTTCAAGCGTTGCAGGGCTTCGAACAGCGCTTCCCCATCAGCCGGGTGCAGCCCCGCCGAGGGCTCGTCCAGCACATAGATCACGCCGAACAACTGCGAGCCCAGTTGTGTGGCCAGGCGCAGGCGTTGTAACTCGCCGGACGACAGCGTCGGCGTACTGCGCTCCAGGGCCAGGTAACCGAGGCCAAGGTCGGTCAAGGTGCTGACCCGTTCCAGCAAATCCTGGGCAATGCGTTGCGCGGCCAGGCGTTTTTCCACCGAGAGATTCGGCGTGTGGCGCACATCGGGGGCGTTGGCGTGGCCACTGGCACCGTGGGCCACGCGCTCTTCACGGGCCTGACGGGTCTGTTGGTGGGTCAATACCTCACCCATCTCATCGCGCTCTTCACCTTCTTCCAAATAGTGTCTGGCGGCCACCGGCTTGAGCACTTCGGCCACTTGCAGCAATGACATCTGCGACAGTTCACCGATGTCGTAGCCGGCGAAGGTCACCGACAGTGCCTCGTGCTTGAGGCGCTTGCCCTCGCACAACGGACAAGGGCTGCCGAGCATGAAACGCGAGACGCGCTTCTTCATCAGCGCACTTTGCGAATGGCTGAAGGTGTGCAGGATATAGCGCCGGGCGCCGGTGAAGGTGCCCTGGTAACTCGGTTCCATCTTGCGCTTGAGGGCGACCCGGGTTTCCTGCGGTGTGAGCCCGGCGTAGACCGGGACCGTCGGGGTTTCTTCGGTGAAGAGAATCCAGTCACGCTGCTTTTTCGGCAGGTCGCGCCAGGGCACATCGACGTCGTACCCCAGGGTCACCAGGATGTCCCGCAGGTTCTGGCCTTGCCAGGCCATGGGCCAGGACGCGATGGCACGCTGGCGAATGGTCAGGCTCGGGTCCGGCACCATCAGCGCTTCGGTGACCTCGTACACACGGCCCAGGCCATGGCATTGCGCACACGCGCCCTGGGGTGTGTTCGGGGAAAAATCTTCGGCGTAGAGCATCGGTTGCCCCGCCGGGTAACTGCCGGCACGCGAATACAGCATGCGGATCAGGCTCGACAAGGTCGTGACGCTGCCCACCGAAGAGCGCGTGCTCGGCGTGCCCCGTTGTTGCTGCAAGGCCACCGCGGGCGGCAAGCCCTCGATGGAATCGACATCCGGCACGCCCACCTGATCGATCAAGCGTCGCGCATAAGGCGCCACGGACTCGAAGTAGCGGCGCTGTGCCTCGGCATACAGGGTCGAAAACGCCAGGGACGACTTGCCTGAACCGGACACCCCGGTGAACACCACCAGGGCATCGCGAGGAATGTCGACATCGACGTTCTTCAGGTTGTGCTCCCGGGCGCCCCGCACCCTGACCATGCCGGAAATTGGATTCGAGGTGCGCTCGTCAGTCATGGCCCAGCCTTGGTAAGAGGATTGAAAACTGTAGGAGCTGGCTTGCCAGCGAAAGCGGCTTCGCAGTCAATGTACCAATGGGCTGATCCCACGCCTTCGCTGGCAAGCCAGCTCCTACAGGTTGTGTTCAGCCGTTGAGTACGGTACGAATCATCTGCGTCAGCGCTTGCGGCCCATAGGGCTTGCTCAGCAAATGGGTATCCGGGCTGAGCTGGTGGTTGCGCGAGATGATGTCCCGGGTGTGGCCCGAGGTGAACAACACCGCCACCGCGGGATTCTGCACCTTGGCCCATGCCGCCAGATCCGAGCTTTTTATCAGGCCGGGCATGACCACGTCAGTGAAAATCAGGTCCACCACCGCGCCCTCCAGCAACATCTGCATGGCAACGTCGGCATTGGCGGCGGTGAGCACCTGATAACCTTCTTCGCGCAGCAACTCTACCGTTGAAACGCGCACCGCTTCATTGTCCTCGACCACCAGGATGCGCTCGTTGGCACCCTTATGCGGCACATCGGCACGGGGCGTTTCACCGTCCATCGAACGCAGGCTGCGCGGAAAGTACATCTGCACCCGAGTGCCCTGCCCAACGATGCTGGACATCTCGATATGCCCGCCACTCTGCTTGACGAAACCGAACACCATGCTCAAGCCCAGCCCCGTGCCCTGGCCATCGGGCTTGGTGGTGAAAAAAGGCTCGAACGCCTGGGCGAGCACCTGCGGCGGCATGCCTGCACCGCTGTCCGCCACCGACACCCGCACATAGTCGCCGGCGACGATGCCCTTGCCAGCGCAAAATCCTTGGTCAAGGTAGATGTTCTCGGCGCTCAGCTCGATGGTCCCCTCCCCCTTCATGGCGTCACGGGCATTGATCGCCAGGTTGAGAATGGCGTTTTCCAGTTGATTGCGATCGACGAAGACCTGCCAGGAATCCGGTGAAGCGCTCATCTGGACGTGGATGGTTTCGCCCAGCGCACGCTGCAACAGCTCACCCAGGCCGTCGAATATCTGTTGAGGCCTGCAGATCGCCGGGGACAAAGGCTGGCGCCGGGCAAACGCGAGCAATTGCGAAGACAATTTTGCCCCGCGCTCGACGGCGGCAATCGACGCCGCCACCCGGCGCTGGACATTGGCGTTCTGCGGCTCATGCCGGGCCAGCAAATGCAGGTTGCCGGCGATCACTTGCAGCAGGTTATTGAAGTCATGGGCCACGCCCCCCGTCAGGCCACCAATGGCTTCGAGTTTCTGTGATTGACGCAATTGCTCTTCCGCCGTCAGGCGCGCTTCGACTTCGTCGGCGACTCGCTGCTCCAGATTGCGGGTGAACCTGAGCAAGGATTCTTCGGCGGTCTTGCGTTCATGGATGTCGATCAGCACCCCGGGGAAACGAAACGGTTCGCCCTGCTCGTTAAACTCGCAGCAGCCACTGGCGAGTACCCAACGGTAACTGCCATCGGCGCGCAGCACCCGGTATTCGGCGTTGAAAGGTTCGCCGGTTGCCACTGATTGCCGGACCTGTTCCTGCATCCAGCCGAGGTCATCGGGATGAATCCGCGCTTCGGCGATTTCCGATGGCAGGTCGGCGAGGTTTTGCTCGGCGGGGTAGGAAAAGGTCCGGGCGAAACGCTCATCGCCGCTCAGCACATTGGCCTTGACGTCCCAGACAAATGACCCGAGCAAGGCGCCGGCATTCAGCGCCAGGCGTACTCGCTCGTTATCGGCGCGATAGGCATCTTCGGCCGCCTGGCGGCGGCGTTCGGAAATCACACGCTCCGTCGTCTCGACGACCATCGCCATGACCCCGGCGGGCTTGCCGTCATCGTCAGCCACCGGGCTGTAATAAAGGTCCAGCCAGACGTCTTCGGGGACGCCGTCCCTGAGCAGCACCAACTCTTTACCACGGTAGGCCAAGGTGCCGCCGGCCAGGCAGGTATCGACCACATGCCGATTGAACTCAGCCACTTCCGGCCAGCCCAGTTCTACCGGAGAACCCAACAGATAGGGATGGCGTCCGCCGGCAAACTTCGAATAGGCGTCGTTGTAGATCATGTAGCCGGGCCGCCCCCACAGCATCACCATCGGCAGCGGCGAGGCGAGCATCAACTGCACCGAACTGTTCAGGCTTCTGGGCCAGGAATCAAGGTTGCCCAGCTCGGTCCGGCTCCAGTCGAACGCACGAATACGCTCGGCCATTTCGCCGTTCCAGCCAGCACACCCGTGGCTATCTTCTAGAAACTGCATCGACTGGCTCTGCGTCCCGGTAATTGCACCCGTTTGATTCGAGCATCGCGGATGGCAATGGTTTCATAGAGGTATAGCTGATTCGAGAAATTGACGCCGCCGGGAAAGATTACACCTCAATCAAATGCTTGAGCGGGTGATACCCCGTTTTCAACGTGGCCGCCACATCCAGGATCGCCTTCTCGATCCCGTTCAAATGAATACAGGTCAGCTCGATCGCTGCGCTCTGGTTGCCCGCCTCGATGTACTCGATCAACCGCAGATGTTCGTCGTCGCGGCAGGCTTCGTGGCTGTCGTCGTCCAGCGCGGCGGCGTACAGCGAGGCACGGGAGATCAGCTTCTGGAACCAGTCGAGCAACACCGGGTTGTTCAGGCTGCGCGCCAGTTTGATGTGGAACTCGCCAAGCAGGTGGATCAAGCGTTCATGGTCACCGTTGCGATGCGCCTCGTCCTCCAGCAGCAGGTGATCGCGCAGATCCCGGGTCACCGCCGTATCGCGCCGGCGACACAGTTCGCTGACGATGCCGATCTCGACCAGGC
The DNA here is from genome assembly GCF_028823535.1 of Pseudomonas serbica. Lineage (GTDB taxonomy): Bacteria > Pseudomonadota > Gammaproteobacteria > Pseudomonadales > Pseudomonadaceae > Aquipseudomonas > Aquipseudomonas serbica. Next base: position 98,721 of record NZ_JAQIYM010000019.1, on the reverse strand, counting down.
GCCGGGTTTCGAACAATGAACGGATCTCTTCGTCGCTCGGCAGCGACACCGATGCCCCTTTATTGGGCTCGGTGGTGACCAGTCCATCGGCTTCCAGTTGCTTGAGCGCGGCACGCACGGAGGTGCGGCTGACATTGAAAAGTTCGGCCAACGACGCCTCGCCCAGCTTCATGCCCGGACGCAGCGAGCGTTTGCTGATTGCCTCGTAAACCCCTTGGTAGACGCGGTCGACCGTGGTTTCCAGTTTCTTTTCCGCCATTCGATGACTCCTTGAGCGCTACGCAACCCGCCCCAGGCGAATGAACAGCCTTGAAAAAGGGGGTTGCACAAGCAGGTTAATCCGGGTATTTCTAAATTGCATCCAGATTTTGCATACAATAATTAGAGGAATGCACCATTATGGGTCATCCAGTTGCAATTGAAGTGCGAAACGTCTCCAAGCGATATTCCGACGATCCCGGGCTGGCGCCAGCCCTGGACAATGTGTCCGTCGACATCGCCGACAACGAATTCTTTACCCTGCTCGGCCCCTCCGGCTGCGGCAAGACCACCCTGCTGCGCACCATCGCCGGCTTCGAGCACGTCAGCGAAGGCGAGATTCGCCTGGCGGGCGAACCGGTCAACGATCTGCCGCCGTTCAAGCGTCGGGTCAACACGGTGTTCCAGAGCTACGCGCTGTTTCCGCACATGACTGTCGCGCAGAATATCGCCTTCGGCCTCGAGATGCAGGGTCTTGATCGCAAGCTGATCCCGCAACGGGTCGATGAGATGCTGGCGCTGGTGCAAATGCAACACCTGGCCAAGCGCAAACCCGCCGAACTGTCCGGCGGCCAGCAGCAGCGCGTGGCCCTGGCCCGGGCCCTGGCGCCGAAACCCAAGGTGCTGTTGCTGGATGAGCCGCTGTCGGCGCTGGACCTCAAGCTGCGCAAGGAAATGCAGGTTGAACTCAAGCGCGTGCAAAAAGAAGCCGGCATCACCTTCATCTTCGTCACCCACGACCAGGAAGAAGCCCTGACCCTGTCCGATCGCATCGCCGTGATGTCCGCCGGCAAGATCCTGCAGATCGGCACACCCAACGATATCTACGAACGCCCGCAACATCAGTTTGTTGCCCAGTTCATCGGCGACATCAACTTCCTTCCCGGCCATATCAAACGTGGCCAGCAGAATGAAAAGCTCTTCGTGCCCAACGGCATGCCGGTTGAAATCCCCTGCCCGGCCCAAGGCTTCGACGGCAGCAAGGTGCAACTGGCGTTTCGCCCGGAACGCTCGCAGCTGGTCGATCCAACACAACCGCATCACCTGCGCGGCGTGATCGAAGCCGTGCTGTATGTGGGCACGGCCACGCTCTATCAATGCCGCTTGAACAACGACATCAAGGTCATGCTGCGCGAGAACAATGAAGGCCTGAACCGCAATCGCGGGGTCGGCGACCGAGTCGCGGTCAACCTGCCACCCCACGCCTGCCTGTTGATGGAGGCCTGAGATGAGCGTCAGCAGCACTTCCCCAGCCCTCAACCGTGCGCTGTTGCTCAGCCCGGTGGTCCTGACCCTGCTGGCCCTGATCGCCATTCCGTTGGGCATCATGGGCTACATCAGCCTGTTGCCGCGCAACGTCTATGGCGGCGTCGACTGGCAGGCAGACTGGCAATTGCAAAGTTATGTGCAGCTGTTTTTCCAGGAAGGTTTCGACGGTGAAATGGAGCTGAACTGGGTCTACGCCCAGGCGCTGATCCGCTCGGTGTTCCAGGCCGGTGGCACCACGCTGTTGTGTTTCCTGTTCGGCTTTCCGGTGGCGCTATGGATGTCGAGCCTGACCCCGCGGCGGCGCAACCTGATGGTGCTGCTGATCACCATCCCGTTCTGGACCAACCTTTTGATCCGCAACTACGCCTGGCTGATCATCCTGCGCGAACAGGGCTGGGTCGCCCAGAGCCTCAACGCGCTGTTCCCCCAGGCCGGCGGCATCACCCTGCTCTACAACGACTTCGCGGTCAGCGTCGGGCTGGTCTACAGCTTCCTGCCGTTCATGATCCTGCCGATCTACTCGACCCTGGAAAAACTCGACTGGCGCCTGGTGGAAGCCGCCTATGACCTGGGGGCCAACCGCTGGCACGCGCTGCGGCGGATCATTCTGCCGCTGTCGATGCCGGGGGTGATCGCCGGTTCCCTGCTGGTGTTCGTGCCGAGCCTCGGTGCCTTCATCACCCCGGCGATTCTTGGCGGCGGCAAGACGCTGATGATCGGCAACCTGATCCAGCAACAGTTCGGCACCGCGCGCAATTGGCCACTGGGCAGTTCGCTGTCGTTCCTGCTGTTGGGGATTCTACTGCTGTCCCTGGTGCTGTACGCCCTCTATAGCCGCAGCTGCGCCAAAACGCTTCGTCGAGGTGAGACCGCATGATCGCCCTGCACTTGAAAAAATTGCCAGTGACCCGGGAAGTCAGCCTGCTGATCCTGGCCTACCTGTACCTGCCGATCTTCGTACTGATCGCCTACAGCTTCAACGCCAACCGTTCGGCGACGGTGTGGACCGAGTTCTCGTTCGCCTGGTACGGGCGGATCCTGGCCAACCCCTCGATCCAGACCGCCGCGCTGAACTCGATCATCGTCGCCAGCATCGCCACGGTCTGTGCCACGGCGATTGCGCTGCTGGCGGCACTGGCGACCTACCGGCCGTTCTATGGGCAGAAGATGGTCGAAGGCGGAATCAACCTGCCGCTGATCCTGCCGGAGATCGTCACCGCCGTGGCGACCCTGCTGCTGTTCATGGCGCTGGGGATCAAGCTCGGGTTGCTGACGGTGATCGTCGCGCACATCGGCTTCTGCATTCCCTTCGCCTACCTGCCGATTCGCGCACGGCTCAATGACCTGGACAAGAGCCTGCTGGAAGCGGCGAACGATCTGTACGCCAACCCGTGGCAAGTGTTCCGCCGGGTCACGCTGCCGCTGTTGTGGCCGGCGGTGCTGTCCGGTTCAGTGCTGGCGTTCGTGGTCAGCCTCGACGATTTCATCATGACCTTCTTCGTCGCCGGCCCCGGTTCGACCACCCTGCCGGTGTACATCTTCTCCGCGATCAAGGCCGGCGTGACGCCGGAGATCAATGCGATCTCGACCCTGATGCTGGTGATTTCCATCGTGCTGGTGGTGCTGGCCTTCTGGCTGGGACAGCGCGGCAAACAACAATAAGCCTGGAGTGTTCGCCCATGAAAGTGAAAAGCATGCGTTTCGCCGTTGCCAGCCTGGCCTTGAGTTGCTTCACTGCGTTCAGCGCCCAGGCTGCCGAGCCCAAGGAACTGTTCTTCTATAACTGGACCGACTACTACCCGGTCGACCTGCTGGCCAAGTTCGAAAAAGAGACCGGGATCAAGGTCACCATGGACGGCTACGACAGCAACGAAACCCTGCTGGCCAAGTTGCAGGCCGGTGGCGCGGCGTACGACGTGATCGTGCCGTCGCAATCGATCATGCGCACCCTGATCAACCAGGACCTGCTGCTGCAAATCGATGCCTCGGCCCTGCCCAACTTCCAGCACGTCAAGCCGGCGTTCCGCGACCCGAGTTTCGACCCTGGCCGCAAGTTCTCGGCACCGTACTTGTGGGGGACCACCGGGTTTTCCTATGACAGTGCCCGCGTGCCCGGCGGCAAACTGGACGACTCATGGAAAGAGTTCTTCGAACCGCGCAAGGAACTGCAAGGCCAACTCGCCGCCCTCGATACATCCAGCAGCGTGATCAACGCCGCCAGTCACTACCTGAATGTCGATGAATGCAGCGAAAACCCCCAGGACGCCAAGCGCATCCTCGAACTGCTGCAAAAGCAGAAACCCTTCCTGAAGATGTACAGCTCGGACAACACCGTCGACCGCATGGCCAGCGGTGAAGTGATCATGATGCAGAACTGGAACGGTTCTACAGCGCGGGCCACCTTGCAGAAGAGCACGATCAAATACGTGTACCCGAAGGAAGGCCTGGCGATGTTCCAGGACAACTTCGCCGTGCCGAAAAGTGCGCCGCACCCCGGTAACGCAAAGATCTTCATCGACTGGATGATGAAACCGGAAAACGCCGCCGCCGTGTCCAACGCCATCGCCTACGCCAACGGCATCCAGAGCGACACGTTGATCGACGCCAAATGGCGGGTGATGGACGCCATCAACATGCCCGATGAATTCGCCTCGCGCCTGCGCCCGGAGAAGGAATGCAGCAACAAGGCGCGGGAGCTGCAGGACCGCATTTGGGCGAAGCTCAAGGGCTGATCGGCTCACTTGAAACCGTAGTGCGGCCTTCGCTGGCAAGCCAGCTCCTACAGGGATCTTGTGAACGGCGACGTTCAACTGTAGGAGCTGGTTTGCCAGCGAAGAGGCCCGCCCAGACACCTTTGAAATTGAGGCTTGCAATGAACCAACCCCGCTGGCTACGCAACGTGCGCCCCTACGGCGCCCCCGCCGAAGACCTGCTGATCGAAAACGGCCGCTTCACCCAACGTCGCCCCGCCTCGACCACCGAGTTGCGAGTCACCGACATCGACGGCCAGAACCACCTGCTCACCCCCGCCCTGGTGGAAAGCCACGTGCACCTGGACAAAACCCTCTGGGGCCAACCCTGGCGCCCGAACAGTGCAGGCCCCACCCTCAAGGACTACATCGCCAACGAACGGCGCATCCTGCGCGAAGTCACCGCCCCTATTGCGCAACGGGCCGGTGCCCTGCTGGAAAACTGCATCGCCCGTGGTTCGCTGACGATGCGCTGCCACGTCGACATCGATCCGGAATTCGGCCTGCGTCATGTCGAAGCCATGCAGCAACTGCGGGAAACATACCGCGACCTGATCGACCTGCAACTGGTGGTGTTTCCGCAAACCGGCCTGATCAGCCGCCCCGGCACCGCCGAGCTGATGCGCGAAGCCATGGCACTGGGCGTTGAAAACGTCGGTGGCCTGGACCCGTGTGGCATCGACAACGATCCGGTCGCGCAACTCGACTTTGTGTTCAAACTGGCCAGCGAGTTCGATCGTGGGGTCGACATTCACCTGCACGACAAGGGCGAGCTTGGCCTGTGGCAGATCGCGCTGATCGCCGACTACACCGAGCGCTTCGCACTGCAAGGCCGGGTGATGATCAGCCATGCCTATTGCCTGGGCATGGTGCCCTGGAGCCAGGTCAAGCCTGTTGCCGAACGGCTGGCGGCGCTGGGTATTTCGCTGATGAGTTCGGCGCCGGCCGATTGCGCGGTGCCGCCGTTCCTGGCGTTGCGCGATGCCGGTGTCAACGTCTGCCTGGGCTCGGACGGTATTCGCGACGCCTGGTCGCCCATGGGCAACGGCGACATGCTGGAACGGGCAATGCTGCTGGCGTTGCGCTTTGACTTGAACAAGGACGACGAACTGGCGGCGGCGTTTGAAGCGGCAACGGTCAATGGTGCCCGGGCGTTGGGTTGTGAAGGTTATGGCCTGGAGATTGGCCGGCCAGCGGACTTCCTGTTGATGCCTGTGCAAACCTTGGGCGAAGCCGTGGTTTCGCGACCGGTTCGCCAGGTTTATCGCGGCGGGCAATTGATCGCTTCCAGCGGTCGTTTGCTGGAAAGCCGCCTGTGAAACGCATCGGCTTGCGGGCCAGCTGCGTGGTCGGCTTCGACGGCGCGCAGCATGTGCTGTGGCGCGATGGCGAAGTGGTGTTCGAGGGCTCGCACATTGTGTTTGTCGGGCGTGATTACCGCGGGCAGGTGGATCAGTGGCTCGACTACGGCAACGCGCTGATCGGCCCCGGCTTCATCGATCTGGATGCACTGGGAGACCTGGATTCCACGGTGCTGACCCTGGACAACGGCGAAGAGCGGGACATGGGCCGCATGTGGTCGGCGCAGTATCTGGCGCGCGGCCCACGGGAAACCTACAGCCCCGACGAGGAAGTCTTCAAATACCGCTACGCCTTCACCCAGTTGATCCGCAATGGCATCACCACGGCCATGCCGATCACCTCGATGTACTACCGCGAGTGGGCGGAAACCTACGACGAATTTGCCGCGGTGGCCGGTGTGGCAGCCGAGTTGGGGCTTCGGACTTATCTGGGCCCCTGCTACATGAGCGGCATGAGCTACTGGCAGGCCGACGGCACGCTGGCCCATCACTGGGACGAAGCCCGGGGCATGGCGGGGCTCGAGGCGGCCGAGCGGTTTTTCAAGGATTTCGAAGGCGCTCATGACGGCCTGATTCGCGGCGCGCTGCTGCCGGATCGCATCCAGACGTGTACGCCGGCGCTGTTGCAACGCACCGCCGCGCTGAGCCGCGAACTCAACGCGCCGATGCGTTTGCATTGCTGCCAGGGGCTCGGCGAGGTGGCGATGGTTGAAAACCTGCGCGGTCTTTCGCCGTTGGCTTGGCTTGCAGAGCTGGGCCTGCTGACCCCGCGCAGCCTGTTGCCCCATGGCATCTACACCCGTGGCGATGATGATCTGCAGCGTGTGGTCGAGGGCGGCGCCAGCCTGGTGCATTGCCCGGTAGTTTTTGCCCGGGACGGTGAGGCGCTGAACTCGTTTGGTCGCTATCGCGCCAAGGGCATCAACTTCGCCCTGGGCACCGACACCTGGCCGGCGGACCTGCTGGACAACATGCGCCAGGGCTTGAACATCGCGCGCTTGATGGAAGGCGGCAATGCACTGACCAGCACCCTGGATATGTATAACGCCGCCACCCTCGGCGGCGCCAAGGCCCTGGGCCGCGACGATCTCGGGCGCCTGGCGCCGGGGGCCAAGGCCGACATCAGCGTATTCAGCCTGCGCGGCCTGCACCTGGGGCCGCTGTTCGACCCGTTGAAGAACCTGGTCCTGGCAGGGCGCGGTGACGATTGCATCGCCAGCTTCATCGACGGCCGCTGCGTGATGCAGGACGGTCAGGTCCAAGGTGTCGACTACACCGCCCTGCAACGCCAGGCCCAATGGCAATTCGAAAAACTGATGCGCAGCCACAGCGACCGCGCCTTCGGCCAACCGGACTGGAAGACCCTGTTCCAGCCGGCCATCCCGTTCGCCGACGACTACAGCGCACAGGCGCCGCTCTGCGCCATCGATCCACTCCTTTAGAGAATGCTGCCTATGCAAAGCTTCGATTTCAGCACGCTGAGTGCGCGCGACAAATACAAGATCCTGATCGGCAGCGTGGTGCCAAGGCCGATTGCCCTGGTCACCACCGTCGACGCTGAAGGCCGCGTCAATGCCGCGCCGTTCAGTTTCTTCAATGCGCTGTCGGCCGATCCGCCGATCCTCGCGCTGGGCGTGGAAAACTACGGCGACCAGAGCCCCAAGGACACCACGCGCAATATCCAGCTCAACCAGGAATTCACCGTGAACATCGTCAGCGATGCCCTGGTGGAAGCCATGAATGTCTGTGCCGTGCCCTTTGCCCCGGGTTTCGACGAGTTGACCGCCGCTGGCCTCACCGCCATCCCCGGCACCACGGTCAAATGCCCACGAATCGGCGAGGCGCCGGTGGCCCTGGAATGCCGACGGATGATGGCGTTGTCCATCGGCCAGTCACGGGAGATCATCTTTGGCGAAGTATTGATGGCCCATGTACGGGATGAATTGATCGATCCGAAAACCCTGTACATCGATCAGCTCGGCCTTGATGCGATCGGGCGCATGGGCGGGCATGGGTATGCGCGCACGCGGGATTATTTCGACCTGCCAACCCGTTCGTTGCAGGCCTGGACCGATGCACCAGGCGGTGGCGAACGCTTCTGGCCTATCACCAAGTAATCAGCCAACACATAACCCTGTGGGAGCGAGCCTGCTCGCGAAAGCGGTCGATCAGACACCGTCGATGTTGAATGTCAGACCGCCATCGCGAGCAGGCTCGCTCCCACAGGTTTTCCATTTCAAATGACAAACATTGGAGGCAACACTTCGCCACAGGTCAGTGGAAATCGCGGCTGCGCACGGTGATGCCGTCGAGCAGTGGGCTCAGGTCGCTCAAGCGTCCGGCAATCAGGTGTCGGACTTCTCCCTCCTTCTCCCAGCGCCCATCGACCTTGAGCAACTGTGAGCCGACCAGCACCTTGCGATGACGCTCGGCCAGATTGCGCCAGACCACCACGTTGACGTTGCCGAACTCGTCTTCCAGGGTGACGAAGGTCACGCCGCTGGCGGTGCTGGGCCGTTGCCGACCGGTTACCAGCCCGGCGACGCTGATCGGTCGCCCGTGCTCGAGATCAAGCAATTCCCTGGAACTGCGGCAGCGCCGGGCTTTCAGCTCACCGCGCAACAAGGCCAGCGGATGCGGCCCGAGGGTAGTGCCCAGGCTGTTGTAATCAGCCTGCAGGTCCTCACCCACCGTGGGTTTGGGCAGCGCCACCATGTCTTCCTCCTGACGGGGCAAGCCGGCAAACAGGCCGAGCTGTTTTTCCACCCCCGCCACTGCCCAGCGCGCCCGATGCCGGTCACCGGCAAGCCCACGCAATGCGCCGGCATCGGCCAGTTGCTCCTGGGCGCGGGCATCCAGGCGCGCCCGTTCGCCGAGGTCGGCAATGTCGGAAAACGCGCCTTTCGAACGTGCCGCCTCGATACGCCGGGCATCCTCCTCGCGAAAGCCCTTGATCATGCGCAAACCCATGCGAATCGCCGGTTGCGCGCCGGCAATGGGTTCCAGGCTGCAATCCCAGTCGCTGGCCCGCACGTCAACCGGGCGAATCTGCAAATGGTGACGGCGTGCGTCCTGCAGAATCTGGTCCGGGCTGTAGAAACCCATGGGCCAACTGTTGATCAGCGCGCAAGCGAAGGCCGCCGGTTCGTGGCATTTCAACCAGCAACTGGCGTACGTCAGCAAGGCAAAACTGGCGGCGTGGGATTCGGGAAAACCGTAGCTGCCGAAGCCTTTGATCTGCTCGAAGATCTGCGCGGCGAATTCGGCGCTGTAGCCTTTTTTCTTCATCCCGGCGGCCAGGCGATCCTTATGGGGCTCCAGCCCGCCATGGCGTTTCCAGGCGGCCATGGATCGGCGCAACTGATCGGCTTCGCCGGGGCTGTAGTTGGCGGCAACGATGGCGATCTGCATCACCTGTTCCTGGAACAGCGGCACGCCCAAGGTGCGTTTCAACACCTCGCGCAACTCTTCGGAGGGGTAGCTTTCCAGCTCTTCTTTATTTCGCCGGCGCAGATACGGGTGCACCATGCCGCCCTGGATCGGCCCGGGACGGACGATGGCCACCTCGATCACCAGGTCATAGAATTTGCGCGGTTTGAGCCTGGGCAGCATCGACATCTGTGCCCTGGACTCGATCTGGAATACGCCGATGGTGTCGGCGCGGCCAATCATGTCGTAGGTCAGCGAGTCCTCGGAGGGGATCGTCGCCAGGCTCAAGTCCAGGTTGCGATGACGGCGCAGCAAATCCAGACAACGACGAATCGCGCTGAGCATGCCCAGCGCGAGGATATCGACCTTGAGCAGGCCGACCGCGTCCAGATCGTCCTTGTCCCACTGGATGATGGTGCGCTCGGCCATCGCGGCGTTTTCCACCGGCACCAGGCTGTCCAGGGGGTGCTCGGAAATCACAAAGCCGCCGGGGTGCTGGGACAGGTGCCGGGGGAAACCGATCAACTGTTGGGTCAAACTCAATACCCGGCGCAGCACCGGACTTTCGGGATCGAAACCGCCCTCACGCAAGCGCTCCACCGGCGGGGTTTCATCACTCCAGTGACCACAGCAATCGGCCAGGGCATTGATCTGGTCCGGCGGCAGACCCAAGGCCTTGGCCACATCGCGCACGGCGCCGGCCGCGTGGTAGGTGCTGACCACGGCGGTCAACGCCGCGCGGGTCCGGCCATAACGCTGGAACACATACTGCAGGACTTCTTCGCGGCGTTCGTGCTCGAAGTCCACATCGATGTCCGGCGGCTCGTCACGCTCCTTGGAAAGAAAGCGTTCAAACAGCATGTTCATCCGGTCGGGGTCGATCTCGGTGATGCCCAAGGCGAAACACACCGCCGAGTTGGCCGCCGAACCGCGGCCCTGGCAGAGAATTTTTTCGCGCCGGGCGAAAGCGACGATGTCCTGGACGGTGAGGAAGTAACTCTCATAACCCAGCTCGGCGATCAGCCCCAGTTCCTTGTCGATCAGCCCGCGCACTTTCTCGCTCGCCCCCTGGGGCCAGCGCTCGCGAATACCGCGCTCGGTCAATTCCCTCAGCCAGGACGCGGCGTTGTGTCCATCCGGTACCAGCTCGCGCGGATACTGATAACGCAACTGGCCAAGGTCAAAGGTGCAGCGCCGGGCAATGTTCAGGGTTTCGTCGAGCAAGGCTGGCGGATAGAGCTCGCGCAGTGCATCGAGATCGCGCAGGTGCCGCTCGCCGTTGGGGTGCAGGCGCAGCCCGGCATCGGCCACCGGCAGGTGATGACGAATCGCGGTCATGGTGTCCTGCAGGGCACGGCGGCCGCGCGCGTGCATGTGCACATCGCCGCTGGCCACCGCCGGGATGCGCAGTTCCCTGGCCAACGCCAGGAGATCGTTCAGTCGCCGGGCATCGTCCTGGCCGCGATGCAACTGGACCGCCAGCCACAGGCGGTCGGCGAAGACTTGCTGCAACCAGTGACCCTGTTCAACAGCATCGACCGCGTCCGGCACCCACAGTGCCAACAGCCCTGGCAAGGGTTCGCCGAAGTCTTCGCGCAGCACTTGATACTGACCTTTCTTCGTACGGCGTCGGGCTCGGGTGATCAGCCGGCACAGCGTCTGGTAACCCTCGAGATTTTCCACCAGCAATACCAGTTTCGGACCATTTTCGATGCGCATTTCACTGCCGATGATCAACGCCAGCTCCACGGACTTCGCTGCCTGCCAGGCGCGGACGATGCCGGCCAGGGTGCATTCGTCGGTAATCGCCAGGGCCTGATAGCCCTGTTTTTTCGCCCGCTGGAACAGCTCGAGGGCACTGGAAGCACCGCGCTGGAAACTGAAGTTCGACAGGCAGTGCAGCTCGGCGTATTGGATGCTCATGCGAACCAGCCCTGCAGCCACAATGGTCCATCCTCGCCCACCGAGCGATAAGCCCAACCCTGCTGGCCGGCGCGGATTTCGATCAGGTAGTAGTCGCGGCGCACGTCGTCGCCGTCCCACCAACCGGACTCGATCCGTTCCGGGCCCATGAGGATGCGGGCAGAGCCTACGTGCACCGCCAGCGGCTCGGTCAGCAACCAGCCCGGTCGCTGCACGGTTGGCAAGGCCGCACTGGGCTGGTGGTCGGCACTGGCCTGCCACGCGCACTCGGGCCGGTGATCGGCCTGAAAGCGCAGGCCATGCACCGCATCATCCCCCAGCCGTGCGCGCAGGCGCTCGCGCAGTTGCTCCCAGGGCAAGGTCTGCTGTGGGCGATCGTCGAACAGCTCCTGAAACTGTGGAACGAAGGTTGGCAAGTCTTCGGCACGCAGACGAAAACCGCGTACCGGGGCCTCGACCTGGACTTGCTCCAGCCGTCCCCGGGCCAGCTCGAACAACATGGCCGGATCGCGTTCGGCGCTGAGCAGGCCAACTTTGATCAGCGTGTCTGGCAGCCCGGCGTGTTCCAGGTGCAGGTCGAAACGCTGCACACCGCTGTCCCGACCGCAAAGGAAGGCGGACAGGTCACCGGTCAATCGACGAAGCGGAAACAGCAAGGCCTGATGGGAATGCACATCGAAATTGAGCTCGATGCGCACATCGAAACGGTCCGGCGGCAGGTAGAACGCCAGGGCCAGACGGCGTGTCCCCAGCAAGGTATCCAGGTGCTTGAGCACCTGGGCCTCGAAACGCCGGGCCAGGCTATGCCGGGGCAACGCCTGCACCTGGCTCAAGGTGCGCAGGCCCATGCGCGACAACGCCGTGGCGACGCTGGCCGCAAGCCCAATGCGATCGACCGGCAATTGCCCGAGGTGATGCTGCAGGGCTTGTTCGTCGGGCACCACCAGGCCATCGTGGGCGTTGGCCAGCATCCGCGCCGCCACTGGGTTGGGCGCGGCAACGATGCGGTGACGAAACCCCAGCTCGCCGAGTTCGCTGCGCAAGCGCGCCTCAAATTGCGGCCAGGCGCCGAACAGGCCCAGGCTGGACTCGATTTCGAAGACTAGCGCCCGCGGGTAATGCACGCTGACCTGGGAGCTGAACCGATAGGCCCAGGCGGCGAGGAATTGCTGCCAGTGTTCGATGTCGGCGACGTCGTACTCCGCGGTGGCAAAGCCCTTGCTCAAGGCCTGGGCGGCACTCATGGACTGGCCGGGACGCAAGCCCAGCGCCCGTGCCGGGCCATTGACCGCCTGCAGCACCCGACGCTGGGCCGGGCCGGTCAGCAGCGCCAGCGGCTCTTCAGGGTTGGCGCGCTGGCGCAGTACCGCATCCAGCGCCAATTGCGGGAACAGAATACACACCCAGCGCATGGCAACCTCAATGCCCCACGGCGAAGGCAATCGGTGCCGAACGAGCCAAACCGCCACGGCACTTGAGCACCCGCAATTGGGCAGGCTTGGCATCGATGGCGATGCGCAGGGCCGCGGGCGACGGGTTGACCGATTCACTGAGCGAGCGATAGGCGAACGCCAGGGTCGAGCCGGTTTCCGCGGCTACCTGCAGGCGGCGCAAGGCGCGGTCGTCGGCCTTGTGCGGCCAGCACAGCACTGCGCCGCAGCTGCCCGAACGCAGGCATTGTTCCGCCGCCCACAGCGCATCGCGCTCACTGGCCTGGATGATCGACAACTGACGCAGATCGACCCCGGCGTTCTGCCAGGCCTGGGGATATGGCACATAGGGCGGCGCCACCAGGACGATGCGCTCGCCTGCCGCCGACAACCGCGCCAGCGCCGGCCAGACCAGTTGCAACTCGCCGACGCCCTGCCCGGCCAGGAGGATTTCCGTCAGGGCCGCTTCCGGCCAGCCGCCCGTGGGCAGCGCCGCATCCAGCGCGGCATGCCCGGTGGGTTGCGGGCTGGCCGCCGGCGGCGCAGGTCGGCCTCTCCAGACCTGGCCGCCATTGAACAGCGTATCAAGCGCTACGACGGCACCCATCAGCCTTGCCTCACCAGTCCGCAGAACACCCCTTCGATGGCCAGGTCCCGATCGGCTTCCACGATGATCGGCTGATAGGCCGGGTTGCGTGGCAACAGGCGAACCCGGTCGCCAACCCGCTCGAAGCGCTTGATGGTGACTTCGCCGTCGAGCCGCGCCACGACGATCTGGCCATTAACGGCCTCGGGGCTGCGGTGCACGCCCACCAGGTCGCCGTCGAGAATGCCGTCTTCGATCATCGAGTCGCCGCGCACGCGCAGCATGTAGTCCGGCACCCGCGAGAACATCGACGGATCGAACAGCAAGCGGCTATGGACCTCGGCATCGGCACCAATGGGCGCACCGGCCGCCACCCGACCGAGCACCGGGATGTCCAGCAACTCGGGACGCGGCGGCTGGCCGAGCAAGCGTATGCCCCGGGCCTGATTCGGGTTGACCTCGATGAACCCGGCTTCAGTCAGCGCCAGCACATGCTTGCGCGCCACGCTGCGGGAGGCGAAACCGAACGCTTCGCTGATCTCAGCGAGGCTTGGGGACTGACCGTGTTCGGCGATGCGCTCGCGAATAAAGGTCAGGATGGCGGTACGGCGGGGAGTCAGAGTCGTCATGGAGTACATTTGTACTCCTGTTGGATTTATCTGACAAGCGCCTGTAGGAGCAAGCTGGCTCGCGATGTACTTCACAGCGCCGCTGTTCAGCCAGAAAACACGCGTTATCGTTAACGACCATCGCCCAAGCCACGGTCCCCCAGAAACCCTGCGATGTAATCGATGAACGCCAGCACCTTGGCCGTGGCGCGCCGATGGCTGGGGTACACCGCCAGGATGTGCGGGCCGAAGCTGTCAGGGTCGATGTCGTAGTCGGCCATCAACCGCACCAGGCGCCCATCGGCGATGTACGGCGCCGCGCTCCACAACGGTGTGTGCAACAAACCACGCCCGGCCAGGGCATTGGCCAACAGCAGGTCGTAGTTGTCGCTGCGCAGGCGCGGGGCCTGGGGCTGCGGCAGGCTCAGGCGTTGGCCGTCGCGTTCGACCCACCAGAATTCGCGGCTGAGCAACGGATGGCGATACAGCAACCATTCATGCTCGTCGAGGGTTTGCGGGTTGACCGCCCGCCCCTTGCGTTCGAGGTATGCCGGGCTGGCACACAGCGCCAGGCAATTGCTGCCGACCACCCGTGCGATCAACCCCGGCAGGTCGTCATGCCCTTCGCGCAAGGCCAGGTCGTAGCCGCTCTCCAGCAAATTGACGAACTCGTCGCACAAGTCCACCTGCAGGTTGATTTGCGGGTACTGCTCAAGAAAACCGCCACACACCTGATCGAGAAAGGCCTGCCCATAGGCCAGCGGCGCGGTGATTTTCAGGCTGCCGCGCAAACCATGCTGCAGCTGCTCGATTTCCTCGCCGGCCTCGTCCAGTCGCTGCAACACCTGGCGCGCGGTTTCCAGGTAGAGCCGACCGGATTCGGTGAGTGAAATCCGCCGGGTACTGCGCTCGAACAAGCGCGCACCGAGTTCCGCCTCCAGGTGATTGACCGCTTTGGTCAGGGCCGACGGGGTCTTGCCCAATTGCTCGGCGGCGCGGCTGAAACTGCCCAGCTGCGCCGTGACCACGAACATTTTCAGTGCACCCAGCTTGTCCATTCTTTTTCCATCCAGGCAAAAACGTTTTTCGTCAGCGAGGCGTTCTGCCGAGCACGGCAAGCCACTAATCTGGCCATCAGACGCAATAACAAGGAAACATTCAATGAAAAGATTCATCCCGAATCTGTTGATGGTGGCAGTCAGTTTTGCCTCCCTGGAAGCCATGGCAGCGACCGACCTGGTGCTGTTCAACGGCAAGATCTTCACCGCCGACCGCAACCAGCCCAAGGTCCAGGCGCTGGCGGTACAGGACGGCAAAGTGCTGCAAGTAGGTAGCGACGCACAGATCAAGGCGTTGATCGAGTCAGGAACCCAGGTTATCGACCTGGGCGGCAAGACCCTGATGCCCGGCCTGATCGACAGCCACTCCCACGCGATTTTCGGTGGCCTGGAAATGGTTTCGGCCAATATGGAAGATGAAGTGGTCGAACTCGACGAACTGGAAAAACGCCTGCGCGCCTGGCGTGACGACGGCAAGGCCAGGCACGGCGATGTCCTCAGCGTGGCCGGCATGAGCTCGGCTTACTGGGCCCAGGCCGAAGCCATGGCGAAGAAATTCAACAGCGGCGAATGGGCCAACGTACCGGTGGTGTTTACCGGCAGCGACCACCACACGGCCTGGGCCAACAACGTGATGCTCAAGCGCGCCGGCGTCGATTCGGCGCTGCTCAAAACCCTGCCGGACGCCGAGAAAGGCACCATCGGCACACTGGCCGATGGCAGCCCCAACGGCTTCCTGGTGGACGCCGGGTGGGACCGGGTGGCGTCGAAAATGCCCTCGCCGAGTGCCGCCGACATGTTGAAAGCGGCGCAAACCGCCGTGAGTTACAACAACAGCCTCGGTATCACCGCATGGATGGACCCTGCCGCCAACGCCGCGCCCGGCGAGCCGATCTTCGCCCTCAAGCCCACGGAGAAAACCGTCGGCGTGCTGCCGGTGTACAAGGCCCTGTCCGAAAGCGGCGGCATGACCGCCCACATCGCGGCGCTGCTGGTGGCCAACGGCAAAAGCGTTCCCGCCGACCTCGACACCCTGGACAAGGTCCGCCAGCAATTCCAGGGCATTGCCAACCTGACGTTGCCTGGCATCAAGATTTTCGCCGATGGCGTGATCGAGTACCCGGCGCAGAGCGCAGCGATGATCGACCCCTACACCAACTCGCACAAACCGGGGGAATTGCTGATCGATCCGAAGCACTTTGGTGAGCTCGTCAGCGCCATCGATCAACGGGGCTGGCGGGTGCACATCCACGCCATCGGCGACCGCGCGGTGCGTGAATCGCTGAACGGTATCGCCCAGGCGCGCAAGGACCGGCAGAGCGGCGTGACCCACTCCATCACGCACTTGCAGATCGTCAACCCGAAAGAGTTCGCCCGCTTCAAGCCCCTCGACGTCATCGCCTCGATGCAACTGCTCTGGGCCAGCGCCGACGACTACACCACGGACATGATCAAGCCTTACGTCAGTGCCCTCGCGTTCCGTTACCAGTACCCGGCGCACTCGCTGCTCAAACAGGGCGCGACCATTTCCGGGGCCAGCGACTGGCCGGTGTCCTCGCCCAACCCCTTCAACGCCATGGCCCAGGCCATGACCCGGGTCGGTCCATTGGGCGTGCTCAACGCCAAAGAGCGGATCGACCGCGAAACCATGTTCTACGCCTACACCCTCAATGCCGCCCGCACCATCGGCCTGGACAAACAGATCGGTTCGCTGAGCGCTGGTAAACAGGCCGACTTCATCGTGGTCGACCGCGATGTGTTCAGCGTCGACGAAAAAGCCCTGCACGACACCCAAGTGCTGCAGACCTGGTTCGCTGGTCGGCAGGTCTACGCAGCAACCCTCTGACAAAAAACTGCAACACCCCCACTGCCCGACCTCGTGCTTTACAGCACGAGGCCCGGCGCAGCCTTGCTTGAAATCTGCCCATAACAATCACAATAGCGGGACGTACCCCATGAAAGCTTTCACCCTCCTCGCCCTCGGTTCCTTGAGTGTGCTGCCGTTGTGCAGCCAGGCCGTGCCCTTGAATGATGATTTCTCCTTGCTGCTGGATGTCACCCTGGCCAGCGACTACCGAACCCGCGGCATCTCGCAAACCCAGAACGACCCCGCATTGCAGGCCGGTGCAACCCTGGCGCACAGCAGCGGCCTGTACCTGGGCGCGTGGACATCCAACGTCGATTTTGGCGGCGGCCTGAAGACCCGGCAGGAGGTCGACTACTACGCCGGTTGGTTCTGGGAGGCCACAGACGCCATCAACCTCGACCTGGGCTACCTCAAATACTCGTATCCGAAGGAAAGCCAGTTCAACCAGAGTGAGGTCTACGGGATTCTCAGTGTCTACGGGGTGAAATTCGGCGCCTACTATTCCGACGATGCACCGGGCATCGACAGCGAGCAGAACTCGCTCTACAGCTATGTCGGTTACGAGACCGAGTTGCCTTACGACACCGGCCTGAAACTGCGTTACGGCTTGATGGACTTCAAGGATCCGTACCTGTATTCGAGCTCGGGTGAAGCCGAGGACTCGTATCACGAATGGGAGGTCAAGCTGACCCACGAACTGGCGGGTGTGATGCTGGGCCTGAGCTACATCGACACCGATTTGTCGAAGAGCCAGTGCACCAGCAACTGGGGCTTCGACGACGTGTGCAGCGCGACGGTTGTGGCGAGCATCAGCAAATCCTTCTGAGTTCCCACTCTGTATTTGGCCTTTGAATCTTGTGCTGAATTTGAGATTGCCATCGCTGGCAAGCCAGCTCCTACAGGGGCCAGGCGACCACAATATTGGTGTCGTCCCCGATCAATTGTAGGAGCTGGCTTGCCAGCGAAAGCGGTATTCCATTCACAGATCAAGTCCGCCGAGATAGGCCCACGGGTAGATCCCGCGTTCGTGGCCATCACTGAACACCAACTGCAACCCATACCCCTGGGCATTCACCTCGATCAGCCGAACACGGTCGTCCACCAGCGGTGTCATCCCGCGCAAGCGAAACGCCCGGCATTGCGAGCACGGGCACTGGCGGCGCAACTCGGCATGATCGAGGCACTGCTCGCGGCCATCGGGCCAGTTCAAGCGCAGTTGTTTTTTGCTCCGGGAATTACCCACCGCCACCGGGTTCATTGCAGCTGACTCAGGGCAATGCGCACCGCCTTGCGCACTTCCGGATCGCCGTCATCCTGGGCGGCCAGCAACGGTGCGATGGCGCCTTTTTCGTTCAGTTCGCCCAAGGCCAGGGCGGCTTCCTTGCGCAGGTTGCTGATGCGGTGGCCGAGGGTATCAATCAGCGCGTCGAGGGCCAGGGCGTAACGCAAGCGGCCGAGACTGCGGGTGGCACGCAGGCGCACCTGCCAGTAATCGTCGCTCAAGGCTTCGACCAGGGCCGGGCCGGCATCGACGTGCCCAACCTTGCCAAGAGTGGTGGCGGCCTCTTCGCGCACTTGCCAGGCCTGGTCCTGCAAGGCCTGGCGCAGGGCCGGCAGCACCTGTGCGTCGGATGCCAGGCCAAGTGCACCGGTGGCGGCGCGGCGCACCTCGGTGTCCGGGTCGGCACTGGCCAATCGCGCCAGGTCCGGCAAGGCATCGAGTTGCTTGAGCCAGCCCAGCACACCCACCGCTTCACGGCGCACATTGGCGTCCTGATCGCCCAGCGCCAACAGCGCCGCCGAGGCCGCCTGGGGATAGCGCAATTCGCGCAGGGCCCTGAACGCGGCGATGCGCACGCCGATCTCGGCATGCCCGGTCCACGGCAGGATCAGCCGGCCCGCCGCTTCGCTCTTGAGCAGGCTGAGGCTTTGCGCAGCGGCGGCTTGCACCGCGGCGGATGGATCGGTCAGCGCCTGGCACAGCGCCTCGACCACGGGTTCATCTTCCCAGGCCTCCAGCAAGCGCGCGGCTTCGGCACGGACTTCTTCGGCCGGGTCTTCGGCCAGTCGATCGACCAGCCACAGCAGGCCGTCCGGTTCTTCCAGGTCGGCCAGTTCGATCAGGGCGATGCGGCGCACGCCGGCATCGTCATCGGTCAGGCGCGGTTGCAGGGCGAGGATGTCGTCGTTGTCGGTTACATCGAATAGTGAGGTCATAGGGCAAATCGCGGCAGTTTGTGTTCAGGGGGCAGTCCGAGAGGATTCAGGCGGGGTAATTGCCGACCGTCTACGTGACGCAGTAATTCGAGGCAGTGACGCTTCAAGCGGGAGAACTCATGGCTGGTCATCAATTCGGTGGTGCGTGGCCGCGGGAAATCCAGGCGCAGGTCTTCGATGATCCGCCCGGGACGCGAACTCATGACCAGCAGGCGGTCAGCGAGGAACAGCGCTTCGTCGATGTCATGGGTGACGAACACCACGGTGGTGCGGATGCGCGTCCAGATGTCCAGCAACAGCTCCTGCATGTTCAGGCGGGTCAAGGCATCGAGGGCGCCAAAGGGCTCGTCCATCAGCAACAGCCGTGGCCGATTGACCAGCACTCGGGCGATTTCCACCCGCTGTTGCATGCCACCGGAGAGTTGATCCGGCCAACGCTCGGCGAAGTCTTGCAGTCCCACCAGGGCGAGGATTTCCTCGGCGGCCCGGTGCCGTTCTGATTTGCCGACACCGCGCATTTTCAGGCCGAAAGCCACGTTGTCGCGCACGGTTCGCCAGGGGAACAGCGTGTGATGCTGGAACACCATGCCCCGTTGCGGCGACGGGCCGGACACCGACGCGCCATCGACCTCGAGGCTGCCAGCGCGCGGTTGCAGGTGACCGGCCAGGGCGCCGAGCAAGGTGGACTTGCCGCAACCGGACGGCCCGAGGATGCACACGAACTGCCCCGGCTCTATCTGGCAATCGAGGCCCTGCACGGCTTCAAAAGCGGCGCTGCCTTCGCCCAGGCTGATCGACAAACCGCGGATATCGATACGCCCTTCAGGCTGTTGAAAAACACTCATCAGGCTTTTCCTCGTGGTCGATGCCAGGGCGTGAACAGGCCGCCCAGGCGTTTGATCAGCAGGCTGCTGCCCATCCCGAGTACGCCGATCAGCAGCATCCCGACCACGATGTCGGGGTAGTTCTGGATGGTGTAGGACTCCCAGGTGTAATAGCCGATGCCGTATTGGCCGGAGATCATCTCGGCGGTCACCAGGCAAAACCAAGACGTGCCCATGCCAATGGCAAGGCCGGTGATGATGCTCGGGGCGGCGCCCGGCACGATCACTTCCAGCAACATTGCCCGGCGCCCTGCCCCGAGGCTTTTCGCCGAAGCGATCAGGCGTGGGTCGACGCCTTCGACGCCATGCACGGTGTTGAGCAGGATCGGGAACAAGGCGCCTGTAAACGTGATGAAGACCATCGACAGCTCGGACGAGGGAAACATCAGGATCGCCAGGGGAATCCACGCCACGGCGGGGATCGGGCGCAGCACTTCCAGCGGTGGCAGCAGCAAGTCCTCGGCCCACTTCGAACGGCCGATGGCCAAGCCCAAGGCGACGCCGATGACCAGCGCGGCGAGGTAACCGGCGAACACCCGGCCAAGGCTGCTGCCCAGGTGCCGGGCGAGCTTGCCGGAGTCGCCGAGGCTTAGGGCCGCTTCAATAACGGCCAGGGGGGTCGGGACGTTGGCGAAGGTCACAAGGCCAAGGTTCCAGTGGTGGCTGGCGGCGAGTTGCCAGAACAACAGGCAGAGCAGCAGTGAGGCAGCCCTTGGAATCCAGCGTGCAAACATGTTTCACCTCTGACTCAGCGGCTGGCCACGGCCTGGTTGGTGGCGTCGGTGAAATCGAACACCTTGCCGCCATGGGCCGTGGCGAATTGCTGGGCCTGGCCCTTGAGCAGGAACGCACTGAGGCGCCCTTTCGCATCACTGGCAAACCACGCCTGGTCGGCCAGCAACTTGATCCCGCTGTCACTGGCCTGGGCATACACCGCGCGAATGTTCTTGCCTTCCTGCTGCAGCGCGGCCAACGCTGTGAATGCCGCTTGCGCCGAAGCGTACTGACGGACCTTCGGCTCGCCACGCACCCAGATCTCGGCCACATGACTGAAGTCGGTGATGGCTTCACCACTGGCGGCATCGACGGCCTTGAGCGGCGTCTGCTGGTAATTGGCCAGCTGCGCGCTGTAGTCCAGGTTCGAGGCCTTGAACGCGGCGCGAATGTACTGGTCGTCGATGAAGGTATTCAGGTCGAGACCGCGATCGGCTTTCTTCAGCAGCTTGAGGGTGTCGATGGCAGTGCCGACGGCCTGGCGATACTCCGGTTTCCAGCTCAGGTCGCGGGTCTGTACGCCGAGCGGGCCGTGGAACAGGTAGTTGACCTCGGCGTCGACGCCGGTGACCTTGGCGATCAGCTCGCTGTATTTCTCAGGCTCGGCGGCGAGCAGCTGGTTGGCTTCAATACTGGCGCGCAGGTAGGCGACGACGATTTCCGGGTATTTCTTCGCATAGGCCTGGTCGACGAGCGCACCGTGGAAGGTCGGCGCGCCGGCCTGGGAACCGTCGTAGATCTTGCGCGCAAAGCCCCGGCTCGGGAACAGTTCGGCGAACGGCACGAAGTCGGCATGGGCGTCGATCTTGCCGGCCTGCAACGCGGAGCCGGCGACTTCCGGTGGCTGGGCGATGATGTTCACGTCCTTGAGCGGGTCCCAGCCCTGGGCCGCCACCGCGCGCAGCAACATGCCATGGGCGGTGGACGCGAACGGCACGGAAATGGTCTTGCCCTTGAGCTCGGCCAGCGACTGCACGCCCGATGCACTCGGCACCACGATGCCGTTGCCACTGCCCTGGGTGCTGCCCGACAGCACGCTGATGAACAGGCTGTGCTTGCCGGCGGTTTCAAACGCCACGCCGTTGAACGAACCGGGGAAATCGGCCATGGCACCGAAGTCGAGCTTGCCGGCGACCATCTCGTTGGTCAGCGGCGCGCCACTGGTGAAGTTCTTCCACTCGATGTCGTACTGGGCGTCCTTGTACTGGCCGTCGTGGGGCAGGTATTTGTCCAGCAGGCCGAGCTCGCGAATCAACAGGCCGCCGGCGGCGCAGTTGATCGTGGTGTCCTGGGTGCCGATGGCTATGCGGATGGTTTCGGCCTGTGCCGACCAGGTGAACGAAGCCAGTACCAGACCGGCCAATGCTGCACGCAATAACATGGTGAATCCCCTCGAATCGTTTATAGGATGTTCGTCTCCGCCACGATCAGGGCGTGGTGGGAAACGAGGGGTGTCTTTGAAGCAAGCGTCCGGGGGTGGCCGGATGGCGTTTTGAGTTGTCTGTACGGGCCTCTTCGCGAGCAGGCTCGCTCCCACAGGTGAATGCATTCCAAAGGTGGGAGCGAGCCTGCTCGCGAAGGCGTCCTGTCATTCAACGCAGCAAATAAGGGATGTCCACTTTCACCGCCCCCGTCGGGCAGTCCTTTTCACAGGGCATGCAGTACCAGCATTCATCGAAGGCCATGTAGGCCTTTTGCGTGGCCGGATTGATCGCCAGCAAGTCCATCGGGCACACATCGACGCACACGGTGCAGCCTTTGTGGGCGATGCACAGGTCCTCATCGACGGTGACCGGCGCGTTGGAGCGGAAAAAGATTTCCTGGGGTTGATAGGCCATTTTCGGTCTCTCTATTGTTGACGGCTTCAAGCCGCGTCGGCACCGACCCGCAGCCGGTCGTAGGCCTGCATTTCATCGGCATCGAGCGGGATGATGTAAGGCTCGACGGCTTTCTTGAAACTGCTCATCAAGCCGTTTTCATCCTTCTTCAGGTGGCAGTGGCAGAACCAGTCGCTGTCGTTGCGTTGCGGATGATCGACCCGGTAGTGGTAGAGCCCCCAACGACTTTCGGCGCGAAACAGCGAGGCGCGGGCCGCCATTTCGGCGCAGTCGCGGATCATGCTGACTTCCATGGCGCGCATCAGCTCATGGGCGTTATGGGCCTTGATCTGATTGAGGTCGCGCTGGATGTCGCTGAAGCGTTGCAGGCCGATCTGCATCTTCCTGGTCACTTTCGGCGGCTGCAGGTAGTCGTTGACGAAGCGGCGCAGCTTGTACTCGACCTGGGCCGGTGGCAGTCCGTGTGCGCGGTCCAGGGGCGCATACACCCGCTGTTTTTCGACTTCAATCTGCTTGGCATCCAGTGCGGAAAACTCGCGGCCGACGACAAAGTCAGCCGCATTGTTGCCGGCAAACCAGCCATAGGTGAACGCACCGAGCATGTAGTTGTGCGGCACCGCGGCCATATCACCCGCCGAATACAGGCCCTTGACCGACGTTTCGGCCTTCTCGTTGACCCACACCCCCGACGCCGAATGCCCGCTGCAAAAACCGATTTCGGAGATGTGCATCTCGACCATCTGCGTGCGGTAATCGGTGCCGCGGTTGGCGTGGAACTGAGCGCGGCTCGGCCGCTCGTTGCTGTGCAGGATCTCTTCGATGTTCTGGATGGTTTCCTCGGCCAGGTGATCGAGCTTGAGAAACACCGGGCCATTGCCGCTTTCCAGCTCCTGGTGGAACTCCCACATCATTTGCCCGCTCCAGTAGTCGCACTCGATGAAGCGCTCGCCCTTGTTGTTGGCGGTGTAGCCGCCCAGGGGGCCGGTGACGTAGGCGCAGGCCGGGCCGTTGTAGTCCTTGATCAGCGGGTTGATCTGGAAGCACTCCAGGTTCGCCAGTTCCGCCCCGGCGTGATAGGCCATGGCGTAACCGTCGCCGGCATTGGTCGGGTTTTCGTAGGTACCCATCAGGTACCCCGAGGATGGCAGGCCCAGGCGCCCGGCGGCACCGCAGGCGAGGATCACTGCCTTGGCCTTGATCACATGGAAGTCGGCAGTGCGGCAATCGAATCCCATCACGCCGTTGACCGCGCCCTCTTCATCCTTGAGCAAACGGGTGCAGACCAGGCGATTGGTAATGCTCACCCGCGCCCGTTTCAACTGCCGGTACAGCACTTTCTTGATGTCATGCCCTTCCGGCATCGGCAGCACGTAGGCGCCCATGTGGTGGACCTTTTTCACTGCATAGTCGCCGGTCTCGTCCTTCTCGAACTTGACGCCCCAGCGATCCAGTTGCTCGATGGTTTCGAAGCTGTGGGTCGCATAGGCATAGACCGCCGCCTGGTTGACGATGCCGTCGTTGGCAATGGTGATTTCCTTGGTGTACTGCTCCGGCGTCGAGTGGCCGGGGATGATTGCGTTATTCAGGCCGTCCATGCCCATGCTGATCGCGCCGCTACGCTTGACGTTGGCCTTGTCGATCAACAGCACGCGCAAATTGCGATTGCGCTCCTTGGCCTTGATCGCCGCCATGGGTCCGGCAGTGCCGCCGCCGATCACCACGATGTCGTATTCCTGTTCCACTGTCGTTCGGGTCATGCCTGCGCCCCTTTTTGCCGATCGATCCGCAGGCGGTACTGGAAGGCATCGCCACGGTAGTAAAGGTGTTCGAAATCCAGGGGCCGGCCTTGGGCGTCGTGGGTCAGGCGCTCGATGCGCATGATCGGCGAGCCGGCCTCGACGTTCAGCGCCTGGGTCAGGTCGCTGTCGGCCAGCACCGCGTCGATGGCGAGGTCAGCGTGACCGAGGGCCAGGCCGCAGTCGTTTTCCAGGATCAGGAAAATGTCGCGGGTGACCAGGTCGGCCTTCTCCAAACGCTCGCCGACGGCTTTGGGCAGGTAGGTGATTTCCAGCGAAATCGGCTCGCGGTTGATCAGGCGAACGCGTTTGATCTGCGCCACGACCTCGCCTTCGGCGACCTGCAAGCGCTCGGCGACCCGCTTGTCGGCGGCGATGAACTTGAAGCTGCGCAGGCGGTTGATCACCTCATAACCACGACCGGTCATGGATTCGGCCAGGCCTTGCAAGGTGCTGACGTTCTGGAAGGTCTTGGGTTTGGCGACGAAGGTGCCCTTGCCGTGGATCTTGAAGATCAGCCCTTCCTTCTGCAGATCGCCGAGGGCCTGGCGCACGGTAATGCGGCTGACCTTGAACAGCGCGCCGAGCTCGCTTTCGGACGGCATCTGGCTGTCCTGCGGGTATTCACCGTCGAGGATGCGCGCACGCAGGATGTCGCGTAGCTGGGTGTGCAGCGGGACGCTGCCAAGAGATAGAACGTTATCGGCCATGAAGATCACTTGTCATAACGAGTTATGACGTGATCTTAGGGTTCTAAGAACAGGGTTGAGAAATACCGTTAGAGCATAACGATAGATTCACTGTAGGAGCTGGCTTGCCAGCGAAGGCGGTCCGCCTGACTCACCGCATCGCCCTTTTCGCCGGCAAGCCGGCTCCTACAGATAGTGTCTTAGCCGATGCGCAATGCGCGCAGATCGAGGTGGCCATCCTTGAGCGGCGGGCACCAGTAATAACCACCGGTGATCGGTCGGCTGATGCGATACAAACCGTCGGTAATACCGTCTTCCAGGCCACTCATGCGGCGCAGCTGGACTTCGAAGGCGTCGAGGGAGAAGCCGAAGGCCAGGAACATCAGCCCGGCGCGGTCGCCTTCGATCCACGGCATCGAGCGACGGACGATGAACGCCTCAGGAGCAAAGCTCTCCTGGGCGGTGCGTTTGACATGGGCAGAGAGAGGGGCGTCGTCGAGTTCTTCGTTGTCGCTCAGGCGACGGCCCATGATGTCATCCGTCTCGTGGGACGCCAGCGCACGAAAACCCTTGAGGTCATGCTGCCACTGCTGGAGCGCGGCGAAGCTGCCGCCTACCGTGCCTTCGACGCCCTCACCCACCAGCGCGGCGGCCGCGGCGGCTTCGTCACGGGGGTTTTCGGTGCCGTCTTCGTAGCCGGTCAGGTCATGGCCGTCACGGTGGCGGAAACCTTCGGTCATTTGCACCAGGCGCAGGGCGGGCGCCAACGCCGCCTCGAGGGCATGGCTGCGGTTAAGCAGTTCGCCACGGTCGGTACCGTGCAACCAGCACCAGAGCGCCTGTTGCGTGGACGGGTTATCGACACCGACTCCGGTCAGCGCCGGAAATGGCCGCAAGCCTTCGATGTGCCCGTCGAGGGCCTTGACCAGGGATTCACCGAAGCCGACCACCGCCGATTGGCCGTCCACCAGGTGCATCAGCTTGTCCAGCGCGGCCGGCAGTGCAGCCACCGATTCCAGGGCGAAAAACATGTGACGAGCGAGAGGCGGAACGGGGGTGGCGAGGATGCCCGGCTGGTAGTGACTCATGTGAACTCCTTATGAAAGAGCGCGAAGTTTAACCGCGACATCGGCCATTGTGTGCTCCCAGGTCAAAAGATCGCGTTTCACCCAACGCCGTTTGCGGTCTACGCTTGAAGCACAACAACCACAGCTTCACCCCTCTATTCTGCCCATCAGCGCTCGATTGCAATTAATAAACCGCATCAACAAGGCGTATAACCCTTGAAACGGATTCTTCAACGGCTAGCCATAGCGCACGGCTGTACTACACACGGGGTAGCGACATGACCACACAGATTCTCGGCAACCTGTTTCCCGACGCCGGCAGCATCCCGGAAAAATACCGCCTCGACGGCCAGACCGAACAACGGGAATACCTGGTCGACGGTGTCCTGAAAACCTGGCCCGGTCCCCTCGCCCAGGTCCGCAGCCCGGTGTACTTGGCAGGCCCCGGCGGCGATGAACAAGTCATTCTCGGCAGCACGCCGCTGCTGGATGCCGCCACCGCCCTGACCGCCCTCGACGCCGCGGTGCGCGCCTATGATCGCGGCCAGGGTTTGTGGCCGACCATGCGCGTGGCCGAGCGCATCCAGCACGTCGAAACCTTCCTCGGGCACATGCGTCAACAGCGCGACGCGGTGGTCAAGCTGCTGATGTGGGAGATCGGCAAGAACCTCAAGGACTCGGAGAAGGAATTCGACCGCACCTGCGACTACATCGTCGACACCATCAATGCCCTCAAGGAACTCGACCGTCGTTCCAGTCGCTTCGAGCTGGAACAGGACACCCTCGGCCAGATCCGCCGCGTACCGCTCGGCGTGGCGCTGTGCATGGGGCCCTACAACTACCCGCTGAACGAAACTTTCACCACGCTGATCCCGGCGCTGATCATGGGCAACACCGTGGTATTCAAGCCAGCCAAGCTTGGCGTGCTGTTGATTCGCCCGCTGCTGGAGGCCTTTCGCGACAGCTTCCCGGCCGGGGTGATCAACGTGATCTATGGCAGCGGGCGCGAGACCGTCAGTGCGCTGATGGCCAGCGGCAAGATCGATATCTTTGCGTTCATCGGCACCAACAAGGCCGCCAGCGACCTTAAAAAGCTGCATCCAAGGCCGCATCGCCTGCGTGCGGCGCTGGGGCTCGATGCGAAGAACCCCGGCATCGTCCTGCCGGAGGTGGACCTGGACAACGCGGTCAACGAAGCGGTCACCGGTTCCCTGTCATTCAACGGCCAGCGTTGCACCGCGTTGAAGATCCTGTTTGTCCACGAAGACGTGGTCGAGTCCTTCATCGAGAAATTCAACGCCAAACTCGCCACGCTCAAGCCCGGCATGCCCTGGGACACTGGCGTGGCGCTGACGCCGCTGCCGGAATCGGGCAAGGTCGATTACCTGCACTCGCTGGTGGCTGACGCCGAGAGCAAGGGCGCCAGGGTGGTAAACCCCCATGGCGGCGAGGCCCGCGCGTCGTTCTTTTATCCCGCCGTGCTGTACCCGGTGACGCCGCAGATGCGGGTCTACCAGGAAGAACAATTTGGCCCGGTGGTGCCGATCGTGCCCTACCGCCATCTGGACACGGTAATCGATTACGTCCTCGAATCGGATTTCGGCCAGCAACTGAGCATCTTCGGCACCAACCCGGTGGCGGTCGGCCGGCTGGTCGACACCTTCGCCAACCAGGTCGGGCGCATCAACCTCAACGCCCAATGCCAGCGTGGCCCGGACACTTACCCGTTCAACGGGCGGAAAAACTCCGCCGAGGGCACTTTGTCGGTGCACGACGCCCTGCGGGTGTTTTCGATCCGCACGCTGGTGGCGACCAAATTCCAGGAGACCAACAAGGATCTCATCAGCGAGATCATCAGCGGCCGCAGCTCGAGCTTCCTGACCACTGACTACATCTTCTGAGGAGTGTCAACCTGAGCGCTTCCAGGGCCCTTCGCCTGCCACCGTTCCTGCGCCGGTTACTGCGTCCGCTGCTGGACCCTTACCGGCGCTATCGCCATGCTCGGATGATCCATGCGGTACGCGTATCGCTCGGGTTACTGGCGTCGATCCTGCTGACCACCGGCATCCACCTGCCCCACGGCGAGTGGGCGTCGGTGACGATGCTGGTGGTGATCGGCGGCTTGCAGCACCATGGCAACATCGGCAAAAAAGCCGCCGAGCGGGCCATCGGCACCCTGGTCGGGGCGGCTGTCGGCCTGGCCTTGGTGGTGCAACAGTCCTGGCTCGGCCTGCCATGGCTGACCTATTTCGCCATGGCAGTGGTGTGCGGATTTTTCTCGTACCACGCCATCGGCAAAGGCGGCTACACCGCGCTGCTCGCGGGCATTACCGTGTTCATCGTCGCGGGCCACGGCGACAATCCAGTCTCCGACGGGCTGTGGCGCGGGGTCGACATCTTGATCGGCATTGCCCTGGCCCTGGCGTTTTCGTTCGCCCTGCCGCTCTATGCGGTCTATTCCTGGCGCTACAACCTGGCTGACGCCCTGCGTGATTGCGCGACGATCTACGGGCGGATCATCAACGGCCAGTCGGTGACGGCCGACGAACACCTCAAGTTGATGGGTCGCCTGAACACCGTCATGGTGCAACTGCGTTCGCTCATGCCATCGGTGTCCAAGGAGGTGAAGATTTCCATGACCGAACTCGATGCCATCCAGCGTCAGCTGCGTCTGTGTGTCAGCACTCTGGAGATACTGGGCAACGCGCGGCCGGACGCCAGTGACTTGCAAACGGCCTTGAAGGCGCAGCATCGGCTGATTCGCGTGCAACTGATCGGCATGGCCCGGGCTTTGAAGTCTGGCGTCACCCAGCGGCTGAACCGGCCCACCGCGTTGCCGGTGGTCAGTCTCGATGCCCCGGTCTACAACGCCCTGGACGGTTACCGTTTGTTGACCGAGCAACTGGCCGCCAACATCGGCGAGATGCGCCAGCGCCTGGCCAGGACCGCGCCGCACTGGAACATCTGATGGGACTTACGGCGTGACTGTCCGCCGAAACTTCAGGCTCCAGCCCTGCTGCATGCCAGCAGCGGCCAGCAGTATCGCGGCAACCCCAATCCATTGCAGCGGTTCCAGGCGATGGCCGAAGGCAAACCAGTCGACGAAAATCGCCGCAATCGGGTAGATGAACGACAGCGCGCCGGTCAACGCCGTCGGCAGTTTCTGGATCGCGCCATACAACAACACATACATCACGCCGGTGTGCACGATGCCCAGCGTCACCAGGCTGGCCCACTCGCCCGGCGCTTGCGGCAGCGCCGAAAAATGCGCGAATGGCGCGAGCAACAGCACGCCGGTGCTGACCTGAATCAGTGCGATCAAATGCGGCGGCGTCCCGGTCAGGCGCTTGATGATCAACGCAGCGATCGCATAAAGGAATGCTGCGCCCAAGGCCAGCACAATCCCGATCAGGTACTGGCTGCCGCTTTCGCCCTGCCCGCCATGGGCGCTGACGATCGCCAGCATCCCGAGAAACGAAACGCCCAGCCAGGTCAGTTTCTGCAGGGTTATTTTCTCGTTGAGAAACACCGCCGCCAGCCCCACCAGCATGAACGGCTGGACGTTGTAGACCGCCGTCCCGATGGCAATCGAGGCCCGGGAATAGGAGGCGAACAACAGCACCCAGTTGCCGACGATCGCTACACCGCTGAGCACCGCCAGCAGGAAGGTGGTGCGAGTCAGGATGCCCGGGCGCAAAAAGCCGAAGGCCGCGCAAATCAGCAGCAAAGTGCCGGCGCCAAACAGGCAGCGCCAGAACACCACATCCTGCACCGGTTGCCCGGACACCAGCACGAACCAGCCGATGGTCCCGGAGATCAGCATGGCGGCGGTCATTTCGAACGAGCCGCGACGTATTGAGTTGTCCATCATCAAGCTCCTGTTATTGATGGACAAAGTATGCCAATCGAGCGGGACGCTGCTCCAGCGCAAAAAACAGGCTAAACTTCGAATCTGCCTTTTTTGCGAAGGCAATTTTGCAAAACTGCCTAATTGAGGTTTTCGCCATGACTGACGACATCGACCAGGTGCTGATCACCGCCTTGATGGAAGACTCGCGACGTTCGCTCAAGGCCCTGGCGCAGATCAGCGGCCTGTCCTCGCCCAGCGTCGCCGAACGCCTGCGCCGTCTCGAGGAACGCGGCGTACTCAAGGGCTACACGGTGGAAATCGACCCGAAATGCTTCGGCTATCAGTTGCAGGCCATCGTGCGCATTCGCCCGCTACCGGGCCAGTTGCAGGAAGTGGAACGGCAGATCATGGCCATTCCCGAGTTCACCGAGTGCGATAAGGTCACCGGCGACGACTGCTTCATCGCCCGCCTGCATGTGCGCTCGATGGAACAGCTGGACACCCTGCTCGACCGCCTCAACTCCCTTGCCGAAACCAACACCGCCATCGTCAAGAAAACCCCGGTAAAGCGGCGCCTGCCGCCCATGGCGTAGCCCGTCGGTCAAGAGACCGTGCATAAAAAACCCGCCGAAGCGGGTTTTTTTCAATCATGGCTGGCGATCAATCATCGCGGCTCATGATGCCAAACAGCTGCAACAAGCTGATGAACAGGTTGTAGATCGATACATACAGGCTGATGGTAGCCATGATGTAGTTGCGCTCGCCGCCGTGGATGATGGCGCTGGTCTGGAACAGGATGCACACCGAGGAGAACAGCACGAAGCCCGCGCTGATCGCCAGTTGCAGGCCGCTGATCTGGAAGAAGAAGCTCGCCAGCGTCGCACCCAGCAGCACAAAGAAGCCCGCTGTGATGAAACCGCCGAGGAAGCTCATGTCCTTGCGGGTGATCAGCACATAGGCCGAAAGACCGCCGAACACCAGGGCCGTCATCGCGAACGCCGAACTCACGACCTCGGCACCGCCCTGCATGCCCAGGTAACGGTTGAGGATCGGGCCGAGCAGGAAGCCCATGAAACCGGTCAGGGCAAAGGCGGACACCAGGCCCCAGGCGGAATCACGAAGCTTGTTGGTGAGGAAGAAAAGGCCGTAGAAACCGATCAGCACCACGAAAATGTTCGGGTAGCCGACACGCATCTGCTGGGCGACGAACGCCATCACGCCGCTGAATGCGAGGGTGAGAGCCAGCAAGCCGTATGTGTTGCGCAGGACGCGGCTAACCTCTAGCTGCTCAGCCTGCACGCTGTTATTAACTGCGTAATCCTGTTCGCGCATGGCGACACTCCTGTTGGTTTGAAACGTTCAGTCGCAAAGATCATAACAGACGCCCTGTAACAAGCTATGCAGATAGTTTGACAGTGTGTTTCATTCGGGTATTATGGCGCCCGCAACACAAACGGAGGTGTGGCCGAGTGGTTTAAGGCAACGGTCTTGAAAACCGTCGACTGTAACAGGTCCATGAGTTCGAATCCCATCGCCTCCGCCATCTTTATACGACAAAGCCCTGATTATTCAGGGCTTTGTCGTTTCTGCGGCAAACGTTTTCTGGTGCAACAATTCGGGATCGTTTGCGCATCTTTGAATGAATCCCCAGGCCGCTGCTGAGGTGATTGTATCGGGCTGGAGCGCCACGGCGTGCGTCGATCTGCGCTTGATAATGCAGTCGGAACGACTGAGTTTCAGCAATCCTTGCTCGGTGTCTGGAGAATCCGGGGCGATCCAAACAGCAAGAGCAGTGCTGTAGCGGCTAACAATGCTCCCATGAGGAACGTATTCTCTGACCCCATGGTTTGCCAGATCCCGCCCGCCAGAACGCTGGCGATCAGCATGCATGCGCCACTGACCAGGTTGAAAATACCGAAGGCGGTTCCCTTCAGTTCCATGGGCGCAGTGTCGGCTACCAGCGAGGCAAGAATGCCTTGGCTAAAACCCATATGAAGCCCCCACAACCCAACACCCAGCATCATCGTGATGACCGAGCTGGATTCTGCGAGTAGCAGATCCGCCAGGATGAGTAATCCCATCCCCATGCACAGCAGCTTCGTACGACTGATGCGATCGGACAGCCAGCCGGCGGGGTAAGCGGACAGCGTATAAAAAACTGCCATCACCACCATCACCAGCGGGACCCAGGTGACCGACAAACCTGCCTGCTGCGCCCGTAAAACCAGGAACGCCTCGCTGAAACGGGCAAGTGTGAAGACCCCTCCGATAATGACGACCCACCAATAGCCAGTGGAGAAGTCGGGAAGGACTCGCCAGTTGATTGGAGAGCGGAATTCGCGCTCGCCAGAGGTAGCCGTGGGCTCCTTTACTCCGACGAAAATGAGCGCCACCGCCATGATTGCCGGGATCACTGCGAACCACAGCACAAGCTGGATATCGGCGAGCCATGACATCAACAAGATGGCCAGCGCGGGGCCAAGAACCGCCCCTACCGTATCCATCGACTGGCGCAGCCCAAAGCAGGCGCCACGGATGGCTGGTGGCGCGACATCGGCAACCAGGGCATCTCGCGGTGCCCCCCGGATGCCTTTGCCGATTCGATCCAGAAAGCGTGCGGTGAAGACCACTTCCACCGAGTGTGCCAGAGGAAAAAGTGGTTTGCTCAAAGCCGCTAGACCGTATCCAAGCAGCAACAATCCTTTGCGCCGCCCCAAATAGTCGCTGATAGCACCCGAGAATACCTTGACGAGCATCGCGGTCGACTCGGCTATTCCCTCGATCACCCCGACGGTCAATGCACTCGCCCCCAATGTAGTGACCAGAAACACGGGCAATAAGCTGTGTACCAACTCGGACGATAGATCCATGAACAGGCTGACAAAGCCTAGCGCCCAGATGGTGCGTGGAATACGAAGCCGCTCGACGTTGGTACGCGGACGTTCGCTGTTCATTTTTTCATCCTGTACTTATCGGTACAAAGGTGAGGCTGAGAACGACGGTGTTGACTATCCCTGGCGTGCGGGTCTATCAGCACCTGAAGAGCGTCGACTTTATCGAACCCCTGCGCAAGAGACGTGTCTGCACTTGTATGACTCCTCGGAAATACGCCAATGTCCGCTCAACACACCCTTGTCATACTCGCTCGGGGCGGATATGCCGCTCGGGGCGTTCTGTATCTGATCATAGGCATCTTTGCTCTGCTGGCGGCTCAAGACTCGACGAAGCCCAAGGACAGTCACAAAAGCCTGGAGGCGTTGTTGAGCCAGCCTTTTGGTTATGTCCTGGTGGGGCTGGTGGTCGCGGGTCTGCTTGCCTTCGCAGGGTGGCGAATATTGCAAGCCATTCGCGATGTCGATCATCACGGTACGAACCTCAAGGGATGGGTGATTCGAGCAGGTTTGTTGGCCGGCGGCTTGATCAACGGCGCTCTGGCATTTTTTGCATTGGGCCTGCTCATTAGCGGCGTCAGAAGCTCAGGCAATTCCACAGGGGGGGAGACCAGGGACCTACTGGCCCATCTTTTGTCCTGGGATCACTCAAACCTGTTGGTCTACCTCCTGGCGCTCATCCCACTCGGTGTAGGCATTGCTCACATCATCAAGGGATGGAAGGCGTCGTTCGAGAAGTACTTCGAGGCTGACGAAGATGTGATGCGCTACATACGCCCGGTGTCTCGATTCGGACTGATAGCCCGAGGCGTAGTGTTTATCGAGATAGCGGTGCTTCTGGCGATCAGCGGTTCCCGGTATCAAGCCACGGATCCCCCGGGCATGAAGGAAGCCCTTGATGCCCTGCAGAACCTGCCCGCCGGCGCCTTGATTTTAATGGTGATGGCTTTGGGGCTGCTTGCCTTTTCCGCCTACAGCTTTTCCGAAGCCGCCTGGCGCAAAATAAACATGGATGTGCCGGGCGTACCGCAATCGTAGTCAGGATCCAGCTCATCGCAATATCCGTCCTGGCTTGCCCGAGTGAAATCGCAGCCGTAAGCGCACGTATTCATTAGGTTTTTTTGATTTCGTGCTTGACGCCTCCGCCGTAAAAACGTTTAATTGCGCCGCGGCCCAGATAGCTCAGTCGGTAGAGCAGGGGATTGAAAATCCCCGTGTCGGCGGTTCGATTCCGTCTCTGGGCACCATGACTTCCAAACCCCTGAATGCTGATGGCTTCAGGGGTTTTCTATTTTTGGCGGCAGCTGTTTGTAAAAGTGCGGCCTGTCCCCTCCCCTAGGCGCCCGGGTTTGCAACCTGAATGAAGATCGCCCAGGCCCCAAGCAGTACCCAGAACGTCGTAAAAATCCATGGCGTACGCACCGAAAACAACAAGGCTTTGCGGTAGCCTTTGTGCGTGGACTCTCGTTCCGAAAACAAAGGTGATTCGTCGTAGGCCAATCCCATCAGCGGCTCACTGCGCAGCAACTCGCTCTGTTGGAAATACCAGTGATCGATAATGTCATAGGCCGCGCGTATGCCGGGCCAGGCGTTCAGGGAGCTGAGTACCCCAAACAAGGCCAGAAACGGTGGTACCACCAGGGTGAACAGTTTGCCCCACTCGGGATTCTGGTTGGCCATGCAGGATGCAAAGGCGACCACCAAAAAGGACTGTGCGGCCAGATATGCATCCGTTCGATTGGCCAGGATACTGGTCTCGTATTGAATCTACCTGCGGTAAAAATCCAATCGTTCTTTGGGCGATCCAAACAACTTTGCGTTGTGCTCGCTCAGCTCGGTTTCGTCGAGGTGAGAGGTCAAAATTTTCGGCACGATGGATTCACCCTGATCGGTTGATACGAAGATCGCGTTCAGCCCAATGCTGTATCGAGAACATCATGACCCCGAAACCCAGTAGGATTTCCTGGGATGTTCTCACGGGTATGGACGGTTCGGACATGAGACCTCCTGTTTCGAACCATTAAAAGAGAACACCGCACGCCATCGAGACGTGCGGTGACATCCATCAGGCTTCTTCACGTCCTTGCACACCCGCGCCCAGGTCTGCACCCGTGATCGGATTGCTTTCGGGGTCAGACATTGTGCGGGCTTTCATGCCCATCAGCAGTGCGTCTTCGTCAGCGCTCAACGCCACGCTGGCATTGCCATCACCGCCATCGACCGCCGGCTTCGGATCTTCCACAAAATCCCAGTCGTCACCCTGGTTCCACGGTCCACGCGTGCTGCCTTCACCTTGGGATAGGTTGAAATACACGTGGGTGAATTCAGGCATGCCGGGCAGCTTGCCTTGCGGGAAATTCGGCTGGATCGAGTGCAGGGCTTTTTCGAACGACAGCTGGTGCGCGATCTCGCGGGTCATGAGAAATCCCAGCGCCTCTTTCTCGCCGGGATCATCAATGGCTGCCCAGCGCCGTGCGCGCCTGCTGGCCGACGATGGCCAACACGGGCATGTGATCCATCCGCGCGTCGTACAGGCCGGTGATAAGGTGCGACGCGCCCGGGCCGGAGGTGGCGATACAGACACCCAATTCACCGGTGAACTTGGCATGCGCCGACGCCATGAACGCTGCCATTTCTTCATGCCTGGCCTGAACGAATTCAATCTTGCCCTTGGCCCGGCTCAGCGCTCCGAATACGCCATTGATGCCATCCCCTGGATAACCAAAGTTCCTTGTCACCCCCCATTCGCTGAGTCGCCCAATCAGAAAATCCCCAACTGTCGTCGTCATGTCGTGCCTCGCCTTCGACCGGTGCATCAAGCATTTCCGACCAAGCATTGCGTTGGACCGTGTTAGGGTCTGGACACTCGGGTGCAGAGCGAAGTTCTGGCCAATGCAGTGAATGCGAGTGACACCGTGCAACCCTAAACACACCCGATAAATGGCAGAATCCACTCACCCTGATCATTTCGGAGACCACAATGCTTGGCGTGTTTGAACGAAGGCTCGACCCATTCCCCCCCGACGAAGCGCCACCACCGCCTGTCGGCCTGATGCGGTTCCTGTGGGCCTGCACCCGCGGAGCCCGCGGTTATGTCCTGGCGCTTGCGCTGCTCAGTGCCAGTGTGTCGATCTACGAAGCCTGGTTGTTTTCCTTTCTTGGGCAGGTCGTGGACCTGCTCTCGACATGGCAGGCCGGTGGAAATGCCAACGGCGAGGAAAGTCGAGTGCTGTGGGGTATCGCGATCGTGTTGCTCACCAGCATCGGGCTGGTGGCGCTGCGCACCATGGTCCAGCACCAGGTATTGGCGATCAATCTGCCGCTGCGGCTGCGCTGGGATTTCCATCGGCTGATGCTGCGTCAAAGCCTTTCATTCTTTTCCGATGAATTCTCGGGTCGGGTAACCACCAAGGTGATGCAGACTGCATTGGCCGTGCGCGAAGTCCTGTTCACCCTCATCGAAATCGCGCCCGGTATCGGCGTTTACTTCATTGCAATCATCGCCCTGGCTGGCGGCTTCGCCCTGAAGCTCATGTTGCCCTTTATTGCCTGGGTCGCGTTGTTCGGGCTGGCCATGCTGTACTTCGTGCCACGCCTGGGGCAAGTCGGGCAGGAACAGGCCCATGCGCGATCGTCGATGACGGGGCGTATTTCAGATGCCTATACCAACATCACCACAGTAAAACTGTTCTCGCATTCCAACCGTGAAGCGCACTTCGCGCGCGCGGCGATGGAGGATTTCAAGCTCACCGGTTTTCGCCAGATGCGCCTGGTCAGCCAGTTCGAGATCGTCAATCAGGCGCTGGTGGTCGGGCTGATCCTTGGCGCAGGCGGCTATGCCCTGTGGCTGTGGCACCAGGGCGAAGTTGGCGCGGGGGCCGTGGCGGCCATTACTGCCATGGCGTTGCGCATCAATGGCATGTCGCATTGGATCATGTGGCAGATGACTTCGCTGTTCGAAAACATCGGCACCGTGCAGGATGGCATGGCCACCCTGACCCGTGGCCCCAAGGTGCAGGATGCGCCGAACGCCGGCGTGCTGGCGCCCTCTGGCGGCGCGGTAACCTTTGACAAGGTGTGCTTCAACTACAACGGTGAACGCCAGGTGCTCGACGGCTTGAGCCTGAACATCCGCCCGGGGGAAAAAATCGGCCTGGTGGGCCGTTCCGGTGCGGGCAAATCGACGCTGATCAATCTGCTGCTGCGCTTCTACGACGTCGACAGCGGTGAGATTCGCATCGATGGGCAAAACATCGCCCAGGTGACACAGGACAGTCTGCGGAGCGCGATCGGCATGGTCACTCAGGATACGTCCCTGTTGCACCGCTCCATTCGCGACAACATCGCCTACGGCCGCCCGGACGCGACCGACGCGCAGGTCCGCAGCGCCGCAGCCAGTGCCCAGGCCGACGGTTTCATCAGCCAACTGAGCGATCGCCAAGGCCATAGCGGCTATGACACCCTGGTGGGTGAGCGCGGCATCAAACTCTCGGGCGGCCAGCGCCAACGTATCGCCATCGCTCGGGTGATGCTCAAGAACGCCCCGATCCTGTTACTGGACGAAGCCACCAGTGCCCTGGATTCCGAAGTCGAAGTCGCCATCCAGGAAAGCCTCGATGAAATGATGCAGGGCAAGACCGTCATCGCCATCGCCCATCGGCTGTCGACGATTGCGGCCATGGACCGGCTCATTGTCATGGATGAGGGACGCATCATCGAACAAGGTACCCACGCTGAGTTGCTGGGAAGAAACGGCACCTACGCGCGACTCTGGCAGCATCAAAGTGGTGGTTTCCTGGGTGAGGACCAGGGGCTGGCAGAGGCCATGGATCAGGCGTGAACGCTTGGACGCGATGACCTGCGAAGGGCTCCACCGGTTCGATCCTGTCCTCAGTGGCGCTTGGCGAGCCGCCTTCGCGGGGCCTGCTATAGTCAGCCGGAGCGGCTCAAGGTTATGGCTGCGGGCAAAAGGCATTCTACTCAGGAGCTTGATCATGCGAATCGTAACGGCCACTGTGTGCACATTCCTGTTATCCCTGGCATTGCCGGCGCTGTCCTTTGCCGCTTCCAACTGTGATGATGCGGGAAGTGCAAGTGACGTCAGAAACTGTGTGAAAAACAACAACGATCAGAAAGGCAAAGGCAATTGCAATGACAATGGCAATTGCGGCAAGGCCAAAGCTAAAGCCAAAGATTACGATGACGATTACTCGGTCCGTTGCATGGAGATCAACAATCTGGTCTTGCGCCGTGAGTGCCTTGACCGGCGCAGAGATTGATTGAAGTAGTTGCAGCCACCGGAGCGGGGACCATGGTCCCCGCGTCCATTTCTTACAAGCCATTACACAGAACCCTACGCACCACGCGCGGCGCGCCGACACCGACCATGTCGCCCACACCCAGGGGAAATCCCCCCCATATATGGGCTGTGAAACCCGCCCGGTGCCTGGTGTTTTCCCGGCGAATGAGTTCCCAGGCGCACCACCCCACGCGCCGCTTTGCACACCTCTTGTGCGTCAGCCGCAATAGACCTTTGGCATAAAGAATGCTGTGACTGCAGGGCTTGGTTGAGTGGTTGAAGTTGCTGGAACTTCACAGCATGCCCAGGAGTACTCCCTATGCCGGCAATCGACGTACTGCATAAACGTTTCCACCGCAGGACAGCTGACTCGATCGCGCCCACTGAACAATTCAATCTCCTGCGGTGGTTTTCGATCACCAGCTTCCTTCTCATCAGCGTGATAGCGTTTGGGCTGGGTTCTTTGTCGACAAGATTCCTGGTCGCGGAAAGTCTTGAACGCGATGCCCTGATGTCGGCACAGTTCATCCAGACCGTTGCAAAAGGCGAGATACGTCATCACGGGCTGTCGGCCATGCAGATGGAGGAAGGTGGGGCATTCGTTCAACATCAGGCAACGTCAGATGAAAACAAGCAGCGCAAACAGCCTTTCAGCTCCGAGTTCCTGGATTATCTTGCGCATCTCCCCAATTCCCTCCTGATCTCCATCTACTCTCCCCGTGGAACCGTGCTTTGGTCCACCAACCGGAACTTAGTGGGGCAGGTTTTTTTGAATGACGAGCTTGAAGAGGCATTCAGCTCCAAAGAACGGATATCCACTAGATACAGTCAGGTTGATGCGGACCGCAGCGAGCAGAAATTCCTCCACTCGCCGCAAAAGTTCTTCGTCGAGAGTTACATCCCTCTTGCCGATAGCCAGGGGAACATTCTGGCGGTGGTTGAAATCTACCGGGAGCCATTCGACCTGATCGAACGCCTGAATCACGGGCACTGGATCATCTGGCTGACCACGATGGGTGGCCTGCTGCTCTACTTCGGGATCTACTGGATGGCTCGACGAACATCGGTTCAATTGGCCTCGGAAGAGGCTCAAGTCGTCGCCAATAAAACCTACGTCGGCTTGGGCGAAATGTCCACGGCCGTCGCCCACAGCCTTCGTAATCCCCTCGCCTGCATCCGTTCAAGCGCAGAGCTGGCTAACGACATGGAGGGCCAGCCTGCAAAGAAGCAGATCGAAGATATTGTCGGCCAGGTGGATCGGATGTCGCGCTGGGTGCAGGAATTACTACTGTGCCTGAGCCCGATCCGCGGCGAGGCAGAACGGGTGGACCCGATACAGATGCTGCAGGCCACACTCGACAGCTACAGCGCGCAATTGCGTCATTCAAAAATCCAGGTCGAGTTCAAGCATGAACCCTCGCCCGCGATACTCAGTCATCCACTCTTGCTGTCGCAGATTTTGAACAGCGTCATCGCCAATGCCATAGAGGCGATGCCGACAACCGGAATACTGACCCTCCGGGCGAGCCTGGATGAAACCCGTCAGTGGCTGAGCCTGACCATTGACGACACCGGAGGTGGATCTGCACGACACCAGGAGATGATGGCCTTCAAGTCTTTCTACACCACCCGGCAAGGCAGGCTGGGCATAGGATTTGTCATGGTCAAGCAGATCATGCAAAGCTTCGGCGGCGAAGCGAGTCTGACAACCCATAAAAAACAGGGAACATCCGTGCACTTGAGATTCAGGGTTCTGGACAGGAGGGCCAGCGCTGTCTAATCCTTGTCCCGCGCACGCTGCAACACCGCCTCTCCCGCCTGAGCCGGCAGTCGCAGGTTATCCAGCAAGGCAATGGCCGCGATCACCGCCACACACAGGAACGCCAGCTGAAAGTCGCCCGTCTCGGCGTGCCCTGGAGTGCCATGGATGTTCATGGCCAACCGTAGCAGCAGCGCACCGATGGCCACCCCCATCGCCATGCTCAACTGGAAAAACATGCTGAACAAGGTTGAAGCGTCGCTCATCTGCGCCTTGGGGATTTCGGCAAAGGCCAGTGTGTTGAACACGGTGAACTGCATGGACCGTGACAAGCCACCGACGAACAGGATGAACAGGATCAGCGCCGGGCTCATGCGCTCGTCCAGCAACGCACAGGCCGCTATCGCCAGTACGCCCAGAAGGCCGTTGACCATCAGCACCGGACGAAATCCCCAGCGCTGCATCACGCCTGTGGTGAAGGGTTTCATCGCCAGGTTGCCGGCAAATACAGCCAATACCAGCAGCCCCGCATCGAACGCCGAAAGACCGAACGCCAGTTGAAACATCAGCGGCAGGAGAAACGGCAAGGTGCTGATGGCGATCCGGAACATCGAGCCCCCGCACAGGCAGACGTTGAATGTACGAATGCCTGTCACACCCAAGGCCAGGAGTGGGTGTGCATGCCGACGCATATGGCGCCAGGCAAAAACACCGAGCACCACGCCGGCACCACTCAGCGCCAGCCCTTGCACCAGATCGTCCTGGCTTTGCCCGAGCATCTCCACGCCATACAACAAGGCAGCGCTGGCGATGCCCACCAACAGGAAACCACTGAAATCGAAAGCCCTGGCACTGGCGTCGTCGCGTTTGGGCAGCAAGACCAGTGCGACCATCAGGGCCAACACGCCCAGGGGCAGATTGAGGTAGAAAATCCACGGCCAGGACGCGTGGGTGACGATGAAACCGCCCACCGGAGGCCCGAGTACCGGCGCGACCAGGCCCGGCCAGGTAATGAATGAGATGGCGCGCACCAGGTCTTTTTTCTCGGTGGTGCGCAACACTGCCAGGCGTCCCACCGGGACCATCATCGCGCCGCTGATGCCCTGCAGCACGCGCGCGGCGACAAAGGTTTCCAGGCTATTACTTAACCCGCACATCAACGAAGACAAGGTGAACAACACGATCGCCGAACTGAATACCCAGCGCGTACCGAAGCGATCGGCCAACCAGCCGCTGATGGGGATGAACACCGCCACCGCGAGCATGTAGGCACTCATGCCAATGTTCAGGTCCACCGGCGCGACGCCAAACGTCCTGGCCATGTCAGGCAACGCGGTAGCGATCACCGTGGCGTCGAGGTTCTCCATGAAGAACGTGACGGCTACCAATAGGGCAATCCATGTTGAGCGGCGTTGAGACATTGGTCATTCCGGTTCGGCCAGGTCGTTGCTCGACACTCTACAACAGACAGGGCGCTGAGCCGGGTTGAAAGGTCGCGCAAACCATCACTCTCACCCCGGGCGAACAGCAATTTCTCAGCGCTCCCTCATGCAGCCTGGCGCCGACCGTGCAGCCCTTGTTTATCCACCTTCTGCTCATGCCCCTGGCGCAGCCGCAGGGCCGCAAGCGCCGCAAGCACCAGGATAATCGCGACGACCTTCATGCCATTCATGGCGTTGCCGGTACTTTGCTCGATCAAGCCCATCACCGAGGGGCCGACGAAACCGCCCAGCAGGCCGCACGAGTTGACGAAGCCCAGGCCGCCTGCGAGCGCGGCGCCCTTGAGTCGCGAAGCCGGGTAGAGAAAGATGATCGACTGCACGACGAAGAACATCACCGCCGAGATACAGAAGCCCAATAGACTGATCACCGGTCCCGCCAGCGAAGCGATTCCCAGCCCCGCGGCCATGGTCAGCAAACCTGCGACCAGTATTTGCCGGGAACGCGCCGGTGTGGTGGCGAATCGAGGCAGTGCAATGGCGCCCGCCGCTGCCGCCAGCCAAGGCAGGGAGGTCAGCAAGCCGATCTGCAGAGTACTCAGGTCGCCGTATTTGCCGATGATGCCGGGCAGGAAAAAGATCACCGTGTAGATCGTGATCTGGTGGCAGAAGTAGACCAGGATCGCCAACAGGATCTGCGGGGTCAGGCATTGTTTGAGCGAGTGACCACCGGCACCGGCGCCCTCCTCCGATTCCGCGGCCAACTGCTGCTCGATCTGCCGGGCTTCAGTGGCGCTCAGCCACGGCGCCTTGCTTGGACGGTCCGGCAGTTTTTTCCACACCACCATGGCGAAGAACACCGCCGGCAAGCCCTCGAGCATGAACATCCACTGCCAGCCACGCCAGCCCCAGACACCGTCCAGTTGCATGAGCACGGCACCCAGTGGCCCGCCAATGATGTTGGCGAAACACACGCCCAGCAGAAAATAGCCGGTCGCCCGGGCTCGTTGCTCCCGGCCGAACCAGTACGTCAGGTACAGCATGACGCCCGGGAACAGACCCGCTTCGGCGATGCCCAGCAACAAGCGCAACACGTAGAACGAGGTTTCGCCCTGGACAAATGCCATCGCCGCCGAGATCAAGCCCCAGGTGACCATGATTCGCGCAATCCAGAACCGCGCGCCAACCTTGTGCATGATCAGGTTGCTGGGCACTTCCGACAGTGCGTAGGTGAGAAAGAACAACCCGGCACCCAGCCCGTAGGCGGCGGCTGAAATGCCCAGGTCGATATCCAGGTGATGCTTGGCCAGGGCGATGTTGGTGCGGTCGAGAAAGCTCAACACGTAGGCCGCAATCAGCAATGGCATGAGTTTTACAAACATCAGTCTGTTCAACGTCGCCGAATCACGAGGTTCGGAAAGCGCGTCGGTTTTATTTATTATTGTCATCGGACTAACCTTTTCGAGTTTTCGAGAGGGGCGCTGTTAAAAGTCGACCTGGTCCTTGCCCTTGAGGTCGAGCATTTCCCGCGCTTCATCCGGGGTCGCCACGCGCCCGCCCAGGGCTTCGATCACCGTGCGAATGCGCTTGACCTGATCGGCATTGGACGCCGCCAGGTTGCCCGGCCCGTCCCACAGCGAATCTTCCAGGCCGACACGCACATGGCTGCCCATCGACAGGCCCATGGTGCCCAGCGGAATCTGATTGCGCCCGGCGCCGAGGATCGACCATTGGTACGCGTCGCCGAACAGGCGGTCGGCGGTACGGCGCATGTGCGCCAGGTCTTCAGGATGCCCACCAATGCCGCCGCGCAGGCCGAACACCGACTGAATGAAAATCGGCGCCTTGAGCAGCCCGCGCTGGAGGAAGTGCGCGGCGGTGTACAAGTGGCCGATGTCGTAGCACTCGATTTCAAAGCGGGTGCGGTTCTCGGCACAGGCATTGAGTATATGGGCGATGTCGCGGAAGGTATTGCGGAAGATCCGGTCGTCACTTTCGGCCAGGTAGGGCCGTTCCCACTCGTGCTTGAACTCGGTGAAGCGGTCGAGCATTTCATACAGCCCGAAGTTCATCGAGCCCATGTTCAGCGAGGCCAGTTCCGGCTTGAGCTGTGCCACAGGCTGCAGGCGTTCTTCCACGCCCATGGTCGGCGCGCCGCCGGTGGTGATGTTGATCACCACGTCACTCTTGGCCTTGATTTGCGGCAGGAACTGACGGAACAGGTCGACATCCTGGCTAGGCCGCCCATCGATAGGATCGCGCGCATGCAGGTGGACAATCGACGCCCCGGCTTCGGCGGCACCGATGGCGGCGTCGGCGATTTCCTGCGGCGTGATCGGCAGGTGCGGCGACATCGACGGCGTATGGATGGCGCCCGTGACGGCGCAGGTGATGATGATCGGGCGTTTTTTGGACATGAGTGTTCTCCGTTCTTGTTCTTGACGAGAAAGTTATTGGGGGTCACTCGACGCGGAATGGGTCCGGTCGTTGTTGCGGCAGGGTCGAGGCGCCTACAGGTACTCGACGTTGCCATCCACACTGATGGCCTGGCCGGTCACGTTGCGTGCGGCGGGTGAGCAAAGGAACAGCGCCATGGCGGCGACGTCTTCGGCGGTGACCATGCGTTTGAGCGAGATCTTTTTCAGGTACTCCTCGCGCATCTCGGCTTCAGGCACATTCATCTGCTCGGCGCGGGCGCGGATCACACCGTCCATGCGCGGGCCTTCGACGATGCCGGGCAGCAAGGCGTTGACGCGGATGTCGCTTTCGCCAAGCTCCGACGCCAGGGATTTCATCAGGCCGATGATGGCCCATTTGGTCGCGGCGTACGGGGTGCGCCAGGCGTAACCCAGGCGGCCG
Organism: Pseudomonas serbica; assembly: GCF_028823535.1. Lineage (GTDB taxonomy): Bacteria > Pseudomonadota > Gammaproteobacteria > Pseudomonadales > Pseudomonadaceae > Aquipseudomonas > Aquipseudomonas serbica. The sequence continues at coordinate 54,820 of NZ_JAQIYM010000019.1, read as the reverse complement.
GCCACTGACGCGATGTGGATCAGGTGGGCATTGGGTGACGCCTTGAGCAGCGGCACCGCATGATGGGCAAAGCGGTACTGGCCTGTGAGGTTGATGTCGATGGTACGCTGCCACTCCTCGTCGGTGATGGCGTCGATCCCGGCGGTGGGCCCTGCGATGCCGGCGTTGTTGACCAGCACATCGAGGCCGCCGAACTGCTCGCGCTGCACCTTGAACACCGCTTCGATCTGCGCCGGGTCAGCGACGTCGGCGCGGGTGGCCACGCTGTCCGGGTAGCGATCGCGGAACGCCGCCAGCGCCGCCTCACTGACATCGCACACATGCACCTTGGCGCCGGCTTCCAGGTAAGCCGCCGCCAGCACTTCGCCGATCCCGGCAGCACCGCCGGAAATCAGGACGCGCAGGCCGGTATAGGGAACCAGTCGGTTGAGAACGCTCATGCTTTTTTTACTCCAGAGACAGACGACCGTGAACGGTCGCTCTTGACGATCAGGCGCGACAGAGAGTCAGCCGCCTGCATGATGTCGTCGGTGACCGCGGCCCGGGCTGCTGCTCCGTCTCGCGCGGCCAGGGCCTCGACGATGCGGTTGTGCGCTTCCATTGAGCGCTGCAGGTGCGCCTTGTCAGGCGCCACCAGCGCAAAGCAGGGGCCCATGTGCAGCCAGAAATTCTCCACGGCCGCGATGGTCAGGTCGGCCTTGGCCACCGCGTAGATGCGCCGGTGGAAGGCAAAGTTGGTCCACAGGTAGCGGGCCACATCGACGCTGTCGGCGGCTTGCTGCATCTGGTCGCACAGGTGGCTGATGTCCTTGAGGTCAGTGTCGTTGAGCAGGATGACGGCTTTCTCGGCCAGCAGCCCTTCCAGCGCGACCCGGGCGTCGCGGATTTCGCGCAGGCGTTCGGGGGTCATCATGCGCACACGCAGGCGGGACGTTTCGGTGACTTCGAAGGCGTTTTCGGCACTCAGGCGGTTCAGCGCTTCACGCACCGGCATCGGGCTGGAGCCGAGCGCCTCGGCCAAACCGCGGATGGTCAGCTTCTGGCCCGGCTGGAAGCGGCCGCTCATCAGCGCTTCGCGGATCTGCCGGTAGACCTGGTCCTGCAGGGTATCGCGGGAAACCTGGCGCATGGTGGGCAGGAGGATCGGTTGATCAGTCATGAGTCAGCTCACATTGGACGTTCTTATGGGTCAAATATGTGATCACAAATAACATATGTCAAATTTTTTATGGAAGCCGCCCGACTAATCCGTCACCTCACACCGCTCCTCCAGCAACCGCACGAACATGCTCAGGCTCTGCGACACCGTGCCCCTGCGCCAGACCAGCCAGGTGCGCAAATAGCGGAAAGACTCCGACAACGGCCAGACACTGACCGTGCTGCATCCGGGCATGCTTTGCAGCATGCTGCGCGGCATCAGGGCCAGGCCCGCGCCAGCGCTGACGCAGGCGAGCATGCCGTGATAGGACTCCATTTCGAAGATCTTGCCCGGCACGGCCGCGTCCTTGGCGAACCAGCTCTCGAAGTGGTGCCGGTAGGAGCAGTTGGAGCGGAAGGCGTAGATGTTCTCGCCGTTCACGTCCTGCGCGCGATGGATCGGGTCGTGGTTGAGCGGTGCAATCAACACCATTTCTTCTTCGAACGCCGGGACCCCCTCCAGGGCCGGGTGCAGCACCGGGCCATCGACAAACGCGGCGGTCAATCGGCCCGCCAGCACCCCGTCGATCATGGTGCCGGAGGGTCCGGTGGACAGGTCCAGCTCGACCTTGGCGTACTGCTGGTTATAGGCCGCCAGTAACGCGGGAATCCGCACCGCCGCGGTGCTTTCCAGCGACCCCAGGGGAAAAGTGCCCTGGGGTTCTTCACCCGCCACCGTGGCACGGGCTTCCTGGACCAGGTCGAGGATCCGTCGCGCGTAGTCGAGAAAGCTCCACCCGGCCGGCGACAGGCGCAAGCGGCTTTTTTCGCGGATGAACAGGTCCACGCCCAGGTCCTGCTCCAATTGCTTGATCCGCGTGGTCAGGTTCGAAGGCACGCGATGGATGTGCTGTGCGGCCACGCTGATGCTGCCGTGCTCGGCGACAGCCTTGAAGATCTCGAGCTGGACCAGATCCACTTCATTCTCCAAACGTGAACAAGACGCTCATTATTATTCAGTTTAAAGAAAACATACAGCACCGTAACCTGAGCGCATTCCTACCCCGCAGGACGGTGCCATGACCAACGTTTCCAGCCTTACCCACGCCATCTCGATCAACCCGGCGACCGGGGAACAGATCGGCCACTACCCTTACGAATCCGCACAAGCATTGCAGGCCGCCCTGGCGCGTTCTGCCAGCGGCTTCCGTGCCTGGAGTCGCACACCGGTGACACAACGCGTGCAGCGCTTGCTTGCCCTCGGTCAGGCATTGCGTGACAACGCCGAAGCCATGGCCACCATGATCACCCTGGAAATGGGCAAGCCGATCGCCCAGGCCCGCGGTGAAATCGAAAAATGTGCCCAGCTCTGTGGGTGGTATGCCGAACACGGCCCGGCCATGTTAAGCGCCGAACCGACCCTGGTCGAAGGCGGCAAGGCTCGCATCGAATATCGCCCACTGGGGCCGATTCTCGCGGTCATGCCGTGGAATTTCCCGATCTGGCAGGTATTGCGCGGTGCGGTCCCGACGCTGCTCGCCGGCAACACCTACATGCTCAAGCACGCGCCGAATGTGATGGGCAGCGCTTATCTGTTGCTGGACGCCTTCAAGCAGGCGGGCTTCGCCGAAGGCGTCTTCGAGGTGATCAACGTCACGCCGGACGGTGTTTCCACGGCGATTGCCGACCCACGCATCGCGGCCGTCACACTGACCGGTAGCGTACGAGCCGGCATGGCCATCGGCGCCCAGGCTGGCGCGGTGCTGAAGAAGAGCGTCCTGGAACTGGGCGGTTCCGACCCGTTCATTGTGCTCAACGATGCCAACCTCGACGACGCCGTCAAAGCGGCCGTGATCGGGCGTTTTCAGAACACCGGGCAAGTCTGTGCAGCGGCCAAGCGCCTGATCGTCGAGCAAGGCATTGTCGAGGAATTCACTCGCCGCTTTGTCGAAGCCACGCGCCAGCTGGTGGTCGGCGATCCGCTGTCCGCCCAAACCTATATCGGCCCGATGGCCCGCTTCGATCTGCGTGACGAACTCGATCAACAGGTGCGCGACACCCTGGAGGAAGGCGCGACCTTGCTGCTGGGCGGCCAGAAACCCCAGGGCCCGGGCAATTTCTATGAGCCCACGGTGCTGGCGGGCGTCACAGACCAGATGACGTCATTCAAGCAGGAGCTGTTCGGCCCGGTGGCTTCGATCATCACCGCTCGCGATGCAGAGCACGCGCTTGAACTGGCGAACGACAGCGAATTCGGTCTGGCTGCGACAATCTACACCGGCAATGTCGAGCAGGCCGAGCAGATGGCCAGCGAGCTGGAAACCGGCGGGGTCTTCATCAATGGCTATTGCGCCAGCGACCCGCGCGTGACGTTCGGTGGCGTTAAGAAAAGCGGATTTGGTCGCGAGCTGTCGCATTTCGGCGTGCGCGAATTCTGCAATGCGCAGACGGTGTGGCTGGATCGCCACTGATTGAATCGGCACTGCTGATCCAATGTAGGAGCGAGCAAGCTCGCTCCTACACAGTCCTTAGGCGTTGCAGTCCCACGCACGGTCGCCGTGCTCGTCCTTGATGCGGGTCGGCAGGCCCATCACGTCCAACGCCTTGAGGAACGCCTCGGCTGGCAGCTCCTCGACGTTGACCATGCGCTGCACGTCCCACTCGCCACGGGCTACCAGCAGGGCTGCAGCCACCGGTGGAACGCCGGCGGTGTAGGAAATGCCCTGGCTGTCGGTTTCGGCAAAGGCTTCCTCGTGATCCGCGACGTTGTAGATGAACACTTCGCGCGGCTGGCCATCCTTGGTGCCCTTGACCAGGTCACCGATGCAGGTCTTGCCGGTGTAGCCAGGGGCCAGCGAGCTCGGGTCAGGCAGCACGGCCTTGACCACTTTGAGCGGCACGACTTCCAGGCCTTCGGCGGTCTTGACCGGTTGCTCGGAGAGCAGGCCGAGATTCCTGAGCACGGTGAACACATTGATGTAGTGCTCGCCAAAGCTCATCCAGAACCGCACGTTGGGCACGCCAAGGTTCTTGGACAGGGAGTGCACTTCATCGTGACCGGTCAGGTACAGGTTCTGCGAACCTACCACTGGCAAGTCATCGGTGCGCTTGACTTCGAACATGGTGTTGCTGGTCCACTGGCTGTCCTGCCAGCTCCACACCTGCCCGGTGAACTCGCGGAAATTGATTTCCGGATCGAAATTGGTGGCGAAATACTTGCCATGGGAACCGGCATTGACATCGAGAATGTCGATCGAATCAATGCTGTCGAAATACTGTTGCTTGGCCAGGGCCGCATAGGCGTTGACCACGCCCGGATCGAAGCCCACGCCAAGAATGGCGGTCACGTTCTTTTGTTGGCATTCCTCGAGGTGTTTCCACTCGTAGTTGCCATACCAGGGCGGCGTCTCGCAAATCTTGCCCGGTTCTTCGTGAATGGCGGTGTCCAGGTAGGCCACGCCGGTATCGATGCAGGCACGCAGCACCGACATGTTGAGGAAAGCGGAACCGACGTTGATGACGATCTGCGATTCGGTTTCGCGAATCAGCGTCTTGGTCGCCTCGACGTCCAGGGCATTGAGGGTGAATGCCTTGATTTCAGCGGGCTGTTTGAGGCTGCCCTTGGCCTTGACGCTGTCGATGATGGCCTGGCATTTGGAGATGTTGCGCGACGCGATAGCAATACGACCGAGTTCGTCGTTGTGCTGCGCGCACTTGTGGGCCACCACCTTGGCGACACCTCCTGCACCAATGATAAGTACGTTCTTCTTCAATTTTTCTCTCTCTCCTTCTCAGCCAGCTTACGAGAGGCTGGACATATAGTCGTTGTAACCGAACTCACGAACCACCTCGACAGTACCGTCGAGTTGTTTCACTACGATGGACGGCATTTTAAGGCCGTTGAACCAGTTCTTCTTGACCATGGTGTAGCCAGCGGCGTCAACGAACGACAGGCGGTCGCCGATGGCCAGCGGACGATCAAACTGGTACTCACCGAAAATATCGCCGGCCAGGCAGGATTTGCCGCACACCATGTAGGTGTGCTCACCCTCGCTTGGGGCCAGCTTGGCGTTCAGGCGGTAGATCAAAAGATCGAGCATGTGCGCTTCGATGGAACTGTCCACGACCGCCAGGTGCTTGCCGTTGTAGAGGGTGTCGAGCACGGTGACTTCCAGCGACGCACTCTGGGTGATGGCCGCTTCGCCTGGCTCCAGGTAAACCTGCACGCCGTACTTCTGCGAGAACGCCTTGAGACGCGCGCAGAATTCATCCAGTGCGTAGCCTTCACCGGTGAAGTGAATGCCGCCACCGAGGCTGACCCACTCGACCTTGTGCAGCAGGTGGCCGAAACGCTCTTCGATGGTGCACAGCATCTGGTCGAACAGGCCGAAGTCGCCGTTCTCGCAGTTGTTGTGGAACATGAAGCCGGAGATCTGCTCGATGACCTGCTCGATCTTCACCGGGTCCCACTCGCCCAGGCGGCTGAAAGGCCGTGCCGGGTCGGCCAGCAGGTAATCGGAGCTGCTCACCTGCGGGTTGACCCGCAGGCCACGGACCTTGCCTGCAGAGGCTTCAGTGTAGCGCTGCAATTGGCCGATGGAGTTGAAGATGATCTTGTCGCAGTTGTCGAGCATCTCCTCGATTTCGTCATCGGCCCAGGCGACGCTGTAGGCGTGAGTCTCGCCCGCGAACTTCTGCCGGCCGAGCTTGAGCTCGTAGAGCGACGACGACGTGGTGCCATCCATGTACTGCTGCATCAGGTCAAACACCGACCAGGTGGCGAAGCACTTGAGCGCCAGCAGGGCCTTGGCCCCGGACTGTTCGCGCACGTAGGCAATCTTTTCCATGTTGCCCAGCAGCTTTTGCTTGTCGATGAGGTAGTACGGCGTTTTGATCATTTCGAGGCCTCCGGCAAGGCCAGCCAAAAAAAGGATGCGCATTGTGCCCGCACTGGGCACAGATCGAAAGAGCAGAAGCACAGTTCGTCGGACAGGATTCCCTTTACGACCCTGCAAAATCGCATAGGCAGGCGACAGAAAGATGACGTCAAGGCGAAATGCCATCTTTTTTTCGTTCACGCCGACGACCGGTCTAACGCCGCACCAAAACCGACTATTGTTGTTAGTGACAGGTCCACTACGGACCAGTAACGCGCTGATGGAGTTCTCATGAATAGAACCAGTCTTGCTGCTGTTGTCACTTCCCTGCTTGCGGGCCTCGCCCCGCCAATCACTTGCGCAACACCTTCCCAAGCACCTGTTTTTGCCGTCGGCCTGTTGGGGAGTTATAGCGAACTGGAGTTCACCGGTAGTGGAACCACCAGTACAGAGCATATCCCGGAGGCGGGACTGTTCCTGAACTTCGGCAACAAGATGACCGGCGGGGCCGGCCTTGTGTATCAAGCGGAAATCACCGGTCAGTACTCAGAAGAAAAGCATCAGCGCGTCAGCGATGGCCAGGCCGACCTGGACCTTGGCTGGAGGCTGGCCTTGGATACCGAGAATTTTTTAGACGTTTTGATCGGAGCTGGCTATAAATGGAACCGTTATGACCCGGACTTTAACAAGTACGACATAAACCTCACCAATCGCACCCCCTTCGCTAAATTAACGCTGGGCTACAACCACGCCTTCAGCAATTCGACTTTGCGCCTGGAAGCAGGTGTTCGGCAAGTTATTGACGGCGACTCGCAGTTGGAAATCAATGATGTAGGGAGTCAGGAGCTGGACCTTGAAGACACCACCAATCCTTTTGTAGAGCTGAGTTGGCTGTTCAACCAGCAAGGGTCGGTTCCCGTGATTGCAAGCCTTTACTTCAACCGGTACGAATATGAAACGGACGGTCAGTTTCAGTTTACCGACTTCGACAAACAGACCCGAGACGAGTACGGCGCAAAGATTGGCATCGTGTTTTGACCCGATGCCAAACCTTGCCCATAACCTTTCGTCGCAAATGATATCGCCGCAGAAAATCCTGGCCTTGTCTGGCGTAAGGATTGCACCGGCCCGCGTTAGCCGTCGCGAACGACATAAAACTGACGCGACGGCCATCCAATCAACGCTTAAGGACTCCAGCAATACGCTTGGTCAGTCACCGGAGATGTAACGTGTCAACTCTCAACGAAATCGCAGCGAACCACGCGAGAATGGCTAAGGCAAAGGAACAAGAGTCGACCGGACTGAGCGAGCGACAGCTTCATATTGTTGGAAGCTTTGAAATTGTCACCCCCGCCGAGCAACCGCATGTGCCTTTGCACCTCGTCGCTGCGGCCCAGGATAACAACCTTGTGCAGACGTCGGCCTTCATAGCCTGACGGCGAGTCGTCCAACGCCCTGCGCAAAAAACTGTAGGAGCTGGCTTGCCAGCGAAGGCGGCCTCGAAGGGTGAATTGACCTTTCGGGCCCCATCGCTGGCAAGCCAGCTCCTACAGGGGCGCTTTGTCTTACATAATCCTCAACCATGGCCAGCGTTCCTGATAACTTTTCGCCTTCTGCTCGAACAGCTCAGGCCTGGGGTTTGCCGGATTGATGCGCAACACGCCCTGGTCGACATCCGCCAGGCCATAGGGGGCATAGACCTCGCCGCTGGCGACATCCAGGCCGATGCAGGTGCCCGCCACCAGATAACGATCAACCCCGTCCCTGGCCGACTCAAGCCTGGGGTAAGTCCCGCCAAAGCGCTGGCCGTACCAAAGGTGCACGCGTGCCTGATTCTTAAATTCGACGTTGACTCCAAGGTCCTGGAACAGCGATCGAGCCCGCTGGATGACCTCGTTCTCGGCCTCCCAGGACAGGTCTGTATCAAAGTAGAAAACGTCGTAATCCTTCACGCCCCAGCCAGTATCGCGCTGCGCCCTTTCATTCCATACCGCCTGGAACAGGCAGCCTGCCGTGAGCATGCATTGATCCAGGCCGAGTCCGGGCAAGCTTGAAATCAATTCAGCATTGATGGAGTTGGTCATCGCGATGTCGACCAACCTTTCGCACGTCAATGTCATGGTTAATCCTTGGGAAACCGATTCAATCCTGTCGCCCAAGTTACAACAAAACCGTGACAGGACTGCACTCAGGATTTCATCTCGGCCGCCAGCAGCTCCACCAACGCGGCAGCCGGCAACTCCCGCGCCAGCGGTGCCCCCTGCCCGGCCCATTGCACGGCAAAATCGGTATTCGCCCGGGCCGCCGCGGCGGCATTGAGTGCCTTGTTGGCGTCATAGGTGAGCGGGTAGTCCGGCAATTCGATGCCTGCCACCTCGAGGCTGGTGAAGTTGCGATTGACCATGCCCCGGGCCGGGCGGCCGGAAATGACACTCGTGACGCGCGTCTGGTGCGCGCGTGGCCCTTTGAGCGCTTCGCGATAAGCGCCGTTCGCGGACGACTCCGGGCAGAGAATGAACGCCGTGCCCAGTTGCGCGGCACTGGCGCCCAACGCGATGACGGCGTTGATGCCCGCACCGTCCATGATACCGCCCGCGGCAATCACCGGCAGGCGGCAGGCCTGGGCCAGTACACGCACCAGGGCCAGGGTGCCCATCTGCAAGTCCTGCTGCGGATCGAAAACCCCGCGATGCCCACCCGCCTCGTACCCCTGAGCCACCAGTGCATGCACTCCCGCCTGCTCAGCCGCCAGCGCTTCGACCAGGCTGGTCACGGAACACAGCAGCAGGATGCCGGCGGCCTTGAGTGCATCGATGGCCGGTTGCGCAGGCAGGCCGAAATGGAAGCTCACCACCGCCGGTTTTTCTTCCAGCAGCATCTGCAGCATCCCGGCATCCTCGACAAACGAGGTGTAGATTTCCCGCAACGAAACGGGCGCCTCGGCGCCAAATTCGTCGAAAAAACCAGCCAGCGATTGCAGCCATTGCGATTCCCGCGCGACGTCCCGAACAGCGGGTTGGTGACAGAACACATTCACATTGAAGGGTTTGCCGGTCTGTGCCGCCGTCTCGCGCAGCATGGCCTGCGCCTGCTCGACACTGCTCGCGCCAATGCCGATGGAACCCAACCCGCCGGCATTGGACACCGCCGCCGCGAGACTGGGGGTGGAAACGCCTACCATCGGCGATTGAATGATCGGCCGTTCGATGTTCAAAAGGGACAACAGAGGATTGGACATGGCAGCACCTGAACCTGATGAATGAAAGCGAACGCTGGACAGCGTGCGAGCCGGCGCTTGCACGCTGTCCAGCGGCCCGAAAGCGTAAACCGCTACTTTGAGGTCGGCATGGCAAACTCGGCGCCCTTGGCAATGCTGTTCGGCCAGCGCTGCATGACCGACTTCTGCCTGGTGTAGAAGCGCACACCCTCTTCGCCGTAGGCGTGCATGTCACCGAACAACGAACGCTTCCAGCCCCCAAAACCGTGCCACGCCATCGGTACCGGAATCGGCACGTTGATGCCGACCATACCCACCTGGATGCGGCTGGCGAATTCGCGGGCGATGTGACCGTCGCGGGTGTAGCACGCCGTGCCGTTGCCGAACTCATGGGCGTTGACCAGATCGACCGCCGCGGCAAAGTCCTTGACGCGCATGCACGCCAGCACCGGTCCGAAGATTTCTTCCTTGTAGATCTTCATCTCGGGGGTGACATGGTCGAACACCGTGCCACCGAGCCAGAAGCCGCCGGCGCAGTCGGCACCGGCCTGCGAGCCATCAAAGCCACGGCCGTCGACCAACATCTGCGCGCCTTCGTCGATGCCTTGTTCGATGTAGCCAGTGATGCGCTGATGCGCCGCTTGCGAGACGATCGGGCCCATTTCGGCGGCCAGGTTCATGCCCTCGAGGATCTTCATCGTGCGCGTGCGCTCCACCAGTTTCGGCAGTACTTTGTCGGCCACATCGCCGACAAACACCGCGACCGAGATCGCCATGCAGCGCTCGCCAGCAGAGCCGAACGCCGCGCCGATCAGCGCGTCGACCACTTGGTCGACGTCGGCATCGGGCATCACCACCATGTGGTTCTTCGCCCCGCCCAGTGCCTGCACGCGCTTGCCGCGGCGGGCTCCGGTCTCATAGATGTAGTTGGCGATCGGCGTCGAGCCGACAAAGCTCACGGCCTTGACTTCAGGGTGATCGAGCAAGGCATCCACGGCTTCCTTGTCGCCTTGCACCACATTGAACACACCGTCCGGCAGCCCGGCTTCCTTGAACAGCTCGGCGATCAGCAGCGCCGGTGAAGGGTCGATCGGGCTTGGCTTGAGCACGAAGGTGTTACCACAGGCGATGGCCACCGGGAACATCCACATTGGCACCATCACCGGGAAGTTGAACGGTGTGATACCGGCCACCACGCCCAGGGACTGGCGCATTGTCCAGTTGTCGATGTTGGTCGAGACCTGCTCGGTGTAGTCGCCCTTGAGCAGTTGCGGGATGCCACAGGCGAACTCGACGACCTCGATGCCACGCGTCACTTCGCCCTGGGCATCGGTGAAGACCTTGCCATGTTCGGTGGTGATCATCCGCGCCAGGGTGTCGCGGTGCTCATTGAGCAGCGCGAGGAACTTGAACAGGATGCGCGCGCGGCGCAGCGGCGGCGTCGCCGACCAGGCTGGAAATGCGGCGGCGGCCGACTGCACCGCGGCGTCAACGTCAGCGGCGTTGGCCAGGGCCACCTTGCCGATCACCGAACCGGTGGCGGGATTGGTGACGGACTGCGAACGACTGGAAGTCCCTGGTGTCGGGCGACCGTGAATGTAATGTGCGATGTCTGCAGGCTGGGTGCTCATGGCGGGTGTCCCCTGGTGGTGGATAAGAGCCATCTCTTGTTGTCAGGTCGGGGGCTGTTGAGCGCTCCCGACACGGCCAAGGTAGGTCCGCCGATAAATCATGTAAAATGATGATTAATGATCTTAAGGATCACATTTTATGAAGCAACCATTTTGCCCGCTCACCCAGGCGGCGCTTCCAGTCCGCGGCCAGGCCATGGGTCGCTGCCAGTGCCAGCAAATCGTCGATCACCGGCCGGTGCGACAACTGCACCTGCCAGAACTGGTCGATGGAAAAGCGTTCGTCGTGGCGTTCCAGCAACTCGATTCGGTCCCCCGCTTCCATCAAACCCGGCTCGAGTACCCGGTAATACCAACCGGTGATCCGCTCCCGGGCGACGAACATCGACAGGTGCTCGGCGTCAAAACGATGGTTGATCTTCCAGCACGGGCTGCGCGGTTGGGAGACCTGCAACACGCTGCTGCCGATACGGAACACGTCGCCGATGTGCACGTTGAGTTCCGAGAGCCCGAACGCGGAAATGTTCTCCCCCAGGCTCCCCGCCACCAGTTGCCCGGCACTGGGCACAAAGGCCTGCGCCAGCCGCGGGTAGTTTTGCGCCGCATACTGGTGCACGGCCTTTTCCGGGCCACCGTGCACCCGGGTGTCGCCGTGCTGGTCGCCGACGATCCCTTGCAACTCCACGCGCACGGGGCCGGCGCGGCGTTGCTTGAAGATGCCGGTGCGCTGCCCTTCGGGTTGCAATACCCCCAGGCCTCCAGCGAAGACATGGTCGATTTTCGAAGTCAGTGTCATGGGTTTAAACCGCGTTCAGTTACTTGGATACGGCCACTTTACTAATCAGCGGAAAAGCCCGTAAAGTGATCGTTAAGCATGTCAACAATCACTTTTAAAGATGGGTGGTGACGATCATGGAAATGCGCCAATTGAAGATTTTCTGCGCCGTGGCCGAACTGGGCAGCTTCACCGCCGCCGCGTTGCAGGTTAATACGGTGCAGTCCAACGTCACCATGCGCGTCAAGGAACTGGAAGCCGAACTCAATCGCGAGCTGTTCATCCGCAAGAAGTCCGGGGTGGTGCTGACATCGGCGGGCGAGACGTTCCTCGGCTACGCGCGGCGCATCCTGCAACTGACCGACGAGAGCCGCAGTGCCCTGATGGACACCGGCAGCCCGTCAGGGTTGCTGCGCTTGGGCTCGATGGAAACCACCGCCGCCATCCGCTTGCCGCAAGTGCTGACCCGGTACCGCGAGCAGTATCCGCAAGTGCAGTTGTCGTTGCTGACCGGCACCACGGTCGAGTTGATCAAGGCGATTGAAGCCCATCGCCTCGACGGCGCCTTCGTCGGCGGCTTCCACCAGAACTCGGCACTGGCCCAGGAAGAAGTGTTTTCAGAAGAGCTGGTGCTGGTCAGTAGCAACCAGTTCGAAACGCTGGCCGCGCTGATCGAGAAAATGCCCCAGCAGACCGTGCTGGTGTTCCGCACCGGCTGTTTCTATCGCTCGACCCTGGAAAACTGGTTCTACCAGGTGGGCCTGGTGCCGAACCAGATCATGGAGCTGGGCACCCTCGACGGCATCCTCTCGTGTGTGGCGGCGGGCATGGGCGTGACCCTGCTGCCCAAGGCCATCGCGGAAAACTGCAGCGTGCGCCACGCCATCCGCTGCCACACCCTGCCGCCGGAATTCGCCAATGTCTCCACGGTGTTCATCCGCCGCAACGACACGATGATCACCTCGGCCATGAGCGCCTTCATCGGCCTGGCGCAGCAGCAGATCGCGCGATCACAAAGCAAGGCCTTGCGCAAACCCCTGTAGTAGCTGGCTTGCCAGCGAAGAGGCCCGAAAGCTCGATGCAATATTCAAGGACGCCTTCGCCGGCAAGCCGACTCCTACACGCCTAACGCCCTTCTCTGTTTATTCGGCGGCTGATCCGGTGCAGTCACCAGGCCGAGGGCCAGCTCCGCCACCCGCTCGGCCGCCGGCACCACACTGTGAATCTTGCCCACCCCCTGCCCCGCATACAGCGACAGCTTCTGCGCCATTCGCGGCTTGTCGATCGCCCGGGCGCCGCCACCGATCAGGCGCAGCAGGTTCCATTTGTCCCGATTGGGAATCACACGATGCGGTGTGCCGTAGGTCCAGCCGAACGAATAGCCGGTGCGGTATTCGGTGTCATCGGCGGTCGCCTCGACGATCTTCTGCTTGTACAGGGCATGGGCGTTCGACTCATCGGTGGCAATGAAGGCCGTGCCCACCACCACCCCCGATGCGCCGAGCGACATCAGTGCGCGCACATCGTCACCCTGGACGATACCGCCCGCCGCCAGTACCGGCCGCCCCTCGGCGATAGCCATGATCGAGGTCAATAACGGCATGATGCCGATCGTACCGCGATTGAGGTGACCGCCACTTTCACTGCCCTGGGCAATGATGATGTCCGCGCCCTGCGAGATGGCGATCCGGGCCAGCTCCACCGAGCCCGCTTGCACCATGACCAGCAACCCGGCGTCCTTCGCCCTGGCAATCATGTCGGCGGCATACTGCTCGGCATAAAACAGCGACAGCAGTTTGGGCTTTTCCCTGAGGACCACTTGAAACTGCGCTTCGAAAACTTCCGGGCCGCCAAACTGCGGCACCAGGTTCACGCCGAAGGGCTGGTCGGTCAGCGCCCGTGTTTCGTCGATCCAGCGGCGCAGGGCCAGTGGCGGCAGGCGCAAGCCGCCGAGGACGCCCATGCCCCCGGCGTTGGCCACCGCGCCCACCAGCTGCGGACCGGAAATGGCGGCCATGCCGCCGAGGAATATCGGGTACCTCACGCCGCAGAGCCGGGTGACGACGTTACCCGCATAATCGATTCTGTCCTGGTTCATGACTCACAGCTCCACATGTTTTCCAAGCATCCGCTTGAGCGTGTTGTTCTTCAGGAGAAAGTGATTCTTCAGCGCGCCGAAGACATGCAGCGCGAGACCGGCAAGAAACGCCGAGGCGCCGATGTCGAACAGCACATCGACCCCATGCTTCAAGGTCGGATTGGCCGGCAGGAGCGCTGGAATCCACAACCCGCCGGGCAATTGCACCACCTCGCCGGCGGCGGCCCGTGAAGCCCAGACTGCAATCGGCAGCAGCACCATCGCCAGGGCCAGCGCGACTGCCACCGAACGGCTGATGATCACTTCGATGGGGTTTGGCGTGCCCACCGGTAGCGGATGGTAGGAAGTGACCCGCGCCCAGAACCGATAGATCGAGACGAGGAACAGGATCAGGCCGAGCAGGTTTTGCGCCCGGCCGAGTGGCTGTTGCAGTGCCGCGCTGGAGGCATGATCGATCAGCAGCTGCAGAGCGAAAATCGCCAGCAGTGAGCACGCCACGATCCAGTGTGTTACCACCGTGACAGGTGAAAATCTCAGGCCATTGTCTTTGAGTTGCATGACAGGCTCCCTTTGCAAAAGACGCACATCAAAAAGGTGGGGGATGACCGCTTCAGTGATTAACCGCCTGCGCGGCCCCGAGCCCGGTCTGGGCACGGATCAGTTGATCGTCGAATCGCTCGCGCTCGAGCACCGCGCCCTGGCTGCGATCGGTCACCGAGCCAAGCCAGGTAAAGAGAAACGCCACGTTCATCGAGATGATCGCCGGGTAGTCATACGGGAAGATCGCCTCGGCATTGCCCAGCACCTTGACCCACACCGCTGGCGAGAGCACCACCAGGCCGACAGCACTGACCAGCCCGGCGATGCCGCCAATCAAGGCGCCGCGGGTGGTCAGCCCTTTCCAGTACATCGAAAGCACCAGGATGGGAAAGTTGACCGAAGCCGCCACGCCGAAGGTCAGCGCCACCAGGAAGGCGATGTTCTGGTCCTTGAACAAAATCCCCAACACCACCGCGACGATACCGATACCCACCGAGGCAATCCGCGATACGCGACGCTCGTCCCGGGCCTCGGCCTTGCCCTTCCTGACCACCATCACATACAGGTCATGGGAGATCGCGGAAGTGCCGGCCATGGTCAGGCCGGACACCACCGCCAAAATCGTCGCAAACGCCACCGCGGAAATGAAACCGAGCAGCAAGTCACCGCCCACGGCCTTGGCCAGGTGCATCACCGGCATGTTGCCGCCACCGATGAGTTTGCCGCCGACAACGCCGGACTCGTAGAAGGCCGGGTCCTGTCCGACGATGACGATGGCAGCCAGGCCCAGCACCGCCACGATCAAGTAGAAAAAGCCGATGAAGCCTGTGGCCACGAATACCGATTTGCGCGCTTGCCTGGCGTCCGGCACGGTAAAGAAGCGCATGAGGATGTGCGGCAATCCCGCCGTGCCAAACACCAGCCCCAGTGACAACGAGATCAGCGACAGCGGGTCGGCCACCAGCTTGCTCGGCAGCAGGATCCGCTCGCCATCGTGGTGCGCGGCCACGGCTTGCTCAAACAACAGATCGAAGGAAAAACCGAATTTGCTCAGTGCCAATATCGCCAGCAAGGTTCCCCCCACCAGCAGCAACCCAGCCTTGATGATCTGCACCCAGGTGGTGGCGACCATGCCGCCGAAGGTGACGTAGACCGCCATCAACAGGCCCACGGCAATCACCGCATAGTGATAGGGCAAGCCGAACAACAGCTGGATCAACTGCCCCGCCCCCACCATCTGCACCACCAGATAGAAGCACACCACCGTCAGCGAGCCGAAGGCCGTCAGGGTGCGGATGCGATTCTGGTCAAGGCGGTATGACGCGATGTCGGAGATGGTGATACGCCCCAGATTGCGGATGCGCTCGGCAAACAGGAACAGCAACAGGGGCCAGGCGACAAAGAAGCTGATCGAGTACAGCACGCCGTCGAAGCCGTTGAAGAAGATCATGCTGGTGACCCCCAGCAACGCCGCCGCCGACATGTAGTCCCCGGCCAGCGCCAGGCCGTTCTGGAAACCGCTGATGCCGCCACCGGCCGTGTAGAAATCCTCCATGGATCGGGTTTTGGAAGCGGCCCAGTACGTGATGCCCAGCGTCGTCACGACGAAGACCAGGAACATGCCGATGGCGGTGGTGTTGATCGGTTGTTGTTTGACGTTCTGCAACACGTCGCCGGCCATAGCACCGCAGGCCAGCGCTGCGAGCAGCGTGCCGAGGAAGAGGTTGTGCAGGATGCGTTTCATACGATGGCCCCCGCGCGGATCTGTGCCGTCAGGTCATCGAACTCACCGTTGGCACGCAGGATGTAAAGGCCGGTGAACAACCAGGCGCCGATGATAAAAACCGCGCCCAGTGGCCAACCGATACTGATGATGCTGGTCGCCGACAGTTTCGTTGCCAACAGCTGGGGCGCGAAGGCGGCGACGAGGATGAACGTGAAGTAAGGGACAAGGGTTGCCGCGGTAAGACTCGCGACGAACGTACGCTGGCGCGAGACCAGATCCTTGTACCGGGGGTGGTGACGGATCCTGGCCGATTCGGTTGCATGGTTCACGTTGACTCCGTGTAGCAGTGGTAGCGTTATTGTTGTTCCACAGCCTCAGATTCAGACTCGATCCGCCACTGGCTGCGGTCTCTGTGCCCTGTCAACCTATGCTCGGCAAATGATCATGTAAAATGATCATTAATGATTCAGTTGATCGCTTTTGGTGAATCTGCATGCACCCAGTCTCGGGTTGTTCTCCGACGCCTGTTAATCTCTAATGGGCTTTGAATTGCGCACCCGTTACGGTTTTTTCAGATAGGTGAGTTCGATGGATGTCACGGATCTCAAGGTAGTGGCCGCGGTGGCGCGCCACGGCAGCATGAACAAGGCCGCCAGCGAACTGAACACCGTACAGTCGAACGTGTCCGCGAGGATCCGCTCGCTGGAGGACGAGTTGGGGGTTGCGCTGTTCCAACGCAGCGCCAAGGGCGTTCAGGTGACGCCCGCGGGGCGGCGCATCCTGCCCTTCGCCGACCGCCTGGCGAAATTGCTGCTCGATGCCTCCAGCGCCGCCCGCGATGACGGCCAGCCCAGGGGTGTGTTGGAGATCGGTACGCTGGAGACCACCCTCGCCCTGCGCCTGCCGCAGCTGATCGCTCGATTTGCCAAGGCTTACCCTGAGGTGCGCCCGGTGGTGCGCACCGGCACCACCTGCAGCCTGATCCAGGACGTCATCGACTGTAAGCTGGAGGGCGCGTTCGTGGTTGGCCCGGTCAATCATCCGCAGCTGCACAGCGAAGTCGTCTTTCGCGAAGAACTGGTGCTGGTCACCTCACCGAGCTTGCGTCGCGTGGAGGATGTCGCCGCGGCCTTGAACCTCAAGACCGTGGTTTTCCGCCTGGGCTGCTCTTATCGCCAACGCCTGGATACGCTGCTGGCCAACCTCGGCGCCCTCGCCCCCGAGCCGTTGGAGTTCGGCTCCATCGAAGCGATCATTGCCTGCGTATCGGCTGGAGTCGGGGTCACGCTGTTGCCCAGGGGCGTGGTTGCCAATGCGGCCCGCGAGGGGTTGGTGGCCGTGCACGAACTGTCCCCGCAGCTGGCTGAAGTCGAGACGGTGTTCGTGCGGCGCATCGATGGCTACTGTTCCAGCGCACTGGCCACCTTCCTGCACAGCGTGCGTCTTGATGGGGTTCCCGCTACCTTGGCGTCGTAGCACTCTGCAGCGTATCAACCCGTGACCTGATCCAGCCGTTCACCCCGGCACACACCACCAGCAGCGCACCCGTGACCAGGAACACGTGGTGCAGGCCGAAATGCGCACCGATCTGGCCTCCGATCAGGGGCCCGATCACCTGTCCGGAAAACTGCGCCGATTGCAGGTAGCCGAGGACTTTTCCGCTGTTGTGCTCCGCTACCGATTGGCGGATCAGCTTGGCTATCGCCGGCAGCAACCCGGCAATGGTCATGCCCATCAGGCCGCGCAGCACTGCCAGCTGCCACCACTGCGTGACGAATGCCTGGGGCACCATGACGATGCCGGTCAGCACCAGGCATCCGGTGATCACATTCCAGCTGCCAACACGATCAGCCAACGCCCCCAGCCGGGCGGCCGTCAAGATGCTGCCCAGCGCCGAACACGCCATCACGATTCCGGCAATCCGCGCCTGATCATCGAAGGCCACGCCCAGGTGACCGATGTAGACGGTGATGATCGGCTCGATCGACATGTTGGCCAGCAGCACCATCATCGCCGTCATCAGTAATGCGGCGATGATCGGCCAGCGCGCACTGTCGGCCTGATGTCTGGAAGTATTGCTCCGGCGTGCCCCGTCCAACTGCCGACGGAAGTCTTCGCGAACCAGCACGACAGTAGTGATCGCAGCCACCGCGATCATGGCACCACCGACGAAAAAAGTGCCGCGGATGCCGACCCACTGCGGCAGGAAGCCCCCCACCAGTGGCCCGATCAGGTTGCCGGACAATGCCCCCGTCGACAGCACGCCCAAGGCCCAACCGGCCTTTTCCCGTGGCACCTGGGAACCGATCATCACGATCGAAGCCGAGGCATAACCACCGATGAGCCCGGCGACCAGGCGCAACACCACCAGGTCGGTGACATCCCGCGCCAGCCCGATCAGCGACATCACCACCGCCATGCCGATGGCCGCGCGTACCAGCATCGGCTTGCGCCCATACCGATCCGCCAACCGCCCCCACAACGGCGCGGTAATCGCAGTGCCAAAAAATGTCGCCCCAAACGCCACGGCGGACCACTGCACCACGTCGGCCTGGGCAGTGACGCCCAGCTGCTGCACATAGAGCGGCAGAAACGGCAACAGCATGCTCAGGCTGACCAGGGTGGTGAACGAGCCGAACACACAAACCGCCAGGTTGCGCTGCCAGTAGGCAAGGTTGCGCTCGGCATAATTCATCGGGCCACTGTCGGCTGTCGCTGGTTTCTCGTTGTTCATCGTCTGCCCTTCCCTACTTTCAGTCGGGCAGACGTTATCTCGCGCGTTGATATCTCAATAAACGAATAATCAAGATCAGTGTTATCTGCTTTTAAGATATCAGCGTTCATTACACGGTGTATCAACTGTAATTCCTCGCCAGCGGTATATCTTCACGCCATGGCTTCCTAGAGTGGCAGATGGCGATCAAGCCCACCGAGCTTCCTCTACCCCATGAGCGATCCTTCATGCCCCACGACTTGAATCATCTTGATGCCGCATTGGCCGCCTACCCACGGGTGGCCCTGCTCGAAGGCCCGACCCCGATCCAGAAACTGTCCCGATTGAGCCGCTTGCCAGAACTCAATGGCTGCAACCTCTACGTCAAGCGCGACGACCTGACCGGTCTCGGCGGCGGTGGCAACAAACTGCGCAAACTGGAATTCCTGCTCGGCGAAGCCCTGGCCGAAGGCGCCGATACACTGGTGACCTGGGGCGGCTTTCAATCCAATCATGCGCGGCTCACCGCGGCCGCGGCGGCTCGTCACGGCCTCGCCTGCGAGCTGATCCTGACACCCTCTGCCGTGCGCACCGACGACGATTTTTGCCACAACGGCAATGTACTGCTCGACGCACTGTTTGGCGCGAAGGTCCATCGGCTCTCTCGAGGCGTCGTGCCTGATACCTATGCGTCAGAACGGGTCGACACACTCAAGGGGCAAGGTAAAAAGCCCTTCGTGATGCCGCTTGGCGGTTCCAGCCCCCGGGGCAGCCTGGGGTATGCCGCCTGCGCTTCGGAAATCCTGAGCCAGGCGGATGCGCTGGGCGTGCATTTCGAGCAGATCATCGTGCCCAACGGAAGCGCCGGCACGCACTCAGGGTTGCTGGCCGGTGTCACCGTGGCGGGCGCTTCGACGCACATTCTCGGCTACTCGGTGCTGGCGACAGAGGAACAGGCCACGACCACGACCCTGGAAAAGACCCGCCAGGTTCTACAGCTGCTGGACCCGTCCACAACGCTGGCCGACGACTCGATTCGCGTGGACGGCAGCCAGCGCGGCGATGCCTATGGCGCGCCGACCGACGCGATGCTCGAAGCAGTACGCCTGCTCGCGTCCCGGGAAGGCTTGCTCACCGACCCCGTCTACGGCGGCAAGGCCTTCTCCGGCCTGCTCGCCGCCGTACGCCGGGGCGACTATCCGGCGGGCAGTAATCTGCTGTTTGTGATGACCGGCGGCATGCCCGGGCTGTTTGCCTACCGCAGTGCCTTTGACTGAGGGGCAACGCCTATCGCGGCTGCAACCGATCTACTGTAGGAACTGGCATGCCAGCGATGGCGGCCTCAAGGTCAAGGCGCTGGATGTGGGATCGCGCTGGATCTGGTAACTGAAAAAACAAAAAAACCTCCCCAGGGAAAAACCCAGGGAGGTTTGTTTACCGCCGTATCGCGTAATCAGCTCTTCGCCTTGCTCATCTGGGTGAACAATTCCGTAGGCACTTTCTTGCCGTTGGAGGTGAACTGGTTGGTGCGGAATTTGTAGACCTCGCCTTCGGAGAGGAAACCATCGTTGTTGGTGTCCATGGCCTTGAACTCTTCACCGCCTTGCGGGGCAACGGTCAGCAGTTCCTTGAGGGAAACGCGGCCGTCGTGGTCGGTGTCGGTACGGGCGAACGAAGCATCGCCACATTTGCCTTCACCGCACTTGCCTTCGCCGGCCTTGGTCACTTTGGCGCCGGTTTCTTCTGCGCCACACTTGCCTTCACCACACTTGCCCTCACCACACTTGCCTTCGCTGGTTTTTTCCGCCGAGGCCAGTTGGTAGCCTTGGGGCAATGCGTCTGCGGCAAAGGCGGTAGAAGCGAGGTTGAGGCTGCCGGCCAGTGCAACAGCGATCAGGCCAATGCGGGATTTGTTAGACATACGGGACATGGTGATTCTCCGGAGACTGTGTGCGGCCGAGCCGCGTGGGTCATGCCACAAGGGCAATAAGCCGTGGAGCGAGGTGCGTTTGCTTTCTCGCTAAGGCAGGGCTATTTGACGGCACACGTGTATCCCGGATGTATCCGGTTGCGGGGGCATTTGTAAGCCACTCTGCGTACGACGGGCCTGGATACACAGCGATACACAGGCGCATGCCTTCCCGTCTCGGGGGCGGCTATGTATTATCGGCACCGGGCCGATGCTGCCCGCCGCTCGCTCCCGATGGGAAAGGTGAAAGCATCGCTTCCTCATGCGAACCCTGTCGTATCTCTTGACGGTCGAGGTTTGGCAACGCGGGCACCCAAGGATCTCGGCTACAGGAGCAACGATGATTTCAATCGAGCAAGCCAAGCAGATGGCCAAACAGTTGCGCGCCTCGCTGGAGGAACGCAATCAGAGCCTGTCTCACTCCACCGCGTTGGAACTGGTCGCGCAGCAACTGGGCTACAAGGACTGGAACACCGCGTCCGCCATGCTTCCCCAGGCCGACACAAAGCCCGCGACCACCGTGACCTTCGACAAGCCTATTCCCATATTGCGCATGTTCGACGAAGCCAAGGCCCGAGAGTTCTATCTTGATTTCCTGGGTTTCAGCGTCGAATTTGAGCACCGTTTCGAAGCCGACCTGCCGCTGTACCTGGGCATCAGCCGCAACGGTCTGCAACTGCACCTGTCCGAACATCATGGCGACGCCAGCCCGGGCTCGACGGTGTTTGTCCCGATGCACAATATCGAATTGCTGCGCGACGAGTTACTCGCCAAGCGCTATGGCTACGGGCGTCCGGAGATTGTCCAGCAGGGCTGGGGGCAAGTCCTGGAAGTCTACGATCCATTCGGCAACCGGATCCGCTTCTGCCAGGGTTGATCGGGTAGACCCCAGTTCGCATCCAGACGGCGCATTGCTGGCCGCCTGGATGCGCTGGTCCAGCGCTTATCGACGCAGGGAACTGGCGGCGAACTCCACCCGCTTGCCCGGGGCAACAACCGCCTCGCGATCGGCCACCTCAAGCGCTCCCCCACTCCGTTGTTTGCGCAGCAGGAAGAACGACAGCGCCGGAATCAGAATCAGCGCGCCGAGCATGTTCCACAGGAACATGAAGGTCAGCAGGATGCCCATGTCGGCCTGGAACTTGATCGGCGACCAGACCCAGCACACCACGCCGGCGGCGAGGGTGATACCCACTAGCCCGACCACCCGGCCGGTGAAGGCCACGGCCTTGCGATAGGCCTGGGACAGCGACAGGCCCTGGCGTTGGTACTGCAACTGCACACTGAGCAGGTACAACGCGTAGTCCACGCCAATCCCCACGCCCAAGGCGATCACCGGCAGGGTCGCGACCTTCACGCCGATGCCCATGACCACCATCAAGGCTTCGCAAAGAATCGAGGTCAGCACCAGCGGCAATAGCGCCACCAGCGTGGCGCGCCAGCTGCGGAAGGTGATCAGGCAGAACAGCGTCACCGCCAGGTAAACGTACAGCAGCATGGTGCGGTTGGCCTCGCGCACCACGATGTTGGTCGCCGCTTCAATACCGGCGTTGCCGGCCGCCAACAGGAACTGGCGATCATCGCTGCTGTTCTCCCTGGCGAACTTGTCGGCAATCGCCACCACCGCATCCAGTGTCTCGGCCTTATGGTCCTTGAGAAAGGCGATCACCGGCATCAATGAACAATCGGTATTGAACAACTCTGGGGCATTGACCGAAGCCTGCTGCGCGGCGTAGTTCAGCACGTCCTGGTTACGCTGGATGCTGTTGAGCTTGGGGTTGCCTTCGTACGTGCCGGCGGTGATCTGGCGTACCGCGTTGACCAGCGAAGCGGTGGCCTGCACGCCCGGATACTGTTGCAGCTCCCAGGCCAGGCGGTCGGCCAGTACCAGGGTCTGGTAGTTGAGGCAGCCTTCCGCCGGGGTCTTGATCATCACCGCGAACAGGTCGCTCGACAGCGCGTAATGCTGGGTGATGTAGGCGTTATCGCGGTTATAGCGCGAGTCGGCGCGCAACTCCGGCGCCCCGCTGTCGAGGTCACCGATTTTCAGTTGCAGGCTGACCATGAACCCGCCGATGCCCAGCAACACGGCGACCAGCACGGTGCCGGTCGCCCACTTGCGCGTGGTGAAGCGATCGAGCAGGTCCCAGAGTTTGCCGAAGCCTTTGTGGTGCTCGGCACGGGTATCGATTTTCAGCGCGCGCTCGGCGGCCTTGCGCCCGACGCCGATGTAGGACAGCGCCACCGGCATCAGCAACAGGGAGGTGAAGATCAATACCGCGACACCGATGCTGGCGGTGATCGCCAGGTCCTGGATCACCGGAATGTCGATCAGCATCAACACGGCAAAGCCCACCGCGTCCGCCAGCAGCGCGGTGACGCCAGCAATGAACAGACGGCGAAAAGTGTAGCGTGCAGCAATCAGCTTGTGCGTGCCACGGGCGATGTCCTGCATGATGCCGTTCATCTTCTGCGCCGCGTGGGACACGCCGATGGCGAAGATCAGGAACGGCACCAGGACCGAATACGGATCGATGGCATAGCCCAGCCAGGCGACGATGCCCAGTTGCCAGACCACCGCGATCAACGAGCAGCCGACCACCAACAGGGTACTGCGCACGCAACGGGTGTAGGCGTAGATGATGATCAGTGAAGTGATGACGGCCAGGCCGAAAAACATCATCACCTGAATCAAGCCATCAATCAGGTCGCCCATCAGCTTGGCGAAACCGATCACCCGCACTTTGTACGGCCCCTTGCCCTCTTCCCCGGACTTACGCGCAGAGCTGTCACCGGCAAACTCGATCTTGTCGCGCAGCCGCTCTTCGAGCATCTGCGAAAAGGCGTGGTAGTTGATGCTCTGGCCGGTGGCCGAGGCCTTGTCCAGCAGCGGCACGACCAACATGCTCGACTTGTAGTCGCTGGCCACCAGGCTGCCGACAATGCCGGCGCGGGAGATGTTCTGGCGCAACTGTTCGATCTGCTCGGGTTTGCCCTCATAGGTATCTGGCATCACCGGACCACCCTGGAAGCCTTCCTCGGTGACTTCAGTCCAGCGCACCGCAGGCGTCCACAGCGACTTCATCCAGGCGCGATCAACCCCTTCGCTGAGAAACAGCTCGTCGTTGACCTGCTTGAGCACCGTCAGGTAGTTCGGGTCGAAGATATCGCCCTGGGTGTTTTCCACCACGACACGCACCGAGTTGCCCAGGCCGCGCAACGACTGGCGGTTCTCGAGGAAATTCTGGATGTAGGGTTGGCTCTGCGGAATCATCTTCTCGAAGCTGGGGCGCAGTTCCAGACGCGTGGCGGCCATGTAACCCAGGACCACGGTGGCCACGGCCATGAGCAGCATGAACAGCGGCCGATGGTTGAACACCAGCCGTTCCAGCAGGTTGCCGGAGCGCCGATCGAAATCACGCAGATCGCGGATGACCGGCATGTTGTCTTGCTTGGTAGGGGCCATGTGTGAGTTCTCGCTCTATTGTTCTGGCTCTTGTTCTTCGAGAAGCGTGCGGGCACCACGGCTGCCGACCACGACCAGCGCGCCGTCGAGCCGCGATGTCGCGCCTGCGACCGGTGACGGGGATTGCTGCACCACCAGCTGCAAGCGACCGCTGTCGTCCTTCGCCACCAGCATGTGACCGGCCTGGGTGAAAAACCGATAGTGACCTTGAGCATCGACGGCCGCGGCGGTGATGCTCACTTGCACTGCGCTTTTCAACGGGGTCCAGCTCAGGCCGCCGTCGGTGCTGCGAAAGAGGTTGCCGCGCAGGCCGTAGACCACGACTTCGCCAGGCTTGCCGACCACGCCGAAATAGCTGCCTTGATAGGGTGTCTCCAAGGCCATGAAGCGTTGCTGAGAGCTATCCCATTTGAGCAACAACCCCTGCTCTCCCGCGATGTACAAGGCATCCCCGGTCGAGTTGATCGCGTTCAGATGTAAGTTCTGCGGGTTGTCGGTGCGATCCTGGAATGGCGTCCAGCTTTGGCCGCCATCCTCGGTCCGCAGGATCAGGTTGAACACACCAACGGCATAGCCGAGTTTGTCGTCGGCGAACCAGACGTCGAGCAAGGGTTTGTCGGCACCCTCTTCCACCAGCCGCTGCCCTTGCGCGACCAGCAGCGGCCACTGTTCGTTGGCCGGCTCTGCATTGGCCAACTGCGAGTAATGCTCGACCAGCAACGCGCCGATCTGGCGACCGTCCAGTTGCTTGCTCCAGGTCACGCCGGCGTCGCTGCTGTGCAGGATGACCCCATCGTTGCCCACGGCCCAGCCTTGGTCCCGGGATGAAAAGTAAACGGCATTCAGGTCGCTGCTGACCGGCACACTCGCCTGCTGCCATTGCTGGCCGGCGTCATCGGAATAAAGAATATGGCCGCGTTGCCCTACGGCAAGCAGGCGCTGCCCCGCATTCGCCACGTCGAGCATGGGGCTGCGTCCCGCCAAGGCACTGGCCCTTGCGGGCAGATCCAGCACATCGATGTAGCCGCTCGCCTGGGCACCCGTCTGCCACAGCGCCAATAGCATCACCAACGCCTGCAACCTGCGCTTGTTCAATGAACACATAGTGCGTCCTCCTGGCAAAACCGCGCCCGCTGCACCCGAGGTGCAGCGGGCCTGCTGGTGTAACGCGCTTAGCGAATACCGTTACCGGCCAGTGCGTCAGGTGACCACTGCGCCTTGGTGAGCGGTGCGATGTACTTGATGCCGCCGTAGGCGCCGGACAAGCCGTTGATGTTGTAGGTCCCGCCCACCAGGTCATAGATCACGTGCGGCGTGGTGTTGGGGGTGGTCACGTCGTAGCTCTGCGAGAGGAAGCTGAAAGAGCCACGGTACAGTTGGCCGCGCGCATCGTACTGATCGGAGGCCAGGGCCACCCAGCTGTCCTCGTCCAGATAGAAGCGACGCTTGGCATAGACGTGACGGGCGCCGGCCTTGAGCGTGCCTTCCACCACCCACACGCGGTGCTTCTCCCAACGCACGAATTGCGGCGCCAGGTGGTTGGGTGTGGTCAGGGCTTTCGGGTCCTTGATGTAACTCAGCGCGTAGGTGTTGTAAGGCACGATCATTTCCTGCTTGCCCACCAGCTTCCAGTCGTAGCGATCCAGCGCACCGTTGAAGACGTACACGTCGTCATAGGTGCCCGAGCCAGCCGTGCCCGGGTTTGGCGTGTCATAGGCCAGGGTCGGCGCCAGCTTCACCCGGCGTTGCCCCGGCAGGTATTGCCAGGCACGACGCGCCTGGGCCAGCGGGTTGGCGGCGTCCTTGAGCATGATCGCCTCGCCCGCCCGGCGTGCGGGACCGGTGTAGAACAGACGAGTCTGGAAGTAGGTGTCCTTACCATCGATGACCTTGCCCAGGTCTTCGAAGATCGGAAACGAATTGACGATCTCGCCGCTGGTGGCAAGGATCTGCGCGCCCGAGGCATCGACGTTCCAGGAGTCATACTTGGTCGAATACGCCACTCCTTGATAACGCAGCAGGTGGTTCCACATGGCTTCGGCACCTGACTGCGGAATCGGGAAAGGCACCCCCGGCAGGACGTTCTCGATGGCGTTGCCACCCTCCAGCGACTTGGCGCCGGTGGCGTTCTTCAAGGTGTTGTCCAGCACGCTCTGTGGCAGGGCCACGCTGCGATGAGTCGGATAGACCTCGACGCGAAAGCTGGGAAAACGCGTGGCCAGTTCGACTGTGACGGCCGTCAGCTGGTTTTTGTACTGCGCGACGTTCTTGCCATCGATCACCAGCAGCGGTTTCTCGTTGGCATAAGGGTCGGGACGCAGGGTATCGCCCGATTTGAAACCCGCTGGCGCGGTCGTCAGGCCACCGGTATAGGCCGGAATGGAGCCATCGGCGTTGCCGGCTTTTTCGGCACCGACGGCAGTGAGGTTGCTGCCCAGCTTGCCGGCGTCTGCGGCGGGTACCGCGGCCTGGACCAGACCGGCGAACGCCAGCGCGACGGAGGCGGTTAACAGATTGTGCATGCATTTCATGGTGTCGTTCTCCTGATTGTTTTTAAGCAATCGCGAATCAGAAAGTTGTCTTGAAGGTGGCCGTTACCATGCCGCGATCCTTGAGCTGGGCCGGTGTACCGCCAAAGGCGGTGGTTTGTCCGGGCGTGCAGTTGTACTGCCCGTTGGCACCCGGCGCAGCGCCGTCTCCCTGGCTGCCAGCGCTGCCTGGCGAACTGCACGTGTCGAATGGACCGAAGTTGTCCACGTATTTCAGGTCGAAGCGATATTGGTTGTGCACGTCGAAGCCGACGCCGACCGAGTAGCTGCCGGCGTCTTCGTTGCCCCCCAACTGGACGGCGGAGTTGCCGTTGAGGCCGACGTTGTAGGTCATCGGCAGGTACATATCGATGCCCGGGAAGACCTGGTACCAGGTCGGGTTGAAGTTGACCCCAATGATGTAGTTGTCCTTGGTGACCTTGTCGGTACCCCGGTACCAGTCCTCGCCCTTGAACAGCTGCTTGTTGTCGGTCACCTTCAGCCACCGGCTATAGCCGAGTTCAACCAGCAATGAGGAGCTGTCCCACAGCGGGGTGTCGCCAAAGGTGGTCAGGCCGTTGAGCACCGCATGCACGGTGTTGCCGCGAGCCACGCCGTCTTCGCCGTCGAAGCCGCCGATGAAACCTGGCCGGCCGGCAGCTACCGCGGCCGGGCTGACGGTACCGGCGACGCTGGCCAGGGGCATGTTTTCGCGGTAGTTGAGGTCGAAACCGACGCTGACATCGCCGACGCTTTTCGACAGGCTGATGCCATAGATATCGATGTCGTCGACATAGAACTGGTTGTAGCTGCCGATGTTGCCGGAGATCAGCTGGGCTGGGCCGACAGCGGTCGGCTGCAGCACCAGGTTGGGCAAGATGTCAGAGGTGTTGCGGTAGTAGATACCGAGCGTACCGTCGAGCCATTCCGGGCTCCACTTCGCCATCAGGCCGAAGTCGCCGCGTTTGTCCGGCTTGAAGGTATGGCCATTGCTCAGGCGCAGGAACTGGTTGGCTCCGATCGCGCCCGGGGCGCCGAAGAACGGATTTTGCCCACCGATCAGCGACAGGTTGTGCCCGCCGTTCTGGATGCCGTCGTTGAAGCCCAGGTAGGTACCGGATTCCGGCAGGCGCGAAGCGTCCCAGTCGAGGAAGTACTGCGCGCCGAGGGTCAGTTCCGGGTTGACCGTAAAGCTGACCGACAACTGATTGCGCGGGATGAACAGCTCCTTGGCTTCGGTGCCGGGCACCGCCAGCGCCTTGCTGATGTCCAGGCCCGACTGGCCGTAACTGTTGCCGTGGGCAAAGGCCAGGACGCTTTCGCCCCAGTACTGGGTGTGCTTGCCGAGCTTGGCGCTGAGGATCGAGTCTTCGCCGATTTCCGTGCTGCCGAAGACGAAGGCATCGAGGATCTCCGCCGACGGACCGTTGTAGTAGCGATCGACATAACCGCTCACGTGGCGCGAATCCGTTCGGCCATCGTTGAGCTGGTTGGTCGCCGCGTTGTCACTGCCGACATTGTCGTAGGCATGGTCGTACCAGCTGTTGGCGCTGACGCGAAAACCGGCTTTCTTCTGGTACGTCACGTCCAGTTCGGACAGCACATCCAGGCGCTGGGACACCGCACTGCCGGAAGAGAAGTTGCGATTGCCATCATTGTTGTTCCATGAGTTGGCCAACTTGCTGTTAGGGCTTTCGACTCGCTGGGCGTAGTTGAACTTCAAGGTGTTATCGAAGCGCACGGCCCAGTCTTCACTGCCGGTGCCCAGTTCGAAGGCCTGTGCCGCCGGCAACATGGCGATGAACAGCGCCGAGGCCAGCAGCGTTGGCTCGAACACACCAACGCCATGAGTCTTGTTTGCCCGCATAGGTTGCCTCTGTGGTTTTTGTTGTTGTTTTGCGTTCATGGAAATACACCTGGCTATTCAAAATTCGGGCATGACAGTGCCCACCACTCATAACCCCGTCAGGGGAGCGTTCAGTTCATTCAACGAGATCCAGTCAATACCGCCGGCGTCAGAACATCCGCGTTATTGAACGACCAGACTCAACTTCAGAGTCGTATCATCAGCAACACCAGCCCTAGCAAGAACACTGTTTCACCGACCATCAACAGGATGGGTTTGAACCCCACCGTAGCCAGTTCCTTCAACTGGATTTTCATCCCCAACGCGCTGATGGCCACCACCAGGCACCAACTGGACAACTGATTGCCCAGGCCCTGCACCACCGATGGCAACCAACCCAGGCTGGTCAACGTCGCCAGCACCACGAACGCCACGGCAAACCAGGGCAACAACGGTGGCCGCTCACCCGTGCCCTGCCCGCCTTGGGCGCGGGTGATCAACACCGCGCAGACGATTACCGGCAGCAGCATGGCGATGCGCATCAGTTTCACCACCGTGGCGGTATCGCCGATGTCATGGGACATGCTGTAGCCGGCACCGACCACCTGGGCAACGTCATGGATGGTGGCGCCGAGAAAAACCCCGGCTTGCAGCGGGTCCAGGCCCAGCGCCTGGGCAATCAGCGGATAGACGATCATCGCCAGGGTCGACAGGCTGGACACGCCAATGACCGTGAACAGCGTCGCCCGCTCCTTGGCCTGGTGGCCCGGCAACGCCGCCGCCAGGGCCAGTGCCGCCGACGCGCCGCAGATCGCGGTGGCCCCGCCGGACAACAGGCCGAACAGCGCATTGAAGCCCAGGGCGCGCGCCGCCAGCATCGACACCCCGATGGTGACCACCACCGACACGACCACGATCAACACCGGATGCCAGCCCAGCGCCACGATCTGCTCCAGCGAGATGCGCAGCCCCAGCAAGGCCACGCCCACGCGCAGGATTTCCCGGGCGCTGAAGTCGATACCGGCCCTGCTCGGCCCCGCCGCCAGGAAGTTCATGGCCATGCCGAGCAAGAGTGCCAACAGCATCACCGGCGCGTGGTACTGGTCAGCCAGGAAGCGCGCGGCAATGGCGACTACGATGCTCGCCAGCACACCCGGCAGATACAGGCTGGTGACCGACTGCAATTGGAGGACGGCGGACCTGGTCATAAGCTAAACCTTGATACCCATAGTCGGCATCGCACAGGCGCTTGCACGCTTGATACGCGCCGCCACATAAAAGAAAACCCCACCCAGCACCAGGGCGAGAATGTCGCTGACCAGCAACACATGGGTCAGCGGCGAATCCACTCCGGCAGCCGTCAATGCATCGCTGATCCAGCCGACGACGAAGGTGCCCAGTGCTACCGAAAACAGGTTGAGCAGCAGCATCGAGAAGCCCATGACCGTCGAACGCATGCGCACCGGGACCGCGCCCTGAATAGCGGTGGTCGCGGAACCGTAGAGCGACATCAACATGAAGATGCCGACCGCCATCCCCACATGAAACAGCGGCGAATCGACCGGTACCAGGCGATAAGCGATCATGAACGGCGCGCACACCAGCATGAGCAACGCCAGCACACTGCCGTGGCCGCCCTTGAAACGAGGGGCCAGGCGGTCGCTCAGAATGCCGCCGGCCAACGCGCCCAACGAACCGAAAACGATCTGCATGGCGCCCAGGGTCATGGCAATCGAGGCCGGGTCCAGTCCTTTCTCCCGCGTCATCCAGAGTTGTGCGAATGAAATGCCCGGATAGGCCAGGTGGGCCAGCACGAACCCGGTCACGGTGTAACGCACCACACTGTTGCTGCGCAGTTCGCCGAACACGGCGGCCATCTGTGCGGCGAGGGGTTCGCCGCGCTCCTGCACCATGCACGTGCTGCGTTTGTCGTTCATCAGCATTAACGGCAAGCCAATGATCACCCCGGCGATACCGAGGAAATGGAACGTGGTGCGCCAGCCATGGGCGGCGCCGAGTGTGCCCGCCAGCAAAAAGCTGCAGCCAATGCCCAACGGAATGCCGAGGTAAAACAGTCCCACCGCGGTGCCCCGACGTTTTTCCGAGAACAGCTCCATCAACAGGGCCGTGGCGGCGGGCACCAGTGCGGCTTCGCCGGTGGCCACCAGAAAACGCGCCGCGACCATTTGTTCGAAGTTCTGGACGTAACCGGAGGCCACCGTACAAACGCTCCAGACGAGCATGCCTGCGCCGATCACCCGCGGCCGACTGTGACGATCGGCCAGCGCACCGAGAAATACCGCCATCACGCCATAGCTCAGTACCCACACCGCGCCGACCAGAAAACCGTACTGCGCATTGTTGATCGCCAGCTCACCGGTGATCTGCGGGGCGAAGCCCAGCAGGATATTGCGGTCCACCTGGGCCAACAGGTGAATCACCATCAGCGTCGCAAGGACGGCACAGGGACTCTTTTTCCAGAACATTCGTCAGTACCTTTGATTGTTTTTATGAAGGTAAGGCTCGATGCCACCCGTCCCATGGGGACTAGCGCATGGTCCGCCGCTTCGGCCCGAGGGAAAGCGCGGTGAGGCGATACGCGTCACCCACCCAGTTGCACAGCAGCGGACGCGTACTGTCTGGCTCGATGATGTCGATCACGCCAAAGCGTTCGGCCGTACGCAGCGGTGAAGCCAGGGCCTGGTAATGGGCCTCCAGCTCCTTGCGTCGTACCAGCGGATCATCGGCTGCAGCGATCTCCTGCTTGTAGGCAGCGGCGACACCGCCTTCGATCGGAATCGAACCCCACTGCGCCGAAGGCCAGGCGAACCGGTGCGGTAATGCCGTACCCGTAGGGCCATGCCAGGGGCTGACCATGGCACCGGCAAGCCCGACGCAACGGCGCAGCACAATGGTGATGACCGGCACGCTCGCCTGTTCTATCGCATGCACAGCCTGCATGGCCGCAATCAACGTGCCCTGCATTTCCGCCTCTTGACCGGTCATGACACCGGGCTGGTCCACCAGGTAGATCAGCGGCAGGTGAAAGGTGTCGCACAGGTCGATGAAGCGAGTCTGCTTGAGCGCCGCCGCACGGGTCAGCGCACCGCCGCCAACCCGCGGGTTGTTGCAGATGATTCCCACCGAATAGCCGTTGAGACGGGCGAACGCAGTGATGGTCGAGGCACCGAAATCCGGGGACATCTCGAACAGGCTGTCCTTGTCGACCAGCGACTTGAGGATCTTGTGCGGGTTGAAGATCTTGCGCCGGTCATGGGGAATCGCGTCGTTGAGCCAGGCGTCACGGCGCGCCGGAGAGTCTTGCGAGGCAACTCGTGGCGGCTGCTCCCAGACATTGCCCGGCAGATAGGACAAAAAGCGCTTGGCCAGGTCCAGTGCCTCGGCATCGCTGTTGGCAGCCAGGTTGATCATGCCGCTGTGACGATGCACCTGGTCATAGCCACCGAGATCGTTTTTGTCGATATCGATGCCGAACGCCTGCTTTACCACCGGCGGGCCAGCCGCGAACACCTGGCTCTGGCCCCGCACCATGATCGACAGGTGTGAAGCGGCCACCCGCAGCGCACCCAGGCCGGCGCAAGCACCGTGGGCAATGCCGACCACCGGCACCGCGCCCAGCAGGTTGGTGATCGGCAACAGGGCATAACCCGGGATCTTGGTATGACCGAGTTTGTCGAGCAGCTTCACACTGCCGCCGGCGCTGTCAATCATGCGGATGATCGGCAACTTGTATTCCCAGGCGTAGCGATCGGCATAGATCCACTTCTCGGCGACCGCCGCTTCCGACGAACCACCCCGGATGGTGAAATCATCGGCCGCCACCACAGTGCGCCGCCGGTCGATCTGACCGACGCCCACCACGGCCGTGCTCGGTGTGGCCGAGGCGATCGTGCCTTGCGGCGTGTACTTCACCGCGCCGGCAAGAATGCCGAACTCCTCGAAACTTTCATCATCGAGCAGATGGCCGATGCGCTCACGCGCCGTGAGTTTGCCTTGGGCGTGGTGTTTTTCCACCGCTTCGGGACCACCCAATGCGTAGGCGATTTCCCGACGCGCGCGGATGTCCGCAAGCTCCAGCGACCATTCAGGGGCAACAGGCGTGCTCATGATGATTTCCTCTGCAGGCGCGCGAGATAGTCATCGCGCAGAATGTTCTTCACCACCTTGCCGGCGCTATTGCGCGGCAAGGCCTCGACGAATTCGATCAGGCGCGGCTTCTTGTAGCCGGCGATCAGGGCTGCGCAATGACTGCCCAGGGTCTCGCTATCGAGCGTGGCGCCTTCGCGCCGTACGACAAACGCGGCGATGCGCTCGCCCCACTCCGCGTCAGGCAGGCCCAGGACCGCCACCTCGAGTACCTGCGGATGGCTTTCCAGGGCATCCTCGACTTCCCGTGCATACACGTTGAAGCCACCGGAAATGATCATGTCCTTGTTGCGCCCGACGATATAAAGAAAGCCCTGGACATCGAGGTAACCCAGGTCGCCCGAGTAGTACCAGCCGTCACGAATGGCCTCGGCCTCCAGATCCGGGCGACGCCAGAACGCCACTTCGCCGATGCCGTCGGTGGCGATGGCGATCTCGCCAATCTCGCCCACCGCCAGTTCCGCGCCGTGAACATCGCGCACGCTGATCTGCACATTGGCAGTCGGTTTGCCGCAGGAACGCAGCACGCCGTCTTCGACGTGTTCGTGCGGGTACAACACCGCCAGCGG
Source organism: Pseudomonas serbica (assembly GCF_028823535.1). Taxonomy (GTDB): domain Bacteria; phylum Pseudomonadota; class Gammaproteobacteria; order Pseudomonadales; family Pseudomonadaceae; genus Aquipseudomonas; species Aquipseudomonas serbica. The sequence continues at coordinate 21,561 of NZ_JAQIYM010000019.1, read as the reverse complement.
CTGGACCGCCTCGGTCATTCCGTACTGCTGACGCATCACCGGGCCGAAGCGCGCAATGGCGCGCTGGATCAGGTCGACGGATGTCGGCGCAGTCCCGTAGTGGATGCACTTGAGCGACGAGTGATCCGCACTGGCGCCGCTGTCGAGGGCGTCGAGCAACCGCATGAGCATGGTCGGCACGCACATCATCTGCGTGATCCGGTGTCGCTGGATCTGTTGCAGCGTATCCAGTGGCTCGAACTTCTCGAGAATCACATTGCGCGCCCCGCGCAAGTAGCAGGGCAACAGATGCACGCCGGCGGCATGGGTCAAGGGACCGACATGCAACATCGCATCCTCCACGCCCAGGCTGTATTCCATGGCGTAGAAATGGTTGGTCAGGCGTTCATACCAGCGCTTGACCGTGTAGGTGACGCCCTTGGGCTTGCCGGTGGTGCCCGAGGTATAGGCAATGCGCAGCAAGGCATCGGGAGACACCTGGACATTCGGCGCCTGCGTTGGCATCGAGGCGAGCAACCGGCGGTAGTCCAGTAGCTGTGGTGACTGCCAATCGAGCGCGATCACATGACGCAAACCCGCGACGCGATCGAGAACGCCTTCGCCGATCTCGCGAAACTCAGGCCCCACCACCAACACACCGGCGCCAGCGTCCTCGAGGATCGCGATCTGTTCGGCCAAGGTGTGCCGGGCATTGAGCGCCACGTAAACCAAACCGGCCTTCTCGACAGCGAAAACACTCTCGATCGCCTCCGGCGAGTTGTTGAGCAGCACGGCGACGCGCTCCCCAACCTGCAATCCAAGGCCAATCAAGGCATGGGCAAGCCGGTTACTGCCCATCTCGACCTCATCATAGGTCAGGCCGGTGTCGCCGAAGATCAGGGCGGTGCGGCCTCGGTATTGCTTGGCTGCCCAACTGAGCATGTGTCCTGCGGTGCGTTTTTTTGTCATGATTTTTGTCTTATTGTCGACAACCTGACACAGCACTCGGGAGTGATGTGCCCCCGTGTGGATTATTCCAGGTGATTCAATGCGGCTTGATGGGAAGCGTTGATCAGCTCAACCATCATGTTCGCGGCCACCGAACTGCTGTTGTGCTTGAGCGCTTCGACCAGTTGGCGCCAATGGTTGGCGGAAGCCTGGCGACGCTCCGGTGAACGCAACCCCAACCGCGTGTAGCGTGCGGTCTGGATGCCCAGCGCTCCCATGAGTTCCGCCAGCTGCTTGTTGCCGCAGGACTGGAATAACAGCGTGCTCAGGCGATAACTGCCTTGGGCATACTCGTCCAGGGCATCCGCTTGCGAGGCAATCTGCTCAAGACGGGTGACGATGGCGTCCATTTGATTGACGATCGATCCATCCAGGTCGACCAGGTATTTGGCCAGCAAACCGGCCAGTACCGCGCGGATCTCGAACAGATTGTCGATCTCCTGCCTGCTCAATGAAGTCACATGCGCGCCGCGCTGCGGCACGATGGTCACCACGCCGACCTTCTCGAGAATGCGCAGGGCCTCGCGAATCGGACCCCGGCTGACCTGGAAGTGGTCGGCCAGTTCCTGTTCACGCACCGAATCGCCCGGCCCGTATTCGCCTCGCAGAATCGCAAGCGTAATGCTTTCGGCAATCTGCTCCGGCATCGTCAATACGCGCTGGCGACCAGCACGCATGATACCTATTGCACTACCGCCCTTGGCGGCCGACGCCGAACCTGCATTCATTGACATAGACTTCAATCGCACTCCATAAGCAAGACATCCTGGCCGTCTTTCACCACGTCGCCCTCGGCAACAAGAACGCTGATAACGCGCCCCGGTTCGACAGCCATCAATGGAATTTCCATTTTCATGGATTCCATGACGATGAGTATCTGATCTTCTTCAACGACATCGCCCACGCCGACATGAATCTGCCACACCGTTCCAGCGACATCTGACTTAACCGCGATTGTACTCATTCTCGCCCCCTCCAAAACACTACTGATTTCTCAAATCGCCGGGCCCTTGGCCGCCGCGCGCTACGCTTTTCTTGAAGGCCTGCGCAAACGCCCTGGATCACGATCAGCAAATTACATGATTGTCTGATTGTTGACAATCCTACGTATCGATGTTCATATCCGTCAAGGCAATTCGAACAACAAGAGGCCAGAAGGCATGTCGCTCACACATAAAGAAGCACGAAGAATCCTGGAAATACTGGATCACACCCGGCATCTGGACTTCCTTGAAGTCCGCATCGGTGACACCACCCTGACTGCCAGCAAGTCGGGAACGATCGAGCGGTCCCAGGCGCCTGCGCAAGGCGTTACTCCGGCAAAACCGGCGCAGCCGACCACTGTGGCGGCCACCAGCGAACCTGAAATCGCCGCCGGTCAGGTCGCCGTGCGCGCCACCATGATGGGCACCTTCTATCGCAAACCCAGTCCTGACCAACCGTCCTTCGTCGAAGAGAGCACCTTGGTCGAGACAGGCACGCCGCTGTGCCTGGTCGAAGCCATGAAGCTCTTCAACACCCTTGCGTCACCGGTGAAAGGCCGCGTCGTGCGCATCGTCGCCCAGGACCTGCAGATGGTGCAGCGTGACCAGCTATTGATGATTCTTGAACCGGAGGCACGTTGATGAGCAGCATTCCCGTGGCAACCCGCGACATCCGCCGGGTATTGATCGCCAACCGTGGCGAAATCGCGGTGCGCATCGTGCGCGCCTGCAAAACCCTGGGCATCGAATCGGTTGCTGCCGTCTCCGAAGCAGACCAGGACAGCCTGGCCGCGCGCCTCGCCGATGAGTACGTGGTCATCGGCCCGGCGCCGGCCGCGCAAAGCTATCTGTGCGCCGAGCTGTTGGTGCGCACGGCACTGGAACAGCGCTGCGATGCCATCCACCCGGGTTACGGCTTCCTTTCCGAACGCTCGCATTTTGCCCAGGCCTGCGAAGACGCCGGCATTGCGTTCATCGGTCCATCGGCTGAAATCATTGATTCGATGGGTGACAAGATCACCGCCGTCGGCCTGGCGGAAAAAGCCGAAGTACCGCGAGTACCGGGCTCGGACGCCGTGGCCGATGCAGAAACCGCCCGCGCCATCGCCAGCGACATCGGCTACCCGGTGCTGTTCAAGGCCACCGCCGGGGGCGGCGGGCGTGGCATGCGCATCGTGCGCAGCGACGAAGAAGCCGAGGCCGCCTTCCGTTCCGCTTCCTCGGAAGCACAGGCGGCCTTTGGCGACCCGACCTTGTATGTCGAGAAGTTCATCGAACTGGCGCGCCACATCGAAATCCAGATCATGGGCGACCGCCACGGCAACGTGGTGCACTTGGGCGAACGCGAATGCTCGACCCAGCGCCGACACCAGAAACTGATCGAGGAAGCACCCTCCCCGAGCCTCGCGGCGCAAACCCGCGAACAAATGGGCGAGTGCGCGGTACGCCTGGCGCGCAATGTCGGTTATTTCGGCGCGGGCACAATTGAATTCGTGGTCGACGACCGCGATGGCAAATTCTATTTCCTGGAAATGAACACCCGCATCCAGGTCGAGCATCCGGTAACGGAGATGATCACCGGCCTGGACCTGGTGGCCGAGCAGATTCGCATCGCCGCCGGCCTGCCGCTGTCGTTCAGCCAGGCCGACGTCAAACTGGTCGGCCATGCCATCGAGTGCAGGATCAACGCTGAAGATCCGGACCGCCATTTCCTCCCGAGCCCGGGCCTGGTCAGCGAGTGGCTGCCGCCCAAGGGCAAAGGCGTACGGGTCGATACCCACTGCTACAGCGGCGCCACCGTGCCACCGTTCTATGACTCCCTGCTGGCCAAGCTGATCGTGCATGCACCGACCCGCAGCGAGGCTATCGTACACATGCGCAAGGCGCTGGAGGACATGAAGGTGGTAGGCCTGTCGACCACCGCCAGCTTCCACCATGCCGTGCTCGATCACCCCGACTTCGTCGCAGGCCTGGTCACCACTCGCTGGGTCGAAGACGTCTTCGTACCCGCCCGCAAGCAGGCCTTGAAACAAGCCAAGGAGCGCGCATGAGCATGACAACATTGGTCGATGTCAGCCTGAGCGACGGCCAGACCGCAGCCTGGGGCGGTGCCCCCGGCACAGCGATGCTGCTCGGCGCCATGAATTCACTGGGGCACGCCCGGCTGGCGGCGATCGAGGTATTGAGTCCCGCCGTGATCGCGCAATGTCTCGGCCGCGGTGAAAATCCGCTGCAACGCGTCATTGCAATGCGCGAACGCGCCCATGGCACGCCCCTGCGCGCCACGGTGAACCTGCTGCCCGCCCAGGGCGCCATCGATGTGCTCGCAGGCGAAGCGCTGAATGGCTGGCTGCGAGTGCTTGCCCGGTCCGGTATCAGCGAGGTGGTGTTGATCGATCCGCAGCTGGACTTCCAGCGCCTGGGCAACGCCGTGCAGTTGGCCTTGGCGAACGGTCTGACCGCCACCGCCGCCCTGCCCTATGTGGACGATCATCAACATGGCAACGCCCACTATTCGGCCTGCGCGGCTCAGCTGGTACAGGCCGGAGCGCAGCGCATCATGCTGCGCGACGAAGCCGGCCTGCTGCATGGCGATCGCCTGCCCGGCTTGCTCGCAGCCCTGCGCAGCGGCGCTGATGGAACACCTCTGGACCTGCACACCCGCTGCCACACCGGTCTCGGCCCGCAGGTGGCGCTGGAAGCGATTCGCCTCGGCATCGACCGCCTCGATGTCGCGCTGCCCTGTGTCGCCAACGGTGCCTCGACGCCTTCGCTGGCACTGTTGATCCGGTCGGCGGCGCTGCTGCAATTGCCGCTGCAAACACCGGATCAGGCGCGTGTGGAAGAAGCCCAGGCCCAGCTCGCCGGCGTGGCGGATCAGGAGGGGTTTGCCGAGAACCAGCCCTGGGCCTTCGACCTCGCGCCCTTTGAGCACCAGTTGCCGGGCGAAATCGCCGCCGAGGCCATGCAAGCGTTGCGCGATCGCGCACGCCTGGCCGATCTGTTCGAGTATTCCCGCGAGTGCACGCGCATTCGCCAGGAACTGGGCAATCCGCCGATGCTGCAACCTTTCGCCCGGGCTATTGCGCATCAAGCCCTCGAGCATTTGGATGCCAGCCCACGCTACGCCACGTTGCAGCCAACCTTGCGCCGCTGGCTGCAAGGCTGCTACGGCCCGATCGACACATCGCTGAACAGCCTGCAGCAACGCATCGGCGCGGTTGCGCACCCTGGCCGCGGGATCGACGTGCCCGCCTGCGATGAGGCGCTCGCGGCACTGGTCTGCGGCTGCCCGGCGCTGCCACCGCTGCACAGTCTTCACTACGAAGTGCGCACACCCGAGCAAGCCCTGACGCTCGGGCTGCTGCAACGCTGGCCCGATTACACCGTATTGAGTGTCACAGGCCCCGGCCTGTCCATCCATCTTGAACACAGCAAGGGGTGACATGTGCTGAATCAACTACGCGAAAAAGTGAATGCGGATTTTGTCCGCACCGGCAAACGCCGGCGCATCCAGCTGGTCGATGCCACCCTGCGCGATGCGCACCAGTGCCTGTGGGCCACGCGCATGCGCACCGAGCACATGCTGCCGATGGCCGAGCGCCTGGATGCGCTGGGTTTCGATGCGATAGAAGGCGTTGCCCTGGTGCAGTTCGACGCCAGCGTGCTGTTCCTCAACCAGAATCCGCTGGAGCGGCTCCGCCTGTTGTCCGAGCGGATCCGCCACACGCCGCTGCGCGGTATCGTGCGCAGCAACATGCTGCGCAGCTTCTACCCGGAACCGGACGACCTCAGCGAGCTGTACGTCGAGCGCCTGGTCGCCAACGGTGCCCGTGACATCGGCTTTCTCGACTCACTGCATTGCTGGGACAACCTGGTACCGGCGATCGCCACGGCCAAGCGCCTGGGCGCCACCACCAACCTCGCCATGATCTACAACCTGGCCCCGGGCTACGACGCGACGTTCTACGCCGCCAAGGCGCGCGAGGCCATCGAACGCTTCGACATCGACGCCTTTACCTTCGGCGACGCCGGCGGCAGCATGACCGTGGAACAGGTACGCAGCATTGTGCCAGCGATCAAGGCGGTGATCGGCGATCGACCGCTCGAAGTGCTCACCCACTGCCTGAACGCGACCGGTTCGCTGGCGGCCATAGAAGCGGCGGTGCACGGCGCCGACCGCCTGCTGTGCTCGATCGATCCGCTGGCCAACGGCAATGCAGGGCCCTCGGCCCAGATGCTGGCCCGTAACCTGCGCGAAATCGGTTTCGAGGTCGACTTCGATGACCGCGCGGCTGACGAGATCGGCGAGTACCTCGCCGGCGTGGCCGAAGAGAACGGTTTTCCCCTGGGTATCCCGGCGGAATACGACCCGGCGCACTTCGTCACCCAATACGCCGGCGGCGCCATGTCGAACCTGCAGTCGCAACTGCAGCTGGCGGGGATCGCCGACAAGCTGCCGGTCGTGCTCGAAGAGATCGCCCGCGTGCGCGTGGAACTGGGCTCGCCCGTGATGGCCACGCCCTTCCCCGCCATGATCGCCGCGCAAGCGGTGATGAACGTGCTGAGCGGCGAGCGCTACAAGGTGGTACCGGACGAAGTGAAAAAGTACGTGTGCGGTTACTTCGGCGCTCTGCCACTGCCGGTCGATCCCGACGTCAGGGATCTTGTACTCGCCAACGGCTCCCGCGAGGTGGCAACGACGCCACCGGTGCTCTCGCCAAGGGTTCCCGAGCTGCGCCGTCGATATCCCGGCCTGTCGGATGATGAACTGTTGCTGCGTGCCATGTATGGCGACGAAAAAATCACCGGGCTGGTCCCTGCCGTGGTCGACGACACCTTCAGTGTGCGTCGCCCGCTGCATGAACTGATCGCCGGGCTGGCAAGGTTCCCGGAGCAACGCCATGTGCATATCGCCATGGCCGGTTTCGAACTGCGTACTCACTGAGGCTGCCATGTCGACTCCCCTCTCTGCACGGCCTCTGCGGCAACCCACCGCCGAAACGGCCGCCTATTGGGCGGCCGCGCATGAACACCGGCTGGTGATTCAGCGCTGCGCTGGCTGCGGGACCTGCCAGTTCTACCCTCGGGCCTTCTGTATCAGCTGCCTGTCCGACCGCCTCGACTGGATCAACGCCAGCGGCCACGGGCGCATCTATACCTGGACGGTCTGCCGGATCGCGCCCTCGCCGGCCTTCGAATCCCGGTTGCCCTATGTGGTTGCGTTGATCGACCTCGATGAAGGCGTTCGCCTGGTCGCCAATATCCTCGATGCCGACCTTGCGCGCGTCGCCATCGGCGCCCGGGTCAGCGTCTGTTTCGAGTCCGTCAGCGAATCCTGCACGCTGCCCCAGTTCACTCTTTTGGATTAGCCGTCACCATGCAAATGATTACCGACCACTTCGATGCAGGCGCCAATCGCCACCCGGACAATGTCTGCCTGCAAGGCCCAGGCTTGAGCCTCACCTACGCCGAGGTCCAGGCCGATTCCCACGCCATCGGCCATGCCTTGACCCTGCTAGGGCTGAGCTGCGCGCATGTCGGCGTGCTGGCGCCCAATCACCCGCTGAGCTTCGTCGCCATGCTGGGCGCCTTGCGCGCAGGGAGCACTTTCATACCCTTGAATGCCAGGGACTCGATCGACAGCCTCATCTGGTTCATGAGTTTCACCAAGTTGTCAGTGCTCGTGCTGCACTCCCAGTACGCCGAGCATGCCGAGCGCATTCGTGCCGGCGTACCCACCCTGAAATCCCTGATCGGCCTGGACGAGCCGATCGACGGGCTGAGCATCGCCTCCTGGTGCCGCGAACATGCCGGCCAGCCGTGCACGGTGCGCCAGACGCTCGACGAGATTGCCCTGATCAAGTCCTCGGGCGGCACCACGGGGCGGCCGAAGGCAATCATGCAAAGCCATCGCGCATTGCTCGCCTGCTACCGCATTGGTAACCAGTTCATGCCGCCGGCAAAAAGCCCCGCGCACCTGGTCGTGGCGCCGCTGACCCATGCGGCAGGCGCAACTGCCATGGCCCTGTCGAGTTTCGGCACGCGCAACGTGATTGCAGCGTCCGCCGATCCGGGCGTGGTCCTGGAAACCATTGAACGGGAACGCATCACCCACCTGTTCCTGCCACCGACCCTGATCTACCGACTGCTGTCGCACCCGGACGCCAGGACCCGCGACTGCTCCTCGCTCGAATATGTTATCTACGGCGCCGCCCCCATGTCCGTGGACAAGCTGCGCGAAGGCATCGCCCTGTGGGGGCCGGTGTTCGTGCAGTTTTACGGCCAATCCGAAGTGCCCGGTGTCATCACGGTACTGACCCGCGAAGACCACCTGCGTGAGGGCAAGCACCTGGGTTCAGCCGGCCGTCCCACCGGTGCCTGCGAAGTGGCCCTGATGGATGACGACGGGCGGTTCGTCGAGACTGGCGAGCGCGGCGAGATCGTCGCCCGTGGCGAACTGGTCGCCCCCGGCTACTACGACAATCCGCAAGCCAACGAAGAGGCACTCCGGTACGGCTGGCACCACACCGGTGACATCGGCGTGTTCGACGAAGGCGGCTACCTGTACATCGTCGATCGCACCAAGGACATGATCATCTCAGGTGGGTTCAACATCTACCCGAGCGAGATCGAGCAACTGATCTGGGCGCATCCCGCGGTGATGGATTGCGCAGTGGTCGGCATTCCCGATGCCGACTGGGGCGAGAAAGTCGTCGCGGTCATCGAACTCAAGGCCGGTGCCACTGCAACAGCGCAGGAATTGATCGCCACCTGCCGGGAAAAACTCGGCAGCCTGAAGACGCCCAAACACGTGCTGTTCTGGGACAGCCTGCCACGCAGCCCGGTCGGCAAGGTGTTGAAAAAAGACGTGCGTGCACAGCTGATCGCGCAGGAGCCTCGACCATGACGCTCGACGCATCCCACCTCGCCGGCCGCTACGCCATCGTCGGTGTGGGCGAGGCCGGCCTCGGCAAGGCGCAGCCAGGCGACACCGCGCTGTCGCTGCAATGCCGCTCGGCCCGCGAAGCGCTACTGGAGGCCGGGCTCACCCTGGGCGATGTCGATGGGGTATTCGCGCACTGGGACGACCGCGCCAATGCGTTGCTGGTGAGCGAATACCTGGGGATCACGCCGCGCTACGTCGACAGCACGGTGGTGGGTGGCGGTTCGCCCCTGACCCACTTGATCCACGCCATGGCTGCGATCGACGCTGGCCTGTGCTCAGTGGCGCTGGTCACCTACGGCAGTACCCAGCGCCTGGATCACAGTCGCCACCGTGGCGGCGTGGTCACCGACCCGCGTTCCCCGTCCGGCCAATTCGTGGCGCCCTACGGCGTGCTCAGTCCGATCAGTTGGTACGCGATGCTCGCGCAGCAGTATCTGCATCGATACCAGGCGAGCGCAGAGGACCTCGGCGAGGTGGCGATCAACGCGCGGCGTTGGGCGCAACTCAATCCCCAGGCCACGCTGCGCCAACCACTGACGATGGAGGATTACCTGGCTTCGCCGCTGATCTCGGACCCGCTGCGCAAAGCCGATATCTGCCTGGTCAGCGACGGTGCCGGTGCATTGATCCTCACCAGGGCCGAACACGCCCGCACCTTGGCCAAACCTGCGGTGTTCATCCGCGGTTTCGCCGATACCTATCGGGGCCACGTCACGCCGGTCAATACGTTCGACTGGCTCGACGACGGCGTTACCGGCGCCTGCGTCGAGCGGGCGATGCGCATGTCCGGCATCGCGCGCAGCGAATTGAGCATGGTGCAGATCTATGACGCCTTCACCATCAATGTGCTGGTCGGCCTGGAGAGCATGGGTTTGTGCGAACCCGGCCAGGCGGGCGCGTTTCTGCGCAGCGGCATTGCCGCGCCCGGCGGCGCATTGCCGGTGAATACGTCGGGCGGTGGCCTGGCGTTCAACCACTCCGGCCAGTTCGGCATGCAACTGATGATCGAGTCGGTGCGCCAGCTGCGCGGCGAATGCGGCGCACGCCAGGTCGCCAATGGCAGCAGCTGCCTGGTCCAGACTGGCGGGCTCGTCATGTCGGCATTCATGTACATGGTGCTGGCGAACGAACCAGGTGATTGAAGTCCTGCTGCCAATGCGTCGCGGCGAAATCGTCGGACGTGCCGTCATGGTTCCCCAAGAGAAAGACTGATGACCCGCGATCACACTTCACCCGATCAAGAACTGCACTCCCGCCGCGCCACCGCCTTGGACATGGGCGGAGAAGCCAGACTCCAGGCACGACGCGATGCCGGCGTGCTCAACGCCCGTGAGCGGCTGGAGGGTCTGCTGGACCCGCAGTCGTTCAGTGAGATCGGCATGCTCGCCCACTCCGCCCGCCCCGAAGATCGGGATAGCACGCCCGCCGATGGCAAGATCACCGGCTTTGGCCGCATCGATTCGCGCCGGGTCGCCGTGGTGTCCAACGACATGACAGTCAAAGGCGCGTCGTCCTCGTGGGTCAATGCGCGCAAGATCGCCTACATGAAGGAATGCGCCACCCGCAACGGCATGCCGCTGATCTTCCTTGGCGAGTCGTCGGGCCAGCGCATGCAGGATGCAATGGGCGCGGGCGCCATGGCCGGCGGCGGTCAGGATGCTCAGCAATACTGCCGCCGTCGCGAGACGCCGTGGGTCAGCGCCGTGCTCGGCCCGTGTTTCGGTTCGGCGAGCTGGTATTCGTGTTTGGCGGATTTCACAGTGATGCGCAAAGGCGCATTGCTGGCTGTTTCGAGCCCTAAAGTCACCTCGGTGGCGATCGGCGAGGCGTCCGATAGCGAAGAACTCGGCGGCTGGCGCATGCATGCTGAAATCACCGGGCTGGCCGACATGGTGGTCAACACCGATCAGGAAGCGCTGGCCGCCATCCAGCGTTTTCTCGGCTACCTGCCCTCCCATTCGAATGAGATGCCGGCCGTGCTGCCCTGCACGCTCGAGGACCGTCCGGATTCGTCGGGACCTGAACGCATCGTCCCGGCCGAACGCAGCAAGACCTACGACATGCGCAAGCTGCTCGCCACCCTGGTCGATCGTGACAGCCTGTTTTTACTCAAGGATCGCTTCGGTCGCTCGGTCGTCACCGCCCTGGCCCGGCTCGAGGGGGCCAGCATCGGCATTGTCGCTTCCAACCCGCAATTCAAAGGCGGAGCGCTCGACGCCGATGCCTGCCGCAAGGCCACCGGTTTCATCGCCCTGTGCGACTCGTTCAACATTCCACTGGTATTTCTAGTCGATACACCCGGTTTCCTGGTGGGCATCGAAGGCGAGAAACACAGCGCGCCCGCGCACATCATGAACATGATTCACGCAGTGCAACTGTGTTCGGTGCCCAAACTTTCGGTAATCGTGCGCAAGAGTTTTGGCCAGGCCTACCTGAATTTCGGCGGTGGCCGCAACAGCGACCAGTCCGCCGCCTGGTGCATGGCCGACGTCAGCTTCGTCGACCCCGGCGTTGCGGTCAGCGTCGTGCATGACGTGACCCGCGAAAGCGACCCCGAGCGTTACGAGCGACTGCATGCCGAATTCTCAAAAGACACCTCGGCCTTTGCCCTGGCCGGTGCCATGGGCACCCACGAGGTAATCGCCCCGGCAGAAACCCGGCGCTTTCTGGTCGAGGCACTGGCGGCGCAACGGCGCGGCTTCAACAACGGTATCGGCCGTCACGAAATGCGTACGTGGCCAACCTACTTTTGATCCCTCCCTTTCAAGGATTCACCATGAACGTTTTGATCGTGCATGCCCACCCCGAACCAAAGTCCTTCACCGCTGCGCTGCGCGACCAGGCGGTCCAGACCCTGCAAGCCCAAGGGCATGAGGTGCGGGTATCGGACCTGTACGCGATGGACTGGAACCCAGTGGCCAGTGCCGAGGACTTTTGCGTCAGGGAAAATCCCGAGTACCTGGTCTACGCGCTGGAACAACGACGCAACAGCAAGGAGCGGACGCTCGCCGCCGATATTCAGCAGGAACTGGACAAGCTGCTTTGGACAGACCTGCTGATCCTCAATTTCCCGATCTACTGGTTCTCCACGCCGGCCATCCTCAAGGGCTGGATTGACCGGGTACTGGTGTCCGGCATCTGCTACGGCGGCAAACGTTTTTATGATCAAGGCGGGCTGAGCGGCAAGAAAGCCCTGGTGACTGTGACCTTGGGCGGGCGTGAACACATGTTCGGCGAGAAGGCGATCCACGGCCCCCTGGAAGACATGTTGCGCCCGCTGCTGCGCGGTACCCTGGCCTATGTCGGCCTGGAAGTGCTGCCACCTTTTGTCGGTTGGCATGTGCCGTACATTAGCGCCGAAGCGCGACAGGATTTTTTGCTCAGCTATCGCCAGCGCCTGGAAAACATCGAGGCGGACGAACCCATCCAATACCCTCGCCTGAGTCAGTTCGATGATCGACTCTATCCCCTGGGACTGGTTGACACCCCGTTGTAGTAACAGGCAAGTTCGCCGACGCCTTCAACAGCAAGCGTCATCACCTCATTGCGAAGTCAGGGTGTAGTGGTAGTGCACTGCGCCCGTCTGTGGATCTACCAGCCAGTAGTCATCCTTGTCCTTTTTCAGCCGATAACATTCCTTGGGGATCTTGGGCGAGGTGAAACAGATCACGCCATCCTTGACGGTCCAGTATTCGGTTTCGGGTGGGTTGCCGGACAGTTTGAATATTTCCGTGCCATCGGCATTGAAACTCAACGAATACGGCAAGCCCGAAGGCCCGACATTATGCAATTTGTTGCCTATCAGGGTGCTGCGCACCTGATCATCATCGAGCGCAACCGCCGAAGGTGAAACCGGCTTTATCGGATGGTTGCCAGACGAAGCGCAACCGGACAAGACAAGGGCCAGGAACAGGCAGCTCCAATATTCTTTGTTCATGCCGCACCTCGCCCATCAACTTTATTGAACGGAAAACTTGTTGTTGGTTTTATTTTTTACGCTATCGACAAACCAGATCGTGACTCCGTCACTCAGGACTTTATTGCATTCCTTGCCATATTTCTGATAGCTCACGCAAATGACGTCCTCGGTGATTACCCAGGTACCGGCCTGCACAGGCTCGGTGGAAATATTAATGGTCGCGGTGCCGTCAGGATTCAGGGTTTCAGAGAAGGGGTATCCAGTAGAGGTGACGCTGGAGTGCTTGCGCCCTATTACCGTGGAATTGATCTCGCTTGCACTGAGCTGCTTTGCAGTCGCCGGGGCATCGGCATGGGCATCCATGGCAGCTTGGTGACCAGAGGATGAGCAACCCGCCATCAAGCATATAACTATTGAACAGGCAATAATCTTATTCATAGCGCTCACCTTTTATCAGCCAGCGGATCCAATCTTTTAAGAGTAGTCACGTAGCACCGCGTAAATATAATTATTCACGATAAATTCAATAACCCGCGCACATTGCAAACTGCACGAACATGTAAATTATATGGACATTGGCCGTCACTTAATCCAACTAATGTTCGCGCAGTGCAACACCCCAACTTATTGATACCCTGGGTCAAACCGTGGTTTGTACAGCCACCGCCTGTCGCCCCTTGAACGCCAGGGAAAAACAGAAAAAGATCACCAGGGCAAACCCGGCCGGGAACAGCCAGATGCTTTTCCAATCATGGGCGCCCGCCGACGCGGCGTAGTGGTCGGTGACCTGCCCCGCCACCCAGAAACCGATCAGCATGCCCAGGCCGTAGGTCGCCAGGGTGATCAAGCCCTGGGCGGAACTCCTGAAACGCTCCGAAGCCTTGGCATCGGTGTAGATTTGTCCGGAAACGAAGAAAAAGTCATAGCAGATGCCGTGCAAGGCGATACCGGTGAACAGCATGAACGCCAGGTCACCGTTGTTGCCGTAGGCGAACAACAGGTAGCGCAGAGCCCACGCCAGCATCCCCACCAGCAGCGCAAGCTTGATCCCGAAGCGCTGGATGAACAGCGGCAGAAGCAGCATGAACAGCACTTCGGAGACTTGCCCGATGGCCATTTTCGCCGTGGGGTTGGTCACGCCGATTTCCGCCAGGAACGGGTTGGCGTTCTGGTAGTAAAACGCCAACGGAATGCAGATCAGGATGGAGGCGATAAAAAACACCAGATAACTGCGATCCTTGAGCAACCCCAGGGCATCCAGCCCGAGCATCTGCTTGAGACCGCCGTTCGATTCGCCCTTGAGCGGTGCGGTACGCGGCAAGGTGAAGCTGTACACGCCCAGCAGCAGTGACGCGATCGCCGACATCAGGAAGGTGTTGCGCAACCCGCCGGAGGAAATCGCCGCTTGTGAGTCCCAGGCAAACACAAAGCTGATCACCACGCCGGCGACGATCCAGCCGAGGGTGCCCCACACGCGGATGCGCGAAAACTCCAGCGCCGGGTCGCTCATCTGGCGGAACGCGACGGAATTGACCAGGGCCAGGGTCGGCATATAGACCATCATGTAGGCCAGCACGAATGGATAGAAGGTGCTGAAATCCGGTGCTCGATACAGTTGATACAGCAACACCGCGCCCACCAGGTGCAACACGGCAAGAATGCGCTCGGCGTTGAAGAAGCGGTCGGCGATCAGACCGATCACGAAGGGCGCGATGATCGCGCCCCATGACTGGGTCGAGAACGCCATGCCGATCTGCCCGCCTGTGGCGCCCAGATTGCTGGCAAGAAAGGTACCGAGGGTGACGAACCAGCCACCCCAGATAAAGAACTGCAGGAACATCATTGCGCTTAGCCGCGCGGTCATCGTGGTCATGACAGTCACCGTCTTATTGTTGTTGTGGTGCGAGAGAAACGGGTTCAGGCGTCGGGTAACCCCAACAATCGACGATTGAAGGCGGCGTCGGACGACACGCTGGCGAAATCGTCAAAGGCCTTGCGAGTCTTGCTGATCATGTGTCGCTCGATGAATGCCGCACCTTCTGCGGCGCCCTGCGCGGAGTCCTTCAGGCAGCACTCCCACTCCAGCACGGCCCACCCGGCGTAGTCGTATTGGGTCAATTTGCTGAAGATCGACTTGAAGTCGATCTGGCCATCGCCCAATGAGCGAAAACGCCCCGGCCGCTCGACCCAGCCCTGGTATCCGCCGTAGACACCGGAACGGGCATCGGGCCGGAATTCGGCGTCCTTGACGTGGAACATGCGGATGCGCGCGTGGTAGCGATCGATGAAGCCCAGGTAGTCCATTTGCTGCAGCAGCAGGTGGCTCGGGTCATACAGGATCGCCGCACGGGGATGGTGATCGACTGCCTCCAGGAAGCGCTCGAATGAAGCGCCGTCATGCAGGTCTTCGCCGGGGTGGATCTCGTAGCACAGGTCGACGCCGGCCTCTTCGAAACAATCGAGAATCGGCAACCAGCGCCTGGCCAGTTCGGCGAAACCCTGCTCGACCAGACCACTCGGGCGCTGCGGCCAGGGGTAGAGGTAGGGCCAGAGCAGCGCGCCAGAAAAGGTCGCGTGGGCCTTCAAGCCCAAGCGCTGACTGGCGCGTGCCGCCAGCTTCAACTGGTCGATGGCCCAGTCGGTGCGGGCCTGGGGTTGGCCGCGCAAATGTGCCGGTGCGAAGTCATCGAACAGCGTGTCGAACGCCGGATGCACCGCCACCAGTTGGCCTTGCAGATGAGTCGAGAGCTCACTGATCTCGACGCCCGCCTGAGCGCAGACCGCTTTCAGTTCATCGCAGTAATCCTGGTCTTCGGCGGCGCGCGCAAGGTCAATGAACGACGTGCCCAGCGTCGGCAGTTGAATGGCCTTGTAACCCTGGGATGCCGCCCACCGGGCGATGTTGGCCAGGGTATCGAAGGGTGCTTCGGCGGACATGAACTGCGCGAGGAAAATCCCCGGGCCTCGCATGCCGGTTGCGGTAGTGTCAGTCACGCAAGTCTCCAGAGTCATGGGGTGCAGACCAGTTCGGTCCACTTGGCGTCGCCACGATGGTTGGCGATCACGGTTTCAATGAACGCCATGCCGCGCAGGCCGATGTCGATACCGGGCACCCCGGGCGCATCGTGCCCCGCGACGTTGCCACGGATGGCGCGGGCAAAATCGCCGTAGAGATTGGCCATGGCTTCGAGATAGCCTTCAGGATGCCCGGCCGGCAAACGCATGCGCTGGCTGGCGGCATCGCACAGCCACGGCTGGCCGACACCGGAGCGCAGGATGCGCATGGGTTGATCGAGGGCACGGTGGACCAGGCTGGCGGGTTCCTCCTGCCGCCATTCCAGTGCGCCCTGGTCGCCATAGACGCGAATTTTCAGCGGGTTCTCTTCGCCGGCGCAGACCTGACTGGCGATCAACACGCCGCTGGCGCCGCCGGCCATCTTGAACAGCATCGAGGCGTCATCGTCCAACTGACGGCCGGCGATGTGCACGCCCAACATCGCGCACAACTGCTGGATCGGTTGGTCCGCGACAAACTCGGCCAGGGAAAAGGCGTGGGTGCCGATGTCACCGATGCAACCGCCCACACCGGACTGCTCCGGCCTGTCGCGCCATAGCGCCTGCCTGTTGCCCTGCCCGGCCACATCCTGGCTGAGCCAGCCTTGGGGGTATTCGACAATGACCTTGCGCACCGCACCGATCACGCCGCTGCGCACCATTTCGCGCGCCTGCCAGACCATGGGGTAGCCCAGGTACGTATGGGCCAGGCCGTAGAGGCGACCGCTGCGTTCGACCACGTCCTTGAGTGCCAGCAATTCCACCAGGTTCAGTGCCGCAGGTTTTTCGCTGAACACATGAAAACCCGCACCCAGCGCCTGGCTGGCAACCGGAGCGTGCAAGTGGTTGGGGGTGACGATCACCAGCAACTCCATGCGCTGCTCAGCGGGCAACCCACGCTCGGCCTCGATCATCTGCTGCCAGTCGCTGTAGCAGCGCGAGGGCGGCAGGCCCAGTGCCGCGCCGGTGTTCAGGTTGTTCTGCGGGTCGCGGCTGAAGGCGCCGCACACCAGTTCAAAACGCCCATCGAGCCCGGCGGCCTGACGGTGGGCTTGAGCGATGAATGCGCCCTCGCCGCCCCCGACAAATCCCATTCTTATTTTTGCTGTTGCAGCGTTCATCGCAATGTTCTCTGTTTGAAGCGGCTTTTCAGACTGAAGCCAGGCGCCGATGTAACCGGTTACATCGTGGCGGAAATTTAGGCTCAGTTTCAATGCCTGTCAAACCCCGTGATTAAAATCAATGAACATTTCAGCCCAGGAATAACTGCGTTAAGCTCGCCGGCCGTGCGGTTCGATAACGAGGTGATCTTGTCCAATATCCGTGAAGTAGCCAGGCTGGCCGGCGTCTCGGTGGCCACGGTGTCCAGAACCCTGAAATCGCCTGAGCGTGTGCTCCCAAAGACACGGGACAAGGTCAACGCGGCCGTGGAACAGGCCGGCTACAGGCCGAACCTGATGGCGGTGCAGTTTCGTTCGCGCCGCACCGGCAACCTGGTGATCCTGGTGCCGGCCATCGCCAACACATTTTTCGCCCGGGTCATCAGCGGCGCGCAACAGGCGGCCCAGGCAGCCAACTATCGGCTGCTGCTGTGCGACACCCAGGGTCGCGAGGAGATCGAACAGGAATTCGCCGAACTGGTGTACAACCACCAGGCAGACGGTGTGATCCAGTTGCGCGCCTATGACCCGTTCGAGGCGCCCTTCCCCAACACCGAACTACCGCCTATCGTCAACGCCTGCGAGGTGATCCATGGCGGCCGTCATCCGACCATCAGCCTGGATAACCGCGCGGCCGCCAAGGCCATGACCGAACACCTGATCGAACTGGGCCACCGCCGGATCGGCCTGATCAAGGGCCCTAAAAGCAGCCCGCTGACCCGCGACCGCGTGGCCGGTTATCAGGATGCCTTGCGTCAGGCCGGGATTGATTGCGACCCGACACTGATCTGCCATGGAGATTTCAGCCTGAAAGCCGGTGATGAAGGCGCCGCCGCCATGCTGGATCTGCCAGAGCGTCCCACTGCACTGTTCTGCGAAAACGATGAAATGGCCATCGGCGCGTTGAAACGCATCAAGCAACAGGGTTTACGGGTGCCCGAGGATATTTCGCTGGTCGGTTTTGACGACATTCCCTTCGCGGCTTACTGCGACCCCCCGCTGACAACCATCGCGCAACCCGCCGAAGTCTTCGGCCGCAAAGCCGTCGAGATGCTGATTGCGCTGATCGAAAAAAAACCGCTGGTACAGCGCCATGTGGTGTTGCCGTTCGAGTTGACGCTGCGCGGCAGCACGGCGGTAGTGAACGCAGGCCAGTAAGGGTCGGCTGTATCGAGGGCCTGCCTAGAGGCATTCCTGGGCCGCACGTTCGAGGCGCGATGGCCCGAACGTCGAGGCCAGCAACGTGCGTTCGTACAGGAACACCTTGCCGCCATTCGAGGCCTTGTAGGCTTCGAGTACATCATCGGCGGCGACCTTGCTCGATACAACGATTCGATAACTGCGTTGGGTTTGCGAGATCGTGGCGCTCAGCGCGTCTTCCTGCAGTTTCGGCAGGACACACTGGGCGTAGTCCGCCGGGGCCTTTTTCGTCTGCAGGGTCAGCGTCGGGTCATTAGGTGCAGAAGCACACCCGGACAGCAGCAAGGGGGCGATCAGCGCCAGTCGAGTCAGCATCTTCATCACAGGGTTCCGGAAGCGTTTTCAATGCACGCGATACTCCCTGTTTGCCGGCAACAACAGAACTTGTGATGGATGATTGTGACTATCAGTGCAACGAATAGTTAAAGACCCCGGCCCTCACTCCGCGGACTTGACCGCCGGCCCACGCTTGAACCCCTCGCGCCGTTCCTGGCGCTCCTGGGCATAGGCCGCACTCGGCTCGCTGCTCAATTCGTCACGGCGCAGCAACTCACCGCAATGTTCGCACAACGGCCCCAGCCCTGCGGGCTGCCCGCAGCGCTGGTGGGTGTAATGCACGGCCAGGCCCTCTTGCGGCGACTTGCACCAGGTTTCCCCCCAGGCGCGCAACGCCAGCACCACGGAGTAAAACGCCTGCCCCTTGGCCGTGAGGTGGTACTCGTAGCGCGGCGGCCGCTCGTTGTAGGCGCGGCGCTCGACCATGCCGTCCGCCTCCAGGCTTTTCAGGCGGGTCGCGACCATCTGCGGGGTGCCGCCGGTCTGCGCCTGGATGTCATCGTAGCGATGATTGCGCATGAACAACTCGCGCAGCACCAGCACGGTCCAGCGATCGCCGACCACGTCTTCGGCCCGGGCAATCGGACACAAGGTTTGCGGGCTAGTCTTTTTTAACGCCATACGGGCTTGCCTCTTTCCAAGTAACTATGATTATCATATCTACGCACTGCCACGGCAAGCCCATGGCACCGAACCGCCCATTTTCCCGGAGCATTTGTCATGTCCAACGCACCCTACCCATTGGCTCGCACCGCTTACCTGCTGGTCGATCCCTACAACGACTTCCTCTCCGAAGGCGGCAAGATTTTCCCGCTGCTGGAGCCGATCGCCCGGCAAGTCGGCCTGTTCGACAACCTGCGCACCCTCGACCGGACGGTTCGCGCCCTCGACATACCGGTGTTCATCGTACCGCACCGGCGTTGGGAGCAAGGCGACTACGAGAACTGGGATCACCCCAGCCCCACCCAATGCAAGATCCAGCACATGCACCACTTCGCCCGTGGCGAATGGGGGGGCGAATGGCACCCCGATTTCGCGCCCCAGCCCGGCGACACCGTGGTCCAGGAGCATTGGGGCTCCAGCGGTTTTGCCAACACCGACCTGGATTTTCGCCTCAAGCAGAAAGGCATCACCCACGTGATCATCGTCGGCCTGCTGGCCAACACCTGCATCGAGGCGACCGCCCGCTACGCCCAGGAACTGGGCTACCACGTCACCCTGGTGCGCGACGCCACCGCCGCTTTCAAGCCGGAAATGATGCACGCGGCCCATGAACTGAATGGCCCGACCTTCGCCCATTCGATTGTCACCACCGAGCAACTGACCGCCACCCTCAAGCTGTGAGCACGCCCATGAAACTGACTGGAAACCTGTTGATCGGCGCCAACGAAGTCGCCGCCAGCGCAGGGACGATGAAGGCGCTGAACCCCGCCACCCATCAGCTTATCGAGCCGGAGTTCGCCTTCGGTGGCGCCGCTGAAGTGGACCAGGCGGCGATCCTCGCCGACGCCGCGTTCGACCACTACAGCCACACCTCGCTCGCCGAGCGTTCGGCCTTGCTGGAGCGTATCGCCGACAACCTGCAGGCCGTCGCCCAGCCGCTGGCCGTTCGGGCCGCCCTGGAAACCGGTTTGCCCGAAGCACAATTGCTGGGCGAAGCGGCCAGGGCCGCCACGCAATTCCGGCAATTCGCCGAGGTGGTGCGCCGCGGACGTTTTCTCCAGGTGGCCATCGATCCGGCCCAGCCTGGGCGCCAGCCACGCCCGCGCATGGATCATCGCCTGCAGAAAATCGCCCTCGGCCCCGTGGCCGTGTTTGGCGCCAGCAATTTCCCCATCAGCTACTCGGTGGCCGGCGGCGACACGGCAGCCGCGCTGGCGGCCGGCGCGACGGTGATCGTCAAGGCCCACAACGCTCACCCGGGGGCCTCGGAAATCCAGGCCCGGGCCATCCGCAAGGCCGTGCAGGACAGTGGCTTGCCTGAAGGCGTGTTCTCGATGGTGCGCGGCGCCGGCAACGCAATCGGCGAGGCCCTGGTCGACCATCCGTTGATCAAGGCGGTGACCTTCACCGGCTCCGAACAGGGCGGCATGGCCCTGTATCGCCGGGCGCAGCTACGCCCCGAGCCGATCCCGGTGTTCACCGAAATGGCCAGCGTCAACCCCACCTTCATCCTGCCCCGGGCACTGGCCGAGCGTGGTGCGCAGATCGGTGACGGTTTCATCGAGCGCATGCTGGTCAATGTCGGGCAGGCCTGTCTCAAGCCGGCGATGCTGATCGCCATCGCCGGGGCCGGTTTCGAGCCCCTGCGCGCGGCCATGATCAACCGGGTAGCGGCGGCAGCGGCACGGCCGATGCTGACGCCGGGCATCCATGGAGCGTACTTGAGCGGACTCGACAGGTTGCACGGCGCCGGTGCCAGGCCGGTTGCCGAAGGCCTGGCCGCCACTGCGGCACTGGACGGCCAGGCCCTATTGCTCGAGGTCGACGGCCCGCGTTTTCTCGGCGAAACAGGCCTGGCCGAGGAAGTGTTCGGGCCGGCCGCGTTGTTGGTGAAAGTCGAGGATGAGGCGCAAATGCTCGCGGTCGCCCGTGCGCTTCGCGGTCAGCTCAGTGCGGCCATGCACCTGGAAGACGTGGACCTGGGACTGGCCCGTCGTTTGCTGCCGATCCTGGAACGGCGCACCGGGCGGATCGTCGTCAACGCCTTCGCCCATCCCCAGGAGGTGTCTTTCGCCAGCGTGCACGGCGGGCCGTTTCCGGCATCGTCAGACAGCCGTTTCACTTCGGTGGGCATGAGTTCCATCGAGCGCTTCCTGCGGCCGGTGTGCTACCAGGGCTTTCCCGATGCGTTGCTGCCCGAGGCGCTGCGTGAGGGCAACCCGCTCGGTGTGCCGCGCAGCGTCGACGGACAATAAGCAGTTTTCGCGCCTGGCAAATGCTGAATGTGGGAGCGGGGGGTGGGGGGCCAGG
>NZ_JAQIYM010000018.1 GCF_028823535.1 Pseudomonas serbica | reverse complement strand
GGCGAAGACGGTCTTGAATTTTGTATCGGGCTGGCGGGCCTCTTCGCTGGCAAGCCAGCGCCTACACAAACAGCGTGGTATTGCAGCGGACCATCCCGGCATTGCACGGGACCTGTAGGAGCCGGCTTGCCGGCGAAGGCGGTCTTGAGTTTTGTGTTGGGCTGGCGGGCCTCTTCGCTGGCAAGCCAGCTCCTACACAAACAGCATGGTATTGCAGCGGACCATCGTGGCATTGCACGGGACCTGTAGGAGCCGGCTTGCCGGCGAAGGCGGTCTTGAATTTTGTATTGGGCTGGCGGGCCTCTTCGCTGGCAAGCCACCTCCTACACATACAGCGTGGTATTGCACCGGACCATCGTGGCATTGCACGGGACCTGTAGGAGCCGGCTTGCCGGCGAAGGCGGTGTTGAATTTTGTGTTGGGCTGGCGGGCCTCTTCGCTGGCAAGCCAGCTCCTACACAAACAGCGCGGTATTGCACCGGACCATCGTGGCACTGCACGGGACCTGTAGGAGCCGGCTTGCCGGCGAAGGCGGTCTTGAGTTTTGTAGCGGGTTTGAGGACGCCTTCGCTGGCAAGCCAGCTCCTACACAAACAGCGTGGTATTGCACCGGACCATCGTGGCATTGCACGGGACCTGTAGGAGCCGGCTTGCCGGCGAAGGCGGTGTTGAATTTTATATTGGGTTTGAGGACGCCTTCGCTGGCAAGCCAGCTCCTACAGATCTGCGAAAGCCCTCGGCGTCCGTTTTTGTTCACGCCGCTGGTTCAGGGGGAATCCAATCCCTACGGATCAGGTCTCGGGTAATTGCGCCGACCAGTGTTTCATCTCCTCGGCAATACAATGCTTCACCAGATCGCTATACATCTTTTCGATCGCATCCGGGCTCAGGCCTTCTGCCTCAGCCCATTCCCGACGTGTCGCCAGCATTGAATCGAACCTGTCCTTGGCGCGCACCGAGGCCGCAGAGGTCTTGAATTTCGAAGCCGCCAGAACGTACTGAAAACGTCGGCCCAACAGCTTGATAACGGTTTGGTCGAGGGCATCGATCTCGCGCCTGATGTCCTCCATTCCTGTGCATTCTGCAGGTTGCAATGTATTGGAAACTTCCATGTAGGTAACTCCGTCTTGCTTATGTAAGAGCGAGCTTGCTCGCGAAAAATCCAAGGATGTCGCAAGTATCCGGGCACGTAATATCGTTCACGATCCTGTCGCGAGCAAGCTCACGCCTACTCATCCACGCAAACACCCGAACCCCCCAACTCTTTCGGCACATCCTTGAACTTGGGCAGTCCATCTTTGATGCGCAGCACCGACTCCTGATAATGGACATGCACCCCTGGCAAAAACTCAAGATCCGGAATGACCGCGGCATACACATCGATCAGCCCCATCCCCGGATGGTCGGTGAAGAGATGCCCGCCGCAACTCTTGCACCACTTGCGGTAACTCTGTGGGGTCATGTTGTAGGTGCCGATGTTGTCAGCCCCTCGAGTGACTTGCACTGCCTCGGGTTTCCACAGGGTGAAGGCATTGACCGGCCCTGCTGACCAATGCCGGCATGACTCGCAATGGCAATAACCCATCCCGGCCGGCTCGCCGCTGACGGTAAACTCGACTGCGCCGCAAAAACAGCTGCCTTTGTAGGACTGTTCATTGTTCATGGCATGACTCCCTGATCAGTTGTCAGGCGTTCGTTCGCCTGAATATTCTTCACTCGTCAATGTACTGCACCGCCGTTGCTGGCGTGCGCCGCACCTGCAGTTCGAAAATGTCCGGGCGCGCATAGTGCCCGGTAACGTCGAGCGCCCGCCGTGCCGGGGCCACGAGTGACACGTCGATGTCCGCATACAGGATGCCTGCCTCTCGGTGCAGTGGGCCGGCCACGATCCGGCCTTGCGGATTGACCACCACCGAGTCGCCGTCGTTGATCCACTCGTCCGGATCGGCAAACAGTTGCGCACGCGCCGGGAAGTCATCGGGAATGTCGCTGCCACGCAGCACGCTGCCACTGCCGAGCACCCAGCAGCGGCCTTCGAGTGCGATGTGACGCATCGTGCTGATCCAGCCTTCGCCAGTGTCGTACGTAGGCGCGATGTAGATTTCCACGCCTTGGGCATACAGTGCATAGCGCGCCAGCGGCATGTAGTTCTCCCAGCAGATGAGCGCACCCACGCGGCCGACCGGTGTATCGACCGCACGCAAGCCGGACGCATCACCCAAGCCATGCACCATGCGCTCGGGATTGGTGGGCATCAGCTTGCGGTGGCGGTTGAGCACGGCGCCGCTCGCGCCGATAACGACTACGCTGTTATAGAGCGTGCCGCCGCCATTGCGCCGGTCGCATTCATTGATGCCGCACACGATTGTC
Source organism: Pseudomonas serbica (assembly GCF_028823535.1). Lineage (GTDB taxonomy): Bacteria > Pseudomonadota > Gammaproteobacteria > Pseudomonadales > Pseudomonadaceae > Aquipseudomonas > Aquipseudomonas serbica. The sequence continues at coordinate 117,534 of NZ_JAQIYM010000018.1, read as the reverse complement.
ACGGCGTGGACCCTGGCGGCCTCGCACAATTGGCGCAGATCACCGTTGGTGATATCAACGGCGTTGGCCAGCAGTCGCGCGTGCAACTGGCCGATCACCGCGCCGTCCTTTCCCGCGGCCAGTCGCCAGATCCATGACGGGTAACCTGGTATGAACGATTCGGGCAAAACAATCAGCGCGGCTCCCGCCGCCGCGGCCTCGGCGACCGATTGCACGGCCCGGGTGATCGTCGCGCTGCGATCGAGCAGCACGGGCGGGCGCTGAATGATGGCGATCCTGGTCATGGCGTTCTCCTGGGGTGGTTGGCTGACAGAGACTTGAGCCTGCGCGTGGCGAAGTCGCGCGGCTAGTTCAGAATCTGAAGCGTTGCAGCGATGGGAGGGCAGGCGATGGAAGAAACCTACGGTCAGTTCTGCACGGTCGCGCGCGGTGCTGAAGCACTGTGCGAGCGCTGGACACCCCTGGTCGTGCGCGAGTTGCTGTGCGGCAGCAAACGCTTCAATGAACTGCACCGCGGCGTACCCCGGATGTCCACCAACCTGCTGGCACAGCGCCTGCGCCATCTGGAAGAAATCGGTGTGATACAGCGCACGGCCACGGGCAAAGTCTGGGAATACAGCCTGACCGAAGCGGGTGAGGAACTGCGCCCCATCATCATGGCGCTGGGGCACTGGGGCGCACGCTGGATCGGCAGTCGCCTGCGCGACGACCAACTCGACGCAGGCCTGCTCATGTGGGACGTGCGTCGGTTCGCGCGTATCGAGACGTTTCCGTCCCGGCCGGTGGTCATCCAGTTCAAGTTCCGCGACGCGCGACCCGGCGAGCAGCAATGGTGGCTGGTGGTCGAACAGGGCGTGGCAGACCTGTGCCGCGACGACCCCGGGCGCGAATTGACGCTTGTCGTCGACTCCAGCGTACGCGCGTTGACCGAAGTGTGGGCGGGCGACCGCACACCCCAGGAGGTGCTCCAGTCGCGAGAGCTGCGTGTAGACGGCGCGGCGCTGGATGCGCAAAGCCTGTGGCGCTGGCTTGGTACGAGTGCGTTTGCCGGTACTCGGAGTGCTGCGCGTTAGTCCTCAGACTGCCATCGTGAAACTTAAGCGGTCGATGAGCTCTTTGGGTCTTTCTGGGTAGCGCATCCGCAAACGCTAGAGACCGCTGAACATCCCAATAATCACGGCATTCACCAGGTCAATGAAAAAACCACACACCAGCGGCACGATAAGAAACGCCTGGTGCGCCGCACCATACTTCTGGGTCACGGTGGTCATATTGACGATGGCGGTCGCCGTAGAGCCAAGCGCAATCCCGCCAAAGCCTGAAGCAATCACGCTGGCCTCGTAATTACGGCCCATGAACCTGAACACCACAAAGTACGTGTAGAGCACCGTCAACAGGATCTGCAGGGTCAACGCGCAAGCAATGAACAGCAACGCGCCGCTGAGTTGCCACAATTGCAACCCCATCAACGCCATGGTCAAGAACATGCCCAGGCAAACGTCGGAGATCAGTGCCAGGCCCTGGCTGGCACCGCTCCAGGATTTCAGGCGCTGCTCGCCGAGCAGTCCCCGGACGACGTGGTGAATGACGATACCGGCGAACAGGCAACTGACGAACTTGGGCAGGGTGATCCCGCTATCCACCAGCAGCAGGTTGAGTCCGTAGCCGAGCATCAAGGTCAAGTTGAGCCACATCCACGCCCAGAGCACGTCGTAGTAGTCCAGCGGCTTGCCCTGCTGTTGATCGAGAATGCCGACTTCCAGCGCCGCATCCCGGGAGGGGGTGAGTTGATGGCGACGGATCAACCGGTTGGCGATAGGACCGCCGATCACACAGGCGGCAATCAGGCCGACGGTATTGCTGGCGATCCCCAATTCATGGGCGTTCTGAATGCCCAGCTTTTCGACGAACAGCGGTGCCCAGGCCAGGCTAGTGCCAATCCCACCTGTGAGGGAGATCGACCCCACCATCAAACCGGCCTTCGGATCAAGCCCGAATACCTCGGCCATCCCCATGCCCAGCGCGTTTTGCAGGAAGATAAACACTGTGGCGAGCACCAGCAGAATCATCAACGGCCACCCACCCTTGATCAACTGGCGAATGTCCGACTTCAGGCCGATGCCGGCAAAGAAGTAGAGCAGCATGGTGTCGCGGACTTGCAGGTCGAACTCGACCTGGATATTGAGCCCGAAGTACAACAGGCTCGTGACCGCCGCACAGACAAAACCGCCAACCACCGATTCGGGAATACAGTATTGACGCAGCAACGTGCTGTGCTGGACCAGCGTCTTGCCCAGAAAGAGCAGCAGGATAGCGAGCGTGAAACTCACCAGGCCATGTACAGCAAAGAGTTCGGCGGTCATCTATAGCCTATTGAAAAACCTGAAAAAAATATTATCCAGAGGAAATCGTACGGCTTACAGACCTGGGTCAACGAAAGTGCAGATCGTCGATCAAGCCGGACTCGGCCAAGGCAGTGCACAGCGAACCCTGGATGGCTATTGTGTTCATAGGAGTCCATTGCATGGCATGGGTTAAGGTAGGCGGGCGAACATCCGGGTCGTTGCCAGTGTGCCGGAGTGAGTCAAGCAGCTGATCCCGGAACATGCAAACACCGCTATGGTTAGCTGTATTCATTCCTGGAGCCTTGCATGAAAGTAGGCGTGATCTCCGATACCCACGGCTTGCTCCGCGCTGAAGCTCTCGCGGCGTTGCAGGGCTGTGAGCGGATCATTCACGCCGGCGACATCGGCAAAGCGCAAATTCTCGAACAACTGTCGGAGATTGCGCCGCTGTATGTCGTGCGTGGGAACAATGACCAGGCGGCCCCGTGGGCGGCGCACATCGCCGATCACCTGTGTTTCGAACTCAATGGGTGGCAGACCTTGCTGGCCCATGACATGGCCGATGTTCCGGCATTGCTGGATGCAGGTACAAGGCTGGTGATTACCGGGCATTCCCACAAACCACGCATCGAATGGAGCGGGGAACGGCTCTTTCTAAACCCAGGCAGCGCGGGGCCGAGACGGTTCAAGCTGCCGGTGACGTTGGCAGTGCTCGAACTGGAAAGCGGTCTGATTGAGCCGCGATTGGTGTCGTTGTTGGAGTGAGCAGTTTCCGAAAGGCTGGCCGTTGGCAAAAGATCAGAAACCCGCTATTACGTTAGTAGTTGCCACTTCATTCATTGCAGCTCGTCGAAGGTAAGCCCCACGATGCGAAATCCACTGAGGCATTCGAACGTTCGATTTGGTTTTTTACTGGGTGTTATCTCAATGGGGCTGACCGCTTGCACCAGCGATGAGAACTATAGTGCGCCTGCAAAAGAAATCACTCGTCCACCTATCGATGACAGCGAGACGTCGTCTGTGCGAGTCACAACTAGTTGGCTCCAGCACTCACTTAGCCAAACAGGCTGTCTGGAGCACGCCAGAGCGGCTCTGATTAAGGCTAGGTATTTTGTTGAAACAGGAGAACGATCTGTTTATGGATTGCGTGAAGGCATGACCTTTTCAATTCGCTGCGACTACGAAGGCGTGGCTTTTTTCGCAGTGGCTTATCGCAAAAGGCCAAGTACTCAAACCCAGGATCGAATCTTGAATGAGATCACCCGGCTATTTTAACGACTAGGCAAGAGGTATTTTGGCTCGCCAAAGTTGGTTGCGACTTACTACCTCCGCATTACTGATGAGGCTTACGGTGAGCGACACGAGCGAGCGAAAAAATTCATAAGCGGACGCTTGGCATCGTTGCCCCCTCAATAAGTTTTTTTATCCGCTAAACGAGCGCAAAATGAGCGACCTGGTGTTCGAATGATCCGACTGCAGGGGCCGGAGGAGGTGTTTTGAAACCGTTCCCGCTCAAACCCGGCGAGTCGACCCTGGACATGTTTCTTCAAGCGTGTCTGCCTCGGCGTGACGCTGTACCGCCAACCTTGACGGACAAAGCGGTCATCCCTGGCATTCCCGATGCTCGCTACCGGTTGGACCACGACCTGACGCCGTTCATCCAGGATGCGGTTCAGGCCAACAAACGAGAAAGCGAGAGGCTCGCCGAGGCCGGGAAGCCGAACGACATCCTGCCGCTGGCAAGCATGCTGGCCGTTTCCGGCGGCGGCGATGCAGGCGCATTCGCAGCGGGGCTGATTGCTGGATGGACCACCCATGGAACCCGGCCCATGTTCAAGGTCGTCACGGGTATCAGCGCGGGCGCTTTGATCGCCCCGTTCGCTTACCTGGGCCCTGAGCACGACGGCGTGATTCGGTATGTCTCCAATGCGATCGGTCCAAAAGACATCTTTCATCCGCGAAGTGTGCTGACCCGTCTTGCCAGCGACGGTATAGCGGACAGCAAGCCACTGTCGCGGCTCATTTCAACCTACGTCACGGCAGAGATTCTCGCGGCGATCGCGGCGCAGTACGCCACAGGACGAATCCTGCTGATCGGCACAACCGATCTTGATTCAGGACGACCCGTCACCTGGAACATGGGCGCCATTGCGGCAAGCCAGGCACCGGGAGCGCTCGATCTGTTTCGCAACATCATGCTCGCGTCAATGAGTATTCCCGGTGCCGTCTCGCCCGTCATGATCGATGTGGAAGTAGATGGCCAACAGTTTCATGAAATGCACGTCGACGGCGGGGTAATCACCCAAGTGTTCCTTTACCCACCTGGCACCTTGGTGGGGCTGAACCGGGCCGCCGGAGTACCTTTGCGACGGGAACGGCATTTCTATGTCATTCGAAATGGGACACTGGAGCCGCAGTGGTCCGGGACCAAGCGCCGTACCTTGAGCATCGGCGGACGAGCCATCAGTGCATTGATCCAAACCCAGGGGATCAGCGACCTAGAGCGGATTTACCGTATGGCGCAGCAGGATGGAGCCGACTTCAACCTGGCCTACATTGGCGCCGACTTTGATTTTCCGCGCACTCGCAAATTCGATGGCGAGTACATGAAGCGATTGTTCGATTACGCCTTTCAACTCAGCGCGAAGGGCTATCCGTGGCATAAATCGTCGCCGAACGAAAGCCGGCAAATCCCCGGACTATGAGGCTGCCGACACAAGGCCCTTATTTGATTTGAGTTTTAATTTCGGTTCCTGGCACGAAGAACTTACCCGGATCATCGACCTTCTTCAGGTCAATCAAGGCTCGGCAAACGCAATGTGAGAAATTTTCCTGCAACGTGTCGGGATCTATTGATGCCACTTGCGAGAGTTGTATGTGTTGTCCCTCGGGTGTTTTATAGCAGACACAATTATCAAGTTTGGTGATGCCGTAATCATCCGACTGGCAAGCAGTGGTCAGCAAAGTGATGGTGATGAGCATGACGAAGCGTTTCATTGGCTCCCCCCGAGGCTGGAGTGAAGGGCTTACTCCAGAGGAAGCTTAGCTGTCATTTTCCATCGCTCCATTACCCGCTGCTCGCGAAGTGGCGACCCCTGATGAGGCCGCCATGTTTCGCCGGTCTGCTCAGTTACCCGCTGGCATCGGCAGGTTGATCCCTTCTTTTTTCAGGGTGTCACGCACGTACTGGAATTTCTGGTACTGCGACAGCTCGATCGGCCCGTCATAACCCATGCTTTGCAGTTTGCGCGGTGGGTAATCGACGTAGGTTTTCATCAACTTGATGATTGCGCCCGTGATCGGCACCATCGTCCAGGTGCGCTCGGTGAAGTTGTTCATGAACAGGTCATAGCGCTCTTGCGGGTCTTGCCACAAGTCAAAGACCTGGGGCACGGTGGCCACGTATTTTTCTGCGCCTTTCCACCCCAGGTTGGTGTCCACCGCCAAGCCGCCGGTTTGCGCGCCATCGTCACCGCGCAGGTTGAACACGGCCTTGTAGTTGCCGACACGGGCTGCCCCCGGTGACAGTTCGTTCTCGGTGAAGTAGAACCACTCCTTGCGCGGAGAAGGGCCACTGCCGGTGAGTACCGGGGTCATGTCGTAACTGTCGAAGATGATGGGCTGACCTTCGCGATCTTTTTCCGGCAACTTCACGCCAGCGACAGAAGCGAACGTCGCCATCAAGTCCAGGCCACCAAGCATTTCGTGGTTTTTGGTGTCGGGCTTGATCTTGTCTGGCCAGACGGCAATGGCCGGTACCCGGTTGCCGCCTTCACGCACCGTGCCCTTGGTGCCGCGGAACGGGGTGTAGCCGGCGTCGGGATAAACATCCTGCCAGGCCCCGTTGTCCGTGGTGTAGACCACCAAGGTGTTCTTATCCAGGCCCAGCGCCTTGAGCTTGTCCATGATGCGGCCGATGTGGGTATCGAGTTCGACGACAGAGTCGGCGTACTTGGACTTGGACATGGACTTGTGAACGAACTCCGGTGCCGGCATGTTGGGCTGGTGCACTTTCATGAAGTTGACGTTGATGAAGAACGGCTTGTCCGATTTGGCTGCGGTGTCGAGAAACTCCAGGGCGGCTTTTTCCACGTAGTTGTCAAAGAACGGAATGCCGACCACGCCGGGTTTGCCGTCTACGACAGGGGTGTCCACGTACTGGCCGTTGACCTTGAATTCTTCGACCGGTTTTTCCCCCGCCTTGCCGGACAATGCGCCCTTGGTGACCCTCTGGAACATCTCGCGGGTTTGCGGATCCATGTCCGGGAACCAGGTGGGGTCTGCGTAGGTGTAGGCGTTGAGGTGGTACAGGCCGACGTACTTCATCACGTCGTAACCCTGGGCATTGGGCAGCGCATAATCGGCTTCGCCCAAGTGCCACTTGCCGGTGAAGTAGGTGTCGTAGCCGCCGGTTTTCAACACCGATGCCAATGTCCACTCGGCGGCTGGCAAGCCACCGCCCTGGCCCTGGAAGGCCACGGTGGTCATACCGCTACGATTGGGAATACGCCCGGTCTGCATGGCCGCCCGACCCGGTGTGCAGCTTGGCTGGGCATAAAAAGAGTAAAAAGTGACCCCTTCTGCCGCCAACTGATCGATGCTGGGCGTCGGCATGCCTCGACCGACCCCACCGCCATAGGGGCCCAGGTCGCCATAGCCGGTATCGTCGGAGACGATAAACAGAATGTTGGTCTTTTCCGTCTGGGCTGCGTGGGCAAATCCGGTCAAGGACAAAAGAGTGGCAAACACCAGAGAGAATTTGAAACGATCCGATAGCTGTTCCATCCAGGATTCCTCGTTGTTTCATGTGGGAACCGGGTGATGAGTGCACATCAATGTTGACCCTTGGTGCATTGACCACCGAGTAATCAGCCTAGGTACTGCGTACAGAATCATTTCCCCCTTGTTGCATGACCGTGCACGGATTAAGGCGCAGGAAGGAGTCTAGTGCGGTTTTTTTCAAATGAGCGGGCGATTGCAGTGTTTTAGTGGCTGATGTAACGCCAGGATTACAAACTGGATCAACATCACCATGTATAGGGAAAATACAATCGCCACTTAGAATGGGTCGACTCAAATGACTACAGGCGATTCATCGAGTCGCGTGTACAACATCGCCGCAGAAAATATCGGCGTTGCCGTCCTCGGGTGAAGTACGCACAACAACCGAGTACTTGCCGGAAAGCAGGTCTGGCAGGGGTATCGGCGCGCTTCTGTAAAAGGTCCATCCACCGGTTCCTGCATTGGGTTCAGTGTTGACCTTATCGTTCATTGCGAACGCGGCTGGCCCAGGTTGCTGACAACTGCCTTTGTTGATGAAGGTGTAGATGCGCGGCGGCAAGATGGTTCCGTTTGGAACGCCAGTTATGTAGAAATCAAAATTGGTTTGATTGCCTTCGCCGGTCAATGTGGTCGTGGCGGTATGACCAGGATTTTTCTGGGTCGCTGGCAAAGGAAGATTCATTGACTGGTGGTGTGATGAACTGGAGCAACCGAAGAGCGATGCGGTGATCAATAGCGCTGACAGCAGGGGACGGAGTTTCATTGCCAACCTCCAAGAGTGGAAGAAGTGCGGTGGGGGGAGTCTTGGGTATAGCTCAGTCACGCGGCGTTGCGTTCTTGAATATCCCGCGCAATCGCCAAAGTGCATGAGATTTCGGCAGGCGAACCACTAACCTTGATTCTTTTTTGCTGCGCTTGTCATTTCGGCCAGCACAATTTCACGCTGACAAATTTCCTCCTCTACAACCCGCACCTCATTCATGTAAACCTCCACTGCGGGCGGCAGTGAGCGCTCTTTCAGATAGATAAAACCATAGCGGGTGCGCAGGGGCAGGTCATGGAGGGGTAATGGTACGACTTCGCCAGCGAGGAACTCTCGCTCAAAAGTCGATAAATTCCCTACTGCCAGGGCGTTACTGTGCTCGACGAATCTGACGATTTGCATGGGCACGTCTATTTCGATCGCCGGTACAAAATCACCCGTCAAGGGATCGTAGGCGCCGGCACAGCCCAATGTTGCCGGAAGCAAATGGGTCGCCAGTCGCAACGGAATGCGCGAGGCCACCCAGGGGTAATCGAGTGTTTGCGCCAAGGTGGGTGGACGTTTTTGCGATAGCAGCGGATGGCCCGGGCGACAAAACAGGCGGCCCACATGCTCACCCAACAATTCACAGGTGAACTCTTGCCGGCCTTGCAAGGTGCTGATTTCGGCGATCCCCAAGTCGACTGCGCCGGTGGCGACCTGATGGGCGACTTCGCGCCAGCCGGCGACATGGGCAGTGACCTTGATCTGCGGATGCCGTGCATGCAAACGCGCGATGCTGGCGTATCCGCTGGTGACACTCGGATAGGGACCCAAGGCAACTTTCAGCGCGCCGATATCGCCTCCCGCCAGTAAGGCGATGTCGCGCCGCAGATCCTCCTCGGCCACCAACAGGCGTCGGCTTTTTTCCCGCAGCAACTGACCAAACGCCGTCAGTACGACGCCATCCGTGCGGCGATCAAACAGCGTGACCCCCAGTTCACTCTCCAGCAACTGGATGCTTTTGCTCAGCGCCGGCTGGGAAACCCCCAGCGCTTTGGCCGCTCGACCAAAGTGGGCATGTTCAATCAACGCCAGAAACTGACGTAAGCGACGCGGCGTCATGTCATAACCTTAATGTTATCGGAAGTGGTTGAAACGGAATTTTTCGGAATGAAGTGAATATGCTATTCATGGCCTGGCGGGTCAAGTTGACGCGTACCCAATAAATACAATCGAGCGCACGTTTGCGCATTGACGCTCATGTCACCCCCTTTAGCGCAGGAACCCTTAATGCACAACAAGACCCTTCATCTGGCACTGGCAATCACGCTTGGGAGCGGCATCAGCCCCATCCTCTTTGCTGCCGATGCAAACGGCGCAAGTACTGATCCGGCCGCGACACAACACGCGCACTTCGACAGCAAGGGCAAAGCGCCTTCGTCCTACACCATCGAAGCGCAGAATGCTGTACGCCAGTCACTTCCGTTCACAGACCAACGCGACTTTGAAGAAGCCAGGAAAGGCTTCATCGCTGCACCGTCCTACAACAAGATCATGGCCGATGCCGGGAATGTCGCCTGGAACATGGGCAGCTATGACTTCCTGCTCGGTGGCAAGGACTTTGACAGCATCAATCCTTCCTTGCAGCGCCAGGCAGTGCTCAACATGGCCTTCGGTCTGTATGAGGTCGTTCCGGAAAAGATTTACCAAGTGCGTGGGTTTGACCTGGCCAACATCACCTTCATCAAGGGCGATACGGGCTGGATCGTGTTCGACACCCTGATGTCGAAGGAAACCGCCAAGGCTGCCCTGGATTTCATCAATGAAAAACTTGGCAAGCGCCCGGTCGTGGCGATAGTGATCTCTCACTCCCATGCCGACCATTTCGGTGGTGTCCGCGGTCTGGTCGATGAAGCCGATGTGCGCAGCGGCAAGGTCCCGCTCATAGCACCAACCGGTTTCATGGAGCACGCCGTGGCTGAAAACGTCTATGCCGGCAACGCCATGACCCGCCGCGCCTTCTTCCAATACGGCGTGATGTTGCCGCACAGCCCCTATGGCCATGTCGACATGGCCATCGGAAAAAATGCCTCCATTGGCAACATGGGGCTGATCGAACCCAATCGCTACATCGCGAAAGATTTCGAAAGCCTGACCATCGACGGCGTGGAAATGGAGTTCCAAAGTACTCCCGGCACTGAAGCCCCCGCGGAGATGAACACTTGGTTCCCGCAATTCAAGGCCTTCTGGGCAGCCGAAAACATCGTCGGCACCATCCATAATATCTACACCTTGCGCGGAGCCCTGGTCCGAGATCCGCTGGTCTGGTCGAAGAACATCAACAACGCCTTGTATCGCTACGGACAACAGGCCGATGTCATGTTCGCCGCCCACAGTTGGCCGCGCTGGGGCAATGAGCGAATTCAAGACGTCATGCGCGCGCAACGCGATGCCTATGCCAACCTGAACAACGCCGTACTGCACGCCGCCAACCAGGGCGTCACCATCAACGAGATTCATAACGTCTACAAGTTGCCCGAAAGCCTGAAAAACAACTGGGCGACCCATAGCTATCACGGCTCCGAAGAGCACAACAGCCGTGCCGTGATCAACCGCTACCTGGGTTACTGGGATGCCAACCCGGCGACACTGATGCCGTTGTCGCCGAAAGATTCTGCACCGTTGTACGTGGACATGATGGGGGGCGCGGACAAGATCATGACAAAGGGCAAATCCTTGTTCGATCAGGGCAAATACCGCGAAGCCTATGAAATTCTCAATAAACTGGTGTACGCCGAACCCCAGAACACCCAGGCCAAGGATCTGCTTGCAGACGTCTACGAGCAGGTTGGCTATCAGAAGGAAAGTGCGGGCGTGCGCAACAGCTTTCTCACCGCAGCGAATGAATTGCGCCATGGCATGCCCAAGGGAGTGCCGCCAAAACCCACCGGGCCGGACATGATCCGCGCCATGAGCACCGAGTTGTGGCTGGAATACCTTGGCATCGCACTGGACGGCAGCAAGGTCGCGGACCAACACCTGGTCCTGAATCTCAAGACACCCGACAACGGTGAGCAGTTTGTGGTTGAGTTGAGCAATTCAACGCTGACCACCATCAAGGGGCAGCAAGCGAAAAAGGCTGACCTGACCATCACGCTCAACCGCTCGGATCTTGAAAGCGTGATGGCAAGGAAAACCAACTTCGCTCAACTGGTCGCGGCAGGTAAAGCCACCTTCGAAGGCGACCACAAGCCCTTCGAACGGTTGATGGCCGCCATGACCCCGTTTACACCTACCTTTGAACTGCTGCCCGGCACCCAGCAGTAATTCATCAGGGCCGGGTGCTGCCCTGTTTCAGTCTGAGGCTACCTTGCGCATCCAGTGACACTGTGTGCGCAAGGTGCCAGAAGCTTTCACAGCGGGCCTGTTGCCGACGCTGCCCCCCGTGAATAATGAAACCAGTTTTTCTCACACCACAGCTTTGGCGCCAGCCTTGATAGCTGATTTGCGATACGTCAGCAAAACGATGCCGGTGACCACAATCACCCCACCCAGGATCTGCCCCGCACTGAGCATTTGATCCAGCACAATCCAGCCCATCAGCAACGTCGCCAACGGCTCGATGTTCATGACCGGCGCATTGCGTGGCATGTCCAGGCGAGGCACCGAAATGAACAGCACGATAAAACCGGTGCCGTACAGCACAACCAAGGTGGCCAGCGCCAGCCATCCGGTCGAGGTTGCGGGCAGGTTTAGTCCGCCTGGCAGGGCGCCAGTCAGTCCCGCCAGATTGACGCTGCTGAAGACGATGAAAATGGTCAACAGACTGCGCACCGAACCACGTACCTGAGACAACTTGTGGTCGGTGATCCATAGCGCGCAGGCGAACACGCTGGCGGCGCAGAACGCGAGCGCGACGCCCAGCAGCCATTGCGGGCTGACGCTGGTCGTGGTCGAAAGGCGCCCGGGGACATCCAGCACAAACACCAGCCCCACCAGAATCAAACCCATCAACGTAGCGGTGCGCGCGGTCGGTCTCGGGCCACCCATCGCCCAAGTGAGCAACGCCAGCAGGATGGGAAACACGTTGGCCACCAACAGCGCCAGCGCCACCGGGACGCGAGCGACGGCGGAGTACAGACACAGGCTCTGCGCGGTAATCAGAAGGCCCAACAGTAATTGCCAGCGCCATGCACCGGCCGGCAGACGCAGACTTTGTCTTTGCCACAGTACCAGGCTTGCCAGCACCAGTAAGGTCCCGCCAGAACGCAACAAAATCGCCAGCAACACACCCGCGCCATCATCAAAGGCGACCCGTGCCGCCACATGGTTACCGGCGAACGCGCAACCCATGCACAAAAGAATGATTACGGCGAGATGGCGGGGGAAGGGCGGCGGTACGGTTTGCGCAAATGTAGGGCGGGGCATGGCAGATCTCGAAGGGTGATTGGCCCACTCGGGCATGGTGTGAGCGGTTTTATTATGTTGTCGTACAACTCTGTCGTTTTGTACCCTGTTCGGCTAGGTTGGGCAAGAGAGATTGGAAGGGCGACAGGCTTTAGTACGCGGCTGGAAGGCGATGTTCTGGCGTTTCGGGTGAAGGGTAGAGATCATATGACCTGATCGTTCAGGGCCAAATCATGCAATTTTGCGAGCCTTCTCGCCCAGGGTTGGAATCGGTGTCACCAGGTGAAACGCTCAATGGGTCGGGTGGGCATTCGGGCGTAATTACCCGAGGCGTCAAGAAAACCTGAACTAAGCTCTTCGGGGCCGCCGAGTATCGAGGCGGTTCAACCGCAGTGGTAGGGCACCCTCGATATCGAGAAGGAGCTACTGATGAGCAAAATCTTTCACCTTATGCCCGTCATAGCCCTGGCGATTCTTTGGCCCAGCATCGGTCGAACTGCCGACAGCCAGGCCGAGCTGGCCAAACAATCATTGAATCCGGTAGCGGCGCTCTACAGCGTGCCCATCCAGTACAACTGGAACCAGAAACTCGGCCCCAGTGGCGAGGGCTACCAAAGCGTCACCAATATCCAGCCGGTGCTGCCCTTTACCCTCAATGACGAGTGGAATCTCATATCCCGAACCATCCTGCCGGTTATCGATCAACACGGTCTGGTACCCGGGGGCGAGGCGGACAAATCCGGGGTCGGTGATGTTACCCAGAGTTTCTTTTTTTCACCCAAGCATCCAACCGCGAGCGGCTGGATCTGGGGGGCAGGGCCGGTAATCCTTGTGCCAACCGGCAGTGATGAGCTCTTGAGTGGTGAACAATGGGGGGCTGGACCTACCGTGGTGGCCCTCAAGCAAAGTAACGGCTGGACCCGCGGCATCCTGGCCAATCACATCTGGTCGCTGGACAACAGCCCGCCTGACGACAAAGACAAGATCAACCAGACTTTCCTGCAACCCTTCTTCAGCTACACCACCCATACCTATACGACCTTCGGCATCAACACCGAGTCCACCTACGACTGGCAGACCCGCGAATGGTCGGTGCCCATCAACCTGTTCGTCACCCAGTTGTTCAAGGTGGGGCATCAACCCATGAGCCTGCAAGTGGGGCCGCGCTATTGGGCTGACAGCCCGAAAGATGGCGCGCAGGGCTGGGGGTTTCGGGTGGCGTATACGCTGTTGTTTCCCAAGTAACTGTTCGCAAACCGCAACGGTTCGCACGACAACAGCGTACTGGCCGCAAAGTCGAATGACACATTGACTCCGCAGCCTGGGCCCGCATGCGCCGGCCAATCACGTCCATCAAATCGCAACCGTCGCGCAGCGGAACCTTTCACCTAACATCGCCGGGAAATTAAACACAGCGCCGAAATCATCATTGCCCCTGGCCCGTAACTCGCCGAAGCTATCCTCTTTGAGCCCTCACGCCGTCGAGATGGACCTCTACCCCCATGCAAACCCCAGCCCAACCGCAGCGCGCCCTTTGGAAAACCTACCTGCTTTTCCTCGCCCCCATGGTCCTGTCCAATTTCCTCCAGTCCATGTCCGGCACCGTAAACAGCATCTACATCGGCCAGATGCTCGGCACCCAGGCGCTGGCGGCGGTGTCGGGCATGTTCCCCATCGTATTCTTCTTCATCGCCCTGGTGATCGGCCTGGGCGCGGGGGCGGGGGTGTTGATCGGCCAGGCCTGGGGAGCGCGGGAGACGCATTTGGTGAAGGCCATCGCTGGGTCGACCTTGTTGTTGGGGTTGTTGATCGGGCTGGTGGCAGCGGTGGTGGGGAGTGTGTTTGCGCGGTCTTCCTTGGTGGGGTTGGGGACACCGGGGGATGTGCTGGACGATGCGGTGGCGTACGCGCATGTGATGTTGTGGTTCATGCCGACGCTGTTGGTGTTCGTGTTGTTCACTCAGTTGTTGCGCGGGGTGAGCGATACGTTGTCGCCGTTGTTGGCGCTGGTGGTGTCGACCTGTATCGGCCTGGCGCTGACGCCGGCGTTGATTCGCGGCTGGTTGGGGTTGCCGCCGATGGGGATTCAGAGTGCGGCGTTTGCCGGTTTGGCGGGCAATCTGGCGGCGATGGGTTGGCTGGCGTGGCGCTTGATTCGCAAGGGCCATCCGCTGGCGCCGGACCGGGAGTTTTTCGCGGCGATGAAGCTGGACATGGCGATCCTCGGCAAGGTGTTGCGCATCGGCTTGCCCACCGGCCTGCAGATGGTGGTGTTGTCGCTGTCGGAGCTGGTGATTTTGGCACTGGTGAATCAGCACGGTTCCCAAGCGACGGCGGCGTACGGTGCGGTGACGCAGATCGTCAACTATGTGCAATTCCCGGCGCTGTCGATTGCGATCACGGCGTCGATCCTCGGGGCGCAGGCGATCGGGGCAGGGCGTGTCGAGCGTATCGGGCCGATCCTGCGCACGGGGTTGATGATCAACGTGTGCCTGACCGGTGGCCTGGTGGTGCTGGGGTACCTGCTGTCGCACTGGTTGCTGGGCTCGTTCCTCACCGAGGACGCGACGCGCAGCATGGCCGAGCACCTGTTGCACATCATGCTCTGGAGCCTGTTGGTGTTCGGCTTCCAGGCGATCATCGGCGGCATCATGCGCGCCAGCGGCACGGTGATGGTGCCGGTGGCGATCTCGATTGTGTGCGTGGTGGGCGTGCAGTTGCCGGTGGCGTACGTGTTGGATGCGCGGTTTGGGTTGCAAGGCGTGTGGATGGCGTTTCCGGTGGCGTATCTGGGGATGCTGGCGTTGCAGACGCTGTATTACAAGCTGGTGTGGCAGCATCAGAAGATTGAGCGGTTGGTGTAGGGGGGAGCGCCAGGATCAGCCCAGAATGGATCGGGGGGCCTTGTTTTGGGGCTTGCTGACAGCCTCCGTCGAACCGACAATTGATGATGTGATGCGAACCGTCAGGCGTTGATCGCCTGGGGAGGTTTTCCAATGAATCACTCATCACAAACCATCCTGCAAGACCGCACTGCCGCCGGGCGACGCCTGGTGGAATCGCTGCTCCCGTATGCCCATCGCGCCGATGTAATCGTGTTGGCCTTGCCCCGGGGCGGCGTGCCGGTGGCCTATGAAGTGGCCACGGCGCTCGGCGTGCGCCTGGACCTGCTGCTGGTGCGCAAGCTGGGTGTACCGTCCCATCCGGAGTACGCCATGGGCGCGATTGCCAGTGGCGGAATCGAAATTCGCAATGAGCAGGCACTGCGGGCCCACCCCATTGACAAAGCGGCGTTCGAGGCCGTGGTTGCCCGGGAAACCCGGGAGCTGTTGCGACGTGAGCAGGTCTATCGGGGCGCGCGGGCGCCGGTGCAGCTCAGGGATCAGGTGGTGATTCTGATCGACGATGGCTTGGCGACAGGGGCCTCGATGCTGGCGGCGGTGCAGGCGGTACGTGCGCAGGAACCCGCGCGGATCGTGGTGGCGGTGCCGGTGGCACCGGTGGAAACGGCCGAGGCGTTGCGCAGGGAAGTGGATGAGTTGGTGTGTCCGCTGTGTCCTGAGTGGTTCACCTCGATCGGACATTGGTACATGGATTTTTCCCAGACGTCGGATGCCGAGGTCATCGAGTTGTTGCAGCGGGCGTGGGCAGCGTAGGCGCGGGTGGTCGCAAATCCGCGCGGCCAGTGGCATAACCGGCCGATCTTTGCTTTAGTCCTCCTGTCACTGGCTTGCGTGCGTTCGACACTTTCCCATGAGGGCGCCCGGGCCCGGAGTGTTCCATGAACTCTCGATTGCTGCGTTTTTCAACCCTGTTTGCCATGCTTGCGTTGGGTGTTTCTGCTCAGGCTGGTGCCGTTGAATACGCGGACGTGAATCTCAATGCCAGCACCATCAGTTTCACCTACAACCAGACGGGGTCGCGGGTCTATGGCACTTTCAGCAAGTTCGCCGGCGACCTTGATTTCGATACCGCCCACCCCGAGGCGGCCCACGCCAGCTTGACCATCGATCTGGCCAGCATCGATGCCGGTAGTGACGACGCCAATACCGAGCTGCAAAAGCCCGCCTGGTTCGACACCGCCAGCTATCCGCAGGCGACATTCGAATCGACTCGCGTCAAGGATCTCGCCAACGACCGCTACTTGATCAGCGGCAACCTCACGCTGCGAGGCCTGACACGGGGCGTGGATGTGCCGGTTCTGCTCAAGGCCGAGGACGGTATCGGGATCTTCGTGGGCGAGCTGACGCTCAACCGCAACGACTTCAGGATTGGTGAGGGGGAGTGGGCCGACAGTGTCGTTTCCAACGAAATCAATATCCAGTTCCGCATGGTCGCGCCACAGCGCTAGCGAGCGTGCAGGGTTTGTGAATAGACAGGAGATGA
Source organism: Pseudomonas serbica (assembly GCF_028823535.1). Lineage (GTDB taxonomy): Bacteria > Pseudomonadota > Gammaproteobacteria > Pseudomonadales > Pseudomonadaceae > Aquipseudomonas > Aquipseudomonas serbica. The sequence goes on along the minus strand of NZ_JAQIYM010000018.1, from coordinate 100,869 downwards.
ATATGCCAAAGAAAATCATCGTCGCCTTCGACGGCACCTGGAACCTGCCTGATCAGAAGCCTGAGATCGACGGCGACGCCAGCACCAACGTGGTCAAGCTGCATGACGCGATCCTCCCCAGCCAGAAAGACGGCACGCTGCAGAAGAAGATCTATGTCGCCGGCGTGGGCACCGACTGGTACGACAAACTCGAGGGCGGGGCATTTGGGGTGGGGTTGTCGAAGAAAATAAAGGATGGCTATATCGCCCTGGCCAAGCAGTACGAGGAGGGCGACCAGGTGTTCATTTTCGGCTTCAGTCGCGGGGCTTACTCCGCGCGTAGTCTGGTGGGGTTGATCCGCAACGTCGGGCTGCTGACGAAAAAGCACATCGACCGCATCGATGAGGCCTACACCCTGTACCGCACCCGCGATTCGAGCGCGGATACGGAAAACGCCAAGTTCTTTCGCCAGAGTTACTCCCGGGAAATCCAGATCCATTTCCTCGGCGTCTGGGACACGGTCGGCGCCTTGGGGGTGCCGTTCAAATCGGCTGAGTGGTTCAACCACAAGTACTATGAGTTTCACGACACCGAACTCAGCGGGATTGTGCGCAACGCCTTCCATGCCGTCGCCATCGACGAACACCGGGCCAATTACGAATGCACACTGTGGGACCCGATCGCCAAGCCCAATCAGGTGATGGAGCAGGTCTGGTTCTGTGGCGCGCATGCCAATGTGGGTGGCGGCTACGCCGACAACTCGCTGTCGGACATCCCGTTGCGCTGGATGGCGAACAAGGCGATGGAGTGCGGACTGGAGCTCAATTCAAAAAAAATCCCGCGGCTGCCGAGCGATCTGCCGGCGATCACCGACTCCTACCAGGACTTCCTCGGTGGCACTTATCGGTTGTTGAATGCACGTTATTTCCGCACGATCGGCAAGACGTCGTTCGGCCAGGAATGCATCGATGACACCGTGCAGCAACGGGTGATCACGGTGGCGAATTATCGCCCGAAAAATCATGTGGACGTCCATCTGAATGGCACTTATGTGCCGTTGAACAAGATCGGTTGATGGCAGGAGCGGGTGGCTTCGGTGGAGATGACGTACGACTGGTAATTCAGTGCCGTCGCGACGGACGCCATCGCCAGCACAACCGTCAACTGACTTACCAACTGCGATTAAATCATCGGCGGCAATTTATCGAGCATCTTGTCCAGGGTGATCGGGTATTCGCGCACCCGAATCCCGGTGGCGTTGTACACCGCGTTGGCGATGGCTGCACTGACGCCGCAAATTCCCAGCTCGCCAACGCCCTTGGCTTTCATCGGCGAGGAAACCGGGTCGGTTTCATCGAGGAAGATCACCTCCTGGTGAGGGATGTCGGCATGCACCGGCACCTCGTAGCCGGCCAGGTCATGATTGACGAAAAAGCCCAGGCGTTTGTCCACCACCAGGTCCTCCATCAGTGCCGCGCCGACGCCCATGGTCATCGCGCCAATGACTTGGCTGCGCGCCGAAGTCGGGTTGAGAATGCGCCCGGCTGCGCACACCGCCAGCATCCGGCGCACGCGGGTTTCCCCGGTAGCGCTGTCGACCGCGACTTCGACAAAGTGCGCGCCGAAGGTCGATTGCTGGTATTTCTTGCCCAGTTCACCGAATTCGATGCTGTCCTCGGCGACGATCTCGCCGCTTTGCGCCGCATTGCGCAACGGCCTGCTCTTGCCGCCAGCGCGTACCTCGCCACCCACGAACTCAGCCTCTTCGGCGTTCACACCGAGGCGTTGCGCAACGGCTTGGCGAAGTTTGACGCAGGCGGCATACACCCCCGCGGTCGAGCAGTTGCCGCCGAACTGGCCACCTGAGCCAGACGAGACTGGAAAGCTCGAATCGCCCAAGCGCACCACCACCTGGTCGAGGCTGACGCCGAGCATTTCCGCCGCCGTCTGCGCGATGATCGTATAGCTGCCGGTGCCGATGTCAGTCATGTCGGTTTCCACGGTCACGGTGCCCTGATCATTCAGGCGAACGCGGGCGCCGGACTTCACCAGCAGATTATTGCGAAAGGCTGCGGCGACGCCCATGCCGATCAGCCATCGGCCATCGCGCTGGGTGCCCGGTTGCGCAGGGCGCTGGCTCCAGCCAAATCGATCGGCCCCGGTGCGCAGGCATTCGACCAGATGGCGCTGGGAAAATGGTCGATCCGGTTTCGTCGGGTCGACCTGGGTGTCATTGATGATCCGAAACTCGATGGGGTCGAGCTTCAGCTTCTCCGCCATTTCATCCATGGCAATTTCCAGCGCCATCATGCCCGGGGTTTCGCCCGGAGCGCGCATGGCGTTGCCTTCCGGCAAGTCGAGCGTCGACAGGCGCATGGTCACCCGACGGTTTTCCCCGGCGTACAGCAATTTGCTCGGTTGCGCGGCGAGTTCCACTTTGCCGCCGGGCAAGTCGCCGGACCACCCTTCGTGGGCCATCGCGGTGATCTTGCCGTCGCTGCCGGCGCCAATGCGGATGCGTTGGATGGTCGCCGGGCGATGGGTGCAGTTGTTGAAGATCAGCGGCCGGGCCAGCGCCACTTTTACCGGCCTTCCAGCCATGCGTGCGCCCAGGGCGGCAAGGAGCGCGTCGGCGCGGATGAACAGTTTGCCGCCGAAGCCACCGCCGATGTACGGCGAGATCAGGCGCACGTTCTTTTTGGGTATGCCGAGGGTGGTGGCCAGGTCGGTGACCGACCAATCGATCATCTGGTTGGAGGTCCACAGGGTCAGGTGGTCGCCGTCCCAGGCGGCCAGCGAGGCCATGGGCTCCATCATGGCGTGGGCCTGGTCGGGCGTGGTGTAGGTGGCGTCGAGTTGCACCGGGGCCGCCGCGAATGCCGCTGCAAAATCTCCGTGCAGGGTGTCCTCCATCTGATCCTTGGGTTCTACCGCCGAGTCGCGGGAGCTGCCGAGGTCGAAAGCGCCTTCGGTGGTTGAGTACGTGATGTCCACCCGTTCCGCGGCGGCGCGCGCCTGTTCAAAGGTTTGCGCGACCACCAGGGCCACGGCCTGGTGGTAGTGCTGGATCTCCGGCCCGCCGAGCAGACGCGCGGTGTTGTATTTGCCTTTGCCGAGCTTGCCGGCATTGGCGGCGGTGACGATGGCGATTACCCCCGGTGCCGATTGAGCGGCTTGCAGGTTCATCGAGGCGATGCGTCCCTTGGCAATGGCCGAGCCGACCACCACGCCATAGGCCTGGTTCGGCACGGCGTCGTGGTGTTCATAGGCGTAGGGCGCCTGCCCGGTGGTTTTCAGAGGGCCTTCGATGCGCGTGGTGGGCTGGCCGATGACCTTGCCTTGGTCGATGGGGTTGGTGGTGGCCGGGGTTTCGAATTTCATGCCTGGGCCCTCGCGTGTGCCATCACCGAAGCCAGCGTGCGCTCGACCAGGGTCAGTTTGAAGGTGTTTTCAGGGGTGGGTGTGGCGCCGTCCAGCAGCTGTTCGCTGAACGCTTTGGCGCCTTTGGCCATGGCTGCTTCAGCGCTTTCCACGCGCCACGGTTTGTGCGCGACACCGCCCAGCGCAATGCGGCCGGTGCCGTCCGGCTGGATCACCGCGGCCACCGAGACCAGCGCAAATGCGTAGGAGGCACGATCACGGACTTTCTGGTAGAGGTGCGTGCCGCCAAGCGGCGCCGGCAAGGTCACGGCGGTGATCAGCTCGTGCGCGGCCAGGGTGGTTTCGATGTTCGGCGTATTGCCGGGCAAGCGATGCAGGTCGGCGATGGCGATCGCGCGCGTGCTGCCGTCGGGTCGAACCGTCTCGACCTGGGCATCGAGCACACGCATGGCCACGGCCATGTCGCTGGGATGAGTGGCGATGCAGGCATTGCTGACCCCGATAATGCCCAATTGCCGACTGAAGCCGCCGATGGCCGCGCAACCACTGCCAGGCTGGCGCTTGTTGCAGGCTTGATGGGTGTCATAGAAGTACGGGCAGCGCGTGCGTTGCAGCAGGTTGCCGGCGGTCGTCGCCCTGTTGCGCAACTGGCCGGAGGCACCGGCGAGGAGGGCGCGGGAAAGCACGCCGTAGTCCTTGCGGATGCGCGGGTCTGCGGCGAGGTCGGTGTTGCGCACCAGGGCGCCGATTCTCAAGCCGCCTTCGGGTGTGGCTTCGATTCGGTCCAGGGCCAGGTCGTTGACGTCGATCAGTTGCGTCGGCGTCTCGATGTCCAGCTTCATCAGGTCCAGCAGGTTGGTGCCGCCAGCGATGAAGCGCGAGCCATCGACCTGGGCGGCGAGCGAGGCGGCCTCGGCCGGCGACTTGGCGCGTAGATAGGTAAAGGGCCTCATGCGTTGGCCTCCGCGACTTCGGTGATCGCTTCGATGATGTTGGAGTACGCACCGCAGCGGCAGATGTTGCCGCTCATGCGTTCCTGGAGTTCGCTGGCGATCAGCCTGGGTGGTTCGGTTAGGCTCGGGCTTACGTGACTGGGAATGCCGTCGCGGATTTCCCCCAGCACCGCGACTGCCGAGCAGATTTGCCCCGGCGTGCAATAACCGCACTGATAGCCGTCATGCTTGATGAATGCCGCCTGCATCGGATGCAGCTTGTCCGGCGTGCCGAGCCCTTCAATGGTGGTGACCTTCGAGCCTTCGTGCATCACCGCCAGGGTCAGGCAGGAATTGATCCGCCGGCCGTCGACGATCACCGTGCAGGCGCCGCACTGGCCGTGGTCGCAACCCTTTTTGGTGCCGGTGAGCTGCAGGTGTTCGCGCAGCAGGTCGAGCAGGGTGGTGCGAGTGTCGAGCTCCATGGCCTGCTGTGTGCCGTTGACCCAGATCGACACTTTGCTCTTGACCGGCAGCGCGGTGTTGGCGGCCGCTGCCTGCGCAGATATGAACGGTGGCAGGATCACGGCCGCTGCTGTCACCACGCCCACGATCAGCAGTTCTCGTCGGGAAATCGTCATCACGTCGAGCATCGGTGCGCTTCCTATGGTTGATTGGCGATAACAGCCCTCATCCATTGACTGACCCCGGTGCCAAGGGAAATGTTCATGCGGATTTCGGCTATAGACTCATGTGTGTGGCTCATGAATCGATCAAGGCAGGCTCCGGCGCGGTATGATAGGCAGCCGCGCCCCATTCCCCGGAGTCAGTCCCCGCAATGCCCCAGATCACCCACTACAAAACCCCGTGCCCGGAGTCGGTCAACAGTCAGATCCTGCAGCTGGTGGTCGACAACCTGACCGACATCAGCATGGTCGCCATCCCGCCCAGTAACCTGCTGTACAACGTCTACCAGTACGCGATCGGCTACGAGGTGCACCTGTATCTGGAGGCTTTGAACGGGGCGAAAGGGATGGCGGTGGAGTTGATCGTTGCCACCGATCTGGACGATCCGGACAAGGTCGTCGGTTTCCTGCTGTACCTGCCGGTCAAGGACGATCCCGACGCCTGCAGTGTGGCCTACATGGCCGTGGATGGCGGGCATCGGCGCCAAGGCATTGCGCGCCGGATGCTGCGCGAGATGGTCGGCCGCTACCCGCATGCCGAGCTGGCCTGCGCCGTGGCCAAGGTGCCGTATTTCGAGTCGATGGGTTTTCAGGTGGTCGGTGCGCGCAGTACGCAAGTGCTGATGAACACCCGCGACCACGGCAGCGACGGCTTGATGGCGCTGCTGGATGTGGCGCCGATCTACAGCTCGCTGGAGGTGCGGCAGATTCATACCTACCTGCTGCAAAAGCACGGCAAGCGGGCGATGCTCGATGCGGAAAAGCAGCGTGACCGGCATCTGGACCAATTGACGCGCAAGGCCAGCGAATTCGTTCGCGAGCGATTGGGATAAAGACGATCCGGTGGGTTTGGAATGCACAATGCCCGGTCAAGTGTCGTAATGCTGTTCACTTAAGCATGGGGTTGTTAAGAACTGGATTGGGGGGATATCCATTGCTGCGGTAACGGCCACTTAGGGTTTCGCTCTTACAGCGAGTCCCTTTTCCAAACGCCGAAAAGGAACCAAAAGGCTTTGCCCCACCACTCGGTGCCTCGCTGTGGCTCGGCATGCCCTCTCTCCGGCATTGCTCCGTGGGTCGCCGCGATGGGCCATCCCTGGCCCAGCGCGGCTAAACCGGCGTCCTGCCGGTTTACCCACTACGCAATGCCTGCGTTCGGCCATCGTGGTTTAACGGGGCGCCCAAATCTAAAGCCAAAGCGAGGCTTTTGATTTTCTTGTCCCCTCACGCCCTGAGCCTGTCCGTCAACTTGTGAGTGCTTCCATCGGCGCCTCTACCAACGTTGATCCGCGCCGCGTTAAAGCCAGCAAGTAAGTCTTTTCGTCATAAACGGTTCCGTTTTTCCAAGTGACTCGCTGTAAGAGCGAAACCCTAGGTGGCCGTTACCGCAGGAATGGATATACACCTGATCCAAATATGCACCTGGAGCCCTCCAACCTAAAGTGAACAGCATTACGGCCAAGTGCCGGGTTTTTTCAGGTCTGTGTTTCGCGCAGTTAAAAAAGAGCCTCAAAGCTCTTTGATGGGGAGAAGTGGAGCCATTGAGGCTCAAGATGCGCATGAAGCAGGCGGTGAGCTTGATAGGGGTTCAGTGCACTCACCACCTGCGCAACGGCTTGGACAAGCAAGCGGCTGCGCAACTCCATCGTAGGAAGATGGGGGTTGCGCCTCAAGTACCGCTAGTCGAATCCCCCCACAACTGTCAGCTTCGGCGATTGCGCTCCCCCGGCCAACCGGCCTGATTCAGGGCCTTGAGCAGGGTTTCGGCATCCAGGCCCGGCACCGCGTGGCCGTTACCTTCGGTCGTTTCGGCGGCGAGCAGGGCGTTGATGATGGCTTCTTCAACGGCTTCGGTGGCCGCCAGGAACAATTCGCTGATGTGATCGTTGTTGACCATGCTCAGGTTGTCGCAGGTCGGCGCTTTTTTGCTCTCGTACGCCGCCGGTGGTACGTGCTGATTGCCGGTGGCGAACGCGATGAAGATGTCGCCGCTGTGGTCTTCATTGCCGCCGCCGGTGCGGGCCAGGCCGAGGCTGGCGCGCTGGGCCAGGCGCGTGCATTGGTGCGGCAGCAACGGCGCATCGGTGGCCAGGCAGACGACGATCGAGCCCATGCCCGGATGTGGTAGCGACGCCTTGAGAAACGGTGAGTCGACCTGCTCCATGTAGCGCCCGACCGGGTAGCCATCGACGCGCAACTCATTGCGAATGCCGTGGTTGGCCTGGACGATTGCGCCAACGGTCCAGCCGCCCTGGTCACTGCTCAAGCGTCGCGACGCGGTGCCGATACCGCCTTTGAATTCGTGGCAGATCATGCCGCTGCCACCGCCGACATTGCCTTCAGCTACCGGGCCGCCGACCGCCGAATGCATGGCTTCGGCCACATGCTCGACCTTGACGTGAAAGCCGTTGATGTCATTGAGCAAGCCATCGAAGGTCTCCAGCACCACCGGCATGTTCCAGTAGAGCCGTCCGTCATCCGGTTGCTGTTCACGGTCGAGCACGATCAAGGCGTCGCGCACCACGCCCAGGCTGTGGGTGTTGGTGAAGGCGATCGGGCTGGTCAACAGGCCCGCCTCGCGAACCCACTCCAGGCCCGTGGCATCGCCATTGCCGTTGAGCACATGGACGCCGGCGAAGCACGGCTGCTGGCTGGTGGAACCGGCACGCGGCTCGATCACGGTGACGCCGGTGAGTATGTCGCGACCCTTGGCGGTGCGACCGCGCACATTGCTGTGGCCGACGCGCACGCCGGGTACATCGGTGATGGCGTTGAGGGGGCCGGGTTGCAGGTGGCCGAACTGGATGTTGAGGTCGCGGGCACGTGGTTTCATGGTTTCTCTCATCTTCAAATTCAGCTGGAAAAAAGTGGACGCTGAACCTGTGGGAGCGGGCAAGCCCGCTCCCACAGGGGGTAGAGGTGGACTTACTGGCCGTTCTTGACCTTGCTCCAGATCCGCGTACGCACCCGTTCGGTCGCAGGCGGCAGTGGCTGCAAGGTGAACAGGGTGGCCAGGGCCTCGGCCGACGGGTAAACCGCAGGATTGGTCCGTGTCGCCTCGGCCACCAGCGCTGTCGCGTTGCGATTGCCGTTGGGGTAGTTGAGGTGATTGCTGACCGGGGCAATGACCTCGGCGCGCATCAGGTAGTCGATGAACGCCAGGCCTTGCTCGGGGTGCGGGGCGTCCTTGAGCAATACCAGCGTGTCGAACCACACCGGCGCGCCTTCCTTGGGCAGGCTGTAGGCGATCTTCACGCCATTGCCGGCCTGCTCGGCGGTGGTTTTGGCTTCGAGCATCGCGCCGGACCAACCGACGGCAACGCAGATGTTGCCGTTGGACAGGTCGCTGATGAACTTCGACGAGTTGAAGTAGGCAATATGCGGACGCAGCTTCAGCAGGAGCGCTTCGGCCTTCTTGTAGTCCTCGGGATGGGTACTGTTAGGCGGCAAGCCCAGGTAGTGCAGGGCGACCGGCAGCATTTCCGACGGCGAGTCGAGCATCGCCACGCCGCATTGGCCGAGCTTGGCCAGGTTCTCTTCCTTGAACACCAGGTCCCAGGAGTCCACCGGTGCCTTGTCGCCCAGTACGGCGCGTACCTTGTCGATGTTGTAGCCGATGCCGTTGGTGCCCCACAGGTACGGCACGGCGTACTGGTTGCCCGGATCGTTGTTGGCCAGTTTGGCCAACAGATCGGTGTCCATGTTCTTGAAGTCCGGCATCTGCGCGTGGGGCAGCGGGGCGAGAGCGCCCGCCTTGATCAGGGTTGGCAAACTGAAGTTGCTGGCCACCACCACGTCGTAGCCGCTGCCGCTGGTCAGCAACTTGCCTTCGAGCACTTCGGCGCTGTCGAAAGTGTCGTAGACCGGCTGGATACCAGTGTCACGCTTGAAGTCATGCAGGGTGTCCGGACCGATGTAGTCATACCAGTTGTACACGTGCACGGTCGGGCCATCGGCAGCTACCGCTGCCAGCGACACCGCCAGACAGGCGCCAAGCCCCAGATTGAAATACGAGCGGTGACCACTCATGATGCGGCACTCCTGGCCTGCTGCAGGCCGGTGATAATCAGGAGTTTGCAGCGTATCGACCGGGGTGGCCGTTACCCATTCCCATCATGGGTTACTCGAAAGGGGTAGTGCGTGGACGCGTTGTTGAAAGAGTTGCCGCTGCACCAGGGGCTGGCGCGGGTATTTGGCGTATTGGGCCAGGACGGGTTCTGGCGTGCACTGGTCGACACCCTGCGCCTGCTGGTGCCGCTGGACAACGCCTTGGTCGCGGTGATGCGACCGGGGAGGGTGCCGCGCTTGCTGATCGATTTCGACGCCAGGGGCCGCGGCGACGAGCCTGAAGATCTGGCCGACTACAGCGCCGGCATGTACCTGCTCGACCCGTTTTACCTGGCCGTCTGTGCCGGCATCGCCGATGGCTTGCACAGCCTGGAATCGGTGGCGCCCGATCAGTTCCAGCAGAGCGAGTACTACCTGAGCTACTTCCGCACGGTGGTGGGTGGCGACGAATTGCAGTTCATGCTCAACCTCGACGGCGCCGTCCTCGGTCTGTCCCTGGGCCGCTCGACCCGCTTCACCCTGGAAGAACAGGGCCGCTTGCTGTGCGTGCGCGACTGGGTGCTGGCGGCGATGCGTCGGCACCTGCAATTGCTTCCGCCAGAAGGCCCGGTCGCCGAAGCGGTAGCCGGGGATCTGGCGACCTTGCTGGATCGCTTCGACGCACGCCTGTCAGTGCGCGAAATCGAAACCGCGCGCCTGATTCTCCAGGGCTTCTCCAGCAAGGCCATCGCCCAACAGCTGGGCATTTCCCCGGAGACGGTGAAGGTGCACCGGCGCAATCTCTATCACAAGCTCAATGTGAATGGGCATGGTGAGTTGTTTGCGTTGGTGCTCAATCCCCCAGGGTGAACACCAACGCCTTCAACCCGCACTCGACATCGGCATCGGGAAACTCCGGTGGATTGTCCAGCCGCTGCTCAAACTGCAGGCCCGGTGCTTCGCGGGTGACGCCATCGATGAGGAAGTCCGCACCGAAAGCCGGGTCGTTCATGCAGGCCAGCACCGTGCCCTGGGGGGCGAGCAGTTCCGGCAGGCGACGCAGTACCCGCTGGTAGTCCTTGGTCAGCAGGAAGCTGCCTTTCTGGAACGACGGCGGGTCGATGATCACCAGGTCGTAAGGGCCCTTGCCGATCACCTTGCCCCAGGACTTGAACAGGTCGTGGCCGAGAAAGGTCACCTTGCCCAGGTCATGGCCGTTGAGCCGGTGATTGTCGCGGCCTCGGCTCAGGGCCGGGCTCGACATGTCCAGGTTGACTACGTGTGTTGCGCCGCCTTCGATGGCTGCCACCGAGAAGCCGCAGGTGTAGGCGAACAGGTTCAACACGCGTTTGCCTTGGGCGTTGGCCCGCACCCAATCGCGGCCATAGCGCATGTCGAGGAACAGCCCGGTGTTCTGTTTGCGCCCCAGGTCCACCCGGTACTTCAAGCCGCCTTCGACGATCGTCAGCTCGTCGATTTCTTCCCCGAGCAACCATTCGGTGGTGCTTTGCAGCAGGTAGCGATGTTGCAGCAGCAGGGTGTGGGCGCCGGATTGCGTCCATGCTGGTGATTCGGCGATTTCCAGCAGTAATGCTTTCAACGCCTCCAGCTGCGCCGCTTCCGGCTCCTTGAACAGCGCCACCAGCACCACGCCCTGCAACCAGTCGACGGTCACTTGCTCCAGCCCCGGCCAGCAGCGCCCACGCCCGTGGAACAGGCGACGGGTTTCGGTGGGGGCGGCCGCCAGGGCAGTCAGCAGGTGTTCGTTGAGGGTGGCGAGGGCTTCAGGGTTCATCGGTCTGGGTCGGCAATCTTTGGGGGGCGGCATTTAACCATAATTGCACCTGTGGCGGATCACCCAAACAGTGTGGGAGCGGGCTTGCTCGCGAAGGCGGAGTGTCGGTTGAGATCTGTATATCCTGACCCACCGCTTTCGCGAGCAAGCCCGCTCCCACAGTATTTTTGGGTGTAATCAGACGGCAGTTATCACGATTAATTTAACTTTACGTGAGGATTTGGCGATCTTGCGGCTCCCATAATCGGCTCCAACGAACATCAACCGGGAGCCGGACATGTCGCAGCCGACTGCTTCACCCAAGGCCAGCCATCCACGCTGGCTGCGGCTCACCCACTGGCTGAACGCCCTGGCGGTGCTGGTGATGGTCACCAGCGGCTGGCGCATCTACAACGCCTCGCCGCTCTACGAATTCAGCTTTCCCACGTCGATCACCCTCGGCGGCTGGCTCGGCGGCGCCCTGCAATGGCACTTCGCGGCGATGTGGTTCCTGGGCGTTAACGGTCTCATCTACCTGGCCTGCAACCTGTTCAGCGGGCGCCTGAAACGACGCTTTTTTCCGGTCTCGCCCAAAGGCGTGCTGCATGACCTGTGGGCAGCGCTGCGCGGCAAGTTGGGGCATGCGGACCTGAGTCACTACAACCAGGTTCAGCGTGTGGCGTACCTGTTCGTGATGGTCGATATCACGCTGCTGGTGCTCTCCGGGCTGGTGTTGTGGAAGTCAGTGCAGTTCCCGCTGCTGCGTGAATTGCTGTGGGGCTACGAAGGTGCGCGGCGTGTGCATTTCTTCGCCATGGCGCTGTTGGTGGCGTTCGTCGCGGTGCACCTGCTGATGGTCGCGCTGGTGCCAAAAACACTGTTGGCCATGATCGTTGGTCGCAAGGAGCGGGTATGAAAAAGCGCATTCAAGGGGCCGGGCTGGACGAGTCGTCCATCCTCACTGACGCCCGGAAAATCCTCGCCCCGCAGATCGAGGACCGCTCGCGTCGCTCGTTCCTGCTGCGTGGCCTGACCCTCGGCGGCGTGGCCATGTTGTCCGGTTGCAACCTTACCGACAACGACAGCGTCGAGACCGCGTTGTCGTCCATGTCGCGCTTCAACGACCGGGTGCAAGGCTGGCTGTTCAATCCCAACGCCATGGCCCCGACCTACCCGGCGTCGATGATCACCCGGCCATTTCCCTTCAATGCCTTTTATGGCATCGACGAGGCGCCGGCGGTGGAGGAGGAGGGCTATCGGCTGGAAGTCACCGGCCTGGTCGCGGACAAGCGCAGCTGGCGACTCGAAGAGCTGCGCGCGATGGCGCAGACGGAGCAGATCACCCGGCATATCTGCGTTGAAGGCTGGAGCGCGATCGGCCGATGGGGTGGCGTGCGCTTCAGCGAATTCCTCAAACGGGTTGGCGCCGACACCGACGCCAAATATGTCGGCTTCAAATGCGCCGACGATTACTACACCAGCATCGACATGGCCACCGCACTGCATGCGCAAACCTTGTTGACCCTGACCTATGACGGCGCCGTGCTGCCTCGCGAATACGGCTTCCCGATGAAGCTGCGCATGCCCACCAAGCTCGGCTACAAGAACCCCAAACACATCCAGGCGATTTTCGTCAGCAACACCTACAGCGGCGGCTACTGGGAAGACCAGGGCTACAACTGGTTCGGCGGCAGCTGACGAGCATCCGGCAATCCCCCTCGTTCACACCCCATGCATCAAGGAGTTTCATCATGAAAAAGTTGACCACTGTCGTTCTGTCCATGTGCCTGGCCATCGGCGCTGCCAGTGTTTTTGCGGCTGACACCATGAGCAACGATTCGATGTCCAAGGACGCCATGTCGAAAGACGCCATGAAAAAAGACGCGATGTCCAAGGATGCCATGAGCAAGGACGGCATGAAAAAAGACGCGATGGCCAAGGATGCCATGAGCAAGGACGGCATGAAAAAAGATGCCATGTCCAAGGACGCGATGAAAAAAGACGCCATGTCCCAGTAACGCCAATGCTTTCCTTGGGGGGCGCTGGAGTCTTGCCCCCCAAGCACAAAGCCTCGCAAAGACCGATTTCGTCGACCGCCAGTATCAAAAATGAATTTCCGCCGATACCGTTGCTCATACCTGTAGGTAGCGGATTTAAAGCCCGCGTATTTATTTGGTGCGATCAGGGAGCGGCAAGGTCATGAGTCGAGTATCGACGGCGGGCGAACACCTTCCTGGCGGGTTGATTCTGGTGGTTGAAGACGACCCGCTGATCCTGGAATTTCTCTGTGAAATTCTTCAGGAGGAAGGTTATGTGGTGCAGGCGCAATCGAGTGCGGATGAGGCGTGGGTGTACCTGCAGGGGCACGCCCAGGAGGTCGCGTTGTTGCTGACTGACATCACCATGCCGGGCACTCTCAACGGTGCCGAACTGGCGAATCTGTTCGGTGATCGCTGGCCTGGCAAACCCCTCATGATCATGTCCGGTTATGAAACTCCGGAAAGCTCAGGGGTTCGGCATCAAGTGTCGTTCATCAAGAAACCCTGGGCGATTGGGAAATTGCTTGATTGTGTTGATGGCGCCCTGAAATCCCGCCGCACCATGTGATCGTGTACATTGCAGCAAATGCGCTAACCCTTGAGATAGGAAGGCCCCTTTGCCTGCTCCCGAATCCATTTTCAATGTCCCGTACCGTGCCTTTCTGTTCGACATGGATGGCACCATCCTCACCTCGATAGCCGCCGCCGAGCGAGTCTGGGCAGGGTGGGCCGTTCGCCATGGCGTCGATGTCGAGACCTTCCTGCCCACCATCCACGGCGCCCGCGCCATCGATACCATCAATCGCCTGGCCTTGCCCGGCGTCGATGCCGAGGCGCAAGCGGCGTGGATCACCCAAGCGGAAATCGAAGATGTCGACGGGGTTGAGGAGGTGGCTGGCGCGGCGGGATTTCTACGCTCTTTGCCGGCTCATCAATGGGCCATCGTCACCTCTGCACCCAGAGAGTTGGCGTTGCGGCGCATGGCCGCCGCGGGGATACCCGAGCCGGCTGTGATGGTCACGGCTGAAGATGTCAGTGCCGGCAAACCCGACCCTTCCGGTTATCGATTGGCCGCGCAACGGCTGGGTGTCGAGATCAGCCATTGCCTGGTTTTCGAGGATGCGACGGTAGGCATTCTCGCGGCCGAGGCGGCGGGGGCGGATTTGTTGATCGTCACGGCGGCGCATGAACAGCCGATAGTGACGGCGCATGCGACGTTGGGCAGTTATGACAGGGTTGTTGCCCGGTCGGATGTGGACAGTTTCATCCGGCTGCAGAAAATCTAAATGTGGGAGCGGGCTTGCTCGCGAAAGCGCTGTATCCGTCGACCATTTTGTTGTTTGACACACCGCCTTCGCGAGCAAGCCCGCTCCCACAGTGGATGTGTGTGTCTCAGTAAACTCTGGGGATCAACCGCCAGCTGCGGGCGCAATAAGCCTCATACTCACCACCGAATTGTGCCCGTAGCAGCGCCTCTTCCGAGTGGATCCGTGCAATCAACGGAATCACCGTCAACGCCGCCAGCAACAGCCCCACCCCCGAGCGAAAGGCCAGGGCCCAACCCACGGCAATCACCAACATCCCCAGGTAGCTGGGGTTACGCAGCTTGCGATAAATGCCGTCGGTCACCAGGCGGTGGCCCGGCTGGATCGCCACCAGCCCGCTGAAGCGTTTGCCGAGCACGAACACTGGCCAAAGCCGCAGGGCGCCGCCGATGATGAACAGCAGCGCGCCGAGCCAACGTACGCCTTCGCCACCAAAGGTCCAGAAGTCGATCCGGTCGGTGTAGGCCGGCAAGAACCCGCTCAACAATCCGATCACCCCGAAGGCCGGCAGCACCCAGCGATTGGCCCTGTCCTCGCGCTCGCCGGAACTCAAGTTGACCTCGGTAAACAGCGAAGCGAGGACCATGGCGAGGGTCGCCAGTACAACCACCACCAAGGCGGCATGGGAGAAAAACGCTGCAAAACCACCCAGTCCCCAAATCGCCAGCCAAAGATAGGCGAGGGTAGAAACGATGGCGAAAAATGCCAGTTTGGCCGAGATTTTCATGATGTCTCCACCACTCAGAGCACATCTTTCATTGTACCTCTGACCGCGCATTGCGTCTGATCACCTGCGGCGGCTGCCCGAACGCTCGAAGAAAGGCTTCACGCATGCGCCGGGGATCAAGGAAACCGGTTTCCAGGGCGATCTGCTCGAGCGTCAGGCGCCCACGTTCGAGCATCTGCCGTGCCGCTTCCAGGCGCAGGTTTTCGATGGCTTTGGCTGGCGACTGGCCGGTTTCGGCGCGGAATGCCCGGCTGAACTGGCGCGGGCTCAGGCGCGCCACTTGCGCCAGTTGTTCAACCGACAACGTTTGGGCGAGGTGTTCCCTGGCGTAGCCGAGGACGGTCTGGATGCGATCGGATTTCGGCGCCAGCTCCAGCAGCGCCGAGTGTTGTGACTGGCCGCCAGCGCGGCGGTGGTACATCACCAGTTTCTGCGCCACGGCGCGCGCGAGTTCGGCGCCGTGGTCCTTTTCCACCATGGCCAGTGCCAGGTCGATACCGGCGGTCATGCCGGCGGAGGTCCAGATCGAACCGTCGGTCACGTAGATCCGGTCCGCTTCCACCTTGATCGCTGGAAAGCGTTCCTGCAGTTGCCGCGCATAGGCCCAGTGCGTGGTCGCCCGGCGGCCCTCGAGCAGTCCGGCCTGGGCCATGACAAAGGCCCCGGAGCAAATCGAGGCGGTGCGGCGCGCAGTCCTGGCACTGGCCCGCACGTAGTCAAGCACGCCCTCGGGTGCCTGTTCGAGGATGGCGTCGCCGCCCACCACGATCACGGTGTCGAACACCCGCTCACCGAACGCTTCGGTGCCGACACTCAGGCCACCGGAAGCGCGCAAGGTAGACCCGTCTTCGGACAGTACCCGCACGTCATACAAGGCTTCGCCAGCGCTGAAGTTGGCGTATTCGAACACCGGCATGGCCGCCAGCGCCATGGACTGGAAACCCTCGAAAACCACAAACGCCACGCTGATCATCGCCTGGTCCTCAGAACGCCATGTCCGAAAAACGTAGATTAAACGTCATTTGAGACTAGCGCGAGTCAATTTATAACGGTTCCTACCTGGCGATTGTCTCGCCTCACTGTGAAGGAAACTGAACATGGCTCTCTCTCCCAAAGGCACTGCACTGATCACTGGCGCCTCTTCGGGTATCGGCGCGGTGTACGCCGATCGTCTCGCCCGGCAGGGTTATGACCTGATCCTGGTCGCTCGCAGCCAGGCAAAACTCGACACCTTGGCCAATCGCCTGAGCGACCAGACCGGCCGCGCTGTGGAGGTGGTCGCTGCGGATCTGAAAGACAAGGCTGGCTTGCGGCGGGTCGAACAGATCCTGCGCAGCGACGCGAGCATCACGTTATTGGTCAACAACGCCGGCGTCGGCGCGGTCATGCCGTTGCTCGGCAGCCCCGTGGATGACATGGAGGACATGATCACCCTTAATATCACCGCGCTGACACGCCTGGCCTATGCGGTGGCGCCTGGCTTCGTTGCACGGGGCGCCGGCACAGTGATCAACATTTCCTCGATCGTCGCCATTGCCCCGGAAATCCTCAACGGCGTATACGGTGGGACCAAGGCATTTGTCCTCGGCCTGAGCCAATCGATGCACCGCGAACTGGCCGACAAAGGCGTGCGCATTCAGGCCGTACTGCCGGGCGCGACCGCCACCGATTTCTGGAGCGAAGCCGGCAACCCGGTGGAGAACCTGCCGCAGGAGATCGTGATGTCCGCCGAAGACATGGTCGATGCGGCGCTGGTGGGGCTGGAGCAGGGGGAAGTGGTCACCCTTCCGGGCTTGCACGATGGTGAGCAGTGGGCTCGTTATGAAGCCCAGCGCCAGGTGTTGTCCGGGTTGTTTGGCAACTCGACGCCGGCTGCGCGTTATCGTTGATTAAAAGATCGCAGCCTCGCTTCCAGAGGCTGCGATCTTTTGATCTCGGTTATTGGCCTTCCTGGACAAGGATGGCGCGGGCCAGTTCTTCGTCGCTGGCGCTGCTGAGGTCGGGATGTTCCTGGCGAACCCGCTGCAGAACCTGCTCCAGGTAAACGCCGCGAATCGCGCCATCACTGGCCACGAAGCTGGAGGCGTCATCCCGCGCGGGAATCATCAGCTTGTCATCCTTGAACGTCGAATACAGCGAGGCGGAAACCCCGGCCGAGGTGGCGACATCTTTTGCGTCCACATCGGCCATCGCGGAGCCGAACGGTAAGCACAGTGCAAGGGAAGAAATGATAATCAGACGGCGCATGACGGTGTCCTCTGAAGGCGTGATGCAAAAAGGAAGTACCACACCTGTAGGATGCATGACTGTCGTCAGGAGTTCCCGAGTCGATGCCTTGAGCCGTTTTATTAGCGCTACCGCAGTTGCTCGGTTGTCCGCAATTGAGGTGTTCATGGCATGTGGCCGGATAGCCTGAAGTTCGCCCAGTCGTGAAAATCCGGAACAATTGAATTGTCAGTACCTGTCTGTTTCCGAACAAGAGGGCTGTGTACCCTGATGGTTCGCTAGCGAACCTTTTGCCCGCGTCGACGGCGCTCGGCGTGGGCCTTGATGGATCTGCACATTGAATCGAGCACACACAGACAGGGTTCCGTCCCTTGGCAGCATCGCTTCGCGGCTACGCCTCAAACAATTGCGGTTGTTGATCGCGCTGGATGACCGCGGCTCGCTGCACAAGGCCGCCGAGCAGATTTCGATTTCCCAGTCCGGCGCCACCAAGGCCTTGCAGGAGGTCGAGTCGCTGCTTGGCATGCCGTTATTCGATCGCCAGCCCAAAGGCCTGGTGGCCAATGAAATGGGACGTTGCATGATTCGTTATGCGCGGCTGATCTACAGCGATGTGGAGCATCTGCGCGAGGAAATGGTCAGCATCATGCGCGGCCAGGGCGGACGGCTGTCGGTTGGAGTGATCATGGGCGCGGTGCCGTTGCTGACCCGGGCACTGACCGAGTTGCGGCTCAAGCAACCGGAGCTGTCGGTGGAGCTGGTGGAAAACACCAGCGCCACTTTGCTCGGATTACTGGATCAGGGGCGACTGGACCTGGCCATCTGTCGAACCAGTGTCGGCCAGCGTTCGGATGCCTATGATTGTATCGAATTGAGCGAAGAACCCCTGGCCGTGGTCGCCAGCAAGGATCACCCGCTGGCCCGCGCCGAGTCGTTGCAGTTGGCGCAATTGAGCGATTACCGTTGGGTGGTCTACCCCAAGGACATGCCGATGCGCCAGGCCCTGGAGCGGGAAATGAACGAGGCAGGGCTGGAGATACCGCGTTATCCACTGGAAACCTCGTCGACCTTCGCCACCATTTTGCTGGTGCAACAGGACCCGACGTTGCTCGCGGTGATCCCGGTGGAGGTGGCCCGGTTCTGCGAACAGTTCGACCTGCTGGTCAAGCTGCCGGTGTCCTTGCGTGCGCTGATCGAGCCTTATGGCGTGATCAGTCGGGCCGGTGCCAATCTGTCCCCGGCGGCGACCCTGCTGATCAATGAGCTGCAGCGGGACCCATGTCCTGAACGGAACCTGTAGGAGCTGGCTTGCCAGCGAAAGCGGATTGTCAGCCAACACTAGTGTCGACTGGCACGCTCTCTTCGCTGGCAAGCCAGCTCCTACAGGTTTTCGTTTTGCCTGTCAGGTCGGGGCAGGGATTATTGGATGGGTGAAAACGCTGCCGGCATCAGCAGCTTCGATTCCATTTTTTCCAGCATGGGGAAGGCGATGGGCACGAAGCCTTCGAGCCAGTCCGGGTCCTGGTACAGCGCGGCGCGCTTGTTGATTCGCTCGTCCAGGCTCTCGTAGGCCCATAGGTGGATCACCTGGTTCAGCTCGCCGAATTCGCTGTACCACCAGCCCACCAGCGTGGCGTAGCGGGAAATCACCGGCAGGCCGTTTTCCTCGAAGTGCTTGAGGTAGGTCTGCATCGTGCCGATCTTCAGGGTGTAGGTGCGCATCTCGTAGAACATGGGGTTTGTCTCTCAGGAATGAATGCCGTGGAAGGCGTTGCTGATGATTCGCTCGACATCGGCAGCGTTGGTCAGGCGCGGGTTGACCAGCACGTTGCCGCTGCGCATCGAGTCGCTGACCATTTGCGGCATGTAGTCCAGGTCCACGCCCAGGTCCTTGATGTTGTCCGGGATGCCAATGGCCTCGTTCAGCGCCATCACGTGCTCCACCACCTTGCGCCCGGCACTGGCAGTGCTCAGGCCATTGACGTCTTCGCCCATGGCGATGGCGATGTCGCGGAACAACTCCGGGCAGGCCGGCAGGTTGTATTCGATTACGTAAGGCAGCAGCGTGGCGTTGGCGATGCCGTGGGGGATGTTGAACACGCCGCCGAAGGTGTGGGAAATCGCATGGACGTTGCCCAGTTTCGATTGGGCGAACGCGACTCCGGCGAGGAACGAAGCGAGTAGCATCTGCTCCCGCGCGTGCAGGTCCGAGCCGCTGAAAAACGCCTTGGGCAGGTGCGTGCAAATCAACTTGATCGCATGCAGGGCCAAGGCCTGGCTGATCGGGTTGGCCTGCTTCGAAACGTAGGATTCGATGGCGTGAGTCAGGGCATCCATGCCGGTGGCGGCGGTGATCGACGGCGGCAGCTTGAGGGTCAGTTCGGCGTCGAGAATCGCCAGTTTGGGGAACAATGCCGGGCTGATGATCACCGTCTTGAACAGTGTCCTGGTGTTGGTGAACACCGTGGAAGCCGTACACTCGCTACCGGTGCCCGAGGTGGTTGGAATGGCAAAGATCGGCAGCGGCGGGTGCAGTAGTTTGTCGTAGCCTTCGTAGTCGAGAATGTTGCCTGGGTTGGTGGCCATGGCCGCGACACCCTTGGCGGTGTCGATGCTGCTGCCGCCACCGACGCCGATCACCGAGTCGCAATCGTGGTTCTTCAGGAAGGCGACGGCACGTTCCAGCACATCCGTGGTGGGATTCGGTTCGACCCCGGCGAACACTTCGTAGCCAATGTCACTGTCGGCCAGCGAGGCGAAAAAACTTTCCATGACGCCCGATGCCATCAGGCCTTCGTCGGTGACCACCAGCAGTTTTTTTCGAACATGGGGCTTGAGCAATGCGCCGGCCTGACGCACCAGGCCGTTGCCGCTCTTCAAGGTCGTGGGGAAATAAAACTGGAACGGGTTCATGTGGGCCTCCGGTTTTCTTGTTGGTCCCGCAACAGTAATGAGCCCCGCTGGCTGTCGATAATGAAAAGGCCTGATACACCGATCACTCTTTGTCATCCCCCGAACGATGGGGGCTGGGTGGTAACGTGGGCGCTTTGAACCGTCAGGAGCATCGTCATGGATTTGGGTATTTCGGGGCGCTGGGCCATTGTTTGTGCCGCCAGCAAGGGTTTGGGCCTGGCCTGTGCGCGGGCCTTGGCGAAGGAGGGCGTCAACCTGGTGATCAACGCCCGGGGCAACGACACCTTGCAGGCCGCTGCCAATGAGTTGCGCGCCTTGGCGCCGAACATCGAAGTGCGCACCGTGGCCGGGGACATCAGTACACCTGCGGTGCGCGAACAGGTGCTGGCGGCGTGTCCGCAGGTGGACATCCTGGTCAATAACGCTGGTGGGCCGCCACCGGGAGATTTTCGCGACTGGCAACGTGAAGACTGGCTCAAGGCGCTGGATGCCAACATGCTCACGCCCATCGAGCTGATCAAGGCCTGTGTCGATGGCATGGCCGAGCGCGGTTTCGGGCGCATCGTCAACATCACTTCCGGCGCGGTGAAGGCGCCAATCGATGTTCTCGGTCTGTCCAATGGCGCCCGCAGTGGCCTGACCGGGTTCATCGCCGGGCTGGCCCGGCAGGCGCGACTGGCGGGCAACAACGTCACGGTCAACAACCTGTTGCCGGGGCCGTTCGAGACCGAACGCCTGCACAAGACCCTGAATGCCGCCGCCCAGGCCAACGGCACCAGCGTTGAAAGCATCGCCCAACAGCGGCGCAAGAACGTCCCGGCCCAGCGCTTCGGCCAGCCGGATGAATTCGGGGCTTATTGCGCCTTCATCTGCAGCGCCCAATCCGGTTTCCTCACCGGGCAAAACCTGTTGCTGGACGGCGGCAGTTACCCCGGTACGTTCTGATCGCAGGGGGATGACCGTTGGTGATCCCCCAATCAGATCCCATCATTATTCAGCACTCGGGGGCGTGATTAGAGTGGGGCCGCTTGCCTGATTCTGTCTGTCAAAACGCTGTACCTGTGGGAGCGGGCTTGCTCGCGAAGAGGGAGTGTCAGTCGAAGTTGATGTGTCTGACACACCGCATTCGCGAGCAAGCCCGCTCCCACAGGTTCCGCGTCCTGACTGACAGGCATTGGGCAGCTCGTCTCCAGAACAATAAGAGCGCCCCACATGAACAATCCGAGTGCCGAAAGCCTGGCGTTGCCAGCCACGCCCGCAACCGAACGTGCCACCAACGTGCGTTGGCGGATATTCCTCATCATGCTGTTGCTGACCGCGATCAACTACATCGACCGCGCCTCGCTGTCGGTGGCGTTGCCGCTGATTTCCAGCGAGTTCCAGATCCCGCCAGCCCTCGAAGGCTTGATGCTCAGCGCGTTTTTCTGGTCTTACGCCTTGATGCAGATTCCTGGCGGCATGCTGCTGGACCGGTTCCACACCCGTCGCGTCATCGTCGTCGCAACCATCGCCTGGGGCGCGTTCCAGGCCTTGGCCGCCGGGGCGCACAACTGGGTCACCCTGTTGATCACGCGCATGGGCCTGGGCGTCGCCGAGTCGCCGATCATGCCCGCCGGCGCCAAGCTCAACGGCGCCTGGCTGACCCCCAACGAACGCGGCCGCGGTGCGGTGCTGGTCGATGGTGGTGCGCCCCTGGGCAGTGCCTTCGGTGCGATCATCATTGCCGGGCTGATTGGCTGGTTCGACTCCTGGCGCATCGCGTTCGTGATCGCCGGGGTCGGCACCATGCTCGCCGGCGTGCTGGCCTGGAAATACATTCGCAATCACCCCGGCGAACACCCCGGTGTCAATGCCGCTGAACTGGCGCACATCACCGCAGGCAACGCCACGGTCAGCCAGCCAGGTGCAGTCACCAGCATCCCGTTCAAGGAACTGCTCAAGGACCGTTCGGTGCTGGCGATGTTCGCCGGTTACTGCTGCATCCTCAGCGTGTTCTACGGCCTGTTGACCTGGATGCCGAGCTACCTGCACCAGACCCATGGCCTGAATATTTCCGGCATGGGCGGCGCGACCTTCCTGATTTTCATGTGTGGTTTCATCGGCGAACTGGTCGGCGGCTACCTGGGGGACAAATGGAAATCCAGCGGCGCCTCGCCCAACCTGGTGATGCGCAGCATGTTCAGCGGATCGGCGCTGGTCGCGGCACTGTGCATGCTGGCGACGGCCTACACCGCCCAGGCGAGCCAGGCGATCGGTCTACTTTGCCTGGCGATGTTTTTCATTCGCTGGTGCGGCATGTACTGGTGCATTCCGTCGATCCTCGGCGGCACCTCGAAAACCGGTGTACTGGCCGGCACCATGAATTTCTGCGGCAACATGGCCGGGGTGATCGTGCCGATCCTGATCGGCCTGATCGTGCAGTTCACCGGCTCGTATTTCCTGGTGCTGATCTTCTTCGTGGTCATGGCCATGCTGCTGGCGATATTCTCCAGCCTGATCGATTACCGGGAACGAGGGCTGGTTTGATGAGCGTTGATGTCGACTGCGTGGTGGTCGGGGCCGGGGTAGTGGGCCTGGCGGTGGCCAGGGCCCTGGCCATGAGCGGTCGCGAAGTGATCCTGGTCGAGGCCGGCGGAGGGATTGGCGAGGGCATCAGTTCGCGCAATTCCGAAGTGATCCACGCCGGTATCTATTACCCCGGCGGCAGCCTCAAGGCTCAGTTGTGCGTGGAGGGCAAGCAACGCCTCTACGCATTCTGCGACGAACGTGGCGTCAGCTATCAGCGCCTCGGCAAGCTGATCGTGGCCACCGACGATGTGCAGCGCGTGGCGCTGCAGGGTTTGCTGGAGCAAGGCCGGCGCAATGGCGTCGATGACCTGCAATGGCTGGATGCCTGCCAGGCGCATGAGCTGGAACCTGAGTTGGCTTGCGTGGCGGCGCTGTGGTCTCCGTCCACCGGCATCGTCGATTCCCATGGCCTGATGCTGGCGTTGCAGGCCGATGCGCAAGCCTGGGGCGCGTCCCTGGCCTTTCATACGCCGCTGTTGTCGGCCCGCTGCACCGAACCGGGTTTTACACTGCAGATGGGCGGCGCCGAGCCCATGACCCTGAGCTGCAGCGAGCTGGTCAACTGCGCGGGGTTGTCCGCGCCCGAAGTGGCGAGCGGCATCGTCGGCCTGCCAGCGCAATACGTGCCCGAGGCGCGGTTGTGCAAGGGCAGTTATTTCAGCCTCACCGGTCGCGCGCCGTTCCGGCACCTGGTGTACCCGGCGCCGGAAAGCGCCGGGCTGGGTGTGCACATGACCCTCGATCTTGGCGGCCAGGCGCGTTTCGGCCCGGATGTGGAATGGGTCGACAGGCTCGATTACCGCGTGGATCCAGCACGCGCCGACGGCTTTTATCAAGCGATTCGCCGCTACTGGCCAGGCTTGCCGGATGCCAGCCTGCAACCGGCCTACAGCGGTATTCGCCCGAAAATCACCGGCCCGACGGCGCCTGCCGCCGACTTCCGCATCAGCGGATTTACCGAACATGGAGTGCCGGGCCTGGTGAATCTGTTCGGCATCGAATCGCCGGGCCTGACCAGTTGCCTGGCGCTGGCCGAGCGGGTGGTGGCGCACTTGTAGACGCGAGCCTGCTCGCGATGAACCTGAGAGTGCCGCTGGGTGTCAGGTACCCCGCGTTATCGTTGACGACCATCGCGAGCAGGCTCGCTCCCACAGGGGGAGGACCGATGATCAGCGGCTGCGCCACAGCCCGCGGATAGCGCTATCCTTGGAAGATGTGCTCTTCGCCATCGGAGAAGTCTGATGATCAACGTACGCACTGCCTGCATGCTTGCCGATTACAAGCAATGGGCCAACCAGCGCCTGTTCGAGAACCTGGCGCAACTGCCGCCTGGGGAAGTCGAAAAAGAACGCGCCGGGGTCTTCAAGAACATCATCGGCACGCTCAATCATATTTATGTGGTGGACCGAATCTGGCAGGCTCACCTCGAAGGCCGAGGGCACGGCTTCAAGACCTCCCATGATCTGATACACCCTGAACTGGCGGTACTGCGCCTGGCGCAACAGGATGTGGATCGTTGGTACTGCAACTGGAGCGCGAAGCAGACCGATGCCTCGCTGGACAAACCCCTGAGGTTCACCTTCGTTTCCGGCGAAAGCGGCACCATGAGTGCCGGCGCGATGCTGATGCACGTGGTCAACCACGCAAGCTATCACCGGGGCTGGGTGATCCAGATGTATTTCGAAATCCCGGCGATGCCGCCGATGACGGACCTGCCGATCTACCTGCGCGAGACTGACCCGCACTTCAACCCGCTCAATGCCCCGGCAGTGGCGCCGACATGTGCTCCACTATTCGCGAGCGCAACCAACGTTCTGCCGGATCGTTATCGTTGACGCCGTTCCAGACCATGGACAGTTCGGACAGGTTGATATCGAACGGCGGGTCATCGGCACGCAGCTGGCTGCTGCCATCGATCAGCGCGCAGGCGGCGTAGTCGGGCACCGAGGCCAGCATGTCGGTGCCCGCCAGCAACGCCCGCAGGCCCGAGAACTGCGGCACCGCCAACACCACCCGGCGTGACCGGCCGATGCGCGCCAGGTCATTGTCGATGGCGCCGCTCAAATCGCCGGAAAACGACACCAGCGCATGGGGACGCTCGCAGAATTCATCCAGGGTCAGTGGCCCGGGCCGGTCATCGCCGCGCAGGACCTTGACGCTCAAATCCCGCAGTTTCTTGCGCTTGGCATTGGCCGGCAGTTCCGTTGTGTAGCTGATGCCGACGGAAATCTCACCACTGCCGAGCATCGACGACATCAACAGGTAATTGACCCGGCGCACCACCACCACGACGTTCTGCGCTTCCTCGCGAATCTGCTTGAGCAGCGGCGGAAACAGGCC
The DNA here is from genome assembly GCF_028823535.1 of Pseudomonas serbica. Taxonomy (GTDB): domain Bacteria; phylum Pseudomonadota; class Gammaproteobacteria; order Pseudomonadales; family Pseudomonadaceae; genus Aquipseudomonas; species Aquipseudomonas serbica. Next base: position 75,931 of record NZ_JAQIYM010000018.1, on the reverse strand, counting down.
GAACTCGGCATCGTCGGACAGGCCGATGCGAAACACATCGCGGCTGATCGACGGGTCGAAATCCTTGGCCCGGCTCACTGCCCCGGAAATGGTGTCCATCGCCGGCTGCAGCTCCTTGAGAATCACCAGGGCCCGCGGGGTTGGCTCCAGCACCCGCCCGTTGCGCACCAGCAGCGGATCGTCGAACAGATCGCGCAACCGCGCCAGCGCCGCACTGACGGCCGGCTGGCCGAGGAACAGCTTCTCCCCGGCCCGGGTCAGGTTCTTCTCGAACATCAGGGTTTCGAAAATCACCAACAGGTTCATGTCCACGCGGCGCAGGTCGTTGCGGTTCATGGTGGGGGCTCACAGGGCTTTGAAGTCTTTTCAGTAAAGCACCAAACCCTCAGGAGAGATGCGCAACCTGTGGGAGCGGGCTTGCCCGCGATGGCGGTGTGTCAAGCGACATCAGTGTTGTCTGACACTCCCTCTTCGCGGGCAAGCCCGCTCCCACAGGGATTGCATTCAACCGACGGATTTCCGTCAGTCGCACCCGGCTCCGTCAGCACCTTCCTGAACGTTTCCACCAACGGCCGCAAATTGATCCGGTGCCACGCCGCCCACAGCGGCCTCGTGAGGGTAATCCACGGCACTTCTCGCAGCACCACGCCCGGCGGTGCGTTGCGGCTCAAGCCTTTCTGAATCATGGCGATGCCCAAGCCCGAGGCCACCAGGGCCATGGCGGTGAAGGGGCCTGTGGCTTCCATGCGGATATCCGGGGTGAAGCCGGCGCGGATGCAGGCGCTGACGAAGTTTTCGCGGCTGCTGACATTCTGGTGGTGCTGCACGCCGATCCATTCCTGGTGGGCGAGATCGTCCGGGGTCAATACGGCCTGCTGCGCCAGCGGATGGTGCTCGGGCAGGGCCAGCAGCATCGGGTCGTCCAGCACCTGGAAGCCCAGCAGGTCGGGGTCGTCGTCTGTCGGCGGTTCGCTGACCAGGGCGATATCCAGACTACGCTGACGCAGGCCTTCGAGTTGCTCAGCGGAGCTCTGGTTGTACAGTGCGACGTGCACGTTCGGCCGATCGACCCGCAGCACGCGCAAGGCATTGGGCAGGACGCCGGCGTGCATGGCGTTTTCGATGTAGCCGATGCACAGGCCGCCTTCTTCGCCGCGGCCCAGGCGTTTACCCAGGGACTCCAGGCGACTGGCGTGGGTCAGAAAGGCACGCGTTTCGGCGAGGAAGGTCTGGCCGTCGCGGGTCAGGCGGATGCGTTGCTGGCTGCGCTCGAACAGGGTCAGGCCCAGGCGCTCTTCGAGCTGGGCGATCTGCCGGCTCAGGGGCGATTGGGAAATGTGCAGGCGTTCGGCGGCGCGACCGACGTGTTCTTCCTCGGCGACGGCGACGAAGTAGCGCAATTGGCGGATGTCGATCATGTCAGACCTCTGGGGACTCAAGTGCTGCATATTATGTCTTGGACGGTCCGATGATCGCAATCTAGGATCTGCTCATCGGTAAGGCAAATAACCGTTCCCTGTAGGAGCAGGCTTCTGCAGGGTTAACCAGCATTCGAGAGCAATTGATTATGAGCTTGAAAGACAAACTGCCCGGTGCCCTGGGTTTTGGCACCGCGCCATTGGGCAACATGTTCCGCGCCATTCCCGAGGAAGAAGCGCAAGCCACCGTCCACGCTGCCTGGGAGGCCGGCGTGCGGTATTTCGATACCGCGCCGTTCTACGGTTCGGGCCTGTCGGAAATTCGCCTCGGCGAGGCGTTGTCCCGCTACAACCGCGACGACTACGTGCTCAGCAGCAAGGTCGGCCGGGTGATCCTCGATGAAGTCGAAGACGCCGCGGCCCGCGACCTGGGCGAGAAGAACGGGGTGTTCGAACACGGCCGCCCGAACAAGATCGTCAACGACTACAGCGCCGACGCGACCCTGCGTTCGATCGAAGACAGCCTCAAGCGCCTGAAAACCGATCGCCTGGACATCGTCTGGGTGCATGACATCGCCCAGGATTTCTACGGCGATCAGTGGCTGGAGTACTTCAACCAGGCCCGCACCGGCGCCTTCAAGGTGCTGACCCGCTTGCGCGAAGAAGGCGTGATCAAGGGCTGGGGCCTGGGGGTGAACAAGGTCGAGCCGTGCGAATTGACCCTTGATCTGAGTGAAGCGCAGCCGGACGGTTTTCTGCTGGCGGGTCGCTACACTCTTCTCGACCATGAGCGCGCCTTGCAGCGCTTGATGGACGCGGCGCGGGCGCAGAACGTCGAGATCGTGGTCGGCGGCCCTTACAGTTCGGGCATCCTGGCCGGTGGCGCGCATTTCGAATACCAGAAGGCCAGCCCGGCGATCGTCAGCAAGGTCGAGCAGATCAAGCGCATCGCGGCGGCCCATGGTGTCGACATCAAGGCGGCGGCGTTGCAGTTCTCCTTGGCCAACCCGGCCGTGGCCGCGGTGATTCCCGGCGCCAGTCGCCCGGAGCGAATTGCTGAAGATGTGGCGGCCTTGTCGGCGGTGATTCCCGCCGCTTTCTGGCAAGCGATGCGTGAAGCGAAACTGGTGTCCGAGCGCGCACCCTTGCCGATCATTGGAGCTTGAGCATGAAAATCGATCTGAGTGGAAAACTGGCGATTGTCAGCGGCAGCACCGCCGGCATTGGCCTGGGCATCAGCAAGGCACTGGCCGAATCCGGTGCCACCGTGGTGGTGATCGGCCGCGAGTCGGCCAAGGTCGAGCAGGCGCTGGCGAGCCTTCGCCAGCAGGTGCCCGGTGCGCAGCTGCGCGGGCTGACGGCCGACCTCGGTACCGCCGAAGGCGCCGAGAAACTGTTCGCCGCCGAACCACGGGCAGACATCCTGGTGAACAACCTGGGCATCTACAACGCGGTGGATTTCTTCGACACGCCCGACAGCGAGTGGACGCGCTTCTATGAGGTCAACGTGATCTCCGGCGTGCGCCTGTCCCGGCATTACGTGCCGGACATGGTCAAGCAGGGCTGGGGGCGGGTGATTTTCCTGTCTTCGGAATCCGGGATTGCGATCCCCGCGGACATGCTTAACTACGGCGTGACCAAAAGCGCCAACCTGGCGGTGTCCCACGGGCTGGCCAAGCGGCTGGCGGGCACCGGGGTTACGGTCAATGCGATCCTGCCAGGCCCGACCTTGACCGACGGCGTGGAGCTGATGCTCAAGGATGCCATTGCCGCGTCCGGTCGCAGCGTCCAGGAAGAAGCCGACGCCTTTGTACGCAAGGAGCGGCCGACGTCGATCATCCAGCGCGTGGCGAATGTCGAGGAAGTGGCGAACCTTGTTGCGTATATCGCATCGCCGCTATCCTCGGCCACCACTGGCGCGGCATTGCGAGTCGACGGCGGCGTCGTCGACAGCATGGCGATCTGAACCTTATTAATCGAGAGAGTGCTTTACATGGCAACAGCATCAGCAACCATCGACATCCCGGCCTCGGCCGACCAGGTCTGGCAATTGATCGGCGGCTTCAACTCGCTGCCGGACTGGCTGCCGTTCATTCCCAAGAGTGAGCTCAGCGAAGGCGGGCGGGTGCGCAGCCTGCAGACGGCGGACGGCGCGGTGGTGATCGAGCGTCTGCAAACCTTCGACAACGAGGGCAAGACCTACAGTTACTCGATCGAGCAGGCGCCGTTTCCGGCCACTCAGTACCTGGCGACGATCAAGGTCGAAGCACGGGGCGACGGGGCGCGGGTGACCTGGTCCGGTCGGTTTGAGCCGGTGGGTGTTAGCGATGAGGAAGTGGTGGCGTTGTTCACCGGGATCTATCAGGGTGGCCTCGAGGCCCTGCGTGCCAACTATCCCGCCTGACCCCGCACACTTGTAGGCGCTGGCTTGCCGGCGAAGGCGGCGGCACATTCAGCCTCGTGGTGCCAGACAGTCTGTCTTCGCTGGCAAGCCAGCGCCTACAAAGGGGCGCGTTGGGTCAGGCCGGTGGAATCAAACTCTGCCGACAATCGATCATCAACCGCGCGCCACCCAGTTCGCTGCTGCCCACTTCCAGGGTAAACCCGTGCAGGCTGACAATCGCCGCGACGATTGACAGGCCCAGGCCGAAACCGCTTTTCTGGTTGCCCGCCTCGGCGCGATAGAAGCGCTGGAACACCGCCACCCGTTCGGCCTCTGGAATACCCGGGCCGGAGTCCAGTACTTCGATGCGGGTATGCCCGCTTTCATTGACCCCGCGCAAAATCACCTGGCCACCGGGCGGGGTGAATTTGATCGAGTTGCTCAACAAATTGGCCACCGCCTCGAACAGCAAGGCGCGGTCGCCATTGAGTGGCGGCAACCACTCCGGCAGTTGCAGTTCAAATGTCAGGCCGTCGTCTTCCGCCAAGGGCAGATAGAAGTCATGCAGTTCCTGCAGCAACGGCACCGGGTCGAGCTGTACGAACCCGGATCGACGCTGGCGATCCTCCAGCTCGGAAATGCGCAGCAAGCCGCGAAAGCGCGCCATCAGCGTGTCCGCCTCGCCCAGTACCAGGTCCAGTTGTGCCGCTTGGGCCGAGCCTTCGCCGGCCTGTTGTTGCATGCGGTAGAGCTGCGCGCGCAGGCGGGTCAGGGGGGTACGCAGGTCGTGGGCAATGTTATCGCACACGCCCTTGACCTCGTGCATCAGGCGCTCGATGCGTTCGAGCATGGCGTTGACGATGGCGGCGAGCATGTCCAGTTCGTCGCGGCGATTGGACAGCGGCAAACGTCGGGTCAGGTCGCCGGCGACGATGGCTTCGGCGCTGCCCTGGATCGCCCGAATCCGCCTTAAGGGGCGGCGGCGCAACAGGTGCCAACCGACGATGCCTGGCAGGATGGTCAGGGTCACCCCCCAGAACAGCGCGTGCAAAATGATCCGCGTCACGGCAAACAGCGAGCCGTTGTCACGCACCAGTATCAGCCAGAGACCATCGCGGGTCTTGGTCGCCACGGCGTCGCAGCTGTCGTTGGGCAGCGTCGGGTCGTCGGAGTCGGCGCAGTCGCTGAGCATGTGGATCTTGCCGTCGAGCGGCAAGCCGCGCGGGATATGGTTCAGCGCACCGCTGAGGTAGCGATGCTGGCTGTCGAACAGGCCATAGGCGTCGAGACCGCGGATATCGAAGGTCATGCTGACGGCGAGGGCGTCCACCAGTTGCTCACCCTCAAAGCGCGAGAACAGGTGCTGGCGTTGCATCAGCGAATGCTTGGCCAGGTTGTCCAGGTAGGCGGAGACCTCGTAGTACATGACCCCCATGAGAATCCCGCTCCATAGCACGAACAACGCGCTGTACAGCGCCAGCAGGCGACTGCTGGAGGAGCGCCAGCCTTTAGACGGGTTCGGCAATGACATAACCCGAGCCTCGCACCGTCCGAATCAATGGAACATTGCCAGGTGGGTCGATCTTCTTGCGCAGGCGGCCGATGTGCACGTCGATCAGATTGGTGCCGGGATCGAAGTGATAACCCCAGACTTCTTCGAAGATCATCATCCGCGAGAGGATTTGCCCGGTGTTGCGCATCAGGAATTCCAGCAGCTTGTACTCGGTGGGCAACAGCGTCAGCAACTGGCCGTCGCGACTGGCTTCGTGGCTGATCAGGTTCAGTTCCAGATCCGCCACCCGCAGCGTGGTCGCTTGCGCGGTTACGGTGTTCTGGCGGCGCAGCAGGACTTCGACACGGGCGGCCATTTCATCGGTGGCGAAGGGTTTGGTCAGGTAATCGTCACCGCCGGCACGCAGGCCGCGCACGCGCTCGTCGACGTCGGAGAGGGCGCTGATCATCAGGATCGGCGTGGCCACGCCCATGGTGCGCAGCGTGGTGACGATCGCCAGGCCGTCGAGTTCGGGCAGCATGCGGTCGAGGGTGATCAGGTCATAGTTGCCGCTGACCGCACGCTCCAGGCCCTCTCGGCCATTGTCGACCCAATCGACGTCGAGCCCGTGGCTGCTCAGTTCGGCGACTATTTCCCGGGCGGTCACGGCGTCGTCTTCGATGGTCAAGATGCGGGTCATGGAGTTGGCCTGATATTCGATTCAAAACAGAGTGGAGAGCATTTTGCCAAGAATTGCTCGCAGGCTTCCTAAATAAAAGTTCATTTGAAACATATCCCCAGGAGCTGCCGCAGGCTGTGATCTTTTGATCTTCCTGATCAATGCATAAAACCCGCCGAGCATACCCATTCCTTGCATATTGCATGGATCGGGGAAGTTCAAACTTTCTAACTCGCTGAAAAATCAGGATTTATTAAAACCCCGCGACTGGCACGGTGACTGCAATTGCTCTTTCGAGACTTGTAACACCATCTTTCTGCCTGGAGCGATACAACAATGAATAGATCCTCTGAGGGTTTCTATCCCGCCACGGATGAGTCGAGCACGGTGTCTGGCGTGTCCTGGGGGGCGATCTTCGCCGGGGCCGCGGCGGCTGCGGCATTATCGCTGATCCTGGTGCTGCTCGGTTTCGGCCTGGGGTTCTCGGCGGTTTCGCCGTGGGCCAATGAAGGCATGAGCGCCAAGGGCTTGGGCATATCGACGATTGTCTGGCTGGCCGTCACGCAAATCATCGCTTCCGGGGCCGGTGGCTACATCGCGGGCCGGTTGCGGGTGAAGTGGGCTTACATGCATGGCGATGAAGTCTACTTTCGTGACACTGCCCACGGCTTTCTCGCCTGGTGCGTAGCGACCCTGGTGACAGCGACCCTGGTGGCCGGCTCGGTCAGCAGCATCGTCAGTGGCGGGGTGCAAGCCGGGGCGCAGGTCGCCGGTGGCGCCGCCAACGCCGTGACCCAGGCGGCAGGCACCGCGGCAGCCAATACCGACAGCGATCAGTACGGCTACTACATCGACAGCCTGTTTCGCGATGACCGTCCGGCCGCCGTCAGCGATGACGCCGCCCGAGGCACTGTGACGCGCATTTTCGTGCGCTCCCTGAGCGACGGTCAACTGGCCCCTGAAGACCGCACCTACCTGGCACAACTGGTGGCCCAGCGGACCAACCTGACACAAGCGGACGCGGAACGTCGAGTCGACGAGGTTTATGCCCGTACGCAAAAAGCCGTGGCCGACGCCAAGCTGGCGGCGCAACAGGCTGCTGACACCGCCGCCAAAGTCGCTGCCTGGACCACCTTGTGGATGTTTGTAGCGCTGCTGGCCGGTGCGTTCTTCGCCAGCCTTGCCGCGACCTTCGGTGGCCGTCGCCGGGATGCCGTGGTGTATGTGGAAACCGACACCTACGTCACTACTGCTCCGATTCGTTAACCCAGGAGAATCATCATGCGTTCATTACTGTTGTTCTTTCTTGGTGTACCTATCCCGATCATCATCCTGATCGCTCTGTTCATGCACTGATCTACTGGGGCTTGTGCCTCTGCCGCTCCTGCCTTGCGCAGGAGCGGCGTTTTTATTTAGGGATATCCATTTGAATTGATGTTGAATGTCAGTCCCTCTTCGCGAGCAAGCCCGCTCCCACAGGGGGGAATGCGTTCCACTGTGGGAGCGGGCTTGCTCGCGAAGAGGCCAAGTCAGGCGCTATAAATTCATCCATCAATCGGCGTAGCAACAAACGCCTCAAGCCCCTCGGCATAAACGGTAAAGGCAGCAATCCGCGGAAACTGCGCGACATCCACCTGATCCGGCACCACAAGGTTGGTAAAGCTCCACGCCACGGCCAGTGTGATGCCATCCTGACCAATCGAGCCGTCACTCGGCAGCGGCTGCTTTTCCAGCTCCCATTCCAGCGCCGCATAGGCCGCCGCCAATTGCCCCTCGACGCGATCCACCCAAGGCTGGAACTGGATCTCTGCCGGGCGCAGGTTGCGCTCATAATAAAGCTGCACCGACTTTTCACTGGCCGCGAGTGCCAGGCCAATCAGGCGCAGTGCGCGCAGGCGTTGCTCGATGCCCTGGGGCATCAGGCTGCGGCCAGGTTCGGCCAGGGCTTCCAGGTAGTCGATGATCAGCGTCGAATCCATCAACACCTCGCCATCGTCGAGCACCAGGGTAGGCGCCTTGACCACCGGGTTGATCTGCTGGAACTGCTCGAAGGTCCTGAACACCGACACCGATTGCTGCTCCAGGGCGATGCCCAGGCGCTTGGCCGAAATGGCAACGCGTCGAACGTAAGGTGAATCCAGCATGCCGATCAGCTTCATGTAACCGCTCCTTTAGATAGCCATTTGCCGAGCCACAACCTTAGCTGAGCCCGGTCGACCTGCAACCAGGGGGCATGCAGCTCAGCGGTTTGTCTTGCATATACCTGTGCAGGATTGAATTTCTTGCTATAAACGCACTCCGATATCCGCCTGGATGCCTGCCTTAGAGCATTTTCGAGGCTTTGTCGGACAAATTCGCTGTCTTTTCAGTTGCTGAGGCCTCAAGTCGGCCTTAGACTGCCGCCCCTCGTAAATTGAGTGCCGGGTGGCGCTTGGTATAAACGGCGCCTTTGCGATGACCTTCGATGGTCCGCCGCAACGCTCCCTAATTCGCCTTAATGCACGTTTTTTTATAGAGATATCAATGACAAAGGACAAGTTGCTGGCCATGCCGGCGGATGACTACATGAATGCCGAGCAACATGCTTTTTTCTCTGAGCTGTTGCAGAACATGAAAGTCGAAACCCACGAGCGCATCGAGCAGAACCGCATCGCCATCGAAAGCCTGGACACCCCGGCGGACCCGGCTGACGCCGCTTCCGTCGAAGAAGAGCGCACCTGGCTGGTGAACGCGATCGACCGTGATCAGCGCATGCTGCCCCAGTTGGAACAAGCCCTGGAACGCATCAAGGAAGACAGCTTCGGCTGGTGCGATGACAGCGGCGAGCCGATCGGCCTCAAGCGCCTGCTGATCAGCCCGACCACCAAGTACTGCATCGAAGCTCAAGAACGTCACGAGCAGATCGACAAGCACCAGCGTCAGGCCTGATTCTGTAAAAAAGATCGCAGCCTTCGCCAGCCCTGTGGGAGCTGCCGTAGGCTGCGATCTTTGCTTTGCGACATCTACAAATCCCCCCAGTTTCTATTGATCTGCTGCAACGTCCCCTACTAAAGGCTCATGGATAATGGCCTTATGCTGGCGTTTAATGCGAAGACAACAACTAGAATATTGGCGGGGTGACAAAGATGACGAGAGACGGATCTCGGGTGGCGGCAGTGCCTGCACCAATGCTTTTGCCGAAAAACCGCTGGCTGACACCGACACTGCAAAGTATCGCCCTGATGCTGTTGCTGTGTGGCATGACCCTGGGCGGCTGGTCGCTCTACCTGGGCCTGCCTGTGGCGGTCCTGATCATCTGGCTACCGCGCCTGCGCTCTCGCGAAACGCCCGAAGCCGTGCCCGCCGATACCTCCAGCGCGCTCTCGGCACTTACCCGCGAACTTTCCTACACCACCAGTCATAACGCCCTGTCAGCCGCTGGCGTGGCCTTCTCGGTCAAGCAACTGGCCGACAAATTGCAATCGCAACTGGGCGCGGCGGCGCGAATCGTCGGCAATGCCGAAGTCATGATTGCCACCGAGCAGGCCACCTCGACCCTCAGTCGCCAGGCGCTCACTGCCGCGAGCGAAGCGCACCAGAGCGGTGTGGCAGGGCGCACCGAATTGGTCGAGTCGATCGCCCGCATGCACCAGCTCAGCCAGCGCGCGAGCAACAGCCGTGAATTGATCGAGGCCCTGAGCCTGCGCAGCGATGAGATTCAGCGGGTCACGCTGGTGATCCAGTCCATCGCCAGCCAGACCAACTTGCTGGCCTTGAACGCAGCGATCGAAGCGGCACGGGCCGGGGAGCACGGCCGCGGTTTTGCGGTGGTGGCTGACGAAGTGCGAGGGCTTGCCGCGCGCACGGCGACCGCTACCGGAGAAGTTGGCGATATGGTGGCCGATATCCAGCAACGCACCGCGCAAGTGGTCGAGCAGATCCGCCAGCTATCCGCAGACCTTGACACCGGGGTCGAGCAGGTCGAACAGACGGGCCAGCACCTGGAAAACATTGCCCGCCTGGCCGCCAGTGTGGAAAGCCAGGTTGGTGAAATCGCCCGTGGTGCTGAAACCAACCGCGAACAACTCGACAGCCTGTTTCACGCCATCGAGCAGATGCGCAGCGACCTGGCCATCAGCGACCAACAGACCCAGCGCCTGGCCCAGGCAGCGGTGCAAATGGAAGGCCAGGCCGAGACCATCAGCGAGCGCCTCGCCGAAGTCGGCCTGGATGACTACCACCAGCGGATCTACGACCTGGCCCGGGAAGGCGCGAGCCAGATTGCCGCGCGTTTCGAAGCAGACATCGATGCAGGCCTCATCAGCCTCGAAGACCTGTTCGACCGCCAGTACCAGGCGATCCCCAACACCCACCCGACCAAGTTCCACACGCGTTTCGATCGTTACACCGATCAGGTCTTGCCGGCGATCCAGGAACCGCTGCTGCCACGCCACGAAGGCCTGGTATTCGCCATCGCCTGCACCCAGCAAGGCTATGTGCCGACGCATAACAAGGCGTTCAGCCAGCCACTGAGCGGCGACGTAGAGCGCGATACCCTGCACAACCGCAGTAAACGCAAGTTCGCCGACCGAACGGGGATCCGCTGTGGCAGTCATCAGCAGGCAGTACTGTTGCAAACCTACACCCGCGACACCGGCGAACTGATGCACGACCTATCAGTGCCGATCATGCTCAAGGGCCGTCATTGGGGTGGTTTGCGCCTGGGGTACAAGCCGGAAAACCCTCGATGATGGACGGCTATTGTTACAACTTTGGTAACTGAGCTGTACAAAGTCGATATTGTTTCCGCGCCTGGGGAATCGTTACCATACCTCTATTAGTTAGGCAGCTAACGGAATTGGAGGCGCAGCATGCACAATAAAGTTGATGTCGCGGTCATGATCGGCAGCGGGGTACCCGCCAATTTGCGAGCCGTGGGGCAGAGCATCTGCTGGGTGGTGCTGCTCAATGGCGAACGCCGTGGCACCGCCTATTCCAGTCGCAACGAAGCGGAAGAATGCAAGGCTGCCTGGCTGGCGCAATTACGCGCCGAATCGATCGGCAGCCTGCACTGTGCCTGAGGTTAGTGAACCTGATGCATGCGCAGGTTCAGGTCGTCGACCACCCGCGCCCAGTCGGCATCTTCACGCAATTGTTCTTTGAGGAAGCCTGCCTGTTGCGGGGTCCAGAACTCGGCATCGATGAGTTTCTTGTCGTCGGGCAGGGGGGAATGGCTGGCAATGAAATCGTCTATGCCTTTCTGGCTGGAATCCAGGCCGAGTTGGTCGAACAAGCCTTTCAAGTCGTGGGTCGGTGATTCCATCTTGATCTCCTTGCAGGTCATCGGTCGTGTCGAGTGAAAGATTTGAAGAGCGTCTGCGTTACATCTGAGGCAGCCGTGCTTCAGTAAGTTCGAAAACGATGTTCAAACGCAGCAGTGAGCATAGACCGCAAATCCGCGTGTCAGCTTTTAAGGGCGCCAGCATCGACGGCGGCCTTGAGTTCCAGGGCCGATTGCTGGGCGGCGAGGGCTGCGATGTCGGAGGATTTGAACCAGCGATCTTTCTCGACCTGATGATAGGTCACGGTTTTCAGCGGCGGTTTGGCGCGCATCACGATCACGGCCTGGAATTCGCCGTCGATTTCCCTGGCTTCGCCCCTGATGAAAAACTCGCCGATATCAAATTCCGTCACGTTGCAGCCTTCCCATGAAAAATATTGTTGTTTAACGCACCCGCCACAGGCCGGCGCGTTTGATTGGTCGGGCAGTATGGCAGCAGTTGCAAGCCGGCGGCGGAGTAAAGTCGCCGGCCTGACGAAACCTTCAAGGGAAAGCGGAACGAAAGTGTCACCTACGTGACTCAAGTGCGCGGGCGAGGGCGCAGGCCTGGTTATGATCGGCGCGGAAACCTCTTACGTGTCCCGTGGAAGTTTCCTTGATATGAAAGAAAGCGTTACCCGCCAGAACCACCTGAAATCTTGGCGGCGCGGCATCGGCTTCGGCAGCAAGCAACACCGCAGGGTGCAGGACAGGATGAGTGTTGGAGTAAGATGCCTGGGGGTGGGCAAAGTGTGTCAGTGTGCACATATGAAGTCCTTTTCGTGGTTTGCCGACGTAATGAACGTCGTTATGGGTAGTCTCGATGAGCATCGCTGCTCTAGAATCAGCCTTATTGGTGGGTGGACAAGGGTTATCTAAAGCAATTTTCGCCTGGCGATATGTCAGAAAAGTGCTTTTTTATAAGAGTTTTTTCCCTAAAGTTGATAGTCCGTATTTCTCTGGCCGTTCCAAGGGCGTTTTCCTTCAGCCTTTGTCGAATGCCGGGCGAGACGATGTGAGCGGCATCCAGTAATCTTCTCAAGCCTCGAGAGGGATGAGTGCTCTGCTCATCCAGGATCTCAACCCGGGTTATCTGGCTTCACCTCGGCATTGCCGCTTTTTTTGGCTGTGCGCTTTTTTCGCGTGCGGCATCATTTTCAGATGTGGGGATGTTTCCTTGGCAGTAAGTAATCTCGATATGCATGCTTTGTTTGTGCTGGGTGATTTGCGCGCAAAGCTGGTTAAACAGTTTCAGTCACGTTTCGTTTACCTTACCGAACAGAGTGCCGAAGGCATTTACATTGCCGAAATCGACACCGAGGCCGCGCTGGTGGTGGACGATAAGCCGGGGCTCAAGCTCAAGGTCGGCGATCATTTCAGCGCGTCGGTATTGCCCAGTCGTGAAGGCGGCAAGCTGGAAATCAAGTTTCGCGACATCAAGCACACGGTCTATGGCCTGGGCGACTACGCCTTCGTGACCACCGCCGATGGCCATGCGATCCTGTTCAAGGAAGGCCACAGCGTGGTGACGGTGTTCGCCGCCCACCAGCAGTTGCAGGAAGGCCTGACCAAGACCCTCAAAGCCGTGACCGGCAAGGCCGCCAAATGGCGCAAGGGTGAGTTGGTGACGTTCAAGGCCAGTGAGTAGTGAACCTGCCCCGCGCCGATTTCCACCAACAGCATGAGGCCAGCGCGCGAGCCGAGGCCCTGCGCCTGTTTGAACACAAAGCTCTTCTGCAGGGTGCCTGGCTGACCTGGGTGGCCTCTCAGATCTACGCGTTGCGACCCGCGGCATACGCCAGCATGGTCAGGCGAGAGCTGGCGCTTCTACAGGAAAAATCCGGAAACTGATCCACTTCCCTCGAAAGCAGGAACCTCTACTACAGTCAGTTGACTGAGTATTCAGAGGCTTTGCAGTCGTCTGCCAGGCCATCCTGCCATTGCTGTGAACAGCACGAGGTGCACAAGCATGAAAGGCATTTGCCAGTTGCTGGCCGCTGTCGTGGCCACGTTCGGATTGTTGGCGTCACCCGCTCCGGTGCTGGCTGCCAGCGCTCCGATCCACTTTGCCGACCTCAACTGGGAAAGCGGCAGCCTGATCACCGATATCCTGCGGATCATCGTCGAGAAGGGTTATGGGCTGCCGACCGACACCTTGCCGGGCACTACCATCACCCTGGAAACCGCGCTGGCCAACAATGACATCCAGGTCATTGGCGAGGAGTGGGCCGGACGCAGCCCGGTCTGGGTCAAGGCAGAAGCCGAAGGCAAGGTCGCGAGCCTGGGCGATACGGTCAAGGGCGCCACCGAAGGCTGGTGGGTGCCGGAGTATGTGATCAAGGGCGACCCGGCCAAGGGCATCAAGGCGATGGCGCCGGACTTGCGCAGTGTCACCGACCTGCCCAAGTACAAGGACGTGTTCAAGGACCCTGAAGCCCCGAGCAAGGGGCGCTTCCTCAACAGCCCCATCGGCTGGACCTCGGAAGTGGTCAACAAGCAGAAGCTCAAGGCCTATGGTCTCGATGACAGCTATGTGAATTTCCGCAGCGGTTCGGGAGCGGCGCTTGATGCGGAGATCAGCTCGTCGATTCGCCGTGGCAAACCAGTGCTGTTCTATTACTGGTCGCCCACGCCGCTGCTCGGTCGCTTCAAGCTGATCCAGCTGGAGGAGCCGCCCTTCGATGCACAAGCCTGGAAAACCTTGACCGACGCCGACAACCCGAACCCGCAACCCACCCGCTCGCTGCCATCGAAGCTGTCCATCGGCGTGTCCACGCCGTTCCAGAAGCAATACCCGCAGATTGCCGAGTTCTTCGCCAAGGTCGATTTTCCCATCGACCCGTTGAACCGGGCGCTGGCCGAGATGAGTGAAAAACACACGCCACCGCGTCAGGCCGCCGAAGCGTTCATGAAGGCGCATCCCGAAGTCTGGAAGGCCTGGTTGCCCAAAGACGTCGCGGACAAGGTGTCTGCCGCCCTGTAGACACTGGCTGCAAATGGCCATGTATCTCGTTGGTCGGGTCGTTGGCATCAGTGCGTGCACGGCAAAAAAAGCCAACTAGGATGAGTCTGTTCAAATCCCTTTCAAGGATTGCAGACCATGACCTTCGTGTTGGCTCAATGGCTGGCGACGGTAATTGCGGTGATCGCTCTGGTACACGTGTATTGGGCGTTTGGCGGCGAATGGGCCGCCGTGGCGGTGGTGCCACAGGTGCCGGTGGAGGGTGGTGCGCGGTTGCAGCCGGCCTTCAAGCCACGGGGCTGGATGACGATGCTGGTGGCGGCGGCGTTGCTGGTCATTGCCCTGTTGGTGTGCTTGCGGGTTGGCTGGTGGCTGCCGCAGGTGGATCATAAAGGGTTGCAGTGGGTGATCAGCGCCATTGCGCTGTTGCTGTTCGCCCGGGCCATTGGCGATTCGGAGCTGGTGGGGTTTTTCAAGGAGGTCAAGGGCTCGGGGTTTGCGCAGCTGGATACCTGGGTCTACTCGCCGTTGTGTGTTTTGCTGGGGGCGGGGTTGTTGGCGGTGGCCTGGGCCTAGATCGCAGCGATGGCGTCCTGACAGGGCGGCAAGGAAGATCAAAAGCCAAATCAAAACCAAAGCGAGGCGAGCTGACGCTCGACCTCGTTGTTTGATGATACGCGTTCCCCCTGCAGGAGCTGCCGAAGGTTCGGGCCGCGTTCGGACGATCTTTTGATCTTTCGTTCTTTTGATCAGCCCCCACTTTCCATACGCCGGCTCGATACCTCAGCCGGCACATCATCCCCAGCCATGCGCTTGCGAAACAACGCCGCCCGGGCCAACAGCAATGTAGTCACCGGCACAGTGATCGCCAGCAGGATCGGGATCAGCCAGGCATGCAGGACCGGTCCGGACTTGAGCGCCGAAAAGAAGATGATCGAGGCCAGGGCCACGCACCAGGCGCCCAGGGTCGAGGCCAGGGCCGGCGGGTGCATGCGCTGGAAGTAATCCTTCATCCGCACCAGGCCGATGGCGCCCACCAACGCAAACAGGCTGCCGAGCACCAGCAGGATGGCCACGGGAATTTCGACCCATAGGGACAATGGCGTGCTCATTCGATCACCTCGCCACGCAGGAGGAATTTGGCCAGGGCAAAGGAGCCGACGAAACCGAACAGCGCGATCAGCAACGCTGCCTCGAAGTAAGTGTCGCTGGCGTACCGAATGCCCAACGTCAGCATCATCAGCATCGCCACGATGTACAGGTAATCCAGGGCCAGGACCCGGTCTTGGGCCGAGGGGCCGTTGAACAGGCGGATCAGGGTCAGGATCATCGCCACGCAAAACAGGAACAGGCTCAGAAGAATCGCGTTCGCCAGCAAACTGCTCATTCGAAAATCTCCATCAGGGGCCGCTCGTAGGTCGCCTTGAAGTGCTGGATGAACAGCGCTTCGTCATCCAGGTCGAAGACGTGCAGCAACAGGATGCTGCGGTCCAGCGCCAGTTCCGACCAGACCGTGCCGGGTACCACCGTGCAGATCATCGACAGCGCGGCCAGGCCGTTGGCGTCGCGCAGGTCCAGTGGCACCTTGATGAAGGCAGAGCGCGGTGGCCGGCGCCCGGCATTGAGCACGCCAAAGGCGACCGCCAGGTTGGACACCAGCACATCGCGACCGACCAGCAGGAACAGGCGCAGGATCACCCCGGGCCGGCGGATGCGGATCGGTAGCGGGCGCAGCTTGCGCATCATCAAGGGTGCGCAATAGCCCAGCAGGGCGCCCAGCAGTAAATTGCCGGGGCTGAGCGACAGGTTCAGCAGCAGCCACAACAGCCACAGGACCAGCGACAGCCATGGCGCAGGCAACAGGCGCTTCATGGTTGCACCTCCAACAACGCCGCCTTGGCTTGTGGGCCTGGTACCGCGCGGGTACCGAGCACGGCCATCACATATTGCTGCGGGTTGTTCAAGGCGTTGGCGGCCGCTTGTGTGTAGCGCAATAGCGGTTCGGCCTTGAACGTCAGCAGGATGCTCAGGCCCAGCAGGGCGAAAATCGGTACGCACTCCAGGCGCCGGAGCGCGGGCGAGGGGCGTTCTGCAGGGGTCCAGAAACGCTGGATGCCCACGCGGGAAAAGGCCACCAGCGATGCCAGTCCCGAGAGGATCAGCAACGCCAGCAAGCCCCACGCGGCATTCGATACCGGCGCTTCGGTGCCGTTGCCCAGCCCCATCGGGTTGAGCAGGGCGCTGAGCAGGCTGAGCTTGCCGATGAACCCGGAGAGCGGTGGCATGCCGATGATCAACAGGGCGCAGGCGATAAAGCTCAGGCCGAGGAACGCCATGGTCCAGGGAATCACTTGGCCGACCATGGCTTTCTGGTCGTCGTCGAGGTTGATGCCCTTGACTGGATGCAACGATTCCAGCGGCCGTGGCAGCATCTCGTTTTCATCTTCCAGGGGTATTTCGTTGGCCGAGCGCGAACGTTCGATCAGCTCCGCCAGCAGGAACAGCGCGCTCAGCGCCAAGGTCGAGCTGATCACATAAAACAGTGCCGCACCGATCAAGTTGGGCTGGGCGAAGCCGATGGCCGACAGCAGGATCCCCGCCGACACCAGGATGCTCAGGCTGGCCATGCGCTCCAGGCGCTGTGCCGCGAGGATCGCCAGTGCCGCGCAGACGATGGTGGCCATGCCGCCGTAGATCAGCCAGTCGCCACCGAAGTACGCCGAGGCACCGGCCTGACCGGAAAACAGCAGGGTCCACAGGCGCAGCAGGGTATAGATGCCGACCTTGGTCATGATCGCGAACATCGCCGCCACCGGCGCGCTTGCCGAGGAGTACGCCGGCACCAGCCAGAAATTCAGTGGCCACATCCCGGCCTTGGCCAGGAACGCCACCGCCAGGATGCCCGCGCCCGCGTGCAGCAGGCCGCGATCGGCCTCGGGCACCAGCGGGATCTTCAGCGCCAGGTCGGCCATGTTCAGCGTGCCGGTGACGCCGTAGATCAGCGCCGCGCCGATCAGGAACAGGGTCGAGGCCAGCAGGTTGATCGAGATGTAATGCAGCCCCGACGATACCCGCGCGCGCCCCGAGCCATGCAGCATCAGGCCGTAGGACGCGGCCAGCAGCACTTCGAAGAACACGAACAGGTTGAACAGGTCCGCCGTGAGGAAGGCGCCATACAAGCCCATCAACTGGATCTGGAACAGTGCGTGGAAGCTCGAACCGGCGCTGTCCCAGCGGGCCATGGCGAACAGCAGGGCGCAAACGCCGATGATGCCGGTCAGCACCAGCATCAGCGCCGACAGGCGATCGACCACCAGCACCAGGCCGAACGGCACTTGCCAGTTGCCCGGCAGGTACACGCCGATGGAGCCGGCGATGCCGGTGGTTTGTGTCCATTGCAGCAGCACAACGGAAACGCCGAGCCCGAGCAGGCTGGAGAACAGGTTGATTTTCGCCTTGAGCGGGCGATGTTTTTCGCCGAGCATCAGCATCACCGCGGCGGTCAGCAGCGGCAGCAGGATGGGCGCGACGATCAGGTGCGACAACGGATTCATTCCTTAGGCTCCCGGCCATCCACATGGTCGGTGCCGGTCAGGCCCCGGGAGGCCAGCAAGACCACCAGGAACAGCGCAGTCATGGCGAAGCTGATGACGATCGCGGTCAGTACCAGCGCTTGCGGCAACGGGTCGGTGTAGTGCAGCAGGTCCTGGGGCACGCCGTCCTTGATGATCGGTTCCTTGCCGATGAACAGGCTGCCCATGCTGAAGATGAACAGGTTGACCCCATATGACAGCAGGCACAGGCCCATGACCACCTGGAACGTCCGTGGGCGCAGGATCAGCCAGACGCCGGACGCGGCGAGGACGCCGATGGCGATGGCAATGACTTCTTCCATCAGACAGCCTCCTTCATGACGGCGGGTTTGGGCTGGGCCGCGGTCTTGTGGCCCCGGACGGATTGGTGGGCGAGGGCGGTGAGGATCAACAGCGTCGAACCGACCACCACGGCGTACACGCCAACGTCGAAGAACAAGGCGCTGGCGATGTGAATGTCACCCAGCAGCGGCAACTCGAAGTGCCAGGTGTGGGTGGTCAGGAACGGATAGCCGACGAGCATCGCGCAGAGGCCGGTGACGGTGGCGAACAGCAGGCCGACGCCCATCCAGCGCAGCGGTCGCAAGCTCATTTGCGCTTCGACCCACTGGGTGCCGGCGACCATGTATTGCAGGATGAATGCCACCGACATCACCAGGCCGGCGACAAAACCGCCGCCCGGCTGGTTGTGGCCACGCATGAACAGGTAGAACGAGACCACCAGCGCAATCGGCAGCAACAGGCGCACCAGCACCGCCGGGACCATCATGAAGCCGAGCGCGGTGTCGCTGGCGTGGCGCGGATTGACCAGGTCGGTGACCACGTCGGGCGCGAGCAAGCGCTGCTGGGCCGGCAACTGCAGGCTTTCCTTGGGCGGGCGGAAACGCCGCAGCAGGGCGAACACGGTCAGGGCCACCGCCACCAGCACGGTGATTTCACCCAGGGTGTCGAAGCCGCGGAAGTCCACGAGCATCACGTTGACCACGTTGCTGCCACCGCCTTCGGGCAGGGCGCGGCTCAGGTAGAACGAGGAAATGTCGTTCGGTGTCTGCCGCGTCAGCATCGCATAGGCCAGCAATGCCATGCCGCCGCCGACCACGGCCGACAGCAGCAGGTCGCGGATGCGGCGGATGCGCGCCTTGCGCAGGCTGCTCGGCAGCGGCGAAACCTCTTCTATCCGCCGTGGCAGCCAGCGCAGGCCCAGCAGGATCAGCACCGTGGTCACCACTTCGACCACCAGTTGCGTCAGCGCCAGGTCCGGTGCCGAGAACCAGACGAAGGTCACGCAGGTCATCAGGCCGCAGACGCTGACCATGGTCAGGGCGGCCAGACGATGGTACTTGGCCTGATACGCGGCACCGAGGGCGCAAGCAATCGCCAGCAGCCAGAGGGTGACGAACACGATCGAGCCCGGGATCTTGGGCCGATCGCCCCACTGCAGGCTGCTGTGCAGCATCGGAATCAACCCGGCCAGCACGGCGGCGAGCACCATCAGGAACAATTGGGTTTGCAGGCGACGAGTGCTGACCCGTCGCTCCAGACGCCGGGCCAGGCGCATCTTGATCACCAGCAGGCGTTCGAACAGTCGCTTGCCGTTGAACCGGCCAATCAGCGGTGGATAGCGGAAACGGCCACGCTTGAGCTGATTGCGCAGCAAGAGATACAACAAAATGCCGCCGGACATGGCGATCAGGCTCATGATCATCGGCGCGTTCAAGCCGTGCCAGATGGCCAGGCTGTACTCCGGCAGGGTACCGCCCACGACCGGCTGCGCAGCGGCAGCGAGCAACGGGCCGACCACTTGCGCCGGGAAGATCCCCACCACCAGGCACGCGAATACCAGCAACTCGACCGGCGCGCGCATCCAGCGCGGCGGTTCGTGCGGGGTGTGCGGCAGGTCGGTGGCGGTCGGGCCGAAGAACACGTCTACGGTAAAACGCAGGGAGTAGGCAACGCTGAAGGTCCCGGCGATGGTCGCGACGATCGGCAGGGTGGCTTCAATCCAGGCCGTGGCATTGATGAACACGGTTTCGGCGAAGAACATCTCCTTGGACAGGAAACCGTTGAGCAGCGGCACGCCGGCCATCGAGGCGCTGGCGACCATGGCCAGGGTGGCGGTGAACGGAATCAGCTTGAACAGGCCACTGAGCCGGCGAATATCGCGGGTGCCGCTTTCGTGGTCGATGATCCCGGCGGCCATGAACAGCGAGGCCTTGAAGGTGGCATGGTTGAAGATGTGGAACACCGCCGCCACGGCGGCCAGCGGGCTGTTGAGGCCCAGCAGCAGGGTGATCAGGCCCAGGTGGCTGATGGTCGAGTAGGCCAGCAGGCCCTTGAGGTCGTTCTGGAACATCGCGCAATAGGCACCGAGCAACAGGGTGCAGGCACCGGCGCCACTGACGATGTAGAACCATTCTTCGCTACCGGACAACGACGGCCACAGCCGGGCCAGCAGGAACACCCCGGCCTTGACCATGGTCGCCGAGTGCAGGTAGGCCGACACCGGAGTCGGTGCAGCCATGGCGTGGGGCAACCAGAAGTGGAAGGGGAATTGCGCACTTTTGCTCAGGGCGCCGATCAGGATCAGGGGTAGCAGGATGGGGTAGAGGGCATGCGCGCGAATCATGTCGCCGGCGGCCAGGACCTTGTCCAGGTCATAGCTGCCGACCACATGGCCAAGCAGCATGACCCCCGCCAGCAGGCACAGGCCGCCCGCGCCGGTGACCATCAGCGCCATGTAGGCGCCGCGCCGGGCGTCGGCGCGGTGGTGCCAATAGCCGATCAACAGGAACGAGAAGAGGCTGGTCAGCTCCCAGAAAAATACCATCTGGATCAGGTTGCCGGAGATCACCAGCCCGAGCATGGCGCCCATGAACGCCAGGAAAAACGCGAAGAACCGCGGCACCGGATCGTCCGGTGACATGTAGTAGCGGGCATACAGCGACACCAGCGTGCCGATGCCCAGCACCAGCATCGAGAACAGCCAGGCGAAACCGTCCATGCGCAGGACGAAGTTCAAGCCAAGGCTTGGCAGCCAGAAGAATTCTTCGCGGATCACACCGCCATGGGCGATTTGCGGGTACAGGAGGGCGACCTGGACAGTGCCGATCAAGGCAACCAGGCCCGCCAGAAGCGATTCGGTATTACGCGCGTTGTGTGGCAGCACCGCTGCCAGACAGCTGCCTAAAAAAGGCAGAAGCAGTAGAACTATCAGGGACATAGGCTTCTAATCTGCGGAAGTTTATGAAGCATCATACGTGCCAGCTCCCGGATCGCCAAACGCCAAGCTGTCGCAGAATCCTACAAGGTAGACGGAAAAGTCTTGCTTCACATTTTTTCAGGGATATGGATTTAGCCTGTGCCGGCCCCTTCGCGAGCAGGCTCGCTCCCACAGGGGAATGCATTCCAACTGGGGGAGCGAGCCTGCTCGCGAAAGCTGTTTATTAAACGTCGCAAATATTGCGGCTCAACCCTGGGTTTCCCGCTCCAACTCTTCCTCAACCGCAGCAGCCTTACCTTTGGTCTTCAACTCACTGACAATCACCGCCGCCACGATCAACCCGGCCCCGAGCAACGCAATGGCCGGCAGCCGCTCCCCGGCGATCCGCCCGACAATCCCGGCCCACACGGGCTCACCGGCATAAATCAAGGTCGCCCGGGTCGGCGAAACACTCTTCTGTGCCCAGTTCATCGCCACCTGGATCGCCGCGCTCGCCGCGCCCAAGCCCAATGCACTGCACAGCAGCAGCCAGGAAAAATCCGGAATATGTTCCTGGGTCGGCACCACCATCAGGAACGACAGCAGCGACGTTACGGCCAATTGCACCACGGTGACCCGTTTCACATCGACCTGACCTGCAAAGTTGCTGATCAGGATGATCTCTGCCGCAATGGCAATGGCGCTGATCAACGTGGCGATTTCACCAGGGCTGAAGTTCAATGCCGCACCGGATGGCCCCGACAGCAACATCAACCCGGTAAAGGCCAGCATGATGCCAATGCTTGGCATCAGCCCCGGGCGACGTCCCAGCACCAGCCATTGCAGCAGCGGCACGAAGGGCACGTACAACGCGGTGATGAAGGCCGACTGGCTGCTGGGAATGGTCTGCAACCCCACCGTCTGCAAGCCGTAACCGAGCATGATCGCCACGCCGATAAAGGACCCGGCCTTGAGCTCGAACAAGGTCAATTGGCGCAGGCTGCGCCAGGAGAACAGGGCGACGATGGCGGCGGCGGCGGCAAAGCGCAGGCCGACGAAAAACATCGGGCCGCTGACGGTCATCGCATGCTGGACCAGCAAAAAGGTGCCGCCCCAGACCATGGTGATCAGCACCAGCACGCACTCGGCCTTGCTGAGCCGCAGGAAACGGGAGGAAGCCTGGGAGGAGTTCGCCGACGTCATGATCTTGCACACTGTTTGAGGGGGACGCACAATGCGTCGCAAGTTGGGCAGTATACTGCGCAACACCACCGAGTGAGCAATATAGTGCACAAAGATTCCTCGCCCCGGGCTTCGGTCCTGCAGCACGTCAGTCAGAACATTCGTCGGTTGCGCCATGCCGCCGACATGAGCCAGACCGCGTTGGCGGAAAAATCCGGGGTCAGTCGCCGGATGCTGGTGGCCATCGAGGCCGGTGAAAAGAATGTCAGCCTGACGACCCTCGACCGGGTCGCCGAAGCACTGGACGTGGCCTTCAGCGACCTGATCCAGGCCCCCGATGTGCGCGACCATAGCCGCATCAACGAGCTGGCCTGGGCCGGTACCATCCCCGGCAGCAAGGCGGTGCTGCTGGCCAAAGCCAACGCCACCCGGGAAGTCGAACTCTGGGAATGGCGCCTCGAACCAGGCGAGCACTACCCGTCGGAGCCGGATGCCGACGGCTGGAGCGAACAGTTCTACGTCTTCGAAGGCTGCCTGACGGTGATGGTCGGCGATGTGCCGCACACCATCAGTGCCGGCGAGTTCTTCATGTTTGCCAGCAACCAGCCTCACTCCTATCGCAACGATGGGCCGGTGGCGGTACGGTTCGTGCGCAACGTGGTGATTTGACTGTTGGCCCATCAACAGCGGATCGACAGTTTGCTGTTTCAAAGCTGTAAAGGTTTCTTTGATTGTCTATTAACCTGTTGAAAAATATATAAATTATATTCAGGCATGACTCCTGCAATGCTCTGGGTACCTGTCCACCAGGCTTTCGGAGTGCCGTTTGATGGCCCGTGAAATTCCGATCGTGAGCGGCTGATCCCTGGACGCCGCCGGCAAGGGCCCTCCCATGATCTCGAGCGACGTATCCTACTTTGGTACTGCTCGATGAAACTTCCATGGGTTCGGCGCCTATTATCGTCGAGGATAAACACTGATCAGTGAGAACGGCATGAGTGAAACCCGAAACGGGCAGGCGACCGACGCCATCCGTCACGCGGACATCCTGATCATCGGCGGCGGCCTCAGCGGCACGATGCTGGCGGCGCAATTGTTGCGTCTGCCGGGCAAGCGCCGGGTGCTGGTCATCGAGCCGCGCGCCGAACTGGGGCGCGGCGAAGCCTATAGCGCTGTGGAGCTGGGGCATACGCTCAATGGCAACGCGGCGCGCATGAGCGTCGATCCGGACAATGCCGATGACCTGACCCAATGGCTCACCGACTACATTGCGGCCGGCGGTTGGCCGGAGTCGGATGAGCAGCCTGTACCGATCAGCGAGCTGTTCCCGCCACGGGGGATTTTCGGCCTGTACGTGCAGCAGCGTCTTGCCGAGGCGCAAGCGGTGGGGGCGTTGAACGGCTCAACGGTCGAGCATGTGCAGGCCGAGGTGGTTGATCTGCAAACCGATGCGCAGTCGGTGCACTTGACCTTGAGCGAGGGCCAGCACCTGCAGGGTTCCTTCGCGGTGCTCGCTACGGGGATGTTCCCGGCCGCGCGCACGCCCCAGACTGAGTCCAGCGGCTTGAACGCGGCGGCGCTTGACCCTTGGGATGTGGCGGCGATGCAGCAACTCGATCCGCAGTCGACGGTGCTGATCATCGGCTCGGGCCTGACCATGGTCGATGCCGTGGTGTCACTGGAGCAGGCCGGGCATCGCGGGCCGATCGAAGTGTTTTCCCGTCACGGCCTGCTGCCCCATGTGCGGCGGCAGCCACCAGCGTGGGTCGATTTTCTGGCCGAGGATCACAGCATACGCACGCCGCGACAGCTGGTACGTGAACTGCGCCGGCATTGCCGCGTGGCCATTGCCCAGGGGATCGACTGGCAAGCGCCGCTGGACACGGTGCGGGCGCACATCGGGCGCTTGTGGAATCAGGCCACCGACGTGCAACGCCGTCAGTTCGTCAGGCATGTTCGGCCGTGGTGGGAAAGTCATCACCATCGCTCGCCGCCGTTGAGCGCCGAGTTGGTGGAGCGTTTGCACGGGGAAGGGCGGTTGCGGATTCAGGCGGCGTCGTTCAAAGGGCTGCAACCCACTTCGGGCAATGGAGTGAGCATCCGTATCCGCCGTCGGGGTGAAGCGCAAACGGTGGTGGTCAGTGGCGCGGCGCTGATCAATTCCAGTGGCATCGAATATGACTGGCGCCGGGTAGCTCGCCCGTTGCCCCGGCAATTGCTGGCGCGCGGGCTTATCCGGCCGGGACACCTGGCACTGGGCATTGCCGCAGAGGTCGACGGCGCGGTGTTGAGTGCCGATGGCCAGGCTGCCAGCCGATTGTTTGCCATGGGGCCGCCATTGCGCGGGATGTGGTGGGAGAGCACCGCCGTGACGGACGTGGCCAGTCAGGCCAAGGCGTTGGCTGCGCGGCTGGTAACGCCTTAGTGCTCAAATGAAAGAAACCCCGCATTTGGCGGGGTTTCTTTTTTCAAACAGCCCAAGGCCGTTGATCAATAGCGCTGATATTTGGAACCGAACTCCGGACGATTTTCCGCGACGTAGAGTTTGCTCGCCTGGCTGTCCTTGTGGTCATCACTGACGGTGTTCATGTTCAGGGTGGCCGGTTGGCTGACCTTCACAGCGGCAACCATGGGTGCAGTGGTGTGTGGGGCGGCGATGGCGCAAGTGCTGCCAAGAACTGCAAGAGCGAAGCCGATACCGATGATGCTTTTCATGATGTTGCTCCAGAGCGTGGGAAGAAGATGTGGCCACTGTAGTGCTGGAGCACCGTGATGAAAAAACACCACTGCGCATAGTCGTTATCGAGCGCGTTGATCTGTGGGCGCGGGATACGACGATTCAAGCCTGTGCGTCGAGCATCTGCACCGGGTAGGAGAACACATAACCCTCGCTGCGCACGGTCTTGATGTAGGTCGGTTCCCGGGAGTCATCCTTGAGCCGTTGGCGCAGGCGGCTGACCAGCAAGTCGATCGAGCGGTCGAACAGGTCGGCGTCGCGGCCCTGGGTCAGGTTGAGCAACTGGTCGCGACTGAGCACCCGCTGCGGGTGATCGAGGAATACCCGTAGCAGCCGGTATTCGGCGCCACTGAGGGCCACCAGGGTGTCGTCTTCGTCCAGCAGATGACGGGCGGTGGTGTCCAGGCGCCAGCGGCCGAAGCCGAGCATCCGGCCGCTTTCACTGATCAGCAGGTTGGGTGGGAGCATGCGCGTGCGACGCAGTACGGCGTTGATTCGCGCCAGCAGTTCGCGGGCGGCGAAGGGCTTGGTCAGGTAGTCGTCGGCGCCCATTTCCAGGCCGAGGATACGATCGGTTTCGTCGTTGCGTGCAGTGAGCATCAGGATCGGCGTGGCTTTGTGCTTGCCCGCACGTAGTTCACGGCACAGGACCAGGCCGTCGTCGCCGGGGAGCATGATGTCGAGCACGATCAGGTCGACCTGGTTGGATTCGAGGAAGCTGCGCATGTGCCGGCCGTCGGGAACCACGGTGCTGCGCAGGCCGTTTTTTTTCAGGTAGTTGCCGACCAGCTCGCGAATTTCACGGTCGTCATCGACGACCAGGATGTGGTTGACGTGGTCCATCGGTCGATCCTCTTGTATCTGCCTCAAAGCCAACCATACATTCTGTAGGAGCTGGCTTGCCAGCGAAGGCGGCATCAGTTTCACCATCGCAATGGCCAGCAAGCCGGCTCCTACAGATTTGTGTATCCCTGGAAACAACAAGCCGAAGCATTTGGCTTCGGCTCGCGTTCAACAATTTACAGCAACTTGATCACGCAACCACTCGATAACACGGCACATAAGCCGCGCCACCCGGCAGTTTCATCCGGTGCTGGGCGACGAAGGCCTTGAGCAGTTGATCCAACGGTTGCATGACGGCCGCATCGCCGCGGATCTGGTATGGCCCGTGTTTTTCGATCAGGCGGATGCCCTTGTCCTTGACGTTGCCGGCGACGATGCCGGAGAACGCACGGCGCAGGTTGGCGGCCAGTTCGTGGGCCGGCAGGTCGCGGCTCAGCTTGAGGTTGGCCATGTTTTCGTGGGTCGGGTCGAACGGACGCTGGAAACCTTCGTCGATCTTCAGCAGCCAGTTGAAATGGAACGCGTCGTTGCGTTCGCGGCGGAACTGTTTGACTGCCTTGAGGCCCTGGGTCATCTGCCGGGCGACTTCTGCCGGGTTGTCGATGATGATCTGGTAATGCTTCTTGGCGGCTTCGCCCAAGGTGGCGCCGACGAACGCGTCAAGCTGTTCGAGGTAGGGCGCGGCATGTTTCGGTCCGGTGAGGATGACCGGGAAGGGCAGGCCTTCGTTGTCCGGGTGCATCAGGATGCCGAGCAGGTAGAGGAACTCTTCGGCGGTACCGGCGCCGCCGGGGAAAATGATGATGCCGTGGCCGACGCGAACGAAGGCTTCCAGGCGCTTCTCGATGTCGGGCAGGATCACCAGTTCGTTGACGATCGGGTTCGGCGCTTCGGCGGCGATGATCCCCGGTTCAGTCAGGCCAAGGTAGCGCCCACCGTGGATACGCTGCTTGGCATGGGCGATGGTGGCGCCCTTCATCGGGCCTTTCATCACGCCAGGGCCGCAACCTGTGCAGACGTCCAGGCTGCGCAGGCCCAGTTCGTGGCCGACCTTCTTGGTGTATTTGTATTCTTCGGTGTTGATCGAGTGGCCGCCCCAGCACACAACGATCTTCGGCTCGACGCCGGGGCGCAGGGTGCGGGCGTTGCGCAGCAGGTGGAAGACATAATCGCTGATGCCCTGGGAGGTGCTCAGGTCGATGCGTTGGCTGTCGAGTTCGTTTTCGGTGTAGACGATGTCGCGCAGGGCGCTGAACAACATCTCACGGGTACTGGCAATCATTTCGCCGTCGACGAAGGCGTCGGCCGGGGCGTTCAGCAGTTCCAGGCGTACGCCGCGGTCTTGCTGGTGGATGCGGATTTCGAAGTCCTTGTAGGCTTCGAGGATGGTCTTGGCGTTATCGACGTGGGCGCCGGTGTTGAGGATGGCCAGGGCGCATTGGCGGAAGATGTCGTAGGTGCTGCCGGATCCGGCTTCGCTCAGTTGCTGGACTTCCCGTTGAGAGAGTGTTTCCAGGCTGCCTTTCGGGCTGACCGAAGCATTGATTACTTGTCGTTGGGTCATTCAATGATCCTTAAAACGATGCCATTCACGCGCAAACAACGAATGGCATCCGAATAGAGAGTATCCATGAAAGAAGATGGCACGAACTGCGCGGTCTCGCCACGTCCTCCTTTTGATGATGTATAGATGAAAAGGAGCCCCAGCATAGCTAAATCCGTCGCAGAGGCGATAATGGCCCGCGGTCTTTTTAACCTGTGACCTTTTTTACCATTGAAGCAAAGGAATCCCGACGTCATGTTCGAAATCCAGCCGATGAACGCCGACGACTATCGGCAGCGGACGCGGCGCAGCACGGTGATGATCGCGCTGATCTTCCTGGCGCTGGCGATGGCCCTGTCCACCGCGGCGGTGACCTTGTTCGGCGAGCCCGGAGGGGACAATCTGCGCTTCAACATCGGCGGGGTGTTCGCCGCGGTATTGATCATGGCCGGATTGATGCGCAAGGTGTTCTGGCACCAGGCGTGGATGGCGCCGGCGGTCTACAGCTGGCAGCTCAAGCGCAGCCTGATGAGCATCACCAACGTCATGCACCACCTCAAGGCTGCCGTGGAGGCGGGAGACCCGGACGCCATGAGGCTTCTGCGCTTCTATCACCTGGGATTGAGCCAGATGCATCAACTGGACGGTAACTCCAGCGATGATGCGCAATTACACCGGGATATGCAGGAGCATCAAGCGAGAATGGAAGCGCTGGGTATCGATACCCGGCAGACGCGACTTGACCCAGCCTGGCTGGACGCTTTAAAGGGCGCAGCGCGATAAGCAATGGAGAAAGCAAGGCCTTTATATTCGATTCAAGGAGCGAACGTCATGAGGCATCCATCCACTAACGGGCGTATCGAAAAAAACCGGTACGGTATCGCAAGGCTCAAGACTCGATCGGCCGTGACGCTGATGATTGCCGTCTGCCTGTCGATGGTGGTGATCGTGAGCTGGGAAACCTGGAACTCGCGCCAGTACCATCTGCATGACAAGGAAGTGGCGATGTCCAACCTTGCGCAGACCCTGGCCTCGCAGGCCCAGGCGGCGATCAAGCAAGCCGACACGCTGCTGTTCACCCTGGTCGATCGCCTGGAGAACGACGGAATCGAACAGGGTCGGCTCGATCGCCTGCAACGCTTGCTCCGCGCCCAGCGCAGTGAGTTGCGCCAGCTCCACGGGCTGTTCGTCTATGACGAAACCGGCAAATGGATCGCCAACTCCAATGGTGCCGAGGTGGGGGGCGCCAACAATTCCGACCGAGAGTATTTCATTTATCACCGCGATCATCCGGACCGCGGACCGCACATTGGCCCTTCGATCAAGAGCCGTTCCAGCGGCGAATGGATCATGACGGTGTCACGGCGGATCAATTATCCGGATGGCCGTTTCGCCGGCGTGGCCCTTGCCACCCTCTACCTCAGCCATTTCCTGCAGCTTTACGATGGCATCGACATGGGCGAGAACGGCGTGATCAACCTGATCGCCGACGATGCCAGCATCATCGTCCGTCGGCCGTTTCACGAAGCGGACATCGGTACCAGCCTGGCCAGGAGCCCGCTGTTCACCCGACTTTTGCCCCAGGGCAGTTCGGGGACGGCAACCGTCCGCTCGATCATGGATGGCGTGGAACGGGTCGTGGGTTTTCGCCGGGTCGAGGGTTACCCGCTGATCGTCTTTGCCGCGCTCAACAAGGATGAGGTGCTGGCCGGCTGGCGCCAGCAGTCCTTGCTCAGTGCGGGTATCGTCGCGCTGCTGCTCGGGGTACTGGGGGCGCTCGGCTATCGCCTTATCAGGTTGATGAAGAAGCAGGACCGCATCCAGGGGGATTTGCTCGGTACCCAGGAGAGGCTGCTTGAGCTCAATCGCAACCTTGAATTGCTGGCACTGGAGGACGCGCTCACGGGCCTGGCCAACCGACGCCAGTTCGACCTGTTCATCCAGGCGGAAATGAGCCGCGCCCGACACAACGTCACGGGGTTGGCCCTGCTGATGATCGATGTCGATCATTTCAAGCCGTTCAACGATCGCTATGGCCACTTGGCCGGCGATGAGTGTCTGCGCAAGATCGGTGCGATCATTACCGAGCACATCAAGCGCCCGGGCGATATGGCTGCGCGCTTTGGCGGCGAGGAATTTGCCGTGGTGCTGCCGGGGACTGACTACGTTGGCGCATTCCTGCTGGCGGAGAAAATCCGTCATGCGGTGCAGGCCTCCGGCTTGCCGCACAGTGAAAGCCCTGATGGCAAGGTCACGGTCAGCGTGGGGGTTTGCGGCTACGATCCGGCGTCACAAGCCCAGACCGGCGAGCTGATCGAGGCGGCCGACAAGGCTCTGTACGTGGCCAAGGCCAGCGGACGGAACATGAGCGTGATCGCCAACTGAGGTTCAGGCAAAGCGGTCGTTGCCTTGTACCAGTCGGGTGCAAAGGTACGATTGCTTGAGCTTTTCCAGCCACCAGCCCAGCGCCCGCCCGTCGTGATCGCCGCGCCAGCCGGCATACAGGATGTTCGGTTCGCGCGGGTCTGCCATCTGCTTTTCAACCAGCGAGCCATTGCGCAGTAACGAGCCGACCCGGTGCCTGGGCAGCCAGCCCACACCGAGGCTGTCGCACTGGGCGAGGATTTTCGCGCGCATGCTCGGCACGGCCAGCACCGACTGGCCCCCCGAGACGCCGTAGGTACTGCCTTCGCTGGCCCGCGACGAGTCGGCCACGACAATCGCCCGGTGCTGCGCCACCTCGGCGCGGCTGATCGGTTCCCTGGCCTTGGCCAGCGGGTGCCTGGGCGAGACGGCGAACACCCATTCCATTTCCCCCAGTTGCATCCAGCGCAGGGATGCGATGGCCGGCGGTTCGTTGGTGGCGCCGATGATCAGGTCCGCGCGGCCTTCACGCAGGGCCTCCCAGACACCCCGGAGCACTTCCTGGGTGATGCGCAGCGGTACGCCGGAACCCAGTGCATCGAATTCGTGGATGACCGGGATCAGTGTCTCGAACTCCAGTAGTTCATCGGTGACGATCCACAGTCGACTCTCCCAGCCACTGGCCACTTGCTGCACCCGCTGGGTCAGGCGCGAGACGTCTTGCAGCAGTCGGGCCGCTTCGTTGACCAATAATTCACCGGCCGGGGTGAGTTGCAGGCGGTAGCGCCGGCGATCGAACAGCAAGGCATCGAAGCGTTCTTCCAGTTGCCGCGCGGCATAGGACACCGTAGAGGGCGCCTTGCCGAGGTAGGCCGCGGCCCGCGACAGGCTGCCGGTTTCGCGGATCGCCTGCAGCAGCGTCAGGTCGTCAGTCGACAGCATGGGCCGAGTCCTCGGTTTGACGGGAGTTACAATAGTCGTTGGCGTTTTCTGTGCCGGAACAATCGCAGATAGACCAGTACGTTCACCAGCAGTACCACAGCGCCCAGTCCCAACTGGATGGCCGGTGTCAGCCCTGCCGGGTAAATGATCGGCCACACGTAATGTTCGATGAAACCCGCGCCGTAGCCGCTTTGCCCTGCGGCCTGGCGCATGCTGTTTTCCCAGCGTGTCAGCGGGCAGGGCAGGTGGAAAACCTCCACCGCCACGCCCCAAATGGCGGCGGGCAGGTGCCACGGCATCACGCGCGGCCATTTGAGGACCAGCAGCCCGCCGCCCACCACGAACACAATGAACGCCAGGTGCAACAGCACCAGGCCATCGGCGGCGATTCGATAGAGCATGTCGACCCCCCCCTGGCGCGTCAGTCCAATCGTTGCATGGTACTCGGGCGGCTGCCGGGCGTTCTATCGATTGTCGCTGCCCAGCGCGCTGAGCACCTTTTTTAAACGCGTGCCCATGGCAGCGCTGCTGCGTTGCATCGGTGCGCGTAGCTCATCGCCGATCAAGCCTTGCAGGGCCAGCGCGGTTTTCACCGGTGCGGGGTTGGGTTCGATAAACAAGCTCTGGATCAGCGGCAGCAGCTGGAAGAACGTGGCACGGCCGGCCGCCAGTTGGTGGTCGCGAATCTGTCGGTACAACGCCACGAAGCGCTCGGGGTGGACGTGCGCCGACGCGGCAATCGCGCCCTTGGCGCCCAGGCACAGGGCATTGAAGATCTGGTTGTCTTCACCGCACAGCACGTCGACCTTGCCGCTGGCCAGCAATGCCAGGGTGTTACCGAGGTTGCCGCCACAGTCCTTGATCGCGACGATTCGCTCGTGGGCGACAATGTTGAGCAAGGTGGCCTGGTCGAAGGTCACACCGGTGCGGTAGGGAATGTCGTACAGGATCAGCGGCACGCTGGAGGCGTCGGCGACCGTCTGGAAAAAGGCTTCGAGCCCGGCCTGGGACGGCCGGATGTAATACGGCGGCGGCACCAGCAGGCCGGCCACCGGGCGCTTGAGAATCTCGGCCTGAAAGTGCAGCAGCTCGATCAGGTTGTTGCCGGCCAGGCCCATGGCGACCTGTTGGGCAGGCACTTGTTCCAGCACCGCATCGAGCACCGCCAACTGCTCGTGCTTGCTCATCGCCGCCGGCTCGCCAGTGGTGCCACAGACAATCAGACCGTCGACGCCGCTTTCCAGCAGATGACTGACCAGCCGGCGCAAGCCGATGAAATCGATGGCGCCATTGTGGAACGGCGTGACGAGGGGAACCCAGATACCTTGAAACGATGACATGCACTTTCTCCTGATGGTTGACCGATGTCGTCACCGTCAGAAGCGCAGGAGGAAGTAAGCAAGGGGAGGGTGGTCCGTCGCGCTCAATGTCCTGTCAGCTCATCTGACGGGACAGCGCGCCCCGGTCACATGAGCGACTGTTTCTTCGATTTGAGGGTGCGCGCAACACGAGCCTGGGCCTTGGCAGTCAAGCCAATGACACACGCGTCGAGATTGAAGGTTGCGGACATCTTTGTTTACACCCTGAATGAGGCGCCCAGTTTTAAAAGCCGGCGGGTAGTTTGTCAATCAGGAAAATGCAACGTCGTCATGTTGGGCACCACAACCGCACTGCAACCAGCACAAGTGCGCAAGATTGTTCAAGCCATCAGCCGTGAGTGCTGGCAAAGTCTCGGGTCTTTCCCTGGTTGCAGAGCGTTATGTCCAACTCACTCATGCCGCGCAGCGCATTCCTGCGTGGCGCCGTGGCGATCATGCCGTTATCCCTGGCGACGGCGCCCTGGGGCCTGCTCGCCGGTTCCATGGCCATCGAAGCCAATCTCACACCGCTGCAAGGCCAGGGCTTGTCGAGCATCGTGTTTGCCGGCGCCGCGCAATTGGTCGCCATCGGCATGCTCAAGGGCGGGGCGGGGATCTTTTCGATCCTGCTGACCACCTTGCTGCTCACCTCCCAGCATCTGCTCTACGGCATGAGCCTGCGTTCGGTGATCTCGCCGTTGCCGGGGCGCTGGCGCGCGGGCCTGGGCTTTTTGCTCACCGATGAACTGTTCGCCCTGGTCAGCCAGCACGACAGGCAGCAGTTCAATCGCTGGTACGCGCTGGGTGTGGGCCTGACGTTCTACATTGCCTGGAACCTCTTCACCCTGGCGGGCATCGTGCTGGGCAGCAGCATCCCGGGCCTGGAGCACCTGGGGCTGGACTTCTCCATCGCGGCCACCTTCATCGCCCTGATCACCCCGGTGGTGCGCAACGTGCCAACTGTGGTCTGTGTCGCGGTCGCGCTGTTTTGCTCGGTACTGTTCAGCTACTGGCAATGGGGCTCGGCCCTGGTGCTGTCGGGACTGGCAGGCATGACCGCCGGTTTTATCTGCAACAAATTCCAGGGAGCGCGCACATGATGGTCTGGGCAGTGATTATCGGCATGGGCGTGCTGGTGTTTCTCAACCGCTATGTGTTCCTCGAACCGCGCCTGCCGGTGCGTCTGAGCAGCAATGCCCGGCAGTTCCTCGGCTTCGCCGTGCCTGGCATGTTGACCGCGATCTGCGGCCCTATCGTGTTCATGCCGGACAAGCAACTGAACCTGCAATGGGACAACCCCTACCTGATCAGCTCGCTGGTGGCCGTCGGCCTGGTGCTGTACACCCGCAACACCTTGCTCAGCATGCTGTTGAGCATGGGCTTTTTCTTTTTGCTGCGCTGGTGGCAGTGAGCCGGGTACACGAAATTGTTCTACGCTTGAAGTTGATGACCAATCCCTTTTCAGGAAGAGAGGTGAGCACATGGCAACAGAGCAAAAACAACCGGATTCGGACGTAGACGAGGATGAACCGACGGAAGAAGAAATCGAACAGCAGAAGCGTTCGACACCGGACTGGAAACATCCCGACGATGGCAAGGAATTGTCGGAACCTGACCGCAAGTTCTGAGCGACCTGCGAACATCGTAACTGCTGTAGGAGCGAGCTTGCTCGCGAAAAACTCGATGACGCCGTGGGGCATCTGGTACCCCGCGTCATCGTTGACGACCCTCGCGAGCAAGCTCGCTCCTACGGTGGCAAATCGGTTGAGATTATTCCAGCAACGGTGGGTACTCGGGGTGCGTGGCTCGATAACCCAGGTTCTTGTCGATCCAGGCGTTCAGTTCGTTGACCATCACCGGGGGCTTTCCCGGATAGCTCTCGAGGATTGAACTCAGGATCTCTTTGATATTGGGGATTGAAAGTAAGTTACGGGTTTGTATGTACTGGCCGATGAAACAGTCGAGTTGGTAGTGCTCAGTCTTTGTAAGATAAATGCACGCCAGACTCGCGACTTGATTACTTGTAAAATCGTCGCGCAATTGAATTCTCTGCAAGGCTTGGTGTATGGGATTTCCTTAATTGTTGACTCTTTGGTCAATCTGGTATGCCACTCGGAAATGCGGCGCGAATCCTAGCGGCAGTGTTAACAAATGTATGTAAGCGCCTGTAGTTGTCTGACAAGCGGTGGAAGTATCAAAGTGCCATGTTTCTACAGGTGATTATTCCTTCAAAACATCAATCAACCCAGGCCCCTGATTCCTGACGTTCCCTACGGCCTTGTCGACCCTGTACCACTCAAAAGCATCACTGTCTTCCCCCTGTAGAAGCGCCATCTGTTCGGCACGTTCCCTGGGCGTCGCCGGGTCCAGCCATTCCCGTGCCAGATCTGCGTTGAACACCACCGGTCGGCGGTCATGGACGTCCAGCATGCCGCCCGCGCTATCGGCGGTGATGATGACAAAGCCATCGTCGGCCCTGGGCGCTGCACCGCCCTCCGGGAATTGCCCGATCGCCGCACAGAAGATCGGCCCTTGGTCGCGCCGACGAATCAGCCAGGGCCGCCTCGTGCCGTCCCCGGCATCGACCCATTCGAACCAGTTGTCGACCGGGCAGATGGCACGATGGGGCCAGATCGCGCGAAAGAACGGGCCGTGGGCGACTTTCTCGACCCGGGCATTGATCGGCGCCGCGCGATCCTTCGCCCAGTGCGGGCGCCAGCCCCAGCGCTGCGTGTCGGCGTGCAGGCCGTCATTCTCCAGGTGCAACAGCGCGAGCTGGGTGGTGGGCGCGGCGTTGTAGCGCCCCAGCGGCTGATCGCCGACCTGGTTGAGCAAGGCATCGGGAATGCTCAACACCGCCACGAAGTCATGGATGCCCCGGTATTGCGACAATCGTCCACACATCGATCGAACCCTCCTGCTGGCTTGTTGAGCATAGATGTTTGAAATGATGCAGAGGTGGCAAGTCGGATCACCGCAGAGCTGGCCAGCGCACCGATCATCGATCATTCGTTCCATCAGGCCCTGGCGAACTGAGCCAACACCCGGGCGAGCGCCGGAACCAAACACTGTGTACCTTATCCAACCTCGGCCCGCCGCTCTGTGCGGGCCGGCGAAGGTTGAAAGGGGCTACCCCAAGGCGAAACATGAAACAGTTGTTCAAGGTTCTATCGGTGTGCGCCCTGGCAGTCGGCCTGCTGGGTTGTATCGCCGCGCCCATTGAAATGACGCCGCAAACCGAACAGGCTTTGCGCACGCAACCACCGATCCGCTTTTTGCTGACGTTCGACGATGGCCCCAGCGCCTCGAGTTTCTGGAACCCGACCGAGACCGTGCTCGACAGCCTGGCGATCAATGCGCTGCAACCGGGCATCAAGGCGGTGTTTTTCGTCCAGACCCGCGCCCCACGGGCCGGCAACAGTGATATCGGGCGGGCGGTCATGCATCGCGAACGCGATGCCGGGCATATCCTGGCCTTCCACACGGCCACGCCTTCGCACACCAATCACCGTTCGCTCGACGATCAGGCGCTGGAGCAGGCGCTCACCGAGGGTTGTGCCGACATCGCCGCGATCACAGGTGCGCCGCCGACCCTGTTGCGTCCGCCATTCTGGAGCTATGACAAACGCACGTTCGCCGCGTACCAGCAGCATGGCCTGCATGTGCTGCTGACCGACCTGAGCGCCAACGACGGCAAGATCTGGGGCTTCAACGCCAGCCCCCGGCGCCGCGCCCACATGCTGCGTTCGCTGTCCGAAGTGCGCGAGCGCATTGCCCGCGGCGAGCTGCCGGTGGTGGACGGGGTGATTCCGGTGGTGGTGACCTTCCACGACCTCAATCGCTATACCGCCCGGCATACCCGCGAATACCTGCAGATCCTGCTCGACAGTGCCCGGGCGACGGGTGTGAGCACCGCTCCTGTGCCGTTTTACGACGACACCGCCGCGCTGCAACGGGCCGCCATGGCGCGTACGCTGCGCGACAGTTCACAGCCGGCGCAACTGCCGGGCATCTGGAACTGGATCTGGAAAGACAACAGCCATTGAACAAAGGCTGGAAAATGAGAAGCAGATAACATTAATCACTGCAGCAGAATCGGAGAATCGCCTCTATTCTCATTGGGTCCGTTTCGATCAATTGCCACGGAGGCATCGGCCATGGTTCCCATTTCAGTGCTTTGCAACATCGTAGAGTCCGGTTTCGAGCCCCTGGCTTGCGAGTGCACGGAGAGCGGCGGGCTGCTGCGCATCGAGGTCTTTGAGCCCGCCAGCGGGCAAGTCAAGTTGATGATCGCCGGTGTTTCGACCGAGCGGTTGACCAGCGTACGGACCATTTCCGACTTTATTGCTGAATTGCGCACCGAGATCAGCGCCGGGCGCCGGGCTTTTGCCGGTTGAGGCTCGGCGCTACAAGGGCGTGATTGTCTGAGGCAACAGGTCGTCGATCACCCGCAAGCAATGATTCAACCCTGGTGACACGTCGCCCACCCGCCGGCTGAGAATGATCGGCGAGGTGGCGTTGTCTTCCAGCAGCGGGGTGAAACCGATGTCGTCGCGGTGCACCAACTGCACCGAGGCTGGCACCAGCGTGATCCCGATCCCGGCTCCCACCAACCCGATCGCCGTTTGCAGCTCATTGGTCCATTGCGCCACATGGATGCTCACCCCATAGGATTCGAACAGCGCGATCACGTGGTCGGCATAGCTGGGGCGCGGGTTGCCGGGGTACAGCACGAAGGGCTCCCGGGCCAGGTCGCGCAGGCTCACGGGGCCAGCCAGCAGCGGGTGCCCGGCGGGGAGGGCAGCCACCAGACGGTCTTCGGTGAGCACGCTCTGGATGATGGCCGGATCGTCGATGCGAATGCGACCGAAGCCGACATCGATGCGCCCCGCCTTGAGCGCCTGGACCTGCTGCAACGTGGTCATCTCCGACAGCCCGAGTTCCAGCTCCAGCGGTTCTCCGCTGCGCAAGCGGCGAATCAGTTGCGGCAGTACGCCGTACAGCGTCGATGGCGCAAAGCCGATCCCCAGCCAGGTCTTCTCCCCCAGGCCAATGCGCCGCGTGTTGTCGCAGACCTTGTGCAACTGGTCGAGCAGGGCGGTCGAGTGCTCATGGAAAAACCGTCCGGCGTCGGTCAGCCTCAGCGGCCGGCCACGCTCGAGCAGCATCACCCCCAGTTCATCCTCCAGTTGCTGGATCTGCCGGCTCAAGGGCGGCTGGGCGATGTGCAGCCGTTCAGCGGCGCGGGTGAAATTGAGGGTTTGAGCCAACACCTGAAAGTAACGTAGGTGACGCAGTTCCATGGAGCCTCCGGATCTTCAGTGGTTGCATACCTTCAAGGTATCAAACCAGACCAATTCTATATTGGCCGCCCGGAAAAAGCCGTATGAGAATCGGACCCAGAACTTCAAGAACCTGACGGGTATCGAAATGCTTGCTACAGCCATTGAATCGATCGAGACGATTATCGTCGATCTGCCGACCATCCGCCCGCACAAGCTGGCGATGCACACCATGCAGAACCAGACCCTGGTGGTCATTCGCGTGCGCTGCGCCGATGGCATCGAAGGTATCGGCGAATCCACCACCATTGGTGGCCTGGCCTATGGCAACGAAAGCCCCGACAGCATCAAGACCAACATCGACAAGCACTTCGCACCGCTGTTGATCGGCCAGGACAGCGCCAATGTCAACGCGGCGATGTTGCGCCTGGAGCGCAGTATCCGTGGCAACACCTTCGCCAAATCCGGCCTGGAAACCGCGCTGCTCGACGCCCAGGGCAAGCGCCTTGGCCTGCCAGTCAGCGAATTGCTGGGCGGTCGCGTGCGTGACTCGCTGCCCGTGGCCTGGACCCTGGCCAGTGGCGATACCGAGAAGGACATCGCCGAAGCGGAAAAAATGCTCGACCTGCGCCGCCATCGCATCTTCAAACTGAAAATCGGTGCCGGCGAAGTCAATCGCGACCTGGCCCACGTGATCGCGATCAAGAAAGCCCTCGGCGATCGCGCGAGCGTCAGGGTCGACGTCAACCAGGCATGGGACGAAGCGGTGGCCTTGCGTGCCTGCCGGGTCCTGGGAACCAACGGCATCGACCTGATCGAACAGCCGATCTCGCGTAACAACCGCGCTGGCATGGCACGCCTGAATGCCATGAGCCCGGCGCCGATCATGGCCGACGAATCCATCGAGTGCGTGGAAGACGCCTTCAACCTGGCGCGCGAAGGCGCGGCCTCGGTGTTTGCCCTGAAGATCGCCAAGAACGGCGGCCCGCGCGCCGTGTTGCGCACCGCCTCGATCGCCGAAGCGGCCGGTATCGCCCTGTACGGCGGCACCATGCTCGAAGGCGGGATCGGCACCATGGCCTCGGCCCATGCTTTCGTCACCCTGAACAAACTGGCGTGGGACACCGAGCTGTTCGGTCCGCTGCTGCTGACCGAGGACATTCTCAGTGAGCCGCTGGTCTATCGCGATTTCGAACTGCATGTACCCATCACGCCGGGTCTGGGCCTGAGCCTGGATGAGGAGCGCCTGGCGTTCTTCCGTCGCGACAAGACTATTCATCAAGCCTGAGGAGAGCATTATGCTGTTCCACGTAAAAATGACCGTGAACCTGCCGGTCGACATGAATCCTGAAGCGGCGGCCAAGCTCAAGGCCGACGAAAAGGCCCTGGCCCAGCGCCTGCAAGAGCAGGGCAAGTGGCGTCACCTGTGGCGCATCGCCGGCCACTATGCCAACTACAGCGTGTTCGATGTCGACAGCGTCCAGGAGCTGCATGACCTGCTGATGCAACTGCCGCTGTTTCCGTACATGGCCATCGAGATCGACGCGATGTGCCGGCATCCTTCTTCCATCCGTGACGATGACCGCTGAGCCCAGCCTGTCCAGCGCGCTACGCTAATAATTACAAGATGAGGAACCCAGAATGAACGTCAAGATTTCCCACACTGCCGAAGTCCAGAAATTTCTCGAAGAGGCCAGCGGCCTGCACAATGATGCCGGCAGCCCACGCACCAAGGCCTTGATCTACCGCATCCTGCGTGACTCGGTGAACATCATCGAAGACCTGGCGGTTACCCCGGAAGAGTTCTGGAAAGCGGTCAACTACCTGAACGTGCTGGGTGCACGCCAGGAAGCCGGGCTGGTGGTGGCCGGTCTCGGCCTGGAGCACTACCTCGACCTGCTGATGGACGCCGAAGACGAGCAGGCCGGCAAGTCCGGCGGCACCCCGCGCACCATCGAAGGCCCGCTGTACGTGGCCGGCGCACCGCTGTCCCAGGGCGAAGCGCGCCTGGACGACGGCGTCGATCCAGGTGTGACCCTGTTCATGCAAGGTCGCGTGTTCAACACCGCCGGCGAACCCCTGGCCGGTGCCGTGGTGGACGTGTGGCACGCCAACACCGGTGGTACCTACTCGTACTTCGACCCAACGCAATCGGAATTCAACCTGCGTCGCCGCATCGTCACCGACGCCGAAGGCCGCTACCGTTTCCGCAGCATCGTGCCGTCGGGCTACGGCTGCCCACCGGATGGTCCGACCCAGCAACTGCTCGATCAACTGGGCCGTCATGGCCAGCGCCCGGCGCACGTGCACTTCTTCATTTCCGCGGCGGATCATCGCCACCTAACGACCCAGATCAACCTGGATGGCGAGAAGTACCTGCATGACGACTTCGCCTACGCCACCCGTGATGAGCTGATCGCCAAGATCACTTTCAGCGACGATCAACAGCGCGCGGCGGCCCATGGTGTCAGCGGTCGTTTTGCCGAAATCGAATTCGATTTCACCCTGCAGTCGTCCGCCCAGCCGGAAGAGCAACAGCGCCACGAGCGGGTTCGCGCACTGGAAGACTGATCGCACGACCCTGTGGGAGCGAGCCTGCTCGCGAAGACGGAGTCAGCGTCAACATCAATGTTGACTGACATTCCGCTTTCGCGAGCAGGCTCGCTCCCACATGGGTTTCGGTTAGCTGTCTGGAAAATCTCTGGCGACTGATGCAGTGTTCTAGAATGGCTCGATGCAATCCATAATAACAATGAGAGTGACCCGATTATGCAAACTCAACTGTTGAGTCAGCGCAGCAGAGTATTCGACCATGCCGACCCCTACGCGGTGTCGGGCTACGTCAATCAGCACGTCGGTAATCACTGCATCCTCATGCCCCGCGCCGGTCGCCCCCTGGCCAGCCTCGATCATCGTAAATTCGCCAGTCTCGACCTGTGCCGCATCAGCTACGGTGCCAGTGTGCGGGTGACGTCCGGCGCGCTGGAGAGCATCTACCACCTGCAAGTGCTGCTGCGCGGCAACTGCCTGTGGCGTGGTCACGGCCAGGAACACTACTTCGCCCCCGGCGAACTGTTGCTGATCAACCCAGACGATCCGGTGGACCTGACGTATTCTGCCGATTGCGAAAAATTCATCCTCAAAGTCCCGACCCGCTTGTTCGAGTCCGTCTGCGATGAGCAGCGCTGGCGCTATCCGGGGCAGGGCGTGCGGTTCCTGGAAAACCGTTATCAGCTCGATGAACTGGAAGGATTCGTCAACCTGCTGGCAATGATCTGCCAGGAGGCCGAGTCCACCGAGCAGATTCCCAGGGTGCAGGAACATTACACGCAGATCATCGTCAGCAAGATGCTCAGCCTGATGAAAACCAATGTCTGCCGCCTTGAACTGGGCTCGCAGACGGCGACCTTCGAGGCGATTGCCGATTACATCGCCAATAACCTCAAGCAGGACATCGACAGCGAAGAACTGGCGCGCCAGGCGCACATGAGCCTGCGTTCGCTGTACGGCCTGTTCGAACGCAACGCCGGCGTGACGCCGAAAAACTACCTGCGCCAGAAACGTCTGGAGCGCATCAACGCCTGCCTGAGCGACCCGACCTGCAACGTGCGCAACGTTACCGAGGTGGCGATGGACTACGGCTTCCTGCACCTGGGCCGGTTCTCCGACAGCTACCGCAAGCAGTTCGGCGAGTTGCCGTCCGACACCCTCAAGCGCCGCCACTGAGTCAACCCGACCCCCTGTAGGAGCTGGCTTGCCAGCGAAGGCGGCGTATCA
The DNA here is from genome assembly GCF_028823535.1 of Pseudomonas serbica. Lineage (GTDB taxonomy): Bacteria > Pseudomonadota > Gammaproteobacteria > Pseudomonadales > Pseudomonadaceae > Aquipseudomonas > Aquipseudomonas serbica. The sequence goes on along the minus strand of NZ_JAQIYM010000018.1, from coordinate 34,878 downwards.
GGCGACATTGAAGTTGCCTGACCCACCGCTTTCGCTGGCAAGCCAGCTCCTACAAAGGGGGGGCGGTGTCCATCCCAAGCCCCTGCACAAAACGGATAAAGGTCTGCACCCCGCGGATAGTCCGCCCCATCGCCCCGTCCTAGCATGACCCCTGCCTGAACAATAACAATGGAGGCGGCGGCCATGACCCTGCGACCTGAATATTTGCAATCCCTGCTTGAAGACGACCCAGAGCAGGGCATCTATCGCTGCAAGCGCGAGATGTTCACCGACCCCCGGTTGTTCGATCTGGAGATGGAACACATCTTCGAAGGCAACTGGCTGTACCTGGCGCACGAAAGCCAGATCCCCAACATCAACGATTTCTACACCACCACCATGGGGCGCCAGTCGATCTTCATCGCGCGCAACAAGGACGGTGTGCTGAACGCGTTCATCAACGCCTGCAGTCATCGCGGCGCGACCCTGTGCCGGCATAAATCCGGCAACAAAAGCTCGTACACCTGCCCGTTCCACGGCTGGACGTTCAACAACTCCGGCAAGCTGCTCAAGGTCAAGGATCCGGCCCAGGCGGGCTACCCGGCGAGCTTCAACTGCGAAGGCTCCCACGACCTGACCAAGGTTGCGCGCTTCGAGTCCTATCGCGGCTTCCTGTTCGGCAGCCTCAAGGCTGATGTGGTGCCGCTGGTCGAGCACCTGGGCGAGTCGGCGAAGATCATCGACATGATCGTCGACCAGTCCGCCGACGGCCTGGAAGTGCTGCGCGGTTCTTCCAGCTACATCTACGAAGGCAACTGGAAACTCACCGCCGAAAACGGTGCCGACGGTTACCACGTCAGCTCCGTGCACTGGAACTACGCAGCCACCCAGAACCAGCGCAAACAGCGCGAAGCCGGTGACACCAACCCGACCATGAGCGCCGGTAGCTGGGCCAAGCAGGGCGGTGGTTTTTACTCCTTCGACAAAGGCCACATGCTGCTCTGGACCCGCTGGGCCAACCCCGAGGACCGTCCACTGTACGAACGTCGCGACGAGCTCGCCCAGGACTTCGGCAAGGCCCGCGCCGACTGGATGATCGAGAACTCGCGCAACCTGTGCCTGTACCCCAACGTGTACCTGATGGACCAGTTCAGCTCGCAGATCCGTATCGCCCGGCCGATCTCGGTCAACCGCACGGAGATCACCATCTATTGCATCGCCCCCAAAGGCGAAAGCGACCACGCGCGTTCGAGCCGGATTCGTCAGTACGAAGATTTCTTCAACGTCAGCGGCATGGCCACGCCGGACGACCTGGAAGAATTCCGCTCCTGCCAGACCAGCTACCAGGGCAGCGTCACCACCTGGAACGACATGTCCCGTGGCGCCGAGCACTGGATCGAAGGCGCTGACGAGGCGGCCAAGGAAATCGACCTGCACCCGCTGCTCAGCGGCGTGCGTACCGAAGACGAAGGCCTGTTCGTGCTGCAACACAAGTACTGGCAGCAGACCATGCTCAAGGCCTTGGCGGCCGAGCAGTCGAAACTGATCGCCGTGGAGGACGTGCAATGACCCTTTCCTATGAAGCGGTGCGCGACTTCCTCTATCGTGAAGCACGCTACCTCGACGACCGCCAGTGGGACGAATGGCTGGAAATGTACGCCCCCGACGCGACGTACTGGATGCCGTCCTGGGACGACAACGACGAACTGACCGAGGACCCGCAGCGGGAAATCTCGTTGATCTGGTACGGCAACCGCACGGGCCTGGAAGACCGCGTGTTCCGCATCAAGACCGAGCGTTCCAGTGCCAGCGTGCCGGACACCCGCACGTCCCACAACATCAGCAACATCGAGCTGCTCGAACAAGCCGACGGCCTGTGCAAGGTGCGCTTCAACTGGCACACCCTGAGCTTTCGCTACAAGACCGTCGACAGCTATTTCGGCAGCAGTTTCTACACCCTCGACGTGCGCGGTGAAAACCCGCTGATCAAGGCCAAGAAAGTGATCCTGAAGAACGACTACGTTCGCCAGGTCATCGATGTTTACCACTTGTGAGGCAGCCGTCATGACCCATTCCATTGCGTTCAATTTCGAAGACGGCGTCACCCGGTTCATCGACGCCAATGCCGGCGAAACCGTGGCCGATGCCGCTTACCGCCAGGGCATCAATATTCCGCTGGACTGCCGCGACGGCGCCTGCGGCACCTGCAAGTGCTTTGCCGAAGCGGGCAGCTACGATCTGGGTGAGGAATACATCGAAGATGCCCTCAGCCCCGAAGAGGCCGGGCAGGGTTATGTCCTGACCTGCCAGATGCGCGCCAAGAGCGATTGCGTGGTGCGGGTGCCGGTGTCCTCGGATGTCTGCCGTACAAGCCAGGCCAGCTATGACGCCACCATCAGCGCCGTGCGCCAGTTGTCCGACAGCACCATCGCCCTGTCGATCAAGGGCGAGTCCTTGAGCAAATTGGCGTTCCTGCCAGGCCAATATGTGAACCTCGGCGTTCCCGGCAGCGAGCAGACCCGCGCCTATTCGTTCAGTTCGCTGCAGCGCGACGGTGAAGTCAGCTTCCTGATTCGCAACGTGCCTGGTGGCCTGATGAGCAGCTTCCTTACCGGCATGGCCAAGGCCGGCGACAGCATGAGCCTGGCAGGTCCTTTGGGCAGTTTTTATCTGCGCGATATCCGTCGGCCGTTGTTGCTGCTGGCCGGCGGCACCGGGCTGGCGCCGTTCACCGCGATGCTGGAGAAGATCGCCGAGCAGGGCAGTGAGCACCCGCTGCACCTGATCTACGGCGTGACCAACGACTTCGACCTGGTGGAACTCGACCGCCTGGAAGCCTTCGCCGCGCGCATCCCCAACTTCACCTACAGCGCCTGCGTGGCCAACCCGGACAGCCAGCACCCGCGCAAGGGCTACGTGACCCAGCATATCGAGCCCGGGCACTTGAACGACGGCGACGTCGATGTGTACCTGTGCGGTCCGCCGCCGATGGTCGAGGCGGTCAGCCAGTTCATTCGTGAGCAGGGCATTGCGCCGGCCAATTTCTACTATGAGAAATTCGCCGCCAGCGCGGCCTGAGACCCAGAAAACCCACGAGGTACACATGAACAGATTCCACGACAAAGTCGCGCTGATCACCGGGGCTGCACAAGGTATCGGTCGGCGCGTTGCCGAGCGCATGGCCGCTGAAGGCGCGAAGCTGATCCTGGTCGATCGCTCCGACCTGGTGTTCGAGGTGCAGGAGCAATTGGCCCTGCACAGCCAGGTCCTGGCCCTGACCGCCGACCTTGAGCAATACGAGGAATGCAATCGGGTCATGCAAGCGGCCGTCGAGCGTTTTGCTCGTCTCGATGTGCTGGTCAATAACGTCGGCGGGACCATCTGGGCCAAGCCGTTCGAGCACTACGAAGCGTCGCAGATCGAGGCCGAGGTGCGCCGTTCGCTGTTTCCGACCCTGTGGTGCTGCCATGCCGCCTTGCCGTACATGCTGGAGCAGGGCAGTGGTGCGATCGTCAACGTGTCGTCGATCGCCACCCGCAGCGTCAACCGTGTGCCCTACGGTGCAGCCAAGGGCGGGGTGAACGCGCTGACCGCTTGCCTGGCGTTCGAAACCGCCGGTCGTGGTGTCCGGGTCAATGCCACTGCCCCCGGCGGCACCGAGGCACCGCCACGGCGAGTGCCGCGCAACGCGGCCGAGCAGACTGAGCAAGAGAAGGACTGGTACCAGCAGATCGTCGATCAGACCCTCGATAGCAGCCTGATGAAGCGCTACGGCACCCTCGACGAGCAGGCCGCTGCGATTCTGTTCCTGGCCAGCGACGAGGCGTCCTACATCACCGGCATGGTCATGCCGGTGGGCGGTGGCGACCAGGGCTGAAGCGCGAGGCCTAAAGGCGACGCCGAAATGCGCTGATGATTCGCAGCGTGGCGTCGCTGGGGTTGAGGTTCTGCACCGAGTCCAGCGGGAACCAGAGGCAATCGAAGATCTCGTTTTGCGGTCGCGCCTGATCTGGACTCGACAACGATGCTTCGTAGACATGGTGTCGGGTACCCCCCGATTCCAGTTCCATCAGGTACAGCATATCGTCGGCACCCAGTCCGGTTTCTTCCTGCAACTCGCGCGCGGCGGCATCCTGCGCGGTCTCACCGGGTTCAACCTTGCCGCCGGGCAACATCCAGCGACTCCTGGGCTTGCGCACCATGAGGACGTGCCGGTCTTGCTCGCAAATGACGGTTGCGCGTACTTTCATTTGTAAGTTCAATCCAGGGCTGTCACAAAATGGTAACAAAAATGCAATATACGGGCCGCAACCCATTGCCTGTTTCCTGGACATTTGGAGTTGCATAGTTGTCTAAAAGTGCAATCCCGTTGCCGCAGTCCTGATTCGACGTCTGGTCGGCATCTTCACGGCAGGGGGTGTAAGGTAGGCAAGTCAATCCTGATCACTGCCAAGGTGGAGGTGACTATGAGCGTTCCGATGTTGAACAAGATGCACATGAACGGTTACGACGTACTAAGTGTGAATAACGGCCCGTGGCGCGTCTGCACCCAAGGCGACCGGCTTGGCTCGTTTGCCAGTCGGGAAGAAGCGCTGGCTTTTGCGGCTGCGCTGCCTGGTTATAAAACCCGTTCAAACAAGCCTCGCAATCAGCAAGCGACATGAAGGCAGGTGCAAAGCCCCGGTTCACCGGGGCTTTTTCTTTAGGATAACGACGCGATAGCCGTCGCTGCTGCGGGACGGTTGCCTTGCTCATCCCGGTCTCGACCTTTGCCACCAGCGGCTGATCCTGATAGACCTGCGAATCGGTGCTGCAGCCCGCCAGCACCGTGACCAGTGCCTTGTTCACGGCATGACACCCGCTATTTATCCTTGTTTCGACTGATGATCTTGGCCTTCACTTCCTCGGCATAACCCGACAGCCGTTGTTCATCGCCCTGAAACAAATCGCACAGGCGCCTCACGGCTTCTGCGTCGACATCGTTGCCCGACAGGCGCAGTTGTTCGGCGATGCGCAGCAGCTCTACCGCCGACCAGCGCAGGTCCGATGCCAGCCCTTGCAGATCACGCCGAAGCGTCTGTTCATGTTCGTTGAGCCACATGATGATCTCCCGTAAGGTTGTGCTACCCAATTTTAGACCCTATCCCGTGGCGGGGCGTTGTGTTCGTCTGATGCCAAAGGGCTACCTTCGGTCGGGAATTTTGCGCGGTCCGGAAGATTGGCCGTCGTTTGCTGTCGTAGTGAAGTGCCGACATTTTACCAGGGCAGGGTCCGTTCAAAATGACGACAACCGATGACTTCCGGGCGCATGCCCAGGCACTGAAAGCCGATCTGGATGCGGCCACCAGCGAGATGATGAATCTCATTTCCGGGCACCAGTTCAGCGGGCCGGAGTGGGAGAGGGTCAGTCAATGGCAGCACGACGCCTTCGAACGATGGACGACCTATCTCAACAAGCGCTCCTACCCGGATCCCGGCGATAACGGCATGAGCCCTTGAGGCTCGATGCAACAAAATGGCTGTCAGTGCGACAACAGGCTACATTTTATTTTTTCAGGTTTAAGGATGTTTCATGAGTCGAATGTTGATGGGGGGAGTGGTAATGGCGTTGTTGTCGGGGTGTTCGTTGCCGGCGTCCCTGGTGCCAGGGGAGCCGAACTACAACAAGCCGAGCGACAAGGTACCCAAGGACGTCGCCGCGTGTGTATTGCCGGCATGGCAAAAGGATGTAGCCAAGACGACTCAGACATCGATTTCCAACGGCTACCGGATCACCGCGCCGAGCATCATAACGGCCGATGAGGTGCTGGATATCGTCAAGTACAAGGATGGCAGCCGGGTTTCGCTATACCAGGGGCCGCCTTGGGCAAAGTCAGCGGCAATGCGCCAGGCAGTGCGGGACTGCCTGTAGGGGTTAGTCGCCGATCTCGGTGACCTTGATTAGCTGAGCGTCATTGTCCTGGGCATTGGCGGTACCTTTCTTTTCTCGCCGATCACTCATCCAGTTTTCGACCTGCGCACTGAACTGCGCCGGTGCCTTTCGTCCGACCCTCCTGGCGATATCCAGGATGGTCTGTTGGGCGAGGGCTTCTTCCATGCGCTTCTGCGCAGTCAACATGGCGGCGTGTACCGAGCAAGGGCCGTCCAGCGCCCATTCGGGAGCCTGGCCTTCAAATAACGCGCAGCGACCGCGGATTTCCCGGCATTCGAAAATCGCCTTGCGCCCGTCGATGGCATTGACGATGTCCAGCAGGCTGATCTCATCGGCCGGCCGCGCCAGCTTGAAACCACCCCGCACGCCTTCGGTGGCGACCACCAGTTTTGCCTTGGCCAGTTTGGTGAAGATTTTCGCCAGATAGTCCAGCGGCACGCCTTGCAACTCTGCAAGGTCGCGCACGCTTGCCTCGCGGGTCTCACCGCCGTTGCCCACCAGGAAAATCAGGCAGTGAATACCGTACTCGACGCCCGCGCTGTAAAGAGACATATCTATATCCGACAAATGTTGTCGCAAATACTAGCAGTTGAGCCTTATGCCGGGCAACGATTGCGATTTTCTCCAGGCGCTGCAAAAGCCTCGGCAGCATCGGATTCAGTGCGGTTTGGCCGGTGTATCGATGGCGTCGATTCGAACCATTGAAAAAAACACCTTGCCCGATTTAACTACGATCAATAAAGTCGTAGTTATCAGGTCGGGAGCGCAGACGCCTCCGAGAGAACGCGAGTGCCTACCCCTGAGCCCATTTCATTGCCTGGTTTTTCCCCTGGAGTAAAAAATGAAACAACGCATTCTGGTCATTGGCGCAGGTTTTGGTGGCATGTGGAGCGCTTTGAGCGCCACTCGCCTGTTCGATATCCACGGCCACCATGACGTTGAGGTGACGGTACTGGCACCTCAGGCCGAACTGCGTGTGCGACCACGCTTCTATGAGCCAAACGCCCATCAACTGGCGGCGCCCATCGGCGAGCTGTTTGATGAAGTCGGTGTCAAGTTCATCAAGGGGGCTGCCGAGACCATCGATGTCGAGCAGAAACGAGTGGGTTACGTTGACGCCCAAGGCGAAAAACACCTCTTCATCTACGACAAACTCGTTCTGGCCACCGGCAGCCGTCTCGCACTGCCTGGCACCCCGGGTGTGGCCGAACATGCGTTCGACGTCGATCAGATCGAGCAGGCCATGCGCCTGGAAGCCCACCTCAAGTCCCTGGTCAACCAACCGCAGAGCCAGGCTCGCAACACGGTGGTGGTGGCCGGCGGTGGTTTTACCGGCATCGAAACGGCGACTGAAATGCCCACTCGCTTGCGCGCCATCCTCGGCGAGGGGGCGGACTTCAAGGTGATCATCGTCGATCGTGGCAGCAAGGTTGGCGGCTCCATGGGCCCGCAAATCGCTGAGAAGATCGTCGAAGCCAGTGAGGAAACCGGCGTCAATTGGTACCTCAACGCCTCGGTGGTCGCCGTCGACGAAAACGGTGTGACCCTGTCCGACGGCCAGCGCATCGACGCCCGGACCGTGATCTGGACCACCGGCGTGCGTGCCAGCTCGCTGACCGAGCAGATCCCCGCCGAACGCGACCACCTGGGCCGGCTGCACGTCGATGCTCATTTGCAGGTCATCGGTCAGCCCGACATCTTCGCCACCGGCGACGTCGCCTACGCCGCCTCCGATGACATCGGCAACTACGCGCTGATGACCTGCCAGCACGCCATCGCGCTGGGCCGGCATGCCGGCAACAACGTTGCCGCGCAGATCCTCGGCGTGGACCCGACGCCGTACAGCCAGCCCAAATACGTGACCTGCCTGGATCTGGGGACTTGGGGAGCGGTCTACACCGAGGGTTGGGATCGCCAGGTCAAGCTGACCCGCCAGGAAGGCAAGTCGCTGAAGACCCAGATCAACACCGTGTGGATCTACCCGCCGGCGGCCAACCGCGAAAGCGCATTGGCGGCAGCGGATCCGTTGATTCCGGTTGCGTGAAGGCGGTGAGGTTGGGTAATTAAAAAAATCCCGCCTGGCGAGATCCGGGCGGGGATCGTTCCCACGGAGCGTGGGAACGATCATGTGTTCACTTGGGATCAGGTCGGCTCGTAGGCTGCCTCGCCTTGGCTGATCCTACGAGTCGTTCCCATAGTTCATGATCGACAGCAACCGGATCGGCACCTGCACCAACTCCTCCGGCCCATGGGGAATTTCCCCTTCGAAGGTCAGGCTGTCCCCAGCCTCCATGCGATACAGCTGATTGCCATGGCGATAAATCAGCTCGCCTTCCAGCAAATGCAAAAACTCCGTCCCCGGGTGGGAAAAGGTCGGAAACTCTTCGCTGGCGTCATCCATGCTCACCATATAGGCCTCGAAACTTTTCTTCGGTCCACGGGTGTGATTGAGCAAATGGTAGGTATGACCTTTCTCGGTCCCGCGGCGAACCACCTCCATCCCCTGATCGGCCTTGACCAATAACGCGCTGCCATCCTGCTGGTCGTACTCGCTGAACAGTTTCGACATAGGCAGGCCCAGCACGTCACACAGGCGGCTGAGGGTGTCGAGGCTGGTGGAGACCTGGGCGTTTTCGATCTTGCTCAACATGCCCTGGCTGATATCGGCAATCTTCGCCACATCGGCCAGTTTCAGGTCCTGGGCCTGGCGCTGGCGCTTGATCTGCAAACCCAGGTATTGCTCAAGCTTGAGGCGCGGGGCAGTTTCGGTCGGCATAGTCATCGGATCCTGCACACTTTCCGTTCAGTAATATTAGTTTCGCACTGAGAAAGTGCAAGTCGCGGCGTCGGGGGATGCTGCATCCGCCGGGCAATATTCCCATGGGGAAAAGAATTTTCCCATATAAACAGCGCAGATAACATTTTTCGCCCACTGCTCGCGAAGCTGGCAAGGGCCTTGCATTCCTATAGGGAAACAAACTTTCTTTTCAGGAATAAAGAGAAAGTCAGGGCCAACCCACAACTGATTTGCCTTTCGCGAGGAGTGACGAGCAATGTTGCCAGCAGAAACCCAGCGCATCATCGACAAGCACGGGATCAAGTACGTGCTTGCGCAGTTTGTCGATATCCACGGAGCGGCCAAGACTAAATCGGTGCCGATCTGTGGGCTCAAGACGGTGGCCGAAGAGGGCGCCGGTTTTGCCGGGTTCGCGATCAGTGGCATGGGCATGGAGCCGCACGGTCCGGACTTCATGGCCCGCGGTGACCTGTCCACGCTGACGCCCGTGCCTTGGCAGGCGGGGTATGGCCGGGTGGTGTGCGTCGGTCATGTCGACGGCAAACCCCATCCCTATGACAGCCGTTATGTATTGCAGCAGCAGATCCGCCGCCTGGAGGATAAGGGTTGGACCCTCAATACCGGCCTGGAGCCTGAGTTCAACCTGATGCGTCGCGACGAGCAGGGCAAGCTGCAACTGGTCGATCTCAGCGACAACCTGGACAAGCCTTGCTACGACTACAAAGGCCTGTCGCGTTCCCGGGTATTTCTCGAGCGCCTGACCGAAGCCTTGCAGGCGGTGGATTTCGAGGTCTATCAGATCGATCACGAAGACGCCAACGGCCAGTTCGAGATCAACTACACCTACAGCGACGCCATGACCTCGGCAGATCGCTTCACCTTCTTTCGCATGGCCGCCGGCGAGATCGCCAATGACCTGGGCATGATCTGTTCGTTCATGCCCAAGCCCGACCCGAAACGCGCCGGCAACGGCATGCACTTTCACCTGTCGATCAGCAGCGCCGAGAACAAGAACCTGTTCTTCGATGCCAGCGACCCGAGTGGCATGGGCCTGTCGAAAATGGCCTATCACTTCGCCGCCGGCTTGCTCGCCCACGGCCCGGCGCTCTGCGCGTTCGCGGCGCCGACGGTGAACTCCTACAAGCGTCTGGTGGTGGGCAATTCGTTGTCCGGCGCGACCTGGGCCCCGGCGTTCATTGCCTTCGGTGCCAACAACCGTTCGGCGATGGTTCGCGTGCCGTACGGCCGCCTGGAATTCCGCCTGCCGGACGCCGGTTGCAACCCCTATCTGGTCAGCGCCGCGATCATCGCCGCGGGCCTGGACGGCATCGACCGCCAGCTGGAAATCGACCAGGTGTGCAACGAAAACCTCTACAGCCTGAGCCTGGAGCAGATCGCCGCGCGCGGCATCAAGACCCTGCCGCAGTCGCTCAAGGAAGCCTGCGATGCGCTAGAGGCCGACCCGTTGTTTGCCGAGGTGTTGGGCCCGCAGATCGTCGGCGAGTTCATCAAGCTCAAGCGCATGGAGTGGGTGGAGTACAGCCGCCATGTTTCCGACTGGGAAGTACAGCGCTACACCGAATTTTTCTAAGCGCCATACGGCGATCTCAAACGAACCATCTCGCCGCTTGAAACTGGCGGCTGCCGAACGCAGTGAGGACTGTTATATGTGTGGAATCGTAGGTCTTTACCTGAAAAACCCGCAGTTGGAATCCCGGCTGGGCCAACTTTTCGAACCGATGTTGCAGGCCATGACCGACCGTGGACCGGACAGTGCCGGCTTCGCCATCTACGGCGATGAAGTGGCCGATGGCTGGGTCAAGTTGACCCTGCAGGCCACCACCGAAAGCTTCGACTGGAGCGCCCTGATGGGTGAACTGGAAGGCCGTCTGGGCTGTTCGCTGGATTGGTTTCAAAACGCCAGCGCCGCCGTCTTGAAGATCCACGCCGAGGAGGCGCCAGTACGCCTGGTCCTCGCCGAACTGGCGCCGGGCGTGCGCATCATGAGCGCCGGGCAGAGCATCGAAATCCTCAAGGGCATGGGCTTGCCCCAGGAAATCTCCCAACGCTTCGGCCTGGCCGGCATGCAGGGCAGCCACATCATCGGCCACACCCGCATGGCCACCGAGAGCGCGGTGACCATGGAAGGCAGCCACCCGTTTTCCACCGGTGCCGACCTGTGCCTGGTGCACAACGGCTCGCTGTCCAATCACTTCCGCCTGCGCCAGGAACTCAAGCGTGAAGGCATCCAGTTCGAAACCGACAACGACACCGAAGTGGCCGCCGGTTACCTGACCTGGCGCCTGCAGCAAGGCGACTCGCTAAAAGAAGCGCTGGACCATGCACTGGAAGACCTCGACGGGTTCTTCACCTTCGCCATCGGCACCCGCAACGGCTTTGCGGTGATCCGCGACCCGATTGCCTGCAAGCCGGCGATCCTCGCCGAGACCGACGACTACGTGGCCATGGCCTCTGAGTATCAGGCGCTGTCGAGCCTGCCGGGCATTGAAAACGCCAGGATCTGGGAGCCGGCACCGGCCACCTTGTACATCTGGGAACGCGAGTCAGCTTAAGGAGCGCACACATGAAAACCATCGATCTTTCCATCGCCAGCGTGCGCGACCTCAACCAGGCGCTGCATGACCAGGTTCACAACGTAGAAGACCGCGAATGGGTGGTGACCCACTCCAACGGCAAGCACAACCTCGCCGTCGGGGTGAACCAGGCCGTGTCCATCGATATCCAGGGGCATGCCGGTTATTACTGCGCGGGCATGAACCAGAAAGCCAGCATCACCGTGCACGGCAACGCCGGTGTCGGTGTCGCGGAAAACATGATGTCCGGCTGCGTGCGCATCAAGGGCAGCGCGTCCCAGGCGGCCGGCGCCACCGCCCATGGCGGTTTGCTGGTGATCGAAGGCGATGCCGGGGCCCGTTGCGGGATTTCCATGAAAGGCATCGACATCGTGGTCGGCGGCAGCATTGGCCACATGAGTTGCTTCATGGGCCAGGCCGGGCGCCTGGTGGTGTGCGGCGACGCCGGCGATGCGCTGGGCGACTCGCTGTATGAAACCCACATCTACGTGAAGGGCAGCGTCGCGTCCCTGGGTTCCGATTGCATCGAGAAAGAGATGCGTGCCGAGCACCTGGAAGAACTGCAGGTGCTGCTCAATCGCGCCGGTTTCGAGCACAAGGCGGCTGACTTCAAGCGCTATGGGTCGGCCCGTCAGTTGTACAACTTCAAAGTCGATAACGCGTCCGCGTACTGATCCACGCGAGGAGAACAGATATGAGCGAGAAAAATACTCCGGTGCTGCGCGAGTCCGCGACCTTCGACCGCCTGACCATCCAGGAAATCCAGCGCGCCGCCGAGACCGGCATTTATGACATCCGCGGCGGTGGCACCAAGCGCAAGGTCCCGCACTTCGATGATTTGCTGCTGCTGGGCGCCAGCGTGTCGCGCTACCCGCTCGAAGGCTATCGGGAAAAGTGCGGCACCGATGTGATCCTCGGCAATCGCTTCGCCAAGAAGCCGATCCACCTGAAGATCCCGGTGACCATCGCCGGCATGAGTTTCGGTGCGTTGTCGGCCAATGCCAAGGAAGCCCTGGGCCGTGGCGCGACCATCGCCGGTACCAGCACCACTACCGGTGATGGCGGCATGACTCCGGAAGAGCGCGGGCAGTCGCAGCACCTGGTCTATCAGTACCTGCCGTCGCGCTACGGCATGAACCCGGATGACCTGCGCAAGGCGGACGCCATCGAAATCGTCCTGGGGCAGGGTGCCAAACCCGGTGGCGGCGGCATGTTGCTGGGCATGAAAGTCACCGAGCGGGTGGCCGGCATGCGCACCTTGCCGATCGGCGTCGACCAGCGCAGCGCCTGCCGTCACCCGGACTGGACCGGCCCGGATGACCTGGCGATCAAGATCGCCGAGCTGCGCGAAATCACCGACTGGGAAAAACCGATCTACGTGAAGATCGGCGCGAGCCGGCCTTACTACGACGTCAAGCTGGCGGTGAAGGCCGGGGCCGACGTGATCGTGCTCGATGGCATGCAAGGGGGCACGGCGGCGACCCAGGAAGTGTTTATCGAGCACGTGGGCATCCCGATTTTGCCGGCGATCCCGCAAGCGGTACAGGCTTTGCAGGAGATGGGCATGCACCGCAAGGTCCAGCTGATTGTTTCAGGGGGGATTCGCAACGGGGCCGACGTGGCCAAGGCCATGGCGCTGGGCGCGGACGCGGTGGCCATTGGCACGGCGGCGCTGATTGCGCTGGGCGACAACCACCCGCGCCTGGATGAAGAGCTGCACAAGATTGGTTCGGCCGCCGGTTTCTATGACGACTGGCAGAACGGCCGCGATCCGGCCGGGATCACTACCCAGGACCCGGAGCTGTCCAAGCGCCTGGACCCAGTGGAAGGCGGTCGTCGACTGGCCAACTACCTGCGGGTGCTGGTGCTGGAGGCGCAGACCATGGCCCGGGCGTGCGGCAAGTCGCACTTGCACAACCTGGATCCGGAGGACCTGGTGGCGTTGACGGTGGAATCGGCGGCCATGGCGCGGGTGCCATTGGCGGGGACCAGTTGGATTCCGGGTTCCGGTTATTGAGGTGACCCCTTGTAGGAGCCGGCTTGCCGGCGAAGCGATCTTCAGGACGCCTTCGCAGGCAAGCCTGGCTCCTACAGGTGCGGTGTTTGCACTAGATATTCGAAGAGGCCCAGACGGCCCATTGTTTTGCTGCTTGCTCGCTGCCCGACACTTCCGATTTCCATTGCAGGAGCTTTGAACATGGTCAATCGTCTTCTCGGCAAATCCCTTCTGGGCCTGGTGGCGGCCGGTGTGCTGGTGCCCCTGGCGCAGGCCGCCGATGCACCCACATTGAACACCGGCAGCACCGCCTGGATGGTCACCGCCACGGTCTTGGTGCTGTTCATGTGCCTGCCCGGTCTCGCCCTGTTTTATGGCGGCCTGGTGCGGGCGAAAAACATGTTGTCGTTGTTCACCCAGTGTTTCGGCATCGCCGGCCTGGTGGGCGTCCTGTGGGTGATGTACGGCTACAGCATGGTGGTCGACACCACGGGCATGGTCGAGGGCGAGGTGAGCTTCAACAGTTTCGTCGGCGGCCTGAGCCGGGCCTTTCTCGCCGGCATGACCCCGCAAAGCCTGGTGGGCGAGATTCCGGAAGGGGTGTTCGTGACCTTCCAGATGACCTTCGCCATCATCACCCCGGCGCTGATCGCCGGTGCCTTCGCCGAGCGCATGAAGTTCTCGGCGGCGCTGCTGTTCATGGCGCTGTGGTTCACCCTGGTGTACGCCCCGGTGGCGCACATGGTCTGGGGCGGGGCCGGGGCCTTGATGCATAACTGGGGTGTCCTCGATTTTGCCGGTGGCACCGCGGTGCACATCAATGCCGGCGTCGCCGCGCTGGCCGCCTGCCTGATCCTGGGTAAACGCAAGGGCTATGAAAATACACCAATGCCAGCGCACAACCTGAGCCTGACCATGGCCGGTGCCGCCATGCTCTGGGTTGGCTGGTTCGGCTTCAACATCGGTTCCGGTGGCGGCCTCAGCGGCACGTCGGGCGTGGTCATGCTCAACACCCAACTGGGCGCGTGCGCCGGGATTCTGGGCTGGATGTTCACCGAGTGGTTCAAGGTCGGCAAACCGAGTGCGCTGGGTCTGGCCAGCGGTGCCCTGGCCGGCCTGGTGGGGATTACGCCGGCGTGTGCCTATGTAGGCGTGGGTGGTGCCCTGGCCATCGGCTTGTTGTGCGGAGTGTTCTGCTACCTGAGCGTCACCGTGCTCAAGCGCCGCTTCGGTTATGACGACAGCCTCGACGTGTTCGGCCTTCACGGCATTGGCGGGATGATCGGCGCAGTCTTGACCGGGGTGTTTTGCGTGCCGTCCCTGGGCGGGCTGGTGGAAGGCGTGAGCATGGGTGGTCAGGTGCTGGCGCAGATCAAAGGCGTGGCGCTGACGACTGTGTACTGCTTCGTCATCAGCTGGGTCATCCTCAAAGTGGTGAATGTCGTGGTCGGCCTGCGTGCCGATGAGTCGGTGGAAGAAATGGGCCTGGACTTGGCCGAGCACAATGAGCGTGCCTACAACCACTGATCGACGGGAACCCTGTAGCCCTGCAGGAGCGAGCAAGCTCGCTCCTGCATGTACGCGTACACCAACATCAGACGAAGGCCGGTTCCGCCTGTCGAGTCCGCGCCGCCCGCTGCAACTGGCTGGCGACCAGGGTGTTTTTCAGCAGATAGGCAATGGTCATCGGCCCGACGCCACCGGGCACTGGCGTGATTGCGCTGGCAACCATGCGCGCACTGGCGTAATCGACATCGCCAACCAGTCGATTGCCCGACTCGCCGGTAATGCGATTAATCCCCACATCAATCACGACCGCTCCGGGCTTGAGCCAGCTGGCATCGATCAGTTGTGGTCGACCCACCGCTGCAACCACGATGTCCGCCAGCCTGCACAATGCCGGCGCATCGACACTGCGCGAGTGCACCACGCTGACCGAGCAGTTGGCCTGCAGCAGCAGCGTTGCCATGGGTTTGCCAACAATGTTCGAGCGGCCGATGACGACGGCGTGCAGGCCACTCAAGTCCCCGCAGGTTTCGTGCAGCAGGCGCATGCAGCCGCTGGGTGTGCAGGGCGTCAGTACTTCGACACCCTGGACCAGGCCACCGACGTTTTCCCGATGAAAACCGTCCACGTCCTTGATCGGGTCAATGGCATGGATCACCGCCGCTTCATCGATGTGGGCCGGCAACGGCAATTGCACCAAGATGCCGTTCACGGTGGCGTCGGCGTTCAGCTGCGCGATCAGCTCCAGCACCTCCGCCTGACTGGCGTTTTCCGCCAGACGGTACTCCAGCGAGCGGATGCCAACCTCCCTGGCCCGCAGCAGCTTGTTGCGCACATACACCTCACTGGCCGGGTCAGCACCCACCAGCAGCACGGCCAGGGCGGGGAAAATCTGTTGTCGGGCCAGGACCTCAACCTCTTCTCGAACCTCGTCGAGAACCAGGGCCGAGATGGCTTTGCCGTCGATATCGCGGGCAGGTGCGGGGGTGGCGTTGAGCAAAATAGTCACCGTTGTCTGGATTGAGTGAGTAGTGAAGCGATCATCGAGGCGCCGTTGCGCCCCGATGATTGATCAGAGACCTGCGGGCAAGGACGCTCAGGCTACCAGTTGATGGCAGCCATACACCACCAGCACGCCCGCGATCAGCGTGGCATAGGGCAACCAGCCGGCGCGTTTCAGCCCGGCATCGGCCTGCACGTGCAGCTCGTTGAGCATCGCTTGCGGGAAGCGCCCCTTGTCCTGCACATAGTGGCGATAGCAGAACACCGGCAGGATCAGGAGTGCCAGCAGCAGGCCCGTCACCAGGGTGCCGGCGCCCCAGATGTCGGCGCCCAGGCCCATGCAGGCCAGGTTGACGAAACTCAGCACACCTCCGGCCGCCAGCAGCACGGTGGGCGCCTTGTACGGGCGGACCCAGTCCGGACGATCCAGGCGATGGATCCAGCCGGCGTTGAGGTTGAGGAAGTTGAAGATGATGTAGCTGACGTTCGATGCCGCGAGCACAAAGACATAGTCGGACATCAGCAACAGCAGCAGGTTGAACGACAGGTCGGTCCACATGGCGGCGGTAGGTGCGCCATGTTCGTTGGTGCGGCCCAGATATTTCGGCAGCCAGCCATCCACCGACGCCTGGTAGAGAGTGCGCGAGGAGCCGGACATCGAGGTCATGATCGCCAGCAACGTGGCCAGCACCAACATGATCAACACAATGTTGGCCACCACCTGGCCGCCGCCGATGCTGTCCGCCATGACCTGGCCCACGCCCATGCCACTGTAGATCGCGGGCGACAACAGGCCGCTGTAGACCGCCGGAGTGACCACCGCGCCACTGCCATCGAGCACGGCCGGCGTCACCAGCTGGCCCAGGCCCAGGCTGCCCTGGAACGCCAGGGGCACCAGGGTGAACACCAGGATGCACAGCAGGCCGGCATAGAAGATCGCCTTGAAGGTGTCGCGCTTGGGGTCCTTGAATTCGCGGGTGTAACACACCGCCGTTTCGAAACCGTAGGTCGACCACGCGGCCATGAACAGCCCGCCGGCCATCAGCGACCATCCTGAAATATCCCAAGGCCCGTCGATGACCTGGCCAGCCGCATCATGGGCCAGGGGGTACAGCGGCAGGAAGTTGGCCTGGGCCGCGTCCCCGGTGAACAACGGCACGACGCCCACCAGCAGCAACGGAATCAGCGAGGTCACACCAAGCACCAGGGTCAGGCGTGCCGAACGCAGGATGCCGCCATGCTGCACGGCAAACACCGTCAGCAGGATCAACAGGCCGATGGCGAAGGTCGCGTTGATCCGCAGCGACAGGCCGCTCTTTATCCAGCCCAGGTCGAGCAAGGTCACTTGCCAGGTATTGATCAATGCATCGGCGGGAAACAGCGCGGTGAGGATGTAGCCGGCCGCCAGCCCGGAGCCGATCGACAGCACCGGCGACCAGGCCAGCCAGTTGCACCACACCGACACCGGGGCAATCAGCTTGCTGTAGCGCACCCAGGCCACCGCGCCGTAGACCGAGGCGCCCCCGGACTTGTGCGGGAACAGCCCGGCAATTTCGGCATAGGTGAAGGCTTGGATGAAGCCGAACACAATCGACACGATCCAGACGATCCAGGCCGGTTTGCCAACCGTGGCGGCGATGGCGCCGATAGAGAACAACACCAGGGCGGGCACGCCACTGGCGACCCAGAAAGCCCCGCGCCAATCGATCTTGCGGTGCAGGCTGCCCACCGAGCCGGCGGCCTGCGGTACGGCCTCGAACGTAGTCGCTTCCATCTTCGTATTCCCATGTCTTGAGTAAAGCGGGACCTGTAGGAGCCGGCTTGCCAGCGAAAACGATGTGATGTCCAGTATCGTTTTCGCTGGCAAGCCAGCGCCTACAGGTGCGGGTATGGGCAGCAAACAATGAGTGTGAAGGCGATCAACTGCGTACCCGGCGCTTGTCCGGGTCGTAGAAAATCGCTGCGCTGACCGTGGCGCTGATGCGCTTCTGCAGGCCATCGACTTTGCCGATTTCCAGTTCCGTACCCGCGTCGGCACAGGCCACATCGAGCCGGCACAACGCGATGTTGCTGGCCAGCAGCGGCGAGCGACAGGCACTGGTGATGACGCCGACCCGGGCCCGACCGCGGTAGACCGGGTCGCCGTGGTGGGCCGCTTCGTTGCCGCTCAGTTGCAGGCCCACCAGCTTGTGGGCGGGATGGGCGCTGCGGCGCAGCAGGGCGTCGCGTCCGATGAAGTCATCGGTCTTGCTTTTCAGCGGTACGCAAAAACCGATGCCCGCCTCGAAGGGATCGGTCTGGTCGCTGAACTCGTAGCCGGCAAAGATCAGCCCGGCTTCGATGCGCAGCATGTCCAGTGCTTCCAGGCCCAGTGGCACCACACCCAGGGGTTGGCCCAGCGCCCAGATGCGGTCCCAGACTTTTTCCGCATCCTTGGGGTGGCACCAGACCTCATAACCCAGCTCGCCGGTGTAGCCGGTGCGGGAAATCATCAGCGGGCAGCCGTCATGCCCATCCATCCGGCCGACCAGGAAACGGAACCAGCCCAGGTTTTGCAGATCGGGCTGGCCCGGTGCCGTCCAGATCATCTGCTTGAGCAGGTCGCGGCTCAGCGGGCCTTGAACGGCCAGGTTGTGGATCTGCTCGCTGGCGGACTTGATCCAGACTTTCATGCCGAGTTTCTGTGCCTGCTCGCGCAGCCACTCGCCGGCGTAGTCGTCGCCGCCAATCCAGCGAAAATTGTCCGGGCCCAGGCGCAGCAAGGTGCCGTCGTCGAGCATGCCGCCGTGCGCGTGACACATCGCCGAGTACACCACTTGCCCCACCGCCAGGCGCCGCACGTCG
Organism: Pseudomonas serbica; assembly: GCF_028823535.1. Classification (GTDB taxonomy): domain Bacteria; phylum Pseudomonadota; class Gammaproteobacteria; order Pseudomonadales; family Pseudomonadaceae; genus Aquipseudomonas; species Aquipseudomonas serbica. The sequence continues at coordinate 16,228 of NZ_JAQIYM010000018.1, read as the reverse complement.
CGGGTCAGGCAGTACTGCAACAAGGCTTCGGCGTCGGGGCCGATGATCTCGAATTTGCGCAGGGCGCTCAGATCCATCACCGCCACCCGTTCGCGGCAACCCAGGTATTCCTCGATCGCGCCATAGCCGTCGTAACGCAGGGGCAGCCACCAGTTACGGTAATCGACGAAGCTGCGGGTCAGGGCGCTGGTTCGTGAATGGAAGGCCGATTCACGGGTGAGGATCGGGTCGGCATCAGCCGTGGTTCGAGTGCTCATGGCGATGGAAAAACGCTCCTTTTCACTGTAAATGCGCACATGGATATCGGTCGGGTTCCAGCCGTTGGCCGGGTCGATGTCATCCGGGCACGAGGTACTGCCGCACAGCAGGTCGGTCATGGCCCGCAGCAGCACATAGTCACCGGGGCGCGACCAGGGTTCGTCGAGGGTCATCTGCTGGTGCGCGTCGATCCCGGTATTGAAGAAAAAATTGATCGCCGGCCAGCCGTTGCGCGGCTTCACCCCGTGGGGTGCCAGCACCCGGCTGAGGTTGTCGCTGCAGTTGTCGTGCCCGAAGTAGCCGTGGCTCTCGTAGTAGCGAGCGGCGCAGGCCAGGGCGAAAGAGTCGTGGCGGCCGACGGTGTCTTGCACCACTTCGAGCATCGGTTGCATGTGCCGGTCGAAAAACTTCGAAAACAGCCCCGGTGCCGGGTAGGCGCTGCCGTTCAAGGTGCGGGTGACGGTCTGGTCCAGGTCCAGTTCCTCACCGCGATCCAGCGCGCGCCGATCCAGGGCGACGAAGTCCGAGCACTGGCGTCCGGCGACGTCCAGCACTTGCACGTACTGGCCCTTGCCGACTGCGTAGCTGCGGGCAGTGCCGGGGCTCAGGGTGAACTCGTCCAGCAGTTCACCCAGGGGTTCCGGGAGGGCGGGCAGCAACAGTGCCGAGGGATTGGCCCGGGTCACCCACAGCCTGAGTTCGCTGGGCCGGTATTGTCGGTCGACCGAAGTCAGCCCGGCGGGTGCTGCGACGATCACCAGCAACTCAGCGCCGGCCACGAAATGCCGGCTGTAGCCGGCGGGGCTGTCGTCGTCCCACAGGGAGGCGGCGGCAGGCAGCTGTCGGGGGTCGACACCGCGTTGTACCAGTGCCTGTCTCACCCGACGTGCCTGCGCGCTCCCGTCGACCAGGCGTGAAGCGATGAACCGGCAACTTGGCGAACCGCTCAGCACCCAGTCGGGGAGCGCGCTGCGGCCGTTGGCGGTCAACGCCAGCAACTCGCAGGGTTGCTGGCCTTCAAGGTCGATCACTTGCAGGCTGTCGCCGGGCTGCAGTGCGACCAGGGTCAGGCCACCGGCCGCCACCCGGTAGCGCTCAAGGTCAGGGGCGCGGGCATACAGGCCGGGCTCCCGGGGTCGCGAAAAACGAGGTGCTTGCATGACAGGCTCCAGGGTCAGCCGACCGACTTGATGGCGGCGGGCGGTTCACCGAGGTACGCCGCCATGGAGTCGTCCAGGGCCTGCAACCACGGGGTGTGGTGGGGCGGCGACTGGGTGCCGGTCATCAGCGAGCGGTAGGACTTGTCGCGATAACCCATGATGTTTTGCGCCTTGTCATGCTTCCAGTGCAGAAAGGTCTGGTTGACCGCGGCGATGTCGAAATCGGGGTAGTCGGTGGCATCCACCAGGTGCTGGATGTAGGCGCCCTGGTACTCGAACATCTGCTGGTTGGTTTGCAGCGTCTGTTCCCGTTCATGCCACTGGTGGCTGTCGGCAACCATCTCGGCCTGGGCTGGCAGGTCTATGCGCCCGAGGATGACGTCGCGGGCGTACCAGGCCTGGGCATCGAACATGTTGAAGGAGTACCACTGGTCCTGCATGCCGAGGTAGATCAGCCGCGGGTTGGCTTCCCAAAACACGCCTTTGTAGAGGTTCATGGGCCACAGGCGGTTGTCGGTCTTGAGGCTCAATTCGTCTGGCAGGAACGGGAAGTGATGCTTGTAGCCGGTACACAGAATCACCGCATCGATGTGCTTGCTGCTGCCATCGATGAACCAGGCACGGTTGTTTTCCAGGCGCTGCAGCAGCGGTTTTTCTTCCCAGTTGTCCGGCCAGGCATAACCCATCGGCGCGCTGCGATAGCAGCTGGTGATGCTGCGCGCGCCGTACTTGTAGCATTGCGAGCCGATGTCCTCGGCCGAATAGCTGCTGCCGACGATCAGCAGGTCCTTGCCCTTGAACTCCAGTGCCTCACGGAAATCGTGGGCGTGCAGGATGCGTCCGGCGAACTGTTCGAAGCCCTCGAAGTACGGCACCTTGGGCGTGGAGAAGTGGCCGCAGGCGTTGATCACATAGTCGAACTGCTCGCAGGTCAGCGTATCGTTGTTATAGTCGTGGGCGTGCAGGGTGAAGCGTTGGCTTTGCTCATCGAAAGTGACCTGGCGCACCACATTGTTGAAGCGGATGTAGTCACGCACGCCGGCCTTTTCGACCCGACCCTTGATGTAGTCCCACAGCACTTCGCGCGGCGGGTAGGAGCCGATGGGGCGGCCGAAATGCTCTTCGAAGGTGTAGTCGGCGAACTCCAGGCATTCCTTGGGGCCGTTCGACCACAGGTAGCGGTACATGCTGCCGTGCACCGGCTCACCGTTCTCGTCCAGGCCGGTGCGCCAGGTGTAGTTCCACATGCCGCCCCAGTCATTCTGCTTCTCGAAGCAGACCAACTCGGGGATGTCGGCGCCCTTGTCGCGGGCCGACTGGAAAGCGCGAAGTTGGGCCAGGCCGCAAGGTCCGGCGCCGATGATTGCCACGCGTAAAGTCATGATCGTGCCTCGTAATGGCTCTTGGGATAAAGGGCAGGCGCGCTCAGCGAAAGATCACTGTCTTGTCCTGGTTGATGAACACCCGGTGTTCCAGGTGGTATTTGAGGGCTTTGGACAGGGCCACGGTTTCGGTATCGCGGCCGATGGCGACCAGGGAGTCGGGCAGATGGGTGTGGTCGACCCGCTGGATTTCCTGCTCGATGATCGGTCCCTCGTCGAGGTCGCTGGTGACGTAGTGCGCCGTGGCCCCGATCAGTTTCACGCCGCGGTCGTAGGCCTGGTGATACGGCTTGGCGCCCTTGAAGCCCGGCAGGAACGAGTGATGAATGTTGATGGCGCGCCCGGACAGCTGTTGGCACAGGCCATCCGAGAGGATCTGCATGTAGCGGGCGAGTACCACCAGGTCGGTGCGGGTGTCCTCGACAACGCGCATCAGTTCGGCTTCCTGGCTGGCCTTGCTGTCCTTGCTGATGGGCAGGTAGATGAAACGAATGCCTTCGCGTTCGGCCATCGCCCGCAGGTCCAGGTGGTTGGAGACCACGGCCGTGATGGTCATGTCCATCTCGCCCTTGCGGTGCCGATACAGGAGGTCGGTCAGGCAGTGGTCGAACTTGCTGACCATCAGCAGCACCCGGGTCGGCTGGCTGCTGCAGAAGAGCTGCCACTGCATGTCGAAGCCACCGGCCAGGTCGCCCAGGTCTTTGCGCAGGGCAGCGACATCGCCGCTGACGCCGGCGTTGAAACGAAACACCGCGCGCATGAAAAACTGCCCGGTGAATTCGTCGTCGAATTGGGCGAGCTCGCTGATGTAGCACTGTTGCGCCGCCAGGCAGGTGGTGATCGCGGCGACGATGCCGGAGGATGCCGGGCAATTGATCTTCAGAATGTAGTGTTCGGGGGTGTCCATCATCGGCTCCTGGATGCAATGAAAAAAGCGGCTCAGCCCTTGGCCGTGCGCTTGGTTTTTTCCGGGTCATCGAAGGGTAGGGCATGGGTCAGCGCCGCGCTTTCCAGGCTGCCGCGAACCTGCAGGGCAACACCGGGCATGGCGCAGGTCGGGTGCATGCGGGCGAGGGCCATGGAACGTTTGCTCAGGCGCGAATACATGCCACAGGTGATCACGCCCACTTGTTTGTCGCCTTGCCAGAGGGTGTCGCCGGCCTCGGCGGGGCGCACGCCTTCGAGCAATACGCCGGTGATCCGGAAACGCTCCTGGCCGCGCAGGCGAAAGTGCTCGTCGGCGCCGCGGAATTCGCGTTTGTCCGGGGACACGGTGAAATTCAGTCCCATTTCCCACAGGGTGTCGCCGGCTTTCTGGTCGGCGAAGGGGTACATCTGCGAGTTGTCGTAGGGAAAGAACATCAGCGAGCTTTCCACCCGCAACCAGTCCAGCGCGGTGAAGGCGCAGGGAATGATGCCCAGGCTCGCGCCCTGTTCGAGGATCGTGTCCCACAGCGCCGGGGCATCGGCGGCCTTGCAGAAAATCTCGTAGCCGCGTTCGCCGGTGTAGCCGGTCCGGGAGATCATCACCGGGCGGTCGAACAGGCGGGTCTGCAGGTGGTGGAAGTAGGGCAGCTGGCGAATGCCGGGGACGTGCTCGGCGAGAAAGTCCACGGCCAATGGCCCTTGCAGCGAGAGGTCGTGCAGATCGTCGTCGAACAGCACAGCCACCTGCCGGCCCTGGGCCGAGCGCACCAGCATTTCATGCCCGTTGCCGGCCCCGTGCACCACCATGAAGGCATTGGGTCCGGTGCGGTAGACGATGCAGTCATCGACGAACTTGCCATCTTCGTCGAGCATCGAGGCGTATACCGATTTGCCGGGGTAGAGCTTGGCGATGTCGCGGGTGGTGGCCCACTGCAACAGGCTTTCGGCGTGGGGGCCGACGTAGTGGACTTTCTTCAACCCGGAGACATCCATCAAGCCGGCCCGGGTGCGGATCGCCTGGTGGTGATCGGCCAGTTCACTGCTGTAGGTCCAGGCAGTGCCCATGCCGTTCCAGTCTTCCAGGTTGGAGCCGAGTGCGCGGTGCCGTTCGGCCAGTGCAGAAATACGCCATGAGTGAGCCATGTGGGGATCCTTGTCGGGAGAAAGTGGTAAGGGGTCAGGCTTGCGGGTCGAAGCGGCTCAGCCACTGGACCAGGGTCTGTCGGTAGCGGCTCATGCCTTTGTACTCGGCGATCGGCTCGGGCAGGTCGCGCAGCACGCGGTGCAGGCGACAGCCCCAGCCGGGCTGGGTGACCAATTCGTCCATGCTGATCAGGTAGGTGCGGATGCTGAACATCACCGCGTTGCTGCGGGGCAACCGGGCCATCACTTGCAGTTCGACCCGCAGGTGCACTTGCTGCCCGACGTTCTCGGCCGTCATGCGGCCTCGGTCGGCGCCCCATTCGTGGAACGTCTCGGGTGAGGAGTCGAGGCGCGGTTTGATGGTCAGCGTCCAGTTCAGGCGGCGTACCGGCTGCCCGACCTGCAGGGCCAGCAGGTACTTGAGTGCGCGGTCGAACACGCCCATCTGGTGAGCCATGGGCACCGGCGAATGCCACTGCTTGAAGCTCATTCCGGCGTCGAACGCCAGGGACCAGTCGGCGGGGCTGGTGACCATGCCGGCGTCCATGTACAGGTCACCGTCGCGCTGGTCGAGCAGGGCGAAATCGCCCTGGACCTGGCGGGTGATGAACTCCAGCGGCTCGCAGGGCAGGCTTGCGGCATCGCCGAAGACAAAGTGCTGGTCGATGTCCAGCAGATGATTGCGCCAATGCCAGTGCTCGCCGTCACGCTCCAGCACGAACCACTGCGGATAATCGGCGGCAAGCTGTTCCATGAGCATCTGCAGGGCATCCCACGCCGCCACTTGCATGTGCGGCATCACCAGGTAGCGGCGCGGATCCTTGTCCAGTACCAAGGCGCGTTCGGCCATTTCCGAACGGTAGTGCTCGTCGATGTCGAAACCGTGCTGGTAAATCGAGCCGGGGTCCCGGGACGTGGCCGGTTCGATGTTCACCGAATACAGGTAGCTGTCCTCGGTGAACGGAAAGGGAAAGCGGCGGATGGCGGCGGGGCTGTTGCGGAAACTGAAGTCGTTGCGGTAGCTCAGCACCGGGCTGGATGGAATGGTCATGGTCGACTCCTAGAGGTCTAGCGAAACGCAGGGCCCGCGGCCGCGAGAGACGCAGGGCATGAGAAATTCGCCCTGCTCGGCTGGGCTGAGGAAGCTGTCGCGGTGTTCGATGTCGCCGCGCACATGGCGGGTGATGCATTGGCCACAGACCCCGCCGCGACACAGGTTGGGGACATGCAGGCCGGTGGACTCCAGCGCTTCGAGCAGACTCTGTTCGGCCCCGACCCGCAGGCGCTGCCCGCTGCGCAGCAGTTCCAGGTCGAAGGCTTGCCCAGGTTCTGCGGCCTTGAAGGCTTCCCAGTGCACTCGCGTCAGGGGCCAGCCCAGGGCCCTGGCCTGTTGCCGGACCGCATCGAGCAAGGGCTGCGGGCCGCAGGCATAGACATGGCTGCCCAGCGGGCGGTCGCGTAGGATGGTGTTCAGGTCCGGGCGGCTGCTGTAGGTGTGCAGGCGCGATCCCAGCCGTTGTTGCAAGGGCTCGACATAGGCATCGCTCAGGCCAGGGCGATACAGATAATGCAGTTCGAAATCGGCCTGGCGTCGCTCCAGCTCGGCGATGTGCGCCATGAACGGCGTGATGCCGATGCCGCCGGCGATGAGGATGTGCAGGCGGGCGGTGGAGTGCAGGGCGAACAGGTTGGCCGGCGGCGAGATCTGCAGCGTGTCACCCACCTGGACGTGCCGGTGCAGGTAAAGCGAGCCGCCGCGGGAGGCGTCCTGCAGGCGTACGGCGATGCGGTAGTGGCGGCGGTCCGCCGGGTCGCTGGTCAACGAATAGGCATTGCGCACCTGGCCACTGTCCAACGGCAGGTGCACTTGCACATGACTGCCGGCGGAGAATCCCGGCAGGGCGCCGCTGCAGGGTTCCAGGGTGAGTTCACGCACCCCCTGGGTGAGCATGTCGGCCGCGCTCACCCGGACCTTCAGCGAGGCGCTCATGGCTGGACTCCGGCACAAGGCTGGTCGGGGTTGCTGCATACGCCGAGGTAAGCCCCCAGGCGTCGGGAAAAGTGCTGGCGCACCTCCAGCCCGACTGCACAGCGCACGCAGGTCATCGCCGGCTGCGGTCCACACGCCTGGGTCAGGCCGCAATGCACGCAGTACACCTGGCGCTGGCCGACGGAGGTGTGGGTGATGTCGATCTCGTCGTCTTCCAGCCCGGCGGCGCGAGCCTGGGCATGAATGTGCCAGACGAAGGCCTCGTCGCCCATGATGTACAGGTGACTGCCCACGGTGGCGCTGCCCAGCACCTGCTGCAGGCGGGCCTGGAAGTCGCTGTTCTGCTGGTTCAGCACCAGGGGCTGTTGCAGGTCGCCGACAACGGACGCGCAGGCGGCCGCCGATTGCATGACCACGATATGGCGGGTGGCGGCTTCACGAGGCTGCGGCTGGCGATAGCGCGGGAGGCTGTGAAGTCGATCCGTGGCGGCGCTGTGTCTATCCGTCATGTTGGCTTTCCTGTTGATCCGCCCCTGTTGGCAGGGCGGGAAAGGTGGCGTTGCACAGGGCGTGTTGTTTCTTGTTGAGGAAGATAATTTCCTACGGGGAAAAATCTCTCAATCCAGAAAAAGCGCTACCTCTTTGGGGGTAGGCCGTGCACAGCGACCATTCGGGGCATGGAAGTTGCTCGTCCTTGCCAACAGCCGAGCAAGCGACGGGGAGTGATCGAGAGTGCGAACACGAGTGCAGTGGTGGCCGCTCTGGTTGGGGCGTGTCCGTCCCGAACAGGCGCGCAGCGTGCGCCAGCTGTTGGCCGGGTTGCCCTTGAGCCTGGTGCACGCTGACGGTGCCCTGGCGGTTTTCCTGGACCGTTTCGAAGCACTGATGCCCGGTTGCCAGCTGAACCTGATCCTGGCCGGTGTCGAGCCGACACCGGCTCGGCGCGGCGTGATCGAGGGTTGCCAGGGCGTGGCGCACTGTCCGCGGCGTGCCTCGGCAGCGAGCCAATCAGCCCAGGCCTGTGGCCCTTGTCGGCAAAGGGGCGTGCAACGCCTGCTGTGTGCCGTACCCAACGGCGACCAACCCGGCAGCGGCTGGTTGCTGCTCGATACGCCACGCGCCGCCGGCTCAAGCTGGCGCCAGTTGCTGGAGGAGGCCGCGCAGGCCGTGGACGTCAGCGTGCGTCTGCTCTGTCACAGCCGTGAACAGCAGCGTCGGCAGGCGACTTTCCGGCACGGTGCGTTGGCCCGTGAACTGCACGATTCGGTGGCGCAGCAGTTGGGTTACTTGTCGTTCCAGGCGAGCCTGCTGCAGTCGCAACTGGGCGTGCCTGCGCAGGCGGCTGAGGTGTTGCAGGAACTGCGCGGCGGCTTGAGCCAGTTGCAGCGCCAGGTCCGGGAATTGATCACCAGCGCCCGCCTGACCATGGACGGGCGCTCCCTGCGCCAGGCCCTGGCCGACTCGGTCGCGGAGTTCTCACGGCGCTGCATCATCGTGTTCGAACTGGACAACCGCCTGGCCGACGATGCCTTGGGCGCGGAAACCGAATTGCAGGTATTGCAGATCATCCGCGAGGCGCTGGCCAACGCGGTGCGTCATTCCCATGCACGCCATGTGCGCATCGAGCTGCGGCAAGACCAGCACGGTGATGTATCGGTGTCGGTGGAGGATGACGGCATCGGCCTGAGCCCGGCGTCAGGGGAGGACAACCATTTCGGCCTGGCGATCATCCGCGAGCGGGCCGCGAGCATTGGCGCGCGGCTGGCGATCGAGGCCATCCGTCCGCACGGGGTACGCGTACACCTTGGCCTTTGCCGTCACCAGGATTTGCCTGAGGGGAGTTTCGATGGATTGCACGACCTTGTTACTGATCGATGATCACCCATTGTTTCGCAAGGGCCTGGCCCAGCTGTTCAGTACCAGCGACGACTTTGAAGTGGTGGGGCAGGCCGCCAGTGGCCGCGAAGGCATCAACCTGGCCGTGAGCCTGGCGCCGCAACAGGTCCTGCTTGACCTGCACATGCCCGGCCTGAGCGGCTTGCAGGTCCTCGATGAGCTGCGCCAGTTGCGCCTCGACTGTCAGGTGGTAGTGCTCACCGCGTCGATGGATCGCGCCGAACTGCTGATGGCCCTGCGCCTGGGGGCCAGCGGTTATGTGCTCAAGGAAACCGAGCCCGATGCACTGCTGGACTACATGCGCAATTGCAACCGCGGCGCGATTGTCCTGGATTCGAGCCTGATTGCCTTGCTGGCCGACCAGGACGCGCCGACGCCTCGGCCCGGGCACGATCTCGATCAGGCCGACACCCGCAACCTGACCGAACGCGAAGGCCAGACGCTGGCCCTGATCGCCGCCGGCATGAGCAATAAGCAGATCGGCCGGGAACTGGGGATCAGCGACGGCACGGTTAAGATCTATGTGAAGAATCTCTTGCAGAAGCTCAGTCTGCACTCGCGCCTGGAACTGGCGGCCTGGGTGCATAACGGCGCATCGGTGAGACACGAGGAGCGGCATTAGATGATCGATCATCCAGAGGCAACCCTCCCGGCAGCGCCTGTGCAGCGGATGGATCACTTTCCGGCGGCGTTACTTGAACTGGCCGACGACGGCCGCATTGTTCACTTCAACCTGGCATGGGTCGAGCTGATGGATCGACCCCAGGGCGAGCGTTACCTGATTGACCATGTGCACCACGAAGACCGTTCGATGTGGCGCCAGGCGTTGCATGAATTACGGCGGCGGCCCGAGACCTCGTTCAACCAGCGCCTGCGTTTTGTCCACCCGTCGGGGGAGTTGCGCTGGTTCGAGGTCAGCCTCAAGCGCGGTGACCAGGGGTTCTACCTGGTGGCGGGGGACATCACCGTGCACAAGCGGCGCGAGATTGCCTTGCTGGCCAGCCAGCGCAGTTGCACGAGCCTGCTCGACAGCATGCCGGGGCTGATCTATCGCGGCCGCAACAACCGGGACTGGACCATGGAGTTTGTCAGCGCCGGATGCCTGCAACTGACCGGCTATCCAGCGGAGCGGCTGGTGGACAATCACGAGTTCACCTACAACAGCCTGATCCTGGCGCAAGACGCCGATTATGTCTGGCGCGAAGTGCAATATGCCCTGTCCCGGCGCGAGCCGTTCGAACTCAACTACCGGATTCGCTGCGCCGATCATTCGATCAAGCACGTCTGGGAGAAGGGGGTGGGGATCTATGCCGATACCCGAGAAGTGCTGGGCATCGAGGGGGCCATTTTCGAGCGCAACGCCGGGCATTGAGTCCGGCGTTGGGCTCTCCAGTGATGGCTCAGGACAGTCCAGCGACTCGTTCGCCGCGCTTGCCCAACTTCATCAACCAGTAGTAACTCAGGGCCGGCACCAGCAAGCCCACCAGCCAGGCCAGGTCGACACCTTCGAGCGCCGTGGCCACCGGGCCGACATAGAGCGTGGTGTTCATGAACGGGATCTCCAGGGCAATCGCCAGGACGAAGCTGCCGCAGGCGATCCAGTTGAACCGGCCATAGATGCCGTTGAGGTCGAAGATGTCCTCGATCCGGTATTCACCTTTGCGCAGGCAATAGAAGTCCACCAGGTTGATCGCCGTCCAGGGGATCAGGAAGTAGCTCATGAAGAAAATGAAGTTGAGGAAGAAGGTGATGAAGTCGTCCTGACTGATGGTGCACAGGCCGGTCGCTACCACGCTGATCACCAGCATGAACAGGCCGCGTACCCGTGGCGTCACCTTGATGCGGGCGAAGGGTTCGATCACGGTGATGGTCGACATGAACGCCCCGTACAGGTTGAACACGTTGATCGACACCTGGCCATAGACGATGAAGGCGAACAGCAGGATCGCGCCGCTGCCGAACAGACCTGCGACATGGCCGCCGACGTTGCTGGAAAAATCGCCGATGCCGACGCTCAGGATCGCTCCCAGAATCATCATCCATGCGCCGCCGCTGACCGTGCCGGCGTAGCTGTACCAGAACACCTGTGCGGTTGACGTTTGGCTCGGCAGATAGCGCGAATAGTCGGCGACATAGGGCGCATAGGACAGCTGCCAGGTCACGGCAATGCTGACCGCCACCAGGAACTTCGACAGCGAGAACCCCGTCGGCAGCCATTGCTCGGCCGGGATCGACAGTTGCAGGGCGAACAGCGTGGCGGCGGCGAACACCAGCAGCGAGAGAATCGACAGCAACTTCTGCAAGCGGTGAATCAGCCGGTAGCCATACAGCGCCACCACGAAACACAGGGCGCCGATCAGGTAGATGTTGCCGCTGGCCGGCAGCGGGCTGACCGACTCCAGCGCCTGGGCCGCCAGCAGGGTATTGCTGACGAAGAACCCCAGGTAGATCAGCATCACGAACAGCAGCGGCAACACCGCCCCGAGCACGCCGAACTGCGCGCGGCTCTGGATCATCTGCGGAATGCCCAGTTTCGGCCCCTGGGCGGAGTGGGAGGCCATGAAAATCGCCCCCAGCAACGAGCCGACGATGATTGCCAGGGCGCTCCAGAACAGGTTGAGCCCCATCACCACCGGCAGTACGCCGGAGGCGATGGTGGTGATGTTCATGTTGGCGCCGAACCAGATGAAGAACAGCGACCCCGGGCGGCCATGGCGTTCGGCTTCGGGGATGAAATCTATGCTTCTTTTTTCGACTTGCATGGCGATTACTCCTGAGTCCGGACGAGTTGGGTTTGCAGACGGGCAATGGTGCCTGGCAGCTCATGGGGCTGGTGGGCGAACAGGTCCGGGTGCTTGGGGTTCAGGCTCAGGTAGTCGCGGTTTTCCAGGGCGCGTTGGCATTCGCAGCAGGTGAGGATTTCCAGGGAATAGACCCAGTTGGCCATGATCAACAGGGCCGAGTAGTGACCGGCCAGGGTGGTCGTGGTGCAGGCGTCGCTGACCAGGCGAATGTGATAACCCAGGGCGAAGGCATCGAACACCGTGGTCAGCACGCAGACATCGGTGAGCACGCCGCAAAGGATCAGCGTTTCGACGCCCATCGCCTTGAGCCGGGCATCCAGGTCGGTTCGGTGGAAGGCACTGTAGCGGCCTTTATCGACAATCGTTTCATCCGGTCGCGGGGCGAGACTTTCGATGATCTGCACCTGGCGGGTGCCGGCGCGATAACCGCTGGGACCGCCATCGGGTGCGAGGGGTTCGCCGCGCGGCAGGTCGTTGCCATCGGCTTGATTGACATGACGGGTGTAGATGATCGGCACCCGCTGCTGGCGGGCGGTTTCGAGCAGCGACGCGGTGTTGCTGACCACTGCGTCGAAGTGTTCGAGGACGAAACCGTCCTCCTGTTGCATGTCGATGATCAACAGTGCGTTTTTATTGTTCATGAGCAAACCTGATCATGGCCGGACGCTGGTGCGTCCCGAAGCGCAATGCAGCGCAAGCGTGAGGCTATCGCCTGACGTTCGACTGCGTGGATTCCTGTTCGGGTGGGCTCAGTGAACTATTTGCCAGAAGCCGTTCTGCTTGGCGGTAACGCTGGCGCGCAGGCGCTTGAAATGCAGGTGCGAAGACGTCCAACCGCCGCGCAGGTAAGCCCGCGCAGCGCTGGAGGGAAGGGCGAGTGATTGGAGACGACCATTGGACATGGGAATCGGCCTACACATCAGACATCAATCCTTGTGGGAGCGAGCCTGCTCGCGAAACCGGCGTGGCAGGCATATCAATTTCGACTGTCAGTGCGCAATCGCGAGCAGGCTCGCTCCCACAGGGGAAGGGGTAATCAGCGGAACGCCGGGACCACGTGCTTGATAAACAGCTCCAGGGACTTTTTCTTCTCGGCGTGCGGCAGGCTGTTGTCGCACCAGAAGCTGAACTCGTCGACGCCCAGTTCCTGATAGTACTTTATGCGCGGGATGATTTCTTCCGGGGTGCCGATCATGGCGGTCTTGTGCAGACTCTCCAGTTCGAACTCCGGACGGCCGGCGAATTTCTCTTCCGGGCTCGGTGCCAGGAAGCCGTTGACCGGGGTTTCCTTGTTGCCGAACCAGGCATCGAAGGTGCGGTAGAACTTGGCGATCGCCTTGGCCCCGACTTTCCAGCCTTCGGGATTGTCGGCCGAGTGCACGTGGGTATGACGCAGCACCATCAGTTGCGGGCGCGGCACGTCCGGATTGTTGTCCAGGGCGGTCTGGAACTTGTTCTTCAGGTCGAGGACTTCTTCGTCGCCTTTCATCAGCGGTGTGACCATCACGTTGCAGCCATTGGCGACGGCGAAGTTGTGCGAGTCCGGGTCACGGGCAGCGATCCACATCGGCGGGTTCGGCTTCTGGATCGGCTTGGGTACGCTGGTGGACGTCGGGAATTTCCAGATATCGCCATCATGGGCATAGTCGCCTTGCCACAGGGCACGCACCACCGGGACCATCTCCCGCAGTGCCTGGCCGCCGCTGGAGGCTGGCATGCCGCCGGCCATGCGGTCGAATTCAACCTGGTAAGCGCCACGGGCCAGACCCACTTCCATGCGCCCGTTGCTGATGACGTCCAGCAGGGCACATTCACCGGCGACCCGGATGGGGTGCCAGAATGGCGCGATGATGGTGCCGGCGCCCAGGTGGATGGTGGTGGTCTTGCCGGCCAGGTAGGCCAGCAACGGCATCGGGCTTGGCGAAATGGTGTATTCCATGGCGTGGTGTTCACCGATCCATACGGTGCTGAAACCACCGGCCTCGGCCATCAGCGTCAGTTCGGTCAAGTCTTCGAACAACTGGCGGTGGCTGACGCTCTCGTCCCAACGTTCCATGTGTACGAACAGGGAAAATTTCATGACGCTACCTCGAATCTCTTGTGGTCGACCCGTCGACTGCGGGGCTGTTGATTATTGGTATACCATAATACGAAACTGCTGCAAAATTTTTCGATTATTGGCAGGTGTCATGCCAGAACGGGCAGCGCGCCCATCTTGCCGTGGCAATACACCAGCGGCCCGGCGTTCTGCTGGGGCACGATCAGGTTCTTCACCGCGCCGACCATGATCGCGTGATCGCCCCCTTCATATTCGCGCCACAACTCGCATTCGATGACCGCCGTGGCGTTGGCCAGAATCGGATTGCCCCGTTCGCTCAACGTCCACTCGATGCCCTGCGCCTTGTCCTTGCCCTTGCGTGCGAAGGCATAGGCTTCGCTCTGTTGGCCGCCGGACAATACGTGAATGGCGAAGCGCTTGTTCTTGATCAGGACCGGGTAGGAGTCTGAGCTGTAGTTAGGGCAGAACAGCACCAGGGCCGGGTCCATCGACAGCGAGCTGAAGGCGCTGGCGGTCAGGCCGACGATCTGGCCGTCGTCATCGAGAGTGGTGATCACGCAGACACCGGACGGGAACGAGCCCATGACTTGTTTGTAGATGGCGGCATCGATCATTGGACTGTCCTCGGGAGTGAACGTGGTTTTTATGTGTTTGTAGGTCTGATGGTATACCGTAATACATCGTTTGCAAGGTCTTTTTCGGTGAACCGATAAACGTAGGGTCATCGTCGCAAAGGCAATGTTTACGGGGCTTTAAGCGGCTCATCAATGCAGCATGTCGGGCAGGATGACGGATCAGATGGGCATTCAAAGACCGGATCAGTCTTGTGAAAATGTTGGAATACCATAATATGGTGCGCATCTGAGGGGCGGCCAGAGAGTGCCCCCGGTTTGGCTTCATACAAAGATAAGAACAGACAAACTCGAGTTCATGCATATGTCCCAGATGTCCCGGCAAGACCCGTTGATCGAGAATCACACGGTCGACTACGTTCCACTCGCAGAGCGCCACGGGAAGGCCCGCGATCTTTTCACCCTATGGTTCAGCACCAACATTGCGCCGCTGCCCATTGTCACCGGTGCCATGGTGGTCCAGGTGTTCCACCTCGACCTGTTGTGGGGGCTGCTGGCGATTGCGCTCGGGCACATGATCGGTGGACTGGTGATCGCCCTGGCATCGGCCCAGGGGCCACGGATGGGCATTCCGCAGATGGTCCAGAGTCGGGGTCAGTTCGGTCGTTATGGCGCGTTGCTGATCGTGTTTTTCGCCGCACTGATCTACGTCGGCTTCTTCATCTCCAACATCGTGCTGGCGGGCAAGTCGATCGTCGGCATCGCCCCCTCGGTGCCGGTGCCGGCGAGCATCCTGATCGGCGCCCTGAGCGCCACGGCGATCGGCGTGATCGGTTACCGCTTCATCCATACCCTCAACCGCATCGGCACCTGGGTCATGGGCAGTGCCTTGCTCGCCGGGTTCCTCTACATCTTCGCCCATGACCTGCCGGCGGACTTCTTCACCCGTGGCAGTTTCAACCTGTCCGGCTGGTTGGCCACCGTGTCCCTGGGGATCATCTGGCAGATCAGCTTTTCGCCCTACGTGTCGGACTATTCGCGCTACCTGCCGGCCGATATCGGCATCGCCAAGCCGTTCTGGGCCACCTACCTGGGGGCCACCCTGGGCACTATCCTGTCCTTCACCTTCGGCGCGGTGGCTGTACTGGCGACCCCGCAAGGCACTGAAGCAATGGCTGCGGTGAAGCAATCCACCGGCTGGCTGGGGCCGATCCTGATGGTGCTGTTCCTGCTCAATATCATCAGCCACAACGCCTTGAATCTGTATGGCGCTGTGCTGTCGATCATCACCTCGATCCAGACCTTCGCCAGCCAGTGGACGCCGAGCGTCAAAGTGCGCGTGGTGTTGTCGACGGTGGTGCTGGCGGGCTGCTGTGTGGTGGCGCTGGGCGCCTCGGCGGACTTCATCTCGCAGTTCATCGGGCTGATCCTGGCGTTGCTGCTGGTGCTGGTGCCATGGGCTTCGATCAACCTGATCGACTTCTATGTGATCAAGCGCGGGTCCTATGACATTGCCTCGATCTTCCGTGCCGATGGCGGGATTTATGGGCGCTTCAATCTGCATGCGATCGTGGCGTATTTCATCGGGATCATTGTGCAGTTGCCGTTTGCCAATACGTCGTTGTATGTCGGGCCTTATGCCAATCTGGTCGAGGGTGCGGATTTGTCGTGGCTGGTGGGGTTGGTGGTGACTTGCCCGCTCTACTATTGCCTGGCTACCCGTGGGCGGGCTGAGCAGGGCAGGGCTTCGAGGTTGGGTTATACCGATTGATGGTTTTTGTTTGTCTGGAATGCCCGGCTTTTGGCCGGGCATTTTTGTTTTGGTGAGCTTTGAATATATTCGGGTTCCTACCTTATCGCGGCTATACACGATCTACTGTAGGAGCTGGCTTGCCAGCGAAGGCGGCCTTACAGCCGACCTATGTTTTGTTGACCGCGTACATATCCATTGCTGCGGTAACGGCCACCTAGGGTTTCGCCCTTACGGCGAGTCCCTTTGGCAAACGCCCCAAAGGAACCAAAGGTCTTGCCCCACCA
>NZ_JAQIYM010000017.1 GCF_028823535.1 Pseudomonas serbica | reverse complement strand
AACCCCCCGCTTCCGGCCCCTGCCTCGCTCCCACAGGTTTACTGAAGCGCCGTACTCAGCGGCAACCGCGCCATGTTTTTCGCTTTCAACGAGCCAAAATACAACCACTCCCCATATTCACGCACGGTGGTGATCGGCGAGTAATTGCCGCTGCTGCCGTCCTGCAGGTTGGCGACCACCTTGCCCTCCAGGTCCAGCCCCAGCACAAAAGCGCGTTTTTCCACCGGCTTGGGCAGGACGGTCATCGCTCGCGCAATCATCTTGCGCACGAAAGGGTAGGGTGCGGTCTTGTCGAGCAGGGCGTTGCGCGGCGCATACAGCGCCACCCAGAACCGGTCGCGGCCATTGAAGGCCAGGTTGTCCGGCATGCCCGGCAGATTGTCGATGAACAGGTCATGGGTGCCGGCGTTCGGCCCGCTCAACCAATAGCGCCTGATGCGATACGCGCCTGTTTCGTTGACCAGCACAAAGGCATCGTCCGGACCCAGGGTGACACCATTGGCAAATTCCAGCTTGTCCAGCAGCACCGTGGTCTTGCCGGTCTGGAAGTCATAGCGCAACAAGCGCCCGTCGCCGCCATGTTCGATGATTGCCTCGCCATCCTTGCCGTAGCCGAACCGGCTGGAGGCATCGCTGAAGTAGGCGTAGTGCCCGGGCTTGTCGATCGCGACGTCGTCGGTGAAACCCAGCGGCACGCCGTTGGCGCTGGTGCACAACGCTACCAGGCGACCCTGGGCGTCCAGCGACAACAAGCCCTTGACGGCGTCGGCGATCACCAACAGTCCATTGGGATGCCGGGCCAGGCCCAGGGGGCGGCCGCCGGTGTCAGCCAGCACCTTGGTGTCCTGGCCGTCGAGGCTGGTGCGAATGACCCGGCCATCATGCAACCCGGTGATCAGCGCATTGTTCTCCATGAGCAGCGCTTCGGGGCCGTCGATGTTTGCGGCACCGACGGGTGCCACAGCCTTGAGGCGCTGATTGTCCGCGTACGGTCCGCTGCTGAGGGAGGGGGTGGGTTGTGGTGTCCAGGCGACGGGCTTGACCTTGGTCGGCATCAATAGCAGGAAGGCGCCAAGGGCGACGATCAATAGCAATACCCAATGATGAAAGCGGTTCGGTCGGCTCACGCACGGACTCCTGAAGACGTCAGGTATTTTTCCACGGTATTGCGAAGCGCCAGCATCGACGCCGCCGATTCGCGCTCGATCCGTCGCTTGAGCAGCAATTGGTTGGCCATGCGCATCACCAACCCGCTGAACTGGTATTCCAGCGTGCGGACAAACCGCGAGCCATCGCCCTCGGCCGCGCATTCGTAAGTCAGCCGCAATGACAGGCCATTGTCGCCATGGGCACGGGCAACCCAGCGTCGTCCGGGCAGATACTCATCGACCATCCAGCTCAAGTGTCCGTCACGCCCACCGGCGCGGATGTCCTCTTCGAACCGCGCGCCCGCATGCAACGGACCGTTCTGGCCGTTTATCCTCAGGGACGATGGGTGCCAATCCGGCCAGCGGGTCACGGTACTGGCATAGGCGAGCACGGCGATGGGGTCGCCGGCGATGTCGATCTTGTGCTGCATGCGGGTCATGGATGTTCTCTCCAGGTGCCTGAAGGCCGGCTCCGGTTCCGGTTCCCAGTAGAGGGTGCCGAACAGGTAATCCATCAACGGAAAAACGATGTTGAAATTGCGCTGCTGCATCATTTCGCGGCGGTGATGGAGTTCATGCAGGCGACGCATCTGGCGGATCCAGGGCAGGCGCGTGATCCGGTTGTGCGGCGGCAGATGCTCGCAGGCATGGAACACTTCATAGGTCAGGTACCCCAGGACCAGGCAGCCACCGACCAGTCCGGCAACGTTCGCATCCAGATGCTTGAGCAACCACCACAGTGGCACGGTGATCAGCAGGGTGTGCAACACGATCAGCCAGGGCGGGAACAGGATCACCCGCCAGTCGCGAGCGCTGTCGTAGGACATGTGGCCGGGGGCGAAAAAACTGTGATGGTCGCCGGCATGCCGGGCATAGAACAGTCGCGCGAAGTTTTTTTTGTGATGACCGAGGTGCCGATGCACCAGGTACACGACGAGATTCAAGGACAACAGGGCCACCGGTACCGCCAGCCATTCAAGGGGCGTTACCTGGTGCACGGTGCTCCAGAAAATGCCGATCGCCACCAGGCCGAACACCAGGACGAAGGTGCCATGGAGCCAGGGGTTATAGCGGGGATGAATGTCGCAACGGTAACGGGCGCGGAATGCTTCGGTGGTCTGCCTCACTGCAATCACCTGTCGTTATAGTTATCTCCAGCAGATTAGTCGATCCCCGGGTTTTGGCTGGCAGCCGGGCTGGATTTTGTTGCCGCCCCATCTTTCGTGGCCATACCCGATCTACTACTGACGTTCGGTGCCTCGCGGGGGGCAAGAAGATCAAAAGCAAAATCCTCCTACAGGTCTGTACGCGTCCCCTGTAGGCGCTGGCTTGCCAGCGATGGGGCCCGCAAGACCAGTGCAATATTCAAAGCTGACTCAAGTCAGCGGATTCCAGCGCTGCGACCAATCGTCATCGCTCTTGATCACCTCGCGCAACAGATCGAAGGCCCGTTGCAGCGCGGGCGAATCGCGGTCGCGGGAGTAGACCAGGTAGGTGGGGTAACTGAATTCCGGCGCCTTGGGCACGGGCTCCAGCATGCCGTTTTCCAGGTAGCTCTGCACCACCCGGGTGCGGAAGTAGCCGCTGCCGCCGTGTTCGAGGATGTACTGCAAGCCCAGGGGGCCAAGGTTGAAACTGAGCGCCGCCTTGGCTTTTTCCGGCAGGGCGGCGTCGTGCTGACGGCGAAAGTGCTGGCCCCAGTCGATGTAGACATAGGGTTCGGGGCGTTCGGGGTGGCGTACGAGGATGAGTTTTTCCTCGAGGATCTGCTCGACCTGCAGGCGCGGCCAGTACTCGGGTTGATAGACCAGCGCCGCATCGAGCACGCCAAGCTCCAGTTGGCGCAGCAGGTTTTCGCCGTCGCGGATTTCCATGCGCAGTGCATGGCCGGGAATCTTCTCGCGCAATACGCCGGCCCAACTGAGCATCAACGGATTGCACAGGCTGACCTCGCCACCGATGTGCAACACGTCGTGGAACCCCTCGGGCAAGGGCAAGTCCCGGCGTGCGGCTTCCCAGGTCTCCACCAGTTGATTGGCATAGATCACGAACGCCTCACCATTGGGCGTCAGGCGGGCGCCGGCGCGGTTGCGCACGAACAGCGTGCTGCCCAGGTGGCTTTCGAGCTTCTGGACCCGCGCGGTGATCGCGGTCTGGGTGACGTGGAGCTTCTCGGCCGCCGCGGCAAGGCTGCCGTGGCGGACGATTTCCAGGAAGGTGCGGGCGAGATCGATGTCCATGGGGCGGCCGGTGCGGGAAATACTCGCATTGTAGGAGCAGTCTTCACCAGCTGTCACAGGTGGTGTTCAGCGATGAAGAATGTACCTTCCACGCAGATCCAATGTGGGAGCGGGCTTGCTCGCGAAGGGGTCATGTCAATCAACGGAAATGTTGACTGAACTACTGCCTTCGCGAGCAAGCCCGCTCTCACATTGGGTTGCGATGTTAGCGAAATTGTCGATCAAAACGCGAAACAGGAGCAGCCAAACGCCCCCCAGAACCCGCGGAAGTCACTCACCGGCGCATCCGACAAGCGCGCCCGCTCATGACTGTGCGCATGCACCGCACAGGCCCCGACGCATTGATGCACCTGGGCCGTCAACGGTGCCGAAGCTTTCCAGTGCCCTGGCACCTTGGCTACCGGCGACCATTCCGGTACCACGGGAATGGGCGGCGGCCCGAGTTTTTCGAACTCGACGCTGGCGTAGACAATTTTGCCATCGACCAGGGTCAGCACCGATTCGATGTCTTTGATGCCCTCGGCCTCCATGTGGAAATAGTCCCCCGACAGGGCAATCAGGTCCGCCAGTTGCCCGACCTTGATCTGCCCCTTCTTGCCTTGCTCGGAGGAGAACCAGGCGCTGCCGTGGGTAAACAGCTCCAGTGCGGTGTCTCGGCTCAAGCCCTGTGGGTACAACGCCAAGCCGCCGACCGTGCGGCCGCTGACCAGCCAGTACAGCGAAGTCCAGGGGTTGTAGCTCGACACCCGTGTCGCATCGGTGCCGGCGCCTACCGGTACGCCTTCGGCCAGCATGCGGGCGATTGGCGGCGTGTGTTCGGCCGCCTTGGCGCCGTAGCGGTCGACGAAGTACTCGCCCTGGAACGCCATGCGATCCTGAATGGCAATACCGCCGCCCAGCGCCCTGACCCGCTCGATGTTCTGCGCGGTGATGGTCTCGGCGTGATCGAAAAACCACGGCAAGCCGTCAAAGGGAATGTCGCGGTTGACCTTCTCGAACACGTCGAGCATGCGGCTGATGGATTCGTTGTAGGTAGCATGCAGGCGAAACGGCCAGCGTTGCTCCACCAGATGGCGTACCACCGGTTCCAGGTCCTGTTCCATGGAGGCCGGCAGGTCCGGGCGCGGCTCCAGGAAATCTTCGAAATCCGCCGCCGAGAACACCAGCATTTCCCCGGCGCCGTTATGCCGCAGGAAATCGTCGCCCTGGCCGTAGCGCGAGGTGCTGGTCCAGTTCTTGAAATCGGTGAGCTCTTCCTTGGGTTTCTGGGTGAACAGGTTGTAGGCGATGCGCACGGTCAACTGCCGGTCCTTGGCCAACTGCTGGATGACCTGGTAGTCGTCCGGGTAATTCTGATAACCACCGCCGGCGTCGATCGCGCTGGTGACCCCCAGGCGATTGAGTTCGCGCATGAATTGCCGGGTCGAGTTGACCTGGTACTCCAGCGGCAATTTCGGCCCTTTGGCCAGCGTCGAATACAGGATCATGGCATTGGGCCGGGCGATCAGCATGCCGGTCGGATCGCCATTGGCATCGCGCTGGATTTCGCCGCCCGGCGGGTTCGGCGTGTCGCGGGTGTAACCCACCACTTTCAAGGCGGCGCGATTGAGCAAGGCGCGATCGTACAGGTGCAGGACGAACACCGGCGTGTCGGGCGCGGCCTTGTTCAGTTCGTCGAGGGTGGGCAGGCGCTTTTCGGCGAACTGGAATTCGTTCCAGCCACCGACCACCCGCACCCACTGTGGCGTTGGCGTGCGGTCGGCCTGGTCCTTGAGCAGGCGTAGCGCATCGACCAACGACGGTACGCCTTCCCAGCGCAGTTCCAGGTTGTAGTTCAGACCGCCACGGATCAGGTGCAAGTGCGAGTCATTGAGGCCGGGGATCACCGTGCGCCCGTGCAGGTCGATGACTTGCGTAGCGGGGCCTTGCAGGGCCATGGCCTGGGCGTCGCTGCCGACCACCACGAAGCGTCCGTCCTTGATGGCGACGGCACTGGCCTGGGGTTTCTTGCGATCGACGGTGTGCAGGCGTCCGTTGTAGAGAATGAGGTCGGCGGGGGTGTCTGGCATGGTTTTACTCCCAGCGAACAGCGGGCTGATCCAGGCACCGACAGCGCCCGCGGACAGGCCTTGGAGAACGTGGCGACGGTTGACACCGTTGTGTTCCTCGGGTGGGCTCATGTCAGTGCTCCGCGCAACGTGAGTTGAGGGCAAACAGCTGAAGGCGCCGCATGCGGCCAGATGGAATATAGACGGCAAATCCGCAGGCGGTGGTTTTCACGCGTCGAAAACGACGAATCCCGCCACAAGGGGCGGGATTCGTTTGCAGCCAGGCGCGCTTGCGACAGTCGCAAGCAGCGCAATCAGGCCGGGAACAGCTCGGACAGTTTCATCGCCAGCATCATGTCGCCTTCAGCGCGCAGCTTGCCGCCCATGAATGCCTGCATGCCGTCGGTTTCGCCGCTGACGATGCCTTGCAGGGTTTCGCCGTCCATCACCAGAGTCACCTGGGCGTCCGGGTTTTCGCCTTCCAGCAGCTCGCAGGTGCTGTCCTTGACGACCAGCGAGAAGTTCTTGGTGTCGTCGATGCGGAAACCAAAGACCAGGTCCAGGCCGGCAGCAGCGCCTGGGTTGAACTTGGCTTTCATTGCTTGTACTGCATCTGCTACGGAGGTCATGGTTTGATCCTTTTTCTGGTAATTAGAGCAGGGTGATTACAGCCAGGGTGACAATAGTCCGGACTCAGCGAAACGTGATGAGTTCGGGGGTCTTCAACAGTTGCAGGTGTGCATGACTGTTGAAGGAAGCCAGGGCCACCTCGCGACCACGGAATTTCAGGTGGTTGAGCGAGGTGTTGACGATTTGCCAGTTCAGTTCAAAAGCCTGTTTGGCAGGCATCTGCGTAATGAGGTGGAGCAGGGCGGTGATGGTGCCACCGGAGGTGAATACGGCGATTTTCTGAGTGTTGTCGGCCCGTTCGAGGATGCGCTGCAAACCGGCCTGCACGCGTTCGACGAAGCCCAGCCAGCTTTCCAGGCCCGGTGTGTCATAGGTGCCGGCGAGCCAGCGTTCGATGATCAGGGCGAAGATGCGCTGGAACTCGCCACGGTTCTGCGCGGCGTTGCGCAGGATGTTCAGCGCTTCGGGTTCGTCCGCCAGCATGGCCGGCAACAGCGCGCGGATCACCGCGTCGGCGTCGAATTCATTGAAGGCCGGATCGGTCTCCAGGATCGGCACCGGCAGGCCCACGGCGGCGTATTGTTCGAGCGCGCTGTTGGCCGTATGTTGCTGGCGACGCAGGTCGCCCGACAGGCAGCGATCGAAGCTGATACCGAGTTCGGCCAGGTGCTGGCCGAGGATTTGTGCCTGGCGAATACCGGTGGGCGACAGGACGTCATAGTCGTCTGCACCAAAGGAGGCCTGGCCATGTCGAATCAAATAGATGCTGCCCACGTCCGCGTCATCCCGGTAC
Source organism: Pseudomonas serbica (assembly GCF_028823535.1). Classification (GTDB taxonomy): domain Bacteria; phylum Pseudomonadota; class Gammaproteobacteria; order Pseudomonadales; family Pseudomonadaceae; genus Aquipseudomonas; species Aquipseudomonas serbica. The sequence goes on along the minus strand of NZ_JAQIYM010000017.1, from coordinate 142,521 downwards.
GTTGAAGGTTTGGCGAGGTTATGAGGATGGCGCTGAGCTGTCAATGAAAAAACATACGCTTGTTTGAAATGCTCGTTACAGGCCTGTTGCCAGAGGTTTCACGGCTGGTCGCAGGGGCGGCGCATGGGTATGCTGGTGGTATCCGCGCGCTTGCATGCCGCGCAACGTTTAAGGAGTCCCTGTGGAGTTTTTGTCCGAGTACGCCGTTTTCCTGGCCAAGACCGTGACCCTGGTGATCGCCATCCTGGTGGTGTTGGCCAGCTTTGCGGCCTTGCGCAGCAAAGGTCGACGCAAATCCGCCGGCCAGTTGCAGGTCAGCAAGCTCAATGATTTCTACAAGGGGCTGCGCGAACGCCTGGAGCAAACCTTGCTCGACAAGGATCAGCTCAAGGCCTTGCGCAAGTCCCAGCTCAAAAGCGAGAAAAAACAGAAGAAGCAACACGAGGCCAAACCGCGGGTCTTCGTGCTCGACTTCGACGGCGACATCAAGGCCTCGGCCACTGAAAGCCTGCGCCACGAAATCACCGCGTTGCTGACCCTCGCCACGCCCAAGGACGAAGTGGTGCTGCGCCTGGAAAGCGGCGGCGGCATGGTCCACAGCTACGGCCTCGCTTCCTCCCAGCTGGCACGTATCCGTGAGGCCGGCGTACCGCTGACCGTTTGTATCGACAAGGTCGCGGCCAGCGGCGGCTACATGATGGCGTGCATCGGCGAGAAGATCATCAGCGCGCCGTTCGCGATCCTCGGCTCGATCGGCGTGGTCGCGCAGTTGCCCAACGTCAACCGCTTGCTGAAAAAGCACGACATCGACTTCGAAGTCCTGACGGCCGGCGAGTACAAGCGCACCCTCACGGTATTCGGCGAAAACACCGAGAAGGGGCGGGAGAAGTTCCAGGAAGACCTGGATATTACCCATCAGTTGTTCAAGAACTTCGTTGCCCGCTATCGCCCGCAACTGGCGATCGATGAAGTGGCCACCGGTGAGATCTGGCTTGGCATTGCGGCGCTGGACAAACAACTGGTGGACGAACTGAAGACCAGTGACGAGTACCTGGCCGAGCGCGCCAGGCAGTCCGAGCTTTATCACCTGCATTACGCTGAACGCAAAAGCCTGCAAGAGCGCATTGGCATGGCGGCCAGCGGATCGGTCGATCGCGTGTTGTTGAGTTGGTGGAGTCGCTTGACCCAGCAGCGCTTCTGGTGATTTCAACGCCTCTCGATGTAAAAAAATGAAACCTGCGGGTTTCATTTTTTTTGCCCTGGATTCCTGTTTTTCTTGCGTTGAATGCGACATTTCCCATGGTCGCTGTCGAACCTTCCCGCTTCCGGGAGCGGGCTGGCTGGTTAGGGTGGAATGCCTAATTGCTCGCCATGGAATGCGCCATGCCAGACCTATCACACAACGAAATACCCGCCTCGAATGCGCTGCGCCCTGCGCGAATACGTGACCCGCTCAAAAGCGTCCTCGATATCGCGCTGCCGCAAACCCCTGCGCAGTTTGCCGGGCACCTGATCCAGGAGAAGTGGGGGCAGGAGATCGACCCGACGACAGCGCAGCTGGTAACGCTCGATTACGACTACAAGGGCCGTCCTGCGCAAGATGGAATTCATCAGGGGCAGGTGGCAAGCCGCATGTCCCTGGTGCAAGCGTTGCTGGCCAATTTCCAGGCAGTCGGAGACGGGCGTTTCGGTGAAACGGCATTTGGCTTGTACACGCCACCCGATGTCGGGCCAGCCATCAATGTGCTGGAACACGCGGATGACTTGACGGAGCCAGGTAACGACTATCACTGCGCCTATGAAGGTATTTATCGCCGTACCGTCCCACAAGCCTACGGGCCGGCCACCCAACTGGCCGTGAGGCCCGCCGACTTCAAGAAGTGGGTCTGGGAACTGGACCTGCAGACTCGATATCAGGCCTACCTGAAGCAGGCCTGGCCGGCGGACGAAATCGTCATCGCAACCAGGCCGGAGCCTCTGAAAACGTCGTCGAAGGCCGCATTTGTCATGGCGGCGTTTTTGCAAAGACATGAAAACAGCCTGAGCCAGAAGGGCCTTGAGCTGGCCCTGCAAGCCACAGGCTTACCGCCTGACCAGGCATGGTCGGCACTGACGATCGAACAATTGCAGGCGCCCACCCGCGTGACGACGCCGCTCAAGGTCGGGCGGCTGAAGTTGTATCGATACACCTCCAGGGATATCTGGGGCTGGCGCGACGCGAATGGCGCGATAGTGCTGTACATCCCCGGTAACTCCTCCCCTGTGCATGGGTTCAAAGACAGCGGCCAATTGCACCAGTGGATAGTGGCCCAGGGTCAAGCCGAGGACGGCAAACTGGCCCTGGCGGCGCATTTTGCCGAGGATGATCGCAAGGACGGCACGTTCCATGCCGGTGTGCTGACGGCGCTGGACGGCATGGCGGTCTATCCGCGTGAACACCGGCTGAACAAAGAAGCGGGCTTCTTCAACGACGACGGTTTTTGGCCGCCGGCCCGCTACATCGGTTTCGATGACTCGCCATCAGGCGCCGACCCGTTTGCCCAACTGGTGTTGACCATGAAGGAGGCCTCCCTGGCCAGTGTCAGCACCATTCTTGACGATGCCCAGGTCAATCGGGATAACCTGAGTGCCGCCGTCGAACCGGTGGTGCAGTGGATCAACCGGTTTGGTCCTCTGGCGCTGTTCGTCCCCGGTGGCGAAGGGCTGCTGGCGTTGTCCGGCCTCATCGACGCCGGTTATGGCCTTGATCAGGCCGTCAATGGTGCAACTTCGGCTGATCGAACGGCGGGTGTCACGCGTAGCGTATTTGGTTTGCTCAATGCTTTGCCCCTGGCCGGCGCGGGCGCGGTGCTGAAGGGTGATGCTGCCGATGCTGGCATCATTGCCGAACGTTCCCGTGAACCAGGCGTCAATCCGGGCGAGGGGGGCACCAGGCCGTCGCTGGCTCGGCCCACGACCCCTACAGTGCCATCGAGTCTCGCACAGCAGAACCGTGTGGCGCTTATCCGCGCAATCGGACCGTCAGTGGCGTCCTTGAGCGATGAAGTGCTGGCGCAGATCGGCAAGGTCAGTGCAGTCGATGACGACATGCTGCGCCTGATGCAGGGCGGGCGTGCGCCGACGCCCTTGCTGGCCGATACCATCAGCCGTTTCAGGATCGAACAGGAACTGGAGCAAGCGGCTGTGCCCCAAAGTGAGCGCGCCGGGCTGTTTTCCACCCGCTACCAAGCGCTTGAGCACTCGGAGCACGAATGGGTCCGGTTGTTCCAGCGGCAATACCCTGGCTTGCCCAGGGCCGCCATCGAGCAAATGCTCGACCGCTATGGCGTCGATATCCAGAGCCCCGTGGACGCTGTCCAGGTCCGGCAAGCGTTCAAGCGCCTCAATCACAAGGCCCTGCAATACCAGCAGCATGTGCGGCTCAATCGTGCTTATGAAGGACTGTACATTCGCTCGCTGGTCAGTGCGGAGTCGGACACGCTGGCCCTGCATTCGCTGAAAAACCTGCCAGGATGGCCCGGGAACCTTAGCGTTGAAATCCTTGAGAACTCCGTCTCAGGCGCCTTTGTGGATCGTAGCGGCGCACTTGACGCTCCCAGCGTTCGACGACTGATCAAGGTGGCAGGCCATTACCAGGGGCAAGCCGGGCAAGTGGATTTTTATGCGGCGCTTCTTGATGTCTTGTCCGCAGAAGAGCGTTTGGCGTTGCAGCTTCCCCCGATTGACTCGGCCCGGGCGTTGCGGTTGAAAATCGGTGAGCGGGCCATGCCCCGTTCCGAGTTGGTGCTCGGATTGCACCGAATGGATGGCGGCCTGCCTTTCGAGGCGCAAGGGCTACGAGGGGGTGTTTTCCCTGATACGCCGCAGGCCGCAGTGTTGACGCACGAAATGATGAGGTTGCAGATCAAGGAAATCTATCCGGATTCCACAGATGCTGAAGCCGATGAGCTGCTACTGCGTGCAGGTGGCAATGCGCAGGCGCACATCGATCTGCTGCAGCAACAGTTTCACCAGCTCAACACTGACTTGCGTGGCTGGATCGATCAGGTGGCGGGAGACATTGAGGACATGGACATTCCTTTCCTCGGTGCCGATGCCCAGGGCCGGGCACAGGCGCATGCGCAGGGGCTGACGGATGAACAGATCGAAAACCATAACGCGCAACTGCTCCTGGACACCATGAACTACGAGCGCGAATCCAGGATAGAACTGGCTGACGATCTGCAAGCGATCTGGCAACGGCGTGCATTGAACGACCTGCGCGTCTATTCAGGCGAAGAGCTTGTGGGGTACAAGCTCCACATGGGCTTCGAGGATTATCACCGATTGCCGGTCATCAACATCCGCTTCAACGATGTCATCGAGTTGTCGATGCCACATTTTCATGTGACCGAGCGGGAAACCTTGAATGGGTTCCTCGAGTGTTTTCCGAATCTGCAGGCCTTGAACCTCGAGAGTGCCGAACTGATTCAATTCGACGCCCAGGGTAATGGGCGGACCGTTCTGCCGACGGCGTTGTTCGGCCTGACGCATCTCAGGTCGCTGAATCTCAAGGCCACCGGCTTGGCATTCACTGAAGAGACGGTGTCGGAGTTGGGCGGGTTGGCCAGGCTTCACACACTGGACCTGAGTGACAACCCTTTGGGCGAACCGCCCTTGCTGCTCGGGATGAATGACTTGCGGTGGCTGAACCTGAGTAACACCGGGATTGCCCGGTGCCCGATCGGCATCAGGGATGAGCCTTACATGATCTCACTGGATCTGCGTGACAACCTCATTGTCCGGGTGCCGCCCGCGGTGATGAACCAGGCGGTCTCGCTGGATCGTGTGCTGTTGTGGGGCAATCCACTGACGGACGAGGACACGCTGCGTCGACTGATCATTCATCGCGAGCAAACGGGGATCAATTTATGGCTGGGCGCGCCCGGCGATGACTATGGACAGTCGATTGCGTGGCTACGGGACTGCGATGAACCGCTGAAACAGTGGCGGCAAGCCCTTTGGCGGCGACTGGCAGGCAAACCCTCCGGTACGCGGTTTTTGAGTGTTATAGACAGGTTGAGCCTGACCGCCGATTTTCTGGTCGATTATCCGTTACTTCAGGCGCGAGTCTGGCGACTGCTGGAGCAGGCCGATTTTTCAGATGCAGTATGGAACCAATTGATTACGGTAGGAGGGCGGCTGGAAAACCCCTGGGTGGCGTTCAGGGCGCTGGAGCAGCGCGCAGGCCTTTGAGAGGAGTTCTACCCTGATCAATAAGAAAAAAATATCTTGTGTTTATATGAGCGTTGAGTCCAAAGATAATTCGCTTAGACTCTCGATACCATTCACAGCAGCAAGGAAGTTGCATCATGAACGAAGGTCAATATCGGGGCGATCCACAGGATTTCGCCGTTTTTGAAAGGTTACTGCCGCAAAAAAGCATGTTTCTGATTGATAAAAGACCCACTAAGGATTTATCGGTCGTCTATCGCTCCAGAAACAATGAAATCGAAATGGCCTATATCAAGCGCCATCAACCCAGCCATGCTAAGCCGGACTTCAGTGTGTTTATCGAAGGTAGCTATTGGGGGAGCTTGAATGGAAAGTTGTTTGATGACATTCCCGCACTGGCGTACGCACTCAAGAAAAGGGGCCTGACGCAAGTCGAGTTCTGAGTGATCTGCTTCACAAGCAATAAAGCCCTGGCTCCTTGCGGAGTCAGGGCTTTATTTGTTTTTAGCGACGACGGAACAGCGGCAGCGGTTCGTCGGTGGCGGCCTGATAGGTCACCGAGAAGTCCTTGAGACCTTCCAGGGCTTCGTACGGGTCTTTGTCGGCGCGAATCGCGAACGCATCGAAACCGCAGCGGCGCAGGTAGAACAACTGGTCGCGCAGCACATCGCCAATGGCCCGCAGTTCGCCTTTGAAACCATAACGGTCACGCAGCAAACGGGCGTTGGAGTAATTGCGGCCATCGGTGAAGGCCGGGAAGTTCAGGGCGATGACCTGGAAGTTGGCCACGTCTTCCCCGATTTCCTCGGCTTCTTCGCCAGCGTCCAGCCAGATGCCCAGGCCGCCGTCGCGGGCCAGGAGCATACGGCTGTGTTCGCGCCACAACTGCAACGGGACGATGTAGTCGTCGCAGTTGGTGATTTCGTCGATGTTGAAATCCTTGGGCAGCAGGTGCCAGGTTTCGTCGACGACTTCGTTGTTCTTAATGATTCGCTGCATAGACGCGCTCCTTGAAGAGGTCGATGCCAATACGCTGGTAGGTGTCGATGAAGCGCTCGTCTTCGGTACGTTGTTCGATGTACACGTCGATCAGCTTCTCGATCACGTCAGGCATGGCTTCCTGGGCGAAGGACGGGCCGAGGATCTTGCCCAGGCTGGCGTCGCGACTGGCGCTGCCGCCGAGGGAAACCTGGTAGAACTCTTCGCCTTTCTTGTCCACCCCGAGGATGCCGATGTGGCCGACGTGGTGGTGACCACAGGCGTTCATGCAGCCGGAGATGTTCAGGTCCAGTTCACCGATGTCGAACAGGTAGTCCAGGTCGTCGAAGCGGCGCTGGATCGATTCGGCGATCGGGATCGACTTGGCGTTGGCCAGGGAGCAGAAATCGCCACCCGGGCAGCAGATGATGTCGGTCAGCAGGCCGATGTTCGGCGTGGCGAAACCTTGCTCGCGCAGTTCGCCCCACATTTCGAACAGACGGGACTGTTCCACGTCGGCCAGGATGATGTTCTGCTCGTGGGAAGTACGCAGTTGACCGTAGCTGTATCGCTCGGCCAGGTCGGCCACGGCGTCGAGCTGCTTGTCGGTGATGTCGCCCGGGGCAACGCCGGTCGGCTTCAGGGACAGGGTCACTGCGACATAACCAGGCTTCTTGTGGGCCAGGGTATTGCGCGCGCGCCAGCGGGCGAAGCCCGGGTATTGCTGATCGAGTTCGGCCAGGGCGGCGGCCTGGTTGTCCAGCGCCTTGTAGTCCGGGTCGACGAAGTGTTTGGCGACGCGATGCACTTCGGCTTCGGTCAGCGTGGTCTGGCCACCGCGCAGGTGTTCCATTTCCGCGTCGACTTTCTGGGCGAAGACTTCAGGCGTCAGCGCTTTCACCAGGATCTTGATCCGCGCCTTGTACTTGTTGTCACGACGGCCATAGCGGTTGTAGACCCGCAGGATGGCGTCGAGGTAGCTCAACAGGTCTTGCCACGGCAGGAATTCGTTGATGAACGCACCGACCACCGGCGTACGACCCAGGCCACCGCCGACCAGCACACGGAAGCCCAGTTCGCCAGCGGCGTTGTGCACCGGCTCAAGGCCAATGTCATGGACTTCGATAGCGGCGCGGTCGGAAGTCGAACCGTTGACGGCAATCTTGAACTTGCGCGGCAGGTAGGCGAATTCCGGGTGGAAGGTGGTCCACTGACGGACGATCTCACACCATGGGCGCGGATCGATCAGCTCGTCGGCAGCTACGCCGGCGAACTGGTCGGTAGTGACGTTGCGCAGGCAGTTGCCGCTGGTCTGGATCGCGTGCATCTGCACGGTGGCCAGTTCCGCGAGAATATCCGGAATGTCTTCCACGGCCGGCCAGTTGAACTGCACGTTCTGCCGGGTGCTGATGTGCGCATAGCCCTTGTCGTAGTCGCGGGCAATCTTGGCCATCATCCGCACCTGGCGCGAAGTCAGTTGGCCGTAAGGCACCGCTACACGCAACATTGGCGCGAAACGCTGGATATAAAGCCCGTTTTGCAGGCGCAGGGGGCGAAATTCTTCTTCGCTCAGCTCACCTGCCAGATAGCGTCGGGTCTGATCACGGAACTGCTTGACGCGGTCCTCGATGATTCGCTGATCGTATTCGTCGTATACGTACATATAAGTCCTGTTCTCAGGCTTGGGTCGCTCGGATACAGCTGCGTTTTTGTGCTTGCCGGAGTCCGAAGGAGCCTCTGCAATTCTGCGCGCACGGCCGCGCACTCCCTACGGAGCCGGGGCAAGATACCAGTTTGCGGTTATGCGCAAAAGTGATGTTTGAGTATATGTAAAGAACCAAAAGGACTAATGAGAATCGTTGTTGCAAAGCCCCTGTTTGTGGTGCGGGCAATCGTCGTCTTTAATGTGATCGAGTCTTTATGCAATCACCGATAAAACCGACAAGAGGCGATGCAATGAGCAACCCAACCAAAGCACGCAAAAGCGATAGTTCGGTCGATGCCTGGGCGATTCTGTTCCTGATCATCCTGGTCGTCGGCACTGCGGTATTCTGGGTCAGTCACCAGTAAATCAACCCGTCCGGGTCTCGTTCCGACGATTGTCGGACAAAATCCCTGATAAACGCCGTTCTACGGGTGTTCGCTGGCTATAATGCGCGGCGAATTTCCGGGGGCTCGGACGATCAATGCTGAAGATTTTCTATTCATTCCTGCTGCTGTTTGGCGCGGTTCATGGCACCGCTGCCCGGGCAGAATCAGTGCTGTTCCTCAACCCCGGAACAACCGATGAAGCCTTCTGGGTCAGCTATTCGCAATTCATGCAGGCGGCAGCCACGGACCTGGGCATTGACCTGCGAATTCTCTATTCCCAACGCATGCCGGAACTCACGCTGGCGCAGGCTCGTGTTGCGCTGCAAGGCCCCGAGCGTCCGGACTATCTGGTGTTCGTCAACGAACAATACGTCGCTCCACAGATCATTCGCCTGGCCCAGGGCAGCGGGGTCAAACTGTTCATGGTCAACGCTTCGTTGACGGCCAACCAGATGAGTCTGCTGGGCGAGCGCCCTGAGCGCTTGGGCAGCCTGGTGCCGAACGACGAGGAGGGTGGTTACCTGATGCTCAAGGAACTGATTCGCCAGCATCCCCCCGTGCCGCCCGGCGAGGTCATCGAGTTGCTGGCGTTTTCCGGTTTGAAGATCACCCCTTCGGCGCAACTGCGCGAGCAAGGCATGCTGCGGGCCTTGGCCGAACATCCGCAAGTGCGCTTGCGCCAGTTGGTCTATAGCGGCTGGACCCGGGAGCGGGCGTATGAACAGGCCAGGCTGTTGTTCCAGCGTTACCCGAAGGTCTCACTGGTGTGGTCAGCCAATGACGAAATGGCATTTGGCGCCATGCAGGCGTTTTCGCAGCGGGGTGGAGTTCCCGGCAGGGACGCGTTGTTCAGTGCGGTCAACACCTCGCCGGCGGCGTTGCAGGCGACGGTCGATGGGCGCATCAGTGTGCTGGTGGGCGGGCACTTCACCTTGGGTGGCTGGGCGCTGGTAGAGGTGCATGACCTTGAGCAGGGCGTGGATCTCGACCATTACGGCGGCCGCGACCAGCGGGTCCCGTTGCTGCAACTGATCGACAGGGCACAGGCCGGGCGATTGCTGGCCATGGGCAACTCACCGTCCTACGGGGTGAACTTCCGTCGACTGTCAGCCAAAGGCCGGCCGACCTCGTATCGCTATCCGTTCAGCCTGCAAACCCTGATGCGTTAAACCCCGGCCAGATGCACCACCAGTTGCACGATGCCGTACAGCGTCAAGGCGAATACCGCCGTGAACAGAATGCCCAGGATCACGAAATGACTGGGTTTGCCGTGAGTGAAGTCCCGCGCCCGGTTTTTCCCACTCTGCACCCCGAACGCCGCCGCCATGACGCTGTGCAGCATTTGCCAGAAGGTAGGCGGCTTGTTGTCGACTGGATCGTCCATAAATCCCTCCTCACCAGGTTGTGAGAGCTAAGCATAGCCAAACTGAAGAACTACAGTCTGCGCGTGACAGTGCAGGCCCCGTTTTCCCTATACATATGTACCGCCATGCCGGCGGGTGGCTGTGATGTCCTGACGCGCTCTTAATCGAGTAACAGGAGTTACATCATGCCGGACCTTTGCGCACCCGCTGAAACCGGGTTTCATGTTCCGTTCATCAAGAGCCGGGTTCCCGACTGGACGCGTCACCTGGCCAACCAACATCTCCAGGCCATCACAGAGGCGCGCAATCCTGCCCAGCGCTTCATCAAGGCGTACCCTGAACTGTATGACAAGGCGGCACAGGCGCTGCGCCAGGCCCTGCTCGACAGTCAGGCACAGAGCAATGTCTCCAGCCAGGCGCTGGCCACGACGCTCAAGGATTTCAAAGGCATCACCGAATTCGCCAAGCCTTTGCTGACGGATGCGCTACAGAAAAAATTCGGCCAGGCGCCTGATGTTGACGGCACAGCACTGTTTCACCTGCGTTCGCCCAATCGAGCCGAAGAGCAGTCATTGTTGCAGGCGGCGCTGCGAAACTTCGAAGCGGACGAGGCCTTTGACGAGGTTGCCTTGCAGGAGACCAGCGCGTTGGCGCCTGCGGGGGCACTGGACAGGCACTTTTACGATGAGAGCAATCGGTACCCGTTTGCGAAGGTGCGCTACAGCATCCGTGACAAGTTGGCGATATCGCCATCAGCGTTCGCCAGCCTGTGCCGGGAACTGGACGTGGGCAAGCAGTACCAGGACCATCTGAGTGCGGTATTCGATGCGCCCGACAAGGCGGCGACGGTACGCCAGCAGACGATTACCGCGAATAAGGACAGGATGCGCGTGCAGGCGCACATCGCGCGGATAAGGTCGGACATTGATGCCACGGACTATGCCACGGTGTTGGCGCTACTCGATGGCGTTTCGCAGGTTCGGCTCGATGGTGCGTCGGTCACATACAGTCGCTTGCAGGTATTTGGTTCGGAGTTGAACGACGTCCTGGTTATTGGCGCGGCGTCACGCAAAGTCAGGGCGGCCCTGCAAAATCCCTGGCTCAGTATTCTGTCCCGGATACCTGTTGCCGATCTGATCCCTGATTCACGGATCATCGTCTACATCCCGGGCGACCCCGTCAGCCCTCTCAAGGCGTATGGCTCAAGCCTCGAGTTCGCCCGTGACCTTGCGATCAAGCTGCGTACCACCGGTTATCAACGGTTCTTCGCCAGTTTTGTCGCAAAGGACGAGTCGAGCCGCTTTTTCCAGCGGCTCAGGCGCCAGCTCAAGGTCCAGAAATGGGATCCGGCCCCGGTTTATCCGGGCCCTCCGTATAACCCGGATGCGTTCCGCAATGGCGCCTATGTCGAGGTTTGGAACGAGGAGATCGACCTGGGAATGGATGAAACCTTCATTGACGGCGAAGTGTTTGCAGCCTGTCATGAGTTCCATCTGGCCAGAGTGAAGTCCAATGCCAGGTTGCTGGCAATACCCACCGCCGAGGTAGACCACGAGGCCTGGATTGCCCGGCTCGAACACTATGCCGAATTGGGCTTGAGCGTGTTGAACGTGGCGGCCTTTTTCGTGCCGGGCCTGGGCGAGGTCATGCTGGCCGTCACCGCCCTGCAGTTGACCTACGAGGTTTACCAGGGGGTGGAGACATGGAAGGAGGGAGATGCGGAGGAGGCCTGGGGCCACTTCAGGTCGGTCCTGCAGAACGTCGCTTTCATGGTCGTGTTGGGGGCGGTCGCGAGCAAGGCACCGCCAATCACCCACTCGCGGTTCGTCAACGGCATGACCCGGATCGCCACGCCTTTTGGTGAGCCGCGGTTGTGGAAGCCCGATCTGGCACCCTACAAGAGCAGTGTCTCGCTCGATGGGCTCGAGCCTGATGCCTTGGGGCAGTATAAGGTCGGTGACAAGACCTACATTCGACACGAAGGCAATGTCTACGAAAAAACCTTCGACCCGGCACTGCAAAAATGGCGGATCAAACATCCCGGCGATCCCCAGGCCTATCAACCGATCCTGCGCCACAACCAGCTTGGCGCCTGGCGCCACACCCTTGAACGACCGCTGGAGTGGGATCGGCCGACGCTGTTGCGGCGAATGGGGCCGCAGATGGACGAATTCTCCGATGCGCAGTTGCAGCAAATGGCCGAGATCAGCGGAGTCGGTGATGATGCATTACGCCAGATGCACATCGATCATCAACCACCGCCGCCGCTATTGGCCGAGACCATCCGGTCGTTCAAGGCTGAACAACAGGTCAGCGAGCTGATTGACCGGATCCGCAGCGGCAGTGACCTGGGTAGTGCTTCTGAGGCTGTGGTACCGCTGGCCCTGGAGCTGCCAAACTGGCCCGTCGAGGAGGTATTGGAAGTCTTCGAAGGGCCGGAACCCTGGGGCGCCTCACAGCGCTACGGTTCGGCGTCGGCCATGAACAGTATGAAGCCCACGATCAAGATCACCCGATCCGAAGTGCGCGCCGGAAAATTGCCGGAGCGGGTTTTACTGGCGCTCGACGAGCCACAAATCAACCAGTTGTTGGGCGCGCGTAGCGCACAACCGGGTGCCGACCGCGTGCAGATGTTCAGGGACCGCCTGGCCGATCGCGGGCTGGATAACAAAAAATCCTTGTTTGACAAACTACTCGCTGACCAACAGACAACAAGTGCCGATATTCAACGTCTGCAACGCAGTTTCCCTACGCTGTCGCCAGAGGGGGCACAACAGGTGCTGGGCAATGCCAGTGCCGCCGAACTGGCCCGCTTGCGCAGCAGCGCAAAAATACCCATGCGCCAGGCACAGCAAATTCGCGCCCATCTACAGCAAGGCGCCCTGAACCGGGCGCTCTGTGGTTTGCATCTGGAGGGCATGGCGTCGCTGGCCAGCGACCGCCTGGCGTTGCACAGCCTGGAGCAGTTGCCCGGCTGGTCGGGTGACATACGCGTGGAAATGCGCCTCGGCTCGATCAAGGGCCCCTTGCTGGACAGCATTGGCAGCGAGAATGCGAAGATCAACCTTTACCTGGTCAAGGGCGATGGTTATTTCCGCGCCTATGACGCCCAGGGCAGGGCGCTCAATAACATCGCCGCCCATGGCCGCAATCTGTATGAATCGTTGCTGGAGTTCTTGCCCGAAGCTTCACGGGCGACCCTGAAAGGCAATCAAGGCCAGGCTTTGCAAGAAGCACTGGCCGAGCATGCCAGATCCCATCGCAATGCGATGTCGCTGATCTTGAAACAGCGTCCGTTAAATGGCCCCGGGCCTGCGTTGCGCCTGCCTGGAGGCCGTCTCGGTTACCTGGCCAGTGGTCGTGGCGTCGGCTTCGCCGATGGCGCTTTGGTCTCCAGGGTTCGAGATGTCTATCCGAACATTTCCGATGCGCAAGCCAGTCAATTCATCAGAAATCGCCTGAGCGCGGGAGATACCGACCAGCAAGTGTTCAATCTGTTGAACAACCGGCAACGGGAATTCGAGGCACTGGACACTGCATTGACCCAATGGGTCGACGCTGTCGAGCCGGCATCTGCTGGAGGCCGCTCTCGACGGGTCATGGCCGATCAGTTGATCCAGTGCTGGCGCAATGGTCTTGTCCGCGGACAGGAGCCCGCGTTTGATTTGAACTTGACGGGTGCCGACCCGCTGCCCGAGTGGGATGCCGACTTCACCCATGTGCGTAATCTGCAAGTGGACAGTGGTCAGCTCATCGGTGACTCGGGCACTGGACTGCTTCAGCGGTTCGCGAAGATCAAAAGTCTGAATATTTCCATGGAAGGGCAGGACATGGCGGCTTTGGCCGGGAAATTGCCAGAACTGACGGATATTACCGAGCTGGTACTTGATGGCGCCTCGCAGACCTATCCGCCGCAATTGGTGCAGGCGCTCGAAAGGATGACCCAGCTGGAGCAATTGCTGCTCAAGGGCAACTTGGGTGAAATGGACTTCAGCCTGCTGACGAACCTGCGGTCGTTGAGGTTGGCCGGCGATATGGCCGATTGGCCAAACGGGGTGTCCGGCTTGAACAACCTGGAAGCCTTGGATCTACAGGGGGTGGCGCTCAAATCGCTGCCTGAGGAGTTGTACAGCGGCCATGACTCGCTATGGCGCCACATGCGGCTGAACTGGGCCGCCCTGGAGCCGCAAGCCTTCATGAAAGCCTACGGTCATGTGCACGACAACCCGGCCCACCTGGTGAACGAGCCGCATATGATTGCCGGATACTGCAGAGGGCGTTTGTCACAGCTGGTCCCCGACGATTTCAGCTTTGCAGCGGACGCAATGGCGCAGTTCAGTAAAGACGGGCTGTCTGGGCGGGCATTACTGGATCAGGTCGAGGCACTGCATCAGCAGCACCTGGAGTTGAATCAGTCATTGGCCGCCTGGACGGACAGGGTTGTCCGGATCGATGGCAGGCAGATGGAAGTACACCACCGTGAGGTGATCGCGCAAAGAATCCGCGAATGCGCTCGCAACGGGCTGCGTGCCCGCTATTCCCCTGCGGAGCCTTTTGCGGGGCCGTCGTGGCGGCGAGGGGGCGAGGTGAACGCGGTGTTGGACTTGTCAGGCTATGGGCCATTGGGCGATTTACCCGCGCTTGGGGGCAGGGTCTTTCCTCATGTGCGCAGCTTGATCCTCAGTGGCAGCGGACTTTCGACCGGGCAGGTCAATGATTTCCTGAGTGGATTTCCCCGGCTGCGAACACTCGATCTCAGCGCCAATCGCCTGACCGCGTTGCCCCAGGCGATTGAGACGCTCGGCGAGCTCAGTGAGTTGAACCTGCCATTCAATGAGCTGACGATCACGGCACCCGCGCAAGCGCGGTTGAACCGGTTGACCCACTTGAAAACGCTGAACCTTGCATACAATCGAGTCGGCACCCTGGAGGTCGGTTCGATGGCAGGCCTGCAAAGCCTGGACCTGAGTCATACCAATATCCGCAACTGGCCCGAGGGCGCGTTGTCGTTACCCCACCTGCGCCGACTGGCCCTGAATCACAGCGGCATTACGGATATTCCTGCGGCGGCCATGACCGGGCATGATCAGCTGTTGATGGGGACCACGCTGCAAGGTTGCCGGCTGAGTCCGCAAGCATTGGCAGCGGTACGGGCTTACGCTGCACGCACGGCACCACGGCCCCCGCTGGGTATTGCGCCATCACACCTGGCTGCAGGGCGCACCGGAGGCGATCCGGAGTTCTTTCCCGATGAAGTGTCGCAGCGTCCGGACCTTCTTTTACCCTTGCACCTGGAGCCCGGCCATGGGGATTTGCCCCAGACCTCGGCCGCCAGGCTGCAACGCCTCGACCCTCGGCTGGGTGAGGCTGAAGCCATTGAACGCATTGACGCATGGCTCGCCCAGGGCATCGGCGCCCTGGAGATTGAAGCCCGACTGGGCCAGTGGCAGCAACAGCAGACGCAATTGATCAAGCGCTTGAATGACTGGATCGATGTCCCGGCCGTGCGCAGCCATCAAGGCTGGATGGGCGCGGTAGACCGCCGCCGGGCGGCCGACCAGCTCCTGGAGTGCTGGCGAGGCACCTTGCGTGGGGTTCCCCCGGCCGCGGGAGCACAAACCGATGCCGTGCTTGATTTGACCGGTCTGGTCATCGGCGATTTGCCTGCCTTGCCCGTCACGTTCGAGCATGTCGGTGTACTGGACCTGAGCGGTGTCGGGCTCGCGGAAGGCTCGGATGCGTTTTTGCGCTCGTTTCCCCGCTTGCGGAGCCTGACGCTCAATCACAACCGCTTGGGCGCATTGCCCGAGGCGGCGGGACAATGCGAGCACCTCATCCAGTTGCGCGCCAGCTACAACGATCTGCGTGCCAGTGACGAGTTGCAGCGCCAACTGCGTTCCCTGAGGCACCTGCAAGTGCTGGACCTGAGCCAGAACAGTCTCGACAGGTTTGATGTCACCGGCCTTGAAACGCTGCAAAAACTGGACTTGCGCAACAACACGCTTCGGGATTGGCCGCAGGGCGTGTTGGATGCGCCGGCACTGACGACCCTCGACTTGAGTGGCAACCAGATAGCGATAATTCCCTCCGATGCCTTGCTGCCAGAGCACGCAACCTTGATGGCCGGCACCAACTTGTCCGATAACGGCAATCTGGAGATGGCGCAACTTCTACGATTGCAGGAGTACCTGCAGGACACTGGCCAGGGACTGGGCTTTACCGAGGCAGATATCGAGCGCGCGCTGGAGGGCTTCAGGGCTGAAGAGTTCGAGGGTTCCGAGACCTCTGACGAGGAGGTTCATCCCGACCATGAGTCAGCGCAGGCACAAAAAGCGCGATGGTTTTCCGGGGTGGCAGCCGATTCGGAAAAGCATCAGATGTGGAGTGCCTTGATGGAGCAGGACACCACCCATGACTTTTCGTACATTCTCTCGCAGCTGCAGCACACCCAGGACTTTGCCGCCGATCGCCTGGATCTCACGCAGCGCGTCTGGCGTGTCCTTGAAGCCGCTTTTGGCGATGAAGAATTGGGCAGGCGCTTGATGGACCTGTCGAAGGCGTTGAGGAATCGCATGACCTGTGGTGACGGTCGAATACTGTTGTTCAACGAACTGGAAGTCGAGGTGCATGAGTTCAATGCCCTGAAGTCCATTGCCCCGGAGCACAAAGGTCGCGAGCTGCTGAAACTGTCCAGGGAGCTGTTCCGCCTGGCGCAGGTCGAAGCGATCGCCAGGACGCGTATCCAGCTTAAGCCAGAAATCGATCCTGCCGAGATTCGCCTGGCCTATCGAATTGGCCTTGCCCGGCGCCTCAATCTGCCCAACCAGCCCAAAGGCATGTTGTATGGCAGCCTGGCGCAGGTGACGGCAACGGATCTGGACGAAGCGTACGCAGCGATCATTGCCGAGGAAAAGACCCCGGTGTTCGTCGAGCAACTGACTGCGCGTAAATACTGGAAGGACTACCTGGAGGAAAAATACCCTGGAGAATTTACCAGGCTGCAGCAGCAGTTCCAGGCCAAGGCCAGTGAGCTCGAGGATCAATACCCGGAGCTCAATACGGCCTACCTGCAGGAGATGGAGGCATTGGACAGCGCCAACAAAACCGAGCGCTTGCAACTGCTGACCCGACTCAGCGAACGTGAGATAGCCGAGTTGGGCGCACAGGCCTGATCGTCAGCTTACAAGGCTCTGGAGTCGGCACCGTCCGCCTCCAGAGCCCATGCTGCAAATCAATCAGTTGTCATACCCAAGGTTCGGCGCCAGCCAGCGCTCGGTCACGCTCAACTCCTGGCCTTTGCGCGAGGTGTAGCTCTGCACCTGATCCTTGTCGATCTTGCCCACGGCGAAGTACTGCGCCTGCGGGTGCGCGAAGTACCAGCCACTGACGGCCGCAGCGGGGAACATCGCGTAGTGTTCGGTGAGGAACACTCCGCTGCGACCGGCTTTCATTTCGCTCGCTTGGGGATCGAGCAAGGCAAACAGCGTGCTTTTCTCGGTGTGATCCGGGCAGGCCGGGTAGCCTGGAGCAGGGCGAATGCCGCTGTATTGCTCCTTGATCAACGCCTCGTTATCGAGTGTCTCGTCCTTGGCGTATCCCCAGTACTCTTTACGCACCTGCTGGTGCAACCACTCGGCGCATGCCTCGGCGAGACGGTCGGCCAGGGCCTTGACCATGATCGAGTTGTAATCGTCGCCAGCGTCCTGATAAGCCTTGGCCACTTCTTCGGCGCCGATGCCGGCGGTGGTGATGAAGCCGCCCACGTAGTCGGTGATTTCGCTGTCCTTCGGCGCGACGAAGTCAGCCAGGGAGAAGTTCGGCTTGCCGTCGGTCTTGATGATCTGCTGGCGCAGGTGATGCAGCTTGGCCAATGGCTTGCCGTCATCGCCGTAGACTTCGATGTCATCGTCGCGCACCTGGTTGGCCGGCCAGAAGCCGAACACCGCGCGGGCGCTGATGAGTTTTTCGTCGATCAGCTTGGCGAGCATTTCCTGGGCGTCGGCGTACAGCGCGGTGGCGGCTTCGCCGACCACTTCGTCTTCCAGGATGCGCGGAAATTTCCCGGCCAGGTCCCAGGAGATGAAAAACGGTGTCCAGTCGATGTATTCAGCCAGCACTTTGAGGTCGATGTTATCCAGCACCTTGGCGCCCGTGAACGTCGGTTTGACCGGCTCGTAGGTGCTCCAGTCGAACTGTGGCTTCTTGGCGATCGCCGCCGCGTAGCTCAGGCGTTCGGTGCGGGCGCTGCGGTTGGCGGTGCGCTCGCGGACTTCGATGTATTCCTCGCGGGTTTTCTCGACGAAACCGGCCTTCAGTTCCTTGGACAGCAACTGAGTGGCCACGCCAACGGCACGGGAGGCGTCAGTGACATACACCACCGCGTCGTTGCTGTACTTGGGCTCGATCTTCACCGCCGTGTGCGCCTTGGAGGTCGTGGCGCCACCGATCATCAACGGCAGGTGGAAGTCCTGGCGCTGCATCTCGCGCGCCACGTGGACCATCTCATCCAGCGATGGTGTGATCAGGCCGGACAGGCCGATGATGTCGCACTTCTGTTCCTTGGCCACCTGCAGGATTTTTTCCGCCGGCACCATCACGCCGAGGTCGACAATGTCGTAGCCGTTGCAACCGAGCACCACGCCGACGATGTTCTTGCCGATGTCGTGCACGTCGCCCTTGACCGTGGCCATGAGGATCTTGCCCTTGGCCTCTGGCTTGTCGCCTTTTTCCGCCTCGATGAACGGGATCAGGTGAGCCACGGCCTGCTTCATCACCCGGGCGGACTTCACCACCTGCGGCAGGAACATCTTGCCGGCGCCGAACAGGTCGCCAACGATGTTCATGCCGGACATCAGCGGGCCTTCGATCACTTCGATCGGGCGGGCGAAGGATTGGCGCGACTCTTCGGTGTCCTCGACAATGTGCGTGGTGATGCCCTTGACCAGTGCGTGCTCCAGGCGCTTGTTGACGTCCCAGTTGCGCCACTCTTCGGTCTCGGCTTCCTTGACGCTGCCGTCGCCCTTGTATTTGTCGGCGATGGCGAGGAGGGCATCGGTGCCTTCCGGCGTGCGGTTGAGGATCACGTCTTCGACGGCGTCGCGCAGTTCCACCGGGATCTGGTCGTAGATCTCCAGTTGCCCGGCGTTGACGATACCCATGGTCAGGCCGGCGCGGATCGCGTACAGCAGGAACACCGAGTGGATCGCCTCGCGCACCGGGTTGTTGCCGCGGAACGAGAACGACACGTTGGACACGCCGCCCGACGTCAGGGCATAGGGCAGTTCGTCGCGGATGTAGGCACAGGCGTTGATGAAGTCCACGGCGTAGTTGTTGTGTTCTTCAATCCCGGTGGCCACGGCAAAGATGTTCGGGTCGAAGATGATGTCTTCCGGCGGGAAGCCGACGTCGTTGACCAGAATGTCGTAGGAGCGTTTGCAGATCTCTTTCTTGCGCGCCTCGGTGTCGGCCTGGCCGGCTTCGTCGAAGGCCATCACCACCACGGCGGCGCCGTAGCGCTTGCACAGCTTGGCGTGATGGATGAACTGCTCGACGCCTTCCTTCATGCTGATCGAGTTGACGATGCCCTTGCCCTGGATGCACTTGAGGCCGGCTTCGATCACTTCCCACTTGGAGGAGTCGATCATGATCGGTACGCGGGAGATGTCCGGTTCGCCGGCAATCAGATTGAGGAAGGTCACCATGGCCTTCTTCGAATCGAGCATCCCCTCGTCCATGTTGATGTCGATGATCTGGGCGCCGGCTTCGACCTGTTGCAGGGCGACTTCCAGGGCTTCGGTGTAGTTGTCTTCACGGATCAGGCGGGCGAATTTGGCCGAACCGGTGATGTTGGTGCGCTCGCCGACGTTGACGAACAGCGAGTTGCGATCGATGGTGAACGGCTCCAGGCCTGACAGGCGGCAAGCCTTCGGGATCTCCGGTATCTGCCGCGGTGCATAACCGGCCACGGCCTTGGCGATGGCTTCGATGTGGCCCGGCGTGGTGCCGCAGCAGCCGCCGACGATGTTGAGGAAGCCGCTTTGGGCAAACTCTTCGATGACCTTGGCGGTTTGCGCCGGCAATTCGTCGTACTCGCCGAACTCGTTGGGCAACCCGGCGTTCGGGTGAGCGGAAACGTGGGTGTTGGCCTTGTTCGACAGCTCTTCCAGGTACGGACGCAACTCGCTGGCACCCAGTGCGCAGTTAAGGCCGACCGAAATCGGCTTGGCGTGGGCCACGGAGTTCCAGAACGCTTCGGTGGTCTGGCCGGACAGGGTGCGGCCGGAGGCATCGGTGATGGTGCCGGAAATCATGATCGGCAACTCGATGCCCAGTTCTTCGAACACCCCTTGTACGGCGAAAATCGCGGCCTTGGCGTTGAGGGTGTCGAAGATGGTTTCGATCAGGATCAGGTCGGCGCCGCCTTCGATCAGGCCCTTGGTGGCTTCGGTGTAGTTTTCTACCAGCTCATCGAAGGTCACGTTGCGATAGCCGGGGTTGTTCACGTCCGGCGACAGCGAGCAGGTGCGGCTGGTCGGGCCGAGTACGCCGGCAACGAAACGCGGCTTGTCAGGGTTTTCGAGGGTTTTCGCATCGGCGATCTTGCGCGCCAGGCGAGCGCCTTCTACGTTCAATTCGTAGGCCAGTTCTTCCATGCCATAATCGGCCATGGAAATCCGGGTGGCGTTGAAGGTGTTGGTTTCCAGGATGTCGGCACCGGCATCCAGGTAGGCTTTCTCGATGCCGCCAATCACGTCCGGGCGCGTCAGCACCAACAGGTCGTTGTTGCCTTTGACATCGCTCGGCCAGTCGGCGAAGCGCTTGCCTCGATAATCCTGCTCTTCAAGCTTGTAGCTCTGGATCATCGTGCCCATGCCGCCATCGAGAATCAGGATGCGCTCTTTTAGGGCGTGCTTGAGGGCTTGGAGGCGAACGCTGCGATCGGACATTGGGACTACTCGGAAAGACCATGACGAAGGGCCGGGATGATAGCAAACCTGTGCGCTTTTAGAGTATGTCCAAGTTTTCCATGAATATCGCTCATGTTGGTGTGGCGGCTAGCCCGGTAGAATCGCGGCGTTTTCTAAAGGATCGGGACCAGGGACATGTCGTATCGCGTCGTCATCAGCAGTGTATTACTGCTTCTCAGCTTTGCCGCGGTTGCGCAAGGTCCGGCCATCTCCGCTGGCATTTCCTACAGTCGCGACATCCAGCCGATCTTCACCGAAAAGTGCGTGGCCTGCCACGCCTGCAACGATGCGCCCTGTCAGCTCAACCTGGGCAGCGCAGAGGGTGCAGCCCGCGGCGCGACGAAAGTCCCGGTGTATGACGGTGAACGCAGCAAGGCGGTCGCGCCGAGCCGTCTGTTCTATGACGCGTTTGGCGAGCGCGCCTGGCAACATAAAGGCTTCTATTCGGTGCTCGACGCCCAGGGCAGCCAGGCTGCATTGATGGCGCGCATGCTTGAACTGGGTCACACCAACCCGTTGCAACCCAATGCCAGGTTGCCCGAGGACATCGTCCTGGGCCTCAATCGCGACAACATGTGCGCCCTGCCGGGTGAGTTCGACGGTTATGCCAGCGCTCACCCCAGGGAAGGGATGCCCCTGGCAGTCACCGGCCTTACCGACCAGCAATACCAGACGCTACAACGCTGGCTGGCTTCCGGTGCGCCGATCGATGAGCAGGCGCTGGTGCCCAGCGCGAAAGAAGCGTTGCAGGTGGTGCAGTGGGAAAACCTGCTCAATGCCCCGGGGGCCCGGGAGAGTCTGGTCGGGCGCTGGTTGTTCGAACACTGGTTTCTTGCGCATATCTATTTCAAGGATGGCGAGCCGGGGCATTTCTTCCAGTGGGTGCGTTCGCGCACGCCGACCGGCCAGCCCATCGACCTGATCAATACCCGTCGGCCGAACGACGACCCCGGCACCCAGGTTTATTACCGCTTGCGGCCGGTGCAGGGCGTAATCGTGCACAAGACCCATATTACCTATCCGCTGAGCGCGGCCAAGCTGGCCCGGGTCAATAGCCTGTTCTATAGCGGCAACTGGCAGGTCAATGCCTTGCCGGGTTACGGCCCGGAACGTCGGGCCAATCCGTTTTCCACCTTCGAAGCCATCCCGGCCCAGGCGCGTTATCAGTTCATGCTCGATAACGCCGAATATTTCGTGCGCACCTTTATCCGCGGCCCGGTTTGCCGGGGGCAGATCGCCACGGATGTGATCCGCGACAACTTTTGGGCGCTGTTCCAGGCGCCGGAACACGACCTCTACATCACCGACCCGAACTATCGTGGCCAGGCCACGCCATTGCTGGCGATGCCGGGGCAAAACGATGACGTTGGCAGCGTCCTGAGCCTGTGGCGCGATTACCGCGAGAAACGTAACGAATACGAAGCCCTGCGCCGCGACAGCTACGCCGATATGCCGCCACCCAGTTGGTCGAGCCTGTGGGCCGGTAATGACAATGCACTGCTGACTATCTTCCGTCATTTCGACAGCGCCGCAGTCATCAAGGGCCTGATCGGCGAAGTGCCGCAGACCATGTGGCTGTTCGACTTCCCGCTGCTGGAGCGTACCTATTATCAGTTGGCGGTGAATTTCGACGTGTTCGGCAATGTGTCCCATCAGGCCCAGACGCGCCTGTATTTCGACCTGATCCGCAATGGCGCCGAGCAGAATTTCCTGCGCCTGATGCCGGCCGACTCGCGGGATGGCTTCCTCGACGATTGGTACCAGAACAGCGGGAAGCTCAAGATGTGGCTGGACTATGAGTCCATCGACGACGACACGCCAACCGCGCTGAAACTCGATGAACAGGACCCCAAGCGCGACTTCGCCATGCAATTGCTGGCACGCTACGGCGAGCTGGACGCCAATCCTGATCCGATCAACCGCTGCGACGGCGCCTATTGTTCGCGGCCGAACATCGATCCGCTCCTGCAGGCGGCCGAGCAGGCGTTGAGTCGCCTGGCCTCACGTCCGGCGGCCGGCCTCAAGGTCATCGATCAACTGCCGGAAGCGACCCTGCTGCGCGTCGAAACCGCGAGCGGTCGACGGGGGGTCTACAGCCTGCTGCGCAACCGCGCACACAGCAACGTGGCGTTCCTGATCGGGGAGTCGCTGCGCTACCAGCCGGGCCTGGACACGCTCACCATTTTCCCTGGGGTTCTGAGCAGTTACCCGAACTTCATTTTCAATATCCCCGCCGAGCAGGTGCCAGACTTTGTGGGCTCGATGGAAAACGCCAAGGATCCCGCCAGCTTCGAGAAAATCGTCGAGCGCTGGGGGATCCGTCGCAGTCACCCGCAGTTCTGGCAGTATTTTCATGATCTGAGCCGCTACATCCACGAAACCGAGCCGGTGGAAGAGGGCGTGCTGGACATGAATCGCTACGAGAACCTCTAAAACCCCGAACCCACAGGGGTAAGCTCCGCATCTTTTCCCGACAAAAATACTAGGACTTTGTCCGCGGCGATGATTGGCGTAAACTGCGCCCAAGCCTGCGAGGAGTTTCCATGACCGCTATTACCATCACCGACGCCGCCCACGATTACCTGGCTGATCTGCTCTCCAAGCAGAACACCCCGGGTATCGGCATCCGCGTCTTCATCACCCAGCCTGGCACCCAGTATGCCGAAACCTGCATTGCCTACTGCAAGCCGGGCGAAGAAAAACCCGAAGACACCGCCCTGGGGCTGAAAAGCTTCACCGCGTACATCGACCATTTCAGCGAAGCGTTCCTGGACGATGCGGTAGTCGACTACGCGACCGACCGCATGGGCGGCCAGTTGACCATCAAGGCACCGAACGCCAAGGTGCCGATGGTCAATGCCGACAGCCCGGTCAACGAGCGCATCAACTACTACCTGCAAACCGAGATCAACCCCGGGTTGGCCAGTCACGGCGGCCAGGTCAGCCTGATCGATGTGGTTGAAGACGGTATCGCCGTCCTGCAATTCGGTGGCGGTTGCCAGGGCTGTGGCCAGGCCGACGTGACCTTGAAGGAAGGCATCGAGCGCACCTTGCTCGAGCGTATTCCCGAGCTCAAGGGTGTGCGTGACGTGACCGACCACACGCAGAAAGAAAACGCCTACTACTAAGGTGTTCGCTGCGGCACAAAAAAACGGCGCCCCGTGAGCGCCGTTTTTTTATGTGTGGAATTCACTGACGCCTTCGCGAGCAGGCTCGCTCCCACATTTGGAATGCATTCCTCTGTGGGAGCGAGCCTGCTCGCGAAAGGGCCCTATGGGCGATAAAGATGCGCATGCCCCGCTCGATACAGCGAAGACTCGCTGAACTGCTCACTGCCCAACACCCGACCCACCAGAATCAACGCAGTACGCCGAAACCCTTTGGCGTCAACCTTGGCGGCAATGTCCTCAAGCGTCCCTACCACCCAATCCTGATCCGGCCAGGTCGCGCGGTGAATCACCGCAATCGGGCAATCGGTGCCGTAATGGGGCAGGAGTTCCTCAACGATCTTCGGCAGGTGCTTGACCCCCAAATGAATCGCCATGGTCGCCCCATGCTGCGCCAGGCTTGCCAGCTCTTCACCAGCGGGCATCGCGGTCTTGTCGGCGTAGCGCGTCAGGATCACGCTCTGGGACACGTCCGGCAAGGTCAGCTCCGCGCCCAGCAGCGCCGCGCACGCGGCCGTTGCCGTGACGCCTGGAATGATTTCAAACGGAATATCCAGCTCACGCAGATGGCGAATCTGCTCGCCGATGGCCCCATACAGACTCGGATCGCCGGAGTGCACACGAGCCACGTCCTGGCCCTTGGCGTGGGCGACCTTGATCAGTTCGATGATCTGCTCCAGGTGCAGCTCCGCGCTGTTGACCACCTGTTCGGCGCTGTGTCCTTCCAGCACCGCAGCGGGCACCAGGGAGCCGGCATAGATGATCACCGGGCAACTGCGTATCAGCCGCTGGCCTTTGACGGTTATTAGTTCGGGGTCGCCGGGACCTGCGCCAATGAAGTAGACAGTCATCGTCGGTTCCTGTTGGAAATAGGGGGGGACGCAGGCTTCAGATGAAGATTGCTCATGATCGAATGGGCGAATTATCGGGGATTTTACGCGGCGCCGGCCAATGCCAGGGTCGCCTGGGCATATTTTTGTCGCGGGATCAGCAATTTGGCCGGGGCGTTGGCCAGTTGTTCCGCCAGGGCCAGAGCGGCGCTTTCCGCCACGCCATAGCACCCGGTACGTTCAAAGGCGATCTCGGAATGATGGCTGAGTTGCGGTTGATAGCCGGCGAGTTGTTCACTGCTGAAGTACATCATCTGTAACCCAAGCTGCTCGGCCAGTTCGATCAGGGCCGGCTCGTCGCGCTTCAGGTCGATGCTGGCCAGGGCCTTGATCTGATGCAATTCGAACCGGTGCGCCTGCAATGCCTGGTCGAGCAGTGCCCGCAGCGTGCTGACGGGGCAGCCGCGCTGGCAGCCCAGGCCGACCACCAGGGTCGGCGCTGTGCGAAGGTCAGTCATGCGTGGTATTGGCCATCGCTTTTGCGGCGGAACAACCAGGCGCTGATCAGGCCAAGGGCCAGCCAGAACGCCACGTTGGTCAGCTGCGAAGCGATGTTGAACTGAGTTTCCAGGGCCTGCGGAGCGAGCATCGAGTGCACTTGAGGTTGCGGTGCGCCAATCACATGGGGAACGGCGAGGATCGCCACGCCGAGGATCTTCATCAGCCAATGACGGCTGAACACGATCAGCGCAATGCCGACAGCCGTGGAGGCGGCCGTGCCGATCCACCAGATTTGCCGTTGCGCCAGATCCGCAGCCGCGGTGCCCGGCAGCTCAGGCGGCAAGCCCAGCGTCGGTGCCAGCACAAAGGTTGCGTACCCGGCCAAACCCCAGAGCAGGCCCTGGGAGGTTTTGGTTGGCGCGCGCAGGGTATAGAGGCCGGCGAGCATCAGGGCGAAACCGACCGCCACCACCAGGTTACCGCCGGTGGTCGACAACACGCGCTGCCAGCCGTCTTCCGGTTCCCAGGCTTGGGCGTCGTGGCTGTGGGCAGCGACGCCCGTAGCGTGTTCGTGGGCTGCAACGGCGGCAGGTTCGGATTTTTCGTAGGTTTCGGCCTGCAAGATCAGCGGAGAAACCCAGAAACTTTGCAACAGGGTCAGCAGCAGGGCGGCCAGCAGCCCGGTGAAGCCCGCGGTTTGCGCAATACGCTTGAACATGTCGGCAGGTCTCAATGGCACGGGAATGCAGCGCTGTGGCGGGTGTCGTGAGCCGCGTTGTGCACCGCTTCGATGTGCGAGAAACCGGCGAAATACACAAGGCACGCGCCGAGGATCGACGCACAGACGGCGGCGGTCAGGCGTTGAGACAGGGTAGTGGTGCTGCTGGTGGTGGTGCTGTGGCCGGTGCTGCTGATGATCGACATGGCGCTTCCCTCTGTTCTGTCAGCGGGGAATAAGAGCGCAAGCAGAGCCCCGCACGACCGAGCGCGCAGAAGTCCGAACAGCGCCCGCCCACCGCGGGTTTGTTGAGTCAGTGATTGTGTGGTCACTTTGTGTTGCGGGCCGGTCTCCGGGCTCACGAGGGGCGCAGGCGTTAGCCTTGACCTGCAAGCATCACCTTCCCATGCCACATTGGCACAGTGGATCTGATGCTTCGCTCGCTTACCGTTGCGGGGGCAGCACCGGACTGACATGGCTTTAGAGTAAAGCACATGATTCACCGGTTTCCCGTTTCACCCTGTGAAGGGCACCCGTAACAAGGTGCGTAGGAGAGCATGGGCGAGGGGCGGGCGTCAATTGGCAAGGGTTCTCAACTCGGGACCGAGTCGCTTCATTCGCGAGCAAGCCCGCTCCCACAGGTGATCGCATTCCCATGTGGGAGCGGGCTTGCCCGCGAAGGGAGCGCCGCCAGTCTCATGTGAACATTGACCCGCCCCAATACCATGCGTAGCCTTGCGCTTTCGAGGTTCTTCGGCGTTTGTCGAAGCTAAGAAGGGAACGCGGTCGATGCCGCGGCTGCCCCCGCAACTGTGAACGGTGATGTTCGCTGCCACGCCACTGCACGCTCAAGTCCGAGCCCGCGGGAAGGCGCAGCGAATGCCAGGCTTAAAGGCCGGCACACCGTCAGCCAGGAGACCTGCCTCGATACAGATTCTCACTACAACCGGGCGGGGTGATCCGGTGGCGAACGCTTCCGGCGCGCTTGTGCGTTGCCGGTTCTCGTCCCGTATGCCCGCCACCTTGCCAAAGGGCATCCGATGAAAACACTGGCCAAACTCCCTGTCACCATCGTCACCGGCTTCCTCGGCTCGGGCAAGACCACCTTGCTGCGCCACATGCTCGACAACGCCCAGGGCCGTCGCATCGCGGTGATCGTCAACGAGTTCGGCGAGCTTGGCATCGACGGCGAAATCCTCAAGCAGTGCTCCATCGGTTGCACCGAAGAAGAGGCCAACGGCCGTGTCTATGAATTGGCCAACGGCTGCCTGTGCTGCACCGTGCAGGAAGAATTCTTCCCGGTGATGCGCGAACTGGTGGCCCGTCGCGGCGATCTCGACCACATTCTGATCGAAACCTCGGGCCTGGCCCTGCCAAAACCTTTGGTCCAGGCGTTCCAGTGGCCGGAAATCCGCAGCGCCTGCACCGTTGATGCGGTGATCACCGTGGTCGACAGCCCGGCCGTGGCGGCAGGCACCTTCGCCGCGTTCCCGGATCAAGTCGACGCCCAACGCAAGCTCGACCCGAACCTGGACCATGAATCGCCGTTGCACGAGCTGTTCGCCGACCAGTTGGCCAGCGCTGACCTGGTGATCCTCAACAAGGCCGACCTGATCAGCGCCGAAGACCTCGCCCGCGTGCGCCTGGAAGTCGCCGAAGAATTGCCGCCAGCGGTGAAAGTCATCGAGGCCAGCAGCGGTCGCCTGCCGCTGGACGTACTCATCGGCCTCGGCGCCGGTTCCGAAGAACACATCGACAGCCGCCACAGCCATCACGATCATCACCATGACGACGATGACCATGATGACCACGATCACGACGCCTTCGATTCGATCTCCATCGAACTGCCGCAAGCCGACGAAAGCCTGCTGATGGACGCGCTGACCCAGCTGGTGGTCGAGCACAGCATCCTGCGCGTCAAGGGTTTCGCGGCGATCCCGAACAAACCGATGCGCCTGCTGATCCAGGGCGTGGGCACACGTTTCGACAAGCACTTCGACCGCCAATGGGGCGCTGCCGAAGCACGCACCACGCGCCTGGTGTTGATCGGCCAGGCACTGGACGCCACCTTGCTCGAAGCGCAACTGCGCGCTGCGCTCAGCGTGTAACCCATGCACCTGCTCAGGACTCAGCCCGGCGGATTCGTGTCGGATGACAACATTGCCGACCTTGGACAAACCCCCGCCGAGCTGGTGATCCTGTGCAGCGGCGACTCCAGCCTGGCGCTGCTCGCCGAAGCGGCGCAGCAGTTGCCCGACGACTACCCGAGCGTGCGCCTGGCCAACCCGATGCAGGTGCAGAACCATGCATCGGTGGATCTGTATGTCGACGAAGTATTGCGCCACGCCAAAGTCATTCTGATTTCGCTGCACGGCGGCATTGCCTATTGGCGCTACGGCGTCGAACGGCTGGTGGAGCTGTCACAGCGCGGTGTACAGCTGATTCTGGTTCCGGGCGATGACAGGCCGGACCCGGAGCTCAGCGACCTCAGCACCGTAGGCGTCGAGGATCGCGACCGGCTTTGGCAGTTTCTGCGCCAGGGTGGCCTGGGCAATGCCCGCGACTTTTTCCGATGCCTGGCCAATCGCTGGCTGGATCGTGACTACGCCTGGGCCGAGCCGCAAACCCTGCCGCGCACGGCGATTTACCACCCGCGAAAAAGCCCCGCGCAACTGAGCGACTGGCACGCCGACTGGCAGGCCGGTCAACCGGTGGCGGCGGTCCTGTTCTACCGCTCGCATCTGCAGGCGGCGAACACGGCTTTCATTGATATGTTCTGCCAGCGCCTGCAAGCGGCGGGGTTGAACCCGTTGCCCATTGCACTGGCCAGTTTGAAAGAGCCCGGCTGCCTTTGCATGGTCGAAGACTGGCTGGATGAAGTCGGGGCAGGGGTGATTCTCAATACCACCGGTTTCGCCCAATCGAGCCCTGAAGCACCGCACTTGCGGCCGTTTCGCCGCAATATCCCGGTGATCCAGGCGATTTGCGCCCAGGACAACGAACCCGGTTGGCGAGCCAGCGAACAGGGCCTCGGCCCGCGGGACCTGGCGATGCACATTGCGCTGCCCGAACTGGACGGGCGCATCATCAGCCGGCCGATCAGCTTCAAGGACCTGGCCTGGCGCAGCGAGCGCAGCCAGTCGGATGTGGTTTGCTACCGCGCGCAGCCGGAACGCATGGACTTTGTCGCGCAACTGGCGCGGCGCTGGACTGATCTGGCGCGGGTACCCAACGGGCAAAAGCGTATCGCGCTGATCCTGGCCAATTACCCGACCCGTGATGGTCGTATCGGCAATGGTGTAGGGCTCGACACCCCGGCTGCGGCGTTGAATATCCTGCGTGCGCTGTATGAAGAAGGGTACCCGCTGCCAGCCGAATTGCCGGACAGTGGCACCGCGCTGATCCAGCAATTGCTCGGCGGCGTCAGCAACGACCTCGATAGCCTCGATCAACGTCCTTGCCAGCAAAGCCTGGCGATGGATGAATACCTGCAGATGTTCAATGCGCTGCCGGACGCCAACCGCCAGGCGGTGCTGGAACGTTGGGGGGCACCCGAGAAGGATCCGATGTGTCGTGACGGGCGAATGATGATCGCCGGGTTGCGCCTGGGCCTGACTTTCGTCGGCATCCAGCCGGCGCGGGGTTATCAGGTGGACCCCAGTGCGGTGTACCACGACCCGGACCTGGTGCCGCCCCACGGCTACCTGGCGTTCTACTTCTGGTTACGCGGCACCTACGGCGCCCACGGCGTGATCCACGTCGGCAAGCACGGCAACCTGGAGTGGCTGCCGGGCAAGGGCGTGGGGCTTTCAGAGCACTGCTGGCCGGATGCACTGCTCGGGCCGCTGCCGAACATCTATCCGTTCATCGTCAACGACCCGGGCGAAGGCGCCCAGGCCAAACGCCGGACGCAAGCGGTGATCATCGATCACCTGATGCCGCCGTTGACCCGCGCCGAAACCTACGGTCCGCTGCGCAATCTGGAGTTGCTGGCCGACGAATATTATGAAGCGCAACTGCTCGACCCACGGCGTGCCCGGGAATTGCAACGCGACATCCTGCAACTGGTGCGCGATACCCATATAGACCGCGAGCTGCAATTGGACGAACAACTGGACAGTGATGCCGATGCGGCGATCTGGCTGCCGCGCCTGGACACCTACCTGTGCGACCTGAAAGAGTCGCAGATCCGTGATGGCTTGCACGTCTTTGGTGAATCCCCAATGGGCCGGCTGCGCATCGATACCTTGCTCGCGCTGCTGCGCATTCCTCGGGGCGATGGCCGTGGTGCGCAATCGAGCCTGTTGCGGGCGCTGGCCAAGGCGTTCGAGTTGGGCTTCGATCCGCTGGACTGTGCGCTGGCCGAGCCGTGGGGTGGGCCGCGGCCGAGCGCATTGTTGTCGATCAGCGATGAACCCTGGCGCACCACAGGCGACACCCGCGAACGTCTCGAGTTGTTCGCCACACAGCTGATCTCCCAGATGTTGAATGACCCCTGTGGGAGCGAGCCTGCTCGCGATGGAGTGTCAGTCGACATCCATGTGGCTGACACCCCATCGCGAGCAAGCCCGCTCCCACAGGCGGCCGGTTGGTCTGAAGTGACCGCCATCCTCGACCACCTGCGCGAAGTGGTCGCACCCAGACTGGACGCCTGCGGCCCGGCCGAGATGCGTGGCCTGCTCGATGCCCTCAGTGGCCGATTCGTCCCCGCCGGTCCCAGTGGCGCGCCGAGTCGAGGTCGCCTGGACGTACTGCCGACCGGGCGCAACTTCTATTCGGTGGACGTGCGCAACCTGCCGACCACCACCGCGTGGCGCATCGGTTTCCAGTCGGCCAACCTGATTCTCGAACGCCACCTGCAGGATCATGGCGATCATTTGCGCCAGCTCGGCCTGTCGGTGTGGGGCACTGCGACCATGCGCACCGGCGGCGACGACATCGCCCAGGCCATGGCCTTGATGGGCGTGCGCCCGGTGTGGGCCACGGGTAGCCAGCGGGTCGACGACTTTGAGATTCTGCCGTTGAGCCTGCTCGATCGACCGCGGGTCGACGTGACCTTGCGCGTCTCGGGGTTCTTCCGCGACGCCTTTGCCAACCTGATTCGGCTGTTCGACGCTGCCGTGCAGGCAGTCGCTGCGCTGGATGAGCCTGACGATCTCAATCCGCTGGCCGCCAAGGTGCGCGCCGAGCGGGAAGCGTTGTTGCAATCGGGAATGGACGAAGACGAGGCGCGGCGGCAGGCCGGATGGCGGATCTTCGGCGCCAAACCCGGCGCCTATGGCGCAGGCGTGCAGGGTGCCATCGACGGTCGCCTGTGGCAAAGCCGCGAGGACTTGGCCGAGGTGTACCTGAACTGGGGCGGCTACGCCTACGGCGGTTCCGATGAAGGCACCGCAGCCCGCGAGCAGTTTTCCCAGCGCCTGAGCCAGGTGCAAGCGGTGTTGCAAAACCAGGATAACCGCGAGCACGACTTGCTTGACTCCAATGACTACTACCAATTCCAGGGCGGCATGTTGGCGGCGGTGGAAAGCCTCAGCGGTGCAGCGGCAGCCAGTTATCACGGCGATCACAGCCAGCCGGACCTGCCGAAGATCCGCACGCTGAAGGAAGAGCTGAACCGGGTCATCCGCTCCCGGGCGGCCAATCCGAAGTGGATCGAAGGGGTCAAGCGCCACGGCTACAAAGGCGCCTTTGAGATGGCGGCGACGGTCGACAACCTGTTTGCCTTCGATGCCACCACCCAGTTGATCGACGACCACCAGTACGCGCTGCTGGCAGATGCCTACTTGCTCGATCCGGGCACCCGGGATTTCGTGCGCGAGCACAATCCCCATGCCCTGCGCGACATGACCGAACGCATGCTCGAAGCGCAACAGCGGGGGATGTGGAAGGAGCCGGGGGACTATCGCGAGGCCCTGGAAAACCTGTTGCTGGATATAGAAGAAGACAGCTGACTGCAGGATCGTTCCCACGCCGAGCGTGGGAACGATCACCACCCGACCATGATGAGAAACCCGACATGACCGACACGCCCCATTTCCCGCTCTCCGCCGTGGTCGGCGCCGACGATCTGAAGCTCGCGCTGTACCTGACCGCCATCGACCCGAAGATTGGCGGCGTATTGATCGAAGGCCCGCGCGGCATGGCCAAGTCGACCCTGGCCCGCGGCCTGGCGGACCTGTTGGCCAGCGGCCAGTTCGTCACCTTGCCCTTGGGTGCTACCGAGGAACGCCTGGTCGGCACGCTCGACCTCGACGCGGCCCTGAGTGAGGGGCGCGCGCAATTTTCCCCCGGTGTGCTGGCCAAGGCTGACGGTGGCGTGCTCTACGTCGATGAAGTGAATCTGCTGCCCGATCACCTGGTTGACCTGCTGCTCGACGTGGCCGCCAGCGGTACCAACCTGGTTGAACGCGACGGAATTTCCCATCGGCATTCGGCGAAGTTCGTGCTGATCGGCACCATGAACCCGGAAGAGGGCGAACTGCGTCCGCAACTCCTCGATCGCTTTGGCTTGAATGTCGCCCTAAGTGGCCAGACCGCACCGACTGAGCGCGGGCAAATCATCCGCAGACGCCTTGATTTCGACAGCGACCCGCAACAATTTTGCGCCGAATGGGAGAGCCAGCAGCAGTCGTTGCGTGAGCGCTGCCAGAACGCGCGCAGCACATTGGCGAGCATTCCCCTCGACGATGAAGCGCTGGTGCAGATTACCGAGCGCTGCTTTGCCGCTGGAGTCGACGGCTTGCGCGCTGATCTGGTCTGGTTGCGTGCGGCCCGTGCGCATGCGGCGTGGCGCGGCGTGACATCGATTTGCGATGAGGATATAGACGCGGTCGCTGAGTTCGCCCTGCGCCATCGTCGTCGGGAGCACACGCCACCTGCACCACAGCAGGAGCAGGTTCGATCCGGCCAGAACGCCAACCCGAGCGAAGGCCAGGGCCAGTGGGGTGAAATGCCCGCTCAAGCGCTACCGGTCGGCGCCCGACGTGTAGTGCCGGGCTGGCCAAAAAAGCCCTAGGCATTCGCCCCCGGTCTGACGCGGGGGCGAATGCCAGACCGCGTGCCGGACGACTCGATCACGGCAAGCAGGGTAAACGTCATGCTGCCCAAAGCGGCGCGATCAATTGGCCAGGCACGTTACTCAACGGTCGGCCGCGCCAGCGCCAGGATGTGTTGTTCCAGCAGCGCACGCGCTCGCCCCATGAGCTGTGGCTGGTGATTGTCGACGCGTCGGCTTCAACGCGTCGCCACCAGGCATTGAGCGATGCCAAGGGCCTGTTGGCGCAATTGTTCGATGATGCCTACCGCCAGCGGGCGCGCCTGGCTTTGTTGACGGCCAGCGGTGCGGTGCCGAAGTGGCAGGTGCAAGGTTTGAAAACGTCGACGGGCTTGCGCCAGTGGCTCGATGGCTTGGGCGCCGGTGGTGGCACGCCACTGCTGGCGGCGCTTGGCGAAGCGGGGCGGTGGCTGGCCGTTCGGCAAAAGCGTTTCCCGGCGGAACTGCAGCGGCTGTTGCTGGTGACTGATGGCCGATTGAAAGAATGGCCGTCGTTGCCCGCGCTCGACTGTCCGGGGCTGCTGATCGACATCGAACGCGGGCCGATTCGTCTTGGGCGCAGCAAGGTATTGGCAGCGCAGTTGCAATCCGAATATCGGCATATCGACGAGCTGCTGCCGAACTGAGTACGGTGTTGCCCGTGCTGGCCTGATCGCCAGCACATTCAGAGATGAAATCTCCAGATACGGGTCATTCCAGCACCAGCGCTGTGCGCGGCATTGGAAGCGGATGACGCATCAGCGTGCCCACCACCAGCGCCCCCAGCAATCCCGCCAGCCCCGCGACCCACAGCAACAGGCTGAAACCACCCACGAAAGCCTGTCGCGCCAGCGGCTCGACCAGCGGCCGCGCGGCCTCCGGCACCAGACTCAGCGCCGCCGGCATATCGCCCGCCACCACCCGCGAGGCAATGCCTTGGGTGTGTTCCAGCCATTGCCCGCCCTGTGTCGCCAGGCCGTCGTGCAGCAACCGTTCGCTATGCCCGGAAAGCAACGCGCCATACACACCGATGGCCAGCACGATAGCGCTGAAGCGCATGGTGGTACTCATGCCCGAGGCCATGCCGGTGCGTTCCCGTGGCACACAGGCCATGATGTTTTTCTGCGTATCGCCATTGAGCAACCCGGCTCCGGCGCCGGTCACGGCAATCGCCAGGGCGAAGGGCAGGTAACCACCGCTAACGACCGCCCAAGCGCTCAGCAAATTACCGCTGCCGACGAGCGTCAACCCGATGGCCATCATGTTTGCTGGCGTCACGCGTCCCGCCAGGCGTGCGCCGACCCGTGGCAAAATCAGCAGGGTAATGGCAAATGGCAGCATGCCCAGCCCCGCCCGGATGGCGGTGAAACCCAAGCCGTTCTGCAGGTAGAACGGCAACAGCGTCATCATCACCTGGGCGCACGCGGCGTAGGCAAACATGCCGAGCAGCGCGCCGATGAAGCGCGGATGACGGAACAGTTGCAGGTCGATCATTGGCCGCTGTTGCAGGCGTTCGATCACCACGAATAACCCCAGCAACAGGGCCCCAGCCACCAGGCGGGCATAGGTCGCAGGGTTGTTCCAGCCGATCCGGTTGGCTTCGATCAGCCCCCAGATCAGGCACAACAAGCTGGCGCTGAAGGCCAGGCTGCCCCACGGATCGAGGCGCGCGGCCTGGGCATCACGGGATTCCGGCACTGCGCGCCAGACCATGACCATCAGCAACAGCCCCACTGGCAGGTTGAGGTAGAAAATCCAGCGCCAGCCCACGTATTCGGCAATCAAGCCGCCCAGGGTTGGCGCTGCCGTCATGGCCACGCCCATGCAACCGCCCCAGAATGCCCAGGCCTTGGCCCGTTCGACTTCATCGTGGAAGGTGTGGCCGATGGAGGCGAGGGCCGAGGTCAACAGTAGCGCCGCGCCGACACCCTTGATGGCGCGGGCGATATCGAGGAACAACGCGTTAGGCGCGGCACCGCACCCCAGTGATGCGAGGATGAAAATGCCCAGCCCGCACATGAGCATTTTCTGCCGACCAAAGCGATCGGCCAGGCTGCCCGCGGGCAGCAACAGCGCGGCAAAAGCCAGCATATAGGCGCTGATCACCCATTCGATGTCAGCGAAATTCGCCCCCAAGTCCCGAGCGATGCTTGGCAAGGTAACGGCGACGATGTTGGTGTCGAGTACGATCAACGAGCATACCGCCGAGGCGGTCAGCAAGGTCAGGCGCGGGCTCACCCTGGGTTTGACGGACATGGCGAGGGTTCTCTACTGTGGGGTTGGCTGCAGCTTATCGCTGGCTGGCGCTACCTTTGTTAGGCACATACCGTCACTTCATTACCTTTGAGCTAATGCACCGATGGACATCCGTCATTTCCGCTATTTTCTCGCTGTTGCCCGCCAAGGCAACTTCACTCGCGCTGCCGAACAACTCGGCATCGCACCGCCGACCTTGACTCGGCAGATCCAGGACATGGAAAACGAACTCGGCACGCGCCTGTTCGTGCGCCAGACGCGTGAAGTCAGCCTGACCGAAGCCGGGGCTGCCCTGTTGATCGAAGCCGAGGCGACGGTGCGGCAATTCGAATACGCCCAGCAAAACGCCCAGCGCGCCGGGCGTGGGGACATTGGTCATATCGAACTGGGTTACGTCGCGTCGGCGGTGTATTCGGGGTTGCTGCAAAAACAGGTGCAGGGTTTTACCGGCCAATACCCGGATGTCAGCCTCAATGTGCGGGAAAGTCCCATGGCCAGCCTGCCGAGCATGATCCTGGAAGGGCGCTTCGACCTGGGCTATATCCGCTGTCCGATGGCCTTGCCCGATGGCGTCGACAGTGTGCGTCTGAGTGATGAAGGCTTTGTGCTGGCGTTGCCGGATGGTTCATGGTTGAACCGCGTGGCAGCGATCACCTGCGCGCATTTGCAGAACGAAAACTTTATTCTGCCGGAGCAAGTCAACGGCACCTTGCAGGTCGCCACCGAGGGTGGTTTCGTACCCAGGCTGGGGGCGCAACCGGGTGGATTGGTGGCAGTGATTGCCCTGGTGTCCCTCGGCCAGGGCGTAGCGGTGGTGCCGGCGTCGGTGGTCGGGCATGTCAGTTTGCCGAGTGTGGTTTATCGCCAGATCAAGGACTGTAAAGCGTCTTCATGGCTGGCGTTGATTCATCGGCGGTTCGAGAAATCACCGGCGGTGCTCAGGTATGTCGAACGGATCAAACAATCAGGGTGACCGTTTTGGTCTTCTACAGATCTTGAAATGATTTCCAGCTGTAGGATTTGTCGCTGCCGCCTGTACGATTCAAGTCCTTTTTCATTTCCAGGACTTGCATGAACACCCTCACGGAGCCCCCCAGTTATCCTTTCCCTTCGCGCCAACGCGCGGTCCTGACGCACTCCAGATACCCGGTCTTTCGACGTCCGAACGCCAAGGTCCTTGCTGTTTCGCGGCCTCTGCGCCGTGCCTTGCCGTGCCCGGCATTCTGAATTCACTGAAGAGATCGAGACGTTTTCATGGAATGGTTAGCTGACCCCACCGCATGGCTGGGCTTGTTGACGCTGATTGTGCTGGAGCTGGTGTTGGGTATCGACAACCTGGTGTTCATCGCGATCCTCGCGGACAAATTGCCACCGGAGCAACGTGACCGCGCGCGAATCATCGGTCTGTCCCTGGCGTTGTTGATGCGCCTGGGCCTGCTGGCGAGTATTTCCTGGCTGGTGACCCTGACGCAGCCATTGTTCGAAGTGTTCGACAAGAGCTTCTCGGGTCGCGACCTGATCATGCTCTTTGGCGGTGTGTTCCTGTTGTTCAAGGCGACCATGGAGCTGCATGAGCGGCTCGAAGGGCATGTCGGCGAGCGCACGTCCAATACGGCTTACGCGCTGTTCTGGCCCATCGTGGCGCAAATCGTGGTGCTCGATGCGGTGTTCTCCCTCGATGCCGTGATTACCGCGGTAGGCATGGTCGACGAGCTCGCGGTGATGATGATCGCCGTGATCATCTCCATCGGCCTGATGATCGTTGCCAGTAAACCGTTGACCCGCTTCGTCAATGCACACCCCACCGTGATCATGCTGTGCCTGGGCTTCCTGATGATGATCGGTTTTGCGCTGACCGCCGAAGGCCTGGGCTTCCACATTCCCAAGGGTTATCTGTACGCGGCCATCGGTTTCTCGATCCTGATCGAGGTGTTCAACCAGATCGCCCGGGCACGGCGCAAGCGCTCGATGCAGGGCTTGCGACCGATGCGAGAGCGGACCGCCCATGCGGTGATGCGTTTGCTCGGCGGACGCAAATTAGCGGTGGAAGAGGTCGGTGAGGAGATTGCCGACCTGCTGGATAACGGCGAGGCAGCGGGTGAACAGCTGTTCGATCGCCGCGAGCGAGTGATGATCAGCGGTGTGCTGCAACTGGCGGAGCGACCGATCCGTACGTTGATGAGCGTGCGCGCCGACGTCGACTATATCGACCTGGCTGATGACGCCGAGACGATTCGTACACGGCTGATGCATTCGTCCTACTCGCGGCTGCCGCTGATTCGCGACGGCGCGGTGGATGAGCCGCTGGGCTTCGTGCACAAGAAAGAGTTGCTGAAGGAATACCTGGCCGGCAACCAGCCCGATCTTGCCCACCTTGCCCGCCAGGCCATCAATCTGCTGGACAGCTATTCGATCCTCAATGCCCTGGAACAGATGCGCCAGGCCTCGACCCACATCGCGTTTGTGGTCAACGAATTCGGTGACTTCGTCGGCGTATTGACCATGACCGACATCCTTGAGTCGATTGCCGGTGAGCTGCCCGACGCCAGCGAGATCGAAGGCCCGGACGTGGTCGAGGAGAAGGGCGGCTTCGTGGTCAGCGGCGCATTGAACCTGGCGCGGGTGCATCAGCGGACCGGGTTTGCGGCACAACCGACCGACGACTATCAAACCCTGGCCGGTTTGGTGGTGAGCCTGCTGGATCGGCTGCCGATGATCGGCGACAGCCACGAGTGGGAAGGCTGGCGGTTGACCGTCATGTCGGTTGAAGAGCGGCGGGTGACACGGGTGTTTCTGGATCGCCTC
The DNA here is from genome assembly GCF_028823535.1 of Pseudomonas serbica. Lineage (GTDB taxonomy): Bacteria > Pseudomonadota > Gammaproteobacteria > Pseudomonadales > Pseudomonadaceae > Aquipseudomonas > Aquipseudomonas serbica. The sequence continues at coordinate 104,594 of NZ_JAQIYM010000017.1, read as the reverse complement.
AGCGGGTGATTGTATCCCCCGACCGGCGCTGCACCTGCAGGAGCGAGCATGCTCGGGAAAAACGTCCATACAACGCGGGCATTCAGACAGCCCGCGTTATCGTTGACGTCCATCGCGAGCAGGCCGCTCCCACAGAAACACCTACGCACCATTTGTGAACCAGATACCCGCCATCCGTAGCCAACGGTAGCGCTACGCCAGCGTCTCTTTTGGTAACGCGTTTTCCTCACATCATTCCATCCATCTGATTCAAAACACTTTTCAATCCCCCCTACATTCCGCCCACAACCTGTGGCACACTTTCTGCTGTCTATTCCGTTGTTACATACCATATTCCGGTATAGCGGAATAAACATCGCCCTGGAGTGCTTGCCATGCATCGCCGACCTTCCTTGTTCAAAGCGTGTGTTTTTGTTTTTGCAGCCTCTGCTGCTGCCGTGGGCGTGGCCCAGGCGGCGGACAGCAAGCTCGACAGCGTACTGGCCCGCGGCAAACTGATCGTGGGTACCGGCAGCACCAATGCGCCTTGGCACTTCCAGGGGGCGGATGGCAAGTTGCAGGGCTTTGATATCGACATTGCGCGCATGGTCGCCAAAGGCTTGTTCAACGACCCGAGCAAGGTCGAGTTCGTGGTGCAGTCGTCCGATGCGCGGATTCCCAACCTGTTGACCGACAAGGTCGACATGAGCTGCCAGTTCATTACCGTCACCGCCAGCCGTGCCCAGCAAGTGGCCTTTACCCTGCCGTACTACCGCGAAGGCGTCGGCCTGCTGTTGCCGGCCAACAGCAAGTACAAGGAAATCGACGACATGAAAGCCGCCGGTGACAGCGTCACCGTGGCGGTGCTGCAAAACGTCTACGCCGAAGAACTGGTGCACCAGGCGTTGCCCAAGGCCAAGGTCGATCAGTACGACAGCGTCGACCTGATGTACCAGGCGGTGAACTCTGGCCGTGCCGACGCGGCGGCCACTGACCAGTCTTCAGTGAAGTACCTGATGGTGCAGAACGCCGGGCGCTATCGCAGCCCGGCCTATGCCTGGAGCCCGCAAACCTATGCCTGTGCGGTCAAGCGCGGCGACCAGGACTGGTTGAACTTCGTCAATACCACCCTGCATGAAGCCATGACCGGCGTTGAGTTCCCGACCTACGCCGCGTCGTTCAAGCAGTGGTTCGGTGTCGACTTGCCGACGCCAGCCATCGGATTCCCCGCCGAATTCAAATGATCCCGTGAGGGCGGGGCGTACGCGCCCCGTTCAAGGTACTGCCGACCATGAACTATCAGTTGAACTTTGCCGCCGTGTGGCGCGATTTCGACACCTTGCTGGCGGGGCTCGGCCTGGGCCTTGAACTGGCGCTGGTGTCGATCGCCATCGGCTGCGTGATCGGCCTGCTGATGGCGTTTGCTTTGTTGTCGAAGCACCGCGCATTGCGGGTACTGGCTTCGGTGTATGTCACGGTGATCCGCAACACGCCAATCCTGGTGTTGATCCTGTTGATCTACTTCGCCTTGCCAAGCCTGGGCATTCGCCTGGACAAGATCCCTTCGTTCATCATCACCCTGTCGCTGTATGCCGGGGCCTATTTGACCGAAGTGTTCCGCGGCGGCCTGCTGAGCATTCCCAAGGGCCAGCGCGAAGCCGGCCTGGCCATCGGCCTGGGCGAGTGGCAGGTCAAGGCCTACGTCACCGTGCCGGTGATGCTGCGCAATGTGTTGCCGGCGCTGTCGAACAACTTCATTTCGCTGTTCAAGGACACCTCGCTGGCGGCCGCGATCGCGGTGCCGGAGCTGACCTATTACGCGCGCAAGATCAATGTCGAGAGCTACCGGGTGATTGAAACCTGGCTGGTGACCACGGCGCTCTATGTGGCGGCCTGTTACCTCATTGCCATGATGCTGCGTTACCTCGAGCAGCGCCTGGCGATCCGCCGATAGGAGGCTCCATGTACGAATCCCCCAGTTGGTTGCATGAGTTATGGGTGGCGCGCGAACCGCTCTGGCAAGGTTTCCTGACCAGTGTGCAGGTGTCGGCGCTGGCGATTTTGCTTGGCACGCTGCTCGGTGTGTTCGCCGGCCTGGTGCTGACCTACGGCAAGTTCTGGATGCGCGCGCCGTTTCGTTTCTACGTCGATGTGATTCGCGGTACCCCGGTGTTCGTGTTGGTGCTGGCCTGCTTCTACATGGCGCCGGCGCTGGGCTGGCAGATCGGCGCGTTCCAGGCCGGGGCGTTGGGGCTGACGCTGTTTTGCGGCTCCCACGTCGCCGAGATCGTGCGCGGCGCATTGCAGGCCTTGCCGCGCGGGCAGATGGAAGCGAGCCAGGCCATCGGCCTGACGTTCTACCAGGCCCTCGGCTACGTGCTGTTGCCCCAGGCGATGCGGCAGATCCTGCCGACCTGGGTCAACTCGTCCACCGAGATCGTCAAGGCATCGACCCTGTTGTCGGTGATCGGCGTGGCCGAGCTGCTGCTCAGTACCCAGCAGATCATTGCCCGCAACTTCATGACCCTGGAGTTCTACCTGTTCGCCGGATTCCTGTTCTTCGTCATCAACTACGGCATCGAGTTACTCGGCCGGCACATTGAAAAGCGGGTGGCCTTGCCATGACTCAGACTCAAACCCCTGCACAAAACGGCCAGCCGCTGCTGGACATTCGCGGCCTGCACAAGCGTTACGACCAGCTCGAAGTGCTCAAGGGCGTCGATCTGAGCATGCAGCGCGGCAACGTGGTGACCCTGATCGGTTCCAGCGGTTCGGGCAAGACCACGTTGTTGCGCTGCGTGAACATGCTCGAAGAATTCCAGGGCGGGCAGATCCTGCTCGATGGCGAATCCATCGGCTATGACGAAGTCAACGGCAAGCGCATCCGCCACCCGGAGAAAGTCATCGCCCGCCATCGGGCCATGACGGGCATGGCGTTCCAGCAATTCAACCTGTTCCCGCACCTGACCGCGCTGCAGAACGTCACCCTCGGTTTGCTCAAGGTCAAGAAGCTGCACAAGGACGAAGCGGTGGCCCTGGCGGAAAAATGGCTGGAGCGGGTGGGCCTGCTGGAGCGCCGCGATCATTTTCCCGGGCAGTTGTCCGGCGGTCAGCAACAGCGCGTGGCGATTGCCCGGGCGATTGCGATGAACCCGAGCCTGATGCTGTTCGATGAAGTGACCTCGGCGCTGGACCCGGAACTGGTGGGCGAGGTGCTCAGCGTGATCAAGGGCCTGGCCGAAGACGGCATGACCATGCTGCTGGTGACCCACGAAATGCGCTTCGCCTTCGAGGTCTCGGACAAGATCGTCTTCATGAACCAGGGGCGTATCGAAGAGCAGGGGCCACCCAAGGATCTGTTCGAGCGCCCGCAATCGCCGCGTCTGGCTGATTTTCTCAAAAGCACGCGGTTTTAAACACTCGATTTTCAATCAGGAGAAACACCCATGAGCATTACTCGTTACGGCACCGGCAGCACCGCCGCCGGCGGTCAGCCGCGCCCCTTCGCACGCGCCGTTGAAGCCGACGGCTGGCTGCACGTTTCCGGGCAGGTGCCGGCGGTGGACGGCGAGATCATCACTGGCGGTATTGTCGAGCAGACTCACCAGACCATGAAGAACCTGGTCGCGATTCTCGATGAAGCAGGTTACGCCCTGGAAGATGTGGTACGTGTTGGCGTGTGGCTGGAGGATCCGCGGGATTTCACCAGTTTCAACAAGGTTTTCGCCGAGTACTTCAAGCCCGAACACGCCCCGGCGCGGGCCTGCGTGCAGGCGAACATGATGGTCGACTGCAAGGTCGAGATCGACTGCATTGCGTACAAGAAAAAGGCTTGAGTCCGCGGTGACTTCTTCGCGAGCAGGCTCGCTCCCACAGGGGATCGCATTCCAAATGTGGGAGCGAGCCTGCTCGCGAAGGCGGCCTGACTGTCGACACCGCATTCCGTTAACATCCCGGCGAATTTGAATGGGAACCACTGACATGAGCGAAGACACCATCAAGCGCCGGGCTCGCGGTCTGGACCGGGCGTTCGATATCCTCGATTTCCTCAAGGAGATCGGCCAGCCCCTGCGCCCGAACGACATCGCCAGCGGCATCGGCAGCCCCAAATCCACGGTCTACGAGCTGGTGGCCTCGTTGCTCGAACGGCGGATCCTGGAGCCGGTGGGCAAGGACGGTCACGTCTACCTCGGCCGCCAGCTGTACTTCCTCGGGCAGGCGCACCTGCGCCACTTCGACCTGAGCCGCGAGGCCGATCACGCCCTGCAGGACATCGTCAGCCAGACCCGTGAAACCGCGCAGATGTGCCTGCTCAACGGGCGTAAATACACCGTCGCACTGATGAAGGAGGGTGAGCGGCATTTCCGCATTTCCTCGGACATCGGCGAGAACGCGCCCATTCCCTGGACCGCGTCCGGGCGCCTGTTGCTGGCGCATTTGAGCGACCAGGAAATCGTCGATTTGATCGACCACGACGACTTCATCCTGCCCACCGGCGAACGCTTGCCCCTGGAGCAGTTTCTCAAGGAAATCCGCCAGGCCGGTATCGATGGATTTTTCTCGTTCGATAGCGTCGCCGACACTTTTACCCATTGTTTCGCCGCCCCGGTCAAAGACCCAAACGGGGTGGCCATCGCGACACTGTGCATCGTCGCCCCCCGGGCCGATGCCAGGAACAATTACGACGACTACCGCCGGGTGCTGATCGATAGCGCGAACAGCCTGGCCCGTCGCATCAACGAATAACAGCGGCTGCCCGCGGCCGCGAATGTGAGGAGTTCGACCATGTCTTCTGCCAAGAATACTGCCGCCGTGGAAAAGGGCTTTGCCCACACTGGCGCCAATCTGGTGCGCGACGTCAGCCTGCCAGCGCTGGTGCTGCATCGCCAGGCGCTGGAACACAACATCCGCTGGATGCAGGACTTTGTCAGCAACAGCGGCGCTGAACTCGCGCCCCACGGCAAAACCAGCATGACCCCGGCGCTGTTTCGCCGGCAACTCGATGCCGGTGCCTGGGGCATTACCCTGGCCAGCGCCACGCAAACCCGTGCAGCCTACGCCCACGGCGTGCATCGGGTGCTGATGGCCAACCAACTGGTCGGCACACCGAACATGGCGTTGATTGCCGATTTGCTGGCTGATCCGACGTTCGACTTCTATTGCATGGTTGATCACCCCGACAACGTCGCCGACCTCGGTGCCTATTTCGCTTCCCGCGGTGTGCGCCTGAACGTAATGATCGAGTACGGCGTGGTCGGTGGTCGTTGCGGTTGCCGCAGCGAGCAAGAGGTGCTGGACCTGGCCAAGGCGATCTCCGCGCAACCGGCATTGGCGCTGACCGGGATCGAGGGTTATGAAGGCGTGATCCACGGTGACCACGCGGTGAGCGGCATTCGCGCGTTCGCCAGCTCCCTGGTGCGCCTGGCGGTGCAATTGCAGGACAGCGGCGCTTTCGCGATTGCCAAGCCGATCATCACTGCTTCAGGTTCGGCCTGGTATGACCTGATTGCCGAAGAGTTCGAGGCGCAGAACGCTGGCGGGCGTTTCCTCAGTGTCTTGCGTCCCGGCAGCTATGTGGCACACGACCATGGCATCTACAAGGAAGCGCAGTGCTGCGTGCTCGACCGTCGCAGCGATCTGCAGGAGGGCCTGCGCCCGGCGCTGGAAGTCTGGGCACACGTGCAGTCGTTGCCCGAGCCCGGCTTTGCGGTGATCGCCCTTGGCAAACGCGACGTAGCCTATGACGCCGGTTTGCCGGTGCCGTTGCTGCGTTACCGGGCCGGTGTGGTGCCGGCCAAGGGCGATGATGTGAGCGCCTGCAAGGTGACTGCCGTAATGGACCAGCATGCCTTCATGACCGTGGCGCCGGGGGTAGATTTGCGGGTGGGCGACATCATTTCGTTCGGCACTTCGCACCCGTGCCTGACGTTCGACAAGTGGCGCACGGGGTGCCTGGTGGATGAGCAGTTGAACGTCATCGAGAACATGGAAACCTGTTTCTAAGACCAGCACCGAGTTGCGGCCTTCGCGAGCAAGCCCGCTCCCACATTGGAATGCGATCAAATGTGGGAGCGGGCTTGCTCGCGAAGGGGCCCCGTCAGACACCGCAGCAACACCAGAGACCCCACAATAATGAACACCATCAACACCCCACGCATCGCCCTGATCGGCGAATGCATGATCGAATTGCAGCAGCGCGCCGACGGCAGTCTGCAACAGAGTTTCGGCGGCGACACCCTGAACACCGCGGTCTATCTGTCCCGGGAACTGGGCGCCGCTGGCACGGTGGATTACGTCACCGCCTTGGGCGATGACAGTTTCAGCGATGCCATGTGCCATGGCTGGGCCGCCGAAAACATTGGCCTGGGCCTGGTCCAGCGTTTGCCCGGCCGCTTGCCGGGGCTGTATTGCATCCAGACCGACGCCGCCGGCGAGCGTCGTTTTCTCTATTGGCGCAACGAAGCGGCGGTGCGCGATTGTTTCACCACCCCGGCCGCCGCGCCGATCCTGGCGGCGCTACCGGATTACGACGTGTTGTATTTCAGCGGCATCACCCTTGCCGTACTGGGGGTACAAGGTCGGCAAAAATTGCTGGAAACCCTGATCGAGGCCCGCCAGCGAGATGCGCGGATCGTTTTCGACAACAACTACCGCCCGCGGTTATGGGCTTCGATTGAGGACGCCCGGGCGGCCTATCGCAAGGTCCTGCCCTATGTCGACCTGGCGCTGCTGACCGTCGATGACGAGCAGGCGCTGTTCCATTTCTCCGATTGTGCGGCGATTTTTGCAGCCTACGAGCAGATCGGTACGCCTGAAGTGGTGCTCAAGCGTGGTGCCGAGGCATGTCTGATCCGTTGTCCCGGCGAGTCGTTCGAAGTGCCGGCGCAGAAGGTTGAACGGGTGGTGGATACCACGGCAGCGGGGGATTCGTTCAGTGCGGCGTACCTGGCTTCGCGGCTCAAGGGTGGGAGCCCGGTCGAGGCGGCCGAGGCGGGGCATCGGTTGGCGAGTCGGGTGATTCAGGTGCCGGGGGCGTTGATTCCCAGGTAAGTGGAGGATGGCCGCTGGCTCGCTCCCACAGGGGACACTGAGGATCCCCTGTGGGAGCGGGCTTGCTCGCGAAGAGGCCCTGAACCTGACGAGTCAATCCCGGTAAAACACCTGCACCAGGTGATACCCGAACTTGCTCTTGATCGGCCCATGCACCACCCGCAACGGTTTCTTGAAGATCACTGCATCGATCGCACCGACCATCTGCCCCGGCCGCACTTCGCCCAGGTCGCCACCGCGTTTGCCGGACGGGCAGGTGGAGTACTTCTTGGCCAACACATCGAAGGCTTCGCCTTTGGCGATGCGTTGCTTGAGTTGCTCGGCTTCTTCCGAGGTTTTCACCAGGATATGGCGGGCTTGAGCTTTCATGGGGTAGATACCTTGCAACGGTCTTGACAGCGTGGCGCGCGATTATGCCCTAACTCACTGCGGTTGGCCGATCATCGTGCGAATCTTGTTGGCCAACAGATCAATGGAAAACGGCTTGGCCACCATGTCCATGCCATCTTCGAGAAAGCCCTGGCGTTCGGCGGCCATTTGCGCGTATCCGGTCATGAACAGCACTTTCAGCTCGGGCCGATGCTGACGGGCAATCTCGGCCAGTTGCCGGCCGTTCATCCCGGGTAGCCCGACATCGGTGACCAACAGATCGACCCGCAGGTCGGATTCGAGCAAGGGCAGGGCGGTCTTCGCGTCTTCGGCTTCATAGGCGTGATAACCCAACTCCTTGAGCAGATCGAAGACCAGCATGCGCACCGCCGGGTCGTCTTCCACCAGCACGACCGTTTCGCCGGCAATCGCCGACGGTGTTTCGCCGATCACCGGCGATAGGACATCCTGCGGCTCCTGGCCCAATAGCCGCGGCAAATACAGGCGCACACTGGTGCCTTGGCCGGGCATGCTGAACAGGGTCACGTGGCCACCGGACTGCTGGGCGAACCCGTAGATCATCGACAAGCCCAATCCGGTGCCCTGGCCGATGGGTTTGGTGGTGAAGAACGGGTCGAACGCCTTGGCCAAAACCTTTGGGGTCATGCCGGTGCCATTGTCACTGACCGCGATCATCAGGTAATCCCCGGCCTTGACCGGCTCCAGGGTGGTGATGTCACTGCCGTCCAGATAGACATTGGCGGTCTCGATGCACAGCTGGCCACCATCGGGCATGGCGTCCCGGGCATTGATCACCAGGTTGAGCAGGGCGTTTTCCAGCTGGCTGACATCGGTGCTGACCGGCCAGACGTCCTTGGCCAGTTGCAGCTTGAGTTCGATATGGTCGCCCTTGGTCCGGCTTAGCAGGTCCTCCAGGGAGTGGATCAGGTCATTGGCGTTCAGTGTCTTGCGATCCAGCGACTGCCGTCTGGAGAACGCCAGCAGGCGATGGGTGAGGGCGGCGGCGCGGTTGGCCGAGGAAACCGCGGCCTCGGTGAAGCGAGTGATTTCGGCGGCGCGGCCTTCGGCAATGTAGCGTTGCATCAGGTCGAGGCTGCCAATGATGCCGGTGAGCATGTTGTTGAAGTCATGGGCGATGCCGCCGGTAAGCTGGCCGACCGCTTCCATCTTTTGCGCATGGCGCAGGGCTTCTTCGGCGCGCTCGCGTTCGAACATTTCGCTGAGCAGTTTTTCATTGGCCTCGGCCAGTTGTCGGGTACGGGCGCTCACCCGTTCCTCGAGGGTTTCGTTGAGGTTGCGCAGGGCTTCTTCGGTCTGTTTACGCTCGGTTTCGTCGATGACGAAGATATAGAAACCATTCACCGCGCCATCTGCACCGTGACGCGGCAGGTAATTCATCAGCGCCTGGCGGATGCTGCCATCGCGGTGCGGGGTGCTGATGCTGAAGCAGCAGGCCTTGCCGGCCAGGGCCTGGGCGATGTACTCGGCGCGCAGGGCATAGGCCTCCTCGCCCAGCACTTCAAGGATGGTGCGGCCATAGAGTTCCTGGGGCGTCAGGCCATACCAGTCGAGGTAGGCGGCGTTATTCAGGCGAAAGCGCTCCTGGCGGTCGACGTAGCTGATCAGGATCGGCATGGCATTGATGATCAACTGCAGCTCGGTCTGGCTCTGGCGCAAGGCCTGCTCGGTGTTTTTGCGATCGGTCAGGTCCAGGGCGGCACCGAGGAAGCGGATCGGCCGGCCGTGGTGATCCTTGTAGCAACGTCCGCGGGCGAACACCCAGCGCAACTGGCCATCGGCTTGCAACAGGCGGTATTCCTCGGCGTATTCAGTGCCGTGAGTGATGCAATGCTTGATGCTGCGGGCGATCAAGGTGCGGTCTTCGGGGTGGACGCCGTGCAGGTATTCGCTGATCGGTAGCTGGCTGGACAGGGAGGGTTCAATGCCGTGCAATTGGGCGAAATGGGCGTCGGCGATGAAGCGGTCCTCACTGATGTCCCAATCCCAGGTGCCGACCGCGTCGGTGGCGGCGAGGGCCAATTGCAGGCGCTCCTCGGTGTCTTGCTGGGCCTTGAGGCTCGCGGCGGAGCGCTGTTCCAGTTCAAGGGCGATGCGCCGGCGCTCGTTGGTTTCGATGGCGGTGACCAGGATCCCGGCGACCTGGGCGTTTTCGTCACGGATGGGGCTGTAGGTCAGGTCCAGCCAGAAGTCGGAATCGATACCGTCGCGCTGTAGGGTGAAGCGCTGTTCACTGTAGGTTCGCACCTGGCCTTGTAGGACCGCGTTGTAAATCGGGTCGGTAAAGTCCTTTAATTCGGGCCAGATCTGGTGGGTTGGCTGTCCGAAAGCGTGCGGATGCTTGCTGCCGGCGAGTAGCGCGAAGCCGTCGTTATAGATCTGCGTCAGTTGCGGCCCCCAGAGCAGCAGCATCGGCATCGGCGAATGAATCACGATGTCCACGGCGGTACGCAGGCTCTGCGGCCAGGTACCGGCAGCGCCTAGCGGACTGTTCGCCCAGTCGAGTCTGGCAATCAGGGCCTGGGCATCGCTGCCGGTTGGTGATGCGTTCATCAAGTTGTCCTGCACATAAGTCGGTGTGGCGGCGTCTACTGTCCTTGCAGGGCAGTAGACGCTGGATGACCTGCTTCAGGTCATTTTTATCATTGAATGCTTCGCGGGTGCTTTTTGCCATGGAAATCGACGTATTGCACGTCGAGGGGGGGGTATTTCAGTCCTGGAGTTCGGGACGGTTGCGGAATTGCTCGAGCGCTTGAGGGTTGGCCAGGGCATCGGTGTTTTTCACTTTTTGCCCGTGCACTACATTGCGCACTGCCAGTTCTACGACTTTACCGCTGATGGTTCGCGGAATGTCGGTCACCGCGACAATCTTCGCCGGTACATGCCGCGGCGTGGTGTTGGCGCGAATGACCTGGCGGATCTGCTGCTGCAGCGCATCGTCGAGTGCCACCCCATCGCGTAAGCGCACGAACAGCACGATCCGCACATCATCGTGCCATTGCTGCCCAATGGCCACGCTGTCGAGCACTTGCGGGACTTTCTCCACCTGGCGATAGATTTCCGCGGTGCCGATGCGTACGCCACCAGGATTGAGTACAGCGTCTGAGCGGCCGTGGATCATCATTGCGCCATGGGGCCGTTGTTCGGCGTAGTCGCCCTGCGCCCAGACGCCGGGAAACTGGCTGAAATACGAGGCGCGGAGTTTTTCGCCGTCCGGGTCGTGCCACAGGCCGATGGGCATCGCGGGGAAGTGCCGGGTACACACCAGCTCGCCTTTTTCGCCGATCACCGGATGGCCCTGGTCGTTCCACACCTCCACGGCCATGGCCAGGCTCTTGCCCTGGATTTCGCCCCGGCGCACCGGCTGCCAGGGGTTGCCGTTGACAAAGCACGAGACGATGTCGGTACCGCCCGACATCGACGCCAGGCACAGGTCGGCCTTGAAATCCCGATAGACGTAGTCGTAGCTTTGCGGCGACAGCGCCGAACCGGTACAGAGCAAGGTCTTGAGGCTGCTCAAGTCATGGCTTTGCCCAGGCTTCATGCCGCTGCTTTCCAGGGTGGCCAGGTACTTGGGGCTGGTGCCGAATACCGTGATGCCCTCGTCGTCGATCAGGTCGATCAAGCGTTCGGCGTCGGGCTGGAACGGTGAGCCATCGTACAGCACAACGGCGCTGCCCACCGCCAGGGCCGATACCAGCCAGTTCCACATCATCCAGCCGCAAGTGGTGTAGTAGAACAAGCGGTCACCGGGGCCGAGATCGCAATGCAGCCCGTGTTCCTTGACGTGTTGCAGCAGCACGCCGCCGGTGCTGTGGATGATGCATTTGGGCACGCCGGTGGTGCCGCTGGAGTAGAGGATGTACAGCGGATGGGCGAAGGGCACCGGGACGAAATCCGGTTCGCCGCCGGGTTCATGGAAGTCATCCCAGAGCGTGACGTTGGCTTGGGTATGGAAGTCTTCGATGCGGGCTTTGGGCCGGGCGTAAGGCACGATGACCAGTTGTTGCAAGGTCGGCAGGCGCTCAAGGATTTCGTTGAGCTTGGCGGTCTGGTCGATCTCCTTGCCGGCGTAACGATAGCCGGCGCAGGTGACCAACACTTTCGGTTCGATCTGGCCGAAGCGGTCGATCACCCCTTGTGTGCCGAAGTCTGGCGAAGAGCAAGACCAGATGGCCCCGAGGCTGGTGGTGGCGAGCATGGCCACCAGGGTTTGCCAGGTATTGGGCATGCACGCCGCCACCCGGTCGCCGAGGCCGACACCGGCCGCGATCAATCCCTTCTGAAAGCCGGCGACGTGCTCCGCCAATTCGGCCCAGGTCAAGTGCTCACGCTGACCGTTTTCAGCCACGGCCACCACTGCCACGGCGTCGTCACGACGGCTCAGCAGGTGTTCGGCAAAGTTCAGGGTCGCGCCGGGGAACCACTGGGCGCTGGGCATTTGCGGCCCTTCCAGGAGGACTGCATCGGGTTGCTCATGGAAGCGGATGTCGAAGAAGTCGACGATGTCTTGCCAGAAGTCTGGGCGCTGATCGATTGACCACTGGTGCAGGGCGGGATAGTCGTCGATGTGCAGGTGGTGGCGTTGATTGATGAAGCGCCGAAAGGCCTCCATGCGAGTCTTGCCAATGCGCTCGGCGGTGGGTTGCCAGAGGATGTCGGACATGTGTGCCTCTTCTTCCAGTCGGGTGCCAGATCGTTCCCATGCAGAGCGTGGGAACGATCATCTGTGGGTTATTGCGCCAACCACCCACCATCGATATTCCATGCCGCACCACGCACCTGGGTACCCGCTTCGCTGCACAGGAACAGCACCAGTTCACCCAGGTGCGAAGGCGTCACGAATTCCAGCGACGGTTGCTTCTCGGCCAGCAGGTCATGCTGAGCCTGCTGCGGTTCGATACCGGTGGCGGCGCGATCGTCGATCTGCTTCTGCACCAGGGGCGTCAGTACCCAGCCCGGGCAAATCGCGTTGCAGGTGATGTGGCTGGTGGCCGTTTCCAGGGCAACCACTTTGGTCAGCCCGATCACCCCGTGCTTGGCGGCGACATAGGCGGCTTTGCCGGTCGAACCCACCAGGCCATGCACCGAAGCGATGTTGATCACCCGGCCCCAGCCCTTGGCACGCATGCCCGGCAAGGCAAGGCGGGTGCTGTGGAAGACCGATGACAGGTTGATGGCAATGATCGAATCCCAGCGCTCCACCGGGAACTCGTCCACCGGCGCCACATGCTGGATACCGGCGTTGTTGACCAGAATATCGACGCCGCCGAATTCACGCTCGGCGTAGGCGATCATGTCGGCGATCTGCGCCGGGTCGCTGACATCGGCCGGGTGATGGCCGACCTTGCTGCCGAACTGGCCGACCTCGGCAATCACCTTGGATGCATCGCCGAATCCGTTGAGAATCAGGTTGGCGCCGGCCTTGGCCAGGCTCAGGGCTATCCCCAAGCCAATGCCGCTGGTGGAACCGGTAACCAAGGCGGTCTTGCCCGAAAGAGTCGTCATCAATACCTCACACAATGCCAGTGGCGTAGAAAGTGCCGATCACTACGAAAACCGCCAGGGTCTTGATCAGCGTAATACAGAAAATGTCTTTGTAGGCCTCGCGGTGGGTCAAGCCGGTTACCGCCAGCAGGGTAATCACCGCGCCGTTGTGCGGCAGGGTGTCCATGCCGCCACTGGCCATGGCGGCAACCCGGTGCAGGACTTCCAGCGGGATGTTGGCGGCGTGGGCGGCGCTGATGAACTGTTCGGACATCGCCGCCAGGGCGATGCTCATGCCGCCCGAAGCGGAGCCGGTGATGCCGGCCAGCAGGGTCACGGTGATCGCTTCATTGACCAGCGGATTGGGGATGCTCTTGAGCCAGTCGGCCAATACCAGGAACCCCGGCAAGGAGGCGATCACTGCGCCAAATCCATACTCCGACGCGGTGTTCATCGCCGCCAGCAACGAACCGCCGACTGCACTTCTACTGCCCTCGGCGAGTTTGCCGCGAATCGCCTGGAAGCCAAACACCAACACCATGAGGATGCCGACGAGCAGCGCGGCTTGAACGGCCCATATCGCCGTCAGCTTGGCGATTTCAGTGGTCACCGGTGCGGCCATGCCCGGCAGTGCGAGGCTGTGGGTCTTGCCGTACCACTGCGGAATCCACTGGGTGAACAGCAGGTTCATGATGCCCACGGCCAACAAAGGCGACAGGGCGATCCAGGGGTTAGGCAGCTTGATGTCGGCGGCGGTTTCCGGCTCGTTGCGCAGGTCCGTTCCATAACCTTCACCGGCGCGTTGGGCCTTGTTGCGCTGGCGCTGCAGAAACAGCATGCCGGCGCAGACCACGAAGATCGCACCAATCAAGCCCAGCCAGGGCGCAGCCCAGGCGGTTGTGTTGAAGAAGGTGCTGGGGATGATGTTCTGGATCTGCGGGGTGCCGGGCAGGGCATCCATGGTGAACGAAAAAGCGCCGAGGGCGATGGTCGCCGGGATCAAGCGCTTGGGGATGTTGCTCTGGCGGAACATTTCCGCGGCAAACGGATAGACCGCGAACACCACCACGAACAGCGAGACGCCGCCGTAGGTCAGCAAGGCGCAAACCAGCACGATCACCAGCATCGCCTGGCGGGTGCCGAGCAGGCGAATGGCGGCCGCGACGATTGAGCGTGAGAAGCCAGACAACTCGATGAGTTTGCCGAACACCGCGCCCAGCAGGAATACCGGGAAATAGAGTTTGATGAATCCGACCATTTTTTCCATGAACACCCCGGTGAAGGCAGGGGCGACGGCGGAAGGATCGGTGAGCAGGACGGCGCCGAGGGCGGCAATCGGGGCAAAAAGGATAACGCTGTAGCCACGGTAAGCGGCCAGCATCAGCAGCGTGAGGGCTGCCAAGGCAATGATCACACTCATGGAGTGTCTCCTGGATTGTTATTTTTGTAAGGTAGTACGTTGTGGGGAGGGGCTATAGCGAGTTTCGTGCCATAAGTCTAAGTCGTTGAAATATAACGAAATATCTAATCAGACAAACCAGTGACGGATAGTCTTGTCTCTTTTTTGAGATTTTCGGCGAATGTTCCGGCCCCCCATCGCGGGCAAGTCCGCGCCTACAGGTGACGCATTATTCAAGCCATACGGTATCCCTGTGGGAGCGGGCTTGCTCGCGAAAAGGCCGTATCTACTAATGGAGACATATGTCTCGCTATTGAGACTCTACAATCCCCAGTGCCACCATTTTCTTGTACAGCGTCGACCGCCCCAGCCCCAATCGGGCCGCCGCTTCAATCACCTTACCCCCGCATTGCGCCAAGGCGTTTTCGATCACTTGCCGGTCAAAACGCTCACGGGCTGCACTGAACGTCTCATGCTGCACCGGCTCGACAGACAACGGCGCCACGCGCGCAACCGGCATAAAAGTCCCGATCGAAGCGCGGATATCCACCACCGTCAGCCGCAGGTCATCACTGAGCAACGCCGCCCGCTCCAGTACGTTACGCAGTTCGCGAATGTTCCCCGGCCAGGCATGCTGGCCTAAAAGCGCCAGCGCTTCGCTGTTCAATTCGTGCTGGCTGCGCAGCTCTTCAAGGATCGCCTCGCTAAGGGCGGGCAGGTCGTCGAGGCGCTCGCGCAGCGGTGGAACCTGGATAGGCAGGACATTGAGGCGGTAGTACAGATCGGCGCGAAATTCGCCACGCTTGATCGCCGCTTCCAGGTCGGTCGAGGTCGCGGCGATGATTCGCACATCGCTCTGGATCACCTCGTTGGAGCCGACCGGCTCGAACTCCTTTTCTTGCAGCACCCGCAGCAATTTACTTTGCAGCGGCAATGGCATGTCGCCGATTTCATCGAGGAACAACGTTCCGCCCTGGGCGATCTGCAACTTGCCGGCGCGGCCTTTGCGGTCGGCGCCGGTAAAGGCGCCAGGGGCGGTGCCGAAGAACTCGGCTTCCAGCAGGGATTCCGGGATCGCCGCACTGTTGATGCTGACAAACGCCTTGTGTGCTCGCGGCGATGCATTATGGATCGCCTGTGCCAGCAATTCCTTGCCGGTGCCGGTCTCACCGAGCAGCAAAACCGGCGAGTCGGTACTTGCGCTGCGCCGGGCGCGGCGCTTGACTTCCAGGCTGGCGGCGCTGGTGCCGATAAAGTGGGCGAAGTTGTATTTGGTCTGGCGTGCCCGCAGCAGCGATCGTGTGCAGGCAAGCTCCTGCTGCATGCTCATGTAGCGCTTGAGCATCGGCGACAGGCTGTGCAACTCATCGAACAAGGCGAAGCCGATGGCACCGATCACCTCGCCGGCATCGTCGTGGATCGGCAGGCGCATGACCACCAGCGGCTCCTTGGGAGTGTCCTGCATGTCGAGCAGAATTGGTCGGCCGGTGCGTACTACTTCGCGCAACAGGCTGCCGGGGATCACACTTTCGCAGGCCTTGCCGATGGCGCCTTCGGCCGATTGCAGGCCGAATCGCTTGGCATAGCGCTCGTTCATCCAGACGATGTTGGCGTCACGGTCGACGATCACCGTGCCTTCACTGGACTGCTCGATGATCTCGAACAGCGAGCGGATCGCCAGCAGGCGAACGCGCTGGTAGTCCTTGAGGCTTTCGGTGGTGTTCATGCGCAAGGTCCTGGATGTGTATTGCCGATAAGGCCGTCTTCGCGAGCAAGCCCGCTCCCACAGGTGATCTGTGTCGGTCACAAATCCAATGTGGGAGCGAGCCTGCTCGCGATGGCCGCGACGCGGTCTGGCTGGATTATGCCTGCCCCACATGTGCCGCCGCCAACAGCTCCTTGGTGTACGGATGCTGCGGCGAATCGAACACATCGTGGCTGGCGCCGCTTTCGACCACCTTGCCGTCCTTGATCACGATCATGTCGTGGGCCAGGGCGCGCACCACCGCCAGGTCATGGCTGATGAACAGGTACGTCAACCCGTGCTTTTCCTGAAGTTGACGCAGCAGGGCGACCACCTGCTTTTGCACGGTACGGTCCAGCGCCGAGGTCGGTTCGTCCAGGAGTATCAGCGCCGGTTTCAACACCAGCGCCCGGGCGATGGCGATGCGCTGGCGCTGGCCACCGGAGAACTCATGGGGGTAGCGATGTCGGCTTTGCGGGTCGAGCCCGACTTCCTGCAGCGCCCGGATCACTTCGGCGTTGCATTGCTCTGTGCTCAACTGGCTATGCACTTCCAGGCCTTCGCTGATGATCTGCGCCACGGACATGCGCGGGCTGAGGCTGCCGAACGGGTCCTGGAACACCACCTGCATTTTCTTGCGCCACGGCCGCAGTTGCTTTTGCGTCAGGCCATCGAGCGCCTGGCCCTGGAAGCGGATACCCCCTTCGGAGTCCAGCAGGCGCAGGATCGCCTGGCCGAGCGTGGACTTGCCGGAACCCGATTCGCCAACGATGCCCAGGGTCTTGCCGCGTTGAATATTCAGGCTGATGCCATCCACGGCCTTGAGATAGGTCTTGCGCTGGAACAGTCCGCCACCGATGGCAAACTGCACCCGCAGATTGTCCACCTCGAGCACGTTTTCGCGTTCGTCCCGGGACAGGGCTTCACCTTCCGGCTCGGCGTTCAGCAGCACACAGCTGTAGGGGTGCCTGGGGGCGGTGAAGATGATTTCGCAGCTGGCCTGCTCGACTATTTCCCCGGCTTTCATCACGCAGACGCGCTGGGCAATGCTGCGCACCAGATTGAGGTCATGGCTGATCAGCAGCAGGGACATGCCCAGTCGCTGTTGCAGCGACTTGAGCAGCAGCAGGATCTTGCGTTGCACCGTCACGTCCAGCGCGGTGGTCGGTTCGTCGGCGATCAACAAATCCGGCTCGCAGGCCAGGGCCATGGCGATCATTACCCGCTGGCGCTGGCCACCGGATAATTGGTGGGGATAGGCCTTGAGCCGCTCCTTGGGTTTCTGGATGCCCACCAGATGCAGCAACTCGAGAATTCGCGCCTGCGCCGCTTTGCCGGCCATGCCCTTGTGCACCAGCAAGGTTTCGCCAATCTGCTTCTCGATACTGTGCAACGGGTTCAGGGAGGTCATCGGCTCCTGGAAGATCATCGCGATGCGATTGCCCCGCAGTTCACGTAATTTGCGCGCATCGGCGCCCACCAGTTCCTGGCCGCGATAACGGATGCTGCCGGTCGTTTCGGTGCCGCATTCGGGCAGCAGTTGCAGGATCGAGTGGGCGGTCACCGACTTGCCCGACCCCGACTCGCCGACCAGCGCCAGGCATTCGCCCGGGCGGATGTCCAGGCTCAGATTGCGCACAACGGTCTGGCCACTGAAGGCCACGCTGAGGTCACGGATTTCGATCAGATTGCTCATATCAACAGTCCGCTTCACGAACGAGGGTCAAAGGCGTCGCGCAAGGCTTCGCCGATGAACACCAACAGGGAAAGAATCAGCGCCAGGGTGAAAAACGCCGTGAGGCCCAGCCATGGCGCCTGCAGGTTCTGTTTACCCTGGCCGATCAGTTCGCCCAGGGACGCACTGCCCGCCGGCATGCCAAAGCCGAGGAAATCCAGCGCGGTGAGGGTCGAGATGGCCCCGGTCAGAATGAACGGCAGGTAGCTCAGGGTCGCGTTCATGGCGTTGGGCAGGATGTGTCGTACGATCACTTTGCGATCGCTCAGGCCCAGCGCACGGGCCGCCTTGACGTATTCCAGATTGCGCCCGCGCAGGAATTCGGCACGCACCACGTCCACCAGCGCCAGCCAGGAGAACAGCGCCATGATCCCCAGCAACCACCAGAAATTCGGCTCGACGAACCCCGAGAGGATGATCAGCAGGTACAGCACCGGCAACCCGGACCAGACCTCCAGCAGCCGCTGGCCGAGCAAGTCGACCCAGCCCCCGTAATAGCCCTGCAGGGCGCCTGCGGCGATGCCGATCAACGCGCTGACGAAGGTCAGCATCAAGGCAAACAGGATCGACACCCGGGAACCGAAAATCACCCGCGCCAACACATCCCGCGCCTGGTCGTCGGTGCCCAGCCAGTTGACGTTCGAAGGCGGGCTGGGGGCTGGCTTGTTCAGGTCATAGTTCGGCGTGTCGTCGCTGAAGGGGATCGGCGGGAACAGCAGCCAGCCCCCGTCCTTCTTGATCAGGTTCTGCACATAATCGCTGCGGTAATCGGCCTGGAAGGGCAGTTGTCCGCCAAATTCCTGCTCGGTGTAACGCTTGAGCGCCGGGAAGTACAACGAACCCTGATAGCTGACGACCAGCGGTTTGTCATTGGCGATCAGTTCGCCGCCCAGGGTCAGCAGGAATAACCCGACAAACAACCACAGCGACCACCAGCCGCGGCGGTTTTTCTTGAATCGCTCGAAGCGGCGTCGGCCCAACGGCGAAAGCTTCAACATCAGGCGTTCCTCGCGGCGAAGTCGATCCGCGGATCGACCAGGGTGTAGCACAGGTCACCGACGAGTTTGATCAGCAGGCCGAACAGCGTGAAGATGAACAGCGAACCGAACACCACCGGGTAGTCCCGTGACACGGCCGCTTCGTAGCTCATGCGACCCAGGCCATCAAGGGAGAAGATCACCTCGATCAACAGGGAACCTGCAAAAAACACGCTAATGAAAGCCTGGGGAATTCCCGACACCACCAGTAACATCGCGTTGCGGAAAACATGGCCGTACAGCACCCGGCGTTCGCTCAAGCCCTTGGCGCGGGCGGTGACTACGTATTGACGGGTGATTTCATTGAGGAACGAGTTCTTGGTCAGGATGGTCAGGGTCGCGAAACCACCAATCACCAGCGCAGTCACCGGCAGTACCAGGTGCCAGAAATAATCCGCGACCTTGCCCAGGGTCGACAACGATTCGAAATTGTCCGAGACCAGCCCGCGTACCGGGAACCAGTTCAGCGAAGTGCCGCCGGCGAACACCACGATCAGGAACATGGCGAACAGGAAGGCTGGCATGGCGTAGCCGATGATGATCGCGGTGCTGCTCCAGACATCGAAGTGGCTACCGTGGTGTACGGCCTTGCGGATCCCCAGGGGAATCGACACCAGATAGGTGATCAGCGTCGCCCAGAGCCCGAGGGAAATGGTGACCGGCATTTTTTCCAGGATCAGGTCGGTGACGGTGGCGCCGCGAAAGAAGCTTTTGCCGAAGTCCAGGCGTGCATAACTGGTGAGCATCAGCCACAGGCGTTCTGGTGCGGGCTTGTCGAAGCCGTATTGCTTTTCGATGTCCTTGATCAACTGCGGATCGAGGCCGCGACTGGCCCGGGAGTGGCCCATGGTCTCGCTCGTGCCACCTGCGACGCTGCTCGCGCCGATGCCCTGCAGGTGCGCGATGGCCTGTTCCACCGGACCGCCCGGTGCGGCCTGGACGATGACGAAGTTGACCAAGAGAATGATCACCAGGGTCGGGATGATCAGCAGCAGGCGCCGCACGATATAAGCCCACATCAATGGGGTCCTCCGGGGCTGCCGCGACGGATCCGCTCGGCGGTCATTTGCTGGTTGGTCAACGGCGTGGTGCTCATTTCCCACCAGCTCTCGATGGCTTCGTCATTGCTCGCCTGCACGTTCGGTATGCCGAAGCGATTCCACCACACGGTGGAGCTGCCTGGCGGGTAATAGTTGGGAATCCAGTAATAGTTCCATTGCAACACCCGGTCGAGCGCATGGGCATAGTGCAACATGTCGGCCTGGGTGTTGGCGCGGATCAGGCCGTTGATCAGGGTGTCCACCGCCGGGTTCTTCAAGACCATGTAGTTGTTCGCCCCGGGATCGGTGGCCGAGACCGAACCGAAGTAGTTGATCAGTTCGCCGCCGGGAGAGGTGGTGACCGGATAGCCGGTGACAATCATGTCGTAGTCGCGGCTCATCAGGCGATTGACGTATTGGGACGAGTCGATCCGTCGGATGTTCAGGTCGATGCCGATCTGTTTCAGGGTGCGCTTGTAAGGCAGGAGCAGGCGGTCCATACCGTTCTGGCTGACCAGGAAGGTAAAGCTCAGTGGCTCGCCGTCAGCGTTGACCAGTTGATCGCCCCGGGGTTTCCAGCCGGCCTGTTCCAGCAGGTCCAGGGCTTGCAGCTGCTTGTCACGGATCAGTCCGCTGCCATCGGTTTTCGGCGGTTCGAACACTTTGCTGAAGACTTCCTCGGGAACCTGTCCACGCAAGGGTTCGAGGATCGCCAGTTCACCGGCGTCAGGCAGTTGCCGGGCGGCCAGGTCGGTATTGGAAAAGAAGCTCTGCTGGCGGATGTACAGGTTGCGCATCATCTGCCGGTTACTCCATTCGAAGTCCCACAGCATCGCCAGCGCCTGCCGCACCCGGCGGTCCTGGAACATCGGCTTTTGCAGGTTGAACACGAAGCCCTGGGCCGACTGTGGTGCTTCGGTAGCCAGGTGGGCCTTTTGCAGGCGACCGTCGCTCAGGGCCGGGCTGTCGTAGCCGATGGAGTAGCCGGTGGCCGAGAACTCGCGGTTGTAGTCATAGGCGCCGCCGCGCAAAACCTGGCGCGCGACATCGGTATCGCCGAAGTACTCGATGCTGAAATGGTCGAAGTTGTACAGGCCGCGGCTGACCGGCAGGTCCTTGCCCCACCAGTCGGGGTTACGCTCGAAGGTGATGCTGCGCCCCGAATCGACCTTGCCGACCTTGTACGGTCCGCTGCCCAGGGGCGGCTCGTAGCCGCCGCCATCGGCAAAGTCACGGGTCTTCCACCAGTGTTCGGGAAGCACCGGCAAGGTAGCGATGTCCAGCGGCAGGGTGCGATTTTCGTTGTTCTTGAAGTCGAAGCGCACGGTCAACGGCGATTCGATTTCCACCCCCTTGACGTCGGCGAACTGCGTGCGATAACGCAGGCTGCCCTGGGTCATCAACAGATCGAAGGTGTAGCGCACGTCCCCGGCGGTGATCGGCTTGCCATCGGCAAATTGCGCCTTGGGGTTGAGGTAGAAACGCAGGGACAGGCCATCGTCGGAGCGCTCCATTTTCTGCGCCACCAGGCCGTAGACGGTGTAGGGTTCGTCCAGCGAGCGCTGCGCCAGCGGGGAGTAGAGCAAGCCATCGATCTGCGTCACGCCGATGCCCTTGTCTATATAAGGCAGGATGTGATCGAAATGCCCGATCTCGATCGCCGAGCGCCGCATCGTCCCGCCCTTGGGGGCCTGCGGGTTGGTGTAGGCAAAATGACTGAAGCCGGCGGGGTACCTGGCGGGCTCGCCGTACACGGTCAATGCATGTTGCGGGGCGGCATTCACACCGGCGGCGCCCAGTAGCAGGGCCACGGCAGTGAACAATAAGGTCGGGAAAGCCAGTCGCATTGTCAGCCTTAGAGCCGGGTGGTCGTTAAGCACAATTTGTACGCTAGCGGCGCGTCCCTCGCCAGCCGTAATACGTATCTGAAACGCGACGGCCCACCAGGAGGCGGGCCGTTGCACAGTCAAACCAGGGGTTATCAGTCCTGGCGGCTGGTCACTTCCAGCAGGTGGTAGCCGAACTGGGTCTTGACCGGACCTTGCACCACGTTGATCGGTGCGCTGAAGACCACGGTATCGAATTCCTTGACCATCTGGCCCGGGCCGAACGAGCCCAGGTCACCGCCCTGGCGGCTGGAAGGGCAGGTGGAGTTGGCTTTGGCGATTTCGGCGAAGTCTGCACCCGCTTCGATTTGGGCCTTCAGTTCGTTGCATTTGTCTTCGCTGGAAACAAGGATGTGACGGGCAGTGGCTTTGGCCATGGGGAAACTCTCCATTCAATGTTCGGTAAAGTGCTGAGCCTACCGGATTCAGTGGGCTATTTCTCCTCAAAGTTCCGTTGCCAGCGCTCTGGACGGCGGGCCTGGATCAAAGCCCGGCTTTTTTCAGGCGCGCGGCGTGTTGCAAATAAAGATCGACCGGGTCGAGTCGCCTTGCATTTTGACCGCTTGCGGGGCCAAGCGTGCCCAGGTGGTCCAGCGGATAATCCGAGCGGATGACAGTGCCCAGGTGGGAGCTGTAGCGGCCGACCACGCCGTCGTTCTGCAAGGGCTCGGTGGTGAAATAACGCGAAAGCGCCCGCAGCAGGCCTTGGGACGGATCAACGGCGTCCAGTTCGTCATTCTGTCGCTTTCCCTGCAGGATGCCACTCCAGGAATAGTAGCGGATACCGTTGACCTGTTCGCGGCCCTTGCCACCCCAGATCTGCGGTAACCCCTGGGGGTACTTCTGGTTGAACGCGCCCACGCCTTGCGTGGTCAGGGCGTTCAGTGCACCGATGGCATTGTGCGGTATCCGGCGCTTGCCACTGAACACCGACAGCAGGTCGGCAAACAGGGTGGCAACCGTTTCGGCCACCCTTTCCGGCAGGTCGCCGGGAGTCAACGCCTTGCGCAGCAAGTCAGCCAGTTCCGAGCCGTGGTTCGGGCCGCTGACGGACGTCACCGAGGCCACCTTGCCTGGCGCAGTCGCGGCGGCATAACGTGCGGCCAGCGCGCCTTGGCTGTGACCGATCAGATTGACCTTGTTGGCGCCGGTCCCCTCGAGCACTCGCTGGATCTGCGCCAGTAGCTGATCGCCGCGTTCTTCGTTGCTATGGGTGACAGACAGATGCGGGATGAACACGCTCGCGCCAGCACATCGCAGGGCCTGCTTGACCTCGTGGAAGAGGTGTACGCTGCCGATTCGCTCGAAGCCGAAAAGCCCGTGCACCAGCAGGATCGGATAATGAGTCTGTGCATTCCGTTGCATGTTCAATCCTTTTTCCAGGGTTCAAGAAAGTGACTTCGACTTCACTCTAATGACTCCGGCGCCAGAACGATGCATGAAATGGCCGCTGTGGCCCGGGGAAAACGGCATAGGCAGAGTACGAATGATCGGAAGTGGCTGCGGCCTTGGTCGTATGCTTCGTAGATCTTGTGCGCGGGGCTTGCGGGTGCGTGGGCAAAGGCCTGCTTCCGTCAGGTCATTTTCTCCCGCTGGTCGCCAACCCGCCTGTGGACCAGGACGGGTTGGCTCAGGCCTTGTCAGGCGTTTGCCTGTGCCCGCAGCCGATCCGCCGCCTGGCGCAACAGCTGTTCGGTCGCGCTCCAGCCCAGGCAGCCGTCGGTGACCGATACCCCGTACTGCAGCGACGGGCCCAGGGCCTGGCAGCCCTCGAACAAATGACTTTCGATCATCATGCCGATCAGCGAGCGATCGCCCTGCAGGCGTTGTTCCAGCACGTCGTTGAACACCGCGGGCTGGCGCAGTGGATCTTTGCTGCTGTTGGCGTGGCTGCAGTCGACCATGATCCGGGCCGGGATCTTCAGTCGGGTCAAGTCACCGTGCACGCGGGCTACGCTGGCGCGATCGAAGTTCGGACCGTGATGACCGCCGCGCAGCACCAGATGGGTGTCGGCGTTGCCCGGGGTCTGGATGATCGCGGGATGGCCCTGGCTGTCGACACCGAAATGGCGATGTGGATGGGCGGCCGAGCGCATCGCGTCACAGGCCACGCCAACACCGCCGTCGGTGCCGTTCTTGAAGCCTACCGGCATGCCCAGGCCGCTGGCCATCTCGCGATGAATCTGCGACTCGGTGGTACGGGCGCCAATGGCCACCCAGCTCAGCAGGTCATCGAAGTACCCGGCGGCCATGGGTTGCAGCAGTTCAGTTGCCACCGGCAGGCCGAGCATGAGTATTTCACGCATCAGTTCGCGGGACAGGGTCAGGCCGCCGGCCATGTCGTCGCTGCCATCAAGGTGCGGATCGTAAGCCAGGCCTTTCCAGCCAACCGTGGTTCGAGGTTTTTCGACGTAGGCGCGCATCACCAGGAGCAACTGGTCGCTGACGTCGGCGCTCAGGCGGGCCAGGTTGTCAGCGTATTCGAGGGCTGATTGCGGGTCGTGGATGGAGCAGGGGCCGACGATGACCAGCAGACGGGAGTCTTCACCGTCGAGGATCGCGCGAACCGCCTGGCGGTGAGCGGCGATCTGCCGGGTCAGGGCATTGCTGAGGAGCAATTGCTGTTTGAGCTGCAACGAACTTGGAAGGCGCAGGGTCAGCGCTTCGTTGGCCGGGGTGAGGGTCGACAGTGGCAGAGCAGAGACGGACGAGTTCATGTTCAGGCTTCCTGGGCTGGCGGCGGGTTCATTCCCGCGCGCGGCCCTACTGGGGTGTTCGACAATTGGCCGGATTGGCTGCGTGTGTGTGCTTGCCACCTGTGGGTGACCGATCGGAGGCGGCAGGCTGTCCCGAGCGGAGGGTGGTAAATCGCCAGGCGGTAAAACTGTCGTAGCGGTAATAAGTGGCGTAGTTCATTTGTAAAATCCTCTTGATGGCGGTGTGTCGCTAAATGTGCTGCCCAAAAAAACAAAACCCCCGGTCGGGGAGCCGACCGGGGGTTGAAAATTCTCTGGTGGCGACCCGTTTGAAGTGGGCGCCGTGTGGGTATCAGGCGCGCCAGTGGCTAAACCAATACCCAAAATAAAAGCTTGCCGGAGTGCACGCGTCATTCACCCGGGCAGCCGCAACCGAGCGCGGGGCGCTGGCGGTATGAAGCGGTGGGCGGGCGTTGAACATGGTCTGTCTCCGATGAATGCACCGAGCTTACTAGAGGCCGGTACGAGGTTTCAATCAAAAATGCTATCGATCGTCGACGGCGTTTGCTATCGGATCGCGACCCCGATTTCGCCGAATGGCCCTGCAAGATGAATGGAAACTTTTTATATAACGCTTGGCGCTAGGTCTGACAGTTGCTTTTTGCTAAGGTGGCGGCAACCAACAAGATCATATCGCGAGGTGTCTGCTTGATTAGGGTGCTAGTAGTCGATGACCATGATCTCGTTCGTACAGGCATTACACGAATGCTGGCTGACATCGATGGCCTGCAAGTAGTCGGCCAGGCAGAGTCCGGGGAAGAGTCCCTGCTGAAGGCGCGTGAGTTGAAACCCGATGTGGTCTTGATGGACGTCAAGATGCCCGGCATCGGCGGTCTCGAAGCTACCCGCAAACTATTGCGCAGCCATCCCGACATCAAGGTCGTCGCGGTGACCGTGTGCGAGGAAGATCCGTTTCCCACGCGGCTGTTGCAGGCGGGTGCTGCAGGCTATCTGACCAAGGGCGCGGGATTGCCGGAAATGGTCCAGGCCATCCGCCTGGTGTTTGCCGGGCAGCGTTACATCAGCCCGCAAATTGCCCAGCAACTGGCGATCAAGTCTTTCCAGCCAACCAACGATTCGCCGTTTGACGCGCTGTCGGAGCGGGAAATCCAGATCGCCCTGATGATCGTCGGCTGCCAGAAAGTCCAGATCATTTCCGACAAGTTGTGCCTGTCGCCAAAAACCGTGAACACCTACCGATATCGCATTTTCGAGAAGCTCTCGATCAGCAGCGATGTCGAGTTGACGCTGTTGGCGGTTCGTCACGGCATGGTAGATGCCAGCCTCTGAAAATGACTGAAATCTTCGATCCAAGCGCCTTCCTGTCGACGGTCAGCGGGCGCCCCGGTGTGTACCGCATGTTTGACAGCGATGCGCGCCTGCTCTACGTCGGCAAGGCCAAGAATCTCAAGAATCGCCTGTCGAGCTACTTTCGCAAAACCGGCCTGGCTCCCAAGACCGCGGCGCTGGTGGCCCGTATCGCCCAGGTCGAAACGACCATCACGGCCAATGAAACCGAGGCCTTGCTGCTTGAGCAGACGCTGATCAAGGAATGGCGTCCGCCGTACAATATCCTGCTGCGCGACGACAAATCCTACCCTTACGTCTTTCTCTCCGATGGCCAGTTTCCGCGCTTGAGCATCCACCGCGGGGCGAAGAAGGCCAAGGGCAAATACTTCGGCCCCTATCCGAGTGCCGGAGCGATTCGCGAAAGCCTGAGCCTGTTGCAGAAGACCTTTTTCGTCCGCCAGTGCGAAGACAGCTATTACAAGAACCGCACCCGACCGTGCCTGCAGTACCAGATCAAGCGCTGCAAGGCCCCCTGTGTCGGCCTGGTTGACCCGCAGGTGTACGCCGAAGACGTGCGGCACTCGGTGATGTTCCTCGAGGGACGCAGCAATGCATTGACCGACGAGTTGTCTGCGGCCATGGAGGAGGCGGCGATCAACCTCGAATTCGAGCGTGCCGCCGAATTGCGCGACCAGATTTCGCTGCTGCGCCGGGTCCAGGATCAACAGAGCATGGAAGGCGGCACGGGCGACGTCGATGTGATTGCGGCCTTCGTCAATCCGGGCGGCGCCTGTGTTCACCTGATCAGCGTGCGCGGCGGGCGAGTGCTGGGCAGCAAGAACTTCTTCCCGCAGGTGGGTATCGAGGAGGACGTTACTGAAGTCATGGCGGCGTTTCTCGGCCAGTACTACGTCAGCAGTCCCGAACGCGACTTGCCAAGCGAGCTGATCGTCAACGTGGTTCACGAAGACTTTCCGACACTGGTTTCGGCCATTGACGAGCTGCGCGGTCGCGAACTGACCATCAGCCACCGGGTGCGCGGTACGCGTGCGCGCTGGCAGCAATTGGCCGTGACCAACGCCGAGCAGGCTTTGGGTGCGCGCCTGGCCAACCGGCAACACGTTGCCGAGCGTTTTGACGCCTTGGCGCAAGTGCTGAAGCTGGACGAGCCACCCCAGCGCCTCGAATGCTATGACATCAGTCACTCCAGTGGGGAGGCGACCGTGGCCTCGTGCGTGGTGTTTGGCCCCGAGGGCCCGATCAAGTCCGATTACCGGCGCTACAACATCGAAGGTGTGACGGCGGGCGATGACTACGCCGCCATGCACCAGGCGCTGACCCGGCGCTTCAGCAAGCTCAAGGACGGGGAGGGCAAGTTGCCGGATATCCTGCTGGTCGATGGCGGCAAGGGCCAGCTGTCGATGGCCCGCGACGTGCTCGACGAGCTGGCGGTGCCCGACCTGATCCTGCTCGGCGTAGCCAAGGGTGCGACGCGCAAGGCCGGTTTCGAAACCCTGTACCTCAACGACGCCGCCCACGAATTTACCTTGCGCGGTGATTCCCCCGCGCTGCACCTGATCCAGCAGATTCGCGACGAAGCCCACCGTTTTGCGATTACCGGACACCGCGCGCGACGCGGCAAAACCCGCCGAACCTCGACGCTGGAAGGCGTTGCCGGGGTCGGGCCGACACGTCGTCGCGATTTGCTCAAACATTTTGGTGGATTGCAGGAGCTGTCTCGTGCCAGCATCGAAGAGATCGCCAAAGCCCCCGGGATCAGTAAAAAGCTCGCAGAGTTGATTTATGCCAATCTGCACAGCGAGTAGAATGCCCCCCTCACCTCGTAGCCAGTTGTGCCGATGAATATCCCTAATCTGATTACCGTTCTACGCGTCCTGCTCATACCGATCTTCATTTTGCTGTTCTACTTGCCTTACCAATGGAGTTACCTGGCGTCAGCCTCGGTCTTCGCTTTTGCTGCCGCCACCGACTGGCTGGACGGATACCTGGCCCGACGCCTGGAACAAAGCACGCCATTCGGGGCCTTCCTCGACCCCGTGGCCGACAAGCTGATGGTCGCCGTTGCCCTGGTGTTGCTGGTACAGGAACATGGCAACCTGTGGCTCACGCTGCCGGCTGCGGTGATCATCGGTCGCGAGATCGTGGTATCGGCCTTGCGCGAATGGATGGCCGAACTCGGCGCCCGTGCGCACGTGGCCGTGTCGAACTTGGGCAAATGGAAAACCGCCGCGCAAATGCTGGCGCTGGTGATCCTGTTGGCCAATCCAAAGGACTTCAGCTTCTGGGTCCTGTTGGGCTACACCCTGCTGATGGTGTCCGCAGGCCTGACATTGTGGTCCATGGTTCAGTACTTGCGGGCGGCCTGGCCGCATCTGCGTACCGACGTGCAAAAGAAATAAAACTTTTTTGAATCAAGGGGTTGACGGCGCTTCTGAATTCTATAGAATGCGCCACACCAAGACGCGGGAATAGCTCAGTTGGTAGAGCACGACCTTGCCAAGGTCGGGGTCGCGAGTTCGAGTCTCGTTTCCCGCTCCAAATATTGTGTTACAGCGCTCCATTGAGCGCTGCAGCACTGGAAAATAGAGGCTTCGGCCTCTTTTTTCGTTCCGGCAATTTCTGCTGGGATCTGCTTTCAGCGGTTTCCAGACAGATGACGCATTGCCGGGTCGGCACATCTCTCCCCAATCCAATCGATCGAGAAAGGCAGGCTCAACGAGCAAATGCCTACTGCCCGGGCTTCGCCATTGGCTGCATTTGCATGTAGTTTTGGTGCCTCATCATGTTATCCATCATCATCTGTTGCATCCCCGTGTACCTGTCCATCATGTACTGGCGTTGACTTTTTTGCTCCGGAGTCAGGTTCGAGTAGTCCTGCCACCCCATCATGTGTTTGCCACCCATCATGCGTCCATTGCCCATCATTCCCGGCCCCCACATGCCGTTCATCATGCTCATTCCATTTTGCATGGTATTCCAATGTTCCTGAAGGAGCTTCTGCCGCTGCTGGGGATCCTGGGTTTGCTGGATTTTCTCCATCTGCGCCTGCATTTTCTTGAAAGTTTCTTGCGCCTGAGCCATCTGTTTATCGAACTCGGCAACACTGGGCGTTTGTTGCTGCGTCTGCGTCGCTTGAGATTGCTCTGCCGCCGTCACCCATAGGGGGGTTAACGAGGCGGCGAGGAAGAGCACGGCCAACCGGGTATTTTTCATGACTAGCTGCCTTGGTAGGGGTGGGCTGAACGGATCTTGAGTTAACCGATTGCGCTGCTTGCATCAGGCCGCATTCGCAAAAATCAAAGACTTCAGCATGACAACTTGATCATTAGCAGAGCTGTCACACGTGACCTTGACCTATATCAGATGCACAAGTGATTCCTCTCCAGCGCCGTAAACAACATGCCTTGGCGTTCCTCCCGCACCCGATAGAACAAAACGCCATCGAGCCTGCAATTGATAAAAATCAACTGGGCCTGAGCCAAAAGGAGCGATCAATAGCGTTCCCATGAATGTTCAAGGAAAGGGCCATGCGAATCACATTTCTAGGTGCCGCTGGCACGGTCACGGGCAGCAAGTACCTGCTGGAACACCGCAACCAGCATGTGCTGATCGATTGCGGTCTGTTCCAGGGCTACAAACAGCTTCGATTACACAATCGGGACCCGTTTCAGCTTCCGGTTGGCGACCTCGATGCCATCGTCCTGACCCATGCCCATCTTGATCACAGCGGATATTTACCCGTATTGGTACGCAATGGTTATCGCGGCCCGGTATACGCCACGCCCGCCACCTGTGAGTTGGTGAAAATCCTGTTGTTGGACAGTGGTCGCTTGCAGGAAGAGGAGGCCGAGTTCGCCAATCGGCATGGCTTCTCAAAGCACAGCCCGGCGTTGCCGCTTTACACTGAACAAGATGCCGAGCAGGCACTGAAACTGTTGCGGCCGGTGGAGTTGCACCACAAGGTGGAAATCGCCGCGGACATGACCATCCTGCTGCGTGGCGCCGGGCATATTCTGGGGGCCGCTACGGTGCAGGTGAATGCCGACGGCCAGGCCCTGGTGTTTTCAGGGGATTTGGGGCGGCCGGACGATCCCTTGATGTTCGCTCCGGAAACCATCGAGCAGGCGGATTACCTGTTGGTGGAATCGACCTACGGTGATCGTCAACATCCCGGCGAGGCACCCCAGGCGCAATTGGCCGAGGTCATCACCCGTACGGCATTGCGCCGAGGGATTACCCTGGTGCCATCCTTCGCGGTCGGGCGTGCTCAGCTGCTGATGTATCACCTGTATCAGTTGAAGCTCAAAAGGGCGATTCCCGATATTCCAATCTACCTCAACAGCCCGATGGCCACCGATGTCACGCTGTTGTACCAGCGTTTTCGGAACGAACACAGATTGTCCCTGGAGGCGTGCGAGGGGATGTGCCATGTGGCGCAATTCGTTCGCACCGTCGATGAATCCAGAGCGCTTGATCAGCAACGCACTTCAGCGGTGATCATTGCCGCCAGCGGCATGGCGACGGGCGGGCGCGTGGTCCACCACCTCAAGGCACTGGCGCCGAATCCGGTTAACACACTGCTGATGCCAGGCTTCCAGGCCGGTGGCACCCGTGGCGCGCAAATTGTCGCGGGAGTGTCTTCAGTGCGTATCCATGGCAAGGATGTGCCGATCCGGGCTGAAGTCGTGCCGATGCAAACCTTGTCCGCACATGCCGATGCCGATGAAATCATGCAGTGGCTGCGTGGATTCAAGCAGCCGCCGAAACATACCTTTGTGGTGCATGGGGAACCTAACGCCTCGGATGTGCTGCGCCGACGCATCAGCCTGGAGTTGGGATGGTCGGTTTCGGTGCCGGAGTATCGCGACAGTGTTGAACTCTCCAGCATCGACATCACTGCCAGCGTATCAAGGTGAAAAAATCGCCGACGCTAGAGGCATTGCGGACAAAGTAGACGGGCCCGGTTGTACCCGGGTTGATCCAGATCAAACGGCATTTTTCGCTCGGCGCCATTGTTTGGATAACGATCACGAGAGCCCGGTCATGGCAAACAACAAGCTTTTCAGCGGGTATCACGCGGTTCAAGACTGGAGCAGGGTTGCGGTGCACAGGTATCTGCACTGGACGGGTACGGCTTCCTGGAAGCGTGAGGCCGCCATCCTGCTGTCAGGCCTGGTGGCGCTGATGGCGGGACATCTTACGGTATTTCTCTTCGCCTCTCACACGGTGCAGGACTTGGTAGGCACCTGTACGGCGCGATTGGAGATCGAGTTCGAGAGTGCCGGCACAGACCCCCTCACAATAGCCCTCGCGCGGCCCTTGTGTGAATGTGTGGCACAGTCCTACCTCGACAAAAACGGCATTGTGCGCCTGGCCATGGTCAGCACGCATTTGCTTGACTCGATGGCGCTTGAGCCTGTGACGGAAAACGACGAAGAGGCCTGCATTAATACCTTATGGCAGCCCAATGTCGAACTGGCCAAGCGCCTGCGTTGAAGTCCTCTGCCTGGAACAAATCACGAGCCACGAAAAACGGTTGTTACTCATCACCCACCTGGCCCCTGCGCCACTCTCCCCGGTACGTTCCAGTCGCCACTCCAGGGCCTGGCGAAACTGCTCCACCTCTGCGCCTGCACTCATGCTCACACGCCAAACGGATAGGTTTCGTCTTCCGGTTCCAGCTGCTGGTTTTTCGGCAGGGGCAGCGCGGTGACCGGCGTGGTTTGCTCGATCCAGATCATGGCATCGAATTGTTCGGCCAGCATCGACTCGAAGTAGTGGCTGAATCGCTCGCTTTCAGGACGGTAAATCACCCCGATGGCCCGTTCCAGCAAGGGCGCGGACAGAACGCTGCGCAGTTCTTTGCGCTGCGGGTCTCGCCAGTCGGTCAGGGACGCCGCTACCCCGGCCTTGAGAAACTGATGCTCCCAGCTGTCCGGTAGGGAAGGGCGGACGTCCTTGATCAACATCTCACCGTCCCAGTCATCGGCGGCAGCCACCTGGCCTCGGTCGGTCGCCATGCCGATCAGTACGGCATCGCGCCCAAAGGCGCTTCGGCACAGCTGACCGATATTGAACTGACCTTTCCAGCCCATTTCCGTGGCGCCCGCATTGCCGATATGGGAGTTGTGGGCCCAGACGACGGCTTTGGCTTGCGGGCCTCGGTGTTCGAGCAGTGCGCGCAAGGTATCGAACATGTGCCGATCTCGCAGGTTCCAGGAAGCCGTCGACCCTCGATAGATCGCCCGGTAATACTGTTCCGCCGCCATCACCACTCGAGCGTTCTGGGTTGCATTGAAAAACGCCTCGTCGTCGCGGATGAGCCCGGCCAATTGTTCAGCCAGCATGGCATTGAGCTGCTCGACCACCGGCTGTTCACAGGGCATCACACCGTCACGTTCGACGAAGTGGCCGTACAGCGCCGGATCATCCTGCCACGGCGTCAAACAGCCATAGCGGCGCCGGGCTTCCTGGCCCAGGTGCGGGTCGACCCGGTCGAGATAGCCCAGCACTTCATGAATGGAGTTGCGCAAGCTGTAGACGTCCAGGCCGCGGAACTCGACGCGGCGGTCGGGAACCTGTTGGTGATTGTACTGATGAAGCCAATAGGTAAACGCCTTCACCTCGCTGTTGCGCCACATCCAGGTCGGGAAGCGGCTGAAGATGTGACGCTTCCAGGCTGAATGCGCCAAGCCCCGCACGTATTGGTCGACATGACCGGCGTCCGGCCAGTCGGCTTCAACTGCGACGATATTGAATCCGTGCCGCTCGATCAGCCCCTGGGTGATTGCCGCCCGGGTTCGATAGAAATCACCGGTTCCATGGCTCGCTTCACCGATCATCACCACACGTGCATCGGCGTAGCGATCGAACAGGTTGGCAAAAGCGGGGGAGTCCAGCTCCGGCAGGGGTTCGGCGTATTGGCGTAACACTGGGGCTATGTGCGCCGTGTCAACGTGATGTTGCTGGCCGAACGGCTCTTCCGGAAATGTCTGCGAAGGTGAGTTCATGAGCTCATCCCCCAAAAGGTGGGTTGCTGGCGCAGGCAGGGCGCTCGGGTCATACCTGGCGATCACCCGCCCAGGATCATGGCGCAGGTTCTCCATACTGGCGTTAACGCTTCTAACACTCGGTGGCCTTCTGCCTGACTATTGCTACACCGCGACCACGCGGACGGGTTGAGGTTTGTCAATAAAAAGCGCAATCCCCCGCCCTCATTCTCGTCACGGAACAAGCACTATCGCCCCATTGAACTGGCCAGTGCGCAACAGCGCCAATGCCTGATTGGCATCATCGAGGGAAAAATGGGTGGTGTCGCAGTGTACGGGTGTATGTAGCAGTTCGTTAAAAAACGCTGTGCCATCGTCGCGGGTCAGGTTGGCCACAGATCGTACGCTGCGCTCGCCCCATAGCAGCCGATAAGGAAAGGCCGGGATGTCACTCATGTGAATGCCGGCGCAAATCACGCAGCCCCCCTTGACGGTGGCGGCCAGCGCCAG
The DNA here is from genome assembly GCF_028823535.1 of Pseudomonas serbica. GTDB lineage: Bacteria > Pseudomonadota > Gammaproteobacteria > Pseudomonadales > Pseudomonadaceae > Aquipseudomonas > Aquipseudomonas serbica. The sequence goes on along the minus strand of NZ_JAQIYM010000017.1, from coordinate 71,263 downwards.
CGGCACCAGCGCCCCGACCGGAGCGAAAATCAGGCTGGCATCAAGCAGATGAGGGGGAATCTGGTCCGACGAGCCGGCCCATCTCGCCCCCAGGGATCGGGCATACGCCTGTCCTTCCGTGTCGTCCGGTCGAGTGAAAGCGTACACCTGCTGGCCTCGTCCCCGTGCGACTTGAATGGCCAGGTGCGCGGCGGCCCCAAAACCATAAAGCCCAAGATGGCGTGCGCCTGTTGCCATTTGCAAGGCGCGAAAGCCGATCAGCCCGGCACACAGTAACGGTGCGGCCTCAGTACTGGAGAGAGCCTCTGGGACAGGAAAACAGAAGCGTTGGTCCGCCACGACGTATTCGGCGTAACCGCCGTCCAGATGACAGCCGGTGAACATGGCCTGGTCGCAGAGATTTTCCCGACCGGACTGGCAGAATGCGCACTGACCACACGTCCAGCCAAGCCAGGGAACCCCCACCCGCTGGCCGATGCGCTCAGGGTTTGCGTGGGTGCCCAGCGCGACGACTTCACCAACGATTTCATGCCCCGGCACCCGGGGCAGCACCGCTTGAGGCAACTCACCGTCCACCAGATGCAAATCGGTGCGGCAGACGCCGCAGGCGAGGACTTTGATCAACAGTTGATTGGCACTGGGCGTAGGAACGGGCCGATCTTCCAATAGCAGTGGTTGACCGGCTGTATGCAAAACCATGGCGCGCATAATGATGCCCGGTCGACGGGGTCAACAGACGGGAGGGCGATGGCAGCCGGCAATCAACTGCTTGAGGCCTTCCAGATCAAGGATTTTCACGTCACGGCCTGAGATTTCCACAAGTGCCTGATCCCGCAGGTGTGCGATGCCCCGACAAATGGTTTCCAGGCGCAGCCCCAGGTACGAGCCAATTTCCTCGCGGCGCATTTTCAAGACGAAATCCGTCGATGAATAGCCACGGGTCTTCAAACGTTGCGACAGGTTCAGCAAGAAGGCTGCCAGACGCTCGTCCGAGCTCATGTTGCCCAGCATCATCAACATGTCGTGATCGCGCACGATCTCCCGGCTGAGGATTTTGTTCAGATTGTGCTGCAGGGAAGGCAGCTCATGGGCAAGTTCTTCCAGGTGAGCAAAGTGGATGGGGCAGACTTCGCTATCTTCAAGGGCTACCGCATCGCACGCATGCAGATCCGTGCTGATGGCGTCCAGCCCAAGCATTTCGCCGGGGATCTGGAACCCCGTGACTTGCTCGCGGCCATCGATCGAAAGGATGCTGGTCTTGAACGAGCCGATTCGCACCGCATAAAGCGAGCGCAACGGATCGCCTGCGCGGTACAGCGCTGCGCCCTTTTTGACCTTGAAGCGTTGCACGATCAACGTGTCCAGACGCTCGACTTCCGGGCCGGTCATGCCGATGGGCAGGCATAGCTCCATCACACTGCAGTTTGTGCACGCAGCCTTCAGGAAATGTACTTGTACAGCGCGGATGTCAGGCATGAGAAGGGAAGTCAATGGCGGATGACCCCCTAAGGATAGGCGGTGTGGCAGCTGACACGCCCCGGATTCCCGGGATAGCTGGTGTAATCGACCAGCGGACCATCCTTTATGCACTTTTACCCAAATGGCGACGTGGGCATTTGATGTAAATCAAGTCTTGAGCGCCTCAGACTCCCAGAATCGGTTGAGGCCTATCAACAGCCCGGTCCTTTGGCGGAGAAGTGCATGAGCAATTTCCTGAATGCTGAACAACTGGAGGGCCTGGATGCTTATTGGCGGGCATCCAACTATCTGGCGGTAGGGCAGATTTACCTGAGAGCCAATCCGCTACTCAAACAACCCCTGACCCTGGCGCACATCAAGCCGCGGCTGCTGGGCCATTGGGGGACGACGCCCGGGCTGAACCTGATCTATACCCATCTGAATCGATTGATCAAACAGTACGACCTGAACATGATTTTCATTGCCGGTCCCGGCCATGGCGGACCGGCGGTGGTCGCCCAGACCTACCTCGAGGGCACCTATACCGAATTCTGCCCCTCCGTGGAGTGTAATGAAAACGGCCTGCTTCGCCTGTTTCGCCAGTTCTCCTGGCCGTACGGCATCTCCAGCCATGTATCGGCGCAAATCCCGGGATCAATCCATGAAGGTGGCGAACTGGGTTATAGCCTGGCCCACGCCTACGGTGCCGCGTTTGACAATCCGGATCTGATTGTCGCTTGCGTGATCGGTGACGGCGAGGCCGAGACAGGGACACTGGCAGCCAGTTGGCACTCCAACAAGTTTCTCAACCCTGCGCGGGACGGAGCGGTATTGCCCATCCTGCACCTCAATGGCTACAAAATCGCCAATCCCACCGTACTGTCCAGAATCAGTGAGGATGAACTCTCGGCCCTGTTGTATGGCTATGGCTACGATCCGTACTTCGTCGAAGGCGATGACCCGCTGCAGGTGCATCAAGCACTGGCGCAGACACTGGACACGATGGTTCTGAAAATTGCTGATATTCAGCATGATGCACGACGACCCGGGCAATCCGCGCCGCCGCAACGGCCGCTGTGGCCCATGCTGGTGTTGCGCACGCCCAAAGGCTGGACCGGTCCGAAGTTCGTCGATGGTCATCGAGTCGAAGGCACGTGCCGCGCGCATCAAGTGCCGTTGACCGATTTCGCACAGCCATTGCATCTGCGCCAGCTGGAAGAGTGGCTCAACAGTTATCGGCCTGATGAACTGTTTGATGAAAATGGTGCGTTATTGCCCGATATTGCAGCGCTGGCGCCGACCGGACACCGACGGATGAGCGCTAACCCCCATGCCAATGGTGGTGTGTTGATGCGCCCTCTGGATTTGCCGCGATTTCGCGATTATGCCGTGAAGTCTGATGCACCTGGCAGCCTGCGCGCGGAGGCTACACGGGTGATGGGTACGTATTTGCGCGATGTGATGAAAAATAACCTGGCGTCCCGGAATTTCCGCCTGTTCGGCCCGGATGAAACTGCCTCCAATCGTCTCGATGCGGTCTATGACATCAGCGCCAAGGCATGGATGGACCCGCTGGAGCCGGACGACCTGAATCTGGCCGCCGATGGGCGAGTGATGGAGATTCTCAGTGAGCAGGTCTGCGAGGGCTGGCTCGAGGGCTATCTACTGACTGGACGTCATGGTGTGTTGTCCTGTTACGAGGCCTTCATCCATATTGTCGATTCAATGGTCAACCAGCATGCCAAATGGCTGAAGACCGCCGCTGAAGTACCTTGGCGTCAACCCATTGCTTCGCTGAATTATTTGCTGACATCCCACGTCTGGCGTCAGGACCATAACGGGTTTTCCCACCAGGACCCGGGGTTCATCGATCTGGTAGCCAATAAAAAGTCCGACATAGCCCGGATCTATTTGCCTCCCGATGCCAATTGCCTGCTGTCAGTGACGGACCACTGCCTCAGAAGCCGCAATTACATCAATGTCATCGTCGCTGGCAAACAGCTGGAATGGCAGTGGCTGGATATCGATGCAGCCATTGGGCACTGCCAGAAGGGTATCGGTCGATGGGACTGGGCGTGCCGCGATGACGAGGATCCGGATGTGGTAATGGCCTGCGCTGGTGATGTGCCTACCCTGGAAACGCTGGCCGCCGTCACCTTGTTGCGCGAGTACGTGCCGGACTTGCGAGTTCGGGTGGTCAACGTCGTGGACCTGATGGTGCTGCAGCCGTCGTACCAGCATCCCCATGGCATACCCGACAGTGAGTTCGATGATCTTTTTACGCTGGACAAACCGGTGATATTCGCTTTCCACGGCTACCCGGCGCTGATTCACCGCTTGCTGTACAAGCGCACCAATCATCAGAACTTTCACGTGCGAGGCTTCAAGGAAGAGGGCGCGACCACCACCCCTTTCGACATGGCAGTAATCAACAATCTGGACCGTTATCAGCTGGCGCTGGACGTCATAGAGCGCGTGCCTCGTCTGCAGGATCTGATTCCGCTCGCAAAGGCGCGATACTGGTCGACGATGGAGCGGCACAAGCTCTATCTCATCGAACATGGGCAGGACATGCCCCAGGTCCTGAATTGGCAATGGACGCAAGCGGGTCGTTAAGTACTACGCGGCAACTGCGGCTCGAAAACACCAAAAAAACGGCCGGTTCCCCGGCCGAATACAGGTTGCCCCAGCGTCAGTCGGCTTTGATCTGCACGACTTTATCGGCATTCATGGCTTCAGGCTTTTTCGGCAGCGAGAGGCTCAGCACGCCTTTGCTGAAACTCGCCTCGATCTTATCGGCATCGACCCCTTTGGGAAGGCTGAACACCCGCTCAAAGGAACCGTAGTGACGCTCGCTGAGGTAATAGCCTTTGTGTTTTTCTTCCTTGTCTTGTTTCTTTTCCCCTTTGATGATCAGGCTGCCATTGGACAGTTTGACCTCGATGTTTTTCTGATCCATGCCGGGCAACTCGGCAGTGATTTCGAAACTGTTGTCTTTCTCGGTGATGTCCACGGCAGGCAGGCTGTGACCGCCAAGCTCCCTGCGCCAGAAGGGATCCACATCAAACAGGCCACGGCTGAAGGGAGACAGGTTTGAGCGGTGGCCGAAGTCCTCGAACAGGTGATCAACCTGTTGCCGGAGTTTTTCCAAGGGGCGCCAAAGATCATTGCCAGCTGATTGTTGAGCGGCCTTGACGTCGTTGGTCACGGGCATTTTTTTCACGGAATTGCTCATTTCTACACTCCTTCATCGTACGTGATGATTGACGGCTGACTCTAGTTTCTGCTGAACGTCCCAAGCGTGTTTGACCTGGATCAGAAAGAGGGCAAACACCTGTTCTTTCCAATTGTCGCCTTCACTTGGCTTGTGGCCTGCTTCAATGAATGAGCCAGATCGCAAAGGTTAAGCCTCGATGCTCAGTAAATGGCTGGACCCCATGTTGTTGTTGCTCACCGCCCTGACGCTGTTGGTCGGGGGCGTCGCGCATCTTGCGCATCGATCTGACTGGGCATCGATCTGCTGGGCGGCGGGTAGCCTGGTGATGGCCTTGATCCTGCTCTTCGAGATTGTCAGGCGGCTGGCGCGAGGGGAGGCGGGTGTCGACTTGATCGCATTGCTGTCGATAATCGCCGCGCTTGGCTTCCAGCAGAATTTGGTGGCTGCGGTGATTGCCTTGATGCTGGCATCCGGGCGTACTCTGGAATTTTTCACCAAACAACGCGCTGAACGCGAACTGCGGGCACTCACCGAACGCGCGCCACGTTTTGCCTGGTTGCAGGAAGAGGGTGCCTTACGCAAGATCCCTGTTGAGCAAATCCAGCCCCATCAAACATTGCTGGTACGACTGGGCGAAGTAGTGCCGGTCGACGGCCGCCTGCTCAGCGCGACCGCCATTGTGGACGAATCGGCACTCAGCGGTGAGTCGTTGCCCGTCACCCATCGTGAGGGAGAGCCACTGCCCAGTGGCATTTCCAACGTTGGGGCACCCTTCCTGCTGACCGCTACACGGACCTCAGCTCAAAGTACCTATGCCGGGATCGTTCGGCTGGCCGAGGCCGCCCGCCGTTCACGTGCGCCTTTTGTGCGAATGGCTGATCGTTATGCGTTGTTCTTCATACCGCTGACGTTGCTGATTGCCGCCGTGGCCTGGCAAATGAGTGGCGATCCCTTGCGAGCGTTGGCGGTGCTGGTGGTGGCTACCCCTTGCCCGTTGATCTTGGCGGTGCCCATTTCCATCATGTCAGGTATTTCGAGAGCGGCACGGCGCGGGATCCTGATCAAGGATGGAGCGACGCTGGAAGCGCTGGCAGGGGTCAAACAGGTTTTTTTTGACAAGACCGGCACCCTCACCAGCGGGCATGCTCATCTGCAATCGATTGAAGTCAATGGACTTGCCGATCCGCAGCATTTACTTGTCCTGGCCGCTTCGCTGGCGCAGGCCTCGACTCACCCCGTCTCCCAGGCCATCGTCGAAGCGGCGCATCAGCGCCAATTGCCCCTTGGCGTCCCACAGGATGTGGAGGAAACCCCGGGCGCCGGGCTTTGTGGGCGAATCGAGGGTACGCGTGTGCGCTTCGGCACACTATCTTTTGTTGGCAATGATGCCTCTGCGACTGAATGGTCGTCAGCCATGCTTCGCCACATGGATTATCTTGCGTGCAGCGGGAGCTTCATCGAGGTGGATGGGCAACTTGCTGGCCTGCTGATTTTTTCGGATACCGTTCGCCGCGAAACGCCACAAACCCTGCGTCGACTGCGCAACAAAGGTATCGAGAGGATCGTCATGCTGACCGGGGATCGTTTGGAAACTGCCGAGATGATTGCACTGTCGGCAGGCATTGACGAACTGCGTGCCGGGATGACGCCTGAGGACAAAGTGCGCGCTGTAGAGCAAGGTTGCCAGCGCATGAGCACGCTGATGGTCGGCGATGGCATCAACGATGCGCCTGCATTGGCAGCGGCTAACGTCGGCGTGGCCATGGGCGCCAGTGGTGCCACGGCTTCTGCGCAAGCCGCCGGTGTCGTCCTGTTGGTGGATCGTCTTGATCGCCTGGTCGAGGCGCTGGACATTGCCCGACAAACCCGCTTCATCGCTCGCCAGGGTGTGCTGGTTGGCATGGGAATGTCGTTGCTCGCCATGGTAGTGGCAGGCCTTGGTTACTTGCCACCGCTGATCGGAGCCGTAGTACAGGAAGGCATCGATGTCGTGATCATCGTTAATGCCCTGCGGGCATTGGGGCCGTTACGAGGGCGCAGTAAGCGAAAGCTTTCTGCAGCACACATGGATCGACTGCAAGACGAACACCAGCAACTCTCCCGCGTGCTGAGCGATCTGCACCAACTGGCCAGCGACTTCAATCAGCGACCACGTGCGCAAGCACAGGCCGACTTGCTGGAATTGGTCGACAAGCTGCAAACGTCACTCGTGCACCATGAACGGGAAGATGAAAATACCTTGTATCCTCTGCTGACACGGAACATGCCGGGCGAGGACCCGATGGCGGCCATGAGCCACGCTCACCGGGAAATTTTTCGCCTTGTCCATTTGCTGGCGCGCATGTGCAGTGACTTCCGTTCCGAGTCGGCATCGATTTCTGCTGATGAGATTCAACACCTGTTGATTCGTCTGGATACCCTCGTGCAACTGCACTTCGAGCAGGAGGAGGAACTGTTTCGATACCTGGATTGGCGCTAATGTTCGAATCGGCACTGGGTGCCCGCCATTCTTCGTCAACTGAATCGGACGTGCAGGGTGCCCCAGGCAGGGCGAAGATACCCTCAGAAATTTTTTTGAAATCAAGGGGTTGCAAGCTCCGGGAAATGAGTACATAATTCACGCCATCGAAAGCACTGACGGCTGAAAAAGCTCAATGTTTTCAAGGAGATAGAGCGAGATCAAGATCTCGTTTCCCGCTCCAGTTTTTACGCATTTGATGTCGCGCTACTGACAGCAGATGTTTTGAGGCCGAGTAGCAAAATGGTTATGCAGCGGATTGCAAATCCGCCTACGCCGGTTCGATTCCGACCTCGGCCTCCACTATAAATAGCCCCGTAGATCAGTGATCTACGGGGTTTTTTATTGGCTTCAGGAAAGTGAAAGTTTGCGCAATGTTCACCAGGTGTTCCGCAACCGCGACACTGACTGAACTGATGCGTCCGCCTATCAGAATTTTCCTACAAAAAAATTGACCGCAAAGCCTTCTGGCCGTTAACTGTATATTCGTACAGTATCGGAAGTCGTGCGTCATGAGCTTTGCAATTTTAGGACCTATCGGCCAGGGCGGTCGGAAACTGCCGCTCTGCCTGTTCCAGGTGCCAGCGGGTTTTCCATCGCCGGCCGCGGACCACATCGAGGCGCACATCTCCCTGGATGAGGTGCTCAATATCCGCGCACCGCACGTCTACCTGGTATCGATCACCGGGGAGAGCATGCAGGGCGCGGGAATTTTTGAGGGTGATCTGGCGATCGTGGATCGCTCGCTAGAACCGGCCCATGGCCATATTGTCGTTGCCTTGCTGAATAACGATCCGGTGTGCAAGCGCCTGTGCATTCGCGGCAAGGACGTGATCCTGCTGTCGGAGAACCCCAAATACCCGCCCCGCTATGTACTGGAAAGTGACGAGTTGTCGATCTGGGGTGTGATCACGGGCAGTGTGCGCAGCCATGTCTAAGCCAGCGCCGGTCTACGGTCTTATCGATTGCAACAGCTTCTATGCCAGTTGCGAACGGGTGTTTCGCCCGGACCTGGCCAAGGTCCCGATCGTCGTCCTGTCGAACAACGATGGCTGCGTCATCGCGCGCAGCTACGACGCCAAGCCTTTTGTGAAGATGGGCGAACCGTATTTCCAGATAAAGGACAAACTTCGTCAGCAGGGTATCGTCGCCTTCTCGTCGAACTATGCCCTGTATGGCGACATGAGCGAGCGGGTGATGACACTGATCGAGTCGATGGTGCCGGCGGTCGAGGTGTACAGCATCGATGAGGCGTTTGCCGACCTGACCGGCATCGAAGGGCTGGACGTCCTTGGTCGGCGGATTCGCAGCCAGGTGTTGCGGTGCACCGGTATTCCGGTCGGCGTTGGCATCGCCCCGACCAAGACGTTGGCCAAGCTGGCCAACCACACGGCGAAACGCTTGCAGGCGCAAACCGGTGGCGTAGTGAATATTTGCGACCCGCTAAAACGTGACTGGGTGCTGCGCAACACCGACGTGGGTGAAGCGTGGGGCGTGGGCCGGCGCATGAAAGTGCACTTGAACGCACTGGGCATCAAGTCAGCCATGGATCTGGCCAAGGCGGATGCCTGGTCGTTGCGCAAGCACTTCAGCGTGGTGATCGAGAAAACCGCCCGGGAACTGGCGGGTACGCCGTGCCTGGAGCTGGATGAACCGGACCCACCGAAGCAGGAGATCTGCTGCAGCCGAATGTTCGGCATGAGGCTCAAAGAGCTGCCACCGATCAAGGAGGCCGTCGCCACCTACATGATGCGCGCCTCGGAAAAACTCAGGGCTCAGAATTCGCTGTGCAAGAAGATCAGGGTCAGTATCCGTACCGGCATGTTCAATCCCGAGGAAGCCAAATACGCGAACGGTGTGGTGGTGGATCTACCCTATCCAACGGATGATGTGCGTCTGCTGACCAGGACGGCCGTCGAAGCGCTTGATCGGGTATTCCGCCCCGGATTCGCCTATAGCAAAGCGGAGGTCATGCTGCTGAACCTGTGCCAGCACGGCGAGTACACCGATGACCTGTTCGCCACCTCGCAACCGGCCGAGGCAAGCCGCGTCATGGCGGTGCTGGATCAGATCAATGGCAGGTGGGGAAGGGGGACGCTGCGCGCGGCCAGCGTGCCGAGCAATCCCGATTGGGGCATGCGCCGGGAAATGATGAGCCAAAGCTATACCACGAGGCTGGACCAGCTTTGGCGAATTTCATGCGTTTGATCAGGCAGGCAATGGCCGGCGTGCACTTAAGGCACCGCCCCATCGAGTGGTGTGACGTATTAAAGTTTGACATCCAGTCGAATCAATTTGGGCCCTTGCTGCCGTTCAATATATGCAGCGACGCGATCACCGATTCGTTGGAAACCAAGGTCGACGGAATGTTCAGCGCCATCACCTGTCAACCGATCAATAACTTCGTGAGGACCGGTCATGTCCATCGCTGACGATACCGTTGACTACCTGCGTGATAACTCCCTGGTGCTAACGACGGCCGAATCCTGTACCGCCGGCAAGATCGTTACGCTGCTGTCTGAGGTCGAAGGTAGCGGCGAGTTCATTGAGTGCGGTTACGTGGTGTATTCGCCGCAGGCCAAACAACGCGTTTTGCATGTCAGCCCGCGCACTATTGAAACCTTCAACCTGACGAGTGTGGAGGTTGCCAGGGAAATGGCAATGGGCGCCCTGCGTGACAGTACCGCCAATGTCGCGGTGGCCACGACCGGGATTCTTGGCCCGGAAGATGTCGATGGCATTCCCGCCGGCACCATTTGCTTCGCCTGGGCGTTTCAGTCGCAGGAGCAATGTCGTCTTTTCAGCCACGAGCATCAGTTCTCCGGCACCCGCTGCCAAGTGCAAACAGCAGCTACCGAATACGCTTTGAAACGGCTTCCTGATTTTCATCGTCGCGCGCTCACCGAAGGAGAGTAAAGCCTGATGAATGACGATGCCGAACATCCCTATTTGCACGGTCGTAAACTCCCTGTCCGCGAAGAGATTTCGGTGATTCGGCGGGGTAGCTGATTCGTTCAGTTGGGCACAGCTATTGCGCACTGGAAAAAGACGGCTTGGTCGTACAAAAAAGGCGCTCCGAAGAGCGCCTCGTTTGGGCTGTTAGTTGAGTTGTTTCAGATCAGACTTCCCCGAGCCATCGATATTGATGCGCTTGGGTTTGGCTTCCTCTGGAACAACCCGCAGCAGATCAATGCTCAACAGCCCATTGGCCAGCGATGCATTTTGAACCTCGATGTGATCCGCTAAACGGAAAGACAATCGAAATGCCCGTTGCGCGATACCCTGATGCAGGTAAATCGCCTCCTTATCGCTTTCTCGCTTGCCGCCGGCGATGGTCAACACCTCCTTCTCGACTTGAATGTCCAGATCCTCCTCAGTCAAACCCGCCGCCGCTATGACGATTCGATAGTGATCATCGCCATGCTTTTCGACGTTATGAGGTGGATAGGTCGTCGAGGCCGCCTCGCTGCGAAGCGCGGATTCAAAAAGGTCGTTGAAACGATCAAAGCCTACCGACTGACGGAACAGTGGGGCTAACGAAAAGGTAGTAGCCATAGCTAAATCTCCTGAGTTTTCTCCAAGTGATTTATGACGCGACCCGGTTTCGGCATCGCGTACAAAATATATAGCGACGTCAGAAAAACGATTCAAGAAGGGTAAAAATAATTTTTTGTTCTCAAACGCTGGGCGCGTCCAAGAGGTCATTCATATGGTGTGCGTGGCCTTACCAACCAATTTCTTTTGAACACCATTGACCGTCTGGCGCCTAAGGATTACCAGCCTCTGGAGGATCGAATCATGTCGCAAGCAACCAGTTATTTTTCGATTGCTGTCGCGGTGATCATTCTGCTCGTTGACCTGTGGGCTATCGTTAGCGTGTTTCGCAGCGACAAAACGGTCGGTGTAAAAGCGGCTTGGGCGATCGGCCTCATTCTCTTTCCGGTGGTAGGACTGATCGTGTGGGGAGTTGCCGGGCCACGCGGTATCAAGGAGGGTCCTAGCTCGCCGGAACACAGCAAAGGTTAATCGCAGCCCGTTTGTCGTACGCGACAAAAATTTTTGAAATTAACCTCATTGCGCTCGCTTCATATGAATGCAGGTGGGCATCCGAGTTCTGAGTGAGCGAACTGTAATTTTGATGAAAACACCGCACGCGCGCACCGCGTGCGGTGTCTTTTTTAATCTGGAGGTGAGCAGCATGGTCAGCAAGCAGCGTACGCAGGGATATGATCTATCGGACATGTTCCAAGTCTCAACCCTCTCCTTTGAGCGGGAGGCGCAACGGGTTTCCAGAGCCTTGATGTCGTCGTTGCCGGGATCTTCCGCTAAACGCTCAACACGAAAATAAGGGACCTTTCCATGTCGGAACCGCCTTCTTCATCAGCAGCCCCCCTACGCGCCTTGTTTGGTCATGTGACCCGTTATGGATGGGGCGGCAGGGTGTTTTGGCTGGTTCTAATGTGCGTGATGTTGGTGCTGATGGTCAGCGGTTACGGCGCTTTCGTCGGAGCCAACAAGGACAATCTGCGTTTCGCTTTTCTTGGTGGCCTGTCCGGCTTTGCCGCGACAGCAATGGGGGCTGTCGTCGCGATTGCACTGCGCGATATTGCGGCGCGTACCCAGGACATCATGCTTGGCTTCGCTGCAGGAATGATGCTGGCTGCCAGTTCTTTTTCGCTCATCCTGCCGGGGATCGAAGCGGCCCAGGAGCTCAGCGGTAACCGTTTGCTCGCGGCGAGTATCGTGGTGCTGGGATTGGCGCTGGGTGTTGCATTGATGATCGGCCTCGATCGATTTGTTCCTCACGAACATGAAAAAAGCGGCCGGCGCGGGCCTGAAGCCAAGCGCATCAATCGAGTCTGGCTTTTCGTCCTGGCGATCACCCTGCATAACCTGCCGGAAGGCATGGCGATAGGTGTCAGCTTTGCCACCGCAGACATGCAGGTCGGCATACCGCTGACGACCGCGATCGCGATCCAGGACTTACCCGAGGGTTTGGCGGTCGCCATGGCTTTACGGGTGACCGGGATCTCGGCACTGCGCGCGGCACTCATTGCAGTCGGGTCTGGCCTGATGGAGCCCTTTGGCGCCCTTGTCGGCCTGGGTATTTCCAGTGGCTTCGCGTTGGGCTACCCCATCGCACTTGGCCTGGCCGCCGGGGCCATGATCTTTGTGGTCTCCCATGAAGTCATACCAGAGACGCATCGCAACGGTCATGAAACCCCCGCCACCCTGGGTCTGATGTTGGGCTTCGGCGTCATGATGTTCCTCGATACCGCGTTAGGGTAGCGCTGGATTCTGACTGGCTGGATCAAATTCAAGCTCGAACCGACGGCACCTCTCAATCCGTCTAGGAGACCATCATGAAAAAGCTCTGCGTGTGCCTGAGTCTCTGCAGTGTGTTTATGCTGCATGGGTGTTTTGACAGCTCAAAGAACACCACCAAAGACAATACCGACGGCAGCAAGTCATCTGTGCAAATGCAAGAGGGCAAAACTGAAGAGAGTAAGTAACCGGCGTCTGCACCAGGGTGATGCCCACCTTGCTCCTTGATCCAGGAAAGACTGTCTAGCTACGCCATTTGCTGCCGGCGAGGGCAGAGCATTTCCGAGCCTCGAATCAAGTCGCAATACTCCATGGGTTAACTAAGGCTCATTCATGAGCTCTTGCGCTCTTACTTCCGAGTGTTCCCATCTGTGGTTATTTTGTAGCTGCGGTGAGGGAAAATGCTCATTCAGTAAAACGGCATGTTCCAGCGCTTCTCTAAAACGTTTTTTTGCCCTTTTTTTTAGCTGCAGATAAACCAGAAACATTTCACTGTCGAAGTCACTATGTTCCAGGAGGTCGAGTGCCGACCGATTGATGGCGTTTGCCTCCTCGAAAAGTTTTTGGTTTCGCTCCATCGCAAGGCGGCGGCACGCTTTAATTTGGTCGGCTGAATGGTTCGACATGACGGTTCTGCCTTCAAATCATCCCTGTCATTTTCCTGATCGCCCAAATCCTGAAATGGGTGTCGGTTCGGTTCTGTACAATTCAGACCGTACGATCGGCCGGTGATATCAACGAATTTCTATTTAAAAAATCGATCATTGGTCCTGGCAAATGACAAACAAAACCACTTTCTCGCAGATAACAGTGGCCCGAATCTTCATCGTGAGGTCGCCCAGATTTTTCTCGCCCATTCACCTCTTATTCTTATGAGGTGGGACGTTACAAAAAATTCCGAGAAAATGACGGCCCATCGACCGGGCAAGCCGTACGTCTATCCTTTGCACGCCACTTTCCAGGGGGCATACCAAAATTACTGGAGAATATTTTGGTGAAATGCGGTTGATCAGCAAACCCGCACGCCAAACCCACTTGAGAAATGGAAAAGTCGGTTTGCTCAAGGAGTTCTCTGGCTCGGGTCAATCTTGCAAGCTTGAACCAATCACGTGGAGCGTGGCCCGTAGCTTTCTTGAAAGCGCGGGAGAAATGGCTTCGTGACAAGGCACACTCTTTGGCTACGACGGAAATCCGAATGCCACAATCAAGGTGCTCCATCATGACTTCCTTCGCCTTGCGCTCCTGCCAGTAACTTAGCCTGTCCCGCTCGCGACTGGACGCCAGTCGCGCAAAGGGGTCTGCGACCGTCATGATCTGCTCAGCGCCAGACCCGGGAGCGGCGATAACGACGGGGGTCAGGCTGCCACCGCCCCGGCTGGACTTGAAGACTTGTACAGCGTCCACGTCGCTCATTGTGACCTCTAGAGGGGGGAGAAGAGGTCTATTGTGGCCATCATCAATGGGTCGAAAGCGCTCGATCGGGCCTTGCGTGCGCCCGTTTGGGCCAGATCGTCAGCGGGGTTTGCGTAGCTCGCTTGGCGTTAGATTCAGGTAGCGCTTGAACAGTCGAGCAAGGTAAGAGGGGGAATCCAGTCCCACCGCCAGGCTGACTTCGAGGATCGATAGTGATGTGCATGAAACAAGCCGGGCGGCAGTTTCAACTCTCGTGCGATTGGTGAAATCCAGCAGGGTTTCGTCGGTAACAGCTTTGAAAATACGCGTAAGGTGACGCCGAGACAGGTGAAATTCATGTCCAATCGACTCAATCGTCAAGTCTGAGTCCAGATTCTCCCGAACGTATCGCTGTATGTCGTGCACCAGGGTGGCTTGCTGCTGTCGTTCACTCGGCGGCGGTAGGGTTTGCTGACAAGCGATAACCCGCGTGCACTCCTCGAAGAGCAGATGATTGAGGTGGGGCAATTGGCGCTCAAAGGCCTGCGCCGTCGCACAGCTTTGAAGTTGGTCATGCAGGCGCAAGATACCTTCCAGCACCTCGGTCGCTTGCCAGATCCCTGATCGATTGACCTGTTTGGCGAAACTTCGGCAACCGAACATCTGTCCCTGGTGTTTGACGTAGGACGGGTCGACATACAAGGTCATATGTTTCTCCCGCCCCGGAGCCGCCTCAGTGGCGTGGGCAAAGTCTGCCGGCACAAAGGAAAACGATTGGCGCGATATGTGAGAGGTCTGGCTGCTTTCGGTCGAGAGAAACAGCCCACCCTGGCGCGGTAACAGCAGCATATGACAGTCGTGGGCGTGCCAATCCACGGCGTAGCCACTGGTGTCGCTAGTCTCCAGGTGAAACACGTCGGGCGAGTTGGCATTGAGCTTGGGGGACATATAGGTCATCAAGACCCCTTTATATAAATTCACCGTTGCAATAGCCCGGTTGTAATGGACTTGGCGGCAGTGGGATATTACGGTTAACAATAACGTGTATCATTATCATACATGTCTTGCGGGCGCTGATCGACCCGGGCTAGAGCGTTTTACGCTGATTTTCAGTTCTGGCGCAGACCTCGCGAAGAGCTGTAGGCGACGCAGGGCAGACATTCAAGTGGTCATGACATCTGTAAACCGCGGTCGGCGGGTTGTGTCACATTCAACTGTGATTTCAAATCGACCAGACAGCTCCTTTCGCCCTTTGGATGTCAATGAAAGGGCCCGGCTATCGAGGTCTTGAGTAACCCATTTGCGGTTTAGCGCTGTCTGTAGCAAAGCCGCTCCCAGCGCGCCCCCCAGATGAGGGCGCCGCATGCTCCAGTCCAGACACGAGCAAGCGAAACGACGTCGCTGAGCCTTGACTTGCGTTACTTCTATACCGATAGCAGCCATCGCCGCTTCGCCGCTGTCAGTCAGCTGATAGGCACGGTCATCAGTGTCCGAGGCCGTCAACCAATCTGACTCGATGAAATGGTCATGCAAATGAACCGCCAAGGTTCCGGCCATGTGGTCATAACAGGTACGCGCAAACTGCAATCGGTTGGGAGTGTTTGAAACAAACCGGGTGTTCGCATGCTGACTAATGACCATGAGGGCCTCCAGCGCTTGGGCCACTTGTGTATCCGCCAGGCTGTAATAGCGATGCCGTCCCTGCGTGTGCAGCTTGAGCAACCCGTCCTCTTTGAGTCTTGCCAGATGCGCGCTCGCGGTGGAGGTACTGACCTCAGCGATGGCGGCCATTTCGGTACTGGTTCGCGCGTGGCCGTCCATCAGCGCACAAAGCATTTTTGTCCTGGCAGGTTCGGCAATGGCGCCGGCAATCCGAGAAAGGGCAAGCTCATTGCCTTGGCAATCCATATTTCGTTCCTGAACGAATCGTCAGCGTAATAGATGTTCGATAGTAACTGTTCTTTGTGAACAGGACGCCAAAATGACGCCTTTTGAAGCAGCCACGCATCACGACCCTTATGTTTACTATGCACGTCTCAGACAACAGGGAGGTCTGTTCTTCGATGCGGATCTGCGCTTATGGATTGCGAGTGGGGCCAATGCGGTCGAGGCGATTCTGGGGCATCCCGATTGTCGGGTGCGTCCGCTGCACGAGCCCATTCCCCCGGCAATTGCACAGGGCGCCGCCGGACTTGTTTTCGGTCGGTTGATGCGTATGAACGAAGGGGCGCAACACCGGTGCCCCAGGATGGCGATTGAGCCCGCCCTGGCCTCCATTGAGTTGGATGGCATCGCCGACATTGTGTCACGTGTGGTCACGACACTTGAAAACTCGCTTGAAACTACGGACGAGTTGATGTTCACGTTGCCCGCGTGCGTCATTGCCTCCTTGATAGGCCTGCCATCCTTGCGCATGCGAGAAGTCGCGAAGCTGACACGGGATTTTGTCAGCTGCCTATCGCCACTAAGCGATGAAACGCAGCTCAATAAGGCCCATTCCGGTGCTATTCAGCTAAGCCAAATATTCAGCGCGCTGCTGAATGACGATAAAACTGATAGCGGCTTGTTGACTCGCATCCGCAGCGAAAGCAAGGCCGCTGAATGGGCAGATCAGGAAGCGTTGATTGCTAACCTGATCGGCTTGATGTCACAGACCTTCGAAGCCACCGCGGGCTTGATTGGTAACACCCTCATAGCGCTCCATCGCAATCCTGACCTGATTGAAGACGGGGAACCGACTCCGATGCTCGTCGCAGCACTGGTGGCCGAGGTAGCGCGCTTCGACTCGCCCGTGCAAAACACCCGGCGATTCGTTGCGAAGCGATGCACGATTGGCGATAGCGTCCTGGAGGCGGGTGATACCGTTCTGGTGTTACTCGCTTCAGCCAACCGAGATCCCTGCCTGAACCCAGACCCCGACAGTGTGTTGCTCAAGCGGAGCAATAGACGAACCTTTAGTTTCGGCTCAGGACGACATGAATGCCCAGGTCAGCAACTGGCGTTGACGATCGCCTCTGAAGCGATATTGGCGTGGTTGCAATGCGGATCTTTCCCCTCTGCTCGATCCTATCGATGGAGTTATTTGCCGTCCCTTAATGGACGCATACCCAAATTCCATCCCGCTCAGGAAGCTCAGCAATGATCGCCGTTATTTTTGAAGCCTGGTTTGGCCTGGCGTCACTATTTGTCCAGTCGCTGCCACGACTCTGAACGCTCACGGCCATCGACGAATAAACGAACCACCATTCCTGATGAAGACTCTCCATGGCTCACCACCTGATCCTTCGCGACGCCAATGAAAACGACATGCCTGCGGTGCTGGCGATCTATGCCCATCACGTGGTTCATGGCTCGGCCAGTTTCGAATTGGAGCCACCGACCCTCGAACAGATGTGTCAACGGCGCGCCGATGTCCGTGCCCATGGCCTGCCGTTCCTGGTGGCTGAGCGCGACGGGGAATTGGTCGGTTATGGCTACGCTTCGTTGTATCGACCGCGTCCGGCCTACCGTTTCACGGTCGAGGACTCTGTCTACGTCCGCGAGGACATGTCTGGTTTGGGCGTTGGGCAGGCGCTGTTGAGCAGGGTGATCGAGCGTTGCATCGAGGGCGGCCGCTGGCTCGACACAGTGATCATGCAGCGTGAGTCAGGCGAAGGGGCCGGCAGCACGCCTCATGGTTAGCTCGGGTGTCCGATCCTTGGATATGGGGACGGCTGATGACACATCGCCGGCGTCCTTTCTGATCCGAAACCACCATCGAAACGTTTCAAGGCGGGTGAAAACGACCCATTACGACTTCGACAACATCATTTCCTAAGTGATTGATTCTGGTTTTGTTTTAGGGTTAAATCAGCACCTGCTTTTGCATTTCCCATGCCCCGATGGTGAAATTGGTAGACACATCAGACTTAAAATCTGCCGCCGAAGGGCGTGCCGGTTCGATTCCGGCTCGGGGCACCATCTTGATCAAGGGTTTGCTGGCGAACGCTAACGCAAACCCTTGTTTGTTCCGGCTCCGTCAATGGCTGTCCGTTGCGTCGTTACTCCTGTTTTTCATCTCCGTTGATGTCTGCCTTGCGTCGATCGATGCCGTCAGGGTTGCCGACATTGATCAGTCTTCTTTCCAGCAGAATGGTTTGCAATGCCTCGCGGTCTGACGGGGTCATTTGATGCTCTCGCTCCTTGAGTTCAAGCAGGATCGGGCTGGACCACTGGCGATAGGTTTGTTCGGCATTACGGGTGGATGACATCGCTTCCTCCATGGGCTGATTTCTGCCAATCAAGACGCCTCGGTTCACTACGCAAAGTGACCCTAGCCGAGGAAGGCCATTGTTGCCAATGCCTCACATCGGACGGGCCCAATGCCCGGGCTTGCGAGAACTTTGGAAGAGTCGAATCACCGGCGCCATGCTTGCCCAGGCCATTCGTCACGGCCTGAGGAAGGCCGCAGGTAGGTGGAGTCCTTCAAGCGCATGTTACTGCACGCATCAAACACTGGGCCGACGGGTTCAGCCCAGTGCTGTTGCCTCTCTAGACAAACGCTTGCCCATGAAACCCCCGGGGTAGCCGTTGCATTCCAGCCATGGCGGTGAGTCGCTCGATCCAGGCCTGGCGCCAGTCATTGGGCGCATGAACGGTTTTTGCCTTGCGAGCGGCGCGACGGGCAGTGTTGCGTTCGTTCTTGCGCGCCTCTTTGTAAGCGTCGGTATTGCGACAGCTTCTGCATTTGACCCGATTCAGTTCTCCGGTGGAGGTGAGGTTGTTGCCCTTGTGTCCGCAGGCCAGATGCCCGCTGATTTTGAAGTGGGTGACCATCTGAACGCCTCCTTCGTGGCGTGGTTATCATTGGACAACCCTGTATTGCTGATGTTCGCCGCTCTGTGGCGCAAAAAAATCCCAGCACCTGGCTGGGTTTTTTGGGGGGGGGAAGGATGAGGCAGGCACACGCGCGGTGACGATAACGTCGCCGGCCATGCGTCCTGCGTCAGGGCGTGTCGGGGCATCGGTGTCCGGATCAGAATCATCTGAACCGTGGCAGAGGCGGCTCGACTGGCCGCAGCGACGACAGGGTGTTGCGGATCAGGGGCGTATCCTTCTCGATGTCGTTCAGCCGGTCACGGATCCTGAGGGCAGTCGGGTGCCCGCCTTGATGATCGACCCAGTCGGCGATTTCCTTGCAAGCTGCAGCCAGGCGAACCTGACGGGAGTCGAGCAGGGTGAGCAGGGTGGTGATGGACTCTTTTTCGGACATGAAAACACCTCCGTTGAAGAAACCTGAGGATTGGCAGTAAAAAGCCCGCCGCAAGCGAGCTTTCCACCGATGGAGCGCTGATCCTTCAGCACTGTTTCAGTATAGACCCGTAACCGGTTGGCGAATGTTCGTCAGCCTTGCCGGACCGTCATTTGTGATCGGGCATTGAGTTGTCGGCAAACGTGTTGGGCATCGTGTTCAAGATCGTAACCGTCCCCGATAAAGCCATTGGTGCGAGTATCGGCGATGCGGTACCAGACGGTGGCGTCAGCGGGTTGATGCACGGTTTCTCCAGCCCGGCGTCCATGGATGATGATCTTGTTGCAGCGCTTGACGACGAAAATGTCTTCCATGGCTTCACCGCAGCTGATTCGTGTACAGATCAACTATAGAAGCCATTTGCAATCGTGCAAAAAATAGGCGGGTCAGTTCGTCGGTTCAGACGCCAGTTTCTCCAGCAACATCGCCAGCGCGACTTCCTCGGCCCGCAGGCCTTTACGCATCCTCGGCCTTGGCAGTTGCGCCAGCGCACCGAGGGAAAAACCCTCGAGCACCGCCGGGTGGATGTAGCACTTGCGGCAGACCGCCGGGGTGTTGCCCAGCTGCCGGGAGACCTCTTTGACCATCGCCACCACATGCTGCTTTGCCTGTGACTCGGGTTGCCACTCGAGCTCGCGCAAAACCGCCAGGGCCAGCGCGCTGCCGGCCCAGGTGCGGTAATCCTTGGCGGTGAAGTCGGCACCGGTCAGGGTTTGCAGGTAGGTGTTGACGTCGGCAGAAGTGATCGTGTGCCGCTCTCCGTTTTCATCGAGGTATTGGAAAAGGTTTTGTCCGGGAATCTCCTGGCAGCGCTTGACGATCCGCGCCAGCCGCCGGTCCTTTACGGTGATCTGATGCTCGATGCCACTCTTGCCGCGAAACTGGAACAGGATCGCACTGCCGTTGATCTCCACATGCCGGTTACGCAGGGTGGTCAGGCCATAGGAGCGGTTGTCCCGCGCGTACTGGGCATTGCCGACACGGATCAGCGTCGCATCGAGCAGGGTGATGACCGTGGCCATGACCTTGTCGCGACTGAAACCTGGTGCTGCCAGCAAGGCTTCCAGCTGCTTGCGCAGCTTCGGCAGGGCCAGGCCGAAATCCCGCAGGCGCGCGTATTTGTCGGTGTCGCGCACCTCGCGCCAGCGCGGGTGATAGCGGTACTGCTTGCGCCCGCGGGCGTCGCGGCCGGTGGCTTGCAAGTGCCCGCGCGGATCCGGGCAGATCCACACGTTGGTGTAGGCCGGTGGCACCGCCAGGGCGTTGATGCGTTGAATCTCCTCCGGGTCGACGATGCGCTGGCCTGAAGGCTCGAAATAGCAGAACTTGCCGCGCAGTTTGCGCCGGGTAATGCCCGGCTGGGTGTCATCGACGTAGTGCAGGTCTCGGGGCAGTGCATCGGGCATGGCGATTGTCCTGGGCGAGGGGGCGTTACAGCCATTGACCCCACGCCGCAGCAGTCGTGCCCCCGCCCCGACCTTATAACGAGTTACGCCAGTACCGCCACGGCCTTGATCTGCGCCCACAGGCGTTGGCCCGGGTGCAGGTTGAGGTGATCCCGGGAATAGCGGGTGATACGCGCCAGCAACGGACTGCCGGCGGCATCCAGGCGTACCAGCACATGGGCGCTGTTGTCGGCCGCCATTTCACTGACCACCGTGACCGGCAGGCGATTGAGGATGCTGCTTTGCTCGTCGCCGTGCAGGCTCAGGCTGACATCCCGCGCCTGGACCTTGCAGCGTAATGCCTGGCCTGCGGCCATCGGCGTGTGGGCCACGCGAATGTTCAGGTCGGTGTCGGGCAGCTGCAACGTCAACAACTGGTAGTGGGCGTCGTAGGCCGCGACATGACCCTGGATCACCACACCGGCGTCGTCACCCAGCGCCAACGGCAGGTCGAGGCGTGCCAGGGTCTGGCCGATGGGGCCGCTGGCCAGCGCCTGGCCGTCGCTGAGCAGGACGATATGGTCGGCCAGCTGCGCGACTTCATCCTGGGAGTGGCTGACATAGAGCACCGGGATCTCCAGCTCATCGTGCAGGCGTTGCAGGTAAGGCAGGATTTCACTTTTGCGCTGCGCGTCCAGTGCGGCCAGCGGTTCGTCCATCAACAACAATGTGGGGCTGGTGAGCAGGGCGCGCGCCATGCCGACGCGCTGGCGTTCGCCGCCGGACAGGTGCTGCGGATGCCGATCGAGCAAGTGGCTGATGCCGAGCAGCTCGGTCGCGTGGGCCATGTCGACCCGGCGCTGTTGCCGGGGAATGCGCTTGAGGCCGAACTGCAGGTTGGCCAGCACCGACAGATGAGGAAACAGGCTGGCTTCCTGAAAAACGTAACCCAGGGCGCGCTTGTGCGGCGCGACAAAAATCCCCTTGTCGCTGTCTTGCCAGACTTCATCGTTGACCTGGATAAAACCCTGTCCGGCCCGTTCCAGGCCCGCAATGCAGCGCAGGCAGGTGGTCTTGCCAGACCCTGAGTGACCGAAAAGCGCCGTCACCCCACGGCCGGGCAACTGCAGGTCGACATCGAGGGCGAACCCCGGATAGCTCAATTTCAGACGCGTGTGAATCATCGATCAACTCCAGCCCGTTTTGGTTGACCGGCTGGAGTACAGCGCCAGCAGCACCGCAAAGGAGAACGCCAGCATGACGCCGGCCAGCCAATGGGCCTGGGCATATTCCATGGCTTCGACGTGATCGTAGATCTGCACCGAGACCACTCGGGTCTTGTCGGGGATGTTGCCGCCGATCATCAGCACCACGCCGAATTCGCCGACCGTATGGGCGAAGCCGAGGATGGCCGCGGTGATGAAGCCAGGTCGCGCCAGGGGCAGGGTGACGCTGAAAAAACTGTCCCAGGGGCCGGCGCGCAAGGTCGCGGCCACCTCCAGTGGGCGAGTGCCGATGGCGGAAAATGCGTTCTGCAGCGGCTGGACCACGAACGGCATCGAATACAGTACCGATCCGATCACCAGGCCTGCGAAACTGAACGTGAGGGTGCCCAGGCCCAGGGATTGGGTGAGCTGGCCGACAAAGCCGTGGGGGCCGAGCGCCAGTAATAGATAGAAACCGATCACCGTGGGTGGCAGCACCAGGGGCAGGGCGACGATCGCCCCGACCGGGCCGCGCAGCCAGGATTGGGTGCGCGAGAGCCATAACGCCAGCGGAGTGCCAACCAGCAACAGGATGACGGTCGTCAGCGACGCCAGTTTCAGGGTTAGCCAGATGGCGGAGAAATCGGCACTCGTCAGCGACATTTAGATTTGGTAACCATAGGACTGGATGATGGCAGCGGCTTTTGGTCCCTTGAGGTAGTCAACCAGTGCCTTGGCGGCCGGGTTGTCCTTGCCCTTGTTGAGGATGACCGCGTCCTGTTTGATCGGGTCGTGCAGGCTGGCCGGCACGATCCACGCCGAACCGCTGGTGATCTTGCCGTCCTTGTAGACCTGCGACAGGGCGACAAAGCCCAGCTCGGCGTTGCCGGTGGACACGAACTGGTAGGCCTGGGTGATGTTCTGGCCTTCGACGATCTTGTCCTTGACCTTGTCGGCCAGGCCCTGCCTGGCCAGGACCTGGGTGGCTGCCAGGCCATAGGGTGCGGTTTTCGGGTTGGCGATCGACAGATGCTGATACTTGTTATCGGCCAGCACTTTGCCCTGGGTATCGACGTAACCTTCCTTGGCCGACCACAGTGCCAGCGTGCCGATGGCGTAGGTGAAGCGAGAGCCCTTGACGGTGTCGCCTTCGGCTTCAAGTTTTTGCGCGGTGGTGTCGTCTGCCGAGAGGAACACTTCGAACGGCGCGCCATTCTTGATCTGGGTGTAGAACTGGCCGGTGGCACCGAAGGCCGTGACCAGCTTGTGCCCGGTGTCCTTCTCGAAATCGGCGGCGATGGCCCGGATCGGCGCGGTGAAGTTGGCAGCGACAGCGACCTGCACCTCGTCCGCCTGGGCAGAGCCGAAGGCGAACACGGCGAGCAGGGTCGCCAGGCAGGTGGGGGCAAAACGTGAGGCACAAGTCATGAAGCGGCTCCGTCGAAGGCACATGCTGCAAGAAGGTCAATCGCTATATATCGGAATATATAGCGAAATGCCGCTGAACGGAATGCGTTGCAACGCGGTTATGGCGAGTGAGGATGTCACCCGCCATAACCATCAGCGTTGAAGCAATTTCGCCAAGCCGTCCTCAGCCAGGCGCCGGGTCAGTTCAGCGCTGCTCGACTCGACCCCCAGGGTAAAGGCCTGGCCGGCCCAGAGATTGCTGAAGTCGGCTTCGCCTTTGGCGCGCAATGGCATCAATGCACCGCCCGCGAGGGGGAAGCTTGGCGCCTGGGCGCTCATCGGTCCGAGCTCGCGCATCACCCGATTGAGGATCCCCCGTGCCGGGCGACCGGTGAAAATATTGGTGAGCGCCGTCTCGCTTTCCCTGGCAGTGCGCAACGCCTTGTGATGCGAAGCACTGACCTTGGCCTCTGGCGTGAACAGATACGCCGTGCCCACTTGCACCGCCGATGCCCCCAGCATGAACGCCGCCGCCACTCCCCGCGCATCGGCAATGCCGCCAGCGGCAATCACCGGTACGTTCACCGCATCGACGACCTGTGGCACCAGGGCGAACGTACCGACCTGGCTGCTCAGGTCTTCACTGAGAAACATGCCCCGGTGCCCGCCGGCTTCGTAACCCATGGCGATGATGGCGTCGCAGCCGTGCTGCTCGAGCCAGAGGGCTTCTTCGACCGTGGTAGCCGAGGACAGCACTTTTGCCCCGGTGGCTTTCACTCGATCCAGGAGGGATTTTTCCGGCAGGCCAAAGTGGAAACTCACGACCTCCGGGCGCAACGCTTCGACCACTGCGCAGGCCGCCTCATCGAACGGCGCGCGGTTGGAGACTGGTGTCGGCGCGTCGAAGTCGGCACCCAGTTCGCGATAATAGGGTTGCAGCAGTTTCTTCCAGCCCTGGGCGCGTTGCTCGTCGAGCGTCGGCGGTTGATGGCAGAAGAAGTTGACGTTGATCGGACGCTGGCAGTGTTGACGAATGTTCTTGAGCTCGTCACGCAATTGCTCGACGCTCAACATCGCGGCCGGCATCGAGCCGAGACCGCCGGCGTTGCTCGCCGCGATGACCATGGCAGCGGTGGTGGCGCCGGCCATGGGGGCCTGGATGATCGGCAGTTCGATCCCGAGCAGGTCAAGCAAACGAGTATCTGGCCATTGGCTCATTTCAGCGGTACTCCGTCGTTGATAGCGGTCCATCATATTGGCTTAAAGTCGAGTACGGGATTTTTTTGCGATGTGGTATTTAAATCACACCACAACAGGTGATCTCACCAGGAGGCCGCGATGTTCCAAGGTATTTTGATCGATAAAGACGAAAGCGGTTACCGGGCCACACTGCAACAGATTAATGAAGACCAGTTGCCTGAGGGCGATGTGACGGTGCGTGTGGCGTACAGCACGCTGAATTTCAAGGATGGCCTGGCGATCACCGGCAGCAGCCCGGTGGTGCGAAAATTCCCGATGGTGCCGGGGATCGATCTGGCAGGGACCGTCGAAGTCAGCGGGCATCCGGACTACAAGGTCGGTGACAAAGTCCTGCTCAATGGTTGGGGGGTGGGTGAAGGGCATTGGGGCGGGCTGGCGCAGAAGGCCCGCCTGAAGGGCGAGTGGCTGATTGCGCTGCCCGAGGCATTCACTGAGGCGCAGGCAATGGCCATCGGTACGGCAGGCTACACGGCGATGCTGTGCATCATGGCGCTGGAACGCAACGGTGTGACACCCGAGCAGGGCGAAGTGCTGGTCACCGGGGCCAACGGCGGTGTCGGCAGTTTCGCCATCGCCTTGCTGAGCAAGCTCGGCTATCGGGTGGTCGCTTCCACCGGGCGCCTGTCGGAGCACGAATACCTCAAGCAACTGGGCGCCGGCGAAATCATCGACCGCGCCAGCTTGTCCGAGCCGGGCAAGCCGCTGGCCAAGGAACGTTGGGCTGCAGTCATCGACTCCGTAGGTAGCCATACCCTGGCCAACGCCTGCGCCAGTACCAAATCCGAAGGCACCGTGGCCGCCTGCGGTCTGGCCCAGGGCATGGATTTTCCAGGCTCCGTCGCACCCTTTATCCTGCGCGGCGTGACCCTGGCCGGGATTAACAGCGTGACCCAACCGAAAGCCCGGCGTGTAGAGGCCTGGGGGCGTTTGGCCAAGGACCTGGACTTTGCCCTGTTGCCACTGATCAGCCACGAAATCGGTTTGAGCGAAGCGATCGAGGCTGCGCCGCGCCTGCTGGCGGGACAATTGCGGGGGCGGGTGGTGGTGGATGTGAATCGCTGATCAGAAACGGGGGCGGCCGCACCACATCAACCTCCATTCACGGCTTTTCCCGCTCCAGCAATTGCCGCTTGCGCTCCACCCCCCAACGATACCCCGACAGATTGCCATCGCTGCGCACCACCCGGTGGCAGGGGATTGCGACCGCCAGGCTGTTGGCGCCACAGGCTTGTGCCACGGCGCGAACCGCTTTGGGCGCGCCGATGCGTTGGGCGATGTCGGCGTAGCTGGCGGTGCTGCCGGCGGGAATTTCCCGTAGCGCTTGCCAGACCCGTTCCTGAAACGCCGTGCCGCGCACATCCAGCGGCAAGTCCAGGCCCAGGGCCGGTGCCTCGATGAAACCCACGACCCTGGCGATCAACTGTTCGAAGGCCTGGTCGGCGCCGATCAGATTGGCGCGGCGAAACTTGTCCTGCAGGTCGCAAACCAGTTGCTGCGGATCATCCCCAAGGAGAATCGCGCAAACGCCTCGCTCGCTTTGCGCCACCACAATCGCGCCGAGGGAACACTGGCCAACCGCAAAACGGATGTCATTGTTTTGCCCTCCGTCACGGTAATCGGTGGGCTTCATCCCCAGCACCTGATCCGCCGCCTCATAGAACCGGCTGTTGGAATTGAAGCCGGCATCGTATAACGCCTCAGTGACCGAGCGACCATCCGCCAGCCGCTCGCGCACCCGGCGCGAACGGTGGGCCGCGGCATAGCCTTTGGGCGTCAGGCCGGTCACGGACTTGAACACCCGATGGAAGTGAAAGCTGCTCAGGCCTGCCGCTTCGGCCAGTTCGTTCAGCGCCGGCAGCGCCTCGGCGCTTTCGATTTGGCGGCACGCGGCGGCCACGGTGGCAGCATGTTGTGTGGCGACAGCGCTTTGATCCGTGGCCGCGCGCTTGCTTGGGCGATAACCCGCGGCCTGGGCCTGTTCGGCGTTGTCGAAGAATTCGACATTTTGCGGTTTTGGCAAGCGCGAGAGGCTGCTGGGGTTGCAGTAGATCCCGGTGGTCTTCACCGCGTAGACAAACTGTCCGTCCGCTTGTGGGTCGCGGGCGAGCACCGCGGCCCAGCGTGGATCATTCTCGGTGCTGATGGTTGTCGGTTGGCTTGTCATGGCTTTACGTCCGTTGTCCCGTTTGCCGCAGATTAACCGCCGGCCAATCTGCCCACACTCCGGCGCTTGCGGTCAAACTCCACGGCATCATCGAGCGGTTCGAAACGTGAAGTTGATCCGCTGTTCGCCCAGGCGTGGGTGTTGGCCAGCCTTGATCGGCAGAACGCCGTGATAACGCAAGCGATCCACGCCACCCCAGACCACGACGTCGCCGTGCAGCAGCGGTACCCGTTGGCTTTTGTCGCTACGCGCGAAGCCGCCGAACAGGAACATCGCGGGCAATCCCAGGGATACCGAAACGATAGGCGCAGCGTAGGACTTTTCGTCCTTGTCCTGATGTAAGGACATCTTCGCCCCGGGCACATAGCGATTGATCAGGCAGGAGTCCGGCACGAAATCGGCAAACCCTGCCGCCAATGCCGCCGCCTGCGCCAATTGAAAAAACACCTCGGGCATGGACGGCCAGGGCAGGCCGGTCTGCGGGTCGTCGCGGGTGTAGCGATAGCCGCTGCGGTCGGTGGTCCAGCCCCATGTTCCGCAACTGCTCAGGGCAACCGACATGGTGAAGCCCCCAGGGGTAACCATTTGCCGGAACGGTGCCGCCGCCAACACGGCATCCAGTGCCGGCAGCACACGCTCCAGCCAGGGCAGGGTAAAGCCCCTGAGGACGTAGGATTGTTCGCCGATCTGCTCGCACCGAGGTTGCTGTTCGGGTTCTGCGTCGGCAAACAGGTCAAGGTTGATCGGGTTCATGGAGCTCATGATGCGTCGTGAAAGATGATCCCAAGGGTATGCCGTTTTCCGCTGTGCAGGCGACTGACGCCGTGGCGCAGGGATACCCGATAGTAGCCGCGCACGCCTTTGACCGGGCGCTGGTTGACCGCGAAGATCAGGCCGTCGCCTTTTTTCAGACCGATGACCTGTGGGCGCGACTGCATGCGCGGGCGCTGCTCGGTCAATACGAACTCACCGCCGGTGAAGTCTTCTCCCGGCTCCGACAGAAGAATCGCCACCTGCAAGGGGAAGACGTGCTCGCCATACAGATCCTGGTGCAGGCAGTTGTAGTCCTGGGGGCCGTATTGCAGCAACAGTGGCGTAGGACGTTGCTGGCCGGCGGCGTGACAGCGCTCGAGGAAGGCCGGGTGGCTGTCGGGAAACCGGCTCGGCAGGTCCATTTGCTCATGCCAGCGGTTGGCAATAGGCACCAGCCGTGGGTACAGCGCACTGCGCAGGCGGGCCACCAGCGGCGGCAAGGGATAGTCGAAATACTTGTACTCGCCACGGCCGAAACCGTGGCGGGCCATGATCACCTGCGAGCGAAAGGGTTCCGCCTGGCCGTACAAGGCGCTGATTTGATCACAGGCCTTGTGGCTCAACAGCGACGCGATAACCGCGCAGCCGTCCTGATCGAGTTGCTGTTCCAGCAGGGGCCAGTCCAGCCTGTCCAGATATTGCTCGCTCATTGCCGTGCCCTCAGGTTATCGAGGTGGCCAGACTAAGAGGCGTAACGAATGTGAACACTCCGACGCTTGCGCTCGAATGTCGGCAGGAAGCAGACGTCCCTGTTCACTGCGGGCAATGTTAGAGCGCTTTGCTGACACTGATGTCGCTGATCACGTCGTCGCCCTGCCCATGAAGGGCATCCAGCGCGGCTTTGGCTTCCTCTGCAGTGCCATTTTCCAACTGGGCAAATTCGAAGCGGCGTTCGCCATTGAGTTTGTACTTGATGACGTATTTGGTCGTCTGGGCCACGGTCATACCTGCCTGTGTGCGGAGTAAGGCGCTGCTCAGCTCAGTTTCGAGCTGGAGCGGCGGATGATCTTGATCGAATGCGTCAGGGTCGGCTTGCGCGTCACACTGATCGGCCGGCGGTTCACCGTGTCGATGGTGATGTTCCAGAACCCGGTGCTCGGCGCCGTGATGCGGGCCGGAAAGGTGTCGAATGCGCCGCCGTGGTAGGTGTGACGACCGCCATTCTTGAAGCTGCGGAAGTTGGCGTCGTTCATCAAGCGTATGTTGCACGTCTGCGAGCATTGAATGACGACGATGTCGTCTTCGTTGAGGTGCTCGCGCTGGTGGATAAATTTCATGAGGCGCCTCCAGAAGGGCTTTTTCTACAAAATCAAAACGATAGCATGGTCGATAGGCGCAGTTTATCAGCCCTGAGGCGTTATTATCCGGCTGTGCAGGCCCCCAGGGGCAATAAAAAACGCAGATTGCCCACGCCAATGAAGAAAAAACCACCGCGGTTTGGAGAAAACCCGGGTTTGAGCTGTCGGAGGGTCTTTATCGGAGGTTTCGTATGAAGTGGGGCATCTTGGGCTTGCCGTGGGTTTTGGCAATCAGTGGTTGTGCAAGTGTTTCGGAGATCAACGAGACCTTGCCGACCATGAATGTGATTTCAGGCAAGAAGCCCCATGAGTACGCCCAATGCCTGAGCGAAAAACTCGCCGAGAGCCGAGGCGCCTTGCAAATTGAGGAGCAGAAGGACGGGGTGCGGGTGATCGTGCCACAGAAGCTTTCATCGGGTCCCGCCGCGGTATTTGATATCGAGGAGCGCTCCGGCGGCAGCAGCATCAAGCTGCATGAGCGTATCTCCAACGTACCGCTTCGCCCCTTCGACGTTCGCGATGCCGCCACGGCGTGCATTTCCGGCTGATAGAATGTCGACTGTCAGCACCGATGCCGTCAAAGCAAGGCTTTGGCGGCATTGTCATTTCTGGAGTCGAGCATGAAGCGAGAGAAGGTACGGGAGCGGCACGCAGAGGGCCATATCTGCGCCACCCATGTGATTCAGAACCCGGCGAATCCGGGGGAATGGATCGTGTTTTTCAAAAAAAGCGCCGGACGCAGTTTTTTCCTTGTAGACGATAGCGACGAAGTCGAATCCTTCGACAGTCTCGACGCGCTGGTCGAGACCGTGCGCGGCCTGGGGATCAAGTTCGCGGAAATCCACATGTAAGTCGCTCGGCCCTTATTTGCAGACCACCACGACGCTACGGTTCTTGTAGTTGCCAACGTCGACGCCCAGGGTCTTGTCGCTTTCCTTGGAGGCGGGCGTGCCGTCGGTGCCGACAATCCGGTAGCCAGTGCCGGCGCAGGAAGCCTCGGCCTTTTCGTAACAGGTCGCCCAGGAATTGGCCTCGCCGGAACAGTCGATGGCCAGGCCTTGTTCGCCATTGTTCAGGTAAGTGGTCTCGGAGGTGGCGCAGCCAGTGAGGGCCAGCAGCGCTATCAGCGGCAGAAATTTGGTCATGTCGTTGTCGTCGTCAGGAGTAGGGGCAATGCCTGTGACAGCGCGGGCGGCAAAAGGTTATAGCGAAAGGCCACTTCTTACAGGGATTGCCAAAAAAAGCCCTGCACTAGGGCAGGGCGTCGGGCCTGGATCAGTTCTTGTCCTTGCCCCGTCGTTTGGGTGCCGGATGTTCCAGCTGCAACACCGATGCCACTTCGATCGCCATGGCTTCGGACGGGAAGGGCCCGGCAATGTTCTCGCCGCCAACGCCGGCTACCCACCACTGGCCGTCTTTGGCCCTGATCAAATACCCGTTGACGCTTTTTGCTTCAGACATCTATTTGCCTCGCTGGCTGGTTCAAGGGCGCCATGATACCGCCAAATGCACCGTTCGGGTGCCGATGGGCGCGCGGTGGTGCGCCTGCTCCCGGGTTGACTTGTCGTGCAAGTCTGGCGGACTCTGCTATCAATAACAGGCTGCTGATCCATTCGCGGTGCTCGCTGCGGAACTAACGGCGAGAATATTTCTCTATGATGGCATCGGTTAGCCAGTGCGGGGCATTGTAAGGTGTACGCCGCCTGATTAGACTGCGCCGAAACTCGTACACACAGCCCTTTCAAGGACTTATATGATCAAGAAATGCTTGTTTCCAGCAGCCGGTTACGGCACTCGCTTCCTGCCAGCGACCAAAGCCATGCCCAAGGAAATGCTGCCGGTGGTAAACAAGCCACTGATCCAGTACGGCGTCGAAGAAGCCCTGGACGCCGGCCTGACGGAGATTTCCATCGTCACCGGTCGCGGCAAGCGCGCCCTGGAAGACCATTTCGACATCAGCTACGAGCTGGAAAACCAGATCAAGGGCACCGATAAGGAAAAGTACCTGGTCGGCATCCGCAAGCTGCTCGATAACTGCTCGTTCTCCTACACCCGCCAGACCGAAATGAAAGGCCTGGGCCACGCGATCCTGACCGGCCGTCCGCTGATCGGCGACGAACCCTTCGCCGTGGTACTGGCGGACGACCTGTGCGTCAACCTCGAAGGCGACGGCGTACTGACCCAGATGGTCAAGCTGTACAAGCAGTTCCGCTGCTCGATCGTGGCCATCCAGGAAGTCGACCCGCAAGAGACCAACAAGTACGGCGTGATCGCCGGCGAGATGATCCGCGACGACATCTACCGCGTGCACAGCATGGTCGAAAAACCAAAACCTGAAGATGCGCCATCGAACCTGGCCATCATCGGCCGCTACATCCTGACCCCGGACATCTTCGACCTGATCGAACAGACCGAGCCAGGCAAGGGCGGCGAAATCCAGATCACCGACGCCCTGATGAAACAGGCCCAGAACGGCTGCGTGATGGCCTACAAGTTCAAGGGCAAGCGTTTCGACTGCGGCGGCGCCGAAGGCTACATCGACGCGACCAACTTCTGCTTCGAGAACTTCTACAAGACGGGCAAGGCTTACTGATAGCGCCCCAGCCGCTTGTATTGAAAGCGATCTTCACAAGCATGTAATCATGCTGATGAAGGCCTTAACAAACGCCCCGACTTGATCGGGGCGTTTGCTTTTGTACGTCGAAAGAAAATACCTTTCAAATATTGATGTCGCCCATCGCGCAAGGCGGAAACCTCGCTAGATAAAATAATCTAGGCTAATAAAATTGGTACTGTCCAATATTTATGGCTGAATTTATTTTGTAAGGAGTGCGTCCAGTAGATTATTTGTTCTGTTGAGTACGAGTGTCCGCAATATTGAGAATTGGTATTGCTGAAACATGAATTTCATTTGTGGTGTTTTTTGTTGTTTGCCTTCTGTTGTCTGAAGGCTTGTTCCTACATTTTGCATATACTTATGTCAATTTGTAACGTGGAAATATCATGAAATAACTCGCGCATTGAATTGCGATGTGATGAAGCCTTAGAAATAAATTGTTTCCTGATTAATAATTTATTTCTCCGTTGCTGGTGACGGTTCGAGGTTTACATGGAATTCGATGTTATTGTCGTGGGTGCAGGAGCAGTTGGTGGCTCAATTGCATATGAGCTATCAACACGAGGATTAAGTGTATGTCGCGTTGGTGAGACGGATCGCACAAATGCAGCGTCAAAAGCCGCGGGAGCTATGAATGGATGTTTCGGGGAGGTAACAAGCGGGTTACTTTCGAGCGATTATGGTCGATTGAAACTAGATATGGACCGACAAGCCCAACACCTGTGGTCAAGCTGGGCGCAGCGGTTGGCAACCTCTTCAGGTAATTCTAGTTCGTTATTTACCGCTATTGGGACCCATGTGCTGCTTAATACCGCCGGCATGGATGAGGTAGACAGCGTTAACTACGACACCATCGAAAGTACCCTTCGTGAGTATGGTGAACCGTTCGAAATTGTTGATCCACGCAAGATGGAGTGGCTTAAGCCCAACCATCTGGTTCGCCCTCTGCGGGGGTTATACATACCAAACGAACATTCGGTGAATTCGCACCTTTTACTGGAAAAACTGGATGCTGCATTTGTCACCGAAGGCGGCACTCTGAAAAATGAGAATGCTAAGCGAGTGTTGGCTGAGGGTGGGGTAGCAACGGGTGTCGAGTTGTGCAGTGGGGAGGTTCTCTGGGCAAAGAAGGTTGTGGTTGCCGCAGGCGTTCAATCTCTGGATTTGCTCAGTGGTTTCGACGAACTTGTAAAGAAAATTCCACCGCTGTTCAGTGGTTATGGCGTTTCCATTCTCGTAAAGATGCCAGAAGGGGTCGATTTACCAAGTTCGGTCATACGGACGCCAAATCGTGCCTTTGCATGCGGCTTACACTGCGTCCCTCGTGGGGATGGAGTCTTGTATCTGGGCGCAACTAACATTATTTCGGAGCGGCCAAAGCAACAGGCTCTCATATCAGATGTTCAGTTTTTACTTGATTGTGCTGTTGATCAATTGAATCTGGACCTTCATGGCGCTGAAATAATTTCCATACAAGTTGGCAATAGACCAATTCCAGCAGATGGTTTCCCATTGATTGGCGAGTGCTGCATCAAAGGTCTTTGGCTCGCAACAGGTACCTACCGAGATGGCCTTCACCAATCACCATTGTTGGCGCGCTATATAGCTGATTGCCTAACCGATGTAGAGACTCCCGATCTGGATCTCAGCCCTTTCAAACCAGTCCGTGCTCCGTTATCTGGGTTTGCCCGCGAGCATACAGTCAGGGAAACGGTACAGCAGATGTTTGCCACAGGATATGAATATCGTTGGGATATAAAACCTTATTGGTTTCCTCTTCTGGATGAAGGGCTGTCGCGTAATTATGAGGAGCTGATAAATGACTTGCATCCGTCATTTACGCCCCCGCCGGAATTGGTGGCGTTCTCTTATCTTTATGAGTCGATCTTGAAAAGACTTTCGCAGTATTACAAGGAGTGGTCATGAGTCTTACTGATCGTGAGTATCTTGCTATTAGTCAAGCGCGGGCCATGTTGCAGGAATCTGGTGTCTGGGACTTGGAAGAAGATTTGAGTTGTCTTATAGATCGCTATATCGAACGGGTGGATAAAGGCCGTGCGATCGAAGAATTTATGTTGGCGGTTCAAGAGCGCTGTAACCGAATTCCTCTCGGGCATATTGTTGGCATGGTGGAGTTTGACGAAATGCCGCTGGTGGTAGGTACCGGCGTGTTTATCCCCCGTCCTCACAGCCAAATCATTCACAAGTGGCTGGAGGCCAACGCTGCGCTGCGATCGGGAGCGAGTGTTCTCGATTTGTGTGCTGGAAGCGGAGCGATTGGCCTGGCGATCGCACGGCGCAGACCAGATCTGAAAGTGACATGCGTGGAGTTTGATGAGATAGCGGTGCAGTACCTCAAGCGCAACATCGACAGGCTTGCCTGCAAGGGGATACGGGTCAATCTCTTGCAGGCAGACATTCGCGACGAACAGGCATTTACGCGATTCACACATGAAGTTGGCTTGATTGTCGCTAATCCTCCGTACGTCCCACAGTCTCAAGAGTTGCTGCCTGAGTGGAGTGATCACCATCCACAGGCGTCAGTCTATTCCGGGGTCGATGGTCTTGAACTGATACGGCAAATCATCTCGCTCGCGAACCACTTACTAAGTCGAGAAGGTTGGTTAGTCATTGAGCATGGCGAGTCGCAGGCCCAAGCGGTACGCGAACTGTTTAAGCAGAGTCAGTTGACGAATATAAAGACGGTAATCGACAAGGAAGCGTCCGACGCGTCGGGCAGTTCAGTAATGACCATCGGATGTAAATCTCGTTGATTTTCATAAAGGAGTTTTAGCAATGGATGCGCAAACTAAACAAGACTGGATGAGCGTTCGTCGCGGTAACACTACTGGGGCGCTGGCGAAGGCTTACGAGGAAGGACTGACAGGTTTTACCGTTGCGAGTCGTGTGGGTAAGGACATTACCTTGCAAGATGGAGGTACGTTCACTGAGTTCGTTTCCTGTTCGTACTTGGGCTTAGAAACCCATTCGGCCTTGATCGACGCCGCACACCGCGCAATGGAAACTTCCGGACTGCACCTGTCGTCTTCTCGAAGTGCAATGCGCCCGAGTTACCTGCCTCAACTGGAAGAGTTGCTTGGTCAGGTTTACAGAGGTAGTGGCGTCGCGGTGTTTACCTCTACCAGCAGTGTCCATTTAGGTGTTTTACCGTTGCTGGGGAGTGGTTCGTTGAGTAGGTATCCGGTCAAAAAACGAATCCACTGGCTAATGGACAAAACCGCCCATGCTTCGATGCAGGTGCTTAGGGGGATTTTGGAGCAGTTCGGTTCTGTTTCTAGAGTTGAGTCCACCAATCCAGAATCGCTGACCACAGTGCTGAAAGACTGCACCGACAAAGGTGAGACTCCTGTGCTTTTGATCGATGGAATTGGGTCGATGAGTGGTCTTGTACCCATCGCCGAGCTCTCTCGGCAGCTAGAGTCGGCGCGGGGATACCTTTACGTAGACGATGCTCATGGTATTTCGATCGTTGGACGTCATGGTGCGGGATATGCCTTTTCAGCGGTTGATCACTCGTTACCAGCAAATATTATTCTGGCGGGGTCTCTCTCAAAGGCCTTTGGTGGCTCGGGTGGTTTTGTCGTGGTTTCAGATCCACGGGATATTGAAGTTATCCGAACCCTGGCGAATCCACTGATATTTGGTCATTCCATTATGGTGCCCATGCTGGCGGCCAACGTTGCCTCGGCGAAAATTCATCTCAGTGAAGAACTCGATGTGCTGCAACAGCGACTTTGGGAAAACGTCAGCCTTTTAGATTCCCTCACCGATAACCGGTTGCTCAACGCAGGTATTCAGTCACCTGTCAGAGGAGCGTTCTTTGAAACAGAGGAGGCCGGTTTGCAGGCTGCAAGAACCCTACGTGACCAAGGCATGCTGCTCTTCCCGGTGTTTTATCCAATTATTGCTAAAGGCAAAGCGATGTTGCGTTTTGCGGTATCAGCAAGCCACAGCGACAAAGACATCAGGTTATTAGGGGGGGCTTTGGAGGCTATGACGAGCAAAGGGCTATGGACGCCTGCTATCAACGAGCTGGATCACGCCTGACTGACAACTCTTTTCCAGAAATTGGCTAACGGAGGTGCAAAAGATGAAGCGACAGGGACAGTTATCTCAGACAGGCACGTCTAACATTTTGCAGCCGCAGCGGGAGCGGCTTGACTTGATAAATTTGCAAGTTGTCGACCTGCTTTCTGAGCGAATGAAGGTGTGTATGGACATTGCCGAGCTCAAAGCCGTCCATGGCATTGCGATGATGCAACCCGGACGAATTTCCTACGTGCTCGATATGATTAAGACTAGATCGGAGGCGGTGGGATTGAGGCCAGAATACACCGAGTCGATATTCAAACTGATTATAGAAGAGACCTGTATCCAGGAAGACGTCCTGATCAATCAGTGTCTGGCCCCGAGGCAACCCTCATGAAAATATTGCTGATTGATAACTTCGACTCCTTCACCCAGAACATTGCTCAGTATTTGTATGAGGTGACAGGCATTTGCGCAGATGTAGTCAAAAATACCATTCGGTATGATGCATTGGGCATCGAAAAATATGACGCTGTAGTGCTGTCGCCTGGTCCAGGGCACCCCGGAGATGAGGGGGATTTCGGTGTTTGCGGTGACGTCATCCTCCATTCCCCTGTCCCGCTGCTCGGTATTTGTCTGGGACACCAAGGTATCGCTCAATTTCTTGGGGGGACCGTGGGGCACGCTCCCCACCCTGTGCATGGCTATCGCAGTCGCATTACTCATTCAGGTAAAGGGCTCTTTCGCGATTTGCCGGATCAGTTCGAAGTGGTCAGATACCATTCGTTGATGTGTACAAGCCTACCAGCAGAGCTCCAATGTACGGCCTGGACGTCTGAAGGTGTGGTCATGGCAATCGAACACGTCACCAGACCGGTTTGGGGGGTCCAGTTTCACCCTGAATCTATCGATTCAGAATATGGCCATGCGCTATTGAGCAACTTCATACGCATGGCGCTAGAACATAACGACAGCATTAGAACTCGCTTAGAGTCCGGCATGGAATGTACGTCGTCAAAAAACGCATACGTCGCAGTAGGGGGGATGCTGAATATGCAGCTTGCCTATCGCGAGTTTTCCGAATGCACGGATCCACAATCAGTATTTTCATCGCTCTATGCAGATGATCATTATGCTTTTTGGCTAGACAGC
This sequence comes from Pseudomonas serbica, assembly GCF_028823535.1. Lineage (GTDB taxonomy): Bacteria > Pseudomonadota > Gammaproteobacteria > Pseudomonadales > Pseudomonadaceae > Aquipseudomonas > Aquipseudomonas serbica. Next base: position 34,712 of record NZ_JAQIYM010000017.1, on the reverse strand, counting down.
GAGAAGTCGGAAAGACCTAATGCCCGCTACTCGATCATGGGTAGTGGGGAGGCTCAAGGAGCGATAAGGCTTGAGTACGATGTCAACGATGAGTGCCTGAAGCTTGAGGGCCCCAAAGGTAAAAAAAGTATCAAAGGAGACTTTTTTACGCTGACTGCACAGATCTTCGAAGCCGTGCAGGTGGCAACCCCTCAGTACTTGCCGTTTGTTTTCAAGGGTGGTTTTGTCGGCTACCTCGGTTACGAGTTGAAAGCACTGGCGGGTGGACACAAAACCTATCGTTCGGTTTATCCGGATGCTTCATTCATGTTTGCACCGCATTTCTTTGTCTTTGATCATCATGAAGACAAGACCTATGAATGCATGATGACTGCTACTGGCGATGCTGTTGTTTGGCCGTCCTTACCTGATTTTCTTGATCGTAATGATGAGTCAGCTGGTCATTGCAGTACGTTTATTCCAGGTGCTGTAGATCAGCTGAAGCTCTCGCTCGAGGATGGGCCAGGTGATTACATAAGTAAGATCAATCAATCTCTCAAGTACATCACTGATGGAGAGTCGTATGAGATCTGTCTGACCAACAGGGCGAAAATGGCGTACGGCGGTGCGCCTTTGAGTGCTTATCGGCGAATGCGCCAGGCCAGCCCAGTCCCCTACGGCGCCTACCTCTCGTTTGAAGGATTTTCAGTATTGAGCGCTTCGCCCGAAACCTTTCTCAGAATTGACGACAGCGGATTGATAGAGTCCAGACCGATCAAGGGGACCAGGCCGCGTAGTGAACAATTCACAGAGGACCAAATACTGCGGGATGAGCTATGCAGTTCGGCCAAGGACAGGGCCGAAAACCTGATGATTGTCGATTTGGTGCGCCATGATTTGAATCAAGTGTGTCGTCCAGGGAGCGTTCATGTTCCTGAGATTTTCTCAGTGGAAAGCTTTTCTTCGGTTCACCAACTGGTCTCAACGGTTCGTGGGCACCTTCGCTCGGATGTTTCAACGATCGAAGCTATTCGAGCCTGTTTCCCGGGCGGCTCAATGACGGGAGCTCCGAAGAAACGCACGATGGAAATCATTGACGTATTGGAGTCTTCTGCCCGCGGTGTCTACTCAGGTGCATTAGGTTGGTTATCTTTTAGTGGTGGAGCAGAACTGAGTATCGTCATCCGAACAGCAGTGCTGCAGGGTAGCGAGGCGAAATTTGGAATTGGTGGCGCAATTGTTGCCCACTCCGATCCACAGCAAGAGCTTGAAGAAACTTTGGTCAAAGCTAGCGTGCCTTATTACAGTTTTGTCGCAGGGAGCGAATCATGATGAGCGAAACGGTTGTTGTATTGGGTGGGGCGGGTTTGGTTGGTTCGTTGATCAGCCGCATTCTTATGCAATATGGATACGATATTCGGGTGGTGGATCGCAGGCCTTCGGAACAGAAAATTGGCCTCTATGAAGTTGATGTCACAAGCCCGTTCAGCAACACCGAGCACATCTTCCAAGGGGCAGTTGCAGTGGTCTTTGCGCTGCCCGAAAACGTGGCTATCCGGGCAATACCATGGGTAGTTGGCTCCGTTTCGAGCGATGTTGTGTTCATACCGACTTGCTCTGTTCAGGAGCCATTTTACAGAGCATTGAAGGATACCTCGTGTCAGCAGCCTTTCGTCGGTGTCAATCCGATGTTTTCACCCAAGCTCTCCGTTCAGGGGCGCACCGTCGCAATTTGCCTAGAAGACGGCGACTCGCCTTCGACCTTCATTGAGCAACACCTGATGGGGGCTGGGATGAAGGTAAAACGAATGACGCCGGTGGCCCATGATGAACTCATGGCGCTCTGTCAGGCGCTGCCCCATGCCGCAATTCTCGGGTTCGGTTTAGCGTTGGCAAGGTCTTCGCTAGATCTGGAAAGCGCTCTTGAGGTGATGCCGCCTCCAATGCGCACAATGATGGCGTTATTGTCCCGGGTTCTGGTGAATCCACCTGAAGTCTACTGGGACATACAGTTAGAAAATGACCAGGCCAGCCATCAACGCGCTGCGCTGATGGAGGGGATGGAACGCTTGATGAAAAATGTCCGTAATCAGGATTACGACGAGTTCAGACGTGACCTACAAGGCGTTTCAAGTACATTGGGCAGTCGTTTGAATTCTGGAGCCGTCGATTGTCAGCACATTTTTTCATTGCTGAACTGATTAAATCCTCGCCAAGGAAGTGCGTAGGAAACGCTTCACGGGTGCAACGAAAATGTCCCGTGAATTTTTTGTGTGCAGTAAGGAGTTTTACCCATGGCATTAATAAATGAGGCGGCTCACCGCGGAGCGAGATCAAAGCGTTGGCTAGGCCTAAGCGTGCTGATGCTGCCTGTATTGCTGGTGACAGTTGACAATACGGTGCTTGGATTTGCGTTGCCAAAGATTGCCGAGGCCCTGCGTCCGAGCGCTAGCCAGCAGTTGTGGATGATTGATGCTTATTCGCTGGTATTGGCGGGGTTGCTGGTGTCGATGGGTAGTCTGGGAGATCGAGTCGGTCATCGTAAGTTGTTGTTGGCCGGGTCCTTGGGTTTTGCGATTGTGTCGGTGCTAACCGCGTATGCCGATACCGCCACGCAGCTGATTGCCGGGCGAGCTTGTATAGGCGTTTTCGGTGCGATGTTGATGCCCTCAACGTTAGCGTTGATACGATCGGTGTTCGAGGACCGAGAAGAACGCAGACTAGCAGTCGCGATCTGGGCAACGACGTTGACGGTCGGCTCGGCACTCGGTCCTTTGGTGGGAGGAGTGTTGCTGGAATTCTTCAGTTGGGGGTCGATTTTCCTGTTGGCGGTGCCCGTGTTGGTGCCATTGCTGGTGTTGGGGCCGCTGTTGTTGCCCGAATCCGAGCGAGATACTTCTGGACCGTTGGATCCGATAAGCATCCTGCAATCGATGTTCGCTCTTGGTGCCATTGTTTATGGCATTAAACACAGCGCCAGTAATGGTATCGACTGGATGGCGCTGACAGCATTTGCAGTAGGCGCAGTAGCGGGCTGGATGTTTGTGCGTCGACAGTTACGTCTGCCAGTGCCGCTGATGGACCTGACTCTATTCCGCAGTGGCACCTTTAGCGGCTCCGTCGTGATCAATTTGATGAGTCTCGCGTTTCTCGTCGGCTTCGTATTCTTTACCACTCAGTTCCTGCAGATCGTTCTTCAGATGTCGCCCTTGAGTGCCAGCCTCGCGTTGGTGCCTGGTCAGGTCATGGCGATTGTCGTGGGGATGGCGGTCGTGCCTGTCGCACAGCGATTACAGGTGCATGTGCTGATACCGATTTTGATGGCGTTTGCGGGAGCGGCGTTTTTGCTGGTCGCCAGCATGGGCAGTAGCCTGACCGTTCTAGTGGTGGCTTTTGCCTTGCTGAACATTGGCGTGGGCGCGATCGCGACGGTGTCCAATGATGTGATTTTGTCAGCTGTACCACCAGCAAAGGCGGGCGCCGCGTCGGCCATTAGCGAAACGGCCTATGAAGTGGGCGTAGTTTTGGGGACGACAGTGCTCGGCGGTGTTGTCACCGCCTACTATCGCGGTGCATTGCAGCTTCCGGGGTTCCTGAACGAAATGCAGATTATGCTGGCAAGTGAGACGCTGTCTGGCGCCTATCATGTGGCGGCAGAGTTATCGGGTGGTCAAGCAAGGGAATTGATGGCGCAGGCGGGAAGGGCATTCAAAGGTGGAATCGGTTTGGTTTCGTGGGTGACATCCGGCTTGGCACTCATGGCGATTTTGATTGCCTGGCACACTCTGCGGACACCGAAAACGCAATCTGCAAAGGGGCATTGATCGAAAACAAGATTGGGCCGCGCATCGCGCGTCCCGAGCATCTCAGCGCAACGCTTGCTCAACGGCCGTCCGCAGGTATGCTGTTCACCTGCCGAGGAGATTGAAAATGGCCTACGATTTTGACCTTTATGTGATTGGCGCCGGTTCTGGCGGTGTGCGGGCGGCTCGGTTTGCTGCCGGTTTCGGCGCGAAAGTGGCCGTGGCCGAGAGTCGCTACCTGGGCGGTACTTGTGTGAACGTCGGCTGCGTACCGAAAAAGCTGCTGGTCTACGGCGCGCACTTCGCCGAGGATTTCGAGCAGGCATCGGGGTTTGGCTGGAGCCTCGATGAGGCGCAGTTCGACTGGGCGACGCTGATTGCCAACAAGGACCGCGAGATCAATCGCCTCAACGGCATTTACCGCAACCTGCTGGTCAACAGTGGCGTGACGTTGCACGAAGGCCACGCCAAGATCGTCGACCCGCATACCGTCGAGATCAATGGCGAGCGCCACTCGGCTAAAAACATCCTGATCGCCACCGGCGGCTGGCCGCAGATTCCGGAGATTCCCGGGCACGAGCACGCGATCAGCTCCAACCAGGCGTTTTTCCTCAAAGAGCTGCCCAAGCGCGTGCTGGTGGTGGGCGGTGGTTATATCGCCGTCGAATTCGCCGGGATCTTCCACGGCCTTGGCGCCCAGACCACGCTGCTGTACCGCGGCGAACTGTTCCTGCGCGGCTTCGACGGGTCCGTGCGCAAGCATTTGCAGGAAGAGCTGACCAAGCGCGGCATGGATCTGCAATTCAACGCAGACATCGAGCGTATTGATAAGCAAGCCGATGGCAGTCTGAAGGTGACGCTCAAGGATGGCCGGCAGCTGGAGGCCGACTGCGTGTTCTACGCCACCGGTCGGCGGCCGATGCTGGACAATCTGGGGCTGGAAAACACCGGGGTGAGGCTCGACAAGAAAGGCTTCGTCGAGGTGGATGACCTGTACCAGACGGCCGAGCCTTCGATCCTGGCCTTGGGTGATGTGATCGGTCGGGTGCAGCTGACACCCGTGGCGCTGGCCGAAGGCATGGCGGTGGCGCGACGCTTGTTCAAGCCTGAGCAGTATCGCCCGGTGGACTACAAGATGATCCCGACGGCGGTGTTCAGCCTGCCGAACATCGGCACTGTGGGCCTGACCGAGGAAGAGGCGCGGGACGCCGGCCATGAAGTGCAGATCTTCGAAAGCCGCTTCCGGCCGATGAAGCTGACGCTGACCGAATGCCAGGAGCGCACGCTGATGAAGCTGGTGGTGGACGCCCGGACCGACAAGGTGCTGGGCTGTCACATGGTCGGTCCGGAGGCTGGCGAAATCGTCCAGGGCCTGGCCATCGCCTTGAAGGCTGGCGCCACCAAGCGCCACTTCGACGAAACCATCGGCGTGCACCCGACGGCCGCCGAAGAGTTTGTCACCCTGCGTACACCGGTCGGCGGTTAATCGTCTTTGGCTGCGCCTGGCGCTGCTGCAACGGCAGCTGCCAGGCGAACGCTTTCTTCCAGGTCCGCCTGGGTTTTCAGCAGTTCGATCTCCAGTGACTTGTTGACCTGCGACTGCTCCTCGACGCTTTGTTTGAGTGCCTGGCTTTCCAGCATGGCGACGCGCAGGCGTTCCTGGAGGAGGGTGCGTTCGCTATCGACGCGAGTGGCCTGGTCAAGCAGTTGATCCTGGCGGCTATTGCTTTGCTTGAGCTGCTCTTGCAACAGGCTCAGCTCACGCAATGTGCCGCGATTCTCGGTCAGCAGGCGTTCGTTGTCGCGGTGCAACTGGGTAATTTCGTCCTGGCGCACCAAGGCGCTTTGCTGTGCCTGGCGCAACTCCATCTGCAGTTGCTGCACCTGACCTTCGTGGCGGTGTTGCTCTTGCTCGCGCTGCTCCTTGACCGCATTGCGATAGTGCTCAAGGGCGTCTCGGCTGTGCAGGTGTTTCTCTTCGAGCGAGCGAATCTGCTCGTCCTTGTCTTTCAAGCGCAGTTCGAAATCCGCCAGTGCCTGGCTCAGCCCGGCATTGCGGGTTTGCTCGCCCTGAAGCTGTGAGCGCGTGGTTTGCAGTGCCTCGGATTCCTGGGTCAGTGCCAGGCTTTGCAGTTCGTAGTGCTGCTGCAATTGCGTATTGGCTTGCTCGGCTTGATGCAGCTGGGTTTCCAGCGCCTTGCGTTGCTGCTCGTACTGTTCGCGGGCCTGGTCGATCGGTTCCTGCGCCTGCTCCTTGAGTCGTTGCGCCAGGCGCGTCACCAGGGCCAGCAATTCGTCGTCGATCGGCTCGGACGGTGTCTCGTCAGTGTCCGGGGTGCTGTCCTCGAGCTCCTTCATATAGCGATGGATCGTGGTTTTCGAACCGGTATTGCCCATTTCGATGCGCACGGCATCGATGCTCGGGTTTTCGCCACGGGCAATGATCGCCAACCGCGCCGCTTGCACCACTTGTTTATTCACGCCGACACGGGCCATGAGAACTCCTGCGTTTTTACTGTGTGGTACGTACCACGTATATACACATTGTACCACTCTTTGGATTACGCTGGATATCCGATTAACCTGATACGGGATATACTGGTATTACCCCATGTGATGAGGGTTTTGCGGTTCTTTGGTCCGCAAAAGCAGTACGCATTAGAGAGGCGAGCCCATGACCGAGCTGGACCGTTACCTGCAAGCCGCCACGCGCGACAACACCCGCCGTAGCTATCGGGCGGCCATCGAGCATTTCGAGGTGAATTGGGGCGGCTTCCTGCCAGCGACCGGCGACAGTGTGGCGCGCTATCTGGTGGCGCATGCGGGTGTGCTGTCGATCAACACCTTGAAGCTGCGTTTGTCGGCGCTCGCGCAGTGGCACACCAGCCAGGGTTTTGCCGATCCCACCAAGGCGCCGGTGGTGCGCAAGGTGTTCAAGGGCATTCGGGCGTTGCATCCGGCCCAGGAAAAACAGGCCGAGCCGCTGCAACTTCAGCATCTGGAGCAAGTGGTGGCCTGGCTCGAGCTGGAGGCGCAAACCGCCAGGCAGCAAGGGGATCGACCTGGATTGCTGCGTGCCCGGCGCGACATGGCGTTGATCCTGCTGGGTTTCTGGCGTGGCTTTCGCAGCGATGAGCTATGCCGCGTGCAGATCGAGCACGTGCAAGCGAGCGCGGGTTCTGGCATCACGCTGTACTTGCCTCGCAGCAAGAGCGACCGGGAAAACCTCGGCAAAACCTACCAGACTCCCGCGTTGCAGCGCTTGTGCCCGGTGCAGGCCTACATCGACTGGATCACCGAGGCCGCGCTGGTTCGCGGCCCGGTGTTCCGAGGCATCGACCGTTGGGGGCATTTGAGCGAGGAGGGCTTGCACGCCAACAGCGTGATCCCGTTGTTGCGCCAGGCGTTGGGGCGCGCAGGCATATCCGCCGAGCACTACACCAGCCACTCCCTGCGCCGCGGTTTTGCCTCGTGGGCACATCAAAGTGGCTGGGATCTGAAATCGTTGATGAGCTACGTCGGTTGGAAGGACATCAAATCCGCCATGCGCTACATCGAAGCCAGTCCGTTTCCCGGCATGGCCCGTCTCGCGGAAAAGCCTGTGGAGTCGTAAATTCGGTTTGCTTCTATTAATACCGTTGGCTAATAGCGAAAGCCAATCAGCGGCATGAGGTTTGCCAATGAGCCAACCGTCCGTCGAGTGGGTAAAGTTCTCTCCATCAACTTCTTAACCCCTGACGGAGAGTCAACGATGCCTATCATCAACAGCCAAGTTAAACCCTTCAAAGCTGACGCATTCAAAAACGGCGACTTCGTAAAAGTTTCTGACGCCGACCTGAAAGGCAAGTGGTCCGTGGTGTTCTTCTACCCGGCCGACTTCACCTTTGTCTGCCCAACCGAGCTGGAAGACCTGGCTGACAACTACGACGCCTTCCAGAAGCTGGGCGTCGAGATCTACAGCGTTTCCACCGACACCCACTTCGCCCACGCTGCCTGGCACAACACTTCGCCAGCCATCGGCAAGATCCAGTACACCATGATCGGCGACCCGACCCACGCCATCTCCCGCAACTTCGACGTGCTGATCGAAGAAGCTGGCCTGGCTGACCGTGGCACCTTCGTGATCAACCCTGAAGGCCAGATCAAGATCGTTGAACTGAACGACGGCGGTGTAGGCCGTGACGCTTCCGAGCTGCTGCGCAAGATCAAGGCGGCCCAGTACGTCGCTGCTCACCCGGGCCAGGTTTGCCCAGCCAAGTGGAAAGAAGGCGAGGCCACCCTGGCGCCGTCCCTGGACCTGGTCGGCAAGATCTAAGTCTGTGACGCGCTTCATCAGGGCGGACTTCCGCACCTTCTAAGCAAGCTGCACCGCCCAATAAAAACGCCCGGGCGAGATTCGCTCGGGCGTTTTTTCATGTCTGCTCCAAATGAATCAGAAAAAGGAAATCGCCCGTATGTTGGACGCCAATCTTAAAGCCCAGTTGAAATCGTACCTGGAACGGGTCACCCAACCGATCGAGATCGTTGCCTCCCTCGACGACGGTGCGAAATCCCAGGAAATGCTCGCACTGCTGAAAGACGTTGCCAGTCTTTCCACCCAGATTACCTTGCTCGACAACGGTGATGACGCACGCAAGCCATCGTTCTCGATCAATCGCCCAGGCGCCGATATCAGCCTGCGTTTCGCCGGCATCCCGATGGGCCACGAATTCACATCCCTGGTGCTGGCCTTGCTGCAAGTCGGCGGCCACCCCTCCAAGGCCAGTGTCGAAGTGATCGAACAGATCCGCTCGCTCAAGGGCGAGTTCAGCTTCGAGACTTATTTTTCGCTGTCCTGCCAGAACTGCCCGGACGTGGTCCAGGCGTTGAACCTGATGGCGGTACTCAACCCCAATGTCCGTCACGTCGCCATCGACGGCGCGCTGTTCCAGGCCGAAGTCGATGAGCGCCAGATCATGGCGGTACCGAGCATCTACCTCAACGGCGTGAACTTCGGCCAGGGCCGCATGGGCCTGGAAGAAATCCTCGCCAAGATCGATACCAGCGGCATCGAGCGCCAGGCCGAGAAGCTCAGCGCCAAGGACGCTTTTGACGTGCTGGTGGTCGGCGGTGGCCCGGCCGGTGCTTCGGCGGCGATTTATGCCGCTCGCAAAGGCATTCGTACCGGTGTCGCAGCCGAGCGTTTTGGCGGCCAGGTGCTCGACACCATGGCCATCGAAAACTTCATCTCCGTGCAAGAAACCGAAGGACCGAAACTGGCGGTGGCACTGGAAGAGCACGTCAAGCAGTACGACGTGGACATCATGAACCTGCAACGCGCCGACAAGCTGGTGCCCGGTGTGAATGGCGAGCTGCATGAAGTTCAATTCGCCAGTGGGGCAAAGCTGAAAGCCAAGACCGTGATCCTGGCGACCGGCGCGCGCTGGCGCGAAATGAACGTTCCCGGTGAGCAGCAATATCGCAACAAGGGCGTGGCGTACTGCCCGCACTGCGATGGTCCGCTGTTCAAAGGCAAGCGCGTTGCTGTGATTGGCGGCGGCAACTCCGGCGTCGAAGCGGCCATCGACCTGGCCGGTATTGTGTCCCATGTCACGCTGCTGGAGTTTGATGTACAGCTGCGTGCCGATGCGGTGTTGCAGCGCAAGTTGCACAGCCTGCCGAACGTGACCGTGATCACCAATGCGCAAACCACTGAAGTGACAGGCGACGGGCAGAAAGTGAACGGCCTGCGCTACAAGGATCGTCAGACTGACGAACTGCGCAGCGTGGAACTGGAAGGGATCTTCGTGCAGATCGGCCTGTTGCCTAACACCGATTGGCTCAAGGGCACCATCGAATTGTCACCCCGTGGCGAGATCATTGTCGATGCACGCGGTGAGACCTCGGTGCCTGGCATCTTCGCCGCTGGTGACGTGACGACAGTGCCGTACAAGCAGATCGTGATTGCAGTGGGCGAGGGCGCCAAGGCTTCCCTGAGTGCGTTCGACCACTTGATCCGTACCTCCGCCCCGGCGTAATACCGGACGCTGAAAACACAAAACCCCATGAGTGATCATGGGGTTTTTTTGTGTTTCGCTGGTTCCCACGCAGCAGCGTGGGAACGATCATGCGGGGGGCGTTAAAGGGTCGCTGGCTGAATGATTTCGAACCAATACGCATCCGGGTCCTTGATGAATGCCAGGCGCTTCATGCGGCCGTCGTTCAGGCGCTGGGAATGCAGCCCGGGACGCTCCGCGTCCCAAAAGCGTGACGCAGAGCGTCACAGGAGGCGTTACCACGCAGAGCGTGGGAACGATCATGCGGTGGGCGTTAAAGGGTCGCTGGGTGAATGATTTCGACCCAATACGCATCCGGGTCCTTGATGAACGTCAGGCTCTTCATGCGGCCGTCGGTGATCGTTCCCACGCTCTGCGTGGGAATGCAGCCCGGGACGCTCCGCGTCCCAAAAGCGTGACGCAGAGCATCACAGGAGGCGTTACCACACAGAGCGTCGGAACGATCATGCGGGGGGCGTTAAAGGGGAGCTGGCTGAATGATTTCGACCCAATACGCATCCGGGTCCTTGATGAACGCCAGGCGCTTCATGCGGCCGTCGTTGATCGTTCCCACGCTCTGCGTGGGAATGCAGCCCGGGACGCTCCGCGTCCCAAAAGCGTGACGCAGAGCGTCACAGGAGGCGTTACCACGCAGAGCGTGGGAACGATCATGCGGCTGGCGTTAAAGGGGCGCTGGCTGAATGATTTCGACCCAATACGCATCCGGGTCCTTGATGAACGCCAGGCTCTTCATGCGGCCGTCGTTCAGGCGCTTCTGGAAGTCGCAGCCCAGGGCTTCGAAGCGCTCGCAGGCGGCAACGATGTCCGGCACGGAGATGCAGATGTGGCCGAAACCGCGCGGATCGGTATTGCCGTTGTGATAGGCGAAATCCGCATCGTTCTCGGTGCCGTGGTTATGGGTCAGTTCGAGGATGCCGGGGATCGACTTCATCCACTCCGTACGCGCGGCGGCATCGGCCGGAATCTGGCTCTTGTCCACCAGGGCGAGGAAGTACAGGCTGAACTCCGCTTCCGGAAAATCGCGTTTCTCCACCAGCGAGAAGCCGAGGATGCGCGTGTAGAAGTCCAGGGACTTGGTGATGTCCTTGACCCGCAGCATGGTGTGGTTGAAGACGAATTTCTGGGTGGCGGTGTCGGGCTGTGCGGTCACGCCGGGGAAGGTATTCAGTTCGTGCAGGCTCATGGGCCCTCCGGAAAATAAATGGGGCAAACGAATGACGTCAATGATACGCATCGGTTGCGACATCACCAAACCCAAAGCGTCTGCTATTGCCTGACCGCCGGTCGAGGATCAAACTTCAGGGCTAACTGGCTGGGTGTTGATTGCAATGATTCAATTGTGCAGGTCGTTGATTATCTTGAGTGGCGTGCTTACGGTCATTACCCAGGCCTGCGCCGATGAGCCGGTGGTCACCTGGCCGCCAGGCTGGCAGGTCGAAGACGTTGCCCAGGGAGAGGCGGGTGCCGAAGTCAGTCGCCAGCGTGCGGTCAAGAACGATGCGCAAGGCACGCCGGTGATGGTGATGGAACTGACCATGACCCGGGTGCAAAGCGGTCATCAGGTGAACCTGGAAGGTGTGTTGCTGGAGATGCGCAAATCGGTGCAGAAGGACTTTTTCCAGGGTGGCTATCAAAGCGTCTGCAACCGGATTCACTCGGCCACCTTGAGTCGCCTGGCGGCCCTGGAAACCACCTGCACCATCACGCAAAATGGACGACATGTACTGTCTCAAACATTGGTCGCCGCCGTCGATGCCGATAAGGCCTACGTTCTTTCCTACGCCGGGCAGGCACAGGCTTATAAGGCCAGTCAGAATGAAATAGAGGCTACACGTAACGGCTTGAAACTTTAGTTACAGGTCTCGATAAGCGCCGAATTTCTGCCCGTGCCGAGAGTTTTAGATAGCCAAAAGGATTAAGCACAAAGTTGCCTCGAAAGTAGCGTTTTGATCGACCGATATGCTTGCATTTAGATGCTATGAAATGAAAAAAGCCCTGCATGTGCAGGGCTTTGTTTTTTCAGTGCGAGGGTTCAGCCACGCAGCCAGGAGTCAACGGTGGCGGCACCGTATTGTTCCTTCCAGGCCTTCAGCCCACGATGGTTGCCACCCTTGGTTTCGATCAGCTCGCCGGTATGCGGGTTCTGATAAACCTTGACCACGCGAGCGCGGCGGGTTTTCGGCGCGGCCTGTTGCAGACCGGATTTTGCCGGGTTCGGGTCGAGGATGGCGATAATGTCGCGCAGGCTCTTGCCGTAGGTTTTCATCAGCCCCTGGAGCTTTTCCTCGAATTCGATTTCTTTCTTGAGCCCGGCATCGTTCTTCAGGGATTCAAGCTGCTTGAGTTGCTCTTGAAGGGCTTTTTCAGCTGCACGAAATTCAGCGAGTCTGGACAATATCTTTACTCCAATAGTGTGTTTGGCTGATACCAACCGCAAACAAAGCTATAAGCCAAGAGCCTTGAAGCGACTCGGTGATAAATGGCTCACCTGCCAATCTAGCGCAGGCATGAAAAATTGTAGTAGTTAATTGATCAAGAGTAAATCATGTCTTTTTCTTCATGTAACAAGAGTTGTGCCTTGATTCTAAGGGGGCGGGCGGTGCGCTGCTAAAGGCCACTAGTTAATGCTCACTTAATGCATTAATGAAGTCTGCCGCAGGCATCGGTCGGCCAAACAGATAACCTTGCAGGTAGTTCACATGGTGGGCTGTGAGGTAGTCGCTTTGCTCAGCGGTTTCCACACCTTCGGCAACCGTGGGCAAATTGAGCTTGGCCGCCAGCTCGATGATGCTGTCCAGAATGTGGCTGGAGAGGGTGTCGACGCCGATCATGGCGACAAAGCTCTGGTCGATTTTCAGGAAATCCACGTTGAACTGGCGCAGGTAGCCCAGGCTCGAGTGGCCGGTACCGAAGTCGTCAATGGCGATCATCACACCCAGCTCATGCAACTGCTCGAACAGTTGATGGGTGATGGCCGTGGGCTCGATCAGCTTGCGTTCGGTCAACTCCAGTACCAGGTGGATGGAGCCGGGGACAAAAGCGCCGAGGAACTGGCGGCAATCCTCGACCAGCGCAAGATCGCGGCAATGATCGGCGGTGATATTGATGCCGATATGAAACGGCTCGACAAAGGTCGCCGAGCGCGGTGCCAGCAGCTTGGCGGTCTGTTGCATGATCGAGCGGGTCATTGGCACGATCAGTCCGCAGTGTTCGGCAAACGGAATGAACAGGTCGGCGCGTACCAGGCCTTCTTTCGGGTGGTTCCAGCGCATCAGCACCTCGATCCCCGTGCATTGTTTACTTTGCGCATCCACCACGGGCTGGAAATAGGGTACGAACTCCGCCGCGTCCAGTGCGCGTTGCATCTCAACGGTCGGGGACGACGAGCGCTTCTGTATGACATGCCCGATAAAGCCGGAAACAACACCGAAGAACACTAGCAAGCTGAACAAGGGTGGGTATTCACTGCTCATGTAACGCCACACTTCGCCTTTGGGGAAACCGGCCTGCACACTGAAGGGATAACGCGAAGAAGTCAGCCTGTTCTGCGCGATGGGGAACTCGGGCGGCTCGCCTTCATGAAAACTGCCATCAGCGGACAGCCAGTCAGGGCCTACTTGCAACAGCAGCAGTTTGTGGCGCCCGATCAGGCGCAAGAGATTACTCAGGTGGTAACCGTCCAGCGTACTCATGGCGCCCCGTTTGCCCTCGCTGAGTCGATAAACCAGCAACGCGGTATCGGGCGTGACCGGGTTGCCCTTCATCAACAACAACTGGCCGTCGGCATAGTCTGCGGAGGCAATTTTTTCGTGATAGTCGCCGAACAGGGAACTGCAATAGATCGTGTCGTCCCACAGCAGGTTGGTTGAGCGCACGAATGGACGCTTGGTGACCTGCTCGCGCAACGCCAGGTTGACGTCAATGCAACTTTGGCCAGCCAGCGGCAACAACTCGCGTGCCGCCTGAGCGGTGTTGTCGAGCATCAGTTCGAACTGGCGAAGGGCTTCTTCAGCGGTTTGCTGGCTACTTTGCCGGAGTACACGTTCGGCCTGCATATGAAGGATGGCAAAACCCAGCAGCACCGGGAGCAGTCCACTCAGCAGGGTCACAGCGACCCTCATGCGGCGTTGGCGGGCTTTGGTTTTCAGTGGCATTCGCGAAACCTGTATCAATGAAGTCGGGCTCTCAAATGCTGGCGGGGCGTGATGCCTCCCATGAAGAGTTCAAGTACGACGCAGGATAGTTGGCCCTGGGCACTTATGCCGCTCAAGGTAGCCCGACCCATACCCGTGCAACAAACCCCTTGCACGACGGGAGAAAAAGGGGATTTGATACAGGAGGCGGACAAATTGATTTACGCTGTGTAGAATCAGGTTACGCATACAATAATAATCGTCTTCTGGCAGCAGAAGCCTCGCCCTCAGAGCCTTGGGTCGACAATGAAGATATTCGGGTTCCAATTGATCTACGGTGATTTCCTCGCCCGCAGCGTGCGGGGCATCTCCTGTGCGCCACCCACCGGTCTCAGCATTGCTAGCAACTAACATTCGTTAATTGATACAAATGATGAGGCGCCAACCATGGCAGATTTATACGAAAACCCAATGGGCCTGATGGGCTTTGAGTTCATCGAACTGGCATCGCCAACCCCCAACACCCTGGAGCCGATCTTCGAGATCATGGGCTTTACCAAGGTTGCGACCCACCGCTCCAAAGACGTACACCTGTATCGCCAGGGCGCGATCAACCTGATCCTCAACAACGAACCGCACAGCGTCGCCTCGTATTTCGCCGCCGAGCATGGTCCGTCGGTGTGCGGCATGGCCTTCCGGGTCAAGGATTCGCAAAAGGCCTACAAACGTGCCCTGGAGCTCGGCGCCCAGCCGATCCACATCGAGACCGGCCCGATGGAGCTGAACTTGCCGGCGATCAAGGGCATCGGCGGCGCGCCGCTGTACCTGATCGACCGCTTCGGCGAAGGCAGCTCGATCTACGACATCGATTTCGTGTTCCTGGAGGGCGTTGACCGTCATCCGGTCGGCGCTGGCCTGAAGATCATCGACCACCTGACCCACAACGTGTATCGCGGTCGCATGGCCTATTGGGCGAACTTCTACGAGAAGCTGTTCAACTTCCGTGAAATTCGCTACTTCGACATCAAGGGCGAGTACACCGGCCTGACCTCCAAGGCCATGACCGCGCCGGACGGCATGATCCGCATCCCCTTGAACGAAGAATCGTCCAAGGGCGCCGGGCAGATCGAAGAGTTCCTGATGCAGTTCAACGGCGAGGGCATCCAGCACGTGGCCTTCCTCAGCGATGACCTGATCAAGACCTGGGATCATCTGAAAAGCATCGGCATGCGCTTCATGACCGCGCCGCCGGACACCTACTACGAAATGCTCGAAGGCCGCTTGCCAAACCACGGCGAGCCGGTGGGCGAGTTGCAGGCGCGCGGCATCCTGCTGGATGGTTCGTCCGAGTCGGGCGACAAGCGCCTGCTGCTGCAGATCTTCTCGGAAACCCTGATGGGGCCGGTGTTCTTCGAGTTCATCCAGCGCAAAGGGGATGACGGCTTCGGTGAAGGCAACTTCAAGGCGTTGTTCGAGTCGATCGAGCGGGATCAGGTGCGTCGTGGCGTGCTGTCCACTGACTGATTTGTCAGCGCTGTAAAACTGTGGGAGCGGTCTTGCCCGCGAAAGTGGTCTGTCAGTCTCTGGTAACGTTGACTGATGCACCGCTTTCGCGAGCAAGCCCGCTCCCACATTTGCTTTGTCGGCGCTTAAGGTCGCCGCTGCCGCATCAAATGCTTGAACCCCTCAAACACCAATACCACTACCGCCATCCAGATCGGAATGTAGGTCAGCCATTCCCCAGGCTTGATGCTTTCCCCCAGCAACAACGCCACCCCCAGCAACAGCACCGGCTCGACATAACTCAACAGCCCGAACAGGCTGAACGGCAGCAAGCGACTGGCGATGATGTAGACCACCAGCGCCGAAGCGCTGATCAAGCCCAGCAGGGGAATCAGCCACGCCAATGCCGGGTGCTGGTCGAAGACACCGAAGCCCTGCTCGCCACCGTGCACGAACCCGTACGCGATCGGCAGCATCAGGGTCATGTCCAGCCAGAGCCCGCCGAGGTTATCGGCCTTCAGCCACTTGCGCAGCACGAAGTACAGGGGGTAGCCGATGACCACCACCAGGGTCGCCCAGGAAAATCCGCCGACCTGATACAGCTCGTTGACCACGCCCAGGCTGGCGAAGAACACCGCGACTTTTTGCAGGTAGGACAGCCGTTCACCGTAGGCAATACGTCCGGTCAGGACCATGGCCAGCGGCAACAGGAAGTAACCCAGGGACACGTCGAGGCTGTAGCCATTGAGCGGGGCCCACATGAACAGCCAGAGTTGTACGCCCAGCAGCGCCGCTGACAATATCAAGCCGCCGATCAGCTTCGGTTGTGCGCCAATCCTGCGCAGCAGGTCGATGACCCGCCGCCATTCCCCGGACACCAGCATGAACACCGTCATGCAGGGCACGGTCAACAGCATGCGCCAGCCGAAAATCTCCACACCGCTCAACGGCTTGAGCAACGAGGTGTAGTAATACATGACGGCAAACAACACAGAGGCTGAAACCGATAAAGCGATACCTTTTGACAAGCTGTCCTCGCGAGGTTGTACATAAAACGGGCTGCGGAGGATACGTGGTTTTTGTGCTGAATATTGGCCGGATGATCAATATTTACAACATTGCGTCATGCGGCTTACGGCCGGACACGAAATGGCTCACATCATTGAACCCCGGGGTCGACGCATGCCCCGGCGTCACCAGGGAATCGATAAATGCTTCATCCTCTGCGGTAATCTTCACCGCCTGCGCCTTGGTGTAGGCGTCCCACTGTGCTTCGGTGCGCGGCCCGACGATGGCCGAGGTTACGGCGCTGTTGTTCAGCACCCAGGCGATCGCAAATTCGACGATGCCCACACCGCGTTCCTGGGTGTATTGCTGGATCTGCTGGGCGATGCGCAAGGACTCCACGCGCCATTCGGTTTCCAGGATGCGTTTGTCCGCACGTCCCGCGCGGCTGTTGGCGTCGGGCTTCACGTCCGGCGCATATTTGCCACTGAGCACACCGCGGGCCAGAGGGCTGTAAGGCACCACACCGAGGCCATA
Organism: Pseudomonas serbica; assembly: GCF_028823535.1. Classification (GTDB taxonomy): domain Bacteria; phylum Pseudomonadota; class Gammaproteobacteria; order Pseudomonadales; family Pseudomonadaceae; genus Aquipseudomonas; species Aquipseudomonas serbica. The sequence goes on along the minus strand of NZ_JAQIYM010000017.1, from coordinate 17,696 downwards.
ATTTTGCGCGGCGGTGATCTGCTCGGTTTCAGCCTGGCGGTTGACGATGTTGTACAGCGGCTGGCTGATCACCGGCCGGTCGACACCGAGCTTGTCGGCCACGCGAATCACCTCGGCGATGCGCCAGCCACGATAGTTCGACAGCCCCCAATAGCGGATCTTGCCCTGGCGAATCAGATCGCCAATCGCCGACACCGTGACCGCAAGCGGCGTGTTGTGGTCTTCGCGGTGCAGGTAATAGATGTCGAGATAGTCGGTACCCAGGCGCGTCAGGCTGGCGTCGATGCCATTGAATACATGCTTGCGGCTCAAGCCGCTGCGGTTCGGCACACCGTCGGCCGGGCCGAAACCGACCTTGGTCGCCAGCACCCATTCGTGGCGGTTGCCGGCGATCGCTTCACCGACGATTTCTTCCGAGCGCCCGCCTGTGTAGACGTCGGCGGTGTCGATGAAATTGATGCCCTGGTCCCAGGCCTTGTCGATGATCCGCAGGGAATCTTCGGTGCTGGTCTGTTCGCCGAACATCATGGTGCCCAGGGTCAGGGTGGACACCTGCAAACCCGATTGACCCAGCGTGCGGTAGCTCATGAGGAAATCCTTTTGCCGGTTGGAAGGGCTTTCAATCAAATACCAGAACGGCGGCGTGGGGCAACCTGAAATATCAAACATCCCGAATCAAAATTGTGGGAGCGCGCCTGCTCGCGATGGCGCACAGACAATCAACGCCGATCCGGGACTTATCGTCTCTGTCTCGGGTTTTGTGAGAATGAACAATATTCCTCCATGCCACTTGTGCAACAGACCGGCGTTATTGTTTATATCGGCTGACAGCATGAGCGCATTGGAACTGGAGAACTCGTATGAAAATCGTCATTGCCCCCGATTCGTTCAAGGACAGCCTCAGTGCTCAAGACGTAGCGGACGCGATTGCACGCGGTCTGGCTGAAGTTTGGCCCGATGCACAGTTGATCAGATGCCCGATGGCCGACGGCGGTGAGGGCACCGTCGCGGCGGTGCTCGCGGCTTGCGGTGGCGAACGGCACCAGGCCGAGGTGTGCGGACCACTGGGCGAAACGGTCACTGCGACGTGGGGCTGGTTGCCCGACAGCCACACCGCAATCATCGAAATGGCCGAAGCCAGCGGGTTGCAATCGCTTCCGGTCGAGCGCCGCGATGCCTGCATCAGCAGCACCTTTGGCACCGGTGAACTGATTCGTGCAGCACTCAATGCCGGAGCGCAGCGGGTGATTCTGGCGATTGGCGGCAGCGCCACCAACGACGGCGGCGCCGGGGCCATGCAAGCCTTGGGCGTGAGGCTTCTCGACGCGCAGGGCCAGGCACTTGAACCCGGCGGCCTGGCACTGGCGCAACTGGCCCGCATCGATCTCGACGGCATCGATCCGCGTCTGGCCACGGTGCGTTTCGACATCGCCGCCGACGTCGACAATCCACTGTGTGGCCCCCACGGTGCGTCGGCGGTTTTCGGTCCGCAAAAAGGTGCAACGCCTGCGCAGGTGGAGCAACTGGATCGGGCCCTCGGGCACTTTGCCGATCACTGCGCGAAGGTCTTGAAAAAAGACATGCGCGACGAAGCGGGCAGTGGTGCGGCAGGCGGGTTGGGGTTTGCCGCCAAGGCGTTTCTAGGCGCGCAATTCCAGTCCGGGGTGGATGTGGTGGCGGAACTGGTGGGCTTGGCAGAGCAGATCGAAAATGCCGATCTGGTGATCACCGGCGAAGGCCGTTTCGACGCACAAACCTTGCGCGGAAAAACACCGTTTGGCGTCGCAAGGATTGCCAAACAACACGGTGTGCCGGTGATCGTCATCGCCGGTACCTTGGGTGAGGACTATCAACAACTGTATGGCCACGGCGTCGATGCCGCGTTTGCCCTGGCGAGCGGGCCGATGACACTGGAACAGGCCTGCGCCCAAGCGCCGCGCTTGTTGCAAGAGCGGGCGACAGACATCGCCCGGGTCTGGCGGATGGCCGCCCGCACACTCTGACATCTACCGCTATCCCTGTAGCAGCTGCCGAAGGCTGCGTCCGGCTGCGTAGCAGCCGTTTAGACAGACCGTCAGGCGACCGCTTCGCGCTCGAACGCAGCCTGCGGCAGCTGCTACAGGGTTTGCGAAGCGCTCGTTACTCAGGCGGATCGACTTGATCCAGCACCCGGTTCGCCGTGATCTCCGCCAGCATGATGCTGTTGGAAATGCCCAGCAGGGCGTTGCGTGATCCACCGTCCAGAAGATCCACCAAGTGATGGACCATCACATCGACCGAAGCGAGTGTCTCGACCAGGTAAACCATCAAGGTTTCGGTCGTGGCCTGCGGGTCGACGGTAAACAGGGTGCTGGGTGTACGCGGCGTGGCTTTGATGTCGGCGGTCGAGGGGAAGTGAAAGTCGAGGGCGCGTTCGGCAGCGTCGTTGAGTTTGTTTGAATCGGGTTCGTACGGAGAGACCGGATCGGTGTCCGGCGGGTTGGGTGAAGGCTTTATCATATTTCGTGCTCCAAGAACGTGGAGCCGTCACCGAGTCGCTGCTAAACGAAGGGTGGCAGCTGTGCGCAGGTTAGCAGACCGGGGAGACACGAAACCGGCGCGCCCGAAGGCGCCCTGCGCACAGCTACCATGAAGTGCAGGCAACGAAATGACCTGACTGTCTGGAATGCAAATGCGCTTCGTATCACCATGGGCTGCTAAACCCGATCACTGATGGGCAGTGACACGAATCAAGTTACCGGGCGGCCCCAAGGCGCACAAGCCGGCGGATTCTGGCGTAACCGTAGGCAATGACGCAAGGTCTTGTAGCTTTCATGAAGTAACCCTCAGCGCTTTTAAACAAACGCTCTTCGCCGATGTTTAAGGACCGGGTTCACGCCGTCTCCACAACGCGAAAGTCTGCAGGTACCTGTCAACTTTGACAGTTACGCAGTTGCTAAAAAAGCTGTCTACTTCTCCCCAGCGCAGAACGACGGGATGCGTTTGGGTAGTGCCCGGCAGTATTCGGTCTGCTTTTCGAACTGAAGCGCCATGGAAAGTCCTGGGCGCCGGTAGTGCATACGGAGAGCGACAACATGGCTGGTTCAGATAAAAAAGAGCGCAAGCTTGCTTCCGGCGAACCCACATTCGGCGGGACACAGCCGCTGGTGGTCCAGGACCCGGACGTTTCGCATTTTGTGATGACCGGGAATCCAACGGGGCTGATTCCCAGGGCAGCACTTAACGCAGATCAAAAAACCACGATCACCGCATGGAACGGCGCGCTCCCACCCAATGGACGTACCGACACCGTCAGGCTTCAGATTACGCGCTGGGGCAGCAACGAATGGACGACGCTTCCCCCGGAACAATCCTTTACAGGTGGCGATACTTGGGTGCCTCTGGTATTTACCATCCTCAGCACGTTCTTTCTGAAGACCGAAAACGAAGGTGCCTTCGACCTCAGATACGAGCATGAAAACTATCTTGGTGTGACCGATTACTCGGGACGCGTACCCATCCATATCGACAAGGTCCCGCCCAATGGCGCGACACCTCCGGCCAAAATGGTGTTTGCGGTCACCGCTCCCATCACCGATGCAACGTTTGGCACGAATGATTTTCTTGAGGCCACTATTCCGATGTGGACCGGCGACCTACTCGACGCTCAAGTCGCCTTCGGCTGGTTGAAAGGTGAGCTGCCCGAGGACCCTGGCGATATTGACCTGATCGGTCCGGAGTCAATTGCGCCTGGCGAGAAGGTAAGAATTCCTAAAGACAAATTCATCGCGGCAGGGGACGGCCTGTGCTGTGGTGGCTACGTCCTCATCGACAAGGCCGGCAACATCAGTGCGCTGTCTCTGTATGAACTTATGTCTGTGGCGCTTGGGCCGTTACCGCCCAAGCCACTGCCCAAACCCACGGCGGCGGACCCCACCGGCGGTGAGTTGCTTCGTGAAGACATTGTGAATGGCGGCGTTTTGGTCAATGTACCGCACGTCACTAATGGCAAGTCCACCGACACCCTTGTTATCAAGTGGAAAGATCAGGAGCTTAAACCCGGGACACCTGTCGGCGCTAACCCCGCCAACGGGATCGATATCTTTGTGCCATGGGACATGATTCTTTCCGCCTATGGCAGCGCGACGGGGGTTGTAGACATTCCGCTGAGCTACACGGTGCTGCGTGGTGTAGAGCCTTTTGCCTCGGACATCGAAACGGTGAAATGCAACCTTTCTGTCGCGGGGCCGGACAACCCGACCCCGCTACCCGGCAATTCGAAGCTGGAGAAGGTCACGATTGTGGGCAAGTCGGGGGTCGATGACGTATTGATCGACACTGATGAAGACGAGGACATTAATGCAAAAATAGAACTCATCGCGCCGCTGAAAAACGGTGATTCCTATCAGGTCATGTGGAACGGAACACCTATTGGTGATCCCTATGTCATCGATGTCGCCGACGACACGGTGGGGGACACAATCGAGATTCCGCTCGACTGGGACGTGATCCGCGACGAGGGCCCCAGTGCGACCCTGCCGGTCTGGTATGTGCTGACCAACCCTGCCCACGTCAACCCGCAAGAGCCCGACCCGCGTACGTCGGTCAAGATCGATTTCCTGGTTTTCACCTTGCCGGAAGCTGTGCCTTTGCATACCAATTCGGCCGGGATCGTGACCTGTAATTCATTACGCTGGGATGCCGGAAAAACAACGTACGGCATTGAGTACAGAATTCCACCCAGCGGCCTGCTCAAGGAAGGCGATGAAGTCAACGTTGTGTGGAAGGCCTACACGGATTTTGATAACCCGACCGAGGTGACTTCAGCCGAGAAAAAACGCACGTTCACCGACATCACCGACGCGCAGGCTAGAGACGGGATTGTCTGGCTCATCGAACCCTACGCCACGCACGTGCTGCCCACCTGGTCGAAAACATTGCCGTTAGGCAAGGGCGAAGTGACTTACACCATCACGGGTAAACCCGCCTCATCAGATCCCACCAACACCGAAGTCGGTTTGTCACAGGGCGAAGGGAGTTGCAACATTCCGCCTGCTCCAAACCCTTGAACACGCACATCTGCAAATAACGCCAGCCAGTAAATGCGCGTCGCGCTGACGCGCGTTTACTGGCACCTGACTCTTATGTTTCCGAAGTATCTGTCGGATAAGTCCTACATACGACAGGAGCATCGATCTATAGCCTGCGCCGCTCTCTATCCTCGCTCGCCAATGGTGTCTTTATGTCTAAAGGTCAATTGTTCAAGTTGCATCCACTGTCTCGTGCTTTAAAAATTTTTTCCGTTGCGCCGTTGTTGCTGTTTTGCGATTTGGGTTACGCAAGAGTTCTGGTGCCCGGAGAGGTCCTGGCGATTGACGCCAACACGAAGCAGGATAACTACGTGCTCAATGGAGCGTCGACCTTGAATGCCAATGGCGCCCTGACCCGTCAAATCGTGGTCAATAATTCGACCTTGAACATGCAGGGCAGTACCGTACAGGCAACGGGTGCCACTGGCGTTCTGTTGAATGCGGGGCGAGCGGACATATCTGCGAACACCCATATCACCAGTGATCGGAACGGCCTGGCGGTCAGTCGTAATGCCACGGCCACTCAAGGCTCCACCGCAATAGTGAGCGACAGCTTTATCAATGGCGGGACATCCGGCGCCACAATCACTGGCTTAAGCAACTTGACACTGTTGCGCACGGAGGTCACTGGTGCCAAAGCGATGGGTTTGAATATATTCGGCGGAACGATCACGGCTACAGACAGCACAATCACGGGTAACGCCAGCGGGATCGAAATCAATAGCGATCCCTTGGTCAACGCGCCCGCGACGTTGACCTTGAATCACTCGAAGGTCGAAGGCCGCAATGGCCCGGCAATTCTCATCGACACCCTGGAGGTGGGTCCGGTCCAGGCCAATATCTCGGTGCTCAATGGCACAACCCTGACAGCCGGCAATGGCACCCTGATGGACGTGCGCAATGGTGCCGAAGGCAATTTGCGAGTCGGCAGCAGCACATTAGTGGGCGATATCGTCGCGGACGGAAACAGCACTGCCAATGTGCAGCTGGAGGACTCCGCCACCCTGACCGGTCGCCTGCAAAATGTGCAAAACCTGGGAATCAACAGCAATGCTCGTTGGGTCATGGTCGGTGATGGCGAGGTACAAAACCTGATCATGAACGGCGGTGGTATCCAGTTCGGCAACCCGGGCGAATTCTTCAAGTTAAACGTGGAAACGCTGTCGGGCACTGGCGGTACGTTCTTCATGCACACCGACTTCCAGACCGGCCAGGTCGATACCCTGACCGTTGCCGGGGCGGCCACTGGCAATCACACTGTTGCGATTGACTCCAGCGGCTCGGAGCCTCGGGGTGCAGGGGCTATTCCGGTTGTCCACATCGGGTCCGGTGATGCGACGTTTTCGCTGGCCGGTGGCGCTGTGGATTTGGGCGCCTTTTCTTACGACCTGATCCAACATGGCAGCAACGACTGGTATCTCGATACCGCCTCCCGTGTGATCAGCCCGGGAACCCAGTCGGTGATCGCGTTGTTCAATGCGGCGCCGACCGCCTGGTATGGCGAACTCAGCACCCTGCGCAGCCGTATGGGTGAAGTTCGCATGGACCACGGCAAGGCTGGTGGCTGGATTCGTGCCTACGGCAACAAATTCGACGTCAACGCCAGTTCGGGCGTCGCTTACCAGCAAGTCCAGCAAGGCCTGTCGTTCGGTGCCGATGCGCCGTTGCAGATGGGTGACGGGCAGTGGCTGGTCGGTGTGCTGGGGGGTTACAGCAAGTCCGACCTGGACTTGAGCCGTGGTACTAGCGGCACCATTGACAGCTATTCCCTGGGCGCCTACACCACCTGGCTGGATGAGCCGACCGGCTACTACTTCGATGGCGTGCTCAAGTTCAACCGTTTCCAGAACGAGTCCGATGTACAACTGAGCGACGGCAAGAAAACCAAGGGCAATTACGACAGCAATGGCGTCGGTGCCTCCCTGGAGTTTGGCCGTCATATCAAACTGGCCGATGACTATTTTGTTGAACCTTTTACCCAACTGTCGGGTGTGATTATTCAGGGCGAGGATTATGACCTGGATAACGGTTTGTCCGCCGAAGGCAGTCGCACCCATTCACTGTTGGCCAAGGCCGGGGCCACCGCCGGGCGTAACTTCAAGTGGGATGACAAGGTGGTGCAGCCCTATATTCGCGCCGCTTATGTGCACGAGTTCGCCAACAACAATGAAGTGAAGGTCAACGACAACACCTTCAACAACAACCTCTCGGGTTCCCGTGGGGAGTTGGGTGCCGGTGTGGCCATGACGCTGACTGACAAAGTTTCGATTCATGCCGATTTCGACTACAGCAATGGCGACAAGATCGAACAGCCGTGGGGTGCCAACTTTGGGTTGCGATACCTCTGGTAATTGTACTTGAAGCAAGTGGCGCCTGGCTTGGTCTTGGCGCACTTCATCGCGCAGCTTTGAATGTTCATCAGGATTGGCCGGCACGCGGGCTATTGCCTCTGCGTGTCCGATTTTCAGTGACGGAGAACATGAAATGTCAGCAACGAGGTCCATTAATCAGCTCGACCCCTCAATGACCGCACCCTGGACAAAGCCGGCGCCATTGCCCGATATACCGGGGGGTGAAATCAACCTGTTACATCGTTCGGCCTGGGCCGACCCGAACAAGCCGCTGAGAGTCGAATTCAAACCCTGGTACGAAGTGGAACCGAAGCCAGGTGTCGAGAGTGTCAGTGTTTTTCTGGATGATGACGAAAAGAACGAAATCGGCTTCGGGAAATGGAACGTACCCATGGACCCGGGTGATTACTTCGTCGAGATCAGTGCGGATAATTTGCCTCAGGGCAAGCACACAATCAGTTTCATCATGACCAACTATCTTGGCGTTGCGGCTCGATCATTTCCGTACACGGTCACCATCGATAAACAAGCGACGTTGCTCAACGCTGACAGCCAATTGATTTTCCCTCCTGAGGTCAGCCCCCCGCCAAAAGAAATTGACGCCTTTTATCTCGCCAGGCCGGAAAACCAGGATCGAGTGCTGGCAAGACTTCCCGTCTACTCTGAACCAAAAGTCGGAGATGTCATCACGTGGTATTGGGAAGAGTTCCCCGACAGCGTGAACGAGGTGGACACCTTGACCCTGGAGTTATCCGACATCGGTAACCCCTTGATGCTGACCTTCAGCGGGCAGATGCTCCGCGATCGCGGTAATGGTCCGCGCTATGCCACTTATCGGGTGCGTGATCGGGCCGGTAACGAATCGCTCCCATCGGCGAATGTACGATTGCAGGTCAACATTCAACCGCCCCCGTTGCGCAAGCACCCCACCGTAAAGGAAGCACAAAATGGCCCAGGCACAGGTGTGCTTGATCCAAGGTTGTATGGCGTTTCAGGCGTGACCGTCGTCATTCCCAAGCAGGAGGACGAGGATAAAGAATTCAAGCGGGAGGTATTCTGGAAGGGGAACGGTGAGGAGGGGTCTCATCATGCCTTGCTGCCAAACCCGTCGAACAAGTCGGAGTTTTTAATACCGGCCAAGGCTATTCCCCCCAATATAGGTGCGGGCCGTATCGTTGAAATCATTTATACCGTGGATACCGCCGGGTCCAGACCTGAACCATCGGATCCTTTAAAACTGACGGTCAAACCTATCGCCGTGCAAGACTTTAATCCGCCTATCGATTGCCCTCTGGCCGCACGAGGCACCCCACTCAAACTCAAGCTCGCTAGCGTTCCGGATGACGGTACGCCCCTGGTGTTGCAGCCTTGGGTTTATCAGGCGCAGACGCAACTGATTAACATCTGGTTGACCGACTCCAACAGCCGTGAGGAGTACATTCGCAGCGCTTATCCCGTGGTGACGGGCGTCAATAGAGCGATGTTGCCAAAGACTTTCCTGCAGGGGGTGAGAATTAACAGCATCTTTGCCGTGCATGTCAGTGTCAGCTTTGATGGGGGAGATTCCTATCTCCTTTTCCCCACTCAAGACATGCAACTGCTCGGATGATGAACACGACGGGCTCATAGATAAGTGATGGTGAAATTCAGCGAGCCTTTGACCAGGCCGGGTTCCAACTGGCCTGATGCTGGAGGCGCTGTTTGGTAAAGACGGGCCTTGAAAAGCAAGGTCGTAGTCCCAGGATTGATGGGCTTGAGTTTCACTTCACTGGCTAGCGTTATCGCGGTCTCGTCGTCATGCAGTATTTGAAGAACGACGCCCTTGGCTGTCGAGCCTGTGCCCAGGGTGAACTGACCTGCAGAGGCGTCGTAAAGGGTAGAGCCGGCGGTAGGGTCCAGACGGATATGGGCGTACGTAACGGTTTGCGCGGGCAATCGAGCATCCGTCACGCATGAGTTAAGGGTAATACTGAATGGCTGTGCATCCGTGGTGTGTCCGATAGCGGTGAAGTCCGAGAGATTCCACGCTCCAAGATCCACCGGGTCGGCGCTGACCGGGTTGGTCGATACCGTGCATTCCGCCTGGATGACCTTGCCGGTCAAGGACAGATAGAAGGCGGTACCGACACCCGTAAACTCTCCGCTGAGCAGATTGGAAACATTCAATATATGCTCGCCGGGGTCAATGTCCCCGGTTTTTACCAGTGTGATATTGGGCATCAACAGCGAATGAGAAAGCACGTTTGGCATGTACCTTTCGATGAAAGCATCGTATGGCACCGCTACACTGGCGCCCACAGGTGTCCAGCCAGTCGTGTAGGGTTCGCCCAGTTTGACCCTCACCCCGACCCCGTCGATATTGGTCTTGATAATTTTCCCGGTCGAGTCTTCGCCGTTTATTACAAAGTTCCCGGGCACTATGGGCTCATGATTGCGTGCCTTGAAGTCGATTCGGGGGCCTACAGTGAGGCAGTCAATCGCCAGTCCACCTCCGTTTTGCACATGGCGTCTATCCACCGGGCCAATGGGCGTGCTGCGTGGGACATCCCTGGGTACATAGTGAGTACCTATGTTGATGTTGTAAGGAATAGGGCCGGGGTTGCTGTCTTTCCATTCACAGGTATTAGCGTGGGCGAAGCTCAACGGAATAAGAGGACTGGCCACCACCATGGCCAAGCCAACGAACATGTGTTTACTCGAAATCATAATTCACCCTGAGGTACACGGGCCGATAGCGTTACAGAGCACCGGCTTTGAATAAGTCGCCTTGTCTCAATCAGACGCAAGGCAATTCCTGCATTCGGTAGCCTTGCTCTTCAGGCAGACTGTCCGTATTCAGGTGCAGCTGGCATTGCTCGGTTGATTTTTCACCCCACCGCACCTGCAGTGTTTGAACGCCATTGGTTGTTCCCAGCATGAATTGGCCCGCCTGCCCGACTATCCCGAGTGGTTGACCTTGGGCGTCAGTGACCTGCGCACCGAACGGCAGGGGGGCGCCTCGTCTGTCGCGAGTGGTAATGATCAGTCGTTGTACCCGGTGTGCGATAAAGTCGGCCCTCACCACCGCACCTCGGCGCGGCACGACATGGGCGATGCCGTTCTCGATTTCAACGTTGGGATCAAGCTGGCTGCTGTCGAGCGTTACCCGGTTGATACGATAAGGCCGCAAATACGGAATCATGGCGTAGCCACGCTCATTGGTTTTAGCGGCCGTCGCGTTAAGAACCCCGACATTCTCGATGCCCGGAACGTGAATCAGGCCTGTGGTTTCACCCAGATAGGGGCCCGTCTCCAGGCCACCTTCATGCAACAACAGTGCTCCGCTGACATTCAAAGACGAGCTGTTGTACTGCGTCCCTTGGGTGATGCCGGCACCGACGGTAGCAGCAGGCGTCTGGTAGCCCACCGAAAAATCTGCGGTTTGCTGGTTGCTGGTGTTATTGGCGATTGATGCACGGTAGTTCATGCGGTATTGGTCGGCACTGCCGGAAACGCTTGCGCGTTGACTGAACTGCCCTTGGCTTTCTCTGACATCGAAGGTCGCGGTCGCCGACCGTCCAAAGTTCAGCGGCAGAGACAGGCCAAAACTGATCTGCCGATCATTAACACCGGAGTCTTTCAGCGATTGCGAGGCGTACAGGTTGTAGCTGACGTTTTTATGTTGTGTATTGAACTGGAACTGGAACTGACGTTGCTGATAGTCGGTGCGCCAGAAGTCTTCATGAGACAGCGTCAGGCTCACGGAACTCGAGCTCCCGACGTTCTGATAGACGGCCGCTTCCAGGCGACTGCGCCGGCTTCCATGAAAGCGTGAATCGTGACTTCGCTCTCGCAGCACCTCGTCGAAATCACGGTAACCTTGCGTTGAATAGCGATAGCCGGCAAAGCGCAGGTTGGTACGTGTTTCGAAGGTCTTTCCGTACTTCAGGGCATAGCTCATGCCTTGGACGTTCGAATCGTTCTGGTTGGCATCGGTGTCGGCGCGCGATTGCGTCACATCAAACGACAGCGCCCCAAACCTGCCGATATCCCGGGCGACTCCCAATGAGCCTGCCCGGTAAAAATCGCTGGCCAGCAGACCGCCGTACAGTGTCGAGTCTGCGCTCACACCCAGCGCCAGCGTCCCGTGCCAGAGTAATGGGTCCTCCAGGGACGCATCAGGGGGATTGTACCGGCCCACGCCGGTGCTATAACGCCAGACGCCTTCGCGCAGCAAGTTACTGAGTGTCGAATAGGATTGCGTGAATCGCCTGACCTGTCCGTCGGCCTCGGTCAGGATGACGTCCAGTTCGCCGCTGCCGCCACCGATGCTGAGGTCGTCGATTTCATAGGGGCCTGCACTGACATAGGTCGAGTAGATCGGATAGCCATTCTGGCGGACTTCCAGCCTGGCCCGTGTCTGTGCCACGCCGCGTATGATCGGCGCATAGCTCTGTAACGTATCGGGCAGCATCTCCATGTCCGAGGCCACTTGCACACCTTTGATGGGTAAGCTGCGGAAGACGTCGCCCGGGGTGATGGTTTCACCGACAGTCAGTTGCGAGTGGGTGCCGGGCACGTCTCGCTGGGCATAGGTGTACGCCCGAGTCCATTCGCGTTGGCCTTGGTTGTCGTGGCGAAACGCGTTATTGCTGCGCAAACGCCAAGCCCCCAGATTAAGGCCGCTGTTGAGGTACAGGTCCTGGCTGCTGGAATGCCCGGTGTTTGCGTTATGCCCTTGTTGGGCGGAGGCCTGATAGCTGATGAACGCCGCATTGATGCCGTAATCCCAAAGCTGCGGGTCGACTTGGTTGAGCGCATCTCGACGCATCGCAATCTGCGGAATGGATATCGACAACAGCAATCGGCTGGTCTCGAAATCGGCGGTGGCCCCGGGAATGAGCGGGCCTATATCGATACACATGGAAGGCGTGGCTTTCTGCTCGGGAAGGCTGTCGAGCTTGACCCCCATGTCCTCGAGCAGGCGATATGACAGGCAGGGGGATAGTTCTGCGTTGTCGGGAGTCGCCACGAAGTCGATTTCGCGCTGATCGAAATAACGCTGATTGACATGAATGCGTACCAGATAACGACCCGGTCCAAAATCGGCACCGTCAGCGAGCGCATTCAGCGCCAGGGCACCCGCATCGCTGGGGTGGCTGTCGAGCTGTCGCATGAAGGTGGATTGGAAATCGATGGCTTCACTGGCCTGTACCGAGTCAGTTTGCAATAACAGGCCACTGCCGCTGCTGATGATAAAGAGTTGAAAGAGGTGCGGCCGGTAGCATGGACTAAACCGCCTGGTCAGAAAAAACATGGTCATGTTCCGGGCAAAAAGCATGGGTGCCAAACACTCAAAAGCCAAGGCTGATGGGTTGAGTAACAGGCTGGGTAAAGCCGCCGTAGTCAGTGATCGCTGAAAACACCACGTTCAGTCCCTGTCCGGGTTTGATACCGCGAAGGTCATAGTGCTGACTGGACAGTGGCGAGAGCATGGCCGTGTTATCCAGCGCGACGGTCTGACGGCTGTCGATGACTTCGATACGAATGAATGACACATGGAACGGACCCGGATTGGTCACGATCAGATGGTCTTGGTTATCTATCTTTTTTATTGACCAGCTGAGGTCTTTCAGCCGGTCAATCGGGTTGTCCTTCAGTTCCTGTGGGCGGTAAAAAAACTTGATTCGGGTGCGCAAGGCAAAGTTGAGCTGGTTGCCAGTATTTGTATTGACCTGAGGTATTTCCTGGGTGTTGAAATAGAACAGTGACTCACGATCGCGCGGCAAATTATTGGGCAGGCCATTGATCTGAACTTGTTGCTCTTTTCCTGCATTAAGTCGAAACAATGCGGGCGTCGCAATGAACGGAACAGCTGTTGTTTGATCGTCAGCGTCGGTGTTAATCCAGGTTTGTACTGCAAACACACGGTCGCTGGGATTGCTGACGGTCAATGAAACATTGCGTTTGTCGCCGTCAAAGACAATACGTGTGCCACTGAGCGTTAGCGCAGCCTCGCTCGCGGGTAAGTAAATGAATTGCAGGATGAATAACGCACAGGCAGTACGGGCTGCTCTGGCGCGCAAGTGCCGTTGAAATATACCTGGCATGTATAGGTTCCTTGAACAACGTTCCCGACTGACCTTGTGGCCATTGGGGTCGTGGAAGACCAGGAAGCGGAGAACTTCCTGGTGGTTACCGAACGCGTGCGAGAGTTAAATAATGTTGACGGTGAAGTTGACGTCGGCTTCGGCAGGGCCTGCGGCTATATTGGCCGCTGGCAAGTACGACTTGTAAACGACGTGAAAGGCCATTGTGCTTGGGTCAGTGATGGAAATCGGGTATTGCTTCGAAGCGGCGCCATTGGGGATCAGAGCGCCCATATTATCCTTGATCGCTACAGCAATGCCCTCGGCAACGCCCGTCAGTGGTTTGAGTCCGTATAGCTCGTTACCCGGTCCGACGCCGCCGTGTACCGAACTGAAGGTGACCGTCGCAGCCGTGCTACCCGGTGGTACGGTGCAGCCGCCGCCCGGGGTCAGTTTCAGCTGGAACGTTTTACCGACGCTTTCGCTGCCCACGGTGGGGAAGTCTTTGGTGTAGTTGTAGCCAATGAGGATTGGGCCGCCAGGTGCACCGGTGACCGGGTCAATCACTTCGATGGGGCAGGTGACGCTGTCGATCCGGCCCTGGAAGTTGATGGTCCCGGTAAAGGCGAATGACGCTTGACTGACCACAGTGAGTGCCAGGCCGAGTGGTAAGGCTAATAATAATTTCTTCATGTTGCGGTTCCTTTGAATGAGAATGTTGCTCTGTTTCAGAAGGGATTATGGAGGTGTGGTACGGAGGGGGGGTATGAGAGAACTCTCAATTTTTGGCGCGGGATGAAGATGATGGAGAAGGCAAGTAGCTAAATAGGGAGGATATTGAGTGGATGTTTGCAATAACTCGAATCATCCTGCTTTCGAGCTCCACCACGATTTATGGGAGTGGTGGAGCCCGGAATGATTAATATAGTTCGGCCAGTGCCAGGTCTCGTGGGTTGTCAGATGGATTACTTGTTGTAACTGTATTTATATAATTTCTGCCTGTCCTCGCTCTCGGGATTTGATTATTTTTGATGGCGTCAGCGCTTAACCTGACCCAGGCTGGTTCAGTTGCTCGGGGAGCCGTCGGGTCCAGGTAGTTTCGGAATTTATCGCTTAGAATGTCTGTCACCCAATTAGGTTCTCGTCCTCCAACGGGTCTTGGAATACTGATCGGCGCTCCACTGACAAGATCATCAGCGAAGGTCGATTTTCCAGGATTAACGGCAGAGGTTTTTTTGGCTAAGTTAGCCCTTGACATTTTCATTGCAGATCCACTGTCAAGTTTACCCACATTTGTTGAGGCTCCAGCCTTGAGACCCTTCGCTGCAAACCGCCCAACCACAGACGATGTCGCCCCCGTGCCCGCCGCCGTGAAGCCAGAAAACGCACTGACCTTCCCCAGCGTTTCATCCCCCGTCACAATCGCTGCGACCCCGGTCCCCACGCTGATAGAGCTGGCAATAAACGAAGAGATGGTTAATAGTCCCGAGGCCACGGCCGCAGCGCTCGCACCGGCTGCAATCGCAGCGGCCGCCGGTGCCAGGGTGCCGGCCGAGGCGACGGTAAACACCAGTCCGATGCCGATACCGATCCAGGCCATCGCCCCCGCGTCGCGTTTCCTCGGCAGATAGCTGTACTGCCACAACGCCTCGTGCCCGGTGGGGTCGACATAGTTGATGGGATCACTCAGGCAATACACATACGGATTGACCCCGCCCGCGCCGAAAGGGCTGAACGAGTCAGGGCTGTGAAAGCGCCGCAGGTGAGGGTTGTAGGCCCGGTAGCCCTTACCCAGCAAGTACCAGTCATTGATTTCGTCGCGTGGCTCGCCATTGAAACCGAGCGGGCTCTGCATGGGCTTTGCGCTGTAGCGTTCGCCATAGGCGTTGTACACCGCCATTCGCAGTGCCTGCTCCTGGCTTTCACCCACGACACTGTTTTTGCTGTCGGTCAGAAACAGCAGTGTCTGAGCGTCGTCGCCCACCGTCTGCTGCCCCATGAGTTGCTCGTTGCCGTAAAAATAATTGATGCGGGTATCGCCTTGCCGGGTGCTGCTCACGCGATCGTCCTGATAAAAACGCAAGGTCTCGCTACCGAAGCCGTGTTTAACCCCCAACAACTGATTGTGACCGTCATAGCGATAACGGCTGATCGGGTCGCCGCTCATGGTGGTCACACCAAGCAAGCGGCCTTGAACGTCATAGTTGAGGGTGTGCCCTCGTTCATCGCGCTCCAGGTGACCATCTTCGTCGTAACTCAACTCGATACCCCAAGGGAACTCTTTTAGGTAGTCGAGGTGAGAATGGGTGACTTTCACCAGTTGGCAGGGGTCCGACTCTGCAAACTCACAGCTCATTTCATCCGAACTGCCGTCCTTGAAATCAGTCCAGGCGTGAGTGACGTTGTCCAGTGCATCGAAGGCAAACAACTGCTTGGTGATTTCATTGCCATAGCGATCTCGGGGTAACGAATCGCCTGAACAGTTGTATTGTTGAAGCCGTCCACGGGAATCGTAAGTGTAGGATTCTTGCAGCAACAAACGACCGTCCTCGCGCAACTGCCGGGTCGCCAGCTTGCTGTCGAGGCAGTAGGTCAGACGCAAGGTTTGTGTCGGATGCCCCGACGGCGTGAGGGTGCGCAGGGTTTCACGGCCGTGTTCGTCATACTCCCGTTCTGTCCGTACGGAGGTGTCCGCGCTCAGGTCCTGATTGTAGAGGGACTGCAGCTGCCCCAGGTTGTTGTAGCTGAACTGCCCGCGCAATTGCCCCTGTTGAATCGACTCAACCTGGCCAAATTCGTTATACCCATAGGTCGTGTTCAGACCGTTCATATCATCACGGCTCAAGGGGCGTCCGCTGGGGGTGCTGGTATAACGGGTTTCCCAACTCTGGCCGGCCTCGATCCAGCGCTCACCCAGCAGACGGCCGCTTTTGTCATAGTCGAATTCGTACCGGCCCTGTGTGTTCTGCGACTGGAGCAGTTGTGCGCTGTGTACGTCGTAGGTGAAGTTGACCTGCTCATTCTCGTCGACGATCCCCACCGGCCGGCCGGTCAGACCCAACTGGTATTCGTAGTGTATCTCCTTGCCCTTGGCGGTCAGGTGTCGACTCGGCTGTGATAGCCCCTCCTTATATTCGTAGCGCAATGTACGGTAGCCAACGTGAAGCGCTTCGAGTCGACTGAGGCCATCAAACTGTTGCTGGCCTGCCAGGAATGGTTTTTCGGATGAATTGTTGGGCGTTACCTGCAGGTCTACGGGCAGCGAGGCGGGACTGTGTTGGGCATAGCGTTGATTGACCAGTGTTCCGTCGGGGAGCGTAGTGGTCAGCAGCCTCGACCACGCATCGTACTCAAACAATGTTTGTTCGCCGACTTCGTCAAACTGCATAACGCAATTTCCCAGGCCGTTATAAAAATACTCACGCTCGGCGACAACGTTTTGCCGGGCGTCGAGTTGTTGGATCTTCACCGGCTTTTCAAACAGATTAAGCGTGGTCAGATTGCGCTCACTGATACGGGGTTCGCCCGTGGAGCTTTCCCGCCAACTGCGCTGCTCAAGTTTGATCGGGTCGTTCTCGGTGACAGTCACCACACCGTCCGGCCCTGTCACACGTGATGTCTGACCCCAGTCGTCGTAGCGATAACGGGTGGTCATGGCCCGTTCGTCCATCACACCGTCGAGCGCCCACCAGTCATACACTGTGTCCTGGACCAACTGCCCGCGAGCGTTGTACCGGGCGCTGTAGGTACGGATAACCCGCTCCGGGTCAGTCGGATCACTGTTGATCAGTTCTTCGTGCACGACGCGGTTGAGCCCGTCAACCAGGGTGCGTATTTGCACACCTTTGACGTCCGTCACGGACTGCTCGGCCTGTTGGCCTGGCTGGATCCGATAGGTAAAGGTACGAATGGCCTCATAGGCGGTGGCTGGCGCGGCGATTTCCCGGATGACCCGACCTAGCCGGTCATACTCGTAGTCAATCACCAGCTGGTTGTCGTCCTGATCACGTAACGTCAGGCCACTGTGTAGAGCGTGTTGCCGAGTGATGACGTTACGCACCGATTTTTTCGGGATACCGGGCTGCTCCGGCAGCTGCGAAGTGTCATCAAACCCGATCAGGGTGCTGACGGTTTGCAGCACGACTTCACCGGTACGGGCATGACTGGCCAGGTTGTACACATAGTCGGTCGTCGTGGTCTTGCCCTGA
>NZ_JAQIYM010000016.1 GCF_028823535.1 Pseudomonas serbica | reverse complement strand
GCGCAGATCTTTCTCGGCAAGGACGAAAAAGCCGTGCCCTATGCACTGAACGGAAGGTTTGAATGAGCCTGGACAGATTGATCGAACGTTGCCTGGGGGAGCGCGATGGCCTGGGCCTTGCCCGGGCGCAGGCAGGGCACTGGCAATCCTGGTTGCAGCCGATCGGCGCGGACTTGCCCGTAGGAGAAGACCCGGCCTGCGATGATGATTTCCAGCGCATGCGTGAGGAGGTCAACAAACTGTCCGGGGCCGATGTCGAACAGGTCATCGAGCTGGCGCAGACCCTGCTGGCCGGATCCTGCAAGGATTTGCGGGTGGTCACTTATTACATATGGGCACGCTTGCACAGGGATGGCGAAGCGGGTTTGGCCGACGGCCTGAACCTGTTGGCCGCAATGCTGGAACGCTACGCCGTCCAGGTGCTGCCTGCGCGTCCCAACAGCCGCAAGATGGCGCTGGAGTGGCTGGCGAGCAGCAAAGTGCTCGACACCCTGTCGCGGTACCCCGAAGTGGTGAAGAACGAGGCCGAGCGTACGGTGGCGGCGCTGGCCTGGCTGGCGCACGGGCTGGCTGCCTGGCCACAGGATCAGCGTCCCGCCCTCGGTGCGCTGTATGCCGCGTTGTCTGCGCGGCTGGCGCAGTCCGGCGGGGTCGACGCGCTGGTCCCGCAGAACAGCGCCAGCTTTGAGACGAACACCCGAACGGCCGCCCCCGACCCCACGGCCATCAAGTCAGGGCGCGACCTGCTGGATAGCGGCCGGGCGTTGGCCGGTTATCTGCGCGAGCAGCCCCAGGGTTGGTTGGCGGCGCATCGACTGATGAAAAGCCTGCGCTGGGACACCGTGCATGAAGCTCCGCTCCAGGATGCCAGCGGCAAGACTCGCCTGACACCACCCCGTGGCGAATACCGGGCACAACTCAAGCGCCTGCATCTGCAACAGAGCTTCAATGAACTGTTGGATCTGGTGGAGCGGATTTTCGCCGAAGGCGTGAACCATTTCTGGCTGGATCTGCAGTGGTACCACTACCAGGCACTGAGCAAGCAGCCTGCGCCACAGGACAGCTGGGCCG
The DNA here is from genome assembly GCF_028823535.1 of Pseudomonas serbica. GTDB lineage: Bacteria > Pseudomonadota > Gammaproteobacteria > Pseudomonadales > Pseudomonadaceae > Aquipseudomonas > Aquipseudomonas serbica. The sequence continues at coordinate 155,660 of NZ_JAQIYM010000016.1, read as the reverse complement.
ACATTGCCAAGCGCGACCTGGGCATGTTCCTCGAGCGATTGCCGGGGCTGGAGGCATTGTGCTGGAGCGACGGGTCGCCCCTGGCGGACGAGACCACCCGCGAGTGGATCGGCCAGCACGTCTGTGGCAATCGCCCTCAGCAATGGCTGTCGGCGCCGCCCGTTGCGGCGACCGGCGCAGACCCCGAGATCCTGTCACTCGAAGGTGAAGCCCTGGCCCAGGCCGACAGCGACGGCGTCGAACACTCACTGGCCTGGCTGGCCGCACGCCCGGGCATCCATACCGGTCGCCAGCGCTGGCTGTTGCGCCTGCTGATGGCACGGGTGGCCGAGCAATACGGCAAGAGCGAACTGGCCATTCACCTGCTGGGCGAACTGGATGCCAGCGGGCAACGCCATGGGCTGGCGGAATGGGAATCGGAACTGAGTTTCGAGGTCAAGGCGCGCCTGCTCAAGCTGTTGCGCTTGAAGGCTCAACGCAATGACGCGGACAAGCCCACCTTGGCCCGGCGGATGGAGGCGCTGCTGGCAGCGCTGGTGGCGGTCGACCCGGTACGTGCCGCAGTACTTTGTGGCTAAACCTCTTTTATCAGGATTCTTACTGTGAGCATCGACAATCTGACACTGCAATATTTCGACGCCGAGATGCGCTACCTGCGCGAGGCCGGCAAGGAGTTCGCGGAGGCCTTTCCGGACCGGGCGGCCCAACTGAACCTGGACAAGTCGGGCGCGCGCGACCCCTATGTGGAGCGCCTGTTTGAAGGTTTTGCCTTCCTGATGGGGCGGCTGCGGGAAAAACTCGACGATGACCTGCCGGAGCTGACCGAAGGCCTGGTCAGCCTGCTCTGGCCGCATTACCTGCGCACCATTCCATCGCTCTCGATTGTCGAGCTGATGCCTGAGCTCGCACAGATGAAGCGCAGCCAGCGGATCGCCAGCGGCTTCGAAGTGTTGTCGCAACCCATCGGTCCGCTGCGTACCCGTTGCCGCTACACCACGACTCAGGACCTGACATTACAGCCGCTGGCGCTGGAAACGGTGCAGATGGCTTATGAACCGGACGGTCGCTCGCTGTTGCGACTGCGCTTTACTTGCGGGGCAATGGCCGACTGCAGCGAGATCGACCTGAGCCGCCTGCCGTTGTACCTCAATGCCGATGCCGCACTGGCCAGTGCGCTGCATCAGGCGCTGACCCTGAATGCTCAAGCCTTGTATGTACGCCTGCCTGACCAGGCGGGCCGCTCTCTGCTGGAGGGTTATTTTTCGCCCAAGGGGTTTGCCGATGAGGATCGATTGTGGCCCAAAGGCGACAGTGCCTTCAGCGGCTATCAGTTGCTGCTTGAGTATTTCACCTTTCGCGAGAAGTTCATGTTCGTGACCCTCTGCGGGCTCGAACAGGTGGAGCTGGCACCGAATACCCCCTGGTTCGAACTCGAGGTGGTGCTGAGCGAGCCGTTGCCCCAAGCGTTCACGCCGAACGCCGAGCACATTCGCCTCAATTGCGTACCGGTGATCAACCTGTTCACGCTGGAGTCCGACCCCATGACCTTGGCGCCCTTGCAAACCGATTACCTGCTTCGTCCCATGCGTTTGCAGGACGGTCATACGGAAATCTACTCGGTGGATCGGGTCACTGCGTCAAAGAGTGCCGTGCGCCACGAATACGTGCCGTTCACCAGCTTTCGTCACAAGGGCGGCATGTTGCGTGACGAAGCGCCCGAGCGTTATTTCCATACACGACTCAAGCGCGGCCCCAATGGCCTGCATGACACCTGGCTGATCCTGGGGGGCGAAGGTTTCGATCAGGATCGACTCGACACCAGCGAAAGCCTGTCGTTGCGCTTGACTGGCACCCACGGCCAGCTGCCGCGCAAGGCCCTGCAAGGCACCTTGCTCGACACGCCGGTGCAATCCATCGAGGTCGACTTGCGAGTGCGCAACCTGTGTGCGCCGACCTTGCCGTGTTATCCGCCCAACCGCGACCGCTTCCACTGGCGGGTGCTGAGCCATCTCGGTTCGAATTTCCTGCCGATGCTCGACAACGCTGAAGTGCTGCGCGGCACGCTGGCGCTGTACGACTGGACGGGCAGTGAGTTGAACCGGCGTCGCCTGGCCGCGATTGTCGAGGTCGGCCACCACCTGGTGCAGCGCTTCGAAAAGGGCTTTCTGCTGCGCGGGGTGGATATCGAAGTCACCCTGGACGCCAACGGCTTCAGCGCAGAGGGCGACATCAGCCTGTTCGGCGAAATGCTCAATCGGTTCTTCGGCCTCTACGCCGACATCCACCTCTACAACCAGCTCACGCTGATCCTTCAACCTTCTGGGAAGTGCCTGCGATGGAACGAGAACCACAGTCAGCGTATTCCCGGCTGAAAGCCGGCGGTCTGCTCGAGGCACTGCAGGGGCGGGTGGCCGAAGCCGATCTGTATCGCTTCTGCCAGTTGCTCGAACGGGCGTTGCCCGACCACCCGCCACTGGGCAGCACAACGTCGCCGGCGGATGACCCGGTACGTTTTCGACCAGACCCCGGCATGGGTTTCCCTGCCGGTGAATTGAAGGCGATTGAAACCGACGACAAACACCCTGGGCGTCCGGCCACAGTGCGCACGCGCCTGCTGGGTCTGTACGGTGTGGACTCGCCATTGCCGACGGCTTTTCTGGACGATATCGCCCAACGACGGGAGGGGCACGAGGCGCTTGAAGCCTTCCTGGACATTTTCAACCACCGGATCTTTACCCAGTTCTACCGGATATGGCGCAAGTACTCCTATCCGGCAACCTTCGAAGCCGGCGGCTCGGATGCGACTTCGCAATGCCTGTTGGGGCTGATTGGCCTGGGCATTCCCGGAACGGCCAGGCAGGTTGGCACGCCGATATCGCGCTTCCTTGCCTTGCTCAGCGTAATGCGCCTGCCCACCCGCAACGCCGAAGGCATCGCTGCGCTGGTCAAGCTGCTGGCCCCCGAAACCCGTACACAGGTGACTCCCCACTGGCCGCGCAAAGTGCTATTGGCGCAACCGGCGAGGCTGTCCCCGACACAGCCGGTGCGACTGTCCCAGGGCACACCCTTGGGCTGTGTCGCCTACGACGCAAACAGTCAACTGCACCTGGCGCTGTTCACCGAAGACCGGCACGAGGCACGTGGCTGGCTGCCGGGTGGCCAGTTGTACAACGATCTGCGGGCATTGCTGCGCGTGTATCTGGGCTGGCGCTGCACTGCAAAGCTGCAGCTGTCGTTGCCCCTGCACAGCCTGCCGACACCGCTGTTGGGACGAGCGCAGATTTTGCTGGGCATGACCGGGGTGCTGGGCCTGGGCAGCGATGCCTGGCAGGCCGGCGAAAGCACCACCGTCACGATCAACCTGGGCCGCTATCAAGGCCTGCAGGACAACCCCCGGGAAAGGGAGATAAAGTATGTCGCGTACCGTTTCTAAATCATTGGCTATCGCCGCGTTCGGTGTAGTGCTCGGCGGATGCGGGGTGACCCAGAGCGTGACAGACGCAACGACCTCGACCACCGAGGCGATTTTCTACAAACAAGTGAAAACACTGCGCCTGGACCTCAGCGGGCGCGCGGCACTGAACACCGCCGGGATCGACATGAATGCGTTATCCGTGCCGACCCTGGTGCGGGTGTATCAACTGCGCGACCGCAAGGCGCTGGAAAGGGCGAACTACGACAGCTTGCTCAGCCATGATGAGCGCGTGCTGAGTGTCGACCTGCTGGACAAGCGAACCCTGGTGATCAAGCCCGACGAGGGCGCGCAACTGAACATCCCCTTGGACAAGCAGGCACGCTACGTTGCCGTGGTTGCCTTGTTCCGGGAGTTCGATAGCCGGACCGATAGCTGGCGCCTGACCCTGGCCCGCGATGACCTCGACCCGGACCGGGTGCGGGTGATCGAGCTGGGGGGCAACCGCCTTACCCTGCGCCCGCTGGCCAAGGAGTAACGGATGGGCGATCTCAATCCCTCCCTGTACGAGACACTCCTGCAGAACTTCGACGGCGAACTGGACCTGCATCAGGTCGCCGAAGAGGATCAGTGCACGCTCTCGGTGCTGGACAACCTGCGCCGCATCCTCAACAGCCGGGCCGGCGCGCTCGAGCATCTGCCCGATTATGGTTTGCCGGACATGGGTCAGATCCTCCAGGGCCTGCCCGGATCGGCGCATGGACTGATGAGTGCCATGGCCGACACCCTGGCCAAGTACGAGCCGCGGGTGGCCACGATTGACATCGAGCTCTTGCCCCAGACCCGACCGGGTCATCTGGAGTACAGCCTCGAGGTGCAACTCATAGGGGGGCGGCGTGTGACCTTCGGCACCAGCCTGACGCCAGGTGGCAATGTCCTGGTGCGTCACTTGAAGCGCCAGCACTACCTGTCGATGTCGGGAATTGGTTAACAAAAGGAATGCGCGATGACAGCGTTGTTTGAAATGCGAATCAGGCTCGGCGGTGATCCAAGTGCCTTCAGTGAGTTCAAGGTGCTGCGGGAGGAATTGGCCAGACTGAGTCATCCGGCCTGCCCGGATGTGGATTGGGCCAAGGTGGAGCAGTTGTGCCTGGCGTTGTTCCAGCACAACGGTGCGGAGTTGCAAACAGCCGCGGCTTTCGTACTGGCCCGTAGTCACCGTCATGGCCTCGAGGGCATGACTCAGGGTATAGCGCTGACCGAGGCGCTGGTCTGCGAATGGCCGACCCTGTGGCCCGCGATGGAGCCGGCGCGCCTGGACATCCTGGCTTGGTTGTTCGCGCGCCTGCAGCCCCTGTTGCGCAGCCTGGAGCTGCAACACTGGAGTCTGCCTGCCATTGCCCAATTGGGCGCTGGGCTGGAGCGCCTGCATGCACGACTGGGTCAAGAGGGGCAGCCCCCGCCGGGCTCCTTGCACGCTCTGCGCCAGCAAGTCGATAGCCTGCTGCAGCGACTTGCACAGAGCCACGCCCAGAGCCATGGGCAATCCCATGGGCTGTTCGACGCGGTGGCGTTATCCACGAGACTGCCGCAACCGCCCCAGGTGATGCCGGTGGTGGTCCTGCCGACACCACCGATGCCTGTGGTGCTGGCGGGCGGTCAGCAGAGAAGGAGGCATCATGTTGTCCCTTGGCTGTTCGCGGCTGCCGCGACAATTACCTTGGCTGCGGGTGTCGTATGGACAACCTGGCTGGCGAACCCGGGCAAGGAGGGCGTGAATCGCCTCACCAGTGTCTTCCAGACGCCAGCCGTGGTGCCCGAGCCCGTACGTTTGGACAGCCTGTCCCTGTTCGCCCCCGGGAGTGCCGAGCTCAAGCCCGGCTCGACCAAGGTCTTGATCAGTGCCCTGGTCGACATCAAGGCCCAACCTGACTGGTTGATCGTCATCGCCGGGCACAGCGATGCCAAGGGCAATGCCGAGCAGAATTTGCAGTTGTCCCATGCTCGCGCTTCAGCGGTGCGCAGCTGGATGCAGCGGATGGGAGATATTCCCGACAGTTGCTTCGCTGTGCAGGGTTTTGCCGACAGCCAGCCAATCGCCAGCAACGACAGCGAAGCAGGGCGCGCGGCCAACCGGCGTGTCGATATTCATCTGGTGCCTCAGGTCGGTGCCTGCGGAAAACCCGGCGAGCAGGTGCCGTCATAGCAACCATTCATTTGCTCGATACCCATCATCAAGCAATGCAAGTTCAGTTTTTCCACCAAGGGAGGAAGATAGCGTGATACCGATCTCGCCATTGAAGGAATAAGCGCGATGAGACTCTCGACCCTGCTGGCTTTTGTCGCCGTATTCAGCGGTGGCATCGCTGCCACTGCACCGGCCATTGCTGCCGATGCGACCTGTCACTTCCCGTCGATTGCAGACAGCGCCACCCGTTTGCAACACTCGCAAACAGTGGCGGTGCTCTACACCCAAAACACCCTCAATACCCAGCAATACCTGGAGAGCTACCACGATGTGGCGGTGAAGGGGGCGCAGAACCCCGGGCTGGATTCGCGGATCAGCCAGGCGTTCGTCGACAGTTCCGATCCGCAACGGGCGATCGGATGGTTGCTGGCATCGTTGCACAAAGAGTTCGCGGCGGTGACGGTATACGACAGCCTTGATGCGGCGCTGCAGGCGCATCCGGATGTGGTGGTGATGCTCGACACCTACAGTCGCCTGGTGTCGAAACGCAACAATCAGGTTGAAGCGCGGTTCGTGGCCAAGTTCTACGATGCGAACCTGCAATACATCGGCCAGGCTGCAGGTTCACGTGCCGAGCAGATGCCCTCGGTGTGGGTGCATGGCAAGGCCGCGCCGCAGATTGCCGCGCAGATCAATCAGCAAACGGTGTTGCAGGTGAATGCGTTGAAACAGTTCGATGCGTCGTTGAAGTCACTGGTGACGGCTAGCCATGTGGTTCATGTCGCGAGCAACTGAACAGCTACCAGCCTTTGACGCCGCTCATATCGGGTAGCTTGTGCGCAATGCCCTTGTGGCAGTCGATGCAGGTTGCCTCTCCCTTGGCCAGTGAGGTCGAGTGCATGGCCGCCGCACGTTTGCCCTGGCGGGTAAAGTCCATGAACTCGAAGTTGTGGCAGTTGCGGCATTCGCGCGAATCGTTGGCCTTGAGCCTGGCCCATTCATGTTCCGCCAGTTCACGGCGCAGGGTGAGGAACTTGTCGCGGGTGTCGATGGTGCCGAACAGTTTGCCCCAGACCTCCTTCGATGCCTGCATCTTACGTGCGATCTTGTGGGTCCATTCATGGGGCACGTGACAATCCGGGCAACTCGCACGCACGCCCGAGCGGTTGGTGTAGTGGATGGTGTCCTGCAGTTCGACAAACACGTTATCGCGCATCTCGTGGCAGGAAATGCAGAATTTCTCGGTGTTCGTCAGTTCCAGTGCCGTGTTGAATCCCCCCCAGAAAATGATCCCGGCGATAAAACCGCCCAGTGTCAAAAAACCCAGGCTGAAATACACACTCGGCCGACACAGGATGCCCCAGTAGTCCTTAAGCAGGGCGAACAGTGCTTTCATGGCGCCTCCTCAAGGTTTCTGCGCCGCGTTGGCGTCGTCTTGCAGGATTTTGTCGATGGTCTCGAAGCTGTTGCCCACCAGCGGCAGCACATCTTTTTGCGGCACATGGCATTGGTTGCAGAAGTAGCGACGCGGTGAGACAGCCGCCAGCGCCTGGCCGTCGCGGTCCATGTAGTGGGTGATGCTGATCATCGTCGCCTGGCTGCGTGGGCTGTTGGCCCGGCTGTGACAGGACAGGCATTTATTGCCGTTCCTGTCGATCTGATAGCCGCGAATACTGTGGGGGATGGTTGGCGGTTGGTCAGGATAATTGCGCTCGCGCTTGAGGTCCTTGTTTTCATCCTCGGCCAGTGGTGGCGCAGGCGCGTTTTGCGTCAGGGTGCCGCCGGGCCGGCGTCCGTCCGGGCCCGGTGCATCCAGTGGGTAGTCGACCTCGGCGGCGATCACCGCGCCCATCACGGCGAGCAGGAACAACGGCAGGATGCGAAAAGTCATGGCGGTTCTCCTCAAGCCACGCTGATCAACTCGATGCGTATGGCGCATTTCTTGTAATCGGTCTGCTTGGAGATCGGGTCGGTGGCGTCGAGCGTGACCTTGTTGATCAGCTTGTTGGCATCGAAAAACGGCACGAACACCAGGCCGCGTGGCGGTTTGTTGCGCCCGCGGGTTTCGATGCGAGCACGCATTTCGCCGCGCCGGCTGATCAGTTTCACTTCACTGCCGCGGCGTGCCTTCATGGCCCTGGCGTCCTCGGGGTGCATGTAGACCAGCGCGTCCGGCACGGCTTTGTAGAGTTCATCGACCCGTTGGGTCATGGTGCCCGTGTGCCAATGTTCAAGGACCCGGCCGGTGCTCAGCCAGAACGGGTAGTCGGCATCCGGAGCTTCGGCCGGTGGCTCATAGGGCAGGGCGAAGATGATCGCCTTCTTGTCCGGATAGCCGTAGAACTGTACTTCGCTGCCCGTTTCCACGTAGGGGTCGAGCCCCTCGCGGTAACGCCAGCGGGTTTCTTTGCCGTCAACCACAGGCCAGCGCAGGCCACGCTCGGTGTGGTAACGATCGAAGGCCGCCAGGTCGTGGCCATGGCCGCGACCAAACTGGGCGTACTCTTCGAACAGACCCTTTTGCAGGTAGAAACCGAAGGCCTTGGCTTCATCGTTCTTGTAGCCGGACTCGATCTGCTCCACCGGAAACTCGTCCACCTGGCCATTTTTGAACAGCACCTCGAACAGGGTTTTGCCCTTGTACTCCGGCGCCTTGGCCAGCAATTCGGCGGGCCAGGTTTCATCGGTGGTGAAGCGCTTGGAAAACTCCACCAATTGCCATAGGTCGGACCTGGCGTCCCCCGGTGCGCTGACCAACTGATGCCAGAATTGCGTGCGGCGTTCGGCGTTGCCAAAGGCGCCTTCTTTTTCCACCCACATGGCGCTGGGCAGGATCAGGTCGGCGGCCTGGGCGGAAACGGTGGGGTAGACGTCCGAGACGATCACGAAGTTTTCCGGGTTGCGCCAGCCCGGCAAGACTTCCTGCATGATGTTGGGCCCGGCCTGCATGTTGTTGCTGGCCTGGGTCCAGTAGACGTTAAGTACGCCGTCCTTGAGCATGCGGCTTTGTTGTACCGCATGAAAGCCGACTTTCTCCTGAATGGTGCCGGTGGGTAGTTTCCAGATTTTTTCGGCGGTGGCGCGGTGTTTCGGGTTGGTTACCACCATGTCGGCGGGAAGGCGGTGGGAGAAAGTCCCGACTTCGCGCGCGGTGCCACAGGCCGACGGTTGGCCGGTCAACGAGAAAGGGCTGTTGCCCGGTTCGCTGATCTTGCCCGTGAGCAAATGAATGTTGTAGATCAGGTTGTTGGCCCACACCCCGCGGGTGTGCTGGTTGAAGCCCATGGTCCAGAACGACACGACTTTACACTTGGGATCGGCATAGAGATCGGCCAGGGCCTTGATGCGCTCGGGTGCGACCCCGGTTTCTTTGGCAGTGCGTTCAAGGGTGTAGGGTTTGACGAACGCGGCGAACTGCTCGAAGGACATGTCCGTCCAGGTATTGGCCTTGTCGGCATTCTTCGCCTGTTTTTCCCGCGGATCATCGGCACGCAAGCCGTAGCCGATATCGTCGGCGCCCTTGGCGAAGCGTGTGTGCTTGCTGATGAAATCCTGATTGACCGCGCCGCTTTCAATGATGTGGTTGGCGATGTAGTTGAGAATCAACAGGTCGGTTTGCGGCTTGAACACCATGGGGATGTCGGCCAGTTCGAAGCTGCGGTGTTCGAAGGTCGACAACACCGCGACTTTCACGTGCGGATAGCTCAGGCGCCGGTCGGTGACCCGGCTCCACAGGATCGGGTGCATCTCCGCCATGTTCGAGCCCCACAGCACAAAGGCGTCGGTGGCCTCGATGTCGTCGTAGCAACCCATCGGCTCATCCATGCCAAAGGTGCGCATGAATCCCATCACCGCCGAGGCCATGCAATGACGGGCATTGGGGTCGATGTTGTTGCTGCGAAAGCCGGCCTTCATGAGCTTGTTGGCGGCATAACCTTCCCACACCGTCCATTGCCCCGAACCGAACATGCCGATCGATTCGGGTCCCTTGTTTTTCAGGGCCTGCTTGAATTTTTCTTCCATGATGTCGAAAGCCTTGTCCCAGCTGATCGGCTGGAACTCGCCCTGCTTGTCGTACTTCCCGTTGGTCATGCGCAGCAGCGGCTGAGTCAGGCGGTCAACGCCGTACATGATCTTGGACAGGAAATAGCCCTTCACGCAGTTCAACCCGCGATTCACTTCGGCCTTGACGTCGCCATGGGTGGCGACCACTCGGTTGTCCCGGGTCGCGACCATCACACTGCACCCGGTGCCACAGAAACGGCAGGGCGCCTTGTTCCAGTCCAGGGTGACCATGTCCGCCTCGGTCACCAGGTTGCTGGCCGTGGTGAAGATCGGCAGGCCGGCTGCGGACGCTGCGATGGCGGCCGCCTGGGCCTTGACGAATGCTCGGCGCGACATGTTCATTGGATGTCTCCCGCGGGATCGAGAATTTCGTGATAGATCAGCGCGGCGTTGAGCACGCCCGGCAAATTGTTGATTTGATCGATGCGTTGCAGGATCTGGCTTTCGTGTACGGCCTCGAGGACTACCACCAGTTTGCCGGCGGCACTTTCCTGATGTAACTCCACACCGTCCAATAGGCGCAGGTTGGCTTTGACGGCATCAAACAGTTCAGGTCGGGCAAGTACCACAAGGCTGGCTATGTGCAGGGGTTCGTCCATGGCTGACTCCAACAGGCTCTGATGGAAGGCTTTTAGTTGGGTGGTCCGGGTGGGCCGTAGAGCATCTGGAAAAACCAAATGATGAAACCGTAACCGCCGACGATGGCGACTGAAAGTAGCGGAAACAGGCAGACGACAAGAAACAGAAACAGGCGCATTTCCTTGCGTCGCTGCGGTTTTTGCTCTTCGGTCAATGACATGGAGTGCGCTCCAGCCGAACTTGCACTCAGACTAGATCAGTAAATTTTGCAGGGTTTAATTACAGCGGGTTTTGTCGACCAGCGGTGGCCAATAGGCATTGTTCTGAGAAGCGTGGTTTTAACTCATCGAGCGATCACAGCGATGAGTTAAAAAAAGCGAGAACGGGCCTGAAGGCACCGTTCTGTACGGGGCAATTACTTAGTGCGAGCTGTTTGCGATCAGGTGTGCGCCAGGGCGATGGTGAACGAGACGACGACCATGCAGGCAAAGGCGAAATTGATATTCATGACGTTTGTTTCCGGTACAGGGGTGATGGCGCTCATCTTGAACAGGTCGCACGCAAATAAAAAATTCGCCTTGGTGATTTGAAAGATCGAAAGAATTGATACATGGCTTGGGGTTTGTGTTTGCTGCACTGTTTGGCTAATCTCGGCAAACCAGCAACTTCATGCACAAGCAGGCAGAACCATGCACGATCAGCATTCCGCAACCGAGCTTCCTCATCTGCGCCGACAGAAAATCCTCTTGATCCTGGAGCGTGACGGCAAGGTCATGGCGTCCGAATTGAGCCAGCATTTCGCGGTTTCCGAGGACACCATTCGCCGGGATCTCGCGGAGCTGGACAATGCCGGGCTGGTGCAGCGGGTGCATGGCGGGGCGTTGCCGCGCCCCAAGGATACGGGCAAGGACTACTTCACCCGGATCAGCGAAACCGACGAAGTCAAAACCCGGCTGGCGCAGCTGGCGGCGAGTCGGGTCGAGAATGGCCAGATCGTGATGTTCGACTCGGGCACCACCACGTTGCAGATCGCGCGGTTGTTGCCTTCGGACATCTGCATCACGGCGGTGACCGCGTCGCCGATGACGGCCATTACCTTGTCCGAATTCAAAGGCATCAAGGTGATCCTGGCAGGGGGCCAACTCAACCCTGCGACCCTGTCGGCCAGCGGCCATGAAACCCTGCGCTTGCTTGAAGGCATCAAGGCGGACCTGTTGTTTACCGGGGTCTGTGCGATTCATCCACAAGTCGGTATCAGCTCCCTGCATTTCGATGAAGTGCCGGTGAAACAGGCGATGCTCGACAGCGCGAGGCAGGTCATCGCAGTCACCACGGCGGACAAGCTGGGCGCGGTGGAGCCGTTCGTGGTGGCGCCTTGCGAGCGCCTGCACACGCTGATCACGGAACGGCATGTGGCGACGGGCAACGTCGAGGATTACCGCAAGTTGGGGATCGAGGTGGTGCAGGTGGAGGCTTGAGCGTTATGTCTCACGGAAACACAAACTGTGGGAGCGAGCTTGCTCCCACAGTTGGATTTTTGTTGTTCCAACTATCTGTGCAGACCTATCGCAACCGCTCCAGCATCTGGTAATACCACATCCCCGCCGCCAGCATCGGGTTGCCGAGCAGGTCGCCCATGGGCACGCGGATGTGTTGGCAGGCGGCGAAGGTATCAAAGTTTTCAAGCTGCCCGGTGATCGCGCGGCCCATGATTTCGCCCATGATGTGGGTGGTGGCGATGCCGTGGCCGGAGTAGCCCTGACAGTACCAGACGTTGTCCGAGAGTTTGCCCAGTTGCGGGATGCGGTTGATCACGATCCCCATCGCGCAGCTCCACTGGTAATCGATGGCCACGCCTTTGAGTGCCGGGAATGTTTGTTCGATGCACGGGCGCAACTCGGCGGCGATGTCGCGCGAATCCTTGCCGCTGTAGTTGGCGCCACCGCCGAACAACAGGCGGCCGTCGGCGGTCAGGCGGTAATAGTCGAGTACGAAGCGGCAGTCATAGACGGCCAGGTCTTCGCGGTTGATCTGTTGGGCCAGGTCACCCAGCGGCGCGGTGGTGACGATGCCGCCCATGGCCGGGAAGATCTTGCCCTTGAGCTTGCCCGGTTCCAGTTTGTGATAGACGTCGCCGGCCAACAGCACCTGGTTGGCGTCGATGCGGCCGTGGGCGGTGCGTATGCCTGGCTTGTCGCCGTGAATGATCTCCAGCACTTCGCTGTTTTCGAAGATCAACGCGCCGAGGCTTTGCGCTGCGCGGGCTTCGCCGATGCACAGGTTGAGCGGGTGCAGGTGCATGTTGCGGGTGTTCTTGATCGCGCCGTGGTAAAGGTCGCTTTGCAGCAGGTCGCGCACCTGGCTGCGGTCGAGCAGGCTGACGTCGTCGCCCATGCCACGGCGCAGCGCTTCGTCGTAGTCCTTGCGCAAACTGTCCATGTGCACCGGTTTGTACGCGGCGTGCAGGTGACCGTGCTTGAGGTCGCAGGCGATGCCGTATTTCTCCACCCGCTGCTCGATGATCTGGTGCCCGCGCCAGCGCAGGTGCCAGATGAAGTCATCGACGTCTTCGCCCAGGGTGCGGCGCATCTGTTTGCGCATCGCTTCTTCACCCGAGAGGCTGCCAGTGACCTGGCCGCCGTTGCGCCCGGTGGCGCCCCAGCCGATCTTGTGGCTTTCGACGATGGCGACCTTCAGGCCTTTTTCCGCCAGTTCGACCGCCGTGGCGACGCCGGTGAAGCCGCCGCCGATGATGACGACGTCGACGCGGTGCTGGCCTTGCAGGGTGGGGTAGTCGGTTTCGTGGTTGAGGGTGGCGGTGTAGTAGGAATTGCAGCGTGGTTGAGTCATGTTCATGTCCAGGCGAAAAGAGGTAGACAGACAGCGCGATCCTTGTGGGAGCGAGCCTGCTCGCGAATAGGCCGGCACATTCAGCACTTGTAGTGACTGATACACCGCTTTCGCGAGCAGGCTCGCTCCCACAGGGGCGCGGGTTGGCTGATTAACAGGCTCACGCCTCAGTCAAATACCAACGCCAATCCTGTTCACCCACTTCAGCCATGAACTGTCGATACTCTGCACGCTTGACCGCCAGATACACCCCCAGGAATTCCTGGCCCAATGCGTCCCGCGCCCACACCGAATTTTCCAGCGCCGTCAGTGACGTCAGCCAGTCGGTCGGCAGCAATTGCGTGGCTTGCGCGTAGCCGTTGCCTTGTACCGGTTCCCCAGGGTCGAGGTTCTCGCTGATGCCGCGATGGATGCCGGCCAGGATCGCCGCCGCGGCCAGGTACGGGTTGGCGTCGGCACCGCAGATGCGGTGTTCGATGTGCCGGCTGTTGGCCGGGCCGCCGGGCACACGCAGGCTGACGGTGCGGTTGTCGACGCCCCAGGTCGGGGCCAGCGGCGCATAGCTGTTGGCCTGGAAACGCCGGTAGGAGTTAGCGTTGGGGCAGAACAGCAACAGCGAATCGAGCAGGCTGGCGAGCATGCCGCCGATGGCCGTGCGCAGCAGCGGGGTGCCGGCGGGGTCCTCGGAGGCGAACAGGTTGCGGCCTTCGGCGTCGGCGATGCTGACGTGCATGTGCATGCCGGTGCCCGCCAGGTGATCGAAGGGTTTGGCCATGAACGTCGCTTGCATGCCGTGCTTGTGGGCCACGGCCTTCACCAGTCGTTTGTAACGCACCGCCTGATCCATCGCCTGCAAGGCATCGCCATGTTCCAGGGTGATTTCCACTTGCCCCGGGGCGTACTCGGAAATCGCCGTGCGCGCCGGAATGCCATGGAGTTTGCACGCGGCATAGAGGTCGGCGAGGAAGGGTTCGATCTGCTCCAGTTCGCGCAGGCCATAGACCTGAGTGTGTCGCGGTCGACCGCCGTCCGCGTCCAGCGCCGGTTGCGGACGACCGTTGTGGTCGCGCTTGGCATCCAGCAGATAGAACTCCAGCTCGCACGCCATCACCGGGTAGTATCCCTCGGCTTGCAGGCGGTCGATGACCTTGATCAGCAGATGACGCGGGTCTGCGATGCTCGCCGGCATGCCTTCTTGCGGGTGCATGCTGACCTGCACCGCCGCCGTCGGAATCTGCCGCCACGGCAAACGCACCAGGCTGCCTTCGAGCGGATAGGCGCGGCAGTCGATGTCGCCCACCTCCCAGACCAGCCCGGAGTTCTCGACGTCATCGCCTTGCAGGGTCAGGCCGAGAATGGTGCTGGGCAGCGGGCGACCGCTCTCATACACCGCCAGCAGTTCCTCGCGGTGCAACAGCTTGCCGCGCGGCACACCGTTGGCATCGAGAATGAACAGCTCGATCATGTCGATATCGGGGTTGTTCGCCAAAAAGGATTGGGCGTCTTCAAGGGCTGCGAATTTCATGGTTCGTCACTCACGTGGGCGTCCCGCGGACGCACGGATTCAGGCCAGGGCACGACGACGGATAAAGACCCGCCGCGGGCTGGCAGCGATAGCGAAAAGCTGGGGGCTCGACGCGTCGTGGACGCGATCAGGCGAGCAGGGGGCTATCCGGCGGGCGTGCGGAGTGGCGCAGTTTGGAGCGGCGAAGGGCCATGGGCAGGTTGACGATGCGTTTCATGAGGCAATGCCGTCCGCGACCAACACAGGTGTGGTCAGGATCGAGACATCCAGCAAGTGGTGCTCTGACGGTGAGGTGCTCATGACTCAGGTTTCCAGCAGGGGGAAATCGTCGGTGGCGGATAACGAGCTATCCGCAGTGACTGGATACTAGGGGTGAAAGTGAACGCTGTAAACGTCTGTTTTCAGCGAAGCAGGTGCACGCCCAATCCGATCAAGGCGCAACCGGACAACACTTCGATCACCCCACGCTTGAACCGCAGCAAGGCAACGGCCGCCGCGATCGCGATCAGCAGCGAAGGCCAATCCAGGTGACCGTCGAAGCCTTTGGGCCACAGTACGTGATAGCCAAAGAAGCACGCCAGATTGACAATCACCCCGACCACAGCGGCCGTGATCGCTGTCAGCGGCGCGGTGAATTTGAGTTCGTTGTGCGTCGATTCCACCAAGGGGCCGCCGGCGAGAATGAACAGGAACGAAGGCAGGAAGGTGAACCAGGTCACCAGCATGGCGGCAACCGCACCGGCGAAAAAGGCCTGATCGGGACCGAACACCTGATGCACGTAGCCGCCGATAAAACCGACGAAGGCAACGACCATGATCAGTGGCCCGGGGGTGGTTTCGCCGAGCGCCAGGCCATCGATCATCTGCGTCGGCGTCAGCCATCCATAGTGGCCGACCGCGCCCTGGTACACATAGGGCAGCACCGCGTACGCACCGCCGAAGGTCAGCAACGCCGCCTTGGTAAAGAACCAGCTCATCTGCGTCAACGTGCCTTCCCAGCCGAACAGGGCGGTGAGCGTGGCCATCGGCAGCGTCCACAACACCGCGCCAATGAGCGCCAGGCGCAGTGATTTCCAGCGACTGAAGCGGGCGTGTTCAGGCGTCGGTGTGTCGTCATCGATCACCGCCGCGCCGAAGGATTTTTGCGCAGCGCCGTGGCCACCGGTGCGGAACTGTTCGGGTGCCAGACGCCCGCCAAAATACCCGATGATGGCCGCCCCCAGCACGATCAGCGGAAACGGCACGTTGAGCGCGAAAATAGCCACGAATGATGCGGCGGCAATGCCCCACATCCAGCCGTTTTTCAATGCCCGGGAGCCGATCCGATGTGCCGCCTGCAGCACGATGGCGGTCACGGCAGGCTTGATCCCGTAAAACAGCCCGGCCACCGCCGGCACCTCACCGAAGGCGATGTACACCCACGACAGGGCAATCAGGATGAACAGTGACGGCAGCACGAACAACCCTCCGGCGATCACGCCACCCCAGGTCCGGTGCATCAGCCAGCCGATGTAGGTCGCCAGTTGCTGGGCCTCGGGGCCAGGCAGCAACATGCAATAGTTGAGCGCATGCAGGAATCGCCGCTCGGAGATCCAGCGCCGGCGTTCGACCAGTTCCTGGTGCATGATCGAAATCTGCCCCGCCGGCCCGCCGAAACTGATGAAGCCGAGCTTGAGCCAGAAGCGAAATGCATCGTGCAGGCTGATTGCTGCAGGCTTTGTGTGTGCTGACGGGGTGTTCGGGGTGGGCGTGGGGCTCAAGCGAATGTTCCTTGCAGAGGCGCTTTGAGCCAGTGACTTTAGCCGTGACGCCGGGCTTTGGGTAGTCGCCTGTCAGGGTAGAGCCTACCGGCGTACTGGGCTCGAACCGGCAGCCTGCAGGTTTTGTGTGTCAACTCAGCACAAAATCCACCGGCTCAAGCGTTGGCGGCAGCTCCGTCACGCCCAGTGCGGCGAGGACGTCGCGCTCGATATTGCGCACGATAGCGCCAGTCGTTGATCGCCCCGGATTCGTTGAGTGAGGAGCACTGCTGGCCTGCCTGCAGCAGAATCTGCCCACTCACATCGGTGGTGTTGCCATTAGGCATCGGTTGCAGCCAGTCGCCACTGGAGGCTGCGCAGGGCAATGCGCTTGGCGATCGAGCCCTTGAGCGAAGTCAGGACGCCGATCAGGTTGGGCTTGGGCCTGACGATCATGGTTATCAGCCGCCTGTCATGTTCATGAAGCGAATGACCTGGACCTCGTCGTTCACTTCGAAAGTGTGCCGATAAGGCTTGAGCTTCATGGCCTCGATAATGGCTAGTTCCAGACGTTCCGGTTGTCCGGGGTGACTGCGCAACACGGCCTTGAGATCGACAGAGTGCTCGTTGCCCAGGCACAGCAGCAGTCGACCCTCGACGGTCAGCCGCACCCGATTGCAGGTGCCGCAGAAGTTGTGGCTGTGGGGGGAAATGAACCCCAGGCGAATCTGCGGCGCCTCGGCCAGGCGCCAGTAGCGCGAAGGGCCCTGGGTCGACTCGGCGGAGTCAATCAACGTGTAGCGCTCGGCGATCCGCTCTCGAACCTGGGCACTGGAATAGAAGGACTGCGCGCGGCTGTGCTCATCGATGAGGCCCAAGGGCATTTCTTCGATAAAGGAGATGTCGAGGTTGCGGTCGATGGCGAAGCTCACCAGATCGTTGATCTCGTGATCGTTGCGACCCTTCATTACCACGCAGTTGAGCTTGGTATTGCGAAAGCCGGCCTTGTTGGCGGCGTCGATGCCCTTGATCACCTGCGCCAGGTCGCCGGTCCGGGTCAGCTCGCGAAAGCGTTGCGGGTCCAGGCAGTCGAGGCTGATATTGAGGCGCTTGACCCCGGCCTCGAACAGGGGGGCGGCAAGCCTGGCCAACTGCGAGCCATTGGTGGTCATGCACAGTTCACGCAGGCCGGGCAGGGCGGCGATCTTCTCGCACAGCTGCACCACGCCCGGGCGGATCAGCGGCTCGCCCCCGGTCAGACGGATCTTGCGCGTGCCCAGTGCGACGAAGCTCTGCGCCACCTGATAGATCTCTTCCAACGTCAACACCCGTTGGCGCGGCAGGAACTGCATGTCCTCGGCCATGCAATACACGCAGCGGAAATCGCAGCGGTCGGTGACCGACAGGCGCAGATAATCCACGCGCCGGGAGAACCCATCGATCAAGACTCGCTCCGTCATGAAATCCTCGCTTGGCGCCGCTCGCACTTGAATGAAGGGTCCGCTGTCAACGGATGTGTTGAGCGCAGACTAAGAACAACGGGCGAGGGCGTCCAATCACTATGAGTAACCGGCTGATCGACGGGCTCTATGATGAACTGTTTTTTAGTCATCAACAGCAATTAGCCAATATTCAAAGCGCACGCCTATGGGCTTCTCCGTGAAACGATCAATGGCCTGGATCAGGTCACGGAGAATTCCATCTCAAGTCGCTGGGGAGCCGGCGACTACTGCTTCGCCCCAAACATCACCGTCCAGTAAATCCCCGCATCACTCTTCGGATCGACCGCATACGCCGCGCCCAGGTCGCGGAACTGCGGATTCATCAGGTTGGCGCAATGGCCGGGGCTGGCCAGCCAGCCGTCGACCACCTTGCGCACGCTGTCCTGGCCGGCGGCGATGTTTTCGCCGATCTGCTGGAAGTCGTAGCCCGCGAGCTCCGCGCGGTCGCCTGGGGTGCGGCCGTCGCGATCCTTGTGGTCGAAATAGTTGTTGTTGGCCATGCTGCGCGACTGGGTTTCGGCGGCGCTCGCCAGGATAGCGTCCCAGGTCAACGGCGTAGTGGCGTTGAAGGATTGCGCCCCGCACTGGCGGGGGCGGCTGCGCGCGATGTTGAGTTCGGCCAGCAGTTTTTGCCCTTCGGCCTGCGAATCGCCCAAGCGTGCGCTCAACAAGGGACGGGCCAGGACGATGCGCCACTCGCGGTCCTGGCGGCTGACGCCGACGTCGACGAACTGCGGGTCGAGCACGATCTGGCAAAAACTCTCCTGGATCGCTTTCATGGCCGAGGGCGCGTCCCGCGGCCCGTTCAGGCTGATCGCCTGCACGTTCTTCATCGGATAACCGGCGCTGGCCATGGCCTGTTGCAGGTTGCCGACGCTGGCAGCGGACAGCACCAGCCGTGGGTCGGCCGACAACGGCGGAAGTTCCGATGACACCTGGCCGGCGCAACGTTGCAGTTGGCCACGGAAGAGGTTGATCGATTCGATCAGTTGCGACTCTTCGCTCGCCAGTGCGGTGGTGGCAAAGACAAGACCCAGTGAAAACCCGGCAAGGCGAAGAGTGGACGACAGGAAATGCATGGAAATCCTCCTTGAGCTGACTGCACCCATGATGCGCGAAGTGCCCCCCTTGAGCGCAATGCCTTTTTCCGGGATCTGGCCTGCCGTGTGCAATCATTTCAATACTACACTGAAGCGATACTGCCTAGAGAGTAGTGCCCGACCATGCGCCAAGACTGGATAGCCACCTTCCTCGCTCTGACCCTGCTCGCTATCCCGGCATTCGCCGCCGACCAGGAGAACAAACAGAAAGTCGCTGAAGACAAAGCCGAGGTACTGGAGCATAAGGCCGCGCAAAACAGCAGCCCCGCGTCGGCATCCAGGTCCGAAGCCATTACCCAGCCCGAGGTCCAGGCCGTGGACCCGGTGGGGAAAGCGCCGCTGGATGACGCCATCACCTGTCTCGCCCGTTCGATCTACTGGGAAGCCAAGGGCAAGAACGCGATCGACATGGAAGCGGTGGCCAATGTGGTCATGAACCGCCTTGGCCACCAAGGTTTTCCCGATACCGTGTGCGGTGTGGTCAAGCAGGGTTCGCAGAGCAAGAACTGCCAGTTCTCCTGGTGGTGCGACGGTCGTTCCGACTCAGTGCAGGAAGAGGTGCCTTATGCGATGGCGAAGGAAATCGCACGCAAGGCGCTGAACAAGCAATTGCCGGATCGCACCAAGGGGGCGCTGTATTTTCATGACCGCACGGTGAAACCGGATTGGGCCAGGGAGTACATCAATACCGCCAACATCGGCTTGTTCAAGTTTTACAAACCCCATGGCGGGGATGCGAAGTAGTGGCGTTTGTGCAGGAAAAACCCTGAAATTTATCGACGCCAGCGAAACTGCAATATTTCTGTTTTACAAGCTTCATGACCGAGCAACACGTTAGAAATGTCATGAACGGAAACAGAACATGAAGCAGGCCTGGTTTATCAGCAGTCACACGGCATCGCCCGGTGCCTCCTCTCGAGTGGACGCCTCGTGACGGTTCTCGTCACCGGCGCCGCCGGATTCATCGGCTTTCATACGGCCAGGCGCTTGTGCCAGGACGGTCATGACGTGGTCGGTATCGACAACCTCAACGACTACTACGATGTCGCGCTCAAGCAGGCACGCCTCAGGGAACTGCAGTCCCTGCCGGGTTTTCGCTTCCTGAAAATGGACATCGTCGACAAGCCGGCCTTGATGGATTTGTTCCGCGAGCAGCGGTTCAGCGAAGTGGTGCACCTGGCAGCCCAGGCCGGCGTGCGTTATTCGCTGGACCAACCGGATGCCTATGGCCAGTCGAACCTGGTGGGGTTCCTCAATGTGCTGGAAGCCTGTCGGCACCATCGCCCCGAACACCTGATCTATGCGTCGAGCAGTTCGGTGTACGGCAGCAACCGCAGCATGCCTTTTCGCGTCGAAGATGCCGTCGATTACCCGGTTTCGTTGTACGCGGCCACCAAGCGGGCCAATGAGCTGCTGGCCCACAGTTACTGCCATCTGTACGGCTTGAAGGCCAGTGGCCTGCGCTTCTTTACCGTCTACGGGCCCTGGGGCCGGCCCGACATGGCGCCGTTCAAATTCACCCAGGCGATCCTCAACGGCCAGCCCATCGACGTCTACAACCAGGGCGAGATGGCGCGGGACTTCACCTACATCGACGACATCGTCGAAAGCATCGCCCGCCTGCGCACACGGCCGCCGGTGGCGGACGTACCTGGCCAGGGTTGCAACCGCCTGTTCAACATTGGTCGCGGCGAGCCCATGGCGCTGCTGGATTTTATCAGGTGCCTGGAAACGGCATTGGGCACAAAGGCCCGGCGCAATTTCATGCCGATGCAGGACGGTGATGTGGTCAAGACCTGGGCCGATGTCTCGGCGCTGCAAGCGTGGATCGACTTTCGCCCGCGGGTGTCGGTTGAAACCGGTGTCGGGGCCTTTGTGCAGTGGTATCGGCAGTTTTATCAGATTTGAAACGTTCGCCGCTGATAACGGTAAACCCAGAAGGGCGAGGGGACTCCATGAGCCAAGACATATTTGTATCGGTACTGATTCCGGCGAAGAACGAAGCGAACAATCTCAGGCCGCTGCTTGAAGAGGTGCGCGAGGCGCTGGCCAACGAAGCGTATGAAATCATTGTCGTCGACGATGGCAGTACCGACGCCACCTTGCACGAGCTGCGACAAATCAAAAACAACGGCCTGAGCGCCTTGCGCATCCTCCATCACCAACGCTCGCTGGGGCAGAGCACATCGCTCTATCACGCGGCACGGGAAGCGCGCGGGCAATGGCTGGCGACCCTCGACGGCGACGGCCAGAATGATCCGGCGGATATTCCCGGCATGCTCGCGCTGGTGCGCGGCGAGCGGGGCAGGGGCGACGTGCAACTGGTGGCCGGTCACCGGGTCAACCGCCGCGACACCGCAAGCAAGCGCTGGGCTTCGCGTTTTGCCAACGGCCTGCGCCGTCGCTTGCTCAAGGATTCCACACCGGACACCGGCTGCGGCTTGAAGCTGATCGAGCGCGCGGCGTTTCTGCGCCTGCCGTATTTCGACCACATGCATCGATTCATCCCGGCGTTGATCCAGCGCCACAACGGCCGAATGATAGTCCATCCGGTCAACCATCGCGCGCGCACGGCCGGGGTGTCCAAGTACGGCAATCTCGACCGCGCGCTGGTGGGCGTACTTGACCTGATCGGCGTCTGGTGGCTGATCAAGCGCACGCGGTTGCACACCCATGCCCAGGAGTTCGAAGGATGATGCTGACTCGTGAAACCTTGTGGCTGGTGATCGGTTTCGCCGGCCAGATCGCCTTCACCGGCCGCTTTGTCTTGCAGTGGCTGTACAGCGAATACAAAAAACGCAGCGTGATTCCGGTGAGCTTCTGGTATTTGAGCATCGTCGGCAGCACGCTGCTGTTCGCCTACGCGATCTATCGCCAGGACCCGGTTTTTATCGTCGGCCAGGCCTTTGGCGCCATCGTCTATTTGCGCAATCTGCAACTGATTGCCAAAAGCAAAAGCCTGAAGGAATAACCGATGCGCAGATCGTTGTCGCCCAGGGTCGAGTGCCTGGGCCTGATGCTGTTTGCCCTGCTGTTGATCGGCGCCGGTCTGGGCTGGCGTCAGGCGCAGAATGTGGACGAAGAACGCTTCCTCGGTGTGGCCCTGGAGATGCTGCACAACGGCTCATGGCTGATCCCGCACCGTGCCGGTGAGATCTACGGCGACAAGCCGCCCATCTTCATGTGGACGGTGGCGTTCTTCGTCTGGCTCACCGGCATGCCCAACATCGCGTTGTATATTCCAGGGCTGTTTTCGGCGGTAACGGTGACGGCAATGGTCTACGACCTTGGCCGTCGGTTGTGGACCCAGCGCATCGGGCGCATCGCAGCGCTGTTGTACCTGGCGACCTACCAGACCTACAGCATCCTGCGCACTGGGCAGATCGACAGTTTCCTGATTCTGTTCACGACCCTGGGCTTGTACGGCCTGGCGCGTCATCTGCTGCTCGGACCGGCCTGGCGCTGGTTCTATGTGGGCTGCGCGGCGATGGGCATCGGCGTGATCACCAAAGGCGTGGGCTTTCTTCCGGCGTTGCTGCTGATCCCCTATGCCTACGCGCTACGCAAGGGCTGGCCGGGGGTGGTGGCGATGCCGGGGCAGGCGCGCAAGTGGCTGCTCGGATTTGGCTTCATGCTGGCCGCGATTGCGGTCTGGCTGCTGCCCCTGGCCTTGTCCATAACGCTCAATGGCAGCGCTGACGAAATCGCCTATGCGCGGGAAATCCTCCTGCGCCAGACCGCCGGACGCTATGCCGCCGCCTGGCATCACCGTGAACCTTTCTGGTACTTCTTTACCAACGTCATTCCCCAGTATTGGCTGCCGCTGGTATTGGTCTTGCCGTGGCTGGTGCCCGCCTGGCGCCGTCAGCTGCAAAAACGCGATGGCCGGGTGCTGGTGTTGCTCGGCTGGGTGGCGCTGGTGGTGCTGTTTTTCTGCATCAGCAGCGGCAAGCGCAAGTTGTACATTTACCCGGCGTTGCCGGGGCTGGTGCTGGTGGCGGCGCCGCTGGTGCCCTGGTTGCTGCAGCGTTGGTTCAGGCAGCGCCGGCGATTTCGGCGAGTGTTCCCGGCATTGGTCGCCACCTGGTTCGTGCTGTGGTTCGCCCGGGGTTTTGTCGAGCCGATCAGGGACGGGACCAATCCCAATCAAGTGCTCATGGCACAGGCCAACACCCTGACCCAGGGCGCCGACCTCGTATTGGTCAACTGGAGCGAAGGGCACTGGCTGTTCGCCCGTCAGCCGATCGTACACTTCGGCATGCTCGACTCCACCGTGGAAAGGGCGGCGCAATGGTTGCGCGAACACCCGCAGGCCTATGCCCTGGTGCCGGCCGACGTGCTGGGCCGTTGCTTCAAACCCGAGGCTGCACGGGCACTGGGGCAGAACACCCGGGCGCAATGGTCGATTGTCGGCGCGCAGGCCGATAACGGGCAGTGTCATCCGGGTGTGTCGGCGACGGTGTACCGGTTTTCCTGGGCTGACCCGCAGGTGCAAGCGACAGTCGCTTCATCGAAGCGACCCTGAAGAGGCGCAATGATCAAAACTTCGCATCATGCAACGCATCGACAATCGCCGGGCCGCCGATGCCAGTCAGGGACAGTAGCAGTGAGCGGATCAACGGATCGTCTGCATAACGCACCGGCGTGCCTTCCATGGGCCAGATGACAAACAACGCACGGGTAACCACCACGTACAACCAGGTGGCGAGCACTGCCCGCGACATTCGCGCGCAGAACGAGCCGCAGATGCAATGCTGTTACGTATCAGTGTTGATGGCGACGCCAGAAACAGCGGGCCAGCAAGGCATCGAGGCTGAACTTGCCGGGGCCTGACAGGACCAGCGGCACCAGGGCGGCGAGGTAGATCAGCGGCAGCTTGAAGTTGCCGAAACCTTTGTTGCTGATGGAGTAACCCTGGGCCAGTTCGCTCAAGGTCGACCAGTCGGCCGGCCAGTGCACCGCGGCGGTCGCGACAATGGTCACCACGATCAGGCTGATTGCCGAGAACCGCGTGGCCAGGCCCACCAGCAGGGCGAGGGCGCAGATCAGCTCTACCCACATCGACAGTTCCCAATTCAGGGTGGCTGGCAGGTGGTTGAACGGAAACAGGAAACGGTCCTGGATGTCGGCGAACCAGTTCTCGCCGTTGAATTTCTCCAGGCCTGACTCGAAGAACTCCCACGCAAGGAACACCCGCAGGGTCAATGGCGCGATCCAGCTTCCGGCTCGGTCAAGGTTCAGGTGCAGGCCTTTGACGGCCGATGAAATAGTGGCGCTCATGGTTGATCTCCTTCGAGGCAGGGATGTCGGGCGGGGGATTGCCCGTTGAGGCTTATTTCATCAACCGGGTGTATCTGCGTTGTGTCGTTTGTGCGGGGATTTAAGTGCGGGTTGTGTCGGGGGCGGGGCTGTACACACTTTGATACGTAGTTCGCGCAAAACGTCCGGCCTGAACGCAAACCCTGTGGGAGCGAGCCGGCTCCGGGCAGCGTTCCGACGATGAGGTGCTGTCAGTCGATATCAATGTTAACGGTGAGACCGCTTTCGCGAGCAGGCTCGCTCCCACAGCAATGGTGCTGGCTCTATGGATATGGGGGCGGGTGACGCTCAGTGACTTTTGCTATACATTTTCCACCCGCCCATTGCATGGTGTAACCGCTTCATGTCTCTTGCGCTCGAACGTCTAGTCGCTGGCACGCCGATCCCTTTCGCCGGTAATCGTGTCACCGTGGTCAGCCCCGAACTGGCGGCTCGCTTTCAACCCGGTGACCACCTGTTGGTGGAGCAGGTCAGCGGTGAACTGTTGCTGATCCCGGTGGCAGACCAGCAAGCGGCGGCCGTCGCGATCGAGCGTGCCGAGGCGGCGTTCAAGGCGTTGTCGACGGTGTCGGACCAGGCCATCAGCGCCTTCTTCGATGAGTTCGCCCAACGTCTGGAGACGCCTGAGTGCTGGGCCTTGATCGAGGCTGCGAACCAGGCCGACATCGAACGGGCCAAGGCCCGCGGCCGTTCGACCACGCGTTTGCTGGCCGATGAGCGCATGCGCCGCGACATGATCAAAGGCCTGCGCGCATGGCGCGATGCGTCGGCCACCCGTGGCAAAGTCATCAGCTGCGTCGAGCACGACGGCTGGAAAGTCGAGCAAGTGGTCTCGCCGCTGGGCATCGTCGCATTCGTCTTCGAAGGCCGGCCGAACGTTTTCGCCGATGCCGCCGGTGTGTTGCGCACCGGTAACACCGCGGTGCTGCGCATTGGTAGCGATGCGTTGGGCACGGCCCAGGCCATCGTCACCCACGCACTGGACCCGGCGCTGAATGACGCCGGCCTGCCGACCGGTGCGGTGTCGCTGGTGGAAAGCGTCAATCACGCCGCCGGTTGGGCAATGTTCGCCGACCGCCGCCTGTCCTTGGCCGTGGCCCGCGGTTCGGGGCGCGCCGTCAGTCAACTGGGCAGCATCGCGCAGCAGGCCGGCACCGCCGTCAGCCTGCACGGTACCGGTGGCGCCTGGTTGATCGCCCACACGGATGCCGATGCCACGCGCTTCGCCGCCGTGGTGCGCAACTCCCTCGACCGTAAGGTCTGCAACACCCTGAACGTCTGCCTGATCCACCGCGATCGCGCCGCTGAGCTGGTGCCGTTGTTTCTCGATGCGCTGCAACAGGCTGGCCAGTCTCGTGGCCAGGGCTGCAAGTTGCACATCGTGGAAGGCAGCGAATCGTTCCTGCCGGCGGGTTGGCAAACCGCGAGCGTCGAGGTCTACCGCGCCGAAGGCTACCGCACCGAAGCACAGGCCGAACCTTTGCCGGAAGATCAACTGGGTCGCGAGTGGGAGTGGGAAGAGACCCCGGAGGTCAGCCTGAAGATCGTTGACGACCTGGACAGCGCCATCGCCTTGTTCAACCGCTACAGCCCGCAATTCACCGTGTCGCTGCTCAGTGAAGATGCCGCGACACAGGAACGCTTCTACAACGCGGTCAACGCGCCCTTTGTCGGCAACGGGATCACCCGTTGGGTCGATGGTCAGTACGCACTCAACAAGCCGGAACTGGGCTTGTCGAACTGGGAGAGCGGGCGCCTGTTTGCGCGCAGCGCGATTCTTTCGGGCGATGGTGTCTTCACCATTCGCAGTCGCATGACCCAGGTCGATCTGTCGGTCAAACGCTAAAAAATATCCGCAGCGGCTGCCTGGGCGATCGCTGCGGTCGAGCTCAGGCGGCTTCGACGGCCTTGCCATACACGGCGCAAGTCCTCGGGTGATCGGCCAGCGACACGAACGTGCGGCTGCCGCCATCCAGGGCATCGATCGAGCCGGTCTCGATGTCGTACACCCAGCCATGCAGGTTCAGCAGGCCTTTCTCCTGAGCCAGGCGTACGCTCGGATGAGTCTGGATGTTCGCCAGCTGGGCGATGACATTCTCGCGCACCATCGAACTGACTTTGGCCGCCTCATCCGCGTGGGGCCGGGATTGGTTGATCACCTTGGCCGATTCGGCGTGTTGCAACCAGCCGCTGACGGCGGGCAGGTGGTCCATGCATGTGCACTTGGCAACTGCCGTCATCGCGCCGCAGTCGGAATGGCCGCAGATCACGATGTCGGTCACGCCGAGCACCGCGACCGCGTACTCCACCGTGGCCGACACACCACCTGGATGGGGGCTGTAGGAGGGCACGATGTTGCCGGCGTTACGGATGACGAACAGCTCGCCGAAGTCATTCAGCACACCGCCATGGCAACGATCCTTCCGGAACCCATCGCTACTGCAGAGCGTGCATTGCGCCGGATTCCATTGCTGGGTGAGGGGCCCAGGCGCGGGGCCGCGCTGCTTCGGCGCAAGAACAATTATCACAGTGCTGCAGCGTTGGCTTTTATGGACCTGGTACCGGGTACCGATTTTTCCTGACCACTGCGCCCTTCCTGCAGTGGTTAGTTTGCAGACAGGAAAATAAAAAGGGCCTGCTCTTTTTGGGAGCAGGCCCTTTTTTGAATGAGTTAAATGTTAATCAGTAGAACCGATCAATCACCCGAACTTCGTTCTGGTTCTGCAACGAGTCCCACGCCTGTTTCAGCGTTTGCAGAACATTCCCGATGAAGTCCTTGTCGGCCGCGGCTTTCTTGCCGACATAGCCCTGGCCGCGACGGTACATTTTCAGTCGGGCGAGCAGGTTCTGGTTGTTCTGGTCGAACTCCGCTTCATGGGCATGCGGCGACAGGCAGTCAATATGCACCTGGCCCGATTTGCTGATCCAGAGAATATGGCTGTCGTGGCTGTCTTTTTTAGCCGCGAACATACGAGCCAGTTCTTCGATAGTGGGTTGATTGTTCAGATTCATGATAAAGCCCCCTTGACCATTTGGTGATCTTTCAAAGTTGATTCGCTAATACATGTAGCCCATCGGTTAGTTGATCCCTGGCACCGAAACCAGGACGTCAGCAGTCGTCCGCCAAAATCGACAGGGTCCCGCGTCTGTTGCATGTAGTCGTGTTGAATAACTGCTACGCAATAGCGTCACAACGAAGAGAAGCGGCGATAACCTTTGGCCCCTGCCGACGTTTTCAGGGTCGGCCACAAGCATCATGAGGATGGATCGCCAGCGCTTCTCGCCCTTGTACTGGACGTTCAGGCCAGGTCAGCTTCTTCAATCTGCCTTGTGGGCAGCGTGTATCCGGAAAAAACAGCTCGGCGGTCAGACGAGCTTGCTCAAGCGTGTTGCCAGTACTCCCGATCGGGGAGATGTCTGCATCATGCAAGGGCAAATCGAAGGCGTCAACGGTTTTGTAGTGAATATTTTTAGTCACTACATATTGTCCGACAAAGATGATTTGGAATTAGAAAGGGGGCTACCTGCGCCTGCACCCTGAAGAAGCTGGCTTGCCAGCGAAGACGTCCTTGAGCCTGTGTTGGTCTTTCAAACGCCTTCGCCGGCAAGCCGGTTCCTACAGGGGGTATGGGTTTTCAAAGCAGTAAACGCTGCACGGCAACCCCTGGATCGACAGCTGATGAAGGCTGAACCGGTTTTGCGTGAGCCCGGGTATCACGGCTGCCCAGAACAACCGTGCCGGCAGGTTCGCCTCGACATGGAAAATTTGCCATCGGCCGGGGAGCCGGTTCAACAGGGTGGACACGACAAACCTGGCGACACCCTGGCCACGAAAGCGTCGACTGACAAACAGGTACCCGATGTTGTGGCGAGCATCGGGCACATGGGTGTCGTCGTCCACGGTCACGAAGCCGGCCAGCTCCCCGTCGACCTTGATCAGAAAGGCCTGGGTCGTGGGTTTGCGCCAGTAGTCGGTGAGGGGCAGGATACTGAAAAAACCCTGCTCGCCCAGGGGAAGCGGCAACCACTCGCTAAAATCATAGGTGTAGAACTGCATCAGGTTTTCAATGGTCTGCAGCTCGTCGCGCCGGGCCGCGTGCAGTTCAATCGAGATCATCTGGAAGGTTCCCGCCGATGGCTGTGCAAGACAGGGGCAGTATGGTCGAAACCTTGCGCTGCAGAACGCCCTCAGCGCTTGGGTAACATCCTGGTCAAGGTGTTGTCGCGCATGTAGTAATGATGGAACAAACCCACCACCGCATGCAGGCCGATCAACCAGTAGCCGGTGCTGCCGAGCAGTTCGTGCCAATGCTTCAATTGCTTGGCCAGGTCAGGATCGACCATTACCGGGGCCGGAAGGAAAAAGCCGAAGTAGGGCACCGGTTTGCCCGCTGCCGCCAGCATCAGCCAGGCCAGTAGCGGTGTGGCGATCATCAAGACGTACAGGGCCAGATGCATCAGGTGGGACATACCCGTTTGCCAGGCAGGCAATGCCGGTGTGATGGGCGGGCGCGGGGTGAGGCGTGCGAGCAAACGGATCCAGACGAGTGCAAAAATGCTCAGCCCGAACACGCCGTGCAGGCCGAGAAACAGGCCCTTGAAGGCATTGCCACGCGGCAACAGCCCTTTGATTTCGATGCAGCCGTACACGCCGACAAACAACGCCAGCATCAGCCAGTGCAAGGTGATCGACAGTTTTCCGTAGCGTGGCGCTGTGTTTTCGCGGGTCATCTTGGGCCTCGTGAACGTCGTGGGCCGCCGACTCACTCGAGCAGCCAGGTTCCGGTCGAGATCGAACCGGCGGTGGCCACACTGCCGGCCGAGCCTTAAGCAAATCTGAAGAGCACTTTTGCTCATCCTTTTGGCACCTTCAGACTTCGTTAAGAAATGCCCTCGATACTTCTCCCCAATAGATCCGGGGGAGGTATTTTTCAATGTCCGATTTCAACTGGAATGTTCAGTTGCCGCTGCAATTTGGCCAGGCCGAAACGCCGCGTTTGCACCTTGCCAAGGCCTTGCCTGGCGACCCGCAACGGAACGCCTTCGAAATCTTTATCCAGCAACGTTTTCGCAAGGCCCACGGGGCCGACATTCGCCATTTCATGCCGCAACTGTTCGGCATGAGCGATGCGTCCAATGCACTGTGTGCCGTGGTCGGTGTACGCGTGGCGAGCGACGGACCGCTGTTTCTTGAGTGTTACCTGGACGAGGCGATCGATCCGCTGATCAGTGCCACGGCAGACCATTGCGTAGACCGATCGGCCATCGTCGAGGTGGGCAATCTGGCCGCCAGCGACACCGCAAACGCTCGCTTGAGCATCATCGCCATGACCTATCTGCTGGCCATGGGGGGGCTGGAATGGGTGGCTTTTACCGGCAACCTGGGGTTGGTCAACAGCTTTCATCGCCTGGGTTTGAAGCCTGTCACGCTGTGTGCCGCCGACCCTGCGCGACTCGGTGAGGACCGTCACGCCTGGGGCAGTTACTACGAGAGCAAGCCCTGGGTTCACGTTGGCAACATCCGCGCCGGATTCATTCATCTGCGCAATATCGGGATGTTCAGCCGCCTGGGATTGCCAACGTCCAGTGAGGGGTGCTGCGATGTCGCCTGAAGTGGAAGGTTTCATGCAGACCCTGCGCAAGCATGCCGAGGGTAGGGCAAACGCCACTGCGTTGTGGGGCGATCAGCTGAAACTGGACTACGCCACGCTGTATGCCGAAGTAATGGACCGCCAGCAGCGACTGCGCGATGAACAGATCGAGGTCGTGGCCCTGGCGCTGGACAACGGCGTTGACGCCATGCTCTGGGATCTGGCTGCACTGTTCGCCGGCCTGACCTGTGTAGCCTTGCCGGGCTTTTTCAGCCCGGCGCAACGCACTCATTGCCTGGAGCAAAGCCGCGCCGAACGGGTCATTGCCGAGCCGCATCTGCACGACGAACTGCTCGCGGCGGGTTATCACAAGGACGGCGAGTTCTGGCGCCGCACCTTCAGCGGCCCGAACCGGATGCCTGAAGGCACGGCCAAGTTGACTTTCACTTCCGGTACCACGGGTACGCCCAAAGGGGTGTGCTTGGGTGCAGACAGCATCTTGCGGGTCAGTCGCGAGCTGTACCTGGCCAGTAAGCCCACCGACCCGCAGCACCATCTGGCGCTGCTGCCGCTCGCCATTTTGCTGGAGAACATCGGTTGTTATGCGGCGCTGTATGCCGGTGCGACTTTGAGCCTGCCTGGCGCGAAGACCCTGGGGATCGAGGGGGCCAGCGGTGTGAATGTGCCCCAACTGCTGGGATGCCTGGCCAGCCGGTCGCCCCAGAGCCTGATCCTGGTGCCGCAGTTGCTGCTGATGCTCGTCAGTGCTGCCGAGCAGAAAGCCTTCGACCCACGGCACCTGCGTTTTGCCGCCGTGGGCGGCGCCCGGGTGTCCGGGGATCTGCTGCGGCGTGCCGAACGGGTGGGCTTGCCGGTCTACGAAGGGTATGGACTGTCGGAATGTGCATCGGTGGTCTGCCTCAATCGTGCGCAAGCGCATCGCCCTGGCAGTGTTGGACAGCCCTTGCCCCATGTGCAGATTCGCCTGGCGCAGGACGGCGAAGTGCTGATCAAGGGATCAACCTTGCTGGGCTATCTGGGGGAGGCGCCGCACACCGCGCAGTGGTGGCCCAGCGGCGATCTTGGCGAGTTCGACGCCGAGGGTTTTCTCTACCTCAAGGGCCGCAAGAAACATCAGTTCGTCACCAGTTTCGGGCGCAATGTGAATCCGGAGTGGGTGGAGGCCGAATTGACCCAGCGCGGGCTGATCGCCCAGGCCTTCGTCCATGGCGAGGCCATGGCGCACAACCATGCGCTGCTGTGGCCCCATCGCCCCGATTGCACTGAGGAACAACTGGCCGCCGCCGTCAGCCAGGCCAACGAGGCTTTACCCGGGTACGCCCAGGTCCATCGCTGGACCCGTCTCGATCAACCTTTCACCGCCGCCAATGGTTTGCTCACCGCCAATGGCCGGCCCCGGCGTGACGCCATCATCGAACGCTACCGGGAGCAACTGAGCGAATCCGCATTTTCCGAGGAAACCGCACCATGAGTTTTTTTGACAGGCTGCAAGAAGCCACGCAACAACAACGTGCCGAACTGTTCAACTTGCCGATCATCCGGGATGCCGTGGAGGGCAAGGTCAGCCTGGACAGTTACCAGGCCTTTCTCGCGCAGGCCTATTACCACGTGCGTCATACCGTCCCCTTGATGATGGCTTGCGGCGCGCGCCTGCCGTCGCGCCTGGAATGGCTGCGAGAAGCGGTCTGTGAGTACATCGAGGATGAATATGGCCATGAGAAGTGGGTGCTTGATGACATCGAGGCGTGCGGCGGCGACAAGGATGCTGTACGCACCGGGCGTCCGTCCATGCCGATCGAGTTGATGGTCAGCTTCCTCTACGACCTGATTGCGCGGGGCAACCCCGTGGGGCTGTTCGGCATGGTCAACGTGCTCGAAGGCACCAGCATCGCCCTGGCCACCCAGGCCGCCGACAGCATTCGCGAACACCTGGATCTGCCGCAAAGCGCCTTCAGCTACCTCAGTTCCCACGGTTCACTGGATATCGAACACATGCAGACCTACCGTCGACTCATGAACCAGCTGGAAGACCCGGACGATCAGGCCGCTGTCATTCACGCCTCCACAGTGGTCTACCGGCTGTACACCGATATGTTCCGCGGCCTGCCCCATGACGGGGAGAATCTGCATGCGCCTGTCTGAAGCCCGCGTGGTGTTGACCGGAGCCAGCGGCGGCATCGGCCTGGCCATCGCCACGGCCCTGTGCGCCAGTGGTGCCCGGGTCTTGGCGGTGGCACGCAATCGGCAACCGCTGGTGCCGCTGCTCGAGCTGTACCCGCGCAACCTGTTCTGGATCGGGGCGGACCTGACGCAGCTCTCAGAGCGCCGAGAAGTACTGGCGGAAGCCGAAAGCATCGGCGGCATCAACTTGCTGATCAATGCCGCCGGGGTCAATCATTTCGCCATGCTCGAACAGCTGGACGACAGTGAGATCAACGCGATGCTGGCGGTGAACATCAGCGCGCCGATCTGCCTGACCAAACTGCTGCTGCCACTGCTCAAGCAGGCCGACAGTGCCATGGTGGTCAACGTCGGCTCGACCTATGGCTCCATTGGCTACCCTGGTTATGCCAGTTACTGCGCGACCAAGTTTGCCCTGCGCGGGTTCTCCGAAGCCCTGCGCCGGGAGCTGGCGGATACCCGGGTCAGCGTGCTCTACGTCGCCCCTCGAGCCACCCGCACCAGCATGAACAGCCCGGCTGCCCAGGCGCTCAACGATGCGCTCAAGGCCAACGTCGACGATCCGCGAGCCGTGGCAGCCGCCGTGATTCACGCCATCGCCGGTGACCGTCGTGACTTGTACCTGGGCTGGCCGGAACGCTTTTTCGTTCGTCTCAACAGCCTGCTGCCACATCTGGTGGACCGCGGCTTGCGCAAGCAACTGCCGCTGATCCGCCACCTGAGCCAGAAACCTGACAAGGAGAATCTCAAGCCATGAACAAGATCATTGCCTGCCTGCTGTGCGGTGTATTGAGCCAGAGTGCCTGGGCGCTGGATGCCGCCGACCAGCAACGCCTCAACGGGATCCAGCAAAGCTGGGCGCACATTCAGTACGAGTTGCCGGAGGGACAACGCACCGCGGCCTTCGAAAAACTCGCCGCGCAAGCATCAAGCTTCACCCAGGAGCGCCAGGCCGTGGCGGAAGCCTGGATCTGGTCCGGTATCGTCACCAGCAGTTGGGCCGGTGCCCAGGGCGGTCTCGGTGCGCTGAGCAAGGTCAAGGATGCCAAGGCCGACCTGGAAAAAGCCCTGGCCCTGGACCCCAAGGCGCTGCAAGGCTCTGCCTACACCAGCCTCGGTGCGCTGTATGACCGGGTGCCAGGTTGGCCCATCGGTTTTGGCGACTCGGACAAGGCCGAACAATTGCTCAAAGTGGCCTTGCAAATGAACCCCAATGGCATCGACAGCCTGTACTTTTGGGGAGATCACCTCTACCGTCAGAAGCGATATGTCGAGGCCAAGGCCGCACTGCAAAAAGCCTTGCTGGCCGCGCCTCGTCCCGGCCGCGAATCCGCCGATGCCGGGCGCCGCAAAGAGATTGAAGCGTTGTTGGTGGAAGTGAACAAGAAACTTGGCTGACAGGAGTCCGTGTGCGCCTATTACTGATAGAGGATGA
The DNA here is from genome assembly GCF_028823535.1 of Pseudomonas serbica. GTDB lineage: Bacteria > Pseudomonadota > Gammaproteobacteria > Pseudomonadales > Pseudomonadaceae > Aquipseudomonas > Aquipseudomonas serbica. The sequence goes on along the minus strand of NZ_JAQIYM010000016.1, from coordinate 122,153 downwards.
CGTGGCACTCGGCGAGGGCATACACCAGGCCCTCAGCCGTGAAGGCTACACCGTCGACTGGTTGCAGGACGGCAGCAGTGCCTTGCACTCGCTGCTCAGCGAAATCTTTGATCTGGCGGTACTCGACCTTGGCCTGCCACGCATGGACGGCCTCCAGGTGCTGCGGCGCTTGCGTGAAAGTGGCTCCAATCTGCCCGTGCTGATCCTGACGGCGCGGGACGCCACTGAAGACCGCATTGCCGGGCTGGATGCCGGCGCCGATGATTACCTGATCAAGCCTTTCGACCTGGCCGAGCTGAAAGCGCGCATACGTGCGCTCCTGCGCCGCAGCGCCGGCCGCGCACAAGCGCTGATCGAGCACGCCGGTATCAGCCTCAACCCGGGCACCCAGCAAGTCAGTTACAAGGGCGAGCCCGTCGCCCTGACACCCAAGGAATACCAGTTGCTCCATGAACTGCTCTCGCCACCGGGACGGGTGATGACTCGCGATCATCTGATGCAGTTGCTCTACGGCTGGAACGAAGAAGCCGAAAGCAACACGCTGGAAGTGCACATTCACCACCTGCGTAAAAAGTTCTCTACCGACCTGATCCGCACCATCCGCGGAATCGGTTACCTGGTGGAGGAGCGTCGATGACCTCGATCAGGCGTCGCACCCTGACCTTGATCATTGGCTTGATGCTCGCTGGCCTGACAGTGATCAGCCTGCTCAACCTGTACGACAGCAACCACGAAATTGCCGAAGTCTACGATGCCCAATTGGCCCAGAACGCGCGTCTTTTGCAAGGCGTCATGCGCATGCCCTTGGCGAGCAAGGAACATTCCGATCTGTACCAGGCCTTCAACCAGGCCTTGAGCGAGGCGGCACCCAAGGTCGACGGCCATCCCTATGAAACCAAGATTGCCTTTCAGGTCTGGAACTTCAAGGGTGAGGTGCTGGTGCACACGGCGAGCTCGCCGTCCTTCAGTGCCCCACCGGCTACCCCAGGCTTCAGTGATGTCGTCGACCTGAACAACCGGCATTGGCGGGCCTTCCTGCTCGAAGACAAACAAAACAATTTGCGCATCTGGGTGGGCGAACGCGACGACGTTCGAGCGGACCTGGTAGACCGGATCGTCAGCCACACGCTGTGGCCCAACATCCTGGGGAGTCTGCTGCTGGCCGCCATGATCTGGCTGGCCATCGGTTGGGGGCTCAAACCCCTGGTCAATATGGCGGCCACACTGCGGGCCAGGCAGCCAGGTTCACTGGAGCCCTTGCAACTGACGCCGCTGCCCACCGAGCTTGAGCCGATGCAGGCAGCCCTGAACCGCATGCTCGCGCAGATCCAGGAAGTCATGGGGCGTGAGCGGCGCTTCATCGCTGACGCCGCCCACGAAATGCGCACGCCACTGGCGGTGCTCCGGGTGCATGCCGAAAACCTGATGCAAGCGGGCAATGACGAGGAACGCCGGGTTTCGCTTGAACACCTGATTGCCGGCGTCGACCGTACCAGCCGGCTGGTCAATCAATTGCTGACGATGGCGCGTATCGAGCCGACACCCGGTACGCAACTGCCTGTACCTGTCGATCTGGCCGCCGCTGTGCGCGGCAGCCTGATCCAGCTCACTCCCTGGCTGTTGAGCAAGGATCTGGAACTGGTTTTCGACGTCAGCGACGACATCGGCCTTGTCAGGGTCGACCCCGCAGCGATCGATATTGCCCTGAACAACCTGGTTACCAATGCCGCGAATTTTTCTCCACCGCATGGGCTCATCAAGGTAACGCTGGCCGCCAGGGAGAACGGTTACGAACTTTGCGTTGAAGATGAGGGCCCGGGTATCAACGAGGACGATCGCGATCGGCTTTTCGAGCGTTTCTACAGCCGCGGCAATGACCAGGGGGCAGGCCTGGGACTGACCATCGTCCAGGCCATTGCCGTTCGCCTGGGTGGCCAGGTCAAGCTGGAGAATCGCAGCCCTAAAGGGTTGCGCGCCACGCTGGAGATCAGCCGCGCGTGACGCTGGCATTAACCTCAGATGGAACGCTGATTGACCCGGGCCATGAGCTGTTCGGCGCTCTCTTTGCGTTCAGAGTAGCGATCCACCAGGAACGCCTGGCGGTCGCGCAGCAGCAGGGTGAACTTCACCAGTTCTTCCATCACGTCGACGACCCGGTCGTAGTAGGCCGACGGTTTCATCCGGCCCGCCTCATCGAATTCCATGAACGCCTTCGGCACCGAAGACTGATTGGGGATGGTGAACATGCGCATCCAGCGTCCCAGCACACGCAGCTGATTGACCACGTTGAATGACTGGGAGCCGCCGCATACTTGCATCACCGCCAGCGTTTTGCCCTGAGTGGGGCGACAGGCGCATCGTCGGGCAGGGGCAGGCCGGACGGATTGAAGATGCGCGTCTCTGCGCCGAAATGCTCCAACAGGCGAGCGGCTTCTTCGACCAGCAGCCGGCTGAACGAGCGCTCGCGGTTCGAGCCGTACAGCAGCAGGATGCGCGGCTTTTGATCAGTGGGCTGGTTCGGGATCTGCGTGCCGTCGAACAGCGTGTCATGTTCTGCAGGCGGGAGGCGTTGTTGTGCAACCAATTGGCGTTACCCTGCAACGTCACCTGCAGGATCTCGTGCACCCAGGCAGGTAGGTCCGGATTGAGGCGGTAATAAACCCACTGGCCCTGACGGCGATCCAGCAGCAGCCCGCTGCTGCGCGAGATGGCGGCTGATCTTCGGCTGGCTGTCGTCCAGCGCGCACATCAACTCGCAGACACACAGCTCGCCCTGGTGGGCGATCAGCAAGGTGGCGCGGGCACGGGTCTCGTCAGCCAGGCTTTTGAATACCTCGGGAGGCGTGATCATTGGGTAGGCCCAATATATGGATAATCAAATTTACGGATATCCATATGTGGCGCGCAAGCAAAGAATCGAACCCTTGCCGCCGATCATTGGCTAAAGGACAAGCCTGGCATCAAAGGGCAGGGCACTCTCGAGGAATTCCCATGCATAACTACACCGTGGAATATCTGTTCAACGGCGAGCCTCGCAGCCACGTGTTCGAACTCGAGCAACCTCGGCTGCCCATCCACGAAGCGGCGATGCACCTGCTGCAACTGCATTTTGGGGATGGCGAGAACAGCCTGATCATGCCCAACGCGGACGCAACGCCAGACGAGGTGCTCTGGCAGGCTGGACTGGTAGGGCTGACGCAGATCAAGGTCGGCGATCAATGCGATTGATGGCATTTGCGCCGACCGGCAATCTTTTGCCGTCCGGGTTTTATTGAGCGTTGATCTGTACTTGCTCACTGATAAGTTGGGCGAGTATCCGCACCGGCTCGGTAAAGCTCTGGCGAGACCTGTGCACGAGGCCGATATCACGGTGGAAGGTGTGCTGTCCGAGATCGAGCGCTCGCACACCTGCGGGCCCGCTGGGGTACTTCTTCAAGGTTGTCTCAATCATCACGGCCTACGCACCGATCGGTGTATTTGGCAGCCAATCGTATCGTCATGGCGTCGGTGACACACAGCCGGATGATGACGATTGGCCGACTGGCCAATGAGAAATGCAAACACGCATTCAGGAGTACATCATGAGCAATGGTGTCCCGCTCAACCGCGAGCGATATCCAGCCACACCGCGCCATCCGGGAACCGATAACGCTCCAGTGTCTCAGCGCTCATTTCAATGCTGTAGCCCGGACGTTGCGGCGGCATGTAGCGGCCGCGGCGGATCACCACCGGGTCGAGGAAGTGTTCGTGCAAGTGATCGACGTATTCCAGGACCCGGTTGTGCAGCGAGGCCGAGACGGCGATGTAGTCGAACAACGCGATGTTCTGCACGTACTCGCACAGACCGACGCCACCGCCGTGGGGGCAGACCGGGATGTCGAACTTGGCGGCCATCAGCAACACGATCAACACCTCATTGAGCCCACCCAGCCGGGCGGCGTCCAGCTGGCAGAAGTCCAGGGCGCCGGCCTGGAACATCTGCTTGAACATCACTCGGTTGTGGCAGTGCTCGCCGGTGGCCACGCCGATCGGTGCGATGCGCTGGCGGATGCTGGCGTGGCCGAGGATGTCGTCGGGGCTGGTCGGCTCTTCGATCCACAGCGGATCGAATGCGGCCAGGCGGCGCATGTTGGCGACGGACTCGTCGACGCCCCAGACCTGGTTGGCGTCCATCATCAGGCTGCGTTCCCAGCCGATTTCTTCGCGCAGGATGGTGGCGCGGCGGATGTCGTCTTCCAGGTTGGCGCCGATTTTCTGCTTGATGTGGGTCCAGCCATCCTCGACCGCCGCGCGCGCCAGTTGGCGCATCTTTTCTTCGCTGTAGCCCAGCCAGCCCGGTGCCGTGGTGTAGCCGGGGTAGCCGTCACTGAGCATTTGCGCCTCGCGTCGGGCTTTGCCCGGCACTTGGCGGCGTAGCAGGGCGATGGCTTCCTCGGGGGTGAGCACGTCGGTGACGTAGCTGAAGTCCAGGCAGCGTACCAGTTGCTCCGGGGTCATGTCGGCCAGCAACTTCCACACCGGTTTGCCTTCGTGCTTGGCCCACAGGTCCCAGATGGCGTTGACGATGGCCGCGGTGGCCAGGTGGATCACGCCTTTTTCCGGGCCCAGCCAGCGCAGTTGACTGTCGCCCACGGTGAAGGTGTGCCAGAAGGTGCCCATGTCGGCGACGATCTCTTCCAGCGTCAGGCCCACCACCAGCGGGGCCAGGGATTGCACGGCCGCGGCACAGATTTCGTTGCCACGGCCGATGGTGAAGGTCAGGCCGTGGCCTTCGAGGCCGCCAGGGGCGTCGGTGTGCAGCACGACATAGGCGGCGGAGTAGTCCGGCGCGCTGTTCATCGCATCGGAGCCGTCCAGGGACAGGGAAGTGGGGAATCGGATGTCGCGCACGCTCAGGTGAGTGATTCGAATGCTCATGGTGGATTCTTGTTCTGCTGACCATAGGAAGACCCGACTGTAGATCGCCAGGCGATACAGGCATAATCGCGATTTCCTAATTATCGATATCGAATTTGATATGTCTATCGAGCCAGAAACCACGGCGCCCGAACTGCGCAATGTCGCTGCCCTGAAGATTTCCAGCCGGCAGATCACCTTGCTCAATGCCTTGGGCGAGCTTGGCAACCTGCGCCGGGCGGCCGCGGCGATGCACACCTCGCAACCTGCAGCCAGTCTGCTGCTGCAGCAACTGGAGGCGCGACTGGGCGTGCGCCTGTTCGACCGACTGCCGCGCGGTATGCAGCCGACCCTGTATGGCGAGGTGATGATCCGTTACGCCCAGGGCGCGCTGCATGAGTTCGAGCATGCCCGGGAGCAGATCGCGGAACTCGCGCGCGGTGCCACGGGGCTGGTGCGGGTCGGCAGTGTGATGGGGCCGGTGCCGACGCTGCTGACCAAGGCGGTGCTGGCGTACAAGCGTGATCACCCCAAGGTGCGAATTTCCATCGAGGTCGGGACCAGCGACACTTTGCTACCAGCCTTGCTGCGCGGAGATTTCGATGTGGTGCTGGGGCGGTTGCCGGATCAGGGCGACAGCCAGGGCCTGGACATCGAACCGTTCGAAAACGGCGAGCAGATGCGCGTGGTAGCCCGTGCTGCCCACCCGCTGGCGGGTTCTTCGCTCTTGCAGTTGGCCGACCTGATCGGCCAGACCTGGATCCTGCACCCGATGGGCAGCCCCATGCGCCGCCGGGTGGAAAGTGCACTGCAAGCCGGCGGCATGGTGCAGGCGCTGGATATCGTCGAAACCGCCTCGATCCTGGCCACCACGGCGATGCTCGAGGCTTCGGACATGATCGCGGTGGTGCCCAACGACGTGGCCGAGCATTACGCGCGCTATGGCATGGTCACCCTCCTGCCGGTCGAACTGCCGATCTCCATGGCCCACATTGGCCTGATGACCTTGCGGTCCCGACCTAAATCGGCGGCGCTTCGTACACTGCTCGACTACTTCAGGGCGCAATAGGGTGATTTGATAACCACGGGTTATCAATTGATCGGATCATCTCATTGGGAATCCTTGGGTTGGCTCCTTACAGTTGGCGCAGATTCACCCTGCACACAACGGGTGACGCCATAACAAAAAGTCGGCCGCTATAGCCTGAGAGGTCCCATGCAACTGATAGCCAGTACACGGACCGGCGACCCTGCCGTGATTCGCCTCAACCCCTTGGACAACGTAGTGATTGCACGCCAGGTCCTGCCAGAAGGCTTGAGCCTGGAAGCCGAAGCAGTCATCGTGCGCCAGCCGATTCCCTCCGGGCATAAAGTCGCTACCCAGCGCGTGGAGCAAGGTCAGCCCCTGCGTCGTTACGGGCAGATCATCGGCTTTGCGTCACAGCCCATCGAAGCGGGTGACCATGTGCATGTGCACAACGTGGAGATGGGCGACTTTGCCCGGGACTACGCCTTTGGCGTGGATACCCACGAATCGCCAGTCACCGAAGCCGTCTTCCAGGGCATCGTGCGTGCCGACGGCCGCGTGGCGACGCGCAACTATGTAGGCATTCTCACGTCGGTGAACTGTTCGGCGACCGTGGCCCGGGCCGTGGCCGATTACTTTCGTCGGGACATCCATCCCGAGGCGTTGGCCGCCTTCCCGAACATCGACGGTGTCGTGGCGCTGACCCACGGCGCCGGTTGCGCCGTGGACCCCAGCGGCGAAGCCCTGGGCCTGTTGCGCCGCACGCTCGGAGGCTACGCCGTTCACCCCAACTTTGCCGCGGTGCTGATCATCGGCCTGGGCTGTGAAACCAACCAGATCGAAAGCCTGCTCGAGACCCAGGGGCTCACGGCCAGCGACCAATTGCGCGCGTTTACCATCCAGGGCATCGGCGGCACCTCGAAAACCATCGCCAGTGGCATTGAGCAGGTCAAGGCCTTGCTGGCCAAGGCGAACCAGGTGCAACGCGAGCCGGTCAGTGCGCGCCACCTGATCGTCGGCTTGCAGTGCGGTGGCTCGGATGGTTACTCGGGCATCACCGCCAACCCGGCGCTGGGCAATGCGGTGGATCGCCTGGTGGCGGCCGGTGGCACCGCGATTCTTTCCGAGACCCCGGAGATCTATGGCGCCGAACATTTGCTGACGCGCCGCGCCGTAAGCCGCGAAGTAGGGGAAAAGCTCATCGCGCGCATCCATTGGTGGGAAGACTACTGCCGCCGCATGAACGCCGAACTGAACAACAACCCTTCGGCCGGCAACAAGGCCGGGGGCCTGACCACCATCCTCGAGAAATCCCTGGGCGCGGTGGCCAAGGCCGGCTCCAGCAACCTGGTGGATGTCTACCAGTACGCCGAAGCGGTCCGGGCCAAGGGCCTGGTGTTCATGGACACCCCAGGCTACGACCCGGTTTCGGCCACCGGCCAGGTCGCCGGCGGCGCCAACCTGATCGCCTTCACCACCGGCCGTGGCTCGGCCTACGGCTGCGCACCAGCGCCTTCGATCAAGCTGGCGACCAACAACCGCGTATTCGAGCACCAGGAAGAAGACATGGACGTGAACTGCGGCGGCATCGCCGACGGTTCCACCAGCATTGAAGAACGCGGCGCCTACATCTTCGCGCAGATGCTGCGAATCGCTTCCGGCGAACGCAGCAAGAGCGAACAACACGGCTATGGGCAAAACGAATTCGTGCCCTGGCAGATCGGCGCCGTGACCTGACTGACAGCCCCGCAACTTTCACAAGGCGAACACCATGCAATTTTCCGGATACAACTTCATTGCCGGCCAGCGCAGTGCCCTGGGCGACACCCTGGTCTACAGCATCGACGCCCACACCGGCGAACGCCTGCCTGGCGCTTTCCATCAGGCCACCCTGGTGGAAGTCGATACCGCGGTGGCGGCCGCGAGCGCAGCTTTTGCCTCGTTTCGCACGCTGCCGGCAGTACGCCGCGCCGAATTCCTTGAGGCCATTGCCGATGAACTCGACGCGCTGGGCGAGGATTTCATCGCCCTGACCTGTCAGGAGACGGCGCTGCCGAGCGCGCGGATCCAGGGTGAGCGCGGGCGTACCAGTGGCCAGATGCGCTTGTTTGCCCAAGTGCTGCGTCGTGGTGATTTTTATGGCGCACGCATCGACCAGGCGCTGCCGGCACGCAACCCTTTGCCGCGTCCGGACCTGCGCCAGTACCGCATCGGCGTCGGCCCGGTGGCGGTATTCGGCGCCAGCAACTTCCCCCTGGCGTTCTCCACGGCGGGAGGCGATACCGCCGCCGCCCTGGCCGCTGGTTGCCCGGTGGTGTTCAAGGCCCACAGCGGACACATGGCCACCGCCGAGCGGGTGGCCGAGGCGTTGGTACGGGCGGCCGAGCGCACGGGCATGCCGGCCGGCGTGTTCAACATGATCTTCGGTGCCGGCGTCGGCGAGGCGCTGGTCAAGCATCCGGGTATCCAGGCAGTGGGCTTTACCGGCTCGCTCAAGGGTGGCCGCGCCCTGTGTGACATGGCGGCCGCCAGGCCGCAACCGATCCCGGTGTTCGCCGAGATGTCGAGCATCAATCCGGTGCTGGTGCTGCCCCAGGCCCTGGCCAACCGCAGCGCGGCAATGGCCCGGGAGCTGACCGCCTCGGTGGTGCAGGGCTGTGGCCAGTTCTGCACCAACCCCGGGCTGGTGCTGGGTATTCGCTCACCGGCGTTCAGCAGCTTCATCGAGCAACTGACCGGGCACATGGCCGAACAGGCCCCGCAGACCATGCTCAATCCAGGCACCCTGAACAGTTACGGCAAAGGCCTGCAGGCGTTGCGGTCGCACCCTGGGATCAAACATTTGAGCGGCCTGTCGCAAGCGGGCAACCAGGCGCAACCGCAACTGTTCGAGGCCGATATCAGCTTGCTGCTGGATCAGGATGAATTGCTCCAGGAGGAGGTGTTCGGCCCTTGCACGGTGGTCGTCCAGGCCGCGGACAAGGCTGAATTGATGCGCGCCGTCGCTGCCTTGCGCGGCCAGCTCACCGCCACGCTATTGGCCGAGGACGATGATCTCGCTGGCTTTAGTGAGCTGTTCGGCGCGCTGGAAGTGAAGGTCGGCCGGGTGCTGCTCAACGGTTATCCGACCGGTGTCGAGGTCTGTGATGCCATGGTCCACGGCGGCCCTTACCCGGCCACCTCCGATGCCCGCGGCACGTCGGTCGGCACCCTGGCGATCGATCGATTCCTGCGCCCGGTGTGTTACCAGAACGTACCCGACGCGTTGCTGCCCGATGCCTTGAAAAACGCCAACCCGCTGGGCCTGCAACGCCTGGTTGATGGCAAGCACACCACAGCGGCGTTGAATTGATCAGGGAGCAGCATCTATGACTGAAGCTAAACGCTACGCCGCGCCAACGCTGACCGCGTTCGTCGAGCAACTGTTCGAAAAAGCCGGAGCCGATGCCGAGGTCGCCCAGGTGGTGACCCGGGTGCTGCTCGAAGGCGAATTGCTGGGCCATCGCACTCACGGCCTCAACCTGGTCAGCCGCTATATCGGCGGGATGCTCAGCGGGCAAGTCAAGGCCAGGGCCGAGAACCTCGAACGGGTGTCCGACAGCGGTATTTCCAGCCTGTTCGACGGTCACTACGTGCTCGGTCCCTACTGTGTCAGCCGTGCGCTGGACAGCGCGGCCAAGGGCGCCACGGAGCAGGGCATCGGTATCGCCGTGGTGCGCCGTGCCGCGCACATCGGTTGCCTGGCTGCTTACCTCAAGCCCTACACCGACCGTGGCCTCGTCGCGATGGTGTATTCCTCGGACCCGTCGGTCGGGCTGGTGTGCGCCCACGGCGGGATCGACCCGATCTACACGCCGAACCCGATTGCCGCCGGTATCCCGACCCGGGGCGCGCCGATCCTGCTGGATGTGAGCATGTCCACCGTGACCCTGGCCCTGGTCGGTCAATGCCGCGACGCCGGCAGCCGACTGCCGCACCCGGTGCTGATGAGCAACGAAGGCCAGGTGAGCGACGCCCCGGCCGATTTTTTCAGCACCCCGCCGGGCAGCATCCTGCCCTTGGGTGGACAGGCCTTCGGGCACAAGGGTTTTGCCCTGGCGATCCTGGTCGAGGCCCTGACCTCGGGCCTCGCCGGTCACGGGCGCAAGGACGGTCCGGAGCAGTGGGGCGCCTCGGCCACGACCGTGGTGATCGACCCACGCTTCTTCGGCGGGCTGGATGCGTTCACTGACGAAACCTCGTTCCTCAGCAAGTTGATTTTGGGCAGTCGAGCGGTCGACCCCGAGCGCCCGGTGCGCCTGCCGGGCCAGGCGGGCCTGAAGCTGCGTGAGCAGGCCTTGGACGAAGGCCTGAGCCTGTCGCAGAAGGTGGTGGACGAGCTCAACCAGACGGCCGCGCAGTTGCAACTGCCAGCGCTTACCTGATTCCCTCTGTAGGAGCGAGCTTGCTCGCGAAGGTTGTTAACGATGACGCGTGCATTCTGAATAAACGCGTCGTGCTCAAGTGTTTCGCGAGCAAGCTCGCTTCTACACCGCTTCAATAACAATAATAAAGGCCATCAGATGAACCCACTGAAGAAGTATCAACGCATCACCGTTGTCTTCCTGCTATTGATCGGCATGGTCAACTACCTGGACCGTAGTGCGCTGTCGATCGCCAACACCTCGATCCAGAAGGACATGATGATCAGCCCCTCGCAAATGGGCATCCTGTTGTCGGCGTTCTCCATCGCCTACGCGTTTGCGCAGTTGCCAATGGGCCTGATCATCGATCGGTTGGGCAGCAAGATCGCCCTGGGCGCCTCGCTGCTGGCCTGGTCGGTGGCGCAGTCGACTTTTGGCATGGTCAACAGCTTTGCCGGCTTCATGGGCCTGCGCGTGTTGCTGGGAATTGGCGAAGCACCGATGTTTCCCTCGGCGGCCAAGGCCCTGTCCGAATGGTTCGATGCCAATGAGCGCGGGACCCCGACGGGCATCGTCTGGTCGTCGACCTGCCTTGGCCCATGCCTGGCGCCACCGTTGCTGACGCTGTTCATGGTCAACTTCGGCTGGCGCGGCATGTTCATCATTACCGGGGCGATCGGAATCGTCCTGGGCGTGTGCTGGTTGGCCTTCTACAAGAGCAAGGCGCAATACCTGGCCGAGCTGGCGGCTGAAGGCAAGCCGTTACCCACCGAGAAACAGACCCGCGTGCAGGCAGTCGATGCGCAGGCACCGAAGGTGTCCTACTTCGCCGGCTGGCTCGACCTGTTCAAACACCGCAGTACCTGGGGTGCGGTCCTGGGCTTCATGGGCGTGATCTACATGCTGTGGCTGCACCTGACCTGGTTGCCCGGTTACTTCGAGCGCGAGCATGGCATGAACCTGTACAAGACCGCGTGGCTGGTGTCGCTGGCCTATGGTTTTGGCGCGGTCGGCACCATCGTTGCCGGGCGCTTCTGTGACATGCTGGTGCGCCGTGGCATGAGCATCCTGGCCAGCCGCAAGTTCGGCGTGATCACGGGGCTGGTACTGGCGGCGCTGTTCACCTTGCCGCTGTCGATTGTCACGGGCCTGACCGGTTGCATCATCCTGCTGTGCCTGGCGCTGTTCAGCATCAACATGGCCAGCGCCACGGCCTGGATGATCGTCAACACGATCGTTGACAGCCGCCGGGTGGCCTCGTTCGGTTCGATCCAGAACTTCGGCGGCTACATCGCCGGCTCCGTCGCGCCGATCGTCACCGGCTTCAGCATCCAGTACTCGGGATCGTTCAACACAGCGTTCATGATCAGTGCGGTGGTGGCGCTGTGTTCGGCCCTGGCGTACTTCCTGCTGCTCAATGCGCCGATCGGCAGTGCAGAGCCCGCGGCGGACCACCTTGCAGCGGTCACCGAATAGGCGGCCGCAAGCGCTCACGCCGTCCACGACGGCTGAGCGCATACAGGCATCCACCCAGCAACAACGAGGCGCATACCGCAGCCAGCAGGGAAGGTCTGCGCTCGTTGTCGCGCCGGCCACCCGCTGGCGAAGGTGAATCCAGCGGGGCGTTGAATCGGACCTTGTTGAGTTTCAGGCGAGCGCCATCAGCCAGAACCAGCGTCAGGTCTTCGATGCGCCCAGCGAGCCGATCCGGGAATACCGGTTCGCCCGTGGGATCAAGTTCGTCATAAAAAAATTGCTGACCTTCCAGCCACCCGACAGCGGTCATCAGTTCGGGTCCCAGATAATACTTGCCGTCGAGAAAGAAGCCGGGGAAATGTCGTGTGCGTTCAAGGCTCTCGACGGTGTAGCGCTCGCCTGGCTTCATACCGGTCAATGAGTCGATCATCATGCCATCCTCGGGTTCGCTGGTGTTGCGATAGAGGCTGGGCTGTTGTCAATGTTCCATCGGGATGACAGAAAGCCGAAACCGCAGTGCGCCTTGTTCATCCACCGCTGACTTTCCAGTGTTTGACGTCATCGGCAAACATCATCTGCTTCATTTCATGGGCAATGCCATAGGCCAGGGATTCGTGGGCCGCGATGACTTTTTCTTCCGCCGAAAGGCAATGGAATATATCCAGCTTGGTCTCGGCGTCGGCCGTTTCGAGGGTGAAGATCTGCACGTAGCGCGCCAGGTCGTTGTCCAGGCTCGACAGGTATTCACGCAGGCGCTGGTGGTCCACCGATTTCTGGCTGAAGTACCAGTTCATCGGGTGAATCAGGAAGCGTGAGTGGGGCGAGGTGATACGCCGGCCGGCCGCCAGGAACATGATGATGCCCATGGACTCGATGTTGCCCGCGTTGATCGCGCAGAGCGGTACCGGCAAAGACTTGAGGAAGGTATAGAGGGTGAAGCCAAAGTTGGTGCTACCCCCGCTCGTGGACAGGTTGAGCAGCAACGAGGTGGCGCCCTGGTCGATGGCTTCCAGACAACAGTCGCGGAAGCGCTCGGTGGTGCCCTGATCGATCTGGCAGTGAAAATGCACGATGTGTTCAGTCATCGATTGACCACCTGGGTATGAGGCATGGAGGACACATCAAGTCTAGTTAACATCGAGGGATTGGTCTGGATACCTTCGCAAAACGCCCCAGCATCAGGCCCTGGCCGTCCATCGTCTGCGCGGGTTTTTAATGGAACCAAACAGCCGGATCCACTCGTCGCGAGCGCTGTAATTCCTTTCAAACTTTCTGTTTTACCCGTCCTCCGACGTATACGAGCCCACGCTCGTACCAACGATGCAGAGGTGAATAGAAATGGCCAATACAGGAAACAAAAATCCCGGCAATCTTTCCACTGATCGGGACAAGGCGGCTGATGCCGGCAAAAAAGGCGGTCAGGCTTCTGGCGGACAAGCATCGCGTGACAGCGATCGCATGGCCGGAGGCGGGCAGGGAACCAACCGCGGAGGCGAATGGGCCGACGACAAGGAAAACATGAACAAACCAGGCCAAAAAGGTGGCCAGGCTTCAGGCGGGCAACAGTCCAACAGGGCTGACCAATCGTCCACCGGCGGGCAAGGCAGCGGACGCGGCGGCAACACTGCCGATGACCGCGACAAGTCCACTGGAATGGGACGCAAGGATGATGATATGAGCGGAGGCGGGGGACGCAAGTCCTGATACCGTCTGACCATCAAGCCCCGACTCCTCGGGGCTTGATTCGTTATGCTGGACGAACCACGTGCCCGGGTAACCGTCAGGGTGATCACGTGATTTGCACAATGACCGGACCTTCCGTCACGATCGGCGGCTGCGCGCGGATGTCCGATGCATTGTTCTGAATCCACTCCCGCGCCACTTTCAAGCTCGCATCGCTGCCGGCCTTGTCCGTGCAGACAGTCACCGCCGTACCGCCATCACCGGTATTGAGCAGCGTGTAGCTGACCAGGCCAGGCACTTGTCGCAGGGCCGCTTCAACGTCGGTCCTGCGTTCTTCCAAACGTTCGAAAAGCTGCTTTGTGCCGCTACCCAGATAGGTTCTTATCACCGCGTACATGGTCGTCTCCTGCAGGCGCACCCTGGTGACGCCTGCCCGGATCCGCAGTTGGTCGCAATCACCCAGGTTTCAATGCACCCCGATTCATTAAGCTTAGCCACAGGCCGGAGACAGGCGAAAGGCAACGACCATCGGGCGTGAGACGCGGCAGTCTGATTCAGCTGGGTGAAACCCTGCACTGTTCAGTCATCCACCGATTAGTCGATACTTGAAGCCCCCCTTAGCTATTGGCTCGTCCAGATGGATCAGGTTTCTTTCACTTTTCTCCGATACCCCTCCGGACCCTCGGACCTGGCGCGAGATGTACAAGGTTAAACAGCAGCGAAACCGTCAACGGCTGTAGGAATGCCGAGTCAGGCGTATCAGATGGAGGAGTGTAATGACCACAATCGATGTGAAATCCCGATTCGAAGCGAAGCTTATCCGTCCGGCAAAGCCGGGTGATGATAGGTCATGGGTGTACGTCGTACTGCCAAGAGAGGCGAGTGAACGGCTTCCGAGGCGAGGCAGGACGACCGTTGAAGGCACAATCGACGGGCACCCTTTCCAGGCAACCCTTGAGCCGGATGGTCAGCTGAGTCATTGGCTGCGGGTTAGCGGAGCGTTACTCGAAGCCGCGGGCGCGGCCCCTGGGGACATCGTCACACTGGAACTGGCCCCGGTGAAGAAGGAGCCCGAGCCTGACATCCCGGCAGACTTGCAGGAAGCACTGGCTGCCACCCCCGAGGCGCATAAAGTCTGGAACACTGCAACGACCCTCGCACGAGTCGACTGGATCCACTGGATTACTTCAGCCAAGCAACTCAAGACACGCGCCAAACGAATTGGCGATGCCTGCGATATGCTCGCATCCGGCAAAAAGCACGTTTGCTGTTTCGACCCGTCCGGCTACTACAGCAAGGCCTTCCGTGCGCCCGAGGCGGAAGATTTTTAAATGGCACAGCAGGTTGAATGCGCCTGACAATGCGTCCAGATCGTTCGCTTCGTGCATTGGGCATGGCCGGCCTCTGCGTGATACGAATTCGGCCGAGGGGCAAGCCCCGCGTACGTCTGGACTACGTGAGCGCAAGCCGCTCCAGCGCATAATCCTTGCCTGCCAGGGTCAGTTCATAAATGGTGGTGCCAAACGTGCCCCGTGTCACTTTTTGCCGCACCAGTCCCTTGACCTGGAGTTGCTTCAGGCCGGTTTCAACTTCTGCCGTGCTGAGTGAGACAAGCTTGCAAACCGAGTTCAGGTTGGCAATTTTCCTGAAGTTCGCATGATAGGCCAAGGCTTCCATCAGCAGCGTCTGGTCATCGGTCAGTTGTGGAAACTGGGGGTTGTTCCTTTTGTAAATTTTTCGCTCGATCTCGTGAAGCTCAACGTAAGCGCCGTCAGTGATGCGGGCGTAGTAGATCGCCACAGACAGCGTGCCGATCAGAATCACGATAATCATCAGCAGCGACCAGTTCGGAATGGGTGTTTGCAGCCCAAGCCAATCCGCAAAACCTGACAGCCAGACCTTGGTATCTGCCAACAACGTCAGGTCAAATTGGCTGTCGAGCAGCTTCATGACCGCCCAGGTGACGAGGAGAATTCCAGCCGGGTACGCCATGACCTTGAAGGTGAGCGAGGAAGGCTTGCCTGGTGTTGCCATGCTACGGGTCTCAAGTGCAGAAACAGGTTTTATCAGCATAGCTTGGAAAATTGGGCATCCAGCCCCGGAAGACGCCTTCGCTGGCGGCAAGCCCCGACAGGTATTGCACGATCTGTAGGAGCTGGCTTGCCAGCGAAAGCTGTTACACGGTGTCGCGCCAGGTTAGAAGAAGCCCAGCGGATTGATGTCGTAGCTCACCAGCAGGTTTTTGGTCTGCTGATAGTGATCGAGCATCATCTTGTGGGTTTCACGGCCGACGCCGGACTTCTTGTAGCCACCGAACGCGGCGTGCGCCGGGTAGAGGTGGTAGCAGTTGGTCCAGACACGCCCGGCCTTGATCGCGCGGCCCATGCGGTAGGCGCGGTTGATGTCGCGGGTCCAGAGGCCGGCGCCGAGGCCGAACTCGGTGTCATTGGCGATGGCCAGGGCTTCGGCTTCGTCCTTGAAGGTGGTGATGCTCACCACCGGGCCGAAGATTTCTTCCTGGAACACGCGCATCTTGTTGGTGCCCTTGAGCAGGGTCGGCTGGATGTAATACCCGCTCGCCAGGTTGCCCTCGAGTTTTTCCACCTTGCCGCCGGTCAGCAGCTCGGCGCCTTCGCCCTTGGCGATTTCCAGGTACGAAAGGATCTTGTCGAATTGCTGTTCGGACGCCTGGGCGCCGACCATGGTGTCGGTGTCCAGTGGGTCGCCACGTTTGATCTGCAGGACTTTCTTCATCACGACGGCCATGAACTCGTCGTAGATCGATTCCTGCACCAGGGCGCGGGAAGGGCAGGTGCAGACTTCGCCCTGGTTGAAGAACGCCAGCACCAGGCCTTCGGCGGCTTTTTCGATGAAGGACGGTTCGGCCTTCATGATGTCCTCGAAGAAGATGTTCGGCGACTTGCCACCCAGCTCCACGGTGGACGGAATGATGTTTTCCGCCGCGCATTTCATGATGTGCGAACCGACCGGGGTCGAGCCGGTGAAGGCGATCTTGGCGATGCGTTTGCTGGTGGCCAGGGCTTCGCCGGCTTCTTTGCCGTAACCCTGGACGATGTTCAGTACGCCCGGTGGCAGCAGGTCGCCGATCAGCTCGACCAGTACGGTAATGCCCAGCGGGGTTTGCTCGGCCGGCTTGAGCACCACGCAGTTACCGGCGGCCAGGGCCGGGGCGAGTTTCCACGCGGCCATCAGGATCGGGAAGTTCCACGGGATGATCTGCCCGACCACGCCCAGGGGTTCATGGAAGTGGTAGGCCGCGGTGTGTTCGTTGATTTCCGCCGAGCTGCCTTCCTGGGCACGGATGCAACCGGCGTAGTAGCGGAAGTGATCCACGGCCAGCGGGATGTCGGCATTGAGGGTTTCGCGCACGGCCTTGCCGTTGTCCCAGGTTTCGGTGACAGCCAGCAGCTCCAGGTTCTGTTCGATGCGGTCGGCAATTTTCAGCAGCGCCAACGAGCGATCCTGCACCGAGGTCTTGCCCCAGGCATCAGCGGCCGCATGAGCCGCGTCCAGGGCCTTGTCGATGTCTTCGGCCGTGGAGCGCGGGAATTCGGCAATCGGTTCGCCATTTACCGGCGAGGTGGTGGTGAAGTACTGCCCTTTGACCGGCGCGACGAACTCGCCGCCGATGTAGTTGCCATAACGGGACTTGAAGGAAACGATGGCACCGGGCGTGCCAGGGTGGGCGTAGTTCATGGTGGCGTTCTCTTGTTGTTTTGGAAGGTGGCCGCCCCTGGGACGGCCACTGTCAGTAGCACAGGCCTTGGCGGGTCAGGAGCCCTGAGGGGTTTCTCCACGGGCCAGGCGAGCGTTGATGTCTTCAATCACCGCCGGCAAATCGACGATGGTGTCGATCAGGTAGTGGGGACGAGAGCCCTCGAACATCTTGATGATGCGCGCGCGCTCCTCAGCCAGTTCCTCCAGGGAGAGATTCTTGAATGCTTCATAGGTCAGGCCCAGTGCATTGCCGGAGCAGGTCAGCGCGACGGTCCACATGCCCGCGCTGCGACCTTCGAGAATGCCGGGCCAGGTGTCATCGACCTTCACGCAAGCGGCGACGTCGCTGATGCCCAGCGCAATGACGTTGGCCAGGGCTTGAGCCGGGTGCGGGCGCCCGTTGGGCACTTCGTCGGTCGCTACAACGTGGTCGGTGACATAGCCGTTCTTGCGTGCCAGTTCCACGACTTTTTCCATGACCACCGCCGGGTAACCTGAGCAGGAACCGATTTTCAGACCCTTGTCGCGCAGGCCATTGATGGTGTCGAGTGCACCGGGAATCAGCGCCGAGTGCAGGGCGATCTTTTCGATCTGCAAAGGCATGAAGCGCTCATAGAGGGCGGTGACATCATCGTCGGTTGGCAACCGACCGAAGACGGCGTGGTAGCGATCGGCGATCTGCGGCTCGTTGCACAGCGTGCGGATGTGATCCCACTTGCCCATACCCATCGGCCCGCGAGCTTCCTGCAGTGAAACCGCAACACCAAACTCGGCAAAGGCTTCGACGAAAATCTGGGTCGGTGCGAAAGAGCCGAAGTCGACGACGGTGCCTGCCCAATCCAGAACCACGGCTTGCAGTTGAGAAGGTTGTTTGTAGTGCATGGTGATTGCTCCAGTGATAAGTGATTTGTTGATTCGGGTTCAGGAACTGGTGCCGACAATGACCGGTGGCACCGCAGTCGAGGCCAGCGTTATGTTTTCCACGGTTTTCGGGCGACTGTTCCAGAACGGCACCAGCATCAAGCTGGCCAACAGTGCAGCGCCGGTGAAGACGAGGAACACGGTGATGGTGTCGAAGTAACCCGGCAGCAAGCCACCCAGGACCGCACCCACAGACCCGCAGCCATTGACGAAGCCTGCGGCGGAGGCGGCGCCATCTTTGCTGCCGAAGTCGATTGCCGCCGAGCCGCTGATCATCGAATCCGGTCCGTAGAGCGTCAGGCCCATCATGAACAGCAGGCCGACCACCATGTACAGGCTGCCGCTCTGCATGGCGGGAACGAACAACCCCAGGCAGACCGTCAGGACCACCAGGCTGAGGACGCAGACCGGAATTCGACGAGCGCCGAAGTACTTGTCCGAGGCGATGCCGATGAGGATCGGACCGATCAGGCCCGCCAGTTCAAAGGAAGTGGGGACGATGGCGGAGGCCACCTTGCCGATCTCGGGCATGCGTTCGTAGATGATCACCGGCCCCCACAGGAGGATGGCGTAGCGCGCCGGCTTGAGCATGAAATAGGCCAGCCCGAGGAACAGCACGGTTCGGTTTTTCATCACCGTGCGCAAGCCGGCCCACATGCTTTCGCGTGGAACGACGACCTTGCTGACGGGTTCGATTTCGATCTCGACAGGCGGCAAGCCGACGTCTTCAGGCCGGTTGCGTTGCAGGAAAAAGAACAACACCGCCACCACCAGTACCACGACCGCGCTGCTGATGAACGCCAGGCGCCAGTCGTGGTAGTGGTTGTAGGCCCACCAACCGGCAAACGGCGTGGCCACCAGGCCGCCGAAGGCGTAGGAGGTGCTCCAGTAACCCAGCACGCGGCCACGTTCACCGGTGCTGAAGAAACTGCCGACGTTCTTGCACAGGCCCGACCAGCCGGTGGACTGGGCAAGGCCCTGGACCAGCATGCAGGAGGCGAAGATCGGCAGGGTGGCGTAGGTCCCCATCAGCAGCGCGGCCAGCGCCGAGATGACGAGCCCGCTCAGTACCACCACCCTGGGGCCGAAGCGGTCAGAGAAGTTGCCCCAGAGAAACTGCCCCACTGCATAGGCGGTTAGATAGAGGGCGTCGAGATTGGCCATCATGGCCTTTTCGAGCATGAAGTCCGGGTCTTCGCCAATACCCAGTTTGGCGACAGAAAACGCCTTGCGGGTAAAGTAGAAGGCGGCATACGCCACCCAGGTGATGAGGAAGACTTGCACGCGCCAGCGCTGGAGCGATTTCCAGCCGGTTGCGAGAGGGCTTGTAGCGTTCTTGTTCATGGTGTTCTGATCCCGTATGTGGTGCCAGACAGCGCAAAGTAATGGGGTACGTTGTTGTTTTTGTTTTCGGTACAGGAAACCTGTCCACGCACACGGCATCGATGAGATGGCCGTGAGATGGCATCGGGCTTCAGGTATTAAATTGACGCGGTCGCTGACGCCTTCGCGGCGTTGCCGGGCGAAAAGTCAGCGAGTCCATGTTTAAAAAAAGATCCCCGTCCAAAGGTGCTACCCATTGCACCCGTGCTCGAATTGACAAGGACCTTTAAAGGGGCGGTCAGCCTGTCGGCTGTTGCATGTCGACGTTCATCGCCACAAGGCTGTCGGCGATGGCGCGCAGCAACTGATGGACGATGTACTCGTCGATCTGGCCGATGCAGCCGATACGGAAACTGTCGGCGACCGTCAGTTTGCCGGGATAGATGATGAATTGGCGGGCCTTGAGTTCATCGTAGAAACGCTTGAACTCGAAGTTCGGATGGTCGGGGCTGAAGAACGTGGTAATGATCGGCGACAGCCAACGGTCTTCAAGCAACGTTCTGAAGCCCAGTTCGCGCATGCCGGCGACCAGCACATCGCGATTGCGGGTGTAGCGTGCCAGGCGGCCATGCACGCCGCCTTCGGCATTGTGCTGCTCCAGGGCCTTATGGAACGCCACCACGCTGTGGGTCGGTGGCGTGAAACGCCATTGGCCGGTGCGCTCCATGTACAGCCATTGCTCGTAGAGGTCGAGGCTCAGTGAGTTGGCCCGGCCTTTGGCGGCCTCCAGCACGGTGCGGCGGATGATGACGAAGCCGAACCCTGGAATACCCTCGATGCATTTGTTGGCAGAGGAGACCACCACGTCGAAGGCGATGTCATTGACCGTCAACGGCACGGCACCGAAGGAACTCATGGCATCGATGATCAGGCTCTTGCCATGAGCCTTCACCACATCGGCGATTTCACGCAGCGGATTGAGAATGCCGGAGCTGGTTTCGCAATGGACGAGAAAGACGTTGGTGATGTCCGGGTTGTCCCTGAGCAGGGCGTCTACTTCCTCGGGTTGCGGCGGCAGGTAATCGCCTTTGTCCAGGGTGATGAAGGCGCGACCGAGGTACTCGAGGGTCTTGGTGGCTCGTTGACCGTAGGCACCGTTCATCAACACCAGCGCTTTACCGTCCCGAGGGATGGCCGTGGCCAAAGCGGCCTCGACCGAGTAGCTGCCGCTGCCTTGCAATGGCACGCAGGCAAAGCTGTCGTCCTGTACCCCGGCCATGCTGAGCAGGCTCTGGCGCACGTCAGCCGTGACCTGATTGAAGGCAACGTCCCATGAACCCCAGTCGCGCAGCATGGCTTCCTTGGTGGCTTTGGACGTGGTCAACGGGCCAGGGGTCAGCAGGTAGGGTTCACCCAGGGCTGGGGTAGCCAGCGCTTGTGTGGGCGGAAATTCAGCTTTGGTCATGATCTTCTCCGGCGGTGTTGTTTTTGTGGGGGAGTGATGCATGGGCCAATAAAAACACTCGCTGAAAAATAACTGAAATCGATTTATCACATGTCACAAACAAGCTGGGCTTATAAGTTAAAAATCAACAGGCGCCCCTTGTCAGCGCAGATTACGTCTGCGTTCGGCTCGGGATCGCGGGGGGCTGGGGGAAAAGGCAAAGCCAGCGCGATGACTGGCTGGCTTTGAAAGGGTCGGACAGGGTTCGCCGTGGATCGAGGCTTTATCCCTTGTCTGACTTACCGGCTGCCGCGGCGAATTTCGCCAGGCGCACATCCATTCGACGGGGGCGCAGGTTGTGGTCCTCGGCACGCTCTTTGCGGCGAATGGCGTTGCGCACCATCAGCGAACCCAGGAAGCGGATCGGCTCGGGTGGGAAGTGGCCGAGCGGGCCTTGCACCAGCGGCGAGCGTGTCCAGGGGTTGTCCGCCCCCAGCACCAGCGACGAGAGGATTTGCCCACCCATATGGCACGGACCGACGCCGCTGCCGGAATAGCCGAAGCCATAAAAGACGTTGCCGCTTGCACCCATGCGACCGAAGAAAGGCAGCCCGGTGACGGAGCGATCGGAGGGGCCATTCCAGGTGGCGGCGATGCCGACATCGGCAAAGTCCGGGAAGAACTCTGCCAGGGTGTTGCGCAACAATCCCTTGTAGGGCGAAGGCTGGTCGAACACTGGCAGGATGCGCCCGCCGTAGGCGAAGGTATTGCCGCCTTTGCCGAGCATGATCCGACCGTCCGGGGTGTTGTGGTAGTAGTGCACGAAGATGCGCGAGTCGAGAACGGTGACCCCGCTGGTCAGGCCGATCCGCTCGAGCAGGTCAGGCCTTGGCTCGGTAATGATCATGTCACTGGAGACGATGGCCACCGAACGCTGGAACTGTGGAAAGGCACGCGCCATCCAGGCGTTTATCGCCAACACGACCCGGTCGCAGGTCACGTTGCCGTTCGGCGTGTTGACGGTGGCGGGCAGCCCCTCTTCCAGGCCGGTCATGGGCGAGCCTTCGTAGATCCGTACCCCCAGTTCCAGCGCCACCCGGCGCAGGCCGCGCACCAGCTTGCCCGGTTGCACACTGGCTGCCGCCGGCGAGAACCAGCCTTCGAGATGTCGGCTCGAACCCGCCATTCGCTGCGCGTCAGCCAGCGCGCATTTGGAGAACGAGTTGATGCCATTGCGCTCCAGCGCGGCGATCACGGCGTCGGTCGAACCGACCTGGGCGCGGTTGGTTGCCGTGTAAAGCGTGCCATCGAGTCGGTAATCGGCATCCACCGCGTACTTGTCGCAAAAGCTGCCGATGGCGTAGATGCTTTGCTCCGATTCCTTGACCAGGCGTATGGCCTCCTGGACGCCGAACAGCCGCTCCAGGGTGAAGTACTTGGCCGACCAGGACAGCGCGCAGCCGCCATTGCGCCCACTGGCACCGGCACCGCAGATGTCGGCTTCGACGATGACCACATCCAGCTCGGGATTCTGTTCCTTGAGCATGATGGCGGTCCATAAACCGGTGTAGCCACCACCGACGATACAGACATCGGCGCGGGTGTTCTGCCGCAGCGGCGGGCAGGGCGAGTCGGGTTGGGTTTTCAGGGCCTGATCGAGCCAGTAGGGGCGCATGGGGTCATCTCCGTTGCAGCAAGTTGGGGGCAGGGTTCAGCAGGCAATCAGGCGCACGCGGCGACCACGATCATTTCCACGCGCCAGCCGGGGTCGATTAATTGCGCCAGGGTGCAGGCCCGCGTGGGGGCGTGGCCTTCGGGAAAGAACGCGTCCCAGACCTTGTTCAGCCCTGCATAGTCCTCGCGATGGGCGAGCAGGATTCGCACCGAAAGCACCTGCTTGCGGCTGCTGCCGGCACTGAGCAACAGCTGTTCGATACTGGCGAGCACCTCGTGGGTCTGGGCCTCGATATCGCCACTGAGGTCCGTGGCCACCTGGCCACCGATGTAGAGATGGTTGTCATAGCGGACGCTGTCCGAACGGCGTTTTGTCACGGCGAAACGTTCGATTTCCATCAGGCATTCCTGGGTTGATGCGAGGGCGGGCTTGTGGAAATCATGCTTGCAGTTCATCGTCTATAAATAAAATCGATTTAACGTATGCATGAATAAGTTGAAACTATGCAAAGGCCGCCCCGATGACTATTTCCCATACCCAACTCAAGGCCTTCCACGCCGTCGCCATCAACGGCAGTTTCACCCGTGCGGCCGAGCAGCTCTGCCTGTCACAACCGGCGGTGTCCGATCAGGTGCGCAAGCTCGAGGAGTACTACGGGGTGATGGTGTTCTACCGCGACAAGCGCCTGGTGCGCCTGACCGAAGTGGGCGAGCGCTTGTTCGGCCTGACCCGGCGCCTGTTCGATATCAGTGTCGATGCCCACGACATGCTGATGGACTATCGAACCCTGTCCACGGGAAGCCTGAACCTTGCCGTGGATGCGCCGGTGCACGTGCTGCCCTATGTCGCGCGCTTTTGTGGGCGTTACCCCGGTATCGACGTGAAGATTGAAACGGCCAACACCGATGAAGTGCTGCAGCGCTTGTTCGGTCATCAGGCCGACATTGCCCTGCTGGGACGCAATATCGAGGACGACCGGCTGCTGTCGCTGCCCCTGCGCAGCGATCCGATGCTCGCATTCGTCGCGCTTGACCATCCCTGGGCGCAACGCGAATCCATCAGCCTGCGCGACTTGCACGACACGCCGCTGGTCCTGCGCGAAAAAGGCTCAGTGACGCGCCTGTGCCTGGAGGAAGAGATGGCAGCCGCGGGGTTGCGCATCCGCAAGGCGATCGAAGTCGATGGGCGTGAAGCCGCGCGCGAAGCCGTGGCGATCGGGATGGGCGCCGGTGTCGTCTCGGCGACCGAACTGGGCTTTGACTCGCGATTGCGCGGGCTGCCCATCATCGATTGTCAGCGGCGCTTCACCGAGACCCTGGTCTGCCTGCGCGCGCAGAGTTCCCGGCGTATCCTGACGACCTTTTTTGACATGGTTCGAGAGAGCCTGGCTGCATGAGCCCTGGGGTTCGATGCCACGCCATGGCCGCGGTGTCATCCTTGATCGACCGTCGAGCAAGGCGACGTGAGCCACCACAACACCAGGGCACTGGCGCTGATCAAGGCGCCCAGCAGGCTGACGGCTGGCCAACCCCATAGCGCATACACCTGGGTCGCCGCGACGGCACCCATTGCGCTGCCGACCGAGTAGAAACACATGTAGGCGCCGACCATGCGGCTCTGGGCATCGGGTCGTGCGGCGAACAGGAAGCTCTGGTTGGTGACGTGCACGGCCTGGACGGCGAAGTCGAGCAGGATGACGCCGCAGGCCAGCGCGAGCAGGGACGATTGGGCGAAGGTGATGGGCAACCAGGACAGCGTCAGCAGCCCCAGGGCAATGCCGGTCACCCGTTGTCCCAGGCCTTTATCGGCCCAGCGACCGGCGCGCCTGGCTGCCAGGGCACCGGCGACACCGGCCAGGCCGAACAGGCCGATGGCCGTGTGGGAAAGCGACAGCGGCGGGGCGCTCAAGGGCAGGACCATGGATGTCCACAGCACGGAAAAAGCGCCGAAGATCAGCAGCGCCAGCAGGCCCCGGGTGCGCAACGTGGGTTCACTGACGAACAGCTCGAACAGCGAAGCGATGAGCGCGAAGTAGTTGTGCCGGTGTTTAGGCGATGGTGCGGCGGGCACCACTTTCCACAGCACCGTCGCGAGGGTCAGCATCAGTGCCGAAGACACAAAATACACGGCACGCCAACCCGCGAAGTCCGCGATAACCCCGCAAGTAAACCGCGCCAGCAGGATGCCCAGGACAATGCCACTGGTGACCGTCCCCACGGCTTGCCCGCGTTGTGAGGGCGTTGCCAGCACGGCGGTGTAGGCCACCAGCACTTGAACGACCACCGCCAGCAAGCCCATCACGATCATGGCCGCCAACAGGGCCAGCCATTGTTGCGCGGCACCCACCGCCGCCAGCGCCACAGCAGACAGCAGCACCTGCGTCAGTATCAGTCGCTTACGGTTGACCAGGTCCCCCAGCGGGACGATGAACAGCAATCCCAGCGCGTAACCCACCTGGGTCGCCGTCACCACGACCCCGATCATTGACGAGGCCACTCCCAGGCTCTGGGCCATGGAGTCGAGTAGCGGTTGGGCGAAGTAAACGTTGGCGACTGCCAGCGCGCAGGTGATGGAAAACAGCCATGTGAGTGGCGGTGAAAGCCCTGCAGGGCGGTCGATCCTGCAGTTCGCAATGGCTGAATCGACATCTGCTGTCATGTGCGCCTCCATGGGGTTAAACTGGTTGCAAATCAAAACCTGATTCCATTGTTGCTGCATCAGGTTTCAAATTGCAACCACATTCCATGGGGTGAACAATGCACGAAGACGCCTCGCCGCCAGGCAACGAATGCCCGGTAGCCAGAACGCTGGAGGCCATCGGCGATCGCTGGTCCCTGATGATCATCCGCGACGCGTTTGACGACATTCGCCGCTTCAGCGAATTTCAGAAAAGCCTGGGCGTGGCCAAGAACATTCTCGCAGCGCGCCTGAAGACGCTGGTCGAGGTCGGGGTATTCGACGTGCGACCGGCGTCGGATGGCAGCGCCTACAAGGAGTACGTGCTGACGGAAAAAGGCCGGGAGATCTTTCCAGTGGTGGTCAGCATGCGGCAGTGGGGCGAACGTTTCCTGTTCAAGCCCCAAGAGACCCGTTCCGTGCTGCTGGACAACGCATCCGGCCAGCCGCTGATGCCTATCGAGGTGCGCTCATCGAGCGGGCGCAAGCTCGGACCCGCGGATTGCCACAGGGTGAGATTGCTTGACGGCGAATCGTGAATCGACGCAAGCGTTCAATGCGGACCATTGATGCTGGATGAACCCCGGGTCAAACGCTTGAGCGCGACCACCATCAGGCCCCCTGCAACCAGCATTCCCGTGAGAAACAGCGGGTAGGCCACCCACCAGGGAACGGCGGACGTCATCATGCTGAACTCGGACATGCCGCCGATGCTGGCGATCAGGTTCAGAGGCAGGAACACCACATTGATCAACGTCAGTTTGCGTAGCAGGTTGTTCATGGTGTTGTTCATCAGATTGCCCCGTGCATCGATCAGGCCGGCAAACACCCTGGAGTAGATTTCCGCCTGTTTGTTGCACTGGGTGTTCTCGATGATCAGGTCGTCGATCAGTGCGATCGCCTCGGCGCTGAAGTGCTCTTTTTCCGCATGGTTGCGCAGCCGGGTCAGGACTGCGCCATTGCTGTGAATCGCGTTGATGTAATAGATCAGGCTTTCGCTGAGATTGAACATCTGGATCAGATGTCGATTTTCCATCGAGGCGTTGAATTTCTGCTGCAACTCGCGCGCCACCATCTTGATCACTTTGAGGTGACCCAGGTAGTGGTGGAGGTTGTTGAACAGGATGTCCAGCAGCACATCCTGCGGTGTGTGCAAGGGGTGCCGTTGCCCCAGGCCACTCAACTGGCTATCGTCCGTCGCGATGATCAGCAAGCGTGATTGAGAGAACAGCAAGCCGAACGACGAGACCTCGAAAGCCAGGCTCTCTCCGCCCGAGTAACTCTCCGGCCGCTTCCAGATCAGGAACAGGTTATCCGGATGGAATTCGATGCGGGACACTTCGTCCGGGTCCAGTGCCGACGCCAGCGCGTGATCGTCGAGTTTGAAATCGCTGCGCAACAGATCCCGTTCCGCCGCATCGGGATTGCTGAACAACATCACATCGGCATCGAGGTGCTCAACCGGTACCAGTGCCCCATGGGCAAGTTGAAAGCTCTTGATCACGTCTGGCCTATGGCGTTATCGACTGAAAAAACCAGTGTCTTGCAGGCTGCGTAGCGGATCAAGTGTCACCACGCCTGACCGCGACGTTTCAGCTCCAGGCGGCGAATGAACTCTTCCAGGACCAGGGAGTACAGGTCGTCCTGCAAAAAAGCGTCTTCGATGCCCGCGTCCATGTTCGGGTTGTCGTTGACCTCGATGACCACCACCTTGTCCCCTGACTGCTTCAGGTCGACCCCGTACAATCCGTCACCAATGAGGTTGGCGGTCTTCACCGCCAGTTCGACCACCGCTCGCGGGGCCTCGTGGACCGCCAGGGTGCGGCATTCCCCGTTGATGTCCTGGCCCTTGGCCTTGTGGTTGTAGATTTGCCAGTGCCCTTTGGACATGAAGTACTGGCAGGCGAAAATCGGTTTGCGGTTGAGCACGCCGATGCGCCAGTCGTACTCGGTGTAAAAGAACTCCTGGGCCAGCAGCAACACCGAGTGTTCGAACAGCTCGGCGGTGGCTTCCAGCAGTGCCTGTTGGCTTTCGACCTTGATCACGCCCCGGGAAAAGCAGCCATCGGGAATCTTCAGGACTAATGGAAAGCCCAGGCGTTCACCGACTCGCTCGAAATCTTCCGGTCGTTCCTTGTAGAGAATCTCGGTGGCCGGCATGCCCAACTGATGGCTCTTGAGCAGGTCAGCCAGGTACACCTTGTTGGTACAGCGCAAGATGGAAGTGGGGTCGTCCATCACTACCAGGCCCTCGCTTTCCGCCTTCTTGGCGAAGCGATAGGTGTGGTTGTCCACGCTGGTGGTTTCGCGAATCAACAGGGCGTCGTACTCGGCGATTCGTGAGTAGTCTTTCTTTTCGATCAGATCGACATCAATGCCCAGGCCTTTGCCGACCCGGATGAAATTTTCCAGGGCCTTGGCATTGGAAGGCGGCAGCGCTTCGTGGGGGTCATGCAATATGGCCAGGTCGTAGCGGGCCACCCGGGGTGAGCGTGGCATTCGCCATACCTTGCGGCTGAAGCTGTCCAGCGAGTTGGCAAACGCGTCTTCCTGGTCTTCGCGCAACTTGTGCAAGACGCCGGATTTTATTCCGTCGATGCGCCAACTGTTACTCTTACGGAACTCTATCAAGAGTATCGGGCAAGGGAAGGCTTCGAAAATTTGCCGTGCCAGGTCCTGTAAGGGTTCAAGGTTGGTTTTACCGAAGTACAGCGTGAGCGTGAAGCCTTCGGTATTACTGTAAACATGGTTGCTCAGTGCTTTGTCCAACGTTTTACCGAGATCATCCAGCGCTAGGCCATACAGTGATTTTTTGGTCAGTTCGCTGATAGTGCGTACGGACGGAATAACTTTATGGCCGCGTGCTTCCGCCAACAGCGAACAGTAATAACCGTGCCCCAGATACTTGTAGCTGCGACACAGGTTAATGACCTGGACGCGCTTGCCGGCCTCGATCTCAAGCGGTTGTTCCAGGTACTCCTGGGCACTCATCACGTCCTCCGAGGGAAAGTAAGAGGCCCAGTCTTCCTTTCGTTCGACAATAATAATCACCTGGCTGGATCGTCCCGGCGCCTGCTCTAAATAAGTCAGGTTGGATATTGCCGTTAACCGATTTTGCTCTGATACTTCACGCAAGCCGCCCTGTACCGCTGACATATGAAAAGGTCCGTTGGAGAACAAGTCCTTATCTATTAAGCACGATACTTTTAAAAAGTCTCGTTTCGTTACGCAACTTTTACGGTGCGGCCATGAGTCTGTTATTTCGCAACGCTACACAGGATGACCTGAAGTCTCTGCTGGAACTTGAGAACCAATGTTTTACCTCTGACCGACTGACTGCACGCAGTTTCCAGTGGATGATCAGCCGCGCCCATGCCAGCCTGATCGTGGCGCAGGACGGCAGTCAATTGATGGGCTACTGCCTGGTGCTGTTTCACCGAGGCACCTCGCTGGCGCGTCTTTATTCAATCGCCATCGCCAGCCACAGTCGCGGCCTCGGTCTGGGCAAACAGCTACTGGACCGGGCGGAGGCGTGTGCCCGCGATCACGATTGTGCCTACCTGCGCCTTGAGGTGCGGCCGGATAATCCCGTGGCTATCGGTCTTTATGAGCGTAACGGCTATCGACGTTTCGCGGTGGTTCACGACTACTACGAAGACCATGCCGATGCATTGCGTCTGGAGAAGCGCGTTCTGCACCCTCGGCAAAGCCTCGAATTCCAGGTGCCTTACTACCAGCAAACCACTGAATTCACCTGCGGTCCGGCTTGCCTCCTGATGGCCATGAAGGCCTTGCAACCTGCGCGCGTGATCGAACGCCGGGACGAACTGCAGATCTGGCGTGAAGCCACGACGGTGTTCATGACGTCGGGGCACGGCGGCTGCAGTCCCCAGGGATTGGCACTGGCCGCCTGGCGCCGGGGATTTCGCGTGCGCCTGCAAGTGAGCATCAAAGGTCCGCTGTTTCTCGACGGGGTGCGCGATGCACATAAAAAGGAGGTCATGCGCCTGGTACACGAAGAGTTCTGCGCGCAACTTCGCCACAGTGATGTGGAGCAGGTCAGCAGCAACCAGCTGGATCTGGCGCGCACGCTGAAGGTCGGCGGTCTACCGCTGGTGTTGATCAGCAGCTACCGCCTGACGCGCTCCAAAGCCCCGCACTGGGTCATCGTCACGAATTACGATGAAGACTTCGTCTACCTCCATGACCCGGACATCGATCACAGTCAGCACCGTCAGGCACTCGACTGCCAGCATCTTCCGGTCAGCCACGAGGCGTTCGACAAGATGTGTGCTTTCGGCAGCAACAAGCTGCGCGCCTCGGTGACGCTTTATGCACGCGAGGGCGCGCAGATCCGGTAGCCATCGCAAGATGGCTAAACCAGCTGGCGGATCCCCAGGGACAAAATCAACCCACCGCACAATCGATCGATGGCTTTTTTCTTCCCACGATATGCGCCAGCAATCCTGGGTTGCGAAAGGGCGATGGCGACCATGCCATACCAGGCCATCGACACCACCACGACAACCGCCAGCATCGACGCAAAGGTGCCTGGCGAAACGTGGGCGGGGGCTGCGGCTGAAAAAACCGCGGCATAGAATGCCATGGACTTGGGGTTGCCAATGTTGGTCACCACCCCCTGGACAAAGGACTGCCTGCAACTACCGGCGACGGCCTCATCTGGCCGGCCAGGCGCATGCTTGCCCGCGTTGATCAGCAGGCGCAAGCCGAACCACATCAGGTAGGCGGCGCCCAGAACCTTCACCACAAGCGCAGCCCAGGGGAACGCAGCAAAGACAATGCCCAGACCTGCAATGGCACAGCTGGACCAGAACAGGTTGACCAGGACGATACCCCCCACCAGGGCCAGGGCTTGCGACCGTGTAGCCGCCACCGCCTTATGAACCACGGCGACGAAGTTTGGCCCGGGGATAACGACGCCGGCCAGGTAGACCAGGAAAACCGTCAAAACGGCAGAGCTATCGATCATGGGCTTCCTCGCGAGTGACTGTCATACAGAGGTGATAGGGCCAGGCGACGTTGCCGTTATCGTCCAGGCTGCCATTGCGGGTATCGGGGCAGATCTTCCCCGGCCAGCCAGGCCACGTCCTGCTCCGTCCAGATGTGGTATTCGGGGCTGCTGCCAGGCGCCTCGTCCAAGGTGGCCACGCGCACGATTATTGCGGCCGAGCCGGTACGTTCAGCGGCAAGGTGCGATCCACAGTGGCAGCAGAAGTGTCGCAGCTTCCCGGGTGATGACTCGAAAACCCGCAACGCCTGCAGGCCTTGGGTCCATCGGAAATGCTCTCTCAACACGCCCGCCGTGGAGACATAAGCGGCGGCATGGGTCTTGCGGCAGGTACTGCAATGACAATGGCTGATGGGCATATCGATGCTGTCGATCTCGTAACCCACGGTCCCACAAGCGCAGCTTCCTTTCATTTCATCCTCCGGTGTTGTCACGTGCAGATCAGGGTTTGACAGGTTTTTGCAGTTGGCTACGCAGCAAGCTCGACGTAGCTGGACTCTCCATCTCCAGTCACCCCCGACAACCAGCCCCATACAAAGGCCAGCGTGGTGCGTCCCGCGTGATCGACGCCTACCGTGCCGGCACCGGAGGGCCCGTGGCTGTTGCCCGCTAAGGTAAATCGGCGATCGTGCAAGCGCTCGCTGGGTTGAGAAAAGGGGAATTGCATAAAAGTCGCGTCCTTGGGTCGAGAGGGTCCATTCCAGTGTCCGATTATCCTAACCCGATACCCATTACCAGAGCCAAGCGATTCGCCTGTGCCGAACCGCAGCTGCCAGCACCCGCTCGAGCATATGCATATGCTCTTTTAGTCTTTGATTTTTAATCGTTTTACCTCCCAACTTGGCTCTTTTTGCAAGGTAAACATGGATGTCCGAACGATGTGATGCAGTGGTTCTGGGCCTGGGCGCCATGGGCGCCGCAACGGTGTACCAGTTGGCGAAGGCGGGGGTGAATGTTGTCGGTATCGACCGTCATCATCCGCCGCACAACCTGGGCTCCAGCCATGGCGATACGCGCATTACCCGGCTTTCGGTGGGTGAGGGCGCGCAGTACGTTCCCATCGTGCGCAATTCCCACCGCATCTGGCGCGAGCTTGAGGCGTTGTCGGGGGCGTCGCTGTTCGAACAGTCGGGGCTGCTGGTGCTGACCTCCAGTCCTCTGACGCAGCAGACCGGGGAGGGGGTTCAGCCGCTGCGCGGACCCCCGTCGCCAAATCATCCCTGCCGGGTGGAGAAAATGGCCGGCATCTGCAGTTGCTTGTAGATGGCCAGGAACCGCAAGCCGAAGGTGAAGATCAAGGCAATCCAGCCGGCCACCCAGATGGTCGGGAATACGTCGCGCAACAGGACGTAGAGGGTGCAGCCCAACAGAATGGGCGTGGCGTAAATCTCCCGCGACATCAGCAGTGAAACCCGTCCCGCCAGGACATCCCGGACGATACCGCCGCCGATACTGGTCAGCACGCCCATCATCACGGCCAGGGGCGCGGCAAGCTGCAAGGCCAGGACTTTCTCGGTGGCCGACAAACCGAACAGCGCCGCCGCCAGACCGTCGAGATAAAGCAGGATACGGTAACGTCGTTGCAGGCGTTGCGTGCAAAAGAACGCCAGCAGCGCAGCGAACAGGGCGACCCAGATGTAATTGAAATCGGCGATCCAGAAGATCGGCAGATCCAGCAGCAGGTCCCTGATCGTGCCACCGCCAATGGCGGTGATGATGCCGAGCACCACGGCACCAAACAAATCCACATCGGCTTTCTTGATGGCCAGCACGCCGGTGATGGAAAACACGGCAATGCCCAACATTTGCTGGAAATAAAGCATCTGGTTTTCCTTCAGCGACTTTTATACGGGCGTGGAGAGCACGGTTAAAATTCACCAGCACAACATTTACCAACGGCTCCATAAACAGGATCAGAACCTTCCTGTCAGTGGATATTCGACCGCCAGGCGAATCTGGTCCGTGTCCAGTTCTGCCTGGGCTGTGTTGCCTCGATGAACATTGTGTCGCAGCGACAGTGTAGTGCCTTTTGCCGCGCCACCTTGCACCACATAGAGCACCTCCAGGTCACGCTCCCAATGTTTGCCGCCTTCACCATAACCCAGCCAGGCATAGCCTCCTTGCGGGTCGACGTGGCTGCCATCGATCTGGCTGCCGCGTACATAGGCGGCGCTCATGGACAGGCCCGGCACTCCCCAGGGGGTGACATCCAGATCGTAGCGAGCCTGCCAGGACTGTTCATTGGGAGCGTTGAAGTCCGACAGCTGCACGGAATTGCTGATGAAGATAGCGCCACGGGTGACGTAGTCGAACGGCGTGTTGCCATCCACCTGCTGATAACCGAGGCTGAAGCCATGGGGCCCCTGGGTGTAAGTGGACATCAGGCTCCAGGTGGTGTTGTCGATTGTGCCGGATAACGACTTGCCTTCATCAGTGCTGCGGTACAGGTTGAGGTTGAATGCCAACGAGCGCTGTTCACCCAGCGGCTGGAGGAAGGTGGCGCCCAGGTAGTGTTGGTTCCAGGTGTCCTCGTAGCGCGATGTATAGAGGCTGAGGTTCAGGTGCTTTGCCGGGGTGTAGACCATGCCCGCAAGGTCGAAGGTGTTGCCTTTTACGGCGTTGGAATAGTTGACCACCAGGCCCTGGTCATGGCTGCTGGCGTTGCGATCGGTACTGTCGGTGAAGTGCCCGGCTACCAGCTTCAGTGCCTCGAACTCGTTGCTGGAAAGGAACACGCCGGTGGCGGTTTCCGGCAGCAGGCGGCTATCGGAGGAACTGAACACCGGGGTTTTCACCCGCTGTTCGCCATAGCTCAACACGGTCGATGACGCGCGGAATCTGATCGCTGCACCGCCGCGGCTGAACTCGTCCTTGGGATGCCCCTGGTTGTCCAGCCCAAGCAAGCGCGCTTTGCCGGCGCGGCCGCCGCCGCTGTCGAGTTGTGTGCCGAGATAGGCGTGGGCATCCATGCCCACACCGATCAGGCCCTGGGTGAAACCCGATTGCAGGGTACCCATCAGCCCGTATCCCCATTCTTCGGCGTAGCCATTACGTTCGTCACGGGGTTTGTAGGCATTGCGCGCCGCGTTGTTGCGGGCGCCATGACGGTACTCGCGATGGTCGTAAACGGTGCGATTGAGTACGCTCCAGGCGCTGTCCAGGACAAAGCCGTTGGACTGCGATTGCGCCGAATCAGCCAGCGTGAACGGACTGGCCAGGGCGAGGAGAAAGGCGGATCGGGTAGGCATTTTCGCGGTGTCCACAAACAGGATCAGGATGAACGCAGGCGCAGGATCTGCGCGCCGTCAAAGGGGTCGATGAGGTAGTGCGCATGGACGCCGAAGGTGTCCAGCAGGCGTTGTGGGGTCAACACCTCCATCGGTTTGCCCAGGGCCACCAGGCGGCCCTTTTCCAGCACGGCCAAGCGATCACAGGCGAGTGCCTGGTTGAGGTCGTGCAGGGCAATGACAGTGGTCACGGGCAACGCATGAACAACCTGCAAGATCGCCAGCTGGTGCTGGATATCCAGGTGATTGGTCGGTTCGTCCAGCAACAGGATTCGCGGGCGCTGGGCCAGGGCGCGAGCGATATGCACGCGCTGGCGCTCGCCGCCGGAGAGGCTACGCCAGGTGCGCCTGCTTAGATGAGTCGCATCCACGTCGCGCAAGGCTTGATGGACGATGTCATCGTCTGCATCCGACCATGGGCTCAAGGCCGACAGCCACGGCGTTCGGCCCAGGGCCACGGCATCGAACACACTGATCGCATCCAGAGTGTCGGCCTGCTGCTCAACCACTGCCAGGGTTTGTGCGATGGTTCGCCGTGACAGCGTCTTGAGGTTCTGGCCGTTGAGATGGATGGCTCCCAGGCTCGGGCTGCGCACGCCGGCCAGCAGTTTCAGCAGGGTGGATTTTCCCGAGCCGTTGGGCCCTGCAAGGCCCAGGGTCTCGCCAGCCTGGATGTCCAGGTGAATGTCGTGCAGCAACTTGGCGTCGCGGATCGAGAACCCCAGGCCCGAACAACTCAGCACGGGGTCATGGAGGGCAGGCGCGGCTGCATTCATCGGGCATTCCTCCGACCGACCAGGATCAACGCGAACACCGGCGCGCCGACCAAGGCAGTGATCACACCAACCGGAATCACCTGGCCCTTGATCAGCGTGCGCGAGAGCACATCGGCGGCGATCAGGAACACCGCGCCGCCCAGCGCACTGGCCGGCAGCAGATGCGTATGCCGAGTGCCCAGCAACAGCCTTGCGGCGTGGGGTATGACCAGCCCGACGAAACCGATGGAGCCGACGATCGACACCATCACCGCCGTCACCAGGGCGGCGCAGCTGATCAACAGCCATTGCACGGGACGCACCGCAATGCCGAGCGAGGCCGCGGAGTCGGCGCCAAAGGTGAAGGCATCCAACGCACGCCGATGCCACAGGCAAACCATTAGACCTGCAAGCGCAACCGGCACGGCCAGCCCCACCGATGGCCAGCGCACGCCGCTGAGATTGCCCAGCAACCAGAACAGGATGCCGCGAGCCTGTTCGGAACTGGCCGACTTGGTGATCAGGAACGCCGTAAGCGCATTGAACAGTTGCGAACCGGCGATCCCCGCCAGAATGATCTGCGAGGTACTGCCAGGCGAACCGCTCGCCCGGCCAAGCAACACCACCACGGCAAAGGCAGCGACAGCACCGGCAAATGCCCCGACCGACATCGAAATCACTCCGGCGCCAAATCCCAGCAACGCCACCAGTACCGCGCCCGTCGAAGCCCCTGCGGAAATGCCCAGCAGGTAGGGATCGGCCAGCGGGTTGCGCAGCAGCGATTGCAGGATCACCCCGCAGGTCGCCAGGCCCGCGCCGCATGCCGCCGCCACCAGTGCGCGGGTCAGGCGGTAGTTCCAGACGATGCCCTCGTCGATGGGATCGAGGGCAAAACCTGCCGACCACAGTTTGTTGGCCAGCACCTGCAACACCACGGTCGGTTCAATGGGGGTTTCGCCGATGGCCACTCCGGCAATCACGGCCAGGAGCAACATCAGCAACGCAAGCAGACTGCGAATCAGCGTCCTGGTCATTGCGGCAGGTCGTAGCCGTTGATGGCCGTGGCCAGGGCTTCGAGGCCGTCGAACGTTCTCAGGCTGGCCTGCATGGCCATGGCGTCGAGGATAATGATGCGATTGTTTTTCACCGCGTCCATGTTGCGGGTCACAGGATCGCTGCGCAGAAATTGCAGTTTCTTTTGATAGTCGTCAGCCGGGTAGCGACGGCGATCCATGCGCGCGATCACCAGGAAAGTCGGGTTGGCCTTGGCGATGGTTTCCCAGCCAACCGTTGGCCACTCTTCGTCGGACTGCACGACATTGCGCACGCCCAGGGTGTTGAGCATGAAGTCGGGAATGCCCTTTTGCCCGGCGACATAGGGGTCGATATCCAGGCTGGCACTGGAAAACCAGACCAGCGCGCTGGTGTGCTTCAGATCTTTGTCCTGAACCAAGGCAATGGACCTGGCCAGGCTGGCCTGCAGTTGTGCGTTAAGCTGCTGCCCACGCGCCTGGACATCGAAGATCTCGGCCAGCTGGGTGATGCTCTTGTAGAGGCTTTCAATACGAAATGGCGCCAGGCGGGTGCCGTCGGCCCCGACCAGATTGTCCTTTGACTCGCAGTCCGAGGGCATCAGATAAGTTGGAATCTTCAGCTCGTGAAACTGCTCGCGTGTACCGACTGAGCCTT
Source organism: Pseudomonas serbica (assembly GCF_028823535.1). Taxonomy (GTDB): domain Bacteria; phylum Pseudomonadota; class Gammaproteobacteria; order Pseudomonadales; family Pseudomonadaceae; genus Aquipseudomonas; species Aquipseudomonas serbica. The sequence goes on along the minus strand of NZ_JAQIYM010000016.1, from coordinate 86,131 downwards.
GCGGGCCGACCATCCATTCCAGCTCGACAGCAACCAGCTGCGGGCGCTTGCCGATCACCGACTCGAAACTCGGCTCGTTGTCGGCCAGGCGTTCGATCCTGTCGTTCTGCGCCTGGTACTGGCCCAGCACATCATTGAACCACAGCGAAGTGCCAACCAGTTGGTCACCCAGCCCCAGGGCAAAGAGCATTTCCGTGCCGGCCTGGCCGATGGTCACCGCCCGGGCAGGGGCGTGCGCGAACGTCAGCGTGCTGCCGCAGTTCTCCACCGTCAGCGGGTAATCGGTCGGTGCGGCGCAGGCGAGGGAAGCAGCACCCAGGCCAGCGACGAGGGCAACAAAGCGGGGCAACAGCATGATGCAATCTCCATTTGAACCGTACTCGGCGCAAGGGTCTGGAAACACATCATCGAACGCTGCCGAAAAAGTACGGCAGGGCCCGTCACCTGAGTGACGCGCGCGCAAGGATGTCCTCCCCGGACACCCCGCCGGTTAGTGATTGTTGCTTGGCCGGCAGGTCTCCTGACTGGTGCGTCATCGCTTGCTCCAGCCTTCCCGGGAAGCGATCCCAGTGGCAGTTCAGGAGCAGGCTCAGCACCTACAGTTGCGGGGGCAGTTCCGTTTGATGCGTTGGCAGCATCACGGATTCCCTATTAATCCCATGTGGAAACCGGCGGCGGCATGGTAGTCGATCATGCCGCCCGAGGCGAACCCGTCTCCCGATCAGAAATATTTGAGCCAGCCGATATCGCGCCGACGCGCCTTCAGTGCGGCGAACCAGCGCACCGGCAGATACAGCGTCGTAGCCAGGAGCGCGGCGGTCAGCCACACAGCCCCGATGCCGTCGAAGCCGAAGTAGTCGCCCTGGTTGCGGCCTAACAATGCCACGCTGATCAGGTACAACACTTTCAACACATAAAGATGGAGCAAGTAGAAGAACATCGGTGCCGCGCCAAAGACTGCCAGGGCGCTGATCCACTTCTGTTGTCGGGCGCGCTCGAAGCCCAGCAACAGCAACAACCCCACGCCTAGCGTCAGGCCCAGGAACAGCAGGGAAGGTGGGTATTTGGTGATGTTGAAGAAACTCATGAGGGTGTGCGTGGTGTTTTCATAAACCACCCAACCGGCCTCGCCATAACCGTTGACCAGGCGCAAGGCGATGAATCCGATCAAGGCGCTGCTCCCGGCCAGCAACAGATAGCGCTGGCGCAGGGTGGTCGAGGCTGCGCGGGCGAACAAGGGGCCGATGCAGTAACCCAGGGCGATGACTCCGATCCATGGCAGCACCGGGTAGGAGGTGCGCAGGCGCAAGCTGTCAGAGAATTCGATCCAGCCGCGATCATGCAAAATCGCCCAGGGGATGTGCAACGCCGAATCGGCCGGGAAGTGCAGGGGATCGAGCAGGTTGTGCCCGGCGACGATGACCAGGCCCAGGGCACAGAGGATCGGCCGCGGTAGCCAGACCAGTGCAGCGAGGGCAATCATGCTGACGCCAATCGCCCAGATCACCTGCAGGTAAATCACGGTGGGCGGGAACTGGAAGGTCCAGGCGAAATTCACCAGGGTGAATTCCAGTACCACCAGGAACAGGCCGCGCTTGAACAGGAACTCCGATACATCGCGCTTGCCCTGGTGCTTTTCACCGTACAGAAACGCGGACAAGCCCGTGAGCAGAACGAACACCGGCGCACATAAGTGGGCGAGCGTGCGGCTGAAAAACAATGTGGGTTCAGTGCTGTCGATGAGCATCGGGTCGGTGACCTGGCGGTGCAGGAAGAACGTCTCGCGCACGTGATCGAGCAGCATGAACAGGATCACCAATCCCCTGAGGGCATCGATGGACATCAGGCGTTGGTTTACGCGGGTGATGGGTGGGATTTGAACGAGGTTTGTCATCGAAAGTCGCAGGCAGGGAGTGGGTTGCTCTGTCGATGAACAATCGACAGTCAAGGAACTGATATAACATAACATTTGATTGGGACAAAAAAAAGCACGACACCCGCGCCAGGCCAGTGTCGTGCTTTTTTTGCGTTCAACTCGGGTAGCCGCGCCACCCGATCCGTTGGCTTAGAAGCGATATTTCGCCGAGGCGGTAATACTGCGCGGTGCGCCATACGTCAGGGCACCGTAGGCATCGAAGATGTCGAAGTACTTCTGGTCGGTGACGTTGTTGGCATTCACCTGGGCCGAGAGGTTGTCGGTGATTTCGTAGCGCGCCATCAGGTTGACCAGGGCGTAGGCGTCCTGCTGGATCTTCTCGGAATTGCCTGCCGGATTGATGGCGTAGGTGTAGATCGAATCCTGCCAGTTGACGCCGCCGCCAATGGTCAGCTTGTTGAAAGCGCCTGGCAGACGGTAGGTGGTGAAGGTGCGTAGCAACTTGGTCGGGTACAACGTGTTGACGTCGTCGCCGTGGGCGTCTTCAGCCTTGAACTGGGTGTAACCCAAGGAGGCATTCCAGTCCGTGGCGAGCTCGCCTGACACTTCCAGCTCGAAACCCCTGCTGGTCGCGCCTTCACTGGCCTCGTAGGCGAAGCCGCCGACAGGGTTGTTTGGGTCGATCAGCTCGCCGGTGCTCTGCCCCAGATTGTCCTGCTTGATCTGGAAAATCGCCGCGGAGGCGTTCAAGCGGCCATCGAAGTACTCACCCTTGAGGCCGATTTCACTGCTCTGGCCAACGATCGGCTCCAGTTGCTGGCCACTGCTGTCGCGTACCGACTGCGGCAGGAAGATCTCCGTGTAGCTTGCATAGGCCGAGAGGTTGTCGGTGAGGTCGTAGACCACGCCTGCATAGGGTGTCAGCTCATGATCGACATCGACCTTGCTCACTTGCGAGTAGATGTCATCGCTGGTTTTCTCGTACCAGCTCTCACGCGCGCCCAGAATCACTTTCAAATCGTCGGTCACGTTCAGGCGGGTGGCTGCGTAGAGTCCTTTCTGGCGGGTCTCGCTGTAGCCGTAGTCGGTCCTCGGGCCCCAGATCGGCTCGGGGAATTTACCGTTGTAGGCATCGAAATCGGCCACCCCGTCAAAGCCTGTTTGCGCGTCGAGTGAATCGGCGTCGAACTTCTGCTTGCTGTCCACGTAGCCGAAGGCCAATTCGTGCTCACGACCCAGGAACGAGAACGGGCCATTGAAGCGGATGCCGTAGTCGTCCTGGGTGGTCTCGGTCTTGTAGGTCGCCGGGAACGAAAACATGCCCGAGCTGCCGTTCCTGCCTGGGTTGCCGGACAGGTACAGCAGCGAAGAGTCGCCGGTGCGCTCGCCACGGTTATAACTGAGGTTGACTTGCCAGTCGTTGGCAAAGCGGTGGTCGAGATTGACGAAGTAAGTTTCGTAAGTAGTGTCCCATTTGCTCCAATCGGCGGAGGTGGTCTTCGAGCGGCTCCAGTTGGTGCGGCCGCCGTCTGCGTACCAGACGGGCAGGCCGCCCCACATTGGCGAGTCGGCATTGCTTTCCTGCCGGCTCAAGCCGAACCAGAGCGTGGTGTCCGGCGTCAGGTCGATGTCCATGGTGCCGTAGAGGGTCTGGCGCTTGTTCGAGTTCATGTCGATCCAGGTGTCACCTTCATTGGTTTCACCGACCAGCCGCGCGCGAATCGTGCCTTCCTCGTTCAGCGCCGTGGACACATCGGCCAAGGCGCCATAGGTGTCCCATGTGCCGGCGCTCAGTTCCACCGAACCCTTCAGCTCAGTGCTGTTGGCACGCTTGCGCACCATGTTGAGGGACGCGGAAGGGTCGCCCGCACCGGTCATCAGGCCGTTGGCGCCACGAACCACTTCAACGCGGTCATACATGGCCAAGCTGCTGAAAATCTCCCCCGAACTCCATGGCTGCTCGTAGATGGTGGGTACGCCATCGATCATCAGCGAGTTGAGCTCAAAGCCCCGGGCGTTGAACTGCGCCCGGCTTGTTTCATAGCGGTTGACCGACACGCCGGTGGCATTGTTGACCACGTCGAGGATGGTTTTCAGATCCTGGTCCTGGATGCGCTGCTGGGTGATGACGCTGACCGATTGCGGCGTCTCGCGCAGCGACATGCTCAACGGCGTGGCCGTGCGAGCAGCGTCAGTCGTGTAGGAGTGGGTGTCTTCGGTGACGGCGCTGCGCTCGCGAACTGCGGTCTCCGTGATAGCGATAGGCGCCAAGGTCACAGAGCTTCCTGTCTCTGTCTGTTCAGTCTGTTGCGCCGCGTGCACGCAAGGCGCAACGAAGACGACACCGGCGGCAAGCATGTGCACTGCAAGAGCCAAGGGGCGCAGTGCCAGAGGCGCGCGCGGCATAACGGAGCTGGGTGAACACAGGAGGGCTGGGGCGGACATGCGGACTCACATTTGATTTGGTGTTATAGAGAATCATTATCATACGCAAATGTGATTGAGAACTAAACACCTGTTGAAGCCGGAGCTTTGTTCTCGTTGTAAGGGGTGTCGATCGTTAAGGACTGGTTGCCGGGGACAGTACGTAGCCCGTTCCAGTAGCTTCCTGGCGCAGTGGCAAGGGGGGTGTGCGGTGAGGATTACGTTTCGAGGTTGAGCGACCCGCCGGGTCGCTCGATTCAGGAGGGGGGGTTAAAAGAGAATGTAAGCAGAGGCCGTTGTTTGATTCAGGTCCATGTTACCGACCTGCAATACTTCATATTCTGCACGGACGCCGATGTTGCGAAATACATCAACTTCAACGCCGGCACCGTAGGTCAGGTCCACACCCGTATCATCATCGGCGGCATTACCGTCAGCATCCCAGGCATGGGCACCGACAATGCCGAAAACGCGTACCCGGTCCCCCAACGGAAAACCGAGGTGGGCACTGGCCTGAACGGATTTACCGTCGAAATCCAGATTCTTGTCTTCGAACTGGCCGAGATCAACGAAGGCACCTTCGAAGGCCAGATAACCGTTGAGGCGATAACCTGCAAAAACCTTATAACTGGTGTCCTCATCGTTCAAATGGACTTTGTCGGTTTCAATGCTGCTTACGCCAGCGCCAAGATATAAACCTTTGTCATCAGCGAGCGCTTGAAAAGACAGCAGCGAAAGCAGGGAAACGAAGCCAAGGTTTCGAAATAGCATGTGAGGCAGGGTCCTTCTACAGGTTGTCGATGGGTGTTGGTCGAGAATTTGAATGAACAGGACGACTGATTGAAATCATTGATTGATATTTTTGAATGCGGTTAATAGGTGTTGATTAACCAGGCTAACGCTACCCCCGATAAATAGGCGGCAAGGCAAAAGATGACTTTCTGTTTGAGTGGTAGCGAATTCAAGCGATAGCGCATGCTTATCCCCTTGGGTAGAAATAAGCATGCTGACAATTCAGGCCGTTGGATGAAAATTATTGATTGTTATTTTTGGCGGCCGCTGCCAGTTTTGCAGCGTTGCGCCTGGCCGTTTCCGAGGGCGTTTCTCCATAGACATCCTGATAAGCCTTGGAAAACCGGCCAAGATGGTGAAAGTTCCAATACATGGCCGTTTCAGTGACCGTTGGCCAAGTGTTGCGGATCAAGTCTCGGTGGACATTAGCAAGCCTCAGGTTCTTGATGTAAGCGATCGGTGAAACTCCGAATGTCTCGATGAAACCATGGTGCAAGCTACGGGTTGTGGTTTCCAGTTGCCTGACCAGCGCCTTCATGTTGAGGGCTTTGCGGGTATTTTCATGAATGTATTGCATTGCTTGTATTGCGATTGTTCTTCTTCTCGGCGGGTTGAGCGTGCGGCGGCCTACAGGTGTCAGGGCCCGTAGCAGGGAAATCAGCAACGCACTTTCCGCCGCTGAAACTTCAGCGTGGTTGAGCGGTTTCAAATGAGGCTCGTTGATCTCAACAGAGTAGGCGTTGATGGCCTGGATGGCAGATTGCATTAACTTGAAATGCGCAACCTGAAAGCGCTGTTCCTTTCGATCTACCAGCACGTCGATGGCTGAATGGTTTCCAAGGCAATGAGTGTAATGTTCCAACGTCGTGGTCAGGGTGAAAAGCGTCTCATTGGGCCCGCAGGTGCAGTAAACGGGCTCGTCGCTATACACCACGATCATTTCGTTAGGCCACAATTGATGATCATTGACAGTGGGGCGAGCCACCACAGCCTGTGAAATGGCCAAGGTGACAAAACCATGTGGGACAGAGCCGATCAGGGTGACGGCTGAATCAAACTCCAGCCGACTGCATTGAAGCCTGGCACCCTGAAAGAGCGTGTGCTGCCTGATGTTTGCTTCGTGCTCCAATGGGGCGAGGCTCAACTGCCAATGGCCAACTGTTCGCTGGGCCATGTCCGCGGGAGTGGACGTTACATGAAAGATTTCATCAGGGATCATGATACTCATGGAATAGAACGCTCTTCAGCTAAATGGACAGTGCCCGGATTTTTCTCAGGCATCGACAATGCCGCAGTAAAGACGTACGCGTCGCCCGAGGATAACTCGACCAGGCCTTGAAGTTTATCGGGTGGCAGTTTCGAACCAAAAATCGCGGTGTTCTGGTTTGCCGGACCGATGGCTGCCGCATCAAACGCAAAAAAAACCTCAGCACGATAGTCTGTGACAATCCTGTAGTCAGAATTTTCATTGTTTGGGGTGTTCTTTTTGCTTTCATTACCGGTCAGGTTGGCGCCATAGAGTTCCTTGTCATCAGCCAAGGCCTTGAGAGACAGCAATACACCAAAGGATACGGTTGCGAGGTTTTTTAGCAGCATTGACGTGCGTTCCTTGTTGATGATGTTTTCAGGCAGTGCCGGCGGATAGTCCTGCTCCCACGGTGCTGGTTGAAGTCAAAAACCCATATTTTGCTCAAACTGGAGTCAGCGACAGATCGTGACTCTGATTGTTGATATTGTGTGGCGGGGCAGGCAGGGCGTTGCCAAGCGCATCTTCATCATCATGGACTTCCTTTTCAGAGTATATTTTCAATTGTCTGAGCTTGATTGTTTCGTTCGGCCTCAGCTCCAATTCGTAGAATTCGATGTCGGTGCTGCCGATGGAGTGCTATTGTGTGCCGCTGAGTGAAACGATATTGCAGTAAGAGCTAGAACGGCGAGGATCCTGGTTATCATTGATCTGACGGCTCGCAAAAATGCATGTTTTCAACGGGCGTGTGGAGCCGGCATGGTGCGCTGAACGCCAACAAGCGACTCCGAGCGCTATAAAGGCGGGATGTTGCGGGGGGCAGGGGATTGATTCAAATTAGTAATTATTATTTTTGTTCTGATTTGATCGATTGCGGGTAACTCAGTGATTCATGCAGCGCAAGCGGCCTATATCGTGGACATAAAAACAAACGGCGTTTTTATTGGAGGTGGGGAGCAGTTCGTAGTTTAGAACGGCGCCTTCCTGCAACACGAATTGACGCCTGAAAAACAGGTCGGGTGTCTTTTCAATGGCGAATAATTCGTTGTCTTGGCTGAGTTTGACGTTACTGATTTTTATCTGCACATGATGATTGCTTTCCCGGATAATCTGGGCCGAAATGGTAGCGTTACGGATTTTTCCATTCAGGCTTTCCAGCGTGGTTTGTGTCAGGCGGCCATGGCCGATGGTCAGGTATTCCTCTGTGTTGAGTTGATTGGAATCCTCCAGCCATTGTCGGGTCATGGTTTGATAACTGATATTTTCCATGTAATAAGAGGGCGAATAAGTCAGGGAAAAAATACAGGCGGCATTGATGATTGCAAGCACGATCCAGTGAATAGTTGAGGACGAAATTGACTTCATAGGGTGACTTCCAAACATTGCCGAATCATCGGTGCAAGGTCTTTTTGCTCGCTATTGAGTTGCAGGTTTGTAGTGCTTAGATCCGGACGAACACACGAAACAGAGTAGTTTGATTTAAACTGGTTCAGCCAGACCTCGCCTTTGAGGTTTGGCGACAGCTGTTGAACCTGGTTCGCCGAAAGATCCCTCAGTGTTTGCGCTTCGGCGACACTCTGGCCTATGGCGTGGATGACCAGTTCGTTATGTTTTACGCTGGAAACTTCCATTTTTGGTGTGTCGAAACCAGAGTGGAAACCCGTGTACGCGCAGACAGCCAAGGTCAGGACATACCCAACTACCTGGGCTTTGGTCAGGAAAGTTGATGTTCGGCTCTTTTTTGAAGGCACTGCAAGATCATCAGGGCGGTTTGGCGCTGGCTCTTCAATGCCGAGCGCAGGAGTTTGCGTGGCTTCCTCTGAGGGTGTCGGCAGTTCTGTGGGAACTTCGACTACATAGAGACGGTTGAAGCAATAACCTCTTCGCGGAACCGTCATCAGGATCTCGTGATCACGACTGTCGTTGAGAATGTTTCTAAGGGAAAAAACCGCCTGGTTCAAACTGCCAGAGGCGACGACGCGGTCATTCCAGGTGTAGTCGATGATCTCCTCACGGCTTTTAGTCTGGCCGGGCTCCATGAGCAGCAGGTCCAGTAGACGCGATTCAGCTCTCCCTATCGTTGTGCTTTGAACTTCTCCATGGGGTGTCGTGATGCTAAGCAAGGCGGTGTCTGGATCGAAAAGGACCATGGCACCATTTTTCAATTTGAAGGCGTAGCGCATGGGAGTCCTCCGTTCTGTGGTTCTGGCTGAGTATAGAGACGGTTTATGAGGCCGGATTTGACGCAGTACATTCTTGTCGGAGGAAGGGCTATGAGCGGGGGCGGTGATGATGCCCGGATCGGGTGATCCGCGCTATCCGAATACTGCAAGGCAGGGTCATGCCTCACTACACAAATAGCTATACCAACAGTGGTAATAGCGGGGTCAACTAAAAGCCCGCCCGGATGATTCCGAACTGGCGGACGAAATCCTTGAGGTGTGCCGCGCCGAAAGGGCTTTGAGTTCCTCCCCCCCAAAGACGATTGGTTGAGGTTTATCAATAAAGAGCGCAATCCCCCAGGCGAAGATAGTGATTCGCCAACGCTTGGGGTAACAGTCATGAACGTATCCAGCATGCGCCCTTCGGATAGCGGGTCACCTCTTGTTCTGGCCCTTTGCCTGGCTACGCTCATGGGCTGTATGGGTACAAGCGAGGAGGCGCTCCAGCAAACGTCCACCCAGTCGGGGATAGCCATGGTGGACAGCGTTTGTTCACTGTGCCATGGGCTGACGGGGGAGTCTGTCTCACCCGTGTTTCCCAAGTTGGCGGGTCAGCAAAACGAGTATCTGCAGTTGCAACTGACCGATTTCAAAAACCATGGACGTAGCGCTGCAACTGACAGCCGGTACATGGGGGGATTGTCCCATTTGACCAAGACTCAGATTGCCGAACTGGCCGACTATTTTGCGAGCCAGCGAGCCATGCAGGCTGACACCGGGTCGACAGATGCGCGAGGCGAAGTGATCTTTCGCCAGGGCTTGCCTGCGAGGGGCGTCCCAGCGTGCAGCGCTTGCCACGGGACGGACGGCGGGGGCAATGGGCTGATTCCACGGGTGGCGGGCCAGCATGCCAGCTATATGAGCCATCAGATCATGGTGCTTCAGCAGACCGGACAACGCCCCAACGGTGCGCCGATGTTGCCGGAGGATCATGCACTTTCCCAGGCCGATGCCGAAGCGGTCGCCCGCTACATGGCGGCACTCGGCACAAAGCAATGATCGCCCTGTGGGGGATACGTGATGGAGTCGGCCGATAGCTGCCGGTGAAAAAAGGAAGTCTCCCCTATAACGCGAAGCTGAACCACTAATGTTGCCGCCGACCGGCAGGTCGGTGGCGGCCTCATCTCATGGCTTGGCTTGAGCTTTGTTTTTCTCTTCGATTTTCGCGTCCACCACCGCACGAATCTGATCGATGCTGAAGCTTGCCGGTTTCTGGCTAGGCGGGTATTCGACGAAGGTTTGGAGGAACCTCGCGGCCTTGGCCACTCCCGCCGCCAGCAGATAAGAGTTCTTCACCGTCCAATCGTAATATTGGTCAGAGACGATGTCCGCTCGCTCATAAGGGTCCATTCGCAGGTTGAACAGTTTCGGGACTCGCAACGGCACGAACGGGCTGCTCCACACCGTGAATCCACCGGGATCGCGTTGCTCGGCGAAGACGACTTTCCAGTTGTCATACCGCATCGACACCAGTACGCCGTCGTCGTTGAAGTAGTAGAACTCCTTGCGCTCGCCCTTTGGTTGCTGCCCGGTCAGGTAAGGCAATTGATTGAAACCGTCCAGGTGCACCTTGAAATTGGTACCGCCCGAAGTAGGTGCCCAACCTTTGAGCAGCTTGTTTTTCACGTCGGTTTCGCCCGCTGCCGCGAGCAGGGTAGGGAACCAGTCCATGCCCGAGAACATCTCGTTGGACACTTCACCCGCCTTGATCTTGCCCGGCCAGCGAATCAAGGCAGGGACCCGGTACGCACCCTCCCAGTTGGAGTTCTTTTCGTTACGGAACGGCGTATTTGCCGCGTCCGGCCAAGAGAACTGGTTCGGACCGTTGTCGGTGGTGTAGACGACGATGGTATTGTCGGTGATTTTCAGGTCGTCGAGGGTTTTCAGCAATTTACCGACGTCGCCGTCGTGTTCAAGCATTCCGTCGGCATATTCGTTGCCGGGCATGCCGCTCTGGCCTTTCATTGACTCACGCACGTGGGTGAACACGTGCATGCGCGTGGTGTTCATCCAGACGAAGAACGGCTTATCGGCCTTGGCCTGCTTCTCGATGAATGTTTGCGCCGCAGCAGTGGTTTCGTCGTCGATGGTTTCCATGCGCTTGGAGGTGAGGGCACCGGTGTCCTCGATCTTGCCGTCGGCATAACTGTGGATCACGCCACGTGGCGTTCTTGATTTGACGAAGTCCGGGTCATCCTTGGGCCAATACGGGCGCTCGGGTTCTTCTTCGGCGTTGAGGTGGTAGAGGTTGCCGAAGAACTCGTCGAAACCGTGGTTGGTCGGGAGGAATTCATCCTTGTCGCCCAAGTGGTTCTTGCCGAACTGACCGGTCGCATAACCAAGTGACTTGAGGGCCTGGGCGATGGTGATGTCACGTTTCTGGATACCGATCGGTGCGCCCGGCACGCCAACCTTGGACAGGCCGGTGCGCAGTGGTGACTGGCCAGTAATGAACGACGAGCGTCCGGCGGTGCAGCTGTTCTCCGCGTAATAATCGGTGAACAACATACCTTCATGGGCGATGCGGTCGATGTTCGGCGTCTTGTAGCCGACCACACCCATTGAGTAGGCGCTGATATTGGTCTGGCCGATGTCGTCGCCGAAGATCACCAGAATGTTGGGTTTTTCGGCAGCCCCGGCAGTTGCCGACAATGCCATGACCGTTGTTGCCAGGAGGGCGAGTTTCGGCAGCCATTTTTTTATGCGAGTCATCTGACTGGTTCCTTGTTGACGGGCGTCGCGCAGAGCGAACAGCGGCCATGTTCAAGCGTCGTCAAAAGGATCGCGCCACCCGTATCAGGTGGCTGGACAGGCGCCTGCAGTGAATGGTGTGGTGTCAGGCGTTGCGGTTGTCGATGTGCAGCACCGCGCCGGTGACGCTGGCTCCGGCGCCGCTGGCCAGCAACAGCAATGGACCGTCGAGTTCCTGCAGGCCTGCATCCTTGCCGCGACCGGCAGCGATAACGTTGACGCGAATACGGTGTGGCGTCAGCGACTGGGCCATCGCGCGGCTCATGCGGATCAGGCTGCTGTTGGAACGAAGGCACGGGTTCGGCTCGCTGATCGGGCGCGGCGGCGGGTCGATGTTAACGATGCTGCCACCGCGCTCGGCCCTGATCATGTGCAGGCTGGTGCAGTGGACGACGTGATTGTTCAGGGCGATGTGTTCGCGTTCGGCGCTGTTGTTGATCAGCACATCGACGCTGCCGAAGCGTTTTTGGACGGTATCCAGTGCGGCTTCGATGCTCGGTCGGCGGGCACTGTCGAGTGCAACGATCAAGACTTCGCCACCATCCCAACGCAAGTCCGCCGCCAGTTGCTCCAACTGTGCCGGGTGTTGTCCACCGAGGGCTACACGGGCTCCGGCACGGCTGATCAGGCGGGCAAAATGTGCGCCCAGTCGAGTGGCCGCATCGGCCACCAGAACCGTCTTGCCAGCCATGGAGAATGGTTGCATGAGATCGCTCATGGGTGCACATCCAAAAGCATGGGACGGCGGGTGATCACGGCTCGCGGAGCAGGCACAGGAGGCGAAGGTGGGGGGGCGGCGCCAAGCATTTTCAGTACCAGTTCCGAGTAATGGCGGATGACGACATCGATATTGCGGCGGCCACCGGTCCGGTACCAGACGCAGGCATGGGTCAGCATGTTGAACAGGGTGCGCGCCATCAGTTTGGGTTCGGCACAGCTCAGCGAACCTTCCTTGACGCCTTGTTCCAACAACGCCTGCAGCGCTTTCAGATAGTGGCGTCGGGCTTGGCGGACCAGCTCCAGATCCTCTTCGGGGAGACTTCGCAACTCCAGATTGCCGAGCATGGCCTCTTTCTGGTGTTCCAGGTGATAGCGTATGTGACAGGCGATGAAGGTGAGCAGTTTCACATCGGCGGTCGCCATCTTTTTGGGACAACGACGGGCCCACTCCCGGGATACTGCCTGGAAGTACTCGAGAATCAGCTCCAGCAATAACTCGTTTTTGCCTTTGTAGTAGAGGCACAGCGTCGAGGGGTTGACGCCGGCTTCAGTGGCGATCTGACGCAAGCTCAGCGAGCCGTCGCCATTGCGCGAGATCAGTTTGATGGCGGCCAGGCGGATGTTGCTATCAGTCATGTTCATGGTGTGATCCTGCGGCCTGTAGGACCGAGCTTGCTCGCGAAAAACGTCAGGACAACGCGGTCAGTCAGGCGGCCTGCGTCAACGTTGGCGTCCATCGCGAGCAAGCTCGCTCCCACGGTTTGTTTATTGCAGATTCCCGGCGACAGCGATGGTTTGCGCCGTGATGTAGTTCGACTCTGGCGAGCAGAACAGGTACACGGCATCCGCCGCTTCCTGCACGGTGCCCGGACGGCCCAGCGGGTTACGTTGGGCGAACGACTTGGCGGCTTCCGGGCTGATACCGACACGGATGTCGCGACCTTCGATGTTCACCGTAGCGCCTGCATGGGCATCGGCCTTGGTCATGCGGGTTTCGATGAAGCCGAAAGCCACGGCGTTGACGTTGACCTTGAAACGACCCCATTCACGGGCCAATGCACGCGTCATGCCGATTACACCGGCTTTGGCCGAGGAATAGTTGGTTTGCCCGGCGTTGCCATTGAGGGCCGACACCGAGGAAATGTTTACCACCTTACGGAACACTTCACGCTCTGCCGCCGCGTCAGCCTGGGCCTGGGCCTTGAGGATCGGGTAAGCAGCACGCAGGATGCGGAAGGGCGCGGTCATGTGGCAGTCGAGGATCGCGTACCACTGCTCGTCGCTCATCTTCTGGATCACGTCGTCCCAGGTGTAGCCGGCGTTGTTGACGATGATGTCGACGCTGCCGAAGCTGTCCATCGCGGTCTTGATGTAGCGGTCGCCGAAGTCCGGTGCGCTGACGTTGCCGTGGCACACGGCGGCTTCACCACCCATCTTGCGGATCATTTCAGCGGTATCAAAGGCCGGATCGGCGTCCAGGTCATTGATCACGATGCGCGCGCCTTCGCTCGCCAGTTTCAGGGCGATCTGTTGACCGATGCCACGACCGGAACCGGTCACCAGTGCGACTTTGCCTTCGAGTTTTGCCATGGGATGTTGCTCCTCAGTTATCAGTTTTGTTTACAGAGCGATCACGGCGTCGCCAACGATCTTGGTTTCGCCGTATTGATTGGTGGTGCGCACTTCGACCTTGATCCTTTGCTCGCCGTCCGCTTCGAAGCGGTCAACCACGGTGCCGGTGCAGGTGACCTGGTGACCCAGGTGCGTGATGCCGAGAAAGCGCACGCCGAACTCGCGCAACTGGCGCTGGTCAACCCACTGGGTCAGCAAGCGACCGAGGTAGGCCATCGACAGCATGCCGTGGGCGAACACGTCGGGCATGCCGGCCCGGCGGGCGTAATCGGTGTCGATGTGGATGGCGTTGTGATCACCCGACGCACCGGCGAACAGGGCCAGAGTGGTGCGGTTGATGGGCGGCAGGGCCAGTGACGGCAGGGTGTCGCCGATGTTGATTTTGTCCAGGCTTATCGCGTTCATCTGTGTTCTCCGCTTCAGCTGTTGCGCTGCACAAGCACGCTGCGCAGGTCCGCGACGTGCTCACCGTGCTGATTGGTGACTCGGGTTTCGCGCACCACGAATTCCAGGGCACCGCCTTTCTTGTCGTAGATGTCGGCGATGCGCACATCGAATCGCAACGTGTCGCCGGCATAGGCCATGCGGTGGTAACGGAACGACTCTTCGCCATGCAGGATGCGCGCAGTGACGATGCCCAATTCGTCACGCCAGGCGTTCGACGGGATCTGGAACTCCAGCGAGAACAGAAAGGTCGGCGGCAGCGGCAGGTTGGGGTGACCGGCATCGCGGGCAGCCTGCTCGTCGAAGTAAATCGGATTGGTTTCCCCGGTGGCCTTGGCGAAGAAGCGCAGTTGCCCGGCTTCGGCGTTGACGAGGAAGGTGGGCAGTTGTCTGCCGATGTGTTTCTTGTCGATCATCGAAATGGCTCCTTTGCTGAGCGGGCGCGTCAGTTCTTCTGGTACACGGTCACCACGCAGGCGCCGCCCAGGCCGAGGTTGTGCTGCACCGCGATGCGCGCGTTCTGCACCTGGCGTTGTTCGGCGGTGCCGCGCAACTGGTGGGTCAGCTCATAGCACTGGGCCAGGCCGGTGGCGCCCAGAGGGTGGCCCTTGGAGAGCAGGCCGCCGGACGGGTTGGTCACCCATTCGCCGCCATAGGTGTTGTCGCCGTCGTTGACCAATTGCTCGCCACCGCCCTCGACGCACAGGCCCAGGCCTTCATAGGTCAGCAGTTCGTTCTGCGCGAAGCAGTCGTGCAACTCGATGACGTCGATGTCCCGAGGCCCGATGCCGGCCTGGTTGTAGGCGATATCCGCGGCCATGCGCGTCATGTCGAAACCGACCACGCGGATCATGTCCTTGGCGTCATAGGTACTTGGCAGGTCTGTGGTCAGCGCCTGGCCAGCCATCAGCACGTCGGTGCGCAGGCCATGCTTCTTCGCGAACGCTTCGGAGACCACGATGGCGGCGGCCGCGCCGCAGGTCGGCGGGCAGGCCATCAGGCGGGTCAGCACGCCTTCCCATAGCATCGGCGCAGCCAGAACTTCTTCGGTACTGACCACATTGCGGAACACTGCCAACGGGTTATTGGCCGCGTGACGACTGGCCTTGGCGCGGATCTTGGCGAAGGTCTCAAGCTTTGTGCCGTACTTTTGCATGTGCGCGTAACCGGCACCGGCAAACTGGCGGATAGCCGTTGGCAGGTCCGGCATGCCGACCAGTTCGTTGGTCAGCTTGAGCGCCCGCTCGGTGGCGGGGGCACGGTCGGTCCAGGCGGACTTCAGCGCGCCCGGGTTCATTTGTTCGAAACCAAAGGCCAGCGCGCAATCCACAGCGCCGCTTTGTACGGCCTGGCGCGCCAGGAACAGGGCGCTGGAACCGGTGGCGCAATTGTTGTTGACGTTGACCAGTGGGATGCCGGTCATGCCCACGCGGTACAGGGCTTTCTGACCACAGGTCGAGTCGCCGTAGACGTATCCGGCGTACGCCTGCTGGATGTCATTAAAGTTCACGCCCGAGTCAGTCAGGGCTTGGCGAATCGCCTGTTCACCCATGACATCGTAGGGCTCATTGGTCCCCGGTTTCTTGAACTGGATCATGCCGACGCCAGCAACGAATACCTTTTGGCTCATCGTGTTTTTCCTTTTTGTTTTGAGGGTCAGAGCTTGCGCGCGATCATTTCGCGCATGACTTCACTGGTGCCGCCGTAGATGCGATTGACGCGTGAGTCGACGAAAGCGCGTGCGATCGGGTACTCCATCATGTAGCCGTAGCCGCCGTGCAGTTGGACCATGTCGTCGATGCATTTCCACAGGGTTTCGGTGGTGTACAGCTTGGCGATGGCCGCTTCTTCCAGGGTCAGGCGGCGGCGCATGTGCTCGCCCAGGTAGTAGTCGACCATCACCCGCATCGCCGTGGCCTGGGCCTTGATGTCGGCGAGCTTGAATTTGCTGTTCTGGAAGTCCCACACGGTCTGGTTGAAGGCCTTGCGGTCCTTCACGTACTCGAGAGTCTGCTCCAGCAGGCGCTCCAGCTTGGCGGCGGCGGACACCGCGATCGAGAAGCGCTCCTGCGGCAGTTCACCCATCAGATAGGAGAAACCCAGGCCTTCTTCGCCAAGGCGGTTGCCGACCGGCACGCGGACGTTGTCGAAGAACAACTCGGCAGTGTCCTGCGCATGCTGGCCAACCTTGTCCAGCTTGCGGCCATGCTTGAAGCCGGCGCGGCTGGCTTCCACGGCGATGAGGCTGATGCCCTTGGCACCGGCAGCTGGATCGGTCTTGCAGACGACGATGACCAGGTCAGCCGTCAGGCCGTTGCTGATGAAGGTCTTGCTGCCGTTAATCACGTACTCGTCGCCATCGCGCACGGCGGTGGTGCGCACGGCCTTTAGGTCGCTGCCGGTGCCGGGTTCGGTCATGGCGATGGCCAGGATGATCTCGCCAGAGCAGATGCCCGGCAGCCACTTCTGTTTCTGTTCTTCGTTGCCGCAGCGATTGATGTACGGCGCGATAACGTCGGAGTGCATGCCGAAATAGGCACCACTCACACCCGCCCGGGCGAACTCCTCGTTGAATACTGCGCAGTGACCAAAGTCACCCCCACCGCCACCGTATTCGGTGGGCAGGGTAATGCCGAGCAAGCCTTCGCGGCCGGCCTTGAGCCAGGTTTCCCGGTCGACCTGACCGGCCTTGTCCCAGGCGGCCTGGCGCGGCACGCATTCGCGTTCGAAAAAACGGCGCGCGGTGGTGCGAAACATTTCATGGTCGTCGCGGAAAACGGTTCGGGCGATATGCACGCAAGACTCCTCAATGATCACGGGCCGGCTTGCTTGAGCCTGGCGCTGATGCAAGGCGCGAGGTGCGCCTTTGAACTGAGGGTTACGATAGGGTGGAGGACGTCTTGGAACGCCACCCGAGGCGGGTGGCAAGGTAAAAATCACTTTTTGTGGAAAGGCGCAGACGCCGTCGCTGGCAAGCCAGCGACTACAGGTCCACGTGAGGTCTTAAGTGTTTTCGCGGTGCTGCGATTCCAGATCCCGCACCCGTGCCACTGCTTCATCACGACTGCTGACGCCAAGCTTGCTGTAGATATGGCTCAAATGCCATTTCACGGTTTCCGGGGAGAGACCCAACGCGCGGGCGATTTTTTTGTTGGGCAAGGCTTGGGCGAGCAAGCGCACCACTTCAATTTCCCGTTCGCTCAAGGGTTCCATGCCGGCGGCAAGGGGTTTGCTTGCAGGGGGAGTGGAAGGTTTATCGCCCGGCACGGCGGGCGCGGTCGCCTGGGCCGCTTGCAGGCGCTCGACGTAGAACGCGAGCACCGGGTCCAGGGTCTCTTTGCTCGCGATATCGGAGATCAGTTTCAGTGCGTCCGGGTGAGCATCGAGCAGGCTGCGCAACAAGCCGAAGCGTTGTCCACGGCGCAGCGCCTCCATGACGTGATCACGCGCGGCATCGACATTGCCGCGCTGGAACTCGATCACCCCGCTCAACACGAGCAGGCGCACGGTGCCAAGCTGGCGGCGGTGCCGTTCGCAGGTTTCGATCAGTTGTTCGATACGCTTCAAGGCACCGACCAGGTCGCCTTGTTGAATCTGCCAGCGTGCCCGGGCGTTCTCGGCCAGGATGTGGATTTCCTTGAGGGCACTTTGCCCGGCATCCGGGTGGCGCGCATCGATGGCTTCCAGGCGCGCCAGTTTGGTGTGTGCCCGGGAGTGCTCGCCGAGAATCATCAGCCAGCGCACCTGCCAGGTCAGGCAATAGGCTTGCAGGCGTTCCAGGCCGAGTTTGGTCGCGTACTCATCGAGTCGCTCGACATAGGCCAGGGCTTCCTGATGATTGCCCGCCAGCCATTGCACATTCCACAGCACCTGCATTACGCGCAGCACCGAATCCGGAATGGAGATTCGTTCCAGGATATCGATCCAGCCCGACAGCAGCTTGAACGCGGCGTCAACGTCATTAGTCTCGTACAGCACTTCGCCCAGCAACGCAGCGGATAGATAAGTCGCGTCGGCACCGACCTTGCCGCACTGCGCGGCTTCATGCATCACATCCCGATAGACCCGCTCCGCCTGCTTCATCTGGCCTTCGAGAGCGTGGCTCAAGCCAATCATGCAGCGACCTTGCAGGCTGCCGGCGGTGGTACCCAGCAGGGGCTCGCCATTGATCAGCAGCAGGGGCCGGTCGAGTTGTATCTGGCGCGCTTTTTCGTACTCGCCCCGGTGCATGTACAGCCAGGAAAGGATATTGGCACATGAACCGATGGACACGCTGTTGCTGCCCTGGGGCGGATCGAGCAATTGCGGCAGTACCGTCATTGCCGCGTCCGTGTCATCGCGCTGCAGCGCCAGAGAGGCACGCAGTAACGCGATCATGAATCGATCATGGACATCACGCTCGGGCACGTCGTTGAACAGTTGATCGAGGCTATTGGCGCAGGCGACGAAATCCCGGGCATAGAGTTGCATGCGTGCCTTGAGAATGCGCAGTTTGACCCGCGCCTGCACCTGCTCGACCGGCAGCAGGCGAACCAGCTCGATCAACATGCGCAAGTCGCCGTGGGCATACAGCGTTTCGGCGTTTTGTTGCACCAGGTCGGCAGCGGCATCGGGGTCGCCAGCCATCACGGCATGGTGCACTGCTTCATCCAGATGCTGATGGTCACGGAACCAGGCCCAGGCCCGCGCGTGCACCGCCTGCTGTTCTGTCTTGCTGCGCGAATCAAAGTACTTGAGCAATGTTTCGCGTAGCAACGGATGCAGGCGATACCAGGTCTCACGTTGGGCGCTGTCCACCGGGATCAGGAACAGATTGTCCCGTTCCAGGTGTGCCAGCAGGGCATTGGCTTCGCGGACCGCTTCCGGGTTACCACCGAGGGCGGCGCATAACGAGGCGCAGAAACGGTTGCAGACGGCCATCAGCAGCAGCAGGTCCAGATCCGTCGGCGACAGATGGGACAGCACTTCGATTTCAAAAAACTTCGCGAACGCCTGATCGTCGCGCACCTGTGTCTGGTCGTTTGCTGCGACGACCGGTCGATTTTTCTTGCGGCTGACAGCCAGCAGTTGCAGCCCAGCAACCCAGCCGTCGGTCAGTTCATGCATCCGCTTGGCGTCCTGGGCGCTGATATCGCCCAGTTGCGCCTTGAGAAACTGTTCGGACTCGACGGGTGTGAAGCGCAAATCTCGCAGGTTCAATTCCAGCACCAGTTCCTGGCTGCGCAACCTCGCCAGCGACAAAGGCACGGCGCTACGTGACACCAGCGCCAGGTGCAGATTGGCGGGCGCGTAATCGATCAGCCACTGCAAGGCTTGGTGAATACCGACGTCGGTCAGATGGTGCAGGTCGTCGAGCACCAGTACCAATTCGCGGGAACGGTTGGCAATGCTGCGCACAAGGGTGATGACCGTGCGTTCCACCGCCTCGCTGTCGACACCGCGACCTTCCAGTTGGATGGCTTCCTGAATGAGCACAGGATCAACCTGGCCGAGGCTGGCCAGCAGATAGTCGAGAAACCGCGTCAGTTCGTTGTCGTCGGCCGACAAGGTCAACCAGGCCACATCAAAGCCCAGCGGTAGCAGCGCCTGACGCCAGGCGATCAGGGTCGAAGTCTTGCCGCAACCGGCCGGCCCCTTGAGCACGATGCAACGCTGGCGCCGTGCCTTGAGCATTTGCTCTTGCAGGCGCTCGCGGGAAATCAACCGCCCGGCGTTGCGTGGCGGGACCAGCTTGGTGCTGACGATCGGCGACTGAGTCGGATTCGAGGCCAGGCTGGCAGGCGTGTCCGATGCATTGGACTTGCGGGGTTTGTCCATGGGGCTATCCGAGTTTTTTTTGTTATGAGATTGCACTGAATTCTCAGGAGTGTAACGCACCGTCGGGCAGTCATGACCCTGTGTTTGGCATCCGCCACCCGATCTGGGTGGTGGTCGCAAGTTAGCGGATTGATTTACTGGATGGGACAAAATAGGAGGGCTGGCTGGTGCTCTGTCAGAACAAGGGAACGGCGGCAATGGGCGTACTGAGCGGCATTCGAGTAGTGGAGTTTGAGGCAATCGGTCCGGCTCCTTTTGGCACCAGACTGCTGGCCGATATGGGCGGCGAAGTTGTGCGTATCGACCGTCCGGTGAAGGCGACCGACCTGGGCCCGAAGCTGGAAGGCAAGCATGCGGACATCGCTGGGCGCAACCGCCGCACGGTCGCACTGGAGCTGAAGCATCCGGAAAGTGTCGCCGCCGAGCTGGAATTGTTCGAGCGTTTGCATGCCCTGGGTCTGGGCTTCAAGGCCTGATCTTCCCCCCATAAAAACAACATAGAAGTTAGCTCATGGCCATTCAGTTCAAGATCATCGATCACGTGGCACTCATTATGCTCGATGCGCAACCGTCGAAAAATGCACTGACCGTCAGTGACCTGATGCACCTGCGCAAGACCCTGGTGGCTTGCCAGGATGATGAGCAGGTGCGGGTCATCGTGCTGACCGGTGCCGGTGATCGGGTGTTTTGCTGCGGCGCGAGCCACAAGGAGTCGTTGTTGCCGGCAGTCGGTCATGTCGCCAGTTCCATGAAGAGTCGCGAAACCGAAGCCGAGGAGGGCGGCTACACGCGCTTGTTCGACCTCAGCGATCTTGAGGTCTGGAAGCCGCTCATTGCGGCGGTCAATGGCGCTTGTCTCGGAGGGGGCCTTGAGCTCGCACTGCAATGCGACCTGCGCCTCGCTGCGCAGGGCGCCACTTTCGGTTTGCCCGAAGTGCGCGACGCCACCATTCCTGCCGCCGGCGGCGTGCAGTACCTGCTGCGTGCAGTGCCCTCGGCCTACGCCATGAAAATGGCCCTGACCGGGGAACCAATCAGCGCGCAGGAAGCCTTGCGGATCGGCCTGATCGTCGACCTGGTGCCCCGGGACCAGTTGCTGTCGGCGGCTATGAGCCTGGCCGAATGCATCGCTGCCAACGGTCCTCTGGCGGTGCAGTCGATCAAGCGTCTGGCGCTGCAAACCGCGCACCTGACTCCCCGTGACTTCGTCACCCAGGCCCATCTTCACTGGGGGCTGCTGCGCGACAGCAAGGACTACGCCGAAGGGCGCGTGGCCAGTGTCGAGCAGCGCGCGCCCAAATACACCGGCGCCTGACGGCGCACTTCACCCAAGTATTCGCCTCGGCCTGACAACAATAATTCACAGGAAACGACCATGTATCTGACCCAAGGACTACACCGTGTCTTGCAGCAACGCCCCAACGCTCTGGCGACGGTCTTCCGTGACCGGCGCCAGACTTACGCACAGTTGGCCGACCGCGTTGCTCGCCTGGCCAGCGCCTTGCAGCAACGAGGCATGCACACCGGCGACCGCGTGGGTTTGCTCGGTCTGAACTGCGACCGATTTCTCGAGTACTACCTCGCCACCTGGTGGGGCGGTGGCGTGGTCAACCCGGTCAACATCCGCTGGACCGTGCCGGAAATCGCCTACTCGCTGGACGACTGCGACACCCGTATCCTGATGATCGACGACACCTTTCTGCCGATGGCCGAAGCCATTGCTAGCGCTGCCAAAGTACGACCGCTGCTGATCCATATTGGCGATGGTCCGGCCCCCCAAGGCATGCTGTCTTACGAACAGCTCATTCGTGATGCCGAGCCGGTCGATGATGCCTTCCGTGGTGGTGATGACCTGGCCAGCATCATGTACACCGGTGGCACCACCGGCCGGCCGAAAGGCGTGATGCAGTCGCACATGAACCTGTGGACGGCTGCCGTGGCCCGCGCCGCCGATGTCCCGGTGCCAGCCGATGCGCTGACCCTGCACATCGCGCCGATGTTTCACCTGGCGGCGCTGTCGCGGGTGATTCTGATTTCGTTGCTGGGCTTGCCGAGCATCTTCGTCCCGGCCTTCGACCCGCTTGACGTGATGCAGGCCATCGAACGCGAGCGCATCACCGACATCCTGATCGTGCCGACCATGGTCCAGGCGTTGATCATGCATCCGGAGTTTGCCAGTCATGACCTCAGCAGCCTGCGCAGCCTGACCTACGGCGCCTCGCCGATTGCCGTGCCTTTGCTGGAACTTGCCCTGAAAGCCTTGCCCAATGTGGAGTTCACCCAAGGCTACGGCATGACCGAAGCCGCGCCGCCAATTTCCGCCAACGGCCCGGAAAACCACGGTCCCGAGGGCATCGCCAATGGTCGATTGCGTTCGGCCGGGCGTCCTGGACTCGGTGTGACCGTGCGCATCGTCGATGAACAGGACAATGAAGTCCCGCGTGGCACGGTTGGCGAAGTGCTTGTGCGTGGCCCGAATATCATGCTGGGCTACTGGAACAAACCCGAAGAAACCGCAGAGGCTCTGCGGGGCGGCTGGATGCACACCGGCGACGGCGCATACATGGACGACGAGGGTTATATCTATATTGTCGACCGCTTCAAGGACATGATCGTCAGCGGTGGCGAGAACGTCTATTCGGGGGAAGTCGAAAGCGCTATCTCCAGTCACCCGGCGGTCGCCTCCTGCGCGGTCATCGGCATTCCCTGTGCGCAGTGGGGCGAGGCGGTGCACGCGGTGATCGTGCTCAAACCGGATCGCCAAGCGGCTGGCGCCGAGATCATCGAGCATTGCCGTCGGCAGATCGCCGGCTACAAGACACCGAAGTCGGTCGAGTTCCGCGCCGCGCTGCCGCTGTCCGGTGCCGGCAAGGTGCTCAAGCGCGACCTGCGCGAACCGTTCTGGGCCGGCAGGGATCGGGGTGTGAGCTGATGGCGCTGGACAATGGAGGGGCAACGATTCCCGAGGGGTTCACAGCGCTGGAGGGCCTCTCGGGCTTCCTGCGCAATTGCGGTGACTTCTTCCTCCATGATGAACGGCCGATCATGGCCGTGCGTCTGCAACCGCACCACCTCAACTATGTGCGCATCGCCCATGGCGGTTTCCTCGCCACGGTTGCGGACAGCGCCTTCGGCGTCGTGTTACGGCGCCATTTGCGGCCGCCATCGGTTGCGCTGACGGTCAACCTGAACGTCGATTACATCGGACCGGTGCGCGAAGGCGAATGGCTGGAGGCGCATGTGGAAGTGCTCAAGACCGGTGGCACCTTCATCAACGCCAGCTGCCTGCTGAAGGTCGGCGAGCGCCTGGTGTTGCGGGCCAACGGTGTCTTCACCACCTGGAAAGGCAAGACACCATGTACATGACCCAGTGTCTGCAACGCACCCTGCAGCAAAACCCGGAGCACCTGGCGACGATCTTCGGCGATCGCCGCCAGACCTATCGCCAGTTTGGTGAACGTGTCGCTCGCCTGGCGGGCGCCTTGCAGAACCTCGGCATGGCGGCGGGTGACCGGGTCGGCATGCTGGCGCTCAACTCCGACCGTTATCTTGAATACATCATGGGCGTGTGGTGGGGCGGCGGGGTGCTCAACCCGGTCAACATTCGCTGGAGCGTGGCGGAGATTGTCTATTCGCTGGACGATTGCGCCACCGGCTTCCTGATTGTCGACGAGCACTTCGCGGCGATGGCCGAAGGTATCCGCAAGAGCGCCCGTCAGGCGCCACGGTTTATCTACGCCGGGGACGGTGAAGTGCCGCCGGGCATGCTCGGTTTCGAGCAGTTGCTGGCCCAGGCAACGCCGGTCGAGGATGCCGGGCGTGGCGGGGAAGACCTTGCCTGCATCATGTACACCGGCGGCACCACCGGGTTTCCCAAGGGGGTCATGCAGTCCCATCTGAACCTGTGGTCGGCGTGCATGCCACGCATGGTCGACATGCCGCCGATACGCGATGGCCGGTTGTTGCACGTCGCACCGCTGTTCCACGTTGCCGGCATGGCCCGCGCGTTGATCCAGTTCATGGCCGGTGAAAGCCATGTACTGCTGTCGAGTTTCGACGCGGATGAGGTGCTGCAGGTGATCGAGCGGGAGCGGATAACCGAGACGTTGCTGGTGCCAACCATGATCCTCGCGTTGCTGGCCCATCCAGACTTCGATCGCCATGACCTCGGTAGCCTGAAACGCCTGACCTACGGTGCGTCACCCAGCGCCGGCGAAATGGTGGAACAGGTGTTGGCCCGGCTTCCGGAACTGGAGCTTTCTCATTCCTACGGGCTGACCGAAGCCTGCCCGGTGGTGTCGAGCAATCTGCCGTGCAATCACACGCCGCAAGCGCGCCAGAGCGGTTTGTCCCGTTCAGTCGGGCGGGGCGGGTTGGGCGTCAACGTGAGGATCGTCGACCCGCAAGGCCAGGAAGTTCCGCGAGGCACGGTGGGCGAGATTATCGTGCGCGGGCCGAACATCATGCAGGGCTATTGGAACAAACCCGAAGAAACCGCCAGGGCATTGCGCGATGGCTGGCTGTACACCGGCGACGCCGCGTACATGGACGAGCAGGGTTACCTGTTCATCGTCGACCGCCTCAAGGACATGATCGTCAGCGGCGGTGAAAATATTTATTCGGCGGAAGTCGAAAATGTCCTCGCGCGACATCCGGCGGTGGCGCTGGCGGCGGTGATCGGCGTGCCCCATGAGCAATGGGGCGAGGCGGTGCACGCGGTGGTGGTGCGCAAGCCCGGCGCCCAGGTCGATGCCGAGCAATTGCGCTTGTATTGCCGGGAGTTCATCGCCGGCTACAAATGCCCGAAGAGCGTGGAGTTCCGCGACGAGCTGCCGCTTTCGGCAGCCGGCAAAGTCCTCAAGCGCGAACTGCGCAAATAACCCCTCCACAACTCCTGTGGGAGCGAGCCTGTTCGCGAAGACGGTATGCCAGTCAACATCAATGCTGAATGTGACGACCTTATCGCGAGCAGGCTCGCTCCCACAGTTTTTGCGCCAGTGCTTCAGATCGTTTTCCTCCAGCCATTCGCTACCCGATCCGGGTGGCTTCACTACCCGCCCGCGTCAATACAGTGGACTCACGAACCAGGCGCAAGCCTTGCCTGGCCACCCACTGGAGATCCCGATGCACATCAACCGTACTGTCTACCGTGAAGACCACGAAATGCTGCGTGAATCCGCGCGGCGTTTCTTCGAGCGTGAATGCCTGCCCAAGCAGGCGCAGTGGGACGCCGCTGGCCAGGTTGACCGGGAAACCTGGCTCAAGGCCGGTCGTCACAATCTGCTGTGCCTCACCGTGCCGACTGAATACGGCGGTGGCGGTGGTGACTTCGGTCACTCGGCGGTGTTGATTGAAGAGCTGTACCGCGCCGGTGTTTCGGGCTGGAGCCTGGGGGTGCATTCGGACATCGTCGCGCCGTACATCGTGCGTCTGGGCACCGAAGAGCAAAAACACAAATGGCTGCCGAAAATCTGCACCGGCGAAACCGTTTTGGCCGTGGCGATGACCGAGCCTGGCACTGGTTCCGACCTCAAGGCGATCCGCACTACCGCAGTGCGTGACGGTGACGAATGGGTAATCAACGGCAGCAAGACCTTCATCAGCAACGGCCTGACCTGCGACATGGTCGTGGTCGTGTGCAAGACCGACCCGAGCGCCGGCGCCAAGGGGTGCAGCCTGATCATGGTCGAATGCAACCGTGAAGGTTTCCGTCGCGGGCGCAAGCTGGAAAAGGTCGGCCAGCACGCCGCCGACACCGCCGAGCTGTTCTTCGACGACGTGCGCGTGCCGGTGGGCAACCTGCTCGGTGAAGAAAACAAAGGCTTCATGCACCTGATGGAAGAGCTGCCGCAGGAGCGCCTGGTGATCGCGCTGTATTGCGCCGCCAAACTCGAACGCCTGCTGGAGCAGACCGTCGAGTACGTGAAAGACCGCAAGGCCTTCAACCAGACTGTCTGGGACTTCCAGAACACCAAATTCAAGCTGGCCGATATCAAGGCCCAGGCCACGGCCGTGCGCCTGACTATCGACCACTACATCGGCGAACACATGCGTCGGCGCCTCACGGTGCAGGAGTCGGCCATCGCCAAGCTCTTCGCCACCGAAACCCTGTGGAAGTGCATCGACGACATGGTCCAGCTGCACGGCGGCTACGGATACATGATGGAGTACCCAATCGCCCGCGCCTTCGTCGACATGCGCGTGACCCGCGTCTTCGGTGGCACCAGCGAAGTGCTGCGCGAACTCATCGCGCGCCAGTTGTGATCCTTTCCCCCTCATTTTTTCAGGTGACAATATGAGCGAAAAAGTACTGGTAGCCGGCGTCGGCATGATCCCGTTCCGCAAGCCCAGCGAGAGCCCGACCTACGTACAGATGGGCGCCGAAGCGGTGCGTCGCGCCCTGGACGATGCGGGCATTGATTACAAGCTGGTGCAAGAGGCGTACGCCGGTTATGTCTACGGCGATTCCACCTGCGGCCAGACTGTTCTCTACGAAGTCGGCATGACCGGGATTCCGGTGGTCAACGTCAATAACAACTGTTCGACCGGTTCTACCGCCTTGTACCTGGCACGCAAGGCCATTGAGTCCGGTTCTGTCGATTGCGTACTGGCGGTCGGCTTCGAACAGATGCAGGCAGGTGCGCTGAAATCCCATTGGGACGACCGCCCGCCGACCCGCGAACGCTTCCTGCCGATCCTGCGTGGTCTGACCGCCGATATGGATGGCATGGCTCAGGCTATCCGTACGTTTGGTGGTGCGGGGCGCGAGTACATCCAGAAATACGGCATGAAAATGGAAACCTTCGCCGCTGTGCGCGCCAAGGCCAGCCGTCATGCAGCCAACAACCCGCTCGCATTGTTTCGCAAGGTGCTCAGCGTCGAAGACGTGATGAACGACCCGGTGATTCTGCCAGGCGTCATGACCCGCCTGATGGCCTGCCCGCCTACTTGCGGTGGCGCGGCGGCGATCCTGGTTTCCGAGCGTTTTGCCAAGAAGCATGGCCTGCGCCGTGACGTCGAAATCGTTGCCCAGTCGATGACCACCGATACCCCTGAATCCTTCAATTTCGAAAAGCCGTCGATGCTTGACTGGGTCGGTACGCACATGACGCACGCCGCCGTCGGCCAGGTCTACGAGAAAGCGGGCGTCGGTCCGAAAGACATCGACGTCTGCGAGTTGCACGACTGCTTCGCCCAAAACGAAGTGATCTGCTACGAATCCCTGGGCTTTTGCCCCGAGGGCGGCGCGGAAAAATTCGTCATGGACGGCGACAACACCTATGGCGGGCAAATCGTCATCAACCCGTCTGGTGGCCTGCTGTCCAAGGGGCACCCGTTGGGCGCTACCGGTCTGGCGCAGTGCTATGAGCTGACGCAGCAATTGCGCGGCAACGCCGAGCAGCGCCAGGTCGAGGGCGTGCGCCTGGCGATGGCGCACAACCTTGGCCTGGGTGGTGCCTGCGTGGTCACGCTGTACGGAAAAGTGTAGGAGCGAGCCTGCTCGCGATGGTCGTTAACGATCAAGCGAGCTCGCCAACCCAACACATTGCTCTTGAGTGTCACCGAGCGTAACGCCCGCCGAGCGCATCTTGAACCGGGCGTTACGCGTCAGAAAAAACCTTGAAAAACGCTTCATCCAAATCACCCATTCGGGTGTGAGGACAACAGGGGAGCCTCGCTAGCATGGGCACTCACCACGTCATCTTCAATCGGGGAAACCGCATGACAAAAACAACAATGCGCGGAGTCTTCCAGCCAAGTCTGCTGGCCGTAGCTGTAATGTTTGCCACTTGCGCGAGCAATCAGGCTCACGCTGTGAATTTCAATATCGGGGAGATTCAAGGGACGTTCGACTCGTCGTTGTCGATCGGCGCCAGTTGGTCTGTGGCTGATCCGGACAAACAGTTCATTTCCAACTTCAACTCTCAGGGCGTCAGCGGTGGCGAGTCCGCCTCGCGGACCACCGACGACAACCGCCTGAACTTCAAGAAAGGTGAAACTTTCTCGAAGATCTTCAAGGGTGTGCATGACCTGGAACTGAAGTACGGCGACAGCGGCGCCTTTGTGCGGGGCAAATACTGGTATGACTTCGAACTGATGGACGAGAGCCGTCCGTCCTACGACATCGATGACTCGGGACGTGACCGCGCGGCGAAATCGTCCGGGGCGATGTTCCTCGACAGCTTCGTCTACCACAACTACAGCATCGGCGATCAGGTCGGCAACGTTCGCCTGGGCAAGCAAGTGGTGAGCTGGGGCGAGAGTACGTTCATTGGCAACTCGATTAACAGCATCAACCCAATCGACGTCGCTGCTTTGCGTCGCCCGGGTGCCGAGGTGAAAGAAGGTTTGATTCCGGTCAACCTGCTTTATGTGTCGCAGGGCCTGGCGGACAACATCACCGCCGAAGCGTTCTATCAGCTGGAGTGGGACAAATCGATCGTCGACAACTGCGGTACGTTTTTCGGCAATGATGGCGTGCCGCAAGGCTGTAACGACCGGCTGGTAATCGCCGGTCTTGACCTGCCCCCGGGCAAGGCCAGCAATACCGGCGGTCTGGCCGCCATTGCAGCCGGTTCGGATGACGCGTTCATTCCTCGCCTCAAAGACAACGATGCCCGCGATAGCGGTCAATATGGCCTGGCCCTGCGCTGGTACGTTCCGGAGGCGAACGACACCGAGTTCGGCGCCTACGCGATGAACTACCACAGCCGCAACCCGTACCTGAGCATCCATCAGATGAGCAGCGCTGCCGGTGGCGTGACCTCTGCACGCAGCACCGGCTACTTCATCGATTATCCGGAAGACATTCGCCTGTACGGCCTGAGCTTCCAGACCAACGTCTCGGGTGTGTCGCTAGGGGGGGAAGTCAGCTACCGGCCAAACATGCCGCTGCAACTGAACACCGCTGACCTGTTGTCCGCCGCCACCTTCGGTGCGACCTCGCCGTTGATTACCACCGGTTTCGCCGGTCGCAACCTGGGCGCCGAAGTCAATGGCTACAAGCGCATGCCGGTGACCCAGGCGCAAGTGACCGCGACCCAGTTCTTCGATCAGGTGCTGGGGGCCAGTCGTCTGACCCTGGTGGGCGAGGTGGGTTACAACCACATCAATGACCTGGGCAAGGCGGATGGTTCGGACCTGCGCTTCGGTCGCAGCCCGGCTTTCGGTTCCGGCGAACTGCCGGGCGCTGCGGGCGCGGCCACTTGTCGCGGCACCGCCTCCGGTACGCCATCGGCGAGCAACCCGGCGCAGGAATGCAATGACGATGGCTTCTACACCAGCAACAGTTGGGGCTATCGCCTGCGCGGCAAGCTGGATTACCAGAACGTGTTCGCCGGCATCAACCTGTCGCCCAACATCGCCTGGTCCCACGACGTCGAGGGTTACGGCCCGAACTTCGATGAAGGCTCCAAAGCCGTCAGTCTGGGCGTCGATGCCGATTACCAGAACACCTACACCGCCAGCCTGAGTTACACCAACTACTTCGGTGGCGATTTCAATACCAACGTCGACCGCGACTACGTTGCGCTCAGCTTCGGCGTGAATTTCTGACGCAACGCTGCCCCAGAGGTAATTGAACATGAACTGTCTGAACATGAACGCACGTCTGATCCTGCGCGCTGGCGCCCTGAGTCTGTCGCTGCTGGCCACGGGTGTAATGGCTGCGGTTACCCCACAGGAAGCCGCCCAATTGGGCACTAGCCTGACGCCATTGGGCGCCCAGAAAGAGGGCAATGCCAGCGGCAGTATTCCTGCCTGGACCGGTGGTTTGAAACCCGGCGCGGCGGCACTCGACAACGGCTTTCTCGGCGATCCGTTCGCCGGTGAAAAGCCGCAACTGGTGATCACCGCGGCCAATGCCGACCAGTACAAGGACAAGCTGACACCGGGCCAACTGGCGATGTTCAAGCGCTATCCGGATAGCTACAAGATCCCGGTGTACAAGACCCAGCGCACAGCGGCTTCGCCGCAGAACATCTATGACATTGCCAAGAAAAGCGCGGTGAGCACCGAACTGACGCCGGACGGCAACGGCCTGCTGAACTTCGCACAAACCCGTTACTTTCCGTTCCCCATTCCGAAGAACGGTGTCGAGGTTTACTGGAATCACACCAACCGTTATCGCGGCGGCAACATGGAGCGCCAGGCGGCCCAGGCCGCACCGCAAACCAATGGTTCGTACTCCATCGTCGAGTACAACGACCAGCTGGCGTTCCCGCAGTTGATGGAAGGCGTGGAAGGCGGTCAGGGCGAAAACGTTCTGTACTACTACAAACAGGAAATCACCGCTCCGTCGCGCATGGCCGGCAGTGTGATCCTGATCCACGAGACCATCGATCAGGTCAAGGAGCCGCGTCTGGCGTGGGTCTACAACGCCGGTCAGCGCCGCGTGCGTCGCGCCCCGCAAGTGGCCTACGACGGACCAGGCAATGGTTCCGATGGCATGCGTACCGCTGACAACACCGACATGATGAACGGTGCGCCGGATCGCTATGACTGGAAACTGGTGGGAAAAAAGGAACTGTACATCCCGTACAACAACTACCGCCTGCAGTCGCCGAAGCTTAAGTACGACGACATCATCAAGCCGGGGCACATCAACCAGGACCTGACCCGTTATGAGCTGCACCGCGTGTGGCACGTCGAGGCGACCCTGAAACCTGGCCAGCGCCATGTGTATGCCAAGCGTGACTTGTATTTCGACGAAGATACCTGGCAGCTTGCCGAAGTCGATCACTACGACGGCCGTGGACAGTTGTGGCGTGTCGCCGAAGGTTATGCAATCAACGACTACGAGCGTGGTGCCTCTAACTTCGCCATGCTCGGGATCTATGACCTGATTGCGGGTCGCTACAATGTGTTGGCGATGACCAATGAGGCCAAACATGCAACGGCCTATGGCATGACCGCGAAGATGACCGACTTCACCCCGTCTGCGCTGCGTAACGCCGGCATCCGCTGAGTGTTCAACCTCGCTGGAACCAACGCCCTGTTCGCAGGGCGTTGTGCATTCCGACAGCCCCCACCTGATGTGGGTGGCGCGCAAACAGTTTTCTCGTCCAATGATGGCAACCTCACACCATCAGCGAGGTCCGCCATGTTTGTGCCACGGCCGCATTTGTGCGACGAACTCAAGCGCGAGCAGCGCCGGTTGCAGCTGCTTTGCGCGCCTGCCGGTTATGGAAAAACAGCGTTGTTGCGCGAGTACTTGCGGGTAGAGGCTGAGCCGGGGCGGGTGGTCTGGGTAAGTCTTGGCGGGCGAGCGCAGACGTTGGAGTCCTTGGGCTTGATGCTGGCTGATGCCCTGGGGTGGGTGGCGGCTGATCCATCGCCTTCGCTGGCCAGCCAGCTCCTGCAAGGGCTCGCTGACTCCTGTAGCAGCTGGCTGGCCAGCGAAGAGTCCCTTTCAGGCAATAATGCCTCAGCGGTCGTGCCACTTCGATTGGTCTTCGATGATCTGCCGTCGCAAATGCCAACGGATCTGAACCACTGGTTCGACCAGCTCCTGTCCCTGCAAAACCCAAACTTGCAAATCCTGGTCACCTGCCGCCAACGCCCTGAATGGAACCTCCCGCAACTGATGCTCAGCGGCGAATTGCTGGAGCTGGACTCCCGGCAACTGGCCCTGCAACCTGATGAATTCGAATCGCTGGTCAGTTTGCTCATGCCGACCGCTGATACCGCCGCCAAGGAAGAACTGTGGCATCAAACGGCTGGGTGGTGTGCGGGAGTTCGTCTGCTGCCCTCGGCCTTGCTCGGTCCGTACCTTGAGCGTGAACTGTGTGCGCGCCTTAACGACGAACAGCGCGAGATTCTCTACGGGCTGGCCCACTTGTCCAAGGCCAGCGCCGACCTTTGCGAGCAACTCTGGGAAGGACAGCAGGGCGCCCGGGTGTTCAAGAGCTTGCTCGACGAACAGGCTTTTCTCGTCCAGATCGACCAGCAGCCCGGCTGGTTTCGCTTGTTGCCCGCTGTGGCGCAGGCGCTGCAAGACCGATTGAGCGGCCTGCCGCTCAATCGGCTGCGCTTGCGTGCCTGCCAACTGCTCAGCGTCCTGGGTCAGGTCGATGATGCAGTCGAGCAGGCGCTCAGTGCCGATCAGCCGGAAGTGGCGGCCAGTTACATGGAGCGGTTATGGCTGAGCTGGATCTTGAGCGAACGGCACCTGGACCGCTTCATGGACTGGCGCGAACGCATCGAACCGCAGTTGCTGCACAGCAGCTCGCGCCTGATTTACCTGTGCGCCAAGGCGCTGCTGTTCAGCGGCCGGCTGGACGAAGCCGAGGAATGCCTGGAACGGCTTGGGCATTTTTTCCCGCTGCCCGATCAGCAGCGCAATCAACGTCTGTTGGCGAACTGGCAGGCGCTGTATGGAACCCTGCACGCGCTGCGTGGGCAGCACGAGCCGGCGCGTCTGCACTGCCATTCGGCACTTCGCCATTTGACGGCCCAGGACTGGCTATCGGTGCTGTTGTGCCAGTGCACGTTGGCGCGCATCGCCATGAAATCCGGCGAACTGAGCGAGGCTCAGGTGTTGTTGGAGCACTCGCTGGAGCTTGCCCGGCGGCGGGGCAGTCGTGAGGCCGAAGTGCTGGTGAACAGCGATCGGGTGCGCTTGATGATGCTTCAAGGGCAGCCAGGGTTGGCGCAATCGCTGTTGCGCACCGAACTTGCGCAACTGACGGGCAGCCGGACCCAACCCTATCCACTGCTCGGACGGCTGATGCTCCTGCAGGGCGAGTTGCTGGTGCAGCAAGGACGGATGGTTGAAGCAGAACAGGTCCTGCAAGCGGGTCTATTGCAGGTCCGCGATTGCTGCGCGCCATTTGTGCTCAATGCCTACCTGCTGTTGTCCGAGATCGCCTCGCGCAGTGATGACAGCGAAAAGGCGCATTTACTGTTGCACGAAGCCGAGCGGCGCATGCACTGGGGCAAGATCGACCGTGTGTGTTATCAGGAGCCAATTGGCCTGCAAAAAGCCCGGAACCAGACCCGTGAAATCGATGGCTACAGCGATGAAACTCCCTCGGCGCGTCCTGCCGGCGTGGCGGATTACCAGGACGGCCTGACACCGCGCGAAGTCTCGGTGCTCAAGCTGCTGGCCGAAGGCATGTCGGTGCGCGAAGTCAGCCATCGTCTGTTCATTTCGGTGAACACCGTCAAGAGCCACGCTAAGAACATCAACGTCAAGCTCGGCGCCTGCCGTCGTACCCAGGCCATCAACAGCGCCAAGGCGATGGGCATTCTGGCCTGAACCGGTCGTCTTGAATCGCCACCCACCTGATCCGGGTGGCGGCGCGGCGCGACCGATGGACAACCATGCAGCCAACCCGACGCACTGCTGCGCAATCGCGGTGGCGTCCAGACAACAACAAGAGAGGTAGTGATGAGCGCCATCGAGAGTTGGACGAGCACGGACATCCGTTCGGTTCTGGAAATACAGCGGGCGGCCTTCCTGGGCAGCGAACCCTGGAGCGCCGAGCAGCGCTGCGAACTGCTCGGGCGGGCGATCGGTCTACTGGTCCGCCACGAGCAGGAAATCATCGACGCCCTGACAGCTGACTTCGGTCATCGCAGCCCTGGATTCTCCAGGGGCAGCGAAGTGTTGTCGCCGCTGGCCACCCTCAAGCAGACCCAGGCCGAAGTGGCCGAGTGGATGCGTCCTGAAAAGCGTAAGGCCAGAGCCGGTGAAGCCTGGGTTCAGTATCAGCCCCTGGGTGTAGTGGGCATTGTCACCGCGTGGAACGTCCCGGGCTACATGGTCTTCAGCGGACTCGCCGGCGCCTTGGCCGCCGGCAACCGGGTGATGATCAAGCCCTCGGAATTCACCCCGCATACTTCGGCCCTGATTGCGCGGCTGATCCGTTCGGTCTACGCCGAAGACGAAGTGGCGGTGGTGCTGGGCGGTGCGGATGTTGGCCAGGCGTTCTGCGGTCAGCCGTTTGACCATCTGTTGTTCACTGGGGCTACCAGCATCGGCAAACACGTTCTGCGCGCGGCGGCGCAAAACCTGGTCCCGGTGACCCTGGAACTGGGCGGCAAGTCGCCTACCATCATTTCCCGTACTGCGGATTTCAAGGACGCGGTGGCCAAGACCGTCATCGGCAAGCTGCTCAACGCCGGGCAGCTGTGCGTCGCGCCGGATTACGTGTTTGTGCCAAGGGAATCGGTCGATACCTTCATTGCCATTGCCAAAGCAGTGGTTGCCGGGTTCTTGCCGACGCTCAAGGACAACCCCGAATACACCTCGATCATCAACAGCCGCCATTACGAGCGTTTGCTGGGCTACCTCAGTGAAGCGCGCGACGCCGGTGTCGAGCTGATCGAACTGAACGCGGCCGCGGAAGACTTTAACGAGGGGACGCGCAACAAGATTGTGCCGACTCTGTTGCGCGACCCGGGAGACGACCTGCAAGTGATGCAGGACGAAATCTTCGGCCCGCTGCTGCCGATCAAACCCTACGACTCCATCACCGAAGTGATCGCCCGGATCAATGCGCGCCCGCGTCCGTTGGCCCTGTATTACTTCGGCAACGATGCCGCCGAGGAAGCGCATGTGCTGAGCCGCACCTGTTCCGGTGGCGTGACCCTCAATGGCGTGTTGAGCCATGCCAGTACCGAAGGCCTGCCGTTCGGCGGCGTCGGTCAGAGCGGCATGGGTGCTTATCACGGCATCGACGGTTTCCGCACCTTCAGCCATGCCAAAGCCGTGCTGCGTACCGCACCGAACCCGGCCTGAACCCCATTTCATTCTTGAGAGAACTGCCATGAAAGCTGCTGTATTCCACCAGGTTGGAGCCCCGCTGGTCATTGAAGAAGTGGGCATCAGCAAACCGGGGCCGCGTGAAGTGCTGATCCGTACCAAAGCGGTCGGTGTCTGCCATTCGGATTTGCATGTGATTGATGGCTCGTTCCCGTATCCGGGGCCGTTGGTATTGGGTCATGAGGCCGCCGGCGTGGTTGAACAGGTCGGTTCCGAAGTGCGTTCGGTCAAGCCGGGCGATCACGTAGTCACTTGCCTGACTGTGTTTTGCGGCCACTGCGATCACTGTGTGACCGGCCACTTGGCGCGCTGCGTGTCGCCGGAAACCAAGCGTGGCAAGGACGAAGAATCACGCTTGACCTACGTGCAAAAGCCAATCCCTCAGTTCGTCAACCTGTCAGGATTCGCCGAGCAGATGCTGGTGCATGAAAACGCCTGTGTCGCGATTCGTCGTGACATGCCACTGGACCGGGCCGCGCTGCTCGGTTGTGCCGTCACCACCGGCACTGGTGCTGTATTCAACACTGCCAAGGTGCGTCCGGGTGAAACTGTGGCCGTGATCGGTTGTGGCGGTATCGGTCTGGCAGCCATCAACGGCGCGGCACTGGCCGGGGCCGGGCGGATCATCGCCATCGACATGCTCGACTCCAAACTGGAGTTGGCCAAGCAGTTCGGCGCCACCGACCTGATCAATGGCAAGAACGGCGATGCGGCCAAGCAAGTGATGGAGCTGACCCGGGGCGGCGTGCACCACGCTTTCGAATGCATCGGCCTCAAGCAAACCGCCGAACAAGCATTCGCCATGCTGGCGCGCGGCGGTACCGCCACCGTGATCGGCATGCTCAAGCCCGGTCTGAAAATCGAACTGGACCCGCTGCAACTGCTGCACGAACGCCGCATCCAGGGCTCGTTGATGGGGTCGAACCGCTTCCCGGTGGACATGCCGCGCCTGGTGGATTTCTACATGGCCGGCAAGCTCAAGCTCGACGAAATGATTTCCCAGCGCATCAAGCTGGAGCAGATCAACGATGCGTTCGATGAGTTGCGCCGTGGTGAGTTGGCTCGCTCGGTGATCATTTTCGACGAGTGAAATCCTTGAATAGCCTCTGATCCCTGTGGACGCGGGCAAGCCCGACTCCACAGGTTTTTGCAGCATTCGGATAAGTGCCTGAGCAAAGGTTTTTTTGGAGTGGATGGATGGACATTGATTTCACAGCGGACGAACGCGTCTTTCGCGAGGACGTCCGGGCGTTCCTGCGCGACCACCTGCCGACCGAGTTCGCCGAGCGGATATCCCAAGGCAAGCGCTTGAGCAAAGAGCATCAAGTGCAGTGGATGCGGACGCTGAACCGCCGGGGCTGGCTGGCTCCAGGCTGGCCCGTCGAGTTCGGTGGCACGGGCTGGTCGGACGTGCAGAAGCATATCTTCGACGAAGAGTGCTTCGCGGCCGGCGCTCCCAAGGTTGTGTCGTTCGGCCTGAAGATGGTGGCCCCGGTCATCATCAAGTTCGGTACGGCGCAGCAGAAGGCTCGGTTTCTGCCGCGCATACTCAGCTGCGATGACTGGTGGTGCCAGGGTTACTCCGAACCGGGTGCGGGCTCCGATCTGTCGTCATTGAAAACCCGTGCCGTACGCGAGGACGATCACTACGTGGTCAACGGCCAGAAAACCTGGACCACCCTGGCGCACTATGCCGACTGGATGTTCTGCCTGGTACGCACCGACCCGGAGGCTCGCCAGCAGCGGGGCATTTCCTTCCTGCTGCTCGACATGAAGACACCGGGCATCACTGTACGACCAATCATCACCCTCGACGGCGAGCATGAAGTCAACGAAGTGTTCTTCGACAACGTTCGGGTACCGGTGGCCAATCTGGTCGGCGAGGAAAATCAGGGCTGGACCTGTGCCAAGTATTTGCTGACTCATGAACGCACAAGCATTGGCGGAATTGCGCACAACAAAGCGCTGCTCAACCGTCTGAAACACATCGCCAGTGAAGAACGGCGCGATGGCCGGTCATTGATAGACGACCCGCTGTTTCGGGCACAAATCGCCGAAGTCGAGATGCAGTTGATGGCCGCTGAAATGAGCAGCCTGCGTACTTTGGCAGCGGTTCGCGATGGTGGAGTCCCTGGCGCGGAGAGCTCGCTCCTGAAGATCAAGGGTACCGAGATCCGGCAGGCGATCACCTGGTTGATTAGCAAAGCCGTGGGCCCGTATGCCATGCCGTTCATTCAGGATGAACTGGATTACGGCAGTGAGCCGTTGCTGTACACGGACTACAGCAGCGCGGCCACCTATCAGTATCTGGATGCGCGCAAGGCCTCGATCTATGGCGGGGCCAACGAAATCCAGAAAAACATCATCGCGAAAATGATCCTCGAACTCTAAGGCGCACCCGATCATGGATTTCAAACTGACAGAAGAGCAACTGATGCTGCAGGAAACCGCC
The DNA here is from genome assembly GCF_028823535.1 of Pseudomonas serbica. Classification (GTDB taxonomy): domain Bacteria; phylum Pseudomonadota; class Gammaproteobacteria; order Pseudomonadales; family Pseudomonadaceae; genus Aquipseudomonas; species Aquipseudomonas serbica. The sequence continues at coordinate 48,988 of NZ_JAQIYM010000016.1, read as the reverse complement.
GCGCGCCTGGTGCGCGATGTTTACGGTTTCGAGCATCGTGAACAGTATCGCCAAAGCACCCACGGCTTCAGCGCGTCGTTCATGCAGCAGTTGGGCGAACTGGGGTTGTGCGCCGTGCCTTTTGACGAGGCGTATGGCGGCTATGCGGGTACTGGCATAGAGAACATGCTGATCATGACCGAGCTGGGTCGCGGGCTTTGCCTTGAGCCTTACTTGCATTCGGTGATTTTTGCCGGTGGCCTGATCGCCCAGTTGGGCAGCGAAGCGCAGAAAGACAGACTGTTGCCGCAAGTCGCCAGCGCCAGCCTGCAACTGGCGGTGGCGGTCGATGAGCCGCAGAGTCATTACCAATTGCGTGACGTGCAGACCTTCGCCGAGCCGGTAACCGGTGGCTGGAAACTCAACGGCCGCAAGTCCGTGATTGTCGGTGGGCAAAGCGCCGGGTTGATCGTGGTTTCGGCACGCACCAGCGATAACGTGCGCGATGAGAACGGCATCAGCCTGTTCCTGCTCGACCCGCAAGCTCGCGGCGTGCATCGGCGCGTCTTCGACACCGTGGATGGGCGCAAGGCTTGCGATCTGTTTCTCGAAGATGTGTTCGTCGACAGCGACGCGCTCCTTGGCGAACCGGGCCAGGCCTTGCCGGCTTTGCGTTACCAGCAGGGCCGCAGCATCGCAGCCCAATGCGCGGAGGCCGTTGGCAGCATGGAGGTAGCCTGTGCGTTGACGCTCGATTACTTGAAGACCCGCCAGCAGTTCGGCCAGCCGATCGGCAAGTTCCAGGCATTGCAGCACCGCATGGTCGATATGCGAATCGAGCTGGACCAGGCCACTTCAATGACCCTGTACGCCGCCTGCGTCGCCGATCAGGCCGACAGTGACGAGCGCAGCCGGGTCCTGTCCGCAGCCAAGTTCATCGTCAGCCGCGCCAGCCGCTTTGTCGCCGACCAGGGCATCCAGTTGCACGGCGGCATCGGCCTGACTTGGGAATACATGCAGTCGCACCATGCCAAGCACCTGTTGATGGTTGCCCGTCAGTTTGGCGATGACGACCACCATTTGCAGGTGTATGCGAAGTTGATGCAGGTGGCGTAGTCGCTTTGTGCTGCTGTGCGAGCCTGCCCGCGAAGAAGCCAGAAGCTTCAACATCCCTGTCGAGTCACCCACCGCTTGCGCAAGCAAGCTTGCCCTCACAGGTTTCGACTAATGAGGGAGGCTTCCGCTGGGGTCAGGCGCTGATTTAACCCGCCAACATGTTAACGTGCAGCGGGTGGAAGGGACTGCCTCAACGAGCTACAGCCGAATGTACATGTTGGCATTTAGGGGCGCTGTCTCACGCGCGTTAGATGATCGGTTTTTCGAGATTTCAACCGGATGCATGAGTCGCCTGCAATGCACCGTGGAGGGCTCCCATGGCTATCTCATGCAGCAACTTGCGCCGTGCTCCCTTACCAGCCTGGGACTCTCCAATCCAGGCCGGCAGCTGGTTTAGCAGGGAAACAATGCTGCTCAAGGTAGCGCGCTGGATGGCGCTCGCCGCTGTACCCGTGAGCTGCTCTATCGTTCCCACCAAGTGTGCCTCATAGCGCCGACGTAGGGTCAGGATCAAGGCTTGCTGTTCGTGGCTCAGGCAATGGAGATCATATTCCGCCAGGCGGAAATGCTCCCCCATACGCTCATGCAGCAGGAGGTGCGCCTCAAACAGGCCGTGGAGTCGTTCGGCGGGTGCGGATTTGCGACGGCTTACCAGGATGGCGCCATGAAGCAACTGTTCGTAGAGTTCCTCGATCAATTCGTACAGCAGTGCTTCCTTGCTATCAATATGGTTGTAAATGGAGCCGACCTTGATGCCCAGATGGGAGGCCAGGTCGCGCATGCTTACCCGGCTGAAGCCACACTTGGCGAACAGCTCGAGCGCTTTACTGCGGGTTTCCAGGAAGCGCGAGTGGTGCACTTGTTCGGTGGGGCTCGCCCTAACAGATTTCGGGCTGGTGCAACGGGACGTCATTGGCTGGGAGGCAGTCATGGGATCATTTCCATCCGCGCTTATCCATCTCATACGCGAAACTGCCCCAATAGCCCATTGAGCTGGCCCGCCAGTTGACGCAGTTTCTGGCTAGCTTCGTTGGACTGGTCTGCTGCCAGGGCATTTTCGTGGGCCAGCGAAGCTGCACGTATGACGTTCTGGTTGATGTCCTCGACGACGTGGGACTGCTCCAGGGTGGCACTGGCCATTGAGGCGTTCAGCTGCGTGAGGTTGCGCAGCGCAGTGATGATCTGGGACAGGCTTTCACCGGTTTCGCGGGCCTGCTCCACGGTTTGTTGAGCGGCTTGGCTGCTGGCATTGATGACTTTTACCGCCGCTTGCGAGTTGCCCTGCAGGCGCTCAATCATGACTTGGATCTGCGTGATGGACTGCTGAGTGCGCTGGGCCAGCAGGCGCACTTCGTCTGCTACCACGGCGAATCCGCGGCCCTGTTCTCCAGCTCGCGCCGCCTCAATGGCGGCATTCAGCGCCAGCAGGTTGGTCTGCTCGGCGATGGCGCGGATCACTTCCAGTACGCTGCCGATCTGGGTGCTTTCCTGGGCCAGGCTCTGGATCACTTCGACGGCCTGGCCGATGGTGTCGGACAACTGGTCGATCTGGCGCAGGCTGCTGTCGATGTTGTGCTGACCTTGGCGCGCCTGCTGATCGGCCTGACGTACCTCATTTGCAGCGTGCTCGGCGTTCTTCGCCACTTCCTGCACAGCGTAAGAAACTTCGTGAATGGCGGCGGCCACCAGTTCCATTTGCTGTGACTGCTGCTGGCTGTGGCGTTGGCTGTCGCCAGCAATCTCTCCGAGCGAATGCGAGGCCTTGTCCAGGCTGTCGGCGGTCTGCACGGACTGCCCGATCACAGAGCGCAGTTTGCTGGTAAACCCGTTGAAGTGGCGGCTCACAGCGGCCAGCTCATCACGCCAGCGACTGTCCAGGTTGTGGGTCAGGTCGGCTTCGCCGCTGGCGATGTTCTCCATTGCATTGACCACCTGCGCCAGTGGCGAGGCTATGCTGCGGGCGATCAGCAGGATCAGCGCGCTAAGCAGCAGGGCGATCGTCATCACAATGACGAAGGCCTGAACCAGCTGGCGGCGGAACTCGACTTGCACGTCGTCGATGTAGATACCCGAGCCCACGATCCAGCCCCAGGGCTTGAACAGTTCGACGTAGGAAACCTTCTCCAGCGGCACGTCGGAGCCCGGCTTTGGCCAGCGGTAGTGCACCAGGCCGGAGCCGTCGCGGTTTGCCACGGTAACCATCTCGTCGAACAGTGCCTTGCCATCAGGGTCGCGGGTGCCGGCCATGCGCTTGCCCTCGAGGTTGGCATTGGGATGCATGACCATGCGGGTGTCGAGGTCTTCGATCCAGAAGTAATCCCCACGGTCATAGCGCAGCTCACGTATGACCGCGCTGGCCCGTTGTTGCGCTTGCTCACGATCGAGACCCTGGCCTTCAAGGTTGTGAAAATGGCGCAGGATGCCGCTGACCGTCTCGACCACGTGGCGGGTTTTCAGCGCCTTGGCCCCATGGAGGTCGTCATGGTTCTGTTTGAGCATCAGGCCAGCGAGCGTCAGCAGCATCAGGATGGACGTCAGCAGGATCAACCACAGGCGGCGGCTGATGGGAATATTACGCAGGCCGAGCATGGGCAACTCCGGAAGGCGGGCAGAAAAAGGGGCGGCCGCACGCAGGGAGCGTCCGGCCTGGGGCTCAGAGCGCGTAGTGGGCCAGCTCGCGGGCTATCAGCAGGCGCTGGACCTCGCTGGTGCCTTCGTAGATTTGGGTAATGCGCGCATCGCGGTAGTAGCGTTCCACCGGGTAATCCTCCAGGTAGCCATAACCACCATGGATCTGCATGGCGCTGGAGCACACGCGCTCAGCCATTTCCGAGGCAAACAGCTTGGCTTGCGAGGCTTCTGACAGGCACGCTTGCCCGGCGCTTTTAAGACGCGCGGCATGCAGCACCAGCAGGCGGCTGGCATTGAGCCGGGTGTGCATATCAGCCAGCAGGTTGGACACGCTTTGGTGTTCGATAATCGGCTTGCCGAACTGGATGCGTTCGCGGGCATACGCCAGCGCGGCCTCGAAGGCGGCACGGGCGATGCCCAGGGCCTGGGCGGCGATGCCGATGCGACCGCCTTCCAGGTTGGACAGGGCAATGGCCAGGCCTTTGCCGCGCTCACCCAGCAAATGATCCTGGGGTATCGTGCAGTTGTTCAGGGTCACCGCGCAGGTATCGGATGCCTTGATGCCCATCTTGTGTTCGCTGCGATCGACTACGAATCCGGGATTGTCGGTCGGCACCAGGAAAGCCGACAGGCCCTTTTTACCCAGCTCCGGATCGGTGACGGCGAAGACTATAGCCAGCCGGGCGCGTTTGCCGTTGCTGACGAATTGTTTGGCGCCATTGAGTACCCACTGGCCGTCGCGCAGTTCGGCGCGCGTGCGCAAGTTGTGTGCTTCGGTGCCGGCCTGTGGCTCGGTCAGGCAGAAACAGCCAATGGCCTGGCCGCTGGCCAGAAGCGGCAGCCAGCTGTCTTGCTGGGTTGGGCTGCCATATTTCAACAGCGGGCCACAGCCCACTGAGTTGTGGATGCTCATCAATGCGCCGAGGGCGCCGTCGCCCGCTGAGATTTCTTCCACGGCCAGGGCGTAGGCCACATAGTCGGTGTAACTGCCGCCCCAGGTGTCCGGCACGACCATGCCCAGCAGGCCTAGTTCGCCCATTTGCGCCACCACGGCGTCATCGATCCAGCCGGCCTTTTCCCAGGCCGGGGCGTGCGGGCCGACTTCGCTGCGGGCGAAGTCGCGCGCCATGTCGCGGATCATGCGTTGTTCTTCGTTCAATTCGATATCGTGCATTGCGAGTCTCCTGCCGAACGGGCGGTGCGAAGGGGTTTGCCAGAGGCCGGGTGAAAGTCGCTGAAAAAGGCCTGCACCCGCGCAGGTATCAGTTCCGCCAGGGTTGGCGGGTTCCAGCGTGGGGTCTTGTCCTTGTCGATGATCAGGGCGCGCACACCTTCCATCAGGTCACCCTTGTCGAACCACTGGTAGTCCAGGTGCAGCTCCAGGGCAAAACAATCGGCCAGGCTCAGGTATCGACCGCGCCGCAACAGTTCCAGTGTCGTAGCCATTGCCAGCGGCGAGCGGCTGTCGAGCAGCTCGACCGTCTGTTCGGCCCAGTCGCGCAACTCGGGGCGCTGCTCGCGCTGCAGCGCATTGCGAATCGCCGGCACATCGGGCAGGGCGAAATATTCATCGATCACCTGGCGATACGCCTTGAGTTCCGATCCCGCAATACGCTCGGTGGCCAGGCCCGCGAGCAGGTCTTGCAAGTCTTCGTCGGGCGCGCAAGTCCAGTTCAAGTGATCCAGCGCGGCATCCAGTTCGGCCAGCCGCTCGCTGGGCAGATAGTAGTCGGCCAGCTTGGCATAGAGCGCGTCGGCGGCACGTACCTGGCCGCCTGTGACCCCCAGATAGATACCCAACTCACCCGGGAGGCGCGGGAGGAAATAGCTGCCGCCGACATCGGGAAAAAAGCCGATGCCGACTTCCGGCATACCCATCCGCGTGCGTTCGGTGATCACTCGCAGCGAGGCAGCCTGCGCCAGTCCCATGCCGCCGCCCAGGACGAAACCATCGAGCAGCGCCAGCACCGGTTTGGAGTAGCCATGCAGGTACTCGTCAAGGGTGTACTCCTCCTCGAGAAACCGCTCGTGCAGGTTGTCGCCGGCCTTGTGACTGTCGTACAGCATGCGGATATCGCCACCGGCACAGAACGCTTTTTCCCCGGCGCCACGCAGGGTCACGGCGACGATCTCGGGGTCCTGTTCCCAGACCCACAGGTGCTGGCAAAGCAGCGTCACCATGGGCAGGTCCAGGGTGTTCAACGCGCCTGGCCTATTCAGCGTCAGGTGACCGATGCGGTTGCGCACAGTGGCCAGCACCGGGGCTTGCTGCGGGCTCATGCTTGGGCTTCCCCACGGAACAGTTTGATGATGGCGGAGAAGTCCAGACCGCCGTTACCTTGCAGGCTGAAGGTCTGGTACAGCTGCTGCGCGGCAGCACCGAGCACCACCGGCTGACGCGCTTGTTTAGCGGCTTCAGTGGCAAGGCCCAGGTCCTTGAGCATCAGGTCGGTACCGAAGCCGCCACTGTAACCGCGCGAGGCCGGAGCATTTTCCAGCACGCCCGGGAACGGATTGTTGATCTCCGAGCTCCAGCAGCGACCCGTGGAAGTGCCGATGACCCCGGCCAGCACCTTGGCGTCCATGCCCAGGGCCACACCCAGGGCCATGGCTTCGGCGACGCCGACCATGGAGATGCCGAGCAGCATGTTATTGGCGATCTTGGCCACCTGGCCGTTACCTGCTGCACCGCAATGCACGATGTTCCTGCCCATCGCCGAAAGGATCGGCAGGGCCTGGTCGTACACGCTGACCGGGCCGCCGACCATGAACGTCAGGGTGCCCGCCGTCGCGCCGCCGGTGCCGCCGGAGACCGGCGCGTCGAGCATTGGGTTGCCTTGGGCAAGGGCGAATTTGGCCACCTCGCGGGCACTGAGCGGGTCGATGGTCGAACTGTCGATCAACAGCACGCCCTGGCCAATATTGGCCAACAGGCCGTCCTTGCCGCGATAGACCTGCTTCACGTGGTCTGCGGTTGGTAGCATGGTGATGATCACTTCAACCCCGGCTTTGGCCACGCCGGCAGGCGAGTCCGCGGCGCTGGCGCCGGCCTCGACCAAGGCGGCGATTGCCTGCGGGAAGGGATCGAAGACGGTCAGGCTGTGGCCAGCCTTGAGCAGGTTGCGGGCCATTGGGCCGCCCATGTTGCCCAGGCCGAGAAAACCGATATGCATGATGACTACCTTTTGCGAGTGGTGACGCGCTAGTGCACATCGACCAGAAATGGCTGGTATTGCACCGTTCAGTTTCTGGCCGGCCGACGTTGTGCGCCGGCCGGCAGAGATCATTTCAGGGTGATGGTGGTGTTCACCGTACCGCCGGTGTCATCCTCGTCGAACCAGCGCTGGGTGATCGTCTTGGTCTGGGTGTAGAAGGTCACCACTTGCTTGCCGTAAGGGCCCAGATCGCCGAGCTTGGAGGCGCGCGAACCGGAGAAGGAGAACAGCGGAACCGGTACTGGAATGGGCACGTTGATGCCCACCTGGCCGACATCGATTTCTTCCTGGAAGTGCCGGGCCGCAGCGCCGGAGCGGGTGAACAGGGCGGTACCGTTGCCATTCGGGTTGGCGTTGATGATCTCGATCGCCTCGCTCAGGCTCGCGGCGTGCATGACACACAGCACCGGGCCGAAGATTTCCTCGCGGTACACAGACATGTGCGCAGTGACGTTGGAGAAGATGGTCGGGCCAACGAAATTGCCGTCCTGATAACCCGGCACGCTTGGGTTGCGTCCATCCAGTTCAAGCCGGGCGCCTTCTTCGATGCCGCTGGCGATCAGGCTGTTGACCCGATCCAGGGCCGCGCAGGAGATCACCGGGCCGATGTCGGTGCCTGGTTCGGTGCCGCCATTGATCTTGAGGGTTTTGGTCCGCTCGATCAGGTCCGGCAGCCAGCTCTGCGCTTCACCCACCAGGATCACCACCGGCAGGGCCATGCAGCGCTGGCCGGCGGCGCCGAACGAGGCGCCCAGCAGGTTGTTCAACGTCTGCTGCTTGTTGGCATCGGGCAGGACGATGGCGTGGTTCTTGGCGCCCATCATGCACTGTGCGCGTTTGCCGTTCTGGGTGGCGCGGTTGTAGACGTGGGTGCCGACCTTGGTCGAACCGACGAAGGACACGGCCTTGATGTCCGGGTGGTCACAGATCAGGTTCACCGCATCGACGCCGCCGTGGATGACGTTGAGCACCCCCTTGGGTACACCGGCCTCCAGCGCCAGTTCGACCAGGCGCATGGTCACCAACGGGTCTTGCTCGGATGGCTTGAGGATGAAGGTGTTGCCGGTAGCGATGGCCATCGGGAACATCCACAACGGGATCATCGCCGGGAAGTTGAACGGGGTGATGCCGGCGCACACGCCCAGCGGCTGCATCAGGGTGTAGGTGTCGACGCCATTGGCGACGTTGTTGGCCAATTCACCCATCTGCAGGTTGCCGATGGAAGTGGCGTGCTCGACCACTTCCAGTCCGCGAAATACATCACCTTCGGCATCCGGCAGGGTCTTGCCCTGTTCGGCGGTGAGCAGGGCGGCCAGTTCCTTGATGTTCTCGCGGATCAGTTGCTGATATTTGAAGAAGATCCGCGAGCGAGCGCCGATCGGCGTCTTGCGCCAGGTCTTGAAGGCTTCCTTGGCGCTGGCCACGGCGGCGTTCATTTCCTCGGCGGTGGCGAAGGGTACGCGAGCCAGGACTTCCTGAGTGGCCGGGTTGACCACGTCGCGCCACTCGGTGGTGCGCGATTCGACGAATTCGCCGTTGATGAGGAGCTTGACGCTTGGAATGCTGGAAGAGGTCATTTTCAGTTCTGCCTACTTTCTTTGGGGCGAGTTAAGCCACTCGGCCTGGATGGCCGAGCGGTCGGAATTGAATTCAGGAAGGCCGGCGAACCGGCCCGGGTTCAGCCCTTGAGCTGTGGGAAGTCTTCTTCGAAGTACTCATGAGCGCCGCGTGCATCACTCTGCCGGCGCTGCACTTCCATTTGTCGCAGTTCCACCCGGCGGATTTTCCCGGAGATGGTCTTGGGCAGTTCGCTGACGAATTCGATGCGCCGCACCCGCTTGTACGGCGCCAGGTGCTCGCGGGCGAAGGCGAGGATATTGCCGGCGAGCTCGGCGCTCCCGGGTTCGTCATGGGCCAGGATCAGAAACGCCTTGGGTACGGCCAGGCGCAGCGGGTCAGGGCTAGGCACCACGGCCACTTCCATCACTGCCGGATGCTCGATCAGTGCGCTTTCCAGCTCGAAGGGACTGATGCGGTAGTCGGAGGCTTTGAACACATCGTCGGCGCGGCCGACAAAGGTGACATAACCGTCCTCGTCGATCTGAGCGGTATCGCCGGTGCGGTAGAAACCGTCGCGCATCACTTCGGCGGTTTTTTCCGGGCTGTCCTCATAGCACAGCATCAGCCCGAGCGGACGCACGTCCAGCGGCAGGGCAACCTCGCCCTCATTGCCGGGGACACCGTCAGGGTCGAGCATGGTCACCTGGTAGCCCGGCAGCGGACGGCCCATGGAGCCGGGTTTGAGCAGTTGACCGGGCGTGTTGCCAACCAGGGCGGTGGTTTCCGACTGGCCGAAGCCGTCACGCAGCGGCAAGTTCCAGGCATGCAGGATCTGCTCGATGATCTCCGGGTTGAGCGGCTCACCGGCACCCACCAGCTCGCGCAGGTTCAAGCGATCCTTGTAACTGGTCAAGTCCTCCTGGATCAGCATGCGCCACACGGTGGGCGGAGCGCACAGGCTGGTGACGCCGTAGCGCTCCAGGGCGCCGAGCAGGGCCGGGGCGCTGAAGCGCGCGACGTTGTGGATGAAGATGCAGGCGCCGGCGTTCCACGGGGCGAAGAGACAGCTCCAGGCGTGCTTGGCCCAACCCGGTGACGAGATGTTCAAGTGCAGGTCACCCGGCTGCAGGCCGATCCAGTACATGGTCGACAAGTGGCCGACCGGGTAGCTCTGATGGCTGTGCAGCACCATCTTCGGTTTGGAGGTGGTGCCGGAGGTGAAGTACAGCAGCATCGGGTCGGTGGCCAGGGTGCGCCCTTCGATGTCGAACTGTTCGGAATACTCGCTGGCGGCGCTGTGCGGCGTCCAGCCGGCGGGGGCCGGGCCGACGCAAATGCGACTGCAGCCTTCACCCAGGCCGTCGAACTTGTCGACGTGGGCGGCACCGACCACCAGGTGACGAACCTGGCCGCGCTCGATACGGTCGCCGAGGTCATCGGGAGTCAGCAGGGCGGTGGCAGGGATGACAACCGCGCCGAGTTTGAAGGCGGCCAGCATGGTTTCCCACAGGGCGACGTCGTTACCGAGCATCAGCAGGACGCGCTCGCCACGGCGCACGCCAAGTGCACGCAGGTGGTTAGCCACCTGGTTTGAGCGCGCGGCCAGTTGCTGGAAGCTGTAGCGCTGCTCGCTGCCGTCTTCTTCGACGATCCACAGGGCGTTGGCCTGGTTGCCCTCGGCCATGGCATCGAAGTAATCCAGTGCCCAGTTGAACTCGTTCAGTTGCGGCCAGCGGAAGTCACGCGCGGCGGTGGCGTAATCGGTGCGGTGGGCCAGCAGGAAATCGCGAGCGGCGAGGAAGGGTTGGCAGTTGCTGTTCATTAAAGTCTCCATCGATCGCGAGGGCGATCGGCGCGGTAACGGGTACGGGATGGTCAAGCGGCGAGGGGGGCTTCGCTGCGCGCAGCAATGCGTACGGGACGCGTGCAGGTACCTGAAAGCGGGGAGACGATGGCAAGCATGGATGTCTTCACGGTGGATGCCCTTGTTTGTTTTTGTTGGGACTGGCCCGGTTCGAGACCGGGCGCTTGAGTTCAGTATATGCATGCAAAAATCAATTAAAAACGCTCATAAACACCGGTGCGTTGTGCAAAAAAATCATAGCTAAGGCGCGTTGAACGCGAGGCCACTCGCACCATCAGGCGATACGAGCGGCCCCGTCTTGCGGGGGGATTACCAGAGCGCCAGGGTATAACTGAGGATCAGGCGGTTTTCATCCAGGTCGCTGCCGAAGTTGGTGGAGCGCACCGTCGCGTTACGCCATTTCACGCCGACATTTTTCAGCGGCCCGCTCTGTACGACGTAACCAATGTCGGTATCGCGTTCCCATTCCTTGCCTTCGGGACGGTTGCTGCCCAGGTCAATGTTGTCGCCGGTGAGGTAGCGGGTCATGAAGGACAGGCCAGGCACGCCCATGGCCGCGAAGTTGTAGTCGTAGCGTGCCTGCCAGGATTGTTCGTCCTTGCTGGCGAAGTCGCCGATTTGCACGAAGTTCACCAGGAACGCATCGGCACCGTTGATGTAGGCGAAACCGGTGTCGCCGCTCATGCCCTGGTAGCCCAGGCCCAAGGCATGGCCGCCGAGGCTGTAGGTGAACATGGCACCGATCGCGTTGTTGTCGACATTGCTGCCGCCATCGTCGGTAGAGCGGGCGTAACGCAGGTCGGTCTTCAAGGACTGGCCGGCGGTCACGGGCAGTACGTAGGTCAGGTTGACCATGTGCTGGTCGTAGAAGTTGTCGAGGTGGCCGTAGGCGTAGCCGGTGGTGAGGTTGCCGGTCCACTTGTAGTTCAGGCTGGCGAAATCGAAGCTGTCGCTGCCCACCTGGCGGCTGGTGATGCCCTTGGCGCCGGTGCGGGTGATGCCCATATCCTCATAGTTCGAGGAGTCGCGCTGGTTGACCTGGGTCAGCCGCCCGGCATCCACGGTCAGGCCTTCGATTTCCAGCGAGGTCAACTGACCGCCTTCGAAGGTTTGCGGCAGCAGCCGTGAGTCGTTGGCCAATACCGTCGGCAGCTTGGGCAGCAGCGTGCCGAGCTTGAGCGTGCTTTTGGAGGCGCGCAGCTTGGCGGTCAGGCCCAGTTCGCCGTATTCGTCCTGGGCACCCTTGCGTGTGTCGCTGTGGCGTTTGAGCAGGCCGGAACCGGCGCGATCGGGGCTGGAGTCGAGTTTTACGCCGAGCAGGCCGATGGCGTCGAAACCGACGCCGACCAGACCTTCGGTAAAGCCAGACTCATAGCGCAGCAGCAAGCCCTGGGCCCATTCCTCTTGTTTGGATTGGGCTGCGTTGGTCTGACGATAATCTCGGTTGAAGTAAAAGTTGCGCAGTTCCAGGCTGGCTTTGCTGTCTGCGAGGAAGCTTGCGTGGACTTGGGAGGCCAGGCTGCTGCCGGCCAGGAACAGGATGATGAGGGTGGGTTTCATTGCTTGTCTCTTGTTATTAGAAGAAGTGTTGTTATGAGCAAGCCGATCCCGCACTGATCGGGGCCAGTGGCGGGAAGGCTCGTTGAAGGTGCCCTGCGCCAGGCGGAGCAGGGGGGAGTAAAAAAGCGCGACGCTAAGGGGCGCACTCGCGCTCGGGGCATAGACCCGTAAAACGGCAGCGCTAGTGACTGCTGGCCATGGCAGCGCCCAGGCCGGTCTGGGCGCGGACGAACTGATCGGCATAGGCAGCGCGTTCACGGTCGGCGCGCTCGCTGCGGTCCAGCCTGGACACCACCACGATGACCAGGAAGGCTAAAGGCATGGAGAACAGTGCCGGTTGGTCGTAGGGGAAGATCGCCTGGGCGTGGCCCAACACACCGACCCACACAGACGGCGAACCGATGACCAGCGCCAGGGCGCTGACCAGGCCGGTCAAACCGCCATAGAGGGCACCACGGGTGGTCAGGCCACCCCAGTACATGGCCATGATCAGTACAGGGAAATTTGCAGAGGCGGCTATGCCGAACGTCAAACCGACCAGGAAGGCGATGTTCTGGCCCTCGAACAGAATGCCCAGGGAGATCGCGACAATGCCCAGGCAGACAGTGGCAATGCGTGATACGCGCATTTCCTGCTTCTCGTCGGCCTTGCCCTTCTTCAGGACTGAGGCGTAAAGATCGTGAGAAATCGCCGAGGCGCCGGCCAGGGCCAGGCCGGCAACCACGGCCAGGATGGTGGCGAAGGCTACGGCGGAGAGGAACCCGAGAAACAGGTTGCCGCCCACCGCCTTGGCCAAGTGCATGGCCACCATGTTGCCGCCGCCGATCATGGCGCCGCCTGGCTTGCCGTCGACGTAATACTGCGGGTCAGTCCCGACGATGACGATGGCGGTATAGCCCAGGATGCAGACCACGAGGAAGAAGAAGCCGATGAACACCGTGGCGAACAGTACTGATTTACGCGCCTCCTTGGCATTGGGCACGGTGAAGAAACGCATCAGGATGTGCGGCAGGCCGGCGATGCCGAAAACCAGGCCAAGGGACAGTGACACCGCGTTGATCGGGTCGGCCAGCAAGGTGCCCGGGCCCATGATCTGCGCGCCGCTGGCATGCACTGCTACAGCTTGGGCCGACAGCGTCTCGAAGCTGAAACCGAAGCGGCTCAGGGCCATCAGCATCAGGGTCGTGCCGCCCGCCAATAGCAGTACGGCCTTGGTGATTTGCACCCAGGTGGTGGCGAGCATGCCGCCGAAGATCACGTAGACCAGCATCAGCAAGCCGACCACAACCACCGCCGTGCGATAGTCGAGGCCGAACAGCAGCTTGATCAACTGGCCGGCGCCGACCATCTGCACCACCAGGTAGCAGCACACCACCGTCAACGAGCCGAGGGCGGCGAAGCTGCGCACGCGCGTCTGATCCAGGCGGAAAGAGACAATGTCGGCGAAAGTGTAGCGGCCCAGGTTACGCAGGCGCTCGGCCATCAGGAAGGTGACGATGGGCCAGCCTACGAAGAAGCCAATGATGTAGATGAAGCCGTCATAGCCCCTGGTGAACACCAGGCTCGAGAGGCCCAGCAAAGTGGCCGCCGACATGTAGTCACCGGCGATCGCCAGGCCATTCTGGAAACCGGTGATACCGCCACCGGCGCTGTAGAAATCGGCAGCGGAGCGTGTACGGCGGGACGCCCACCAAGTGATCAGCAAAGTGGCGAGGACGAAGACGAAGAACATGCCGATGGCATGCAGATTGAGCGGTTGCTTCTGCGCGGTGATGGTGTCGGCGTTGACCAGCAGGGGGCAAAGGGCGAGGAGGGCGGGCAGGCGTTTCATGCGCGGGTCTCCTGAAGGATCTGCGCGCTGAGCGCGTCGAAGCGTGTGTTGGCGGTGTGCACGTACCAGGCGGTGAGCAACCAGGACAGCAAGATGATTGCCACGCCAATTGGCATACCGAGGCTGAGGTGACTGCCGTCGTACAGTGGCAAGTGCAACCAGGCAGGGGCGAACGCCACTACCATGATGAAGCTGTAATAGACGGTCAGGACTGCGCCGCTCAGTGACCAGGCCAGCAGCGCGCGCTGGCGAGTGAGGTGCTGGAACTTGGGATTGGCCCTGACTTGGGCGCAGGTCTGGACATGGTTCGGATGGTCAATCGTCATAGTGAGGCTCCGCTTTTAATTGTTGTTGTTTGCCGGCCTTTTCAGGGGCGTACGGGTACCCGGGCGACGACCCGATGCGGGACATCGCCTGAATGCTGCTGGAGTCATTGCTGCCCTGGCGATCTTCCGAAGGCGAGGGAAGGTTGAAATGCCATGGGTGTGGCGCCGAAAGGTAACCCGCCGTATGAGCCCTCGGCGGGGGCGAAAATGGCAGTGATTGCGCTGCCGTGCAGATGCCTTTTTCGGCTTGAAAGCAGTGTTTTTACCCTGCATCCAGGCCGTTGGCCCTGTTTGAAATCGGGGCTTTTCCGGTTGAGAAACGATGCTGGTCAAGCCAGGCTGAATGCGAGTATATGTTGGCTAATTTCCAATAAGAATTGGCGGAAAAGCCTGATGAATATGCAAAAACGCACAACGCAATCTCACGTGAATTGGGACGATATGCGTTTCTTCCTCGAGGTCGCCCGCGCTCGCACCGCGAGTGGCGCAGCACGTCGTTTGGGGGTGGATTACACCACGGTGTCGCGGCGCATCCGTGCCCTTGAGCAAAGTCTTGGCGCGCTGCTTTTCGAGAAGTCCCGAACTTCGGGATTCGTCATGACTGTCGAGGGGCAGCGGCTGATCAGTCACGCTGAAACACTGGAAAGTACGCTACTGGCAGCTTGCGGGGAGGTTTCGGGAACCACCGGGGGGCTCGCCGGGCACCTGCGCATCGGCTGTACCGAAGCCTTCGGCTCCTGCTTCATCACCACGCAGATGAGTCACTTCATCATTCACTATCCGCACATCTCAGTGGACATTTTGCCGGTTCCGCACTTCGTCAACCTGTCACGGCGCGAGGCGGATATTGCCATCACCCTGGAGCGGCCTGAGCGCGGACCGTACGTGTGTTCGCGACTGTGTGACTATCGCTTGCGCCTGTATGCGACTGCGGAGTACCTGGCCAATCATCCGCCGATCACCCGTAGCGAGGATTTGGCGAGTCACCCGTTCGTGACCTATGTCGAGGATCTGGCCTTCAGTTTCAAGCTGCTCTACCTGAACGACCTGCTGCCCGGCGCACAAAGCCGCCTGCGCAGCACCAGCGTAGTCTCCCAGTACCATGCGGCGCTGGAAGGGCGTGCGTTGGCCATCCTTCCCTGCTTTCTCGCGGGGCCCGACCCGCGCCTGTGTGAAGTGCTGCCGGACCAGGTGGAGGTCACTCGACAGTTCTGGATGTACTACAGCGAGGATCTGCGCAAGCTCAAGCGGATCACCCTGGTCGCCGACTACCTGCGCGCCTGCGCGGAACTCAATCGTTCGCTGCTGATGGGCGAGACGCGCGCGATGGCTTACCTGCCGTCACCTTGAGGTCTCACTGACCGATCCGGACGCCCGCTCCATGATGATGCGCGGCACCGAAATCGTTGGTTACAACGTGCAGACAGCGATCGACATGCAGCACCCTCTGATCGTCGCGCACGAGGTGACCAACGTCGGTTCCGACCGCGACAGCTAAACGGTTTTGACTGCCAAAGCTTTTTGCCGGCGATACAGGATCGTCGTCGCCGTGAACCCGCACACCGCCGCGAACATCAGCCAGTAGGCAGGTGATGCCTTGTCACCGGTGGCCTGGACAAGCAGCGTCGAGATGGCCGGGGTAAAACCGCCAAACACCGCGGTGGCCAAACTGAAGGCCAGTGAAAACCCGACCACCCGCACGTTCTGTGGCATGACTTCGGTCAGTGCCGCGACCATGGCGCCGTTGTAAATGCCAAAGAAGAATGAGAAGTACAGCAGAACAGCGAGCAGTCGTTCGAAACTCGCCGCCTCGGCCAGCCAGTGCATGGCGGGATAGGCGGTGAAGATGCACAGCAACGATATCGCCAGCAACAGTGGCCGACGGCCAATGCGGTCGGAGAGGGCGCCGCCGATGGGCAGCCAGATAAAGTTGCTGATACCGACCAGCAGTGTGACCGCCAGGCTGTCGGTGGTGCTCAGGTTCAGTACTGTCCTGCCAAACGTCGGTGTGTAGACCGTAATCAGGTAGAAGGTGGTGGTGGTCATGGACGCCAGCAAGCCGCCCGCCAGTACGGTGCGCCAGTTGTCACGCATCGAGCGAAACACTTCGCGAGTGGTTGGACGATGGCTGCGAGCAGTGAAGGCAGCGGTTTCTTCCAGTGAGCGGCGAATAATGAAAATGAACGGGATGATCACGCAGCCAATGAAGAACGGAATACGCCAGCCCCAATCGGCGATCTCAGCGGCTTGCATCGTGGCATTGATCGTGTAGCCCAACGCCGCCGCGACGACGATCGCCACCTGTTGGCTGGCCGATTGCCAACTGGTGTAGAAACCGGTGTGACCGGGGGTGGAAATTTCCGCCAGATACACGGAAACACCACCCATTTCCGCGCCGGCGGAGAAGCCCTGGAGCAGCCTGCCCAACAACACCAGAATCGGTGCTGCCACGCCGATGGTGGCATAGCCCGGCACCAGGGCGATCAATACGGTACCGGCGGCCATGATCGACAGCGTCACGATCAGCCCCTTGCGACGGCCCACCTTGTCGATGTACGCCCCCAGCACAATGGCGCCTAACGGACGCATGAGGAATCCGGAGCCGAAGACCGCGAAGGTCATCATCAACGAGGCAAACTCGCTGGTGGCTGGAAAGAAGGTCTGGGAGATGTAGGTCGCGTAGAACCCGAACAGAAAGAAGTCGAACTGCTCGAGAAAATTACCGCTGGTGACCCGCAAAATGGCGCCCAATTTGGACCCCTTGGCTCGGGTTGTTGCCGTTGTCGTTTTCATCATGGCTACCGTTATGCTCACTATTGTTTTTGGAATGAGTGCTTTAAGCGTCAGTCGCTGCCGGCGTTGATCGGGTTGGGTTGACGCTTCTCGATGGCGTGTTTGAGCAGCGCTGCGCTGCGGAAGATTCCGTGGGCGAATTTGCTGTAGGGCATGGTCAAGAAAAACGCCATGACCAGGCCGAGATGGATAGCCAACATCAAGCCCAAGGCGCTGGTTTCGCGCAAAGCCAGTAGCGCCAGGCCGCTTGCGCTGACCAGAAACAGCAGGGCGATGAAGCCGCGATCCATGGGTTTTTGGTTCTCATCGCCGTGCGCAGGGTTGCGACGCAGGTTCAGCCAAAGCAGACCCGCCGGGCCGATCAACAGGCCGATGCCACCGGCAATCCCCAACATCACCGGCAAGCTGAAGACCGGATAAGGCGCCGACCACTTCAGCAGATAGTGAAAGAGCGTGGCGACACCGGTGGCGGCCAAGCACAGCATGAAGCCGTAGAAGGTGAGGTGGTGGAATCGGCGGCGCCACAAGGTGAATTGATCGTCGGCGTTGTTGCAGCCTTCGCCATGGCCGCCGTCCAGGTATTTGAGCTTCGCGACGTTGGCCGTAGCCTCCAGTGCAGCGGACGTTTTCAACGGCAGTGGCGTTGCGACCGGTGAAACGTTGCGCCAGAAGCGCCGTACCCCCATGGTCAGGGCAAGGACCGCAAAGCCGAACACTGAGCCGAACATCAGCGCCAGGGTGTTATGCGGGAAAATCCTGTAGAAGTTGCCCCCGGGAATGGCCGTGAACAGGTTGCCCATGAGCATCAGGGTCAGGCATAAAAACAAGGCCAGTCCCCCACCGGAAGCCAGCGCCAGGGTCAGGCCGTTGCGCTGATACAACCTGCCCATCACGGGCGGCCAGGCGTATTCGGCGTAGGTATCCAGGCGCACTTTGGCCATGGCTTTGGGAATGTTGACGTCGAATTCGTGTGGGGCGGCGTACTGACAGGCGTGCAGGCACGCGCCGCAGTTATGGCACAGGTTCGCCAGGTAATGGATGTCGGCCTGAGTGAATTCCAGGCGCCGGGTCATCGCCGGAAATACCGCGCAAAAGCCTTCGCAATAACGACAGGCATTGCAGATAGTCATCTGCCGCTGGACTTCACTTTCGTCAAGGTTCAACACCGGGATCAACCCGCCCGACGCTTGGGGATCAAACAGTTGCATGTCGAGACTCCGTGTTTGCAGATGAAACGCCAAAGCCCACCGAAGCGGCCGCCTGCACACCGGCGATGCGGCCAAACGCGGTACCGATGGCCATGCCGATGCCGGCGGTGTAGCCCTTGCCCAGAACATTGCCGGCCATCATTTCTCCCGCGACGAACAGGTTGGGGCTCGCCTTGCCGTTGAAATGCACGGCAGCGGTTTCGTCGGTGGCGAGGCCGAGGTAGGTGAACGTGACACCCGGTTTAAGCGGGTAGGCGTAGAAAGGTGGTTTCACCAATGGCCGCGCCCAATGGGTTTTGGCGGGCATCAGTCCTTGGGTATGGCAGTCGTCCAACGCCGTGTGATCGAACGTGCCAACGCGGCAGGCGCTGTTGTAGTCCTCGACCGTCTTGACGAATTTTTCTTGAGGCAGCTTCAACTGGCGGGCAAGGTCTTGCAGAGTATTGGCGGTGGTGCCGGGAAAGACCGGCGGCATGAAGCGGCCGATGGCTTGTTGATCGATGATCGAATACGCCTGCTGACCGGGTTGTCCGGCCACCAGACGTCCCCAGATCGCATACCGTTTTGGCCAGAAATCCTCACCTTCGTCGTAGAAGCGTTCGCCATCACGATTGACCACCACACCCAGCGATACGCAGTCGATTCGGGTGCAGATGCCGCCGTCGTAGAGTGGCGCACGGGCATCAATCGCGACCATGTGTGCTTGCGTCGGATCGCCGATCACATCGGCGCCAAGGTCGAGCATGCGCCGTAGCAAAATGCCGGTGTTGAATCGGGTGCCCCGGATCAGGAAATTGTCCGATGGCCATTCACCGCGTTCGTTCTGACCCCACGCTTCGCGCAGCCACTCTCGGTTGGATTCGAAACCGCCGGCCGCCAACACGCAGGCCCGGGCTTCAATGCGTTCGGCGGCGAAACGCTGACCATCGATCTCATGTTCGCCCACATGGGCGGCGACGAATTTCCCCTCATCCAACTCGATGTCGGTCACTTGCGCGTTGTAGCGAACTTTTACACCCAGGCGCTCGGCGCTGCGGAAATAGGCATTGACCAGCGCTTTGCCGCCGCCCATGAAAAATGCATTGGTCCGTGCCACGTGCAGCGCGCCGGACAGCGGTGGCTGAAAATGCACGCCGTGTGAACGCATCCAATCGCGGCAAGAAGACGATGCGCGAATGGCAATGCGTGCAAGCTTTTCATTCGTAAGGCCACCGGTGACCTTCAGCAGGTCTTGCCAGTATTCTTCTTCCGGATAGGCATCGATCAGCACGTCCTGCGGTTCATCGTGCATGCACCGCAGGTTACGGGTGTGTTGGGAGTTGCCACCGCGCCAGATTTTCGGCGAGGCTTCCAGCAGCATCACGCTGGCGCCCGCTTCTCGCGCCATCAGCGCGGCGCACAAGGCAGCGTTGCCACCCCCTATGATTAAGACATCGATCATTATCGCTCCTCGATTTGCAAGGAAGCGGGAACGAAGTGCTCCTTGCGAGTGGGGAGAACGATAGGGTGGGGAAGGAGTGGTCGAAAGGCTGCTTTTGACGCGGGGTGTTTAGTTTTTCTAAAGGCTTGGTCGTCAGGTGAAGGAGGATGACACGTCTACCCCTTCTATCCACGTAGCGCCAGGCCATTGTCTGTCGACGACCAGCTGTCGCGCCACATCGACGATGACCAACCGCGTTGCCAGCGCCGCCGGAGAAAGTTCGTCGTCAGCCAGCGTCGCCAGAAGATTACGCCGGCCCACATGGGGATCGGCAATCCTGATCACTGAAAGTCCGGACCTGTCCTTCAATGCAGCGGCCGCCCCCGGTTGTATCGTTGCTGCATGACCTGCCCGAACGGCGTTCATCAACACAGCCAGACCGTCGACTTCCATAATGACATTGGGTGTTAGCCCGACCCGCTCGAACGCGCTCATCAATGCCGAGCGCAATCCATGTTGCGCGCTGGGCATCACCAGCGGCAGGCCGCCGAGGTCGGCTAACTGCACGCTTTCACCGGAAGGCGCCTGTGGCAGGCTGGGCGAGGCAATGACAAAGAGCTTTTCATCCAGCAGCGGCGTCACGCTCCAGCGTTTACCCCCTTCGAGCTGGAACAGGATGGCCAGATCAATTTGCCGTGCGTTGAGTTGCGCCGCCAAGTGGCCGGAAAGCATTTCCACCAAATGCAGTTGTATGTCCGGATAACGCGCACGCATTGCGTTGATCAACGGCAACGCGAGCACTGTTGCGGTAGTCGGCGGCAAGCCGACGCTGACATAACCGCTCATTCGCCCGCGATGAGCGGCCATGATTGCGTTTTCAGCCTGGCGTAGCGTCAATTGGGCATGGTGTAGAAACGCAAACCCGGCGCTAGTGGGCGTCACACCGGTGGAGGTTCGATTCAGGAGGCGGGTGCACAGTTCGCTTTCCAGCTTGGAGATTTGCTGACTGAGGGCTGACACGCCAACGTCCAGTTCAAGTGCCGCACGTCCCAGGCTGCCAAGCTCGATGATTTTTACGAAATAGCGCAGTTGTCTCAATTCCAATGTGGCGGCTCCTCGCGAATCTGTTATTCAAATACCTGAACGTTTGCCACGCAAGTTACCAAGCCCGAAGAGGCAGCATTGTCGCAGGTTTGGGTTGATCGTTAAGCGCGTGCGCGTCGTCGAGGACGGGTAGCCGTTGACTCGAAGGTGTCATCGACACTGTGGCCTGCGACCAGCTAGTGCTGATTATTAGATTATGTATGGGACTCGGAAGGAATGAGGAGGACCAGATCAGTATCGCCTACATCGACACCACCTTGTGACAGCAAAGTCGTAACTTGGCCTCGGTGATGGGTCTGGTGGTTGAAGAAATGCATGACCAAGCCATAAAAGTTCTTGTCAGCGGGGGTTCCATTCATGCTTGTGTAATTGAGCGTGTAATCCAGATCCGACTCTGTCATCGAGCGAGACCACTCGACAATTACCTGATCGAGCCAAACGCGATGTGCCGAAAGTTCTCGAATATTCGAGAGCAGTGACTGATCGAGGCTTTGGGGGGCAGGGAGCTGTCGAATCGGCTCCAGAGCCAAGTGGTTCGCTGGGTGCTTGGCAAATCGCTTTAGCCAGATAGTGTCCCCGGCCACCAGGTGGTTCAACGTCCCGAGAATAGAACCAAAGAATGCTTTCCTGTCCACTGACAGCTCTTCATCTGTCAGGCTTCTGGCCGCCTCATAAACCTTTGCGTTCATCCAATCGTTATAGTTCGCCATCAGGCAGATATGGTTGGTGCGGCCCATCGTGTTCATCCTTTGAGTGAAAACTTGGCAAGCGATCCCCGCTCACCTGGGGGCCATTCTAGAGCAGGGCTTTTTGAATCGCCCCTGACTTGATAGACACGTGACCGGCTGCTCGGCTCGATTGCGGCCACTCATGATTGGCCGCCATCCGCGTTCCAATCTTCGAAGGCTTGCATCATCCTGCACCTGGTCATCACATCGGCAGGTATCAAATGTTCGATTCGCAGCGACTCCACGGTGATGTCCAGGGGCATGCCGAAGGTAGTGAAGGTTGAGAGAAAGCTCAACTCTCCATCCGGGGTGCACACACGGGTCAGCAGCAAAGGGCTGGCAGCGGGTGTCTGCAAGGCAATGGCCGGAGCTGGCAGGTTGTGCAAGCGCTTTGCGAGGGCTGGATTGCCGACTGACTCTCTGGAGGCGCGCTGCCACGCAGCAGCGCGAATCTCCTGTGCATTGGCCAACCGATCACCGAGCCCGCCGGGGCAGAGCAGTGTTTCCAGCAGATTGAAACCTGACGCCACGTCCTGCGCCACTCCCGCCATCGCCAACAGTAGCCCCGTGCTCACGTTCGCAGCAGTGATATCCCAGTTGCTGTCGATAACGATGGCAGGCGCCGGATTGTTCGCACGCAGGATGTGATCGATGGCCGTGTGGACCATTTCCAGGGCGGGTGCATCGAGCGATGTTGCGGCGTAGCGAGGCGCGTACCCAGCGGCAAGAAAGACTTCGTTGCAGTGATCCAGCGGCGCCCCAAGGGCCGAAAGTATGGCGTGCAAAGTACTGGTGCTCGCCTTGGCACGGCCGGTTTCAACGCAACTGAGGTGGCGCTGAGAAACCCCGGCCATGAGTGCAAGATCGAGCTGGCTTAGCCCTGCCTGCCGACGCAGCAGGCGCAAGTGCTGGCCCGCCGATGTGGCTGGCGGGGGATGTTTATGATGGAACAGGTGATTGCTCATGCTTCGCCTTTGACGTCCTTGTGCCTGGCTTCAATGACCTCACAGGTCATTGAGCGCCAGCAACCCTACCACTACTGTGCCAGAAACCCTACCAAGGACAGGACTATGGTACTTCGCCTCATTGCACTGGCATCGCTGGTGCTCTTTTCGATGTATACCGGCTGGACGATGCTCAATGCTGAGCAGTCGCTGTTGGCCTTTGGGCGTGAGCTGATTTCCCGACCTGACACTGCCCAGTTGGTCATCGACTTGTACCTTATGGCAGCGCTGGCCTGCATTTGGATGGCGAAAGACAACCGATCGCGAGGTGGTTCACTCATTGGCCTGCTTCCCTACCTGATACTGACTGCTGTATTCGTTTCCGTGGGGCCGTTGCTTTACCTCGTGGTCAAAGGCTTTGACAGGGCGCGCCAGGCATGACCAGTGCGATGACCGTCTACGCACTCTGCGTGGTTGTGCTGTTCCTCAAGATGTTCGCGATCTCCTGTTACCAGGGCTTCTTGCGCATACGCTTCAGGGCATTCACGAACACAGAGGACGCCGCCGTTTTCAATCGAATCGCTCGTGAAAACGAGCTTGCGCAAGTGACTCGCGCGGCAAGGGCCTGGACGAACGACCTGGAAAGCATTCCGGCATTCTTCGCGCTGGGCGGGCTCGCCGTTGCCATGAATGCACCTGCTTGCATCACGGCATGGTTAAGCGTTCTGTTCACCCTCGCCAGAGTCCTGCACACGTTGGCATACCTCAAGGGCGTGCAGCCTTGGCGCACCCTGTTCTATGGTGTCGGGATCATGTGTCTCTTGGGCTTGTGCACGACGATCACCATTAACGTGGTGATGCCATGATCGGACGGGCCATGGCTTTGCGTTCGTTGCGTGTAGGGAGGCCCGATCCAGGGCGAGGGCGCCCGGGCACTTAGTCAATCACCGCGTGCCAGGTGGCGGGGCGGTGTCACGTGTTGCCAAGACCGAGTGGCAGCCTTGCCTGATGGATAAACCACCTCCACAGGCCCGGCTGCCATTCCACTGAACTGCCGGTTTCAGCGTTTGATCAAGGAAATCTTCGTCCCTTCGATACTGATCCCGGCCATCAAGCCTTGCTGGTCGAAGATGAACGCGTAGGCGTCGTCCTTCAGCGTTGAACTGGACAGGTTCTTGGCAACCCCTTCGTCCACCACGACCACCGTTGGCCCTACGCCGATTTCCCAGCCTTTGGTTTCGGTGATGTATTTCACTGCCTTGTCGGTCATCAGGAACACCACATAACCATAGGACTGGGCGCCTGCCTGCAAGCCCCAGGAGCCGCCGACCGAGTTGTAGTAGTCAACGGCTTTGTTGCCCTTGAACAAGACACCTTCGCCGTAGCTGCCGCCAAACACCAGGCCCGCCTTGATGATTTTCGGGAAGACCAGCACGGCCTTGGCTTTTTGCGAGATGGATTCGGATGTGGGGTTGGTCTTGTACAGCGTTTGCAGCGCTTGCCGGGAGTCGGTGTTGAGGTCCTCGGCGGTGGCGGCGCCTGCCGTGTTCAGGAAACTGGCCGAAGCCAGTGCGGCAACCGCAAGCCAGGCCGTCAGGAACAACCGTATTGATTGAGTCATTTGCGTACTCCGATAAGGGAGCATTGGATGGCAGCAGTCAGCACCTGTTTCAGACAGGAACCGAAACCACTGGACGTTATCCGGCGCACCCTGGAATGTGTGGAATGCAAGCGTCGCGGCTGAGTGGTACAAGTGATCAGTTGCGATGCCATCACTTGTTGTGACCACTGAGTGATGGCGGCGTTCATCGCTGGCGTTCGCTTGGCATCAGTATTAGCAGCAAGGGCATCAAGCCTCGCTTGAAAATGCTTGTTTAAGCGTGTTCAAGGTTACTTCTTGAAAGCCACAGGACCGTGCGCCGTTGCCTACGGGACGGCCACACCGCAAACCCAGTAACCTGTCGATCCGCCCGAACAGACGGAATGACTATGTACAGCCGACCGCGACGCAGCGCCCCCACCAGAACGGCAGGGGCGCCAGGTGGGTCAGAGTTTCGGCAACTGCCCGATGCGGCCCATCATTTCGGTCACGATCTGCAGGTCGAGCAGGAACTGCTCAGTGGTCTTGAACTCGTTGTCGTTGTGACCGGTGTACTTGACATCCGGCATGGCCAGGCCGAACTGCACGCCATTAGGCAGTTCATGCACCGAGGTGGCGCCGGCGGAGGTGCCGAACTTGTGCTCCATGCCGAGGTTTTCGCTGGCCACGGCGAGCAAAGCCTTGACCCATTCGCCCTCGGGGTTGCGGTACATCGGCTCGGCGATGGAGTAGTCCAACGCCGGGGCGATTTTGCTCTGCTTGCTCCAGGCATCGAGCTTGGTGGCAATTTCTGATTTCAGCGTTTGCGGCGACTTGCCCTTCGGCACGCGCAGGTTGACCGCGAGCTTGAAGGCTTTTTCATCCATCCCGACGTAGGTCAGGGAGGTGGTCAACGGGCCCATGAACTCATCGGAGAAGCCCACCCCCAGTTTGCCGCCCAGGTAGTCCAGCCCCCAGTTGTCGGCAGCGTAGCGCGCCGCGTCAGTGATGTGGTTGTGCTTGAGCGCGACCTTGCCGTCGAGGCTGTTGATGAAGTCGAGCATCCTGGCCACCGGGTTGACGCCGGACTCGGGCTCGGAGGAGTGGGCGGACACGCCGGTGACGGTCAGCTTGACATCTTTGCCGTCAACCTTGGCGGTGACCTCAAAGTTGCCGCCATTGCGCTTGGCGTACTCGGAGCCGGCCTTTTGCAGGCTGGCGGCCAGCTCTGCGGGTTTGTCTGTCAGCAGGGTGGCGACCGAGGTCGACGGAATCTGGTTGGTAGCCAGGCCGCCGGTCATCGAGGTGATTTCGGCGCCGTTGCCCTGACCCTGGCGCTTGGCGAAGCTGGCCATGACGGTGCCGTAGCCTTTCTCGGCGATCACCACCGGGTACCCGCCATCGAGCGCCAGGTTGTAGTTGGGCGTGGGGTTGCGTTCGAAATAGTAGGGGATGGCGTCGCCGGTGGTTTCCTCGGTGGTGTCGACCAGCAGCTTGAAGTTCCTGGCCAGCGGCAGTTTCTCTTCCTTGATGACTTTCATGGCGTAGAGCGCGACCACGATGCCGTTCTTGTCGTCCTCGGTACCCCGACCATACATACGGTCGCCAACCAGGGTGACCTTGAACGGGTCGAGCCGGGTGCCGTCCTGCAATACCCAGTTCTCTGGCGTCACCGGCACCACGTCGGCATGGGCGTGAATGCCCACGACTTCATCGCCGGTGCCTTCCAGGGAGATTTCATAGACGCGGTTGTCGATGTTGCGAAAGCTCAGGTTGAATGCCTGGGCCAGGCCCTTGATCTTCTCGGCGATCCTGATGAACTCGGGATTGTCGTGCTGGGCGACGCCGTCCACGCGCACGGTGGGGATGGCCACCAGTTCACGCAGGGTTTCGGTGGCCGCGCTGCCGTACTTGATCCGGGTATAGAGGCCAAGCAGGCGGTGGATTTCGTTTTGCTGTCCAGGCGTCAGCGTCTTGTTGTCCTGGAAGGCACTGATGGCCGGGCCGAGGTCAGAGGTTTTAGCGACGTCGCTCTTGGCCAGGCTCGTCAGGAACTGCCGGAAATCGGTGACCGACTCATCACTGAAGGTCTTGAGGATGATCGCGCTCTGTTGCGGGGTGATGTTGGCTTGGGCAGCAGTGGTGAACGACGACAGGCTGGCGAACATCAGGGTGGCCGCGGCCAGGTGCTTGAGTGAAAAGTCCATTGCTGGAGGCATTCCTTTGCAGGTGGGTTTGTAGGAAATATCTGATCGTTTAATCAGAAAGATCTGCAAACTTACACTGCTAAGGGGGGATGGGGGAGCCTCTGAAGTGGGATCTGTCGCACAGAAATGCAAAAGCGGCGCAGAAACGAAAAAGATGTTTAAGGGTTGGTTGGTATTGATGGCGATGGGGCGTAAGGCGACATTTATGTCGTTTCTACCTCCGCTATCGCTGGCAAGCCAGCTCCTACACAGGAGCTTTTGTTGTGCGTTTGGGCGCGGGCTTGCGCTTGGCCGGCTTGCGTTTGTTTTTCCACGGCGTGGCACCGCGCCCGGCAGGGCTGGCCGGGCCGCTGATGGTCAGGCTCAGGCCGGCGCAGCGACTGACTTGCTTGCTCATCCAGGCAGCCTGTTTGGTGACGAACTCGTCCAGGCTCATTTCCCCGCTTTGCACCATGTCCAAGGCCTGCTCCCAGATGGCTGTGGTGCCCGGGTCGGCAATGGCGCGCGGGACGGCATCGATCAAGCTGAAAGCGGCCGGGGTCGCCGCCAGCGCCTTGCCGTTCTTGATCAGGTAGCCACGGTCGAGCAGGCCCTGGATGATCGAGGCGCGGGTCGCTTCGGTGCCGATGCCGGTGGTGTCCTTGAGCTTCTGCTTGAGCAAGGGATCTTCCACCAGCTTGGCGACGTTCTTCATGGCCTTGATCAGGTCACCCTCGGTGAACGGTTTGGGCGGTTGGGTCCAGAGGTCCTTGAGTAACACGTCGGCCACCGCGCAATCGAGCCCTTCCCTGAGGCTGGGCAGGGTTTGCGGGGCAGGTACCTCGCGGCCCTTGGCCGGCGCAAGGGCTTCGGGCAGGGCGCGTTTCCAGCCCGGTTCGACGATTTGCTTGCCAACGGCACGCAAGGCCTCGCCGGCGCAGTCGAAGTCGGCCTGGGTGCGATCGAATTCGTGATTGGGCAGGAACTGCGCCAGGTAACGGGCGCGGATCAGGGTGTAGACCGCGCGCTGCTTGCCCACCAGGCGATCGAGGTTCTTCGCCGCGGCGGTGGGGATGATGCCGTGGTGCGCGCTGACCTTGGCATCGTTCCAGGCCCGTGAACGGCGCTGGGGTTCCAGGTAGTCTTGCAAGGCGTCCAGTGTCGGGTCGGCCTGGCGCAGTGCTGCCAGGATGCCCGGTGCTTCGCTGTGCTGGCTGAGGGGCAGGTAACCGCAGTCGCTGCGCGGGTAGGTGATGACCTTGTGGGTTTCGTAGAGCGCCTGGGCGATGTCGAGGGTTTCCTGGGCACCGAGCCCAAGCTTTTTCGAGCAGACCTCCTGCAAGGTGCCGAGATCGAAGGGCAGCGGCGCCACTTCGCGCATGCGCTCGGTGCGCAGCTTGATGACCCTGGCGCTGTCGGCCGCGCGCATGGCCGCCGCTGCCCGTTGCGCCAGTGCCTGGTTGAGGCAGCGGTCCTGGTCGTCGCAGACGTCGGACGCCGCCCGCCATTGCGCGGTGAAGGTGCTGCCGTCGTGCAGCAACTGCACCTCGACAGCCCAGTAGGGCACGGGCACGAAGTCGGCGATGCTGCGATCGCGGTCTACCACCAGGCGCAGGGTCGGCGTCTGCACCCGGCCGACCGGCAACACGCCATGGTACCCCGACTGGCGTCCCAGCAAGGTGAACAGCCGGCTCATGTTCATGCCGATCAGCCAGTCGGCCCGAGAGCGCCCCAGCGCCGAATGATAGAGGCTGAAGGTCTGCGCACCGGGCCGGAGCGCGGCCAGGGCCTTGCGGATCGAGGCATCGTCCAGCGCCGATAGCCACAAGCGCTGGATTGGTCCGCGATAGCGGCAATGTTCCACCAGTTCCCGGGCGATCATCTCGCCCTCGCGGTCGGCGTCCGTGGCAATCACCAGCTCGGACGCTTCGCCGAGCAGGCGCTTGACCGCCTTGTATTGACTGGCGGTGCGCGGCTTGACGGTCATTTTCCACTTGTCGGGAATAATCGGCAGGTCGGCCAGTACCCAGCGCTTGTAGCGCGCGTCATAGGCATCCGGTGGCGCGGTCTCCAGCAGGTGGCCGATGCACCAGGTCACCGTGACGTCCGTTCCCAGCCAGCAGCCATCACCGCGCCGCCGCGCGCCAAGCACGGCCGCAATGTCTTTGGCCTGGGAAGGTTTTTCACAGAGGTACAGCCGCATAACCACCATCGTCGATCAGTGTCCGGGAGGAGCACAGGATGGCGGGAGTCGCGCGCGAGAGCAATCATTATCTGTATGGATGTACAGCAAAAACGTTGCATCTGTTTGCCCGACCCGGTGAATCCGTTCGGCTGCGCAGCCGTCGCAGGCCGGCTACTTGGGTTATACCTGATAAACCGAGGTTTCCGGGGCGTCGTGCAGCCCTGCAGTTACAGGTCCATCACCGTCATGAGGTGCGTATTCCATGAAAAGCTCCGGCCCCAGCCCCGTCATCACCATCGCCGAGCAGCCCGGCTGCCTGTTGGTGAAATTTCACGGATTCCAGGTGGCAGCGACGTCTCGTGCGCTGGTGTTGCTGGAAGCCAATTACCCGCCGGTGTACTACGTGCCGCGCGAGGACATCGACGAGAAGTATTACGCCCGTACCGATCACACCAGCTATTGCCCGTACAAGGGCGATGCCAGTTATTTCAGCTTGCAGGTACCGGGACACGAAGGCGCTAATGCGGCGTGGAGCTATGAAAAACCCAAGGTGTCAGTGAGGCAGATCCAGGAGTATGTGGCGTACTATCCGGATCAGGTGACGTTTGAGTTGATTGATATTGACGAGTGAGATCGTCGGCATGCCGGAGAAGGCGGTCTTGAACCTTTCGCTCGTTTTTCGGGCCTCATCGCTGGCAAGCCAGCGCCTACAGTGGATCAGGTGCGGCCGTGGGAGCTGGGTTGGCTATCAGTCCGCCTTCGCCGGCAGTGGGTAACTACAGGCGAAGGCTCATTGGGTAAACGTCAGTTTTTATCCAGGTCGACGTTACGCGTCTCACGCAGGCACAGCAGCCCCACCACCAGGCTCACCCCGGTAATCACCACCGGGTACCACAGTCCGTAGAAAATATCCCCGGTATAGACCACCAGGGCAAATGACACCGTCGGCAGGAACCCACCGAACCAGCCGTTGCCGATGTGGTAGGGCAGGGACATCGAGGTGTAGCGGATGCGGGTCGGGAACAGTTCGACCATCAGCGCCGCCAGCGGGCCGTAGCACATGGCGGAGATGATGATCAGCGCGACGATCAATGCCACGATCATCGGCTTGTTGATCTGCTGCATATCGGCCTGTTGCGGGTAACCCGCCAGGGTCACCGCGCCACGCAGGGCCGCTTCGTCGAAGCCGTCGATCTTCATGTCACCGACGCTGACCTGCACACCACTGCCGGCCGGGGCCGCTTCGCTCTGGTAAGGCAGGCCCTGCTTGACCAGGAAGGTCTTGACCTTGTCGCAGGGGCTGTCGAATTTCGCCTTGCCCACCGGGTCGAACTGGAAGGTGCAGGTAGCCGGGTCGGCCAGCACGGTGATCGGGGCCTGGCGGCTGGCCTGGTCGATGGCCGGGTTGGCGTAGTGGGCCAACGTCTTGAAGATCGGGAAGTACAGCGCCGTGGCGAGCAGCAGGCCGAGCATCAGCACCGGTTTGCGCCCGACCTTGTCCGACAGCCAGCCGAAGAAAATGAAGAAGGGGGCGCCGATGGTCACACTGACGATCAGCAGGCCGTTGGCCACTGCGGGGTCCATTTTCAGGAACTGGGTGAGGAAGAACAGCACATAGAACTGCGCCGCGTAGAAGGTCACCGCTTGCCCGGCATTGATGCTGAACAGGGCGATCAGGACCACCTTGAGGTTGTCCCATTTACCGAAGGAGTCGCGGATCGGCGACTTGCAGAGTTTGCCTTCCTCTTTCATTTTCACGAACGCAGGCGACTCGTGCAGGCTCAATCGAATCCAGGTCGAGATGCCCAGCAGGACGATCGAAAACAGGAACGGAATGCGCCAGCCCCAGACTTCGAACTGATCGCCGGTGAAGTACCGGCAACCGAGTACCACCAGCAGCGACAGCAACAGGCCGAGGGTGGCGGTGGACTGGATCCAGCTGGTGTGGAAACCGCGTTTGCCGATGGGGGCGTGCTCCGCCACGTAAGTCGCGGCGCCGCCGTATTCACCCCCCAGCGCCAGGCCCTGGAGCATGCGCAGCACCACGAGGATGATCGGCGCGGCAATGCCGATGCTCGCGTAATTGGGTAGCAAACCGACACAGAAGGTGGCCAGGCCCATGAGCACGATGGTGGCGAGGAAGGTGTATTTGCGCCCGATCATGTCCCCCAACCGGCCGAACACCAGGGCGCCGAACGGCCGGACGATGAAGCCGGCAGCAAACGCCATCAGGGCGAAGATGAACGCCGTGGTGTCGTTGACCCCGGCGAAGAACTGCTTGCTGATCACCGCCGCGAGGGCGCCATAGAGGAAAAAGTCATACCACTCGAAGACCGTCCCGAGCGACGAGGCGAAGATGACTTTCTGGGTTTCCTGGCTGGTGCCCGCGCTGCGCACGGCTTCCAGGGGTTGAACGTGTTCTGACATATCGGTATCCCTCACAGTGATTGTTTTTGTTGTTCCACTGTCGGCGCTTTCCTTGTGGGCTGGCGCCGCTACTGTCGTTGTGTCGGATGTACGCATTTCCTGTGGGAGCGAGTCTGCTCGCGAAGGGCCTTGGAACGCCGCGTGGTGTCATGTTTCCAGCGTTATCGTTGGCGACCATCGCGAGCAGGCTCGCTCCTGCAGTGTCCGTGCTGGGGTCACGGATGTGTGACCAGTTCCATTGTCTCGGTGATGCTCCGTGTGGCGGGGTTGAGGATCATGTGTGCAGCCTTCTCCGCGATCATCAGCGTAGGCGAGCAGGTGTTGCCCGAAGTGATGCGCGGCATGATCGAGGCGTCGGCGATACGCAGGCCGGGGATGCCGTGCACGCGCAGTTCGGCATCGACCACCGCGTCCGCGTCGTTGCCCATCCGGCAGGTGCCGACGGGATGGAAGATGGTGGTACCGATCCGCGCGGCGGCTTCGTGCAGCTGTTCCTCGCTCTGCAGGCTGTCGCCGGGCAGATACTCAACCGGCTTGAACGCCTTCAGGGCGGGTGCGGCAACGATTCGCCGGGTCAGGCGAATGGCATCGGCGGCCACCCGCAAGTCCTCGGGATGGCTGAGGTAGTTGGGCTGGATCAAGGGCGCTTGCTGCGGGTTGGCGGACTGGATTTCCACCCGGCCACGGCTTTGCGGACGCAAGTCGCAGACCGAGGCGGTAAACGCCGGGAAGGCATGCAGCGGTTCACCGAACCGCTCCAGCGACAACGGTTGCACGTGGTACTCCAGGTTGGCTGAAGTCTGCTCCGGCCCCGAGCGGGCGAATGCCCCCAATTGACTCGGTGCCATGGACAGGGGGCCGCTGCGGTCATACAGGTAGCGCAAGCCCATGCCCATCTTGCCCCACAGGCTGCCGGCCATCTGGTTCAGGGTGCGGGCGTTTTCCAGTTTGTAGATCAGGCGCAGTTGCAGGTGATCTTGCAGGTTGCCGCCGACCCCTGGCAGTTCATGCACGACGCCGATGCCCAGGCGCTGCAGCAGCGGGCGGGGGCCGATGCCGGAACGCTGGAGGATGCTCGGTGAACCGACGGACCCGGCGCACAGGACGATTTCCTTGCGCGCCTTGAAGGTCCTGGCCTGACCTTGCCAACGGGCGCTGACCGCCCAGGCGCGAGCGTTTTCCAGGAGCACCCGGTCGACTTCGACGCCGGTCAGCACCGTCAGGTTGGGGCGCTGGCGTATCGGCTTGAGGAACGCCTTGGCTGCATTCCAGCGCACGCCTGCCTTCTGGTTGACCTGGAAGTAGCCACAACCTTCGTTATCGCCCTGGTTGAAGTCGTCGATGCTGGCGATGCCGCTCTGCTCGGCGGCGCTGCGGAAGGCATCGAGAATCGGCCAGGACAGGCGCTGGCGTTCCACTCGCCAGTCGCCGCTGGCGCCGTGGAAGGTTGATTCGCCGGCATAATGATTTTCGCTCTTCTTGAACAACGGCAGCACGTCGTGCCAGCGCCAGCCGGGGTTGCCGTCGGCCGCCCAGCCGTCGTAATCGCCAGCCTGGCCGCGCATGTAGATCATGCCGTTGATCGACGAGCAGCCGCCCAGGACCTTGCCGCGCGGGTAACTCAGGGTGCGGCCCTGCAGGCCGGGTTGCGCCTCGGTCTTGAAGCACCAGTCGGTGCGCGGGTTGCCGATGCAGAACAGGTAGCCCACCGGGATGTGAATCCACGCGTAATTGTCGCGACCGCCGGCTTCGAGCAGCAGCACCCGGTGCTGCGGGTTGGCCGACAGGCGATTGGCCAGCAAACAACCGGCGGGACCTGCCCCAACCACGATGTAGTCGAATTCATCAAGGGAAGCTTGCATCCCTGACCTCGCTTGTTGTTCTTGTTGGGATCCATCCTAGTTGTTAGCTTTCGTTTAAAGAATGTTAGTTTTTACCCAGCTGCTGTGCGTTTTTAAACAACGCTGACCTAAGGATGGATGATGTTCGACTGGAATGACCTGCGCTTCTTTCTCGAGCTCCAGCGTAGCGGGCGTTTGCTCACTGCCGCGCGCCGCTTGAACACCACCCATGCCACCGTGGCGCGGCACATCGAGGCCATTGAAAAGAGCCTTGGCAGCGCATTGTTCGTGCAGCATGCCCAGGGATACGAGCTGACCCCGGCCGGTGAAGCATTGCTCAAGCACGCCGAGGCCATGGAGAACGTCGCGCTGCTGGCGCAGGAAGAAATCACCCAATCCACGGCGCCGCTGGGAAAGATCCGGGTGGGGGTGACGGAAGGGCTGGGCATCATGTTTCTCGCCAGCCGCATGAACGGTCTGTTCGAGCGTTACCCGGGGCTGGAAGTCGAGTTGGTGGCGGTGCCGCGTTTCGTCAGCATCCTCAACCGCGAGGCGGAAATCAGCATCCACCTGGAACGCCCGGCCGCCGACATGCTGGTCACGCGCAAGCTGGCCGACTATCGCTTGGCGCTTTACGCCAGCCAGGACTATCTCGACCGTTCGCCAGCGCTGCGCAATCGCGAAGACCTGGGGCGGCACGCCTGGATCGGCTACGTCGACGACTTGCTGTTCAGCCAGGAACTGATGTTCCTCAACAGCTTCTGCCGCAACCCGCAGGTGGTCTTCCACAGCACCAGCGTCATCGCCCAGCAACAGGCCGCACGCGCGGGCCTGGGCATCGCCGTGCTGCCGTGCTACATGGCCAGCGACGATCCCGCCCTGGTGCCGTTGCTCCCGCAGGAGAGCATCCTGCGCAGCTACTGGATCAGCACCCGCCGCGAGCTGCACAAGTCGGTGCGGCTGCGGGTGATGTGGGATTACGTGGTGGAGTTGTGTGAGCGGGAGCAGGAATTGTTGCTGGGGCCCAATCCTCTTCCCGGGGGGTGAAAATCCTGTGAGTGAGCCTGCCCATCTCTCTCGCTATACCCGGTCCTCTGTAGGAGCTGGCTTGCCAGCGATGGGGCCCGAAAGATCAACGCAATGTTCAAGGCCGCCTTCGCTGGCAAGCCAGCTCCTACAGTGGATCGCGTGTGGGCGCGAGAGAGATGGGCAGGCTGGCAGGCCGCCTTCACTGGCAAGCCAGCTCCTACAGTGGATCGCGTGTGGGTGCGAGAGAGATGGGCAGGCTGGCAGGCCGCCTTCGCTGGCAAGCCAGCTCCTACAGTGGATCGCGTGTGGGCGCGAGAGAGATGGGCAGGCTGGCAGGCCGCCTTCGCTGGCAAGCCAGCTCCACAGTGGATCGCGTGTGGGCGGAGAGAGATGGGCAGGCTGGCAGGCCGCCTTCGCTGGCAAGCCAGCTCCTGCAGTGGATCGCGTGTGGGCGCGAGAGAGATGGGCAGGCTGGCAGGCCGCCTTCGCTGGCAAGCCAGCTCCTACAGTGGATCGCGTGTGGGCGCGAGAGAGATGGGTAGGCTGGCAGGCCGCCTTCGCTGGCAAGCCAGCTCCTACAGTTGAACGGGCCAGCCGTGAGAGCGATGGCGCCCGGAAGACCAACGCAATGTTCAGTCGCGCATCTCAACCCAGGATTTCGAAGGCGGTGCTCGCCAGCCGCTCCCCGTTCACCAGCACATGCACCGCGTGCTTGCCCGCGTAATGCCGGCGAGTGGTGAGTTCCTTGATGTGCTGGCCACGGGCGATGGATTGTGTCGCGTTGCCCGGCAGCGTCAGGGCCTTGAGCTTGAAGACCTTGGCCGAAGTGCTGCCGTTGGCCTTGACGTAATCGATTGCGTAGTCGATCACCAGGCGCTGGCTGTTGTGGGCCGTGGATTTGACCGCGAAGGACAGGGTGATTTTTTCGCCTAGGCCAATCACCGGCGGATTGACCTGCACATCGATGATCTGCACTTCAGGCTTGGCCCCCGCGCCGATGATCGCCAGGGCTCGCAAATTGCCCTGTTTGATCAGGCTGCGCAACGCATGCCTGGCGATCCACGCAGTGTGTGGGTTGTCCAGCGACCAGCCCTCGATCAGGTCCAGCACCCACTCGGGATGGTCCTTGGTGATGTCGTTGAGGTGGTTGGCCACGGACTTGCGCACGTAAAGGCTGGGGTCGGCCTTGAGGTTGTCGAGGATTGCCGCCGCCAGGCGCGGGTCGGCCTGGATCTGCTCCAGGCGAAACGACCACGGCAGGCGCGGTCGGCTACCTTCGCTGGCGAGGCGCCGGACATGCTCGTTGGCGTCCAGTGACCAGTCATGCATCAGTTTCAGCGAGCGCTGCATATCGGCACGCAGGAAATGGCGGATGGCGAACTCCGAAGAACCGAACGCGGTGAAGTACTTGAGCGCCTCCATCGACAGTTCGAAGCGGTCGGCGCCATAGGTCGCCACGTAATGCGGCAGGCACATGCTGACAAAGCCACTGTTGAGGCGAGGGGCGAGTTCGCGCAATAGCGCAAGGGACGCTTCATACCCCGCTGGCAATACCGCGTGCAGGCATTCGCTGACGCGAGCCAGACGCTGCATCACCGACAACTCGGCCAGACCGTTGTTGGCCAGTTTCAGGAAACCCTTGGCATTGAAGCCGGGATACACCGCCGTCATCTCGGCGGCGATGTGCCGCAGGCGTTCGGCGTTGAAGATTTCCTTGAGCGCGGGGGATGTGTCGCCAGCCATGGTGTACTCCGTGTGGTTGTGGTTTATCGCAAAGCGGCCAGGTTCACCTCAACCGTTCCTGGCCTGCTCTTCCAACTGGTCCGACTCAAACAACCGTGCCAGTTCCGCCCGCGCTTCCTGGGCCGTCTGCTTGACCTTCACTGCGTCGTCGTAGATCGCATGCTGGGCTTCGAGCACCTGTTCGTCGTGATGCTTGAAACGTTTGATCCGTGCATCGGCCTGCTCAGGGGTCAGTCCGAGTCCGATCAAGGTCTGGCGGCTCATTTCCAGGCTGGAGTAGAAGGTTTCGCGCACCGCGTGGGCGCCCAGGTCCACCAGCCGGTGCACATGCTGGCGGTTGCGCGCGCGGGCAATGATCTTGATGTGCGGATAGAGCTTGTGGACCAGCTCGGCCGTCTTGATGTTGGTGTCCGGGTCGTCGGTGGCGATGATGAAGAATTCGGCATTCCCGACCTTGGCCGCGCTGAGGATTTCCGGGCGCATCGGGTCGCCGTAGTACACCGGCACGCCGCCGAAGCTGCGCGACAGTTCGATGGTTTCCACCGAGGTGTCGAGGGCCACGAACTTGATGTTCTGCGCCCGCAGGATGCGCGCGACGATCTGCCCCATACGGCCCATGCCGGCGATCACCACACGGGGTTCGTCGGCATCGATTTCGCGAAACTGCTCCGGCACCGCCACCGGTTGCACCTTCGGGCTGACCAGTCGGGCGCATAGCAGCAGCAACAATGGCGTCAGTGCCATCGACAGGGTGATCGCCAACACCAGCAGGTCGTACAGGCGCGGATCGAACAAGCCATGGTCACGGCCGATCTTGAACACCACAAAGGCAAACTCACCACCAGCCGCCAGCACGATGCCCAGGCGAATGGCGCTGATCTTGTTCAAGCCGCCGGCGACTTTACCCACGATAAACAGCAACGGCAGCTTGACGGCGATCAGCAGCACGGTCAGCCCCAGCACCACGATGGGTTCGCGCAGGAGCAGGCTGAGGTTGGCACCCATGCCGACGCTCATGAAAAACAGCCCCAGCAGCAGGCCCTTGAAGGGTTCGATCTGCGCTTCGAGTTCGTGCCGATATTCGGAGTCCGCCAGCAGCAGGCCGGCAAGGAAGGCGCCGAGGGCCATGGAAATACCAGCCAGGTCCATCAGCCAGGCGGTGCCCATCACCACCAGCAACGCGGTCGCGGTGGACACCTCCGGCAAGCCGCTCTTGGCCACCACGCGGAACACCGGGCGCAGCAGGTAGCGGCCGCCGACCACC
Source organism: Pseudomonas serbica (assembly GCF_028823535.1). Classification (GTDB taxonomy): domain Bacteria; phylum Pseudomonadota; class Gammaproteobacteria; order Pseudomonadales; family Pseudomonadaceae; genus Aquipseudomonas; species Aquipseudomonas serbica. Next base: position 12,455 of record NZ_JAQIYM010000016.1, on the reverse strand, counting down.
ACGATGGCGATGCTGATCAGCACGCGCAGGCCCTGGTTCACATCGTCGGCAGCGCTGACGCTTTCAGCGCTGCCCGCCAGCAACGGCACCATGGCAATCAGCGGTATCGCTGCGATGTCCTGGAACAGCAGGATTGCGAACGCCAGGCGCCCGTGGGGGCTGGTCAGTTCCTTGCGCTCGGCCAGGCTCTGCAGGCCGAATGCGGTGGACGACAGGGCCAGCCCCAGGCCCAGCACGATAGAGGTGTTGACGGGTTGCCCGAAGACATACAGGGCCAACGCCCCCAGCAGCGCTCCAGTCAGCAGCACCTGCGCCAGCCCGACGCCGAACACCGCCTTGCGCATCACCCACAACCGGCGTGGCGACAATTCCAGGCCGATGATGAACAGCAGCAACACCACGCCGAGTTCCGAGATGTGCGCGACGCTTTCCGGATTGCCGATCAGGCCCAGCCCCGAGGGGCCGATGATCACTCCGGCAAACAGATAACCCAGCACCGCGCCCAGCTGCAGACGCTTGGCCAGGGGAACGGTGAGTACGGCCGCGAGCAGAAAAACGACTGCGGCTTGTAACAGACTGCCTTCATGGGGCATTAGAAAACTCCATCAACTCGGTACGGCGGGTCGACAAGGATAAAGGCTGGTCTTGGGTCAACGCTATCGCGCGATAGAGATTATGGGCGGGCAATGCCACGCCGCTACAACAATTCGCCCAGGTCCCAGAGCCGCACCAGCTCAGCGGGCGCCTGGTCTTCCGGCACCTTCAACACCATCTGGTCGTCGTGTTCGCCTTCGTGGTAGTGCAACTCGATCTGGTAAAAACGCTGGTCGCCTCCACCTGCGACCGAACTGGCCAGCGGCAGGCAACCTTCAAGCAAGCCATAGATGCGCGAGCGTTGATCGATGCTGCACTGAGCGAAATCGATCTCCCGGGGGCGAGTCATGGCCTGGATCGCGGCAAAACCGCCCTGGCGCGAAACGCACACGACTGCGCGCTCATCCAGCGTTGGCAAGGTTTTCATGGTTCCTCCTGCATCGCATCGACACCCACTTCAGACCAGCCCTGCTGCACCGCCCGGGCTTCCTTGGCCGTGAAGCGCCGCCATGCATGCTCCAGGGTGAGTTTTGCAAAGGCACTGAATGACGTCTCGCGGTCCAAGCGCTTGTCGCACAGCGCGTCGTACCAGATGAGCCCGGCCTTTTCCCAGGCAAAGCCGCCCAAGGTCTTGGCTGCCAGGTAAAACGCCCGGTTGGGAATGCCTGAATTGATGTGCACACCGCCATTGTCCTCCTGGGTGATGACGAACTTGCGCATGTGATCCGGTTGCGGGTCCTTGCCCAGTAGCGGGTCGTCATAGGCGGTGCCCGGGTGGGCCATCGAGCGCAGGCCGATGCCCTTGATGCGCGGTGTCAGCAAATCCGCACCGATCAGCCAGTCCGCCTGGTCGGCGGTCTGCTCCAGCAGATACTGCTTGGTCAGCACGCCAAACACGTCCGACAGTGATTCATTCAACGCCCCGGACTGGTCGGCATAGACCAGGCCCGCTTCGCTCTCGACCACGCCGTGGGTCAGTTCGTGCGCGACCACGTCGAGGGAGCGGGTGAAGCGCTCGAATATCTCGCCATCGCCGTCGCCGAAGACCATTTGCGCGCCGTTCCAGAAGGCGTTTTCGTAGTCCTGGCCATAATGCACGCTGCCGACCAGGGCGAAGCCTTTGTTGTCGATGGAGTCGCGACCCAACACCTTCCAGAAGAAATCGTAGCTGGCTCCCAGCGCATCATAGGCTTCATCGACCGCCGGATCGCCGCTCGCTGCCTGCCCTTCGAGGCGCACCGGCATGCCGGGCAAGAGCATTTTGCCCTGGGCATCATGCACGCTGCGCTGGGCCTGGCCGGCTTTGCCGGAAGGCGGCAGGATTGCGGCGGCAGCAGGGCGCTCCGGTGGGCCAGGCGGGTGCCGCAGGGTGCGCACGTGGGCCAGCGTGCTCATGGCGCTGTGACGCTGGCGTTCGGAGCCGTGCGCGACGATACGATGCAGGATGTACGGCGGAATAAAACTGCGCAGGTCGTTCATCAGAGCATCCTTTCTGAGTGCGAAGTCGATACTTGTTCTGAGCGGCACAGGGGCCTTTCGGTTCCGACGGTTGCCATCGACGGCGGATTCTGCGAAAACCTGCGTCCGCGCCCGCAAGTCAGGGCACTGTAGATGAGTTAAGAACATGAACGACGAACTGCAAATCATTGATCTTGAGCCGGGTGACGGCAAGGCCGCCGTCAAGGGCGCGCTGATCACCACCCAGTACCGTGGCTGGCTGGAAGACGGTAGCGAATTCGACTCTTCCTACAGTCGAGGCAAGCCGTTCCAGTGCGTGATCGGCACCGGTCGGGTGATCAAGGGCTGGGACCAGGGCATTTTGGGCATGCAGGTGGGTGGCAAGCGCAAGCTGCTGGTGCCGGCGCACCTGGCCTATGGCGAGCGCACGATGGGCAAGATCACGCCGAATTCGAACCTGATCTTTGAGATCGAGTTGCTGGAAGTGCTGACGCGGGATGATTGATGCGGCAAAAAAAACGCCGCCTTCGAAGTCGAGGGCGGCGTTTTCATGGCAGGGGACGTCAGGTCAGACCTTGACGATCCAGCCTGCTGGCGCTTCGACGTCGCCGGTTTGCACGCCGGTCAGCTCTTTGTAGAGCTTCTGGGTGATCGGGCCGACTTCGGTTTCGCTGTGGAACACGTGCAAGTGGTCGTTGTAGCTGATACCGCCGATCGGCGTGATCACGGCCGCCGTGCCGCAAGCGCCGGCTTCCTTGAAGTCCGACAGCTTGTCGATGAACACGTCACCTTCGATCACTTCCAGGCCCAGGCGCGACTTGGCCAGCTCGATCAGCGACAGGCGGGTGATGCCCGGCAGCACCGACGGCGAGTTCGGGGTCACGAACTTGTTGTCGTGGGTGATCCCGAAGAAGTTGGCCGAACCGACTTCCTCGATCTTGGTGTGGGTCATCGGATCCAGGTAGATGGCGTCGGCGAAGTGGGCTTTCTTGGCCTGGGAGCCCGGCATCAGGCTGGCGGCGTAGTTGCCGCCGACCTTGGCTGCGCCGGTGCCTTGTGGGGCGGCGCGGTCGTAGCTGGAGATCAGGAAGTTGTGCGGGGTGAGGCCGCCCTTGAAGTAGGCGCCGACCGGGATGCAGAAGATCGAGAAGATGAACTCGGGTGCGGTGCGCACGCCGATGTTGTCACCTACGCCAATCACGAACGGACGCAGGTACAGCGCGCCGCCAGTGCCGTACGGCGGGATGAAGCGCTCGTTGGCGCGGACCACTTCCTTGCACGCTTCGATGAACTGCTCGGTAGAGACCTGTGGCATCAGCAGGCGCGCGCAGCTGCGCTGCATGCGGGCGGCGTTCTGGTCCGGGCGGAACAGGTTGATCGAACCGTCCTTGCAACGATAGGCCTTCAGGCCTTCGAAGCATTGCTGGCCATAGTGAAGGGCCGTGGAGCCTTCGCTGATGTGCAGCACATTGTCTTCTGTCAGGGTGCCCTTGTCCCACTCGCCATCGCGAAAGTGCGACAGATAGCGCTTGTCGGTCTTGATGTAGTCAAAACCCAGCTTGTCCCAATTGATGCTTTCGTTACCCATGACACCCTCTATCACTTAACAACCGCCGAAACGGTTCAATGTTTCTGACGTTTTCTGGATGGGACAACAATACTTCATTCCGGACCGATTTCGCAGCCCGGATTACATTCCTTGTAGGCGCTGGCTTGCCAGCGATCGATGCGACTCGGTGTGCCAGATCCATCGCCTTCGCCAGCAAGCCGGCTCCTACAGGTTCGGTGTACGCTTTGAATCACAGGTGCAACGCGTGCCCCAGGGCCCGCAACGCCGCTTCCTGAACGGCTTCGCCCAAGGTCGGATGCGCATGGATGGTGCCGCCGATGTCTTCCAATCGCGCGCCCATTTCCAGGCTTTGCGCGAACGCCGTGGACAATTCGGAGACACCGACACCCACCGCCTGCCAGCCGACAATTACATGATTGTCCCGACGAGCGACCACGCGCACGAAACCGCTTCTGGATTCCAGCGTCATCGCCCGGCCATTGGCCGCGAACGGGAAGCTCGACACGATGCAATCCAGGCCAGCGGCCTTGGCTTCGTCCGGGGTCTTGCCGACCACCACCAGTTCCGGGTCGGTGAAGCACACGGCGGCAATGGCGGTGGGGTTGAACTCGCGGTGCTTGCCGCTGATCAGCTCGGCCACCATCTCGCCTTGGGCCATGGCCCGGTGGGCGAGCATCGGTTCGCCACTGAGGTCGCCGATGGCATACACGTTGCGCATGCTGGTCTGGCAGCGGTCGTCGACCTTGATCGATGCGCCGTTCATGTCCAGGTTCAGCGCTTCGAGGTTCCAGCCCTGGGTGTTGGGTTTGCGACCGACGGCTACCAGCACCTGGTCGGTTTCCAGGTTCAGGGTGTCGCCATTCGGATCCAGAACTTGCAAAGTATTGGCTTGTGAATCAAAGCCTTGCACGCTGTGCTTCAAGTAAAGCTTCATGCCGAGCTTTTTCAGTTCATCGTGCACCGGCTGGGTCAATTCAGCGTCATAGGCCGGCAGGATGCGCTCCTGGGCTTCGACCACGCTGACGTCGGCACCGAGCTTGCGATAGGCAATGCCCAGTTCCAGGCCGATGTAGCCGCCCCCCACCACGACCAGGCGTTTGGGCACGGACGTCGGCGCCAGGGCTTCGGTGGAGGAGATGATCGGCCCGCCAATGGGCAGCATCGGCAAGTTGACGCTTTTCGACCCGGTGGCCAGCACCAGGTGCTCGCACTGGATGCGCGTGTCACCGACGTCGACGGTCTTGCCGTCGACGACCTTGGCCCAGCCCTGGATGACCTGGACCTTGTGCTTTTTCAGCAGGGCCGCGACGCCGGTGGTCAGGCGGTCGACGATGCCGTCCTTCCATTCCACGCTTTTGCCGATATCCAGCGTTGGCGCCGAAACGCTGATGCCCAGGGCCGAATGCTGGCTGTGATTGTGCGTCTGGTGGAACTGTTCCGCGACGTGAATCAGCGCCTTGGACGGAATGCAGCCGATGTTCAGGCAGGTACCGCCCAGGGATTGGCCTTCCACCAGGAGGGTCGGGATGCCCAACTGGCCGGCACGGATCGCCGTCACATAACCGCCAGGACCGCCGCCGATGATCAGCAGTGTGGTGTTCAGAGTTTGCATCGTGCTCTCCAACAAATATCAGTCCACAAACAAGGTGGCGGGTTGTTCCAGCAGGCCACGCACGGCCTGGATGAATTGCGCCGCGTCCATGCCGTCGACCACCCGGTGATCGAAGGAACTGGAGAGGTTCATCATCTTGCGGATCACGATCTGCCCTTTGACTACCATCGGCCGTTCGACGATCTTGTTCACGCCGACGATCGCCACTTCCGGCAGGTTCAGCACCGGGGTGCTGACGATGCCACCCAATGCGCCAAGGCTGGTCAGGGTGATGGACGATCCGGACAGTTCGTCGCGGCTGGCCTTGCCGTTACGGGCGGCGGTGGCCAAGCGGGAGATTTCCTGGGCGTTGTCCCACAGGCTGCGGGCTTCGGCGTGACGTACCACCGGTACCATCAGGCCGATATCGGCCTGGGTGGCGATGCCGACATGCACCGCGCCGAGGCGGGTGATGACCTGGGCTTCGTCGTCGTAGCGCGCGTTGATCTGCGGGAAATCACGCAGGGCGACGACCAGGGCGCGGACCAGGAACGGCAGCAAGGTCAGCTTGCCGCGGGTGGCACCGTGCTTTTCGTTGAGGTGTGCGCGCAGTTCTTCCACGGCCGTGACGTCGATTTCCTCGACATAACTGAAGTGAGCGGCACGCTGGGTGGCGTCCTGCATGCGCTGGGCGATCTTGCGGCGCATGCCGATCACAGGGATCTGTTCTTCGTCGTTGCGCTGGCTGTAAGCGCTGCTGACGGTCGACGCATTCGACTGACCCTGGGCCAGGTAGGCCTCGAGGTCTTCGTGCAGCACTCGGCCGGCAGGGCCGGTGCCACGGACCAGGCGCAACTGGATACCGAGGTCCAGCGCGTGCTTGCGCACGGCAGGAGAGGCCAGGGGACGCTCATTGGCTTCGCGGGCGACCATCGGGCCCTGGCACACGGCGGCTTTTGGCGCTGCGGCAACGACTGGCTTGCTTTGCACCACGCTTTCGACTTTCGGCGCTGCAACTGGCGCTTCTTTGGCCGGTGCCGGTTGCGCCGACTCCTTAACGTTTCCCGCGCCTTCGACTTCAATGCTGATCAGCACACTGCCGACCGCCATCACTTCACCTGGCTGGCCGCCCAGGGCGATTACCTTGCCATGGACCGGTGACGGAATATCCACCATCGCCTTGTCGGTCATGACATCGGCCAGCACCTGATCCTCGACGACCATGTCGCCGACCTTGACGTGCCATACCGACAATTCTACTTCTGCAATGCCTTCGCCAATGTCCGGCATTTTAATGACGTGCGTGCCCATTCAGACCTCCATGACCCGTTTCAAAGCCGCGCCCACACGGGACGGGCCAGGGAAATACGCCCACTCTTGCGCGTGCGGGTACGGGGTGTCCCAGCCGGTGACGCGTTCGATTGGCGCTTCCAGGTGGTGGAAGCAATGCTCTTGCACCAGCGCCGTCAGTTCGGCACCGAAGCCGCAAGTGCGGGTGGCTTCGTGAACGATCACGCAGCGGCCGGTTTTCTTCACCGATCTGGTGATGGTTTCCAGATCCAGCGGCCACAGGCTGCGCAGGTCGATGACTTCGGCATCGACACCGCTTTCTTCAGCGGCCACTTGCGACACATAAACGGTGGTGCCGTAGGTCAGCACCGTGACGTCCTTGCCCGGACGGGCGATAGCGGCAACGTCCAGCGGTACCGTGTAGTAACCGTCCGGAACCTGTGCGGCGGGGTGTTTCGACCACGGGGTCACCGGGCGGTCGTGGTGGCCGTCGAACGGGCCGTTGTACAGGCGCTTCGGCTCCAGGAAGATCACCGGGTCATCGTTTTCGATGGAGGCGATCAGCAAACCCTTGGCGTCGTAGGGGTTGGACGGCATGACGGTGCGCAGACCGCATACCTGGGTGAAGAGTGCCTCGATGCTCTGGCTGTGGGTCTGGCCGCCGTAGATGCCGCCACCGCAGGGCATGCGCAGGGTCAGCGGCGCGGTGAATTCGCCGGCCGAGCGATAACGCAGGCGTGCGGCTTCGGAGATGATCTGATCGTAGGCCGGGTACACGTAGTCGGCGAACTGGATCTCCACCACCGGGCGCAGGCCGTAGGCGCCCATGCCCACGGCGGTGCCGACGATGCCGCTTTCGGAGATCGGCGCGTCGAATACGCGGGAGGTGCCGTACTTGGCCTGCAGGCCTTCGGTGCAGCGGAACACACCGCCGAAATAGCCCACGTCCTGGCCGAACACCACGACGTTGTCGTCACGTTCAAGCATCACATCCATGGCCGAGCGCAGGGCCTGGATCATGGTCATGGTGGTCGTGGTCATGGCGGTTTCCAGCTCGATATTGTTGTTGTGATCGTTCATGTCAGATCCCCAACTCTTGACGCTGGCGCTTCAAATGCTCCGGCATCTCTTTGTAGACGTCTTCGAACATGGTCGCGGCGCTTGGAATCTGGCCGCCGGCAAGGGTGCCGTACTGTTCGGCTTCTTTCTGTGCGGCGATCACTTCGGCTTCCAGTTCGGCGCTGACGGCTGCATGTTCTTCCTCGGACCAGTGGCCAACCTTGATCAGGTGCTGCTTGAGGCGCGCGATCGGGTCGCCCAACGGGAAGTGGCTCCAGTCGTCGGCGGGACGGTATTTCGATGGATCGTCCGAGGTGGAGTGCGGGCCGGCGCGGTAGGTGACCCATTCGATCATGGTCGGGCCGAGGTTGCGGCGCGCACGTTCGGCGGCCCAGGCGGAAGCGGCGTAGACCGCGTAGAAATCGTTGCCGTCGACCCGCAGCGAGGCGATGCCGCAACCGACGCCACGACCGGCGAAGGTGGTGGCCTCACCACCGGCGATGGCCTGGAAGGTGGAGATCGCCCACTGGTTGTTGACCACGTTGAGGATCACCGGTGCGCGGTACACGTGGGCGAAGGTCAGGGCGGTGTGGAAGTCCGATTCAGCGGTCGCGCCGTCGCCGATCCAGGCCGAGGCAATCTTGGTGTCGCCCTTGATGGCCGAGGCCATGGCCCAGCCCACAGCCTGGACGAACTGGGTGGCGAGGTTGCCGGAAATGGTGAAGAAACCGGCGTCTTTCACCGAATACATGATCGGCAGCTGACGGCCTTTGAGCGGATCGCGCTCGTTGGACAGCAGTTGGCAGATCAGGTCTACCAGCGGCACGTCGCGGGCCATGAGGATGCTTTGCTGACGGTAGGTCGGGAAGCACATGTCGTCGATGTTCAGGGCCAGGGCCTGGGCGCTGCCGATGGCTTCCTCGCCAAGGCTCTGCATGTAGAACGACATTTTCTTCTGGCGCTGGGCAACCACCATGCGGTTGTCGTAGATCCGCGTCTTGAGCATGGCACGCATGCCTTTACGCAGGATCTCGACCGGCACGCCTTCGGCCCACGGACCCAGGGCATTGCCCTGGTCGTCAAGCACACGAATCAGGCCACGGGCCAAGTCAGCCGTGTCAGCCGGTTCAACGTCAACAGGGGGTTTGCGCACCGTGCCGGCATCGGTCAGGTGCAGGTAGGAGAAGTCGGTTTTGCAGCCGGGGCGGCCCGAGGGTTCGGGAACGTGCAGGCGCAGCGGTTCGTACGCTTGGTTCATGGCTTCTACGCTCGATCTTGTGAATTTCTTGTAGTGAGCTGACAGATTTCGTTCTGTAGAAGAAATCTTGTCCTACAACAATCATAGGCCCGGCCCAGAAGAATATTTCTCTCTGTTTCATTGCGCTCAAGATCATTTGCAGATAAAAAATCTACATAAACATAAAAAACAGGTGTTTTTGTCTCATGCGCAAACTGGACCGTACCGATATCGGCATTCTCAACAGCCTTCAGGAGAACGCCCGCATCACCAACGCCGACCTGGCACGCTCGGTCAACCTCTCGCCGACGCCGTGTTTCAACCGGGTCAAGGCGATGGAGGAGCTGGGGCTGATTCGTGAGCAGGTAACCTTGCTGGACGCCGATTTGCTGGGGCTGCACGTCAACGTGTTCATCCACGTCAGCCTCGAGAAACAGGTGGAGGAGGCGTTGCAGCATTTCGAAGAGGCCATCTCCGATCGGCCCGAGGTGATGGAGTGCTACCTGATGGCCGGCGATCCGGATTACCTGATTCGCGTACTGGTGCCGACCATTCAGTCGCTGGAGCGCTTCATGATGGACTTCCTGACCAAGGTGCCTGGGGTGGCGAATATCCGCTCGAGCTTTGCGCTCAAGCAGGTGCGCTACAAGACGGCGCTGCCGTTGCCGGCCAATGGCTTGACCCTGGGTACCTGATCGTTCACCCGTGCAGCGTGGCAATGCCGCCGGGGATGCTCCGCGTTCCGCTTTGGATGTGACGCAGAGCGTCACGGGATGCATTCCCACGCGGAGCGTGGGAACGATCAATATCTCACAGCTTGTTAATGGGGATTTTCAGGTAGGTCACCCCATTGTCTTCCGCCGGCGGCAGATTCCCCGCTCGTACATTGACCTGGATCGCCGGCAGCAGCAGCGTCGGCATGCCCAGCCCGGCATCGCGGCGGGTGCGCATGGCGACGAAGGTGGTTTCGTCGATGCCGTCGCGCACGTGGATGTTGCTTTTTCGTTGCTCGCCGACGGTGGTCATGCACTGCGGTTCCCGGCCCTCGGGCGGGTAGTCGTGGCAGACGTAGAGGCGCACGCTGGCGGGGAAGGCCAGCAGCTTGTGGATCGAGGCGAACATCTGGTGCGCGTCGCCGCCGGGAAAGTCGCAGCGGGCGGTGCCGACGTCGGGCATGAACAGGGTATCGCCGACCAGGATCAGGTCGCTGCCGATCAGGTAAGCCATGTCCGCCGGGGTATGGCCTGGCACATGCAGGGCGGTGGCCTTGAGGTTGCCGATGCGGAAGGATTCGTTCGGGGCGAACAGGTGATCGAACTGTGAACCGTCGATGGAAAATTCCGGCTCAAGGTTGAACAGGGTCTTGAACACCCCCTGGACCTTGCAGATCGACTCGCCGATGGCGATCTTGCCGCCCAACTCCCGCCGCAGGTAGGGCGCGGCGGACAGGTGATCGGCGTGGGCGTGGGTTTCCAGCAGCCATTGCACCTGCAGGCGGTGCTCGCGCACGAACGCGATGATCCGGTCGGCCTGCAGGGTGCCGGTGCGTCCGGCAGCCGGGGTGTAGTCGAGCACCGGGTCGACGATCGCACACTGCCCACCGTCATTTTCGTAGATCACGTAACTGTAGGTGGACGAGGCGTCGTCGAAGAAGGCTTCAATCAGGGCTGGCATGGAGGTTGTTTCTTCAAGGGTAAGTCATGAGGGTAGTTTCATTTTCCCCGCGCTGACCAGCCCGCGACAATTCTGTTAACGAAAAAACCACGCGGGCTCTATCCTGTCATCAATCGATACCGGGCGTTCCCGGCCTTTGTCATGGATTACGAGCGTTCTATGTTGCTGGCGAGTTTTTTTGGTGTGGTCATGGGGTTGGTGCTCGGTTTGACCGGAGCCGGGGGCGGCATTCTAGCGGTGCCGGCGCTGGTGTTGGGACTGGGCTGGAGCATGACCACGGCGGCGCCAGTCGCCCTGTTCGCGGTGGGCAGCGCGGCGGCGGTCGGTGCCATCGATGGCTTGCGCCATGGCCTGGTGCGCTATCGCGCGGCACTGTTGATTGCCCTGCTGGGGGCGGTCTTTTCGCCGCTGGGCATCTACTTCGCCCATCAGTTGCCGGAAAAAGTCCTGATGATCCTGTTCAGCCTGCTGATGGTCATGGTGGCCGCGCGGATGTTGCGGCGCGAGCGCAAGGAGGAGGGGCCGAGCGACCATGGCCATGCCAACTGGGGCCAGAAAAACTGCATGCTCGACCAGCAGACCGGGCGCTTCTCCTGGACCGCCAAATGCACCGCGACCCTCGCGGCCCTCGGTGCGGTGACCGGTGTGGTCTCGGGGTTGCTGGGGGTAGGCGGGGGTTTTCTGATCGTGCCGGCCTTCAAGCAACTGACCGACGTGCAGATGCGCGGCATCATCGCCACGTCCCTGATGGTCATCAGTTTGATCTCGGCCATCGGCGTGATCGGCGCCTTGCATGCCGGGGTGCGCATCGACGGCCTGGGCGTGGCCTTCATCGTATCCAGCATCGTCGGCATGATCGTCGGTCGCAAGCTGTGCGCGCGGGTGCCGGCGCGGGCGTTGCAGCTGGGATTCGCCAGTATCTGCCTGATCGTCGCTGTCTACATGCTGTTCCGGGCGCGCCTCTGAAAAATTGTAGGAGCCGGCTTGCCGGCGAAGGCGCACTTCAGGACGCCTTCGTCGGAACGCCGCCCGCAGCAAGCCGGGCTCCTACAAGGGGCGGTACTGCAGTGTGAAGGCCAGTTCAGTGGATTGCCCCTGCTCCAGCAAACGCAACCCCGGCCGGCCGGGCAAGTGGTGCGCGTTGACCGGGTGGCTGACCGGTTCGATGCAGAAGAATGCCAGCCCTGGCGGACAATAAAGAAGATAATAATCGCTGCCGCTGGCCTGGCATTCCAGCTCGTAGCCGAGGTCGGGCTGCTGGATCAGGCAGTGGCCGTCCCAGTTGCAGAACGCGTTGTCGACCAGCGTCCGGGGCAGCGCCCCGGGCTGCTGGAAATCCCATTCGGCCGGTAACGCAGCCCGTTGCGTCGGCATTTTTTTCTCATCGCACATCCATACCTGTCGGGCCGTGGCCTGCAATCTCGTGTTGACACTGCGTGGCAGGTACGGGTGCAGCCCCAGGCCATGCCAGGCCGCATGTTCGGCCAGGTGGGTGACGCTCAATTCGATGCTCAGGCGGCCTTCGCTCAGATGGAATCGTTGACGGGCGCTGTAGGCAAAGGGCTCACTGCTATCGAGTTGCAGGAGCACTTCGTCAGCGGTTGAGCAAACCACCTGCCAGCGCTGCTGCCAGGCGCTGCCATGAATCGGAAACGGATCGGGGCTGTTGGGCGCCAGGGCCAGCCAGCCATCCGGACAGTCGAAACCCCGCTCGGCGATGCGGTTGGACCACGGGACCAAAGGGAAGCAGCCCAGTTTACCGGGAAGACCGGTATTCAAGGCCTGCTCATCGGCGTGGCGCAACAAGGGCTGGCCGGTGCTGCGCACGGTCCAGTTGACGATGCTGCCGCCCAGTTCGGGGGCGAGGGTGAGGCGGGTGAAGGCGTCTTCGAGTTCGAGCAGTGTGGGTTTCATGTTCACCAGCAATGGAAAGAGATGCACGGAATGCCCTCTGTAGGAGCCGGCGTTCCGGCGAAGGCGCC